>NZ_CP085237.1:105000-4322385 GCF_044809035.1 Sutcliffiella horikoshii | reverse complement strand
CATGAATCCCCCTTTCGTTTTTATCTAGACAACCTTAATTCAATAGAAAAAAGTGCTTATCTGTACAAGTTTTGTTCAACAAACACTCTGCTAGAAAAACACCCGTTGTATGTTTATTCATTCGTATACTGTGAAAAAGATATTATATAGTAGAAAAGTAGTTTTCGACAAAAAACCACACCTGTGGACAAATACTTACACACACCCTTGAATAACTATCCACATCTTATCCACAGTCTGTGGAAAACTATTTTCGGTCAACCATTTATTAAGAGTGAAAACACAATAATAATATCAAAAAAATCCTTGTGTTGCAATTGCTTTTTGATATTATCCACAACTACCACAAATTGTGGAGAAAAGTTTTCCACAACACAAGATACTGTGTAAACCTTGTCGATAAGTGCTGTGGATGACGAAAAATAGCGAAAAAAGTTATTCACAGGTAGAAAAAAGTTAGATGCATAAAAGGGGTCAGTCCCCTTTTATGGTTCCAGACCCCGATTTTTAAATTTGTGTGGAAGATTGGGTATTTGTTTTCGGGGTCAGGCACCTTTGGCACCTTTTTTAATTTTTGTTGTTGGTTTGATCTATTAAATATTGTTGTTAGTTTTTACTATATAAAAAGAAAGGGTTGCTTTGTGAGGCTGTGGAATTTATACTTACATTTGGGAAGTTGACATTCCGATGATATATTCTCTATAATTAGTAAGACTGTCTGTAAAGAAATTTTATATTATAGGAAAGCAAGACTTTCCAGTGGTGTTGAAAAACGGCTTATAAATGTCTATCGATCATATAGAGGTGTTTTTCCACTTAGATTTTGAAGTATCCTCAGGGAGGTGTCATAGTAATGAAAAGAACGTTTCAACCAAATAATCGTAAACGTAGTAAAGTACACGGTTTCCGTGAGCGTATGAGTTCTGCAAATGGACGTAAAGTTCTTGCACGTCGTCGTCGCAAAGGAAGAAAAGTATTATCAGCATAAGGCCACTGACTGTCAGTGGTCTTTTTTACTATTTCGGGCATATTCCGGTTATTTTTTCGCGGGAATTGAGAAAGAATGTTGAAATAGGACCGAATTAGAGGATTTGTGTAAGGCAGGAGGAGACACATTGAGGAAAGAACAAAGAATCAAAAAAAATAAAGAGTTCCAACATGTGTTCCAAAAAGGAAAGTCGATGGCTAATCGGCAATTTGTCATATATGCTGCGCAGAAGGCCGACCAACCTGTATTCCGGATCGGCTTATCTGTCAGCAAGAAAATTGGAAACGCTGTAACAAGGAATCGGATCAAGCGGCTTGTCAGACAAGCAATCCACGAAATGAAAGAGCAACTGCCTGGTGGCGTCGACATCGTCGTGATCGCCCGAAAACCAGCTGCAGACATGTCATTTGAAGAAGTTAAAAAAAGCCTACAACACGTCATAAGAAAACTCCCGACACTTTCTGCTAAGAAATAAACTTTAAGAGATTTGTAATTCCCCTAAGTTTATAGCTTTTGATTGGAGCAAAAGGCGAAGACTCTTGTGGGAGATAGCGCTAGGTGGAGACCCGCAGGCTTGCCGAGGAGGCTCCAGCAGCGCCCCCAGGAAAGCGAAGCCATTTGCGGAAATCAAAAGCGGTGTTAATGAGAGCAGGAAAAAATGTGTTGGAAGTGTGACATATATTCAATTTGTCAGATAAAAATGATAGGATGTAAAAGGAATCATTTTTTTTGTGTAAAAAGGAGGAAAAAGAGGTTGAAAAATCGAATATGGCTACTAACGGCCCTTATCGGACTTGTAGCTTTACTATCAGGCTGTACAGAAATCAACCAGCCGATCACTAATGAGAGCGAAGGCTTCTGGAACGAGTACGTGGTTTATCCGCTATCTTGGCTGATTACTTATTTTGCAGAACTATTAAACAATGACTACGGTTTATCTATTATTATTGTCACGTTATTAATCCGATTTGCTATCTTACCGTTGATGATAAAGCAAACAAAGAATGCAAAGGCGATGCAAGCCTTACAACCGGAAATGAAAGCACTTCGTGAAAAATATAGCTCCAAAGACCAAAAGACACAACAAAAATTGCAACAAGAGACAATGGGTCTTTTCCAAAAGCATGGTGTGAACCCGCTTGCCGGATGTTTCCCATTATTGGTTCAAATGCCGATCCTTATTGGATTTTTCCATGCGATTACTCGTACAACGGAAATTGCCAACCATAATTTCATGTGGTTTGACTTGGGAGATCCAGATCCATACTTCATCCTTCCTGTTGTTGCTGGTATCACGACATTCATCCAGCAAAAAATCATGATGGCTGGTATGGACAACAACCCGCAGATGGTGATGATGCTTTGGATCATGCCAATCATGATCGTAGTATTCGCGATCAACTTCCCTGCGGCACTTTCCCTATACTGGGTAGTGGGTAACATCTTTATGATTGTTCAAACTTACTTTATTAAAGGACCGGAGCTGAGAAAAGCAAAAGAAACAGCTGCTGGAACTGCAGGAGGAACGAAAAAGTGAAAGAAATAACTGCAACTGGTCCAACAGTCGAGGAAGCTGTCCAATCTGCTTTAGCTCAACTAAACACATCAAAAGACCGTGCAGAAATTACAATCGTTGACGAAGGCAAGAAAGGTCTCTTCGGATTGTTTGGCTCAAAACCTAGTGTTGTAACCGTCAAATTGAAGCATGACCCGATCGAAGAATCAACGAATTTCTTGAAAAAAGTTCTTACTGAAATGAATATTGTCGCTGAACTGGATGTAAAGGTGGAAGGTAGAAATATCTTCATCGGCATCAGTGGCGAAAAAACCGCACTAATCATCGGAAAAAGGGGACAAACCCTTAATTCCCTTCAATATTTAACGCAAATTGTCGCAAATCGCTACTCCCATCAGTATCTAAATGTTGCCATTGATGCGGAAGGATACCGCCAGAAACGCCGGGAAACCCTGGAGCAGCTTGCAGAGCGACTTGCACAAAAAGCAATAAAAACAAAACAGGATGTACATCTGGAACCGATGCCTTCTTTTGAACGCAAGGTGATGCACTCGATCATCTCTGCCTACCCGGAAGTAGAAACCTACTCCGTCGGCAAAGAACCGAACCGCTCCCTTGTCATCACCACAAAAAAGAACAAAGTCGCAAAAAGATAATCCAAAAACTAAAACGGCTGCCCCTAAAAATAAGGGCCAGCCGTTTTTTTTAGGGTCGTCAGGGTAATGCTTCATTTCAACGTCGTGAAGAAGACCCGGTGCAGAGGTAAAAAGGAGAAGAGAAGTCCTCATCGCCGTGATGATATGCTCCCTTTTAAGTAGACAGATTAAATAACAAAAATCTGTTTCTGCTAAGGGGAGTATTTATTATGTCAAAAAAAACTAACTCTTTCGATATCAAAATCAACGTCATAAGGACTTGGGAAAATCGTACTCACACTATTACAGATTTAGCCCATATAAATAACGTTAGTCCATCCACAATATATAATTGGATAGATAGATATGAAAGTCTGGGGGAGAACGGCTTATACCCTACCTCAAAGGAGTATTCTAAGGAATTTAAGCTGAAGGTAGTCCAGGAATACCTTAACGGGGGGCACTCTCAAAAAGAACTTGTGAGGAAGTATGAAATTTCAAGTAAATCTGTCCTCCAGAAATGGATTAAGAATTATAATAGTCATAGAGAGCTAAAAGATACTTCAAAAGGAAGGAAGTTCACTATGACTAACAAAAGAAAAACTACCTTAAATGAACGAATAGAGATTGTGCACTATTATCTAGAGAACGGCATGGATTTTCATAAGGCAGCTGAGACCTTTCAGGTCTCTTACCAACAAGTGTATCAATGGGTGAAAAAATATGAGAATGGTGGCGAAGAAGCCCTCCAAGATAAACGTGGGCGGAAGAAGGAAGAAGTGGAACTTTCTCCTGAACAGAAGATACAACGAGAGATGAAGAGGCTTGAAAGGGAAAATGAACGATTGCGAGCAGAGAACGCATTTCTAAAAAAGTTAGAGGAGATCGAAAGGAGGCAAAAATAAGTCAGATTCGCCATGAGGCGAAATACTTAGCTATTCAGGAACTGGAACAGGAAGAAGGGTTTTCTATCGTTATGCTCTGTGACATTGCGGAGATTGCCCGGTCTGCCTATTACAAATGGTTGAAGCGTGAGCCTTCAAAACGTGAACGGGAAAGTGAAAAGTTAATGAAAGAGATTACTACTTTATTTGAAAAAGTGAAGGGGATTTATGGTTATCGTAGAGTGACCATTACGTTGAATCGAAGGTTAGGAAGATCTTATAACCATAAACGAATCTATAGGTTAATGCGTGTTTTAGGCATTCAAAGCATTATTCGAAGAAAAAAGAGCCGTTACAAAAAAGCGACCCCTAATCATGTTGCACAGAACCTTTTAAATCGCGAATTCCAAGCGAAAAAACCAAATGAAAAATGGGTGACGGACGTTACGGAATTTAAGTTCGGTAAGGCCACAAAGGCTTATTTGAGTGCCATCCGAGATTTATATGATGGGGCTATTATTAGTTATGTTTTAGGACGTAAAAATAACAATCAGCTAGTGTTTAAAACATTGGATCAAGCAACTGCCATGTTGAATGGTGAACAACCGCTTTTGCATAGTGATCGAGGATTTCAATATACCCACCTTGAATTCAAAAGAAAAATGGATATGGGAAAGATGACTCATAGTATGTCCCGAGTTGGACGATGTATTGATAATGGTCCAATAGAGTCTTTTTGGGGGACATTGAAATGTGAGAAGTATTATTTGGAGAAATATGAAACGTTTGAGGACCTAAAAGAGGCGATTGATGAGTACATTCATTTTTATAATCATGACCGCTATCAAAAACGATTAAACGGCCTTAGCCCTTTAGAATACAGAGCTAAGACAGCTTAGTCTTGTTTTATTATTTCAAGTGTCTACTTGACAGGGGGCAGTTCATAATGAAGACCTCAGTGACAAGAAAAAAGGAGAAGTGAAGTCTTCACTGAAAAAAACGGCTAAAAGGAACAGCAAGTTCTAAAATCCCAAGATTTGTTTTAGCGAACAGATACTTAGGCCAAACTGATGAAACAACTGTGCGAGATTTGTTTATTGTTATTCACATGTGGATAAGTTAAAATAATTGATGACAAACGAAGCTCTCGGGAAATTTTTGTGGATAACTGTCGAACAGGAATACTTTAAAAGACACAAGAATTATGCTAACCTTAGTAAGTTAAAGGACGACTATTTTACATTGATATAGAAGAAACAAAAAGAAAAAGAAATGAGGTGAATGATATGTATGAGTTTGACACGATAGCAGCTATTTCGACTCCGATGGGGGAAGGAGCGATCGCCATTGTCCGCCTGAGCGGAGACGAAGCGTTCCGAATCATTGATGAAATTTTAGTCACCCCGTCATCCAAGAAAATGAAAGATGTTGCCTCTCATACCATTCACTACGGACATATCGTAGATCCAAAAACGGAAAAGACAATAGAAGAAGTAATGGTTTCGGTAATGCGGGGACCAAAGACTTTTACAAGAGAAGATGTGGTGGAAATTAACTGCCACGGCGGAATAGTTTCCGTCAATAAATTGCTTCAACTCGTTTTAAGCAGGGGAGCAAGGCTTGCCGAACCTGGTGAATTTACCAAGCGTGCCTTTTTAAACGGCCGGATTGATCTTTCCCAGGCAGAAGCAGTAATGGATCTGATTCGTGCCAAAACAGACCGAGCGATGAATGTGGCGTTAGGTCAGATGGAAGGCCGATTATCCAAACTGATTCAGAAACTTCGCCAAGAAATTTTAGAAACACTGGCGCATGTAGAAGTTAACATCGACTATCCGGAATATGATGATGTCGAAGAAATGACCCATCAATTATTGCTTGAAAAGTCTTCCTATGTAAAAGAAGAATTGGAAAAGCTGTTACAAACCTCCCAACAGGGTAAGATATTAAGAGAAGGTCTTTCTACCGTTATCATTGGACGGCCAAATGTCGGGAAATCATCGTTATTGAACAGCCTCGTTCATGAGAATAAGGCAATCGTAACCGATATTCCCGGGACAACACGTGATGTCATTGAGGAATATGTAAGCGTCCGTGGTGTACCACTGCGCCTGGTGGATACTGCAGGTATCCGGGAAACAGAAGATATCGTAGAGCGTATCGGTGTCGAGAGATCAAGAGAAGTCTTGAAAAAGGCAGACCTGATATTACTAGTGTTAAATAACAATGATGACCTTACAGACGAGGACAAGCAGTTGTTTGAAGCGGTTAAGGGCATGGATGTCATTGTGATTGTAAATAAAACCGACCTGCCTGCAAGAATAGATTTAGAGCAAGTGACAGTGCTTGCCAATCAGCATACGGTCATTTCCACTTCTTTAAAAGAAGAACAGGGAATTGATGAATTAGAAGAGGCCATTTCTTCAATGTTCTTCCAAGGAGACTTAGAAGCAGGCGATATGACATATGTCTCCAACTCTCGTCATATCGGTCTGATTACGCAAGCCCAACAAGCATTGGAAGATGCAATAGAAGGAATGGAAAGCGGCGTGCCAATAGACATTGTACAAATAGATTTAACAAGAACGTGGGAAATACTTGGTGAAGTAATCGGGGATGCAGTACATGAAAGCCTGATTGATCAGTTGTTCTCACAATTTTGCTTAGGTAAATAGGATAGGAGGGAACACACATGGAATATCATGCAGGTTCCTATGATGTAATAGTAATTGGTGCTGGTCATGCAGGGGTAGAAGCAGGACTGGCAGCAGCTCGTCAGGGAGCGAAAACGTTAATGGTGACCATTAACCTGGATATGGTTGCTTTTATGCCATGTAATCCATCTGTCGGCGGACCCGCTAAAGGGATCGTTGTGCGCGAAATTGATGCGCTTGGTGGAGAAATGGGGAAAAACATTGATAAGACGCATATTCAAATGCGTATGTTGAATACAGGTAAAGGACCTGCTGTCCGTGCATTGCGGGCACAGGCAGATAAATTCCTTTACCAGCATGAAATGAAAAAAACCATTGAGAACGAAGAAAATATCACGCTTCTGCAAGGAATGGTCGAAAAGTTGATCGTTGAGGACGGCATATGCAAAGGTGTTATCACGCAAACAGGTGCCATCTATGAATCCAAGACGGTTGTAATCACGACAGGAACATTCCTGCGCGGGAAAATTATCCTTGGAGAACTTCAATATTTAAGCGGACCAAATAATCAACAGCCTTCTATCACGCTTTCGGAGCATTTGGAAGAGCTAGGGTTTGATTTGGTACGGTTTAAAACGGGTACTCCTCCACGTGTAAATAGTGCATCCATTGACTACAGTAAAACGGAAATACAACCAGGCGATGATGTGCCCCGTGCGTTTTCCTATGAAACAACGGAATATATCACCGATCAGCTACCTTGCTGGTTAACTTATACTAGTGCAGAAACACACCAACTAATTGATGACAATCTCCACCGTTCCCCGATGTATTCCGGGATGATTAAAGGGACCGGGCCGAGATATTGCCCATCCATTGAGGATAAAGTGGTGCGATTCAACGACAAGCCTAGACATCAGATTTTCCTAGAGCCAGAAGGAAGAAATACGCAAGAAGTATATGTACAGGGACTTTCCACAAGTCTTCCGGAAGATGTACAGCGTAAAATCCTTTCCACTATTCCGGGATTAGAAAATGTCCGCATGATGCGAGCCGGGTATGCCATTGAATATGATGCCATTGTCCCAACGCAATTATGGCCGACACTTGAAACAAAAAGAGTGCAAAACCTTTATACAGCTGGTCAAATCAACGGGACCTCGGGGTACGAGGAAGCGGCCGGGCAAGGAATTATGGCGGGTATCAATGCCGGAAGACGTGCCCTTGGTGAAGAAGACCTCATCTTAAGCCGTTCCGATGCTTATATCGGCGTACTGATCGATGACCTTGTTACGAAAGGTACTAATGAACCGTATCGACTGCTTACTTCTCGTGCGGAATATCGCTTGCTCTTGCGTCATGACAATGCAGACCTGCGTTTAACGGAAATCGGACATAAAATTGGCCTTATTTCCCCGGAACGATACGAAAAGTTTGTCGCAAAAAAACAAGAAATCGAAGCAGAAAAAGAACGCCTGCAATCGATCATCATTAAACCGAATGAAAAGGTTCAGTCTATCATCAGAGAAGCCGGTGGAAGTGAACTGAAAGACGGCATCAGGGCAGCAGATCTTTTGAAACGTCCTGAGATGACCTATACCCATATTCATCAGATGGTACCAGCGGAAATGGATATTTCTCCAGATGTAGCAGAACAAGTGGAAATTCAAGTGAAGTATGAAGGCTATATTCAAAAATCCCTTCAACAGGTGGATCGCCTGAAGAAGATGGAAAACAAGAGAATACCGGAAAACATCGATTATGATGACATTCACGGACTTGCGAACGAAGCAAGGCAGAAGCTAAAAGAAGTGCGTCCTTTATCCGTTGCCCAGGCTTCCAGGATATCTGGGGTAAATCCAGCAGACGTTTCCATTTTGCTTGTTTATTTGGAACAAGGTCGGATCGCCAAAGTATCCAACGAGTAAATCCAACGATAGAAAGGATACGAACACATGAATAAAGCACAATTTATTTCCCTGTTGGAGGAGAAAGGGATTTCCCTTTCTTCTCAACAGCTTTCTCAATTTGATACATATTACAAGCTGTTAGTGGAATGGAATGAAAAGATGAATCTTACTGCCATCACGGATGAAGAAGAGGTTTATCTTAAACATTTCTACGACTCCATTACCGCATCGTTCTATGTCGATCTAACTCAAGAATTATCTCTATGTGATGTAGGAGCGGGTGCTGGTTTTCCTAGTATTCCTCTGAAAATATGTTTTCCGAACCTTAAAGTCACCATCGTGGACTCGCTTAATAAGCGCATAACATTTTTACAGAACCTTGCAAGCGAGCTTGGTTTAAAAAATGTTCATTTTGTTCATGACAGAGCGGAAACATTCGGGAAAAATGCAGACTATCGCGAGAAATTTGATCTTGTTACCGCAAGGGCAGTGGCACGTTTATCTGTATTAAGTGAACTTTGCCTGCCATTGGTAAAAGAAGGCGGTATGTTTGTGCCGATGAAGGCTGCGGCTGCAAGCGAGGAACTTGAAAAAGGGAAAAAAGCTTTGCAAATTTTAGGTGGTAAACTAGAAAAGGTGCATTCTTTTTCCTTGCCGCTCGAGGAAAGTGAACGAAATATCCTAATCATCAATAAAATCAAGTCTACACCTAAGAAGTACCCCCGCAAACCAGGTACACCGAACAAACAACCATTAGAATAAAAATATTTGTGCGTACAAAAACTCGTTTCATGTGAAACATTTTGATCGGAAAAACAGGACTTATTAGCGTGAAAAGCGAATTACGTTAATAGGGATTCTATCCATAAGGTGGTGGAACTATGAAGTCTCCGTTCTCTCGTTTTTTTGGAATTGGCGAAAAAGAAGAACAGGAAATAGTAGAAAAGACTGATCATGATAAAATTATGCAGGTAGCTGTAAAGGACATTGTTCCGAATAGATACCAACCACGTACTGTTTTTGTAGATGAAAGAATAGAAGAGTTATCTTTGACGATCCGGACACACGGTATTATTCAACCTATTGTTGTCCGTCAATTTGATGAGGGCAAATATGAAATCATTGCTGGGGAACGCCGTTGGAGAGCTGTTCAGAAGCTAGGATGGGAAGCCATTCCTGCCATTGTGAAAGAATTTAACGATGCAGAAACAGCCTCTGTTGCCCTTATTGAAAACCTTCAACGCGAGGAATTATCTGCAATTGAAGAAGCAATCGCTTATTCCAAGCTGTTGGAATTGCATAGTCTGACACAGGAAGCATTGGCCCAACGCTTAGGAAAAGGTCAATCCACTGTGGCTAACAAGCTGCGTTTATTAAAGCTGCCTTCTGAAATTCAGGATGCCCTGCTTCAGAAAAAAATCACCGAGCGTCATGCTCGTGCCCTAATTCCGCTAAAGTCGCCGGAAAAACAAGTGGCCGTGCTTGCTGAAATTTTGGAAAAGCAATTGAATGTTAAGCAAACAGAAGAACGCGTGGTAAAACTGCTCGAAGCTGCTAATCCAAAACCAAAGGCTAAGCGTAAAGCCTTCAGTAAAGATATGCGAATTGCGATGAACACAATCCGCCAATCACTTACAATGGTAAACGACAGCGGCATCAAGCTGGACTCACAGGAAGAAGAAACCGAAGAATATTACCAATTCACAATCCGGATACCGAAAAAATAATACCACTACCAAGGTGGCCTTCGCCGTTATTTATCCAAAACCTAGCAATCTAGTACTTATACTAGTAGCTGCGTCCAGATAGATAATAAGCGAAGCCATCTTTTTTACACCTTCAACACCATTATTTCCCGAGAAACATTCTTCGACAATTTCCCCCCCACCACCTCCCCGATATTTATTCTCAAAAACAAGTTAAATTTCTGTCAATTCATGATAAAATAAATGAGAAACAAAAAGTCCTGTTAAGTAGAATCTTTAACTATAAAGTAGTTTCTAGCTGTTGATTGGAGCACGAGGCGAAGACTCCTGAGGGAGATAGCGGTAGCTTGAGACCCCTGAAGCGTTGTGAGGAGGCCCAAGCACCGCCCCTAGGAAAGCGAAGCCCAGTGCGGAAATCAACAGCGGCGTAATCCCGTACTAACGAATAAAAAGTATGTTCTTTTCTGAAGGCAGGTGACAGCATGGGCAGAATTATTGCTATTGCTAACCAAAAAGGTGGAGTTGGAAAAACAACTACATCAGTTAACTTAGGTGCTTGTTTAGCCTACATTGGTAAAAGAGTGCTTTTAGTAGATGTGGACCCACAAGGAAACGCCACTAGTGGAGTGGGAATCGAAAAAGCAGAAGTCCATCAGTGTATATATGATATTTTAGTAGAGGATGTAGAAGCAAAAAAGGCCATTCTTCCAACAAAGGTAGAAAACCTTTCCATCATCCCTGCAACCATACAACTCGCAGGTGCTGAAATTGAACTAGTTCCTACTATTTCAAGAGAAGTACGTTTAAAAAGAGCATTAGATGATGTGAAGCATCTTTATGACTACATAATCATCGATTGTCCCCCATCTTTGGGCTTATTAACCATCAATGCTTTAACGGCTTCTGATGCAGTTGTGATTCCGGTACAATGCGAATATTATGCACTCGAAGGATTAAGTCAGCTATTAAATACGGTAAGACTCGTACAGAAACATTTAAATAAAGAACTTATGATCGATGGTGTCTTGCTAACGATGCTCGATGCCAGAACGAATTTGGGTATTCAAGTTATAGAAGAAGTGAAAAAGTATTTTCAGGATAAAGTGTATCGAACCATTATTCCTCGTAATGTTCGTTTGAGTGAAGCGCCAAGCCATGGAGAACCCATCATTATTTATGATCCTAAGTCACGTGGAGCGGAAGTTTACTTAGAATTAGCAAAGGAAGTGGTGACACATGGGTAAAGGATTAGGTAAAGGCATAAATGCTCTGTTTCCTTCCATTGAAGCTTCCAAGGAAGAAGCCGTTCAGGAAATCAGTATCAAGGAAGTGCGACCAAACCCCTACCAGCCTCGTAAATACTTTGAGCCAGAAGCAATTGAAGAATTAAAAGAATCGATCTTGCAGCACGGAATCCTTCAGCCAATTATTGTTCGTAAGAGCATTAAGGGATACGAAATCGTCGTTGGGGAACGCCGGTTCCGTGCCGCAAAAGAAGCAAAACTGACTAAAGTTCCTGTTGTGGTACGCTCTTTGACAGAACAGCAAATGATGGAACTTGCTCTTCTGGAGAACTTGCAACGCGAGGACCTTACGCCGATTGAAGAGGCCGCTGCCTATCAATCCCTGATGATGAAGCTGGAACTGACACAAGAACAGTTAGCAAGCAGGCTTGGGAAAAGCAGGCCGCATATTGCGAATCATATCCGGCTATTATCTCTTCCGAAATCTGTGCAGGAGCTGATGAACGATGGAAAACTATCCATGGGACACGGCCGGGCATTGTTGGGGCTAAAAAGGAAAGAGAAATTAAAAGCGGTCATTGACAAAGTGTTGCAAGAGCATTTAAATGTTCGTCAGTTAGAACAGTTGATTCAGCAGTTGAATGAAGGTGTTCCACGTGAAACGAAAAAAGACTCGGAGGAAAAGGATATTTTCCTAAAGGATCATGAATCCGTTTTGCGTGAGCGTTTTGGCACTTCTGTCTTTATTAAACGCACTAAAAACAAGGGTAAAATTGAGATTGAATTTTTCTCTGATGATGATTTAAACAGATTGTTGGAATTGTTGGCTCAGTCAGAAGAATAAAAAGCAGATCACTACATGGTGGTTTGCTTTTTTGGATAGCGTTACTTTTAATAGAAATGGGGCAAAAGAGTGGTTTTATTAGGAACCATTGTTAATGGGTTATGTATTGTGCTAGGTACATTAATAGGGAAGATCTTCACCCGTATACCGGAAAATACGAAAGAAACAGTGATGAAAGTCATTGGCCTTGCCGTATTTTTACTTGGAGCACAAATGGGTTTTAAGAGTAATGAATTTCTCATTGTTATCATCAGTTTGGTAGTAGGAGCGGTACTTGGTGAATGGATTAACCTGGACCGGAAGCTGAACAATGTCGGCAATTGGCTGGAACGAAAGATGGGGTCAAAACAGCAGGGCTCCGTATCAAAGGGGTTTGTGACGGCTACGCTCATCTTTGTTATCGGAGCAATGTCGGTTGTCGGTTCTTTGGATAGTGGACTTAGAGGCGATCATCAAGTGCTATATACAAAATCTATTATTGACGGATTCACAAGTATTGTTCTGGCTACGACATTAGGTATCGGCGTCCTGTTTTCCGCCATCCCAGTTATGATATATCAAGGAAGTATCGCTTTATTTGCTACTCAAATAGACCTGTTTGTCCCACCTGATTTACTGGAGTTGCTCATTTTCGAGATCACCGCTACCGGAGGGGTGATGATTATGGCTATTGGAATGAACATCATAGGTGTAACAGCTATTCGAGTGGCCAACCTGCTTCCGGGTATTTTGGTAGCAGCAGGACTTGTGCTCATTCAATACTTTTTATGATGTAATCTATTATTTTTTACGAGGTCGACTGCTTATTGGTCGGCCTCTTTTCTATTCTTGAGTTTGAATAAATGGCGGTTCTGCATCTCTGGCAGCAGAAGCAAGGAAATTCTTCCGTTCAATGGATCTGTCCAACTCTTGAATGGATTGCGCGACCACGGTTGCCATTTTCATGACCAGACTTAATCTTGTGTTCTGTAAAACGAAGAATTCCATAAATCCGCTGACATTTACGATTCCCGTGATATGCATATCCCCTACCGGAGGCAAATCCTTCTTCACTCCAGCTCCAGGCATGACCGGACCTTCTCCTATGGTAATTTGTCCTACACTTTTCAACCTGCCAAGACACGCATCAATCCCAATGACAAAGGGAGTAAGGTGTTTTGCCTGAATATATGCAAGCTTCTCTTCTAGGTTGACGGCATGAATAGGGTCATCTAACGTGCCATATACATGAACATGGTCAAGCTTTTTATCTTGAAGCTTTGTACCGACTAGTGGTCCCAGAGAATCTCCTGTTGACCGGTCAGTGCCAATGCAAACAATTACGATGGGGCGGTATACAAGGCTTGTGGGAAGGTTGGAGTGTAAAGTAAGTGCAAGTTCCTTATATGCATTTACTTCATCATGAGCAATACGAATATTGCCTCCTTTCTTCTCAAAAAAATTAGATTTAAGATTCATAGGTTCCACTCCTTCTTAATAGTAGTAACAGTATACGACTATTTATGGGAAACTATACGTCCACTTTTTTATTTTCGGATATTTTAGGGGGTTGCATGTATGTGGAAAAACGGGTTTCGCTGGATGTTTTTAATATTGGGTACAGTGATTGGCGCAGGTTATGCATCCGGCCGGGAACTTTGGCAATTTTTTGGTTCGGAAAGCGGACTAGCCATTCTTTTATTCACCCTGTTCTTTATCATTTCATGCTATGTGATCCTGCAAATCAGCAGCAAGGAACAGTCTGAGCATTTCTCTCCCGTTTTAAGAAAGCTTGTCGGAGCGAGAGCATCATATTTATACAATATAGTGATGGTCGTGTACTTATTTACCACCACGGTCGTGATGTTGGCAGGTGGCGGAGCGGCGTTACAAGTGTTTTCCATTCCTTATTGGGCAGGAATTGCGATCATTTGCTTCTTATTGATTGTCTTGTTTGTTTATGATGTAAAAGGGATGGTAACGGTGAATGTCGTGATTATCCCAATCATTGTGTTGACCTTAGCCTATGTGCTGATCGATGCGGTACTCAATAGTCCGGATGCAGTGCCGACCTCTGTGCTTAAACAAAGCAACTGGCCAGCTGGGTTCACCTTTACAGCGTTGAATATCCTTCCGCTTGTTGCTGTTTTATCTGCCATAGGAAAAGAAGTGAAAGGCAAAGGGGAAGTTATCATTGCAAGTATTGGGAGCGGGGTCATTTTGGGAGTCATCTCGCTTTTCTATAACCAAACTCTTATATTGGTACAAAGTAAACTGGGACTATTTGAAATCCCCCTCTTTGCCATCATACAGAGCTATCCATTTTACATGCTATTCTTTATGACCATTCTACTTTGGGTGGCAATTTATACCACAGCGGCCTCCGGATTGCTTGGATTAGTTACAAGATTTCGAAATGTCGTGCCAATTCCGCTTTGGCTCATGTGCTTGTTATTCATTTTATTGATGGTTCCCTTTACTGCAGTGGGCTTTTCCGTCCTCGTAGCAATACTTTACCCGCTATTTGGCTTAATCAATCTCTATCTGCTCGTTTGTATCCTGCTTTATCCGATTAAAAACCGAGAAAAATGGTAAGGGTATGCTTCTTTTGTTTTAGTAAAATAGTAATTTATGGGGAATCTAGGAGTAAACAAATGAAGATAACGAGGTAAAACGAATATGGAATGGACAAACCGAGTTTTAGTACAAATGAAAGATTCCTTCCTAAATGAGGATCTATGGGTTTCTATCGGAGAAGGATTGCTCAAAATTATTCTGATTATCTTTGTAGCGGGCATGGTAATAAAAATAGGGAAAAATCTCATTCAAAACTTTGTGAAATTAAGAGAAAAAGGACCGATCCGCATATCGGAACGAAGAGAAAATACTCTGTTAAAACTGTTGCAAAATGTGTTAACCTATGTGGTTTATTTTGTCGCATTCATTATGATTCTCGAAATCGTCCATATTGATGTAAGGGCTCTTTTAGCAGGAGCGGGAATTGTTGGCCTAGCTGTTGGCTTTGGGGCACAAAACTTGGTGAGGGATATCATAACAGGGTTTTTTATTATATTCGAAGACCAATTTTCGGTGGGGGACTATATCAGGACCGGTACATTTGAAGGATACGTGGAAGAGATCGGCCTTCGAACCACGAAAATAAAAAGTTGGACAGGAGAATTGCATATATTGCCCAATGGCAGTATTGTAGAATTAACGAATTTCTCCATTCATAACAGTGTTGCGGTAGTGGATGTAAGCATTGCATATGAAGGAAAAATAGAAGAAGCGGAGCGAGTGATTCAAGAGTTACTTGCAGAAATGCCGGCAAGATATGTGGAAATGACAGAACCACCAGAGCTGCTTGGCATTCAAACATTAGGCAATTCCGAAGTTGTCCTCAGGATCACATGTGAAACATTGCCGATGAAGCATTGGTATATTGGACGTTCGATCAGGAAGGAAGTAAAAAATCGTTTGGATGAAGCAGGGATTGAAATTCCATTTCCGCGCCTGGTACTCTATAACCGGGAACCAAAGCAAGAAGGGCATGCTTCCAATTAAGTCAGTAAAGTGGGGAGTGTAGAAAATGACAGATAAAGAATTCGGTTTACATGATGTGGTGGAAATGAAAAAAGCACACCCATGCGGAACAAACAGATGGAAAGTAGTACGAATGGGAATGGATATCCGCATTAAATGCGAAGGCTGCGACCATACGGTTCTGATGCCGAGAAAAGAGTTTGTTCGTAAAATAAAAAAAATACTAGTAAGAAATGTGGAGGAAAAGCAGTCGTAAAGGACTGTTTTTTTTATGGTTATTGACTAATTTTTCTAATTGTTTATACTGTTTTTAATACAAAAAAGGATTTTGAAGTGCACATTATTGTTAGCGCTTACTTTACTTGAATTGGAGGGAAAATAACATGCAGAAATCCATCATGAAACAAGCGTGGGATCTTAGTTGGAATTCACATGACAAAGTAAAACAACTTTTATTTTTTTCGTCGTTGAGCCAACCTTCTAATGAAAGATCGCAACAGACTCAACAAGAAGGTCCGTCAAAATCTAGTAAACAATCAAATTATAAACCTGCCCAATTTGTCGGTCTATTACTTGGACCTTTATTATTTGCGCTCACTCTGTTATTTTTCACTCCAGATGGACTGTCCGACAGCGCACAGGCAGTGTTGGCCACAACTCTTTGGATAGCAGTATGGTGGATTACCGAAGCCATCCCTATTCCAGTCACTTCATTATTGCCTCTTATTCTTTTGCCCATTACACAAGCAATAGACGGAGATACCGTCGCTTCTTCTTATGGAGATCCTATTATTTTCCTATTTTTGGGTGGTTTTTTAATCGCGCTCGCTATGGAAAGGTGGAATTTGCATAAACGGATCGCGATACTCATTGTGTCGATGATTGGGACAAGCCCCAAACGAATCATTCTTGGCTTTATGCTGGCTACGGGCTTTTTATCCATGTGGGTGTCCAATACAGCTGCTGTCATGATGATGATCCCAATCGGAACGGCCATTCTTTACCAGGCTACAGCGAATGCGAAAAAGGTAAAGCAGCAAGATATCAACCTGAAAGCCTTTGAAAAGTCCATCATATTTGGAATTGGCTTTGCCGGTACGATCGGTGGATTAGGAACGCTGATCGGAACTCCTCCCAATATTATTTTGGCAGCTACCGTAAAGACTTTATATAATATAGAGATTTCATTTGCCGATTGGTTGTTCTTTGCAGCGCCAGTAGTAATCATCCTGTTGTTTTTCACATGGTATTATCTTGTCAATTTTGCCTTTCCGGTTAAGTTCAAGGAACTTCCAGGTGGCAAAGAGTTGATTCAAAATGAACGTGTTCAGCTTGGCAAAATGAGTTTTGAAGAAAAAGCAGTTCTTTCGGTCTTTATTTTTGCTGCATTCATGTGGATATCAAGAACGTTCATCTGGACAGATATCATTCCGGGAATCAGCGATACGATGATTGCGGTCCTTGCCGGTGTCCTACTCTTCTTGATTCCATCTACAAATCAAGGTGGAAAGTTGTTGGATTGGAGCGTATCCAAAGAATTGCCGTGGGGGATTTTACTCCTTTTTGGAGGGGGACTCGCTATTGCAACAGGTTTTAAGGAATCCGGATTGGCAGACTGGGTAGGCCAGCAGTTAACGATCTTAGATGGAATGAACTTTTTATTAATCGTTCTCATCACAACCGCGGTTGTCCTGTTTCTCACAGAAATCACTTCCAATACTGCAACCGCAACCATGATTTTACCTATCCTCGCCTCCCTTGCACTTGCATTGAATGTGCATCCTTTTGCCCTGATGGTCCCGGCTGCCATGGCAGCTAACTGCGCATTTATGTTGCCTGTCGGTACACCGCCGAATGCCATTATCTTTGCAACAGAAAAAATTACCATTGCGGAAATGGTCCGAGCAGGTTTTTGGATTAACATTTTTGCCATTTTGGTCATAGTGTCTGCCGTTTATCTGGTTCTTCCGCTTATTTTGGATATCACCTTAAATGTTTTCCCGGATGCACTAAAGTAGTGCATGAAAGAACCAGCCTTTGTTGCTGGTTCTTTTTATAGAAAAAATTTCTGCTTATAAAAGCACCCCAAGTATGGCCAATCTTATAAACAGCTTGTCTTTTTCTCCCATCCTATCTATAATTGTGGGAGGTTTAAATATGTGTTAACGGAAGTTAGGAGTGGATAAAATGGCTTTAACAGCAGGTATCGTTGGTCTTCCAAACGTAGGGAAATCAACGCTTTTTAATGCAATCACACAAGCGGGGGCGGAATCTGCCAACTACCCGTTCTGTACCATAGATCCGAACGTAGGTATCGTGGATGTTCCGGATGAGCGTCTGCAAAAATTAACAGAACTTGTAAATCCGAAGAAAACAGTACCAACACACTTCGAGTTTACCGATATTGCCGGTATCGTTAAAGGCGCAAGCAAAGGGGAAGGCCTTGGAAACAAGTTCTTATCTCACATTCGTCAAGTAGATGCAATCTGCCATGTGGTTCGTTGCTTTGCAGATGACAACATCACACACGTTTCAGGCGGAGTGAACCCGATCAATGACATCGAAACGATCAACCTTGAGCTTATTTTAGCCGATTTAGAATCAGTAGATAAGCGTCTTGAGCGAGTAGCCAAATTGGCGAAGCAAAAAGATAAAGAAGCTGTATATGAGCATGAAGTGCTTGTACTAGTAAAAGAAGCGCTTGAAAATGAGCTTCCAGCACGTACAGTAGAAGTAACGGACGAGCAGGTAAAATACCTAAAAGGTATGCACCTATTAACAAGCAAGCCTGTCCTTTATGTAGCAAACGTTGGCGAAGACGATGTAGCAGACACTTCTGATAACGAATACGTTCAACAAGTTCGTGAATTTGCTGAAAAAGATAATGCAGAAGTTATCACAGTTTGTGCAAAAATCGAGTCTGAGATCGTAGAACTAGATGCAGACGAAAAAGCGATGTTCCTTGAAGAGTTAGGAATCAAGGAATCCGGTCTAGATCAATTGATCCGTGCAGCATACAACTTGCTCGGCCTTGCAACTTACTTCACTGCAGGGGTACAAGAAGTTCGTGCATGGACATTCCGCACGGGCATGAAAGCACCACAATGTGCGGGTGTGATCCATACCGACTTTGAGCGCGGATTCATCCGTGCCGAAACGGTATCCTACGAAGACCTACTAACTGCAGGCTCCCACACAGCGGCAAAAGAAGCCGGTAAAGTCCGCCTAGAAGGAAAAGAATACATCGTAAAAGACGGAGACGTTATCCACTTCCGTTTTAACGTATAATATTTATTAGATGAGAGAGGAGTTTTCCTCTCTTTTTTTAGTTTTTTGAAAAGTTCGTGCCAAAATGAGGCAAGTTGGTGCCGAAATGCATCGAGTTCGTGCCAAAACACCCCAAGTTCGTGCCAAAACGACATTACACCCTAATTCAATCGTTCTAATAGGACATGTTGCAAAAAATCGACCCCTCTGGTATAATCTTTATTTGTGAGTAATGATTATTTATAATTGATTGCTCCTTGCCCACCAAGGGCCGCTTAGACCAAAAGGAGGTGACTGTGATGAACAAGTACGAAATCATGTATATCATCCGTCCAAACATTGAGGAAGACGCTAAAAAAGCTCTAACAGAACGTTTCAATACGATCCTAACTGACAACGGTGCAGATCTTTCTGAATCAAAAGAGTGGGGCAAACGCCGCTTAGCTTACGAAATCAATGATTTCCGCGACGGCTACTATATGCTAGTAAACGTAGCTGCTGAGCCAGCTGCTGTTCAAGAGTTTGATCGTCTTGCTAAAATCAGCGAAGACATCATCCGTCATATCGTTGTTAAAAAAGAAGTTAAATAATAGTTGTCCTCTTTATGGACGTCGTCTCAAGGAGGAGTGGTTCTGATGTTAAATCGCGTAGTATTAGTCGGTCGCTTAACGAAAGACCCTGAATTGCGCTATACCCCAAGTGGAGTGGCGGTTGCTACTTTTACATTGGCAGTCAATCGTGCGTTCCAGAATCAGCAGGGCGAACGCGAAGCTGATTTTATTAACTGTGTGATATGGAGAAAACAAGCCGAAAACGCAGCAAACTTCCTAAAAAAAGGAAGCCTCGCTGGAGTGGATGGCCGAGTTCAGACACGCAATTATGAAGGCCAAGATGGAAAACGTGTATACGTAACGGAAATAGTGGCAGAAAGTGTTCAGTTCTTGGAGCCTAAGGGATCCGGCGGTTCTGGATCTGGAAATGCATCTCGCCCTAATCCAAATCAAAATCAAGGCTATGGTTCATCACCTAACTTTGGGTATGATCAGAACCAACAGCGCAGCAATAACAACAACCAAGGTTATACTCGTGTTGATGACGACCCATTTAAGAACGATGGCCAACCAATTGATATATCCGATGACGATTTGCCGTTCTAATTCTAGAAGGAATCGTTTTATAAAAATGGCTCTATAAGCCGAAAAATCTAAAAAAGAAGAGGTGAATAAAATGGCAGGAGGACGCAGAGGTGGACGTAACAAACGTCGTAAAGTTTGTTATTTCACAGCTAACGGTATCACTCATATCGATTACAAAGATACTGATGTACTAAAAAAGTTCGTTTCTGAGCGTGGTAAAATTTTACCTCGTCGTGTAACAGGAACTAGCGCTAAATACCAACGTAAATTAACGATCGCAATCAAACGCGCTCGTCAAATGGCATTACTACCATACGTATCTGGTGAGTAATTCAACCAATAAATAAAGAGGAAGGCAGTGAGAGAATATCTTGCTGCCTTCCTTTTTGCTAGTCGGCCCTTAGGTATAACAAATTCTACCCTGTTGTCCGAAGTGGAGGGTGTGAGACTCCTGCGGGGGATAACGGTAGCTTGAGACCCCACAGGCGAAGCCGAGGAGGCTCAAGCACCGTCCCGCGGAAAGTGAACACCTGGAACGAAGGATAACAGGGAGTTATGCGATACGTCCATCACATAACATTTGATTGTAATAGAATCTTAAGGATAAACTATACATATTGTGTAACTAAGCGTTCATGGAGGTTTATGCTGTGAAAGAAACAAAACATATTACAGAAGGTGCAGCATTGCTCGGTATCTATGTCCTGCTCCTTCTCATGACACTCTTTATACCTTTTATAGGATTGGTCACCTTACTCGCTCTCGTTGTACCATTTGTCGTCTATACAGCGAGAAACGGTTGGAAGCAAGGAGTATGGCTAATCGTGATTGCCGGGGTGCTCAGTGTTCTGATTGGATCACCGGTTGCTTTAGCGTTTAGCATACCAGCGAGTACCGCCGGACTGGCGATGGGCCATCTTATACAAAAGAATGCAAGTCGCTATGCGATTTTAGGTGCTGCTACAGGGGTGTTTTTGCTTAACTATATATTGGCATACGTGGTGGCAATCGTACTTTTTAATATTGATGTTTTAGAAGTAACGCAAGAGATGATTAAAGAGTCAATACAAGCATCCGAAGCGATTGCTACCTCCCTCGGGCAGGAGAACGCAAAGGAAACGGTAGAAGAGTTCGAGAAAGCCCTGGGCTATACTAGCTACCTATTACCGACTATGTTCGTATTGATCTCGTTTGTGCACGCATATTTCTCGCAGCTCATCACATTTTTTATTTTAAAAAGACTGAAAATACAAGTTGTGCCGTTCCCTCCATTTCGGGAATTGGTGCTTCCAAAGAGCTTGTTGTGGTACTATCTTATTGTTTTGATATTATCGATGATGTCTCCGCAAGAAGGGACAACTTTATTTATGGTGGTCCTTAACCTTTCCTTCATTTTAATGCTGTTAATGACGGTTCAAGGGTTTTCATTCATTTTCTTTTATTGTCATTTAAAAAAGATTTCAAAAGCGATCCCGATTACGCTGCTAATTTTATCCTTCCTAATCACTCCTTTGGTCTATATAATAAGAATGATAGGAATAATAGATATCGGTTTTCAATTAAGAGAAAGATTACAGAGAAATAATCAAGGAAAATAATGAGCTAAACTATTAATTAGGAGCTGAACAAACATGCCTAATTATTTCGAAAAACTGAATTTGCGTTATCCCGTTTATTTATTGTTTGTAATCGCATTGATTCAACTCGGGATAATCGTGTTTTTCCAATGGCAAATAGGGATTGTCAGCTTTCTGCTCCTAGGCTTGGTTGTATATCTTTACATCAAAGTGGAACAAAAGGCTAAAAAGGAAATGGAAACGTACATTTCCACCCTTTCATACCGGTTAAAAAAGGTCGGGGAAGAAGCATTAATGGAAATGCCGATTGGTATCATGCTATATAACGACGATTATCAAATCGAATGGACCAATCCTTTTCTCGCTTCCTGTTTTCATGAGGAAACCCTTGTAGGCAGGTCGTTATATGATGTCGGAGAAAACTTGATTCCTCTTTTAAAGCAGGATATTGAAACGGAAACGATTCCTTTGCATGATAGGAAATATAAAGTGGTGATCAAGAAAGCAGAACGACTTATTTACTTTTTTGACATTACCGAACAAACACATATCGAGAAATTATATGAAGACGAGCGAACGGTTCTTGGCATCATTTTTCTAGATAATTATGATGAAGTGACACAGGGAATGGATGATCAAACGAAAAGTGCGATCAACAGCCAGGTAACTTCCATTATTAATAAATGGTCTATGGAAAACGGTGTCTTCTTGAAAAGAACGTCAACAGAGCGCTTTATTGTCGTATTAAATGAGCATATCCTCGTGCAATTGGAGAAGACCAAGTTTTCTATATTGGATGAGGTTCGGGAACAAACAGCTAAACAAAGCATGCCACTTACGTTAAGCGTGGGTATTGGTACAGGAGTTCCTTCCCTACCTGAGCTTGGCCACCTTGCCCAATCAAGTCTGGATCTCGCTTTAGGACGCGGTGGCGACCAGGTAGCCATTAAGCAGACCAATGGAAAAGTACGTTTCTATGGCGGAAAAACCAATCCGATGGAAAAACGGACTCGTGTCCGGGCACGCGTTATCTCCCATGCGTTGAAAGAGCTGATTCACGAAAGTGACAAAGTGATCATCATGGGGCATCGCTATCCGGATATGGACGCGCTTGGAGCGGCCATCGGGATTGCTAAAGTGGCGGAACTCAATCACAAGGATGCGTATATTGTCCTTAATCAGAACGAAATGGATGCTGGCATTCACCGTCTGCTGGAAGAATTGAAAAGTCATAGTGATCTATGGGAAAAATTCATCTCACCAGAAGATGCTATGGAAATTGCGACGAACGATACACTCTTGGTGGTCGTGGATACACACAAGCCTTCTCTTGTCATAGAGGAAAAGCTCTTAAACAAAATGGATAATGTGGTCGTGATCGATCATCACAGACGCGGAGAGGACTTTATAGAGGATCCATTGCTTGTTTACATGGAGCCCTATGCTTCCTCCACTGCAGAGCTTGTAACAGAGCTTCTGCAATACCAGCCAAAACGAATCAAAATCACAATGCTTGAAGCGACCGCCCTGTTAGCTGGTATAATAGTAGATACGAAAAGCTTCACGGTCCGAACTGGTTCCCGTACTTTTGATGCAGCATCCTATTTGCGTTCGCAAGGGGCAGATACTATCCTCGTGCAGAAGCTGTTAAAAGAAAACCTAGATCGCTTTGTGAAACGTGCCAAATTGATCGAGAGTGCGTATTTGTATCAAGAAGGCGTTGTTATTGCCAAAGGTGTCCCGGAAGAGTCCTTTGATCAGGTGATGATTGCCCAGGCTGCAGACACGCTGCTTGCGATGAGCGACATTAATACATCATTTGTGATCGCTCACCGAAACGGGGAACAGGTAAGCATCAGTGCAAGGTCGCTTGGGGATGTCAACGTACAGGTTGTCATGGAGAAACTTGGCGGCGGCGGACACCTGACAAATGCAGCTACACAGTTGAATACGACCATTGATGAAGCAGAAGAACAACTGAAACAAGCAATAACCGAGTACTTAGAAGGAGGTTCCAAGGAATGAGGGTAATATTTTTAAAAGATGTAAAAGGTAAAGGGAAAAAAGGCGAAGTGAAAAATGTGGCAGATGGGTATGCCCATAATTTTCTACTAAAACAAGGGTTGGCGATGGAAGCTTCAAATGGTAACCTTAAGTCATTGGAAGCTCAAAAGAACAAAGAAGCCAAAGAGGCGGAACAAGAGGTCGAAAACGCTAAGAAATTAAAAGAAACACTGGAAAAGCTTACACTTGAATTCCAGACAAAAGCAGGTGAGGGCGGCCGTTTATTCGGTAGCATCACAACCAAACAAATTGCTGAAGAGCTTCAAAAGAAGCATAAAATAAAGATCGATAAGCGCAAAATGGAATTGAATGATGCCATTCGCGCTCTAGGTTATACAAATGTACCTGTAAAGCTGCATACAGATGTTACAGCAACCTTGAAAGTACACGTAACAGAACAAAAGTAAGAAAAGTGCTCGGCATTTGCCGGGTTTTCTTTATGAAAGACTATAAAGGATTCGCTTTCTGGAAGGAGGAACAAGGATGAGTGATATTTTTGAAGATAGAATACCACCGCAAAATATAGAAGCGGAACAGGCGGTCATCGGGGCTATTTTCTTAGAACCGTCCGCATTGACATTGGCGTCTGAGCTAGTCATGCCGGATGACTTTTACCGCGCTGCCCATCAAAAGATATATGACTGCATGCTGAATCTTTCCGACCGGGGCGAACCGGTCGATCTGGTCACCGTCACATCAGAGCTTGCAAACTTAAAACTTTTAGAAGAAGTTGGCGGGGTATCTTACCTGAGTGATATAGCAGGTTCGGTGCCAACTGCAGCCAATATAGAGTACTACGCAAAGATCGTGGAAGAAAAGTCTATTCTTCGCCGTCTAATCCGTACCGCAACCAACATCGCCCAAGAAGGTTACAGCAGGGAAGATGAAGTGGCGGGATTATTAAACGAAGCGGAAAAACAGATTCTAGAAGTATCACAACGCAAAAATTCCGGTGTCTTCCAGAACATTAAAGATGTACTGGTTAAAACGTATGATAATATCGAAACCCTTCATAACCGTAAAGGGGAAGTGACGGGAATTGAAACAGGCTTTACCGAATTGGACAAAATGACCGCAGGGTTCCAGCGAAACGACTTGATTATCATCGCTGCGCGTCCTTCCGTTGGTAAAACGGCATTTGCGCTGAATATAGCTCAAAACGTTGCAACAAAGGCACGAGAGAATGTTGCCATCTTCAGTCTGGAGATGGGTGCCGAGCAGCTTGTTATGAGGATGCTCTGTGCGGAAGGTAACATCAATGCGCAAAACTTGAGGACAGGCCAATTGACGGCAGAAGATTGGAGCAAGCTGACCATGGCGATGGGAAGTCTGTCCAATGCGGGAATTTACATTGACGACAC
This sequence comes from Sutcliffiella horikoshii, assembly GCF_044809035.1. Lineage (GTDB taxonomy): Bacteria > Bacillota > Bacilli > Bacillales > Bacillaceae_I > Sutcliffiella_A > Sutcliffiella_A horikoshii_G. The sequence continues at coordinate 4,297,077 of NZ_CP085237.1, read as the reverse complement.
CCCGGGTATCCGCGTCAGTGAAATACGATCCAAGTGCCGCCGTCTGAGACAGGAAAGCGGTCTTGGCATGATTCTGATTGACTACCTTCAATTGATCCAGGGTAGTGGACGCGGTGGCGGGGAGAACCGTCAACAGGAAGTCTCTGAGATTTCCCGTTCCCTAAAAGCGCTGGCAAGGGAATTAGAGGTCCCTGTTATCGCCCTGTCCCAGCTCTCCCGTGGTGTAGAGCAACGTCAAGACAAACGTCCGATGATGTCAGATATCCGTGAATCAGGAAGTATCGAGCAGGATGCCGATATCGTTGGTTTCCTATATCGTGATGACTATTACGATAAAGAAAGTGAAAACAAGAATATTATCGAGATCATCCTAGCCAAGCAGCGTAACGGTCCAGTTGGAACGGTTTCTTTGGCCTTTGTAAAAGAATATAATAAATTTGTTAACTTGGAGCGGCGATTTGATGATGAATCCGTCCCTCCAGGGGCATAATAAAAAGGCATCTACGACATGTAGATGCCTTTTTAAAGTTTATGGATCGTAATTAACCGTTTTCAGCCTTATTTACGAACAAATATAATATTAAATTTATGTAACGTTCGTGTTTTGGTTGACTTTCTAGTGAGCAGCTGATAAACTTACTTTGGTTCAAAAGAATAAAAAAAGTTACATATTTAGTGGAGGTGTACGGACTATGGCATCAGTAGTCGTAGTAGGAACACAATGGGGAGACGAAGGAAAAGGGAAAATTACCGATTTTCTTTCTGAGAATGCCGAGCTGATTGCGCGTTACCAAGGTGGTAATAACGCAGGACACACAATTAAATTTAACGGTGAAACTTATAAATTACACTTAATACCTTCTGGAATTTTTTATAGTGACAAAACGTGCGTAATCGGTAACGGAATGGTTGTAGATCCTAAAGCATTAATCAAAGAATTAAAATATTTGCATGACCGTGGTGTGAGCACAGATAACCTGCGCATTTCAGACCGTGCTCACGTTATCCTTCCTTACCATTTGAAGCTAGATGAAGTGGAAGAAGAGCGTAAAGGTGCAAACAAAATTGGTACAACGAAAAAAGGTATCGGACCGGCTTACATGGACAAAGCAGCGCGCGTTGGAATCCGAATCGCTGACTTGCTTGACCGCGAACTTTTCGAAGCAAAGCTTGCACACAACTTAGCGGAGAAGAATCGTTTATTAGAAAGAATGTACGAAACAGAAGGCTTCAAATTAGAAGACATTCTGGATGAGTACTATGAGTATGGGCAACAATTTGCAAAGTACGTAACAGATACATCTGTTGTGCTAAACGACGCGCTTGATGATGGCCGCCGTGTACTTTTTGAAGGTGCTCAAGGGGTTATGCTTGATATCGACCAAGGAACTTACCCATTCGTAACATCTTCCAATCCTGTAGCTGGTGGAGTTACCATCGGTTCTGGAGTAGGTCCTTCTAAAATAGATCACGTTGTAGGTGTTGCAAAAGCATATACGACACGTGTTGGAGATGGTCCATTCCCTACAGAATTAGATAATGAAATCGGTCATCGAATTCGTGAAGTAGGAAGAGAATATGGTACAACAACTGGACGCCCTCGCCGTGTAGGTTGGTTTGACAGTGTAGTTGTTCGTCATGCACGCCGCGTAAGTGGGATGACAGACCTTTCCTTAAACTCGATCGACGTTTTAACAGGTATTGAAAACCTTAAAATTTGCGTTGCTTACAAATATAAAGGTGAAGTGATGGAAGCATTCCCTGCAAGTTTGAAAGTACTTGCTGAATGTGAGCCGGTGTACGAAGAAATGCCAGGCTGGACAGAAGACATCACAGGCGTAAGAAGCTTAAGTGAACTTCCAGAGAACGCTCGTCATTACATTGAGCGCGTATCTCAGCTTACAGGCATTCCTTTGTCCATCTTCTCTGTAGGGCCAGATCGCTCTCAGACGAACGTGGTACGCAGTGTGTATGCGAAGTAATTAAAAGTGTAAATTATTGGAGCCCTCCTTTGTGGGGGCTTTGTTATTTTTTAAGGTTTAGACAGATGTTGCGGGGACTTTTCAGGAAACTATTATTTTTTTAAAAAAGTTATTGCAAGTTTTGTTAATAGTATGCTATTATTAAAAACGTCGTCAAAAGAGATTCAGAGTTACATAAGGCGAAGATAATACTAGGTGCCATTAGCTCAGTCGGTAGAGCACGTTGAATAAGCTGCGAAGCGAAACTTCAGCGCACTCGTTGATTATACATCCTGATTAAGCTAGAAGAGACGAGGGCGTCGACAGAGTAAGCTTCCTCGAATCTATGTAAATGCAAAGCAGTACTTAAATAGTTATAACATTTTCTGAATGTGCCATTAGCTCAGTCGGTAGAGCATCTGACTTTTAATCAGAGGGTCGAAGGTTCGAGTCCTTCATGGCACACCATTTTATTTACATTAGTAAGGCCCATTGGTCAAGCGGTTAAGACACCGCCCTTTCACGGCGGTAACACGGGTTCGAATCCCGTATGGGTCACCATTTTTACTTTTTAGGTCCCGTGGTGTAGCGGTTAACATGCCTGCCTGTCACGCAGGAGATCGCCGGTTCGATCCCGGTCGGGACCGCCATTTTTGGCTCGGTAGCTCAGTTGGTAGAGCAATGGACTGAAAATCCATGTGTCGGCGGTTCGATTCCGTCCCGAGCCATCACAAAGCAGCGCGTTCATTATTGTTAATGAGCGTGCTGTTTTTTTGTATCTCAAAGAGTGTTTGTGAGGTTGGTGTAAGCGGTAATTAGCTGGTTATATACTTTTATTGTTTGCTATAAGCCCGAAGCGTTTGAAGCGTTTACTGTCGGAATCATTTGTCTAATAGAAGCTTTCTAAACGCCCGAAGCTCCACGAAAACTCATTAACTGTCTAATAGAAGCGTCCTATAAACCCAAAGCCTGTACGGATACCCTGCAACTGTCTAATAGAAGCGCCCTATAAGCCCAAAGCCTGTACGGATACCCCGCAACTGTCTAATAGAAGCGCTCTAAACACCCGAAGTCCTCACGAAAACCCATCAACTGTCTAATAGAGGCGTTCTAAACGCCCGAAGCTCCTACGAAAACTCATCAACTGTCTAATAGAAGCGTTCTATAAGCTCAAAGCCCGCCCGAATACCCGCCATCTGTCTAACAGAAGCACCCTAAACGCCAAAAGCCCACAAAAAACTCCATCAACTTCAACTATCCAATAAAAACACTCCGCCACTCTACACTCCTTGTTACCCCTCTGTAACAATAAAGGGTAATTTCTCCTCTACTTCCAACCCAATCGTCAAAACTATGTAAAATTACCCATGTTTTATACCTAAATAAGGAAAAAACCCTATAAATCGCCTAAATATGACAACAATAATACAAATACATTACATCTTTTGTTCTACTATTCTATTTGTTTATAAACCTATGGTATGGTAAAAGAGTCGAAAATTTTAAATGGGTATCGTTAGTCCTATGACGAAAAATCTAGGCTGGCTAAATAACCTAAATAAATCTGTTTATAGAACGGGGAAGAAATCAGGGGGAAAGAAAGACCATGATGAACCGATTAAAACGTATATATAGTACTTACACCGAAAAACAAGATAGTAAACATAAATCTCAAAAAAACCGTCTATCCACTTTTACAAAAAGAGTAATGGTCACGACGATCGCTGCTTCTACCATTACACTTGGTGCAGTTGCTGTTCATGCTAGTGAAAATTCACTTCTTGGAACGGTATATCATGTGTACTTAAATGGCGAGCGTGTTGGAGCGGTCGATAATAAGGATCAGCTGGACAAAGCGATAGAGGCTAAGGTCGAGTCTGTTCAGAAGAACCATAAAGAACTAGACCTTTCCGTTGGGGAGCAAGTATCAGTTGTACCTGAAAAAGTTTTCCGCCCTTCTGCAGAAAACCAAGAGACGATTGACACAGTAATCGAGCAGGTTGAAGTGAAGGCAAGCGCTTCTGCATTATCAATTGAAGGAGAAGAAGTGGTACTCCTTAAAAACAAAGAAGAAGTGGAAAAGGTAATGGAACTTCTTAAGTTAGAGTTTGTTTCTGATAAAGACCTGAAAGCTTTAGAAGAAAGACAAAAGAACCAAGAGGTAAAGCTTCCTGAGTTGAAAGTAAATGAGTCTCGTGTATTAGACGTATCTATCACAGAAAAAGTTTCATACAGTGATAAAGACGTAGATCCTAAAAAAGTTGTTTCTGTAAAAGAAGCAGTAGAGTTGATCAAAAAAGGTAAAAAGCAAGCCGAGAAATATGAAGTACAAGCTGGCGACTCTTTAGGCGATATTGCAGAGAAACATGAGCTTACTTCAGAAGAACTCTTACAAATGAATCCTGATATTGCAGTGGATTCTTTATTGAAAGTTGGCAAGGTGTTAAATGTTTCAGCAAAAAAACCTTATTTGAGTATTTTAGTAAAAGAAGAAGTATCTAAAAATGAAGAAATCCCTTACGAGCAAGAAGTGGTGGAAGATAAAGAACTTCCAAAGGGAGAAACGAAAGTAAAGCAACAAGGTGAAAACGGAGAGAAAAATGTCCGTACCATCAATACGAAAGAAAACGGTATAACGATCAAGACAGAAGTAACACATGATGAAACGTTAAAAGAACCTGTTAAGCATATCGTAGTAAAAGGAACAAAAGTAATTCCTTCCCGTGGCAGCGGATCCCTTGCGTGGCCAGCAGTTGGTGGTTATATTTCCAGTAAAATGGGTCACCGTTGGGGTAAGATGCATAAAGGAATTGACATCGCCCGTCCAAGCGACCGTACGATTAAGGCAGCAGACAACGGAGTCATTGAATCTGCTGGATGGGACGGCGGTTATGGAAACAAAGTTGTCATCAATCACCAAAACGGGATGAAGACAACTTATGCTCACCTTGATTCTATCAGCGTGTCAGTAGGACAAACTGTTTCTCGTGGCGGAAAAATCGGTATCATGGGAACGACAGGGCAATCTACAGGTGTTCATTTACACTTTGAAGTGTACCAAGATGGAAAATTGAAAGATCCGATGCAGTATTTAAACAACTAAACACATACATGAAACCTCTAGCAAAAGAAAAGTTAGCTAGAGGTTTTTATGTTTTTAAAGACTGTATAGGAGCTTTCTCTTAATAGATGCGCTACCCCGCTGTACATGGTAAAGTAAGTAGTAGAATGTTTTTAAATATAATTACGGCGTGATGCCGACTTTTTAGTAGCTAAATGTCAACAATCTTTGGAAAAGAGCCATACTAACTGTTAGAAATAGATAGAGCCAAGAAGGAGCGAAATCATATGGAAAAGAAAATACTTGTAGTAGACGATGAAAAACCGATTGCAGATATATTAAAATTTAATCTTCAAAAAGAAGGGTACGAGGTGTATTGTGCCTATGACGGCGAAGAGGCGGTCAACAAGGTGGAGGAAGTGCGCCCTGACTTGATTCTTTTAGATATTATGTTGCCTCAGCGAGACGGAATGGAAGTGTGCAGGGAAGTACGTAAGAAGTATGAAATGCCTATTATCATGCTTACTGCAAAGGATTCGGAGATAGATAAGGTACTGGGATTAGAACTAGGGGCGGATGACTATGTGACCAAGCCTTTCAGCACCCGTGAACTAATTGCCAGAGTAAAAGCAAACTTGCGACGTCACCAACAAAAAGCTGCGGATACGGAAGAGCCTTCAGAGATTGCCATCGGTTCCCTAGTAATCCACCCTGACGCTTACATGGTAACCAAAAGGGGCGATATGATTGAACTGACTCACCGCGAATTTGAATTGCTGCACTATCTTGCAAAGCATATCGGTCAGGTAATGACGCGTGAGCACCTTCTGCAGACGGTATGGGGCTATGATTATTACGGAGATGTACGAACAGTGGATGTAACGGTACGCCGCCTTCGTGAGAAAATTGAAGATAACCCAAGTCACCCGACATGGATTGTTACAAGAAGAGGAGTTGGCTATTACCTGCGACAAACTGAGCAGGAATAATTTACATGAAAAAGGTAGGTTTTTTTCGGTCCATACATCTTAAATTTGTGTTAATTTATGTATTGCTCATCCTCATTGCAATGCAAATTATTGGGGTTTATTTTGTCAGCAAGCTCGAAAGTCAACTGACAAATAACTTTAATGAATCATTAGAAGAGAGAATTCATTTACTTGCCTATAGCATTGAGCAGGAAATTAAAAAACAGCGTGATGATACAACACCAACGATAGAAGAAGATATTCGGACGGTGTTACAGGATGTCACGATGGAAGATATAGAAGAAATTCGCATAACAAATAATCAAAGCAAGGTCCTAGGAACCTCCAATCCTTACAATCAGTCAAGTGTTGGGAAAAGGACGACAGAGTTGCTGGTGAAACGTGCATTGGTAGTAGGACAGATGTCAAAGAAGACGGTCATCGATCCGCAAACTCAGAATCGTCTGAGACTAATTGCAGCTCCCGTCAAGTCGAACAATCAAGATATTATAGGTGCCATTTATCTCGAAGCCTCTATGGAGAAGGTTTATGCCCAAATGCGTCAGATCAATAGCATCTTTGCCACTGGGACCACTATAGCTCTAGCGGTAACAGCGGTTCTTGGTGTATTGCTTGCCCAAACCATAACAAGGCCGATGTCTGATATGAGAAAGCAAGCGCTTGAAATGGCAAGAGGTAACTTCTCGAGAAAAGTTAATATTTATGGAAATGATGAAATCGGTCAGTTGGCATTATCCTTTAATAACCTGACGAAAAAGCTTCAAGAAGCACAAGCTACTACGGAAGGGGAAAGAAGGAAATTGAGCTCTGTCTTGTCACATATGACAGATGGGGTCCTTGCGACAGACCGAAAAGGCAGGATAATTCTGATCAATGAACCTGCCCTTGGAATGCTGAACGTTTCACGTGAAACAGTACTGAATAAACCGATAGTAGAAGTGCTTGGAATCGAGGAAACGCATTCCTTTGATCTGCTCGTATCTGAACAAGAATCTCTGATACTGGATTTTAGTACAGCAAAAGAGCCCTATATCTTGCGAGCAAGCAACTCGATCATTCAAAAGGAAACTGGATTCATCAATGGTTTAATTACCGTTTTACACGATATTACCGAGCAAGAAAAGATAGATCTTGAACGCAGAGAGTTTGTTGCAAATGTGTCGCATGAGCTAAGAACGCCTTTGACTACGATGAGAAGTTATTTAGAGGCGCTGGCAGATGGCGCATGGAAGGATGACGAGATTGCACCTAGATTTTTAGATGTTACGCAAACGGAGACAGAGCGGATGATCCGACTGGTAAATGATCTGTTGCAACTATCCAAAATGGATTCAAGAGATTATAACTTTTATAAAAATGCCGTCGACTTTGTAGAATTTTTCAATAGGATCGTGGACCGTTTCGAAATGTCTAAATCTCAAAAAGTGGACTTTGTCAGAAGCATGCCAGATCAAGAAATCTTTGTCTCAATCGACACAGATAAAATTACACAGGTGCTAGATAATATTATTTCAAATGCGATGAAGTATTCTCCTGAAGGTGGTACGATCACGTTTACCGTGGATATTGAAGAAGCGGCTAATCAAATCTTAGTCAGCATAAGCGACCAAGGGGTTGGAATACCTAAATCTGATATCAACAAGATCTTTGAACGTTTTTACCGGGTGGACAAAGCAAGAACAAGAATGCTTGGGGGGACAGGCCTGGGTCTAGCGATCGCAAAAGAAATGATTCAAGCGCATGATGGAGACATTTGGGCCTCCAGTGTGGAAGGAAAAGGCACAACTATTTACTTTACCCTTCCAATTTCCAAGGAAGAACAAGAAGGTGACTGGGAATGAAATATGAAAATATTAAATCGCTTGTATTAACCATTCTTGTTTTGACAAGCTTGATTCTCACTTGGAATTTATGGACCTATCAGCCGGATTTCGATTATATAGATCAAAGTGATAGTACCATCAGTGAAGTGGAAATTAACGAAAAGAAAGAAATAGGCCAGCTCATTCAACCTAGCAAACTGTTATACCATTTTGATGGTGTTCATCATGGAACAGAGGAACTCCCGGATCTTAATTTATTCATGGAAGAATTCGGAAGATGGAGCCTATTTGATATAGAGGTCGCAACCGATTATTCCGAAGAAGACTTTTTTACTTTCATGCATGGCAGTGAAAAAATGGAGGTTGTCTTTCCAACCAACATCCCTTTGGAAACACTTAGGTATGTAACGGGATTTACCGACAGTGAGATTCCGAATGTATCTGTTAACCGGATACTGATTGATTTTTCGGGAGAAACGTTTGGAAGTGAACCAGTAATCTATCTGGTCCATTATGAAGATAAAACTGTATATCAGGCGAAGGTCCGTAATTTGTCTACCAACGAATTAGCTCGAACGTTTTATCAAACGGCGAAGATCTTACCAACGTTCATTTTTGAAGAAGTCGATGAAAACCAGTTTGTGTTCTTCCCGGAACAGGCACCGAAAATGCGGATAGGGTATTACTATGCGAAACAGTTGAATCCGGAAGATTTCAAAAATGCGTTATTTAGAAATCCTAGCATTGTAACACGGGATCAAGTAACAGATGGCATTGTTTTTCGAGATGATTCCAGCTTGATGAGTGTTTCGCGTCCTGATAACAACTTACATTATGTGAACCCTGGGAATACAGGGCTTGGGAATTCCATGGACTTTAATGTAATTGAGCGGGGAATTGAGTTTGTGAACGAACATAGCGGTTGGACAGGACAGCCGGAGCGGTTTAAACTGGACAATTGGACAAGCAGCACGATAGAGCACAATGTTGTGTACCGCATGTTTATCGGGGATTATCCAATCTACCATTTTAGTGAAAAAGGTGTAGCGGATATATCGCAGTCATGGAGAAATAATGAGATTTATGAATACGTAAGGCCCGTCTTTGAATTCCTCTCTTGGAAATCGGTTGGGACAAACATCCCGTCTGGAAAAGAAGTAAAGAGGGAACTCGAAAACTTCAGTAGCCTCCGAAATATTCAAGACATTCGAGTCGGATACGAATTAAGACGGGAATCAGATGTCTATATTATCGATCCAATCTGGGTATACAAGGAGAACAACGCCTGGAACAAAATAAACTTTACCGTCAGTGATGAGTTGGAAGGAGGAATGTAGAATGGATTGGAGAAGAACCAAGACCATTTTCATCATCACCTTTCTCATCCTCAATATATTCCTTGTCTTTCAAATCCTTGAAAAAAGGGAAAGCAATCAGCTAGAAATATTGGCAGAAGCTTCTATGGAAGAGCAGTTCAAGGTAGATGAAATATCTTATGGCGCCTTGCCGAAAGCACCGGACAAAGCAAGTTATATCAGTGGAAACAGTTATGTATTTTCAGAAGAGGATAAGAAAAAGTTGACGGAACAAGGGCAAAAAGCGGAAATTATAGACGAAATCAAGCTGAGCGCAACTTGGGAAGAGCCGATCCCATTGCCTGAAATGAATATGATCACCAGGTTGGAGACGATTTTTCAAGAAGAATTGTTATTTGGTGATAAGTATGAATTCTGGGGATATAACCCACTCAACAAGACCCTTATTTTCTTCCAACAATATGATGGGAAAAACATTTACAGCAATTCAAGTGCCATGGTGGTTGCCTATTTGAACGACCTGAACGAATTGATTTCTTACGAACAAACTTATATTGTGGACTTGGAAAAAATGGATGTGGAACAAGACGTTATACCAGTCCTGGATGCACTTTATAACCTGTATGGCACTGGAGACCTGAAGCCGGGAAGTGAAGTGGGGAATGTAAAGCTTGGTTATTACACCCTGGTGGATTATACGAATTCCCATGTGTTGATCCCGACTTGGCATATCGTCGTGAATGATAAAGAGGACTTTTTCGTCAACGCATTTGAAGGGTCCGTCATTAAAAAAGAAATACGAACATTGGAGTGAAGTGACATGAGCCTGCATTTTAGCGTGCTAGCGAGCGGCAGCACAGGAAATGCAATTTATGTCGCAACAGAGGAGCATTCTTTATTAATTGATGCTGGTTTGAGCGGCAAAAAAATGCAAGAACTGTTTAACGGAATAGGCAGAAAAATAGAAGATCTATCCGGAATCTTAGTTACACATGAGCATAGCGATCACATTAAGGGGCTTGGCGTGCTTGCGAGAAAGTACAAGCTCCCGATCTATGCCAACGAAAAGACATGGAAGGCGATGGACGGCCTGGTCGGCCTCATCCCGACTGAGCAAAAATTCAATTTTGAGATAGAACAAGTGAAAACATTCGGGGGACTGGATGTTCAATCATTTGGTGTTTCCCACGATGCAGCAGAGCCGATGTTCTATTCCTTTCATGATGGCGATAAAAAGGTTGTCGTCATCACCGACACAGGCTATGTGAGTGACAGGATGAAAGGCATCATTTCTGACGCCGACGCCTATGTTTTCGAGAGCAATCACGACGTTCAGATGTTGCAGATGGGACACTATCCATGGAGCATCAAACGCCGTATTCTAAGCGATGTCGGCCACGTATCCAATGAGGATGCGGCCCTTGCCATGGCAGATGTCATGGGAGACAAAACGAAGCGTATTTATTTGGCGCATTTAAGTAAAGATAATAACATGAAAGATCTAGCGAGGATGTCTGTCCAGCAAACACTTGCCACTCAAGGAGTCATCGTGGGAGAACAAGTAGAGTTGTATGACACAGACCCTAATAAACCAACCGCGCTTGCTTTCGTGTAAAAGTCTTAGGCTTAAAGCGCCTTTCTTTTTGTCTTTTTTCCGGACTTTTTACACAAAGCGGCGTACGAGACGATTGGTTACGACGTGAGACGTGAAAGAAAGGAAGGACAACATGGGATATTACGACAAACAAGATCCATCCGAACATTCTAAACAAAAAGGAAACAGAGGAAAGTATTTTCTCCCTGGAATTGTAGCCTTGTCACTTGGCGTATTACTACTGGTGGTGGCGTTCCCCGGACTAACTGGAAGAGGTATGCCAGATGGAAGTCAGCGTCAGGCGGTAGAGGAGCGCGAGCAGCTGCTTGAACAGCCCGAATCCGGCGGGACGTCAGCGGAAATCCGTAATGTTTCCGTTAATGTAACGTCAGGTGTCACTGAAGCGGTTGATAATGTTGCAGAAGCAGTGGTCGGCGTCATTAACCTGCAGAATGCCTCCTTCTGGAACGACACAGAAGTGGAAACAGACGAAGAAGGAGAAGCAGGGACAGGCTCTGGGGTCATCTATAAGAAAGAAAACGGGAAAGCCTATGTGGTGACGAACTATCATGTTATCGAGGGAGCAGGTCAGGTCGAATTGAGCCTAGTAGACGGGACAAGGGTGCCTGCAGAAGTGCTTGGGGAAGATCCGCTGACAGATCTTGCTGTATTATCCATGGCAGATGAGATGGTCACAAAGGTTGCGGACTTCGGTGATTCTGACAGCGTCCGGACAGGGGAGCCTGTTATCGCGATAGGGAATCCACTAGGATTGCAATTTTCCGGTTCTGTAACACAGGGAATCATCTCTGGAACAGACCGAAGCATCCCTGTTGATGTGAACAGGGACGGCACACCTGACTGGCATGCAGATGTCATGCAGACGGATGCTGCCATCAACCCTGGTAACAGCGGAGGGGCATTAATCAATATTCAAGGGAAAGTCATCGGCATCAACTCGATGAAAATTGCCCAGTCTGCGGTAGAAGGAATCGGTTTAGCCATTCCGGTCAACTCGGCGATTCCAATCATTAACGATCTCGAGAAATATGGTCAGGTTAAGCGTCCTTATTTTGGTGTTAGCATCGGCTCGTTGTCGGATGTATCCAGTTACCACTGGCAGCAGACATTGAAGCTTCCAAAAGCGGTTAGTGCAGGCGTCTATATTACAGGAGTGGCTCCTGGTTCACCGGCAGCAAACGCAGGTTTGCAAGAGTATGATGTAATCGTGGAGCTGGACGGGGAACAGGTTCGTGATGTGATCGAGTTGCGCAAACATCTCTATAACGAAAAACAGGTCGGCGATAAAATGGAAGTTACATTTTATCGAGGCCAGGATCAAAAAACAACGACCGTTGATTTGACAGAAGACACAACCGGCGAATAAGGAAAAAGGGGAGGGATAATAGAAATCTCTCCTCTTTTTGTTTCCACACATGTGGATAAATGGTATCCTAGTGAAGTTAATGCAGGAATGGAAAGGAATGTGGATAAAATGAAATGCTGTTTAGAGCATATTGAATTAGCGATGGAAATGTACATAGATGAGCACGAAGAAGCACCAATTCTAGAGATGTTACCAGAGGAAGAAAAGTTATCAACATCCTGTGAATTTTGTAAAGAAGCTGCAATATATATGGTGGGGAACTGATATTCGCCCACTAAATGTGGATAGAAACTGTTGATATGTGGATAACTTTTGTGGATAAACTGTTTGCAAGGTGGTATGACATGTGAATATCTCAATAATCACAATTGGAAAACTGAAAGAGAAGTATCTGAAACAAGGGATAGATGAATATTTGAAACGCCTGAGTGCCTATGCAAAAATAGACATCATCGAGCTCCCAGACGAAAAAGCACCCGAACAACTAAGCGACGCCGAAATGGAACAGGTGAAAAACAAAGAAGGCGAACGGATCCTCGCGAAGATTTCCGATGACACCCATGTCATTGCTTTGGCGATTGAAGGAAAGCAACGCTCTTCTGAAGAATTGGCAAAAGAAATGGACAAGCTTGCGACATACGGAAAGAGTAAGATAGCGTTTGTTATCGGGGGATCATTAGGTTTAAGCAGTGATGTGATGAAAAGGGCGAATGATACATTGTCTTTTTCGAAGATGACATTTCCCCATCAATTGATGAAATTGATATTGTTGGAGCAGGTTTATCGGGGGTTTAGGATTAATCGGGGGGAACCGTACCACAAATAGAGGCAAAGGGCGACCGTCAGCTTGTATAATCGTTATCCTTTTTCTCAGGTCCTTTTTTGCTAATAATATTCTTCTCTACGGAAACGATAAGACAAACGAAACTTTATAGATTGGTGGCCGGGAGAATGAAGGTATTATCTATGATTCAGCCCTGGGCAAGTCTTTTTGTCCTTCGAGAGAATGAATTTGAAACAAGGTCATGGAAAACAAATTATCGCGGGCCGCTGGCCATTCATACAAGTAAAAAAATAGATAAGGCAGTCTGCAGGCATGTGGCCATCCGTTCGCTGCTCGGTAAGCATGGATATACAGAAGAGACCCTACCGACCGGAATGATCATTGCTGTAGGCCGGCTTGAAAATTGTCTGAAGATAACTGAAAAAAATCAGACATCAGCAGTCCTGGAAAATGGACAAATCGTATCAGGAAATGATTTTTTTTTAGGAGACTTTAATGTGGGAGGATATGCTTGGGAGTTTCAAGACATGAAGATCTTGAATGAACGTATCCCTGCAAAAGGCCAGCTTGGGTTATGGGAAACTGATTTATTATGAAAGGCGATGGAGGTAAGCAGTATTTCACTTGTACATAGGAATTACGGATTAATTTTTAAACTGAGGTGACTTTAATCGAGAGGGAGATTTAGTGATCTTTGGATTTTACAAAGGCTTTCCGCCGTGTTTTGAAGCAAGTGTGGTGGCCATTATTTTACCAATTCAAGTATCTTCATCCTGAATATGAAATTGATGATTACAAGGATGGCAAAAGGTATTTGGATTTTGCTTATATTCGCCCCGGCATTCGAATTAGCCTTGAGGTCGACGGATATGGTCCTCACCTAATGAATATTAGCAGATGGCAATTTTCTGATAAACTAGAACGTCAAAACCAGCTGGTAATTGATAGATGGACCGTGATCCGCTTTTCTTTTGACCAAGTGAAACAGAATCCTCGTAGATGCCAACAGGTTGTTCAGCAAGTGATAGGCAGATGGCTGGGTGATGAGCTGGACCAGACCTCTCTGTCCATTTTTGAAAAGGAAGTGCTTCGGCTAGTAATTCGAAGAGGGGAAGAGGTATACCCAACAGAAGTTGAGAAATATTTGAAGCTAAGTGACAAGACTGTAAAAAAATACTTACCCAACTAGTCGAAAAAAAGATGCTGATTCCCGCATCTGGAACCAAGAGAATCCGGTCTTATCGGCTAGGAGATCAGGTTAATAACCCAGTCTGAATAATAGACGGAAGAACTCCGCTTAATTATTTATTCAATTTAAAAATAGCTAAAATAGACGGAGTATTTCCGCTTATTTACTTAAAAGACGTGGAAATGTGATATTTTACTTTTCATAACCGGAAAATCTTCTCTTATTTACCTCGAAACGAGCTCTATTTCGACTTTAACCGGAGTATCTCCGCTTATTAAATCAAAGGGCCAGGTTCCTCAACTCGTCTACGCTTTTTAGCATAGTTGTATCGAGGTGCGATTGTTTGCAGTGACAGTAGAGGAAAGGGGCATTAATCATATATAAATACTTTTTAGCAAAACGAAAATTTCCACTACCTAAATAGTCCATTAGAAACCCTATTTTCCAATTAGTCAGAAAAATATGATTATTTATTCCCACCTCTTTATTTTTCTTTTAGTCTTATCTATTCATTTTTCGGAACCCGAAAGGTATCGGCCGAAAAATATAGAAATCCTTCTATGAAACTACATATAAGCATGGAGGGATTTAGAATGAATAAGATATGGAAAATTTTAAGTTCAACAGCTTTGGCAGCTTCTTTACTGGCTGTACCGACAATGGGTTCTGCTAACCCGGGGCCGAGTCCGCAACCGAATGAAACTTTGCCTATCAATGGGTACATCAATTATGAGGAGCTTGGTAGAAAATTAGAGCAGATCCAACAGACAAGTAAAGGAAAGGTAACAGTGGAGACTGCCGGCTATACGAATCAGGGTCGCGGCATTTACAAGGCGTCTGTGGGGCGTGGCGATAAGGTGGTCCTGATTCAAAGTGAAATCCATGGTAACGAGAAAACAGGTACAGTTGCCCTACTCAACATGTTACAAAAACTTGGATCAAGCAACTCTCCTGAAGTAAATAGAATATTGGATGAGCTGACGATTGTGGCCATTCCTATGCTGAATGTGGATGGCTCTGAGCTGAGCCGCCGTGCAAATGAGATGGAATGGGCAGAGGTTGTGGCAGCATTCCCTCAGCTAGCAGAAGTCTCGCCTGCATGGAACTACTATTCCTTTCCTGGAGTCTGGAATTATGACCAGAACCCAGGCTTTGACGTGAACCGTGACTTCAACCCTGACCTGGACTATGTTCCACAGGCGGAAGATTTCCCTGGGACTTCCAGTGCCTATGGATGGTATATCACACCTGAAGCACAAACAGTGAGAGATGTGTACAAGGAGTTAAAAGCTGAATTCGGCAATGTGGATGTGTTCGTGGATCTCCATCACCAAGGATTCCCGTATATCGAAGGGACGGATGACAGAGTGACCATGTCGATCTCAGGAAAGTTTGTCACCAATCCAAACAGTCCTGGCGGGGAAAAATATGCTGCCTATGCCGATAATTATGACTACGACTTCTCCCGCCAACTGAACTTGGCACTTTATGATGCCCTGCAAGCAAAAGGGGAATCGGTCTTCACCAATATTTCTCTATATGATCAAAATATTGACCTACCTGGAACGGCCCTTGGTTCCTTTGCATTAAACGGAAGTGGGACCGTCCTTTTCGAAGTAAGCGGCCAAACCCAGAACTTCGGGCAAAAGAAAAAAGGGCAGCTGGTAAAAACAGTGGAAACGGGTCTGATGGGCATCATTAACGGTGTAGCAGATGGCTCTGTGAACGATCTGGATCCAGAAAGATATGAGGATATTCCTTTAAGTTCGCGTACTCCTGGGTTTTAATAGAATCAGGTACTCAAGGGAACAGGTGATGCAGTCCGTCTACGCTTTAAAGTGTAGACGGGTCGTTTGCCTGTCCCCTTAACTCTGTGTCGGGCAGATGGGCCTTCCCTTTGTCGCTTCACCCCTTGACAGTGCTAAAAATACAGATTATACTAACTATTAAGTTTTAGAATTTTGCTAATTTAATATGTAAATTCTCTTATCAAGAGAGGCGGAGGGACTGGCCCTATGATGCCCGGCAACCATTCTTATGTTTTTGTAAGGAAAGGTGCTAATTCCAGCAAGACACTTTTAGTGTTTTGGAAGATGAGAGAGGACAGAGTATTTTTAATACGTAAGCCTCTCTTCTTTTAGGGAGGCTTTTTATTTTTGCTTCCCAATACATATTGGGGGTGACGAACATATCCATTCGAATTCAAGGAGCACCAAGCTTTTATAAATGCCAGGTGGATGTACTGCAAGAATTGCCCGCGCTCTTAAAGGAAAGAAATATTCGTTCCTTGCTTATCATCCATGGCGAGAAGTCCTTCCAGGCCATCCGACCGTATTGGCCGGAGCTTGCGGAAATTGAAACTACATATGTTGCTTACTCTGGTATATGTTCAGAAGCTGAAATTAAAAGATGTAAAGAACAGGCACACTCCTTACATATCGATGCTGTCATTGGAATTGGCGGAGGGAAAGTCCTTGATCTTGCAAAGGCTTCAAGCCACGAGGCTGATAAGGATGTTATCCTCATACCAACCTTGGCTTCTACCTGTGCAGCCTGGACACCGTTAAGCGTCATTTATGATGAGGAGGGACGTTTCCAAACCTACACCGTCTTTCCACGAAGCGCCTATATGGTCCTTGTAGAACCAAGAGTGATTCTTGAAGCGCCTTTAGAGTATTTAAAGGCTGGGATTGGGGATACGCTCGCAAAATGGTATGAGGCAAATGCCCTTGTACACGATTTGGAGTATACGCCATTGCCTGTTGAGGTAGCACTGTATGCGGCCAAGTTAAGTAGGCACCGATTGTTAGAGGAAAGCCATCAAGCTCTGATAGATTGCGAGAAAGGCAACTTATCCTCTTCTGTCCTCACCATTATGGAAGCGAATATTTTGTTGGGGGGAATGGTAGGGGGATTTGGGGATGAGTATGGAAGAGTGGCCGGAGCCCATTCGATTCACAATGCTCTCACGCATCTCCCTGGCACAAAGGGACTCCTTCACGGGGAAAAGGTGGCATATGGAATTTTAGTACAACTTGCACTGGAGGGGAACGAAGAAGAAATCAAAGCGCTGCTCCCATTCTATAGACAAATAGGGTTGCCATCCTCATGTAAGCACCTATCTATCCAGGGGCAGGAAGATATCCGTACAATCGCTGAAAAGGCACTGTTGCCTCAGGAATCCATCCACTTTATGAAAGAGAAATTCAAGGAGCAAGATATAGTTGCTGCCATTGAAAAACTAGAAGCATTACAAAAAGAAGGAGAGAGAAATTAATATGAAAAAAATAGCTGTTTTATGCATGAGCATTCTTTTATTGTTGGTAGTCACCGCGTGTGGTGGAGAGCAAGGAGGAGGGCAAGCGTTAAGTGAGGATAAGTTGAAAATTGGCGTGACCGCGGGCCCTCATGAACAAGTTTTAGAGAAGGTTAAGGAAGTAGCAGAAGAAGATGGCCTGGAGATTGAAATTGTCGTGTTCAACGAGTATGTAATGCCAAATGTGGCCCTTGCAGAAGGGGAATTAGACGCAAATAGCTTCCAGCACAAGCCGTACCTGGATAAGTTTAAAGAAGACCGGAACTTAGATCTTGTAGAGATAGCTACTACAGTTAACTTTCCAATGGGAATGTATGCTTCTTCCATTAAATACGTAAGTGAATTAAAAGATGGGGATAAAGTAGGACTTCCCAATGATCCAACAAACGGGGCCCGCGCCCTTATCCTTTTTGAACAAGCAGGATTAATTAAGCTTAAAGAGGGCGTGGGAGTTGCTGCTACCGTAAAAGATGTGGAGGAGAACTCTTTAAATCTTGAATTCGTGGAACTTGAGGCATCTCAAATCCCGCGTCAGCTAGATGAGTTGGCTGCTGCTGCGATTAACACAAACTTTGCTGTGGAACACGGACTTGTACCTACGGAGGATTCCATTTTCATGGAGCCAAGTGACTCTCCTTGGGTAAACTTGCTGGCTGTTCGCACGGAAAACAAAGATGACCCAGTCTTAGAGAAATTGATCAAAGCTTATCATTCAGACGAAGTGAAGCAATTTATTGAAGAAACATTTGGAGGTTCTGTTGTTGCATCTTGGTAAAAGAGGGAGCTGCTATCTATAGCGGCTCTTACTTCTTAGAGTAGGAGGAAAATAATGATTAAGTTAGACCATCTAGAAAAGACATTTATATCAAAGAAAGGAAAGGTAGAGGCATTGCGCGATGTTTCCTTGGAGGTCCAAAAAGGAGAGATTTATGGTGTGATCGGTTATAGTGGTGCAGGGAAAAGCACGTTGATCCGGTGCGTAAATCTTCTGGAAAGGCCTTCTAAGGGGAAGGTCCTGGTAGACGGAACGGACCTTACTTCATTATCTTCACAGAAACTGTTACTTGCCCGAAGAAAGATCGGCATGATTTTTCAAGGCTTTAACCTCTTGAAGACAGCGACGGTTTACGATAACATTGCCATTCCCCTGCGTTTAACAGGCTTGCCCAAGTCTAAAATTGATGAAAGGGTAAAAAAGTATTTGTCTATCGTTGGATTGAATGATAAGACGGATGCCTTTCCCGCTCAACTTTCTGGAGGTCAAAAGCAACGGGTCGCGATTGCCCGTGCATTATCACATGAACCAGAGATTTTATTAAGTGATGAGGCGACAAGTGCCCTCGATCCTGATACAACAGAATCTATTTTAGACCTATTATTAAAAATCAATGAGGAGTTGGGAATAACCATCCTTCTCATCACTCATGAGATGCACGTTATCCAACGTGTCTGCGATAGAGTGGCAGTTATGGAAAATGGGAAAATTATTGAGCAGGGAAAAACCGTAGATATTTTTACTCGTCCAAAAGAGGAAACGACGCAAAAATTCGTCAATAGTCTGTTTAACCATCAGCTAACAGATGAGATTACCAGAACCCTTCAAGACTCAGGGAAAATTGTATCTTTTAAGTACATCGGATCCTCTTCGAACGACCCGGCACTTGCGACTATCAGCAAAAAATTTGATGTGTACCCAAACATTCTTTCTGGAAATATCACACAGCTCAAAGGAATCCCCTTTGGAAGCTTGCTTGTACATTTAAAAGGTTCAATAGAAGAAACAGATAAGTCCATTCAATACTTAAAAGAACAAGGAATCATCATAGAGGAGGTGCCTAGACGTTGAAAGCATTTATTGACAATTGGGGAATAGATATTTGGGAGGCAATAATTCAGACTTTCCAAATGGTTTCGATTTCCTTATCCATATCTATTGTGATTGGTTTGCCTCTTGGTGTTTTCCTTGTTCTAACTAGGCCAGGGAAAAGTCTTGAAAACAAATACCTCCAAGGTTTCTTGAACACTATCATTAATATCATCCGCTCTATACCATTTATCATTTTATTGTTCTTCATTCTGCCGTTCACTAAATTTCTTGTTGGTACCTCCATTGGTGTGAAGGGTGTGCTTGTACCACTTGTTGTGTATACAGCCCCCTATATTGCAAGGCTGATGGAATCTTCTCTACTACAAGTGGATAAAGGCATTCTAGAAGCATATGAAGCGATGGGAATAAAGACAAAAGACATCATTTGGAATGTTATGATTAGGGAAGCAAGATCATCTATCGTCTTAGGCTTGACTATCGCAACAATAGGATTGATTGGGGCGACTGCGATGGCAGGACTGGTTGGTGCTGGCGGATTGGGTGACCTGGCCTATAGATACGGGCATCTTCGCTATGAAGTGGATGTTATGTATGTCACCGTATTTTTACTGATCATCCTTGTTCAGGGATTACAGTCACTTGGAAATACCATAGCATCAAAGCTTAAGAAAGATTAGGTATCTATTATGAAACTATATCATTTTGCCGACCTAGAAAAAAAAGCAGAAAGTATCTTAGATTCTCATCCCTTCACTTATATAAAAAGTGGTTCAGGTGATGAGGAAACCATGGGAGATAATATAGCAGACCTTCGAAAATGGAAAATAAGGCCAAAATTTCTACGAGATGTTTCCAAGCGCGACCTATCCATATCTCTCTTTGGAAAAAACTATAAAACACCCTATCTTCTAGCTCCAGTCGGTAATCTGGGTATTGTTCATCCGGAAGCTGAACTAGCTGTTTCCCGGGCTGCCAAGCAGGTAGGAATCCCGATCATTGCCAGCACAGTCATCTCTTTTTCACTTGAAGAAATTGCAGCGGAGGCCGGAGATAGATGGTTTCAGCTATACTGCAGCAGTGATATGGATATTACCTTAAGCTTCATTAGAAGAGCCGAGCAGGCGGGATATGGAGCAATCGTCATTACAGTGGATATGCCGGCTCTTGGTTTTAGAGCAGCAGATTTAACCAATCAATACGCTCCATTCAAGCTCGGAGCGGCATCTGGGAATTATTTTTCGGACCCTGTTTTCCAAGAGAAATTGGCCTGTTCGCCGAGCCATGACTTTCAAAGGGCTGTTGATGAACAATTGAAACACCTATTTGCACCTGGATTCTCTTGGGAGGACGTTGCCGTCTTGCGAAAGGCCACTACACTTCCAATCCTCTTAAAAGGAATACTGCATCCATCAGATGCTAAAAAGGCTATAGAGTTCAAAGTAGACGGGATCATTGTGTCCAATCATGGAGGGAGGCAGCTTGATGGCTGCATCTCCTCCATTGCAGCCTTACCGGAGGTTGTTGAGGAAGTGGAAGGGCGCATCCCTGTTCTATTTGATAGTGGCATCCGAAAAGGGGCCGATGTGGTGAAAGCCCTGGCACTTGGGGCAGATGCTGTCCTATTGGGCAGGCCGTATGTTTATGGCCTTGCAATTAATGGCGAAGAAGGGGTTCAAGAAGTATTAGATAACTTCATTTATGATCTTGATGCAACCATGGCTACTGCGGGAGTGGATGCTGTTTCTGCCTTAACTCGTGATATATTAGTGAGGAAATAGACTGATTGCAAGGTTCTTGCTGATTTAAAATCTGTTGCATTTTGATATACTCCCGTTACTGTGCCCCGAATTCTATTGAAATTTCGTGAGGTCAGATTAGTTAGCAGCTGATTTGCAGCCAACACTTCTTGATGGTGATGAATTCCCAGCATAAAACGTCCCCTTCCTATATTGGAGCGGGATATTTTTATTGGATTAAGTTGACCAGCTTACCTAAAAATCTGAATGGGTGACCCGTTTATTCTTTAAAGCACAGGTGGGTAGAAGTACCTGTCCCTCCAACCAAGATATCAACTAATTATCTAGATTTTTTAAATCTTTATAAAGAATCTTTGTAAAAAAAAGCGAAAGAATGGATCCTATTAGTAAAAGTGCCATATCCCACTGGGCGTCCCATATATCTCCTTGCATACCTAAAAAATCTTTTGTGACTTTTCCCTCATTCCCTATTTTTGCACTTGCCCACTCAATGATTTCATAGAAAGCCCCGATTGCTAGAGTAATACATAGAGCAATAAAATTTGTGGTTTTACTTTTAGATAAAGCTGTTTTTCTTAATAATATCTCTATTATAACTAACACAATAGACCCTTTAAGAAAATGACCGAACCGATCATAATGGTTTCTTTGTAAATCAAAATAATCTTTGATCCATGAAAAGAGAGGGACTTTGGAATAAGAATAATGCCCTCCTATAAACGTTAAAATGACTAGAAGGGTAATGATGACATAGGAAACAGTGGTTAGGCGAAACCGATTGTATGTTGATATTAAAAAGATTAAGACTAATACGGAAGGTAAAACCTCCACCAACAAAATCATATAACCTTCTTCAGGTTTAATTAGAGACCAAATAAGAACAAGTATAACTACAAATAAGAAGAAAAAATGCATCGGATTTTTTATTTTATGTAACATTCAAATCACTCCATCAGAAACCAAGATATTTCTAGTATTTGCTATACATTTATATTTTATTGAACAAGAGTAGTTTTGAGATTGTAAAACCTCATTTAGGTACATATAAGTAAATGAATCAAGGGAATCAAGGTACCTGTCCCTCTTGCCCATTTCTATGAATACAAATACCTTCCCAAGGGTATTCCTCAACTAAAAAGGGTGATAGCCATGGCTTTCGATTACGACTTGGACTTTGAGAAGATAGATTTTCGTAAAAATCCTGAAATGTATAGGGTTGGCAGAGGGGAATAGGGTGTCTTGCTTGTGGAACCTTATAAAAGTGATATCCTACAGCATTGGCGCTTTAAGCACCCGGAAATTGCTCGGGAGTCATCTGAAAAAATCTATCAAATGTTTCTTGATTATAAGGAGAAAGAGGATTTTGTCGGGATGGACAGGGCAAGAAAATTCCTGCAGATGGGCTTTACGCGGGCCCGCCGTTACACCAATTATAAAGGAGGAAAGTTATCGATGAGATCCAAGTCGTAGATGGCAAAGCAAAAATTAATGTTCCGAAATTCGATGCTAGTGGCACGGGTATGCAGATTACGACCAGCATGAAGTGACGATTGATAATGTCGTACTAGAAGTGAAAAATCCGCCTACAAGCAAGATTAAAAACCATACTTTTAAAGAAGGCAGCGCTTCATGGGCTTTATGGTCGGATGTTGGAGCAACCTCAAAGATTAACGACGAAAAGACTGAAACTACGATTCCATCTGTAGGAAATAATGTAAAATAAAAAATTAAAGAAAACCTTCCTAAACTTGGTTTAAAGGAAGGTTTTCTTTTTATGCTTAAAGACAAAGAAATCATTTCTTTTCCATCAAAATCAATTTATGTTCTTTTAAAAATTCTTCCAGTAATTTAGATGCCTTTTGTTCGGTTAGGTGTTCTGTTTTTAGACAGTAGATTCCTACCATTTGACCAAAGTTTTTAAGGGTTGGGTAGAGATCTTGTGGGAGGTTCAGTTGGTAGAAATCATTTTCAAAGAACATACACCATACGTTTTGGTTTTTCACCTTCAAGAGGATGGCTTCCAGATCGTGGCCGTCCTTGTAGTAGCCTGCATGCATGTGGTAATTGTCATCCAAAAGCATGTTTATCACTCCTTTAATATTAATTGTATAGAAGAAACGTTAATAGAAGCTTAACTAAACCTTAAGTAAACCTTAAATTGAGGATTATTGTCATATTCCAGAAGAGTTATTAGAGAAGTATAGGGAGGATTAATAATGGAATATATAAAGGTCACTGAAGAGGCTTGTCGTTCTGTAATCAATTGACAAAAAAATTGCCTCAAAAGCCTATTGCTAATATACTTAAACAGGAAGTATAAAAAAAATCTCTCATAAATGAAACTTTCTTTTTATGAGGGCGTATGTATGTATGTGAATTCTAATTCTCACAGTATATCAGTATAGAGGTGTTGTAATGAGTTTTTTTAAAAAGCTTTTCGGGAACAAAGAGGTAATCCGGGAGGTCAAGGAGAGAACAGTACTTTCGATTGAAGTGGGAGATATTGTGGAGTATGACCTTGAGGATTATCAAGTTGTAAGCAAGCTGATATATAATGCCCATGGCTATGAATGGATTGCCTATCAGCTTCAGCATCCAGACAAAACCATTTGGCTTAGCGCGGAAATGGATGATGAGCTGAATGTAGGTATTTATAAGAAGGTACCTGCATTAAAGCTGCAAGAACCATTGCCTAAAGAAATCAACTATGCTGGTAAAACTTATTATTTTGATGAGTCGGGTGTAGCTAGAGTCAAAGGAGAAGGCAGAGGCAAGAACGTAAATAACATGGAATGTAAGTATTTCGGCTATTGTGATGATGAGGAAGAAGAATTTCTATCTGTTGAAGTATGGGGCACTGAAGTGGAAGTAAGCCATGGTTATGAGATAGAGGAATTCGAAATCAAAATTATTGCAGGCCAATAAAAATATAGGAGGAATGTTGAGATGTTTGCATTTTTTAAACGAGTAAAAACGGTTGTTGATTCTGAGCTGAATTCTATGCTTGATAGAGCGGAAGACCCGGTTAAAATGCTTGATCAGTTTATGAGGGAAATGGAAGCAGATATACGCGACGCAGAAAAAGCGGTAGCAAATCAAATTGCAAACGAGAAAATGCTGCTAAAGAAACTGCAAGATGCGGAAAAGATGGTCAACCAGCGTGAAAGTCAAGCCATTAAAGCATTAGAATCTGGAAATGAAGATTTGGCAAGAAGAGCTTTAGAGGATAAAAATGCACACCTAGCTACTGTTAATTCCTTTAGAGAATCTCATATAATTGCGAAAAAAGACGCAGATGTACTTAGAGCTAAGCTGGACGAAATGAAAAATGAATACAATGAAATGAAATTGAAGAAAGATTCCTTAAAAGCAAGAGCGGAATCTGCTAAAACGAGAACGAAAATGAACCGTGCAATGTCAAGTATAGGTGGAGATGAAGGGCGTAAAGGCTTTGAACGCATGGAGGAAAAAGTAATGCGATATGAAGCTGAAGCAGAAACAAGTGATGATCTTCGTAGCTCAAGCCGCAGTTTAGATGATGAACTTGCTGCATTGGATAAAGGGAATGCGGTCGATGATGAACTTGCTGCATTGAAGAAAAGGCTTGGAAAAGAATAACTTTTCCAAGCTTTTTGAAAGAGAAATTCGTGAATAATGGCAAAGTTGCATAGAAAGTGGGGGAACCGATGAAAAAACCACTTCTTAGCCTCATACTCACTTTTACCTTACTGTTGTCTGCATGCTCCTCTGGAAGTAGTGGGCTGTTTAAAGATGACATAGTGGATTTTATCAGCAATGAGTATAGAATCTATGATACTGTATCCAGCGTAACGGACTCAGAGAACTTTTCAGAGATTTACATTGCAGAAGATCGGGAACTGGATGAAGTGGCATCGACTATTTCATCCCATGAACAACCCGAAGAGATGAGTGAGAGGAAGGACGGAAAGCAAGTACTGGTATATGACAATCTTTTTGTTATCTTAACAGTGGATGAAGAAGATTCGTCCAATACCTTTATTGAAGTAGCGAACGAGCAGTTTGTACGGAATAATTATAGCCCGGATTTTTTTGACGGCTTATTGGCCTATTGGCTGTTGAGTAACCTGCTAGGTAACGACTGGGGAAATACACAAAAGCAAAAGTGTCAACGAAACCCGGATAATTGCTATGGGGGTTATGGGCCATCAGGTGGAACGTTTAAAGGAAGTAATCAAACCCCAACGATCCGTAATGGAGGTTCGTCTGTTCGCGGCGGCGGCCCAGGAGCGGGGAAATAGGAGAAGGAGGCAGTCATATGGAAGCTATTTTATTAACCTTGATGTATTTTGCACTAGCCGTAGTGATTGTCATTGTTGGATTAGTCATTTTTGAAATGATGACAAGGAAGTATAAAGACTGGGATGAAATACACAATGGTAACCATGCAGTTGCCCTATCAATTACAGGAAAAATCATCGGAATTTGTATCGTCCTCGCTTTTTCTATCTATCACAGCGCACAATTACTAGATACTTTGCTGTGGGGTGGAATCGGAGTCGTTCTGCAAATGATTGCATATTTATTATTTGAATTGTTCTCGAGAAAATTTTCTGTTGAAGAAGAACTGAAAAAGGGTAATGTTTCTGTTGGTATTATCAGTATAGGAGTATCTATTGGATTAGCCTTGGTAATTGGCGCGTCCATTACGTAAAATCTCCCGATAAGGGGCTTGGAAAATGCTAACTAGTCAAAAGAAAACCAATGCCATTTACTGGTCTTCAGGGATTGTGTCCATCTGTGGAATTATATATGAGGTTTTATTTGGAGCGGCAGGTTCTTATATTTTGGGAGATGGGATCAAGCAATATACGTTGACCATCTCCCTCTTTCTTACTGGTATGGGAATTGGGTCTTACATAAGCGAGAAAGTCACACGAAACTTAATCATATCCTTTGTATGGATTGAGTTTCTTATTGCCATCATTGGCGGGGTATCTACGTTTCTTCTTTTTGGAGTGACAGCTTTTTTAGCCGAGGGAACAGATGCATTTTTCCTCTATTTTGTCACTCTTTTAGTGGGCACTTTAACGGGTGTAGAACTCCCAATCCTCATTCGGAAAGCGAATGAGATTGGAGAAACGCTGAACAGAAGTGCAGCGAGAGTCCTATTTTCCGATTACGCAGGGGGCCTAATAGGAGGCCTTTTATTTTTATATATACTTCGCCCGCAATTCGGTTTAGTTAAAACAGCTTTTATTGTTGCGACCATTAATGCATGTGTTGCCCTTTGGCTTTTATATTATTTCAGAGATGAGATTAAGCGGGTGAAGACGCACGCTACAGCAGGCCTTTTCATTATACTCCTCCTATTCAGTGGCATCTTTTTTGGGGAGGAAATGGCCTTTAGCTTTGAGCAAAGACTATACCGTGATCCCATCATTTTTAATGAGCAAAGCACATATCAGCAAATTATCTTAACAAAAGAGCAAGGTGATCTGAGGCTGTTTTTAGATGGACAGCTCCAATTCAGTTCCACTGATGAATATCGGTACCATGAAACACTGGTGCATCCAGCAATGGGACTCAGTGAAAACAGGGAAAACGTACTGGTTTTAGGCGGGGGAGATGGTTTAGCAGTGCGGGAGCTTCTCAAATATGAGGAGATTAAATCTATTACGCTTGTTGACCTCGATCCCAACGTCGTAGAATTGGCAAAAACAAACCATGACCTTGTGGATCTTAATGAGCAAGCCTTCGAGGATAAAAGAGTGAAGGTCGTACATGAAGATGCCTTTAATTTTTTGGAGAAGTCTTCGGATCTTTACGGGACCATCTTGGTCGATTTACCGGACCCAAACAATGAATCATTAAATAAGCTTTACACATTAGAGTTTTACCAATTAATTCGCAACCACTTGCTCCCTGGCGGAAGTGTTATGATTCAGGCAACAAGCCCAACCTTCGCAACAGAAGTATACTGGGGCATTGATAAGACCGTACAAGCAGCTGGTCTAGAAACTTCGAATCTCCATGTCGATATTCCAAGCTTCGGTGATTGGGGGTTTGTCTTAGCAAAACGCGAACCGGTTCATTGGGATGATATTTCCATTGAGGTTGAAACGGAATTTTTAACGACGGAAGTGCTTACCGGACTGCGTGCATTTGGCAAGGATGTCGATGCAGATATAGTGGATAAAAATGGGGAGCAGGTCAAGCTTGAAGTTAATACTCTTATAGATCCCAATCTGCTGGAAAAGTATTTGAAGGCTTGGCGGGATTATTAAGTAGCATAATGACAAATCAAAGGAGAGTAATCGCCATCTAGTAAGAGATAGTGATTATTCTTTTTTTGATACAATTATCCCTGCTAAAAAGAAAAATGGTAAAATAGGGGAAAATAGTGTTGGGAAGTGAGTACGAGTGTGGATACTGCAACGGCTTTTTAAAAGTATGATCAAAACAAATAATTTTGCAATTGTTCTCATCTCCATTTTAGTGATTGGCGGAAGTTCGTTCATCATGCATTTATTAGAGCCCGATACGTTTCCGACGGTATTTGAGGGGTTATGGTGGACAATGACGACAGTGACCACGGTAGGGTATGGAGATGTGTCTCCAGCAACGGTTTATGGCAAAACCTTTGCGATGTTTTTGTTTATCTTTGGGATTGGGCTAATTGGTGTGTTGATAGGAAAGGTCGTAAATCTTTTGTCATTATATCAACGCTTGAAGGAGGAAGGAAAGTTGAGTAGTAAAAAAATGAACCATTTCATTTTTGTTGGCTGGACGGAAAAGACGAGGCGTACGATGGAAGAAATCCTAGAGGACAATCCGAATGCACCAATTGTTTTAATAGATTTGAAGACAACCAAACCATGTGATTTAGAGATTGACTATGTGTGTGGGGATGCAAGTGAAGATGAGGTTTTGTTAAAGGCAAATGTCCTTGAAGCAAGGTCTGTTACCATTTTTTCAGATGAAATGATTGATGACGCTTCTCTTTCTGATGGAAAAACACTGCTGGTTGCCTCCTCGGTGGAACGGCTTGCTAAATTGCATCATCGAAACATTTATACGATTGTGGAAATACGTAAGGAAAAGAGCATTCCGAATTTCACTCATGCCAATGTAGATGAGTTTGTTATCTCTGGAGATACAGTTTCGCGCCTAATGGCAAAGGCAACTTTGTATAACGGTTCCACGCACCTGTTCAGCCAATTAACGAGTAGAATGAACGGTGATAATATTTATGAGATTCCAGCAGATCCTGCCTGGAGTACCTATAAGCATGCCTTTCACGCAATCCTCGATAAAGGGGCAACCCTGCTGGCAAATGGAAAAGAACTGGATATTAACCGGAAACTTGATGAAAAAATCCCAAACGGAGCAAAGCTTTACATCATCTGTGATAAAGACACCTACGAAACAAAGTTTAAAGTGGGGTAAATAGTAAAAGGTAAGGAAATAAATGGGTGGGTCACGCACCTGTCCCTTCAACCTGAGAGGACTGACAAACATGGAAGAAGTTTATTTTGCAGGTGGATGTCTGTGGGGTGTACAGGCATTTATGAAAACATTGCCAGGTGTAACGTTTACGGAAGCGGGGAGAGCGAACGGAACTAGTCATACACTTGAGGGGGAGTATGATGGCTATGCGGAGTGTGTGAAAACCGAGTTTGATCCGCGAGTTGTTACTTTGACTAGGTTAATGGATTATTACTTTGAAATAATTGATCCGTATAGTTTGAATCAACAAGGAGTGGATGTTGGAAAGAAATATAGAACGGGAGTGTATAGTGAGCATACTGAACATTTGGAAGAGGCAAGGACGTTTATTAGTAAGAGAGCTGATTGTGATCGTATAGTCGTGGAAGTACTACCACTTACAAACTATGTGAGAAGTGCAGAAGAACATCAAGACAGGTTAACTAGATGTCCTGAGGATTATTGTCATATTCCAGCAGAGTTATTGAGTAAATATAAATAGGGTTTAGGGGACAGGTCCATCAGCCTGTTTGCACTTTAAAGCAAAGATGGGTCGACCTCCTTTTCCCTTCAGTCCAAAGGAGGTAAGTATGTATGTGGAGGTTTGTCAGGCGCTTAAAGTTTATCTTCACCTTTTGGAGGTTCATTCCTTTTTTAATAGATTATTTTAGATCAGGCGAAGTATCCGGGGCGAAAAAGATAGTTGGTGTGTTGTTCCTGCTCGCTTATTTGATTTTCCCTTTTGATTTGATTCCGGATTATCTTTTATTTTTTGGTGTGTTGGATGATGTGATGATTGTGACGTTTGTGTTGGAGCGTATAGTGAAAATAGCACCTGCTTCGCTAAAGGAGAAGTATAAGCTTTTAGAAAATAAAAAGTAATGTATGGGGTGGGGGTGTTGGAAGAAAAAGTAGCTCCTTTTCTTATCTTGTTTGCCGCTGTCCTTTGGGGGACCACAGGCACGGCACAGACTTTTGCGCCTGAAACGGCACATCCGGTGGCCATAGGTGCCGCCCGCTTAGTTGTTGGCGGCCTTTTTTTATTGGCGCTTGTTTTTATGACCGGCGGGTTGAGCTTGAAAAATTGGCCAATCAAGGCAACGGTCTTAGCTGCTTTAAGCATGGCGCTGTTTCAGCCTTTGTTTTTCACTGCCGTTACGATAACAGGTGTAGCAATCGGTACAGTGGTTGCAATAGGGAGTGCTCCGGTGTTATCGGGTTTTCTTGAGTGGATCTTTCTCAAAAGGCGTCCGAGTAGAATTTGGTGGAGTTCGACTGTTTTATCTATTTTGGGCTGCATGATGCTTTTTCTCCATAAAGATTCTGTCGTGGTCGATCCTATTGGCGTATTAATGGCATTGGGGGCAGGGCTTTCGTTTGCCGTATACGCCATTGTCAGTCGGGACATGGCCGGGAAATTTCCGTCTCTTTCTATTGTAGCGGTGGTGTTTACACTTAGCGCCGTTTTTTTAGCACCTTTTATGCTTGTATTTGATATGACATGGGTGACGGATGTGCGAGGGTGGGGCATCGTTCTTTATCTTGGTGTGATGACGACGGGAGTAGCTTACATGCTTTTTGCGAGAGGTCTTACGCATGTTTCCTCTTCCACAGCGGTTACCCTTGCTTTAGCAGAGCCGTTGACGGCGACCTTATTCGGCGTATTTTTGCTTGGGGAAAACTTGAATGCCACTTCATGGATAGGAATGGTCCTATTGATGGTTGGGATTGGATTGTTAATAGTTGGGGCCAACGGGACAGGTAATTCTGCCCGTCTGTCCGTTAAAGGGTAGAAGGGTCAGTGCCTGTCCCCTAAACCCCGCAGCGTTCCCTTCTATGCGATTTTCCTTTATAATGTAGAAGTATAAGTTTTTTACAGGATGTGGACGTTATGAATGCTTTTTTAAAGAATGCTTACCAGTCGCATCATGCACTGGAGATTATTTTTTCTTCTTTGCGTTGGTTTTTTCTTGTTCTATCGATAGTTGTGTTTGCGGTTCAGTATGTTGAGAACCCGGTAGAATGGAAGTTACTTTTATTTGTCCTATTAGTCCTTTTTGGTTTTCTATATATGGGAGTTTCAGATTACTATTTACATAAGACACCTGAAGGGTCAAAGATGTATGTCATGATGACAAAGGGTGGACCGTTTTTTGATTTTGTGGCGTTTTCGGCTTTGGTCCCATTAACAGGGGGATTGGAGAGTCCGCTTTTTCCATTAGCATACTTAATTATTTTACATGTGGCCGTTTACTGGAGGTTTCTTGGCGGCATGATTGCAGCCGGTTTTTTTACACTGGTCTACTCCATAATTTTCTTCTTACAGGCAGAGGACGCCACATCTATACATAGTATGATTAATTATTCCAGTGCGGTGTTCTTTTTGCTTCTGATTGGTGGTTTAGGTGGCATTATTGTCTCAAGGGAGCGTCAGCACCAATCGAAAAATAGTTTACTAGTGGAAGCGGCCAATCGCGATTACCTTACGAATCTTGCAAATCACCGTTCTTTTCAGGAATGCTTGCGCAATGATTTTGATCAAGGAAAAGAATTTTACTTGGCATTG
Source organism: Sutcliffiella horikoshii (assembly GCF_044809035.1). GTDB lineage: Bacteria > Bacillota > Bacilli > Bacillales > Bacillaceae_I > Sutcliffiella_A > Sutcliffiella_A horikoshii_G. The sequence goes on along the minus strand of NZ_CP085237.1, from coordinate 4,266,039 downwards.
GCGGATATTGATAAGTTTAAATCGATTAATGATAAATATGGACATGTTACGGGAGATAAGGTGCTGCGCCAGATTGGCGAAATCTTTACTACTGTCCTTTCAACCAAGCAGGGGAAGGCTTTCCGCTATGGAGGAGAGGAATTTGCGCTCATTCTTTACTACAAAGAGGAAGCCGAGGTAAAAGAGCTGCTCGCTGAAATTAAACAGGCAGTAGCAAGCCACGTATTCTTGGATAACGGAGAAGCGTTCCATGTGACCATGAGCTTTGGATCTGGTAATCAAAACGGAGAACGTCCAGACCTTTTAGTAGAAAAAGTGGATAGACTGCTTTATATAGCCAAAAATGGCGGGAGAAATCGGATTGTTTTGGCAGAGGTCGGATAATTCAGTAATCCAAGAAAAATTTTTTACAACAAACCATTCTCTGTAAAAAATTGCTATAATAAACCATATATAATGTCAGCAAAGGGGAGAATGGAATGGCAGAGATGAATGAAAATCCGTTATTAAAAAGAGATGAAAATAAACCAAAGATCAAGGTAGAAAGAAAAGAAGGGGAACCTACCGCTGCTTTTAAAGGAGCAAGTTGGGCTGCCCTTGCCGTCGGTGTATCTGCTTATCTGATTGGCTTATTCAATGCCACCATGGAATTGAATGAGAAGGGGTACTATTTTGCTGTTTTGGTATTTGGACTGTATGCTGCTGTTTCCTTACAAAAAGCGGTACGTGACAAAGAAGAGGATATCCCGGTTTCCGGCATTTACTATGGACTTAGTTGGTTTGCAGTTATTGTCTCCATTTCCTTAATGGCGATCGGGCTGTACAATGCGGGAAGTATTATCTTAAGTGAAAAAGGATTTTACGGCATGTCATTTGTCCTCAGCTTATTTGCAGCAATCACGATTCAGAAGAATATCCGTGATACGCAAAATGCCAGAGAACGAGGTTAATAGGGGAGAGGTATTGTCGGCTTGACGGTAGGCCGTACAGTACCTCTTTTTTGTTGGATAGAAACAAAGCGGCCAATGTGACAAGCCTTGCTAACTTAGGCTATAATTAGGAGCGTTGTAATCACCTTTCAATCTATGGGAAGGGGTTTTTTTTATGATCCATTTACATCAAGTCAGCAAGAACTTTGACGGTTTTCAAGCGGTAAAATCGGTGTGTTTGAAGATACATAAAGGGGACGTTCATGGAATAATCGGAGCCAGTGGAGCAGGTAAATCAACCTTGCTGAGGCTGATGAACCTGTTGGAAGTACCCGATGCAGGACAGGTAGAAATAAACGGCAAGGATCTGACAATGTTACGGGGCAATACTCTCAGAGAGGCCCGAAAGTCCATTGGGATGATCTTCCAGCATTTCAATTTGGTAGCGAACAAAACGGTATATGAAAATATAGCCGTATCCTTGGAACTTGCGGGCTTTCCAAGGAAAAAGCGCAGAGAACGAGTGCTGGAATGTCTCCGATTTGTCGGCCTGGAAGGATTCGTGGAAAAATATCCTGCTCAATTAAGCGGCGGGCAAAAACAGCGTGTAGCGATTGCAAGAGCGTTGGCCAATAATCCCGAGGTTCTGTTGTGTGATGAACCGACCTCCTCGCTTGATCCAAACACGACTGCCGAGGTTTTACGTGTATTGGAGAATGTAAATAAAAGCCTTGGTGTGACAGTTGTTGTCGTCAGTCATGAAATGGACGTCATCAAAAGCATTTGTCATCACGTGACAGTCATGGCCAACGGAGAAGTTTTTGAGACGTTGCGGACGAAACCGCAGGGTGTCAAACAAATAGACAGCAATCCACAATACTTTGTGGACCAATTGGTGAAGGATGGTGACATGGACCATGCCTGAAATCTTACTTCAATATGAAGCGGAAATATGGAGGTCTATTGGGGAAACCTTCATCATGGTCTGGGTTTCCATACTTGCTGCTATCCTGGTCGGTCTCCCGGTTGGAACGCTTCTTTTTTTAAGCAGGAAAGGAAATTTGCTTGCCAACCAAGCGGTGTTTTCCACCTTGAATTTACTGGTAAATATCATCCGCTCTTTTCCATTTTTGCTATTGGTCGTATTTTTAATCCCCTTTACCCGCTGGCTGATCGGAACGGCTATCGGAACCGCTGCCGCAACCGTGCCGCTCGCAATCATTGCGATTGCCCATTACTCACGCTTGGTCGAGCAGTCTTTATTGGACGTGCCGAAAGGAGTAATGGAGGCGGCCGTTTCCATGGGTGCTTCCGTCAGGGAAGTCGTCTTCAAATTTCTATATGTGGAAGCAAGGTCCGGTCTTGTGCTTGGCTTGACCACCTCCACCATCAGCTTCATTTCCTACTCCACGATCATGGGTGTGGTTGGCGGCGGAGGAATCGGGGATTTTGCCATTCGCTACGGCTACCAACGATTTGAAACCGAACTGATGATGTATATGATCATCATTATGGTCATACTGGTACAACTGATACAATTTACAGGCATGACGGTATCAAGAATAATCGATAAAAGATAAGCATGAATTTGCAACAGGAGGATTTTTTAGATGAAAAAAATATTATTTATCATGACACTGGCTATGGTGATGGTAGCTGGATGCGCACAAAACAATCAATCAAACGAAGGCAATGCTACAGATGCCAGCCAAAACCAAGAGACCGAACAACAAACGTTAAAAGTAGCTTCCTTAATTCCGCCAATGACGGAGATCTTGGAGCTTATAGAACCAAAGCTTGCAGAAGAAGGCATTGATTTAGAAGTGGTAGTGCTAGGCGATAATGTCCAGCCGAACAGTGCCCTTGCAAATGAAGAAGTGGACGCAAACTTCTTCCAGCACGTTCCTTACATGGAGGAATTCAACCGCAACAATGACGCAGAGCTGGTTGGAATCACCCCGATCTATTATGCAAACTACGGCGTGTATTCCAAGGATTACAATTCCATGGATGAACTGCCTGAAGGATCTGTCGTTGCCATCGCAAATGACGTTTCCAACATCGACCGCTCCTTGGCATTGCTCGCTCAACACAACGTAATTACGTTAAAAGGAAAGACAGGCCCATATTATACGCAAGCAGATATTACAAAAAATCCCAAAAACTATAAGTTTGAAGAAGTGGACTTGCTGATGCTCGCAAGAATGTACGATGACGCAGATGCGGTAGTCATGACTCCAGCCTATGCAGCACCACTTGGCTTGACCCCAAAAAGTGACGCGCTCCTGACAGAAGGAACCGACAACGAATTTGCCATCACTCTTGTTGCCCGCGAAGACAATAAAGACTCAGAAGCAATCAAAAAGCTTGCGGAAGCCATGACAAGCAAAGAAGTCCGTGATTTCCTAGAAGAAAACTATGATGAAACGGCCATTCCTGCTTTTTAAGTAAACCAACCCCTCACATTAAAATGAGGGGTTTTCTTTTTCCAAAAAAGCTAGTGGAAAGACTTCGCACTTTTTTAAGTGCTCAAAATAGTTTATAATAGTCTGATAATAGAATGTTACTCTTGTGAAAAAAATTAGTAGAATATGATATGATAGTAATTAAGATGGACAAGTGTGTTTATAGGTGGTGTCTTGCTGAAGTGATTCTGGCAAGTATGCCTGCTCTTTTTTATAAACTTAGGGGATGTGTAATGATGAGCAACATGCAGAAGAAAACAGACGTTATCTTAATTGGTGCCGGAGTCATGAGTGCGACTTTGGGATCGTTATTAAAGGAAGTAGCACCGGATTGGGAAATCAAAGTGTTCGAAAAGCTGGCAAGTGCAGGGGAAGAAAGCTCAAATGAGTGGAATAATGCAGGAACGGGACATGCAGCACTATGCGAACTTAACTATACATCCGTGAAAGCGGACGGCTCCATTGATATCAGCAAAGCGGTAAAAGTTAACGAGCAGTTCCAGCTTTCCAGACAATACTGGTCCTACCTAGTGAAACGAAACCTAATCAGCAATCCACAGGACTTTATCATGCCAATACCACATATCAGCTTTGTGGAAGGGAAAGAAAATGTCACGTTTTTGAAAAAACGTATGGAAGCGCTGTCAGCAAATCCGCTTTTCAAAGGAATGGAATATTCCGAAGATCCAAAGAAGCTAAAAGAATGGATGCCACTTATGATGGAAGGGCGCACATCCAAGGAGCCGATTGCCGCAACGAAAATCGATTCGGGTACAGATGTGAACTTTGGTGCATTGACCCGCATGCTGTTTAAGCAGCTTGAGAAGGATAATGTGGAAATCAATTACGAGCATAGTGTAGAAGATTTAAAGCGTGCCAAGGACGGCTCTTGGGAGTTAAAGATTCGTGATTTAAAAACTGGTCAAGTCGATTCTCATCATGCTAAGTTCGTCTTCATCGGCGGCGGTGGCGGAAGCCTTCCTCTATTACAGAAGACCGGTATTCCGGAATCAAAAAATATTGGCGGGTTCCCGGTAAGCGGACTGTTTTTGGTATGTAACAACCCGGAGGTCGTGGAAAAGCACCACGCGAAAGTGTACGGAAAGGCAAAAGTCGGCGCGCCTCCAATGTCCGTGCCGCATCTTGACACAAGGTATATCAACAACAAGAAGACCCTGCTGTTCGGCCCATTTGCAGGTTTCTCACCAAAGTTTTTGAAAACAGGCTCCAATCTAGATTTGATTGGCTCTGTTAAACCTTACAACGTCATGACGATGCTTTCTGCTGGATTTAAAGAGATGGGATTAACCAAGTACTTGATCCAACAAGTGCTGTTATCCAATGAAAAACGCATGGACGAGTTACGCGAGTTTATCCCGAACGCCAAAAGCGAAGATTGGGAAGTTGTCGTTGCAGGTCAACGTGTTCAGGTCATTAAGGACACCGAGGCTGGCGGGAAAGGCACGCTCCAGTTCGGTACAGAAGTGGTCAGCGCAAGTGATGGCTCCATAGCCGCGTTGCTTGGTGCATCTCCAGGCGCATCCACAGCTGTTCACGTTATGCTAGAAGTATTTGAAAAATGCTTCCCAGAGCAGATGTTCGAATGGAAAGAAAAAATCCAAGAAATGATACCTAGCTATGGGGTATCTTTGGTAGATAACCCTGCGCTATTTGATGAGCTTTTTGCCTCCACGGCGGATACACTTTTTCTTATTCAAGGTAAGGAGCAAAAGGCGCTTTCCTTTCATTAAAATTCGAATAAATGGCAAAACCCTTGATCCTCCTTTGGATTGAGGGTTTTTTGTTTGGTGTGGAGCGGGTTTCTTTGCCTGAGCGGAGAGCAGAACGCCGGAGTTGTCTAATGGAAGCGTTCTATCCGCCCGAAGCTGTGCATTGAGAGTCGGAGTTGTCTAATGGAGGGGCTCTAAACACCCGAAGCACCATTCCAAGTACGAGTTTTGTCTAATAGAAGGGTTCTAAAAGCCCGAAGCACCCCTCCAAGTGCCAGCTTTGTCTAATAGAAGGGCTCTATCCGCCCGAAGCGCCCTTCCAAGTGCCAGCTTTGTCTAATAGAAGGGCTCTATCCGCCCGAAGCGCCCTTCCAAGTGCCAGCTTTGTCTAATAGAAGTGCTCTAAACACCGGAAGCGCGATTCCAGGTACGAGTTTTGTCTAATAGAAGGTCTCTAAAAGCCCGAAGCACCCCTCGAAGCTCCAACTTTGTCTAATAGAAACGTTCTATTCACCCAATCCCCATCACCCAATCCCCCAGCTCATACTGTCTAATGGATTACTGAAATACTCCCCATCTTTACTTCTCTACACATTGCACAATAATTCTATTCGTAATATCTCCACCTACGGCTTCCCTTAACTGCAAAGTGCTTATCTAGTATACGATTTATCGTTTTAGCAGAAACACCAACACCACACCATTTCCAAATACCACTAGTAGTTATCTTCCTCTCCGGAAACAACATCCGAAACTCCCGCACATGCCGCAGCACAACCTCCTCAACCGTTTCCACCCTACTACACCTCACACACCGCGCCGAACGCCCCTCTACCAAAACAGACAAAGTGGAGCAGCCCCCACACACTAACCCCTTCTGAACTTGATCATATCCATACTCAGGCAAATTCCTAAATGGAGAGTCCACCAAATGAAGGGAGGTTAGTTTTTCGGCAAGTGAAGTGTGCATGATATTCAACTTAGAAGAAGAATTACTTTGTAAGCCTTTTAGGTATCTATTTATTTGGGTTGGATGAATAAATGGTTTATCTAGTGGTGATTGATACAGGGTGAATTCGGGGTTGATAAATACTACGGATGCGAGAATGGGTAGATGGAAGCCGTAACTACTCAGCAGTTGGCGGAGCAAGGAGTTGCACCTGCTTAGTTGGGTCAAGGGATTGGTCACTTCATACTCTTTGGAAGGGAGTTTCAGATGAAGTTGATTGGATGCGGCATCATAAATATAATCCCCTTCAAAATTCTTCACTTCAAAAAGATAAGCACTCCCTGCCGTAATGATTAGCGAGTCAATTTGAAAAGTGGTGTTATTATGTTTAAGTAAGAGGTCATTTAACACCAGGTGGTCCCCCTCCAACTTTTCGGTCAAGGCATCAAACATGCACTCGCCTTCATAGCCTTTCTCCATATTCCAAAAGTATTGTTTTTCCTTTTCGAGAAGCGTCATTCGGGCATTCAAAGATAAATAGACTTTCATTTCCATAGAAACGATTTAACTAGCATGTCCCACATCCTTTTCTTAGAGTCTACTTAACTATATCAGTTAACTACCAGTAATTAAAAGAATTTTCAAAAAAATAAACCACAATTCCCTTTCCTTTTTTTACCCACCAACTATTTACCCAAAAAGAATAGTCTAATAAAGCCCTTTCAGTTATGATAAATGCAGTATGTGTTATTGGAGGAACGGAATGATTAAATTAATGGCAGATTCAACTTGTGATTTATCAAACGAAGTGTTGGAGATGTATGACATCAGCTTAGCACCCTTAAGTATAAATATTGATGGAAAAACATATAAGGATCGAGTAGACATTCAACCGGATGAATTTTACGGAATGATGGAGGCGCTTTCGGAGTTTCCGACAACAGGTATGCCAAGTCCGGTGGAGTATTTGTCGATTATAAAAGAGGCTATCGAGAGCGGTTATAAAGAAATTCTATGCATCTGCATGTCGAGCGGGACAAGTGGATCGCATCAGTCAGCTGAGTTGGCGAAGGGGTATTTCTTTGAGGAGTATCCGGATTCCACTGTGAAAATTCATGTGGTAGATTCCAAGTGTATGAGTCATGGAAGCGGCTGGCTTGTGCTGAAGAGTGCGATGATGAGAGAGAGCGGCGCAACATTCCAAGAGTTAGTAGACTTTAATGAAAGCCATAAAACAAATGTGAAGCACTTCTTGTCAGTAGATGATTTAGATCATCTGATTAAAAGCGGCAGGTTGACAAATGCGAGCGCGTTCCTTGGAAAGCTGCTGATGTTGAAGCCGATTATGACGATGAAAAATGGCAAAGGGGCTATCGTCGCGAAAGAAAGAGGCGTTAAACGGGTTCTGAAGCATTATGTGGAGGAGTTCATCAAGCGTAATGATGAGACGGTGACGGATTTTATCATCATCGGATATACATCTGATATCAAAATTGCCGAGAATTTGAAAATGAAAATAGAAAATGAAACGGATTTTGTCGGCACCATTCACATCATGCAGATGGGAGTATCTGTTGGTACACATGTGGGACTTGGTGCGCTTTCCATGTTCTTTGTTGAAAAAAAATAATGTATGTCAAGCCACCCGTAAAGGTGGTTTTTTTTATGAATTTTTATCGCGTGAGGTTTTATGGTAGTGTTAGTATATCAAAATAATAGTTAGAATTTTATAAAAGGGGGTTTTTCCATTGTCGTCAAAACAGAAGAACACGTACACGGATTTAAAACAGCCTACTAAGAGTAATTGGAGTGTCCTGCTTGGTGCAGCTTTCCTGATGGGATCATCTGCCATTGGACCAGGATTTTTAACACAGACGGCTGTATTTACTGAACAACTGTTAGCTAGTTTTGGTTTTGTAATTTTAATGTCGATTATCTTAGACATCGGGGTACAGGTAAACGTATGGAGAATCATTGCCGTTTCTAAGAAGCGAGGCCAGGACATAGCCAACATGGTCTTGCCTGGACTTGGGTATTTCCTCGCTTTTGCCGTTGCGTTAGGGGGCCTTGCCTTTAATGTCGGGAATATCGGGGGAGCGGGCCTCGGAATGAATGTAATTTTCGGTATCGATGTACGAATTGGTGCCGTCATTACTGCTGCCATTGCTATTGGGATATTCTTATCTAAAGAAGCAGGAGTGGCAATGGACAAGATTGCTCGTTACTTGGGATTGATGATGGTTTTGCTCACCCTATATGTAGCGTTCCAAAGTAATCCGCCTGTAGGAGAGGCTGTTTTCCGTACGTTTGCGCCGGAGAAAATTGATGTGTTTGCCATCATCACCCTTGTTGGGGGTACAGTTGGGGGCTATATTACATTCGCTGGTGGACACAGGCTGCTGGATGCTGGGATCAGCGGGCAGGAAAACCTTCATCAAGTGACAAAGAGTTCTGTGTCTGGAATTATCATTGCTTCTGTCATGCGGATCTTCCTATTCCTTGCTGTATTGGGAGTAGTAGTGACTGGCTTTACATTGGACCCGAAAAATCCACCGGCATCCGTGTTCATGGAAGCGGCCGGTATGGTTGGATATAAAATGTTCGGCCTTGTGCTTTGGGCTGCCGGGATTACTTCTGTTGTAGGGGCAGCCTACACGTCCGTTTCTTTTTTACGAACATTATCGGTAAAAATTGATCGTAACAATTCTAAGGTTATTATAGGATTCATTATCGTTTCTACGATTATTTTTGCATTCATCGGGGAACCGGTCCTATTGTTGATTTTGGCTGGAGCCTTTAACGGTCTTATTTTACCTGTAGCACTTGGAACGCTTTTAATCGCAGCTTATAAAAAAGAGATTGTCGGAGATTACAAGCATCCGCTTTGGTTAACGATTTTTGGCGGTATTGTCTTTATCGCAACGGCATACTTGGCAGCGGTCACGTTATTAAATCAGGTGCCGAAGCTGTTCTCATAAAATAGACAGAACTTGAGGAGGGGAGCTATTTGAAGATTGAATTTTACCCATTGGGGGATACAGGTCTACAGGTTAGATTTGGTTCAGATATTTCCGAAGAGACCAACCAACAAATCAGGTTATTTGCAGATTATCTAAGAGAAAATCCTGTAGCCGGAATAGTGGAGTGGGTGCCGGCCTATACGACCCTGACCATTTTTTATGGTCCTGATAAAATTTCCTACCATGATCTGTCTAGAAATCTTGAGGCGATTACGAAGACACTTCAAGGGGAAAAGGGTCCATCCAACTCCATTGTTTATGAAATTCCTGTCCTCTACGGCGGAGAAGTGGGGCCGGATTTATCAGAGGTCGCAACCTACAACGGAATGACAGAAGACGAGGTTGTTTCCATCCACTCTAGCCAACCCTACCTAATATACATGATGGGATTTGTACCAGGATTCCCGTACCTGGGGGGCATGTCAAAGAAAATTGCTACGCCGAGGCGTGAGAATCCGCGGGCGAAAATTGAAGCGGGTTCTGTTGGGATCGCAGGGGAACAAACTGGCGTGTATCCGTTAGAAACTCCAGGAGGTTGGCAGATTATCGGGAGAACGCCCCTGAAACTTTATGATCCAGAGAGAGAGGAGCCAATCCTTTTATCTGCAGGTTCCTATCTTCGCTTTGTTCCAATTGATCAAAAAATTTTTAATGAAATAGAGCAATCCGTCACACGTGGGGAATATAGAGTGAAAAGTTATGCAAAAGGGGGAGGACACGATGAAGGCCGTTGATTTAAACAGTGATTTAGGGGAAAGTTTTGGTGCTTATACGATCGGAAATGATGAAGAAGTCCTCAAGTATATTTCTTCAGCTAATATCGCATGTGGCTTTCATGCAGGGGATTACAACGTTTTGATGAAAACTGTAAAGAAAGCTGCGGAGCTTGGAGTCTCAATAGGTGCTCACCCCGGTTTACCCGATCTTGCCGGATTTGGACGCCGAGATATGCACATGAGTCACGATGAAATTTTTAACCTTGTCGTTTATCAGATAGGGGCAATCAAAGCGGCTGCTGCGGTGGCTGGTACACATGTGCACCATGTAAAACCGCATGGAGCTTTGTATAATCTCGCCTCCAAAGATGAAAGGATAGCTACAGCCATAGCAAAAGCAGTTTACGAGGTAGATCCGAATCTGATTTTATTCGGCTTGGCGGAAAGCGAACTGGTCCTGGCGGGGGAAAAGGTCGGGTTAAAAGTTGCCCAGGAAGTTTTCGCTGACAGAACGTATCAACCTGACGGCACGCTTACGCCAAGGTCCCATGCTAATGCGATGATTCATGATGCAGACCTTGCTGTAGAGCGCGTGCTGAGGATGGTAACAGAAGGAAAAGTGACGGCGGTTAATGGAGAAGATATCTCCATCCAAGCAGATACCGTCTGTGTGCACGGAGACGAGCCGGAGGCGTTGGAGTTTGTGCGAAAATTAAGAGCAAAACTCGAGGAAAACCAAGTAGCGATTCAAGCTATTGGGGCGGTGAATCCTATATGAGCAGTCCGCTGTTCCAAGTAATGAAACCTGGCCTGCTAACGACCATCCAAGACCTGGGCCGGACAGACTATCAGGAGTTCGGGGTTGTAGTAGCTGGTGCAATGGATCCGTTTGCTCTTCAGATAGGGAACCTTTTAGTTGGAAATGAAAAAGGGGAATCTGCTATTGAAGTGACGATCATGGGTCCGGAACTAAAGGCGCTAGAAGATATGGTGGTTGCCATTTGCGGTGGAAATCTATCCCTGAAAGTCAATGGCAAGCAAGCACCGATGTGGAAGAGTTTCAAGGTAAAAAAAGGGGAACTTATTGAGTTTGGAAGGCCAGTGGAAGGAGCCCGTGCATATATTTGTGTTGCTGGTGGATTGGATGTACCAGCCGTAATGGGAAGTAAGTCGACGTACTTGAAGGCGCAAATTGGCGGATTCCAAGGCAGGGCTCTGGAAAAAGATGATGTTTTATATGGAGAGGACTGCGCTGGGGTACGATCCGGGCGGTCCATTCATCCTGGGGAAATCCCCTCTTACAAAAAAGAGTTGGAAATCAGAGTATGCCTGGGGCCTCACCTGGATGCTTTTCAGGAATCATCTGTGGAAACGTTTCTGTCCTCTACGTATGAAGTTACGCCACAATCCGATCGCATGGGCTACCGCTTGAAAGGTCCGAAAATCGAGCATAAAACATCCGCAGATATCATTTCAGAAGCGATTCCCTTGGGTGGAATTCAAGTGCCCGCAGATGGAAGTCCGATTCTTTTAATGGCAGACCGCCAGACGACTGGAGGATATACAAGAATTGCCACCGTCATTTCTTATGATATTCCGCTTTTAGCTCAGGCACAGCCAGGCACTACCATCCGCTTCAAGGAAGTGTCTGTGGAAGAAGCACAAACATTATATATAAAAAGAGCCAAGTTTTTCAGTGTGCTTGAGAAAGTAACGCGATAACTAGTAATAATTGAAAAAATCCTGTCCCCATTTTTGGAGACAGGATTTTTTTCAATTAGTTCGCTTCTCTTACAGTGTTCTTCATACCTTTATCCGTATTCCCGCGCTTCCAGAAAATCTGCAACGCAAGCATAATACCAAACGCGATGAATCCGAAGATATCTGTATTTGGTTCTGGATAGATCAACAATAACCCTGTAGAGACGGTAAGGATACGTTCGATCCAGTGAAGTTTTCTGTACCAGAAACCGATAAGACCGGCACCGATTGAGATCATTCCGATAATGGAGGTCACAAGGATCCAAGCAACTTCTGGAATGGTTGTATCAATCATGAGTAGCTGTGGCTGGAACACAAACATATATGGAATGATAAACGCAGCAATGGCAAGTTTAGATGCATTAATACCCGTACGAATCGGTTCCCCTTTGGATATTCCTGTAGCAGCAAATGCGGCTAGGGCTACCGGCGGGGTAATATCTGCTACGATTCCGAAGTAGAACACAAACATGTGCGCTGCAAGGACGGGAATCGCAAATTCCAATTGGTCGTTAAGCGCCAATATTGCTGGTAAAGCAATCGTGGACGTAATGATATAATTGGCAGTCGTTGGTGAACCCATTCCTAAAATGATGGATGCAATCATCGTGAAGAATAGCGTCAGTAATAATAATAAAGTAGGTGTGGATGTAATGGATGCAGCCATACTTACAAGGCTGTTTCCAAGCTTAAGTCCAAGACCTGTTTTCGTTACAACTCCAACAATGATACCGGCACATGCTGTTGCAGCAGCCACGCCTAATGCGGTGCGTGCCCCATTTGTCAGTGCAAGGATAAATTTAGCTGGCGTAATTCTAGTATCTTTTCTAAACAAACTTACAATGATGGTACTTAAGATACCTAATAAAGCTGTTCTTTCAATACTGAAACCTTGGAACAATAGTACAACAATGACGATAATCGGCAGTAAGAGATGAATTTTTTTCAAAACTTCCATTTTCTTCGGTATTTCTTCTTTCGGTAATCCAAGTAAGCCTTGTTTTTTCGCTTCTAAATGGGTCATGATCCAGATTCCGGCGAAATAAAGGATTGCAGGAATCGTCGCTGCTTTAGCAATTTCCCAGTAAGGAACCCCTGCAAATTCGATCATCAAGAAGGCAGCTGCTCCCATAATCGGAGGCATGATCTGGCCACCAGTAGACGCTGCTGCTTCTACTGCTCCAGCGAAGTTACGGTGATAACCCAGTCGCTTCATCAATGGAATCGTATAGGAACCAGTCGTAACGGTGTTAGCAACAGAACTTCCTGAAATCGTTCCTTGCAAAGCACTAGAGAAGATGGCAACTTTTGCAGGTCCGCCAGTACGTCTTCCGGCAATGGAGATCGCCAAATCGTTGAAATAGTTTCCTACACCAGTTTGAACCAAGAATGCTCCAAATAATAAGAATAAGAAAATATAGGTCGATGATACCTGTAACGGTGTACCAAGTATTCCGTCTGTTGTAAAGAACATTGATTGGATCAATTGTTGGAGACTAAGCCCTCTATGAATCAGCATTCCCGGCATGTAAGGACCGAAGAGCGCGTAGACCATAAATACAACGGCGATAATGGTAATCGGAAGACCGATTGCCCGTCTTGTTGCTTCAATGACTAAGAGGATGGCTAAGCCGCCAATAACAGTTTGTGCAGAAGATATGCTTCCGATTTGCTGAACTAATGTGTCGTAGTAAACAGGCCAATACCCGCAAACGACAACGGTCAGTCCTACTAAAATATAATCATACCAAGCAATCTTTGTTTTATTTCCACCTTTTCTGGCTGGAAATAGCAAGAATATCAGAGTCAAAGCAAAACCTAAGTGAACGGTACGCTGCAGGTATGCTGTAAGCTGACCAAATATTCCTGTGTATAGTTGGAAAAGGGAAAAGGCAATCAACATGAAGAAGACAACTTTTGCTGCGTAGCCGGTGAGATTTCTTGTTTGAGCGTCCGGATCGTACTTCTCTAGCAACTTTTCTTGTTCTTCAGCCGTTAATTCCTGTTGGTCGTTTCTATCACTCATGTATTTTCATTCCTTTCATATACTGCCATAATGTCAACTCTTTTACTCTTACATTATACCAGTCTCCTGGAGTAAAGTATTCGTTGAACCATACCATCTTTTCTCCATCCTCGCCCCAGGCAAGGCGGTTCTTGGAAACGGTTTTTCCGTTTCGGACATTCATGGAGGAGAAGATGTTATTTAAATCTCTTATATGATATTTTCCATCTTCATATACAAATTCTTCTCCCTCTTCCGCATTCGATGGCATGCCAATCCCGAATTCTTCATAAATAATTTCTGTTTGCACGATGTGGTGATCATCTCTCACCCTATACTTCTCCACTACATCGGTTAAATGGATGGAGTGCGTAAAGATGATATGAAATGTGTCCTCTTCATCAATGGGAAGGAATGCTTGTATTTGTTCGGTGTTTTGTACATGGAAAACTAGCGCGGTTCGAAAAGGGACCAAAAAAATCCCCAATAAGAGTAAAACGATAGTAGAGGATAATATAATGGCAATCACTTTCTTTTTCATGGTAACCCACCTAATGCTTTGCTTTTAACAGCTCATAAATAAAAAGAAGGACCGACAGCATAATGGATATTAAGTGTCGGCCAATTTGGTCCTACTATTTAAATTAATCTAAAAGACCTTCTTCTTTAAAGTACTTTTCAGCACCAGGGTGGAAGTCGATACCGATTCCGTCCACTGCTGTTTCAAGTGTAATGAATTCACCCTTTGCATGGGAGATTGCACTTGTGTTTTCATAGATTGCTTTTGTGATTTTGTAAACAAGATCTTCAGAAAGATCTTTGGACACTGCTAACATTGCAAGAACCGCAACAGTATTCACTTCATTTTCCATGCCGTATGTTCCAGCTGGAATGGTATCAGCAGCATAATAAGGGTATTTTTCTACCAACTCATCTACTTTTTCTTGAGAGATAGGAACAATGCTTACAGGGTTAGTAGCAGATAAACCGTCAACCGCACCTGTAGGAGTACCAGAAGTGATGAAAGCCGCATCGATGTTACCATCTTGGATTCCACCAGTGGACTCACCAAAATCTAGGTTTTGAGCATCGATATCATCCATTGTCATGCCATGGATCTCAAGGATTTGCTCTGCATTAATGTAAGTACCTGAACCGGGAGCACCTACAGAAACTTTTTTACCTTTTAAATCTTCTACACTAGTAATTCCAGAGTCAGCAAGTGTTACAATTTGAATGGTTTCTGGATAAAGAGATCCAAGTGCCAATACATTGTCAACCGCTTTCCCTTCAAATGCATTCGTACCTTCTACTGCATTAGCCATAACGTCAGTTTGTACGAAAGCGATTTCTGCATTCCCCTCAGCAAGTGCTACTACGTTGTCAGCAGAAGCATTGGAGGAAACAGCGTCAGTTTGGATACCAGTTTCATCCGTAATTACCTTTGCCATTGCGCCACCAAGCGGATAGTATGTACCACTCGTTCCACCTGTTAGCATGCTCATTAATTTCGGATCTTCAGCACCTTCAGAACTACCTTCACCACTAGATCCATTATCCCCGCCACATGCAGCTAGAAATAAAGATAGTACTAAGACCATAGATAAGACTAGAAAACTATTCTTTTTCATCGAACTCCCCCTAATTATTAATTTAACATCTCTTATTTTACAGATGTTACAGAGATTTATCAAATATTAACCCAATATTTAGGCGGTTTTCTGTTATAATTACGCATTCTTGTGTTTGCGTGTGCTATTACACTTTTACTCTACCATGATAGAATGGAGCATATATGAATTAGTGGAGAGTGCGCGATTTATGAATATAACTAATATTCTTTTTTCAGGCAGAATTGTAAAAGAGTTAGAGAGGTTACTTAATTCGGAGGAAATCTTAAAGGAGCGGGACCTGCGTTTTATTGCTGAGGAGGATGTTTCGTTGGAGGACTTACATTGGGCGGACGCCTATGTCGCATTTCACCCTGTGGCGAACTTTCATTTTGAAAATTTGAGGTGGGTTCACTCACTAGGTGCAGGCGTCGATCGTTACATGGCACTGGCAGGCAAATGGCCAGAAGATGTCCTTTTAACAAGAACGATTACCTCTTTTGGACAAAAAATTGGCGAGTATACACTTAGTTATATGTTAAAAGAACTGCAACATCACGATAGGTTTCGAGATCAGCAGGGGCGTGGGGAATGGAAGATGGTGGCCCCCCGTGCATTGAATGAGATGGAGGTAGTCGTTTTCGGCACAGGAGAAATTGGCCAGGAGCTTGCTAGGATTCTAAGGTTTTTTGGTGTGCAGGTGGTTGGCGTATCTCGCAGCGGGGCAGATAAGGACCATTTTTGCAGGGTGATGTCGATGGAAGAAGTTAGTTTAGCAAAGGCGGATTTTATCATAAATACATTGCCGCTGACAAAGGAGACAGAGCGTTTGTTTGATGAGCGGTTTTTTGGCCGGATGAACCAAGCTGTGTTCATCAATGTAGGAAGAGGAGGGACCGTTGATCACGACGCCTTGTTGGGTGGCTTGGATAGCGACGCACTTAGAGCCGCGGTACTGGATGTCTTTGAGGAGGAACCGTTACCCGCAGGCAGTCCGTTGTGGAGCCACCCAGGCGTGACGATTACCCCTCATATCTCTGCGATTACGACGCCTGAAGAAGCGGTTGTGTGTTTCTTGGAAACGTTGGAGGCTGTGGAGAGTGGAGGGGAGTTGCGGAATTGGGTGGATGTGGGGCGGGGGTATTGAGTGGGGGATGTTTGAGAGAGCTTTTGTAAGCCTGAAATAGATCGGGAAGTGTTCAAACGGTAGGAGAGAGGGCGTCTCTCCGCCCGAAATAGATCGGGAAGTGCTCAAACGGTAGGAGAGAGGGCGACTCTCCTCCCGAAATAAATCGGGAAGTATTCAAATGGTAGGAGAGAGAGCGTCTCTCCGCCCAAAACAGGTCACCAAGAACTCAAACGGTAGCAGAGAGGGCGTCTCTCCGCCCAAAACAAGCCACCAAGAGCTCAAAAGGTAACAGATATGCCCCGTCAATGTCCCCCTCCATTAAAAACCCCAAGCCCACAGGTTTCATTTTCCAGAAAATGTGCTATTTAATAAGTAGTGCTTTTCGTCTGGTAGGGTGTAAATCGACTTACATAGCGCAATCAAACCCAATTCTAGAAAAATAGTATAAAATACCCATATCGACCAACGCAAAAATAAATAGTTTTCATCATTTTGGTATTTTTCTTCCATGTTATAGTAAAAGGTATTGAGAAATAAATGGAATTAAATCAGCCTCCATCATAGAGGCTCACCATAAATTTTATGAGGTGATGAACATGTCTATCGCGTATCACAATGCTCTGCTCAGGGAAAAGCAGCAGCATCTCCAGCGTCTCCAAGAATGCCAAGGTAAACTGAGAGGAAAACAACAGGAGTTTGCTAGTTTTAAAGCTTCTGTCACACGTCCCGAACTTTCCTCGTTTACTTGGCAGGGGACACTTGCCAACCGATTTGAAGACATAAGGACAAATGGAATGCTTCATTATTATTCCGAAATGGAGCAAAGCCAATTTAGTGCGATCTTCTCAGGTATCGAAAATAAAATTCAACAACTTCATCGGGAAATTAACTCATTAAAACAGACGATCGCTACATTAGAATTGCAGCTTGCAGAAGAACGGGCTGCCAATAGATACAATTAAACAAATGGAGGTCTCCGTATGAGTACAGAAATCAAAATAAGGCAAAGTGAGATAGAGCAGGCCCTATCACAAATGAAATCCTCCTCAGAAGCTCTTACATCCTCTTTTCCTTCTTCAATAGGAAACGGCAACCGATTAGATGTCGTCAATAAGTTGAATGAACTAAACCGCACATTAGAACAACTGACAGAAAACTATAAAGCTCTTATCCTGCATAACGAAGAAATGACTAGACAGTCTGTAGAGCAAATGGTGGAAAAAGATCAACAGCTTTCCACCAACATGCAGCTCCGGTAGAACGGGGAGTCATAATGAAAACTCTCGAAATTTCAACATTACAATCTGGCGTGGAACAATTACTAGCAAAATTGTCACAACATAGAGAGCAAGTATCTCAGTTGGAATCTGCGGTCCATAATTTCTCCTCCCTTGACGAATCATTTAAAGGGCAAGCTGGAGAGTCCATACGTGGATTTTATCAGGATAGCCACCAGCCTTTTCTTCAATTTTTTAAAGAAGTGATAGAAATGTATGAGTCCGCTTTAAACGGGCTGAAAAATGAATTAAACGGTGTAGAACCGGCCTCAAACGGCGTCATAAAAGAAAATTTCCTGCAGCATGATATAGAGCAGGGATTGAACCAGGCAAGGGATTTCGTAATGGACCTGGCAGACGAAACCAATCAAAAGGTGCAAAGCATATCAGATATTGTATCTTTGCCAAGGATCCAAGATAGTTCTTTTCAAGGGCAGGTGCAAGCGGCAAGACAACATGTCGACCAGACGATAGAAAAATTGCACCGATTTGATCAAACACAGACAAGTGCCCTCGACCCAGTAGAACAGGGACTTCAGTTTATGAATCAGTATGTCCAGCAAGTGCAGGGACTTTTTACAAGTGGAAGTGTTTCCATCGACAGCTATAATCCTAACTTTTGCTATGCATCAGAGTATCTCCAGAATGGTGGAAGCAGAGATCCTTACTATGGATTCTCAACAGACCCCCGCGTTGTCGCAAACGGGGTGGATGCATCGGATACGGGTAGGGATGTGCCGTTTGAATGGGATCCGACCCCTACACTCGGTTTAAACTTTGATCAATGGAGAGAGCAGCCAATTAATGCAGCAACTAATTTAGGTGTAGTTACTGCGACAGCATATGGGGCTTCCAAGCGAATTAATCTTGCCAGACAAGGGTTTGGCGTACAGTTATTAAGTTATACAACTGCACAAGGAGTGACCAAGCCGCACATCAAAGTAAGTGAGCCTCATCTAGGTGGAATTAATAAAAATAATTATAAAGGTCCAAATGCAACTTCACATCCTAAACTGTGGAAAATGGTCAACCCGGCTGCAAGCGTAAAAGATGCCTTTAAATGGACTGGTAATCGATTAGGGTATATTGGAGTAGGGGCAACCGTAACAGGAGACATTGTCCATGGGGTACAGAACAACCAATCTGCTAGTGAAATTGCTGGGAATGTAACTGGTGATGTAGTGGTTGCGGGTGCTTCCATTGCAGCTTCCGCGGCCTTTGGTGCAAAAGCAGGAGCTGCGGCAGGAGCTGTACTGGGAGGACCAGTCGGCATAGTTGTAGGGGCAGCTGTAGGTGCAGTGGCAGGTATTGTTGTTACTAGTTTGTTGAGTGACTTGAAATTTATGGACGTAGATAACGATGGAAAGAAAGATTCTGTTGGAGATGCAATTAAAAAGGGAACCACTGGTATTATAAACAAAGTTGGTTCGTGGTTTGGAAAATAGAGGGATAAATCTATCGGTATCGTTTTGAGGTGAGCTTATTGAAAAAACATCAAAGAGAAAACGAAATTGCATTATCATACTTAAACCTGCAAACACCACAACAAAATAGAGGGAACATCTTGGTCTTTTTTATTGTAACTCTGGATTTAATCGGTCTGTTGCCACTACTTGCGTATCCATATGCATGGGATTATTTTATAGCTGCCATTATTCCTGTAGCTATCATCCACCTTTGGGCGATTCTATATATTATTGATCCATATAGATTTGAACGCTCCTACTACTTGTTTTTTGGGATATATGGATTTATAAACACATACGTCTATTTCCTGGCTACACAAAAGCTGATGTATGCTCATTTATCTATTACCTCACCAATTCCACTTATAGTAGGAGCTACACTTTATGGAGGATTACTGATCACCTTTAACATATTTAATATTAAAGCTTTGTATTCTGGCTTTTACGCAAAAATGCAAAAGAACGGGACTAAAGTAAATGTTTCGCCTATCATTGCATTTTCAGGGGTAGGATACTTTATAGCCCAATTACTAATGTCTGTCGTCTATTCTGCCTCTTTTACAGCTATTCTATTAGTCTCCTTAATATCACTACTAGCAATTGTGACAGCATTCTTTTCAACATTCGTACATAAATATTTTTTCATTAAGAAAAACTTCAGTTTGGTGAAAGAAATTTATCCAGACTTCGGACTGCCCAAAAGTCAACGGAGAACTTATCAAAAGAAGAAGAAAAAATAACCGAGGGGGAATGGCTTCATGAACTGGACCCTAACCATAAAAGACCTCTATCTATTAACCAAAATGCTCGGAGCAAAAGTCCTTGTCGGCATTCCTAATCCGTTCCTTAGACACCGCGAGGAAGACATGGAGCAGGAATGGGAGGCTACGTTCAAGAAGCTACATAAAATGGAACTGGTTGACCTGGTGGATAGTGAGTTGAAGTTTGAAGAAAATTTTATCCAAACGCTGTGGGTGATGGCAAGATCCAATATGATTACTGAAGTTTTGACCGACCAATCAACTCAAAGTCTGTTCTATTTTAGTGAGGACAGGGTTGTAGAAGTGAGTAAGGGCAACGAAGAGGAATACACTCTTCAATGCCATCCTGCCCCTGATTTGACTTGGAACCAAGTAATCATTCCGCGGATGTTGATGGGGGTGGAGAATATTCCAGCCCGTCAGACAAAAAATCTTTACCTTACTCCAGAAGAATACACCATCTATTGCGGGACAATGAAAATTGATAACAAGGATGAGCTGGCTGAAAGGCATGCTTTAACAATAGAAAATCCCATCATAAAGCAATTTGAGCTTGCTATTCAAAGAATAAAATATACAAACCGCCTAATGACCTTTTATCGTGAAAACGAGCAGTGGAGGGTGGAAGGGGTGCATCTATTGACCGCTCCTTCAGCCAACTGGACTTTACGGATGGTTCAAAAGGATGGAAAAGAAATGCTTGAGGCAAAGCAGTCACAAGGACAGGCACTTATGGAGGAAATACTGGGTGTTGTCCAACGGGTGAAAGTAAAGCAACCTTCCTAACATACAATGATTAAAACAGAAAGGCGGAGGGTGTACATGTTTAAAAAGAAAAGGAAATATGAAGATTACGCTGTTGCCATTTTGGTAGAAAACGAGTTAACGCTTGAGGAATATGAAAAGCTTGAAAAGCGATTTAGTGAGTTAGAAGCGGTTGGGTTAGTCAGCGAAGTTTTAGTTGATCATTTCGTAGAGGAATGGGGGATTTTTCAAAGGAAGTTCCCGGAAAGGCAACTTTCTTCGTTCCCCCGGTTTGTGGTCATCAGGGTTCATGAAGACAAAGTGACTCAGGCGGTAAGAGAGTTGGAGCAAAAAAAATGGTGGGACTGGCTATTTAATGCTATCCACCCTGATGAGTATATGGTAACAGAGCTAAAGGTCATATATGATTACGAGAACGCGGAATATTACACCGATAATTTAGAAGAAGCTGTTGCGTATTTGAATAATAAATAAAAAAGCAAGGCCTCCTCGGGCCTTGCTTTTTTAGACTCTAAGAAACCCTCTCCCGCCTAACCAACCGTTTCCTTTTCCCCTTAAACCAGTTATAAAACTCCCTGGCTTCCTCTTTTGACACTCCGTTTAGTTCACTGACATGAAGCGGGTTTGCCCTGTTCTGAAAGTGTAAGGTGGCAATTCCAAATTGGCGTTGCAGCCAGGAATGCTCTACAGATACTTGCTGGATACGGTTGTAGTGGGTGATGAATGTTTCGTTTGTGAGCCCGCCTTTTCTTATTTGGACAGTGTTTCCTTGGCGAAGATAGCTGGTGAAAAAGTAATCAAGCACACGTGTGACCAGTGAGATGATAAAGACGACGCCCGCAGCCCAGAGCCACTCTTTTTTAAAGAAGAAAAGGCCGACAGCTGCAATGATCGTAAAGTAGTATGGCACCAAGAGCTTGTACCATAGTACTTTGATTGGAAAGCGTTCCATGTTCTCTTGAATGGGATGGTGAGGTAATAGCGTTTCCAACAACAAGTACGCTTCGTGTTTTGGCATGAAAGGATAGAGGGAGCTTGTTTCTTGCTCTTCTGTTTTCATTTCGCCGACACTGATGAGCTTAATGGATGCAAGTCCGAGCAGGCGTTTTACCAGTGATTGTTCCACTACAATGGCTTGTACTTTCTCTTTGGAGATCGCAAAGCTGCTTGTGCTTCCAACTCCTTTTTTTATGTAAATGCGCTCGGCGTCATCGCTAATTTCGTAGTTTCCATACTTGATGGTTGTCTGCAAGTAGCCAATGCCCACAGAGATGACCATGGCGAGCACAAAAAGGATGATTAACATCCACCAATGCAGAAGCAAATAGTCAAATGCGCCTTCAGCGGTGTCCTCGATATTGAAAAAATCGGCAAGGTTGAAATAGATGGTCGTTAGCAGCGGAAAGATGGCCAGAAAGCTCAACGATGTAAAGGAGGCTTTCAACAGATCCTTTTTATTAGAGCGGAAGTGAACCTTCTTAATGCCACCATACTCTATCTCATCTTGGTCAAATTCACCCTCTGAAGGAGCTTTTTCTAACAATCTCGAAAGGATGCGTTCTTTTTCAGAGACAGTCAAGACAGGAAAATTTACAGCGGAACCTTCTACGGTTGTTCCGGTTTCCAAGGTCAATGAAGTCAAGCCGAACCATTTATGGATAAAGGTTGTCTTTGAATGATGGTTCTGAATTTTGTCAAAGGAAACGGTGCGCTGTTCTTTTACGAAAACGCCTTCTTTAAGCACAAAAGAATCCCCAATCACTTCATAACGGTAAAGAAACCATTTTAATACGATGACGATAAGTGTCCACGCTATACCTATCAAGAATATGTAACGACCCCATACAATCCAGTCGGAAGTAGAATTGATTTTCAACACAAAAAGGAAGAGGAAGATGGCAATGGAGTTTTTCAGTAGGTTGACAAACTCTAGAATCATCCACGCAGGATGAAACCTTTTGACCTGCTGTGACATCAATATTCCTCCCTTTCTATCAGGTCGCTCTCTTTTACTTTTGCCAGCTGTGCAATCTCTGCCTTTAGCAGTTTGGCCTTTTCTGCAGGGATGGCAGGTATGGTGTGCTGGGTCGTAGTGGTGCCTATTATAAGGTTGTAAAGTTCAAATCTCCTCATGATGGGACCTTGCTCTGTGCGAACAAACTCCACTTTTTCCATGGGGACCAATGTGTGACTTTCATTCCATTTCCCTTTTTTCATTTGAACAAAGTCTTCATCAATCTCATAACGCCATGTCTTTTGAAGAAAAACAGGCTCGATAAAAATAGAATAAATCGCGGATAGGATCATGATTCCAAGTAAGAAATAAAGAGTTACCTGGATCCAACCATACCACTGAAAGTGCTCGCTGCAGTAGAGAAGGATTCCTAAAACGATGAGGGCGATACCGTGTCCAATCGTGTTGGAGATCCTCCACACTTGTACAGCTTGATTTGCGATTTTCCCGCTTGGTTCTTTGATGGTTAAATACATAATAAAAACCTCCTAAATATCTATACGTTTTAATAAAATTATAGTTTCACGTGAAACTATAAATAATTTTTAAGAAAAATAGCAAAATAGTATTGACTTGAAAATGATTATCATTACAATAGTAAATGAGAGTGATTATCATTTTTAATAGAAATACATACATAGGGAGTGTCCATAGTGAAAAAGTTTACTGTCATTTTAAGCATGATGCTAGCTTTAATGTTAGCGTTAACAGGCTGTGTGAGCAGCACCAATAATAATGGAAATACCTCTTCTCAGAACAATGGTGGGGCTGAGAACAACGAAGAAGCAACAAACGAGCAAGAGTCTGGAGAAGTAAACGTATATACTAGCCGTCACTACGAAGCAGATCAAATGCTTTATAAAAAGTTTGAAGAAGAAACTGGAATTAAAGTTAATGTAGTAGAAGGTAAAGGCGAAGAGTTAATGGAGCGCTTGAATAGAGAAGGAGAAGCGACGGAAGCAGATGTATATATCACTGCTGATGCTGGAAACCTTTATCAGGCAAAAGAAGCGGAATTACTTCAAGCAGTTGAAAGTGATGTTTTAGCTGAAAATGTTCCAGAAAAATTACGTGATGTAGATAACCAATGGTTCGGATTAACAAAACGTGCGCGTGTTATCGTATATGATAAAGAGCGAGTAAGCCCTGAAGAATTATCTACTTACGAAGCTTTGGCTGAACCTGAGTGGAAAGATCGTGTAGTGGTAAGATCTTCTGAAAATATGTACAACATGTCTTTATTGGCATCTTTCATTGATATCATGGGTAACGAAGAAGCAAAAGCATGGGCGCAAGGAATTGCGGATAACATGGCTCGTGACCCTGAAGGTGGAGACCGCGACCAAGCGAAAGCTGTTGTTGCAGGAGAAGCGGATGTTGCAATCATGAACACTTACTATATCGGTGTTATGTTGAACGGAACGGATGAAGAAGAGAAGAAGGTAGCTGAAAACGTTGGCGTATTCTTCCCTAACCAAGAAACAACTGGTACACACATCAACATCAGTGGTGCTGGCGTAACAAAGCATGCAAAAAATAAAGAAAATGCGGTTAAATTCATTGAGTTCTTAAGCAGCGAAGAGGCGCAAGGCCAATTTGCAGAAGCGAACTCTGAATACCCAGTAAATGAGAAAGTGGAACCATCCGAGTTATTAAAATCTTGGGGTGAGTTCAAAGAGCAAGACATCAACCTTTCTAAGTTAGGTGAAAACCAACAAGAAGCAATTCGCATCTTCAACGAGGTTGGCTGGAAATAATCAAATATGAACAAACCATGAACCGAAGCACATCAGATAGTGCTTCGGTTCTATTAATTTGGAATCTTCTGTTCCATTTGAGAATGATTTTCGTTATAATTTAGAATGGAGAAATAAAGAGGCAACAGGCTTTATCGAACGAAGGATGTGTCATCTGTGAATAGGTTTCATTGGTCAAGAGTTCGTCATAAGGGTTGGGCTCTGCTCAGTCTTCTTTTTATAACGATTATTTTAATTCCAAATTTACTTATAGCCGTTGAATTTTTTACAAAAGGAAATGAAAACTGGCTCCATATACGAGAATACTTATTGAAGGATTACCTTCAAAATTCAGCCGTGATCATTATTTTCACTGCGCTTGCAACCATGTTGATCGGCACAAGCCTGGCATGGTTGATAACCATTTATCAGTTTCCGATGCGAAATTTTTTGAAGTGGGCATTAATCTTACCCTTAGCGATACCACCATATATTGCGGCATATACCTTTCACGGTATCCTGAATTATACCGGCGTCATCCAGACTACCTTGCGTAACTCATTTGATATTAAGGTAAATCAGTCTTACTTTGATATCATGAGTATCCAGGGGGCCATCTTCATTTTCACGGTCACCTTATTTCCATACGTGTACGCAATTACGAGAAGCTTTTTTCAAAACCTATCAGCCTCCGTGTTGGAAAATGCGAGATTGCTAGGCGGAAATGACGTGGATACTTTCTTTAGAGTAGCCTTGCCGATTTCAAGAGCTGCGATTGTAGGGAGTGTGACCTTAGTTATTCTAGAAGTACTTAATGATTACGGCGTTACAAGTTATTTTGGCATTCAGACGGTAAGTACCGCTATCTTCCGTACATGGTATGGAATGATGGACCTTGATTCAGCCTTGAAGTTGGCAGGAACTCTGATGGTGCTGGTAATGGTTGTATTGATGTTTGAAAGAATCATAAGAGGGAGAAAGAAGTTTTTTGATCCTTCCTCTAAGGTTCGCCCGATTCAGCCGAAGAAACTTACCGGTGCAAAGGCATGGGGAGTATTTGCATACTGCTTTGGGATCTTTACCATTGCATTCATTATTCCATTGCTGCAGCTTTTACGCTGGGGATTCATGACCTATGAAAAAGTATTTAACGCCGAGTTTATCACGCTTGCTAAAAACTCCGTATTAGTAGCGTCCATAGCATCTATAATCATCATTGTAGTGGCTTTGATTATTTCCAACTATACGAGGTTACAGTCAGGATTGCTGACTAAGTTCATCTCTAGGGTGACAACACTTGGGTACTCCATTCCAGGAGCAGCCATCGCCATTGCCGTCATCACGATATTCATATCATTAGATCAATATATTGTG
The DNA here is from genome assembly GCF_044809035.1 of Sutcliffiella horikoshii. Taxonomy (GTDB): domain Bacteria; phylum Bacillota; class Bacilli; order Bacillales; family Bacillaceae_I; genus Sutcliffiella_A; species Sutcliffiella_A horikoshii_G. The sequence continues at coordinate 4,240,332 of NZ_CP085237.1, read as the reverse complement.
GCGTTCCTTGCACAATTCAACTTAAAACCTGAGTTTGTGTTACGAACGACCTTAATCATGTTGATTTTTGCTTATGTGATTCGATTTCTTGCCATTGGATTTAATAATATAGAAGCTGGCTTTGAAAAGATAGGTAACAGGTATTCGGAAACCTCCAGGATGCTTGGCGCGTCGACTTTAAGGACCTTTTTTCTGGTGGACCTTCCGTTATTACGAGGAGCAATTGCTAGCGGGTTTATCTTAGTGTTTGTGGATATTCTAAAAGAATTACCGTTAACCTTGTTCTTGCAACCTTTTAACTTTTCAACGCTTGCGACTCAGGCTTTCAAATATGCAAATGATGAACGTGTGCAGGAGGCTTCCATCGCTTCCCTGATGATTATCTTCATAAGTGCTCTGTGTATCTTCATCTTTCACCGAGTACTTGATAAGGAGGCAAACTAATGTTTATCCAGATCAGAGACTTGCAGTTTCAGTATAAAAATACGAAAAAAAATACACTTGATCACATCCAGGTCGACATTGAACGCGGGGAGATTATTTCCATTCTCGGGAAAAGCGGGAGCGGAAAAAGTACCTTGCTGCGCATCATTGCTGGACTTGAAAATCCAACCTCCGGAAGCATGAAATTAAATGGGGAAGTGATGTTTGATCCGCGAACATTCATTGTACCGGAAAAACGCGGCATCGGTGTAGTGTTCCAAGATTATGCCTTGTTTCCTCATATGACGGTTGCCCAAAACATCAAGTACGGGTTGCGCAAGTTGAACCGAAAGCAAAAGCAGGAGCGACTAGAAGAGATGCTTAGCTTAATCAATTTGTCAGAATACGGCCAGCGGTATCCATATGAGCTAAGCGGAGGACAACAGCAGCGCGTAGCCTTGGCTCGTGCGTTGGCACCGGCACCGTCCTTGTTGTTGTTGGATGAGCCGTTCAGTAACTTGGACGCTCACCTGCAAGAGAAAATTCGTGACGAGTTAAAAGAGATTTTGAAGAAAACCGGCATCACCTCCATCTTCGTCACTCATGACTTTGCAGACGCCAAAGCCATCGCCGACCGGATTCTATACATTGATGAAGGACAACTGGTTAATAGAGCCTGTGACTTGGTAATGAGTTAAAGGGGTAAAAAGGGGTCTGACCCTCAGTGCTTTAAAGCACTGAGGGTCAGACCCCTTTTTTATTGTCTCAACGCCCGAAACGACTTCGCGGGAGTAAAAACGGTAGTAGAGAGCCCTCATCAACACCCGAACTACCTCGCCAAAAGCTCAAACGGTAACAGAGAGAACCCTCACACCTCCAAACTCACTTCCTCAACAACAAATACATAAAGTAAGGTGCCCCTATCAACGCGACCATAACCCCTGCTGGAATACCGCTATCAATCAAGTTGCGTCCCACCGTGTCCGCAAACAATAGCAGCCAGCCGCCGATCAAGATTGCTACAGGTAAGAACAATTGATTTCTAGGTCCCACCAGCGACTTCGCCATATGAGGAGCCATCAAACCAACGAAAGCAATACCACCTGTCACCGAAACCGCGGAAGCTGCAAGTGCTACTGCCGTCAATAACAAAACCAATCGTTCCTTCTCAATAGATACCCCAACCCCGATTGCGACAGGCTCACTCATGCCAAGCAAATTCAATCGGTGTGCTTTATACAAAGTAAATGGAACCAACACAAGCAGCCATGGCAATAACGCCAGTATAAATGGCCAATCGCTGCCCCAAATGTTACCTGCGAGCCATTTGGCGATGAAATCCACTTTTACACGCTCAGCAGAAGAAATCAAGATGATCATCATACCCGAAAGTGCCATCGAAAACCCCACTCCGACCAATACAAGCCGAACAGGCTGAAGTCCGCCATTCCTCTGATATGAGAACAAATATATCAACATGGCTGTGAGAAGTGCCCCGAAAAAAGCAACCGCTGGTAACATATAAACGAACGAACCAACGTTAATCGGAACATATAAAAAGAAAATAGAAATGGCCACACCTGCCCCAGCATTAATACCAATAATCCCAGGATCGGCGAGATCATTACGGGTAATTCCTTGAAGGATCGCACCGGATAATGCAAGCGCCATCCCAGCAAGTATGGTGATGACAATCCGTGGAAGCCTGATGGAAAATAAAACAAATTCCTCTTTAAAACTCCCTTGACCAAACAAAGTCGGTATGAGCCTGTCGAACGACAATGATGCCGGTCCAACTCCGATACCAATAACAACAGTAGCCAAGATAAGCAAAGCAAAAAGAACCACAATCATACGTTGTTTTCTTACAATAGATGGATGAATCATGAGAATGCTTTCCCTCCTTTACGGACAATGACAAGAAAGAAGGGGAGCCCGACCATCGCCACGATTGCAGCGACTGGTGTTTCGTAAGGTGCGTTGATAGTGCGTCCCAGTGTGTCAGCAAAGAGCATAAAGGTAGCTCCAACTATGGCGGACATCGGCAGGATAAAACGGTAATCCGTTCCCACGATGGCACGTACAATATGAGGAACCATCAACCCGATAAACGCCATATTCCCGACAAGGGCAACAGAGGCACCCGTCAACAAAATAATGACAACAAACAGTACAGCTTTTACAAAGGCAATCTTCTGCCCCAACCCAACCGCAACTTCCTCGCTAAGACTAAGAATGGTCAGTTGTCTGGATAGGTAAAGGGCCACAAGCAAGCCAACGGTGATTAACGGAATAATCAACTGTACTTGGCCCCAAGTTGTGCCAACAATCCCACCGGCCGTCCACATGGAAACGTCTCGCGACAGTTTAAAGGTCAGCGCGACCCCTTCCGCTATAGCAAAAAGAAAGGCAGAAACGGCAGCACCTGCAAGGACAATTCGAAGAGGGGAAAAGCCGCCTTTCCGGATGGCGCCTAAACCAAACACCAGGATTGCCCCCACCGCGGCCCCAATAAAACAAGCAATGGTGACGCCGTAGTAGTTAATAGAAGGCAAGAATGCCAACGTGATAGCAAGTGCGGCGTTCGCTCCAGCCGTCAACCCGAGAAGACCTGGATCTGCGAGAGGATTCCTTGTCATCCCTTGCATAATGGCACCAGCAACCGACAACCCAGCGCCAACAAAAATTGCGGCTACCTCACGCGGTAGCCGTATTTCACGGATGATCAAGATCTTATCCCCACTAGTTGCCGGAGAAGTTAAGGCCAACCAAACATCGCGAATGGTAGTATCGGCAGCACCAAGCACCATAGCAGCAAAAAACACCGCCCCAAAGACGATGATTGCCCCCATAAATTTAATTGTAAAAGGAATCTTTCGTTCCAATGCAATCTTCATTTGCCTCATCTTTTCTATATTAGAATTGGAGTAATACCCTTGTTGATCGTAGTGCAAGGTGCGCAGACTCCTGCGGGAGGAAGGGACAGGGGAGACCCCGCAACGAAGTGAGGAGGCTCCCGGACCGCCCGCGGAAAGCGAAGCGCCTGGAACGGAGATCAACTTGTTCAAGCAAAACCAATTGGTAGTAAAAATTGAATAAGAGGGACCTTCCAATAAAAGAAGGATCCCTCCAAAAAGTCTTAGTTTCCTAAAAAGCTATCTTTAAAGAAATCCAATTGGAAATCAAGGGAAATCGGATCGTTAAAATAGAACTCTTTTGCATCCGCTTCAAAAACTTGACCATTCTTCACAGCTGGAATATTCTTGTACGTATCTGTTTCCTGGAAGGATGTATCTCCTTCAGAATTCTTACTGAATACAACATAATCACCTGCAAACTCAGGCAGTACCTCAAAAGAAAGGGTATAATAACCAGCTTCTAAAGCTTCTTCTTTTACTCTTTCAGGCATCTTTAGCTTCATTTCCTGATAAAGAATCTCTGTACCTCGTCCCCAGTTGTCGCCGAAAACGTAAAGCTCCTTGTCAAAGTTTTCGATCACGGAGACTGTTGCATCTTCGCCGATTTTCGCGCGAATCTCTTCGCCCGCTTCTTGAGCACGAGTCTTGAAGTCATCCACCCATTTTTTTGCTTCTTCTTCTTTATTCAATAGCTTGCCAATTTCGATATGTTGTGTGAGATAGTCCACTTTCCCGTAAGTGTACGCGACAGTTGGTGCAATTTCGCCTAACTGTTCCAGGTTGTTCGTGTTGGATGCCGCGATAATGAGGTCTGGATCTAATTCAATAATCTTCTCTAAATCTTGATCGGTGATTTCTTCGGCATTTTCAAGGTACTCCTTGTAACGTGGATTGGCCATTGCCCAAGAGTCCGTTCCAACAATATTTGTTCCTAGAGCCATGACATTTCCAGCAACGAAAGAGTTTATTACTACGACTCTTTGAGGATCTGCTGGTACTTCAATAGGACCTGTTTCTGCTTCATAGGTGATGGTTTCAGAGGAGGAAGCATTTCCTTCATTGGAACTATCAGCATTTTTGTTACTTGCATTATTATTTGTGTTTCCGCAGGCACTAACGACCAGCAATAGCAGGAATACGAAGGGAATCATTAATTTTTTCATCTTGGTTGTCTCCTTTAAGTAAGTTGTAAGTTAAGCACATAGGTTTATTGGTTCTTGGGTCTCGGCCGATTTCAGCGTCGATTTGAAAGACTTGTCTTAATACTTTAGATGTAATTACCTCTTCACAATTTCCCGACTTGATGATGTTTCCATCTTTTAAAGCAATAAGGTAATCGGCAAATCTGGCAGCCTGGTTTAAATCGTGCAGGACCATGATGATGGTGCGTTCTTGTTCTCTGTTAAGCTTTTGCAGAAGCTCCAACACTTCCAACTGGTGGGCCATGTCCAAGTAGGTGGTAGGTTCATCTAGGAAAATGATTTCTGTTTCCTGTGCCAAGGCCATCGCAATCCATACGCGTTGACGTTGTCCGCCGGATAGTGCATCAACCGGGCGGTATTTAAATTCTGTGGTTCCTGTTACCTCAAGTGCCCAGTCTATGACCTCATAATCTTTTTTGGTCAATCTTCCAAATCCTTTTTGATAGGGAAAACGGCCATAGGATACCAGCTCGCCGACCGTCAATCCGCTTACACTTTCAGGTGTTTGAGGTAGGATGGCCATTTTTTTAGCCAGTGATTTTGTGTTCTCTTGGGCAATCTCTTGTCCATCTAGGAGGATAGCTCCAGATTGATGGGAGATGATTCGGGTGATGGCTTTTAGTAGCGTGGATTTTCCGCAGCCGTTAGAGCCAATAATTGTTGTAATCTGTTTATCTGGTATTTCAATGGATAAGTCTTTTATGATTAAGCGTTCACCATAGCCAATGTTTAGGTCTTTAGTGTATAGGCGAACCATTATGTAACCTCCAGTTTAAAATATGTTTACAATAATGATAATGATTATCAGTGTCGCTACAACTATTACTATAAGACTATCAATAGGGGTTGTCAATGAGTAACTGAGAAATAATATCAATATACAAAGATTGATGGTTGTAACTCTTTCCTACGCTAACGTGAGAAAGAGTTTATAGTCGTCATTTGTATGGAAAATCATTATAATGAATAAGTCAAAAGAACTACTCATAGTTTTCAGATAGGTTCATATTTAGAAATAGGGAGTTGAGTAAGTTGTTACCAAGAGTATCTGTCATCATTCCCACCTATAACCGATTAGGGATGCTTTCGGAGTTGATGGAAGCCCTCGTTCAGCAAACAAGGAAAGATTTTGAAGTGATTGTTGTCAATGATGGAGGGGAAAGAGTGGATAATTTAAAAGAATACTACCCAGAATTAGATCTCACCATCATAGATTTGACCGAGAATGTAAAGCATGTCCAAGCAAGGAATATTGGCGTTTCTTTTGCAAAAGGGGAATTTATCATGCTCATAGATGATGACGACCTGATTGTCTCCACCCATTTAGAAACGATGATAGAAAAGATAAAAGGCGCTGATCTGGTCTATTCGGATGTGGAAATTGTGCAGTATGAAAAAAGAAATGGGGTTCGGGAAGCGACAGGCAGACATCTTTTCGCCTACGAGCTTGACTTACCTGCGATGAGGAAGTTTTCTACGTTCGTCCCATCTGGCAGCCTTTATAGAAGCTGTCTACATGACCGAATCGGTAAGTTTGATCCTGAAATGAAGAATTATTGGGATTGGGACTTTTTCTTGCGGGTATCTGAGAAGTTCAAAGTAGCAAGATCAGCAGTAGCAGGGGTACTGTACGATTTTTCTGCAGAAAACAGTAATCAGTCCAAAGACTTGGCTAGCATGAGGTTCTATTTAGACCGCCTGTCAGAGAAGCATCGGTTAGGAAACTTGCCGACGAAAAATTTCTGGCTGTTGCTAGAGGAATCAGAAGTGAAAAAGAGGGAGGCTACAAGCAACATCGTTTGGAATGGAATGCCGTTTATCTCTAGACTGCAGCGATTAGGGAGGCTTGAAGAGGCATAAAAAATAGGAAAGGAACAAGTCCCTTTCCTACTAAATTATTTACCATGCATCTTAAACTCCAAAAACAACTCATTATAATAAGCCAAGTTCCGTTTCCCGAGATTCTCATAAACCTCGAGTTTCTCTGTAAGCTCAGGTGGCGGATAGAAACGCTCGTCACCTGTCAGTTCTTCATCTAAAAGCGGCAATGCAGCCTTATTTGGAGTAGAATAACTGACATACTCTGTGTTTTCCGCAGCAACTTCGGCATCTAAGATAAAGTTGATAAACTGATGTGCAGCTTCGACGTTTTTGGCCGTCTTGGGAATGACCATATTGTCAAACCAAAGGTTAGATCCTTCTATCGGAACCACATATTCAAGGTCTTCGTTTTCCCACATCAGTTCGGCAGCAACCCCGGACCAGACAAGTCCGATGGCCGCCTCTTCATTTTCAATCAGCATGCGGTTCTCATCGCCGACAATGGCTTTAATGTTAGGAGTAAGCGTATCTAGCTTTCTTTTTGCTTCAAGCAGATGTTCTTTATCCGTATCATTTAATGAATAACCTAAACTGTTAAGGGCCATCCCCATCACTTCACGGGCACCATCCACCAAGAGAATTTCATTTTTCAAATCCTCATCCCATAGGTCATTCCAGCTTGTAATCTCTTTTCCACCTAACATAGAGGGGTTATAGACGATTCCTACCGTTCCCCAAAAATAAGGGACAGAGTATTTATTTTCCGGATCAAAGGGAAGATCCATGAATCGTTCGTCGATGTTCCCAAGGTTAGGGAGCTTAGAATGATCTAGCGGAATCAGAAGATCTTCTTTAATCATTTTATCAATCATATATTCAGAAGGAACCGCGATATCGTAGGTGGTTCCGCCCTGTTCAATTTTAGTTTTCATCGCTTCGTTCGAATCAAACGTTTCATAAATGACCTTCACACCAGTTTCCTCTTCAAATTGCTCGATCACATCCATGTTGATATAGTCTCCCCAGTTGTAAATGGTCAACGTGTTTCCGCCGGAGTATCCTTGAGCGGAATTCAATTCGGTGATGGCATACCAAAGGACTGCTGACGTCATCACAACCGCGACAGTAAACTGTACAAGCTTCTTCATCGTCTGACCCCCATTCCAGTAGGTTTATTACGAACCGTGATGAAGTAGTAAACAATCACAAGGACAATGGTGAACAGGAACAGTAAAGTGGAAAGTGCATTAATGTTCAGTGAAATTCCACGGCGTGCAAGGGAGTAGATTTCAACAGAAAGGGTGGTGAATCCATTCCCTGTTACAAAGAATGTAACCGCGAAATCATCTAAAGAATAGGTGAGCGCCATGAAGAAACCGGCAAATATCCCTGGGGTGATATATGGCAGAACAACCTTCCTCATCACATCCCAGCGGCTTGCTCCTAAATCATGGGCCGCATCAATCAAGGTTGGGCTCATTTCCAAGAGCTTAGGCAATACCATCAACACGACAATGGGGACGCAAAAGGCAATATGGGATAACAGCACAGAGAACATGCCTAGTTTGATTCCAGCCATGGTAAAAAGAATAAGGAAAGAAGCACCGATAATAACGTCAGGGCTGACAATTAATACGTTATTCAACGATAATAACGTGTTCTTTGTTTTCCTATTTTTAAAAGAATAAATGGCGATGGCTCCCATCACGCCGATAACGGTTGAGATAAGTGCAGAAAGCAAGGCAATCAATAGTGTATTCAATACGATGATTAGCAGGCGCGTATCCGCGAACAACTCTTTATACCAATCCAATGTAAAGCTTTCAAAACCATACATCGTTCCTCCGCTGTTAAATGAATAAAACACGAGGAAGAAAATAGGCAGATAAAGAATCGCAAAAATGAAGACGAGAAATAACGTCGATAACGGAGATGTTTTTCTATTCCCCATGTTAGATTCCTCGCTTTCTGCTGCTTGTCAATTTCATGAAAAGGAACATGATGATAATTAAAAATACGGCAATAGTCGAACCCATCCCCCAGTCTTGAGTGACAAGGAAATGCTGTTCTATGGCGGTTCCAAGGGTGATGACCCTGTTACCGGCTATCAATCTTGTTAACATAAACAGCGATAATGCCGGAATGAATACAATCTGACATCCGACCTTTACTCCGTCTAAAGTAAGGGGCAATGTGACCCTCCAAAACGTTGTAAGGCGGGAAGCACCCAAATCGTTTGCGGCATCAATCAATGTCGGGTTCAGTTCATTCAATGCGTTGAAAATTGGCAAAATCATAAACGGAATAAAAATATAGACCGAAACAAACACAAAACTGAAGTCTGTAAACAAAAGTTGTTTAGAACCGATTCCGATTACTTCTAAAAAGCTGTTGGCCATACCGTAAGTGCCGAAGATACCTAGGAAGGCATAAGCTTTCAGGAGCAGATTGATCCAAGAAGGAACAATAAGCAACAAAAGCCAAAGGTATTTGTGACGGGTTTTAGTTAACAATAATGCCGTCGGATAGGCAATCAAAAGTGTGATAGCGGTAATTAAAAACGCATACCAAAACGAACTCAACGTCATTTTTAAATAGACGGGAGTAAAGAACTTTTGATAGTTTTCTAGTGACAAGGTGCCTTCTATGTTAAAAAAGGAATAATAGAGAACAAGTAATATCGGCGCTATGACAAACAGCGCAATCCAAAGCGCATAAGGGATAAAGTAAAGATTCTTCGTTACTCTATTTTCCATGGTTCTCTCCGCTTGTATGGGAATAGCCCTCTAAACGTCTATCAAAATCCTCTTCGGATTCGCCAAGGCGCATAACATGAATTGCCTCCGGGTCAAAATACAATCCAATTTGATCCCCGACAGAAGCCTTCTTCGTCGAATGAACAAGCCATTCGTTTCCTTCTTGGTCATAACTGCTTATCTCATAATGAACGCCGCGGAACAGTTGGGAGTCCACGCGTACCTGCAGCTTACCTTCTGCTGGTGTGGTGATTGCCAAATCCTCAGGTCGGATGACAATATCCACCTTCTCGTCATCTTTCAATCCCTTGTCCACACATTCAAATTGTTTGCCGGCAAATTCCACAAGGAAATCCTTGATCATTCGACCTTCCACAATATTGGATTCCCCGATAAAGTCTGCCACAAACCGGTTGATTGGCTCGTCATAAATATCTGTCGGCGTCCCGCTTTGAATAATTTTCCCTTCATTAAGGACAAAGATCTCATCTGACATTGCAAGAGCTTCTTCCTGATCATGGGTAACGAAAATAAACGTGATACCAAGACGCTGTTGAAGCTCCCTTAATTCATACTGCATTTCTGTACGCAGTTTCAGGTCTAGTGCTGATAGTGGTTCGTCTAGCAAAATTACTTCCGGTTCATTAACGATGGCACGCGCAATAGCAACACGCTGGCGCTGACCGCCGGACATTTCTCGGATTTCACGAGATTCAAAGCCCTCGAGGTTAACAAAACTAAGTGCTTCGTTCACTTTCTTTTCAATATCACCCTTTTTCAATTTTTTAATCTTCAGCCCAAAAGCGACATTTTCAAATACATTTAAGTGAGGGAACAGAGCATAATCTTGAAAAACGGTGTTCACTTGACGTTTGTTTGCGGGTACATCGTTGATTTTTTTCCCGTTAAAATAAATGTCCCCCGCAGTTGCCTCCGTAAAGCCGGCAATCAAACGAAGGATGGTCGTTTTCCCGCAGCCGGATGGGCCAAGCAGGGTATAGAATTTCCCGCGTTCTATTTCAAAACTGACATCATTAAGCACAGCAGGATCATTATCAAATTGCTTGCGGACATCTTTAAATTGAATAATTGCGTTAGTCATAGCAACCTCCCTATTTATATTAGAAGTTATTTATTTTATAAGCATAATAATTCATGATTCGGGACAATTATACAGGAATTACCTGAAAAAACAATATAAAAAAATGCCTGTCCCGCAACCAATTTATGGTCGGCGGGGCAAGCATATTTTCTACCATTCTTTCGGCTCGTAATTCAATTCGGAAAACAACTGGCGTTTCTCCTTTTTGCTAAGGTCGCGCCACTGTCCCATCGGCAGGTTTCCGAGTTCGATATTCATAATTCGCGTGCGTTGCAATCTCAATACCTCGTATCCAAGCTCCGCACACATGCGGCGGATTTGACGATTTAAACCTTGCGTAAGAATAATTCTGAAATCGAACTTCGACAGCTGTTCGACTTCACAAGGAAGTGTTTTGGTACCAAGGATCTTTACGCCTCCTGACATTTGCTTTACAAAGTCCGGAGTAATCGGCTTGTCGACAGATACAATATACTCTTTCTCGTGCTTGTTTTCCGGTCGCAAAATTTCATTGATGATGTCGCCGTCATTGGTCAGCAGGATCAGACCTTCTGATTCCTTATCAAGACGACCGATATGAGACAGGCGGAGAGGATGATTGACCAGATCGATGATATTTCCTTTCACCTGCTTTTCGGTGGTGGAAGTGATGCCAATCGGTTTATTCAAAGCGATATAAACATTGTCTCTGGCAATCCGGATCAGTTGCCCGTTGACCAATACCTCGTCACCGGGATTTACCTGACCGCCGATCTTCGCAACCTTGCCATTAATTTTCACTCTGCCTTCTTCAATCAGCTTATCGGCTCCACGCCTAGAGGCAACACCAGAGTCACTTATAAATTTATTGATTCTCATTCTAGTACACGTCCTTATATGAAAATGAACTCACCCTTATATAGGAAGAGTAGAGGAATAATGCTCTATATGTACCCTATCATACAATAAACAAAGTACCCCTTACAAATGGAGCAAAGACTCGTAGGAGCGTTGAGGTTCTGGGAGGTTGCTTTAATGCTTTAAAGGGGAGCGGGTCAGACCCCTTTTATGTAATTTCTACCAATGAAAATGAGAGAATCGTAGTATTTATCTGCAAATTTTCGACATTTTTTAAAACTAGGTATTTTTAATCATGAAAATATGTCTATCTTTGAAAAACATATATTGAAATATTAGAAGTTTAAGAATATAGTAAAGTTAGTAAGGGTTTTCACTTTACTATAAATTTATAATTTTGGGGGAATTACAAAATGAAAAAGGGATTAATTGCAACGATCATCACGGTGTTAACGACGATGATCTTCTTAGTAGGTTGCGGTTCGGACAACAACGGTAGCTCTGACACTGCATCTGGTGACGGTAGCGGTTCTGACATGATGGTCGGAATGGTAACGGACGCTGGTACAATTGATGATAAATCTTTTAACGAAGGAACTTGGAATGGGATTCTTCAAGCAAAAGAAGATTTCGGAATCAAAGAGAAATACTTAAAGCCGGCTGGTACTACTGAAGCTGACTACATGCAAGAAATTACAAACTTATATGATGCAGAATTTAAATTTATTGTTACTCCTGGATTTAAATTTGAAACAGCAGTTTTCCAAGCTCAAAGCCAATTTGAAGATGCAAAGTTCGTTCTTATCGATGGAGCTCCACACAATGGTGACTTCAATCCGGTAGTAGGCGAAAACACAGTATCTATCTTCTTCGCTGAGCACGAAGCTGGTTTCTTGGCTGGTGTTGCTACAGCTCTAGAATTAAAAGAAGGCGAAGCTGGATTTATCGGTGGTATGGAAATTCCTCCAGTTCAGAAGTTCAACTGGGGCTTCCAACAAGGAATCGCATATGCTAACGAAAACTTAGATACAAATGTAAGCATTAAAGAAGAAAACGTAGTGTACCAAGGTACATTTGATGATGTAGCTGCAGGTCAGCAAATTGCTGGAGCAATGTTCGACCGTGGTGTAAATGTTATTTTCGCAGCAGCGGGTGGAGTTGGCGTTGGGGCAATCAACGAAGCTAAAACTCGTGTTGAAGGCGGAGACGAAGTATGGATGGTTGGAGTAGACGTTGACCAGTACGAAGAAGGAAAAATGGACAATGGTGAATCTGTAGTCCTAACTTCTGCAATGAAGAAAATCGACACAGCTGCTGCTGATATGATCAAAGCAGAAATCGATGGAGAGTTCCCAGGTGGCGAAACTCTTACATTCGATGCGAAAAATGATGGTGTAGGACTTCCTGAAGAAAATCCAAACCTAAGTGAAGAAACAATTACTAAAGTAGATGAGATCTTTGAACTAATCAAATCCGGTGATGTGCCAGTATCTGCTGAGCAAGGCGATTTGATCAAGTAATACGTGCAGTACCTGGCGTAATCATCTAGAGCAAATTTGTTTGCTAGATTCAGATTGATAAAGAGAAGGCGGGGTGACCCGCCTTTTTTAATGCAAAAGTAAGAGGTTAGTTGTCTGTCCTCTTGGGATAAATAAACAATAAAGGGAGAATCACTCTATGGACTATGTAGTGGAGATGCTCAATATCCGGAAAGAATTTACTGGAATAGTTGCCAATGATGATATTACACTTCGTCTGAAGCAAGGGGAAATTCACGCCCTTCTTGGAGAAAATGGTGCCGGGAAATCAACACTGATGGCTATTTTGTTCGGTATGTATCAACCGGATAGAGGCGTTATAAAAATCAATGGCAAAGAGAAGAAGATTGCCAACCCCAATGTCGCGACAAAACTTGGTATCGGGATGGTTCACCAACACTTCAAACTGGTCAGTAACTTTACGGTAACAGAAAACATTATGCTTGGTTCTGAATTGCATAAAATGTATGTGCTTGATAAGAAAACGGCCAGCAAAAGAATTGAAGAATTGTCGAAAAAGTATGGCTTGAATGTGGATCCTCACGCCAAGATTGAAGACATTTCCGTCGGCATGCAACAGCGTGTGGAAATTCTGAAGATGCTATATCGTCAAGCTGACGTATTGATTTTGGACGAGCCTACTGCAGTCCTTACCCCTCAGGAAATAGTGGAACTAGGGAAGATTATGAAAAATCTGATCGCAGAAGGCAAATCTATTATCATCATCACCCACAAACTAAAAGAAATTAAGGCAATGGCAGACAGGTGTACGGTTATCAGAAGAGGAAAGACAATTGGCACGGTAAATGTGGCTGAAACAAGTAAAGAACAGATGGCCGAAATGATGGTCGGACGTGAAGTCAACTTTAAGGTCGAAAAAACAGAAGCGACTCCAAGCGACGTGGTATTGAAGATGGAGAATGTTTCAGTAAAGAAGGGCAAAGATGTGGTAGCCCTGAAAAACTTGTCTTTAGAACTGAAAAAAGGGGAAATCCTTGGAATCGCAGGGGTGGACGGGAACGGTCAGTCTGAAATTGTGGAAAGCATTACAGGCTTGAAGCAAGCAGATTCCGGGACTATTCTTTTTGAAGGAAAAGACATTACAAAAATGCCGGTTCGTTCTAGAATCGCAAGCGGAATCGCCCATATTCCGGAAGACCGTCATAAGCACGGACTTGTCTTGGATTATACGATTGAAGAAAATATGGTTTTAGAACTGTACCATAAAGAGCCGTACTCAAAGCGTGGCGTGCTCAATTTTGCTGCGATTAAAAAACATGCAGATAATATCATTAAAAGCTTTGATGTCCGTTCTGGTGAAGGCGGGAAATCCGTTGCCAGGTCCCTTTCAGGTGGTAACCAGCAAAAGGCGGTAATCGGACGGGAGATTGAATTGGATCCGACCCTTCTTATTGCAGTTCAGCCGACTCGCGGACTGGATGTTGGTTCGATCGAGTACATCCACAAAAGACTTGTGGAACAGCGAGACAAAGGGAAAGCGGTTTTGCTCGTTTCCTTGGAGTTAGATGAAGTATTAAATGTTTCTGATCGCATTGCTGTGGTGAATAATGGCCAACTAGTCGGAATCGTGAATGCAAAGGAAACAAACGAGAACGAACTTGGTCTGATGATGGCAGGCGTGATGAAGGGGGAAGAAGAATGAGAAATAGCATAATCTCGTTGCTTGCTGTCCTTTTCGGTTTAATTGCAGGTGCGATATTGATGGCAGTCACAGGAAACAATCCTGTTGAGGGATATAAATATTTATTTGAAGGCGGATTGAAAAACCTATCTAGGATAGGAAACACGCTCGCAACAGCGACGCCGCTTATTTTTACGGGATTATCAGTAGCTTTTGCCTTCCGTACCGGCTTGTTTAATATCGGAGCGGCAGGACAGATGCTCTTCGGTGGTTTCTGTGCAGTTGCTGTCGGACTGACGTTTGATTTGTCTCGACCGGTATTATTAGTAATGATGGTCGTGGCAGGTTTTATTGGAGGAGCACTTTGGGCCTTTATCCCTGGGCTTTTGAAGGCAAAGTTCAACGTACATGAAGTAGTTTCTACGATCATGATGAACTGGATTGCCTACTGGACAGTCTATTATGCGGTGCCTACTTATTTTAAAGGTGAGTTTTTGGAAACAGAATCTAAAAAACTACCAGAATCCGCATCTTTACGCACGCCAATTTTAACAGAAATGTTTGATGGGTCTTATATTAACCTTGGTTTATTTATAGCAGCAATTGCCGTAATCATCTTCTCCTTTATCATCAATAAAACCACGCTGGGGTATGAGTTGAAGGCTGTAGGATTTAACCGTGATTCAGCGGAATATGCAGGTATTGCGGTAAACAGAAGTATTGTTACTTCCATGGTAATTGCCGGTGGTTTAGCTGGTCTTGGTGGAGTGGCATTTTACGCAGGTAATGCAACAAGTATCCAAATAGGAATCCTACCTTCCCAAGGATTTGACGGTATTGCCGTGGCACTTCTTGGAGCAAATACTGGTATCGGAGTATTGTTAGCGGCTGTTTTCTTCGGCCTTTTGTATTCTGGTCGCGGATTTATGAATGCCATGACAGATATTCCACCAGAAATAGCGGATTCCATCATTGCAATCATCATCTATTTTGCTGCAACAAGTATTTTAATTGATCGAATGATTCGCTTCTTTATTAATAAGAAGAAAAATAAAAAACAACCAGCGATTGTTCAACAAACAACTGAGAAGAAGGAGGAGGTATAAGGTATGTGGACAGTGATTCAACAGATAGCGCCGTACGCAATTATCTTCACTATCCCTCTTTTGATCACAGCGTTAGGCGCTTTATTCAGTGAGCGAAGTGGAGTTGTTAACATTGGTTTAGAAGGATTAATGGTCATTGGGGCATTCACAGGGGCGCTTGTTATCCTAAAAATGCAGGAAATAATGCCTGGTCAACAAAAGGCAATCTGGATCGGTCTTGCGCTTGCAACCTTAATGGGATTATTGTTCTCGCTCCTTCATGCATTTGCAAGTATTAATCTACATGCCAATCAGATTATCAGTGGAACAGCTATCAATATGATTGCTGCAGCTATCACGGTGTTCTTGGCACGTAATATTACAGGCAGCGGAAACATCCAAATCAGTACATTAAAGCCTTTCAATATTCCATTTTTATCAGATATCCCTGTGATTGGCAGCTTGCTGTTCACTAGGACCTATGCTACGACTTGGCTTGTTCTTGCCATCTTGCTTTTAAGTGCATTCATGCTTTATAAAACACCTTTCGGATTACGCCTGCGCTCATGCGGTGAGCATCCACATGCAGCAGAAGCAGCGGGAATCAGCGTAAGCAAAATGCGTTATATCGGTGTTATGATCTCGGGAGCTTTCTCTGGTCTTGGCGGAGCGGTGTTCATCGTAACAACCGGTGGAGAATTCAACGGTACCGTTGCAGGACTGGGCTTCTTGGCACTTGCTTCCTTGATCTTCGGACAATGGAAACCACTTGGAATCCTGGCGGCAACTCTATTTTTCGGATTTGCCACTACAGTTGCAAACGTTTCACAGGTAATTCCTTCTTTGGCTGTCATTCCGCCAGTATTTTTGAAGGTATTCCCGTACGTTGTAACGTTAATCGCGTTAATCGTGTTCTCTAAATCCTCTCAAGCACCAAAAGCGGTGGGAGAACCATTTGACTCTGGTAAGCGATAAGGTAGATAGTAGTTTACTAACACGCTCTCTTTTATGGGGGGCGTGTTTTCTATTTATCCAGTTCTTTTACGCAAGGTTCAGCTATATAATAGGCGTAAAGTCATTGAAATAAAATTACAAAAAGAGGATTGATATATGAATTATTATTTTATATTATAAATAGTAAGAATTATCAAAATTATGTACAAATTTAAATGGGTCATTGGGTATTAAACGTAAAGCAGTGGAGGCGTCCAAACGGCATGTATAAAAATTATATTGATAGCTTAATAGAAAACAAGGAGTTGCCGGGAGCGGTTCTTTATGTGAGCAAGAAGAGGCAACTTCAGTGTTACAAAGCCGCCGGTAGCTTTATAGGAGCGGATGGGCAGAACTATCCCATAACGGAATCTACTTTATTTGATGTTGCCTCCCTGACCAAAGTGGTGGCAACTCTTCCTGCAAGTCTATTGTTGGTGAGTAAAGGAGACTTGCATCTTGAAAAGCAAGTGAAACATTATTTGCCTGAATTCAGACATGAAAAAGTGAGAGTGGAGGACCTGCTCACTCACCGTTCAGGGTTGCCGCCAGACCTTCCGTATGTGGCAAGGGATGGGCAAAGGGATGTGATGGATGTAATTTATCGGACGGAGCTTAGGCAGGATCCGGGAATATCGGTCGCTTATAGTGATCTGGGAATGATTATTTTAGGGAAAATCATAGAGAAAACTACCGGTCAGTCGCTGGATATCTTTACGAAGGAACAGATTTTCACACCTTGGGGATTACATAATACAAGGTTTAATCTACCACTGGATATGAAAGCGTTTTCTGCATCTACAGAAAAGTTCGGGACGTCTTTCATTCAAGGAAAAGTCCATGATGAGAAAGCCTTACACCTGGGAGGAGTGAGCGGCAGTGCCGGGTTATTTTCCACTGCCAAAGATATCGAAAGGTTCGCTGCGCACTTTTTATATCCAGAGGAACAGGATGTTATCCCACCAGACTTGATGCGAATGGCTACTCACCATAAGCAAAATAATCGGGGACTGGGATTTGAAGTATGGAATGGGGAAGGAGATCCGTTGTCCTGCGGGCAAAGCTGGCCTATAGGCTCATTCGGCCATACAGGGTTCACCGGCACCAGTGTCTGGGTCGACCCAGAGAATGAACTGATCGTTGCATTCCTTACCAATGCCGTTCATTACGGCAGGTCGACCAACATACGAACCATCAGAAAAACATTGCACTCAATGATACACTCCTCCATCCAAGGGGAGACATCATAAATAGAATAGTCTCTTTTATTTCATGGCGTTTCTAGCTGGTGATTGGAGCGAAAGGCTGAGACTCCGGCGGGAGGTAGCGCTAGGTGGAGACCCCTGAAGCGTTGTGAGGAGGCTCCAGCAGCGCCCCGCGGAAAGCGAAGCCTAGCGCGGAAATCACCAGCGGTGTTTTACAGATTCACATTTTAAAAACAAGGGGGATTTACGGTGAAGGGTATAGGGAGAATTTGGTTATTAGGCTTAACGGCACTAATGCTAGTGGTTTCATCAGCATGCTCCAACGAATCTGGAGGATCAAACAACGACAACAAGGACGGAGACAGTGTCACACTGACCATCGGAAGCTGGAGAACAGAGGATTCATCCAACTACCAAAAAGTGATTGAGGCATTCAACGAAAAGCACCCAGAAATTAAAGTGGAATTCAAACCGTCAAAAAATACGGAGTATAACACGATTCTAAACACTTCCCTGCAAGCAGGAGAAGGCCCAGACATCATACACCTGCGTCCATATGCACCAGGACTTGAGTTGGCAAAAGCGGGCTATGTGGAGCCAATCGATGGCTTAAACGGATTGGATATCTTCCCGGATGAAACATTACAGGCATCTAGAGGAGAAGACGGCAAACAATATGGTGTTCCTTTGAACTTAAGTACGACACAAGTATTTTACAATAAAGCTATTTTCAAAGAGCATGAACTTGAAGAGCCGAAAACGTGGGATGAGTTTATGGAAATCAATAAAAAGCTGAAAGATGAAGGAGTTACGCCTCTAGCATTTGGAACGAAAGAAGGCTGGTTGTTATCACTGGCACACGGAATCTTCGGTCCTGCGCATTGGGGTGGAAATGAATTCGTAGAGAAGATCTCAAAGGGAGAAACAGATTTCACAAGCCCTGAGTTCGTAAAATCCATTGAAATAATGGAAGAGCTGAAAGCATACTTCCCTAACAACTCAGAAGGACTTGGCATGGAAGACATCCGTACACTTTTCTTCACAGGGCAGGCGGCGATGTTCCCGTTAGGCAGCTGGGAGATTGAAGTATTAAGGGAGATGAATCCTGATTTAGAACTTGGTTTCTTCCCAATGCCTTCAGCGGTTGGTGGCGAGCCTACACTGACAACTTGGGTGGATGGATCCTTTGGAATCAATGCTAACTCCGAGCATAAAGAAGAAGCAAAGAAATTCCTGGAATTCCTGACAACCGAAGAGTTTGGTGAACTGTTCACGACAAACTTCAAGATGATCAGTGCCATTCCGGGCGTCCAATCCGACAATGAATTAGTGAATGAGCTTAGCAAAGCAGTAAGTGACTATTCCACACCATATATGATGCTTGTTTACTTTGCCGGTGGTAATCCATCCTCCAAAGTAACCATTGAAACAGAACTGCAAGGTATGTATATCGGGGAACAGGACGTAGACGGCGTCGTCCAAACACTACAAGAAAACACAGAAGCATGGTTTGAGCCGTTTCAATAAATAGTATAGTTTTCAAGCTGTTGATTGGAGCAAAAGGCGAAGACTCCTGCGGGGGAGAAGCGACATTGTTGAAACCCGCAAGCTTTGTGAGGAGGCTCAAGGTCGCCCCGCGGAAAGCGAAGCCATTTGGGGAAATCAACAGCGGTGTACAAGCAAAATAGCACAATAATAAGTAAGGTGGCGGAGAATATGCAAATCGAAACCAATACACCCATTGTCAAACAAAAGAAAACGAGAAACTGGAAAAGATGGGCCATCCATCTTTTCCCTATTCCCGCCCTGCTTATCTTCAGCATTTTCATCGTCTATCCACTAGTAGCAGCCTTATCCTATAGCTTTTATGACTGGAACGGCATCACAAGAGGGGCGTTTGTAGGGCTGGCAAACTTCATTGACCTCTTCACCTTGCAACCATTCAGTGACATGTTCTGGAATGCAGCCAAAAACAATGTAGTATATTTTGTCGTGCAGATGGTGGTGCAAAACGGAATTGCTTTTGTACTGGCATTTATTATCTACAAGAGAATCAAAGGATCGGAATTTTTAAAGATTGCTTATTTCCTTCCGCGATTATTGTCTGTTATTGTCGTAGGTTTCCTATGGAAGCTGATATTGAACCCTAACTTTGGTGCACTGAACGTGATCTTAGGTGAGTTTGGTATGGAATCCCTGCAAAAAGCTTGGCTTGGGGACCCTAAAACGGCACTGATGGCTATCATCCTGGTCAATTGCTGGTTTGGTATTGGTTTTGCGATGTTGATATTTTTGGCAGGACTTCAATCCATTCCGAAAGAGTTGATAGAAGCGGCAAAATTGGATGGTGCGAATGGGGCAAAGGTAATCACCAAAATTATTCTCCCATTGATGGTTCCTTCTATCATGATCATGACCGTATTAACCTTCATTCAATCTTTTGAGGCATTCGAACTTGTCTATGCCATGCAAGGGTCGCAGGGGGAGCCTTATTACTCCACAGACTTGTTGGCAGTATTCTTTTACCGTCTAGCATTCGGTGGTTCAGCAGCAGGAGACTCAACGGCAGTAGGACTGGGTTCTGCACTTGCCGTCGTGCTTTTCCTGTTCATCGCAACATGTACCGCTCTATTACTTAAATTCATGCAAAAAAAACAAGTGGAAATGTAGGTGGAAAAGGTGAAACAAACATTATGGACTAGACCAATTTACTATATTATTGCCTTTGCATTCGCCACGATCAGCTTGTATCCCATCTTGTTAATGGTTTTGTCATCCTTTAAGCCGAGTGCTGAGATTTTCATGAACCCTCTTTCTTTTCCAAAGAGCTTCAGCTTCGATACGTATAGAAGGTTGCTAGAAGAAGTGCCGTTTGGAACCTACTTTTTCAATAGTGTGTTTGTCAGTGTCGTATCTGTGCTTCTCATCCTTGTCACCACATCTTTGGCGGCATTCTATATTGCCAGATATACGTTTTGGTGGAATAATATCTTATTTTTCTTTTTCCTGATGGGGATGATGATTCCCATCAAACTTGGGATTGTGCCCTTATTTATTTTGATGAAAGATCTTGGCTTGTTAAATTCGCTTTGGTCCCTCATTTTTATGTACACAGCAGGAGGGATTCCATTATCCATCCTCATATTGACCGGTTTCTTCCGGACGATGCCAGTGGAGTTGGAGGAAGCGGCAAGAATGGATGGGGCAAGCGACCTCAGAATATTGTGGAGCGTATTGATTCCTCTGATTAGACCAGCATTGGGAACTGTGATGATCATCAATTTCATCTCATCATGGAACGATTTCTTTTTCCCGTTAATCTTTATTACCGATGAAATGAAAAAGACAATCCCTGTTGGCATGCTTTCCCTGTTTGGGGAATATTCCGCGGACTGGGGGACGCTTTTTGCAGGATTGACCCTATCCTCCCTTCCGATGATCATCTTATTCTTTGTTGCCTCTAAACAATTCATGGATGGGCTGACAGCAGGGGCAGTGAAATAGCCTATCTGACTGGTGGTTTGTTCCTCTTTTTAACAGGGTACGTAAAAAAGGTATGTCCTTTTTTTACATATCTAATTTAAGGAGTGGAGCGGCGAATTGAGTAAAAAAGTGAACGAGCAGAGCAAACATGACCAATTAGATCAGTATCGGGTGGACGATGAAGGCAAGACGATGACCACCAATCAAGGGGTTAAAGTCTCAGAGGATGAGTTTTCCTTAAAAGCCGGTGAACGTGGACCGACCTTGATGGAGGATTTCCACTTCAGAGAAAAAATGACACACTTTGACCATGAGCGCATCCCTGAAAGAATTGTCCATGCTAGGGGATTTGCGGCACATGGGGAGTTTGAATTATATGAGTCGATGGAAAAATATACGAAAGCGAAGTTTCTCCAGGATCCTTCCGTGAAAACGCCTGTATTTGTACGTTTTTCAACCGTTGCAGGGTCAAAGGGTTCTGCAGAAACGGTCCGGGATGCACGTGGATTTGCAACAAAATTTTATACAGAAGAGGGAAACTATGACCTTGTAGGAAACAATATTCCAGTATTTTTCATTCAAGATGCGATGAAGTTCCCTGACCTCGTTCATGCCGTAAAGCCTGAACCCCACAATGAGATGCCGCAAGCAGCTTCCGCCCATGATACGTTTTGGGATTTTGTCGCCAACAACCAGGAGGCGGCACATATGGTGATGTGGGCGATGTCAGACCGCGCTATCCCTAGAAGTCTCCGTATGATGGAAGGCTTTGGCGTCCATACGTTCCGATTTGTGAACGCAGAAGGCAAAGCCCATTTTGTGAAATTCCACTGGAAGCCTGTGCTTGGCACCCATTCCCTTGTCTGGGACGAAGCGCAGAAAATTAACGGAAAAGATCCTGATTTTCATCGTCGCGATCTATGGGAATCGATTGAAAATGGAGACTACCCGGAGTACGAGTTTGGTGTCCAACTTTTAGCAGAAGAGGATGAGTTCCAATTCGATTTTGACATTCTAGATCCGACTAAGCTTTGGCCGGAAGAAGATGTTCCGGTAAAGATTATCGGGAAACTAACCTTGAATCGCAATGTTGATAATGTATTTGCCGAAACGGAACAGGTGGCATTTCATCCTGGGCATGTCGTACCCGGCATAGATTTTTCCAATGATCCCTTATTGCAGGGACGCCTTTTTTCCTATACAGATACCCAGCTTATCCGTTTAGGTGGACCGAATTTCCACGAGCTGCCGATCAACAGACCGGTTTGTCCGTTCCATAATAACCAGCGTGATGGTTACGGTCGCCATACGATTAATAAGGGACCCGTAAGCTACCATAAGAATTCGTTAGCATCTAACACCCCTAGACCCGCAAGTGAAGCAGAGGGTGGTTACGTGCACTATCAGGAGAAGGTGGACGGCAGGAAGGTGAGAGCAAGAAGCGACAGTTTCAAAGACCATTTCTCCCAGGCGACTATGTTCTGGAACAGCATGAGCATGCCGGAGCAAGATCATATCAAACAAGCGTTCAGCTTTGAGCTTGGAAAAGTAAAGAGTGAAGACGTGAGACAGCAGGTGGTCGACATGTTTGCCAATGTCAGCAAGGAGCTTGCACAAGAAGTGGCAGAGGCAATTGATGCTAATCCTCCAAAAGCGGCAGGTTCTTCTGTTACAAAATCTTCCCCTGCACTCAGTCAGGAAAATACAGTGAAAAAGCCTGCAACAAGAAAAGTGGGGGTTATCCTTTCTAATGACTTTCATGGCAAGGAAGTTGCATCTGTTCTTGAATCTTTGAAATCAGAAGGCATGCAGCCGGAACTTATCAGTGCGAAGCTTGGGAAGGTGACCGGTAGTGGCGGTGTCGAGCTTGAGGTGGACCATACGTTCTTGACGTGTGATTCTGTCCTGTTTGATGCGTTGTATCTAGTTGGCGGCAAGGACGTCGACAAGAAATTTGACCGTGAAACCACGTATTTTGTGGAGGAAGCATTCGATCATTTTAAACCGATCGGCGCCACTCATGATGGCAAACAATGGCTGGAGAAACTAGAGATTTCCGGTGCACCGGGTGTGGTAAGCGGGGATGAGACAGATCAGTTTGTGACAGGTTTTGTGGACGCCGTTGCAGCGCACCGACATTGGAATAGAGAAGAAATCTAATATAGGACACAATAGGGTAAAAGCGGCCTTCGTTAGAAATGGGGGCTGCTTTTTAGCTGTTATAGAAGACTATACTTGTTTCTCCCCGCATTCCCCAGTCCCCCACTTACATAACGATTTCATGGTCGGCTGGAGCGTGAGTGCTTCTTCTGTCAGTTCATATTCCATATGCAACACCTTGCCGGGATATTCTGTTCGGTTGACCATGCCTAATTGCTCAAGCTCTCGAAGCTGATCGGTCAGCACTTTTCGGTTAATTTCTGGAATTTCTCTTTCCAACTCGGAAAAGCGTTTAGGACCATCTTCAAGGGCACAATAAACTTGCGGACGCCATTTGCCACCGATGACATTTAGCGCACGGTTGACCGGGAATTCTGTCGGTTCCACTGTTAACAATCCTTTCTTTTTCAAGTCAGTTACCTTAAAGTGCGTACTTTTTTATTTAAGCATTATATTTTACCCTAACATTATAAGCAAATTATATTAATTGAGGAGGATGTAATTTTGAGATATCCAAGAACATTTTCACATATAGGTTTATCCGTTCCTAACTTGGAACAAGCAGTAAAGTTTTATACAGAGGTGATGGGCTGGTATGTCATCATGGAACCGGCAGAAGTGGTCGAGGATGACTCAGCCATTGGTGTGATGTGCACCGATGTCTTTGGAAAAGGGTGGGGGGAGTTCCGCATCGCGCATCTTTCTACCGGAGATAAAATTGGGATAGAGCTGTTCGAGTTCCCGGAAAATGAAAAACCTGAAAACAATTTTGAATACTGGAAGACAGGCATTTTCCATTACTGTGTGCAAGACCCTGATGTAGAAGGGCTCGTAGAGAAAATTGTTGAGTATGGTGGTAAGCAGCGCATGCCGATCCGTGAATACTATCCTGGTGAAAAACCATATCGCATGGTCTACTGCGAAGATCCATTCGGTAACTTAGTTGAAATCTACTCGCATTCATACGAGCTTACCTATTCAGACGGTGCTTATTAATTTCTTGGAGGGGAAACGTTATGAAAGCATGGTTATTAAAAGAAGCAGGAAGTCTGGATCACATCGAATGGGGAGAGATTGTGGATCCGAAAGAAGGTAACGGGGAGCTATTAGTCAAAGTAAGAGCAGTTGCCTTGAATCCTGTCGATTATAAAGTGGCAACAAACGGAAACCCAGCATGGAACTATCCCCATATTGTCGGGGTGGACCTTGCCGGCGAAGTAGTTTCCGTTGGAGAAGGGGTAAGCGGCTTTAAAGTTGGCGACCGTGTTGCAGTTCACACAAGCTTAGCCAAAAAAGGTGCATTTGCAGAGCTTGCGATCGTGGATGCACGAGCAGCGGGACGTATTCCTGATGAAGTTTCTTTTGAAGATGAGGCAGCTATTTTATGTGCGGGAATGACAGCCTATGAAGCAGTCGTTCAAAAATTAAATACAACGCATAAAAAGAACATCCTTATTCATGCAGGCGCCGGTGGTGTTGGTGGTTTTGCCATTCAATTGGCTAAAATGGGGGGGCTAAAAGTGTTCACCACTGCTTCCACATCCAATCATGAGTGGGTAAAGGAACTTGGAGCGGATGTTGCGATTGACTATAAAGAAGAAAATGTGACAGAACGCATCATGGAAGAAACAAACGGTCGTGGAGCAGATTTAATCTTAAATACTGTCGGTCGTGATGTGGCAACAGCAGATTTAGAACGACTCGCATTCTCAGGCCATCTGGCGTACATTGCAGGCGCTCCTGACCTTTCTGGTGTCAAGCCCCTTCTCCTTATCTCCATCGATCCATGAGGTGGCTCTGGGAGCGGCACACGCGAGCGGAGATGATCAAGCAGTCAGCAACCTGGCTTTCATGGCAGAAGAGCTAATGGATATGGTAAATGAAGGTCGTCTGGAATCCCTTGTATCGAAAGTTCTCCCACGGGAAGAGTTAGTGGAAGGCCTGAAGGAGCTGCAAGGAAGACATGTTAGAGGGAAGATTATTGTGAAGATGTAGGATAGATGTAGTCGGGAGATATTCCCGGCTTTTTTTTTGTACTCAATTAGGTGATGTCGATATTTGTTTTTATTTGTCGTTTGGCTTGTATTGGGTGAAGTTTGGCCAGTAAATGCCTTAGTTCCGCTCGTATTTTAAAAGTTTGGACAGTATTTACACCAAAACGGCTCGTATTTAAGTAATTTTGGCCAGTAAACAGAAAATCTTATTAAGCACCAAATAACAAATATGACAAAAAGACAAATATATATTGCATAAAGTAATATAAAATGTATAATAATAAGTATAATCCATATTTTACAAAGAGGTGATGGTAATGAATATTTTCGGCGGAGCAACAAAGGTAGAAGATGAGCGCATTGTAACTGCTCAAAACAAAATTTACCGGGAAATTTATTTTCTCATAATGGCAATCTGTCTCGTATCTGTTGGGTTCAAGTTTTATTTGTACGGTTTTGGGGTGAGTTCCATCTACACTGAGCTAGCAATACTCTTCCTTCAAGGAGCCTATTATACGGCAAGGGGTGCAAGCATAGGTGTCTTGTCAGATGAGGTAGAAATGCATGATCGGAAAAGTAAGGTGCCGATGAAATGGAAGACACTTTTTTGGGGTATTGCTGCTGGTGTCATCATCGCAATCTTCTTTGGCTTAAACAGCGCCTTTAATTATGCGGAAACGACTGCACAGGCATACTCCTACTTTTTCATGGTGTTCTTTGTTTCTTTATTGATATATATACCGTTTTTAGTATTGTTATCAGGAAGCACGTTCCTTGCTGCGATAAATCGCAGCAAAAAGGTGGCAGAAAAAGAGCTAGATGAAGACGAAAACGAGCGGTGAACAAAATGAAAAATATAAAAATGAAACTAGCTAGAGTAGAGAAGGATTTGTCTCAAGAGGAGCTTGCTAAGATTGTAGGAGTTTCCAGACAGACAATCGGCCTGATCGAACTCGGCAAATACAACCCGAGCCTTAGTCTATGCCTGTCTATATGCAAAGCTTTATCTAAAACGTTAGATCAGTTATTTTGGGAAGAATAACAATCAAAAGGAGATAATTTCCCCACTATAAAAATATACTTATGTATAGCATTCAATAGGGGGGATATCTTTGGCGAAAATGGAAGTGCAACCTGGCGTGGAACTCTATTACGATGACCAGGGAGAAGGAACGCCAGTGATTTTTATCCATGGGGTATGGATGAGCAGAAAATTCTTTCAAAAACAGCTGCCATATTTCAGCAAGGAACATCGTGCCATAACGATAGATCTTAGGGGGCACGGTGATTCAGCTAATGTATCTGAGGGGCACACCATTTCCACCTATGCAAAGGACCTGCAAGCATTCATTTCGAAGCTGGAATTGAAGGACGTGGTGCTTGTTGGCTGGTCCATGGGAGCCTTTGTTATTTGGGAATACCTGCAGCAGTTTGGAGAAGCAAATGTAAAAGGAACCGTCATTGTAGACGAACTTGCGTCTGATTTTAAGTGGCCTGATTTTCCTATAGGGGCCTTTGATTTGCCAACCTTGACCCACTTTATGAGAGAGGTTCAAGATAACAGGGAAAGCTTCCTGAAGGGCTTTATTCCCCTCATGTTCAAGGAGGATGTGGACCCTGAAGAAATGGAATGGATGCTTGAGGAAACCTTGAAACCGACAACAGGGGTCGCAAGCGCCATACTTTTTGATCAATCAATTGTCGATTATCGTTCCACTTTTTCTTCTTTAACCAAACCTACCTTGCTTTGCTTTGGAAAAGAGGAAAAACTCATACCGGTTGCAGCGGGGGAACACTTGAAGGAAGCAATAGCAAATAGTGAACTGGTGCTGTTTGAAGAAAGCTGTCATTGTCCATTCCTTGAAGAAACAGAAAAGTTCAATCAGGAAGTTTCTAATTTTATAAAATCAATATAAGAAGGGCCTGGCCACCGTTCAAACAACTGGCCAGGCTCTTTTGTCTTGATGAAGCAAGTCGTTTTCCTTAAAATGAAAGAGTATAAAATATTCTGAAAAAGGGTGAATGATTTGAAGCTTAGCGAAGAATTAAGGAAATTCCCTTATCCATTTCAAGGTGACACCTACCGATACTCCAATAATTCAACCCTTTTGCATCCTCCGAGCAGCATGGAAATAACAGCGTCTTACCAAGAGGAAATGACAGTAAAAAGGTCCTTACTATCCAACCACCACTCTCGTTGCTATCAATCATTCCCACATACAGACAAAGCGCAGTGGGAGGTGTTAGAACTGGTCATGACAGATCTAGCTAAATATTACCCACAAAGCTATTCCTTAATAAAAGCAGAAGATAAACATATCTTTACTAACCACATACTTCAAGAAGAGCATGTATTCACTATTGGAGATAACTCTACTCTACCCTATGAGCCTTTGGACTTTATCGGGAGGCATGTGCAGGAAGATCTTATCCTTATGTTGCAAAGGGACGGAGATTTATATTTAGATGCAGGCCAACTGTGCTTTCCTGCCAATTGGTCATTAGCTTTTAACCATGGCATGAGCTTTAAAAATATTCACTTTCCCATTCCGGGATTTAAGGAAGAAGGGTTGGACGAGCGAATTCTGCAATTTTTATTAAGACTGGAAGTGGGGAATCCTTGGGGAAGAAAAAATTGGTCCTTGATGGCCGGGCACAGAATGGATACCTCGTTAGAAACCTTCGATGTTTGGGGAAAGCATAGAAAAAATGTAACGGTGGAAAATGCGGGGGAATTCGTGCATTTGCGCGTAGAGGTCCAAAAGCTCTTTCGACTGCCTCGTTCTAATGCCATCTTGTTTACCATCCATACACATCTGTTATCTCTTGAGAAGTTGATGGAAGTTCCTGAATGGAAAAGACAATTCTATCAAATTTTAGTGGAGCTCCCTTCTCATATTGCAGAGTATAAAGGGATTTCATTATATAAGGATAAAGTTCTGGCGTATATCGAAAAGAAAGGGGAGGGAGTTGTGTGAACGTTATAAAGAACAAATCGGCATTCCGAGTGGGGAAAAGGCACTATTTCCTATGCGGAGATGAGGAAGGTATGAAAGAGTTGGCCTCCATCAAAGTCACCTTAGTAAATCATCGGATGTCCTTTGAGGAAATACACCTTTCAAAATGGAGTCCTGCTGAGATGGACAGTCTGCTGGGGATGCAAAAGATGGGGACCTACCTATATGTTGCAGCGAAAGGGGAGAAGGTAAGAGAATTGTTGGATATGGCTGATAAGTTAGGATATTCCTCGGAAGAAGCACAGTTTATTAGAGTTGGAGAAGTAGAGAAGAAGATTTTCTGCTGTAAGTGTCACGGAATATCAATCGTAAAGGGAACGATGAATAAAAGCCAATGCATAATCTGTTCTGCGTGTGCTGTGAAATTGGAGTTGTCAGATCATTATTCTCCAATCAAAGATGCTTATTTAGGATATGTTTCACAACTTTAAAGAGGGGGGAGGGATTAATGGTGAACCAAGATAATAGGTTAGATGTAAAAATAATAGCAATATCCAATGAAACCTCCACTATTAAGCGTTTTACTTTTGTGCAGGCGGACAATGAGCAGTTACCGGCTTTTAGTGCTGGATCTCACATCATGCTATACATGAAGGATAGGGGAGGGGAGCTTGAAAGACGGTATTCGTTGGTTGGAAGTCCTGAATGCAGGGATAATTATCAAATTGCCGTTAAACTTCAAGATAGATCCACAGGAGGGTCAATATTTTTACATAGCAAAGCCGAGATAGGAGATGTTTTACAAATTTGTTTTCCGAAAAACTATTTCCCTCTTAGTTTCCGTGCTAGGCATCATCTTTTTTGTGCCGCTGGAATCGGTATAACACCTTTTTTATCTATGATGCAAGAATTGAAAGAGCAAGGTGGATCCTTTGAACTTCATTATTCCGCAAAAACAAGAGACGACTGTGCCTTTCACTCTTTTCTAGTACAGGAATACCCAGGGCAAACACATTTCTATTTCTCTGATCAAGGAAATCGAATGGATACTAGTATTTTACTGGACCAGTATATTGGTACTCATGTGTATTTATGTGGCCCTAATCGGTTTACTACCTCTTTTTCGCGTGCTGCGACTTCTTACGGTTATCCATCTGCAAGCATTCACCATGAGTACTTTTCATCACCCGATTTATCCAGCTCTCTTCCTTTCTTGTTAGAACTCGCAAATGGGAGTTTCTTGTCTGTTCCTGCCGAAAAAACCACGTTGGATGTTCTCTTGGAAGCTGGATACCCTGCACCATATTCTTGTAAAGTCGGACGTTGTGGAACTTGTGAGCTTCCGATACTAAAAGGGAAGGCCCATCACCTAGATTTCTTCTTAACAACTAAACAAAAGGAATCCCAAGTCAGTTTTTTGCCATGTGTATCCCGGAGTAAAACAGAAATATTAAAGATTGGTTTTAGTTGAAGTGCACCTTATGAAATGGGATATTGTAGAAGTTTACAAATATCGTATACAAGTTTGCAAAATGTAAACAATTGTAGACAAAAGAGTAAACATGTATACAAACGCGTACACATGTTGATATGTAAAGGTGTATACATTATAAGAATACAAGTAAACTAAAATGTGTACATGTGTACAAACGTACACATAAATGTATACAATTTTTACACTTTCATTACTTTTCATAAGAATGATTGAATAGTAGAGAAACTTTCTGTACGCTTAACGTATACTTACTAGTTTTATTTTCTTCTAAAGGAAACAAATATTGTAACGAGGAAAAGAAAGGAAGATGAACAATGACTTATTCAAGAATTGCAGCAGTTGACGTAGGTAATGATTCTATTAAAGCTATTTTTGGGAAAATGGATTCAGAATTAAATATCCCAAATGTTATCGCTAGAGATATTGAGGACCGCCCAGTAATCGGAATTGAAGAGTTAGACAGCAAGGATCCACTAGATGGCATTCATGTTCGTGTTCACTCCCCTGCCCTGATGGATAACAACGCCATCTATCGGATTGGAAATCTGGCAACAAAGAGCAACAATGCATCGGAATTAGACCCTGGTAGCAGCAAATCAGAAGAAGATCAGACATTGGTTATGCTCTTCGCAACGTTAGCGTTAGACGCGGTAAGCGCTCAAAATGAAAAAACATTCCCTCGTAATAAGAATGTAGTAGATGCAAACTACACATTGGGGACAGGTCTTCCATTAAGAGAAGTGAAAGAAGGCAAGGACGCTGGTTACCGGTCTAAGCTTCTAGGTTCCGTCCATCAGGTAGAATTCTTGATTACACCTAAATACCAAGGCATTAAAGTTAATATTAAATTTGATGAGATCAAGGTTTATCCGGAAGGATTTGCTGCTTACATAAACCTTGTATTGGATAACAATGGAAATATTATTAATAAAGACTTGATCGACAAGCGCATTCTTATCCAAGATATTGGCGGTCTTTCAACGGATATCGCAGTAATTAAGAACCGTAATGTAGATGATGATAAAGCACAGGGTTTCAACCTTGGAGTTTCGGAAGCACTGGAGCAAATTCGTGAAGAAATCCGTTCTAAACACGGCATCGAGCTTGACAGCAGAAGAGACGTGGTAGAAATTATCACGAAAAAGAATGATCGCAACCACATCATGGTACGCGGTAGCAGAACAAGCGTACATGATATTACAGACCGTATTCTTTTGGACCTTGCGAAAAAGCAATATCGCCTATTGAGAAATGTTTGGCAGAAAAACTCCCAGACAGAGATTTGCTATTTTGTCGGCGGTGGTTCCACTGTGTTAAAAGAATATTTAAAAACACTAAACAATAACCTAGATGGCTACAACATCGATTTCTTTGAAGATGAAAAGGAAAGCATCTGGATGATGGCAAATGCCTATTACAAATTGATTGCTGACTATGCAAAGAAAACAGGCAAAGAGAAAGAGTCCAAAGATCAACAAAAACCTGTGAAAGCATAATTTAGGTGATTAGATGAAGAATACCAGTTCGAGTCAGGGAATTCAGAGGGGACAAGCCATTTCGTTCCGTATCCCCTCTGATACGCCTGACCATCTAATTAAACATTTGCAACGTCTTAAGGAGACGGAAAGAAGGAATTTCTCTAGTAAAATAGCAGAATTTGTTCTTCAAGGTGTGACAAGTTCTCATGCGCGGGAAAAAGAGACGATTTCCATCCCTCTTCCAAAGTCTTTGTCCAAAACACAGAGGGATTGGTTGAAACACCAGCACTCTGAAGCATTACTTGGTAATATTGTCTATCAACTGCTTTCAGATCCTGTCCGGGCAACCAGTATTCTGGCGGCGATGAACAGCAACTCTATCGACATTGACCAAGCCTTGTACCTTCAAGAGGAAAAGCCTTATAAGTCTGAAGAAGAAACAGATAAACAGGTGAATTCTACTAATTTAAATGATGACGGTTTAGACTCCTTTGATTGGAATGCGGCTCTTCAAGAGCAAGCATCCACCGAAGAAGAGGAAGAATTGGAAGTAGAAAACGTTGATAAGCTGTTGGGCGATTTCCTCTCCCATATGAATAAGTGATTCACCGGAAGGCCGCTATGAATTTAGCGGTCTTATTTAAGTGGGTCTATATCGACAGGGAAAGAAAAAAGAGCGTCTAAAGTAGGAATGGCTTAACCATTTAGGCTCTTTTTTTATTCTCGGGAAATATGGTAGTATGAGGTCAATATTTGTTAGCAAACTAGTTATAGCTACGTTAAAAAGGGTATAGAATAGAATGGTCCTAAAATCCAATAGACATTCGAACTATATAGCAGAATAACTATTTTAGAAGCAAGAGACGAAGTTACTAGATCATTTTAATTACGAAAATAATGTGAAATGATTGGTGGAGGGTAAAATGACACAGGAAAACAAATTTATTAGTAAGACGTATTTTGAAACCTTTATGCTGGATGTGGAGACGAAGCATCCCGTACAAGTACTTGGAGAGGCCTTCTTGGTAGAGCAGAACAACGAGGTGTCAGATCTCTCGTTTATTCGGTATGCACAAGGAGAAGTATATTTTCACAGCAGAGATTACGAGAGTGCCATATTTAAATGGGAAAATGTTCACAATGAATTAGAACCATGGGCAAAGAAAAATATAGCAGATGCTTATTATGATCTTGGAATGCTAGTAGAAGCAGAAGATATTTACGCTAAGATTAATACAGATAATAAAACGCTTAAAATAGAAGTGGCTCTGCAGCTATTTACGTTATATATTCAGCGTGGAAAACTGGAGAATGCCTATAAAAATATTAAAAAAGCCATATCAATCGATCCGGATTATCCACATGTTACACAGACTGCTCGTACTTTTTATGAAGAGCAAGAAGACAGTCAACATGCAGTGGAATTGGCCGTAAGTGAGGCATTGAGAACCGGTTCAGAAGCATGGTACGATTGCTTGCTAAATTACATCGAAGTTGGCTATACAAAAGAATTCTCGCCTGACTATTTTCAAGAGGTCCTGTTCAACTTACTTGAGATTAACCAACATAAATTCGAAGAAATTACTGCAGCTTTGTGGTACAGCTATGAAAAACATCCGATGTATTTAGAATGGGTGAAGACGGCAAACGGCCTATTTGCTGCTTTGGACAGAGATTCAGAGGTTTCATGGACGAAAGTAGAGGAACTACACCAATGTACCTATTTATCTCTTATTGAAGGAGAATACTTGATTAAAGAATTGCAGGGGATTGTACCAGACTTACTTGGAAACTGGCTGAAAGTATCCAATAGATCTAAATCCTTGTTTGCATCCGCAGCTGTAATGTCCTGGAATGAAGTATTCCCGACAGCATTGCCAGCCCATGTTCTGGATGATGCAGAAAATAGAATTTTCCATTACGAGCATGACAGCATCCAGTTGAGCTACACGGTCGAGCTGTTCAAAACATTGATAAACTGGGCAAAAGACAACCATTTAGAAGTAGCGCATCAGAAAAAGTGGTTATTCTCCCAACTTAGCAACCTGAACCGAAAGCACTTGGTCGTTACAGGAACCGTACAAAATGGGAAGACGTCCTTCATCAATTCCATTATTGGAGAAAAGCTTCTTGGAGATGAAACGGTTCCGGTATTTGTATCTTCCGACGGAGATATTGCGGAGATGAATGAGATTTCCACTACCGGCACTTCTGCGCTAGGTGACATAAGTGAGCACCAAGCAGGGTCCTTGATTGACCTTAAATGGCCATCACAGTTCCTAGAAGACGAGGAGTACTCCTTGATCAGCACACCGGAATTCAATGTGAATCAAATAGAAAACAATGAAACAATGAAATATATTCCATTGTCAGATGGCTTGCTATACATTTTAGATGCACAAACACCTTTTACTGAAGATGAATTGAAAGTATTGGTGAAAATTAAAGAACGTGCGCCAGAAGTACCGGTTCACTTCGTCATTAATAAAATGGATACTGCCTTCCACGAAGCAGAGGCAGCACAGATTGTGGAAGAAGCAAAACACCGCATCAACGAATTCTTCCCAGATGCAAGAGTATTCCCTTACTCTTCTCTACGTTCTGCAAGTAAACAGCATCAAGGATTGGCAAGCTTTATGGAAGCCAACTTCAAGCTGCGTGCAAAAGCAGTGGAAGAACGCCGTGCGACCAAGTTGTTGCAATTGATCCGTTCAACTTTAACAGAACTGCTTGATAGTCGAATCGCAATGGAAGATAATCTGAAAAACACGGTTGACTTTAATGAGGATATTTTAAGTAGGCTAAGTGGGTTCATCAATCACCTACACGATGCGGAATCCGAAAAGATCCGAAGCATCACAGAAAATTACCGCGCAGTGACAATTGAGATGAAACGAGAAGCATTAAAAACCATCCCTCGTCTGCTTAGAGAATGCTCTAGCTATGTGAAGGAAGACAGCAACTTTAAAACATTGCATCTCGAATTGAATGAGCGCATGAATGAAACGATCCGTACTTACATGCATTCCGACCTGTTACCTCGTTTGCGCCAGGAGCTTCAACTGTGGCTGGATACATCCAACCGTGAGTTGATAGATAGCCAGGAATACCTGCATGAAATGAGCGGCACATTCAATGCTCTTTACAAAGAAGAAAAAATGCATCTGAACTGCGATTTCAAAGTCATGGAAGATTGGCGTCGTGATATCAACAGAATCCTAAGCAGAGTAGAAGTGGAAAAAGAAAACATCCTGAACCGCCAAAGTACCACACAGTATTTACTTAAAGGGGCAGGCCGCTTGTTCGGTTCCTTACAACAAAGTAACCAACTGCTGTTCACTCAATACAAGAAATACATTGAAAACGAACGCTTCACAGATGTCGCACAATCCGTCGTGGATAAGTTCTTCTTAGAATTCGACCTGTTTGAAAAAGCGCTAAAAGCAGACATCACCATGTTCTACGAAGCGCCTTTCACAGAACTGAACAAAACAGTGGAAGACACAGAACACGCCATCCACAACGCCAACAAAAAACTAGAACAAATGAAAGCAAGCCCAGAACGCTACTACGACCCACTGAAACTATTCGAAGCCCGCCTACTCCAATACGAATTCATGGTCAAAGCATGCGAAGAAAACGAAATGATCTCAACCTACTAAAAAAAACACAAAGATTAAAAAAGATTAACTCTCAAACTTGGTTACAGCAACTTAAATAAGTGAAATAACAAAGGGTAACGCAAGGGGTCTGGCACCTCAAACAAACAACCAAAGAACCGCCACAAACAAATGCAGGTGCCTGACCCCGCCCGCTCTTACCAAAATTCACGCTAACCTATTCAACTACCAAGTCTCGTCGTGAGAGGCGATAATAGATAACATTCATAAAAGCAGGTCTAATTCGCATAGAAATTAGACCTGCTTTTTTGTTGTTTGGCCTGGAGTGGGTGAATAGTCTTCATAATAATGTAGGTAGCAATGATGAAGACCTCAGTGAAGAGGAAAAAGGAGAAGAGAAGTCCTCATAGCAGTGATGAAGACCTCAGTGAAGAGGAAAAAGGAGAAGAAAGGTCCTCATGGGCGTGATGAAGACCTCAGTGACGAGGAAAAAGGAGAAGAGAGGTTCTCATAGCAGTGATGATGACCTTAGTGACGAGGAAAAAGAAGAAGAGAGGTCCTCATTACCAATTAATAAACCAAAGGTAAGTAAGGGGACTGGCACCTAAAGCAGAAAACAAACAAAACCCCAGCTGACTAATGCAGGTGCCAGCCCCCACCGGCTCTACCCAAAATCCGCCTACCCTTACCGTCATCGGTTTCTACTAAAATAAAAAATAGCAGGCTAATTCTATAAGAATAGTCCTGCTACCTTTTGTTGATGGAAACAAAATTATTATGTAAAAATTGTTATTTTTATGAAACTTTTCCTATTATTTTTCGTTTATAATTATAAATATGATCTGCTTAGGAGTGCAAATTTTGATGCTTAAGGGTACTGCACGCCATTTTATACCTCTTTTTGGTACATATCTTATGTATCTAAATCTTCTATATCTATATTTATTCGACTATATAACCGGTATCTTATATGGAATTCTACTAATCACACTTATCATGCTGAACGTCATATTTTTAGGATTGTCAGTAAATGTTAAGTCTGTTAATCGATCATTCGTGCTAGCTAGTATTTTTGTCTTTCTAATACTCCTATATGAATATCCATTATTCTTTTCCGATCGTTCAAAAACAAAGAACTACTTGTATATACCCACAGAAGAAATTGTATCGAATACAAACGTTTATATTATAAGTATTGGTACTGTCGAATTGTCTGAAAAGGGGAAAGTTTTTATGGAAGATGAGTCAAACCTTCTGAAGGTTATCTCCATAAATAACTTTCATCGTTACACTAGTAAAAATAGATTACTCTTTGAGTATTTTCATATTTGGAAAAACCAAGATATAGAAATGGCAGAGAACCTAGAACATTATAAAAACGGAACGAACACCCAAATAATGGAGTACTTATCGAGGAATGATGTCACCGGCGCAAGTGCTGGATTAGCATTAGCAATCTCATCTTTAATAAAAGATTCAGATTTGAACAATCTCATACCTGTTGCGGTAACTGGGGCAATAGATGATAAAGGAAATGTATTAGAGATTGGACTTGTACGAGAAAAAATAATAATCGCAGCAAGAGACGGACACACACATGTCATTATACCTAAAGGAAATTTAAAAGAGGCACAAAAAGCAAAAGAAGAACTTGGTCTTTCACTAACAATATATGGGGTAACATCTGTAGAGGAAGCTGTGAATATTATTAAAAAATGGAACAACTAAAACAACTAAGCAAATATCCCAATAAGAACTTTTCAAGAAACTGGAAGGATCCCTGTAAAAACATTACTTGGTTGAAATTTTTTAATAAGGGGGGAGTAGTAATTTTGAAGGGGGATTTTTTCAAAATGACTTTATTGATAGTAAGCATTTTTCTTCTAACTGCATGCAGTAGCGTTGAAAAAGTTCAACATATTGAAGTATTTGTTGCTGAAACATCAGAACAAGATGATGAAGGTTTTTTTATAACAACTGGTTACAAGAAAGTTAATTCAATAACGAGTATTGAAGAAGGTAAACATCATATAAAAACTGATATTAAATCCATTGAAGACTTTTATGATAAGGAAGGGAATTATTTAAGAACAGAAATAATACATTCAACTTTTAATAAAACTTATGTTACTCAAAAAGAAGATGCTGTAAATTTAAAGGAAGAAATTAAGAAACCTTCAACAATCCTAATTCCCGATGAGAATATAGAACTTTTTAAATTAGAGAATAAGACAAAGGGAGAGGAGGAAAAAGTGAAAGAACATGTCCTATCTTTTATGGATATGCTGTAAGGAATACTCCACTATCTATGAGCTATTGAAGAAGAAGACAGTTCTCTTATTGTGCTAAAGGGGCAGGTTGCTTAGATAAGGAATACATAAGAGATAAAATGGAGATGTGAAATGAGGGACCAATTATGAACGAAATTGTTAAATGTCCTAAATGCAGTAATGAGGGTAAGCAAGGATATATTTTTTCTCCTCGCAGAATTTGTTGGTCAGATTCGGCTGATTCAATCATCGCTGATTTAGAA
This sequence comes from Sutcliffiella horikoshii, assembly GCF_044809035.1. Taxonomy (GTDB): domain Bacteria; phylum Bacillota; class Bacilli; order Bacillales; family Bacillaceae_I; genus Sutcliffiella_A; species Sutcliffiella_A horikoshii_G. The sequence continues at coordinate 4,203,090 of NZ_CP085237.1, read as the reverse complement.
AGTGAAATATTAATAAAAGATGCAATCTTTCACATTAGTAAAACTCCAGCATTTAGATGTGAAAACTGTAATTTAGTTATTTTTAAATATAAATAATAATGATATAAATAAGCAGTTCTTAATAACCTTACTATCTTAAACAATCTTGGAGCGAGTATGCAATTAAAGCAGTCGTTTCTTGTGTTAACAGCAATTTTTAACCAGGTAGGACATATGATAAAAACTGGTGGTGTAATATGAGTAAAATTATTGATACCAAAGATTGGTGTATAAAGGATACCAATTCAATTATCTCATTCGAAACAACAAGTGGCGGCGGATGGGAAAAATGGGATAGATACATATCAATTGAGGGGAAGAAAGCTTTCCATATTGGAAATATCTGCGGTACTTGTTCATTTTTCTTTGAAAGGCTAGGGGGAGCTAATGGATCAAATCAAGGGATTTCCCCTAAAGAGATCAGTGAGGAGTTTCGAAAAGGCATTACTAATTTAGAGGATGTCTTTCTTTCAAAAGTATCTCTAATTTTACCAAGTGGAGATTATAAAGTATTACTTAATGAGGTTATCCCTGAGTTTATTGAATTAGGAACAGAAAAAGATTATTTTTCTAATGAACAGGTTCAAGTTTGGGGAATGAATTCATTTTGGGGGCTGCCTCATTATCCAAAGGTTAAATATTATCGAGGTATAACGAAGGAACTATCAAATAATTCAAAACTGTTTGAGTTTATAGTACCCACTTTTCCAGTAGGGTGGCTAGAAGAAGAGACCATTGAAATGTATAAATCATTGATTTCGAAAGAAGTAAAACCTACTGCATTATGTTTATCGGTGTTAGATATAAAAGAACCAGCTGATTATGAAGAAGAAACTAAGCATATTCAACATTGGTGTTTAACTCATTATATAATTGATGGTCATCATAAGGTATTTTCGGCAGCAACTCAAAATCAACCAATTACGCTACTGTCTTTTCTAGCTACAAAAGAAGGTATAGCTGATAGAAATGATCTATCATCATTATTAGATAACTTGAAAACAGTATAGTAAAGGGGGAAAAGGTTAATGATAATTCGTCGTAAAAATTTTACAAATATATTGTATCTGTTGTTAGGTGTATTCATTTTAACGGCTTGTGCATCAAATGAAACAAAAAATGATACAAACTTAACAGAAAGCATTCCTGATTTCGTAGAGGAAAGCAATTTTGAGAATATTGATTGGGAAAACAAAGCAGTCCTATTTAATGACAATATACTAGGTAATGAAAATAAGTCAGGTGTCATCGGTGCAGATATGCCCAGTTTAAATCCGCAAAAATGGATGTGGCATTTATGGGGAGTGGATGACCCCACCAACACAAAATTTACAGTTGTTGGCTTCCACAGGGATTCAGAAACAATTTATCAAATAACAACAAACGGTGGGAGCATTCCACTTGCTGGACCCAATAACGGAGCTGATGTACACGCACCGTCAACCGTTAAAATACCAGAGCCTGGTGAATGGGCAATTTTCCTTTATGTTGATGAAAAGTTATTCGATATTCTGATTTACGATATTGATGAATAAATCGTAAATCTTTAACATTCTAGGAGAAACCTGGGGGGACATCATGAAGCAATTAAATTTAATATGTACACTCTTTTTCTTAGCTCTAATTATTGGTTGTTCTCCAAACGGAAAATCTGAGGAGAAGTACTCCGTGCTCATTGTTCAAGGTGAAGAGAATATTAGCGAGGAATTTAGTGAATTCATTAATAACGATTACTCTATTGTTAAAGTAGAATATTTAACAAGTTTAGCTGTGGCAAAGGAAAAGTATCCTAAATATGAAATAGAAAAAACTCCGGCAGTATTTATTTTCGAGACGGATGGAGGAGAAATGAAAAAACTGAAACTAAAAACTTATGATACAGAAGAAGCAATCGAATTTCTTCAAGGAACAAAGAAAGGTAGCGAATAAACTGTACAATGCTAGGTTGGTAGTTATTGAATATTAGGAGTGAAAAAATGAGGATACTATCGGTTTTTGTCATCATTTTAATTATTTTGTCTGCATGTAGTAACGGGTATCAAACCTTGGAAGAAGCAGTGCAAAGTCATTGGAAAACACCAATAAAAGTAATAAATGAAGATCGAGAGAACCAATTAGTCTATTATTTAGACCAAAACCAACATGTTTTAGGGGTTTATGAACTAAACGATAACAAGTACAAATATGACAATGAGCAAAGCGTTGGTATGACTTTTACATCTGAAGCAGGTCTGCCTTTTTTGGTTTCCGCAAACCATTTTGAAGGAGTAGGAAATGTTATTCATGGTGCAATCACAACAGATGAACATACGGTAGAAAAGTTTGTTCTTCACTATAAAAACGGAGAAACACAAGAAGTGGATGCAACAAACAATACATTTATAACCGAGTATCCACCTTTCTTAACAAAAGACCCAGTATTATTTTTTGAAGAAATGGAAAATGCAGTTGGATATGATGTGAACGGTGAGATTATTGAAATCTGGGATAGAAATGCGGAAATAAAAAACTGAAAAACTCAAGGTCATCTATATTACCTATTTTGGTTTTTGGTAACGAAGGTTTAAGGAGTAAAGCATTTAAAGGGAGATTGAAATAATGGAATATATTCTCGTGTACTTAACCCCGATAATAGCAATAATTTTTTTTTTGAACTGTGTTTCACTAGCGAAAAAAATTCATAATGGTGATGGAAACACTGCTAATAATACAGGTTGGGGTGCCGTTATGTTTAGTTATCTTATTTTTAGCTTAATTATGGCGGGGTTACTAAGTTAATTAAAATATACATAAACAAGCGATTTGACTTCAGCATCAGTTATCAAAAAATAGATATCCTATCTCTACAAAGGAGAGAATTTCATGTGAGATGTTTTTTTGCTATTCTATTCATTTTACTCGGCGCATTTTTACTCTCTCTCACCATAAACGAGATGGGAAAAGCAGGACATATAATGATGAGAATCATAGGATTTGTCTGCTTTGGACTTGCTGCCCTTATGATAAAAAAAGGTAAACATAAGATTCTATATACTCCCCCAATGGCACCAATCAACCACCAGGGAAGCATAAACTCCACCTTATTTTTTTGCTGTACTCGTTTTACCCGTGAACTTCAACAAGTCAATCAAAACAGTGGAGTATGTGTAAAGTCTCTCTTCCAATCTTCCAGGATATGCCTGTTGAATAAACTCCAAGGTGTCGTTATCAGTATGCCAGATTCCACCATACTTCTCTGTTTGCGTATATCCATCCAGATCCCCAATTTCCCAGTTTGTTGATTCAAAATAAGCAAACGGAATTCCTACTTCTTTAAAAGGAGCATGATCACTCCAATCACCAGTTGTACCAACCGGGTAATCAGGATTTAACCCACTGTTGATACGAAGGTCCAATTTTTTCTTTTCAGCAATCGCAAGGGCTTGATCACGCAAGAACCCTTCCTCACCAAGACTTCCATGAACATACATAAAATCCCCGACTGCCAAGCTGTCCAAGTTGATCATTCCGACAGTATTCTTAATATCTTCCTCACTCATTTGACTCACAAAGTAGTTCGAACCTTGTAAACCGACTTCCTCTGCTCCAAATGCCACAAACACAATGCTATATGGCGTTGGAATCTTTTTCAACACTTCAGCCGCTTCAAGCATCACCGCGATACCAGAAGCATTATCATCCGAACCTTTTCCTTTTGCTACAGAATCATAGTGTGCTCCAACCACTAATACTTTCTCGCTTTTTCCAGGTTTAAATGCCACCACATTGGCTGAGTCGTTCGATGTTCCTCTGCGTGCATAAGAAAAATCCTGAACATTCGTTTCATAACCCATCTTTTCAAATTGGCCTTTTATATAATCCCTTGCCTCAGCTTCTTCATCTGAAGCAGCTACACGGGCTCCAATTGTTTCAGACAAGTATTGAGTGTGTTTGTAGGAAAGTGAACCTGTTTTATGTACCAAAGAGGCTCCATTTGCCGCGGAAACCGCTGACACTGCCACCATCCAAATTAAGGTTGTTACTAAAAGTATCTTCTTCATCTTACTGCCCCCGTATTTATAATTATTAATTAACATGCATAATTATAAGATAAGAGATTAATAGTTTCAACAATTAGCTTAGCTAAAGGAGCAAGATAGGTCTTATTATCCAATTCATCTCCCATTCGAACAAAGATTAAAAAGGTGCTCTTCCTATCTGGAAGCGTTATAATACAGAGAGATAACGGACTATAATAATTTATATAAGGGGCCTCCTATGAAAAATAACGTGGCTTTACATGATTTTATTTTAAATAATACCGATTCATTGACCAACGCTTGGTTTAAGACGAAAAAAGGGAAGGAAGGCAGTATTTATTCAAGTACTGCTCCTGCTATTGGAGATAAACTTCGTCTGCAAAACAAGAAGTTCATTACGACCATTGCCCAAATTTTTATCAACACTGATACGGAATCAAACTATGAGGCTATTAAACAATGGGCGTCTGATGTTGCCAAAGATAGGGTTTCCACCAATACGGAATTAAAAGAAATCATTTCCCAGTTTAAAGTGTTCCGTCAGATTTACTGGAATAAAATTAATGAATTTGCATTGCAATCTACAAACTCCATCACTCCTGAGAAGCTTTTAACGTGGTCTAATCTTTTCCATTATGCGTTTGATAACGTCATCGAGGAATTTGTGGCAACCTATACAGCTTATCACCAAGCAGCACTTTTAGCTCAACAAGAAATGATTTCAGAGTTAAGTTCTCCTATTATAAAATTGACTCATGAAATCAGTGTTCTGCCGTTGATAGGAAGTATTGATACACAAAGAGCGAAAGTCATTATGGAGTCAAGCCTTCAACAGTGTCAGGAAAAGAATGTCGAGTGTCTTGTCATCGATTTATCTGGAGTACCTATTGTCGATACAATGGTAGCTAATCAGCTATTCATTGTCGTCTCCGCTTTAGAGCTCATTGGGGTCAAAAGCATTATGACAGGTGTTCGTCCTGAAGTTGCACAGACTGCCGTCCATCTTGGCCTTGATTTCTCCAAAATCTCTATTTACTCTACCCTTGAAAAAGCACTAGAGAATTTGGAGAATTACACAAAGAATAGTAAGCCAAATAGCAGGTAATAGAATAGACATAATTTCAATAAAATCACTAGTCAATTAGCATATTTGACCATAAACAAAGCTCAGAGATTCTCCTCTGAGCTTTATTGAGGATGGTATAATCTGGTAAAAAAACATCTATTCGTTTTCCCCCCACTTTTACGTTATAATACAACCACACAAAAACCCAAAAAGATTGGATGAAAGCATGCGACAGCAACTAACACTTAAAGTGAAAAATAAATTCGCCAAAACCTATAAAAGCGGCTACCCCCTTATCTCAAAACAATCCCTCCTTAATGGCAATGACCTAAAAGAAGAGGGAACACTCATAAAGCTGGTAGACGAACAGAACAACTTTCTCGGCAAAGGCTACTACGGTAACCAAAACAAAGGATACGGCTGGATTGTCAGCAAAGATCCGAACGAAGAAATGGACATTCCTTTCTTCAAACGTGCCCTTCAAAAAGCCGTAAACAAACGTTCCGCCCTGATGGAGGCAGAAGACACCACTGCATTCCGCCTCTTTAACGGAGAGGGCGACGGAATCGGTGGCTTTACCATTGAATTCTTTGACAGCTACTTAGTGATTAACTGGTATAGCAAAGGAATCTACTCCTTCAGTGAGGAAATTATCGCAGCCATCGAAGGGGTCATCGAGTACAAAGGGATCTACGAAAAGAAACGATTCAACACGGACGGGCAATATGTCGAGGACGATGATTTTGTAAAAGGAGAACGCGCACCATCCCCCCTTATCATCAAAGAAAACGGCGTCAACTTTGCCGTACATTTAAACGATGGCGCGATGGTTGGAGTATTCCTTGATCAACGGGAAGTAAGAAAAACCATCCGGGACAAATACGCCAAAGGAAAAACGGTCCTAAACACCTTCTCCTATACAGGAGCATTCTCTGTCTATGCAGCATTAGGCGGTGCCATCAAAACAACAAGCGTAGACTTGGCCAAACGCAGCCTGCCAAAAACAACCGAGCAATTTAACGTAAATAACATAGACGAAAAAACACAATCCATTCTCGTAGAAGAGGTATTCCACTACTTCAAATATGCGAAAAAGAAGAACCTTAAATTCGATGTAGTCATCATGGATCCACCAAGCTTTGCGAGGTCCAAAAAGGTGACCTTCAGTGCGGAAAAAGACTACACCAGCCTCGTGTCAGACGCCATTGCCATTACCGAAAAGAACGGCCTGATTGTCGCTTCCACCAACGCCGCTACATTCGGAATGGACAAGTTCAAAGGCTTTATCGACCAGGCTTTTAAAGAAAACAAAATAAAATACAAAATCGTAGAGGAGTTTTCCTTGCCAAGTGACTTCGCAACCATCAAGGAGTTTAAGGAAGGAAACTATCTGAAGGTATTATTTATAAAAAGAATAGGATAAAAAAAGGAGTCAGCACCTTAGCTGGCTCCTTTCATCTTCGTACTGGATTCCTCCAAGAAAATCTCTTCAAGTGAAGGCTCTTCCACATTTATTCGATAAACATCGATATTCTCTTTCGTAAATGCTTTAACGACACCCGCAATCTTGTCTTCTGAATCAACCGTAAACGACGTATAGTGCTCCTGGGTAGAAATCTGTGTGGCAAAGCGCTTTAACATCTGGCCAACACTAGTTGGGTTCTTTAGGGCAGAATGTTTAATCTTCACCTCAATGGTAGACGAATAATGTGCGCGCAATTCCTCCAATGTTCCTTCATTGATGATGGCACCATCCTTCATAATCGCAATCCGCGTACAAATCTTCTCCACTTCATTCAAGTTATGAGAGGTCATGAAAATCGTCTTACCTTCTGACTGCAAGTCTCTAATCAGCTGCTGAATGCTCAACCCAGACTCTGCATCAATACCGGATGTCGGTTCATCAAGGAAAATCAACTCGGGATTATGAGCGATCGCCTGTGCAATCCCCAGCTTCTTTTTCATCCCAAACGAAAATTTTCCCACCTTCTTTTTGGCATGCTCCAACAAACCGACCCGATCCAAGACAGCATTTGCCTCCTTAGTAGACAATTTGCACCCATTAATTCTCCCGAAAAACTTTATATGATCCACAGCAGACATAGTATCATAGAACTGCGAATAATCTGGAAGGACTCCAATTCGGTTCTGCACCTTCTGAAGATCAGATTCCCCCAGCAACTTAAACGTACCGGAAGTGGGGAGGATGATCCCGGTGATCATATTGATAAAAGTCGATTTACCAGCTCCGTTCCGACCAAGAAACCCGTAAATCTCCCCTTTAGCAACGGTCAGATCCACTTTATTTACTACCGTTTTTCCTCCAAAAGCTTTCGTTAACTGTCCAGCCTCGATCACACTCATCAAAAGTCCCTCCTCTTAAACAACCAATAGGCAAGCAATAGCAATAAGAACGCATAGAGTCCATTTATCAAGATGTAATAGTCTGCTAGAGAAGAATAGTAATACGGGGTGAGGAACTTAAACCACGTTATGTACAGCTTCCCTGAAAATACCGCCCAAAAGCTTAAAGCCGGAAACACTAAGGCAAAAGTAATCCCTACAAACATCGTAACGCCAGGCTTTGGTATCACTATGGAAAACACCAGATTTAACGCCAAAGCTACAGAAAGAAACAGCATCGTATCGACCAAACCTAGCCACATAAATTGTTTTGACTTGATGGTGATTAATAGAAAACATACAACCATACAGAAAAGCCAAAAGAACCATACTCCTAAATATTTTCCCATCAATATATTCAATCTAGAAGTCTTCGTTACTAGAAATCGCATCGTCCTCTCGCTGACTTCCCTGTTAATGATGTCGTGAGAAAGACCAGTAATAAAGAAAAAACCAAGCACAAAGATTAAGATCACAATCCCTGTTGCATATCCATCTTTTCCTAACTCTGCCGCCTCTTCTGGAAAGCTTGCCATCAGATTACTCATCAAATCAGCAGTTAAATACGTGACACCAAAAATAATCGCAATCACGACAATCGACTTGAAACTTTTAAAATGCCCTTTGAATTCATTTAAACAAATTGCCCACATTTCATCTCGCTCCCTTCATAGTTTAGTATAATAATGGTAGTTTATTAGAAAATTAAGGGAACCTTAACATTACCTTAAAAAAGGAGCTCACAAATGGAACACGCAAGGATATTAATGGTCGACGATGAACAATCCATTTTAGATATGATGAAATTAGTGTTAACAAAAGAGGGATTTCAACAAGTAGATACATGCGGTACAGGGGAAATGGCCTTACATAAGTTGAAGCACCACGCTTATGACTTGATTTTGCTAGACATCATGCTCCCAGATATGACGGGATATGAGATCTGTCAGGCAATCAGAAAAACAACAGACGCGCCAATCTTTTTCCTCTCAGCCAAAACCTCGGATCTGGATAAATTGACGGGCTTTGCACACGGTGGAGATGACTACATCACGAAGCCGTTCAACCCGTTAGAAGTAGTGGCTCGAATAAAAGTACAACTAAATCGTTACTTAAAGAGCGCTCCAATCAAAGAGGAGGATGTCCTCGAATTTGGTAGATTCAAGCTGAACCTCCAATCTGCAGAACTTACAGTACTAGGGGAAAGCGTCGTATTAAGCGGTCAGCTTTACCACTTGCTAGTGTTCTTCTGTAAAAATCCTAATAGAATTTTCACCAAAGAACAGCTCTATTACCACGTTTGGGGAGATCATATACTAGTCGATGAAAACACCGTCATGGTCCATATCCGTAAACTTAGAGAAAAGATTGAAGAAAACCCAAGCAAGCCGGAATATATAAAAACGGTTAGAGGAATCGGGTATAAACTCGTACCTGCAGCAGGTACTCAGAAATGAGTGTAAGTAAGAAGCTTTCTTTTCATTTTGTGAAACAGCTGTTTGTCCTCTTGGTGGTCATTATTATCGCTTTGACCTTCGCCTTATTATTCTTTGCCACGCACTTAACAGAGTCGGAAATGAAAGCAAGTTTTACAAGGGCGGACCCCTATTTGCTCGAACTTGAAGTGGATGTGAAGTCAGAAGAGAATATCCAAATTAGTGAGGACGTTCAAACAGCAGTCCGCCAACATGATGGCTGGCTGCAACTAATAAATAAAGATGGAGTAGTAGTAAAAGAGATAAATGCTCCTGCAGATTTAAAGAAGGCCTACACCTTTCAAGAGCTTGCCGATTTTGAAGTACCCGGTTATCGGACTTCTTATTGGAGGATATTCAAGGATGACAATGACCTTGTGGTATTATACGGGGAGAAGAACCTGAGCGAAGGAGTACTTGCTGAGCTGCAAAAACTAGGCAAACTTTCAGCAATTACAGAGGAAGGCAGAAAGTTTCTTGAGAACCAAAAGGCGTGGATACAAGTATATGATTCCAATGGGAGAAAAGTCGAGCAATGGAATGCCCCAGAGGACCTCACACTCACAGCCAGGGACTTCCTATCCATTAAGGAAAGGCCGTGGAACTACACATACGACATAGCCACCTTACTCGAAGAAGACAAGGTCTACGTTGTAGGAATGGAAAATGCCTATTATGCCCCGGATGACGTACTGGACGGCTTGGTTGGAGCCTCTTTGATCAAAAGCTTTCTGCTAGTCATTGTAGCGCTTCTAGTCATCATCATCGCTCTCTCCATCTGGTACGGCAGGACGTTCGGGGTACCTTTGCTTTACATGATGAACTGGATCAAGAGAATGTCAAAAGGTGATTTATCGGTACCAAGGAATAAAAAGGGGAACATCCCATTTCGGAAGAAGAACGGCAAGCTACACAAACGCTTCCGGATTTTCCGCGACATCCTTTTTTCCATCCGGAAGCTTGCCACCACTCTGGAAAAGAACGAACAATACCAAAAGCGAGTCGATCAGACAAGGGAAGAGTGGATCACAGGCCTAAGCCATGATCTGAAAACTCCCCTGAGCTCCATCTATGGCTACGCAAAAATACTGGAAACAGGGTCATACAAATGGACAGAAGAAGAAATACAGGCAATGGGAAGCACCATGACAGAAAAAGCATCCTATATGAGCGACTTAATTGAGGACTTGAACCTTACTTACCGTTTGAAAAATAACGCATTGCCTATAGAAAAGAGTATACAAGACATTGTTCCACTCATGAAGGACGTCATCAAGTCACTGAACAACACAGACTCGACCATTCTCATGGAAAACGTGGAAACGGAAATTCGTGTGGCGGTTGATTCCAAATGGTTCACGCGCATTCTCACTAACCTGCTGGCCAATGCACAAAAGCATAACCCCAAAGGAACAGATGTAACTCTGAGTGTCTCGCTAAACCCTGAGCACACCTTCATCACCATCAAGGATAACGGAGTGGGAATGGATGAAGAAACGCAAAGTAAACTGTTTGACCGTTACTACAGAGGAGGAAGCACAACCGATAAATCAAACGGAACAGGACTTGGCATGGCCATCGCCCACCAGCTGGTCTTGGCCCACGGAGGAAATGTTTTTGTAGAAAGCGAAAAAGGAAAAGGGACGACTATCACCATCACGTTTCCAAATGAAACAGGAGAACTTACTTCCTAGAAAAACAAAGGGTCTGCCTATAACAACAGGCAGACCCTATTACTATTCAACTGCCATCCCTCAACATATACTGATACGACTTAGATTCCTCCACCATTCCCATCTCCAGATAAAGCTTCGACAACCATTTAATTGAGCGAATATTAGTCGGATCAAGCTCCAACTCCCAGTTAAAGCACTCCACTGCCTCCGCTAGCTGTTTAAATTCATAATATAGTTCCCCAAGTGCATACATTTGGTCCGGATCGTCCTTCAAGGAAGCCATCTTCTTAATTTTCTTCAAAATAGGGATGCCTGGATACTTGGAGCAATAAGGCGCAATCCACTGCTCTGTATAGTCCAGCCCTTTTAACTGAAGCAAGTTTGGCACAAAGGTTTGAAAAAGGGCCTGCACTTGTTTAGTTGTTAAATCATCATCCAAGTGGAAGGTAAGATTGCTGAGCCAGCCAGAATTCTCTATCCATTTTACATGCAGCAAAGCTTCCTGCACGTAAGGCAGTTCTTTAGAGGTGATGAGAGCTTTATTTTTTGTTAGAAGAATCAACAGGTCTTCATACCGGCTGGATTTCTTCAATAAACCGAGCAGATCATGATACAACCCTTCATGATGAGTCCGTCGATTTCTTAGGATATAGCTGAGGAAATCTACCTTCTCATCGCTTGTAAAATCAGGCGGTAAGTTGGCAATCAGTTGTTTATAGGTGTGGTCATCACTTTTACTTGTGATTAGTAAGTGGGAGTATAGGCAGAGCTGCTCCATTTTACGGCCTTCTTTTTGCAGTATTTGCAGCAACAGGGCTACCGAATCGTCTTGTTCTAAATGCTCGAAGCAGTATTTCTGGACATATAGCGGATCCTTGGTAAGCAAGGAGGATGGATGGGAAGTATATAGTGATTGATAGGACTGATATTGAAGATTTTTAGACATTTCCTGTGCCCATTTGTTGGCTGGATAGAGGTCGATTATTAGTCGAAGAAGTTGATAAGTGTGTAGAAGCTGACCTTCTCTACGGTACTGTAGCGCAGAATCTTTCATCACTTTGATAATTTTATCTTTTTTCATATAGTTATCAAAAATGGTAAGGATGTTGGAAGCTTCAAGCGGTGAGTATCTTTTCTGGATTTTTTCCCACAGCGGAGTCAGTGCAGGGAATGTGTGAATTCGGTTATGTGTGAGTAGATAGGAAAGTAGTGGATGTTCTGGTGAGAAGTGCATGCCTTTTTGAAGAATGGTGCTTAACTGAGATTTCCGTTTTATTTTTGATGTGGATTTGCCGGTGAGGTAAGATGCTTTATAGAAAAATAAATAATAACATTCTGCTTGCTCTTGATGGTAAGCTTCTATGACTTGAAATCCCTGATACATGTAAAGGTCAGTAGGTTTGAGGTGCAAGTGCTTTTTTTCATGCTGGATTTGTATGCTGGTCATTTTGTTTGTCATATAATTCCCTCCTAATTGTTCGTACGCCTTTTTGAGAGATTGCTTACTTAGAGTGTAACATGAAAAAGCAAAAAAGAAAAAACGAAGAAGCGGACGACCAATGGCCATCCGCTTCTCTATATTTTAAGGGGGGGGTCAAACTTTGTTCAAATCTTATAATGTCGTCGTGCTTGCTGTTGTATCTTTTACCACTAGGATCACTTTACCGTGATCAAGCTTTTCTTCCAACTGTTCCGCTTCTGGAGCTGTAAATCCTAACTCCTGGAATTGAGCACGAAGCTCATCGCCTTTACTGCGGAAAATGTTCTTCACGTAAGTATCCAAACCAACTTCACCGGCGCCAACAGTATTAGCATCAGCGTTGTCAGCTACACGTTTTGTACGGTCATCATCATGAGTAATGACATAAATATCATCCTCGTGAACACCTCTAGTTTTTAGCTCTTGTACTGCTCCTACTACTTGTTCATCATTTTGAAACTCTTTATAAGTGGGTTTCATTTTCTATCGCCTCCTTGGTTATGTAATAAAAATACCCGGCTGACTGAAAATGAAACATGCTCTTTAAAATTTTTTTATTTTGCCTACATAACTTGTTTGATAATCCGTCGAAAACTTCAAATACTAGTAAGTATCTGATAAAAGAATGGGGAGTTACTGTGAAATATGACTGTATCATAATCGGGGGAGGCATTGCGGGTCTTCAGGCAGCCATCCAACTGGGAAGGTATCAACATAGGGTGCTCGTTTTGGATGAGGGGAAAGGTCGATCGAGCATGTGTCATTGTTATCACAATCTTTTAGGATGGCCGGATGGAGTGAGCGGGGAGAAGCTTCGGAGTCTTGGAAAGGAGCATGCGTTGAGGCTGGGGGTTCAGTTTGAGGAGCAGCGTGTGGAGGCAGTGCGAGAAATGGATGGGCAGTTTTGCGTCACGACCGCAAATTCACATGATTATTTTGGTAAAAAGATTTTGCTAGCTACAGGCATTAAGGACAATCTTCCGCCTTTTAATAGTCTGCTGCCGTGCCTCGGAAAAAGTATATTTGTCTGTCCGGATTGTGATGGGTATGAAATTTTGAATAAGCCAGCCTTTGTGATTGGCTCTGGAAATGCAGGTGCCTCTATGGCCCTAACCCTGACCTATTGGACAGATGCGCTTACTTTTATCAATCATGGAAAAGCGAAGATTGATGCTGATTTGAGGGAGAAGTTAATCGGGAAAGGGATTCGGCTTGTTACTGATGATATTTCGGAAATTCATGCGGATGGACCGGATTTTAAAGGGGTAACGCTTGCTAACGGAGAAAGGATGGATGGTCGTTTTGCGTTTTTAGCTTTTGGTGGAAATAAGCCAAATACCGAACTTGCTTTGCAGCTGGGGATGAAATTGGAAGAGAATAAGCATATCCTTGTTGACCCTAGGACTAAAATGACCTCTGTGGAAAATGTATGGGCGGCAGGTGACATTACTGTTCACTCCGAACAAGCAGCCATCGCGATGGGGGACGGCATTCAAGCCGCAATCTGGATGCATAAAAGCTTGCTGGAAAAATGACTTCCAGTTGATTTGTAGCTTGACAGTTATTTGTCCGAGTGCGTAACATGAATGTAAGGGTTTACATAAACGTTTGAATGGAAGATAGAAGACATTAGTTGCTAGCGACATTCCATTTATCCGGTATTTGGAGGAGAAGAAATGGAAGAGAAAAAAGTGACAGATTATGAAAAGTATATCCGCACGGAAGAGTTGTTGAGTTTGCAAAAGGGAGAAGGGGAACTTTCTTGTAATGATGAACTCACGTTTCAAATGATCCATCAAATTGCCGAGCTGCATTTCAAACTGATTATCCAGTACATCCACCTTGCTGATGCAAATATGCAGCACGGGGAGATCTTGGGGGCAACACAACAGCTTCAGCGGGTGAATATGCACCTGAAGCATCTGCCGCCAGTGTTTGATATGGTAAAAGTAATCAGCCCAAGAGACTACCATACTATCAGACTCGCACTTGGCCGTGGAAGCGGACAGGACTCACCGGGATTTAATGAAATCCTTAGACTCGGACCGACCTTATGGGGGCCGTTTGAACAGCTGTTGAACGACAAACAAATGACACCGTTCATGTTGCACAAGGCTGCCGGTGACAATTATGAACTGTTCTTGCTTATGCAGGAATTGACGGCGTTTGATGAAAACTTTCAAACGTTCCGCAAGCACCACATCCAGCTTGTTCGCAGGATGATTGGCTTGAATACGAAAAGTTTGAAGGGAATTCCTGCTCAGGCGTTGGAACGAGGAGCAAAATTTGAGTTTTATCCAAAGCTTTGGGAAGCGATTTGTGAATTGACGGACTGGACGGGGTCAAGTTACGATCCGAAGCCGTTGTAATAGGGGATTTTGGGGCTGTTCTGAGAGGTGCGTGTGTTGTTGCTGCCTTTTGGAGCGGCTTTTTTTGTTGATGGGGGATAGTGGTATTCGATAGGGGGGATCGGGGTGGGATCTTTTTTGGTACAGCCCTATTAGACTGAAGTAATTGGGAAGGGTGTGATTTGTCTAATAGGAGGGCTCTAATCGCCCGAAGAGCCAGGGAGGTAGTTGGTTTTGTCTAATAGGAGGGCTCTAATCGCCCGAAGAGCTGGGGAGGTAGTTGGTTTTGTCTAATAGAAGCCGTATCAAGACCCTAAACGCGACGGCAACCAGCAAAACGGTAGGAGAGAGGCCTCCTCTCCGCCCGAACAGCCGCCGCAACCAGCAAAATGGTAGGAGAGAAGCCGCCTCTGCACCCAAAAGACCACCGCAACCTACAAAACGGTAGCAGAGCCTCAGCCCCGTCCCCTACCTCCAACAAAACAACAAAAAAGCAGCACAGAGACCCTCCCCCATGCTGCCTTTAATCATATCTTCTACTGTTTCTGCTCCGCCCACTCTTCCACATTCCAAACCTTCGTCACCCAGTCCTCATAGAAGCTAGGTTCGTGGCACACAAGGAGAATGGTACCCTTATAAGCTTTAATAGCACGCTTTAATTCCTCTTTCGCAACCACATCCAAGTGGTTTGTCGGCTCGTCAAACAGCAGCCAGTTGCTTTCGTGCATCATCAACTTGCATAATCTCACCTTGGCTTGCTCGCCACCGCTCAGTTGGCTCAACGGACGGGAGATATGCTCGTTCTTCAACCCGCAACGCGCTAAAATAGCACGAACTTGGTGCTGGTCAAGGGAAGGGAACTCATTCCACACATCATCGATCGGCGTAATATCTTTCGCTTTTACTTCCTGCTCAAAGTAAGAAGGGAAAAGGAAGTCACCGCGAATCACAGAACCGCCGAGAGGATCTATTTTACCCAAGATCGTTTTCAATAAAGTCGATTTCCCGACACCATTGCACCCGACGATCGCAATTTTGTCTCCACGCTCAATTTCCATTGAAAGCTTCGGTAATAATGGTTCTGCATATCCGATTTCCAGGTCCTTTGCCTCCACCACATAACGGCTGCTTGCACGGGACTCTTTAAACTCAAAGGTCGGCTTCGCGGATGTCTCTGGTCGGTCGATACGATCCATGCGGTCCAGTTGCTTCTGACGGCTTTTCGCACGGCCTGTCGTGGAGTAACGCGCTTTATTTTTCGCAATAAAGTCTTCTTGTTTCTTGATGAATTCTTTTTGCTTCTCATAAGCATTGATGTGTTGATTCTTGTTAATTTCCGCAAGCTCTAAAAACTTTTCATAAGAAGCTGTATAGCGAGTCAGCTTGGAGAATTCCAAATGGAAAATAACGTCCACCACGCCGTTCATGAACTCGGTATCATGCGAGATCAAAAGGAATGCGTGCGGGTATTCCTTCAAGTAAGAGCTTAACCAGCGGATATGCTCGACATCCAAGTAGTTCGTCGGCTCATCCAGCAACAATACTTGCGGCTGCTCAAGCAACAGCTTTGCCAACAGGACCTTTGTACGTTGCCCTCCACTTAGTGCAGCAACGTCGCGCTCAAGGCCGATTGCATCTAAACCAAGACCGCGTGCAGCTTCCTCTACTTTGATATCCAAGTTGTAAAAGCCACCTGCGTCCAGATGGTCCTGAATCTCTCCCATTTGCTCCAAAAGTTCTTCTAACTCTTCCGGAGTGGCCGTTCCCATTTTATCTGTGATAGCATTCAGTTCTTTTTCTTTTTCATATAAAGGCAAGAAGGCATCGCGCAAGATGTCTCTTATTGTTCTTCCCGGTGTCAAGACCGTATGCTGGTCCAAGTATCCGTAATGCACGCCTGGCGTCCATTCCACGCGTCCTGTGTCGTAAACGATCTCTCCTGTAATAATATTCATCAAAGTTGATTTGCCAACGCCGTTAGCGCCAACAAGGCCAACATGCTCGCCTGCCAAAAGGCGAAGGGAAACATCTTTAAATAACGTACGGTCGCCAAAGCTATGGCTTAACCCATCTATGCTTAATAAACTCATGTTTGTATCCATCCTATCTAAAAAAATATCTACTTTCCATCATACTAAAATTTTCTAGGAATGGCTATGTGGGAAATGAAAGAAGTTTCTTCCTCCACCCGTGATTTACTATACTAAATTCTACCAATCTACTATAAAATAAAAAGTAGATAAAAAGGATGGTGGGGGAACCTGATGAAGAGACGGGCACCGTGGATTGTTGTAGTAGTTTTGTTAATGATTATTGGAAGTGGCTTTATACCGACTGGGTTTGATATCCTCCTGGCGGGGGATCCAATTAATTTAGATGAATTTGTTCAGTATGACGGCGGGTCGGAGCTGGATGGGGACTTGGGCATGACCTATGTGGCCAGTCTAGAAAATACCATTTGGCCATATATGATAATCACGAAGCTCTTGGAAGAGGGAGTCGAAATTGTTCCTTCTGTATCAGAAGAACTCGATATGGCTATAGAAGACATCGACTATCAAAACAAACTAATGATGGAACAGTCGAAAATCAAGGCTGAATACATAGCACGCGGCATATTGGGAGAGGATCCGAAGCTAGAGCTACAAGGGTTTTATCCTGTATTTTACTTTGCGGATTGGAACGACAAAGATGCAGTGAAAGTAACAGACCTTCTTGTAGGCATGGATGGAGAAAAGTTGGAATCCTATGAACATTTGGATCAACTTATCGTAGAAAAGGAACCGGGGGAAATGCTCACATTGTCACTCTTGCGGGAAGGTAAGGAAATAGAGGTAGATGTTACGACATATCCGCACAAGGATTATAACGGAAACACGCTGCTGGGAGTATTTTTCGAGGAAGTATTTGAGACGTCAAAGGACGAAAACATTGAGTGGCAGAATATAGAGAACCTGGGCGGGCCAAGTGCCGGGCTGATGATTACCCTAACCCTCCTCGACAAAATGATGGAAGAGTCCCTCCTAAAAGGAAATGCCGTTGCCGGTACGGGAACCATCACGATCGACGGCGAAGTGGGGCCGATCGGAGGGGTGAAACAAAAAGTAATCGGAGCTGCCAATGCAGGATTTGATTACTTCATCGTACCGTTGGATGACGGTTGGGAAAACAATGAATCGATTGCGAGAAAAACCATAAGCGAGGAAGACCTTGATATTGAACTTATACCCGTAGGGACGATAGAGGACGCTGTAAGCGCATTGGAGAAGCTTCCGGAGAAAAAGTAAAGAGAAGGCGATACAACGGTCTTCTCCTTTTGACTCCCCCCACACAATATGTAAAGATTAGAAGACAAGAAGCTTGAAAGGATTGTTATTATGCCAAAAACTGTCGTCCTTGCAGAGAAACCCTCTGTAGGTAGAGATATAGCAAGAGTATTGAAATGTACGAAAAAAGGAAACGGATTTTTTGAAGGGGACAAGTATATCGTCACATGGGCGCTAGGTCACCTCGTCACTCTGGCAGACCCAGAAGCATATGACGTAAAATTCAAATCGTGGAAGCTTGAGGACCTGCCAATGCTTCCGAACGAAACGAAGCTTGTCGTCATTAAAAATACAAGCAAACAATACAGCTCAGTAAAAGCACAACTTACCCGCAAGGACGTAAATGAAATTGTCATCGCTACAGATGCGGGCCGTGAAGGGGAGCTTGTGGCAAGATGGATTCTGGAGAAAGCACGTATTCATAAGCCTGTAAAGCGTTTATGGATTTCTTCTGTCACAGACCGTGCCATAAAAGAAGGCTTTGCAAAGCTACGTGACGGCAGAGAATACGAAAATCTTTATTATTCTGCAGTTGCCCGCGCCGAAGCTGATTGGGTAGTGGGGATGAATGCCACAAGGGCATTGACCACCAAGCATAATGCCCAGCTTTCATGCGGAAGGGTACAGACTCCTACACTTGCCATGATTGCCAAACGGGAAGAGGAAATCAGAAGCTTTGTCCCAAAAGAATTTTACGGAATGAAGGCCATCACAGAAAAGGGATTTCAACTGGTTTGGCAGGATGCTAAAACAAAAGAACGTAGAAACTTCAACAAGCCTGCGATGGAGAACTTGCACGGCAAAGTGAAGAATCAGGATGCAAAGGTAACCGATATTAATAAGACCGAGAAGAAAAGCTACGCTCCTGCGCTATACGATCTGACCGAATTACAGCGCGATGCCAACCGCATCTTCGGCTATTCTGCAAAAGAAACATTATCTATCTTGCAGCGTCTATACGAACAGCATAAAATCGTTACGTATCCAAGAACGGACTCCAGATACATTTCCACTGACATGGTGGATACGTTAAAAGAGCGTGTAGAGGCGATTCGTGCGCATTCCTACAAGCCGATTGCATCCAAACTGCTCACGAAACCAATCAAAGCGAACAAGTCCTTTGTGAACAATGAAAAAGTGACCGACCACCATGCAATCATCCCGACAGAGGAGGCGGTCCTCTTAAGCAAGCTATCCGACAAGGAATATAAGATTTACGACTTGATTGTGAAGCGATTCTTGGCCGTTCTGTTACCTCCTTTCCTATATGAACAGACAAACATTACAGCCACTATCGGAACAGAACAGTTTGTGGCAAAAGGAAAAACGGTCATCTCCCAAGGATGGAAGGAAGTATTCAGCTCCATGGAAGAACAGGAGGATGGAAGCGACGGTTTCACGGATCAGTTGTTGCCGAGTTTAAATAAAGGCGATACATTACAGATTAGAAAAGTCGAGTTAACTTCCGGTAAAACAAAGCCACCTGAACCATTTAACGAGGGTACGTTACTTTCCGCGATGGAGAACCCGGCTAAATACATGGAACAAACGGACCAGAAGCTAGTGAAGACACTGGGTGAAACAGGTGGAATTGGAACGGTTGCTACTAGAGCGGATATCATCGAGAAACTCTTCAACAGTTTCCTGATGGAGAAGAGAGGCAAAGGCCTGCACATCACCTCTAAAGGGAAACAGTTGCTGAACCTTGCTCCGGAGGATTTGAAATCCCCAGCCTTGACAGGAGAATGGGAGCAAAAGCTTGGCATGATTGCAAAAGGACAGCTGAAAAAAGCAACTTTCATTAATGAAATGAAGGCGTATGCCAAACAGATTGTCCATGAAATAAAAAATACGGATCAAAAGTTCAAGCATGACAACATCACAGGCAAACGTTGCCCGGACTGCGACAAGCCGATGCTTGAAGTGAACGGGAAAAAAGGGAAGATGCTCGTTTGTCAGGACAGAGAGTGCGGTCATCGTAAAAACGTCTCCAAAGTGACCAATGCGCGTTGCCCGAAATGCCGTAAGAAGCTGGAGTTGCGTGGAGAAGGGGAAGGGCAAATGTTCGCTTGTGTTTGCGGACACCGCGAGAAATTAAGCACCTTCCAGGAACGCCGCAAGAACAATTCCAACCAGAAAGCATCCAAGCGTGATGTGAATCAGTACCTCAAAAAGCAAAATAACGATGAACCGGTGAATACCGCACTTGCGGATGCATTGGCGAAATTGAAGCTGAAATAATGAAGGGGCCGCACTCTATGTATGGGAGTGCGGCTCTTTTTTACGTTTAACCGCTCCACTTGCCCGATATATCAAGAAAATTTGCAGGATATCGAGAAAAATCGGGAAATATCAAGAAAAAATTCAGGATATCAAGAAATCTAACGATATATCAAGAAATTTTAAGTTTTATCGAGAAAATTTGAATTATATCAAGAATCGGCCACCGTCGCCTCCTCCTAAACTTGTTCTTAACTGCTAGGCTTTCACCCAAACAACCCCTTCCGCATAGGCTAAAAGGAATCGCAATTGTAAGATAACCTACCATTGAAAGGGTGTTAGATCTTGGCAGGGAAAATTTTAAACTATTATGCTGGTGGAAATACAGCGCGTGGATTTTATAGCCTTTATGAATCAAACATAGAAGGATTGGACCGCATTTTTATTTTAAAAGGTGGACCGGGGACAGGGAAATCATCGCTCATCAAAAAAATCGGGAAAGTTTGGAACGAAAAAGGGTACGATATTGAACTGTTGCACTGTTCTTCTGATACGAAATCGGTGGACGGGGTGGTCATCCGCGCGCTAGGCATTGGGATTGTCGATGGAACGGCGCCACATGTCATTGAACCGAAAGCTCCAGGGGCAGTGGAGGAATATGTGAACCTAGGCGAGGCGTGGGATTCTAAACTGCTGGCAGAACAGAAAGCAGAAATACAACACTTAGCAACCAAAAAGAAGGAAGCTTTCCAGACAGCTTACCAGACATTTGCGAGAGCCCTAAAAATACATGACGATTGGGAAAGATATTATATTCATAACATGAACTTTGAAGCAGCCAATAAGCTGACACAAGATCTCGTGGACCAATTGTTCCAAGGGAAGACTTTAGATAAAAAAGCAGATGTCAGGCATCGCTTCCTGGGTGCTGCAACACCTGCTGGAGCAAAGGATTTTGTCCCAAACCTGACAGAAGGATTGACACATCGTTATTTTATAAAAGGCCGTCCGGGTTCAGGGAAGTCCACTATGCTGAAGAAGCTCGCGAAAGCTTCTGAAGATAAAGGGTTTGATGTAGAAGTTTATCATTGTGGGTTTGATCCATATAGTCTTGATATGATTATCTGCAGGGAGCTTGGGTTCGCCATTTTTGACAGCACGGCCCCGCATGAATATTTCCCAGAGCGCGAAGGGGATTCCATCGTGGATATGTATGATATAACGATTCGTACCGGGACAGACGAACGATATGAAAAAGAAATTGCTCTTGTAAAAGACCGCTATACAGAAGCGATGCAGGAGGCCATTGGGAAATTGGCAGAAGCAAAAAGCTGGCACGGCAGTCTAGAAGAGATCTATGTTAAAGCAATGGATTATGGGGTAGTGGATGAGTGGACGAAGAAAATCCAAGCGGAAATAGAAGCCATTGCTGCTACAAAATAACCTACGAAAAAAAGGTGAACAGCATCTAAATGCCGTTCACCTTTTTACATTTTCCCAGGAAATACGTCAAAACTCGACTATATTTCCACGGTTACTTCTACTCCATAATGGTCTGAGACAATGTCTTTATTGTGTCCGTTGAAAACAACTTGTGAAGAAGCCACTTTAACAGGGAAGCTTGCCAAAATCAAATCTATCCGCAAATCCTGTTTGTTTTCATCCCAACCGGCAATCTTACCTTCCACCGTCACTCCTGAATCTTTTTCAGAAGCCAGTAAGTACGTATCGTGCAGACCTGCTGTAGAGGTCAGATATTCATAACCTTCCCCTTTAATGTGGGCGCTATTATTAAAATCCCCCATCAAAAAGTAAGGTTCTGTTCCCTGCACCGTTTCAAGAAGCTGCTCCATCTGATACTTTGCAGGCTCCTCTTCATCGCTCCACCAACCTAAGTGACACGTATAAAAGGACAACTCCTCACCCTGCACTTCAACGGTCACACCGACAATTTTACGTGTTTTCCAAAAGTCAGTGTCCGTACTTTTAGATACAAAGAAGGAATGTGTCTTTTTAATAGGATGGCGAGTCAAGATTGCAAGGCCTTCCTCGTACGTATCGTACCCCATATGGGCGAAGTCCCAGACTAACTCGTAGTCTGACACTCCAAGTTTTTCAAGCTCCTGCTGTAAAACAAGGCCAAAGTTGTTTTGCTTAATGTTTCCTTCGACAATTTCGGCATCGATGCTTTGACAAACCTCTTGAAGAGCGATGACATCGTATGCTTGTTCCTTTATGGCTCCCGCGATATGCTGTATCTTTTCCATTTGGTTCTCTTCCTGCCAAGAGTGGCAGTTCAGGGTTAGTAGTTTCATCGTTTATTACGCTCCCAACAAGTCTTGAATATCAGATTTGATTACATCGGCTTTAGGTCCGTAGATTGCTTGTACACCGCGGTCTTTCACAATCAGTCCAAGTGCGCCTTTTTCTTTCCAAGCAGCTTCATTTGCAACCTTTTCTCTATCTAATACGGTAACACGCAAACGAGTCATACATGCATCCACATCTTCAATATTTTCAGCTCCACCAAGCAATTCGATGATCGCAGGTGCCAAGGAATCTGCTTGGACACTTGCAGCCGCACCGTTACCAGCGCCTTCTTCTTGCTCGATATAGTTTCCGTTACGTCCCGGAGTAGGGAAGTTGAATTTCTTGATCATGAAGTTAGCTACCGCAAAATTCAATCCGAAGAATACTAGGCATGCAATCACAAAGTTCACTAGATCTAACCATAAGCCAGCTTTTACAATCATCGGTGTACGAGTCAGCAACTCAATAACCCCGAATGCGTGAACACGAATATCAATGATATCAACAATAGCGAAAGCAAGTCCTGTCATGATCGCATACATCACATATAACACAGGAGCAGCAAACATAAACATGAATTCGATTGGCTCTGTAACACCAGTCAAGAATACCGCAAGTCCAGCAGACAAGAACATAGACTTGTACTTTTTACGCTTATCTTTATCCACATTGCGATACATCGCATAAGCGATACCAATCAACGCTGCACAAGAAAGAATCATTTGACCTACTTTGAAACGAGCAGGTACCACTTCGCGTAATAATGCTTCATAAGACTCTGTGTCACCAGCTGCAAGGAAGTTGTTTAGATCGGCAATCCAAGCTAACCATAATGGATCTTGACCCGCTACAACAGAACCAGCGCTGCCGCCAGTAAGAATGGTATAAGTTCCACCAAGTGACGTGTAGTTCATTGGTACCGTTAACATATGATGCAATCCGAAAGGTAATAATAGACGCTCTAACGCACCGAAAATGAATGGTGCAATGATTGGCGCGCTGTCTCTAGAAGAAGCGATCCAAACACCGAAATCGTTTAACAATCCTTGAATGAACGGCCAAACAACACTAAGCACAATACCTGCGATGACAGATCCGCCAATTACAACGAATGGTACGAAACGTTTACCGTTAAAGAATGATAAGGAATCTGGTAATTTACTATAGTTGTAAAATTTATTGAAAAGGTTAGCGCCAAGGAAACCGGCGATAATACCAACGAATACTCCCATGTTCAATGCAGGAGCACCTAATACAGTGGTGAAGTAATCACCAACAACTAATTCTTGTCCAAAAAGTGTAGTGAATGTAGCTTCAGGATCAGCTACCATATCGTTGTTAACTCCAAAAATCGCACCAGTGATACGGTTGATAAGAACGAATGCAATCAATGCAGCAAAAGCTCCGCCTGCACGTTCTTTAGCCCACGATCCACCAATCGCAACCGCGAATAATACATGCAAGTTGGTGATGATTCCCCAACCGATATCCTCCATTACTCTTGCAATCGTTTGCACAAGAGCCATGTCTCCACCGGTCATACCAACCAACTTACCAAGAGAGATCATAATACCAGCAGCAGGCATAACTGCAACCACTACTAATAAAGCTTTACCGAATTTCTGCCAGAAATCAAAAGACAAAAAGTTCTTCATTTTAACAGCCTTCTTTCTATAAAAGTTCTATTTTTTGTTGAAAACGAATTCATTTTAATGTAAAACAGTGCACGTTTGGTGCAACCGTTTGCATTTTCCTATTGTATGGGATGTTTAGAAACAATGCAAGGGGAAAATATTATTTTAATAAATTTTTAACAAACTAAATAGAGATGTAAGAATAAATAGAAGAATGCAACTTTTGGAGGAAGTCTATACAGCTTGAGTGAAAACGAGTACACTGTTTCCGTAATGCTAGATAAAAAGGAGATTTAATATGAAAAAGTGGATTTTCTCTATGATACTTGTTTTAGTAATTGTGCTTTCTGCATGCACAGAAGAAGCAAATAAAGTGGACACTGCCGATTCCAAACAGGTTCCTGCTGACCAGAGCGGGGAGACGGTAACCGTCCTTATGAATATACAAATGGAAATGATTCAGACCATCCGCAAGCATCTTGAACCTGTAACCTCTTATGAAAGTTCTGCGGGGACGGGAGATCTAGAGGCGGCTGTGGAAGCTAGTAACCGTATTGCTAATGAACTTCGCGGGATTGAGATTCCTGAGAACTTAGATGATGACCTTGGAGTTGATATGAAGGACTCCATCGAGTTATTGGCTTTATATTTTGAAGAACGTGCAGCAGCTTTATCAGAAGGTTCTGAGGGCGAAGCAGTAAAGGTTGCATTGGAAAATTTCCATCAGAAAATAGGAGAAACGTTTGAAGCAGAAGGCCTGCATGCTCCTAATTTGGAAAAGGATATACAATAATAGTTTTGAGTGGAACGCCTTCCTGGTATGGGGGGCGTTTTTTGTTGCCATTAGCGCAGGGGGCTTCATGGCGTCTATGAGGACCTGAGTGAGCAGGAAGAATGAAAAGAGAAGTCTTCATCACCCAACCTCCCTAAGAACTCCATAACCAACAGTTCATTTTTCCTCCATCCACTAATATGCTAATAATACAACGAGAGTATTTAGTCATCCGAAAGACTTGTCTATTCCCAAGTTTCGTGATAGGATTAATGCAAATAATAGAATAGTAAGTTTTCTTATCAAGAGAGGTGGAGGGACTGGCCCTATGAAGCCCGGCAACCGTACAGTAGAAGCAACCGTACAGGTGCCAATTCCAGCAAGACAAACGTTCTTGGAAGATAAGTGGATGTTACGGGATCATACTCAAACTTCTTCTTATCGGAGGAGTTTTTTGTTTGTCTACATACACAAACATCAAAGGGGGAAACGTGAGATGAAGTTTGGGTTTTGGTTGCCGATTTTCGGCGGGTGGTTGCGAAATGTGGAGGATGAACAAATGCCTCCGACTTTTGATTATGCCAAAAAAGTAATTCAGCAGGCAGAACAGCTTGGGTTTGACACAACATTAATTGCCGAGCTTTTCCTAAATGATATTAAAGGACCGAAAGAGGACACATTGGAAGCGTGGTCGACTGCCGCGGCCCTGGCAGCTGTAACAGAAAAGATTGAAATTATGACGGCAATCAGGCCTGGGTTTCATAACCCTGCCATTGCCGCAAAAGCGACGGCAAATATCGATCACATCAGCAACGGACGATTCACCCTCAATGTCGTGTCGGCATGGTGGGAAGAGGAAGCCCGTCAATATGGCGGTGTTTTCACCGAGCATGATGAGCGTTATGACCGCACGAAAGAATTTATTGATGTCCTTAAAGGCTTATGGACAGAAGACTCCTTTAGCTATGATGGAAAATACTATCAGCTCAAAGATACCAAACTCCACCCAAAACCGGTACAGCGTCCTAACCCCATCCTTTATGCAGGGGGCGAGAGTCCAAAAGGGAAGGAAGTTATCTCTTCACACTGTGATGCCTATGTCATGCACGGTGGAACGGTGGAGGAAGTGGCGGCTAAAATCAGAGATATGAAAGAGAAGAGAGCCAAGACTCCGAACCCTCCTTTCCAATCCTTTGGGATGGCTGGCTATGTTATTTGCAGGGATACGGAAGAAGAAGCACAGGCGGAACTGGCCCGGATCACAGCTGTAAAAGAATCCGATGCGTACGCAGGATTTAAGGACTTCACAAGCAAATCACAACTGGAACAACAAATTCAGCTGCAGGATTACTCTGTATCAAATAGAGGGTTGCGTCCAAACCTAGTCGGCACGCCAGAGCAGATTGCTGCTAGAATAATAGAATTCGAAAATGCGGGAGTTGACTTATTGTTACTGCAGTTCTCTCCACAGCTTGAAGAAATGGAGCGTTTCGCCAAAAAGGTGATGCCCCTTGTTAATTCGAAGACAGAAGAGCTTGCCCAATCATAACACCTAGCAGGGAATACACTATCATATATGCATAAAATGGAGGCAGACATCGTGAAAAAAATCTACATTATTCATGAAAATAAAGAGTGGACGACACATTTGACTACTAGATTGGAAGAGTTGGGATTGCCATATGAAGAATGGCATTTAGACGAAGGGGTAGTGCCATTGACGGAAGAACCACCTGAAGGCATATTTTACAACAGAATGAGCGCCTCTTCCCACACAAGGGACCATCGGTTTGCACCTGAATTAACAGGAGCTGTGCTCGCATGGCTGGAGCACCACGGTCGACAAGTATTCAATGGAAGCCGTGCCCTTCAGTTGGAATTAAGCAAGGTTAATCAATACACGGCACTTGAAAAAGCCGGAGTAAAGACGCCTAAAACCATTGCGGCGGTAGGAAAAGAACATATCTTGCAGGCAGCAAAAAGAATAGGCTCCACATCCTTCATCACCAAGCATAATCGTGCCGGCAAGGGGCTTGGGGTGCAATTATTCCATTCGACGGCCTCTCTAGAGGAGTACTTGTATGGACCTGATTTTGAAGAGCCGGTAGATGGAATCACGTTGATCCAAGAATACATTCTGGCTCCAGAACCTTTTATCACCCGTTGTGAATTTATTGGTGGGAAATTTATGTATGCCGTTCAGGTTGATACATCGGAAGGCTTTGAGTTGTGCCCGGCCGATGCCTGCCAAATCGGGGACCTGTTCTGCCCGGTAGGCGAAGAAGTCGAGGAGAAGCCGAAATTCCGTATCGTGGAAGGCTTTGCCGACCCAATCATCGAAAAATACGAGAAGTTCCTGCAGGATAACGAAATTCAGGTAGCTGGTATTGAGTTTATCCGCAACAGTCAAGGTGAGATTTTCACCTATGATGTCAACACCAACACCAATTACAATGCAGACGCCGAAAAAGCCGCCGGAAAATATGGCATGCTGGAGCTTGCAAAACTACTGGGCAAAGAGCTAGAGCTTGAATCAGAAGAACAAAAAGTTTACTAAGGCATTTTTTAAAAATAAATTGAATGACTAAAGTATATGATATAAGTGGATTGAAGCGGAAAGCGAGTGCCAGCAGCGAAAAGGAACGGCAATAGTAAATGCAATAACTAAAAAAGCTATCCCAAAGTTCCAACAGGACCTTAAGGATAGCTTTTTACATTCCACTATTAAAAGAAAAACACATGCGCCATCAGCGCAATAACTGGTAACGTGATCAACGTACGTAAAAGGTAGATCACAAACATTTCCCAAAGCGACACAGGCACTTTAGAACCCAAGATGACGCCACCTACCTCAGATAGATAAATAAGCTGCGTAACGGAAACTGCCGCGACCACAAAACGAGTTAATTCACTTTGAATATCCGATGCTAACAATGCTGGCAGGAACATGTCCGCAAAACCAACAATAAGCGATTCTGACGCTTTCGCCGCATCCGGAATTTGCAATAGCTCTAATAACGGAATGAATGGCATGCCAAGGTACACAAACAAATCTGTGTTTTCGGCAAGGATCAAGGCAATAGTACCGA
Source organism: Sutcliffiella horikoshii (assembly GCF_044809035.1). Lineage (GTDB taxonomy): Bacteria > Bacillota > Bacilli > Bacillales > Bacillaceae_I > Sutcliffiella_A > Sutcliffiella_A horikoshii_G. The sequence continues at coordinate 4,175,233 of NZ_CP085237.1, read as the reverse complement.
ATGCCATAACAATCGGTGCTACGCCCATCCACATATCAAGAACATTTCGTCCCCCGTCTCGGAAGAATTTACCTACGCTCTTGTTTTTAGCAGCACGCTCTACCCCTTGGGTGTACCCCCACTTTAATGGAGAATAGCCGGAAGGGATCAGTTCTTTTTCATCCTGCTCCTCGCCGTTATAATACGTATCCGCTTTTCTGGATAAAGGCGGGATTCTCGGCATGATGATAGCAGCTACAAAGCCCGCCACACCGATCGTTATATAAAATGGGATGAACATGCTTCCAAGTCCAACCTGCGTAATCACAACAAGACTAAAGGTAATCGAAACGATAGAGAAGGTGGTAGCAATAACGGCTGCTTCCCTTTTCGTATAATAACCGTCTTCATACTGTTTACTTGTTAACAGGACCCCGATTGTTCCATCTCCAAGCCAGGAAGCCAAGGCATCAATAGAAGATCGACCTGGAAGCTTGAATAAGGGACGCATGATTTTCGTCAATAGTGCGCCGAACAATTCCAACAGTCCAAAGTTTAATAATAACGGCAAAAATAAGCCGGCAAAAAGGAAAACGGTAAATAGTACCGGTAAAAGATCATATAAAATAACGGACCCTGTAACGTCGCTCCATACAGCTTCTGGACCAAGTTCGAATAAGGTCATGATTGCCAAGACCATTGCAAGAACCCTTACAACCGTCCAGAATACCGAAACGTTCAATAAAGTGTTAAAGAAGCCTTGTTCTTTTGTAAATGCGGGTTTCGCTAGCTTTGTCACTACCGTTGCGATGGCAGTGATGGTAATAACTACGGTCATTATCGCAGGGATACTATCTCCTAAAAGGTCTCCTAATAATCCTGCGAGAATAGCGATAGGTATCGTTAACTCGTCATTGTACATGACAGGAAACATGAATAATAAAATTCCGATTAAGGAAGGGATGATGAATTTTAATTTATCTGCTGTTCTAAAAGATGAATGGTTTTTCAATATAATAATCTCCTTATGCGTAAATATGCAACGTTAGTTATTTTAATACATTTCTTCAACTTTTCAAAGGTAGTTACTGGAATTATGTATTTTCTTTCATTTTGATACCCTGAAATTATTGGTGGCAAACCTGCTTTTTAGCGGTTAATTTGCAAAGTCCAGAATCTCCAACTCTTTATTTTTCCTAAGGTCAATAAAGTGATCATCGACCTTGATAATCGGTAGATGAGGTTCATCAGAATGGATGAAAATAATTTCCGCAAGCTTCCCGTTATTAAGGACCACTTCTTCACGGAGATGATTAGAAAGAACATATCGGACGAACGGATAGACGATAGCTGGGTTCAATCTATTGTAATTTGCCTCTTGAATTAGAATCTTTGTAGTGGTAAAAATATTTTGCTTTGGCCGATAACTTCTTTCTGATGAGAGCGCGTCGTACATATCTGCAACCGAGAGGATCTGAACAAAGTACGGAATCTTGGAATGTTTGATTCCTGTGGGATATCCGCTGCCATCCAGACGTTCATGATGCAGCAAGGCACCTTGCAAGACATGAGGATCGATGGTCCTGTTCTTTTTGAGCAAATCATATCCATAAGTGGTATGTTTCTGTATTTCCATCCACTCTTTTTCCGTTAAGCGGCCTGGCTTTTGCAAAATGTTCTTGTCGATCAGTAATTTCCCGACATCATGAAACATCCCCATTTGACCGAGAAGACTGATGCTGCTTTTATCAAGCCCTTGCAGCTTCCCAATTAAAGAGGAGTAGATTCCGACATTCAAGCTGTGGGTATAGGTGTAATTGTCATAGCATTTTACTTGTTCTATGTACCGTGTAAAAACTGGATCATCCACAAGTTTATCTATCAGTGGAGTCAACATGGCCTGGATGTCGTCTATTGGAGGTAGTTGGTCTCCTTCAAGATTGGCAAATATGGATTGAAAAGTATGGATGCTCGTTTCATACATATTTTTCACATGCTGAAAATACTCTTTGGATAAATGGTGGGGCTCTTCTATGATAAAGGCCTGATCAAAGTAGTAGGCATGCTTTTGCAGGCTTTCCACATGATTAGCATTCAGGACTGTACCTTTCTTTAACAAAAGATTCCCCGACAAAGAGTAAATATCATTTTTTAGTATTTTGCCAATATGATTGGAGGAAATAATTTTCATAAGGTTCACCCTCACCTGATCGCGTTTAATACCTATATTATAAGGGATTAAGCGGATATAAAACAGAATTAATTATACTTTTCGAAATTTTTAGCATAATATTTTGGCAGTATAATGTTTGTAATACGATGAGAGATTAACTAGGATAGGGTATATACAAAAAATCATTTACATAGAAGAAGGTGGATTCACTTGGTAAAATGTATTGCCATAGATATGGACGGAACATTATTAAACAATAACCATGTAGTTAGTGAAGAGAACGCGGATGCCATTCAGCTTGCGAAGAATAATGGTGTGGAAGTGGTGATTGCCACGGGCAGAGCATACTCTGAGGCGAAGGATGTTTTGGCAGAAGCGGGTATTCACACCCCGATCATTTGCGTAAATGGAGCGGAAGCACGCACGCCTGAAGGGGAAATCGTATCAACCAACCCGATTGCAATAAGTCTGGCAAGAGAGCTTGCTCGGATACTGGACAAGCATGATATCTACTTTGAGATCTATACGCAGAACGGAACATTCTCAAAAGATTATGATAAGGCGATTGCCACCATTATGGATGTTTTCATGTCAGCAAGTAACGATAATGATAATGATAAAGTCTTAAAGGCGGCACAAGAAAGAATGGAAGACGGAAATGTGAAAATGGTAGATAGTTTTGAGCCTATTTTGCAGGATGAGTCAAAAGTAATTTACAAGCTTCTAGCGTTCTCCATGGATAAAGAAAACCTGGAAGCGGCACGTTCTGAACTGCTGGAACTTGGCACGGTTGCTGTGAGCTCTTCTGGTAAGGACAACTTGGAGATCACAAGTGTGGACGCTCAAAAAGGGATAGCCTTGACGACTTTCACTTCTGAACGAGGAATATCGATGGAAGACACTATGGCCCTCGGAGATAATTATAATGATGTTTCCATGTTTGAGCGTGTCGGCAGGGCCGTTGCGATGGGCAATGCACCGGATGGCGTGAAGGCGAAAGCGCATATGGTGACAGATACGAATGTGAATAGTGGCGTTGCGAAGGCGATCGTTGAGGCGATGGCGAAGAGTGAGGTAGGATAAGTGAAACCGGGCGGCTTTAGGGCTACCCGGTTTTTTTATAAGAATCTACCATAATATCCCACAAATCCATTGTTGAGCTGCCTGCTTCTCATACCTTATAATGGATTAGTTGAAAAAAATTTCGATGTTCTAAATAAACCATTAACATAGATTATAAGGGGGCCTGCTGTCATGAAGTTTCGTGCTTCTGCCGTGCAATATCCATTGCACACGATCTCAAGCTTTGATGAGTTTGCAAATCAAGTCATTCATTATGTGAAAACTGCCGCTGAATTTGATGCGGATTTTGTCCTGTTCCCAGAGTTTTTAACGACCCAACTAATCTCCTTTCCAGTGGATGGGAGAGGGCAGACGATTCATGATCTGCCAAAATATACCGAACATTACCATCAACTGTTCAGCGGTATAGCGATCCAGACGGGCATGCATATTATCGGCGGCACACACATCATTGAAAAAGAAGGCAAACTTTACAACGCAGCCCACCTTTTTTACCCTGATGGCCGCATTGCCACTCAAGCGAAATTACATTTAACACCAACGGAAATATATGAATGGGGTCTGACCCCTGGTGAGGATTTGCCGATTTTTCATACCGATTTTGGCACGATTTCGATGCTGACATGCTATGATATTGAGTTTCCGGAAGCGGTAAGGCTTGTGAAGGCGATGGGAGCGGATGTGGTGTTCTGTCCTTCCTGCACAGATGACCGTCACGGTTTTCACCGCGTAAGATATTCTTGTCACGCGCGCACGATAGAAAACCAAATTTACGTGGTGACGACTGGGACAATCGGATCCCTGCCAACTGTGGACTTTATGCGAGGAAACTTTGGACAAGCTGCCATCATTTCACCAAATGATGTACCTTTCCCGCCACGCGGCATTGTGGCAGAAGGGGAGCTTAATACTGATATGATCATCACAGGTGATCTCGATTTGACTCTTTTACACAAAGTAAGAGAAGCAGGATCTGTCACTACCTGGAGAGACCGCCGCAATGACCTGTACCCAGACTGGGAAAAGCTAGTCAAAGGCACTCTCACTTATTAATTGACAAACAAGCAGATCTGTCTTACCTTAATATCATAAATAAATAACACACATATAGGATTGTGACTGGTAAAGCAGGCAAGACCTAATACGCTTACTCCCCCAAAGAGGTGCGTATTGGGTCTTTTTCTATTTCCGCACAATTCCGACAATAGGAGGAAACACACATGTCATTTTTCAAAAAACTATTCGGCGGTAAAGAAGAAACCAAAACAGAAGAGATCTTAGTAGCTCCAATCACAGGCAAAATCATCCCACTTGAAGAAGTTCCAGATCCGGTGTTCGCTCAAAAAATGATGGGTGACGGCATCGCAATCGAGCCGACAGAAGGAACCGTTGTATCTCCAGTTAACGGAGAAATCGTTCAATTCTTCCCGACAAAACATGCGATCGGAATCAAGTCAGAAACAGGTGTGGAAGTACTAATCCACGTAGGTCTTGAAACAGTTGGCATGAAAGGCGAGGGCTTTGAAGGGCTTGTGGAAGTCGGCGACAAAGTAAAAGTGGGCACACCACTATTAACATTTGATATCGACCTTATTAATGAAAAAGCAAAAAGCATCGTAACTCCTGTTATCCTGACAAATGGGGATATCATTGATACAGTAAACAAACACGCTGTTAAAACAGCAACAAAAGGTGAAACAGCATTGTTGGATTGGACTATTAAAGCATAATTTTCCCGTTGTCGCCTTGTTTTCTTTTCATAAAGCATGTAACTGCTTTGTATAGTCCCATTGATTGGTTATAATAAAAGATAAAATAGGGCGGTTATATTGGGGAGAGACAAGATTGAAAATAAGTAAAGTGTTAAACAATAACTCGGTTGTTGTCAAAGAGGATGACCAGGAAAAGATTGTGATGGGCCTTGGTGTCGGCTTTCAAAAGCGGAAGAACGATCTGGTGGACCGGAGTAAAATTGAAAAGATCTTTGTGATGAAAGAGGAAAGCGACAAGTTTCAAGAGTTGCTTTCCACCCTTCCTGTCGAGCATATAGATGTGGCAGAAGAAATTATCAGCTATGCTGAAGGAAAGCTGATGGTTCCTTTGAGCAACCATATCCATATCTCTTTGACCGACCATCTTTCTTTTGCAATTGAACGGTTGGAAAAAGGATACACCATCCAGAATAAATTGCTCAATGAAATTAGGGTCCTCTATAAGCCGGAATTTGAAGTTGGGCAATGGGCGCAAGAATTGATCAAGGAACGGCTGGGCGTCAGTATTCCTGATGATGAAGTGGGACACATTGCTCTTCATCTTCATACGGCGAAAATGGGATCAAAAAGCATGGCAAATACGATGCAGCTGGCTTCCATCATTCGCGATGCCATTGAAATGATCGAGAAGGAATTCAGTGTGAAGATTGAGGAAACGTCTATCAATTATCAACGTTTGTTGACACATTTAAGATTTGCCATCAACCGTGTGGAAGAGGGAGAGCCTTTTCACTCCATGGACCCCGAGATGCTGGAATTACTTCAGATGAAATTTGGAAAAGCATTCGGGACGGCGCAAAAGATTGCAGACTTTCTGGATGCAGAATATGACATTCACTTTCCGTTATCGGAGGTTGGATACATTACGCTTCATATCCAGCGATTAACAGGAAAGTAAGAAGTGTTTGACTGTTGACGATTGATTCCCGACTGGTTAAAATGAAAACGTATTCGCTAACATGTATATACAGGGTTGTGACTGGTAATGCAGGCAAGACCTAAAACAGGCAAGGACGTAGGGCCACTCTACCTACTTGCAGGTTTTAGGTCTTTTGTTTTTTATATATCTAATAGGAAAAAGAGGTGCTCGTAATGAATTATAACAAGATAGCGAAAGACTTGATCCCGTTGCTTGGTGGGGCAGACAATGTCATCAGTGCCACACACTGTGCGACTCGCTTAAGACTTGTGTTAAAAGATGATGAAAAAGCAACAGCAAACCGCGACCAAATAGAAGAACTGGACGGAGTGAAAGGGGCGTTTGCAAGCTCCGGACAATTCCAAGTTATTTTTGGCACAGGAATTGTTAACAAAGTGTACGCGGAATTCGCTGAAGAAGTGGGCCTTAAGGAAAAAGACACACAAGACCATGCAGAAGCGGCGAAAAAGAAAATGAACCCGCTCGCGCGATTCGCAAGAACGTTATCCAACATTTTCGTCCCAATCATCCCTGCCATCGTGGCAAGTGGTCTGTTAATGGGGCTGCTCGGAATGGTGACGACATTCGGCTGGGTTGCGGATGACAGCTCTCTTGTAAAAATGCTGAATATGTTCTCCAGTGCGGCCTTCATCATTCTGCCGATTTTGCTCGGATATAGTGCTGCAAAAGAATTCGGAGGAAATCCGTTCCTTGGAGCAGTTATTGGGGGAATCATGACACACCCTGACTTGCTAAATCCGTGGGGGCTTGCAGAAGCAAATCCTGAATACATGGATTTCATGGGACTTGATATCGCGTTAATCGGTTACCAAGGTACCGTCGTTCCAGTACTTCTTGCCGTTTTTGTCATGAGTTTTATTGAAAAGAACTTACGTAAAATCGTACCAAGCGCAGTAGATTTGCTCGTCACGCCATTTGTGACCGTCATCTTGACTGGATTCATCACGCTACTTGCCATCGGACCATTAGGAAATGCCATTGGTTCCGGTATTACAGTTGTTCTCAACTTTGTTTATGACTATGGCAGTCTTTTTGCCGGTCTTATCTTTGGAGGACTGTACTCCCTGATCGTCATCACTGGTGTTCACCACAGTTTCCATGCGATTGAAGCGGGTCTTCTTGCTGAACTAGGCTTTAACTACCTCTTGCCGATTTGGTCCATGGCCAATGTCGCACAAGGTGGGGCAGGACTTGCAGTGTATTTTTTAGCTAAGCGTGCGAAAACGAAAGAGTTAGCGTTGCCTGCAGCACTATCTGCCTTTTTAGGAATTACAGAACCAGTAATCTTCGGGGTTAACTTGAGATACCGCAAACCATTTATCGGAGCCGCCATTGGTGGTGCGTTAGGTGGAGCTTATGTTGTGTTTACGAATGTTGTCGCGAACGCTTACGGGCTGACAGGGATTCCGATGATCGCCATTCTTGTGGAATTTGGAACGGTCAATGTCGTAAACTACCTCATCGGTTTTGCCATCGCGGTCGTAGGTGCCTTTGTCGCAACCTGGTTCATGGGAATTAAGGAAGAAGATGTAAAGTAAGATTCTTTTTAACACCGCTGTTGCATTCCGCAAATGGCTTCGCTTTCCGCGGGGCGTGTACTTGAGCCTCCTCACAACGCATCAGGGGTCTCAACCTACCGCTACCTCCCGCCGGAGTCTTCGCCTTTTGCTCCAAGCAACAGCTATATATTTCGATGATAGTAATACCATCTTAAACAAAAGGAGGGGCCACCCCATGAAAAAAGGAATCATCTCACTTGGTGAAGCGCTGATTGATTTCATTCCGCTTGATCCAGACAATATCACCTATCAAAAAAGTCCAGGCGGAGCCCCGGCAAACGTAGCAGTCGGCGTCGCACAACTACAAGCAAAGTCTACTTTTATCGGAAAAGTAGGGAACGACGTGCTCGGAAGATTCCTGCAAAAGACACTTGCAGACTATGGCGTCAACACAAGCTCCATGCTGTTAACCGATGACATCCGCACAGGTGTCGTGTTCGTAACATTGGAAAACGGAGAGCGCAGCTTTGACTTTTACATCAACCCAAGCGCGGATCGCTTTTTAACGGAAGAAGAGATAGAGGAGAAGCTTTTTGACGAAAACAGAATCCTGCATTTCGGTTCGATCTCCCTTATAAGCGAGCCTACAAGAAGTGCCACCATAAAAGCGGTGAAGCTTGCCAAGGAAAAAGGCATGACAGTCTCCTACGACCCGAACTTACGCCTTGGCCTTTGGGACAGCGAAGAAGCGGCAAAAGAACAGATTATCTCCATGCTGCCATATGCCGATATTTTAAAAATATCAGAAGAAGAGTTGGAGTTTATCACTGGCGAAAAGGATATCGAAAAAGGTGCGAAAATGCTTTCTTCCTACGAAATTCCTCTTCTCCTTGTCACACTGGGTTCAGAAGGCAGCTACGTCTTCACTCGTGAAGGACATCAGCATGTGCCGGCACGCAAGGTAACTACAGTGGATACAACAGGAGCAGGAGATGCTTTTGTCTCCGGAATTCTTTATATGGCGAACGAATGGGAAGGGGATATCTCCACCATTACACTTGAAAAAGCGGTGGAAATGGCGAATTTTGCGAGTGTTTCCGGATCCCTTGCCGCCTCTGAAAAAGGTGCGATGACCGCCCTTCCTTCTTTAGAACAGGTTCAATCAATCTTAGCGAAATAAAGGGGTTTTTCTTTTATGACAGAAAGAGAGCAAGAGCTTATTAGACTGGCAGAAGAAGAAGTGGAGAAAAATATGGAGGTCGTCGAGAGCGATCCTTATCGATTACGTTATCACCTCATGCCACCTGTCGGCTTGTTGAATGATCCAAACGGCTTTATTCAATGGAACGGTACTTACCATCTGTTTTATCAATGGATGCCGTTCAAGACAGGCCATGGAGCTAAATTTTGGGGGCATTATTCCTCTGAAGATCTTGTAACTTGGAAGCATGAGCCGATTGCCTTGGCCCCAAGCGAGTGGTTTGAGAAGAATGGATGCTACTCTGGAAGTGCGGTAGAGCATGACGGGAAGATGGTCCTCTTTTACACAGGAAATGTGAAAGACGCGGACGGAAACCGTGAAACCTATCAGTGCATGGCGGTTTCAGAAGATGGCATCACATTCGATAAAAAAGGTCCAGTGGTGGAGTTGCCGGAAGGGTACACTGCCCATTTCCGAGATCCAAAGGTGTGGAAAAAGGGCTCGGACTGGTATATGGTCGTTGGCGCACAAAGTAAGGATCTGACAGGAAAAGTCGCACTGTTGCGGTCAGCTGATTTACTAGAATGGGAGCATCTTGGAGCCATCGCAGGTTCTGAAGTGAACGGGTTGGGTGACTTCGGCTATATGTGGGAGTGCCCGGACCTGTTTGAACTGGATGGAGTCGATGTCCTTATTGCTTCGCCTCAAGGCTTGGAGCCGGACGGTATGAAGTATCAAAACGTGTACCAGGCGGGTTATTTTATTGGAAAGCTTGATTACGAGAGAGCTGCATTCAAACATGGTGATTTTGTGGAACTGGATCGTGGCTTTGAATTTTATGCCCCTCAAACCACTTTGGACGAGGATGGCCGCCGCTTGATGGTCGGCTGGATGGGCGTGCCTGAACAGGACGAGGATAAACATCCGACCATTAAGCATAAATGGGTACATGCGCTGACGATACCGCGTGAACTGAAGTGGGTCGATGGAAAGTTGTTGCAGGTGCCTGTGGAAGAGTTGATGATCATGAGAAAAGACCAGCTTGTTGAAAAAAGTGATGTGCAGCTTACCGAAGACGGAGTCTCACTGGATATTGGTAAGAGTAGCGCTTTTGAGATGCGCTTTATTTTCGAAAAGGATGTTGCATCATTTGAGTTGGATTTGAGCGATGCTGTCCGGCTGGACTTTGATGCGTTGGAGCGTGTTTTCTCCCTTCACCGTAAGAGTTTTGTAACGGGGGAATGGGAGAGTAGAAGCTGCAGTCTGCAGGCCTTGACCGAGTTGCGCGCATTTGTGGATACTTCATGCGTAGAGGTCTTCTTGAATGGTGGGGAAGAAGTGTTTACAGCAAGGATGTTCCCGGATGGATCTGCCGTCGAGGAAGTAACGGTGTCCGGTAGTGGAACGATTGCTGAGCTGGAGAGTTGGGAAATCGGCAATAGAGTAAAATAGAGTGTATTTGAATGAAACAAACTATAATGCGGAATGCTAAAGGGAAGCCGGAATTTTTAATTCGGCTTCCCTTTTTTCTTTCCAACTAGGCAAAAGGTCCCAAAACCCCCCACAAAACACAAAATCCCAAAGGAGGCGCAAACCATGGAATTAGTGATTTACCTCATACTCACCTGGTTTATTGCGACTTATTTCTTCTTCCAAACAAAGCGTCTACTATTCATAGAGAACCTTATGCTCTTCCTGTTTTTCCTTTTCATCAACAAATGCGTGCTAACGATGATCAGTATGAATTTAAGTCTTATTATGTACAGCAAGGAACCTCATTTGTTTCTATGCTTTTGGCTGCAACGGAATATTATTTTTCCATTGATCTTGCTCATTTTCGTTAATGGTGTGTTCACGAAGTCAATTGGCAAAAAGGTTACGGGAGGATTGTTCACATTAATCGTTATTTTATTGACCGAGGCGTTGGCTATTCATTTCTCCATCATTCTCTACCATATGTGGTCATTTTTTATATCATTCGTGGTGGCTGCAGCTTACCTTCTACTTGCCTTGGGAACTTCGAAATTTTATCGCCGAATGCTAGCAAAGGAAGGGATGGTGAGCTCTTAAAATGGAACCAACACCAACTATTAACTATGATTTCTATTTCAACTCTAATGAGTGGTTCATCATTGCATCTTTGCTTGCCGGCTATGCGCTCATTTTCTTTTTGCCGAAAAGATTTCCGCTACCGCTGAGCCTTCTATTTCTCATTATTGGCATCAACAGCGGGATTGTGTTTGACCACACCATCAGCATACCGCCATTTGATTTTTATGATGTGAATGACAGTTCGTATTTTGAGCTGTTTGATTTTCTCTCGTATATACAGTATGGACCTTATGGTTACCTTTTTTTCTACTTGCACAGCTACCTCAAAATCAAGGGATATTTTAATATGCTGTATATCGTCATGTGGTCGATCATTGCTATGTTTACAGAGGGGATTGCCACCTATCTCGGCGTATTTCACTATAAAGAGGGATATGTGTTCATCTATTCCTATCCTTTCTATTTTTACATCCAAACGATTACACTCACCCTTTATCTCTACATCATGAAGACCACAAAGATTCCAGAAAAATACCCTCCACACCAATGAAGTGTAGAGGGTTCTTTTGTGCCCGGCATGTACCCGGTCTTTTATAAAAGCAGGAAAGCCAACGAAATGATGGCTCCGCTGACGAACAGGACAATCACGCAAAAGCCCATGATGTCTTTCGCCTTTAAGCCTGCAATGGCAAGTGCCGGCAATGCCCAGAAAGGTTGGATGAGATTTGTCCAGGCATCTCCCCATGCCACTGCAAGTGCCGTTCTTGCTACGGAAACATCCATGGTTTGGGCAGCTTCCAGCATAACAGGAGCTTGAACCGCCCATTGTCCGCCACCGGATGGAACAAAGAAATTCACAATTCCCGCGCTAAGGAAAGCGAAGAAATGGAACGTGTGCTCATTTGATATGTTGACGAAGGCTTCCGACATGACCGCAGCAAGGCCAGACAATGTCATCATACCCATAATTCCTGCATAGAAAGGGAATTGGATGATAATGCCGCTCGCGCCTTTGACCGCATTGGTAACAGCCTCAAGGAAGTACTTTGGTCGCCAGTGGAAAAGAATCCCTAAGAACAGGAATAGGAAATTGACAATATCTAAATTCAATTTAAATCCGTTGCCTGCAAAATAATAAAACAAGAATAATAGTCCCAGAACAGAAACGATTAGGGAGAGAACCCAACTATTTTCAAGTCGCTCGGCAGGTGTCAGAGTGGTTTTCTCTATTGTCGCCGCCTGCAGGCTTGATGCATCCTCCAATATTGCAGGATCGACAGTAATCGTTTCGTCCTTTGCAGGCATCATTAAACGGTTTAGTAATGGCAAAGTCACAAAAAGTGCAGCAAGGATAATGAGATTAAACGGTGCGAAGATGGTCTGATCCGTGGGAATTACCCCGATCATGCCTTCCGAAAAATGTCCTTCTGTTGCAATGGTAAGTGGGATGGAACCTGAGAAGCCGCCATGCCAGACAATGAACCCGCTGTAAGCGCTTGCGATTAAGAGTCTATAATCGACATTCTGAACTCTTTTCGCAAGCTCCTTTGCAAATAATGCCCCAATAACAAGTCCAAATCCCCAGTTAATCCAGCTGGCAATAATGGAGACGACCGTAACGATAATGATGGCACTTCCAGGAGATTTAGCTGTAGAAGCCAAAGCACCAAGGAATCTTTTGAAAATAGGGCTGCTTGCCAATACATGTCCTGTCACCAAAACAAGTACCATTTGCATAGAAAAAGCTAATAATCCCCAGAAACCTCCGCCCCAATGCTGTACCATATCGGCAGGACTGCTATCAGTAAAAATAAGGCCAAGCCCGAATACCACAAGCGTTAAAATAATAACGAACAAGAATGGATCCGGCAAATAACGTTGCATTAACCGATTAAAAAATGAAATCACGCATATCCCCCCAATAATTTTTTTGTCGAAAATTAATCCCATCCCTCCTTTACATTCTCTACCAAAAGATATATTCCTTCTTTTCGGGAGGCAGTCCAACTTAACAATTTTTCTTGACAGAAAGGTTGGCTTTCCAGTATGTTGTAATAAAAAGTGAGTAATCACTCGCTTTTAAAGAGGGGGTAAATCGATGAACAATGAAGTTTGCAAAGTATCAAATTTATCTATTTCTTTTGGAACGCAAGAAGTATTGAAAGACATCAATTTATCTATTAATAAAGGAGAAGTCTTTGGTTTTTTAGGCCCATCAGGAGCAGGAAAGACAACTCTTGTGAAAGCGATCGCGGGGCTACAGCCCATTAACAAGGGGAAGGTAGAGGTGCTTACACATAAAATGCCCACTTTATCACTCTCAGAGAAAATTGGCTATATGGCACAATCAGATGCCCTGTACCAAGATTTGACTGCACTGGAGAATCTTCAGTTTTTCTCCTCTCTTTATAAAATGAATAGAGTTCTTAGAAAAAAACGAATCGACGAAGTGATGGAGCTTGTGAATCTCCGTGAGCATCTCCATAAACCAGTGCAACAATACTCAGGAGGTATGAAACGCAGACTATCTCTTGCAATCTCCCTTCTTCACAATCCGGAAATACTCATTTTAGATGAGCCTACTGTAGGTATTGATCCTCTTCTTAGGAAATCTATCTGGCAAGAACTTAAGGCACTAAGCAAAGAAGGTACCACCGTACTTGTTACAACACATGTAATGGATGAAGCCCAAAGATGTAATCGCCTTGCAATGATAAGAGATGGAAGTTTGCTCGCTGTAGGAAGTACAGAAGAACTGCAAAGAGAGACAGGTACCACTAGCATGGAAGATGCATTTTTGACTTTTGGGGGTGCAACTGTATGAGAATAACTGCTGTGATCATTCGAATTTTACGACAGTTTTTCCGGGATAAAAGAACATTAGGTTTAATGATTGTTGCACCAATGCTCATTTTGGCTTTAATGAATGTGGTATTCGCAGCACAGGAAACGAATATTAAGATTGGAGTGGTTGGTGAGGTTCAATCTCTGGTAGAGAGTTTTGAGAGTGAAAATATGAACGTTATTTTAATAGATAGTGAAGAGGAAGGCAGGAAACGTATAGCGGACTCAGAAATCGAAGCGCTTCTTACAAAGGGTAAAATTGTGTTAGAAGGAAGCGACCCATCTGTTAATAAAGCAATTCTGCTCAAGCTGCAAAAAGTGAATCTGCCTGATCAAAACAATGAACTCCCATTTGAGGTAGAGTATGCATATGGATCGGAGTCAATGGAGATGTTTGATAATATCGGCCCTTTTCTTATCGTGTTCTTCGTTTTCTTTTTCGTCTTTTTAATAGCTGGTGTGTCCTTTCTTCGAGAACGGACGAGTGGAACGTTAGAGCGGCTGATGGCTACACCAATTAAGAGATGGGAGCTTGTGATTGGGTATGTGGCGGGTTTTGGAATATTTACGCTCATTCAGTCTAGTATTATCGTCCTCTTTACCATCTACATTCTCGATATCCAGATGGCAGGCAATCTCATATCCATTCTTTTAGTTACCTTCACTGTCGCCATTACTGCGTTGACACTTGGAACCTTGTTATCTGCATTTGCTAGGAACGAGTTACAAATGATTCAATTCATTCCGCTTGTTGTCGTTCCGCAAGTCTTTTTTTCCGGGCTGTTTTCCATAGAGGCGATGCCTTCTTGGCTTCAGAAAGTAAGTTTGGTTATGCCTTTAACCTATGCAGGAGAAGCGATGAAGGATATTATGATTAGGGGAAAAGGATTAGAAGAGATATACAGTTATATTCTTTTGTTATTTGGATTCTCTCTTTTATTTATCTTGTTAAACATAAGAGCATTAAAAAAATATCGTCCAACTTAAATTAGTTGGACTGCCTTCATTGAAAAGCAGGAAGGAGCAGGCATGGACAATCAAGAAAAGAAAATGAGCGAAAAACACCGTAAAATACTGGAAGCTGCCATCGATACTTTTGCAGAGAAAGGGTATGCGGCTACTTCAACCAATGAGATCGCCAAAAAAGCCGGAGTTGCTGAGGGAACTATTTTCAGACATTACAAAACCAAAAAAGAATTGCTCCTTTCCATCGTTTCTCCAACGGTTGCCAAGTTTGTTGCACCGCATTTCGTTAAATCTTTTTCTAAGGAAGTGTTGGAGGGAGAGTATGAAAGCTATGAGGAGTTCCTCAGAAAACTGGCTAATAATCGCTATGAATTTATTAAACAAAACTTCCCGATTCTAAAAATTTTCATACAGGAAGTCGCGTTTCATGAAGAGTTTCAAAAGCCATATTTCAACCTTTTCCAAGAAGTTATCTTGCCTAACTTTACAAAAGTAGTGGTGCATTTTCAAGAAAAAGGGGAGTTGAAAAAGCTTCCACCTGAAACAATTATCCGCTTTACTATATCAACTATTGCCGGAACGATACTTACTCAACGATTACTAGATCAAAAACAGGATTTTAATCAAGAACTTGAAGCCGCTATTTCCTTTTTAATGGATGGTTTAAGTCCGGGTCAAAAATAAACAGAGCGGTCAAAGTGGAAATGATAGATCCTCCATGTGTACAATGAAAAAAACGGCCACAGGAGGGACCATCTTGAATCAGACTATTGAAACTATACTTTCGCATCGCTCCATTCGGAAATTTGAAGATAAACGCTTAACGGACGAACAAATAAAAACCATTGTAAAAAGCGCGCAGGCAGCTTCCACGTCGAGCTTTGTTCAAGCCTATTCCATTATTGGGGTAAAAGATAAGACGACGAAAAAACGCTTGGCTGAGCTTGCAGGAAATCAATCTTATGTGGAGGACAATGGGCATTTCTTTGTTTTCTGCGCAGACTTCCATCGGCATGCATTAATTGGTGAAATGGAAGGAACAGATGTCACTTCTTCTATCGAAAGCACGGAAAAGTTTATGGTGGCAGTTATTGATGCATCGCTTGCCGCACAAAACGCCTCTATTGCGGCAGAGTCCATGGGCCTTGGCATTTGCTATATCGGCGGTTTACGCACCAATATTGCAGAAGTAGCAGCGCTCTTGAAAATGCCGGCAAACACCATTCCTTTATTTGGCCTCGCCGTAGGCTACCCTGCTCAAGATACCGGAGTAAAGCCGCGTTTGCCGATGGAGAATGTGTATCACGAAGAAGTATACCAACAGGATGAAAAAGTCTTTAAGGAGCAATTGGAAGACTACAATCAAGAGATCTCCGCCTATTATCACGAGCGGACGGATGGAAGACGTTCTGACACCTGGACAAGTCAACTGGCAGGGATGCTGAAAGAACCGAAGCGCCTGCACATGAAGGGATTTGTGGAAAAGCAGGGATTTGCGAAAAAATAATGGTAGCACAAATGGAAGGCAGCCTCGTTAACCGTAACGGGGCTGCCCTTTTACCTTTCACTTTATCACCACAATTTTCCTCACCAAAGGGACCAGCGCATAGCCGATATAAAACCCCAATACATTCAAAAACAGGTCATCTACATCCAGACTGCCCCTATTGGTGAGCAATTGGGCAATTTCAATGCATGAAATTAGTGCAAAAGGGAGGAACACTTTGATCAGAAAACTTCTAGTCCAACATGCCAGTGAAACACCAAAGGGCACAAACAACCCTACATTAGCAGCCAAGTTATAGAATGAAACAAACCAATCTGCATTACCAGAAAGGTACAGGGAAATCGTTTTAAAAGGGACAAGGTTGCTATTATCATAGGCTGGTTCGCTAGGTCTCATGAACAAAAGAACTAGAAGGGAAAGGGTATAAAGAATAAAGGCCCCAACTAGAAAAAGGCGTCTGATCCTTACATGCTGTTTTGTTAGAAGTAAATAGATACTTAAGATCACAACAAACATGCCAAAAAAGAGTACGACCAAAACAACAGGATGCAAATAGGTAGTCAGTGTTCTGGTTAAAGGAATGAAGAGCGTGAAAATCGCCATGCTGATTAGGATAGGAATAAGTATTTTTTTCAAAAAAGTGCTACCTCCGCTCAAAGAAAAAACCGGGTCGTTTACCGCCCGATTATTCTTTCGTTGCCGTATCTTCTTCCACGGCAGTACCTTCCATCAACTTCTTTAATTTGGAAAGGTGATCCCCGTCTTCCTTTTTCAAAATCTTTCTAATAATAGGTTTGGTGAGCTTCATAACGATGCCTGAAGTATGAATGTCCCCTTGAAAATGAACCTTTGTTCCGCCATCCACCGTAGGCTTGAAGTCATAGTGGTAGACAACCTTGAGCCCGTTTGCTTCGCTCTGGACCACATACCGTTCATTCGGTAAGAACTCGATAAATTCAATGATAGAAGATGCTTGCCGTCCGCGGATTTCACGCGTTTCTTTAAACTTCGTACCAACTTGCAGCGGCCCTTCTGTCAACTTTTCAATCGCTACAACGTTTTGCATTATTTTAGTAGAGTTGTCCATATTGGCCGCATAGGAAAATACCTCTTCCACGGGCTTGAAAATAATGACGGAATCCTGAATGTCTGGCAAAGTGATTGCTCCTCTCTTAAACCATGTCTTTTGATTTAATAATAGCACAGAAAAAGGAAGGACTAGTGAGAATTTGAAAAAGGGAAGTTTAAAAAGTTCTCCGGACGGTAATATACACAGTAACAAGTTGAACTAATAAAAATTCGAGGAGGAAATTATTATGTTAGGATTATTAATCACTCTTATTATAGCAATCGTTATCGGGATGATCGGTAGTGCGATCGCACCTGGTGGCATGCCAGGAGGAATTCTTGGAGCTATGCTTGCAGGTTTAGTAGGCGCTTGGATAGGTCACGGTTTATTCGGTTCAGTAGGACCTGTAATCGCTGACTTTGCCATCATTCCAGCCATCATTGGTGCTGCAATTTTCGTATTCTTGTTAACACTAATCTCAAGAGGACTAAGAAGCGCAACATAATAGTAGGATAATAAAAAAGAGGCAACCATGCGGCTGCCTCTTTTTGTTGCTTATTTCGCCTCTAAACGACGGATACGCTCATTTAAATCAGGGTGAGTAGAGAATAAAGAACTCTTTCTCTTTCCGTTGATTTTAAGAGATGCGATTGCAGTATCTTTCTCTTCTGTCACACGGTTTGTGTAAGCTTGAAGGGAACGCAATGCATGCACCATTTTGTCTTTACCTGCAAGGTCAGCACCGCCACGGTCTGCGTGGAACTCACGGTAACGGGAGAAGGCAAATACGACGATGCTTCCAAGGATCGAGAATGCGATTTGGAATATGATAATGGCAATGAAATGTACGATCGGTGCCATTTCTTCTTTTACAAAACGGGACGCGATGAAAGCTGCGATACGAGCCAAGAATACAACAAATGTATTCACAACACCTTGTAATAAAGTCATCGTTACCATATCACCATTGGCGATGTGGGCAACCTCATGGGCGATAACCCCTTCAACAGCGGCCTCATCCATTTCATCTAATAGACCAGAAGAAACTGCTACTAATGAACGGTTCTTAGAAGGACCTGTAGCAAATGCATTAACCTCTGGAGAATAGTAAATACCAACTTCCGGCATTTTGGTAATACCAGCAGCACGGGACATACGGTGAACCATGTCAACAATTTGACGCTCTTGTGTATTCATCGGACCATCTGGATCGATGACTTTCACGTTCATCATTTTCTTTGCCATCCAACGGGACATCAATAAGGAAATGAAGGAACCTGTGAAACCGATGATGGCACTGAAGATTAATAGTGAGCCGAAGTCGATTCCGCCGGATTCATTAATATAATTTCCAGCGCCAGTCAGCATAAAGATGATGGAAATAGTAGTTAAAACAAGTACGTTCGTAAGGATAAAAAAGAATATGCGTTTTGCCATGTTTTTCCTCCTGATTGTTTTGAGGTCTTATGAACCTCTATCTCTCTTGTCTCTATTATAGATGGAATGGCCTAACTTTTCAACGAAAGTGTCTGACATTATTTGACGAAACTCTCTAGTCATCTTACTATAAATGCAGGAATGACGGATGAAGAGGGTGTGGTAGCATATGGGGAAAGAGTGGACCAGAATGGATTTGGCGGAGTTTCTAAGTAAGATGGAACAAGGAACGCTTACTGTTGAAAAGGGGCAGGACATGCCGAAAAGTTTCCAAAATCTTTCTTATAAAAAGGGAAAAGAGGAAGTCGGTTTAACGATGTCCAATATCGTTTGGCTTGGCAACCAGTTGGAAAGCGCCAATTATACAGAACCAGCTTTGAAAAATTGGGTAAAACGTGAAATAAAAGAATACATAGGGGCCCCTCAAATCGGTCGGAAATACTCCATTCCGCAGGCCGCATTGCTTTTTATTGTCAAAGACCTAAAAGTGCTCCTTGATTTTGAAGCGATCAGGAAGGTGCTTGGTTCCATTTTCAATAACCCTGTGGAGCGGGAGGATGATATCATCAGTCCATTAAATTTTTATCAGGGGTATGCCTGTTTGTATGAGCAATTGATGCAAAAGACAAATTTACTGACAGAGAGTAACATCAAAAGCGAAATCGAACAATTTTTGAAAGCGGAAGATGGATTCTCAGTTGAAGAAAAGGGGAAGGTTTTTGATGCATTGATGGTGGCAACACTCGCTGTCCGAACTAATTTTTTGAAAGCCTGGGCACAGCGGTATGTGATGGGGGAAAACGGAAAAGAATAAGTTTATTGCATGTAAACGCTTCACTTGCGGAAGTTAGGTTATAATAGGTTTAAAGCTTGATTTGACTGGGCTTATTATGGTATTTTCAATGCGGACTATCGCGAAATAAATTACCTTGAAGAAGGGAAGTTTTTATATTATGGCAAAGCAGCAAATCGGCGTTATCGGGTTAGCGGTTATGGGTAAAAACCTGGCAATGAACATTGAAAGCAGAGGGTATTCCGTTTCCGTATTCAACCGTTCCCCGGAAAAGACAGAAGAATTTCTTCAAGAAACAGAAGGAAGAAATTTTAAAGGTACATACAGCATCGAAGAATTTGTTCAATCTCTAGAGTCACCCCGTAAAATTTTACTTATGGTAAAAGCAGGCGGACCGACGGATGCTACGATTGATTCATTAAAGCCGTATCTAGATAAAGGTGACATCCTGATCGACGGTGGTAACACTCTTTACACAGATACAATTCGACGCAACATGGAGCTTGGCGAGCTTGGCTTGAACTTCATCGGTACAGGTGTTTCAGGCGGGGAAGAGGGAGCGTTAAAAGGTCCTTCCATCATGCCTGGCGGACAAAGAGAAGCATATGAACTTGTAGAAGACATTTTGAAGAGCATTTCTGCAAAAGTAGAAGGCGACGCTTGCTGCACATACATCGGTCCAGACGGTGCCGGCCATTACGTGAAAATGGTGCATAACGGGATCGAGTACGGCGACATGCAACTAATCAGTGAAGCATACTTCTTATTGAAGAATGTTCTTGGCTTATCCGCACAAGAGCTTCATGAAGTATTCTCTGAGTGGAACAAAGGGGAACTGGACAGCTATCTGATCGAAATCACTGCAGACATCTTCACAAAAGTGGACGACGAAACAGGCAAGCCACTTGTAGATGTTATCCTTGATACAGCTGGACAAAAGGGTACTGGAAAATGGACAAGTAAGAGCGCATTAGATCTTGGCGTACCACTTCCAATCATCACGGAATCCGTATTCGCACGCTTCATTTCTGCGATGAAAGAAGAGCGCGTGAAAGCAAGCGGCATCCTTCGCGGACCTGAAGCAGTTGGCTTTACTGGGGACAAGGAAGCGTTCATCGAGAGCGTACGCAAAGCACTTTACATGAGCAAAATCTGCTCGTACGCACAAGGATTTGCACAATTGCGTGCAGCATCTGAAGAGTACGGCTGGGATTTGAAATATGGCGAGATCGCGATGATCTTCCGTGGCGGTTGCATCATCCGTGCACAATTCTTGCAAAAAATTAAAGAAGCATACGACCGTGAAGCTGGCCTTGCAAACCTATTGCTTGACCCATACTTCAAAGAAATCGTGGAAAGCTACCAAGGCGGCCTTCGCGAAATCCTTGGCGTTGCGATTCAGCACGGCGTACCTGTACCATCCTTCTCAAGCGCATTAGCTTACTATGACAGCTACCGCTCTGAGACGTTACCTGCAAACTTGATCCAAGCGCAGCGTGACTACTTCGGTGCTCATACGTATCAACGTGTGGACAAGGAAGGCGTCTTCCATACGGAGTGGATGAAGTAAATTTAAAATTGGACCAGAACCAATTCATGGTTCCCGCTTGATGCGGGGGCTGTGGGTTGGTTTTTTTGTGCTTTCCTTATTTA
Source organism: Sutcliffiella horikoshii (assembly GCF_044809035.1). GTDB lineage: Bacteria > Bacillota > Bacilli > Bacillales > Bacillaceae_I > Sutcliffiella_A > Sutcliffiella_A horikoshii_G. Next base: position 4,154,265 of record NZ_CP085237.1, on the reverse strand, counting down.
TCCAGGTATTTCTTGATATATTTGTTTTTTTCTCGATATTCACCCGAGTTTTCTTGATATATCTCAAAATTTCTTGATATATCCCGAAATTTCTCGATATAACCCCAGAATTATTGATATCCCGAAAATACTCCCGGTTCACATTGCCCGCGACCCCAAAAATCCCACCACTCTACAAAAAAACCACCCTGCCCCCAATTCCCGGGGGCAGAGTGGCCATAAACTCGCCAATCTTACTTCATATCCATTAAAACAATACGTGCTGGTGATGCATCTACACCGCTCAACTTCAATGGCGCAGCACACATGATGTACTCGCCTTCTGCGATATCCTTTAAACGCAAGCCTTCAATGATGATCACGCCATTTGCGAAAAGTGTTTTGTGTGTGGGGTGACCTTCTTGGCTGCGTTCGATGCCAAGTGCATCGACACCAACGCCGTTCACGCCGATTTCAGCCAAGTACGCCGCCGCGTCTTCCGCTACAAACACAAAGTCAAAGTTGAACTCTTCATCAAAGGAGTTTTTCGTTTTAAATAACAGGAAATCGTCCTTTTGAATATCAAGGCCCTCGATATCCTTCACCGTGATGCGGTCCTCAACAGCTGTTAGGTCAAACACTTTACATGGACCGACAAGCTTGTCCAATGGTAGAGTTTCAATCGTTTCTCCGTCCACTACCATGTGAAGCGGGGCATCCACATGTGTTCCAGTGTGAACGTCCAACTCCAGGCGCGTTTCGGTTACATAACCGTTCGTGTTGGTCGTTTGCTTTGGTTGTTTTTCTGGTTTGTTTTTATATACTGGCATTCCCGTGAAGATAGGGGATGATACGTCGTAAACTTTCATGTGATAAAAAACTCCCTTCTGTTTTTCAAGTGCTTACAATGGCCACCAGTGGAAGCCGTCTTTTTCCAATAAGCCGTCGGCAAGCTTTGGACCCATGGAACCGGACTCGTAGTTCGGGAAGTCGAATGCTCTCGTGTTCTCCCATGCTTTGGAGATCTCATCGATAAAGCTCCAGGACAGGGCAACCTCATCCCAGTGCGTAAAGTTCGTCATATCACCGCGCATTGCGTCATAAATCAAGCGCTCATAAGCTTCTGGCGTGTTGATGCCGTCGATGCAGTTGTTCGTGTAGTCGAGTCTGATAGGTGTTGTTGTAACATCCTTACCGGATCTTTTAGCATTTAAGTGCAAGGTGATTCCTTCTTCCGGTTGAATGTTGATGACAAGAAGGTTAGGATCCACTTTTTCGCCGCGATTATAGTACAGGTTCATCGGAATGTCCTTGAATTGAACGATAATCTTCGTGGACTTTTCACTCATTCTTTTTCCGGTACGGATATAGATTGGGACACCTGCCCAGCGGAAATTGTCAATCAACAATTTACCCGCAACATATGTTTCGGTATTGGAGTTCGGGTCGACCGAATTTTCTTCACGATAGCCTTGGACTTGGTCACCATCGACATTGCCTGCGCCGTACTGGCCGCGTACAAAATAGTCCTCGACATCATCTTGTTCAATTTTTCTCATCGCACGAAGAACTTTCACTTTTTCACTGCGAATCTCTTCTGGATTCAGCTTGATTGGCGGTTCCATCGCAAGAAGCGCGACCATCTGGAGCATATGGTTTTGCACCATGTCTCGCAGGGCACCGGAATTTTCATAGTAACGTCCGCGATCCTCTACTCCTAGTACTTCACTGGATGTGATTTGGATGTTAGAGATGTAACGGTTGTTCCATAACGGCTCGAAAAGGGCGTTCGCAAAACGGATTACTTCAATATTCTGGACCATTTCTTTTCCAAGATAATGGTCGATACGATAGATTTCCGATTCATTGAATGCTTGACGAATTTCAGCGTTCAAATCTTTAGCAGATGGAAGATTGTGTCCGAATGGTTTCTCAATAACAAGGCGCTTCCAACCGTCTGTTTCCGTCAGGCCTTCAGATTTAAGGTTTGTCGCAATAGTTCCAAAAAACTCAGGTGCCATGGCAAGATAGAACATCCTGTTACCATTCGTTTCGTAGTCAGAATCCAAGTCACCTAGTAACCCTTTCAACTGCTGATAGGATTCGCTGCTTGTTACATCAAAAGGATGATAATAGAAATGAGAGCTGAACTCTTCTACATTTCCATCGCCGTTTGCGACGGTGCTCACGGACTTAGACACATTGGAACGGAACTCCTCATTTGTGAGTGGACGTCTTGCAACGCCGACAACAGCAAAGTTTTTGGAGATGCTACCATTTTTATAGAGACGATAGATAGAAGGATAAAGCTTTCGCTTCGCTAGATCTCCTGTTGCACCAAAAATGACAATTAAAGATGTCGGATTTTCTTTTTTACTCACTATAAGAACCTCGCTTTATGTACTAGTCTTCTAATTATGTGTTATAACATTACCGTTGATTAGGCTGATCAATTATGTAAAAATGTAACATTTTCATAAATAAGTATGAAACATTGAAAAAATAACCTACCCAAGTATTTTATTTTATCTGTTACCGGAGAGGAATTCAATCTTTAAAAAAGCCTAATTTCTTATTACTCACTATATCACAACTGTTGGCGGATCTCAGAATGATAGGCCTCATCGTTAGTATGAAAATATAAGGGCAAAACCATTCATATAGGAAACTTCCAAGACCCATTATTTCACCTATATGATAAAGTAAGAAAAACAGCATCGAACGGAGGGACAAACAGGTGGAGAATCTAAGCGGCACATGGAAAATGTTATGGGAGAAAGAGACGTCCGAAAAGTACTATAAGGATCTAATGGCCTTCCTGGAAGACGAATATGCCAAGCAAACCGTCTACCCAGACAAGGAAGCCATCTTCTCCGCATTTCAGGCAACACCATTTGAAGATGTAAAAGTCGTTATCTTGGGGCAGGACCCTTATCATGGGAAGGGTCAGGCGCACGGTATGAGTTTTTCTGTCCAAAAAGGTGTCAGAGTCCCACCTTCGCTAAAAAATATTTATCAGGAACTCTATGATGATCAAGGTTTGGAACCTGTCCATCATGGCTTTTTAATGGAGTGGGCAAAGCAAGGTGTGTTATTATTAAATACGGTCTTGACGGTTAGGGAAAGCAATCCGAACTCTCATAAAGGCAAGGGTTGGGAGCTTTTTACCGATCAAGTGATACGAACGTTAAATGAACGAAAAAAACCAGTTATTTTTCTCCTCTGGGGAAAACATGCGGAGCAAAAGGAAGCACTGATTACAAATAATCAGCATTATATCTTGAAAAGTTCGCACCCAAGCCCTTTTTCCGCACGAAAAGGATTTTTCGGCAGCAGGCCGTTCTCCAAGGTAAATGCCATCTTAAACGAAATCGGTGAAGAGCCAATTGATTGGCGGTTAACACCTTAAAAAAGAATATGAGGAAGTGCACGAATTGAAAAAAACGATCCAACACATAGTCCAACACCGTTATTTTATGAATACGGTCATGTTTGTTATCCTCTTGAACGCAATCTTGATTGGGGTGGAAACCTATCCTGACTTAAGAGCAGAATATGCAGGGCTGATTCAAGGCTTTGAAGTGTTCTTTTTATGGTTCTTTACCATTGAAATCATTTTAAGGATGTTGGCAGAAAAGAAGATTCATCATTTCTTCCGCAGCAGATGGAATGTCTTTGACTTTGTCATAGTCGCAGGGGTTCTCTTCTTCAGCGGAACTTACTTTATATCCGCGATCCGGATCCTTCGCGTCCTAAGGGTGCTTCGGGCGATCACGGTTGTTCCATCCTTAAATCGCCTTGTCACAGCTTTTCTAAAAACAATCCCGTCACTCGGCACGATCATGATGTTATTATCGCTTGTTTTTTACATCTACGCCGTATTGGGAGTCCTTCTCTACGGAGATATTTCGCCGGAGTACTTCGGATCACTGCATTTAGCACTTGTTACTCTGTTCCAAGTCATTACCTTGGAATCCTGGGCAAGTGGCGTTTTCCGTCCTATTTTCGCAGAGAGTCCACTTTCTTGGGTCTATTTCGTTTCCTTCATCCTGGTCGGAACCTTTATCGTCTTGAACCTGATCGTCGGGGAGATATTGAACAACATTCAAGAAGCAAAGGAAGAAGAAATGAAAGAAGAGAAAATCGAGGTCAGCAAAACAGAGTTGGCGAAAATTACAAACGAAATCGCCGAGCTTAAACAACTATTACAAAACAAAGAAAAGATGTAAGGCAATGGGGCACGAGGGTATAACGAAACCTTCGTGTCTTTTTATATAAAAATTTCTTGGTCCTACTAAAGACCCGGCTGTTTGATGCCGACATTATATAAAAAGAGAGAAAAGAAAACGGGTTTTTGTGCAAACGGTTTCATTTAAATTGGGTGAGTAATGTAGGGGGAAGAAAAATGGGGAGTATGAGAAAAAGGCTGTTAGTTTTAACATTGTTGATCGGGAGCATAGGTTTGGCGGCATCGCTTGTTATTTGGTTCAACGGCATGCAGGTGCAAAAAGGGGTGAGTGAGCTTGACGAGATCACCAAGGTAAATGAAGGCTATTTTGAATTGTTCCAATCCTATCAAAGCACATTGGCTGATATGTATTTTGTCGTTTCTAGCGGATATTCCAAAACGCATATTGATAAAATTGAGAAGAATTTAGCGCAAACCGAAAAGAAGCTGGAGGATTTCGAGCCTTATTTTACAAAATATGAAGAATTTGGTCAGTTAAAACAGTATTTTGTTGTTTCACATGAAACATTGTCAAAAAAATTCGACATCATTAGTGACGTTTCGAACGCAGCCAACATGGATCGACTTCGTGTTACGACATCAGAAGACCTTGCCAAAGCCAGAAATCAAATCGAGCGGGCCAACGAAAGCGGCATGCAGTTTTTACAAGCCTTTAATGATGAAAACAGAAAAGTGATTCAAGATAAGGTGACAGCTACGGAACGCTGGACCTTAGTGACGCTTGCAATCCTTGTGTTGGTTCCCATTCTTGCTCTTTTGTCGTTCAGAAAAGCGTTCAACAGAGGTGTCAATCAGGTTCTTACTCGCGTAAATGCCTATCAGGAGGGGGATTTTCTACTTGATGCTGAACAATCTTTTAGAAAAGATGAGTTCGGCCAGATTGAGTCATCCCTCACCACCATGGGCCAAAATATAGAGAAACTAATGCAAGGGAGCCTTGGTGCAAACCAACGCCTTCAGCTTGTCATGACAGAGCTTTTGGTGGCAGCAGAACAAAATTTAGAAGAATCTGAGGGGATTAAACAACGCTCCGAACAGGTAACCGAAAAAGTGTCCATGCAGTATGAGGGGACGGCCGCCATTTCTGCCGTTACCGAGCAGGCCTCTGCCAGTACACAGGAAATCTACAGCATCGTGGATGAAATGAAACGAAATCTGGAAGGGATGGAGAGCCTTTCAAAAAGAGGGGCCCAATCATTAAAACAGATGGTGGCAGACATGCATCAATCGTCAAAAGAAACCGAAACGATTGTAGATCGATTTACCAAAATAAAAGTAGATATAGATGAAGCAAATAGCTTCCTTAAAGGAATAACGGAAATTACGACCCAGACCAATTTACTTGCACTAAATGCTTCCATAGAAGCGGCACGGGCAGGCGAGGCAGGGAGAGGTTTTGCGGTTGTGGCAGATGAGATCCGAAAGCTTTCGGGGCAGACAGACCTCTTTTCAAAGCAAATTAACAGCATAACAGGTCGCATTCAAGAAGATACCAATGAAGTGCTGAAAGAATTTCAACTGTTCAAAGAAACAATCGAGCAGACAAACGAAAAAAATGAAGCATCCGCCAAGCTGTTCCAGGAAATCGCTACAAACAGCGGGGCACTGCTCGAACAGGGAACGCATATTACGGTGACCATGGAAGAAATCAGTCAGGGAGTAAATGAGATTGTCCACTCGGTCAATGATCTGGTTGCCTCTTCCTCTGAACTGACAGAGGAGATGGGGGAGGTCGTAAAAGCCGCAGATCATCAAGTGGACCTTTCCAACAACATGAGACGCACGGTTGATACAGTGAAAGAGACCGCCGAAGATTTGGCGGCCAACATCGCCTCCATAAACATGAATAAATCGTGAACATGAAGCCTGTGGAGGTGATTCTCCGCAGGTTTTATATGTTATGGGGAGAGGTAAAATGGTAGAATGAAGGATGGACAAACCAGGATTTGAGGGAAGGATGTTTCGCATGGCCAATCGGATCAATTGCTTGAAATGCAAGCATTACTATGTCACATGGGATGCCAATTTCCCTAAAGGCTGCAGGGCATTCGGTTTCAAGACAAATCAGTTGCCTTCCGTAGCCGTGCTTCGTTCTTCCGGAAGTCCTTGTTTAAAGTTCGATGCAAAAGATTTGCCAATAAAACCCGGTCAGAACGGGTACTATGTGTAAAAGGAGCTTTCCTAATGAAGAAAATAAATTATCTCCCATGGATCATCGGCATTTCCATCGCGGTCAATGCACTGGTAGTGGTGCTATTCTTCCTTCCTCAATATGAAGGGTTGGCCCACGTAGACTTAACATTCTTGCCAATGATGAACGCAATTTTCAACAGCTTTACCTTTGTCTTTTTAGTATGTGCCCTGATTGCCATCAAGAAGAAAAATATAACGGTCCACCGTCGCTTTATTTTGGCGGCATTTTCATCCACTACCTTGTTTTTGGTTACATATGTGACCTATCATTCGTTAACAGAGTCCACACCATTTGGCGGAGAAGGAATCATCCGTTCCATCTACTTCTTTATCTTACTGACTCACATCGTGTTGGCAGTGGTAATTGTGCCATTGGCGTTGTACTCCTTGGCTACAGGCCTTAGCATGCAAAAGGAACGCCACAGGAAGATCGCACGCTGGACGATGCCCTTATGGTTATATGTCAGCTTGACCGGAGTTATTGTGTACTTGATGATTTCACCGTATTACTAAAAATGGATGGAGAAGGAGGGAAAAAGGATGAGCATCACAATAGATAAGGTTCTTGCACGCTTAGAATCGGAACTGGAGCGTGCCATAGACACTGGAAATGTGCAAAAAAAGCGGGAGCATCTTGCTGCAATCAAATCTTTGTGTGAGCTGGCGCTTGAGACGGAAGTGGATGAAGAGGATTCGCTTTCGTTGGCAAGAAGAGTGTCCAAGTCAACGGCTGCTTCAAATGGATCCGGCCACAGGGTACCCGCTTCATTCGAACAAGCGGCACCCGTTTACATGCCGCCAACCCAACCACCACCAATTGCAAACGCCCCCGCCAACCCAATCAAAGACGATGACGCAAACGGGGACTCTCTGTTTGATTTTTAAGAAAAGGGGTCAGACCCCTTTTTATCTCTCTAAAGAGTTAAAGCGGAATTGATGTGGGTTTTGTTACAAGGCTATCTCCCCACAACTTACCATACTAAAAATGGTGATGTAACTTAAAACTATAAACACCCCAGTAAGTAATGGAGGTGTTTTACATGCCTGGTGGTACAGATGGATCGATGTATGGTTTGATGGCGGCGTACGTAAGCACAAATTACGACCCTTCCACAAAACTATCCCACGATCGTTATGAAGTTTATGTAAATGGTGACTTTGTTGGGCAAAAGAGCTTGCTCTCCACTAGAGAAGACGTCACAAGTGTCAATGAATTCTTGCATTCACATGGATATAATGACTTTTTGTCTAACATAGATGGTGATCATTATCATATACACACGGAAAAGAAAGAACGGGAGCTGAAACAGGCTCTGCAGATTTATCTTCATTCTAGATAATCAGTGAAATGCCTTTGCCGCTTTTCTTAAGGAGCCGGTAGGGCATTTTGTTTTTTTGGGGGATATAGAAAGTGACCATTATGTGTACTTCCCTACCATTTAACAGGCTGAACTTTAGTGTCCGGCTTGGTCACAGAAAGCTAATGCTATATAATTCAATATATTGAAGAACTATAACAGACCTTTTGAAAGGTGGAAATCAGACATGAATTTATTTATCATCCTCGCAGCCATAAACGGATTCTTGGCAGTGGCTCTCGGGGCATTTGGTGCCCACGGCCTTGAAGGAAGAGTATCCGAGAGAATGATTGAAATCTGGAAAACCGGTGTTACGTACCAAATGTTCCATGCAGGCGGACTTTTCGTAGTGGCCCTGCTTATGGAACGATTCAATAGCACAGGCCTATTAAACGGAGCAGGCTGGTCCTTCCTTATCGGAATCGTCCTATTCTCCGGAAGCCTCTACATCCTCACCCTATCCGGCGTCAAAATACTCGGAGCCATCACCCCACTAGGCGGCGTAGCCTTCCTCATTGGATGGGTACTTATCATTGTGGCGGCGGTTAAGGGGTAAGAGGATAGAGATAGTTTAATGCTTTTTAGTTTTAAAGAGGTAAAGAGGGGTCTGACCCGCTGTGCGTTAATGCGTTAACACACAACATCGTCAGCCCCTCTTTTTTAGGCTTATTTTTAACTTTTTTATCTTGGTTGGTATTGGGTGAGGCCTTGGCCGCCGCTGTTGAATGGGTATTCGTAGTCTAGTTCTTCGTCGAATGTGATGTAGTCTAGGTAGACCATCAGGAGCAGATAGCGTTTGCCTGTTTGCGGATCGCTCAAGATAATGTGATCGCGTCCAGCGGCTTCAATAATTCCTTTGAATATTTTGGCATTCCATTCCCGGTTGTTCTCGAATGTCATGTACACAGTTGCCAGCTTGCCGCGATTTAAGCGAAGGATATTTTCAATATAGGATTGTTCTAGCGGAAGCATTCCTGGAATATCTTGCCCACCTTGCTGACCGCCAGATTGGAATTGAGTTGGATAAGATGGTATGCCTGTTTGCTGACCTGCAACTTGCTGTTGTTGAGGTTGTTGTTGCATCTGCTGCATTTGTTGCATCGGAAAACCTCCACCTCCACCGCCGCCATACCACTGCTGCCCATAGTTTCTGTAATAGGATGAGTAAGGATCTGCTCCGTACCCCGCAGAATATGGGGCACCTGCTGCCTGTGAAAACTGTTGATTCATCTGTCATTCCCTCCTCAAAAACTTTTATCTGCATCGTCGTGAGAAATAACTCCCATTTTCAAGCTCCAAACTAATACCGCTTGTGCTGAAAAGGGTGCTAAGGTTCAAATAATTAAGTCGCACTACTTGATTGTATGAAAATTGAAGAAGGAATATGACAGGGGTGGAAGGGGGATGTGAATGCCAATTGCTTATTGCAACAAAAAAACGCCAAGCCACCGAACTGGTAATCCAGTAGGCTGACTTGACGTCAACAACCAATTTTTATTTTACACGTGCAAGAAAGAATAAACTCGATCTTCTTCTAACAGATTACCTACATAGAACGCACCAAACTCACCAAAGCGTGCACTCACTTCGTCAAAGCGCATTTCATACACAAGCTTCTTGAACTGAAGTGCTTCGTCAGCAAATAATGTTACGCCCCACTCGTAGTCGTCAAAGCCGACAGAACCAGTGATTACTTGTTTCACTTTTCCAGCATACTGACGGCCGATCATGCCATGGCTGCGCATCATGCGGCGACGGTCTTCCATCGGCAGCATGTACCAGTTGTCTTCTCCGTTACGGCGCTTGTCCATTGGATAGAAGCAAACATGCTTTGCTTTTGGCAATTCTGGGTATAGTCTAGCAAGGATTTGTGGGTTTTGGTAAGGATCCTCGCCCTCTGGTAAGTAGTTGCTAAGCTCCACAATCGACACATAAGAGTGCACAGGGATTGTGTATTGAGCCAAAGTTGTTTTATTAAATTCGTTCTCGATATCATTCAATTCTTCCAACGTTGGACGAAGGAGCATCATCATGAAGTCCGCTTTTTGTCCCACGATGGAGTACAACGCGTGGCTTCCGTTCTTTTCTAACTGAACTGTGTTCCATTTCTCCACAAGTCCAAGGAATTCATTGATAGCCGTTTGGCGTTCTTCACTAGAAAGCGTCTTCCAAAGGGCCCAATCTACCGTACGAAAATCATGGAGGCAATACCAGCCGTCCAATGTTTGAGCTGCTTCACTCATTGCAATCACTCCTCAATAAGATTGTCTATGTATCCTTCCTTACTATATCACAGTTTTCCCATGACTTCCTGTAAGTAAAACTCCGAAATTGTGAAAGCTTCATGAATAGGATGGGGCATGACAGATACAATAGTAGGGCATAGATGGAGGGCTTTTTTTAGAAAATAAAGACTTTTTTCTGTAAGCGATAACAATAGAAGGTATCGGTTGCTTTTCCATGTTGAAGGAGTATCCTAAACAATAGAAGCGAAAATAAAGCGAATTAAGGAGTGACCTTTGTGAGCGATTTATTTGAAACATTAAAAGACAAAGTAGCAGGAAAAGATATTAAGATAGTATTCCCAGAAGGTAACGACGAGCGTGTGTTAACGGCAGTTGCACGACTGGCTGCGGAAAACATGGTTCAACCGATCGTGGTTGGCGACCTAGACGAAATCAACCGACTTGCTGCAGAGTTGAAGTTGACTTTGGACGGTGTGGAAATTTACGATCCAAAGACATACGAAAACATGGACGAGCTTGTTGCTTCTTTCGTGGAGCGTCGTAAAGGAAAAGCGACAGAAGAGGATGCTCGTAAAATTTTATTGAATCCGAACTACTTCGGCACCATGCTTGTACACGTGGACCGTGCGCAAGGACTTGTAAGCGGAGCGGCGCATTCAACAGCGGACACCGTACGTCCGGCATTGCAAATAATCAAAACAAAAGAAGGTGTACGCAAGACTTCTGGTGTGTTCATCATGGTACGTAACGATGAGAAGTATGTTTTCGCAGACTGCGCGATCAACATTTCACCGGACAGCAACGACCTTGCAGAGATCGCAGTGGAAAGTGCTGCTACTGCAAAAATGTTCGGGATCGAGCCAAAAGTGGCAATGCTGAGCTTCTCTACAAAAGGATCTGCGAAATCAACGGAAACTGAGCGTGTCGTAGAAGCTGCGCGCATTGCTTCCGAACGTGCTCCGGAACTTGTGGTGGACGGAGAGTTCCAATTCGATGCAGCATTTGTACCATCCGTTGCCGAAAAGAAAGCACCAGGCTCTAAAATCCAAGGCGACGCAAACGTATTCGTATTCCCAAGCCTTGAAGCAGGAAACATCGGCTACAAAATCGCCCAACGCCTAGGGAACTTCGAAGCGGTTGGACCAATCCTGCAAGGCCTCAACAAACCAGTAAACGACCTGTCCCGCGGCTGCAGCGTAGAAGACGTCTACAAACTAGCCCTGATTACAGCAGGACAAGCAGTGAACTAAATAAACCTAACTTTATAGTATTCGACGTAGAAAGAGAAAACCCTTTGGGGGTCTGACCCCCAAAGGGTATTTTTTTTCTCCCAAACCATGTATTATAATGCTAAGTAATCTATAAGTACGGAAGTTAAGAGGAGCATTAATGATGACGGCAGAACCAACAAAACCACAAGATCCAACAGAACAAATCCACTCTCCTGCGTTGCAGTTGTTGAAGCAGCCGAGCTGGCGTATTATAGATCAGTCGTCTTTAGGGGCAAATTTTCATGCGTTGCAATCTTTTGCGATGGATGACACATTATGCACTGCCGTGGGCAAAGGAGATAGCGGAGCGGCGTGTCGGACATGGGTGCACCATAACACGGTCGTGTTAGGCATTCAGGATACCCGCCTTCCTCACTTACAAGAGGGGATTGACTATTTGAACAGTCAAGGCTATGAGGTAATCGTAAGGAATTCAGGTGGACTTGCAGTCGTCCTGGACGCAGGCGTCTTGAACATTTCCCTTGTTTTTCCGGAAGGGGAGAAAGCTATCGATATCAATCGTGGGTATGATGCAATGTGGGAACTAACAAAGCATATGTTCCGCGATATGCCTTACAACATGGAAGCGAAGGAAATTGTCGGTTCCTATTGCCCAGGCAGCTACGACCTTAGCATTGAAGATAAAAAGTTTGCAGGCATCTCCCAGCGTCGTATTCGCGGAGGAGTAGCTGTACAAATTTACTTATGCATCGACGGAAGTGGATCTGAGCGGGCAGAGATGGTCGGAGAGTTCTACAAACGCTCCCTTCAAGGTGAAACGACCAAATTCGCTTTTCCGACCATTGTGCCAAACGTGATGGCATCCTTAACAGAGCTTACTGGTCAGCACCTAACAGTGCAAGACGTAATGCTGCGCCTTTTGACCTCCCTTAAAGAAATTAGCGGCACCATCTTCGCCAACAGCCTGCAGGGCCATGAACTGGACTTGTACGAACAATACTACGCGAGAATCTTGGAACGTAACGAAAAAGTTCTCGGAGAAAAATAAAAGGGTCTGCCCACTCTTTAAGGCATTAACGTAAGTGGGGTCAGACCCCTCTTTAATGCTTTAAAGCAAGTGGGGTCAGACCCCTTTTTTCTTTTTATCTCTATTCCGCCAGTTTCTCCAGGTTGCCGTTGCGGTCCATCATGAATTTGGATGGGACGTGTTCTTCTTCGTCGAAGAGGACTAGTTTGCGTGCTCGGTTCATGATTTTCATGAGGGTTTCGTAGTCTTCTTGGACGGTGACTTGTTCGTCTTGCAGTTTTTGCACGCGTTTTTCCAGTTCACTGTTGGCACGCGACAGTTCGGCGTTTTCTTTTACTAATCTCTCATTTTCCTGTTGTAGAGCGCTAGTATGGACGTTTGAATGTTTCATGGTTTGTAAGAAATGGATAACCTGCTCCATCGATAAAGAGGATCCCATTCCCATACTGCCACTGCCATAGCCCGAAACAAAAGATGGTTGTGCTTTCAGTTCTGCTGCTCTTCTTTCCACTCTTGTTTGCGGAGCGGTCAGAGGCTGCTTTACTTCCGAAACATCAAGCGGACTCTCTTCCAGCTGCTCCAACACAAACGGCAACTCCTCATTTACCACAGTCTCAGGTGGCGTATACAGTAGCTTTTTTGTCGGCTGCCCAAGTGCACGTTGACGTTGTTTTCGCTGCTTTTTCGCAAGCTGCAGCGCCTTCTCATAGTCATGGCGGACAACCGCGTTCCAGCGGAATCCACATGCAGCGGACGTGCGGTTCAGCTTGTCTCCTACCTCCTCAAATGCATTCAATTGGGTGCTTCCTTCACGGACATGGCGCAGGACGGTTTCTGCTAGCAATAAATCATTCTCTTCAGACCAAGCATCTTGACGATCTTTCATATATAATCCAACTCCCTTATTTAATCATCGTTCTGTCTATATTTTTGACGGAGAAAAAGATATTTATACATATTCATAGAAAAAATTACTAGATTGTTATCTGTCAGTATTTCGCCCCAATTCTCCTAAGAAACGAACTTGCATTGTCCTTGGATTCCCTGTAAAATACCTTTTAGCTAAAGTACGATAAAGTGATTTCAATCGCTTTTTGAATAGAAAGGGCTGTGTAGAACCATGGCAAATGAGTTTCGCATTTGTGATGACTGCGACGCTACCAATGTAAAAACCTTGATTCCGAAACTGAAAAAAGTGGACGAGGGAGCATGTGTGGAAGTGGGCTGTCAATCCTATTGCGGGCCGGGAAGAAAGAAGTCGTTTGCATTCGTAAACAACCGTCCTGTCTCCGCCCCGACAGAAGATGAACTAATCGAAAAAATAGAGAAAAAGTTAAAGAAATAAAAAATCGCCTCTGTATCCCTGCATAGGTGATTTTTTATTCGCCTTTTCTTGAAAAAAAGACTAAGCCGCAACGAAGTAGGGTACACCCATAGAGGGAGTTTCCCCGGTTAGTTGGAGTGCAGGGTGTTCGACTCCGGAGGGAGATAGCGGTAGACTTGAGACCCCACAGGCGAAGCCGAGGAGGCTCAAGCACCGCCCCTCGGAAAGCGAACACCCGGAACGCAGACTAACAGGTGTTTAACCAAAACCACCTTTTCTTGTAAAATATTTACGATATAATAGAATGAGATAAATATTATGCCGAAAATAATGAGGTCTACGAAATGAGTTATGCAACCGAAAAACTGAGTGAAGAAAAGGTATTTAAGGACCCCGTTCACAGATATATCCATGTGCGCGACAGGGTTGTGTGGGATTTGATTGGGACTAGGGAATTTCAGCGTTTGCGCCGGATCCGCCAGCTTGGTACCACCTATTTGACGTTCCACGGCGCTGAGCATAGCCGGCTTAACCATTCATTGGGAGTATACGAGATTGTCCGCCGCATTATTGATGACGGATTTGAAGGAAGGCAAGATTGGAATCCGGATGATCGCCTGTTATGCCTGTGCGCTGCGCTGCTGCATGATTTGGGGCACGGTCCTTTTTCACATTCCTTTGAAAAGGTGTTCCACTTAGATCATGAAGATTTTACCCAGGCCATCATTCTCGGGGACACGGAAGTAAACGCCGTCCTTAAAAAGGTCCATAAGGATTTTCCGAAAGATGTGGCCGAGGTCATCGCAAAAACATATAAAAATAAATTGGTAGTCAGCATGATTTCCAGTCAGATTGATGCCGACCGCATGGATTACCTGCAACGTGACGCTTATTTTACGGGAGTCAGTTACGGGCATTTCGATATGGAGCGGATCCTGCGTGTCATGCGCCCGAGAGAAGATCAGGTGGTCATTAAATCTAGTGGAATGCATGCGGTGGAAGATTATATCATGAGCCGCTATCAGATGTATTGGCAGGTTTATTTCCACCCTGTAACGAGAAGTGCGGAAGTGATTTTGACCAAGATTCTGCACCGTGCCAAACAATTGCACCAAGAATATTACACATTTAAATATTATCCTGTTCATTTCTACTCTCTTTTTGAGGAAGAAATTTCAGTAGAGGATTACATAAAACTTGATGAAGCAGTGGTTATGTACTATTTCCAATCCTGGCAGGAAGAAGAAGATTCGATATTAAGCGACTTATGTCGACGATTTATGAACAGGAATTTGTTTAAATACGTCGAATTTAATCCTAATAAGCAAATGATGGACTTGATGGAACTGACAAGTCTCTTTAAGAAAGCGGGCATCGACCCTGCATACTATCTAGTGGTGGACTCTTCCTCCGACCTGCCGTACGACTTTTACCGTCCGGGAGAAGAAGAGGAGCGCCTGCCGATTCACCTGCTTATGCCAAATGGGGATGTGCGTGAGCTTTCAAGGGAATCTGAGATCGTGGATGCCATTTCCGGCAAAAGAAGAACCGATCACAAGCTTTATTTTCCACTAGACATGCTAGAGGATCTATCGTCTAAAAAATCGGCTAAGAAAAAAATCAGAGAGATACTAGGAATATAGGCAACGGATAAGGTTAGGAGATGAAAGGGTTTGTTGACAGATCACGCAAAATTAATGAAGGTGTTTGCATCTGCAGGTGAAGTCATTGGGAGAAAAAAGCTGCAGAAAATGGTGTATATAGCCAAAAAGTTGAACTACCCATTTTATGAAAAGTACAATTTCCATTTTTACGGACCATATTCTGAAGAAGTGACGTTGCGAGTGGAGGAGCTTTGCAATCTCGGCTTTTTAAGCGAGCTGAAAGAGAACAAAGGGGGCTACTCGCAGTACCGCTACTCTTTAACCGAAAACGGGGAAGAATTCCTGCAACATTATGACTTGGAAATGCCGCACCTGAACGAGTGCATGACCAAGATGAACGAACAGAACTCCCGCTTTTTAGAGCTGGTTTCCACGGTGCTGTTCTTTGAGAACCTGCCGCGGGAAGAAGTGAAGGACAAAGTCTTTACGCTAAAAAGCAAGCAGCGCTACACAGAGGACGAAGTGAACGAGGCATACGACTATATCGAAAGCCTTCGCGAATGCATCACACAATAAGATTGAAAAGCCCAAGGGGATGGTTTGATCCTTTTGGGCTTTTTGTTTTGTATATACCGATAAACAGGCTTACCTCCACCCCAAAAAGGGAATGCTACCTATAAAAAGCCGCCAAAAAAGAGGAGCAGCGTACATATGGAAAAGTGGACCTTGAGAGCAAGGAAGGAAATTTGGTTTGTGCCAAGCCTTTATGCGTTGGCAAGTATTATTCTTACAGCGATTGTGATAGCAGTCGATACCGTTTTTGCTGACTCTGTACAGAATTATCTTCCCAAAATATTTTTCACGAATGTGGATTTGAGTACAACCATTTTGAGCTCGATTGCCACCGCAATTCTTACGATGACGACCATTTCTTTTTCCACCATCATGGTTGTCCTGACCACCTACTCCAGCCAATTTTCCCCTCGGACGCTTCAGGACTTTATGACGGAAAAGATGACGCTCCGGGTGTTGGGTGTGTTTGTCGGGTCCTTTATTTACACGGTGTTGTCCTTGTTGTTCATGAAGGATTGGCTAGATGAGCAGCGGGTGTTAGCCTCAGGTATAGGTGTGATTCTCGCTGTGATATGTGTGGGGTATTTTGTCTTTTTCATTCACCATGTTGCACGCTCGATCCAGGTGAGCAAGCTGATTGAGCGGCTCATGAAAGAGGGCCTTGCTACAGTGAAAAAGAAAAAGCTTCTCTATAAAGCCGAAAAAATTCTTTTTGAAAAGATGGATATTTCTACGTCCGCTTCGCAGGAAAAAATGGAACTTACTCCAAAGGCAACAGGCTATGTCCAAGTAGTCGATACAGAGGGATTGGCAGCCAAGGCAAAGGAGCATGGTTTTCATATTGTGTTCAATAAACGAATCGGTGATTTTGTAACCGAACGAAGCGTGATTGCCTTTGTTAATTTTACAAAAGAAAAACCAGAAGAGTTGGACCTGACCGCTTTCATCGAGGTGGGGGAGGAGCGCACGCCGCTGCAAGACGGGGAATTTGCCTTGCAGAAAATGGCGGAAGTGGCTTTGCGCGCAATTTCTCCTGGCATAAACGACCCAAACACTGCCAACAACTGTATACGGTATATGAGCAGACTGTTGATGGAATTTGGCGAGGTGGATGCAGACGCGATCACATACCTCGATGAGGACAAGGAAAAGAGGGTGACGATTCCTCAACGAACCTTTGAAGAAATCCTGTACACCGGGTTTTATCAGATTCGAATTTATGGAGAACGGGATATTTCGGTCATACTCACTACCTTGGAGTGCCTGCTCCTTATTGCAGAAGGAAGCAATCAAGAGATCAAGGATAAGATCAAGAATATGTGGGGATTTCTAGTGGACAGCATCAAGGAAGAGTATTTCGAGCCGCTTGATATAAAAATGGTGGAAAAGAAGAAGAAAAAGTTAAGCGAATTGCTGAATTAAAAAGGGATTCGAGGCCTGTCCGAATCCCTCTGAGCCATTATTGATCGCTTAATCGCTTACCGCCAACAGCATAGTGACCTTTTGTCATCTCTTCAATAAACACGACAATTTTCTCTTCCGGGGCACCGGTTGTTTCGCTGACAGCAGCTGTCACTTTTTCCACCAATGCTTTTTTCTGCTCTTCACTGCGTCCTTCCAGCATCTTAACAGTTACATAAGGCATTTTACATTCGCTCCTTTGATTGTTTTTAACTCTCCCGTAAATTATTGTATAATGAAAAGAAAAGCGCAAGCGGCAGGATCGGATTTGCCATTGCAGCTATACAATTAAGCAAGGGGGCTAGAAAATGGATCAAGAAAAGAAGAAAAAACCAATTGGCTTTAATATTATAAAAAATGACCCGACAGACGGGCACGGCGGATTCGGGATTGGGGCGTTGAGTCTTGATAATGTGTCACCTGTATTTGTAGATGTGGACGGCGGAGAGGCTTTCGTCGATATTGGCGCGATGCATGCCCGCAGTACGATAGAGCGTGGAATCAAGTTCCTTCCCAACAAAGAGGATGTGCCGAACGGAAAACCTTACTGGCTTGTATGGGTAACCATCGACCGCAAGCAGGAAGGTCCTTACTATGCCGGTGTGACTGCATGTGAGATGACCGTTGATCGCGAAATTCGCAGAGGCTACAAGTCACTTCCAGAGCATGTGAATAAAATGGATAAGTCCATGAAGCGCCACATCATGGTGGAGCATATGGATGACCGTTCCAAAACTATTTTGCAAAACTATCTGGAGTTCCATGACAGCGGAATGTGGGAACGAGCTTCCGATGACCTGAAAAACCAATTAGCTGTAAACTAGTTTGTCAAGAGGTTCTCAAAAATAAAGATGTGACATTTTTTTGAATGTTCGACTCTACCCACTTGAGTTATTACGACAAAAAAAGTAAAATTAACTCACATGTGTAGAACACATGGAAAGCTAGGACACCTAAAACCCCCGGGAGACATCCCGGGGGTTTTAACTTTTTTAGGATACTATTCACTACATCCAAGGAACAAATCTCTTCCACCATTTTTTAGTTTCTTCTTTAGGCTGTGCCTCAGGAATCGCGTCTTCCTCTTTGACATCCTCTAAGTGCGCCATGCAGTATTCGGTTGGTTCGGTGCCCTTGATGTAATAGCTTAATCTGGAAACCGGACAGTCGCTTGTGGCAAGTAGGCCGGTTTGCGGATTGACCTGCACCCCGACAACGCCTTCCGTTGGAGCAAATGCCACAACAGATTTATTATTCAGTGCGCGCTCCATAAATCCGGCCCATAAATTTTTCGCATAATGCTTTTCCGCCCAGAGTGTAATCGATTGGTCACGGTCGTAGCCTGTCCAAACAGCGCTGACCAGCTGAGGGGTGTATCCGATCATCCAACTGTCCGTTTCGGTGGAACCTGATTTTCCGGCATAAGGCCTTGTCAGTTTATCGCGAATCGCATTTCCTGTTACAGCCATATAGCCGTTTAACGCTGGATCAAACATTCCCGTCATCATATGGTTCAGGACAAAGGTTACATCAGGATCTAACAACTGTTTGGCTTCCTTTTCGCGTTCATAAAGGATTTCTCCGCGGTAGTTCACTACTTTTTCAATGAAAACTGGTTTGACTTCTTTTCCTCCATTAGCAAACACGCTATAGGCATTCGCCATGTCGAGCACCCGGACAGGGGAGGTGCCCAATGCAAGCGAAGGGACATCCTTAATTGGAGACCCGATTCCAAGCTTTTTTGCCTGTTTGGTCAATTCTTTTTCTCCAAGAAGCAGGTGAGTTTTCACCGCATAGACGTTATCTGATAATGGCAATGCCTGCATCATGGTCAAAATATCATTTGCATAGTAGTTGTTGAAGTTATGCGGCGTGTATTGCGAGCGACCGTTATCGATCTCAAAGGTTGTCACCTCACTGCGAAAACCGGTGGATGGCGTAAAACCCTGCTCAAGTGCCCGGTAATACAACAGCGGCTTGAATGTCGAACCTGGCTGCCTTTCCGCCTGTGTCACCCGATTGTACGGGCTTTCTTCGTAATTTCTTCCTCCGACAAGCGCAAGCACTCTGCCTGTTTTCGGATCCATGGAAACGAACCCGACTTGCATGTCAGACTCCGGATCAAACGTTTTCTCCACTTCCTCTTCCGCAATAGCCTGTAGAGTAGGGTCTAACGTAGTATAAATGTGAAGCCCGCCCATTTCTAATTCTTTCTGCAGGCCCAATACATTTCTAATCTCCGCCCTTACGGCATCTTGAAAATAAGGAGCCATAAATTCTTTCGGCAGATGCTCACGGTTTCCGTAAGTCAGCGGTTGTGCGAGTGCTTCTTCTGCTTCTTTTTTTGTAAGAGATCCGTTTTCCACCATCGAGTGCAGAACAATTCCCTGCCTTTGACGTGCCCGGTCACTATCTGCATAAGGCGAAAAGACGCTTGGACCTTTCGGTATACCCGCAAGCATGCTGGCTTCCGCTAGTGTCAGTTCTTTCGCAGGCTTGTTAAAATAGTAATAAGACGCCGATTCAATTCCATAAGCGCCGTGTCCATAGTAGATAGTATTCAAATAGCCTTCGAGAATCTCTTCTTTTGAATAATTAGCCTCAATTCGGATGGTATAAAGAGCCTCTTCCCATTTCCGCTTCCACGTCTTATCGTGAACGAGGAAAAGATTACGCGCATATTGCTGTGAAATGGTACTTGCTCCTTGAACCTTTGCCCGAGCTTTAATATCGGCAAGGATGGCACCACCAATCCGTTTCGGATCAAAGCCGTGATGGGTAAAAAAACGCCTGTCTTCCACCGCCACCGTCGCATCCACTACATAAGGGGAAATATCCTCAAGTCCGACCCAGTACCGCTTTTCGCCACTATGAGCTTCCCCAATGATGGACCCGTCCTTGCTATAAAAAATCGATGACTGCGTGACAGAAAGGGGGGGAGCGCCCTTGGACTTCGCATAAATCCACACTCCGCCAACTAAAAGAAAGAAAGAGATCGATAGGATGATTCCTATAAAAAACATCGCGCGAACATATTTAATAACCTGCTGAAACCGGTCGTTTGTTATTAATTCCATGTGTATCGATCCCCCTTCCACATTGCTACAAAAGATTCCCATATATAAATACAGTTTTTATTCCTAGTATGAAATTCTTTGAACCTTTTTAAACATTTGCAGAAAAATAAATTTTTTACTTGAATTTTTGCTAGATTCATCTATACTTTTTTCTTGGTGATTAGAAAAGTGGAAGTGGTGGTTCGTTGGCCGCGGAAGCAAGAAATCCAGATAAATCAATGTTTCATTTTTCATCGATAGGGAACGATAAAAACGAGCATTTAACGATAGAAACTTAAGCTTATGGCCGCAAGATAGATAGATCATTTTATTTTGGAAGGGAATGTTGGACAAAATGGAATTATGGTACACAGAATATCAAACAAAAAACTTCGGAATCACAGCGAAAATCAAACGCACTTTACATACAGAGCAGACGGAATTCCAAAAGCTTGATATGGTAGAAACAGAAGAGTTCGGCAACATGCTTATTTTGGACGGAATGGTCATGACAACTCAAAAGGACGAGTTCGTTTATCACGAAATGGTGGCACACGTGCCATTGTTCACACACCCTAACCCTGAAAACGTGTTGGTAGTAGGCGGAGGAGACGGCGGCGTAATCCGCGAAGTGCTGAAGCACCCTAGCGTGAAAAAAGCGACGCTTGTGGAAATCGACGGAAAAGTAATCGAGTACTCCAAAAAATACCTTCCTGAAATTGCTGGCGAGCTTGAAAATGAGCGCGTAGAAGTGAAGGTTGGCGACGGATTCATGCATATCGCAGAAAGCGAAAACATTTATGATGTCATCATGGTAGACTCCACGGAGCCAGTAGGACCCGCTGTAAACCTATTTACAAAAGGCTTCTACGCAGGAATTTCCAAAGCGCTAAAAGAAGACGGCGTATTCGTGGCGCAAACGGACAACCCATGGTTTACACCGGAACTGATTACAAATGTACAACGCGACGTACGTGAAATCTTCCCGATTACACGCCTATACATCGCAAACATCCCAACATACCCAAGCGGCATGTGGACATTCACAATTGGATCCAAAAAGCACGATCCACTGGAAGTAAGCGAAGACCGCTTCCACGAAATCGACACAAAATACTACACCAAAGAACTGCACAAAGCAGCATTCGCCCTACCTAAATTTGTAGCGGATTTAGTGAAGTAACGAGATAAAGAACTAAAGAGGGGTCTGACCCTCAGCGCGTTAAAGCGCTAAGGGTCAGACCCTTTAATTAAAGGAGGAAACCACCCATGCGTTTTGATGAAGCATATTCAGGCAACGTCTTTATTAAAAGCCACCCAAGCTTTGATGATAGCCAAGCAGTAATTTACGGCATGCCGATGGACTGGACAGTAAGCTACCGCCCAGGATCCCGCTTTGGCCCGTCCCGTATCCGTGAAGTATCCATCGGACTAGAAGAGTACAGCCCGTACCTAGACCGCGAATTGGAAGAAGTAAAATACTTCGATGCAGGAGACATCCCATTGCCTTTCGGTAACCCGCAAAAAAGCATCGAAATGATCGAAGAATACATCGACAGTCTTTTAGAAAAAGACAAGTTCCCACTTGGAATGGGTGGAGAGCACCTTGTATCTTGGCCTGTCATCAAGGCGATGTACAAAAAGTATCCGGATCTTGCTATCATCCATATGGACGCTCACACAGACCTACGCGACGATTACGAAGGAGAGCCGCTTTCCCACTCCACACCAATCAAGAAAGCAGCAAACTTAATCGGACCAACCAATGTTTATTCTTTTGGTATCCGTTCCGGCATGAAGGAAGAGTTCCAATGGGCGAAGGAAGTAGGCATGCACATCTCCAAATTCGAAGTGCTTGAGCCGTTGAAAGAGATCCTTCCGACACTTGCTGGCCGTCCGGTTTATGTAACAATCGACATCGACGTGCTTGACCCTGCACACGCACCAGGCACAGGAACCGTGGATTGCGGCGGCATCACATCCCGTGAATTGCTTGCATCCATCCATGCCATCGCAGGTTCCGATGTGAACGTAGTGGGAGCAGACCTTGTAGAAGTGGCACCTATCTATGACACTTCCGAGCAAACTGCCAACACGGCAAGCAAACTGATCCGCGAAATGATTTTAGGTTGGGTAAAATAAGCGTTTCAAAATCAGCTCTGTTTACTAAGTGCTTGCTTGCTACTAAGCCGCCTTGGGAGACAGGGCTTTTTTGTATAAGAAAGGATTCTATTTGCCTGAAGGCTTAAGAAATCAAGGTGAAAAGTCTAATAGAACGCCTCTATACGCCCTAAGACCAAGGAAACCCAGGTGAATTGTCCAATAGAACGCCTCTATTCACCCGAAGGCCAAACAAACCGAGGTAAACTGTCTAATAGAACGCCTCTATACGCCCGAAGGCCAAGGAAACCCAGGTGAATTGTCCAATAGAACGCCTCTATTCACCCGAAGGCCAAACAAACCGAGGTAAATTGTCTAATAGAATGCCTCTATTCACCCGAAGGCCAAACAAACCGAGGTAAACTGTCTAATAGAACGCTTCTAAACGCCCGAAGGCCAAGGAAACCCAGGTAAATTGTCCAATAGAACGCTTCTATTCACCCGAATCGCCACAAAACTCCAGCCAAACGTCCAATAGAACTCCCATTCTTAACCCTACCCCCACACTACCATCAAAAAAATCACCCATTTCCCAAAACCCCCAACATCCTCTATTGAACTCCACACCCTACTTGTTTTATACTATGAAGGTTATAGAAAAATCGACGCGAACCAACAAGCGTTAAGATAAAAGGATGTGGGGCCAAATGGCAGACAATCAAAATCACTTAAAGATGCCGATAAAGGTGACGTTCCAGTCGGAAATAATTCATGCGGATAATGACAGGGAATTTGTTGTGTTTGGAGCAGATGGTCAATACTACATAAAAGGTGAATCAGAATACATCGTCTTCTCAGAAGAGCTCGAAGGCAAGGAGAAGGTCGATTGTTTTTATAAAATTACAGACAAAGAAGTGCGTCTGAAGCGTTCAGGGGACATCAATATGCTGCAATCCTTCCGTGCCGGTGAAACGACAGAAGGAAGCTACCAGGGCGCTGGCGCAGGGTTTCAGTTTGAAACGGAAACGGAAAAAGTGGTCATGATGAAGGATTCAGATAAGAAGCGAGGCTGTTTGCAGCTTGACTATAAATTGAAGGTTCAAGATCAAGTAACCGGTCAATACTTGATAACAATCAACTACGAGGAGGAACAGGCAAGATGAATATAGTAGAACAAGTACAAGAACGCCTGAAAGAAGAGATCAAAGCGTCCGTTCTTAAAGCAGGCTTGGCAACAGAGGAGCAGATTCCAGCTGTTGTTCTTGAAACACCAAAGGATAAAGCAAACGGGGACTATTCCACGAACATGGCGATGCAGCTTGCACGCGTAGCGAAAAAAGCACCTCGCATGATTGCAGAAGAAATCGTGAAAAATTTTGATCAATCGAAAGCATCTATTGAAAAAATAGATATCGCTGGTCCTGGATTCATCAACTTTTACATGGACAACGCTTATCTCACAGACCTAATCCCAACGATTCTAAAAGCGGGAACTGATTACGGTCGTTCCAACGTGGGGAACGGTGAGAAAATCAATGTCGAGTTCGTATCTGCAAACCCTACAGGCGACCTTCATCTTGGACATGCCCGTGGTGCGGCAGTGGGGGACTCCCTATGTAATGTACTGGATAAGGCAGGGTATGAGGTGACACGCGAATACTACATCAATGATGCAGGTAACCAAATCAACAACCTGGCTCTTTCTGTTGAGGCACGTTATTTCCAGGCGCTTGGCCAAGACAAAGAAATGCCGGAAGACGGTTATCATGGGAAAGATATCATCGGGATCGGCCAGGCAATCGCAGATGAGTTCGGCGACCGTTTCGTCAACGAATCAGAAGAGGACCGCCGCAGCTTTTTCCGTGAATACGGCTTAAAATACGAAATGAAAAAACTGCAACAGGACTTAGAAGAGTTCCGTGTCCGTTTTGACGTTTGGTACTCCGAGACTTCCCTGTACAACAACGGGAAAATCGATGAAGCACTGGCAACCCTTCGCGAGCAGGGACACATCTACGAAGAAGAGGGAGCAACATGGTTCCGCTCCATGGAATTCGGCGATGACAAAAACCGTGTTCTCATCAAAAATGACGGGTCATACACGTACCTGACGCCGGATATTGCGTACCACCAAGATAAACTAAAACGCGGACATGACAAGCTCATCAACATCTGGGGAGCAGACCACCACGGTTACATCCCTCGTATGAAAGCTGCCATTGAAGCACTTGGTTACGGAAAAGACGCACTGGAAGTGGAAATCATCCAGCTTGTCCACCTTTTCCAAAACGGCGAAAAGATGAAAATGAGCAAGCGTACCGGTAAAGCGGTAACGATGCGCGACTTGATGGAAGAAGTGGGCTTGGATGCCGTTCGTTACTTCTTTGCCATGCGTTCAGGTGATACGCATCTAGATTTCGATATGGACTTGGCAGTATCACAGTCCAACGAAAACCCGGTGTTCTATGCACAATACGCGCACGCTCGTATTTGCAGCATGCTTCGCCAAGGAGAAGAGCAAGGCATCAGCCTGGAAGGAAACTTCGCTCTTGAACACGTCTCTTCTGAAAAAGAAATTGATCTTTTGAAAAAGCTAGGGGAATATCCGCTTGCGGTAGCCGAAGCGGCGGAAAAACGCATTCCTCACCGTATCACCAACTATACATTTGAACTTGCTTCCGCGCTTCACAGCTTCTACAATGCGGAAAAAGTATTGGATGCAGACAACCAAGAAAAATCAAAGGCACGTCTAGGGTTGATGAAAGCTGTACAAATCACCTTGCAGGACGCTTTGAAACTAATCGGAGTTTCTGCACCTGAGAAGATGTAATTCCAAGAAAACTCTCTACTAGAAATTAGAGTAGAGAGTTTTCTTTTGGTCAAAATAAACAACATAGACTAAAACAACAAGGGAGTTTTAAACAATGAAAGAAAGCATACTAGCACTTGCAACAGGAATGGTCGTAGGATTCCTTTTCGCTCTATTCCGCCTGCCAATCCCAGCACCACCCGTATTCTCGGGCATCGTCGGGATCGTCGGCATCTACCTTGGCTACCGCCTGTTTACCTGGGTAGCCCCAATATTCCAATCAAGCAACTAATTCCAATGAACCAACTAAAAAAGAGGGGTCTGACTCTTCACCGCTTTAGAGCGGTGAGGGTCAGACCCCTCTTCACTTATTTAGCACTTCACCACTCCACCGCACCGCCGCTAATTCGTTTCACGCCACGGATCTTCGAGATGTCTTCACATAGCTGCAGTGCCGCCTCGTCTTTTCGTTTTGCTTCCACCATAAAGTCGACATCCTGGCCTAGCCCGACCACCACTTTCAAAAATTCCATTAAAAACTGCAGATCCACAAAGTCTGCATGGTGCCGCAATTTCTTTTCCGAAATAGGGGAGGATATATGGATCTTTGGTATGATGCCGATATCCTTCCACGTCGCATACACTCTTGGCAGAAGCTCCTCCCAAGAAACGGAACTCGGATTGGCGTACTCATGGTGATAATCGAACGCAAGCGGAATCCCGAGCTCCTCGCACAACACCAACGTTTCCTCCGTTGTGTAGGTCTTATCATCATTCTCCAGCGTCATCCGCGCCCGGACCTCATCCGGAAGCGACACAATATTTTCCCTGAACCGCTCCACCGCAAGCTCCTTATTCCCGTAAGCGCCGCCAACATGGATGTTGATCGTTCCCTCATTCTCCAACCCCATCGCCTTCAGCATCTCATAGTGATAGACCATATCAATGACCGCATTCTCGGTTATATGCGGTTTATCACTCGTGAACAAAGTAAACTGGTTGGGATGAAAGCTCGAACGCATCCCATACCGTTTCACTAAGTCCCCAATCTCCTTGAATTCATCACCAAATTCACTAACAAAATCCCATTTTACATCCGGATGGGTCGCAAGCGGAACAATGGAAGAGGAGAAACGAAAGACTTTAATTTCGTGCGCAATACAAAAGTAAATCGTTCGCAGCGTGTTCATTAAATTCTCTCGCGTCACCGAAAGCAACTTTTCACGACCCTCCTCGGCAGACATCTGCTTATAGCGGGTATAAGTCAACGCACGGGCAGGGGAGGCCTCCCACAGCGTCCAAGATTGTGAAACAAATCCAAAGCGAATTCTCATCCAAACAAACTCCTTTTCAAAAGCTTTGCAATAACAACCCACTACTCACAACAAAGGCGCAATGACCTTGGAAAGCTTTTCTTTTCCCTTATCCAACAGAGTTCGGTTCCGGATGAACTCCAGCGTTAACTTTTCCGAGTTGTGGATATCCTTGTGAATTTCCTGTACTGTCTTGTGCACAAATTCTTTATCATATATCAGGCAATTGATTTCATTGTTCAAGAAAAGGCTGCGCTTATCAAAATTAGCGGTACCAACATCACAGGTATGATCATCGATTACCATAACTTTTGCGTGATAGAATCCGAGATAGAATCGATAAACCTCCGCTCCTGCTTGTATCATCGTTGCAAAGTATGGAAACGCAGCATCCATCACCAGCGCATGGTCGGCTTTCGCCGGGACAAGAACAGTAACCTTCACCCCGCGCCCCAAGGCGGAAAGCAATTCATCCAGCAACGGCTCACTCGGTATAAAGTAAGGAGTGCAGATGATGATGGATTTCTCCGCTTTTTGAAGCAGCTTTAAAAACGTCTCCGTCAAATGCCCGCCATTTGTCGGGACCAGCTTATGCGTAATCGGGCCTTTTGTAAGCTCCGGATAATAATCACCGCCCCACTCGCGTGAAGGGAAATCGCCGGCTTGCTCCCAGTTTTGGATAAACTGTGATTGGAGGTCCTGCACACCTTCCCCCTCCAGCTTGAGGTGGTAGTCGCGCCAAACGCCAAATTCGGGATCCTGTCCGAGGTATTCCTTTCCAATATTGAATCCTCCAACATACCCGATTTTTCCGTCTATCACCGTGATTTTCCGGTGATTTCGCTGGTTGATGCTGAAGAAAAAGAAAGGAAAGGCGGGCTTATGATAAACCTCCACTTCGATGCCGTGCTGCTCAAGTTCTTTGATGGTCTCTTTTTTTACATCAAAGGATCCAAAATAATCGAGTAGGAGCCGAACCTCTAAACCCTGATCTGCTTTATCTTTTAAAATAGATAGAAATTCCTTGCTCGCATGGTCGTCTCGTACCATGTAAAAGAGGGAATGTATGTGGTTGCTAGCATGACGCATGTCGTGGAATAAGTCCTTATACAAAAGGTTTCCGTCAGCATAGAGGAGAATATCACTCTGCCTTTTTGGGAATTTCAACCTTTTAACTTCTTTCAAATGCTTCTTTCTTCCCAAATGTAAATCCAGTGCCAACCATCCAAAAATGAAACCGACCCCGATGATAATGTACAATACAACTGCCATCTTATTCCCTCCCGAAAACACGTCCATTTAGTTTTTACGTAATCAATCGTTCTTATCCTATAACTAATTACCCATACCCTGATTCACAGAAAAATATAGCCAGTTTTACAACTAAATATGTTGACTGAATGCTCATTCAGTTATAAGATATAGATAAATTACTAAAGTTCTGAAAATTATATTCTTTCCAAACATTGAGGCTCTTTCGTTACGATAAACACGTAAACAGCCGACAGTAAAAAGGGGACACGAAAGGAGTGGGAGATGTGAGTAACGGTTTGTTAATTGCCAATTGGATTTTAACGATAATTGTAACCGCTTACGCATTATCGCTATTTGTTTACTTGATCAGAACAAGAATTCAATTCATCAAGCTAGGGAAAAAAGTTGAATTTGATAACAAAGTGAAAGAACGGTTAGACAAAGTCTGGGTCAATGTTTTTGGCCAGAAAAAATTATTGAAGGATAAGAAAAGTGGGATTATCCACGTCATGTTCTTCTACGGATTTCTAATGGTTCAGCTTGGGGCGCTGGACCTGATCATCAAAGGGCTTGTTCCAAATGCGCATTTGCCGCTTGGACCACTATATCCGGCCTTTACATTTTTCCAGGAGCTTGTAACCCTGATGATTCTTGTAGCGGTTGTTTGGGCCTTCTATCGCCGCTATGTAGAAAAATTGGTTCGCTTAAAAAGAGGCTTCAAATCCGGTCTTGTTCTATTGTTCATCGGCGGATTGATGCTTTCTGTATTATTTTCAAACGGAATGGGACTGATCTGGCATGACCATGGCTTAACATGGAGCGAGCCGGTGGCATCACTATTCGCACTCATGTTCAGCTGGATCAATGAAACGGCAGCCATCGCATTATTTTATGTCGGCTGGTGGATTCACCTGTTATTCTTATTAACATTCTTGGTGTATGTACCGCAGTCCAAGCACGCGCATTTGATTGCAGGACCTGCGAATGTATTTTTTCACCGTACAACGAACCCAGGAAAGCTTGAAAAAATTAATTTTGAAGACGAAACACAAGAAACATTCGGTGTCGGGAAAGTGGAAGACTTCACCCAATACCAATTAATCGATATGTACGCCTGTGTGGAATGTGGACGCTGTACCAACATGTGTCCGGCTACAGGTACAGGAAAAATGCTTTCACCAATGGACTTGATTGTGAAAATTCGTGACCACTTAACAGACAAGGGAGCGGCCATCACGTCCAAATCCCCTTGGGTACCGACTTATGCGTTCAATAACACGCACGGAAATCAGCTTGCCATGATGGGGGCTGCGGGAAAAGGTGCACAAGAAAGCGCGGCAACGATCGAATACAGCCCGAGCCTGATCGGTGATGTCATCACAGAAGAAGAGATTTGGGCATGTACGACCTGTCGTAACTGTGAGGACCAATGTCCAGTAATGAACGAACACGTCGATAAAATCATCGATCTTCGCCGTTACCTCGTTCTGACAGAAGGAAAACTGGATGCCGATGCACAGCGCGCGATGACCAACATTGAGCGCCAAGGAAATCCTTGGGGTCTAAACCGTAAAGAACGCGAAAACTGGCGCGATGCAGCACCGGAAGTAAGCATTCCAACGGTAAAAGAAATGAAGAAAGCTGGCGAGGAGTTTGAATATCTGTTCTGGGTAGGGTCCATGGGATCTTTCGACAATCGCTCCCAGAAAATCGCCATCTCTTTTGCAAAATTAATGAACGAAGCCGGTGTGAAATTTGCGATTCTCGGTAACAAGGAGAAAAACTCCGGAGACACGCCGCGCCGCCTAGGAAATGAATTCCTATTCCAGGAGCTTGCAACTGGCAATATCGCGGAATTCGAGAAAAACGAAGTCAAGAAAATCGTCACCATCGACCCGCATGCCTATAATATTTTCAAAAACGAGTACCCTGATTTCGGACTTGAAGCCGAAGTCTACCATCATACAGAGGTCTTAGCCGAGCTTGTAAAAGAAGGCAAACTGACGCCGGTACACGAGGTAAATGAAACGATCACGTACCACGATTCCTGTTACCTCGGAAGATACAACGAAGTCTACGAGCCACCGCGTGACATCCTAAAAGCCATCCCAGGCGTAAAAGTGGTCGAAATGAACCGCAGCCGTGAAACGGGAATGTGCTGTGGAGCCGGCGGAGGACTGATGTGGATGGAAGAAGACACAGGCACACGCGTCAACGTGGCCCGTACCGAGCAGGCACTCGAAGTAGCACCAAGCGTCATCAGCTCGGGCTGCCCGTACTGCTTGACAATGCTATCTGACGGTACGAAAGCTAAAGAAGTAGAAGAAAACGTCGGCACCTACGACGTAGCAGAACTACTCGAACGCTCCGTCATCGGCGACAAACAAGAATTAGTATCCTAATAGAATAATAGACTCAAGCAAAAAGGTGTACGTAGTTAACTGCGTGCACCATATGCTTTTCACCAAAACTGAGCGCTCGTTCAGTTTTTAAAACGCAACGTATGTAAGCGGTAACAAAGCATTTATAGGATTTCCCCTTATTGATTGGAGTGTAGGGGGTGAGACTCCTACGGGAGGAAGGGACAGGGAAGACCCCGCAACGAAGTTAGGAGGCTTCCGGACCGCCTGTGGAAAGCGAACCCCCGAAACGGAAATCAATAAGGGAGTCAAAACAATTTTTTCTAAATAAAAAGGAGGAAATTACCCATGGGAAAAACAGTAATCGTTAGCGCAGTCCGCACACCAATCGGCCGTTTCGCAGGAGGACTATCCTCACTAACAGCATCAGACCTAGGAGCAGTAGCCATCAAAGAAGCACTACAACGAGCAAACCTATCAGGTGACAAAGTAGGCGAAGTCATCATGGGCACCGTCCTCCAAGGCGGCCAAGGCCAGCTACCATCAAGGCAAGCCTCCCAAAAAGCAGGCCTGCCATGGGAAGTCCGCACCGAAACCATTAACAAAGTATGTGCATCCGGCATGCGCAGCGTCACACTCGGCGACATCCTCATCCGCTCCGGTGAAGAAGAAGTCATCGTAGCAGGCGGAATGGAATCCATGAGCAACGCGCCATACATGCTCCCAAAAGCAAGATGGGGCCTTCGCATGGGCGACAGCACCGTGCAGGACTTGATGGTCCATGACGGTCTTACATGCACGTTCACCGGTGTTCATATGGGCACCTACGGAAACAGTGTCGCTAAAGAAATGGAAATCACCCGCGAAGACCAAGATGCATGGGCATTCAGAAGTCATCAGCGCGCGATCGAAGCAACGGAAAAAGGCACATTTGACGCAGAAATCGTACCGGTATCTGTACCCCAGCGAAAAGGCGATCCGATTGTCGTGAGCAAGGATGAGTCTCCACGTAAAGATACATCGATGGAAAAACTTGCGAGCTTGCGAACGGCATTCGACCATGACGGAACGATTACGGCAGGAAACGCGCCAGGTGTGAATGACGGGGCTAGTGCACTTGTGCTGATGAGCGAAGATCGTGCGGCAAAAGAAGGGAAAGAAGTACTTGCGACCATTCTAGGGCACGCGTCCATCGCAGTGGAAGCGAAGGATTTTCCGAAAACTCCCGGACTTGTCATCACAGAACTTTTAAAGAAAACAGGAACAAAGCTTGAGGAGATTGATCTTTTTGAAATAAATGAAGCATTCGCGGCAGTTGCATTGGCATCTGCAAACTTAGCAGGACTGGATTTGGAGAAAGTGAATGTAAACGGCGGGGCTGTAGCGCTTGGACACCCAATCGGGGCAAGTGGGGCACGCATTATCGTGTCGTTGATTCATGAGTTAAAACGCCGCGGCGGCGGTCTTGGGATTGCTTCCATCTGCTCAGGCGGCGGACAGGGCGATGCTATTTTGATTCAAGTATAAGCAAGAAACTTTTTAGGAGGAATCAGAACATGACAATTCAAAAAGTAATGGTAATTGGCGCAGGACAGATGGGTTCAGGCATCGCGCAGGTGTGTGCGATGGCCGGCTATGACGTATATATGAACGATTTGAAACAGGAATTTTTGGACCGAGGGCTTGCTGGGATTACGAAGAACTTGGGTAGATCTGTGGACAAAGGCCGCATGACAGAGGACGAAAAAGAGGCTGTACTTGGTCGCCTGCAAACAACAACCACACTTGAAGATGCAAAACATGTGGACATCGTCATTGAAGCGGCAGTCGAAAACATGGACATCAAAAAGAAAATTTTCGCAGAGCTTGACCAGCACGCTCCGGCTCACACCATTTTAGCAACGAACACCTCTTCGCTTCCGATCACAGAAATTGCGGCAGCGACCGGGAGACCCGAAAAAGTCATCGGGATGCACTTTATGAATCCTGTCCCGGTCATGAAGCTTGTCGAAATCATCCGCGGCTTGCAAACGGCAGATGAAGTGTACGGCGCAATTGAAGATATGACGAAAAAGCTTTCCAAAGTGCCGGTGGAAGTGAACGACTTCCCAGGATTTGTATCCAACCGCGTGTTGATGCCGATGATCAACGAAGCGATTTTCACCGTTTACGAGGGTGTAGCAACACCGGAAGCGATTGATGAAGTCATGAAGCTTGGCATGAATCATCCAATGGGGCCACTGACACTTGCCGATTTTATCGGGCTCGATACATGCCTGTACATCATGGAAACGTTGCATGAAGGCTTTGGTGATGACAAATACCGTCCATGTCCATTGCTTAGAAAATATGTGAAAGCTGGCTGGCTGGGACGCAAGACAGGCCGAGGGTTTTATACGTACGAGACGTAAGAGTGGGTTGATAAGAACAAAGGGGTATTTGGGGATTTCCAGACAGCAGGAGAGGGGAAGAATGGCATGAATTTACGTTTTACAGAAGAGCAGGAAATGGTCCGGAAAATGGTGCGCGATTTCGCAGAAACCGAAATTGCACCTTTCGTGGAAAAAATGGAAGAGGGCGAGTTCCCTCGTGAGATTTTACGGAAAATGGCGGACCTTGGACTGATGGGGATGACGATTCCAGAAGAGTACGGCGGAGCGGGAATGGACTTTCCTTCCTACATCATCGCGATCAATGAACTTTCCCGCGTGAGTGCGACAGTCGGGGTGATCCTGTCTGTACACACCTCTGTCGGGACGAATCCGATTCTTTATTTTGGCACAGAAGAACAGAAGCAAAAGTACGTCACAAAACTTGCAACCGGTGAGTACCTTGGCGCGTTCTGTTTGACGGAGCCGAGTGCGGGATCTGATGCAGGTAGCCTGAAAACGCGTGCGGTAAAACAGGATGATCACTATGTGCTGAACGGTGCGAAAGTGTTCATCACAAATGGTGGGGAGGCGGACACGTACATCGTATTTGCATCCACTAATCCGGAGCTTGGATCCAAGGGAGTTTCCGCATTTATTGTGGAGAAAGACACTCCGGGATTTGTCATCGGAAAAGATGAGCACAAAATGGGCTTGCACGGTTCGAAAACAGTCCAACTGACGTTTGAAGATGCGAAGGTTCCTGTGGAAAATCTGCTTGGCGCAGAAGGGGAAGGCTTTAAAATTGCGATGGCTAACCTTGATGTCGGACGAATCGGCATTGCGGCACAGTCGCTTGGTATTGCAGAAGCGGCAGTGCAGGCGGCAACAGCCTATGCAAAAGAGCGCGTCCAGTTCGGCAAGCCAATTGCGGCACAGCAGGGTGTTTCTTTCAAACTGGCAGACATGGCGACGGCGGTAGAAGGTGCGAGATTGATGACGTACCGTGCGGCAAACCTGCGTGCATTAGGCAAGCCTTGCGGAAAAGAAGCGTCGATGGCGAAGCTTTTTGCCTCTCAAACGGCGATGAACGTGGCAATTGAGGCGGTCCAGGTGTTCGGCGGCTACGGCTATACAAAGGACTATCCGGTCGAGCGCTACTTCCGCGACGCGAAGGTTTGTGAGATTTACGAGGGAACGAGCGAGATTCAGAGGATCGTGATTGGGAAGCATTTGATGAGTTGATGGGGGACGGTTGAAATTGGGGGTGGACTTTGCGGAAGGTGGTCGCGGCTGCGGTCGCGGACGCCAAATGTCCGAAGATTTCTGAAAGTTGACCGAAGTTTTTGAAAAGTTGTCCAAAGATTTCGCATAGTTGTCCAAAGTTTCGACGAAAGTGACCGAACCAATTTTTCAAATGACCAAACACCCCATCAAAGTTGTCCAAAGGTTCACGCCGATTGACCGAACCACAGTGAGAAGAACATATAAAGTGTCTGAAAGCCCTTCTGAAATGACCGAACAGTTTTTGAAGGCACAAAAAATAGCACAAAAGCGGTAAAAAGTCGTCAAATCTTCAATGAAACCACACTCAACGCTGCCACGACTGGCCCCGGAATATACGGTGCCTAGTGTCTGGTGCGGCGCTCAAAAAACTAAATCATCGGGGGATGAAAAATATGAACTTTCAACTATCAGAAGAACATGAAATGATTCGCAAAATGGTACGTGATTTTGCCAAGAACGAAGTGGAACCGACTGCAGCGGAGCGTGACGAGGAAGAGCGCTTTGATATGGATATTTTCAAAAAGATGGCGGGCCTTGGTTTAACGGGAATTCCGTTTCCAGAAGAGTACGGCGGGATTGGCAGTGACTATTTGGCGTACTGCATCGCGGTCGAGGAGCTTTCAAGAGTATGTGCATCCACAGGGGTAACACTTTCTGCACACACATCACTCGCGAGCTGGCCGATCTACAAGTACGGTACAGAAGAGCAGAAGCAGAAATATTTGGTGCCACTTGCGCAAGGAACAAGCATTGGCGGATACGGACTGACTGAACCGGGATCTGGATCTGATGCTGGCGGCATGCGTACGACTGCAAAACTGGACGGTGACCATTATGTGCTGAACGGTTCTAAAATTTTCATCACAAACGGAGGGATAGCGGACATCTATGTGGTGTTTGCGGTAACAGATGCAACAAGCAAGCATAAAGGAACAAGCGCGTTCATCGTCGAAGCGGACTTCCCTGGCTTCAGCGTTGGGAAAAAAGAGAAAAAATTAGGAATCAGATCTTCACCTACGACGGAAATTATTTTTGAAGATTGCCGCGTGCCAGTAGAAAACATGCTTGGTGCAGAAGGGGAAGGTTTCAAAGTAGCGATGACAACACTTGACGGCGGTCGTAACGGGATTGCTGCACAGGCTGTCGGAATTGCGCAAGGTGCACTGGATGCAGCGGTTGCTTATGCAAAAGAGCGTGTTCAGTTCGGGAAACCGATCGCGGCACAGCAGGGTGTTTCTTTTAAACTGGCAGATATGGCGACAACGGTGGAAGCTTCCAGACTATTAACGTATCAGGCGGCTTGGAGAGAATCAGAGGGCTTGAGCTATGGGTTGGAATCTGCGATGTCCAAACTTTTCGCGGGTGACACGGCGATGAAGGTGACAACAGAAGCGGTTCAAGTGTTCGGCGGTTACGGCTACACGAAGGACTATCCGGTGGAGCGCTATATGAGGGATGCGAAAATCACGCAAATCTATGAAGGAACACAAGAAATTCAACGTCTCGTCATCTCCAGAATGCTTACTAAGTAAGTAGGTGGCGGACAGGATGATGAAAAAACGTCAAGTACATGCATCCGTAAAAGACGAGCGGCTGATTGAGAAGCGCCGCGATCAGATGATTAAGGGGGCGGTGAGCCTTTTTAAAGAAAAGGGCTTCCACCGCACCACCACAAGGGAGATTGCCAAAGAGGCCGGCTTCAGCATCGGCACGCTCTATGAATATATCAGAACGAAGGAAGATGTCCTGTACCTCGTTTGTGACCGGATTTATGATCAGGTGGGGGAACGCCTGCAGGAGGAGCTCGACATGAAGAGGGGCAACCTGGAGAGCTTGAAATCCGCCATCCGTTACTATTTTCGGGTGATGGATGAAATGCAGGATGAGGTCCTTGTCATGTATCAGGAGGCAAAGTCTTTATCAAAAGATGCGCTTCCATACGTGTTGAACAAGGAGCTTGCAATGGTGGCTATGTTTGAACAGGTGATCCGGAACTGCATGACAGCGGAGGGCATGTCCATGAAAGAACAGCAGATTCAATTGATGGCCCACAATATTTTCGTTCAGGGTCAGATGTGGGGATTCCGGCGTTGGGTGCTGCACAAGCACTTTGAGCTGGATGCCTATATCGAAGGCCAAATTGAACTTTTAGTGCACGGACTTACAAAGGGGGAGAATGTGAAAAATGGAAGTTTATCGTCCAACTAACCATATTCGTTTTGTAACAGCTTCAAGTCTATTTGACGGGCATGACGCCTCAATCAATATCATGCGCCGCATCATCCAGGCGAGCGGTGCCGAGGTCATTCACCTTGGGCATAACCGTTCCGTGGAGGAAATCGTGAACGCGGCAATCCAGGAGGATGTGCAGGGGATCGCAATTTCTTCTTATCAGGGCGGACATGTCGAATATTTCAAATACATGTATGATTTGCTGAAGGAGAAAGGTGCTTCTCACATCCGCATTTACGGCGGTGGCGGCGGGGTCATCATTCCTAGTGAAATAAAAGAATTGCATGCATACGGGATCGCGCGTATCTTTTCGCCGGAAGATGGTCGCGAACACGGGCTGCAAGGCATGATCAACTCGATGCTCAAGGAATGTGACTTTGTGACGGTCAAGTCCCTTGGCGATGAAGTAGAGCGTCTTGCTGCCGATAATCATCAGGCAATCGCGAAACTGATTACGTTATCCGAGCTGCAGGTAACTTCGGATGAAGAGGTGGCGGCAACGGCTCAAACGGCCTTGGCTAAGGTAAAAGAAATGCAGAAAACCGTACCGGTCCTTGGGATTACGGGGACAGGTGGAGCAGGGAAAAGCTCGCTTACAGACGAATTGATCCGCAGATTTATAAACGAAGTACCAGATAAGAAGGTGGCGATCCTGTCCATCGATCCGACGAAGCAGAAAACTGGTGGGGCATTGCTTGGGGACCGCATCCGCATGAACGCGATTTTCAATCCACGCGTGTATATGCGTTCGCTTGCTACCCGTGGATCCCGTTCTGAGCTTTCCTTGGCGATACAAGATGCAATTGCTGTCACGAAGGCGGCCGGATTTGACTTGATCATCGTCGAGACGAGCGGAATCGGGCAGGGGGATGCAGGAATTACGGAGATTTGCGACATCTCCATGTACGTGATGACAAGTGAGTTCGGGGCGCCTTCTCAGTTGGAAAAAATCGATATGATTGATTACGCGGACTTGATTGTCATTAATAAATTTGAGCGCAAAGGCTCGGAGGATGCGAAGCGCCAGGTGCAGAAGCAGTACCAGCGCAGCCGTCTTTTATGGGATAAGGAATTGGATGAAATGCCGGTGTACGGCACGATTGCTAGCCAGTTCAATGACCTCGGGACGAACACTCTTTTTGCGGCGTTGCTGGAGTTGATGAATGAGAAGACAGGTTCGGCTTATGAGTCTAGCTTACCGACGTCCAAGGACGTGGAAAAGCAGAATGTAATCATTCCGAATGACCGCCGCTATTATTTGCGCGAGATCAGCGAGACAGTGCGCAATTATCATAAGATGGCTGCTGAGCAGGTGGAGTTGGCGCGGAAATTGTTCCAATTGGATGGGGCGATGGAAGCGGCTGGTGCGTCTGGCGGAGGTGCTTCAAGCGAGGAGCTCGTGGCGGCACTTGCCGAGCTGCGTCATGAATACGAGGAAAAATTGACTAGCGACTCCCGCAAAATTTTAGCAGGCTGGGAAGAGAAGAAAGAGAAATATTCCGGTGACCAGTTTGTCACAAGGATCCGTGACAAAGAAATCATCACGAAGCTTACGACGAAAACCTTGTCCGGCTTAAAGATTCCAAAAGTGGTCCTGCCGAAATATGTGGACTACGGGGAAATTTTGAAGTGGGTGTACCTCGAAAATGTGCCAGGGGAGTTCCCTTATACGGCTGGTGTGTTCCCGTTCAAGCGTGAGGGTGAGGATCCGAAGCGTCAGTTTGCTGGGGAAGGGACACCTGAGCGTACAAATCGCCGTTTTCACTATTTAAGTAAGGATGATGATGCGAAGAGGTTGAGTACGGCGTTTGATTCGGTAACGTTGTATGGGGAAGATCCGGCGGAGCGTCCGGACATCTATGGAAAAGTCGGGAACAGCGGTGTGAGCATCTGTACCCTTGATGATATGAAAAAATTGTATGCAGGCTTTGACCTTTGTGCGCCAAGCACGTCCGTATCGATGACGATTAACGGACCGGCGCCAGTAATTTTGGCGATGTTCATGAACACGGCGATCGATCAGCAGGTGCAAAAGCGAGAAGAGGAACTTGGCCGTGTGTTATCGGTGGAAGAGTTTGCTGAAGTGCGTGCTGTGACCATGCAGACGGTACGTGGAACAGTGCAGGCGGATATTTTAAAAGAAGATCAAGGCCAGAATACGTGTATCTTCTCGACGGAGTTTGCTTTAAGAGTGATGGGGGATATACAGCAGTATTTTATCGATAAAAAAGTCCGCAATTACTATTCGGTTTCGATTTCTGGGTACCATATTGCCGAAGCGGGCGCGAACCCGATTACCCAGTTAGCATTCACGCTGGCAAATGGGTTCACGTATGTGGAATATTATTTGAGCCGCGGCATGAAGATCGATGACTTTGCACCGAACTTGTCGTTCTTCTTCAGTAACGGATTGGATGCGGAATACACGGTGATCGGTCGCGTGGCACGTCGCATCTGGGCAACGGTCATGAAAAATAAATATGGGGCCAATGAGAGAAGCCAGAAACTGAAGTATCATATTCAGACGTCCGGCCGTTCCTTGCACGCGCAGGAAATCGACTTCAATGATATCCGTACGACGTTGCAAGCATTGATGGCGCTTCAGGACAACTGTAACTCGCTGCATACGAATGCGTATGATGAGGCGATCACAACGCCGACAGAAGAGTCTGTACGCCGTGCGATGGCGATTCAGATGATCATCACAAAAGAGCATGGCTTGGCGAAAAATGAGAATACATTGCAAGGAGCGTTTGTGGTGGAGGAGCTGACAGACCTTGTCGAGGAAATGGTGCTGCAGGAGTTTGAACGCTTGAACGACCGCGGCGGCGTGCTTGGTGCGATGGAGACCCAGTATCAGCGTGGGAAGATCCAGGATGAGTCCATGTATTATGAGATGAAAAAGCATACAGGGGAGCTTCCGATCATCGGGGTGAACACGTACAAAAATCCGAATCCGCCTTCTGAAGACGATTTGAATGACATCGAGCTTGCTCGTTCGACGGAAGAGGAGAAGCAAACGCAGATTCGAAACCTTGCAGCGTTCCAGGAGCGCAATGCAGGAGAGGTAGAAGAGGCGTTGGGCAGGTTGAAGCAAGTGGCCATCAGCGGCGGCAACATCTTTGAAGAACTGATGGAAACCGTCCGTGTCGCAAGCCTCGGCCAAATCACCACAGCCCTCTACGAAGTCGGCGGCCAATTCAGACGAAACATGTAACAAAAAATCCTCAACAACAAGGCGGGAATGCAAGAATTCCCGCCAACTTTATAGTCTTCGACGTAGAGAGGGAAATACCTTTGGGGGTCTGACCCCCTTTTTTTTCATTTTTTAAATTTTTTTCTCCTTTTTACCCGTTTTTCATTTTTTTGAGGGAAAGATTTATTTTATGCTGGATTAAACATTGGTATTTTGTTTATAATGAGTGGTATGGATTTTTCTAGGAATTGCTATGAATATTGTCTTTTTACATATATAGAAAGGATGTGCAGACATTGGCATTAAACCATTTAACGGCAGAACAAGTACAAGAGATGTCATTGATCGAAATCGCTACTGCTTTATTTAACGAACAAAAGCAGTCTGTGACTTTTGGCGAATTAATTACGGAGATCAAGAAAATCACTGGTTTTACAGATGCAGACCTTAAGGGAAAGTTGTCTCAGTTCTATACGGACTTGAACATTGACGGCCGTTTCATTTGTATTGGAGAAAACCAATGGGGCCTTCGTGCATGGTATCCTTATGATCAAATAGAAGAAGAAACAACTCCTCAGGTGAAAACAAAGTCTAAGAAGAAGAAAAAGGCTGCAGATGATGACGATATCGATGCAGACGAATTCGATGAGTTGGACGAAGAAGAATTGGAATTCGACGATCTGGATGATTACGAAGAGGATGAGGTTGAAGAAGACTTTGACGATGCCGATGAAGATGATGCAGACGAAGATGACGACGAAGAGTTTGAAGAAGACTTGATCGAAGACGACGAGTACGAACTCGAGGAAGATGAAGAAGAAGAATTGGATGAGGAAGAGGAAGAAAACCTCTAATCTCCACTAAAGAACACTCCCTGGACATATGGCGGGGAGTGTTTTTATTTTTGTCAAGCCAAATAAAGTGAAAATTCGTAAGTTGATTTCAATCCTTGACTTTTTAACCCCGACTAGGTAGAATCTTTTTTGGGCTCCTTAAAAAAGGACACGTATTATTTGTTAAACATATACACGCTCCCCTTGCTAGAAATGCTGGCAAGTGGGGCGTTTTTTATTTTATTAGTGAATAAACATTTATATGCTGTACCTGAGAAATTGGGGGCAGCTTCATTTTTTAGTAAATGAATTTCGTGTTTTTGACTAATGATAAAAATGTTAAATGCCTCTTAAAAGCATATCCGTTACTTATTATTATTTTCAAATAAAACTATTTCGAGGGGGAGACAGCATGACAAAGTATATTTTCGTAACAGGTGGCGTAGTGTCATCTCTAGGTAAAGGAATTACGGCTGCATCACTAGGAAGATTGTTAAAAAATCGCGGGTTGAGCGTGACTATCCAGAAATTTGATCCATACATCAATGTGGACCCGGGTACGATGAGTCCATACCAGCATGGTGAGGTATTCGTGACAGATGACGGTGCGGAAACGGATTTGGACTTAGGTCACTATGAGCGTTTCATCGATATCAATTTAAACAAATTTTCTAATGTAACCACAGGGAAAATCTATTCCACGGTTCTGAAAAAAGAGCGTCGCGGTGATTACTTGGGCGGAACAGTTCAGGTTATCCCGCACATCACAAACGAAATTAAAGAGCGCGTTTTCCGTGCTGGCCGCGAAACAAATGCAGATGTAGTCATCACAGAGATCGGTGGAACAGTAGGGGATATCGAGTCCCTTCCATACCTTGAGGCGATCCGCCAAATCAAGAGTGACATCGGTCGTGACAACGTGATGTACATCCACTGTACGCTTGTTCCTTACATCCGTGTGGCTGGCGAGCTGAAAACAAAGCCGACACAGCACAGTGTAAAAGAGCTTCGTGGTCTTGGAATCCAGCCAAACATCATCGTATTGCGTTCTGAGATGCCAATCTCCCAAGATATGAAGGACAAAATTGCCTTGTTCTGCGATATTGACGAGAAGGCAGTTATCGAATCCATCGATGCGGACACGCTTTACGAAGTACCACTTGCTTATCAGGCGCAAAACATGGACAACATCGTGGTAGACCACTTGAAGCTTGAAACAAAAGGCGAAGCGGACATGACAGAATGGACGGCGCTTGTGAACAAAGTGAAAAACCTTTCCAAGAAAACGACGATCGCCCTTGTCGGAAAATATGTGGAGCTTCAAGATGCATACCTTTCTGTTGCGGAAGCATTGCGTCATGCTGGATACGAGTACGATGCAGATGTAAAAATCAACTGGATCAACTCGGAAGAAGTAACAGCAGAAAACGTGGACGAGCTATTGCAAAATGCAGACGGAATCCTTGTGCCTGGTGGGTTCGGTGACCGTGGAGTAGAAGGGAAAATCGAAGCGATCCGTTATGCGCGTGAGAAGAAGGTACCATTCTTCGGAATCTGCCTTGGCATGCAGCTTGCTTCTGTTGAGTTTGCACGTAACGTCCTTGGATACGAAGGCGCGCACTCTGCGGAACTTAACCCAGAAACGCCATTCCCAATCATTGACCTTTTACCAGAGCAAAAAGACATCGAGGACCTTGGCGGAACATTGCGCCTTGGATTATACCCTTGTAAGCTTAACGACGATTCCTTGGCACAAAAAGCTTACGCAGACGAAGTGGTTTACGAACGCCACCGTCACCGCTATGAGTTCAACAACCAATATCGTCAACAAATGGAAGCTCACGGATTCATCTTCTCCGGCACAAGCCCAGACGGCCGCCTGGTAGAAGTGATTGAGATCAAAGACCACCCATGGTTCCTTGCATCCCAATTCCACCCAGAATTCACTTCCAGACCAAACCGCCCACAACCGCTATTCCGCGACTTCGTGGCAGCATCTTTGAAAAATGCTGAGGTAATGGCATAAGTTTATAGAAAAAAGCTCAGAGTTTTTTATGGCTCTGAGCTTTTTTAATGTTTATTATTTTTTCTCACGATTCGTGGTTTTGTATTTCTCACCTTTGCTATCATAGGTGACCCATTCCCCAACAGGTTCTCCCTTTTCAAAATGACCGGACCGCTTGATGGTTCCATCAGCACGGTACCATTCCCAATACCCTTCAGGTTGATCTCCTGCCATTTTGCCCTTTGACCACATCGTTTTGCCGTTTGCATGGTACTTTATTGTGTACCCGTCAACCACTTCTAAAGGCTTTTCTTTTACACCATTTTTCGGTTTTAGATCACATTTTTCGCTATCCATCATGAACCTCCTTTG
Organism: Sutcliffiella horikoshii; assembly: GCF_044809035.1. Classification (GTDB taxonomy): domain Bacteria; phylum Bacillota; class Bacilli; order Bacillales; family Bacillaceae_I; genus Sutcliffiella_A; species Sutcliffiella_A horikoshii_G. Next base: position 4,111,833 of record NZ_CP085237.1, on the reverse strand, counting down.
CCGCTTTGTTAGGTTCCCATTCATACAAACAATGCCCATCGACTATGCTTAATAGCTTGAATTCGTGCTTCTCATAAAAGTCCCGGAGTTTTTCACTGTGTGCCACACAATCCAACCGAATCTTAAAATAGCCCAGCTTTTCTATATGTTGCTTAATCCAGTACACGAGGTGATCCCCAAGCCCCTGGCCTTTATGTTGGAGAGCGATAGCGAGCTTATGTAGATAAACCTTATCCTGGCTGTCCACTTGTCCCCACAGGTGAACATCCCATTCCTCTTGCGTGTCTGACAGCATGAAGGTGGCCGCGAGAGGAGGGGATGCATTATCCTGCATGTCTGATTTAAGTGCAACCTTATAAAATAGACCCTTTGTCACGAGCTCTAAAATTTCGGCATCCTCTTGACCAGTAAGAAGGAAACTCCACTGCTCAGAACCCTTCCGTTTTAAGTCTGTAGCACGGCTCTTCAGCAATTCTACTATGTTTGGCCCGTCCTCTATTGTAGCTTTTTCTATGATTAAATCCTGATAATACACTAGTCGAAACCTCCTATGAAAAATTACGATAAAGGTTGTTTCGATAAAAATGGGTAAAACCCTTTAATATTATCAATGATTTATCGAAAGCAGCCTTACAAAAAGACCTAACGGTGACAGAACAGCGGAGGAGAGATAGAAACTGTCATCGTAGGGGCCGAACGGTGACAGAATAGCGGGGGAAACATGGAAACTGTCATCGTAGGGGCTGAACGGTGACAGAACAACGAAATAAACAAGAACTCTGTCATCGTTCAAGCCGAGTTCCTAATAAAAATGTGTCCTCCTACTCTTGCTCTTCCAAAATCTCCTTCAAAGTAAAAGCTAACCCATGATAAACATATAAAGCTACCATGCTGGCAGGAAAGCCAAAACGTTCCCCGTCATCGCCAGGAATTAAGGGTTTTTTCAGCTTCATGTCAATATGTACATCGGATAAGGCCTCAAGAGTTTGAGCACTTTCAGCTGACTCCTCAGTCTCCACCACCGTCGAAATCCCCACAATCTCAATACCCAGTTCCTTTAATGCTTTCGCCGTATTTATCGCTTCTTCATCTGTGGAAAAACGGGACACAATCAAGGCACGGTCCGTATCGGTCAGATCATGATAACTGTCCAGGTCAGATAAAAGTGTAGCCCCCACAAGTGGTTCCGCCCCATCAGTCGCCTCCCCTTCCACGGCTTTCATTTCCTTTACTCCATGCACATAAATGCGTCCATCGCCGACAACTGCCTGAGCCAATAACCTGGCAGCATCCTCAAACGCAAACTCCTCGCTCGAACCAATCCGATTAAACACACCCTGCAACTGAGTCGTAAAAATCTTCAACATCCCAAATCACACTCCTATAACATAAATTATTCAACAAAACCCATCCCCTCATTCCCAACCACCAAAACTCAAGTATAATGAAAGGCAGTATGACAAAAGTGGCAAAAATCCTAGGGGGGTCTGACCCCTTTTCGTTCGCGTTTTTCCTACATAATCCGACACCATCCATATCGGCCGGAGCCTTCTAGGTCAAGGGGGAAGGTCCTGCTGGGGTCTGACCCCTTTAAGAAATTTTTTTAATCTCGCATGTTCTGAAAAAATTTCCCGGTCGAAAAAGGAGGAAATAAGACTATTATAGTAGAATTAGGTGGGTGGATGGAAACGGATTGATTATTTTTAGAGATGGGGTGTTATGGTGGGTCAAAAATTACTGATTGTGGATGACCAGTATGGGATACGGATCTTGTTGAATGAAGTATTCCAAAAAGAGGGCTATCAGACGTTTCAGGCAGCAAACGGGTACCAAGCATTAGATATCGTAGAAAAGCATTCACCGGACTTAGTATTGTTAGACATGAAGATCCCCGGTATGGACGGAATTGAAATTTTAAAGAGACTAAAAGCAATTAATTCTGATATCCAGGTAATTATCATGACAGCATACGGTGAATTGGATATGATCCAGGAATCGAAAGACCTTGGAGCAATCACACACTTTGCCAAACCATTCGATATTGATGAAATTAGAGATGCGGTTCGTAAAAATATGCCGCGCCAATCGGTGTAAAATACCAATTGTATAACTGAATATTAAAACATTTTATGTGTTATCGCTTACATTGAAAAACGGCATACTTCAGTAGTTGCCGTTTTTCTACATAGTTGATATGCTAAGTACTGGATAAAAATCATCCGGTAAGTTTTTGCACTTTTTATCCTCATATACATAACTGGTTTCCCAATTGGTCAAGCTAGTTTTGATATGTGCGATTTTTTACAAACAGGAAAAAACTTTTCGGAGTGAATATAATACGAAGGAGGATGTTATCATGCCTTTAGTTTCCATGACAGAAATGCTGAAAAAAGCAAATGCAGAAGGCTATGCAGTAGGTCAGTTCAACTTGAACAACCTAGAGTTCACACAAGCAATTCTACAAGCAGCGCAGGAGGAGAATTCACCAGTTATCCTTGGTGTTTCTGAAGGTGCGGCTCGTTATATGGGTGGCTTTAAAACAATCGTAGCATTAGTAAAAGCGTTAATGGAAGAGTACGGTGTAACTGTACCTGTAGCGATTCACTTAGACCATGGTTCTAGCTATGAGTCTTGTGCAAAAGCGATCCACGCTGGATTTACTTCTGTAATGATCGATGCTTCTCACCATCCATTTGAGGAGAACATTGAAACAACTTCTAAAGTTGTAGAATTAGCACACTTCCACGGAGTATCTGTTGAGGCAGAGCTTGGTGTAGTTGGCGGACAAGAAGATGACGTTATCGCTGATGGCGTAATCTATGCGGATCCACAAGAGTGTGAAGAGCTTGTAAAACGCACAGGTATTGATTGCCTAGCTCCAGCTTTAGGTTCCGTACACGGTCCTTACAAAGGCGAACCGAACCTTGGCTTCAAAGAGATGGAAGACATCAACAACCGTGCTGGCGTTCCTCTAGTACTACACGGCGGAACTGGTATCCCTACGCATGACATCCAAAAAGCAATCTCTTTTGGAACAGCGAAGATCAACGTTAACACAGAAAACCAAATTGCATCTGCAAAAGCAGTTCGTGAAACACTTGCTGCTAAAACAGAAGAGTACGATCCTCGTAAATACCTAGGACCTGCTCGCGACGCAATCAAAGATACAGTAAAAGGCAAAATGCGCGAATTTGGTTCTGCCAACAAAGCGTAATTAAATTTTTCAACAAGACAACACCATTCAACCAACATCAAGGCAACCAATATGCAGAACCGCCATATCACGGCGGTTTTGTTTGATTTCCAAATGAAAGCGCAAACAATAATTTGAAAATAAGGGAGAGAATAACATGAAATTTTTCATTGACACAGCAAACCTTGAAGAAATCAAAGAAGCCCATGCACTGGGATTACTTGCAGGAGTAACGACAAATCCAAGTCTAGTGGCAAAAGAAAACATCACATTCGAAGACCGCCTTCGCGAAATCACTGCATTTGTAGAAGGATCTGTCAGTGCTGAAGTAATTGCACTTGATGCAGAAGGTATGATTGAAGAGGGGAAAGCACTTGCTGCCATCGCACCGAACATCACAGTGAAAGTGCCGATGACTCCAGACGGCTTAAAAGCGGTAAAAGAATTCAGTGCCTTGAACATCAAAACGAATGTGACGCTTATTTTCAACGCCAATCAAGCATTAATGGCAGCAAGAGCAGGTGCTACATATGTTTCACCTTTCCTTGGACGCCTGGATGATATCGGCCAAAATGGAATGGACCTCGTTTCCACCATTGCTGACATTTTCGCCATCCATGACATCCCGACAGAAATTATCGCGGCTTCCATCCGCCATCCGATGCACATTACAGAGGCAGCACTAAAAGGAGCACACATTGCCACGGTTCCTTACAAAGTGTTGATGCAAATTTTCCACCACCCATTAACAGATCAAGGTATCGAAAAATTCCTAGCGGACTGGAATAACCGCCAACAATAACTTAGTTGTTCGCAGTGAAAGGCACGCGGAAGGCTGAAATATATCAACATTACCCCCTGCCAAAAATAAGCAGGGGTTTTTTGTTAATTTAAGCTATTTTTCGACAAAATGGAGGTGTCGAATAAAGTCGGATGGTATCAAATATTACGATTTGATAAAGTTTGATGCATTTTCATATATGAATAGAAAGTTTTCGTGTAAACTAATAGCTAACGAAAATTTTTACGATTGGTAATAATTGTGTATAATAGACAATAGCACTTTTGGAAACCAACCTCGCCTTGAAGGGAGAATTATATGGAAAAGTTAAAAATCCTTGGTGGTAATCAATTAAATGGAACGGTACGTGTAAGTGGAGCGAAAAATAGTGCAGTGGCATTGATCCCTGCAACCATTCTAGCGGACTCACCCGTCACAATTGAAGGGCTACCGCAAATATCAGATGTAGAGATTTTAAGCAGCCTGCTGGAAGAAATCGGCGGAAGCGTATCGCTAGAGGGAGAAGACCTAACGGTAGATCCTTCTAAAATGATCTCAATGCCACTTCCAAGTGGAAAAGTGAAAAAACTTCGCGCATCCTATTATCTAATGGGGGCGATGCTTGGACGCTTCAAAAAAGCAGTAGTTGGATTGCCTGGTGGCTGTCATTTGGGACCAAGACCTATTGATCAGCATATCAAAGGTTTTGAAGCGCTTGGAGCAGAAGTTACAAATGAGCAAGGTGCCATCTACCTTCGCGCAAAAGAATTAAAAGGGGCACGCATTTACCTTGATGTGGTAAGTGTCGGCGCTACGATTAACATCATGCTTGCAGCTGTAAAAGCAAAAGGGAGAACGATTATCGAGAATGCGGCAAAAGAGCCGGAAATCATTGATGTCGCGACACTTTTAAGCAGCATGGGTGCAAAAATTAAAGGTGCGGGTACAGATGTCATCCGTATCGATGGAGTGGAGAGCCTTCACGGGTGCAAACACACCATCATCCCTGACCGAATCGAAGCAGGTACATACATGATCATGGCTGCTGCAACAGGCGGAGAAATGATCATCGACAATGTTATCCCGACCCACTTGGAGCCGCTTATTGCAAAGCTTCGTGAAATGGGCGTGCGCATCGATATCAATAATGACCAAGATCAAGTACTTGTCGTTCCTGGCGAAAAGTTGAAAGCTGTTGATGTAAAAACTCTTGTACATCCAGGTTTCCCGACAGACCTTCAGCAGCCAATGACAACCCTTTTAACAAAGGCAGAAGGTACGAGCATTGTTACAGACACCATCTATTCTGCCCGTTTCAAGCACGTAGATGAACTGCGTCGCATGAACGCACAGATTAAGGTAGAAGGCAGATCTGCCATCATCAATGGACCGGTTCAACTGCAAGGTGCCAAGGTTAAAGCAAGCGACCTGCGTGCAGGAGCAGCCCTTGTCATCGCTGGCTTACTTGCTGACGGATTGACAGAGGTCACTGGCCTTGAGCATATTGACCGTGGCTACAGTCACCTAGAAGAAAAGCTAGAAGGACTAGGTGCCACTATCTGGCGCGAAAAATTAACCGAAGAAGAAATCGAACAGATGCAAAACTCATAAACAGCAAAACAAAGAAGGAATCCCTCAGAATTGAGTGGGTTCCTTCTTTTTTGTAGATACCACTTTCAAATTTCGGCAAATGTGATATACTAATATCGAAAAGTATAGCACAATGCCTCAGGTTGCACAGATAACCTGTTGGGCTACCATAAAAAATGACTAGATTCATAGAATGCAAAGGGAGTGGAAGAAATGGAAAGAAGTCTATCCATGGAATTAATTCGAGTAACAGAAGCAGCGGCTTTATCCTCTGCACGCTGGATGGGACGCGGAGATAAAGACAGTGCGGACGGTGCGGCGACTTCCGCTATGCGTGATGTGTTTGATACAGTACCGATGAAAGGGACAGTCGTGATCGGAGAAGGGGAAATGGACGAAGCACCTATGCTCTATATCGGCGAAAAACTTGGAACAGGCTACGGTCCCCGCGTGGACGTGGCAGTTGATCCATTGGAAGGGACAAGCATCGTTGCATCAGGAGGATGGAACGCACTGGCCGTACTTGCCATCGCCGATCACGGAAACCTGCTTCATGCTCCTGATATGTACATGGATAAAATTGCTGTCGGTCCTGCAGCCGTCGGAAAAATAGACATTAACGCTTCTGTAATAGACAACTTAAGAGCAGTGGCAGAAGCGAAAAACAAAGAAATCGAAGACGTGGTGGCAGTTATTTTGAACAGACCGCGCCATGAAAAAATCATTGCAGAGCTTCGTGAGGCCGGCGCGCGTATCAAGTTGATTGATGATGGGGACGTTGCCGCAGCAATCAACACAGCCTTTGATCACACTGGCGTCGACATCTTGTTCGGTTCCGGTGGTGCACCAGAAGGGGTAATCGCTGCTGTCGCACTGAAATGCCTCGGAGGCGAAATTCAAGGGAAGCTACTTCCGCAAAACGAAGAAGAACTAATCCGCTGCCGCAAAATGGGCATCGAGGACATCGACGCCGTTTTAAGAATGGAAGACCTTGTCCGCGGAGATGACGCCATTTTTGCCGCAACAGGCGTAACAGACGGGGAACTACTGCGAGGCGTGCAATTCAAAGGCACCAACGCCACCACACACTCCGTCGTCATGCGAGCAAAATCCGGAACCGTCCGCTTCATCGACGGCCAACACAACATCAAGAAAAAACCAAACCTAGTATTCAAACCCTAAATAGCAGATTTACCCTGTTGATTGAAGTGCAAGGTGTGAGACTCCAGCGGGGGATAAAGGTAGCTTGAGACCCCACAGCGAAGCGAGGAGGCTCAAGCACCTTCCCGCGGAAAGCGGACACCTGGAACGTAAATCAACAGGGAGTTAATCCTAACCCATAAATAAAACCGTAAATGGAACCACTCCATTTACGGTTTTCCTATATACCAACCTCAAAAAAAACGCACACCTGCCGAATATTGTAATAGACAACAAGTCACATTCGACATAATTAGGGGAAATACAAGAATATTCCCCAGAAAATAAAGGCAATACTCAATGCTTGTCTACAGAAAATAGTTGCTTAAAAGACCATTTTGTGGGTAAAATAAACAATACTACGAGTATTTATGCAAAATCTACCTTATATCTTCCTAGCGATTCTTCTACAATTTCTTCATAAGGAGAGTTTATCCCACAAACACGAGGGAAACGTCCTCACTTCCAATTGATCATCCTTAAAAAGTGCAGCGACTAGAAACATATTTCCCATCCTTCGAACTTAATTCAGCTTGAATCAGTGTTGGAAGACAAAAAGACATTTATCCTTGGATTATAAACGTACTAAACAATTAAACGAATAGAGTGGTGTTTTCTTTTTATGGATTTAACTATTTCTCACTTAGAAACTTTAAAATTAAAAGAATTATACGAATTTGCCCGTCAGCATAAAGTATCTTACTACAGCAAACTGACGAAAAAAGAACTTATCTTTGCTATTTTAAAAGCTCAGGCTGAAAAAGATGGTCTATTGTTTATGGAAGGGGTACTAGAAGTCATTCAATCGGAAGGCTTTGGTTTCCTGCGTCCAATCAACTATTCACCAAGCTCAGAGGATATCTATATCTCAGCATCACAGATCCGCCGTTTTGACCTGCGAAATGGGGACAAGGTCTCTGGTAAAGTGCGCCCTCCAAAAGAGAATGAGCGCTATTACGGTCTGCTCCATGTGGAAGCGGTCAACGGAGACGACCCGGAATCTGCAAAAGAACGTGTTCATTTCCCTGCATTGACTCCACTATATCCAGATCGCCAAATTGTGCTGGAAACAAAGCCAAAAGACCTTTCGACGCGCATCATGGACCTGATTGCGCCGGTAGGTTTCGGTCAGCGTGGACTAATCGTTGCTCCTCCTAAAGCAGGTAAAACGATGTTGATTAAGGAAATCGCAAACAGCATTACAACAAACCATCCGGAAGCAGAGTTAATTGTCCTTCTGATTGACGAGCGACCTGAGGAAGTAACAGACATCGAGCGTTCCGTTGCTGGAGATGTTGTAAGCTCCACGTTTGATGAAGTGCCTGAGAACCACATCAAAGTGGCAGAGCTAGTTCTAGAGCGCGCCCTGCGCCTTGTAGAGCACAAGCGTGACGTCATTATCCTGATGGATAGCATTACGCGTCTTGCGCGTGCATATAACCTAGTCATCCCGCCAAGTGGACGTACACTTTCAGGTGGTATCGACCCTGCGGCATTCCACCGTCCAAAGCGTTTCTTCGGTGCTGCGCGTAATATTGAAGAGGGTGGAAGCTTGACGATCCTTGCAACGGCTCTTGTAGACACAGGCTCCCGTATGGATGACGTGATCTATGAGGAGTTCAAAGGTACAGGTAACATGGAGCTTCACCTAGACCGTCAACTTGCAGAACGCCGCATCTTCCCGGCCATCGACATTCGTCGCTCTGGTACGCGTAAAGAAGAGCTTCTTATTCCGAAAGACCATCTGGACAAGCTATGGGCCATCCGCAAAACGATGTCCGACTCTCCAGATTTTGCAGAAAAACTATTGCGTAGACTTCGCCAATCCAAAACAAACCACGAATTCTTTGAAATGCTCGAAGAAGACCAAAAAGCTGGAACGGCAAAACGCTAACCATATAAAATTCATGCGCACCCTTGTTTCATAAAGGGTGCGTTTTAGTGATTTCTAGCTGTTGATTGGAGCACAGGGCGGAGACTCCGGCGGGAGGTAGCGGTAGACTTGAGACCCCACAGCGCAGCGAGGAGGCTCAAGCACCGCCCCGCGGAAAGCGAAGCCCAGTGCGGAAATCAACAGCGGAGTTTAAGTGGCAACTATCCTTTAAGGAAAACATTGGTTGCCATACCTATCGATATAACTCCAAAAGTAATGTTGCAAAACAACCCATAAGTTGATATAATTTCATCAGTGTGTTTTTAAGATAAATGATGGCGGCCAAACATTGCTGGTATCATTTGAATGATAACTCTGTTTCGAAAGACTCAGGGCGAAAAGGAGATGACAAGAATGAAAGCTGGAATTCATCCTAATTACCGTAAAGTTGTATTCATGGACATCAACACTAGTTTCAAATTCATCACTGGTTCTACGATGAAAACAAACGAAACTATTGAATGGGAAGACGGTACTACTTACCCTCTAATCAAAGTTGAGATCTCTTCTGATTCTCACCCATTCTACACTGGACGTCAGAAGCATGCTGCTGCTGATGGACGTGTTGAGCGTTTCAACAAAAAATACGGCCTTAAGTAATAAAGTAAAACAGGCAGGTTATCCTATATCTTGCCTGTTTTTTTACTTCTATTTACATAAACTAGTGCTTAGATGTCGTTTTTTGAACGATGCCCCTAAGCACTTTTTATACGTAAAATCATCAAAAAGGAGAGGCCGTATATGTATGTAATGAAGCATTCCGGTTGGGTGGAAGCGATTTGTGGCAGTATGTTTTCGGGTAAGTCCGAAGAATTGATCCGCCGCATGAGACGTTCCCAATTTGCCAAACAGGAAATTCAAGTATTTAAGCCAGCCATCGATAACCGTTATAGTGATGAATCAGTTGTTTCCCACAACGGTACCTCGATCATTGCCCTGCCGGTTCCGACTTCTCAATCGATTTTGGATCAGGTGCAAGCGGAGACTGAGGTTGTCGGCATCGATGAAGTGCAATTTTTCGATGATCAAATTGTAGAAGTGGTGCAGGAGTTGGCGAACAGAGGCTATTGTGTGATTGTAGCTGGACTAGATCAGGACTTCCGTGGAGAGCCGTTCGGAAAAATGCCGGAGCTATTGGCGATCGCTGAATCCGTAACAAAGCTACAAGCGGTATGCGCTGTCTGTGGTTCCCCTGCGAGTCGTACACAACGTTTGATCAATGGAGAACCGGCTTGTTACGATGACCCAATCATTTTAGTGGGCGCTTCGGAATCATACGAACCTCGCTGTCGTCATCATCATGAAGTTCCTCACAAAGTGTCTGTGCTGCAAGAATTGAAAAAATAACTATTTCCTAAATTTAGTCTGTAAGATAAAAGAAGAAAGAGGATACGCTAAGAAACAGGAGGTGTTTGCATGAAACATGCAATCCTGTTATTGGTGATATGCTCTTTTTTTGTTAGTGGATGCAGTGGTGAACAACGCTTCGGAGCAGACGAGGATTTTGACGGGGAACGCTTGATTGGTGTGAAAAATGATGAAAAAGAAGGCTTCTATGACCGAGACCTCGACAGTGAAGACTACAACACCAACCAGAACCCGAACTTTCTCGATCTTTCGGAAAGCCGTCCGGACTATGGAGACGACCAAAATAAGTTTGCCGAAGTGATTGAACTGAACAGCGACCTTGAACCGGACTCCGTCTACATAACCGGTGACACGGCAAGAGTCACTGCGATTGCTCCAAGCGGAATTTCTAAAGAGGAAAAAAAGCGAGTGCATAAAAAGTTAAAAGAAAAGTTCCTTGAAGTGATGCCCCGCTACCATGTACACCTGACCATCAAAGAAAGATAAACCAAGCTCGTTCTGACTTTTCGGAACGGGCTTTTTTTTGGTGGTAAGGTTTCCAGTAAGTCCTGGTCATGTTGATTTTGACGCACCACCTAACCTATACTATAATTAGAATGTTGTAGATATAAAAATAATTGCAGATTTTTCTGTATACATTTATAGAGGTGAATGCACGTGTTTGATCGTTTGCAGACAGTAGAAATGCGTTACGAGAAATTAACGGAGCTATTGAGTGATCCGGAAGTCATTAGCGATACGAAAAAGCTGCGCGAGTACTCTAAAGAGCAGTCCGATATGCAAGAGACGGTGGAAGCGTACCGTGAATACAAGGCTGTCAAAGAGCAGTTGGATGATGCTAAAGCGATGCTTGAGGATAAATTGGATGCCGATATGCGTGAGATGGTAAAAGAAGAGATTTCAGAGCTTGAAGAGCAGCAAGAAAGCTTGGCAGAGCGTCTACATATCCTTCTTTTACCGAAGGACCCGAATGACGACAAGAACGTTATCATGGAAATCCGCGGGGCTGCGGGTGGAGATGAGGCGGCGCTGTTTGCAGGCGATCTATACCGCATGTACAGCCGATATGCCGAGGCTCACGGCTGGAAAACAGAAGTGATGGAAGCCGCATCCACAGGTGTCGGCGGTTACAAGGAAATCATTTTCATGATCACAGGTAAGGGTGCATACTCCAAACTGAAATTTGAAAATGGCGCACATCGCGTGCAACGTGTTCCTGAGACGGAATCCGGCGGACGCATCCATACTTCTACAGCGACAGTAGCGGTATTACCTGAAGCGGAAGAGGTTGAAATTGAGATCCATGACAAGGATATCCGCGTGGATACATTCGCATCAAGCGGTCCTGGTGGACAATCTGTTAATACGACGATGTCCGCTGTACGTTTGACGCATATCCCGACAAACACAGTTGTTTCCTGTCAGGATGAGAAGTCACAGATTAAAAATAAAGAAAAAGCGATGAAAGTTCTTCGTGCCCGCGTGTACGATAAGTTCCAACGTGAAGTACAAGCTGAATATGATGCGAACCGTAAGCAGGCGGTAGGTACCGGTGACCGTTCTGAGCGCATTCGTACGTACAACTTCCCGCAAAATCGTGTTACCGACCACCGCATCGGCCTGACCATTCAAAAGCTTGACCAGATCCTTCAAGGAAAGCTTCAAGAAGTCGTTGATGCTTTGATCATGGAAGATCAGGCGTTAAGAATGGAACAGATGGAAAAATGATGAAGGCCATGAAGGTATACGAAGCCCTAAACTGGGCTTCTTCTTTTTTAAAAAAGAACGATCGCGACGAAAATGCGGGTGAATTGTTGTTGCGACACCATATGAAACTGGATCGGGCCCAGCTTTTTAGTAGAATGCAAGAAATGATGCCGATGGAGACGCAAAGTTCCTTTATTTTCAACGTACACAAACATGTTGCAGGAATTCCGGTACAGTACTTGATGGGAAAAGAGGAATTCTACGGCCGCAGCTTTTTTGTCAGTGAAGAGGTGTTGATTCCAAGACCTGAGACGGAAGAGTTGGTGGTCGGAGTGCTAGATCGTGTGAAAAAGCATTTTGGCAACGGTGCAGTCTCTGATACTACAGGCGAAAAATTGAGCGTCGTGGACGTTGGGACAGGCAGCGGTGCGATTGCGATCACCCTTGCTTTGGAAAATAGCTCCCTTAATGTGCATGCGACAGATATTGCCGGTGAATCATTGGAAGTGGCGATGGATAATGCAGAAGCATTAGGCGCAGAAGTAGCGTTTCTCCAAGGTGACTTACTGCTTCCATTCATCGAGCAAGAGATCAAAGTCGATGTGGTAGTATCCAATCCACCATATATTCCCCAAAAGGAGTATGAAGGGCTGTCAACGGTGGTAAAGGATTTTGAGCCGTATCGTGCTTTGGTTGGCGGTATTTCCGGTTTGGAGTTTTATGAGCGGTTTATGGACGAGCTCCCAAAAGTGCTAAAAGAACGTGCGGTTGTGGCGTTTGAAGTAGGCATGGGACAAGGAGAAGACGTAAAAGCGTTGCTGGAAAAGACATTCCCTAAGGCAACTGTGGAGGTTGTTTTGGACATCAACGGCAAAGATCGAATGGTATTTGCTTTAATTGGATGATGTTTCTTATAGAAGGAGGAGGGAGCTGCACCTTGCTTGCTTCTGTCGATTAGGGCAAGGTGGTACTAGTTTTCAGAGTGTGGAAGTTGAATCTATGCTTCCATTACGGCTCCGTCTTCCTGTTGAGGTCTGGCAAGTGTCAGGCCTCTATTTGTTTTTTCTTCCACAAATTTCACAAAAGCTTGGCGAATTTCTTCTTTCTTTTCTGAGGTGCAAAGGTTGATCAACTGGGAAAGGTTTGAATCATACGAAATGGTGCGGTGATAATGATGGTAGAATACGTTGCCTGTCATCCATCTGCCACCAACCAACATTTCAAAAACGATAGGTATGCTGATGTGATTGAATGCACTTTTCATTTCTCCAATGCGAAATGCTTCAATATTGCAAGTAAACGATCTCATAAAGCCTATCTCCCTTTCATTAAAAATACACGACATAAAGTAACGCGTTCTGTACATATACCCGCCCTCACCACCATTAAAACCAACAAACTAGCAAAAACATTTTTCATTTTAATAGTTTAGGATTTTTGTTTTTTGCCTAGACTGTTTGCTAGAGGGGAGTTGGGGGAAATGTTGAAGAAAAATATTATTACTTTATATATAGTGTTACTTTTTGTAGGGGCTTATCTTTCGCTTTTGGGAGAGCAGGCGACGGCTGGAGCGAGTGTGAAGAATGGGGCGATGGTGATTCCGGATGAGGCAATCAGGCTTCGTATTTTGGCAAATAGCGATAGTGAACAGGATCAGGAACTAAAGCGGAAGATTCGTGACCGTGTGAATGAGGAAATCACGGTTTGGGTGGAAGGATTGACTTCCATGGACAATGCCCGCGAAGTGATTACCGGTAACATGGATCAAATCGAAGAAATCGTAGAAGAAGTAATGGCAGAAGAGGGCCTCGTCCAATCTTATAACGTTGACTTCGGTAGAGTGGATTTCCCGACAAAAATGTACGGAAAATTCATTTACCCTGCAGGGGATTATGAAGCCATTTTGATCACACTTGGGGAAGGCACTGGAGCAAACTGGTGGTGCGTATTGTTCCCGCCATTATGTTTCCTGGATTTTTCAAACGGGGAAGCAACGGCAACTCCTTTTGAGGAAGAGGAAGCGGAAGAGAAAGCGTCCAAAGAAACTGCAGCAGTTACTGCCACAACAGCAAAGGCGGACACAACGGCGGACATGCAGGAATTTGTAGTGGACGAGGAGCCGGAAGAAGTGGAAGTGGAATTCTTTCTAGTAGAGATTCTATCTTCCCTATGGAATAAAATTACGGCTTAAGGTTCTACTTTTTCATTCATCTCAATAGAGTAGTATTAGAAAACTACTAGATGGGGTGAAAAAATGAAAGTATTGCGATCAGCAACACAGGATGACCTTTGGGCATTGCAGGTATTTTTAAGAAGAGCAAATATCACTATCGCGGGTCTGGAAGATAAGATAGAAGATTTTATTATTCTGGAGGAAGAGAACGAAGGGATTTGCGGAACCATCGGAATAGAAATGTACGGGGATGCAGGGCTTTTGCGCTCGCTTGTGATTGGTCCGTCCGTCAAGCAGTTTCAGCTGCTGCAAATGTTTGAGCATACCCAGCAACATGCGCGAAAAAAAGGATTAGAGCAGCTCTACCTAGTTACCAACAAAAATAACTTCATCCAATTTTTCGAACTGCTCAACTTTTATCCACAACCTATCCACACCGCACCACAAACCATGCTCGCATCCGACTTCTTCCAAGAAATCACCCAACAAGAAGGCTGTACACTGATGGTATGTGAATTAAGGGGTCAGACCCCTTAGCAGCGAGGTAACGCATTAACGCACGGCGGGTCAGACCCCTTATCAATAAGGTAACGCATTAACGCAGAGCGGGTCAGACCCCTTTTTTATCTTTTTTTTACTTTTTTAAGTCTTTTTCGCTCTTTTTGCGCTTAAATCCACATTACCCACAGATTTATCCACGGTTTGGTGAGGCTTTATCCACAGTTTGTGGATAAAGCTTGTGTTATTTGTGGAAGTTATTTATACTTTCAGAAGAAATGCTTACATATTCACATGTTAATAGATTGTAGAATGAGGGATTGTAAATGAATACGAAATTATGGGCTGTGGATAAAGAAGAGCCTATGAAAAACAGTTATCCACAGGTTATGGAAGCTGCCAGCTTGCTGAAAGAAGATGAAGTGGTGGCCTTCCCGACGGAAACCGTATATGGTCTTGGTGCGAATGCCCTGTCAGATCAGGCTGTATTGAAGATTTTTGAAGCGAAGGGACGTCCTAGTGACAACCCGCTTATTGTGCATATATCGAAGATGGAACAACTAACAGAGCTTGTGGATAACGTTAACGTGCCGGACTCAGCCCGCCAGCTGATGGCTGCTTTTTGGCCCGGTCCGCTCACGCTCGTCCTTCCAAAGAAGGAAGGAGTCTCCCAATATGTAACGGCAGGTCTTACTACACTTGCTATCCGTATGCCTGACCACGCTATAGCGCGGGCTCTCATAGAGGCTTCAGGATTACCGCTTGCGGCTCCAAGCGCAAATTTATCCGGCAAGCCAAGTCCGACAACGGCGCAGCATGTGGAGGAAGATTTAATCCACAGGATCGCCGGAATTGTGGATGGAGGGGCAACGGGTGTTGGCCTGGAATCGACGGTTGTGGATTGCACGACAGAAACTCCCATGATCCTGCGACCGGGTGGGGTGACAAAGGAAGAGCTGGAGAAAGTGGTAGGAAAAGTGGACGTAGATCCTTCTTTATTTTCGCAAGAAGAGCAGCATAAACCTAAGTCTCCTGGGATGAAATACACACATTATGCACCGGTTGCGCCGGTGTACCTGGTGGAGGGAAGCGAAAGTTTCGTCCAGCAAACCATCACTAAAGCATTTCAGAATGGTCAAAAGGTAGGATTGCTCGCAACAGAAGAGACCATCGCCAAACTGGATACTACGGAGATCACGGCCATTTCCATTGGAACCAAAAAAGACCTCGCAACCGTGGCGAGTCATTTGTATGATGGGCTTCGGGCGTTTAATGCGACCGAGGTGGACGTGATTTTTAGCGAGACTTTCCCGCAAACGGGAGTCGGCGCGGCAATTATGAACCGTCTCGAAAAAGCCGCCGGCCATAAGGTAATAAAAGAATAATCCAAAGGACCTCGACCAACATCAGGTCCTTTTTTGTTTTGTTTTCCTTCTATTCCCGAAGGCTTGTGCATATCTTGAAGTAGACAAGTCAGACAAGTCCTAAGGGGAGGCAGAGCATGGGGATTACGGTTGGGGAATTCATGACACTATTATTGATGGCAATTGCGCTTGGAATGGACGCTTTTTCTGTGGGACTTGGGATGGGCATGATAAAGCTTAGATTGCGGCAGATCTTTTACATAGGGGTTACCATTGGAATTTTCCATATTTTCATGCCGCTTGGTGGAATGGCGGTCGGCAAGGTGCTGTCACAGGAGTTCGGTTCGATTGCGACACTCATTGGCGGGCTTTTGCTTGTAATGCTTGGGGTGCAGATGATGCTTTCTTCTTTTAAAAAGGAGGACGGGCCGATGATATCGCCGGTTGGGGCGGGTTTATTCGTTTTCGCACTCAGTGTGAGTTTGGACAGTTTTTCAGTAGGCCTTAGCCTTGGGATTTACGGAGCGAGAACCTTGTTGACCATTTTGTTGTTTGGAGCTGTGAGCATGCTGTTGACATGGATGGGGCTTATTTTCGGCAGGAAGTTGCAGGGCTGGCTCGGTTCGTACAGCGAGGCGCTTGGAGGCAGTATTTTGCTGGGGTTTGGCATAAAATTATTGTTTTTTGTGTGAAAAATAGACCTGCCAGAGGGTCTTTTTTTATTTCTCCCCTTTAAAAGCACTCGTCGATGCCGACATAACTAGAGAGAGGGTCTTTATGACTAATTCTTCTTTCTTTTCGTTTATAATAAAGAAAAAAGGAGGAGTCAGAAAATGAATGTATTATTTGTGTGTACGGGGAATACGTGTCGAAGTCCGATGGCTGCCGCAATTTTGGCGGGGCATGACATACAAGGTGTAGAGGTTAAATCGGCTGGAGTATTTGCAATGCCGGGCAGTGGCGCTTCCAGTCAGGCGCAGAAAGTGTTAAAAGAAAAAGGATTGCCGGTAGAGCATCAGTCTTCCCAAGTGTCGGACGAGTTGATAGAGTGGGCGGATTATATTTTCACCATGACGGCCCAGCATAAAATGTTGCTGGAAAACAGCTACCCGAAAAGCTTGGGGAAAACTTATACGCTTAAGGGATTTGCGGAACAGATTGGAGAAGTGATGGACCCTTACGGTGGCTCGGTTGAGACGTATCGCGCGACATTCGAAGAGCTTCAACATGTCATAGAGACGATAGTGGAAAAAATAAAATAGCACTCATGCAGGCTGCGAAAAAAGAGAGAGATCTCTGTGCGGACCATGCATGGAGGAGGAAGTACGATGGGGGAAAACAGTAAATATAAGTTTGGCTTACGCTATAAGCTCGTGTTGTTTACCACGATTTTAGCGGTTATCACGTATACGGTCAGTGGTTTCTTCATTTATTTTTTAGTGGATTATGTAGAAGGATTCATGGGAGCGAACCTTTTCACGGTTCTCACATTGGTTCTGGGAATTGTATGGTCTGGAATTCTCGCTTTTTTTGCGGCAACATATATCACCAAACCACTGCAGCAGTTGGAAGAAGTGGCTCAGAAGGCGGCAAATGGCGATCTATCGGAGGATGTGCCAGTATCCAATTCGCGCGATGAGATCAGTGCGGTCGGAGATGCGTTCAACCTTATGTTACATAACTTGCGTGACATGGTGAAAACCATTAACGAAACGTTCGAGAAAACGAATGAAAAAGTGGAAGAAATAAGCGATGTCTCCATGCAGGCTTCCGAGCAAGCAGAAAGCATCTCTTATACAATTGAAGAGATTGCAAGAGGGGCAGAAAGTTCCGCTGCTTCCATTCAAGATACGGCAGAATCAGTGGATGAAGTGATCAAAATTGCCGATGAGGTTCATGCAAAAGCAACGTCCTCCCAGCAGCTTTCTGAAGAAATGGTGAAGGATCTGGATGAAAGCAAGGAAGTGATCCATTCTTTAGTTTCTGGGATCCAGAAGCTTGCCGGCGAAAATCAGACATCTTTAAAGACTGTGGAGCGCCTTGAAAAGAATGCGAAAGAAGTAGAAAATATCATCTCCCTTGTCGGTGACATTGCGGGACAGACCAATCTTTTAGCCTTAAATGCTTCGATTGAAGCGGCGCGGGCGGGAGAGCATGGACGCGGGTTTGCCGTAGTAGCGGAAGAAGTCCGTTCCTTGGCAGATGAAAGTGCCAAAGCGGTCCAAGGAATCTCAGAGTTGATTAAAAACATTCAACAAGAAGTGAAAAACGTGGTCACGCAAATCACCGGACAGGTGAAGGCCGCGAATGTGGAAGCGGAAAAAGGTACGGCAACGAACACGGTCATTGCAGAAATGACCAACTCCGTATTAGAGGTGGCAGCGTCCGTTAAACAGATTGCAAACCTTGTGGACCGTCAGATGGACAGCATCCAAACGACGGCGCGTCAATCCCAAGAGGTGGCGGCGATTGCCGAAGAAACCTCTGCAGGAGCGGAAGAAGTGACGGCAACCACGCAAGAGCAGGCGAACATGATTGCCGACATCGAGAAAATATCCCAGGAGCTAGCAGGCCAGGCAAGCAACCTGCAGCGGATGATTTCCAGGTTTAAGGTGTAAGGAAGACGTTAAAATTCAGCTTGAGCACATAGTTGCTCAGGCTTTTTTCATGTAATGGAACGTGGAAAGGGTGCTGCAAACATCCCGATGGATTTTTTCTCTATAGACGGGTAAGATGTAAGTAAGAAAAAATCATTCAAATAGGGGATGAAAATATGAGAGTAGCAATTGCTTCTGATCACGGCGGTATAAACATCCGTGAGGAAATTAAAGGATTAATGACAGAGTTAAATATAGAGTTTGAAGACTTCGGGTGTGAGTGTGAAACGTCCGTAGATTATCCGGACTATGCTCAACCGGTTGCGACAAAGGTTGCGGCAGGCGAATTTGACCGCGGTATTTTAATTTGCGGAACAGGTATTGGTATGTCCATTGCCGCAAACAAAGTGAAGGGAATTCGTTGTGCGCTTGTGCATGACATGTTCAGTGCGAAAGCGACGCGTGAACATAATGACAGCAATGTGTTGGCGATGGGAGAGCGTGTCATCGGACCGGGGCTTGCGCGTGAAATCGCAAAGATCTGGCTGACAACCGAGTTTGAAGGCGGCCGCCACGAGAACCGCGTCAATAAGATTCATCAGCTGGAGAAGTAAGAGTTGGTTGGAGGAAGGTGGGGGAAGGAATCAATGATGCATTATGAGTGGAAAGAACAGTTGCAGCAGGCGTTGAACGACTTGCAGGATCAGGCGCAATTAAAAGAAGGTCAGATTCTTGTTGTAGGGTGCAGCACAAGTGAAGTGATCGGGGAAAAGATAGGAACAGCCGGAACAGAAGGCGTGGCGGAAACGCTCTTTGCCGTGTTGGACGAGTTTCGTGAGCGGACAGGTGTAGAGCTTGCGTTTCAATGCTGTGAACACTTGAACCGTGCGCTTGTCGTTGAAAGAGAAACAGCGTGGAGGCGAGGGTTAGATGAAGTGACGGTCATCCCTGTCCGGCATGCCGGCGGTGCCATGGCTTCGCACGCCTTTCACCATATGAAAGATGCGGTCATGGTCGAACACATTAAGGCAGATGCCGGAATAGATATCGGGGACACACTGATCGGCATGCACCTCAAACATGTCGCCGTCCCAGTTCGCAGCACCGTCAAACATGTCGGTAACGCCCACATCACCATTGCAAAAACCCGCCCCAAACTCATCGGCGGCGCCAGAGCAACCTACGAAATCCCCACAAAAGAAAAAATATAACAATAATGCGGGGCAGGCCTTCGACATGGATGAAAAAAATCCTGCGGGGGTCTGACCCCTTTTCGTTCTTTTTTATTTTCACGAAAGTTTTTTAGAGTAAGCGCTGTCAATCTTCCTTTTCTGTTTCTATCTATGGTGCATCGTGATAAAATGGAGGAGGTAAAGGTTGAAAAGCCGAATGTAGGTGTTTTTTCAAACATTTCAAATTTGATGTTCATACTTAAAGGGGGATTCCGAAAGTGAAATTAGCACAACAGGATCAGCAATTGTTTCAATCCATCCAGGATGAATTGGCAAGACAACGCACGAAAATCGAGTTAATTGCTTCTGAGAACTTTGTAAGTGAAGCGGTTATGGAGGCTCAAGGATCTGTACTGACGAATAAATATGCAGAAGGATATCCAGGCCGTCGTTATTACGGTGGTTGTGAACATGTAGATGTTGCGGAGAACATTGCCCGTGACCGTGCGAAGGAAATTTTCGGAGCCGAGCATGCAAATGTTCAACCACACTCTGGTGCCCAAGCAAATATGGCAGTTTATTTTACCATTCTAGAACAGGGCGACACGGTACTTGGGATGAATCTTTCCCATGGCGGCCATTTAACACACGGCAGCCCGGTAAACTTTAGTGGTATTCAATATAATTTTGTGGAGTATGGGGTGGACAAAGACTCTCATACTATCAATTATGAAGACGTTGCAGAGAAAGCGAGACTGCACAAGCCGAAGCTGATCGTTGCCGGTGCAAGTGCGTACCCGCGCGCAATTGATTTTGCGAAGTTCCGCGAAATTGCAGACGAAGTTGGGGCTTACCTGATGGTCGATATGGCTCATATTGCCGGTCTTGTTGCAGCAGGCCTTCACCAGAATCCGGTACCTTACGCTGACTTTGTGACGACAACTACGCATAAAACGTTGCGCGGACCTCGTGGCGGGATGATCCTTTGCAAAGAAGAATGGGCGAAGAAAATTGATAAATCTATTTTCCCAGGCCTTCAAGGTGGTCCATTAATGCACGTGATCGCAGCAAAGGCAGTTGCGTTCGGAGAAGCATTGCAACCAGATTTCAAAGACTATGCGCAAAAAATCATCGACAATGCACACCGCCTGGCGGAAGCGTTGAAACAAGAAGGTCTTTCTCTAGTATCGGATGGAACAGACAACCATCTGCTGCTTGTGGACGTGCGCTCCCTTTCCATCACAGGAAAAATTGCGGAGAAAGTATTGGACGAGGTTGGAATCACGGTCAACAAGAACACGATTCCATTTGATCCGGAAAGTCCATTTGTAACAAGTGGTGTCCGCATCGGGACAGCGGCAGTGACAAGCCGTGGCTTCACACTTGAGGATATGGATGAGATTGCATCCATCATTGCCTTCACATTGAAGAACCATGAAGATGAAACGAAACTGGAAGAAGCAAAAGAGCGTGTGGAAGCAGTTTCTGGAAAATATGAATTGTATCCTTCTTTAGGATAAAGGTGTTGGTGGGAGAGGTCTGAGGTTAGACCTCTCTTTTTTTGTGGAAAATAACTTGAATCAATCCTGCTTTTTCTGTAGAATCAATGGAAGTGTGAATGGGAGTCGGACGAGCTGTGAGCCAAACCGGCTACTAACTGACATGATAAAAGGAGAGATTTCGAATGGCAAAAGTGTACGTATTTGATCACCCGTTAATTCAGCACAAACTTACATACATCCGCGACAAACATACAGGTACGAAAGAGTTTCGTGAACTAGTTGATGAAGTGGCAAGTTTAATGGCATTCGAGATTACCCGTGACCTTCCGCTTGAAGAAGTGGATGTGGAAACACCGGTTTCTATTTCAAAATCAAACGTGTTGGCAGGGAAAAAATTAGGGATCGTTCCGATTCTTCGTGCCGGTCTTGGCATGGTAGAAGGAATGCTGAAATTGATTCCAGCGGCTAAAGTTGGACATGTCGGCTTATACCGTGACCCAGAAACGCTTCAACCTGTTGAATATTATGTAAAATTACCATCTGATGTGGAAGAGCGCGACTTCATCGTGGTTGATCCAATGCTTGCAACAGGCGGATCTGCAATCGAAGCAATTCACTCCCTGAAAAAACGCGGCGCGAAAAACATCAAATTCATGTGCCTGATCGCTGCCCCTGAAGGTGTGGAATTACTTAAAGAAGCGCACCCTGACGTAGACATCTACATCGCGGCGCTTGACGAAAAACTGAACGAAAAAGGCTACATCGTCCCAGGTCTTGGTGACGCTGGCGACAGACTATACGGAACAAAATAAGTGATTGACGTAAGGCTGTTGGGAGATCTCATTCGATCTCCCAACAGGCTTTTTTTATTTGGAAGTATATGGATTGTTGTTAAATTCCGTCGTTTTATTGAATACTTTTTCTCTTTTATTGAATACTTGCGCCACTTTATTGTATAAATTCCCCCATTTATTGAATACTTCCACAAGCCACCCTTAAATTCCCCGAAACAGCATCCACCATCCCATGCATAATCCATCCCCAATAACAAATGCTAGGTAGCAGAGGTGAAGGACGTGAAAACAGGGAAAATTTTATCAAGTATAGCACTTGCCGGACTGCTGGTGACAACTCCACTAATGCAGCCGCTAACAAATACAACAGCCACCACCACAACATCCATAAACGTACGCACAAACGACTCATTACATACAACCAATACACTCAGCACAACCAGCACACCCAAATACCCAAAACGGCCGCCACTTCCGGTAAGCAGACCAGGCACTGAGCTTGAGGAACAGACGGTTATTTTAATCGTGGAGGAAAACAGCCAAAACTCCATTCAGAACCTAATTCAACAAAAATATCCTACCCTGAAAATAAAGCGGACCTACACGGCCGTATTTAAAGGTTTTGCCGTCCACGGACCGCTCAAAGATCTGGAAAAGCTCCAAAATGAAAAAGGGATCTTGGAGGTATCTCCTGTCACCAACTACACCCCCAATCTTGACGAAAGTGTGCCATTTATTGGCGGCGGAGAGAAGATGCATCGGCTCTATGACAAAGAAGGCGACCGTCTCACCGGAAAGGGCGTGAAGGTCGGGATCATTGATACAGGAATTGACTACACGCATCCCGACCTCCGAAATAATTACGCAGGAGGATATGACTTTGTCGATGAAGACGAGGATCCGATGGAAACAAAGCGGTCTCAAGGAATGCCGACTCTGCATGGCACGCATGTGGCAGGAATCGTCGGGGCGAACGGTCATCTTCATGGAGTGGCGCCGGAAGCGGAACTGATTGCGTACCGAGTTCTTGGTCCTGGTGGCCAAGGTTCGAGTGAGCATGTAATCGCGGCAATAGAGATGGCCATTCATGACAAAGTGGATGTGCTGAATCTATCACTCGGAAACACGATTAACGGTCCGGATTGGCCCACAAGCCTTGCGCTTAACAAAGCGGTGGAACATGGCGTGGTTGCTGTTACTTCAAGCGGTAACTCCGGCCCGAACCTCTGGACGGTCGGATCGCCTGGGACGTCATCTGAAGCAATATCGGTAGGCGCGTCCACACCGCCGCTTCACATTCCGCATCTGTCCCCTATTTTTTCTAAAAGAGAGGTAGAAATGCTGCCGCTACAAGGGTCGATGCCATGGGATTTTTCGTCCAAGCCGATGGGCATGGTGTACGCAGGACTTGGGGAAGAAGAGGATTGGGACGGCAAAAAGGTAGAGGGGAAAATAGTGCTGCTCGAACGCGGCAAGATTCCCTTTTCCGAAAAAGCGCATCATGCCAAAATGCACGGAGCGGCTGGTGTGGTTATTTACAATAACCTTGAAGGCAATTTTACAGGCACATTAGAAATTGAAATGGATATTCCTGTCGTTTCCATCTCCAAAGAGGACGGCATGTTTTTAAAAAAGCATTTGAAAAGAAGTTTCTCCATGGTGAAGACAACGTTCAAATGGCATAAGGATGACATCGCAAGCTTCAGTTCGCGCGGTCCGGTTACCCATACATGGGAGATCAAGCCGGATGTGGTCGCGCCTGGTGTGGCAATCGACAGCACCATTCCAAACGGCTACCTCGCTCTTCAAGGTACAAGCATGGCCGCACCGCATGTGGCAGGAGCAAGTGCACTCATCATCCAGGCCCATCCTGATTGGACGCCAGCTCAGGTCAAAGCTGCCTTGATGAATACAACAAAACCGCTGGTAAAAGAAGACGGCACTGATTATTCCGTCCTTGAACAAGGAGCCGGCCGCATCCAGCTAGAGGAAGCAATCCGAACGAACAGTCTCGTGTATCCAGGTTCCCTAAACTTCGGGATGCTGGAAAAAAAGGATACCCGGACGCAAAAGGAAATTCCTATTACCATTGAAAATGTGTCTGACAAAGAGGTGACATATTCCATCGAGGCACCTAAGCAACAAAAGGGAGTCCAGTGGAAGACGCCAATCACCTTTACGCTCCAGCCAAAAGAAAAACGCGAAACCAACATCACGCTCGACATCACCCCGAATCAGCAAAAAGCAGGAATGCACGAAGGAGAAGTCGTCGTCAACGCCAACAGCCAAAAAATCCGTCTGCCTTTCCTCTATATAATAGAAGAACCGGATTACCCGCGGATAATGGGCTTCCAATTTGGCTATGGAGATAAGGAAGGGGAATATCAATATGAGGTGTATTTGCCAGAAGGGGCAGAGGAACTGGGAATAGCACTCTACGAAGCAGATACGCTCCACTTCATCGACTATCTCGACTGGGAGCGCGACCTCCAACGCGGACTGTTTAAAAACCAAATCCCTGCCGACCGTGTAAAAGTAAAAGGACTTGTGAAGGCAGTCGTCTTCGCGAAGAAGCTGGACAAGGAAGACACTGTCGAAGCGGACCTTTATTTTGAGTGAGGAGGGTTTAGGGGGTTGAGGAGACATTTTTGTCGAATCATGTCAAGCAACACAACCTGAAACTACTGAATAGTCACATAATGTTCACAATCGACAAACTTAACCTGCATGTCATCTGTGATAAAATAATGTTATACAACAGCCGAATGAGGAAAACTGTTCATCATTTGGCTGTTTTTTTCTGGAGAAAATACATAGCGAAAAAAAGCTGGTTCATAGAGAAATCTTACCAACGAAAAGAATGTCGATTTTTCCTTAGAACACATTGACATTGATAAAGTGCTATTGTATGCTTACAAAGGGTATAAAATGATAGGGTTTTCATAGGTTTTTAAAAACCAATTTTATACATATTTAGCATCGATTTATCAGTAAGACCTCAAATCTTTTACCGCATGTAAAACGGGGTGTTTTCTATGGAAGATAAACGCCGCCCATTCCAAGCAATGGCTTTGATGTCCGGAATCCTTTCCTACTTAGTTGGTCCCACCTTAGTCGGATTATTTGCAGGAAGATGGCTGGATGGCAAGATTGGTACCGAACCATTGTTCCTTATTATTGGACTTCTTTTAGGACTAGCAGCAGGTGTGCTGGGAGTATTATACTTGGTCCAAAAATTCTTCTCAGGAGAGTCATGAATATGCCCGAATCAACCGAAAAGTTTATGAGGCATATGAAGTATTTCTTATTTTTTCTTGCCTTTTTTGTAATAGGATGGGGATTCACGTCCCATCAAGAGTGGTTCGCAGGTTTGATCCTGGGGACAGTGATCAGTGTGTACAACCACTGGCTGCTGCATTCGAAAGTGAAGAAGTTCACGGAAGCAGTTGCAGAGGGTCGGAAAGCGATCACATTAGGTTCTTTTTCAAGAATGGCCGCCGCGGTTCTCGGTGTGGTCATCGCTATGAGATATCCAGAAACTCTGAATCTCTACGGCGTCATCATAGGGATTATGACATCCTATATTGTCATTATCATAGATTCATTTGTAACACTCTTTAAAGCAGTGGGGAAGAGAGGTGAGTAGTGTTGGGTCACAGTGCTCCTATACGGACGGTTGATTTGTTTGGATATGACCTTCATTTCAACTTGTCAAATATTATGATGACTATTATAACAGCCTTGATTGTGTTCCTGATCGCATACTTGTGCACAAGGAAACTGGCATTGAAACCTACCGGAGCGCAAAACTTCATTGAATGGTTGGTTGACTTTGCTAAAGGTATCATTAACAGTACCATGGATTGGCAAACAGGAGGTAGATTCCTTGCATTAGCTCTGACAATTATGATGTATGTATTTGTCGCGAATATGCTAGGATTGCCATTTGCGATCATCCTTGGTGATGACCACACTTTATGGTGGAAATCGCCGACAGCAGATCCTGTTATTACGCTTAGTCTCGCGGCAATGGTAGTAGCATTGACGCATTATTATGGGATTAAGATGAAAGGCTTCAAGGAATATGGGAAGGACTTCTTCAAACCGATGGCGTTCTTATTCCCACTTAAGATCATTGAAGAATTTGCTAACACATTAACGCTTGGTCTGCGTTTATACGGGAACATCTTTGCAGGGGAAATCTTGCTGGGATTACTTGCGGGACTTGCAGTTAACGGTTATCAAATGGGCTTCATGTCCGGAATCATTGGAACAGCAGTTGCAATCATTCCTATGTTGGTATGGCAAGCATTCAGTCTTTTCATTGGAACCATCCAAGCATTTATCTTCACCATGTTAACAATGGTTTATATGGCACACAAAGTGAGTCATGACCATTAATTTATAAATTTTTTAATAACCAAAAAAACTTTTTTTTAAACATAAGGAGGAAATTATCAATGGGTCTTATAGCAGCAGCAGTTGCAATTGGTTTAGCAGCACTAGGAGCAGGTATTGGTAACGGATTAATCGTAAGTCGTACAGTAGAAGGGATCGCTCGTCAACCTGAGCTTAAATCCACTCTTCAAACTACAATGTTCATCGGGGTTGCACTAGTTGAGGCGATTCCTATCATCGCAGTAGTTATCGCGTTCATGGTTATCGGTGGTTAATTAACTGCCCGAATAATTCTTAGCATCAATAATGGCGAAGTCCGTCTCATACGAGAACCTTCGCCTTTCCTTTAGTATGAACCATTTTTTTGAAAATCTAGCCAAGGTGCCCTTTAGGTGCTTGTGCTTTTCTTATGTATTCCTCGAAGGGAGTGAAAGCATTGTATAGCTTAGATCACTTAGTGCTTGGTGCAGGATCCCTAACTTTAGGAGATGCACTATTCCAGTTAATCACATTTTTAATCTTACTATATTTCCTTAGAAAAGTTGCTTGGGATAAGCTTGTTGGAATGATGAAGCAACGTGAAGATCACATTGCAAACGAAATCACAGCAGCTGAACAAAGCAATGTAGAAGCGAAGGCTCTTGTTGAAGAGCAAAGAGCTCTTTTAAAAGAAGCGCGCACGGAAGCTCAGGCTTTAGTGGAAAGCGCGAAAAAAGTAGCAGAAGATCAAAAAGCAGATATCGTCAGAGCTGCTCAAGAGGAATCTGCACGTCTTAAAGAAGCGGCAAGAAAAGAAATCGTTCAGGAAAAAGAGCAAGCAGTTATTGCCCTGCGTGAACAGGTTGCATCCTTGTCCGTATTAATCGCTTCTAAAGTGATTGAAAAAGAACTAAACGAAAAAGATCAGCAAAAGCTTATCGATGATTACGTGAAACAGGTAGGCGAAGTGCGATGAGCAAAAACGGAGTAGCAAAGCGTTATGCATTGGCTCTATTCGAACTGGCAAAAGAAAACAATCTTTATGCCCAGTTTGATGCTGAGCTTGCAGAAGTAAAAAAGGTGTTCTTGAACAACAAGGAACTTGATGTTCTTTTGAGCAACCCGAAAGTACGCAAAGACTCTAAAAAGCAAATCGTCCGTGAGGCATTTGCTTCTGCATCACCATTTATCGTAAACACGTTACAGCTTTTAATAGACCGTCACCGTCAAGGTATCGTAGTGGATATGATTGACGAGTATAAAGCACTTTCTAACGAGGCCCTTAATGTGGCAGACGCGAAAGTATACTCTGTTCGCGCATTATCTGATGCGGAGCAGGCTCAGCTTTCCGCTGTATTTGCAGCAAAAGTTGGGAAATCTTCTTTAAACATCAGCAATATTGTAGATCCATCTCTTATCGGCGGTTTGAAGATTCGTATCGGCAACCGTATTTTTGATGGAAGTGTCAGTGGAAAATTAGAACGTCTAGGACGTCAACTTACAACGAATAGATAGTAGATAGGGGTGAAATTCATGAGCATCAAAGCTGAAGAAATTAGTGCGCTGATAAAAAAGCAAATCGAAAGTTATCAGTCTGAAATCGAAGTTAGCGATGTCGGTACTGTTATCCAAGTTGGGGATGGTATCGCTCGTGCTCATGGTCTCGACAACGTCATGGCTGGAGAGCTAGTTGAATTTTCTAACGGAGTTATGGGTCTTGCCCAAAACTTAGAGGAAAACAACGTCGGTATAATAATCTTAGGACCTTATACTCAAATCCGCGAAGGCGATGCAGTTCGTCGTACAGGCCGTATCATGGAGGTACCGGTAGGTGAACAACTTATCGGCCGTGTAGTAAACGCATTAGGACAACCAGTTGATGGTTTAGGTCCAATCGAAACAACAAGAACTCGTCCAATTGAAGCACAAGCTCCTGGTGTTATGGATCGTAAATCCGTTCATGAGCCACTTCAAACAGGTATCAAAGCGATCGATGCGCTTGTACCAATCGGACGCGGACAACGTGAGTTAATTATCGGTGACCGTCAAACAGGTAAAACATCTGTTGCGATCGATACGATTCTTAACCAAAAAGACCAAGACATGGTGTGTATCTATGTTGCAATCGGTCAAAAAGAATCTACAGTTCGTGGAGTGGTAGAAACTCTACGTAAGCACGGTGCACTTGATTACACAATCGTTGTAACAGCATCTGCATCTGCACCAGCTCCAATGCTATTCTTAGCACCTTACACTGGAGTAACAATGGGTGAAGAATTCATGTACAACGGCAAGCACGTTCTAGTTATCTATGATGACTTAACGAAGCAAGCTGCTGCATACCGTGAACTTTCCCTACTATTAAAACGTCCTCCAGGTCGTGAAGCATATCCTGGTGACGTATTCTACCTTCACTCCCGCTTGTTAGAGCGTGCAGCGAAGCTTAGTGATGCAAAAGGCGCTGGATCTTTAACAGCTTTACCGTTTATCGAAACGCAAGCTGGTGACGTATCTGCCTACATCCCGACAAACGTTATCTCCATCACTGATGGACAAATTTTCTTACAATCAGACCTATTCTTCTCCGGTGTTCGTCCTGCGATCAACGCTGGTCTTTCCGTATCACGTGTTGGAGGATCCGCTCAAATCAAAGCGATGAAAAAGGTATCAGGTACATTACGTCTTGACCTTGCATCTTACCGTGAGCTAGAAGCGTTCGCGCAATTCGGTTCTGATTTAGATAAAGCAACTCAAGCAAAACTTAACCGTGGAGCTCGTACAGTAGAAGTACTTAAGCAAGGCTTGAACAAGCCACTTAAAGTAGAAAAGCAAGTTGCGATTCTTTACGCTCTTACAAAAGGCTTCATCGATGATGTTCCTGTACAAGATGTAACGCGTTTCGAAGACGAAATGCTTACTTGGTTAGAGCATAACCGTAAAGAACTACTTGAAGAAATCCGTACAACTAAAGGATTACCAAGCGACGAAGCAATGGCTGAAGCACTTAATGCATTCAAAAAGACTTTCGTAGCTACTGAAAAGTAATAGATCGACATAGTGAGTTACACCATGCGATGGAGGAACCCGAACCAACCTTCGATTCCTCCTTTCCATGTGTCTAACCGCTCTGAATAGGGTTAAAAAGGTGGTGAAATCCTTTGGCATCATTACGCGACATAAAAACGAGAATTACCTCGACGAAGAAGACTAGTCAAATCACAAAAGCCATGCAGATGGTTTCCGCATCGAAACTAAATCGTGCTGAAACGAATGCAAAAGCTTTCAATCCTTATATGGATAAAATCCAAGAGGTTGTAGCAAGCATCGCACTAGGAAGTACAGATGTATCGCATCCAATGCTAGAAAGCCGTCCGGTAAAACGTACTGGCTACATCGTAATCTCCTCGGACCGTGGTCTTGCAGGTGCCTATAACAGTAACATCTTACGTACGGTTCATCAGACGGTTCAAAAACGTCATAAGTCTCAAGATGAATACGCAGTAATTGCCATCGGACGAATCGGCCGCGACTTTTTCAGAAAGCGTAACGTCCCTGTATTCTCCGAAATTACTGGTCTAGGCGACCAAGTATCCTTCTCAGACATCAAGGACATTGCGAATCGTGCAGTCAGCATGTACGCGGATGGAACGTTTGATGAGTTATACGTGTATTACAACCACTTTGTAAGTGCAATCTCCCAAGAAGTAACAGAGAAGAAGCTTCTTCCTCTTACTGACATTGCACCTACAACCAACAAGATTACATCCTATGAGTTCGAACCTTCCCAAGAAGGTATCTTAGAAGTATTGCTACCGCAATATGCCGAAAGCCTGATCTACGGTGCATTACTAGATGCAAAAGCAAGTGAGCATGCTGCTCGTATGACAGCGATGCAAAGTGCGACAGATAACGCAAAAGAGCTTATCCAAGGCCTTACACTTTCTTACAACCGTGCCCGTCAAGCAGCAATCACTCAAGAGATCACCGAGATTACTGCGGGAGCTTCGGCTCAACAATAGATTGAATATGTAACAAAATTTCGCAAAAGTAAGTTAGGAGGGAATACGATGAAAGGTCGCGTTACTCAAATCATGGGTCCAGTTGTCGACGTAAAATTCGACAGCGGACATCTTCCTGAAATATACAACGCTCTTCATATTAATCATAAAGCTCGTAGCGGAAATGAAGTAGACATTACTTTAACGCTTGAGGTTGCTCTTCACCTTGGAGACAACACAGTGCGTACAATCGCTATGGCTTCTACAGACGGTGTCGTTCGCGGCATGGAAGTAGAAGATGCTGGTCACCCTATTTCTGTACCAGTAGGTGACGTAACACTTGGTCGTGTTTTCAACGTACTAGGAGAAAATATTGACTTAGATGCCCCAATCCCAGCAGGTTCTCGTCGTGATCCGATTCACAGACAAGCTCCTACATTCGATCAACTTTCAACAGACGTTGAAATCCTTGAAACTGGTATCAAAGTAGTAGACTTACTTGCTCCTTACATCAAGGGTGGTAAGATCGGTCTATTCGGTGGTGCCGGTGTAGGTAAAACGGTTCTTATCCAAGAATTAATCAACAACATCGCACAAGAGCACGGTGGTATCTCCGTATTCGCAGGTGTTGGTGAGCGTACTCGTGAAGGAAATGACCTTTACCACGAGATGACGGATTCTGGCGTTATCAAGAAAACTGCCATGGTATTCGGACAAATGAACGAGCCACCTGGAGCACGTATGCGTGTTGCACTAACAGGTCTTACAATGGCTGAGTACTTCCGTGATGACCAAGGACAAGACGTTCTATTCTTCATGGACAACATCTTCCGTTTCACACAAGCAGGTTCTGAGGTTTCCGCCCTACTAGGTCGTATGCCATCTGCCGTTGGTTACCAACCAACACTTGCTACTGAAATGGGTCAATTACAAGAGCGTATCACGTCTACGTCTGTAGGTTCTGTAACGTCTATCCAAGCGATCTACGTTCCTGCCGATGACTACACGGATCCAGCTCCAGCAACAACTTTCGCTCACTTGGATGCAACAACGAACCTTGAGCGTAAGCTTTCCGAGATGGGTATCTACCCAGCGGTTGATCCTCTAGCTTCCACTTCCCGTGCATTGGCACCAGAAGTAGTTGGAAACGATCACTATGCAGTAGCGCGTGAAGTACAGGTTACTTTACAACGTTACAAAGAACTACAAGATATCATTGCTATCTTAGGTATGGATGAGTTAACGGATGAGGATAAATTAACCGTTCACCGTGCTCGTCGTATCCAGTTCTTCTTATCTCAAAACTTCCACGTAGCCGAGCAGTTCACTGGACAAAAAGGTTCTTACGTTCCTGTTCAGGAAACAGTTAAAGGATTCAGAGAAATCCTTGACGGCAAATACGACCACCTTCCAGAGGATGCATTCCGTCTAGTTGGACGCATCGAAGAAGTAGTGGAAAAAGCGAAGCAAATGGGTGTAGAAGTTTAATTAAAGGGACCTAGGAGGGAATGAAATGAAGACATTAAAAGTCAGCGTAGTTACTCCCGATGGCCCGGTTTATGAATCAGACGTAGAAATGGTAGTAGCCCGTGCTCAAAGCGGTGAGCTGGGAGTTCTACCAGGACATATCCCGATGGTTGCTCCACTTCAAATCGGCGGCATCCGTATGAAAAAAGACGGCAAAACCGAACAAGTGGCAGTAAACGGAGGCTTCCTAGAAGTGCGTCCTGATAAAGTAACGATCCTTGCCCAAACTGCAGAAGCAGCTGAGCAAATCGATCTTACACGTGCAGAAGAAGCAAAAAAACGCGCCGAACAACGACTGCAGTCCAAACAAGACGACGTCGACTACCGCCGTGCCGAACTTGCCCTTCAACGCGCAATCAACCGCATCAACGTAGCCAAAAGAGGGTAACAATACCCTGTGCATATAAGATTGTTAAAACCCCCTCTCTTCAGAGCAGACGTGCTTTGGAGGGAGGGGGTTTTTGTGTTGTTGCTTTAAAGAGGTAAAGAGGGGTCTGACCCGCTGTGCGGTGATGTGTTAAAGGGGGGGATCTCACGCAGAATGGTGGACTGGTGAGGGCAGTACCAATGTTGTCGAAATGGCGAAGGATCTGTCGACTTCTTGATATATGCCTGAATTTCTGGATATATCCTGAGTTTTATTGATAAAGGCTCCTAAATTCTTGATATATCCGAATTTTTCTTGATATATCCTGAGTTTTATTGATATCCGCAAATCCTATTACCTACTTTCAACAAAACCCCCTCCCGATAGCCCCAACCCCACTAGTTCCAGCAGCCACCCATCAGTCCTTTTTCAAAACAAGGTAATTTTCCATCCATCTTCGAGCAAAACGCCTCACTTTGTACCCGCAAAAACAAAACTTCACCCTCCACCAACACAATTCCCTTCGTCTCCCTAAAAACAATAGCCATAATAAGGATATCTCCTGTCGACACCGATATGGGGATTTGATATAATTGTTATCGGTTACATTTTTAAATATTGTGAGCAGTCTGAAAATGAAGAGAGACTTCGGAGGGGGCGGGCATGAATCTACTAAACTTATATCAAAATAACTATTTGATAGTGGTTGTATTTTTGGCTCTAGGGGTATTGCTTCCGGTCGTGGCGCTTGCTATTGGACGTGTTTTACGTCCAAATAAGCCATCAGCAGCCAAGCAGACGACCTATGAAAGTGGAATTGATCCCTTTCATGATTCACGTGTTCAGTTTAATGTTCGTTATTACATATTTGCCCTATTATTTGTCATTTTCGATGTGGAGACGGTTTTCCTGTATCCATGGGCGGTGGCATACGAGAAATTGGGGATTTTTGCACTGATTGAAATGCTTATTTTCGTAGTGTTATTACTGATCGGATTAATATACGCATGGAAGAAGAAGGTGTTGAAATGGATCTAAATTTAGAGAGTATCTCACCAGAGGAAATGGAAGAGCTGAAACAGACGGTCTTCCTGACAACATTGGAGGAGCTGAAAGCATGGGCCCGCAGTAATTCGATGTGGCCGATGACGTTCGGTCTAGCTTGCTGTGCCATCGAAATGATGGGAGTTGGCTCATCCCACTATGACCTCGACCGCTTTGGGTCCTTCTTTCGTACATCACCGCGTCAGTCTGACTGTATGATCGTGTCTGGTACCGTAACGAAAAAAATGGCACCAGTCCTAAAGCGCTTGTATGATCAAATGCCTGAGCCGAAATGGGTCATTGCGATGGGATCCTGTGCAACTGCAGGTGGTCCGTATATCAAATCCTATGCCGTTGTAAAAGGAGTGGACCAAATTGTACCTGTAGATGTGTACATACCGGGATGCCCACCAAATCCAGCGGCTCTTATTTATGGAATCAACAAGCTTCGTGAAAAAATTCGTTATGAAGCCAAGACAGGGAAGCAGGTGATCTAGCAGTGAGCGAGGAGAAAAGCCTGGAAGAAAAAAAGAAAGAGGCCGCAGCCAAAGCAAAAGCTGCCGCACTTGCGAAATTAGAAGCGAAAAAGAAAATGGAAGCAAAGGCTTCTGAAAATAAAGAAGACGCAACACCTGTAGCACCTGCAAGTCACGACGCCAAAGAATTAGCGAAAAAGAAAGCTGCCGCCGCCGCGAAAGCAAAGGCCGCAGCGCTTGCGAAACAAAAGGCAAAAGCCGCTGAGGAATCAGCATCTGACACAGCTTCCACCGACACGGATGATGCCAAAGAATTAGCAAAAAAGAAAGCCGCCGCCGCCGCACTCGCGAAACAAAAACGCGACGCAGGCGAAGCACCAACAACCGCAACCGACGGCGACGATGCCAAAGCAAAAGCCATCGCCGCAGCGAAAGCAAAAGCCGCAGCAGCAGCCAAGGCAAAAGCCGCCGCACTGGCCAAACAGCAACGTGACGGTGGAGCAGCCTCAACAGAATCCGCCGACACAGACACCGATGGAACCGACCTCCAAGACGAAAAAGCAAAAGCCATCGCAGCCGCGAAAGCCAAGGCAAAGGCAGTAGCCGCCTCCAAAGCAAAAACCGCAGCCGCCGCCAAAGCCAAAGGAGCAACCGGCACTACCGCCGGCGCAACAGAAACAGAATCAAATTCACCGGCAACGCCATCACCAAACCAGAAATACCTCGATAAATATGTAAAAGTGATCAACGACAACCTTGGAGAAAACACCTTGGAAGACGCGTACATCAACACGCTTTCCAAAGATGTCCCGACACTTGTCGCGAAACCTGAGAACTATTTTAAAGTGGCATCTTTCCTGCGTTACAATGAGCAACTGACGTTTGAATTTCTATCCGACATGCACGGCTCAGACTTTGAAACGCATATGGAAATATACAATCACTTATACTCTTATAAAAACAAGCAATCTGTAGCGCTAAAAGTAAAAATTGATCGGGAAAACCCTATAATCCCTTCCATCCAGCCGATTTGGGAAGGGGCAAACTGGCCGGAGCGGGAGACATACGACCTGCTTGGTATTCAGTTTACAGGACACCCGAATATGACGCGCATCATGATGCCGGATGATTGGGTAGGTTATCCGCTAAGAAAAGATTATGAGCCGTACGATGTGGAGGTTTAATAGATGATCCGCACAGAGGAAATGCTACTGAATGTCGGTCCACAGCATCCGAGTACCCACGGGGTGTTCCGACTTGTCATAAAAATCGATGGAGAAATCATCAAGGAAGCGACGCCGGTCATTGGATACCTTCACCGCGGAACCGAAAAGCTCGCGGAGAACCTCCAGTATACGCAGATTATTCCATACACCGACCGGATGGACTACTTATCCGCCATGACCAACAACTACGTGCTTGTTCACGCGGTGGAAACGATGATGGGACTTGAGATACCGGACCGGGCCGAATACCTTCGCGTACTTGCGATGGAGCTTGGGCGAGTTGCGAGTCACCTAGTTTGGTATGGTACATATTTACTTGATATCGGAGCGGTCAGTCCGTTCCTATATGCGTTCCGTGAGCGGGAAATGATTATCAATCTATTAAATGAGCTGTCAGGTGCCCGCCTTACCTTCAACTACATGCGTGTTGGAGGTGTGAAATGGGATGCGCCGGAGGGCTGGATTGAAAAAGTAGAAGAATTTGTTCCATATATGAGGGAGCAGCTGAAGGGCTACCATGACCTTGTAACAGGCAATGAAATTTTCATGAGCCGTGTGAAGGGCGTTGGCCGTTACACGAAGGAGGATGCCTTTGCGTACTCCCTGAGTGGTGCGAACCTCAGATGTACCGGAGTGAAGTGGGATCTGCGTAAAGATGAGCCATACTCCATCTACGATCGCTTTGATTTTGACGTTCCAACAAGGGAAGGCGGAGACGCATGGGCGCGTTACCACTGCCGCATGGAGGAAATCGAAGAATCCCTGAAGATCATTGAACAAGCAGTCGAACAATTCCCGAAAGAAGGCGAGATCATGGCAAAGGTGCCAAGGATCATCAAAGCGCCAAAGGGAGAGGCATATGTACGTATCGAATCCCCGCGCGGCGAGATTGGCTGCTACATTGCCAGTGACGGAAAAAAAGAACCATATAGACTCAAATTCCGCCGTCCATCTTTTTACAACCTGCAAATCTTACCGAAGCTGTTAGAAGGCGAAAACATGGCAAACCTGATCGCCATTTTAGGGGCAATTGATATTGTCCTTGGGGAGGTGGATGGCTAATGATGGAAAGCTTGCTGCATTCCTCACCATCCTGGACGAACTTTTTCATCTTTTTCGGATTGGCAACGGCCTTGCTCCTTGCCGTCCTTGGCTTCGTAACCTACGGAATCCTTGCCGAGCGTAAAGTAATGGGCTTCATGCAAGGGCGTATGGGACCAAACCAGGTCGGGGGCTCCTGGGGCTTGCTCCAAACCGTAGCCGACGTGTTAAAGCTTCTCATAAAAGAAGACACAATCCCGAAACTTGCTGATCGACCGTTATACATTATCGCACCAGTAATCGCCTTCACACCGGCGTTCATGGTGCTTGCCACCATCCCGTTTACCGACCGCTTTCAATTTGCGGACATCGGGGTCGGCTTGCTTTATTATATCGCGATTTCCGGAATCACCACAGTCGGCGTCGTAGCGGCAGGCTGGGCATCAAACAACAAGTATTCGTTACTTGGAGGAATGCGTGCAGCGGCCCAAATGATTTCCTATGAAGTGCCGCTTGTTATGTCTGTAATCGGGGTTGTCCTCTTGGCGGGAAGCCTCAACCTAAACGAGATTGTCGCCGCTCAAGGCGAAACGTTCTGGTTCATCATCCTGCAGCCAGTCGGATTCCTTATTTTCGTCATCGCTTCTGTCGCAGAGTTGAACCGTACACCATTTGACTTACCAGAAGCAGAATCAGAGCTTGTCGCAGGGTATCATGTAGAGTACTCCGGCTTCCGCTGGGCATTCTTCATGCTAGCAGAATACGTGTATCTTTTCGCGATGGCATCCTTGACCACCGTCCTGTTCCTAGGCGGATGGCTACCACCATTCGAGTTCCTCGGATTCATCCCTGGTGCCGTCTGGTTCGCGTTAAAATTCAGCGTCGTCGTATTCGTGCTCATCTGGATCCGAGTCACATTCCCGCGTCTGCGCGCAGACCAGCTCATGGAGTTCGGCTGGAAAGTAC
The DNA here is from genome assembly GCF_044809035.1 of Sutcliffiella horikoshii. GTDB lineage: Bacteria > Bacillota > Bacilli > Bacillales > Bacillaceae_I > Sutcliffiella_A > Sutcliffiella_A horikoshii_G. Next base: position 4,074,939 of record NZ_CP085237.1, on the reverse strand, counting down.
TACTCCCAGTGGCCCTGGCAAACATCTTTTTCTCAGCGATCATGAAGGAATTGTTCTTTAAATAAAAAACTTACTTTCATTACTAAAAGGGGTAACGGAAGAATAGGGGTGAAGCGAAATGCTCGGTCTTGCAAAAGGTTTAAAATATACCCTACAAAACTTAACGAAGAAAAAAGTAACCTATGATTACCCAAATGAACCGCTTCCGCTACCGGACCGGTTCCGCGGCATCCAAAAATTTTACCCGGAAAAATGCATCGTCTGCAATCAGTGCTCCAACATCTGTCCGACAGACTGCATTCAACTGACGGGGAAAAAACACCCGGATCCAACGAAAAAGGGGAAAATCATCGACACATACGATATCAACTTTGAAATCTGTATCCTCTGCGACCTCTGCACAGAAGTCTGCCCGACAGAGGCCATCATCATGACCAACAACTTTGAGCTTGCCGAATACAGCCGTGATCGACTTTTCAAGGACCTCCAATGGCTCGATGAAAATGATACGAACATCAGAAGGGAGAATAAAGCATGACGATAACCGGTGAATTCATCGCATTTCTTTTCCTAGCAATCGCTGCGATCGCCGGTGGAGTGCTGATGCTGAACCTGACAAAGGTCGTCCACATGGTCGTTTCCCTTGTGTTCACCTTCATCAGCATCGCCGGCATCTATGTCATGCTCTCCGCTGAATTTGTAGCGGCTGTCCAGATTCTCATCTATTCCGGGGCCATCACCATCATCATGCTGTTCGGAATCATGCTGACCCGTCACAACGACGAATCCGAAACATCCGGACTTGCCCGCAAAATTCTCGTCGGCGCAGGAGTTCTGGGCTTTGCGGCAGTCATGTATTTTGGGCTGTACAGCCTGGACCTTGGCTCACAAGAATCTGCCGACCTGCATGTGGACAACACCGAGCAGATTGGTGTCGCCATCTATGCAAAATACGTCATACCATTTGAATTGACCTCGGTGATCCTGCTTGTCGCACTTGTCGGAGCGATCATCCTGGCAAGACGCGATGACGAAGAAGAAGACGTGGTAAAAGAGGAGGCGACCAAGGAATGAGCGGAGTTCCATTATCAGCCTACCTGGTACTAGCACTTATTTTATTCTGTATCGGACTTTACGGCGCACTGACAAAACGCAACACGGTCATCGTCTTGATCTGTATCGAACTCATGCTGAACGCCGTCAACATCAATCTAGTCGCATTCAGCAAATTTGGCATCGCACCGTCCATCACAGGGCAAGTGTTCTCCCTGTTCACCATCACCGTCGCAGCAGCAGAAGCCGCAGTAGGCCTGGCTATCCTCATAGCCCTCTACCGCAACCGCCGCACCGTCAACATCGACGAAATGAATACACTGAAGAACTAAAAAAAAGGGGACTTGATACAATGATGGAAAATGCCTGGATCATCCCGCTTTTTCCGCTGATCTCCTTTATCCTGTTACTGCTAGTCGGCAAAAGAATGAAAGAATCGAGCGCACACCTAGGCATCATACTGATCGGCCTGTCGCTCATCTTTTCCCTCACAGCACTATGGGAGCGGTTTTCAGCACCAACCTTCAAAGCCACATTCGACTGGCTCCAAATAGGAGACGTCGTCCTGACGGCGGGATATGAAGTCAATCAATTAAACGCCTTGATGCTTGTCGTAGTATCACTTGTCAGCTTACTCGTACATATTTATTCCAAAGGTTACATGCAAGGCGACGACCGTTTCCACGTGTTTTACGCCTATTTAGGATTGTTTACCTTTGCCATGCTGGCGCTTGTGATGTCACCGAATCTGCTTCAGCTCTACATTTTCTGGGAGCTTGTCGGAGTGGGATCATTCTTGCTCATCGGGTTCTATTTTTATAAAAATGAAGCAAAAGCCGCTGCCAAAAAAGCGTTCATCATGACGCGTATCGGGGATGTCGGGTTGTTCATCGGGATCATCCTATTATTCTGGCAGGTCGGCAGTTTCGAATATGATGTGATTTTTGAAGCAGTCAATGCCGGAGCAATATCCGCTGGTATGTTGACCCTCATTGCCATCCTTATTTTTATCGGGGCAATGGGAAAATCAGGTCAGTTCCCGTTGCACTCCTGGTTACCTGACGCGATGGAAGGTCCAACACCAGTGTCTGCCCTGATCCACGCAGCAACGATGGTTGCAGCAGGGGTTTACCTAGTGGCAAGCCTGTTTCCGCTATTCAATGGCAGTGAAACAGCGCTTATGACGGTCGCAATCGTCGGAGCATTCACCGCCATTTTCGCGGCATCGATCGGTCTTGTACAAAAAGATATTAAGAGAGTACTAGCCTACTCCACCGTCAGCCAGCTCGGATTCATGATGCTTGCACTCGGTTCGGCAGGCTATGTGGCAGGGGTTTTCCACCTCACCACACACGCATTCTTCAAAGCCTTGCTGTTCCTTGCAGCAGGTAGCGTCATCCATGCCGTCCACACGCAAAACATCGACGAAATGGGCGGACTATGGAAAAAAATGCGCACCACCGGAATTCTGTTTCTAATTGGGACCCTTGCCATCACAGGTGTTCCGTTGTTCTCCGGGTTCTTCAGTAAAGAGGAAATCCTCCTTGCCGCCTGGGTGAATGGGAACCCATTCTTATTTTTACTGGCATTGATCGCCGCATTTTTCACGGCATTTTATATGTTCCGCCTGTTCTTCCTGGTTTTCACCGGCGAAGCGCGTGGAGACCAGCGCCATGTTCATGAATCGCCGTCCGTCATGACGATTCCTATGATCGTGCTTGGCGTTCTCGCGGTCGTGGCAGGGTACATGAACACCCCATGGTTCGGCCATTTCCTCGGAGACTGGCTGACAGAAGGGACCAGCCTATATGGACCATCCCATATTGAGGGACCAAAATGGATCATGGCGGCGGCCATCCTTGTTTCAGTTGCTGGAATCGGAATCGCCTACCTGATTTATTTCCGCCGCTCCATCGCGCGCGAAACGTTCAGTCAAGGCGCACCGCATCTTTACAGCATTTTACGCAACAAATACTTTGTCGATGAAATCTACAATATGACATTCGTCTACGGAACTCGCGTGATCAGCCTGTTCCTGAAATACATCGACGAGTTCCTTGTACATGGGACGATGAAGGGAATTGCCGCGGCATCCCAACAAATCGGTAGACTCGGAGCCAAAGTGCAGAACGGCCAAACCCAGACATACGGAGCAGTCGCGTTTGTCGGACTCGCCATTCTTATCATCATTTTCGTCTTCACAGGGGGGTACATCGGATGAACAGCCTATTCTTGACAGCTCTAATCTTTGCCCCTCTTTTAGGTATCTTGGTTCTTTTAATCACACCAAAAGCAAACGAAGGCGCCATCAAAATGGTCGGTTTCCTCGCCACCCTGCCGTCCTTGGTGCTCGCGCTTATCGCGTTCTGGCAATACAAGGCAGGAGCGGGACTGGAGCAATTTGCAGTCAAGCATGAATGGATCACATTCGGCAACAAAGGACTGACAGAAGACATCTACGGCTCCCAAGTGTACCAGCCGATCTCCTTCGAGCTTGGCATCAACGGATTCTCACTCGTCATGATTTTACTGACGGCCGTGCTTTCCACCCTTGCAGCCATCGCGAGCATCCATGTAAAAAAAGAATGGAAAGGCTACTTCATTCTCTTTCTTCTTTTACAAATAGGAATGCTCGGTGTCTTTGCAGCGGAAAACCTGCTCTTATTCTTCTTTTTCTTCGAGCTCACCTTGATTCCGATGTTCTTCCTCATCGGAAAGTGGGGCTATTTTGAAAAAGAAAGCGCAGCATACCGTTTCCTTATCTACAACGGTCTCGGCTCTGCAGTTCTATTAATTGTGTTCGTAGTTCTTTTCACCAAAACAGGCACGATGAATATCGCCGAAATAACGGCCATGTTCACCGGCAACAGCGACACCATGTTCCTTGGCGAAGTGTCAGACGACCTGCGCATGGGGCTTTTGATCGCATTGCTTGTGGCATTCGGAATCAAGCTGCCGATCGTACCGCTGCACAGTTGGATGCTGAAGGTCCACGTGCAAGCACCGCCATCGATCGTCATGCTGCATGCCGGCGTTCTTTTGAAAATAGGGGCATTCGGTCTGATCCGTTTCGGTGTTGGCATTTTTCCGGAACAATTCGACCAGCTCGCTTTCATTCTAGCAATCTTGGGAGTGGTGAACCTCCTGTACGGAGCGTTCCTCGCACTCATCCAAACTGATTTCAAAATGGTGCTGGCCTACTCCAGTGTCTCGCATATGGGAATTGTCCTGATCGGACTTGCGGCCCTGAACGAAGCGGGAATCCAAGGCGCCATTTTCCAAGTTGTCTCCCACGGATTCATCGCTGCACTCTTGTTCTTTTTAATCGGAGTGATGTACGAACGCACCGGAACAACAGACATCGGCAAGCTTGGAGGACTCGCTAAAGCGATGCCGCTTACAGCAGGATTCTTCCTTGTTGGCGCCATGGCCTCACTCGGCCTGCCTGGCATGTCCGGATTTGTCAGCGAATTCCTTGCCTTCATGGGCCTTTTCAATGAAATGCCGGTAGTCGCGGCAGTCGGAACGCTCGGCATCATTTTGACAGCGGCGTACCTGTTGCGCGCTGTGCTCGGAATGACATTCGGCACCAAAGCGGCAGGCTATAGCGAAAAAGTAGTGGACCTGCGCGGAATCGAATACATTCCCGTCTTTGCCATGCTATTCTTCATCGTCCTGATTGGAGTTTTCCCTAGCATTCTCGCACAACCGCTGCAAGACACCATCAACGCCATTATTTTAGGGATAGGGGGGTGAACAGGAGATGGATTTAGAAACCTTACTCAGCTTTGATTGGAGTGTCATGGCACCGGAATTCATCATCCTTGGTGTAGCAACCCTTCTCTCACTATTGGACTTATTTTTACCAAAAAAAATAGACCGGAGACTGCTCGGCTGGCTCGGATTCGCGAGTATCCTGGTGGCCCTTGGATTCTTGGTGGGAATGTACGACAAGGGCCCGACAGAAGTCACCACCATTCTCTACGAAACATACCGACTCGACAGCTTCGCGATGGCCTTCAAAACGTTGATTCTAGTCGGAGCAGCCTTCGTGATGCTCATGGCCATCAGCTACGAGCCTAAAGAAGGCATGCGCGAGTACAGAGGGGAGTTCTTCTACCTCTTGCTGTTGGGCGTCCTAGGAGCCATGATCATGTCCTCAAGCGGCGACCTGATTACATTGTTTGTCGGACTTGAATTATTGTCCCTGGCTTCCTACGTTTTGGCAGGCCTTCGCAAAAAGAACCTGCAATCCAACGAAGCGGCCATGAAATACGTCATCAACGGCGGGATTGCCACCGCCATCACCCTGTTCGGGATGAGTTACGTGTACGGCTTGACCGGCACCACCAACCTGCAGGAAATGTGGATCACACTATCCCAAATCAACGCACGCGACATGCAATTCCTACTGGTCATCGCCTTCATGATGATGTTCGTCGGCCTGTCCTTCAAGCTTGCGACCGCACCATTCCACATGTGGGCACCGGACGTCTACCAAGGCGCGCCAACACCAGTAACAGCATTCCTTGCAGTCGTATCCAAAACAGCAGGCTTCATCATCGTCCTGCGCCTGTTCGTGACACTGTTCTTCCCAACGCGATCAGCAGAAGGCTCATCCATGCTGTTCTCCATGGGGGAATTTATCGCCGTACTTGCCGTGGCCTCCATGATCATCGGTAACTTCGTAGCACTGCGCCAGCGCAACGTCAAGCGAATGTTCGCCTACTCAGGAGTCGCCCACGCCGGGTATCTGTTGGTGCCACTGGCAACCGTAAACTTCATCTTCATTTTCGAAGCAATGTGGTTCTACTTGGTCGCCTATCTGTTCATGAACATCGGGGCACTTGCCGTCCTGCAAGTCGTCACCGCACGTGATGACTCAGAGGACTTGAGCCGTTTCGCCGGACTGTACCAGCGCTCACCGCTGCTTGCTGTGTTGATGTCCGTGTTCCTGCTTTCTTTGGCAGGTATCCCGGGAACCGCCGGATTCATTGGAAAATTATCGATTTTCGTCGGTGCCATTTCAGAACCAACCAACGCCTATGTCCTGGCATCCGTCTTGATTCTGACCACCGTCGTCTCATACTTTTACTATTTCGGAATCATGACCCAAATGTTCTTCCGCCCGGCGGCAAGCCAAGAAAAAATCCACGTTCCCGTTGGAATCTGGATCACCGTGTTTGTATGCGCGATTGCAACATTGGTACTCGGAATCCTGCCAGGCCTTGCCATAGACATGTTCGGAAGCAACTTCGACATTCTATTGGATATCTTCGAAACAGACAACTAACTGATTGTCACAGGTAAGCGCAATATGATTTAATAAGAAAGAAGGAGTTCACACGCTCCTTCTTTTTTGTGGATTACTATAGGAAGAAACTATTGAAGCAAGGTATATCTAGCTGGTGATTGGAGGGAAAAGGCTGAGACTCCAGCGGGGGAAAAACGGTAGGTTGAGACCCCGCAACGAAGTGAGGAGGCTCAAGCACCGTCCCGCGGAAAGCGAAGCCTGGCACGGAAATCAACAGCGGAGTATACCCAAACTTTTAACTTAAAATAAAGAGGAGGCTGCTTTCCCAATGATCGATATCGGAGTACAAGCACTCGTCAGCATCATCTCCCACCTACTATTCATCAGCATCACCTGGTGGGCACTCCAATCCGTCCAATACGAAAAATGGATGAAACCAAACAAAGTCGTCCAAATCAGACTGCTACTCATTTTGGTCACCATCGCCATCGGATCCTCCGTCAGCAACTTTTTCCTGGACTACCTGTTCCTCTCCCAAAGACTGCCGATGATCTGGTGAAAATAAGCGTGATTTAGCTGCCAGGGGATAGAATCCCCTGGTTTTTTTGTGGTAATTTAGTAATCTCTTGATTTTAGAGTGCCTCAAACACTTAAAATTACAGCCTAATTTAAAATACTAGCGGAAAACCTCTAAATACTGTCCAAACTGACCCAAATACAAGCGGAAAACCCTTAAATACTGTCCAAACAACCCAAAATACTGTCCAACACACACCAAATACAAGCCATTCGACCAACCTCACCAAAAACCGACAACATCCAAACCACCACCCCAACCTCAAACCTACCCTCACATGCCGCCTTCTAGATAAAAGGTGAAATTCCTGCCGGGGTCTGACCCCAAAATATAAAAATATTTAAAAACCACAAAAATTTTGACGAACATTCCTATGTATCTCTTACGGGCAGCTTGGCAACAATGGGTAGTAACATGAAAAGGGGCGTGGGGGATATGTGGAACGGGCATAATGAGCGGGGTAATGGGTTCATTTCTAGTACTAAAAGTATAGAAAAAAAGTGGAAACTTTATATTAATAGATTGCTAGGACTATTTTTTATTTGTGTAATATGTTTTACAGGGGTAATTCTTGGGAATGAAGTAAGCAGAGCTCAATTACCAAACGATATCAGTACTGAGATACTTGAAATCGCAGAAGTTTTTCAAGAGGAGAAAATAAATGTTCAGGAATGGAAACTTTATGGGCGGAAGAACGTCTATAAAATTAGGGATTTAGTCGCTTTTCAAAAAGAGGTAAATCGTTTAAAACAGAATATGGGCCATCTTAGTTGGAACGTGATAGAAGAAGAGGATCAATGGAAAGCAGTTGGGACTCATTATAATGACTTATTAAAGCAAGAAGAGACTCTTCAGCTCATCACAACCCACACAAACTCATCCAAAACTTCGTATCTATTATATGAGGTAACTGGATATGGTTGGGAAAAGCCTGTAGCAACAGAGATAATTAACAACTTCCATTCGAATCTTACCAATATTTCTCATGAAGACTTTGAAATATTTAGTTGTATGACTGGTGATTTCAATGATAAAATTGAAGGTGGTTTGCAAAATACGACAAATATTTTGCTTGAAGCATTTTCAGCACAAGTAGTTGAAGAGATTCAGGAAGATACCTTTGTATCAGTTTCAGCATATACTGATGCATGGAATAATGTTCTTCCGACACATCAGGGAAAGATGAACTTACAAATTGGGTTACGAACACAAGGAATGGGCGATAAGACTACCGTGATTGTAGGCACGCCAATTATTACTGTTGAATATTAATATATAGAATAAATGACGCGGAGGGGAACGTTTTGGAAAAAATCATCGTCCGCGGCGGACAAAGGTTAAAGGGTACTGTTAAAGTAGAGGGAGCAAAAAATGCAGTACTACCTGTCATCGCCGCAACTTTATTAGCTAGCAAAGGCAAATGCGAAATCTTAGATGTACCTGAGCTCTCCGACGTTTATACGATTAACGAGGTTTTGCGATATTTGAATGCCGATGTTGATTTTGAAAATAATCGTATAATTGTCGATGCAACAAGAGAGCTTCACACAGAAGCACCGTTTGAATATGTAAGAAAAATGCGCGCATCTGTCCTTGTTATGGGATCATTGCTTGCACGTAACGGAAAAGCGCAAATTGCTTTACCTGGAGGCTGTGCAATCGGTTCAAGACCAATTGATCAGCATTTAAAAGGATTCGAAGCGATGGGTGCAAAAGTGAAAGTTGGAAATGGTTATATCGATGCCGAAGTAGACGGAAGATTACAAGGCGCGAAAATATATCTTGATTTCCCAAGTGTAGGGGCAACGGAAAACATCATGATGGCAGCAACACTTGCTGAAGGAACGACAATCATGGAAAACGTTGCAAAAGAACCGGAAATCGTGGACTTGGCGAACTTCTTGAACTCTATGGGAGCAAAAGTTCGTGGAGCAGGTACTGGTACTATTAGAATCGAAGGGGTTTCCGAATTACACGGATGCCAACACAATATCATCCCTGACCGCATTGAAGCAGGTACATTCATGGTAGCAGCTGCAATCACAGGTGGAGACGTTATCGTGGAAGGCGCAGTGCCGGAACATTCCAGCTCTTTAATCGCGAAAATGGAAGAAATGGGCGTTAAGTTTGAAGAAGTCGAAAACGGATTACGCGTGATCGGGCCTGAAAAACTGAAAGCAATCGATATCAAAACGATGCCACACCCAGGATTCCCAACAGATATGCAATCTCAAATGATGTCCCTATTATTAGCGGCAGAAGGCACAAGTATGATTACTGAAACTGTGTTTGAAAATCGCTTCATGCATGTGGAAGAGTTCCGTCGTATGAACGGCGACATCAAGATTGAAGGACGTTCCGTTGTCATCAATGGACCTTCAACTTTACAAGGTGCAGAAGTAGCGGCAACAGATCTTCGTGCAGCAGCGGCATTAACCCTAGCTGGATTAATCGCAGACGGATACACTCGTGTAACCGAACTAAAACACTTAGACCGTGGATACGTAAACTTCCACAACAAACTAGCAGCACTAGGCGCAGACATCGAACGAGTAAGCTCCATGGAACAAGAACAAACAATCATCCTAGAGCAAATCAAAGAAGCCTAAACACACCAAAATAGCCAATCATATATTTATATTCTACATCAAGGGTCAGACTCCTTTAGGGGTCTGACCCTTTTTTGAACTTTTTTTGTGCCGCTTTCGACATGAGAGCGGAAATTCCTGCAGGGGTCTGACCCCTGCACGGCTCTTTTTTTTCACTACTTTATAGTATTCCAACTTTTTTTGTGTCAGACCATATTTTTTGTGTGATGTTGAATTGTTTTCTGATAGTGGTGGGTTATGTCAATATAATATAGAAGTTTTTAGGAGTTTTTGGGCAGGTGAGGCTTGGGTAGGAACTCTTGAAAGCTGCCCAGATTTTAGTCATATTTGCTTGTCCACTTCCATAAGAATGAAGAGTAAAGGTATCCAACCATCAACAACCAAACTACTACTTTATTGTTATCGGAGGCTCGGCGCTATGAGAAACTTAAAACCAATCATCGTACTCACTTCTATTCTATTTGTCATGGTATTAATGGTACCAACGTTATTAGTCATGCCGTTTGTCGACAAGGAAAGCGGCCAGTTAGCAGAAGAACTCCAACCTAATCAACAAATCCAGAAGCAAGTAGAACCAATTGATTCTCCAATTGACGTAGCGGTTTATCGTCACAAACAGGAAACGATCGAGATCATCCCGCTTGAAGACTACATAGTTGGTGTGGTCGCATCAGAAATGCCGGCCGACTTTGAACTTGAAGCATTAAAGGCTCAGGCATTAGCGGCGAGAACGTATATTTTAAGACAGCTGATGGCGGAAGAAAAGCTTGGAACACCAGATGGGGCGGATGTAACAGATACCGAACAGCACCAGGTGTATAAGAGCCCAGAGGAGCTAAAAGCAGCTTGGGCGGCGGAAGACTTTAACTGGAAGATGGAAAAAATAATACAGGCGGTTGCTGAAACAGCAGGATCCGTCCTTACCTATAATAATGCACCAATCGATGCAAGCTACTTTTCCACCAGCAACGGCTACACCGAAAACTCAGAAGAATACTGGCCAAATGAAATTCCATATTTGCGTAGTGTCGAAAGCCCGTGGGATGTGGATTCTGAAAAATACTTAAGCCAGGTTTCATTGACGGTACAAGAATTTCAATCCAAGCTCGGTGTAACCCTGGGAAGTGACGGGGCTGTCGGGAAAATTATCGCACGTACGACTGGTAACCGCGTGGAGGCCGTAGATATTAATGGGAAGACATTGAGTGGCAGGGAAGTGCGTGACACCCTTAAACTGCGCTCCAGCGATTTTACCTGGGAGCGCAAAGGAGACAACATCGTCATCACCACCAAGGGCTTTGGCCACGGAGTCGGGATGAGCCAATACGGAGCTAACGGAATGGCCCTAGAAGGAAAAAACTACACGCAAATCATCTCCCACTACTACAAGGACGTCCAAATCGCGAGCGCCGACCAATACCTCACCAAAGTCACAGCGAAGAGATAGAAAGAGCAGTAGAGATAGGGGAAACTATAAAAATGAAAAAAATAACCCTTTGGGGGTCAGACCCCCAAAGGATTTTCCCTCTTCATGTCGAATAGAGGTTCACCCGTCAGACCCCGGCTAATGCCGGGGTCTGACCCCTTTTAAAACTTTTTTCATCCTCCATGCATAAAACCGCCTCCATTGAAGGAAAATAAGCATTTCAAAAAAATTTTCTCAGCGCGATGTATATTATTCTGTGAATCTGTTCAGAATGATTGCTGAGGTGATGATACAATGAGAGAGGAAGAAAAGAAACGGACTTCTCAAAATTCAAATTGGCAACGCTTAATGAAAAAGCGTTGGGTGTTCCCAGCAATCTATCTTGGGTGCGCAGCAATCATTTTGACAGCGGTTTTAGTATCACAAACAGGTAATGAAACAGGTAACCCAGGAAACAACGCAGAAGGGCAAGGACCTACCACTTCTTATGGAGATCAAGATTCCGTAGAAGTAAACAGCCCAGTGGAAAACTTTGTAATGCCGGTAACAGATGTTAATTCTTCTGTCATCCAAAAACCATTCTGGGATGCTAATGCATCTAAAGAAGAGCAAGAAGCAGCTTTCATTGAATACAATGGCAGTTACCAACCAAATACAGGTATCGACATTGCAATGAAAGACGGCGAAACATTCGAAGTAGTCGCTTCTTTAAGTGGAACTGTAACGCATGTCGAAAATGATCCATTACTAGGAAACGTCGTTGAAATTGAGCATTTGGATGGAGTGAAAACAATCTATCAATCACTGACTGACGTACAAGTCAAAGTCAATGATTTCGTAGAGCAAGGTGAAACAATCGCCAAAGCGCACACTAACCAACTGAACAAAGACGCAGTACATGTTCATTTTGAAATCCGCAAGGACAATGTAGCAGTGAATCCGATCAGCTTTTTTAACAAACCAGTAACTTCCCTTTTAGAGGAAGAAGGACAAGCTTCTGAAGAAGGAAGCGAGCCAGCTGGTGAACAAGATAAAGAAGAAACTCCTGCAGAAGGCGAAGACAAGCCTGAAGACGGAGAAGACAAAGACGGCGACGAAGGATCTTCTGATGAAGAAAAAGAAGAATCCGTTAGCTATCTAACATAATACAAAGTCTTGTTAATAAAATAAATTGCTAAATCGATAAACTCTATTGAACCAAAGAGCAGCTTACAAACGGGAAACACAACTCCGGAAAGCTGCTCTTTTTCTATGCAAATTTTTATCTACTTTCACCTTAAACAAGGAATAAAACCTAGCCCACCCGGGTATACTAACAATACCGATACACAAACAACACAACAGCGCAAAAACAAGAGAATGTCAAAACCGCCAAACGCAGGTACCGTTTGGCGGTATTTTTTTGTTCTGAAAAAATTCAGAAAAGGGGTCAGACCCCTAAAGGTGTTTTGCCCTTCATGTCGAATACTATATAAGTTGGTCCACTAACACACACAATCCCCAACATCATGTCTTCAAGTTTCCCTCATTTTTTTCCTGTTTATGTTTAATTTCCATCCATGTCTTAACTCCTGTTTTTATTACTTCCAAAACATATAAAACTAGACAATATTACTTTGAAAACCAGCTGATTTCATAAGACTAACGTCACAATTATTGTGAAAATCCTTTCATTCCTAGTCTTTTTTCCCAGTCCCATACATTTCCTTTTTTAAAAAACAGAAAAAGGAACTGAACGACTCATGGAGAATTTTGTAGGCAGGCTGAGTAAATAGTTTAGAAGGGAGAGAAACAGCAAGGTGAATTCACTTATGAAAACGGTATCATTTAAACCTGAGCATGCTGGCTCCATTTTGAATGCATGGAATCAATCCATGGGCTCCATTCTGCCGATTCCGCAAAGGTTATTTCAACAGAATACCACCGATGAGCAAAGCTTCTGTCCAAAGAGCAGTTTTACAGCGGTCGAGAATGGCGAGGTGGTCGGTGCGGTAATCGCCAAAAGGTGGCCGGGCGAAACGCTTGGATATCATCCTGGCGGGGATGTTGGGTGGATCAATTTCCTTTTTGTAAAAGAAGGATGGCGCGGCAAAGGAATTGGCGGTCAGTTATTGAAAGAGGCGGAAGAGAGTCTCCGAGAGCAGGGATGCACCACGATTCATCTTGGCAGAGATGTGCAACATTTTTTTCCTGGGATTCCGCTGGAGTTAACGGAATCAATAGAATGGTTTAAAGGAAAGGGCTATCAATCTGGTGAAGTGGTCTTTGACATGATTCAAATGGTGGAAGAATGCGAAATCGAATTATCGGTGTCCGTGGAACCTGGTTTGCAGATTAAAAGGGGACAAAGCGGGGATGAACCAGCACTCATTCTTTTTTTACAGGAAGCATTTCCGGGGCGTTGGGAGTATGAGGTGCGCAGCCTGTTTGAACGAGGGGGAACGGCACAGCAATTCGTCCTGATCTGGCAGGGTGATAGAGTCAGAGGGTTCTGTCGAATAAATCGTCCGGATGACGCTGTGATAGGCTCCAATGTCTACTGGAGTGAGCTTTACAAGGGAAAGGCAGTAGGCGGAATCGGGCCGCTTGGCGTTTCTTCTCAGGTCCGGAAAAATGGACTTGGCTTGAAAATTGTCAAACAGGCGATGAAGGAGCTAAAAGAGGACGGGGGAGATGTCTGGATGATTGATTGGACCACGCTTGAGTCGTTCTACAACAAGCTTGGCTTTAAAAAGTGGAAGCAATACCTTCAAATGTCTAAATAAATTTTTTTTGACTTGGTTGAAATTTAATTTCAAAAAACTGATATAAAAATGACACTCAATATCGATTATTAACATTCAAGGGGGAATTGGCAGTGAGAAGGGGTATAAGTTTGGCAATGATCATGCTGCTTGTGGCATCAGTCATTCTTGGCTGTTCAAGCGATCAATCGGCATCAGGCGGCGGCAAAGATGTGGTAAAAGTATGGACGTTTCCTGTTCATGCAGAATATGAGGCAGAACTGCAGGAATTAATTGAATCATTTGAGAAGGAAAATGAAAATATCAAAGTAGAATATGAGGTGCTGAGCTGGGCGGAAGGTCCGCAGAAGTTTGATATTGCGTTAAATTCAGGCAGCCCGCCGGATATCTTTTTTGGAAAGCCACTGGGGAAATACGTGGATTCCGGGTTAGCAGTAAATCTTGATGGAAAATTAAATGTTTCCACAGACGATTATAACGACATTGCCTTGGAGTACATGAAAGTGGAGGGCGGCCTGTATGGTCTGCCGATTTATATGTTCCTGCACGTTTGGGGCGGAAACAAGCAGATGCTTGAAGCAGCGGGCATTGACTACGAAAAGATTCAAACAGAAGGCTGGACGTGGGATGAGTTCCGTGAGCATGCAGCCAAAGGTGTCGGGGAAAATGCAGCTGGAGACGATACGTACGGCCTTGTGTTCCAAGGGGTGAACGAAGAGCTGTTAGTGCACCTGGCGATGAACAACGGACTGCCATACCGCTTTACAGAGGAAGGGACCACTTGGAATGACGACAAAATCCTGGAAACGATGGAATTCATCCGTGACCTTGTGGATACAGGCATCATGCCAAAAGAAACAGCAGCCATCGACCCAGCAAAAAGAATGGAACTTTTCTATAACCATCAGGCACTATTCTTCGGCCGCGGCATCCCATATTTTGATCCGGTTGTAGAAGCGCATAATGAAGAAATCAAAGCAGGAAAAATAGAAGGCGAAGAAGTGAATTTTGTATTGCTGCCGCCGCCTCATAACGAAGGGGAAAAGCCGGTAACTCTCGGCGGATCTGAGGGGTATATGCTGTTTACCCAAAAAGGTGCAAAAGAAGAGCATGTCGCCAACAGTGTCAAAGTACTGGAGCATCTGACAGGTGCAGAAGCTGGAGCGGCAGCATCCGCACTTGCTTACGGACAAGTCCATAAAGATGCAATCGGCAAATTCGAAGTACCGCTTGCCCCATATAACGAAACGGCGGCAGAGGTCCTGACCTCTCACATTTTGCCTCCAAACGGCGCAAGTGCTGAAGCAACGGCAAAAGACGACCGCTTCCAATCGGAAGTGCTCGCCCCAACCTTCCAAGGACTGATCAGCGGCGAGCTCACACCGGAAGAAGCATTGGAAATATTTAAAGAGAAGGGGAAGGAGATTTTTAAGTAAGGGGAAAAAAGAAAAAAGGGGTCAGACCCCGGCAGGAATTTCCGCCCGGATGTCGAAAGCACCATGATTTCGAGTGATTGTCGGAATTTGGCGAACGAAAAGGGGTCAGACCCCTAAAGGGTTTTCTCAACGCTTGGAGTACACACACTCCTCCAAGCGTTTTTTCCATGGCTCTAGATTTTGTGATGCTATTTACCTATTTTTCCTTGGTTTACAATTTCTTTAAGAAACTTTCATATTTGTTTAATTTATGACAGGTAGTGTTTAGTTGGATGGCGGATTTTAGCTAGTTTGCAAGAATCATGTCAGAACACAAGATACATAGGGGGAATAAAACAATGAGGAAGATGAAAAAGCCATTATTAACATTATTCATTTGGGTGTTAGCGCTTCAGACGATCCTAGTACCAGTTGGCACAAGCACCATCTATCAATCCGCAGTCGAAACCTTTGCAGCGGAACAACAGTCGCAGGAGTTTTCACTCGGACAAGTGGTCGAGCGGGAAAGGCTCCAGATTGCTGCCGGCGTCGCTAAGGAAACAATGACCTTTGTCAGTGACCGGGGCAGACAGGAGGCATTCATCATGGATATAGACCTCCCAGACCCTGCAGTCACCATACAGGCAGGCTTACCGAACGGAAGCGTAGCAGCAATGACAAGCGTCCGTGAGCAGGCAGACGCAGCATCAACAGACGGTCAACGTGTGGTAGGTGCAGTGAACGGTGATTTCTTTAACACTTCCACCGGTGTCCCTATCGGAAATGTCATTCACAACGGGCAAATTCTTAAATCCTCAACCAGAGAAACATTTGGGATAACACAAGAAGGGCAGGCGCTCATCGGTTACCCAAACCCAAGCTTCACCCTTCAAATCGGTAACGAAAATCATCAGATCCACCACCTAAACGATGTGCGCCAGTCGAACCAACTGGCATTATACTCACCGGAAACGAAAGAAACACGAACGAACGAACACGGAACAGAAGTTGTGCTTTCCATTATGGAAGGAAACGTACACCAGCCCGGAACAACCAAGGCTACAGTGGAAAAAGTAATCAAGAATGTCGGAAACGAGAAAATACCCCAAGGCAAGCTTGTCCTATCCGGTCACGGAACTATGGCTGCTGTCCTGAATGACCTACAGGCAGGCCAGGAAATACAAATCACCACAGCAGTCGCAGAACAATGGCAGACGGTAAAAGAAGCGATCGGCGGCCAGTATGTTCTTGTAAAAGAGGGCCAAAAAACGAACCTGGTTTCCAACGCATTCACAACAGCGACGGCACCAAGAACAGCCGCGGGAATCAAAGCGGACGGCTCTGTCTTTTTTATCATCATGGATGGCAGACAGCCAGGATACTCGGAAGGAATCACCGTATTCGAGCTGCAAGATTTAATGTTTGAGCTAGGAGCAGTGGAAGCACTAAATTTTGACGGCGGCGGCTCGTCCACATTCGTCGCGCGTGAGCAGGGGGAAGAAGAACTATCGGTAGCGAACGTCCCTTCTGACGGAAGGGAACGCGGCGTAGCCAATAGTTTACTAGTTGTCTCCACAGCTGAAACCGGCGCACTCGGACAGCTTGCGATCAAACCGAGCTCCGTCCTGATGCTTGCGGAATCTGCATACCATTTCGATGCAAAAGGCATGGATGCAAACTACAACCCTGTACAACTGGAAGAAGCAGTTGCCTGGACGGTCTCTGATCCTTCTGTAGGCGCGGTTAACGCGGAAGGGACACTGACAGCAGGCCCAGCCGCAACAACCGGTAAAGTCATTGGAACATCAGAGAGCGGCGCTTTAGGCGAAGCAAATGTAACCATCGTCGACGAGCTTTCAAGCCTTACTTTTAACCAACAGGCCATGACTGTAAAAAGAGGGGAAAAGGCTGAGCTGAAAGTGACTGCACAATTTGGAGGCCGTCACGTTCATCATGATCCTTCCAATCTATCATGGGAAATCGAAGGGGACATCGGCCATGTCGATGAACAGGGAGTTTTCCATGCATCGCAACAATCAGGCCAAGGAAAAATCACGGTCAGCTATAAAAATGTATCAGACACGATGGACGTTCAAGTAGGCAAATTGCCAATCATCCTGGAAACATTCGAGGACGGCATCGACCACTGGACATCCAGCGGCGCTCGCTATAACTCTATTTCTATTAACCAAACAACCTATCCGGAGCCGGTACGCTTTGGAAACCACGCGCTTCAACTAAATTATGACTTTACCGGCACCATCGGAACGTCGGGAGCATATGCGCATCCGAGAACGCCAATTCAACTCGAAGACTATCCGGAAGCAATCGGGATGTGGGTCTATGGCGATGGCAAAGGGCACTGGCTGCGCGCACAGCTTAGAGATGGCAACAACTCAGCCATTGCGCTCGATTTTGCAACAACGATGGACTGGGAAGGCTGGAAATACGTCGAGGCACCCGTACCGCCTGGCCGTGTGCTGCCGCTGAAAATGGACATGCCAGTCCGCCTGATGGAAACGAACAATAACAATAAAAACGCAGGCACCATCTACGTTGACAATATCCGTGCAGTCTACGGCGAAACGAACGACGACCTGATCAACCCGACCATCACGGACCCATCACCGGCAGAAGGCAGCACGATGGCATCGACCGATTATACAATCAGCGCCACACTTGCTGACGAACAGACAGGCATTAACCCTGAACGCATTTGGATGCACGTGGACGGTAAAGAAGTGCCGGCCACTTTTAACAACGAAACAGGCGCCCTGAGCTACTCGCCGGAAAAGCCTCTGCTTGACGGTGCACACGAAATAAAAGTGACAGTCCAAGATAATTTTGGAAACGAATCATCGAAATCATGGCAGTTTGAACAAAATGCAGGCCAGCCGGGCATCACTATTGCTTACGGCGAGAACACCTTTATCGGCAGTGATTACGCTGTCTCCATCAACGCAGCGAAGTTAGAAGAAATGGACAGAGTATCACTAAAATTCACTTCTAAAATGCCTGCCAAGGAAATTGTGCTGGACCCATCCATCACAGAAGAGCAGATTGTGAAAAGAGAAATCACAGATAACGGTAAAATTTTGATTGAACTGAAAGATCTTGATACAGCGGTCTCCACCATCGGACAGATTACCTTCCATATCCCGAAAGAAGCATCAGGCAGCTTGGACATGCAACTGGAAGAAGGATCGGTTCTTATAAAAGAAACATCGGAAGCCGTACCACTGTTCATTCCGACCCTATCCCTGCCGTTACAAGCAGACTACAACATCTCGGTAGACCGTGCATCTGTAGGCTTCCCGGCTGTCCTTACCGTGAAAGACAGGGAAGGGAACCCGGTTGCAGGTGCGGAAGTGAAGGCATGGACGGATGCAGAGAATAGCGCCTCCCTTGGTAAAACAAATCAAGAAGGGCAACTGAAAACAGAAGAGTTAACCCGGAATGTCGGCAAAATTCAGATTCAGGCGGAAAAAGACAAGCGCTACAGCTTCGTAACAGAAGTGGAAGTGCTGAAACACCTAGGGGGCATTACACCGAAAAAAGTAAATGTAACCTTTAACGGCAACAAAAATCAGCGCACCGTCAACTGGACGACCACACCGCTTGTGACAAGTTCCGTTCTGGAATTTATCGAATACAGCCAATACGAGAAAAAAGGCTGGGAGGGAAGCAAGCCACGTAAAATAAAAGGCGAAAGCAACCCGCACCCTATGAACGAAGGCGAATTGCAGGTCCACTCCGTAACCGTGAACGGCCTTAAGCCAGGCGCCATTTATGCATACAGAGTGGGAGACGGGACCCCTGAAGGCTGGAGCGAAACAGCAACCATGTCGCTACCTGCACCAGGAAAAGGTTCTGACGAATTCAACTTTATCCTGATGGGCGATATCCAGGCAGCACCGAACCAATCAGAAACAGGCTTCGGACCATTTACAGACATCTATAAAAAAGCCAAAGCTGACTTCCCGAATGCAGGCTTCATGATGCAGGTAGGGGACTTGATTGATGACGGAAACCTTTACAATCATTGGTCCGAATTCTTCAAATCCATGGAAGACCCGTCCCTATCAGCATCCACGCCAATCGTGACAGCAGTGGGGAACCATGAGAACATCGGAAACGGCGTAGATACATTCAAGCAATTCTTCCGCATGCCGCAAAACGGACCAGAAGAATTCAAAGGCACCGTCTACTCCCTCGATTACGGGGACGCACATATTGCGGTACTGAATACAGAAACAGATAAAGAAGGGCTGATCAAACAAACAGAATGGTTAAAAGAAGACATGGCCAACACCGATAAAAAGTGGAAAATCGTCATGTACCACCGCTCGCCATACTTCTCCAATCCACAGGGCGGAAGCGGAAACGTACAGGAAGTCTTTCCAAAAGCATTCGATGAAATCGGCGTAGACCTTGCAATATCCGGACATGACCATGCATACGTAAGGACACATCCAATGAAAAACGGCCAAATCACAGAAGACGGCACTACCTACGTCATCGCAGGATCAGCAGGCGGCAAATTCTACGCAGCCGTCCCGCAAGACTACATGTCCGTCATCTTTGAAGAAAAAACACAAGTCTACTCCAACGTCTCCGTCAAAAAAGACGGCATCACCATCACCACCAAAACCAGAGACGGCCGAACAGTCGATGAGCATACAATAGAAAAGAAATAAAAAAAACACCTTTAGGGGTCAGACCCCTAAAGGTGTTTTGCCCTTCATGTCGAATACTATAGTAAGTTGGCCCATCTCATGCCAATCTCCGACACCAAGTCCCCTTACTTTCCACTTGAAAAATCCGCCAACACAACAAAACAAACCCAAACCCAAACCCAAATCCCACCCCCGAAAGGAGTACCACCACCATGCCCAGAAACCCAAGAATCTGGTTCCCCGGAGCCATGTACCACATCACCACAAGAGGAAATCGCCGCAGCATCATCTTTTTCGAACCGAAAGACTACCACACCTACAAGCGCATCCTCCTCGAAGTCAAACACAAATACCCGTTCAAACTGCACGCCTACTGCCTCATGACGAACCACACCCACCTGCTCATCGAAACCGAAACCACCAACATCAGCCTGATCATGCAAAAAATCAACACCAAATATGCCCAATACATCAACCGCAAATACAACCTCACCGGCCACCTCCTTGAAGGAAGATTCAAATCCAGCATCATCCACGACATCGACTACCAGATCGACGTTAGCAAATACATCCACCAGAACCCGGTCGCCGCCCAGATGGTGCACAACCCCGAAGACTACCCGTTCAGCAGCTACAAGCAATATCTTTACAACAACCAACACGACCCGCTCGTCACCACCACCGACATCCTGAAATACTTTTCCACCACCCACCACGAAGGCTCCTACCAAGAATACGTCAACACCCCCAACACCCGAATCCATTTCACCCCCAACAACAAAGCAAAATTTCTTATTTTGAAAAAATAAAGAATATTACGTATAATAGAAATTAATTCGAATAACGAAATAATAGGGGGATCCAAACATGACACTTAAACTGGACTATCTTAACAACCCATATCCATCCCAGCGCAACACCGTTTTCGCGCAAAACGGCATGGTTGCCACATCCCAGCCACTAGCCGCACAAGCCGGACTCGACATCTTGAAAAAAGGAGGCAACGCCATTGACGCAGCTATCGCAACCGCAGCCTGCCTGACCGTCGTGGAACCAACCTCCAACGGTATCGGCGGCGACGCGTTCGCACTTGTCTGGACAAAAGGGGAGCTCCACGGCCTGAACGCAAGCGGACCAGCGCCACAATCCATCTCCATCGAAGCGGTAAAAGAACATGGCCACGACACGATGCCTAAAATGGGACTCATCCCAGTCACCGTTCCCGGCGCACCATCCGCCTGGGCCGAGCTATCCAAGAAATTTGGCAAACTACCACTCTCAGAAGTGCTGCAGCCTGCCATCGACTACGCAGAAAAAGGCTACCCCATCTCGCCAACACTCGGCAAGTACTGGAAGGGCGCCTACAATGCCTATAAAAAATTCTGCACAACCGAAGAGTTCACGCACTGGTTCGAAACTTTCGCACCAGACGGTCGCGCGCCTGAGATCGGGGAAATTTGGTCCTCCAAAGGTCACGCCGACACCCTTAGACAAATTGGTGAAACAAACGGAGAAGCCTTCTACCGTGGCGAACTAGCCCACAAGATTGCAGACTTCTCGAAGCAGCACAACGGCTTCCTTACATACGAAGACCTAGCAGCCTACCAACCGGAATGGGTGCAGCCGATCAAGGTCAACTACAGAGGCTACGACGTATGGGAGATCCCGCCGAATGGCCAGGGAATCGTCGCCCTTATGGCACTCAATATGCTAAAAGAGGACACCTTCACCGAACGCGACAGTCTCGAAACCTATCACAAACAAATCGAAGCAATGAAGCTCGCATTCGCTGACGCCAAGAAATACGTTTCAGATACAACGACCATGACCCACACTGCAGAAGAATTGCTATCCGATTCCTTTGCAAAAGAAAGAAGGGGCCTCATTACCGACACGGCCCTCACGCCAGAGCCAGGAACACCGCCAAAAGGAGGGACTGTCTATTTGGCCACTGCCGATGGAGAAGGGAATATGGTATCCTTTATCCAGAGCAACTACATGGGCTTCGGATCAGGAGTCGTCGTACCAGGAACCGGAATCGGCCTGCAAAACAGGGGACATGACTTCTCGCTGGATCCAGAACATGAAAACGCGCTGG
Source organism: Sutcliffiella horikoshii (assembly GCF_044809035.1). Classification (GTDB taxonomy): domain Bacteria; phylum Bacillota; class Bacilli; order Bacillales; family Bacillaceae_I; genus Sutcliffiella_A; species Sutcliffiella_A horikoshii_G. The sequence continues at coordinate 4,053,087 of NZ_CP085237.1, read as the reverse complement.
CACCAGGGAAGAAGACATACCACACCATCATTCCGGGCTTCCTGACAAAAGACAACGAAGCTGTCGGACCATTCGGCGTTATGGGAGGCTACATGCAGCCACAAGGACACATGCAAGTCGTCATGAACACCGTCGACTTCCACCTGAACCCGCAGGCTGCCCTGGACGCACCGAGATGGCAGTGGATGGAAGGCAAAACCGTACACGTCGAGCACCACTTCCCGCAACACCTGGCCCAAGCACTCCAACGCAAAGGCCACAACATCCAAATCACACTCGACGGAGGCAGCTTCGGCCGCGGCCAAATCATCTGGCGCGACCCACAAACCGGCACCCTCACAGGCGGCACCGAACCAAGAACCGACGGCTCCATCGCAGCGTGGTAACGAAGTAAAGAGATAAACGACTAAAGAGGGGTCTGACCCGCTCTCCGTTAAAGCACTAAACAACTAAAGAGGGGTCTGACCCTCACTCCACTAAAGCACTAAAGAAACCCTAGTAGAGTCAGGCAGCCCCTCCCCATAAAGGAGGAAACCACCACACCATGAAGCAGTGGGACTTATTTATCGCATTCTTCCGGGTTGGGATGCTCGGTTACGGCGGAGGTCCGTCCAGCATCCCACTTGTACATAAAGAAGTAGTAGGCAAGTACAAATGGCTCTCAGACGACGACTTCTCTGACATCCTGGCACTCGCCAACACATTGCCTGGACCCATCAACACCAAGATGGCCGGTTACATCGGATACAGAGTTGGCGGCTACACAGGCATGATGAACGCCGTCCTGGCATCCACCATCCCGACCATCATACTCATGATCGTCCTGCTCACCACGCTCTCAAGCTTCAAAGACCAAGCGTGGGTGCAAGGCATGACCAAAGCAGTCCTGCCTGTTGTCGGTGTCCTGCTTGCCGTCTTGACCTGGGACTTTCTATCAAAATCACAAAAAGGACTAGGGTGGCCCATCGCCATTTTCCTAATCCTTGCTAGTTTCCTATTTATCGAGATTCTCGACATCCATCCAGGAATCGTCATCGCACTATTATTGGCAGCGGCAGTCCTGAAAAAAGACAAACCAACACCTGAAAAAGGAGGGACCCAACCATGATGATCTATTGGGAGATTTTCCTCGCCTTTTTCATACCGGGCATCCTGGGGTACGGCGGAGGCCCCGCATCCATTCCGCTAGTGGAAAACGAAGTCGTCCACCGCTACGGCTGGCTCTCCGTCTCCGAATTCAGTGAGGTACTCGCACTCGGAAACGCCCTGCCCGGACCGATCGCAACCAAAATGGCCGGCTACATAGGCTACGAACAAGCAGGCATCCTAGGCGCTGCAGTCGGTGTTTTCGCCACCGTCGCACCATCACTCATCCTGATGATCGCGCTCATGAGCCTCCTGTACAAATTTCGAGACTCACCCAAAGTAAAACGAATGTCCAACTACGTGCGACCAACCATCGCACTCCTGCTTGGTGTCATGGCCTTTCGATTCTTCACCGAATCCTACGAAGCGAGCGGCACCATCCAAACAGTGTTCCTAGTTATCGCAAGCTATCTACTTCTTGAAAAATGGAAAGTGCACCCTGCATACGTCATTGTGGGAGCATTACTTTACGGAGCAGTATTACTTTGAATAAGCAGGTGGGACGGTTCACTGGCTCCTTCAAACATCGATCGAGGCGCCAAAACCGTCCTTCCACTTCCAAAATATAAGGAGGTCTGCCATCATGACCAAAACCCTACTTTTAACAGGCTTTGAACCTTTTTTGAATTTTAAAATCAACCCAACAGAGGAGATTGTCAGGGAATTGGATCAACAGATAATTGGGCAATACCAAGTTATAAGCCGGGTGCTGCCTGTTGATTTTACCAAATCGGAAAAGTTGTTATTGGAGTATATGGAAGAGCTACAACCAGATGCCGTGGTTGCACTTGGGCTTGCTGCAGGTCGGGCGCACATAACACCAGAGCGAATTGCAATCAATTGTAAGGATGCTGGTGGTGCACCGGATAATAATGGAGTCGTGCTTCAGGATGCACCAATCAATCCAAATGGCCCAGACGGCTACTTTTCCACCTTGCCGATCCGCGAGATGGTAAACCATTTAAATGAAAATAACTTTCCTGCAAAAATATCCAATACAGCAGGGACTTACCTTTGTAATAACGTCATGTACGCGGCCCTGCACAAGCTAGCGCAACAGGGAGCAGCTGGAGGTGCAAACCCAAACCCTACTGATGCAGATGAAACGAACACCGCCCAAATCCCGGCAGGCTTCATCCACATTCCAGCCTCACACCAGCTCGCGACCCAGCTCAACAACACACCAAGCTGGTCCCAGACTGACCTGACTGCAGCGATCAAACTGGCTATTGAAACGATGTGAGTGAAGGGAAGGGACCAATCCTAGGATGCAGGAGAGAACTTTGCCATTTCACTAACCGATAACGAAATGGCAAAATGTTCTCCGTACCTCATCCGGTAGCAAAATCCTCAGCAAACCACCACATTTTCCCCACCACCTGTAATAAGACAAATCCATCCTGAAATAGGGTAAGAGGTAGAATCCATCCCACAAGGAGGCAATCCACCTTGAAAAGACAACTCTGCCTATTTGCCCTGTTACTTGTTATGCTGCTATCAGCCTGTTCCACCACCGACACGGAAAAAGACGACCTCATTACCTATATAAATACCGAACTGCCAAAAGTAGCCGAACTGGAATTGGAGGCCATTGACTCCTATAGCAGCGTCTCCGGTCAAAACTATACAGACGACTGGACCATGTACGAGATCATCGACACCGTCACCATTCCAGCCTACGAAGAATTCATCACCAAGCTAGAAAGCATCCGCCCCAAAACCGAAGTCGTCAGAGAAATTCATGAAATCTACATCGAAGGCAGCAACGCCCAGCTTCAAGGGTTCAAAAAGATCCGGGTCGCCCTCGAACAACAAGACTACGATAAAGTTTTTGAAGCAAACGAACACCTTGACCATGGCCGCGCCAAGATTCGCGAATTCCAAACCAAACTAGACGACCTCATGGAAGAGCACGGCGTAGAGTACGAAGACGAAACACTATAAAAGAAACACTATAAAAGAAACACTATAAAACCTCCATCCCCCAAAAAAACCTGTATTCCCTTTGGAATACAGGTCATTGCAGATTCCTTTTTCAATCTTTCACAAAAATCAACTTATACAGTTGAATGAGCACAAGCGGCATAAGTGCCAGGGCATAGACATAGCCGAACTGGGCAGAAGTGAGTGTGGCAACTTCAAAAATCCCCTTTAAAGGATCAACCAGCAGAACAAGCTGCAGGAGCGCGATGCCTAAAACGACTGCCCCTATCAAGTAAAGGTTCGAAAACAAACCGACTTTGAATATCGACTGTCTGGAACGTGCGTTGAAGCCATGAAACAGTCGGGCAAGACATAGGGTGGAAAAAGCCATGGTACTGGCTGTCAAAGGATCGTCCATGGTTAGTCCGATATGAAACGCGATCAGGGTAGCGACCGCAATCAGGAATCCTTCACTTAGGAGCCGGGTTGCAAACACTTTATTGAGAAGCGGGGTTTCCACATCCCTCGGTTTTTCATCCATCACTTTTTTATTATGAGGTTCAAGTCCAATGGCAATCGCCGGCAGGCTATCTGTCAATAAATTGATGAACAGCAGATGCACTGGCGCAAATGGAACAGGTAATCCGCCTATAGCAGCATACAGAACAGATAAAATTCCTGCGGTGTTACCGGCAAGCAGGAACCGGATGGAATTTTTGATGTTGGCATAGATGCTTCTTCCATTGGCAATCGCCTTGACGATGGTGGAAAAGTTATCATCTGTCAAAACCATGGACGAGGCATCCTTGGCCACTTCCGTTCCTGTGATTCCCATGGCGATTCCAATGTTCGCCTGTTTCAATGCAGGACCATCGTTGACGCCGTCGCCGGTCATGGCAACGATATTCCCTTTTTCCTGCCAGGCTCGGACAATTCGTATTTTATGCTCTGGAGATACTCGTGCATAGACCGAAATGTCCTCCACCATGCCTTTTAAGTCCTCGTCATTTATCTTTTCCAGCTCAAATCCTTCCACCGCTTTATCGCCATCTCTGAAAATCCCGATTTCCTTTGCTATCGCGGAAGCGGTTATTTTATGGTCGCCTGTGATCATCACCGGTTTGATGCCTGCTGAAATGCATCGTTCGACCGCTTCCTTCGACTCCGCACGGGGAGGATCCATCATGGCAGTCAATCCGACAAATACTAAGTCATGTTCATCCTTTGTCGAGATATTCTCATAATTCTCCACCTCTTTATAAGCAAAGGCCAGAACACGCAGTCCGCTTTCCGAAAAGGAATGATTCACTTCGTCGATTTTCTTCCTGTCCTCTTCTGAAAAATTGGATATGCCATCTGACGTTTCTATTTTCACTACCCTATCCATTAAAACATCAACGGCACCTTTAGTAATCAGGACCTGTTTGGAATCTAGGGTATGGACAGTACTCATCAGCTTTCTGTCAGAATCAAATGGGACTTCCTTTAGTCTAGGGTAGGATTTCCTTGTTTCTATTTCGTCCATTTCATAAATTTTTTCCCCAAAATCCACCAAGGCAATCTCGGTAGGATCCCCAATCTCCTTATCCTTAGTGGTCTCTGCATCGTTACACAAAAGCTGCATAAGAAGGAATTTTTCATGGAGCTCCTGATCCAAACTCAATTTGTCGTGCTCATGAGTTTCTGAATCAAGAAACACTTTCTGCACGGTCATTTTATTTTGTGTCAGGGTACCAGTCTTATCTGAACAAATGACCGAGATGCTTCCGAGGCTTTCTACCGCGTGAAGCTTTCGAATAATGGCATTTTCCTTTGCCATCTTTTGTGTGCCAAACGCAAGCACGATGGTCACGATGGAGCTTAATGCTTCCGGTATGGCCGCGACTGCCAGGGCAACGGCAAACATGAAGGAGTCAATCAATGTCCGTCCCCGAAGGATATCAATTGCAAAAATCAGAACAGCAATAATGATAATCGCAATGGCAAGCTTCTTTCCGAAATTATCAAGATTCATCTGAAGTGGCGTTTTCTTCTCTTTGGCACTTTCCATCAAGTTGGCGATTTTACCGATTTCCGTTTTCTGGCCGATTTCTGTCACCACAATGACAGCTCTTCCATATGTAACAAAGCTTCCGGAGAAAACCATATTCGTCTTATCGCCAATAGAAACATCGTCCTCATTAATCGGATCAAGCGTCTTAAGGACACTAATGGATTCACCGGTCAAGGAGCTTTCATTTACCTGAAGGCTATGGGTTTCAATGATTCTCCCATCCGCACTTATGTAATCCCCTGCATCGAGGTAGAGTATATCTCCAACCACGACTTCTTTGGATGGGATTTCAATTTTATCTCCATTCCTTAAAACTTTGGCAGTGGGCGAGGAGAGGTTTTTCAAGCTCTTTAGCGATTGCTCCGCTTTTACATGCTGAACGGTTCCAAGAGTGGCATTGATGATCACCACGACCACGATGACGATGGTGCTTTCAAATTTCCCGACAAAGGCAGATAGTAACGCTGCCACGATAAGAATAATGACAAGAAAATCCTTGAACTGTTCCATAAAGACCCTAAAGGTGCTTTTTCGCTGTTCTTCTCCAAGTTCATTAAAACCATACTGTTCCTGTCTTTTTTTCACTTCCGTATCAGAAAGGCCGTCCTTTGTAACCTCAATACTCTTCATCACTTCTTCAAAGGGTAACTTATAAAATTTATCCATATATAGCTCCTTTCTTAACAGATTTATACTGTCTATACCCGAACTTTATTCACTACATACTATTCCTAAAAAAAATACTGTTATACACATATGAAAATGGTGTGAACGAGACACTTTTTCTGACCGATAATCAAGTTCAATCACCTCCGCACCACCTTTGTACTAATACACAATCCAAAAAACTTCTCGAAAAATGTAGAACTCTCTTTAAAAATAAACAGTTGACTTGAAACAGCCCTTATACCATAATCTAATTATTAGAATTATTATAAAATTCTGTCTTAATACAGAATAAACAAAACGAAAAGGGGAGGGATATTCGACACAAAAAACTAAAGCGCTTACAAAAAAGGAGACAACCACAACATGCTATTATTCTACCTATTCCTAATCATCACCGTCACCAGCATCTTTCTAGCAATAAAAAAACAAAAAACAGTCCTACTATCCGTCCCAATAGCAGCCCTTATCACCTACGCCGTCGTGGAAATCGCCCTAGTACCTGCGCCCTTCCTCGACACCATCAAATTCATCTTCAGCCTAAAATAACAAATAATGCACGTGGAAAAAAATTTTAACCCAAAAGGGGTCAGACCCCGGCAGGAATTCTGCCATCAACGTCGAACCCCACTCGCACAATCAAAAGGAGGCTAACCCTTGAGAAAAATCGAAAAGTCCGTTGCTGATGCTTATTTTCGCGAGAAGAACAAGTTTATCTTGATTTATTTGGCCATTTGGCTTGGCGTTTCATTCGGCATCGTCCTGTTCGCCGAATCCTTGCAATTTACCATTTTCGGAGGCTTCCCATTCCATTACTACATGGGCGCACAAGGCTCTATCATCACCTTTATCATCCTATTATTCGTCAACGCCAAAGTCAGCGACAAAATTGACGCAAAATACGGCATCGACGAAAAAGCCAACGAAGTCCTAAGCGCAGGCAAAACACTAGATCACTAAACTAAACTTAAACTAACTTAACCAAAACAAACCAAACACCCACACCTAAGAACCACACACTAAAAAACATTCTATACCCGAAAGTCTCACATCCAAGAATCTCACACACCATGAATCTCACAAAACACACGCAAGCACTTATAAATAAAAAGAAACCATACTAACCCAAAGGGGGCCCAACGATTGGATAATCAGTTTATCGTCTCACTCACCCTAATCCTGATCACATTCGGACTCTATATCGGCATCGCCATCTACAACAAAGCACGCCAAACCTCCGACTTTTACGTAGCAGGCCGCGGCGTACCACCAATTTTCAACGGAATGGCCATCGGCGCAGACTGGATGAGTGCAGCGTCATTCATAGGAATGGCCGGAACGATCATGCTACTTGGATACGACGGACTTGCATACATAATGGGTTGGACAGGCGGATACCTGCTCCTGACCTTCTTACTTGCACCACAACTCAGAAAATACGGCCGCTACACGGTCCCAGAATTCATCGGCGACCGGTTTGACAGCCACACCGCACGCGTTATCGCGGCGATCTGTACGATCATCATCAGTTTCACATACTCCATCGGCCAGCTTTCCGGCTCCGGAGTAGTTATCGGCCGCTTACTAGAAGTGGACGCAAGAATCGGAACCATGATCGGGGTAGTCCTAATCGCTTTCTACGCCGCATTCGGAGGAATGAAAGGGATCACCTGGACACAGGTAGCACAATACATCATCCTGATCATCGCGTACCTGGTTCCTGTTATCTTCATGTCCCTACAGCTTACCAACAACCCATTGCCATGGCTAACCTATGGAAACATCGTCAACGAACTTGGCGCATTAGACCGGGAACTCGGCGTTTCCGAATATTTTGCACCGTTCACCAACGGCACCAAGTGGCAGTTCCTAGCGCTCATGTTTACACTCATGGCCGGAACAGCAGGTCTGCCGCACGTTATCGTACGTTTCTACACCGTTTCCACCATGAAAGCAGCGCGCTGGTCAGGCGCATGGGCCCTACTTTTCATCGGTCTACTATACCTGTCCGCACCAGCATACGCAGCATTTTCCCGCTTCATCCTCATGAAGCAAGTAGCAGGAAGCCCGATTGACCAGCTTCCAGCATGGACACAATCCTGGGTCAATACAGGGAAACTGCAAGTCGCTGATACCAACGGCGACGGTACCCTCCAATGGAGCGAACTTATCATCGCAAACGATATCGTCGTTATGGCTACACCAGAAATCGCAAACCTTGGAGCCTTTGTCATCGGACTTGTAGCGGCAGGCGCTATGGCAGCCGCGCTTTCCACAGCGGGTGGACTGATGATTGCCATCTCGTCCTCCTTCGCACATGACATTTACTATCGTGTCATGAGACCGAATGCAACCGATAAAAACCGCCTCATGGTCGGCCGTGTCACCATCGTTACCGCAACCGTCCTAGCGGGTCTTGTAGCGCTTAACCCACCAGGGGCCATCACGCAGATCGTTGCCTGGGCATTCGCACTCGCATCCGGAACCTTCTTCCCGGCACTCCTTCTTGGGGTATGGTGGAAACGTGCAAACGCACAAGGCGTCATCGCCGGAATGCTTGTCGGACTAGGGGTCACGCTATCCTATATTTTCGCGGCAAAATACGGCGGCTTCACCATCCTTGGCATCATCGATACAGGAGCAGGTGTCTTTGGCGCAGCATCAGCCATCATCACCATCATCGTCGTATCGCTTAGAACCAAAGCGCCATCACAAAAACTTCAAGACGAAGTAGTCGACCTTCGTTATCCAGAACAAATGTCGTACAAAGATGGAAACGTCTGGATCGACAAATAAACCAAATAGCAGGGAGGAGCAATGTTCAATCACGTTGCTCCTCTTTCCTGCAAAAAAGGAGCCGCCAACTTGAAGCACATCCTAACAAAAAATCTCACTCAAACACAAGCCACCGACCTTCTAAACCAGTGCCAAACCTACCATTACAACCAGGACGATATCATCCTTCATGCCAAAGACAACCGTGAAGGCGTCTTTCTTGTGCTCTCTGGTATCGCTGAAGTCTATATCCCATCACAAAAATCCCGTGAAGAGGTCCTCGAAATCATCAAACCGAACGAACTTATCGGCCTGTCCAACATCCATCATTTTCTCACCACCCATTTCCCACAAACCCAACAATTCGACTCCAAAACACCTCTGTATCCAGACCAGCTTAGCCAAAATCATAGGCAACCTCACTCATCCTTAGTCCAAGTCCGAGCGATCGACGACCTAGAAGCACTTTTTATCCCTTATAGCGTGCTAAAAAATAGATGGACAGAGCCAGCCGTCCGCGACTACATCCTTGACCAGGTCAGCTCACGACTGCACGACGTCTACCATTCCCTTGCCGAACAGATAAATAGGAACACCACGACCAGTTCAACCAGCGATCCGACCATTCTCAAGGTCCAAGACATCATGCAACCAACCATACAAGCAGAAACAAGCGATACCATCCAATCCGTCGCAGAAAAACTGTCCCAAACCAACTCAAACGCAGTCGCCATCATACTAAACAACACTCAAATCAAAGGCATTGTCACCATTACCGATCTCGTCCATCGCGTCATCGCCAGCGGCAAAAGCACCAAAGACCAAGTCCACACCATCATGACCGAAAACCCGATCACCATCCTGAGAACCGCCTACTATTATGAAGCTCTTACCACCATGCTTTTAAAAGGTATCAAACACCTACCCGTCACAACGGAAAATAACCAGCTGGCAGGCATCGTCAACATGACAGACCTGCTCCAAGTTAAGCAACAAACAGGCATCCTTCAAAACGCAGAAACACTAAAAAACATTACCAAAGACCAGCTGCCGCACATCAAAAAAGAACTTTACGCCACACTCACCACCATCCTTCAACAACAAGTCCCGATCCTTCACACCTTAGAAGTCATGAACACCTTATACGACCAGCTGATTCATCGTTGTATCGAGCTTTCCATAAAAGAAATGCCAACCGAACCGCCGGCAGCATTCTGTTTCTACCTCATGGGCAGCGGAGCCAGAAAAGAACAGTTCCTTCTCACCGACCAGGACCATTTCCTTGTCTACGAGGGCGCTACACACGAAGACCAAGACGATCATAGCGACCATATCGCCACCCGATACTTCGCAGATTTGGCAGAAAAAATCGTCGCAAACCTTGAACTTGCAGGCTATAAACGATGCAAAGGCGATATGATGGCATCTAACCCAATCTGGCGCGGCACGCTTGGGGAATGGGAGTCCCGCATCCACGAATGGACCCTAAACGCTACAAATGACCGCCTGCTCTTGGCCCAGAACTTTTTCTCCCATCGCCTTATAGCGGGAGACGATACGCTGCACCGACAATTTCAACAAGCGATATTGGACTCACTTGACCGAGCCAAAATATTTCTCTATCGATTGTCCCAACTGGAACGGGAAAACCCGATTCCAACCCTTGAGCAACCACTCAGATCCATCTTCCGCCGCAACAAAAAACAACTAGACCTGAAAAAAGAAGTCCTGTTTCCCTATCACCATAGCTTGCAAATACTTGCACTTATGCATGGAATCACCTATGGGACCCCGATCGAAAAGATCGAGCAACTTCACGAAAAAAAGATCCTCTCGGAAAATTTCTCAAAGGATCTCAAAGCATCTGTCAGTACTATACTCAACTATTACGTTCGAAACCGGCATCAACAGCATCAAAACGGAGAAGAGCTTACATCAACCTTAATGCTGACAACTCTCACCACTCGTGAAAAAGAGGAACTCATGCTGAGTATAAGGCTCATCAAAGAACTCCAAAACCACATGCTTTCCTACTATTAAATAAAGACAAAAGGAGGTACCTACAAAATATGTTCCCATTCGCAAAAAAGCATTATTTCCCGAGCAATTTAGCAGAAAATATACCACTTTCCACACCTGTCGACAAACTCGAGTTCACCGTATTCGATACCGAAACAACGGGATTCAACGTGGCTAAGGACGACAGACTGATCGAACTTGGCGCCGTCAAAATAAAAAACCTTCAAGTGATAGAAGTGGGTGCCTACCAAACATACATCAACCCAAACCGACAAATTCCTCGGGAAATTACCGAGCTCACTGGTATCACACAAAAAATGACAGAAGAAGCACCAACAGCGCTGATGGCCATTGAAAATTTGAGGGACCTTGCTGCCGGCCAATCTGCCTGCTTTGTCGGTCACTACGTAGCGTTCGATATGCTCGCCATCCACTCAGAACTAAAACGTCATAACCTGACCTGGAAGTCACCCAAAGCCATCGACACCCTGAACCTGATCGGGTATATCGCCCCCAACTACGACATGCGCGACCTAGAGAAATACGCCAGGGATTTCGGAACAAGAATCTATCAGCGCCACTCAGCACTCGGGGACGCCCTCACCACAGCCTACCTATTTACAGAACTGCTCCAGGTCTGCCGGGAGCGCGGAATAAAGACATGGGGAGAATTGTTGAATATCGGTGAATAAAGGACTTTCTTTCGACTCTATCCTTAACCAAACAAAAGCGAAAGGAGGAGTGGGCGAATCATTCCTCCTCAAACCGACAATTCCTTCCCCTTCATATACCTCAACCCAACCCCAACGGCAACCACCATTAAGCCAACCATCACGACCACTGCGACGAACGGGAATAGGATAGGGGTGCCAAACAGGTTCACCGCTTTAAAGAAGTCAAAAAGTCGTTCCACATTCATCGTGAAAATAGGAGTGAAGGTGAAAAGATTCTCCAACCACTCTGGCAACTGCATCATTTCCACTACCAAGAATGGCATGGAGAACAATGCGCTGCAAATAACAAACGAGATCAACACATTTTTACTCAAACTTGATACCAAGACAATCACCACCGCAAAACTCAAAGCCCCCAATAAATGAAACGCCATTTGCACGATATGATATTCCAGCATAGTAAAATCATAAGGGGAGAAGTAGTATTTAAAATAATGCTGAATCGGCGATCCCCAGCCTTCCGTTCCGAACTGCACCGTATTCCATGCCAAGTTAAACAATTCCCAAGCCAACACAATCACTACTGTATAAACAGATGCCGCCCCGACTTTCGCCCAGAAAAGCTGCTTGCGTCCTTTTTTGGCACTTAACAAATAGTTTTCCACACCAGAGCTGTACTCCTGTGTATAAATCGCCGAAAGCCCGATCAATAACATCGCCCCTGTGATAAAAATCGAGAAAACACTGGCAAAATCAATCACTTTTCCCGGTCCGACATTATAGTAAAAATAAGACGTATCCAACTGTCCAAGCATGGACTTCTCAAGCTCAGCGGCACTGCCGGTTTCCTGCTCAAGCTCATTTATTTTAGCGGTAGCATTACGCTCCACACCCCAAGCCCACGCGACTCCTTCATACACACTCATCTCCGCATTTTCTCTATCAGAAAAGAAAAACGGCTCGTCATCCGGAGCATCTTCTAACTTTTTCATCAACACCGCATTTTTCTCTTCCGCCAACTTCACTTCTTCCGCTGTAATCGGGCCTTCCCATTCCTTATACAGATCCTTTTCCCACTGTTCTGTCAGCTGAAAAGTAAATCCTGTCGAGAAAAGAATCGCTAAGAAAAACGTAATATACACCGTTTTTTGCTTGAAAATCTTATAAAGCTCAAACTTAAACAGTTCCATTAGGAGGCCACCTCTTCATCAAAATAATACAAATATAAATCTTCCAAATTTGGCGCTTCGTTGACGGCTACCGGATGCGGTTTGCTGTCGCTCAATATGCGCAGTTCAAACTTCCCATCGCCTACCCGGCCAATATTTCCGACCTTAAATGCCGCTTGAAAACTTGGAATCTCAGACTCTTTCACCTTCACAGACCACACCTTGTCGGCAATGCCGTCCAGAAGATCCTGCGGGGAATCTTTGCGCAACAGCTTGCCGTCTTTTAAAATAACAACCTCTCTGGCTATGAACTCGATGTCTGAGACGATATGGGTGGACAGCAGCACAATCCGATTAATCGCAATTTTGGCGAGCAAATTCCGAAAGCGGATGCGCTCTTTAGGGTCCAACCCGGCAGTCGGCTCATCCACAATCAGTACTTTCGGGTCGTTCAACAAGGCCTGCGCAATTCCGACCCGCTGCTTCATACCCCCCGAAAATCGTCCAACTTTCCCTTTTTTCTCAGAAGATAACCCGACCAGCTCCAACACCTCGGCCACTTTCCCCTTAGCCTGATCCTTTGGCAACCCCTTCAGCGTCGCAATATATAATAGAAACTTCTCCGCTGTAAAATTTTTATAAAACCCCACATGCTGGGGGAGGTAGCCAATCACATCACGATACGCCCCATCCATCCCCACAATATCCTCGTTGTTAAAATAAACCTGTCCGCCACTTGGCTTCAGCACACTTGCCAAAATCCGCATCAACGTCGTTTTCCCCGACCCGTTTGCTCCGAGGATGCCGTACACACCAGCGGAAAACGAAATGCTCACATCGTCCAACACTTTTTTCTGCCCAAATGATTTACTTAAATTTTTAATGGTTAAATTCATAGGAAATCCCCCTTTTATAGATCCACAACATTTTCCACAAGCTAAAAATCGATGCGGCAACAATCACCAAAATAAACACGTACAACGGCACAGTTTCAAGCCTTTCAAAAAGACTCGTCTGGCTCATGACCATTCCGATCCCGACCCAGCTGACAAGCGTTGCCGTTACCATATGAAGCCTTCTAAAACGAGAAACAATCACAAGCGACACGGCGGTCAGAACCGTAAACGGCGTTAACCAGTACAAGGTCATCTTCACAAACCACACATCTGCCACCACAAACGAAAGCACCATCGTTAATCCAATATTCATCAGCACATTAAATCCGCCAACGACCAGAATTCGGGCCAACAGTAGCTCCTGCCAACTGTATTTCAAGGACAATTCCAGCTCCAACATCCCGCTGTTTTTACTTCGCATCAGCTCCAAGACACCGGCAATGGTGGGGAGGGGGGCAAGAATCATTATCGTAAAATAGGGGTCCAATTGCTCCACGGTGAAAAACATAAACAAGGAAATCACAACAAGCAGTCCGTTTGCTCCCCAAAAGAGAGGACTGGTCCGGAAGATTTCTTGCCCCGCATGCCTCACTAAACCCGCCAAAGGCTCAAACACACTCTTTCTCTTTGGAACATGAGGACGAATGGCTTCAATCGTGGACATCATTTCTTCTTCGCTCGGAAACTCCACATCATATTCTTTTAAACTCGAAAACACCTCATTCTCCAGTTCCAACAGATCCCAGTCAAAATCCTCATCATCCCGAAAGTTATCGTCGAATTCTTTTTTTCTCATCTGCTTCACCCTCCTTTAAAATAACCGCAAGTTTGGCTAACCCTTGTTTCAGCCGCGATTTCACGGTCGATACATTCGCATGGGTCACATCAGCAATTTCTTGTATTTTCATATGATGAAAGTATTTTAGAATAACAGCTTCCCGCTGCATGTCGGGCAAGGTATGCAAGGCTTTTTTCACTTGCTCCCGCGTTTCTTTCCGTTCAAATATGTAAGGCACTTCACTGCCGTCACTTTTCAACTGCTCTGGGATCTCGACCTGCTTACTTTCCTGATGGTAAGCGGCGCTCCGCCAATAGTCCCGGCAATGATTCACCGCGATTTGATACAGCCAGCTCTTAAATGCAGCCTTGTCTTTCAAACTGCCAACCCGCTTCACCATTTTGATAAAAATCTCCTGTGTCAGGTCATAGGCCAAATCCCGGTTGCCGACCTTGCGATACACAAACGCAAATATATCGCGATAATATCTGCGCGTCAGCACTTCCATCGCGGCCTCGCTCCCGCGGATTATCTCCTCGACCAACTCATAATCCTCCGCCATCCCTTATCACCTCACCTTTTAAGACGAAACAGTTTCCAAAAAGACTTAAACAAAATAAAAAAACCCGTCCTTTATTGACGGGTCACACATTTATACATCAAATTCCAAACGATCCCTGGCTCCCGGCCAACCCGAGTCAGCCAGCCACACCATTACCTTATAACTGCCGGGCTGCAAGTTCTTCAACGGAATATCAAAACTCAATTCCTGCCCCGGTCCCACCATGATTTCCTCATAGATCATCGTGAACATCTTGCCTTCTGAAAATTGTTCCACTCTTGCGCCGTCGCGATACAAGATATAATCATATCGCTGTCCGCTGCGGAAGGTCACTTTTTCACTGGACCCGCCATTATTTTCTACGACAAAATGCAACATCACCGAATCCGGACCACTTTCTGAATACGTCAACTTGGCTTCCAAACCCATGCCACAACACTCCCATCGCAATCTCATCCATTACTAAACTATTCGACAAAACGGGGGCTATACCTTTAATGATTTAAGAATAGGAAAAACAGCTTTTGTGAGCTGTATTTTTTTGTGACTACATAAACTTTAACTCCCTTAAGTGAAAGCGTAATAATGTTTTCTCCTCTGGTAAAAATTCAAAATACAACTCATATTTATCGTCAATCGTGTAGTAATAGTAATATAAACCTTCCATTTCGTTTAGTCCTTCTTGTTCCGGCTCACCCATCAGCTTTTCAACATCCTCTGGTGTCAGCGGTTCAGGTCGAATGACTGTCAGCAATCCAACGGTATTATCTCCTGGAACTGTGCCATATCCTGTGTGGGAATAAATATAATAAAGAGCTTCATTTCGCTGGATATGGGCATTTGGTTCACCAAGGTCGTTTAAAATCGTCAAAATTGGCGTACCGATGCCATAACCATCTGGAGTAAACTTGCCTTCTTTTATGCTTGCTAAGAAATGTTCATCTATGACAAAGGTTTCCGCAGGGATAAATGAATGGTTAAAATCGACCATAAGCTCCGGATCGGCACATTCCTCTGACTCTTTCACTTCTATACCCTCTGACCCCATTTGGAAAGTAAGCACACAACCATTCTCTTCTTGTTCTGAAACAGCAATGGAACCATCCTTTTTCGCGTATCCACCACCTATACTCTTTACAGAAACGATAAGCTCGGAAGAATCCTCGGATTTTGGAGTAGGATCATCATTGGATACTTCAATATTAAAAGAAAAGCCTTCCTCGGTTTCATCATATGTAGTTAATTGACCAACGATGGCTGGGTCGGAAGAAGTAAACCAATCACCCTGCCATTTATCGGATAAGGGAACATCCGCGTCGAAAGTAGTTGCTTCTTCAACTTCCTTTCCTGCTACTGGTGCATCCTCATTTGGACCACCCTGACAAGCCGCGAGAAATAAAAATGAACAACACAACGGTACGAGTAATTTCTTCATCATAAGCTCACCCCAATTTTTGGATTATAATCCAATTATAGCACGAGGTAGGAGGTAGGTTCTTCCTATTTCCAAGGATTATAAAACCTATTCCCGTCATAAAAAGTAATCACCAAAGATGCGACCAACAAAAAGACAACCAGCCCAAGGGCAAAATAATCTCCCCACCCAAAAGGCTTCGTGCTATACCATGTCCGTTTCTTGTGCTTGCCGAACCCGCGCAGTTCCATCACATTGCTGATCGTTTCAATCCGGTCGAGGCTGGAGTATATCAACGGTACAATAATGGCGGCCGCGTTTTTAATGCGTTTGCCGAGTTTCTCTTTGCTGGATAAATCGATTCCCTTCGCCTGTTGGGCAATCGCGATCGTCCGGAAATCCTTTTGCACATCCGGGATGTAGCGGAGCGCAATCGCGACAGAAAAGGCAATCTTATAGTTTACGCCGATCCGGTTCAGGGAGGAGGCGAACTCGCTCGGATGGGTCGTGACGATAAATAATAGTGCGGCGGGGATGACCGTCACATATTTCAGCGTAATATTAAACAAATAGAATAGCTGCTCCGCCGTCACATTGTAGCGGCCAAATCCTTCTAGTAAAATCGTTTCCGATCCATAAATCTTCACACCCTCCTGAGGGGAGAACACATAGATCAAGAGTGTATTTAAAAATAAGAAAAACAAGATAAGTCCGAGCACAAATCCGACCTCACGCAATTTCACCCGAGATACGAGAAATAAAATAATGCTCAAAACGAAAAGTACCACAAGGACCCGTGTATCATAGGTAAGCATCACAGCCACCGTCCACATCAGGAAGCAAAGAAGTTTCGTTGCGCCCCTTAAGGAGTGGATAGGGGATTGCCGGTCAATAAAGGAAAGCATCTCTACCTTCATCCGTTTCGCACCTCCTTATCATAGGCGATGAATCGGTTTACAAAATCGTTGGCATCACTAATTCCGACTTCTGCTGCCAGCTCAAAAAGGGAGGTAGGAAGGAGGTGCGCCTTTTCACAAACTTCAACATTCGCTAATACCTCTACAGGTGTAGCATCCGCAATCTTCTGCCCCGCATCAATCACGATGGTGCGGGTGGTGTACTCGAGCATCAAGTGCATATCATGGGTGATCATCAAAATCGTGATGCCCATGCGGTTCAGCTCCTGTAAAAATTCCATCAGCTCGGTATAATGGTAGAAATCCTGTCCGGCCGTCGGTTCATCCAAGATTATCACCTCAGGCTCCAACACCAGTATAGAAGCAATCGTCACACGCTTTTTCTGTCCGAAACTTAGCGCCTGAACAGGCCAGTTACGAAACGCATACAATCCGCAAATCTTCAGCGTCTTTTCTACTTGCTCAGCAATTTCCGCTTCCGGCACATTGCGAGCCCTCAACCCCAAAGCCACTTCATCGAAAATAAGCGTCTGCGAAATCATATGGTTCGGGTTTTGCATGACCATCCCGATATGATTGGCCCTCATTTTGATGGTGTCCTCCGCTAAGTCGCGTCCGTTCAACCAGATGACTCCCGAAATCCCTTGTTCAAACCCGCAGATCAGCTTGGACAAGGTCGATTTTCCCGCGCCGTTACTCCCGACAATGCTCACCATTTCGCCTTTTTGAATGGTAAAAGAAACATCTTTGATCAAAGGGGATCCGCCGTCATAAGAGAAAGAAACATCCGCAAGCTCGAGCACTGGATCACCGAGCGCAATCTTTCGAACTTCAGGTGTCCGTTCATACCAGGCTCTTACGTCCGCCTTAACGGTGTCCGGTATGTCACCCAGCCTCAACGTTTCAAGCTTATTTCCACTCGCATACTTCAACGCCTTCACATACAATGGCTCACGTATATGGTGTTCGGTCAGTACGTCACTTGCTAAAATTTCTTGTGGTGTGCCGTCTGCCACGATGCGGCCGTCATCCACAACAATGATTCGGTCCACCGGTTTAAAAAGAACATCCTCCAACCGGTGTTCGATGATGACGATGGTCTTGTCTGTTTCCTGATGCAGGCGGTCGATGAGGGAGATGGCTTGTTTGCCTGTTGCAGGATCGAGATTTGCAAGCGGCTCATCAAATAGAAGAATCTCGGCATCATCCACCAGCACACCACCTAGTGCGACGCGCTGTTTTTGGCCGCCGGATAATTCGTGAAGTCCGCTTGCTAAATAACTCTCCATATCTACCATTCGAGCAACTTCCTTCACACGCTCATGCATTTCTTCCACTTCAACACAGTCGTTTTCGAGGGCAAAGGCAATATCTTCACCAACGGACAGGCCGATGAACTGACTGTCCGGGTCTTGCAGAACGGTGCCGACCATTTTAGAGATGGAAAATAAATCGGCGTCTTTCGTTTCCACGCCGTTTACGGTGAGGCTGCCGGTGATGGTGCCGCGGTAGGAGAAGGGGACTAGTCCGTTCAGGCAGTGGGCAAGGGTGCTTTTGCCGGAGCCGGATGGACCGACGATGACTACTTTTTCTCCTTTGTAAATGGAGAGGTTGATGTTATGTAGTGTGGGTTCTGCTTGGGTGCGGTACTGGAAGGTGAAGTTTTGGAATTGTATCACTGGTGTTGTCATGTTGTATTGCTCCTTTTATTCATAAGAAAAACGCTGGCTTGTTGCTCTCCACCGTTTTCTTTTTAGTTTTATGTCTGCTTTGTACGCCGCTGGTGATTTCCGCAAATGGCTTCGCTTTCCGCGGGAAGGTGTTTGAGCCTCCTCACAACGCTTAAGGGGTCTCAAACTACCTTTATTCCCCCGCTGGAGTCTGCGCCTTTTGCTCCAATCACCAGCTGGGTTTTCTTATGCTTCTTTTGTTAAACTACCCGTCTTGCTGCGAGTTTTGGAGTAGCCTAAGATCAAGAAAGTACCGATAACTCCAACTGTTACGATGTTGGAAATTCCTGCAATTGCGCCTTGAACAAAAACCTTATTCACTGGTTCTGCGTAGATAAGAATATCTAATACTGGTGCGATTAATCCCCAGCCGATTGCTTGCACGACTGCTTGGGATACGTTAAAAGTGATAATCTGTTTTTTGGTGAATTCGCCTTCTTCCACGCGGATGCCGCGGGATAGTAGTCCGATCAATAATCCAACGAAACCGGATACTAGAACCCAGCTCCACCATGGGGCGCCGTAGAAGATGGCATCTTTAAGGCCGTGACCGATTAGGCCGATCAATCCGCCTGCGATGGGGCCGTAGACAACAGCCATCAGGGCAAGGAATGCGTAGGATGTTTCAATGTTTGTGTTTGGTACGCCGGATGGTATGGAGGCGAAGCGGCCAAGGATGACGAATACGGCCGCGCCGATACCGATGGCGACGATGGTTTTGGTGGAAAGATTCTTCATGTTTTTGTCTCCTCTTTTTTTGATTTTTTCTTACTTAGCTGCAGATAGTTCCACGAATGTTTCGGCACATGAAAAAATGCCCTCTTCTTTTCACGCAGGAAAGAAGAGGGCATCACAAGTATAGTATGTAGTCCTCGACTTATCTGCCAAGCAATTGCTTGTTGGAATTAGCACAGTATTCGTTACGAACCTGTTGCTGAGGTGTCTAAGGGCCATTCCCTCAACCTCTCTGGATAAGCTTTAACTATTAAGTTTGTAGTAAGAATGACCCTATCTTACCGTTCATTATTCCTATTTGTCAACTGTGAATTTAGAATTTTCCATCTTTTAATCGCTATTTTCAAAAAAATCAAACAAATGCCTTGTCCCTCTTGACATAGTTGGCATAAACAACCAACCAAGCTAATAAACTGATACAAACCAAACATACAAAGAGAGTGTTTGAGGTGAGGGATCGTAGATTGTCTCGAAGAATTACACCAGCCATCCTACTTTTGTTTCATATACAACTATAAATATATGCACTTCGTTACATCGGTATAAGCGGGTCTCATTTCACACTTCTCAACATCCACAATTTAGGGAGGGCGAGTGGTGTGCACGATTACATCAAAGAGAGAACTATCAAGATTGGAAAGTATATCGTGGAGACGAAGAAGACAGTTCGCGTGATAGCGAAAGAATTTGGCGTTTCCAAAAGTACTGTCCACAAGGATCTGACCGAAAGACTGCCAGAGATCAACCCAGACTTAGCAAACGAAGTCAAAACAATCCTTGATTACCATAAATCCATCAGGCATTTACGGGGCGGCGAAGCAACCAAGATGAAATACAAGAAAGAAGAAGAAGCCGTAAAATAAACAGGAGATACCAGGGCGAAGGAAGCTCTGGTATTTTTGGTTTTTTGGTGCGGGTATGTGCCTAGGTTTGTAGGTTAACTGAAAAGCGGGCCATAGAAGGGAACTGCTGTTCCATGGTAGTCAAGGAGTGGGTGCAGCTATGAAGACCTGCCACGCCGGAAATTACAGCAACAGAAGTCTTCATCAGGCCTATGAAGACTTACCACCCGGAAAATTTGAGCGAGAGAAGTCTTCATTAAGCTTATGAAGACATGCCAATCCGAAAATCCGATCAAGAGAAGTCTTCATCAAGCCTATGAAGACCCCCCAGCCAGAAAATCCAAGCAACACAGGTCTTCATAAAACTCCCACCCCCACCCTCCCAACTCCTTTCGACAAAATTCTCAAAAAAATGACAGGAATACACTGTTAAATTCACCCTTTATTTAGTAAAATGTGATAGAATATACAATTAGGACTAAAGATAGTGTTCATTAGCAATTTGCAACTACACAATCAAAGAACATTCAGATAAAAAGTCGCCAGCAACAGTAAAAACAATGCAATGACGCAAGGAGGAAAAAAGAAAGATGTTTGCAAGGGATATTGGAATTGACCTGGGTACGGCGAACGTACTCATCCACGTAAAAGGAAAAGGAATCGTCTTGAACGAACCTTCTGTAGTAGCACTAGACACGAACACAGGCAAAGTATTGGCAGTAGGGGAAGAGGCCCGCAAGATGGTAGGGCGTACACCAGGAAACATCGTAGCAATGCGACCACTTAAAGACGGCGTCATCGCGGACTTCGAAGTAACGGAAGCAATGCTAAAACACTTCATTAAAAAACTAAACGTAAGCGGATTCCTTTCTAAACCGCGCATCCTTATTTGCTGCCCAACCAACATCACATCCGTTGAGCAAAAAGCAATCAGAGAAGCGGCAGAAAAGAGCGGCGGCAAAAAAGTTTACTTAGAAGAAGAGCCAAAAGTAGCAGCAATCGGAGCGGGCATGGACATCTTCCAGCCGAGCGGTAACATGGTAGTCGACATCGGTGGCGGAACAACAGACGTAGCCGTCCTATCCATGGGCGACATCGTAACGGCATCTTCCATCAAAATGGCCGGCGATAAATTCGATGCTGAAATCCTTCAATACATCAAGAAGAAATACAAACTTCTAATCGGTGAGCGCACAGCCGAAAACATCAAGATCGAAATCGCAACGGTATTCCCGGGCGGACGCAACGAATCCATCGACATCCGCGGACGCGACATGGTAAGCGGACTGCCACAAACCATCACCGTGACATCCACGGAAATCGAAGAAGCACTACGCGAATCCGTTCAAGTGATCGTGCAAGCCGCAAAAAGCGTCCTAGAACGCACACCACCTGAACTATCCGCAGACATCATCGACCGCGGCGTCATCCTAACAGGCGGAGGAGCACTCCTACACGGAATGGACCAACTCCTAGCAGAAGAACTAAAAGTCCCAGTCCTAGTAGCAGAACAACCAATGGACTGCGTAGCAATCGGCACAGGCATCATGCTCGACCACATCGACCGCCTACCAAGAAAAAGCTTCGCCTAACCATAAAACTAAAAACAACAAACCAAAGGAGCACCCCACCAGGGCAGCTCCTTTTTTAATTCATAAACCAAAAATCAAAGCAACAACCTAGGGGTCTGTCCCCCTTAAAAGAACCCTTTCTCCTTCAAATCCCCCTCGCGTGGGACTGACCCCGCCCTTAAGCTCTTCTTTATGTCAAAACCAACCCCCAAACGACATACCAGTTTACACCCCCAAAAATCTCCGTTATCATATTCCATGACACCATACCAACCAATAATTGTCCCATAAAAAGGAGCACCACCATGTCACCCAACAACCCATCCCAACTTCAAACACCAACCAAAAAACGCTTCCGCACCGAAATAGAAGGCATGCGCGCAATCGCCGCCCTCCTGGTCGCGATCTACCATATATGGCTCGGCAACGTCTCAGGCGGAGTCGATGTCTTCTTCGTCGTCTCTGGATTCCTCATCACAACATCCTTACTAGGAAGAGTCCAACGCCAAGGAAAAATAGACATCCTAGACTTCATCCTCGGCCTAGCAAAACGCTTATTCCCAGCAGCCTTCTTCGTCCTGCTCGCCGTCACACTAGCAAGCATGCTCTGGCTCCCGCAAGTCCAATGGGCACAAACCTTACAAGAAATCTTTGCCTCTGCGTTCTACTACCAAAACTGGCAACTAGCCTTCAACGCAGTAGACTATCTCGCACAAAACAACGAAGCAAGCCCAGTCCAACACTTCTGGGCCATGTCCATCCAAGGGCAATTCTACCTGCTATGGCCAACCCTTGTATTCGGACTAGCACTACTCATGCGCAAACTGTTCAAACTTAAATTCAAACCAGCCCTAACAGCCGTCCTACTAACCGTGTTCACGCTGTCCCTAACCTATTCGATCTACCTAACATCCACCAACCAAGCATTCGCCTACTTCCACACCTTCACACGCGTATGGGAGTTCGCCCTAGGTGGAATAGTCGCAGTACTTAACGCGCAAGTAGTATTAAAGAAATCCATCAGCTTCATCCTAGGCTGGACTGGCTTAATTGCCATCATCCTATGTGGGATCCTACTCCAAGTATCCACCGTATTTCCAGGATACGCAGCACTCTGGCCAACCCTTGCAGCCATCTTCATCATCTTGGCAGGCAACAACGGAGGATCCTTTGGCGTCCACAAATTCCTAAGCCTAAAACCATTAGCTAAACTCGGCAATCTTTCCTATGCCCTATACCTATGGCACTGGCCAATCTTAGTCTTTTACTTCATCCTTACAGACAAAGAAACAGTACCATTCCTTGATGGTTTAGCCATCATCATTGCATCGATAATCTTGTCCTACATCACAACTAACATAATCGAAAAACCCGTCCGTTCCATAAAAAAAGAAACCCCAAAATGGAAACGCGGATCCATTGTCATAGCATGTATGCTGCCAGTGGTACTAACGGCCTCACTCTGGGCCAACCAAATCTCAAAAGCAGAAGCAGAACTTGCCAACCTGGTCGAAAACGAAGAATACCCTGGTGCACTGGAAGTCTTCTCTACTAATGTGCAAGAAGACGTCCCAATTCTGCCAACACCATTGCAAGCACAAAACGATCTTCCAAAAGTATATGAAGACAACTGTCATCAAAATTTAGCCGACTCGGAAGTAATCGCCTGTGAGTACGGTACAACAGAAAACCAAGAATACACCATAGCCCTTGTAGGTGGATCACACTCCGCACAATGGCTACCTGCACTAGAGGAATTTGCCCAAGAAGAAAAAATCAAAATCATCAACTACACCAAAAGTGCTTGTCGCTTCACTGCAGAAGAAATAAACGCAGCCACATCCGAATCTTGCTATGAGTGGAACAAACAACTTATCCAGACACTCATATCAACCAACCCAGACCTTGTCTTTACAACAGCCGACGTTGGTCGAAAAGCGGAAGTACCGCAAGGGTTTGTCCAACAATGGGAAGCTCTCGAAAAAGCAGAAATCCCTGTCTTCGCCATAAGAGACAATGCCTGGTTCGAATTTGATGTGCCTTCATGTGTAGAGGAAAAAGGAGAAGACTCCCTTGAATGTGCCCAAGAAAGGGAAAAGGCCCTACCTTCCGAAAGTCCGTTCAGTAAATTAAAATACGTCCCAGCTAACGTAAACTACGTGGACCTAACAGATTATCTGTGTGACGAAGACTACTGCAAACCGGTTAAAGGAAATGTCCTCGTTTACCGAGATAAACACCACATTACTGCGACCTATGCCAGGACAATGGCCCCGATTCTGAAAAAAGAACTGTTTGCCGTATTAAATAAGTAATTCACAAGAGCTAGGTCGCAATTACGACCTGGTTCTTCCTTCCCGTTCTGGATTTCCACCCTCTCATGTTACAAATCCTCCACGAAGGGTATAGAAAGAATACATCACAAAACCCGTGGAGGTGCATCAAATTATGTACCAAAGAATTTTGAGACAATGGCATTCTTACAGAGCAAGTTATCACGAAATACTAATTGACGACTGCTTAGACGAAACCCTACGAAAATCCTTAATCAATAAACTCAACTACCATAAACAAAAACTAAACGAAATGCACCAACTAAGCCCCTACCAGTAATGGTACAGGGCTTTTTGTTTGTTATATTCCTAAAAAAATCCAATAATCACAAAATTACATATATCGACAAACTAACATTTGTACTATAATAGAAATTAGAAAAATCTGTACGTTAAAAAATTTGAGGTGAAGTCAAGTGTTACGTGGATTCTATACAGCTACAGCGGGGATGATTTCCCAACAGCGCCGCATGGAAATGATGTCGAACAATCTGGCCAATGCAAATACACCTGGTTACAAAGCAGACCAAGGATCACTAAGATCCTTTCCTGATTTACTCCTACAACGGATGGAGCAAGCAAACGGAACCAATAAATTTAACCCTATGTCACCTGCCAATGAACCGGTACGCCTAAGCACAGGAGTATACCTCCAAGAAACAAAGCCAAAACACACACAAGGCGACTTGCGTCCGACGGGAAATGATACAGACCTTGCCATCCTAAATCAAAACCTGCCGGAAAATGCATCCGTCTATTTCACAGTCGAACAAGTGGACGGCACACCGCGCTATACAAGGAACGGAAACTTCTCCATCGATCCGGATGGTTACCTGACGACAAACAGTGGACTCTATGTACTCGATGAAAATAGCAACCGTATCCAAATAAGATCTCGATCCATGCTGGTTCAGCAGGACGGAACAATCTTAGAGGGTGATATCCGAAATACCCGTCTTGGAATTGCATTAGCCAATACGCCAGATGAGCTTGTACGGGAAGGAAACGGGCTATACCGAACCGCTGAAGGCGTAGCTCCTCTTCAAAATGCTACAGAAGCGGCTGGAGTGAATTATCAAGTGTCACAGGGTCATATCGAACGCTCTAATGTCGACACGGCGCAAGCGATGAGTGATATGACAGCCGCCTACAGAGCATTTGAAGCCAACCAAAAGATTATCCAAGCTTACGACATGAGCATGCAAAAGGCAGCAAACGAAATCGGCCGCATCAACTAAGCCCCTTAATGGAGGGAAAAATATATGAACAGAATCATGCTGAATGCTACAAATACGATGAATCAGCTTCAAAAACAATTGGATTTGATTTCTCACAATGTGGCTAATGTGGACACCGTCGGATATAAACAAAGAAGTGCATCGTTTCAAGAACTTCTAGCCCAACAATCAAACAACCAGCCATTGGCACGTTATGATAATGAAAATGCCCGTCAATCGGCTATGGGTATTCGCCTTGGATCTGGATCCGGTCTAAGTAAAACCCAACTTCATCTCACACAAGGACCTATGAAAGCAACGAGCCGTATGTTAGACTTTGCACTGACAAAAGAAGATCAGTTCTTTACGGTTCAAGTGACGCAAAATGGGCAAACTAGTACACAATTTACACGGAATGGTGTATTCTATTTGTCTCCGATCAACAACGCGGAAGTAATGCTTGTTACTGCAGACGGGCATCCGGTGCTGGATAGTGATGAACAGCCAATTATCCTACCTGAAAATGTGAAGGAAGTTAAACTTCAAGGCAGTGGTATCCTTTCTGCCGTCACGTCGGATGGACAAGCCATCGCACGTGAGTTAGGAGTGGCTGAGGTCATCAGGCCGCAAATGTTAGAACCAAGACCAGGTTCCCTTTATGCGCTTCCTCCAGCGAATGTAGCGGACCCAGGAGCGATAGTGGGATACCTACAAGGTGGAGCGCGCCAAGACATAGGCATGCAACAAGGAATGCTCGAGCAATCCAATGTAGACCTTGCCTCAGAAATGACAGAACTCACGTTAATGCAGCGTTCTTATCAATTCAATGCTAAATCCGTCCAGTTTGCAGACCAGATGATGGGGCTAGTAAACGGACTAAAATCATAATAATCGTGTAGGAAATCCAACAAAAAGGAGAGGTTGCGCAATGGAGCAAGAAACAGGCAAAAAGAGCTTATCAAGGGAAGAGTTGCGCAAAGCTCAGAAAAATAAAACAAGACAGCAAGAAGAAATAAGTGCAACAGAAGAAGCACAACCGAAAAAATATAAATTCAGGATCCGCCTTATCCCAATATGGCTCCGCCTCATCATTCTCGTCGCGATAATGGCAGTAGCAATCATCGCAGGCGCCATGTTCGGCTATGGAGTACTCGGCGGAGGCAATCCAATGGATGTCCTCAACAAAGAAACATGGCAGCATATATTAGATCTAGTGAACAAAGAATAAGGGGAGTCCGACAAAGGACTTCCTATTTTTTATGCCTTCCTATATAATTATAAGTAACTATTAGTAGGAGGTCACAAAACCATGCTAGATATTAATGAAATCAAAGCAATCATTCCACATAGATATCCATTCCTTTTAATCGACAGAATCATTGAAATCGAAGAAGGACAACGGGCGATCGGCATTAAAAACGTGACAGCAAACGAAGAATTCTTCAACGGACACTTTCCGGAGTTCCCGGTTATGCCAGGAGTACTTATAGTCGAAGCATTAGCACAAGTCGGTGCTGTAGCCATGCTGAAAAAAGAAGAAAACAAAGGACGCCTAGCTTTCTTCACCGGAATCGATAACTGCCGTTTCAAGAAGCAAGTAGTACCTGGGGACCAGCTTCGTCTTGAAGTAGAAATGACCCGTGTGCGCGGAAGCATCGGCAAAGGTAAAGGTGTAGCAACGGTTGACGGACAACTTGTTTGTGAACTGGAAATGATGTTTGCATTAGGACCAAAGCAGTAATTTGAAAAAATTTGCAGTTTGTATGCAAATTTTCTCCTAAGTTGGGGAATATAAAAAGGGACCAAGCAACTTGAAGAAAAGGTCTTGAAATTCCATTTACGAAAGGAGAAGGTTTATATGAACAGCAAATGGTTATTGAAATTAACTGGTACTGCATTAGCAGCGATGCTAATTACAGGATGTGCAGCAAACAATCAGGACGTTCCTCCACCAGAAGAAGAGCCACCAATGGAAGAACCTGCAGATCCTGAAATGGAAGACGAGAACAACATGGAAGAAGATATGGAGCAAGACGAAGAGAACATGGAAGAAGATATGGACATGGAAGAGGACAAAGAGGAAGACCAGCAGTAATCTCTTTCATAAAACGGGGGACAGCCAATTGCTGTCCCTTTATTCTTGCGTTAGCACCAACCCCCTTCGGGTTTGTATTAAATGAAAGTTTTCTCTTTAATCCGAACTTGGAGTTTATTGGTAATAGCTCCTTCATTATTTAAGGATTTCAAAATTCAATTTCTCCGCCTTTTTCAATCCCTTATCACCTCAAACCTCACACAACCTCTTATCCATATATATACATATAATCCAGTGATGTAATATATTCGACAAAATACCCATTCCATTCGACATAAGTCGAGTTAATTGTCAAAAATTACACAGGACTATTCGACGATTTGAAGGAAATTCCTCTTTTATTACAGATAAATTACAATTATTATGTAGATATATGTTAGAAATTACCCTATAATAGTTCAGTATGGAAATAAAAGAATAAATTTGTAGAAAAAATAAACTTTACCAGTAACGAGTAAATTTCGGAGGTTAACATGGAAGAAACTATCAGTCTCAAAGAATTATTTCAAACCATAAAGAAACGTTTATCGCTCATCGTCCTCATTACGGTTGTTCTAACCACGGCAAGCGGACTAGTGAGCTACTTTTTATTAACGCCAATCTACCAATCTTCTACTCAGTTATTGGTGAACCAAGAAAAGACCGACCAAGCTGCCTATAATACGGGCGACATTCAAGCCAATATACAGTTGATTAATACATATAATGTCATTATCAAAAGTGCAGCGGTTCTTGATCTAGTAAGTGAAGAGTTAAACGGAGCTTACAATGCATCTGAACTAAATAATATGATTACAGTAGGAAGCGTTCAAAACTCTCAGGTATTGACGTTAACAGTGGAAAGTGCAGATCCTGTTATGGCAGCAAACATCGCCAATACCACAGCGGAAGTTTTCAAAAAGCAAGTTGTTTCCATCATGAATGTGGATAATGTAAATATTTTAGCAGCAGCTCAAGTTGGTGAAAACCCTTCTCCGGTAAAACCACAGCCAGTATTAAACATGGCCATTGCATTTGTAATAGGTTTGATGGCGGGTGTAGGACTAGCAGTCTTACTAGAATTTCTGGACAACACAGTTAAAACGGAACAAGACATTGAAAAATTACTCGGAATTCCTGTACTAGGAACGGTTCTATTAATAGAAGATAAAGATATTCAAGAAGCACAAAAAATTGCAAGAAAAGCAACAAGAACGAGAGGTGAGACCGTTGGCTCTTAAAAACTTGACCCAAAAGCAAAAATCTATCGCAACGACCAGTCGCCATTTGATCACGGACAAATTGCCTAAGTCTCCAATCTCTGAGCAATACAGAACCATCAGAACGAACATTCAGTTCTCATTTGTGGACCAGAACCTGCGCTCCATCATGGTAACGTCCTCTGGTCCATCTGAAGGTAAGTCTACAACGGCAAGTAATATGGCAGTAGTGTTTGCACAACAAGGCAAGAAGGTATTATTCATCGATGCAGACTTACGTAAACCGACAGCGCACTACACATTCCAACAGAATAATGTAACAGGTTTGACGACGGTTCTTACAAGACAATCACTACTACGTGAAACTATCAACACAACAAGAATTGACAACCTAGACATCTTGACTAGTGGCCCAATTCCACCAAATCCAGCAGAGCTTTTAAGTTCTAAAGCACTAGAAGAAATGCTGGCTGCTGCTTATCTTCAATATGACATGGTTATTTTTGATACCCCACCTGTACTTGCAGTAACAGATGCTCAAATTCTAGCAAACAAGTGTGATGGGACAATCATGGTTATCGCAAGCGGAGCAACAGAAAAAGATAATGCACTAAAAGCTAAAGAATTATTGGATGCAGCACAAGCTAAATTGCTAGGCGTAGTGCTAAATGGTAAGAAAAAATCGGACGGTGCACTCTACTATTATTATGGAGGGAAATAGCCAAAAAGGGCTGTTCCTCTTCTTTTTATGAATAAATAGTGACTTTTAACCTATTTATTTTACAAGAAATACAAACGAAGGAGGTTCCACCTTGACGTACAAAAAACGGCTTTCATTTCTAATTTTGGTTGATTCCCTAATTGTCCTATCTTCTATTTATTTGAGTTTTTGGATGCTGATAACTGATACCAATATCTTTAGTTCCAAAACATTATTATTGAGTTCCTTATCCCTTATCATTTGGCATCATCTTTTTGCTTATACATATAAGCTGTATCATAAAGCATGGGAATATGCGAGTATCGGTGAATTGATGGGGATTCTGAAAGCTGTTACCTACTCCGTAGCAGTCACTGGTTTTGTGCAATTATTAGTAGTTGGAAATGTGTATGGAAGAGCCCTATTAATCACTTGGATGCTACACATGATTCTTATTGGAGGGTCTAGATTCTCATGGAGGGTCTATCGGGATTTCTATTATAAAAAATCGACTGACAAAAAACGCACATTAATTGTAGGTGCAGGAGCCGCAGGAAGCATGGTGGCAAGGCAATTGCTGCAAAATAGAGAAGCCGAGTTAGTGCCAGTTGCTTTTGTGGATGATGATGAAAAGAAACACAAACTGCAAGTGTTGGGAATTCCTGTACTAGGTAGTGTGAAAGATATCGAAACAATAGTGGGCAAGCTAGAAATTGAAAATATTATCATCTCTATACCCTCACTCGGTAAAAAAGACATCAACACGATATACCAAGAATGCGTCAAAACAGATGCAAAAACAAAAATAATACCGATGCTAGAGGACCTCATGTCAGGCAAAATATCCGTTAATGAATTCCGTGACGTTGAAGTAGAAGACCTTCTTGGAAGAGATCCAGTAAAATTAGATATGGAAAGCATCTCAGAATCCATTACAGGAAAAACAGTTCTTGTAACAGGAGCTGGTGGTTCCATTGGATCGGAAATCTGTCGTCAGATATCTAACTTCACTCCTGGAAACCTAATCCTACTTGGCCATGGAGAAAACAGCATCTATTCTATCGAACTAGAGCTAAGAGCTAAATTCAAAGATGTATTTAATATCCATACCGAAATAGCTGACATCCAAGATCGAGGCAAGATATTCTCAATTATGGAGAAGTACCAACCGGACGTTGTTTACCACGCCGCAGCTCATAAGCATGTACCACTTATGGAGCGCAATCCAGAAGAAGCGGTGAAGAACAACATCTTTGGAACCAAAAATGTAGCTGAAGCAGCGGATACTTTCGGTGTAGACACATTCGTACTTGTATCCTCTGATAAAGCTGTAAACCCAACAAACGTCATGGGAGCCACAAAACGTTTTGCCGAAATGGTCATCCAGGACCTTGCGCAAACAAGCAATACGAAATTTGTTGCAGTTCGCTTCGGTAATGTACTTGGAAGTAGAGGAAGTGTCATTCCTCTATTCAAGAAACAAATCCAGGCGGGCGGTCCGATAACGGTAACACATCCTGATATGACTCGTTATTTCATGACCATCCCTGAAGCATCTAGGTTGGTAATCCAGGCTGGTACTTTGGCAAGAGGTGGAGAAGTATTTGTATTGGATATGGGCGATCCGGTGAAAATTGTTGACCTAGCAAAAAACCTAATTACCTTGTCCGGATATTCCATTGATGAAATTGGAATAAAATACTCTGGTATCAGGCCTGGTGAAAAAATGTATGAAGAACTACTAAACGAAAATGAAATTCATAAAGCAGATATCTTCCCGAAGATTCATATAGGGAAAGCGCCGTTAAAGGACAAAGAGATATTAAGCTACTTCTTAACAAATTTCGAAGCAATGACCGAAGGAGAATTAAGAAGATTTCTACTATCTATTGCGAATAACAAAGAAGAAGAGTTAAAGTCTATATTTAAAAGAAAGATATCGGTCTAAGAGGAGATGACATAGTGCAAAAAGTAAGAAAAGCTATAATACCAGCTGCAGGATTAGGGACAAGGTTCCTTCCTGCGACAAAAGCCCAGCCTAAAGAAATGCTTCCGATTGTAGACAAGCCGACCATCCAGTTCATCATTGAGGAAGCGGTAGCTTCTGGAATTGAAGATATCATTATTGTCAGCGGGCGTGGAAAGCGTGCGATTGAGGATCATTTTGATAAATCATATGAGTTGGAAGAGACATTAGCGAAGAAGGGCAAATACGACCAACTAGAAGAAATTCAAGAAATCTCAAAACTAGCAAACATTCATTACATCCGTCAAAAAGAACCACTAGGACTTGGGCATGCGATTGGTTGTGCGAAACGCTTCATCGGAGACGAACCATTTGCAGTGCTCCTTGGGGATGATATTGTGTATTCCCCAGAAAAGCCGTGTACGAAGCAATTGATTGAGATATATGAACGTTTTAATTCATCCGTTTTAGGTGTCCAACAGGTCCCAATGGAGGATGTATCTAAGTATGGTGTCATCTCCAAGAAGAGTGGACAGATCGATGAGCAGTGTTACCATATTGATAGTTTGGTAGAGAAACCAAAAATGGAGGAGGCTCCATCAAATCATGCAATTATGGGAAGATATATACTTCGACCAGAGATTTTTGAAATTCTAGAAACACAAGCACCGGGTGCTGGTGGGGAAATACAGTTAACAGATGCAATAAAAGAATTAAACGAAAGACAAATGGTAGTAGCTTATGAATTCAGTGGAGTACGCCATGATGTTGGAGATAAGTTTGGGTTTATTAAAGCTCAGTTGGATTTTGCCCTAGAGAGAGAAGATTTGCGTGCACAAGTTGTAGATTACATGGAACACTTAGTAGAAAAAGCAAAAGCTAGTGTTTAAATAAAGTTGGAATATGAAAAGAAGGTGATGTCTCCTTACCTTTATCAATGGAGGCACTCGGTTGCACTGTGGGTGGGGAGAATCTCCACCTTAGATATGAGGAGTTAACGAGGGTATGGTGTAAGGCGGGGTTCAATGCCCTATTTTTTTATGTTTTGGTGGATTAGTAGTTAGTTGGAAGAGAAGTTCTTGCAGATAAGTCCTTATCTACTAAAGAATTAACTTATTGAGGAAGGAAGACTAGATTATGGCGACAACAAAAGTGAACGAGAGAATTTTCCTTTCATCACCTCATATGAGTGATGAAGGTTTTGAAATGGAATATGTAAAGGAAGCTTTTGATACAAACTGGATTGCTCCACTTGGAGAAAACGTAAATGGCTTTGAAAGAGAACTAGCAGAAAAGGTTGGTATAAAATCAGCTGCAGCACTTTCTTCTGGAACGGCAGCTATACACTTAGCTTTAAGAGCTGCTGGAGTTGGAGAAGGGGATATCGTTTTCTGTCCAACACTTACATTTTCTGCTACAGCTAATCCAATCATATATCAAAATGCAGTCCCAGTATTCATAGACAGTAATTATGAAACATGGAATATGTGTCCTATAGCATTAGAAGAAGCTTTTCGTAAGTATCCGGAAGTTAAGGCAGTTATTGTAGTACATCTATACGGTTTGTCTGCTGATATGGATAAAATCTTAGAACTTTGTAAGAACTACAATGTGGCTTTAATAGAAGATGCTGCTGAAAGTTTAGGAACTTACTATAAAGGTAAGCATACTGGAACGTTTGGCGATTATGGCATCTTCTCTTTTAATGGGAACAAAATTATTACTACTTCTGGTGGTGGAATGCTTGTTTCTAATAATGAAGAGAGAGTTGCTAAAGCAAGGTTTTGGGCCACTCAATCCCGAGATCAAGCAAGACATTATCAACATAGTGAACTAGGATTTAATTATCGGATGAGCAATGTAGCTGCTGGGATTGGTAGAGGGCAGCTTAAAGTGTTAACTCGAAGAGTTGCCAAGAAGAACTACATTTTTGAGTTTTATAAGAGAGAGCTTGGTGGACTAGAAGGTGTTGAGTTTATGCCTAGTAATGAGTGGGATGTACCAAATTATTGGTTAAGCTCAATAACATTATCCGGTAAAGTAAGGCCTATTGATATATTTGAAGCATTGGAAGCTGAAAATATCGAGTCAAGGCCAGTCTGGAAACCAATGCATATGCAGCCTTTCTTTGAAAAAAATGATTTTATTGGTGAAAGTGTATCTGAGAAATTGTTTGAGAATGGTGTATGTTTGCCATCTGATACTAAGATGACAGATGATGATTTAGAAAGAGTCGTAAAGACTATTAAAGGGTTGTGGTTAGAATAATGAAGAACTTCAAAGGTGGTATTTATAGAAGGTTTGTAAAAAGACCGATGGATTTTATACTTTCTTTAATAGCTATTATTGTTCTGAGTCCAGTATTACTAATAGTTGCATTACTTGTGAGAATAAAGTTAGGCAGTCCTGTGCTATTTAAACAGAAACGACCTGGGGTGAATGAAGAGATTTTTATGATGTATAAGTTTAGGACTATGACGGATGAAAGTAATGATCAGGGGGAGTTACTGCCTGATAGTATTAGGCTGACAAAGTTTGGTAGGTTACTTCGCTCAACATCTCTTGATGAACTACCAGAGCTTTTTAATATTTTGAAGGGTGATATGTCCATTATTGGCCCTAGACCATTATTGGTGCAGTATTTGCCGCTATATAACAATTATCAAAAACGACGTCATGAAGTCAGACCAGGACTATCTGGTCTAGCGCAGGTTAGTGGTAGAAATGCGATTAGTTGGGAAGATAAATTTAATCTCGATGTTGAGTATGTGGAAAATGTGAAATTCATTGAAGATTGGAAGATTATTTTTTTAACCATAAAAAAGGTTTTCTACAGAGAAGGTATTAATTCTGAAACTGCTGCTACGATTGAGCCCTTTGAGGGAACCAAAAAGGAAAGAATAGAAATATGAAAAATAAACTTTTAATTATTGGTGCTAGTGGCCACGGAAAAGTTGTTGCGGATATTGCATTGAAAATGAATAAATGGCAGAGCATTGCTTTTTTAGATGACGATAAAAGCATAAAGTCATCAATGGACCTAGAAGTTATTGGGACTTCAGAAGATGTTTTTACACATATAAATGAGTATGAAATATTTGTTGGTATAGGTAATAATACTACGAGACAAAGGATTCATGAAATGCTTGAAACGATAGATGCCAGTATTCCCGTATTAATTCACCCTAATGCAGTAATCGGGAATCAAGTGGAAATAGAGAATGGGACGGTAGTAATGGCAGGAGTAGTTGTTAATTGTTGTACTAAAATCGGAAAAAGTTGCATTATTAATACCGGATCTACAATCGACCACGATAGCTGTATCAAAGATTATGTTCATATTTCACCAGGTGCTCATCTAGCAGGTACCGTCAAGGTTGGACAAGGATCTTGGTTAGGCATTGGAAGTGTAGTTAGTAATAATATAAGCATCATTAGTAGGTGTATTGTAGGTGCTGGTTCCGTTGTTGTTAAGGATATACTTGAATCCGGGACCTATGTTGGTGTTCCAGCGAGAAAGATTGGTAAGAAATTTCACTTTTAAAGAAATGGAGAATTAAGATTGAAAATTTTATATGTGACGACAGTTTCTAATACAGTAAATGCGTTTTTAATTCCCCATATTAAAATGTTATTTAATCAAGGACATCATGTTGATGTTGCTTTTAACATTGTACAGGATGTTGACTCAAGGTTAATTGATTTGGGATGTAAAGTCCATAAGCTAGAATTTGAACGCTCTCCGATGAAAAAACAAAACTATTCAGCTTATAAGAAACTTAAGAAGATTATCAGTGATGAAGAATATGATATAGTCCACACACACACTCCAGTTGCTTCTGCTAGTGCTAGGTTAGCGTGTAGAAAAATGGATAATGTTAAGGTAGTATACACTGCACATGGTTTTCATTTTTATAAAGGTGCTCCAATTCTGAATTGGATACTGTATTATCCAGTTGAGCGTTTGTTATCAAGGTATACTGATGTTTTGATTACTATAAATACTGAAGATTACGAAAGAGCTAAAGGTTCTTTTAATTCGCGAACAGTTGAATATCTTCCTGGAGTAGGACTAGAGTTTAGGAAATTAATTGAAATAGATGTAGATAAATCTGAAAAACGTAGAGAAATTGGAGTGCCCGACGACAGCTTACTTATATTATCAGTTGGTGAGTTAAACAAAAATAAGAATCATGAGTCTATAATTAAGGCTATGGCTAGACTTCATACAAATAATATTTATTATGTAATTTGCGGGCAAGGACCAATGGAAAGCCACTTGAAAGAATTGTCAAATGAATTGGGAATTGAAAAACGGATTAAATTTCTAGGATATCGTAATGATATATATGATTTATGCAGCATCACAGATATATTTGCATTTCCCTCCTTTAGAGAAGGGTTATCGGTTGCTCTAATGGAAGCGATGGCTTCAGGACTACCAATTGTATGTTCAGATATAAGAGGAAACAGTGATCTAATTGAGCATAACAAAGGTGGATATCTACTAAAAATGAATGATATAGAAAATTATGTAAGTGCAATTCAAGAGCTCTATAAATCAAAAAAATTAAGAAGTGAATATGGAAAGTATAACTTAAAAAGAATTGAAAAATACTCTATTGAAAATGTTTTAAAAAAATTAGAAAAGATCTATCAAAATTTACATGTATAAATTTAAGAGTGCAAGAGTTGCATTCTTAAATTTATACATTAGCCTTTTAAGGTATGTAAAAGTAGTGTATTTATAGAGTCAAACTAAGTTAATAAAGGAAGTAAACTATGACTACAGAATTAATATCAATTATATGTACTGTTAAGAATGGAGAAAATACTATCTCAAATACAATTGAGAGTGTTATAAATCAAACATTTACAAATTGGGAGTTGGTTATAGTAGATGATGGTTCAAATGATGGAACAGTAAGTATATTAAATAGATATAAAGATAGGGATAACAGAGTCAAGTTAGTGTTAACAGATGCAATTGGTCGAGGTAAAGCGTTAAATCTAGCAATAGAAAACGCATCTGGAAAATATATTTGTAACTTAGATGCTGATGATTTGATGCATCCACAAAAGTTAAGTATTCAGTATAAAATTATTACTGAGAATCCAAATTACTTTCTAATATCTACTAATTCAGAAATTATTCATGGGAATGGGACTCCTTTATGGAAGGAATATAGTAAGGATTCATCTTTTTTAAAGAGGATTAATCACAGTATTTTAATTGGCAACCAAATAAATCACTCATCAGTAATAATGAACAAAGTTCTGTTACAGGAATTAGGTGGTTATGATGAAGGTAGATCCACTCAGTTTGATTACGAATTGTGGTTAAGAGCTTTTATAAATAATAAAGAGATGGGAATTATTAATAATGTACTTACGGCAAAGAGAATTCATAATAGTCAGTCATTCGAGAATAAAAGACGGATAAAGTATTTATATAATTCTATGATTTTGCAAATAAGAAGTATATCTCTTTATAAAAAGCAATTACTTTTAATAGTAATTCCACCTATTAGATTTATCTTGGGGTTATTACCATTTAAATTTAGGAGATTAATTAATATAATTATTTCCCTATTTTAGAGAATTGAATTAGACCTTTTTACAAACAATCGTATTATAATATCAAACATATGTTGAGGGAGATCAATGAAATATAAAATATTAATTTTTATACCTACATTAGATGGTGGCGGTGCTGAAAGAATAGTTGCTACTTTGGCAAATAATTTAGATGTTAACAGATATGAAGTAACCTTATTGCTATTGAAAAAACAAATAAAATATAATCTAAATAAAGACATTAGAATTGAGGTACTTAATTGTAATAGTTTGTCCTCTTCAATACCAAAATTAATTAGATATACTAGAAAGAATCCTCCTGATTTAATGATTTCAAATATGAGTTTAACTAATATTGTTTCTATAATTACGAAGTTTTTATCGGGAAAGAAGTTTCCATTAATCGTAGTCGAGCATTCAACTCCATCAATTAAATACAGAAAAGACAAATTAAGTAGGAGATTGATTCCCTTTTTTATGCGAATAACATACAAATATGCTAATAAAGTTGTTTGTGTTTCAAAAGGGGTAAAAAGTGATTTGCAAAGAGTAATTAATAATAATCGAACAAAAATAAATCATGTATATAACCCAATTGTTGATACCCAAATTGAAAAGCTAACGATGGAAGAGGTCAATCATAAATGGTTTGATAGCAAAAACAGTAAAAAATACAAAGTGATTTTAGGAGTTGGAAGGTTAGAACCTGTTAAAAACTTTAAGCTGTTAATTGAAGCTTTTTCCGAGGTAAATAAAATGGAATCTTCTTCAAGGTTAATTATTCTTGGTGAAGGCTCACAACGTAAAGAACTTGAAGAATTGGTTATTCAATTGAACATAAAAGATGTTGTAGATATGCCAGGTTTTGTTAATAACCCCTATTGTTACCTAAGTAATTCATCTTTATTTGTTTTGTCTTCTGATTTAGAAGGGTTACCAACAGTACTAGTTGAAGCCTTAGCATGTGGAACCCCGGTTGTTTCGACAGATTGCCCGAATGGTCCGAGAGAGATATTGGATGATGGGAAATATGGGGAGTTAGTTCCTACAAGAGATCAACTTAATTTGAAAAAGGCTATTATTAATCAACTTAATAATCATGAAAATAAGGAATTTTTAAAAAGAAGAGCTTCTTTTTTTAGTGTCGATAATGCTGTAACTAAATATGACCAAGTAATCTCAGAAACATTAAGTGAATTTAACAGAGAGAAAAATGAAGGAAGTGCATAGTATATAAAATTAGTTATATCATGTAGTTGTCAGAAATTAAATATGTAAAAAGGATTATGAAGATTAGGTAATTAAATATTTGACGTTAATATAAATTTTATAAGGCTTAGAAAAAAACGCAAAAATTCTTGTATATTAATAAGGAGAGAGCTTACTTTTATTGTCGGAAATTATACTTTAAAAAGCATTAAATAGTTAAGTTTTCTTAATATTGAGAAAACTATTTTTGGTTATGATCCAAATAGTTAGTCTTTTCTCTTATTCTTAACACCAATTATGTTATTTATCGGATTAGTTCTTAAGCGGTTATTCTTAAGGTATGGAAACAGTTACTACTTGTTTTCATACTGATGATTTGCTTGATTCATTTTTTCTTTACAAGAAATTAATCCAAACACTATCCATATACTAACTTAGACTATTAAGGGGTAAATTATTAATAGATTTATCAATGATATATGAAATAACAATATGGTTGTTGAAAATTGCTTTCTCCTTAGTATAAAATTTTAGTTTATATGAGAAATAAAACAGAATTTAAATTTAGTTTAAGGCGTGATAAAAATTGTACCAACCTCAGGTAACTGTGTTTATTCCTGTTTATAATTCCGAAAAGAATATAAAAGAATGTATAAATAGTATCATAGATCAAACTTATAAAAATTTAGAAATATTAATTGTGGACGATGGTTCGACTGACAATTCTTTAGATATAATCAATTCTTTTAATGACAATAGAATAAGGTTAATAAGAAATAACGAAAATAAAGGTATACCTTATACTCGAAATTTAGGATTACAAGAGGCCAAGGGGAAATATTTGGCTGTTATGGACTCTGATGATATAGCTTTCTTAAATAGAATAGAAGTCCAAGTTAAATTTATGGAAAAAAACAAGGATATAGATGTCTTAGGTAGTAATTATCAGTTAATCGGTGGGAAATTTAATAAAAAAGTTATCTCTAAATTTACTATCGATCAAGAAATAAAGGCGGGATTAATATTTTTAAATAGAATATGTAATTCAACTGCTTTTATCCGTTTAGAGTCAATAAATAATTTTAAAATAAAATATAATCCTAGTTATTTTGTTGTGCAAGATTACGATTTTTTCGTACAAGTCTCTAAAATCGGGAAATTATTCATACTACCTGAGATACTAATAAAGTATAGAATTAGCCATTCTAACATTACTGCGAAGTCAAAAAAAAATAAGTCTGCAGCAAGACAAGAAATAATAAATGCCATACAGTTAGATATTTTAAAACACTATAATTTCCATCTTTCAGAAAAAGAATTAAGCATATTTAATGATTTCTTTAGCAAAAATGTTAGTTATGATACATTGAAAAGCATACCCAATGTGGTAAATAAACTTATAGATCAAAATAATAATAATGAATTTAATAGGGATATTTTCTCTAGGGTAGTTAAAGAATCAACGTTTGATGTTCTAAATTCTATTAAATTTAATTTAAAGGACAAGTTAAAAGTATATAGTAAATTCTGTGGAAAAGATAAAATATTATCAAATTTTGTAGACATTAGTTATCTTGTTGCAAATCATATCTATAAAAAAATATCGTAATTTTAAATGTGAATTAATGAATTATTAGGTGATAAACAAAGAAGCAATTGTTCGTGGAACAAAGAATAAAAAATGTTGATAAGTAAAAAAAATTAATAACCCTTATAACTTTTATTTTATAACGGAGAATAGAATTATTTATCTTAAGGTATAGTTCAATGCCTATAGAAAAGATTGTTTTGTAAAAAAGTATTTAACTCAACTTTTGTTTGAGGGTAATGGTAAATAATTTAGAGCTTGCTTTGGATTAATACTAAGTAAAGCTACTTAGTGTTAATAGTTTTGAGAATAATTGTTTATAATCTTTGGATTTAAAAAGTTCAAATC
This sequence comes from Sutcliffiella horikoshii, assembly GCF_044809035.1. Classification (GTDB taxonomy): domain Bacteria; phylum Bacillota; class Bacilli; order Bacillales; family Bacillaceae_I; genus Sutcliffiella_A; species Sutcliffiella_A horikoshii_G. The sequence goes on along the minus strand of NZ_CP085237.1, from coordinate 4,012,985 downwards.
AGTTCAAACAGAATAAAAGATAAAGGAATTTGGAATTGAAAGATAAAATAATTCAATTTACTAAAAGACCATTTATTCAAAATGTAATTATATTATCATCAGGGACTGCAGCAGCTCAAATAATAGGCATGCTGCTATCACCTATTATTACACGGCTGTATGGTCCTGAAGCATATGGTTCAATGGGCACATTCATGGCAATTATTTCTATTATTGGGCCTGTATCAGCTCTAACTATACCAATTGCTATCGTACTACCCAAAAATAATGATGACGCAAAGGGATTAATAAGATTATCGTTGCTAATAACAACAATAATTTCTATAGTAATTTCATTAATATTATTGTTTGTAAATGATTTGATAATAAATATATTTGGAATAGAGGAAATTGCTTCATATTTGTATCTAATACCAATTGTTATTTTGTTTTCAGGTCTGTTACAAGTTACAGAACAGTGGTTAATCCGAACAAATCAATTTGGCATTTCAGCAAAAGTGACTTTTTTACAAGCAGTAATTGTAAATGGTGGGAAAGTGGGAGTAGGATTCTTTTATCCAATAGCATCTGTATTGATTTTGTTCTCCGCTCTAACACAAGGTTTAAAAGCTCTTTTGATATTGATGCTTACCAGGAAATCAAAATATAAAATTTCTTTAAATATTTTTAAAAGCAAATCTTCAATAAAAAGGCTTGCTAATAGTTATAAAGATTTTCCTATATATAGGGCTCCTCAAGCATTTCTAACTTCAATTTCAGAGGGTTTTCCAATTTTGTTATTAGCAAGTTTCTTTGGGCCTGCTTCGGTAGGTTTTTATAATATTGGAAGAACAGTTTTGAGTATTCCCACACAATTAATTGGAAAATCAGTTGGTGACGTATTTTATCCTAAGATTTCTAATGTCGCTAATAATAATGTTAATAATAATGATAATAATACTGTCACAAAGTTATTAACAAAGGCAACATTGATACTAATAGTCATTGCAATTATTCCTTTTGGTATTATTTTTATTTTTGGTCCTCAACTATTTAGTTTTGTATTTGGTTCTAGTTGGATAGTGGCGGGAGAATATGCGAGGTGGATAGGATTATGGAGCTTTTCATCATTTATTCTTCAACCAGCATTAAGAACGTTACCTGTTTTATCTGCCCAAAGACTCCATTTAATATATACAATTATTTCATTGGTGATTCGTGTAAAGATGTTAGCAATTGGTTATTTAATATTTTCAAGTGATATCATTTCAATTGCTTTTTTTGGAGCCTCTAGCGGACTATTAAATGTTATATTAATTTTTATCACGATATTTATTAGTAGAAGATTTGATAAAGTAAGGGAGAATCAAAGTTCTCTTTGATAATAATTTTAAAAACAAATTACGTTGTATTACTGGCTCAAAATAATAAAGGCAATGGCTTGTGATATCATAGACAAGATTAACTTAGAATAGACAATAACCAATAACAGCTGCAATTCATAATAATTTTAAGTATAAAGAGTAAGCTATTTTAATATCTGCTCAATTGAATTGGTTATTAGTAGTGTGTTATTCATTAATCCAAATACAATAGTGGTAATTAAACCAATCCATTCTTAAGAGTATTTGTAACGTTATCACATCTTCACCTAGTTTATAAGTGTAATATGATTCCCTTATCATATCGTAATATCTTTGGGGGGACAATTATTAAGAGCTGAGGGTGTGTTTGCTCATTTTTTGTTCAAAGTGCTTTAAAAGAGGAGATTACTGTTTTATTGCAAATACAAAATGAGTAAAGCGTTTAAATATATGCGGCACCTATCTTACGTTACGATATTATTTTTAGTGAGGTAGATCTATATGCAAAAGTAAAAAGATGAATGTGAGAAGCATATTATAGAAGGAATTAGACTTAACTCACGAAGAGGAAACCATTTTTAATAACCCAATTAATCACTCTTTAGCGATTTGTCATGAAAATAGCTTCGATAACTTTAGACAGTGAGCTATTCAATGCGCAATGCGTCTCAAAAGAATAGTTATTGAAATTGCGATATATGTCCCTATACCTAAACGAGTTTGGAACCAAGGTGAGATATAAGTTTGAAAAATTGAATAATACATTTAAGTAGTTAGAAAAAGTTTGGGGAGAGATAATGACTATATATTTAATTGTGTTTATTTTAGTATCATCCATTTTTTTTATGACAATAATATTCACTAAAAATAAAGAGATTAATTATTTAGTTCTAATTTTTAATTTACTATGGATAATAATAGCTCTAGTATCATATCCATATTTAATTAATAAAAATATTGTTTATATACAATATATTCAATCATATATATTATTTTTTATGATTTCTATGAATATTGGTTTTTTATTTTTTATGCCTTCATCCAAGAATTATAAAGGTAATAGGACCGTTGTTAGTGATAAGATTAATTATGGGAATTTTTGGTTTATTTTAATAGTCGTTTTTATCTTATTATCCTTTTTTTTCAGAAGAGTATTAACACATGTATTAAATGGCGATTTAACATTAATTAGAAGAATGATTTATACTGAAACGGTAGGAACTGAAAATAGCTTATTTAATTCTGGAATTGAAACGATATTTATCCAGTGGTTTGCTAATTCGTTAATTTTAGCCTTATTTATAATATTAATTTCATTTTATATGATTGGTTTAAAGAATAATAAATTACTTATATTCTTATTTTTAATTGGAATATATTATGCATTTCTTACTGGTGGTAGAATGATGTTATTTAGGTTTGCAATAATTATTATTGGTGCAATCCTTTTATTAAAAATGAAAGATATCAAATATATTGTTAATGATACTTATCATCGAACTATAAGAAATAGGAAGAAAAAACTAAGAAATATAATTGTATTAATATTTTTCATGGGTGTAGTATTTACTGTGATGAGAAGTGATAATAATTTTTCAATAACTGATAATCAAATAATTATTGAAATGCTGAACTATTTCCGTCTCCCTATAGTTTATTTTACTACTCTAATAGAGAATAGTAATTTTAATAGTGGTTTTCTTTACGGAGGAGGATTTGTTGGAGGTTTATTTCTTCCAATAGAGCTTATTTGGAAAAATTTTAGTGAGAACATTATAGATCTGCCTCCAAGAATCATAATAGATGAATTAGAACCCTTTCAATACATTGGGGAAGGGTTAATCTTTAATGCCCTCCCAACTATGCTATATGTATTCTATAGAGATGGAGGAGTAATAGGAATAATAATTAATTCGTTAATATTTTCACTTTATTTATCTATTGCATATAGAAATTACTTATCGAAAAAAAATATTAGATCTATTTCACTTTATATTTTAGCTTTTTATGTAATGGTAATGGGAATTATAAGGTGGGAGCCGGCGCTTATACAGTATTGGCTAACCTTATTCTTTATCATATTATTTACTAATTCTAAATTCTTGAAGAAAGGAAAAACTAACATTCCGTCCTAGTAGTTAATCAAATTAATATTTTTGAACTTGAATTTCATCAAAGCTATGTTTAATTACTAATTGAAGTATAATTATCATTGTCATTTTACAAGTAATAAGTAAAACAATTTGAAAGAGAAAGAAGGAGTATCAATGAGAATCACAATTGCAGGTACAGGCTATGTTGGGTTATCTAATGCAATATTATTAGCCCAACATAATAAGGTAACTGCCCTAGATATTATTCAAGAAAAAGTGGATATGATTAATAATAAAAGATCTCCAATTATTGATAATGAGATAGAAGAGTATTTAGCAACAAAAGAACTAAATCTAACTGCAACAACAGATAATTATAAAGCTTTTAAAGATGCTGATTATGTAATTATCTCAACACCAACAAATTACGATCCGGAGAAAAACTATTTTAATACTAGAACTGTTGAAGCGGTTATCGCAAATGTGTTATCTATTAATCCAGATGCAGTAATGGTTATCAAATCCACTGTTCCGGTAGGTTATACAGAAACAGTTCGAAAAAAGTTTGATACAGAAAATATTATCTTTTCACCAGAGTTTTTAAGAGAAGGTAAAGCATTATATGATAACCTGTATCCTTCAAGAATTGTTGTAGGCGAACAGTCTGAAAGGGCAAAAGTTTTTGCAGACTTACTAGCGGAAGGTGCACATAAAGAAAATATCGACATCTTATTTACCAACTCTACAGAAGCTGAAGCTATTAAATTGTTCGCAAATACTTATCTAGCAATGAGAGTTGCTTTTTTTAATGAGCTAGATTCTTATGCAGAGATAAGAGGTTTAAATACTAAGCAAATCATCGATGGCGTTGGTTTAGATCCTCGTATTGGAGATCACTACAATAATCCATCTTTTGGATATGGTGGTTATTGCCTACCAAAGGATACGAAACAGCTCTTAGCTAACTACGAAGATGTACCTAACAACATTATGGGAGCAATAGTAGATGCTAACAGAACAAGGAAAGATCATATTGCAGATATGATAATTAAAAGAGCCCCTAAGGTTGTAGGTATTTACAGACTTACAATGAAAATGGACTCAGATAACTTCAGACAATCAGCTATTCAAGGTGTTATGAAACGGATTAAAGCTAAAGGAATTGAAGTAGTTGTGTATGAACCGGCTCTTCAAGAGGAGACATTCTTTAATTCAAAAGTAATTAACGACTTCGAAGAATTTAAGACCGTATCAGACGTAATTGTAGCAAACAGATTATCTGATAATTTACGTGATGTAGAGGAAAAGGTCTATACGAGAGATCTTTATAGTAGAGATTGATAAAAAAGAAAAGGGTCGAGGAGATAGTAACCTTGATCCTTTAATATTTCCTGCTGCAAAAAACATAGTCTTCTTCTGCTTCTTCATTGAAACCTGGGATAAATTAACTAAGAAACCCAGAAGGTATCCCCCTTAATGTCAACAAACAGACTTCATTGAACATGCACACCCTACATTTAGTGCTCTAATTTGACTCCACTCTTTTGCTTTATCCACGGACAATTGCCTATGATTATTCTTTTATGTAACGTTAGCGCCCCGTTCTATCAGTAGTTTAAGAGCTGCAAAGTCTTCGTTTCTCGCTGCTTATCAAGGCAGTACCCCATTTAAATTCTGATTATCATTTGTAGTTGGATTAAATTTAGCATCATGAATTAGATTTGCTCCATAAAAATCTAATCTATATCCTTTATATCTGTTCCATTTTCGTTAATCAGATCCTTGTTTAGCTCCTCCAACTCAAAGATATTCCATTTTAAAGCCAACTTTATAATATATATTCTCTAATAATGATTGTTTCTATTTATATAGGTAGGAATGTAGTTGTTTTTAATTATATTTTCCGTATACCTCCATAACAAAGTAAAGCGGCTCCCTAAACTGCATTCCATCTTAGTTTACAAAAATATTTCTTATTTCTTAATTTTGGTAGTACAATACAACTTATCATCTGATCTATTGTTTATTTGATTAACCTTTCTCTATTTTTAAGGAACAAAATGAATTCTTTCCTTTCGGTATGGATCATATAAGTGCTAATTACGAGACAGCTCGATAGTAAGGTATTGTATCCGGATATTGGCTATCCACGTGCAATTGAAGAGAGATTTGGTCATTCAGGGTTGGCCATAAGGGTGTATGATTTCCACCGCTCATCACCGAACTTGCTGGAACTTTATGCTTAATAGTGGGCCTTTGTTTGAAAGTAGGAGGCAATAAGTAAAAAGTTCTCCCCCCCTTTAGAATTTCCGTGATAACTCTTTTATCGATTAGTGTATTGTTGTTAATGAACCTGGTTATTCCTCATCAAAAACCCAAACCTTTTGCAACATCTCTTTAAAAGTATCCATTGCGCCCGAAGGTGCCACAAATTCAACCTCACATCCAACATGATAAACAGTGTTCACTATATCTAATTTCACCAAATCATTATTGGCAAATGGCTGCCGGCAAACAGGACATAGTATCTCTTGTTTGATTGTCATATATAACACCCCATCCCCAAAATGTTACCGAACCGGTCGCTTCTTCCCGTCGGTTATAAAGCTGTAGCTGATCTTCTGTTCTGTGCAAAAGATGGAATAGATGACAGCGGCTTTTTGTATTTGCTGTCTTATTGTTTGAGAAGAAACTGGAAATTCGATCTCCGTATAATTATGAAATTTCAGGCGACATATGGATTGCTTAGTATGTATCACTTCCATAATTTGATGAAACATAATCCAAGCACAGTCTTTATGCTCTGGAGAATGCGTTGGAAGTGCAATAATCTTATATACTTCTGCTACTAAGAGTGGTGTTTTCTGGATGAAGTTAGTCAGCTTCATGGCGGCGTCACGTCTGCCATCAAAAGTGGCACCGTACTTGATACAGCTTCTAGCCAGGATCTCTGCTGGCCGTTCGCTAGTATAGTAGATGCCTTCCATGTCAATGATTTTTGTTTGATACTGAGGATGAAGGTGGGGCTGAATTGCGATGGTACGCTGATTAATTAGGTATTCGTTTACTATTTCCATAAACATCTCCTTTAAAAGAGGGCATGACGCCATCTAAATATAATCTATATCCAAATCTCTTCATGATGAAAGTAAGTATGTTAGATAAGGGTTTATTGCTGCTGGGGAATGGTGGGGTATAAATGAGTATGTTTTCGGAGTAACCAATATACTAGTAATTTCGTAACTCAGCGCTCCTTACGCATTCTATTAATCTCTTCCTCAACCATTTGAAATAGTAAGTCTATACTGATGTACTTTTGGGAATTACGACTGATCTTGTATAGCGTGTAGGCTAAAGGCTCTCTTTCTCCACGCTCAAGTTTACCAATCATCGTCTCTGAAAGATTCGTGTACTCTTCCATCTCCTCCTGTTTCCATCCATACTCCTTACGTACTTTTCTAATAACAATACCCAATGCTTTTTTATGCAATTCTCGCTCGTCCAATGAGGTATCCCCTTTTTTAACCTCATTATCTTGTTGTCTAGATAGCCGGAACACAGACAGGTAGTCCTTTTTAGGGTATTTCTGTATTTTTATTTGGCACTAAGGCAGTCCTGTAAGTCCTGGTCAGTTACCCCTTCATCCAATGACTACCTGGTGCTACGTTCTTCATTCCTTTTCACCACTTCCCGATCCTTAGTCACAAAAAAACCTTCTATATAACTGATTTACACCGCAAGGTGCATCTCAATTATATAGAAGGGTGGTCCTTTCCAGGGTAGACGTGGTACAAAAACTTGTCATAGATGGGCTAAAACATGGCAAAAGTGGGTACGTTTATTTGGCTATATTCATTACATAGCGACCTTTTAACTTAGCTTACTCAGTCAATCTTATGTCTACGAATAAATGAAGTTATGAAGGTCTCGAGAACATTAAGTTCAGAAATAATCTCTTTCGTTTGCTCATCAGACAAAGTAAATTCACTTTCTGACTGCAAACATTTAATTAAGTTAATAGAGAGTTTCGAAATAGCATCTTTGAATTTTTTAGCTTCTTCTTTATTAATGTATTCATGTGCAATATCTTCTTTTAGTTTTCTCTTTTTGTTATACGCCACTACGATTTGATTCGCTTTTGTGTTTGTTAGTTTATATTCCTCTTTGATTCACTCTAATTTCTCTCGATCTCTTTGATTATCAATTCTAATTTTATATGATTCTTTGTTTTTGTTCTTTTTCGGTGTTTCAATCTTTAAAACAGATTCAGCAGTTAACTCTTCTGAATTCGGAAGAACAATAAATCTTCCCGAAAAGCCAGCTTCGTGTGTCTGGAAGGATTTATGAATCGATTGCTTTTCTAAGGAATGAAAATCCTTGCTTTTTTCATTATCTATTTCTTTCATTCTGTATACTTGATTACTCATGGTGTGCACCTCCCAAAGTTAATTTTTTATAGATGATTAGATTCATAGAATGTCCTATTACTACTAATTACCTAAAAATAACTTTCGTGTGACTTAAATATATTCTTGAATAGTTTTATTTAAACAAATGTTTGTTTAACGGAAATTTTTCCATTGGGAATAAAGGCGTGATTTCCTTTCGATTTTGCTCAACAATTCCCGCAAGGTTTTATAAAATAATTTTGAAACGGGAACAACTAAAAAATCACGTGGCTCCAATACACTATTGTCCCATCTCCACACAATTTCACAGCCCTGATTTATCGCATTAATGTTTGATCCTACGAACCTATCCTACATATTCCATTAAAATCATTCTAAATAAGATATATTCCTTAATTTTAAATAAAATCATATTCTCGAAGATGAAATAAGAAGAAAACCTGTCTAATATAGCTGGTTTTGGAAAATTCATATAATTTTGACATATGCTATTATTCGTTTAGGGCCTAGTTCACAGGAGAGGAGGGATAATGATGAAAGAACTTAACTTGATGGTTGAGGACTTCGCACTAGAGTTAGAGGTGTACGAAGTTTCTTCTGCAACTGTACTTGATACAATGGGAGCATCTCAAGGGCATAACTCTTGCTCAGTAGTTGTAACTCAAAACTAATTCGCTTTTATACTTTTCTACTGATTGCTCAGTTCAAACTTGAACTGAGCTTTCAACTTTCATTTCAAATATTTGCTTGAAGGGAAGGTCCATAAAGATGGCAGTAACGGACAACTATTTAGTAAGAAGTCCAGCCCTGGAGATAGATGTGCTGGATTCAATATTTAATAACAACGAGGAGCTTGAAACAGTACTAGCTGCTTATTTAAACCAAGGTCAAATCAAAGAAAGAATACTTATCGCAAGCACTAGCCTATACCAACAATTAGTAGATGGAAAAATTACTGCTGGTGCAAAGTTATCACTTGTAAAGTACTTACTACGTATGTCCTCAAGAACCATGCCTTTTGGGCTGTTTTCTGGTATATCTAGTAGGAAATTTACTACAGCTATAGTGGAGCAACATGCATTAGAACAAAAAAAAGTCAGACTGTCTATTAAATGGTACAAAAAACTAGTAGCTATCATAGAAGATGCACAAGGAATAAATTCTGAAATGAAGGTGTCCTTAAATCCATTAGTAATAGAAAGCAGTCAGCACTATAACTTGGATAGTATCCTTGAAAACAACGTACAACAACTGAAAATAAAAAAAGGTCCCCTTATCAAAACCCTGGTAAACCATTCTATCTCCCCAATAAAGTTAGTAGATTTAGTGAACCATATTGTGCCAGAAGATACGGAGAAAAAGCTACTATGTCTAAACACGATAAAAAATCTATTGAAAAACCAGTTTCTTGTAAGTGAGTTACAGCCCACAGTTTTCTATGACAAGGACGATTATCTACTAAAAAAATTATTAGCAAGTTCAGGATTCCTTGATGATCAGCTATATTCCACAATCCTTTCTATCTCCAATATGATTGAGAACTATAAAATCCAGAAAGTGGGAGAGGGAATACCAATATATTTAGAAATCATCAGCAAGATGAAAAGACTAGTAGAATCTGATAAATACCTTGTCATCGACTCTATCTATCAAAAGCAAATGGATGATCATTCAGAATTAGATAGGAAAGAAGTAGAAGCAATGGCAGAAAATCTATCACTTTTAGCAAATCTCAGTCAGCAATTCACTTCAAATGCTTGGAATCACTATTATCTAAAGTTTGTTGATAAATATGGATTCTTTAACGAAGTGCAATTAACTGAGTTACTAGATGGTGATAAAGGTATTGGTTTGCCATCCTTTCAAAATCAAAATAAAAATTCGGAGCAGGATGAAGAATTTATAGCTTATATGCTGGATAAGCTTTGGAGCAATCAAAGTTCCAATCAACATTTGCTAGAGATTCATGAAGATGACATGAAGGCCATCTCCACTATTTATAAAAATACTCTTCAGCATAAGTTAAAAGACGGATATGATATGAAATTCTCTGTTTTGGTAGAAAACGAAAAAAAACTCTATCACTTGGGAGTAAATTCTTTTGGAAACACAGCATCCTCCTTTTCTGGAAGGCTAGACTTAAAAGAACATCAAGAAGAAACCACATACTATTCGGATGACTACTATATCAGTTGTGAATTAAACGGAATACCAAACAATTATCCGGATCTCGGTATTTCTTATAAAAAGCCAGATTATGTGATTGATATCACCTGTAAAAGTGAAAAAAAGGACAATGTCATCCAACTTGAAGATATCTACGTTGGAGCAGATTCAGTTGGCTTATATCTAAAAAGTCGAAAACACAACAAGCGATTGTTACCAGTCTCTACTCACATGCTTTACTACAACAATTTTGTGGAACAAAAACCGCTTCTTTTCTTATCTTTGTTTGGCAAATACATTAGTGAAGTTCCATCCAATATAAACCTGGGAAGATTGAAAACGCTTAGGCATCTTCCAAGGATTCAGTATAAAAATATTATTCTTTCTCCGCGAAGATGGAATATCCCATTGCAAGAACTGAAAGCTGAACCACGGCAGCGCTTAAAGCAATTCGTCGAAGAGCATTCCTTAAATGAAGAATATGTTTATCTCCTTGACGGGGATAAAACGTTACCGATTATGCTACATACGAGTATTGGTCAGGATTTAGTGTTAGATGCCATTAAAAAGACTGTGAAATATAGTAACCATCTAACTTTTATCGAAGCGCCTGAACTAAATGACACCATTAGAAATAACCGAAATTATGTGAGAGATTACATTGTTACCATACCACCAACTGTTCAAAATACCACTAAGAATGTCCCAGTAGCAGATGTGGGGACACACGAAAAGCTAATTGATCATGAATGGAAATACTACAAAATTTATTACCATCAAAATCATAAGCAGGCCGTTCTAATTTCATGCTTGGACCATTTATATAAAAGTGGACTTTCAGAGGTGTTCTACATAAACTATTTGGATTTTTCAGGAAAACCGCACCTAAGAATTCGATACAAATCAGTGATAAGCCTGGATACAGAGAATTTGTTTATGAAAACATTGGAAGATCTGCGAATGAAAGAGCAAGTAAAGGATTACTCTACGCATTTATTTGAACCCGAGCATAGCAGATATGGAGGAAGCACCATTTCTCAAGAAGCTTACCAATACTTTTGCCATGAAACAATGGTGGTTTTTCAACTGAACCTGCAAAAAGAGTGGCAGATGAAAAAGGAAACGGAACAAGGTATTATTTGCATGTTATATACATTATTCGACTTTCATGACAGCTATGAAAGCGCAGCATCCTATTTGGAACAGCTGCATGTCCATTCCAATACAGACGAAAGTTTTTTAAAGAAGTTTAAGTCAAACAGGAATTATTATACGGCGCTTGGAAATCAGGCAGTGGAACTATATAAAGAACATCAACATGGACTTTTTAAGAAAAAAAAGGAAGCAGGAAGGTGTTACTCCAGCATAGTCAATCAACAATTTTCAGTAGAAAGAAGAAACTATATATTCAACAGCATCATTCATATGACCTTAAACCGGGTGATCGGGATCAATAAGCAGCTTGAGGGTGAAGTGAATTGCTTGGTTAAATATATTTTCTACAATTTGAAGTACAGATTGCAGATTAAAGGAGAATACAATGAACTTTTATGAAATGAACATCTACATAAATGAAGTGGACAATCACCCTATCTATTCATCCATCCGTACCTTGTTGGAAGGGGAATCAATAGTATCTCTAAAGAAGAGTTTTGAAAATGGCTTACATCTAACGGTATTTGGATGGTTTACCCACAGTCAAATAAGCCAGATTTCCGCTGAATTTAACAGCTTGCTTATTGCTCACCCAACAGAAAAGTATGATGAGGAAGCTTTCCAAAACAAATATAAGAAGGTTGCAGAAATAGCTGTGAAAGAGAATGTGCTCGAGGAAGTTCATCAAAACAAGGTTCTCCTTACAAAAAGGAAGGATTTTTACAACTTTCAGAATGAGGAGCAATTACAGATATATATGAAAATCAATCAAATTTTTGACAGGTGGTTTGTGAATAGTTATTGGAGCAAGGATAACCATATCCTCTCCATTACAAAGGACATGGTACCATTTTGGTCCTATCTACCAGATACGGTGCTCTCCAAGGAACATGCACTTTATTCCAACGGTTTTGTTTCCCATCTTTCTCATTACCTCGGTCTATTACACTCTTTAAGTGAAAAGAATAAACAGGCGATTGTAGAGAGATTTAATCACGCTGCTGAGAATGATAGAGAGAGCTTAATAGAAAGCTTGGATAAGGATAATACCTTAACACAAGAGCTGAAAATGATGTTTCAAGAGATAAAGGATGCTGTGAATCGCGACGTGCTGAATTTTCATTCGCCACATGACGATGCCCATATAGAAAAGAAGGTGGAAACATCATCCAAAAGGCATCAGCTTGCAATGGGTATTCCCGAGTTAAGTAAATTAATTTTAAAGGATGCGGTCTTAATCACCAACCGATGGATATTAAATGTGTTATATGAAAAACTGGTGCTCCTAAACATCAAACCGCTAGACAAATTTTATATGAATTATTTGCTAAGCTCTATCAGGTTTAAAAAGGAGGAGGTATACGGATGAAGGTCTTTCTTGATCCAACAACATATATCATTGATACAGAAAATGATTATTACATTTGTACAAAAGAAAAAAATTTGAAGCTAGTGTTGAATGAAGCGTCAAGGAATAGAGTCTATGAAATTATTAAGGCATTGAAAGCAGGGGAACCTGTTGATTCTGAACATGCCTTTGATCAGAAGGTTGTGCAACTGCTATTGGAAAAAGGAATGGCTACGACCTTAGAGAAAAAGAAGGAGATTTCCTTTGATGGCATCAATCGTATTTCAGCTCCTCCATCGTTTATTCACGTTCTAAAAAGAGAGTGCGATCACCTTGTTGAAAGTATAGATGGCGGTTCTCTTAAATTAGTAAATGATAGAATGGGCAAATTTGAACTGCACGTTACATTTTTTCAAAATGAAATGTATATCTCTAATTATGCGATTGATCCTCACAACTCGGAAGTTTGGAGCAATGATTACTTAGAGTATGCTGCCCATGTTTTTTTAGAGAAAATGCAACAAAAAGCGATTGAACCATCACTTCTCGTTAGAGCACTAATGGTTATTGATCTATCCATATACGAAAATACGACAAGAATGATCGAGAAAACCCATATTAACTATAAAAATTTCAAAAACAGCTATTTTCTAAATGAAAAATTAAACAAAGGGCCAGTAACCTTTGATTATAAATACTTTTTTCCTTTTGTTTGTTTGACCTATCAAACAGACTGGCTGGAAAATGAACTTGTAAGTATAGGTTTCCAGGAAGAGGATGCAATCAATAATTTACTCCAGCTTCTTGCACAGCATTCTCAAGTGAAGGCTACCATTGATTTACTACCTATTGAAAAGATAGATACGGAAAAAGTCAAAACGCTGGTAAAGAAATTATGGTTTATCAAATTTCAGCAAGAAGTAGAAATAGAAGAAACATATGATTTTTTGAATCTTGCTATAGATAATCAATCGTATTCACACCCGAAGACTCCAACCGTCAATACTATAAGCTACCTATTAACCTTGCACCTAAATGGGCTTAAGGCTCCTGAGAAAACAGAGGAATTAGTACAATGATGACCAATAAAGAAGTTAATGCTATTTTCACTAAACACTTTCGATCAGGTGAATACGGTGACTACCACATTTCCTTTGTCTCGGATGATGAAAGTATTACGATACAAAGGAAGAAAAAAGGAGAGCCGGCACTTAATCCACCGATACTATCGGGAGAGGTACCTACAAGCTCTTACATATGTCCAGACATAGAGAGTGTAGAGAAAAGCATCTTGTTTTTCAAAATAAACGTTCAGAAATATAAAGAATGGAATCTGCATATCTCAAAACGGACCGTAACCTTCTCCTATGGGTTTGACCAAGTTAAACAATTAATTAAGAACTCAGCAAGCAGTAAGCGGTTACCATCTCACCTGTTGCTTGAAGATCTGAAAAATGCGTTATTTCATATCCATGGTGGCTATGTCATCAGGGATACAGGCTCCTCGATCGCAGTTGCAAATAGAAAATATTTTACCATTCAAGGGTTTGGGTTTGATTACCATCCACCTACAGCAACAAGAAAAGCGTTAATGGAATACACCGAAAGATACTCTAGCCTACTAGATCTTCCTGATTCCATCATGGGATCTTATAACGAATTACAGAACAAAGTGGCCGTTGTCAATCCAGAAAAGTTCGGACTTTATGCTTCAGAAACCCCTAAAGAAAAATATCACTTGGTAAGCTATCACCATGACCTAGAAATAGACTGGGTGAAAGCTAATTCATTAGTAAACGGCGAATCATTCTATGTGCCAGAACAAATGGTTCAATACTTAAAGCCGGGGATGAGAAATAAATACACCATTGAAAGCTCCAATGGCTGTGCTATTGGGAATTGTGACGAGGAAGCGGCTTTGTTTTCCATCTTGGAAGCATATGAAAGAGATATCTTCTTCAAGTCCTGGTTTCGACATGCACAAATAATAAAAATAGAAAATTTAAAAGGCTATGAAAGTCAAACACTATTTTTTGCTCTCGAAGGCTTTGAATTAGAATTCTATTTGCTACCTAATGATGCAAACATACCTGTTGTGTGGGCACTTGTACGAAGCAGTGATACTCACAATCAAATCTATTCCATCACAGGGCTTGGCTGTCATCCGCAGCTTGAGCATGCCTTGGAATCAGCCTTTCACGAACTTTATAATGCTTATTTAAATTTAACAGGCTTAAAAGAAGGTGCTTTAAACACCATGATTAGAGAAGTAGAAGCAAAAGATAGACTTGATTCCATTGAAGATCATTTCTACCTTTTTGCCTCCTACAAAGTGAAAGGATTATTAGAGAAGAAGCTTAGTAATGTTAGAGGAGAAACATATGCTGACCTGTTGAGATACTCGTTTTATACGGAGAATTTACAAAAGGAACTTGCTTATGTTGTCACGGAAATAAAAGCACAGTATGAAGACATTTTACTTATTCATCAATCTAACTCACTATTAAACTCCCTTTCATTATCCTGTACAAAGGTGCTTCTCGTTGGCGCATTGCCTGTCGACTTCACATCCGACCTAGTAAGGATAACCAATACGCAGGATGACAAATTAAGATGGGAAGAACGTAACATTCACCCACTGGCATAAGGAGGAGCAGGCATGAATTATTCTAAAAATGACTTTCTTCAAGAACTGGCTTACAATTCACTTTTTAATAATGAAGAACAGATACTAGAGCATAAGATAGATGACTATGTCCTTTTGGACGACAACGCTGTCTGTGATAATCAACTTCAAGAAATCATGACAGGACTCAACGATTACAACAGAGTAGAGAAAAACACGTATTTCAAGGTCCACAAAGGTTACCCATCCCCAAGAAGCTTGTACCCAATTCGTTTATTCGTTACAACGAGAACTGGCTCGTTTATAACTAAAAACGAACAAACGAAAAAATTTGAACTCTATGAGAATGCTGCAAGAGAGGCGGATGAAGGAGACATTCTTCTTGAATATGGAAAAATATATCCTAAGTACTATAAGTCCATCAAAAAAAGCTTACTCCTACTAGAAGCTGGCCATTTAATATTTAACATCAATCATGTTGCAACAACCTGTGGTGATCATTATACAGTTCTTGAAAAAGAAGGGTACCTCTTGTTAAAAAAGGCAAACATCCCACATCAAGATTATCAGCATGCTAAATTGGAGGGGTTTTATCATTTAAGCTCCATTAGGAACAGCGGACCATATTTACACCCAATAACAGCATTTAATCTCATACCGCTACTTGATGATAGTTCAGATTTTCAACGACTCTATAATCAATTGAACAGATTATTTGTACACCCACTAAAAGAAAATGCCATTCAACTAATTAGATTACACAATGACGGAAATGGGATGTTCAACATACCTGAAAGCCAAACAAAGGTGGACTATAAAAAGTTAAACAGTATTTATCCCTATATTAATTTTAAAGGTGTATCAGGAATGTATGTATTCACCATTGACAACCTTGTTTTTAATGAAGAAGGAAAGGTCACCCCATACATCTTGGCCATCGGTTTTCTCGCACAGTTTTACTGCATGATGTATGCATCTGAAGAAAACTATTGCAGGCCGGTTAAAAGCTTTAGTGTGGGAACTTTCGAGAATCTACTAGGAATCAATGGAAGTCAAAAAACCATCATGTACAGTGTCATTATAGGGGCAAAATAGGAACTTGGGGGAAAAACAATGGATACAAAATGGAGAACATTATTAAAATTTTCTCTCCCTGTAACATTAATTGGAATAGCAGATTTACTATTAATCCTAATAGATCTTCTTTGGATCAGAGTATTTATTGGTGATACCGACGCATTATCGGCACTGCGCCTATCCACATCCATCATCACTTTTATTGAAATGGTACTCATCGCAGTCATTTCAGCTTTATTAATTTTTATTAGTCAAAACTATAGTGCTGGTAAAACAGACCAAGCAAAAGAAGGAATTAAAAACGCCTTTTCCTTTTCTATTTACACAGGTGTCGTCGTAATGTTACTAGGATTTTGCGTTCTGCCATTTATCAAATATATCTTTGGAGTGAACGACTCTGTAAATGGATACCTGAATGATTATCTATTAATATATTTTGCGGGGTATCTATTCTTTTCTCTTAACAACTTTCTTTTGCTCCTACCAAGATATTTTCAAAAGCTGAAAATAATTTATATGAGCTTACTTTTTGCAATTCTAATAAACTTACTGATTACTCCATTAGCCATGATGCTATTTAATTATTACAATTTGTCCATGATGAGCGGAGCAGCGGTGGGAACCGTCTTGGCGAATGTGATAAGCACACTATATCTGCTGTTTAAAATTTTCAATGACGATTATCTGAAAATAGGCCTGTCCAAAGTTATGATGTCATTCAAACCAACCTTTCAAATCATTAAAGAGAACAAAAAGTTTGTTGGTTCCCAGATCTTCAATGGCATCACCTTTAACTTGTCGATGTTTTTGTATATTATCATTCTTTCTTATTATCCGGATGAAGCATTTAATGTCTATGCCGTTGGGATGTACGCATTTATGGTATTTGGCGTATTCGCCCAAAACTTTGCTGCAAGTTTGATACCCATTGTCTCTGGCTTTATGGGGAAAGGCGATATAAAATCCATTAAAGAAACAGTCAAGAAAGTGATGATTGTTTTAGGCGGTTATGGTGTTTTTGTTGTCAGTGTTATCCTACTATCTAGTGATATACTTGCACCAGCTCTTTCCTCTGACGCAGACATGATTGCAAGGTTTAAAGAATTCTACTTGCTTTATAGTATTCCATGGGCCTTAAATACGATTTCTTTCATCTTTATTTTTGTTGTGGCTGGATCTGGGGACTATAAAGGCGGTATGTACCTTACCATAACCAATATGTATGTAATTGTCCTTGGTAGCTTACTAATTATCCCTAATCTATTTGCGGATAAGGTTTCAGGTGTCATTATTGCCCTGTCCCTGATCAATATAATGACATTTATAAATTCTATGTCCTATTACCTAATAGGAAAATGGCAAAGTGCCTCCCTGGTAAAAAAAGAAAAGGCAAACAAAGAACTATCTGCCTCTTAATAAGAAACATATAAGCCACAAGCTTCTGAACCCTCTTGCGGTTTTGAAGCTTTTCTTTCTATACTTGAGAAAAATTCAATTCTGCGACTTGCTTTTCAAGCTCATCAATAAATTCTAGATTCTTTTGATTGTTCGTCATTTGAAATACAAACTTTGCATTAGCTAAATAATGTTTTATGTTATTAGTATCAACAATTTTTAGTTTAAGCAAGCTTTGAGAAGCCTGAATATATAAGTTTCCTAACATAGATATATCCTCAAGTTCCTTGGATAGCTTTATCCCTTTTTCTGCAGTTTCAATTGATTGCTCGTACAACTTTTCATAAAAATACAACTTAGAAAGGTTAAAGTATACTTTCAGTTTAAAGCGTCGATATGCTTCCAGTCTTATATCCGCATTCAATATATCAGTATAGTGTTTTAAAGCTTCCTTATAATCTCCATTTTCAGCATAAACATTGGCAATGACATTTTTAATTCGTAAATTTTGAAAATGTACTTTATTTCTCTCTTTACTCAAAAGTAAAAGCTCCAAATGTTCCACGCATTCTTCCCAAGAAATTAACCCAATTAATTGAGATGACCTAAAGAAATGCCAATCTATAAATTGATTGAACATCCTGCCAAGATCTCTTGATTTACTTAACTTCCTCTCAAGCTTGGTTATTTCATAAACCTCATGGTACTTCTTCGTTTTTACATACTCTTCGATGCTAATAATGGTATCTGATATATAAGTTTGATTATTTTGATAATTATTTTGAAAAAAATAGTCAATAGTAACATTCAACCGTAATGCAATAAAGTACAAAATATCAATACTAGGTAGCGCACGTCCTTTCTCGATACTACTTATAGTTGTCTGGCAGCAAATTCCTTCGGATAACTCTTTTTGAGATAATAGCTGTTGTTTTCTCAACCTCTTAATTTCTTCTCCAAATAGTTTACTGTCCATCATTTTGCCCCCTCCTAAAAATAAGACAAATATCATAAATTATACACAATTTATTACAAGTTGAAGTAAAATACCATAATTTATCCGATAATGGACCTATACATCAAAATCGTACTTTCTAGAAATATACTATAATTATACTAGAAGTAGATATTATTTAGGAGGAATCAAAATGAGAAAATTGATCTATACTTGTTCTGCAATAACAGTAATCTGCCTCTCCCTGGGAATTTCTTCTGCAACCATCACAAGTACCGAAATGCTAGCTTCCCAAGACATAGTAACCCCAGATTCCCGTAATGATCCAACATTACCATCTGAAGATTGATTAGTAAAATAGAAGATACAATGAGCTGAGGGGACAGGTTAGACGACCCGTCTTGACTTTACAGTATTAAAGTGAGTTAAGGAGGGAAATGATCCCTCCTTAACTTTTTTTTAGAATATGTAGTTTGGTCTTCCTAACCATCTGCTTTATATAGCTTGCTGATTACTCAATACAGCTTTCTAAAAATCCGCCAAACTCTCCCCGGTCAGTATTTCAAAAAGTTCCGCTGACTCATTTATTCCTAACTTTACATATCTACCTTCACCGTTAATAACAAGTTCTACTATATTTTTTTGGGGGCCTACCCAAAGCTCATATAATACTACCTTGGCCTCTGGGTTCGGAAAAGAAAACCGGTAATCAGCACGGCGAACCATGGAAACTTCTGCATTTTCCCATGCCGCATCATCCAATAATTTTTCCACTTTGTTTACTTGCTCCATGTCAGAAACTACTTTCAAAACCTCATAATTATTCGAATCCTCATCCCCAACACGCTTTTGGACTTCTATGGTTTGCCCAACATCTTTTACACCCCTTACCTCGCCGGAACAACCTGCCATTATTATTGAAACTAACACTATCAACATTGCTAAAAACTTAAAATCTCTCAAAATTAATCACCCCTTGTCATATGGTTAGACGATTTACTTGGAGATAGGTTTCACACTGAAGGAGAATGGAGAGTTGAGGGGACAGGCACGGAGACCCGTCTATACGTTAGTGTGTTAAAACTAATCTTATGAAGAAGGCCACTCATCCACGAGGGTGATTGGTAAAAACAAAAAAGCAACCGGAATTTAGGTTTCCGATTGCTCTCTTATAAGTTATATATAAATAACGCTTTTTAAACAAATGTTTGTTTAATATTATTTTCTGTGTTATCAAATCAAAGTCAAAAAGTAATCGAGTTACATCGACTATTTTTGCATAGTATGGTGAGATAGTTTTGGTGGACAGGCACGCCGGGTCTGCGTGCCTGTTCCTTCAACCCACTAAGCCCTTACCTCCGCACAATTCTCATACAACTCCACAGCCTCTTTCACCGTAAACCCTTCCTTCACAATCGCATGGATCGCACGGATCATCGCCGTCGGTTGAGCCGACTGCCAAATATTCCGTCCCATATCCACCCCTGCAGCACCTTGATTCATCGCATTATACGTAATCTCCAACGCTTCTTTTATCGTATCGAACTTCGGCCCGCCGGCTATCACAATTGGCACCGGACACTTACTTGTCACCTGTTCAAAGTTCTCGCAATAATAGGTTTTCACGATGTCCGCACCCATTTCCGCCGTCACCCTGGACGCAAGCGCCAGAAATCTCGTATCGCGTTTTTCTAATTCTTTTCCAACAGCCGTAATCCCTAGAACGGGTAAACCATAATCATGTGCTTCACTCACCACATGGGCTAGATTAGTTATCGTCTGTGTTTCATGCTTCGATCCCACAAATACCGAAACCCCGACACCCACCACATTATGGCG
This sequence comes from Sutcliffiella horikoshii, assembly GCF_044809035.1. Taxonomy (GTDB): domain Bacteria; phylum Bacillota; class Bacilli; order Bacillales; family Bacillaceae_I; genus Sutcliffiella_A; species Sutcliffiella_A horikoshii_G. The sequence goes on along the minus strand of NZ_CP085237.1, from coordinate 3,992,579 downwards.
GACAGCCTCTTTCATCGACGTCACAATTGTCTCGTTGGATAAGTCATTCAACACAGTCGGTCCACCCGAAACCCTCAGCACCATCGGTTTTTCCGTATCCTCAGGTATGCAGGAAGCAAGCGTCCCCCGCGTTAAATACAAGGAATCTGTGTAAGGAAGTAACTCTTTCACCGTTTCCCCCGGCTTCTCCAACCCCGATATTGGCCCAAGAAAATACCCGTGATCAATCGCAAGCATCACAGCCCGCCCGTTAGGCAGTATTTTATTCAATCGATTTTTAAATCCCCATGTCACATGAACCCACTCCTTTTTTATCAAACGATTATGTTTCCGCAATAACCGGCTTATTAATAACCACCGAATCATTTTTGCCGATATGCGGTGACTTAATGAAGACAGCTTTAAAGTTGGCATCCGATTGGTTGATTAAGTAATGGGAATCACCCGGTCGGCACTGGATCATGTCCCCAGGCTTTGCTTCGACCCTATCCCCGTTAATATAGAAATCTATTTCACCCTCTAAGATATAGAAAATTTCCTCGCACTCTGTATGATAGTGGTTCGGAAAGTCCTGGCCCGGCTTCAACACCACGACCCCCACATCCACATTCGGCCCCTTTGTTAAATACTTCGGGCCATTGTCCCCAAAGCGGTACTCAAAATCACTCTCATTGACTTTCTTCATTCCTTCACCTCCTTTCCAAGTAGATTAATAACCCGGAGCCTTCCACATATGAGTAGTCACACCAAGATCGGCAAGCTTCAACTGCTCCGCATAGACCTTTCTCCAAGTCTCATAGATTCCTAGATACTGCTGATGGTTCTCCATATTTGGCGTAAACGTAGTTTCCCACTGCACCACAGAATCCACGGCTTCTTTTATCGAACCATACAACCCCGCACCAACTCCGGCATACAGCGCCGTCCCTAGTGCCGCCGCTTCCTTCACGACCGGAACCTTCACCCTTACACCAAGCACATCAGCAAGCGTCTGGCTCCATAGCTTACCCTTGGAAGCACCCCCGACAAAGATCACTTCCTCCGGGAAAAATCCGGTAGCTTCTTCCACTAACTTAAGGTTTCCATACGTGATCAAGGCCGCATTCTCCTGAAGAGACTTAAACAACGCCGCCTTCCCAGACTTTTCAGGATCCAGACTAAGATTAACGAACGAAGGTGCCGCATGCCGCCATGCACTGTAATTCATCGTGTCCGAAAAAATAGGGAGGATGCCATTGGCTCCAACAGGAACACTCTTTGCCTTTTCTTCTAAAATTTCATACGCATCCCGGCCTGATGCTGCAGCTTCCGCTTTCTCCACCTCACAAAACGCATCCCGGAACCACCGCATCACAAGCCCCGGAAAAAAGGCAATCGCCTCAAGTTGCCATAAGCCCTCGACCGCATGGCAATTGACTCGAATACGACCCGCATTATCAACAAGCGGTTTCCCGACATTGACCTCCTGCTGCCAGAAAGATCCCCCGGAAACCACTGTCTGCTCCGCTTCAATGGCACCAACCCCAACAGACGCCATCTGCGCATCCCCGCCACCTGACACCACTAGTGTTCCAGCGGCGAGTCCGGTTAGGGAGGCAGCTGCTTCCGTCACTTTGCCAATCACTTTCCCAGCTTCATTCACCACAGGGAAAATATCCGCCTTGACCCCGCACTTATCAGCAATGCCCGCTTCCCATGTTCGCTGTTCCAAATCAAACAACCCGGTCGTGCAACCATTGGAAGGGTCCACCTGTAAAACCTCTGATAGTTTATAAAGAATCCAGTCATTAATCATCGTCATGCATTCCGTAGCTTCATAGATTTCCGGCTCATGCTTTTTCAACCAAAGAAGGCGGGGGATGGCCCCAAGCGCATACGTCTGGCCTGAAACATTATAAATCTCTTTTTCTAGCTCCGGATTCATCTTTTTAAGCTGGCAAACTTCTTCTCCTGCACGGGCATCCACATTCGCACAGGCCCAGATCTCCTGGCCGTTCTCATCATAAAGGACCAACCCTTCGCGCATGCTCGTGGCACTCAACGCCTTGATTGAAGTAGGGGAGACCCCAGTTTTATGGATGACATCTTTTATACAATGGACTACCTTGCCCCAGTTCTCCTCATAGTCAAAATCCATCGAACCCGGATAGTTCGGATCTGCCAGATGCGTCCATTCCTCCTGACTCACCCCAACCTGCCTGCCATCCAAATCAAACAGGACAGCACGAATGCTTCCAGTGCCCGCATCAAGTGCTAACAAATGTTCCATCTATCTTTTCACCTCCATCTGAAGTAGAGAAAGCGCGGTAGTTTCATCGGTAATCAACGTGTGGACATACCCGCCTTTTAAGGCACCGAGTATGGCTTCCACTTTCTTTTCACCGCCTGCGACAGCAATGACATTTTTCATTGATGCCAAGGTAGAGATAGGCTGGCCGATCAATCGCTTATGATGGGGAAGATCAATCACTTTTCCATCCCGATCAAAGAACTGACCAAGAATATCGCCAACTGCCTGCTGCCGCTTAATGAATGTCAGCTCATTCAATGTCATTTTTTCCTCCTGAATGATGGTGGCATCCGGACAAATCCCCCCGATCCCAACGAGGATGTACTTGGATAAGCGACCTAACGCCAATATCTCTTCTATAGAAGGCTCTGATAAAAAGCTTTCCGCCATTTCCTCTGTTGAGGCTAGAAAAGGAGCAGGAATCACATGGATATGCTGGAACTTTTCCATTCCCCGGTCCTGGAAATTGCGATTATGCAAATAATAGTTCACTCCGCCTGTCAACGTGACCACCGACACATGGCAGCTGGGCTCCATGGACAAATAGTCGACCGTACGTGAGACAGCCCGGCCCCAGCCAAGGCCAATTAGATCCTCCGGCTGCAGTTTATGATTCAAATACTGGGCAGCTGCGCGCGACAAGCTATCATTTAAGTCTTTCTCATTCGGTGGAGTAGGGATGATGAACACGTGTGGAAGGGAAAAAGCTTTGATAAATTCCTTCTCCATCGTCAAGCCGTTCGTTTCCATTCCTTTGATCTGGAACTGAACAATCCCCTCGACCCTGGCACGCTCCAACAGCCGGACCACTTTCGTACGGGAGATCCCCAATAGAGAAGCAATTTCATTCTGAGTCAAATTGTCTTTGTAGTAATACCAGGCTACTTTTATTAGAAGGTTCTCTGTATAACTGTCATGTGTCATCTGCTGTACACTCCTCAACAAATGTGCGCAAGCGAGATAAATGTTCGCGCTTTATCCAAAATATATCCCCGCACTTTTAAGAAAAGAACGAAAAGAAAAAATTAATTCCCAGTTGGCATATTCGGTTTCCTTGCTGTGTAAATAAATAACAGGCATGAATCATTTTTGAACATTAATCCAACACACAATCATATGTTTAGTTGTAAGCGCTTAAATAAAGGCAAGGTGGTGACAGATAAAAATGGACATAACGCACAATCCTCTCCTTCAAATAGAAAACATGTATAAGCAGTTCACAGGAAACCACGTTCTAAAAGGGGTCTCTATCGAAGTGCTGCCACACGAAGTGCACGCCATCGTGGGAGGAAATGGGGCAGGAAAATCGACGCTGATGAAGATCATCACGGGGCTGTATCCACCAGACAGTGGAAAAATGGCGGTAAAAGGAAAGCAAGTGCGCTTTTCCTCCACACATGAAGCACATCATCACGGCATCTATCTGGTGCCTCAGGAACCGCTGATCTTCCCGAATATGTCGGTAGAAGAAAACATCCTGATCGGATTGCCGGGAAAACCATCAGACCTAAAGACAAAGGTGGAAAAGCTAATCAAAAGACTGGGCTGGAACTTGCAGCTAGAAGAAAGCGCCATGACCCTTTCCATTGCAGAACAGCAATTAATAGAAATACTTCGCGGATTAACACGGGAAGCAGACATCCTGATCCTTGATGAACCAACATCCACCCTCACATTCGGGGAGATCGACAGTCTGTTTCAAACCATCAGGCAGCTGACCAAAGCCGGAATCGGCGTCATCTATATCACCCACAGATTCTCGGAAATCTTCGAGCTTGCCGACAAAGTGTCCGTACTGCGGGACGGAATCATATCCGCCAAAGGACCAACAGCTGAATTTACGTACGAAAGGCTTTTGGCATGTCTGATGCCGGAAAATAAACAAACGAAGATAGCAGATGAAACGCAAGAGGTAGCGAAACAGGAAAAGAAAAGGCCCATTTTAGAGGTCGAGAATCTTTCTTCGCTTAAATTCAAAGATATCTCGATTTCCCTACGTCCGGGAGAAATCCTTGGCATTGCAGGAGTGGTGGGGGCAGGGAGGACAGAGCTCGCAGAAGCCATCTCCGGACTCGCGCCAACCTCTTGCGGCAACATCCATTTAGAAGGGGACGAAATTCAATCTCTTTCCGTAAGGCAACGCATCGATAAGGGACTCATCTATGTTCCGGAAGACCGGCATAAACATGGCATCTTTTCACTCTCTTCTATTCAGAACAATATATCCTCCACCATCCTTCACCGCCTTACGAAATTCTTTTTACCTTTTACAAAAGAAGACGCACTTGCGGCAGACTATGTCTCTCAATTGCAAATCAAAACCACCTCCACCAAACAGGAAGTCAAAGACCTGTCCGGAGGCAATCAACAAAAAGTCGTCCTGTCCAAAAGCCTGGCCACCTCCCCAAAGGTCATCATTCTCGATGAACCAACAAGGGGAATCGATGCCAATGCCAGGAGGGACATCTACCAGATCATTCAAAAGCTGAAGCAAAATGGCCTGGCCGTCCTCCTCATATCCTCCGATATCGAGGAAGTCGTAAAGCTCAGCGACAGGGTGGTGGTGCTGTATGAAGGCAGAATCGTAAAGGCGCTTGAACGCAAAGAGGACATGACGCCAGATACCATCGCTTCTTACGCATTCGGCATCGGTTGCGAGGTGAACCACCGATGAGTGCACAGGTGATTCGGTTCTTAAAAGCCCGAGAGCTTTCCATTGTATTGCTCTTTGTCGCCTATCTATTATTCGTCACGAGCATCAACCCGGGATTCTTTTCCGGTAACACGTTTTCGTTATTGATCAAGGCAAGTGTCATCCTGCTCGTGATGGCCATCGGGCAGTCTTTTGTCCTGCTCACGTCCAATATTGACGTCTCGGTAGGTTCCATCATGGGCCTGTCCGCTGCGGTGTGTGGAGTACTGTTGACCACCGGTGTCAATTTGTGGATCGTCATTCCAGCTGTCTTGCTCGTCGGTGCTTTTGTCGGTCTTCTGAATGGAGTTGGCGTTTCTTATCTAAAAGTTCCTTCCATTATCATGACCCTTGGCATGCTCGGAATCATCCGCGGACTCATGCTGCTTTATACGGAAGGAATGTGGATCGAAAATATCCCTAACTTTTACAAAAAGCTTGCCAATGCCACCTATCTAGGATTGAATGTCCCGGTGTGGATCGCGCTGATCCTGGTGGTTCTGGCGCATTGGTGGCTGACAAGAACACGGTTTGGCCGCTACTTTTACGCTGTCGGGGATAATCCGGAAGGGGCCCGTTTAGTTGGATTACCGGTCAAGAAAGTGACCGTGCTTGCGTTCGTTCTCTCAGGAGTGTCCGCCTCCATGGCAGGCCTTGTATTTGTCATGAACATTGGCTTTGTCCCAAATCAAACAGGCACCGGCATGGAGCTGCAGGTGATCGCTGCTGCGGTACTGGGCGGTGTCAGCTTGACAGGCGGACTTGGAACCGTCATAGGAGCAGGGCTCGGGGCCATTTTTCTGACGACCATCACTAACTCCCTGATCTTTTTGAAGATGCCGGCTTACTTTAACAATGCAATCTTCGGCTTGCTTCTCCTCATCATTGTCGTGGGAGATTCCAAGTTTCAATCTTTTGTAAAAAAACAGAGTGCTAGAAAGCGAGAAAGAAAACATGCAGAAATGGATGCCGCGCTGAAAGGAGGGGGAGCAGATGAAGAGCAAATTAAAAATCTTCTATAAATGGGAAGGGGTGTTAGTGCTCCTGATCTTGCTAGAATGCATGATTTTTGGCATCCTCTCCCCAAGCTTTTTGAGAATAGATAACCTCCTCTACAGCATGAATGACTTTGCGTTTATTGCCCTGGCCGCGATTCCGCTTACCTTTGTCATCATCACTGGTGGAATTGACGTTTCCGTCGGCTCCATTATGGGATTGACCTCCATCGTACTGGGAGTGCTTTGGTTGAGCGGCATGTCCATTTGGCTTGCTTTGGTGGTCGCGCTTTTGGTGGCAGTCTTGGCAGGTGGAGTAAACGGAGCCCTTGTGGCAAGCACCAATGTACAGCCACTGGTTGTCACACTTGGAACGATGTTCTTATTTTCCGGAGTCGCCCTCGTCATCTCCGGCGGATCGAGTGCATCCGGATATGAAGGAATCAGCGGGTTCCCGGCTTCTTTTGTGGAGCTGGCTAACGGAACCTTCCTGGGTGTGCCTAATCCAATTTGGTTTATTTTGCTCAGCGTACTATTCTTTGGCATCCTGCTCCATTACACGCGTTATGGTCGAAACGTGTTCCTGGTGGGGATCAATATAAAAGCTGCTTCTTACAGCGGCATCCAAACGAAAGGGACCGTCCTGAGCACCTATATGCTATCAGGATTTGGTGGTGGCATGGGCGGAATCGTCCTCACCTCTTACTTCAGCTCTGCAAGATCGGACCTTGGAGCAGAGGCAGTTTTGCCTGTCATCACAGCCGTCGTACTCGGCGGGACCAGTATCTTCGGGGGTAAAGGCAGTGTCCTTGGAACCGCAATCGCTTGTATCTTTATCGGACTGATGCAATATGGCCTGCAGATGAGCGGCTTATCAAGTCCGCATATCAGCGTGGTCATCGGCAGTATTTTGATCCTCGCCGTGGTAATGAAATATGCGAACTGGAACTCTATCACGAGTCTTAATTTTAGAAGCCTATTAAAAAGGGGGATATAAGAGATGACAAGATTCAAAATGGCAGGTTTATTGATTTTAGTATTGGTGCTGGGAACGTTCCTAGCGGCATGCAGCAGCGGGGCCGACGGGGAAAAGAGCAAGGAAGACGTGAAGCTCGCCTTTATTCCAAAATTGACGGGTGTCGGCTTCTTCACATCTGGCGGTCAAGGGGCAAAGGAGATGGCCGACTCGCTTGAAGTGGAGTTGAAATACGACGGCCCGACTGAAGCGACCGTAGCCGGCCAAGTGCAATACATCAACAACTTCGTCAACCAAGGCTATGACGCATTGATGATTTCCTCCGTATCTGTGGACGGTCTGAGCCAAGCGTTGAAGCGGGCAAAAGACAAAGGCGTCAAAATCATCACATGGGACTCTGATGTCAATCCGGAAGACCGTTCCTTCTATATTAACCAAGGAACACCAGAACAACTGGCAGAGCTACTGATCAAAATGACATCCGATCAGATCGGCGACACCGGAAAAGTAGCCTTCTTCTACTCCAGCCCAACCGTAACCGACCAAAACCAATGGGTAACCAAAGCAAAAGAAATCATCGCCGCTGACTACCCTGGCTGGGAAATCGTCACCACCCAATACGGCGAAAACGACGCGCAAAAATCCTTGTCCGTCGGGGAAAGTATTTTGCAGACTTATGAGGATATCGATGCGGTGATCTGCCCAGACGCAACAGCCTTGCCAGCCATGGCCCAAGCAGCAGAAAACCTAGGTAAAGACGGCGATGTAGTCATCACCGGATTCTCCACACCAAACGTAATGAGAGACTACGTCAAACGCGGAACCGTCGAACAATTCGGCCTATGGGACGTCAAACAACAAGGCGCCCTAGCAGCTTACGTCGCCTACCTTATGACAGTAGAAGGAAAAGAACTTAAAGTAGGGGATGAGTTTGAGGTACCGGAGATCGGGAAGGTGAAGATCGAACCGAATACGATACAGGGATATGAGTATACAGCGGAGGATAGTGGGATTATCTTGTTGCCAGAGCGAGTGATATTTACGAAGGATAATATTGATGGGTATGATTTTTAGTGGGTTGAGGGGACAGGTAAGATGACCACGGCTTTGCTTTAGAGGGGGAAAGGGTTTTAGAGTAAGAGGCTTCTCTTTTAGCAACATAGTTTGAAAGCAGGTCCGTTGCCGGACCTGTTTATTTTTTTGTTTTTTGATTAACTTTTGTGAAACTGAGACAGAGTAAAGTCGAATTATACAGATAACTAAATTTATTTCTGCCTGAACACGGGTTTGCTTAAAATATGTCCATTATTTGGTGTAAATTCTAGTTTGATAATTGTATAATAATGGATAGGTCGTTAGGGTTTGGAAAAATAGAAAGTCAGTGAAAATTCCAGATGAGGATTCGGTAGTGTGTTTTAAATAACTAATTTTCCTGAAAAGGGCGGTCTAAATGAAAATTAAACCAACAACGGAAGACTTAATATTTACTTTAATAAGAGAATATTTATCATTTAGCGAATCTATTGATTCGCTAATGAAAATGGAAGATACATATAAACAGTTATTACTTCTAAACCCTGCCTCTATGCCATACAACTTCATTGACTTCTTCAATAATTTAAGAACAGTTCCTTTGGGAGAATTAGTATCCCATGAGCAATTTGAAAATACCTCATTATGGGAGTTAGCTAACACTACTTTGTTTGCTGGCGACCGCTTAAGGGAGGTAGCCATGGAGTTTTATCACGACTATAAAGAAAATAAAATTGATCCACTTCAAAATCAGCAAGCGAATATGAGAACCTTTTTAAATCATTGTAGGAATGCCGGGTACCGAGAGAAGTACCAGAAATTATACACGGCAGTTCGTGTAAGAGTCTATAACAAAGGATTTTACACCAATGGAACTTGCACCAACGAACCCCAAGTAAACATACAAAGAGAAAATGAATTTGAACGATGGATTTTAGACTTGGATACTCGATACTCATTAACTAATGAAGATGAGAGATTCATCAGAAATTTATACGACAAGATTAATGGTACAAAGGAATTTATTATATGTAACCATTGTCACCTGCCTATGAGAGATGAACACAACTGCAACAACACGCATGTTTGCTTTGTAAATAAGAGGAAAAACAAGCTTGAAAAACGAACATACACCATAGGTGAAGGAGAATCAGCTTACATCCCTAAACCAGGTTGCGTATTTTACAACGTGATTCCAGGGTTGGAGGAATATCGAATCTACAATGTATTGAAAGACAAGTTTGAACCGATGGGAGCAAAAGTCGAGTTATTCCCGAAATTAGAAAGAGACGGGGATATTAGTGTCAAATACGAGGGTTCCACCTTGTATATAGATGTGAAAGATTATCGAAAACCTGAAGAACTCGCCCATAAGATGAATACAGAACCCTACAGCTTCTTAGCAATTGATTATATTTATATCCCAGATTATCGGAAAATTTACTCTGATTATATGGAAGTGTTAAGAGGGCAGGTAAATATCTCAAAAATTAGACAGACAGGCGGGAAAGAAATTCAGTTTCTTAATGAAAAGCAGCTGGTAGAGGATATTCATTTAAGGCTGTTTTCCTGAGGAGGTAAATAAATGAAGAGAAGAGATTTCCAGCATTTAATGTCTTCTGAAATCCGATTGGAACCAAATGTTGCTATTAGCTTGCCTGATTATTATCTAGAAGCATCACCCCAAAAGCAAGAACTCTCTGCATTATTGAAAGAGGCAGAGGAGAGTGCTACAAGGGAAATGGTCTATCTAGAACTGTTTTTGTTCTGTGGGCAGATAATATTCGCTGACCTTCATAATAACGGCCAATACCCTTTTAAAAACCTGCATCTTATTAGTCAAAACCGGAGCGAATACTTTCGAGGTCGGTCTCTTAATCAGTTCTATCTGAAGCGAGCTATGTTTCTCTTGAAACCACTTTATAGCAGGACCAACATCACAAGACTATGGAGCGAATATAAAAGCTTAGGTCCAGAATTTCGGATGTTCGACTGGTACACCGATGCTGAAGACGTTGATTGGGTCAGGGAAAATAACCGGTGCGTTCGCGATGTATTAAGAATCAGAGAATTATTCCAAGAAGTATTAGATGATGATAGAAATGTTCAGCTTTTGCTAAAAGCTTATCCTTTTTTTACAGACGAACATCAAGCCAGGTTAGTCACATTTAAGGAAGATATAAGCTCAAAAAAAATACGAAGTACTAAGGGAAACGGCATTAATTCACTTCAAGCCAACGAAGTCTACTCGGATCACTTATATAAAGACATACACCATTTTATACTCACCGATCATATCCAAGAAATAGTCGCTCAAAAGAAAGATGTGCACCAACTTAATCAGATTCTGGATTTAGAAGCGACAGCAAAGCAACTGGTAAAAGATACTGGTGACGACAAGTGGCTCCGTCTCCTGGAGGAAATGAACATTCAAGAGATTGATTACAAAAATAGAAATGTTTCCTCTACTAAGTTTTTCCTTGATTCGGTAAACCATATTATCGGCCGCCTTGGAGCGGGAAAGTCCATCCTAACAAAACTTCTTGCAAAAAACCTTACTTTGCATGGCAAAAAAATCTTGTTTCTAGAAAACGATGTAATAAAGTGTTTTCAGTTAATGAAAGAATTGAAGGAGCTGGGCATTAAATCCGCTGTATTTATGGGGGATAATGATAAAACTAGGCACAAACAAAACTTTCAAGATGCGTATGCACATCAGTACCAAAACCTTGTTCTCTTCTTAAATGATAACCAGGAAGAACTAAAGATTCTTTCAGATATGAACTATACGAGAGAATACTTGAAAAAGACCTTTGGCTATCAAAACAAGTTAAAAAACCAGCTTATAAAGGTACAGGTGGAAGGCAAAGAAATCAAGATGGTCGCGCCAGATTACTCTGAGAACGGCGAATATGAAAAATACAGGTTGCTTACGGAAGCGGATGTTTGGATTGGGAATTACGAGGCTTTTTTAAAAACAAGCGTTCCTTACTATGCGGATGTATTGGAACGCAATTTCCTGACACTCGGCTGGATGCGCTCTGACTTAATTATCGTGGATGAATATGATGCCGCACAGATGAGATTCGATAACGCATGCGTACAGTCATTAAATGTTGTAACAGATCAAAAGGATGATCAAGCAAGCTTTCTTGATTATATGTATGATTCCATTTCGTTTTTCAATAAATCTAGCTTCAAGGGTTTCCTGGACCAATACTCTATTTCTATCTCCACCTCACACCGAATGGGAAGATACCTGTATTCAAATGTATTTAATAGGCCGGTGAATAAAGATATACTGAAGAATAAAACCTTTACTAGAGAACAACTCATCTATGATTTTATTGGAGACATGATAGAATGTGAAAACCCTTCAGACCTAAAAAGTTATTTCTCAGAGTATTTATTATCAAAAAGTGATATCAGTAACAGAGACCTCAGGCTGCTATATGCAGATTTGAGAGATTACTATCTACCAAGGGAAAGAGATGAGGATGAGGAATTAGTAGTTTCCCGAGGTAAACTTATGAAGGGTTTCTTAAATGGGTTGAAGTCAGCAAAGGCTGTCACGTTTAAAAACAGAGCTTACCATTCAGGAGGATATAGTGAAGAAATCAGGGACCGCTTGGATTTGGTGTTATCGTTTTTCCTTTTTGATTATCATACCCGCTTTTTAATTGACAACTACAAATCTTTTCTTTACTTTCTAGAAAAAGAAAATCACCCGGCGTTAGCGACTTTTCAAAATATGATTTCTACAGAAACCGAAACCTATGCTCCTTCTCCCTTGATAAATGGTTTGGTGTCCTATCGCCTTAATACTGGGGAGGATAATCAAAGTCACCGGCTAATCATGAATTATTACTTTGGAGTGGGAAGAGAGTTATTGGCGAATCTACCATTTATCTTTCAACATGTGGATAATGTGCCAATACCCACAACTCTATTTTTATCAGCTACAAGCTACGCACCTGGATCCAGTTCTTATCATACTAAAGTAAAACCGCATTGGTTGTTATCCAATAGGGCGCAGGTGGAGCAAAAGATAAACCTGCATTATGCACCAATTAAAGATGACAATGGGAAAGCTTTGAAGGTTTCAGGACTAGATTCCATAACTAAGAAGAAAACGGCATTAAGGTATATAGTGAAACACTTTGTGAAGAGCGGGAAGTTTGAAAGCGATCTTAAGAGAATGCAAGATGAATATGGTGAGGAAGGCGAACCACAAAATGGAAAGAGGCGAATTATAGCCATGCCAGTTTTCTCTTTTGAAACTGCCGATATCCTTGGCCGCATTCTCCAAGAAGAAACAAACTATCAAATACGAGTTCAATATGCTCCTAATAAATTTTCACATGGATTAGAAATTAAATATAATCACAACATCCATGTTCAAAAAAATGAGATAGAGAGACTACACAGCCAAGAAGTTGACATACTAGTTTTCGTAGCAAGTTCAGTGGGACGAGGCTTAAATATATTGCAAAGCGAGACAAGCCATAAATCATTAATAGGAACAATGTATTTCTTGATTCGACCATATCCGAGTCCTGACAACTTGGAAGAAATTATACATCAGTTGCATTCGTCCCTTGATGGATTTCTAGAAAAGGCAGATCACCAGGTGGAATTGACCGAACCATTATTCCGGTATTGGTATGCAGTGGAGAGAAAAGTATGGAGACTATATACGCACTTGACAAATAAAAGAGCATTCTGGAAAAGCTTATCCGAAGAAAATAAGCGCGTGATCACAATGAACATGCTGGTTCTCCTCTATCAAACGATTGGAAGAGGCTTAAGGGGAGGAACCGATTTAACCGTACACTTAGTTGATTCGGCTTTTGCACCTGAAACGGCTGAAAAATCAGTAACGGGCCTGCCGGTATACCCTCAGGAAAAGAATCATCAAGACAGCTTGCTGGCAATGATGGAACATCTCTTATGTAAGGAAGGTGACTTCCTATCGGACATATTATTTGCGCCGTTAAAGGACGCTCTACAAGGTATTGCAATTAAAGAAACAAAGGAGGAAGTTACATCTTGATTACACCCATTGAAACGTTTGAAGAGGAACTAATAAGTATAGGAAAAAAGAAATATTTGCAACCTATGACCTATAAAATATCACCGGATCATTTAAAACAATGTGAGGTTATTGCTTTATACATGCCAGATAAGTGGACTGAGTTGACTAGGGATGTATTTTACAAGAAAAAGTGGCAGCTCATGGGAATTATGAAATTAATGTTGGAAAAGCACCCATACATTTTTCATTATTCTTTAACTTCCTCCTCGTATGTAGGCGAAAAGCCCTTTTTATACATTGCAAAGGAATATTATTCTGTAAATGTAATGGATTCTGTTGCCATGGATTTAATGATCTTGTTGAAAGATTCAAATAGACGCTATCAATGGGGAATAGATAATTCTGTACTGCATTCTTTTCTACTTGACCCTAAGATGGAGAAAAAGTCCCTGTATGAAATTGTTACATCCGATATGGGTTCTTTCCAAATTATTTCGGGCTATTTTACACACCAATTATGTAAAAAGCCAATTACTCTGGCACTTGAGCTATATTACTATGATTACTCAACCGGTGAAAGGGAGCAGAAAGAGGAGCAATTCAACGGAACTCTACAATTTTCGCATTCCGTTACAAATAGTAAACATGAAGCAATTTCTAATATCGTTGAGGTGGCGGGAGGATACAGTTCATTAGTCTTCACTTTAGGCTTTGTAGAATTTGTTGGTCAGGAAGGGTGGTATATTAATCTTAAGACAAGTGTACGTCAATGGATAGTATCACCTGAACCAACTAAATATAAGAACTTAAAAGAACAAGCATCTGTATATATCGGCTCACTTTTTAAAGATGAAACTAAAGAAAACGTTCTTATACACACCACCCTAAAAGCGAAGCAATCTGAGGACAACCAATTCTTCTATGAAATGCCAACTATACATGAGGATGTGCTGAAAAACCACCATATAACAATAATAGATATCCTGAATAACACGAGGCATTATGTTGAAAATGGCAATGTGAAAGACAAGCTATTTATCGGGGTCCCGTATTCATATGCTAATGCTTCTTGGTGGGAGGGTTATCGTTCATTTCAATTGACTGGTAATGGGATAGCTTTGGAAGAAGATCGAAACTTCTATTATGAACTTTCGAGGGTATTGAAAGGACTTGAAGTAATTCCAGGGATTATGGACGTCTCATCAAAAAAATTTAAAGTGAAAGAGAAAGAAACATCTAAAAAGATTCCCTTTTCTCAAATGACAATACCTAATAATATCAATCTTCTTACGATTAATATCTTTTCTGCTGATCCTAGTCATTATGAGGATATTAAGAAAATCTTGTTCCATGAGATATATGATAATAATCTTCCTGCAGGTGTGGAGAAGTTTCCGTTTCGAAATGCTGAGGAAACAAATATTCAGTTTCAAAATAAAATATTGCCGGTATTTATAAAATATAAAAGTATAAAGAATGCGCATCAGCTATATGCAGAGGACTTTGAAAAAAAGGTACAGGATGTGTACGAGGAGGTTGCAAACGATCTTCAACAGGATTCCTGTATTAACTTATTCTTTTTACCCGACTATCAAAAACTTACTAAACCAGGCAAACTGGATCCCTATCAAGCAATAAGGCAAGCGTTTGGAAGGCATGGACATCATGTGCAATTTATAAACTATCGTTTCGGGGATCCATCTAAAACCTATCATCCGGACCGAAATTTAGATAACCCGAATAATAAACTCCAGAGGTATCGCCATGCATTTCTTGATTGTCTGAGCAAGCAAGGGATTACGCAATCATTTGTAACCCCAGTTGAGGAAAGTATATTGGAAATAGGTATAATGGAAGAAAGAGTTTTTGGGAGAAACGTCTTGTTTATGACCAAACAACAGGATAATCAGATTTCAATTAAGATAGCAGGAATTACCCAATGGATACTCTATGATAAGGCTGCGGGACTATTTGATACTCTCAAATATTTTAAAAGGAGTGTACCTAAAATCGAAGAATCGTTTATCCTTGAAAACATTATGAGAGAAGTTTCATCATTCGAGGGAGAAGTTTTACTCTACCTACCAGCCAATCTCAGAATGAAAATTTCGTGGTTAAAAAACACCAAGTTTTCATCGGCAACGAATCCTATTGCTCATTTATCAAACGTTCATATAATCCGTTATAATAATTGGGATGATGTTCCGAGTTACTTTACACGGGCCTATAAAAATCAAAAATGGTCTAATTCTCAACCAAAAGGGTTATTTGCTCTAAATCAAACTAGTTTTCTAAGCTTAGCTGACAGAGGAGATCAAATCCGTTCTCAATTAGGTAAATCCAGGTTTACAGCTGAAGAAGAAATTAACTATAAAAGAAAGAGATTAGTGGAGTTTTCCATCATCAACGGAAAACGTTTCACGCGTGAAGAACTAGCAAACTATGCTCATGAAAGCAGACGACGAAACATCTCATACGATTCATTCACAAACCTTCCCCAAACCCTATACTGGATTCAGCAGTTGGTAGAGGATTTCAAATAGGGCTGAAGGGACAGGTACGGCGACCCGTCTGTACGGTAGTGTGTTGAAACTTATCATATAGGAGATTTTGTTTTTTTATGTTATTTTGCCGGAGTGAAGGCATTTAACTTTACACCAAAAAAACCAGGTCCAGCACCCTGAAAGGCGAAGGACCTGGTTTATATTTTTATTAAATTCCCCCGTTCTATCAGAATCTTGCAGAGTTGTGAGGACAGATCCCCTGAAATTCTATCCACTTTCTTTGATTCCTAGTAAATATAAATTTCCTTTTTTATGATATTATTTTAAAATATTCCTTTATTTATATAAATTTTCCTAAGATAATAGGATTAGTGATTTGAATGTAAACAAGGACAATTAAAGGAGAAGGAACGATGATTAATAGAGAGAGTATGGAAGAAAAAGATGAAAAGATTGCACATCTAGAAAGACTATTAAAAGAATTGCAGGTAGCACAACAACAAAGTGCTGCAACAACTGCGCTGACTCGTAGTGCAAGTCACTTGCCTCTATCAAGAGGGGTATTTAAGAACTTATTAAAAGCAAGTATGTTAAAGATTACTTTAAGCATTTTTATACTTTTAGTTTTTATCTCAGGAGGAGTTTGGATTTTTACCGGCGATACCTTCAAAGCAGAGTCTGTAACTTATGTTGAAAGTGTTCAGGAGCTAGCTACACTAGCAACAGTTAAAGCGCATATGAAAGTTGTTATACAAGAAGAGGATAATAAGATTTTTGGGAAAGATATCTCTATGAATCTATTAGGCACAAAGCGAGAAATACTAGTAGTCGTACCATCGACGGTTATTGCTGGTGTTGATTTAAAGGGGATTACTTCAAAGGACATGGTTATTAACGAAGAGACCAAAGAAATTGATATCACCCTTCCTCATGCAAAGCTTATACAGGATCCAGCTCTACAAATGGATAAAATAGTAACCTTTGTTGACGGTGGGCTCTTTAATGATAATGTGGATTGGGAAGAGGGATTCGACCTAGCCGGTAAGGCTCAAGAACAAACGAGAAAAGAAGCCATCGCTGTTGGTTTACTAGAATCAGCAGAGGAAAATGCAGAAATTGTGTTGGAAGAGTTCTTTAAGAATATTAATTATACGGTTAATGTTAAGTTTGATTGATAGATTCAAATAAAGATAAACTAATAAACTTAATGGTAAAGAATAAAATAATCCACTGAATAGGTAAATTCCGCTGCTTGGTGGATTTTTTTGTTAGAAAGCAACCTAGGAAGTTTGTTCAATTTTTATTTTTTAAGAATTATTTATGGTTGAGTTAAGCTTATTTTAATGTTCATTCTATATAGTTAATGAAGCAGCTATGATTGCTTGCTATCTTTAGATTATAGACAGGATGATTAATGATGAGTAAAGGTAAAAAGGTTGGTTTGATATCGGTGTCTGTTTTGATGTTGTTAACCATTGCAACACCGGCTTTTTCGGCACAATTAGCAGATAAAGAGACTGAATTTGCAATAGATGCTAATTCAGGACTTTCGAACGTAGAGCTTGATCCGGAGGTTGCTCTAGAATTAAGTAAGGTAGATTACTATGCTTTATTTGGTACAGTTAGCAGTAATTTAGGTATAAATCCACCACCACAAGCTGGTGAAATTACTACATACGGATTAAAAGGTATGGCTGCAAAAACGGCAGCTAAACAAATGATGAAAAAGCTGAAAAATGTTGGATCTCGTGCTTGGAATGAACAAATTAAAGAATATGTTGATAAACTTCCTTTAACTGCTAATGCAAAAAAGAGTTTAAAATTCTATTTAAGTTATCAAGTCTTAATGGAGGCCTTAGATATTTTAGTAGACTTCACTGGGACCGCCGAAGCAGGATTATCTAATGCCTTGAAAAAGGTAGGAGTACCCAGTTATCTTGCAGATGTTGCATCAAGAGCAATAGTATTTTTCCTACTTTAAAATCGAAAGGAAGTAAAATATGTATTTATTTTTTTTAGTTGTGCTGGTTATTACAGGCGTTACCTCAGCGATTGACATCTTCATAGGGATAAAAGACTTAAACGAAGAAATCAAACTACTAGTCAACTTATCAAATATCTTATTCTTTCTATCTTTGTTGTTTTTTGTTTTCAAGAGTGGAAAGAGAAAATAGAAAACAGAGAGGCGAGCAACTTTCCGCCTCTTATTTCAATCTACCTAGTCCAAACCTCCCATTTTCCACCCCAAAGCAGGAATATCCCAACCAATGTCGAACCGTCATACTTATGCATATACAGTTTCTGTAAAAACGTGAAGAGAGGAGGCGAACCATGAAAGTTATAGACTTATCCTCCCTGCACGATGGAATCAAGGGAATGAGCCGGCAACTGTCGGATCTTGAAAATCAACTAAACCATGTAGAGAGCGGAATTCGCACCTTTGTTTCCTCAAAGGATTCCTTCCGCGGCAAAGGAGCCAGTGCGATCAAGCGGTTCTATGAATATGCGCACCTCCCGTTTTTGCAATTTTTCCAAACGTTCCTGGCAAACTTTCAATCTAAGCTTCAACAACTGCAGTATGAATTGGACGGGCTCGAGGGGAATTCGCGCGGGTTTATCGACGAGGGTTTCCTGACAGGTGAACTGGAGGATGGCTTGAATCAGATTAACCGAATGGTGACCGAGTTGACTGGAGAGACCAACTACCAGCTTAGCCGTGTCAGTGATATCGTACACCTCCCAAGGTTGCAGGATCACCAGTTCCACGAAGGCATCCAACAAGCCAAACAATCAGCAAACCAAACCGTGGACAAGCTGCGCCAGTTCGACCACCACCAAACCCAGTCGTTCACGGCATTAATGGAGGACTTATCCCTCATACAGAGTTACATAGAGGAAATGAGCCAGCAATTTGTTTCTGGTAAGATAAAGTTGGCCAGTTTCTCACCGGTAATGCTTCAGGATCTCGAGACTTACGGAAAGCTGCAGACAAAGCTATATAATCAAACGGTTATGCAACGTTGGAATAGTGAACACTACCCGGAGCTTGGTGTGTTTTACACGGTCGGGAACCCGTTAGCGTTTAATCAGTGGGTGAACCCGAGTTGTGCGAGGCCGGAGCCGAAGATAAGATCACTAGATGATGCTGTTTTGGACTTTCGTTCAGGTTTTGCCGATGGTGCTAAGAAATTTTTGAAGGAAACTAAAGATGGGATAGTAAGACTTGTGTCAGAGCCACATCTAGTGGCTCTGGAAACCTTGGAATTTGCATACGAGGCGGCTAAAAACCCAGAAATCCTGTGGGAAATTGTATACGGACTGGCTGATTCTTTTAGTACCATGGTCCTCAATGGGGATGCGCAAAGCCGCGGCGAATGGTTTGGATATGCCGTCCCTACCGTAGGGAGTATTTTTGCCGGAGGAACGGGAATCGTCAAGGGAGCTGGTAAGGCTGTTCAAACAGGCCGCAAAACCCAAATGGACTTGGAAATAAAACTTAAGGACAAGCAAGAAACTCCCAAACCAATAGCCAAAGAACCAACAAAACCAAGCATGGACCGAGTCCGAGAGCTCATGGATAACCTAGTTCCAAGACGAGGCATGGAACCAGCACTAGTAATGGTTGATAATGTTCCATTCAATGTGCTTAATAGTACGAATATAATAGCGAAAGTGAAGCAATTGCAAACCCTAGTTCTTATGAGGATTGAGGCGGTTGGGTTCGGTAGGGGAGTTAATGGTACGGGTAAAGGTGTACCGGAGATTAATGCCAAATATGCAACAGCAATTGATAACAAAGTAACTGTTAAGGAACAAGTGGTATTACCATCATGGCTTAAAAAAACATTACAGATGGTCATTATAGAACTGTTATCACTAATGAAAGCATTATGGTATACCGTACATTCGGTGGTAAGGCAGGTATAGAAGGGGCTTTTGCTACTACGGTACCAGCCTCAAACAGAATAAATAGTAAAATAGATTCTGCTTTATTGCCAGAGTGGAAGAATAGTAGACAGTATGAGGCGGTTATTGAAATACCTAAAGGAACAGAATTAAATATTGGTAAAGTAGAGCAACAAATGACTCAGACAGACACGATTTTTAAAGGAGGAGGGGATCAAATTTTGCTACCACAGAATTGGCCCAATGAATGGGTAAAAGAAATTAGGGAAATCCCAAGTAGATAAGGAGTGAGAGACGGGCATGTCAAAAAATGAAAAGCACGATAGACTACTTATACAGATAAAAAAGGTACTTGCTCTTTTAAAGGAGAAGTATTTATCCCAACCTACACCAATGCTTGAATTGATTATTTCTCGTTATCAACATGCTAATGATATGTTGGAGAGTTGTAATATGGAAGACCTGAGAAAAGATATGTTCAGGATCAGTGGTTCAGTAAGGGCTTATTTGGAATCGCATAATGATTATATGAACCCAATGCTTGGTGAAATGGACAAGGCAGAGGATATGCTGACAGATACTTTTAATTGAGAAATATGTTACCCATTAATGAATACGTTAATTATTCACCGATAAAACCTGAATTTTGAAGATTTAATCGTATGCACAACAGGCCACCTCATTAGGGTTGGCCTATTTTTTTTGTAGTTACAAGACCTAGTTGTTTGGTGGACAGGTACGCCGCGTTGCCATAACTTACCCTTTGAAGCATACCTGACAAAGATCACCTCATTTAGGAAAAGCCAGTGGCTTCTTCCATTAATTTAAGAATTCCATATGACCTTCTCTTCTAAAATATCATACGCATCCCGGCCTGATACGCAGTAACAGTCATCTATCAGTTTTAAGGATTATTTATGGTTTAGTTAAGGATGTTGTTATGTTCAGTTTATATAATTGGTATGTTCAGGGGTTGTTAAGGAGGAATAAATTAGATGGTTAAATTAGGAGGTGATTATTGTAAGAACAGTCTTACTATCAATATTAGTCATGTTAGGTGTTGGTCTTTTATGTTGGGACTATTTTAATTTTGATGAAACCCCTGTTGCAAAACCTACAAAAAACTTAAAAAGGGAAGTTCAGGTTTCACCGTGGGGATTGGAAGCAATGGGTATTGATTTTTCAACTAGTGATTCTCCTATGAGAACGATAAAAGTTGCAGTTTTAGACAGTGGTATTTATCAGGAACACGAAGATTTAAAAGGAAAAGTTGTTGCAGAATTTAATGCTATCGATCCAGGCGAACCAGTTGTAGATGACTTAGGACATGGAACTGCAATTGCGGGTATCATCGCTGCCAATAACAATAACATTGGAGTTGTTGGTGTTGCGAGAAGTGTTGAACTTTATGATGTGAAAGTTTTAGATAAGCAAGGTAGAGGAGAACCGAAAAATCTTGTTTCCGCAATAGAATGGTGTGTCTCTCAAGGAATAGATGTAATAAATATTAGCTTTGGTTATCAAGCAGAGAGCTTAATAATAAAAAAGGCAATTAAAGATGCTTTAGATTTCGGTATTATCATTGTAGCTTCAGCTGGTAATACATATGGGTTAAACGCTGACTTCCCAGCAAAGTATGAGAATGTTTTTTCAATTACAGCAGTGGATCAGGAATTACTCAGAGTTAAAACATCAGCCAGAGGAAAAATTGACTTTGCTGCTCCCGGTAAAGAGATATTATCTACGGACCATGAGGGAGGGTATTCTCTATTTAATGGGACATCTTTTGCCACTGCCTATGCAACAGGTTTTATTGCTACACTTTTACAACATTCTCACAAAAAATTAAACCATATTGAATTGAAAAATCTACTATTAGAGAATGCTCATGTACTTGATGAGGAACATCTTCCCTCTAAAGAGTATGGGTATGGTATTTTAAAACTAAATAATTGAGGTGCTCATAATGAAAAAACATATAGCTAGACTGTTAATTTTCTTTATTATTTTCCCGTTACTCCCAAACTATAATTTGGTAAAAGCTTCGACTGAAAGTCATAATCTACACACCGAAGTCAACGCAAGATTTTGAAAAACATTTAGAGAGTCAGCTAGGTAAAGAGATTTCAAATGCAATCCAAACTGATATTAAATCCAGCAGTGAAATGGTTGTAATTGAGCTAGCTTTGGAAGAAGATGTTTCAGTTGACGTAGTTATGGATGTCGATACAGAATTATTTACAGTTAATAGTGAAGTATTACATGAGGATAATACGGTTGTTAGTACAATTTATGACGTTGTTGTTCATGAATCTGAGGACGATATATTTATAGCCACCTTTGTTAATCAGGAAAACGGTGAAATATACGACATGAACACTACTGAACTTGAGGCATCTGCTCTTCCATTAGTAATTGTTGCTGCTATAGCGAGACACGGTATTCAATATGCAATGAAGAAATACGGTAAAAAAGCTGTGCAAAATGCTGTATCCAGTAAGAGTTTTAACACCGTTTTGTCATCTGTAAAGAATATAGACGCAAATAAAAGAGCTCATATTTTGGCTAACAAGCATGATTGGAACAAAGTAACAAATAATAACTGGACTGATGTGTCCAAGGTGATGTCTCATGTAATGCGATATGGAAAAGAATCTGTCTATGGGAGTGCACGTAAGAAAACATTGTCTATGAACGGACAAACTGTTACTGTTACTTTTACAAGAGTAAACGGCCAGGTAAGAATAAGTAACGGGTGGGTGAATAAATAATGAAAGATCAACTAGAAAGTTATATTTTATCGGGAAAGTATTTAGAAGCCGAAGAACTATTTAATAGTACAGATTTTAGTGTTGCTTATGAAAATCTTCTTGAAATATCCTTTAATAATGAAAATCTCTCAAATTACACGTTTGTGATTTATCTTTTATCTCAAGAAAACCATGAACGTTTACACGATTTGGCATATATCTTATTATCACAGCCACTTTGCCATGTGGAAGGTGCTTATACTTCAGCGTTGTATCATGCAAGAAAAGCTGTAGAATTATCCAACTGTAGAGAAGTGAAGTATTTGGAAAACCTGTTGTTTCTAAACACAGTACCTGATTGCGTGGTTAGTGATGAAGAAGCCAAAGAGATAAGTAAAAAGATCCTTTCTATAGATGCTAATCATGAAATAGCAAAGGAGTAAAATATGTATTTATTTTTTTTTGTTGTGCTGGTTATTACAGGCGTTACCTCAGCGATTGACATCCTCTTCGGGTTAAAAGACTTAAACGAAGAAATCAAACTACTAGTCAACTTATCAAATATCTTATTCTTTCTCTCTTTGTTGTTTTTCGTTTTTAAAAGTGGAAAGAGACATAAGGAAAAATAAATCAAGGGGACAGGCACTCTGAACGATTTCTACTTAGAACGTTGGTAGGTCAAAGTGAAATGATTATTATGATTCAATAAAAAAGTCGGCTAGTTTTAATTACTAGCCGACCACCTGATTATTATGTTGGATTAGTTAAAATCAACCTGAAAGTCTATTTTTTCTCCTACACTATCCCAATTCTCATCATGTGGAGCTTCGATAATTATTCTGACCCAATCAATATCTTCAGCATTAGAGTTGTTAAGAATAAAGAATAGAGAACCGGACTTTTTCACCGCACCGATATAATCTCCATCAATATGATCTGACAACCACATCTCTGCATCAAGTTGTTCTCCAGTATTGGTGGTAATAGTGGGTTGACCAGCATAAAAGGAAATCGTTTCGTCTGAAGTGTTTTCCACTTCCATATCTATTTGGATGTATTCTATTGCATCTGTCTCCAAAAACTCTGCCATATCCCCTTTAAGTTGGGAAGAGATGGTGTTGATTTGGGGAATGTTTAGAATAATTGGTCCTGTTTCCTTTGATTCTACTTGGTCAAATCTTTTTACTAATGTATGAGATCCGCCCTCATTTTCAATAGTCTCTCCAACTTGAGTTTCCCATTCACCTTCAGCAGTCGCTTCTTCTTCTTCAGGAGCCTCGTTTTCTTGTTTTTCTGTTTCCTCTTGATTTTCCGTCTCAGTCGCTTCATTATTAGTGATGTTTTCATTTCCGGAAGTATTATTTGAACCGCAGGCTGACAACAAGATAACAAGAATAATAGTTAGCAATAACGTAATGGACCTTTTCATTTGTAAACCTCCCCCTTCTTATGTACAGGTAGAATTATACATTAATGAAAATTAAATGGAATACATTTTACAAAAAAATACAGAAACTATTAAGAGAAAACTAACCACATCGTCATTTATAACTCCTGCGACTAGTCCATTCCTCCCATTTTCCACCCCCAAGCAGGAATTCCCCCTCATATGTCGAACCGTCATACTTATGCATATACAGTTTCTGTAAAATCATAACGAAAGGAGGCGAACCATGAAAGTTTTAGATGTATCCTCCCTGCACGATGGAATCAAGGGAATGAGCCGGCAACTGTCGGAACTCGAGAATCAACTAAATCATGTAGAGAACGGAATTCGGTCTTTTGTTTCTTCAAAAGATTCCTTCCGCGGCAAAGGGGCCAGTGCGATCAGGCGTTTCTATGAATATGCACACCTCCCATTCCTGCAATTTTTCCAAACGTTCTTAGCAAACTTTCAATCTAAGCTTCAACAACTGCAGTATGAATTGGATGGACTCGAGGGTAATTCGCGCGGATTTATCGACGAAGGTTTCCTGACAAGTGAGCTGGAGGATGGCTTGAATCAGATTAACCGAATGGTGACCGAGTTGACTGGAGAGACCAACTACCAGCTCAGCCGTGTCAGTGACATCGTGCACCTCCCAAGGCTGCAGGATCACCAGTTCCACGAAGGCATCCAACAAGCCAAGCAATCAGCAAATCAGACCGTGGACAAACTGCGCAAGTTCGACCATCAACAAACCCAGTCGTTCACGGCGTTAATGGAGGACTTATCTCTCATACAGAGTTACATAGAGGAAATGAGCCAACAATTCGTTTCTGGTAAGATGAAGTTGGCCAGCTTCTCCCCCGTAATGCTTCAGGATCTCGAGGCTTACGGCCACCTGCAGACAAAGCTGTATAACCAGACCGTCATGCAGCGGTGGAACAGTGAGTATTTTCCAGAACTTGGTGTGTTTTACCCGATAGGGCATGCGGCGTCGTTTGATCAATGGGTGAACCCGAGTTGCGCGAGGCCGGAGCCGAAGCAGAAAACCGCCGGAGAAGCATTCTGGGACTTCACCGATGGCTTTGGAGCTGGAATTATCAGCGCCGCTTCCGACACCTGGGATGGCATTAAACGTCTAGCAACAGAACCAGACCAAGTGCTAAAAGAAACCATAGAATTTTTAGACACAGTAGTCTCTGACCCAGCAATACTGCTAGAAATCGGCCATGAACTCTACACCTCCTTCAACGAATCTGTTATCAACGGCGATGCGACCAGCCGAGGCGAATGGCTAGGCTACGCGACCGCCATCATCGGAACTTCCGTCGTAGGAGACAAAGGACTCTCCAAAGTTGGTGGAATGGCTGGGAAGCTTGGTACCCGGGTGGAAACAGACCTTAATATCAAGCTGAAGGACCAGCAGGAAAAAGTGCTGAGTTCGGTGAAGGGTTCATCCGCAGCGGGTTTGGAGCGGGTGCGTGAGTTGATGGGTGGCATGATCCCGAACAACCAGTCGGGAATGGCCTTTGCTGGTGTGCCGTCGAATGCGATGAACAGTGTTGGATTATACGAAAAGATTAATGATTTAAATAAGACCACTCTAAGTAAGGTTGTCGGGGGAGAAGGTAAAGGAAATACAAGCCATCCTGTGAGAGTGTATCGTGATATAGACGACACTGTGCTAAATAAAGAATATGAAATAATAACTAGGAAAGGCACGTTTGTTACTCGTATAGCAGCCGATGAAAAACTTGTAGTGGATATGCCTTACGTTGGAAAAGGGAAACAAAAAACAAATTCTGAAGGTTGGTTAAGAGATAACAATTATTATTTTAAGGAATTATATAAATTACACCCTGAATATTTTAGTAACGCAAACATTAAAAATCTTAATAATGGTTGGGCGATTGTAAATGATGCAGTTTTTAGAAAACACTTTTCACAATATGATATTGTTGGATTAAAAGGAAAACCATTAGTTCACCACCATATCGGTGGAGGTGGACAAGCAATGGCTATTCCACAACCTTTACACCCTGGAAGTGGGGGAATTCATAATATCGAGAAACAAATAGGAGTATGGGGGAAAGACCAAAGTAGAGCTGAAAGATTACAGGTATTTATAGAGTAACATTTAGGAGGTAGAACATGGAAGTTAAGAAAGCATTAGAAAACTATTTCAATGAACTCGTACTTATGTGGAAAAGTGAGTATAATACCTATCCCCAAGTACCTTTAGATGAAGACATAAATCCACTATTATACGTTAGTGAACCGGACGAGGAAGAGTATGTTGGTTGGAAACCAATTGAAAAGTATGATCTAGAGGATTTTGAGGAAATTGAAAAAAAACTAGACATGAATATTCATCAAACATTAAAAGGATATTTCAATTCATATTGGTTTTTAAATCTACAAGGCTTCTACGACGCAAAGTTGATTAGCCTTGAACCCGTTGAACCCGGTAAGTCTATATATGAATTCTTTAAAGTGATGAAGAAATATGAAGAGAGCAATGGAAGAGAACTTAGATATATACAAATAGGATTTGTTTCACCAGAAGACATGGCAGTTATGTTTGATAATGTTACAGGGCAAATAACTATAGAGGATTTTGAGAGACAAGAGCAAGAGGTACTAGCTGATACCTTAGTTGAGTTACTAAGTAATCTTAAAGTCGTTAAATAAATTTCTAGAGGTCAAAAAGAATATATTGATTACATTACCTATTCATTCATCAAATTATCACAAGGAAGCAGGGGATTATTCTCTGTTTCCTTTATACATCTTTAAGTGATTACAATAGGATAGCTTCCGATCCCTCTTACTTGCCGAATAAAATATTTAAGAGGAGGCTATTAGATGGATAAATTAAAAGCGAAGTTAGAACAAATAATTGACTTTGATTTAAGAGAAGTTAATACAATTTGGAACGATGAGGATATAGAAAAAATCGAAGAAAAACATAATATCCAACTTCCTAATGACTATAAATATTATTTAAAATATTACGGCAATGACTATATAAAAGAAGATTACCGACTAACTCCTTCTTTAAAAATAAAACAAATACAAAATATTTCTCAATTTGAAATTGACTCTTTATATGGTTTAAATAATGATGAAAATAATTTGGAAGATAAGATTCGTATTTACAAAGAAATTTTGCCAGATACTTTGATACCAATTGCTGATTTGCCAGGTGGGGATTTAATATGCATGGGTGAGGATGATAAAATATATGTTTGGTTTCATGATATGGAAGGGGAAAATATATTTTTGGTTTCAAACTCTTTTAAGGATTTCATATTTAGCATTAGTAGAGTACAAAATGAAGAAAGTAATATGAAGAACGTTAAATTAAACTTGGGGAATAGGTTGAATGCATTTCTAAATAATGCTTCTAATAAAAGGTAACTTGATCTAGGATATGATCCGAAAATTTGCAGATGGCGGAGATCTGATATGTTTAGGCCTCGAAGAAGAATATCGAGAAAAAATCTATTATTGGTATCATGAAGACGAAACAACCGGAGAAAACGGAAAAGAAATGTTTTTCTCATTGCAAATAACTTTGAGGAATTTATAATGAAATTCACTCCTCACAAAGAGAAAAAAATGTCAATCTAGATGAGATAGAAATGTTTCTAGATGAAAATTTATTAAAGGATTAGTTAGTAAAGCTAGAATTATAAACTTATAGTTAGAGGTGCTTCATATGTCTGTAGGTTTATTAGTAGATTGCTTTCACTATGAATTAGGGCCTGTTGATTTTGTCCATTCCTTTTTTTCAACTGTTTCCTATCATTTAGAAAAAGAAGGTTGGGGAACCAAATATCCGGAGTTAATGAAAAAGTTATATCATGATAAATTAGAGTGGGAAGAAGTGACTATTGCTAAAAGAAATCTTTTAGAAATAGAAAGGGAATTATCTGCTCTCCCAACAGAAAAAGTTATATGGGACATTGAGGATTTATCTAAAACTCCTCCGGGGGGAGATAGAGTAAGCCCCAATGTAACAAATTTAGCTAATTATTTTGCCACAACTAAAGGAAAAACCTTCTTTGAAGTAATGAATGAGGTATTGGATATCGCAATAGAAGACAAATGTGATATTAGAATTAAGCAAATTTAGTTATCGCTTCTCTTAATAAAGAATGGGTTGAAGAGACACGGAGACACGTTTATTGGTAAACCAAAAAGGTTTGAGGTTAAAGGGATCCTCAAGCCTTTTTGGTTTAATTTTTGGGGAAGAAAAAATAAAGAATTAAACACCTCAGAGGGAGAGAGGAAGACTGAAAATACAAAGTTGGAAGGAGAAGTTAGTAGATATGAAGAAGATTGGAGCTAACTATGGAAGTGAACTCAGAAGACCAGCATCAGAACTTGAGATTAGTGAAATGAAAGATAATAAAATACGGCTCTTTCTTAAAGTGAAAATATGAAATTATTTGAAGATTATTTCTCAGAATTAAAAGCAGACATGGTAGCTATTTGTTTAGAATACGTAGACAATAAAGCAGACGACATTTTTATCTATTGTTCCTATGAACCTAAGATGTATGTCTTTGACTTCTTTTTTAGAATTAATGGAGAAGTGGTTCATATGCATCAACTAAACAAAGCTGTAAAAGAATCTGACAGTCAACTTGCTCAAGTTTATGATGTTTCAAGAGATAGGCAAAAGGCAGTCCTTAGAATAGGCAATCAAAATCTAAAGCTTATTCATAAGAAGTGTGAAGAGTACAATCGAGAGATGCCAACTGAAATGAAATTACATTATGATGTAAAGCAAAATAGCCTAAAAGGAAAATATAGATACGAATTAGTTTATTCGACTGACTCCGAACTACTGCCAGATGATATTTTTGATTTGTGGTTTGTAGAAGTTAAGGGTAATAACCTTTAAATTAGACCTTGGTTGGCTTAAGTAACCTAGTTCTTTTACAGTTGTAGGTGTGTGGGTTTAGAGGACTGGCACGCCGGCCACCTATAAGATCGTTAGGGAGGACGGGAGTTTGGATTGGTCCGCTGCTTCCTTTGCTTTTTTAGTGTCGGGTTATATACAAATATTGGTTATTCAAGTTGATTTTCAGGGTAAGTAACAATTAATAAAGGGAGGGGATGTTGTGAAAAAAATAGATTTATATGAACAGGTAGTAATTCTCCCATGAAGAATGCCTCAAAAGAAGCCCAATGGTCACTTTCTTTCATTATGTTGCTAATCTTCATTTTAGCTTCCGTAGTGGATAACTATTTCTTAAAGATTGATTCCAAAATATTAAGGGCAATGTTTATCCTTGCGTGTACATGCACACCCTATTTTATAGCTAGGTTTATTATTTTTAGGAGCTGAGGGGTCAATAACGGTGACCCGTTCATTGTTAGTAACGTGTTTTCTAAGAATAATTATTTTTGAACAAACGTTTGATCAATTTTATTTTTGATGTTGTAAGAACTGGGATTTTAGTAGTTCGGGTTATATCGACTATTTTTTCATGGTATTTTGAAATAGTTTATAGCAACTGAGGAGTAGCACTTGTTGGAATTGTAGTGTAGATGGGTGGAGGGTCCTGCACACATGTTCTTTCTTATTTTAACGCTGCGAAGCGAAAATGGGTCGGCGTGCCTGTCCCCTCAGCCCACCAACCCAACACCACGGAGGTGAACCATCATCCCTAAAACGGACAATACCCTTGCGATTCTTTGGATGCTTCGCACAGGGGAAAAAATAACGGCCAAACAAATAGCAGAAAAGTTGGAAATGAATATAAGGACGGTCTATCGTTATATGGATACACTTTCTACAAGCGGTGTTCCTATCATTTCAGACACAGGACATAATGGAGGGTATACACTACTGAGTCAATTTTATGAATCCCCTCTCTTTTTTGATCAGGAAGAACAAACTTCCTTACTGCATGCTGCAATATTTGCAGAGGGAGCTGGTTATTATGGCGGGGAAGCACTCACGAGGGCTGTTTCCAAGCTTAACAACTATACCAATCAAGAGCAGGAAAAAAAGATAGCCAAGCAGTTTACTAGCTTGGAAGTATTGAATCGCCTAAACTCCCACCCCCAGTCCACTCTCCAAGCCTTGGAACAAGCTATTTTGGGTGGATATTCCGTAGAAATCAACTACAAAAATAAAAGGGAAGAACCATCAATTCGGACGATAGATCCATACCGAATTATTCATTGGAATCTTAATTGGTATGTATCAGGTTTTTGTCATTTTAGAAAGGAAATTCGAAGTTTTAGGGTCGATCGAATAGAAACACTAGTACCAACGGAAAATCAGTTTACACAACCAGAGGATTTTTCAACGAGTGCGGCTTTTCTTAACAGTCTTTTTCCATCTATTGAAAAGGTAGAAACCGCTGTGCTCGTACTTACGGGGAGTATGCATGCACTAAAGGATATTTGCGAACATTGGTTTTTTGAGAATTACCTACAGCAAAGAACAGATAATCAAGCAACTTTTCTTCTCGAGAAGGAAGTCTTGCACAAGTATGTTCCATCCTTGCTTATCCCGTTTGGTACCTCCATCAAAGTCATGGAACCGCAAAGTCTAAAAGAGGAAATGATAACAACCTTATCAACATTGATAAAATTTCACCAAGAATAAAACTTCCCTGACAGCGGATGTCAGGGAAGTTTTATTATACTAGGTACTATCAATGATGATGGGAGCGAATAGAAAATGCAAACAAAGAAAGCGTATCTGTATGTATTTCATACAATGTCGGACTGGGAATATGGTCACTTAATAGCGGAACTAAACACAGGGAGATATTTTAAAAAAGACATCCCCCTTCTAAACATTGTGACAATAGGAACAACCAAAGAAACCATCACCACTATGGGTGGATTGAAGATAACGCCAGATCTTTCCCTTGATCAATGTACTTTTAATAAAGCAGACTTGCTCATCTTACCTGGAGGATTTACTTGGGGAGAAAAAGAACAACACCCCATCCTACAAAGAATAGGGAAAGCATTAGATACCGGGTCGATTGTTGCCGCAATATGTGGCGCAACAGAAGCGCTAGCCAATATGGGATACCTCGATAACAGAAAGCACACAAGCAATAGCTTGGATTATTTGAAGATGGTATGCCCCGACTATAAAGGGGAAAATTTTCACGAAAAAGAGCTCCTGGCAACGACAAGTGATAACCTAATTACCGCATCCGGCATCGCCCCCCTTGAATTCGCAAGGGAAGTACTCCAAAAACTAGAAGTACTATCACCCGAAACACTAGAATCCTGGTATCAACTTAACAAAACACAGAAACCAGAACATTTCTTTGAATTGATGAGTTCGGTTTGAATCAAGGAGAATCAGTGAATCAAGGGGACAGGCACGCCGACCCACTTGGGTCGGCGTGCCTGTCCCCTCAGCCCATTTTACAAATTAGCAAAGCTTGTGTATAATGTAGTCAAGTTAATTAATTGGCTGATGAGTCTTTGAGAGACAGCTTATGTACCAGAGTGGATGGAGATCCCCTTTGGTACATGAGCTGTCTTTTTTTACTTCAAAAAAGAAAACGTTTCCAAATTAGTAAAATCAAAATTATTTTAAAGGAGTGATGTAAATGACTGCTTTTTTAGGTGAAGTAGTTGGTACGATGATTCTAATTATTTTTGGAGGAGGAGTTGTTGCAGGCGTTGTTCTAAAAAAATCGAAAGCCGAAAACTCTGGATGGATGGTCATTACAATGGGATGGGGGTTTGCTGTAGCATTTGGTGTCTATGCAGTGGGTGGTATTAGTGGAGCCCATCTTAATCCAGCGGTAACGCTTGGAATGGCGTACATTGGGGAATTTGCTTGGGCAAAAGTGCCAGGTTATATTGCAGCGCAGATACTGGGGGCATTCATAGGAGCCACAATCGTTTACTTGCATTATCTGCCCCATTGGAGAGAAACAGTGGACCAGGGAGCGAAACTAGCAGTATTTTCAACCAGTCCAGCTATACGTCACACTCCCTCAAATTTAATTAGTGAAATTTTGGGTACAGCGGTTTTACTATTTGGCCTGTTAAGTATTGGTGCAAATGAATTTACAGAAGGGTTAAATCCACTAATCGTCGGTTTCTTTATTGTAGCAATCGGACTTTCACTTGGCGGCACAACGGGTTACGCTATCAACCCTGCTCGTGATTTAGGTCCCCGTATTGCACATGCTTTGTTGCCAATACCGGGGAAAGGTTCATCTGATTGGAAATATGCCTGGATTCCAGTTGTAGGTCCTTTACTGGGAGGAGTTTTAGGAGCGAAGTTTTATCAGATCGTCTTTACCGATGGATCTGAGACAGGTTTATTCATTCTTGTTGGGGTAATCGCTGCTGTCGTGCTAGCGACAAAAGTGATGCCAGCCTCCACCCAGGTGGATGTAGAAGTGAAAAAGAAGGCAGCATCCTAAAATAATTATTTAAAAATATATCTAGGGGGAAAATGAGATGCAAAAAAAATATATTCTTGCTTTAGACCAAGGTACAACCAGCTCAAGGGCAATCTTGTTTAACAAAGACGGAGGGATTGTTCATACTGCTCAAAAGGAATTTACACAGTATTTTCCTAAACCGGGCTGGGTGGAACATGATGCAAATGAAATTTGGGGATCCGTTCTTGCTGTTATTGCAGGTGTCTTATCAGAGGCGGAAGTGAAACCGAGTGAAATTGCCGGAATTGGTATTACCAATCAAAGAGAAACTGCTGTTGTATGGGATAAAAATACTGGAAAGCCGGTTTATCATGCAATCGTGTGGCAATCACGTCAAACAGCTGATATTTGTGAGGAGCTCAAATCAAAAGGGCATGATGAGTTATTTAGAAAGAAAACAGGTTTATTAATAGATGCATATTTTTCAGGAACAAAAGTGAAATGGATATTAGACAATGTGGATGGTGCTAGAAAAAAAGCAGAAAATGGTGAGCTCCTATTTGGGACGATTGATTCATGGTTAATCTGGAAGCTGAGTGGTGGAATGGCACATGTAACCGATTTTACAAATGCTTCAAGAACGCTTATGTATAATATTTATGAATTGACATGGGACCAGGAGCTGCTGAATATTTTAGATGTTCCAGCATCGATGCTCCCAGAGGTACGTTCTTCATCGGAAGTGTATGCCCACACGGCAGATTATCATTTCTTTGGGGAGATGGTGCCAATCGCAGGTGCAGCAGGCGATCAGCAAGCGGCTTTATTCGGTCAAGCATGCTTTGAGAAGGGCATGGCGAAAAACACTTATGGTACAGGCTGCTTCATGTTAATGAATACGGGTGAGACGCCTGTTCCTTCCAAAAACGGCTTACTGACAACAATAGCTTGGGGAGTTGACGGGAAGGTTGAGTATGCATTAGAAGGAAGTATTTTTGTAGCTGGATCTGCCATTCAATGGTTGCGTGACGGTTTGCGGATGATCAAAGCAGCTCCGGATACGGAAGAGTATGCGAATCGTGTAGAATCGACAGACGGTGTCTACGTTGTCCCAGCATTTGTTGGGCTTGGTACTCCTTATTGGGACAGCGATGCAAGAGGTGCCATTTTTGGATTAACACGCGGTACGTCAAAAGAGCATTTTATCCGTGCAACACTTGAATCTCTTGCATACCAGTCAAAAGATGTGCTCCAGGCAATGGAGGCGGATTCAGGAATAAAACTGAAAAAACTTCGTACGGATGGCGGTGCAGTTAAAAATAATTTCTTAATGAAATTCCAAAGCGATATACTTAATGTCCCTGTTGAACGACCGCAAGTAAATGAAACGACGGCACTTGGTGCAGCTTATCTAGCCGGTCTTGCAATCGGTTTTTGGAAAAGTCGTGATGAAATTGCTGAAAACTGGATGATCGATCACACGTTTGAGGTAACGATGAACGAAGAAACACGTACGAATTTATATAATGGATGGAAAAAAGCTGTTGAATCCACTATGGGATTCAAACCGGTTGTTCGATTATCAAAAGAAGAGCAATCTGTATAACCTTTACGAATAATTGCACGGTATGTTAAACTGATGATAAGTTAAGTAAAGGTCTGAGTAGATGACGAGACCACGGCATCTTGTAAACATATTGAATATGTTTACAAGTTTGTTGTGGTCTCTTTTCTATTGAGCTCTGATTTCAGCAGTTAACTTCTTTAATTTAATGAGTAATAGTGCATATTTGTTTAGAGAATTCTATTAAGAACTTCAATACTGGAGGGTGTATATGGACTTTAATGGTCAGAAGGTTCTTCCTGCAATCAAAAAGATGAAAGACTTTGAAATGGTACTTGAAAGTAATTATGAATATATTGTCATACTTGAGATCCATATCTCGCAGCTGGCTAGTGTCATGAAATATGCTGCGAATAGGCAGAAAAAAATCATTTTACATGCGGATTTAATTCAGGGCTTAAAAAGTGATAAAAATGCTGCGGAATTTTTATGTCATAACCTAAAGCCAGTAGGTCTGATTTCGACACGGGGAGATGTCCTTAAAACAGCCAAGAAAAATAATATTATCGCCATTCAGCGCTTATTTCTCATTGATACAATTGCTCTGGAAACGAGTTATAAGTTAGCAGCCAACGTCCAGCCTGATTTTATTGAAGTATTACCAGGCGTATTGCCTCAATTTATTGAGAGGGTTAAAAACGATACAAATATCGATATCATAACAGGCGGATTAATAGACAATGAAGACGACGTAAAGCAAGCACTTGATGCAGGTGCCAAAGCAGTAACAACATCGAATACAGATTTGTGGAATTTTGGGGGTTGAGGGGACAGGCACGGCGACCCAACTGGATCGCCGTGCCTGTCTTCTTTGTGGGTCGAGGGGACAGGCACGGCGACCCGTCTTTACGGTAGTGTGTTAAAGACGCGCCTATCCCCACCGCCCATTATCAAATCCCTGCAGCTTCAAAACGAGTGCTAGAGCCATCCCTGTCGTCATCAATGATTCCTCTTGAGGTACTTGTAAAGAATATTTCTACCAAATCGCCTGCCTGGAGTTGCAAAATAGTAGAGGTGTTAACTATATTGGCAAAAACCATGGATGGAACAACGCCAGAGAGGAAATATTCGTTGTCAGCTGCAACACTCTCCCCATTCACCCGAACCTCCAAACGAGCCCGAAACGGAATCGCATCATTCTTGGGAAAAAAAGTAACCTTTCCTGCTACAAAATAAACCCCATCCTCTGAAGGAACAAATGTAGACGTATTTGCATTGTAAATATCCCCATTATCAAACTGCACACCTGTAAAAAAAACCTTCACCAACTCATCAGCATTATCATAATCCTGCCAATCTACCTTCGCCGCGCGGAAAGCAGGAGTTTGTTCCGCATGACCATCCCTACCATTCACGACGATATCCATGCGATACCTCTTATCACTCATTAAATTATTCACTCTTTTTGTTTTATATTTTATCTATCATTCTATGAAGAGCTGAGTGGACAGGTTCGCTGTCTCGTCCTTTTATTTTTTTAAGGATTATTTATGGTTTGGCTAAGGTTGTATTAATGTTTGATTAATATAATGAATCTGCCATAAAAGAGGGAGATCATGACATTGGTTAATAAGAGGGTGATTTATGAAAGTTGGAAAAGGGGGAAAGTAAGAAAGTTTTTTAGAAGAATGATAGATGAAGTATAAATAAGGATATAGAGTCGGGATTTGTAATTTTCTAGTGATTATTATTCAATAGTTTACTCTCATTCTTTAAAATTGCCAAAAAAATAAATTATAGGAGTTGTTTTTATGAAAAAGTTTTCATGTGCTATTTTAGCAAGTATGATGTTTCTAACAGCTGTGGTTGCGCCTATTGGAAGTGTTTATGCATCATCTAATGATCTTCAAGTTGAGACAGATGTTGTAGAGAAAGAATTGGAACAAGAATTAGAATTTTTATTTGAAGAGGCTATGAATCTTGAAAATGATACATATGTTGTTAATGAACAAGTAGTTATTGATTTTTTTGGTGAAGAGGCTCTTCCATCGATTTTAGCATTTGCGAAAATGATAAATGGAGAAGAATTAGAAGAAAGTGATTTAATTGGTGTTCCTGATTATGGATCATTTTCAGAAAATCAAATTATGGCTAGGTCAACATCTTGGAAAAAGTGTGTAGGTGATAAAATTGTAGATGCTACAGGAATTGGATTTTTGACTGGTGGTATGTGGAAACTTGTTGAAAAGAAAAATTGGGATTTACTTGCTAAAGAATTAGCAAAAATTGCTGGTAAAAACGCTATAAAAGGTGGCGCTATTGGTTTAGCTGCATCTCTAGCTTGGTATGGAATTAAGTGTAAATAAAAAGGCCCCTGTATTGGGGGTCCTTTTTTATTATTCATTGTATTTTTTGGTTTTTTATAAAAGAAATTTTTAAAGAGATTATATTAAATAAGTTGAAAAATAAAAATATAAATATTGCCATCCCTGCTAGATTAAACCAACCAGAATTAGAATCTGGTAAATCTATTAGTGTAATCCATAAAACGGAAAATAAAATTGTGAATTTTATTGATGAAAATATGATTTTTTTACGTGTTTTTTGATAATCATTTTTTGTGAAGACGTATGTATATTCAATGCCTGAAATTGTGTATCTTATAAGTGTATAAATAATAGGAAACATAATAGATAAAAATAGTAGTACACTATTATTAAAACTAAATAAATTTGATTTTTGTAAAATTAGTAAAATAGTATGAGAAATTATTAACAGGAAAGTACTTTCCGCCATATAAGTTAAGATTTTCTCTTTTTTATATTCATCTTCAGGTAAAAAAATAGTTAAAAATCCAGTATTCATTTACTCATCCTCCCAAAAAACATCGTTTAAAGTAGTACCTAAAGCTTTACATAGTAATATACATATTTTTATGCTTGGATTATATAAATCTTTTTCAATAAGTCCAATTGTTTGTCTGGTTACTTGTGTTAGATTTGCTAATTCTAATTGTGTCATTCCAATTTCTTGACGTTTTTCTCTAACTCTATTCATTTTCCACACCCTTTATTAAAATGTAACATATAAATTGCATTTGGGCAATTATTTTAATTAATGAAGTTGGTAAATAAGGTTTTTGGGATGTATGTATTAATCCTAGGTGATAATTGTCACCCTCTTTTTTTAACCTTTTAGGAAAATTTAAGACCAGAGCAATAGTCAACGGTAAATGTCTGACTGAACGTAAGTGAAGGAATTTAAGGAGTTGAAGGAATTAACATCGTTGCTGCTTCTGGCAATACTATGGGGTTGTCAGTTGATTATCCTGCCAATTACAAAAATGTTTTATCGATATCTTCCGTCTCGGCGGGAACAAAGACTTCCACAGGAATATTCCCTCTAAGAGACTCACCATTTCCTTGAATATATGTGTTTCCACTTCACAGCTATTTTCCTTGCAAACTCGTTTTTTATGACCATTTTCCCGCTGCGGACTAGCTGATGTAATAGTTGAAGCTTGGCAGTACCTCTTATTATCATGACATCTCATTTTCAGGTCCTCCTTCTTTACAAGAAATGCAAAAAGTCTTTTCTAAATAAAACCTAATTCGCTGCTGACCTAACATATCGAGAGTGTCGAGCCTTACATTTGCGAATTGAAATGATTTTGTCTGGTTTATTGGGATGGCAGTTTCCACCGGCTCGTCAGAAAAATCATTAATAACCTGAACAATTAAATCAAAACCTGTTTCCTCATCCTCCAAAGGAAGATTGGACAACTGAAAAAACACTTTGTTTGGATGTGTAGTGAAGTCGAAAAACAATTCATAGGTAAATAAACCCTCAATATTAAATCGGAGCGGGATATTACCAGCCTCGTCCACACCAACCCCCTGCATAACATAACTTTCAACAAAACTTTTTGGTGGACATCCCTGTTTTTTCTACCATTTCTTTCAGGATTATCAGCAAAACTATACTTCCTAATCAAACCAATTCCTCCTATCTCAAAAAATTTAATCTAGTAATATTCTATGAGACAAGTAGTGAAAAGGTTCTGGGGTGTGGGTTGAGGGGACAGGTTCCCTGACCCTACTACCCACTAAAGTGATAAAGTGTGAAGAAGCAGAGATCGTCACGCTCTTTACTATGACCCTGAAGTGGTGAACACCGCGATTAGGGTAAGAATTAATGAATCTAAGCGACTCCAGCTCAAAAATGAAATAGCGAATATGCTAGCTCACTAGACTCAACTGGTATCTCAAAGTTTTAATGGAATAGTTATTTTTAAACAAACGTTTGACTAAATGAAATTTTTGACTTGCTCTGATAAACCTACTATTAATGTGATAAATATCGACTATTCTCGCATGGTATATCAAAATGATATCACAAACAGGTCCGTTGCCTATTAGGCGACGGACCTGTTTGTCCTATTACTTTACTTTAATTTGAACTGGATGACTTTCTTGCGCATGAATGGTTTTTGTTTGTCTTTTTTGCATAGCCGTTCTCTTTATCTCACTTGTAACGTTGTGTATCATATCCCCTACATCATGAGCGGACTCAATTAAAGGATCTACGGCTTTCATTTTTCCTTTTACATCATCAGAAATTTGGTTGGCTGTATGAATTAGATCCTTTGCTTCCTCTGATATTCCGTTCACCGCTGTCCGTGCGTCAGACAGCGTTTTTTCGGTTTCAGCAAGTGTGGTCATTACTTTTCTTAATGTCATAATCAAATAGATGACGAGGATGGTAAACGCAACAGCTGCAATAATAGCACTCCACTCAAGCATGGAGACCAGCTCCCTTCTTTTACTCTAAGCCTATGAGGTTGGGAGCTCAGACATTCCTTTTCTTGAAAACGAAGTTGTTCTGTGCAAAAGATTCTCTATTAGGGTAACGAATGATTATAAAGGGTTGGAGGATTCAGGCATCAATCGTCGAATTAATCGGGAGAAGCTTGGATTCAGGTGGTGAATAGATTGAAAAAAATACTTGTAGCACCCGATTCCTTTAAAGGCTCCTTGTCGGCTTATAAAGTTGGGGAGGCTATGGCTAGAGGCGTAAAAGCTGTGTTTCCTTCGGCAGAGGTTGAAATTTTACCTATGGCAGATGGAGGGGAAGGAACGGTGGATGCGCTTCTCAACGCCAACAAAGGGAAAGTGGAGGAAGTTAAAGTGTCTGGCCCTTTGATGGAACAGACACTGGCGAGGTACGGCGTATTCGATTACAACGGAAAGCCACATGCAGTTATCGAATGTGCAGAAAGTACGGGGCTTACCTTAGTTCCAATCACAAAACGAAATCCGATGGCGGCCAACTCTTATGGATTTGGTGCGCAAATACGGGACGCGATTGAAAAGGGATATCGGCATCTGATTGTCACATTAGGCGGAAGTGCAACCAATGATGGTGGCATTGGGATGCTGCAGGCACTTGGCTGGAAATTTTATGATCAAAATGGAAGACTGCTATCTCAGGAAGATGGAAATCCGTTACTACATGTACACGATTTCTCTTCAGAAGGAGCATTACCAGAGTTGTCGGAATGTACCATCACCATTGCCAGTGATGTGAGGAATCCTTTTTATGGACCCCGAGGAGCTGCATTTGTCTTTGCAGGGCAGAAAGGTGCTTCAAAGGATGAAATCATAGAATTGGATGGTCACTTAAAACGCTTCGCTGATTTAGTTAAGCAAAAGCATGGCGTGAACATACAAGAAATACCCGGAGCTGGTGCCGCCGGCGGGCTAGGTGGTGCCTTTGCAGGAATTTTAGGTGCTGACATGCAATCTGGAATAGAAATGATCCTGCATTATACAAATGCTTCTGAGAAAATGAAGCACGCCGATCTCGTGTTTACAGGAGAAGGAAGCCTGGACAGCCAATCAATCTACGGAAAAGTCCCCATTGGTGTGGCAAAGCTGGCAAAAAAGCACGGCAAAACAGTAGTTGGCATTGCAGGAAGAATAGATACCGATACAGTGCTACTGAATGAACACCTTGATGCAGTATTCTCCATCCAAACCCAATGCAGGAGTCTAGCGGAAGCCATGCAACCGGAAGTGACCGAGCGGCAGATTGAGGTGACGGTGGAGCAGATTTGTAGACTTATGAGACCGTTGTGAGTCGAGGGGACAGACACTGACCCGTCTTTGCTTTAGAGGCTGAAAGTATACAACACGAAAAAAAAGAAGAGTATGAGGACTGCCTCTACCCTTCTTTCTTTTTGTGGAATATACAAAAAAAGCAACCAATTATTCAATATAACTAATCATATTATTGATAATACACATATTTACAGATTATTACACTGATTACAAAGAAAAAATGTCTGTC
Organism: Sutcliffiella horikoshii; assembly: GCF_044809035.1. Classification (GTDB taxonomy): domain Bacteria; phylum Bacillota; class Bacilli; order Bacillales; family Bacillaceae_I; genus Sutcliffiella_A; species Sutcliffiella_A horikoshii_G. Next base: position 3,952,671 of record NZ_CP085237.1, on the reverse strand, counting down.
CCTCTAGCCCATTAATTCTTTTTAAAAACCTCCACACCAGTCAACGGCACAGTAGACTCGTCCTCATAGAAGTGGGAGATAACTACGATATCATCTTTGTTTTGAAGCAGTGCATGCACCTCGCCGTGAGTAGACAGGCGATCTGTTTCTTCAAAACTTCCCATGTCATGGCCAAGTAAAAGCCCATTTCTTCCTAAGATGAAGGAATCGCTGCTAAAGACTACATCGGTAAAATCGTATGCTAACTCTTCATTTAATCCCAGCCCATCAGCATTAAATACATATCCAGCATTGTTGAATACATATTTTCCGTCTGCGGATACTTTAATTTTCGTATCCAAATCAAATTCGCCATGGTATGGAGAATCTTTGTAGTCTCCGATGTTCCCATCGCCTGATAATTGATAGACTGATATATCGCGCGGGGAAATGGTGGTATTCACTGCAAAGATTTTATCTTCACCAGGAGCCAGCTCAATATTCGTTAATTCATAAATTCCTTGAGTAGAAAGGTGCTTCCCATTGGCATCATAACTGTTTAAGTGACTATGTTGCCCGGACCCGCTCGCGATATAAATGAAGCCTTTACTGTCCACCACGATATCATAAGGATCAATATTAACCTCGAGACGCTTATCCAAAGTGAAGGTATCTGCGTTGACCACGGCAATCACACCCTCTTGATCCTCTTCCCACCAGTAGCTGCTATGCTCCCCTTTTAACAAGGAGACATATAGCTTGTTATTTGCAAAATAAATGCTCTCCGCTTCTTCGTCAAAATGAAGAGTGTTCACTTTTCCAGTTTCATAATTTAATGCCTTTACGGCTTTGCGAGTATTTGTATAATAAATGATTGGTTTTGTAGGGTGAATAGCCACATCTACCATCTTTTCATCGATGTACTCTTTTAATTCAGTGTCCACATACGCCGTGCTCTCCCAAACTACATCCGAAGAAACAGCGCTTTCTCCTCCAATTACAGTTATATCAATATAACGGTTTGTGGAGAAATGATCTTCCACTTCAGGGACGACCTTTGTCGGGTTAGCTAAAATCATATTGGCATTCCACACTTTTGCAAGGCCAGAAGCCGTCACTGCATCAGGATAGTCTTCCTTGGTCTTGCTTACGGAAGTCCCTCTCACAATCAGAACATTATCCGCAAGTGTTTCATCCAATGATAGTATATTAGTTTGATAGCGGTTGGCACCTGCTATTCTAGTAACCTTAATGCCTTTGTTTTCAAGCTCTTTTCGTACAGATTGGCCGACTACCTTTTCCCCGCCGAAAATCGTCACTTCTTTAATATTTGCCGGTAGTGCAACAGGAAGCTTGCTATCTGTTGCAAGGTAGATAGGAATGCCATTGATCGCAGCAGGACTAGAAGCGGAAATCGCATCTGCCACCGTATATCCATTTACCACAATAGCTTTCGTGTTTCTATTTGTTCCAGCTACTTCATTAATTTTAGCGGCTGTTTCAAAACGAGTTGATCCAGACACCCGCTCTGTAAAATAACCCTGCTTCTTCAAAGCTTTCAAGACATCATCACTAATGGCTGCAGTTCCGCCAAGAATGATAACCTCACTTGCCTCTAATCGATCCAATTCCTGAGACACTTTTTCAGGAAGGGTATTGGTAGGAGTCAATAAAATAGGAGCCTCCAAAGTACCTGCCAAACTTGCAGCTGCCAAAGCATCCGCCGGGTTATTCGACCTTGCCAGAATTACCACATCCGATTGTTCCCAACCAGCCTTCGAAATTTCAATAGCAGTTGAAATACGATCATGTCCAGCTACACGATGATACTCACTCAACGCATTCGCCTCTCCAGAAAAACCACTAAAAACCCCACAACCAACAGCAACAGCAACCACCCAAGCACATAACTTCTTCATCTTCCGCTAACTCCCTCAACTTCCTCAAAGTAATGGTAAAAACTTGAACACTTTTTTATTATAATTCCTGTAATTAGATTTGTCTTTTTTTATTTTTGGAGGTATCGGGGGTCAGGCACAAATTACTAGCGGCTGGATAGCTGATAGAACAAAAAAGAATATATAGGGAAATTGCTTAGATTTCGCTGTTTTAATTTTGTTCGGTCATTTATCCTCTCGCTTCGGATAAAAAAGATGAAAAATACTAGGAGTTCGGACAATTCATAACGACATTCGGTCAACTTTCGACCACCAAAAAATTTCGTTTGGTCAATTCCCGCCAATCTTCGGTCAACTTCGCCAAAACTTCGGCCAACTTTTTAAAATCTTCGGTCAAAAACGCAAAATCTTCGGACATTTGACATGTTAGGTACCGAAAGGACAGGCACAAAGTCCCAAATGTGTCGCCGTGCCTGTCTCCGTAGCCCACCCTCACACCCCCTCTAGGAAACAAATGGAAGCGCTAACATGAAGAATTTGTATTTACAGATAATTCGCGCCAATCTATAATGGGGAAGGGGGTTTTTTGTTTGTATTGGTTGGATTAAGTCGAAATTCTAGGAATCTAGTTATTATTTTCCGAACATTAGCACTCTTGGATCTTGTGATAATTCTACTAATCTTCACAATAAATTAACACTAGATTCATAATAGGGCTATACAATAATGACTGGGAAACATTTGTTACAATTTTCCCCTAATTACTACGTAAGTCACGCAAAATCACCATGATTCAACAATAGGGTCAATAATCTTTTAGAAAATGGGAGGAAAGAAATTGAAGAGACGACATAAGAGGGGTATTAGTATTGTCACGTTAGTATTCTTGTTAACAAGTTTACTATCACCAATGGCTAATACGAATGTGAAAGCTGAAACAGTTGTTGCTACAGATCTCATTATTTCGGAGTATATTGAGGGATCTTCTTTTAATAAGGCTATTGAACTATTTAATGGTACAGGTGCAGAAGTTGACCTGAGCGGCTATACACTTGAACATTACAATAACAGTGGGAGTGCCACTACAGGAACTACCACAACGGATCTAGTTTTACCACTAGATGGAAAGATTGCAGCTGGAGATACATACGTTATTTCTCGTTCTGATGCACATGCAGATATTGTTGCTGTCACGGACAAAATTGACACCAGCAAACAGGTCATCAACTTCAACGGAAACGATCAAATTGTCCTGAAAAAAGACGGACAAGTAGTAGATTCCATTGGCCAAGTCGGCTCCGTTGCAAATGTCCTAGCTGACGTTTCTCTTGTTAGAGACAGCAATATTACAACAGGCGATACGGTCATCAACGACGCTTTTGATAAAAGCACAGAATGGACGAGCCAAGGGAAAGATGTATTCACTGACCTTGGAAAACACACTTTCGGAGCTGCCGATCCTGGTGAGCCTACCGATCCAGAACCAACTCCATCCATCACTATTGCGGAAGCTCGCGAACTTGGCGAGAACAACACGGTAACGATTGAAGGAATTGCGACAACGAACACAGGACTTTGGGGCGGAGATTCCTTCTACATGCAGGATGAAACTGCAGGAATGTTCATCTATGGAAGTCCTAAGAGTGCAAAACCTGGTGATGAAATTAAAATTACCGGTAAACTGACAACCTATAACAATGAGTTAGAAATCGTTGATATTACAAGTCTAGAAATCATCTCATCCGGAAACGAACTTCCTGCCGCACAAGTTGTGACAAAAGTGGATGAAAGCACACAAGGTGAATTTTTAAAACTTGAAAACGTGACGATTTCTGAAATGACGAAAGATTCCTATGGAACAGCAACGTTCAAAGCTGTTTTCGAAAATGGAGAAAGCGTAACGGTCATTCACGATAACCGCACAGGTTCCAACTATGATGACTTAATCAAGCAATACAAAGAAGGCGATAAAGTTCATCTTACAGGTGTTGGATCTATCAATAATGCTGGTTATCACTTAAAAACTACTGGTCTAGATAGCTATGATCTAGTTAATAAGCCTGCTGTATATGTAACTCAAGCTGAAGGAGTTGTAGAAGCAGGTACGAAAATTGAATTGAAATCTGGTACGGAAGGTGCTGAAATCTATTACACGACGGATGGTTCAGCTCCAACTACAGAAAGCACAAAATACACAGAACCAATTGCTTTAGAAACTGGTGAAACGACCATCAAAGCGATTGCGGTTGCTGAAGGTACAGAAAGCGAAGTATACAGCTTCACTTATAAAATTTTGGATACAGAAGGAATCTTTATCCATGACATCCAAGGAAAAGGCCATGTTTCCGAGTACAACGGATCATCCGTTTCTGATATCACAGGTGTTGTCACACATGTCTTTGGTGCTAACAGCTTTGTGATGCAAGACGTTGAGAATGCAGATGATGATAGTGCTACATCTGAAGCCATTGAAGTCTACCTAAGAAACCATGGTGTTTCTGTTGGGGATGCCGTTTCTGTAGATGGAAAAGTTACAGAATTTGGTGGAGGAGCCAACCTTTCCAGAACACAAATTACTGGTTCTGCCGTAGAAAAAACAGGAACAGCAGACCTTCCTGCACCTCTTGTAGTTGGGAAAGATATTTTCCCTCCAAACAAAATTATCGATAACGATAAAATGGCATCGTTTGATCCAGAAGAAGACGGTATTGATTTCTGGGAATCTGTTGAATATATGCGTCTATCCTTCCCGGATGCTCTAGTAGTTGGACCGCCATATTCCGGCGATGTTCCAATCATTGTAGAAAGCACAACAAATAACGAACTAAACGTTATGGGCGGATTAAATATCGCAGCAGACGATTACAACCCTGAAAAAATCATGCTTGATAACGTTGGAAACGACTTTAAATCAGGCGATCAATTTGATGGAGATGTCATTGGTATCCTTTCTTATGCAAGTGCAGGCTACCAATTGGTAACTGACAAGAACACATTGCCGGATGTTATCCCATCCACTATTAAACCGGAAGTTACACATATTGAACCTGCAGACGACAAATTGACTGTAGCAAATTACAATATTGAAAATTTCTCTAACAACAAAGCAAACACACCAGATGAGAAAGTGGAAAGAATCGCAAACTCATTTGTGGAAAACATGAAATCTCCTGACATCATCACGCTTGTAGAGGTTCAGGATAATGACGGACAGACGGATTCTGGTAGTTCAGATGCATCCGAGAGCTATGAGCGCTTGATTGATGCAATCAAAGTTGCTGGTGGTCCAGAGTATGATTGGACAGATGTTGCACCTGAAAATAATACAAACGGTGGTGCGCCAGGCGCAAATATCCGTGTTGGTTACCTATACAACCCTGATAGAGTGGAGCTGGTGGATGCTACTAAAGGAACAGCAACTGAAGCAAATGCTTGGACTGAAGAAGGTAACTTAACGCTTAACCCAGGTGTAATCAATCCTGAAGCATTCTCTAACACACGTAAACCAATTGCTGCAGAATTCGAATTCCAAGGTGAACGAGTCGTAGTCATCGGTACTCACTTGAATTCTAAAGGTGGAGACCAATCTCTATGGGGAGCAAATCAACCTCCACAATTGGGTTCAGAAACTGAGCGACTTCAATTAGCACAAGCAATTAATGATTTCGTAGATGCTGGACTTGCAGAAAACCCTGCTTTAAATATTGTGGTTGCTGGAGATATGAATGACTTTGAATTCACACCGGCACTTGACACACTTAAAGGCGGAGTTTTAACAAACATGGTTGATCTAGTTCCTGCAGAAGACCGTTTCTCTTACTTCTATCAAGGAAACAACCAAGTTTTAGACCATATCTTAGTTTCTAACAATCTAGTACCGAATACAACAGTGGACATGATCCATATCAATGCGAATTTCACAGAAGCACAAGGTCAGGCATCTGACCATGATCCTATGTTGGTACAACTTGATTTAACAAAACCAGCGGGTCCAGACTTGACAATCTTCCATACGAATGACACTCATTCTGCATTGGATTTAATGCCAAGGACTGTCACCAAGCTTAAAGAACTTAGAGAGGTTTCTCCGAATGCACTGCTTCTTCATGCAGGTGATGCATTTACAGGAACATTATATTTCAATGAATTCCTAGGTGAAGCAGATCTAGCCATGATGAACCTAATGGACTTTGACGCGATGACTTTTGGTAACCATGAATTTGACTTAGGTTCTTCACCAGAAGGCCATCAAGCATTGGTTGACTTTGTAAAGGGAGCCAATTTCCCATTAATAAGTGCAAACGTTGATTTTTCAAAAGATGCGAAGTTTGATGGACTTTTCAATGACTCTATCGAATCAGCATACGAAAGTGGCCAAATCTATGACGGTATCATTAAAGAAGTTAACGGTGAGAAAGTTGGTATCTTCGGTTTAACGACAGAAGAAACAGCTGATATCTCCAGCCCAGGCTCCATTGAATTCCAGAACTATCTGGAAGAAGCTGAAAAAGCAGTTAAATATTTAGAAGAACAAGGTGTTAATCGTATTGTCGCTTTGACTCATATTGGATATGACGACAATGCAGCAGTCGACAATGATCTAGTTCTTGCTGAAGAAGTAGAAGGCATTGACGTAATCGTAGGTGGACATAGCCATACAGCATTGTCCGAGCCTGTAGTGGTAGTCAATGATGGAATACCAACCCTGATTGTTCAAACTGGTAATGCAAACAACAACCTTGGTGTGTTGAATGTTAATTTTGACGAAAATGGTGTCATTACTACACATGATGGTCGCATTATCGCAATCAACGATAGCATTGCAGCTGACCCAGAAGCAGTAGAAGTGCTTGCTCCATTTAAAGCACATGTGGATGAAGTAGCGCAAACAGAAATCGGTGTAACTACACCTTACGAATTGGAAAACCCACGCACAGGCGGCGACAATACAAAGCCAAGTGTACGTAGAAACGAAACAATCCTTGGTAACCTGATCACAGACGGAATGCTTGCGAAAGCGAAAGATTTCACTGGCAAAAATGTCATTATGGCATTGCAAAACGGTGGAGGAATCCGTGCAGCTATTAATGCAGGCGAGATCACGGTTGGGGAAATCATGACGGTTCTTCCATTTGCCAACACACTGGCAACGATGGAGTTAACTGGCGAGGAGCTAAAAGAAGCTTTTGAAATCAGCTTAAGTCAATATCCAGGGGAAAATGGCGGTTTCTTACACGTAGCAGGCGGTAAAATAGAATTTGATTCTACAAAACCAGCAGGCGAGCGCGTTAAATCCATCAAGTTTTTAAATGAAGATGGCAAATATGTAAAAGTGAAAAACAACGAAACATACACGATTGCAACAAATGCATTCACAGCAAAAGGCGGAGACGGCTATGACGTATTCGCAAAAGCTTATGCAGAAGGACGTGTAACAGATCTAGGCTTATCTGATTGGGAAAACTTCCGCGACCACTTAGTAAGTGTTGGCAGCGAAGGAATCCCTACTGAAACTGAAGGCAGAATCACAGATATAAAAGGTCTATTCGACCTAACGGTTATGCATACAAATGACACGCATTCAGCGTTGGAAAACATGCCGAAAACCGTTACAGCTGTAAAAGAAATCAGAGAAGAAAATCCGGATGCACTTCTACTTGACGCAGGAGATGTATTCACTGGAACTCTCTATTTCAATGAGTTCCAAGGTGAAGCGGAACTTGCTTTAATGAAACTGTTGGGCTATGACGCCATGACATTTGGAAACCATGAATTTGACTTAGGTTCTTCAGCAGAAGGCCATCAGGCATTGGTTGACTTTGTTAAAGGAGCAAACTTCCCATTTGTAAGTGCTAACGTTGATTTCTCTAAAGATGCAAAGTTCGATGGACTATTCAATGACTCCATTGAAGAAGTATATGAAAATGGTGAAATCTATAATGGGATCATCAAAGAAGTGAATGGCGAGAAAATCGGTATCTTCGGTTTAACAACAGAAGAAACAGCGGATATCTCAAGCCCAGGCTCCATCACTTTTGAAAATTATTTAGAAGCAGCAGAAAAAGCAGTTGCTTCCTTAGAAGAACAAGGCGTTAACAAGATCATTGCATTAACGCATATAGGATATGACGACAATGCAGCAATCGACAATGACCTAGTTCTTGCTGAAGAAGTAGAGGGCATCGACATCATCGTTGGTGGACACAGCCATACGGCATTGAAAGAACCGGTAGTGGTAGGTAACGACGAAACTCCTACTGTCATCGTTCAAACTGGAAACTCCAATAGCAATCTTGGTCTACTAGACGTAAGATTCGATGAAAATGGTGTAGTAATTGAAAATAGCGGACAGCTGATCTCTGTCAGCGGCAAGGAAGCTGACCCAGAAGCAGTAGAAGTTTTAGCACCATTCAAAGAACGCGTTGATGCGGTTGCAAACGAAGAAATCGGCGTATCAACACCAATTGAATTAGAAAATCCACGTACAGATGGCGACAATACAAAACCAAGCGTACGTAAAAACGAAACAATCCTAGGTAACCTGATTACCGACGGAATGCTTGAGAAGGCGAAAGACTTCACTGGCAAGAATGTCATCTTGTCACTACAAAACGGTGGCGGTATCCGTGCAGCGATTAATCAAGGTCCAATCACTGTAGGAGAAGTTATCGCAGTTCTTCCGTTTGCCAACACACTGGCAACAATGGACTTGACTGGTGCAGAACTTAAAGAAGCATTCGAAAGAAGTTTCAGCCAATACCCAGGTGAAAATGGCGGTTTCTTACACGTATCAGGAGGTATAATAGAATTTGATTCTACGAAACCTGCAGGCGAACGTGTCGTATCTATTAAATATGTGGATGAAAACGGTCATTTAGTAGAATTGAAAGACGACGAAACATATACCATTGCTACAAATGCCTTCACAGCAAAAGGCGGAGACGGCTATGACGTCTTTGCAAATGCTTATGCAGAAGGCCGAGTAACTGATCTTGGCCTATCCGATTGGGAAAACTTCCGTGAGCATCTAGTGAATATTGGAAGCGAAGGAATCCCGACTGAAATTGAAGGTAGATTTGTAGATGTAAGTTTAAACCCGGGTGAAGAACCAGGAGAAGAGCCGGGTGAAGAGCCAGGAGAAGAGCCGGGTGAAGAGCCAGGCGAAAATCCAGGGAATAAACCGGGCGAGAACCCAGGTAACAAACCGGGAGAAAATCCAGGCCATAAGCCAGGTGACAAACCAGGGAACAAGCCAGGAGAAAAACCAGGTAACAAACCGGGTGACAAACCTGGAAACGGAAATAAACTTCCGAATACAGCAACAAATACTTTCTCTGTTTTACTAACCGGGTTAGTACTAGTATCAGTTGGTGGCGGATTATTCTTCTGGAATAGAAGGAGAATTGCTAAAAATTGAGGGTGTAGGGTGAGTCGAGGGGACAGGCATGCTGACCCGCCTCACCTTTAAGCTGACACAGATAATGGTGTGAGGATCTTGGGATCTTCACATCATTTTTGTTTTATTTGAACGGTTCCGTTTATTCATTTTCACGGGGGCTGTTGTCCTGTAATCAGTATTTGAGTAAAAAATGAATATTATTTGTGAAAAATGCCTCTGTTTTTGTTAAAAAAATTCGTTCGGTCATTTTTCTTCTTGCTTCGGACAAATAATATAGAAATGTACTAGAGGTTCGGACACATCGCAACTCCGTTCGGTCAACTTTCAATCACCTTTGGACACCTCAAAATTTTGTTTGGTCAACTCTTGCCAATCTTCGGTCAACTATCCCAAAACTTCGGTCAACTTTCAAAAATCTTCGGTCAAAAACCCGAAATCTTTGGACATTTGACTAAACACGGGTTGAAGGGACAGGTCTACCCAAATGTGGTCGCCGTGCCTGTCCCTTCAGGCCTTCACTTACGCATTATAGATAAATTAGATTTTGTAAAAAAAATACAAGAATATAAATACATAGTTGGAATTATATATTAACTTTAAAAGGGGGCTGAAGAGAAACTAAAAATACTTTAATTTATTTGTTAGGGCCTGAAATACCTACTACTATAAATAGGAGAAAAGCCTTTTCTGTTTGGGAGAGAAGGCTTCTGTGCTCCATAATACGCTTAGGTATAAATTAAGCGAGCCTTCCACTTCTAAAGGGGTTAGGATAATAAAGTCGTTGTAGTTTTTTGTTGTGTGGTCTGTGTTGAGCGCTCCACAGTAAGCCAAGCGGTTCTGAATTTTAAATTGTGGAAGCAGAGAACCGTCCCAATGCGTAAAAAGACGAGGGGATTAATTTCCCTCGTCTTTATTTTGATTCTGGGACAAGGGGCAAGCCCCTTAAGTCTTTTCCTAATTAACACCCAATTCTTCCAAAATATCCTCCAATGTAACTCCTTCACTTTCTGTTTGTGGTTCAGGAGGATCCTGGGCATCCGGATTCTGAATTAAATAGTTTTGTACGACCAAATCAAGATCTTTTCTATCGACAGTTCCATCGAAGTTGATGTCAGCACTGCGATTGGTTGAATTCCAATTCTCTTTGATGAGCAATGCATCGAAAATGTCGATGGTATCATCTTGGTTCACATCGCCTGGTGTTAGAGAAATCGTAAATAGGTCTAGTTGTTGACCGAGGACTTCATCATCCACCTGTACACCGACTCCCGTTGATTGGTGTGAGGTAAAATGTCCTGGTAAGGAAATTTCTAATTGGAAAGGTTCGGATGTGATAGGCAATTTAGATAGGGTGAAATTGCCAAATCGATTCAGACTGCCTGCTTCGTCATACTCCGTCCCGTCTTCATTCCGGAGGTCGATGGTGGCTCCCATTTTGGTCCAGTCTATACCGAAGCCTAACCCACGCGAACTTAACCTACCTAAAAGCTCAGAATATATTGGAACAATGTTGATGGATTGTGGAGCATATGGAATCGTTTTTACCTCATCAAGATTATTCGTGTACGTAAAGGTTGGCTTCAATTCTCCGATTACTTGGAAGCTGGAATCTTTTACTTTGATTTGCAGGTCGACTGCCTTTAGCTCTCCACTCAAAGGGTGATCAGCGTTCAATGTAATGTTTAAATTGTTTCCTTGAATTTCCGAATTCACTACAGGGTTAGCGTCATTAGCCAACTGTGCATTCGGTCGAACGTCCACTACGTCAAAGTAATTCGCGAAATTCGGGATAGTCCATTTTCCCGACACCAGATCTTCTACGTTGTTTATTACTAGAGTGGTCGTGAACGTGTCTCCCATGTTTACTGTAGTAGCGTCAGAATCCATGTATCCATATGGCATTCCCTCTTTTATGAAATAATAGGTTTTCTTTTCACTCCTATTATTAGCTGCGTCACTTGCGAAAATGGCATAACTAATAAAAGGTTTGTTCACATCCAGAGGTACATTCAAATTAAGCGATCCATCATTTGCTACCGGTATTACAGGATTGTAGTTATTATTGATGGAATAGTTGATTGTATTCAAGGTTTGATCTACGTTCATCCCCGCACTCATCATTTGATCAATTTCAGAATCGTGCACCTTCACGGCGAAAGTGTATTCTTCTTGATTGGCTGGATATTCAATGACAGGGGACGCGTTTTCATCTAATTCACTCCATAAACTTGGGCTCTTAGGATCTATGAAAACATTCATTTCTTGTGTAAACACTAGATCCTGCTTACTGGTTCCGATTGCCTTGATCTTATAGGAACCTGGCTTTGCTTTCGTAGTCTTTGATGCGATCGGTTGTTCTTCCTCATTGGTAAAAGGATAATACTCCCCGTTAAATACGTTGCTGACTTGATAATTTATGCCGTCGTAAGCAGATTCAAGATTAAGTGACCCCAGGTAACCCAAATCTTGCCCTGTGTTCCCTTCTGTTAAGACAAAATCTATTTTTTTCATAGGTGACTTAAAGCTGAATTGAAGGTCCACCCATGTTTTAGCATAGTAGTTTCGTTTGACATGAACATAAGGGGGTGAAATGGCAGGCGAAGAAAGTTCAGTGAAATGGAAACCATTTTCCATGGTTCTGAAGGCAAATGGAATTCTATAGCTTTCTTCTTGGTCTAATTTGTTTTCAAACGTAATATAGCCTTCATACATGCCAATTTCTGCAGTCTTTGGAACGATTAAGGAAACATTTGTCTTTGTTTGGGAATTAGACTTTACGTGTACTTTATCTTTGACGATCACTTGTACGCCTTTTTTAGCATCCAAGGAAGATTCAGTGAATTCTACTGAAACATCAAATTGTTTTTTCTTTTTTCCCTTATTCTCAATGGTAATAGATCTTTGTGTTCGAACATTTCCTTCACCTGGAAAATAGGAGCCGAAGCTAAGACTGCCTGTTACTTCGTCTAACTCTACTTTCTCCCCATTATCAATCATGGGCGTCTTATCCATGACTTTCAATTCTACCTCTGAATGAATCGCCTCATAAGGGCTTATTCTTCCTGCCCCGATATCAAACACACTATATTCCCCTTTTAAAGGAACCGATGTATTCATTAAGAGTGTTTTAATGTCCGCAGGCTGAAGGTCAGGGTTATTCTGAAGCATCAGAGCTGCCATTCCCGCTACGTGTGGGGCAGCCATGGATGTACCTGAATATCGGTCATAGGCAAATCGGTAATCGGATGAGGCAGCGTTGAACACGGAATAAGCCGGTACAGTAGATAGAATGCTTACCCCTGGTGCCGTTACTTCTGGTTTGATATCTATGTTTTCCCTGGAAGGGCCCCGTGAGCTGAATTCGGCTAGTTCATCCTCTTTTGTATAACTTACTGTGTAGTTTGAAAATTTGAGTTTCGCCTCACCGGAATGAAGAAGATCCTTTAACTCCAGTCCATCTTGATTGTTCATGTAAAAGCTAGGAATAAAGCGGTGATCTTCTCCAGCGAAAGATGAAATTTCTCCTATGTCAGGGTCATTGTGATAAATCAATACTGCTATCGCACCGTGTTCCTTTGCATAGACAATTTTATCTTGTGTGCCAATGACTCCATGATTGACCAGTACCACTTTACCTTCAACATTTTTCCCATCGTAGTCACTTCTTCTTCCATTCCCAAGGTCTACAATGTCAAACGACTGGTTCTCAAACGAGCGTAAGTCAGTGACAAAATCATTTGCGTATTCTTGCAGTTCAATAGATACATCTTTTTCACCTGTTGCGGTAAAGTATACAATCGGTAGAGAAGTGGAACTGGCACCTACAGTCAGTGCATAGGCAGCTGCACCGGGTGTACCTAGTGAATATGCCTTTGAACCGGTGTTTCCTGCTGAAACGACGGCCACAACTCCACTCAGTACGGCATTGTTAATGGCAATGCTCGTTGGATCGAATGGTTCATTCACGTTCATCCCTAAGGAAAGGTTGATGACATCCATCCCATCTGATACGGCTCTGTCAATTCCAGCGATAATGTCTTCTGACTGCCCAGATCCATAAGGACCCAATACCCGGTAGCCATACAATTGAACATCAGGGGCAACACCCTTTACAGTCACTCCACCGGTGTTTTTACCTTGTGCTGCAATGGTACCTGCTACATGAGTTCCATGAGATGTATAGTAAAAATTAAAATTGTTTACAAGCGGACGTCCCGATTCTTTCCAGTCCTCATAGGTAGTCTCCATGGGATCATCGTCGTTATCTATGATGTCATAACCACCTGCAAACGCATCCTTTAGATCAGGGTGATGGTAATCAATGCCCGTATCAATTACGCCCACTTTCACTCCCTTTCCTGTGATGCCTTCCTCATGCAGTCGGTCAATGCTTAAAAACGGAATACTGTCTGCCATATGTGGTGTATAGGATTCTTGATCGTTTTCTTGCTCTGGTTCAATCGAAAACGTATTATTTTTATAAATGGCTTTAACACCATCGATCTCTAGTAAGCTCTCAATCTTGTCAGCTGGTAAGGTTACGGCCATTCCATTAAATGCTGTTTGATAGGTTTTTTCTATTTTAATGTTGTTCTTTTTTGCATAGTCTTCAAATTCCACGTGTTCTTCTTGGACTTTTTCCTTGGCTTCCTTCGTTGAAATATCTACCCCTTTTAAAGCAGAGGTCAGCCTGGAGATCTCTTCAGGTTTTGATTGGAATTCAACGATGACCGTTGTGTCTTCTTCCACAAGTAGGTCCCTTGGTTCAAAGCCTAATAGCCCTTCATTTTGAGTGGCCTCTAAATTTCTTAAAGCCTTTCTTTGCTCATCAGATAATGAAGATAATATGTCTACAGCTGAATTCTTTGAAGCTGCATGGGTATTTTCTATTAACCTTACAAAAGGATTGAAAATAGATAAAAGGAGAGTAGCTATAACTAGAAGGTATGTACTCTTTTTAAGTGTCGATCTCTTTCTATACGACCTGAATAATCTTGGTTTCATTAAATTTCCCCCACAACAGATATATTAAAAACAACTACTTTGATTTCAATTAGGAAGACTCTGCAAAGTAGGAAGACTATAAATAGTCCAGAAATAGGTATCACCTGAACTGCATTGGTACAAAAATATCATCACCACCTTTCAAGTATATTTTAGGTAAATAGGTCATGCTAGAAGACTCGCTGAGGTGAACGTACTAGTTTTATAGATCTATTTCTGTCTGAATTGTATTCTCAAACTATTTCTTTGACAATGGGGGTTTTTATCAAAGACTAAATAACTACATAGAAACGTTGAAGGCCATATTTATAATTCTCGGATTGAGCAAACATGTACAAATAAAAAAATACCACTTGAAATGCTTATCACAAGCCAAGTAAAAAGCTTACCCAAGGATGCAGAGAACCGTCCCTCAGCTTATTTTACTTATCTATCCGTTCTTTATCACTTTCATAATATGATTACCAGTATCCACAGGAGCAAGCATGCTTTGATAAAGCCATAAATTTTGACGGCATAGTAGATGACCGTGACATGTGGCCTGTGTTCGCCAACTACGGAGCAAGAAACACATGGGCGCATAATCCTCCAATGCCAAAACTCGAACATAACGGACAAACATTGGAAGACATACTGGATGAACTAGGAATACCTAATTAATAGGACGTGGGGAAAGGCAGAAGCCACTGAAAAAGGCCCTTTTTCAGTGGCTTCTGACAGACACCGTTTTCCAATATGAAAAGACCAGGTTCCGGGACAAGGGACCTGGTCTTGTTGTTCGCTGCTGTTGAAAATTATAATGAATTGGACTCGACGGAGGATTATAAGATTGTCACGGATAGTGAGGAAGCTTATCTTGAAAATCAGCATTAAAAGAAAAATAAGGTACATATAAGGAGCCTGTGTTCTAAAACTACTATTTTAAATAGGCTCTTTTCTCAAAAATGGTTGCTATTTACTTGTAAAAAAGTCGGCAATTGGACTTTTTACTGCTTACAATTTTAATATATGCAAGTAGTTTTCTTAGTACAATAGGGAAAAGAGCACGACAGTAAGTAATATAACGGATGGTTCAAATATTCAAAAAAGCAACAAAGAATACGAAAACAGCCTTTAACTAAAAAGACTTCTATTTATAGTAAAGAGTCTAAAATCAAAAGAAACGAGGGGAAAACCCCTCGTTTCTAGATCACTTTAGGGACAAGGAACCTGTCCCATAAATCCCACTATTATTCACCCATAACACCAACTGAATCATATGCATTCATGACTGTCTGTACCTGTGGTGATGGTTGTCCATTCTTATCTGGAAATTTATCGCGGGTAGCTTGGATAGCGGCTTCGCGCATTTCTTTAAATCCAGAGGAAGGTGTCAAATACTTTGTTAATGCACTGTAGAAGATGGAGCCTGTTTGTGCAGGGCCAAGTCCAGTAATTGTTATACCGTTGTTTGTGCCGCCTTCAGAAATTAAGTAGGCCGCTTTATTATTGATGCTACTGTTAATATGCACGCCGCCTCTGTCCAATTCACCGATATAACGGTCGTCATAGTGATCAGGATAACTGTTATCCCTCAGGCCATATGCTTCAGGTAGTTTTTTGGAACGCGGATCTTTCAATGAACGAAGACCTCCATCTCCTGGTATGGTTGGAGTATAAATATCTTCTCCCATTTCCCACTCTGAAGGATTGTCATAAGATCCGGATGAGTACATTTCAGCTAATTCCCCGAAGATATCGGCTAAGGATTCATTAATCGCACCGGATTCATCTTGATAAATCAGATCTGCCGTGTTTTCAATGACACCGTGAGTGATTTCATGACCAGCAACGTCCAATCCGCCTGCTAATGAACCAAGACGGATCCCATCACCATCTCCGTATAGCATTTGTTTTCCGTTCCAAGCGGCATTGTTCCACTTAGAACCGATATGCACCGTACTAATATATGGGGTACCATTGCCGTCTATACCATTACGTTTGTGTGCTTGTTGGAAGTATTTGTTTATTTTATCAGCATTAGTATGAGCTGAAACAGCTGCAGGATCATGGAAGAAATTGCTGGAACTCGTTGTCTTTACTTCAAATCCAGTGAAACCTAAAAGTGCTGAAAGCAAGATGAATGGTGTTTCAGGCATACGGCGTGCATCAAACGTCGCGATAGGTACAATATTTGGTTTTCCAAATGTTCCCCCAGCGATAGAACCGCCATATAAATAACTGGTTCCAGTTGCCGTATCTTTTCCTATAGGGAAATACTGCATTTTTCCATATACGTTTAATCCTCTTCCTTGAGCAACTGTAAGAGTTGTAGGGTCCACTTCATGCAATGCGTTAAAGCTGTTGACTACCTCTCCGTTCGTTGCATCCACGAAGTAATGATAATACCCTGGAGAAGGTGTGGATGTAGATACTTTCACTAAATAAGTTAAGTAGTATTTCCCTTCATGCGGATAAATCATTAACTCCGTGTCCATGCCATCGTACGTTTTCAGTTCAGCCACGCCCATGTCAGATGCCACATCCGCTTTGGCGATGTTCTCAGCTTCTTCTTTTGCAATAGATGCTTCTGTTGGGATGACAATACGTGCAAGCTTTTGTGTAACATTACCAAACGATGCATATACATTGTTATTGGCATCTAATGCAACGGTTTGGCCTGAACCAAAAATCGGTATCCCTTGATACTGCTCGATAGTGCGTACATGGTATGTACCTGTTTCGCTATCCGTTTCCTCGCTGATGATCTTGAATTGATCCCCCACAACCAAGGATTTGGTTTTCTCCTGTACTTTAGATTGAAGGAACGCCTTTACAATCTCTTGCTTACTCATTTCCTCGGCATGTACGGAAACAATGCTTGATGTTCCTACAAATCCAGGTACAGATGGTACTAAACCTCCCAATGTTACTGATAGAGCCAGTACTGCAGGAATGGCTGCTTTTTTACTGATTTTCTTCTGCTTTTTCTTTTTCAAACACATTCACCCTCTCGTTGAAATGAGATATCTAACAATTTTGATTATTGAGGAAACAAGCGATTTAATCAATTGGGTTATTTTTTGTAGGATTTTATGCGATTTTTCCGTTGCACGGCAACATTCGACAGAATCCCTACCTATTTCCGCATCAAATTAACCCAATTTTCTTTTTTTTAACATTCTGTATACTTAGAGTCAAATGGTTCAGCAAAGGGGGATAATTATTTGAGGGGACGAATTCATAGAGACATTCTGCTATCTTCCTTATGTTGTATGGCCTTTTATGCCGGGACTCAGCTGGTAGGAGAAACAGAAGCGGCATTTTCAAGTCGTGTTTCACCAGAATCCATCACCGTGAATGCGGCGTTTGTTTTTCCGGCAACCATTAAAGAACTGGAGAATCGTGCACACAAGGTGTCAACAAGCATGGAACACAATGTAAAAACAATCGCTGATCCTTCACCCCATGCATCAATGGAAGAATTATATAGGAAACTGGATGAAGTGACAGCGATGAAAGAGGAACTCACTCGCCAATTAGGCACCCTCCAAAATCTATATGATGAAGTGTCCTTATATCACATGGACATGCAGAAGGAGGAAGTGTCGAACGCCCATACATATGATTTTGTCCGTAGGGGTTTTCAGCATATTGAAGAATTGTTGAAAAAGGTACAAGCAACTGTCGACTTTTCACACATTGAGGCCATTCATTCTTCTATCTTATTGCAGATACAGGAATTAGAAGATCAAGAAGAACCTTCTATAGAACAACCTCAGTTTAATCCAGACCAAGAGAAACCTATAATTGGACAACCACAGACTAATCCAAATTCAGAGAACTCTGAATCTCAGGATGAAGCACCAATGGAGATAACAGATGAAGAATCAACGGAAATAACGAATGATAAGCAGGTGACAACACATGAAGAAGAAACTGCGTGGCATAGTGAGTAGTGTAATAGGAACGATCTTTCTTATAATAATATGTTTGGCAGCATTTATCGTTCTTTCTTCCAGACTATCGGGAGGGGAACCGACCTTTATGGGATACCAGGTAAAAGCGGTATTATCAGGATCCATGGAACCGACATTCCAAACAGGGTCCATTATTTCAATAAAACTGGGAGATCAGCATACTTCTTATAAAATAGGCGATATTATTACCTTTCGCATGGAAGATAAGCTCATTACACACAGAATCATCGATGTCCAAAAAGAGAATGGACAAGCAGTGTATAAAACAAAAGGGGATAACAATAACGGCCCCGATCTATGGACGGTACAAGCACAAAATATCATCGGAAAGTACACCAACTTTACGATTCCATATATAGGATATGCCCTTAATTATTCCAATTCAAAAGCAGGCTCAGCTCTATTGTTAATTATTCCAGGGTTCTTATTGCTGATTTCTGCATTCCGTTCCATTATTGTTGCTAAGAACGAGCTTGAAGGAAGCAAAGCATGATGACTTGGTTTCATCTCCTATGTATCAACAAAAATACATAAGAGTTTACTATATTATTTTATTATTAATAAGGAGGATTCATTGATGAGTTTTACTAAGAATGTAAGTAAAGGGATTATGAGTGCAGCGTTAGGTTTATCATTGATTGGGGGAGGAACATTTTCATACTTTAGTGATGCAGAGGCAACACAGAATACTTTTGCTGCGGGTAAATTGGATTTAGCGATGAATCCAAGCGCCGTTGTGAACATTGACAACATCAAGCCGGGGGATGAAATTTACCGGGAATTCACACTTAAAAACAATGGAACACTTGATATCTATCAAGTATTATTAGATACAAAGTATCAAGTGGAAGATGTAAAAGGTGACAATACAGAAGATATGGCAGAACATATCAAAGTAACGATTATGTACAATACAAGCAGTGCCACTAACATAGCCGTTGAAACAACATTAGCTGAATTAGTAGGAGAAACACCGGATGTAACGGCAATCGGTTCGTTTATTGGAAGTAATGACCAGACTGGTGCTTTACCAGTTCCAGATGGAATCCCTGTAGGACAAGAAGAGAAAATCTTTGTACTATTTGAGTTTGTCGATAATGGCGAAGATCAAAACCAATTCCAAGGCGACACACTTAAAGTCGACTGGACATTCGACGCAAAGACAGGAAACTCAACTTACCACGACGACACAGATCCGGATAACAACTAAGAATCATTGGGAAGGTTCTCTGCTTCCTCTTTGCGAGTATGTAGAACGTATATAAGACACGTAAATTGGCCCACTTCATTAAAATGAAGTGGGTTTCTTTTCATATCCTGTATTTGAAGAAACCTGGAGATTCCAAAGAAACAAAGAACATATCAACCTTCCACATACAGCTTACACAAAGCAGAGAAGGTGATGAAATATTTCAATTAAAAATGGGTTGCAGGACTATGTGTCCCTGCAACCCATCATATCAATTTGCCACCTGTTGTACCTTTGGTTTCTCTTTGGAGAGAATCCACCCAAACACACCGATTAACACAAGTACAGCCCAGAATGTAATTTTCCAAGGAGCGCCTTTAGCAAATCCTTCTGAAAGGATCGCCAGTTCCGGATGGGAAAGTGCGTACACTCCAAGTTTTACCCCTACCCAACCGACCACAAAGAATGCTGCAGTTTCTAAACCAGGGCTTTTTTCAAGCAAGGTAACAAAGTAACCTGCTGCAAATCGCATGATGATCAATCCGATGATTCCGCCTGCTAAGATGACCGCGAAATGTCCACCATCTAAACCACCAATTGTCGGAAGGTTTGTCGTCGGAAGCATCACGGCAAGTGCAACTGCAGCAAGGATGGCATCAACAGCAAAGGCAATGTCAGCCAGCTCTACTTTAATAACGGTCATCCAGAAGCCGGAGCCTTTCTTTTCCTCCGCATGCTTTATGAGTTTAGGCTTTAATACATGCTTTTTCAAAAGATGATATAAAGCGATCCCCAACAAATATAATGCCCCTACAGCCTGAACCTGCCATATGTGTACAAGGTAGGAGATAAGGAACAAGGATCCGAATCGGAACACAAATGCCCCTGCCAATCCGTAAAATAAAGCTTTTTTTCGTTGATTTTCAGGTAAATGCCTGACCATCGTTGCGATAACAAGCGCATTATCTGCAGCAAGAATTCCTTCCAAACCAATTAGAATGAGCAACACCCAACCGTATTCAAGCAACAATCCAATATCCATACATTTTCCTCCGCTCCAGTAATCTATTATTTATGTTCATCATGTAAAACAAGGTTCATTTAAATGGCTGGTGCTGATGGTAATGCCAATGATCTTGGTGGATTGTGAAGGTCCAAGGTTAAAATCGACACTGCATATAGTTTCAAAGTGACAAAAAAGGTTAACCAAATTAATAGATTTTTATCAGGTAAGTGTTTCAATTACGTTCGTTTTTCTCCTTTTCAGATGAGTTTTTAATTCTAGATTAGGTCTTAGTGAATGTGTTGTTTAGATGGTCATTCCCTCCCCGGAAAATACAAAAAACCTTTACCAATTGCATGGTAAAGGTTTGGAAATGCACAAATATATCCCTTTACCATAATGGCAAAGGTCTCGCAAACAACGTTAAGGTTGCCAGTTAAGCCGGTGATATTACTATCACGTATTGTCGAAATAACTGTCAGCTACTCCCCTTTGGAGTATATAGGCTCAAAGATTGAGCATAACACTAACTCATGTGCTATTAAGATAATAATATTATGTTCTGAATTATTTTGCAAGGAAATATTTTGGGGAGAGGAGGTATCGTCTGATTTAATCTCCTTACGAAACTTCCCCCAAAATTACTGTATAGGCTGGGGTACTTTAGTTGAATTCTTTCCTAGCTTCTGCAGACCAAGTAAGTCAATGAGGCTGAACCCGGCTTTGGACAAGATTGGAAGAAATACAAAAAGGATTGTATCCGTTACTTGGTCAAAAAGATGAACACCAGAAGGCCCAAGAATCCAAAATGTAGGGTATCCAAACCAAAGAATGGTAAGGTATCCGGCAACAATAAGGTAGAAGCGATGTAGCTTACTACTTTGTGACATGGCCTTCTGTCTAAGGGGCCACCAGAGGATATACATGATAAACATTAGTCCTATCCAACCTAAACCATACCAAAAGTACCTTACCGGAGAGGGAGATAAGTCTGCAATCAGGCCTGTCAATATCATAAATACATCTGCAGCTATCAGCCCTCCAATTAACACCTTATCTTTTGGCATATAATGCATCGCTGTAAAAGCTAGCGCCACAAGTAAAAGTGGAGTTGTCACTAACCAATCCAAATATCGTGCGAAATAGGTTACTTTATCCCCGATGGTAACATGCCCCTGCCCTAACGCCATTGCAGAATAAGCAGTTCCAGACCAAGCCACAATAATAAACGCAATTAAGTATTCTGCTCTAGGTAGCCCTCTTCGTTTAAAACCCATAATCGCAAAAATAACAGCAGCTAAGAACATGACAGCAACATAGAACCATAAAAGATTTACCTCAATGGGATATATCTCAGTGTACAAATCAATCAACTCGCTTTATCCAGTATTTTATATGATGTGGCTATTCTTTCCTGAAATGTGGTATTTATGCTTAGGTGTTGAGGGGACAGGCATGCCAATCCGTCTCCCTTTTAAAATGTAATAAAATATGGTGTGAGGACCTAAGTTAAGGAACTTCACACCATATTTAATGTTAGAAAATATTGAGCAATTATTTGTTGGTGCTTCTTTGTCGCTGGCTATAGTGGTTTCTGATAGAAAAATGGGTAAGTGATTTAAGATTAAATCTGCATGAAACAAACTCCTCTAAATGTTGCACCTTAAATACGACAGTGACAGCCACCGATTCATCTGTTAATTTATAAGAATAGTATGATAGCAAAATTTTGCGTTAAAAATTAGACCTTTATTTCATTAGAATAAAATTATTATTTAATATGATATCTTCCCTGGGGGCAAATATGTTTTTTTCCTTACGAAATCGGCTATTTTTTATTTTCACTATTATGTTAACGGTTCCATTTATTGTTTTATCCATTATTATACCAAGCTGGTTTACTTCGGTTATTGAAGATCAGACTAAAAACAACACCATTGATATGATGGATCAATATTCATTATATTTGGACTCTGTAACTGTACAAGCAGAGGACCTTGGTAAACAGGTGTTAGTAAACCAGACCACTCAGCAATGGCTACAGTTGGAAGAGAGCGACAATGCCTCTTTGGCCGAGCTCCATTTTATTCGAAATGAATTAAAAATCTGGCTGTCCTCCATGACCTTAAATAATTCCAATACCATGTCCATTTCAGTTTTTTTGAATGATGGCACCGGAATATGGACAAACCATCCCTTTCTCTCTGAGGTCGAGTGGTTTCAAGAGTACTCAGAGAAAAACCAGCGATGGATCAAGGCCCATACAGACGCTTATCAGCAACCTTATGTACAAAGCTATGTAAATAGTTTTGTAATCCCTTTATATGATATCTACACGCTTAATCAATTCGGAGTGATAAAAGTGAATCTGCCATCGACCTTGCTAGAAACAGCCCTAGAGAAAGTTACACTAGGGGAAAATGGCCGTGTACATTTACTGAGCAGCACCGGTGAAAATGTTCTGACAGGAAGCGTAAGCACTCCCGAGGTTGTACTAGACGATAGTTTAAGGGAAATAGTGAATAGTGCAAAAAGTAAGGGACTGATAGAAAGTTCTCACAATGGGGAGGAATACCTTGTTTTCTATCAAAAACTCTCTGTAGGGGATTGGATTCTATTCAGTGAGATCACCAAATCAGAGTTGTTTTCCAAAGTAAATCAATTGCAAAATCGATTGCTTTATACTTCTGGACTCATTTTTATTTTGACGATTCTCGCTTCCTATTTGTTTTCCACAAACATCGTACGACCTCTTGGAAAGATGACCAAAGCGATGGAATATATCGAGCGGGGAGATTTCACAGGTGCAACACACTATATGCCATCAATAAAGACACCAAACGACGAAGTTGGCTATCACATTAAAGTGTTTAACCAGACCATTGACCAGCTGAATAAATTGATAAAAATTGAGTATGAAGCAAATCTTCGCCGAAAAGATGCAGAATATAAAGCATTGCTTCTCCAGATCAATCCTCATTTTATGAATAATACGCTTGAGATTATTGGAGGATTGGCAGCACAGGGGAAAAACAAAGACGTCATCAATGTCAGTGTCTATTTAGGGAGGATGATGAGCTATTCCTTGAATACCCTTACCGATGTTGTACCTTTGGGTAAGGAGATTAATTATATACGCAATTTCACAGACATTCTCAAAGTCAGGTACGAAGATGCTATTTCCATTAGTATTGTAGAGGAACCGGAAACAAAGTCGTTGCCAATAATCAAATTTATCATACAGCCGCTTGTGGAAAACGCAGCCAAATACAGCTTTATGGAGAACACCCATGCAGAAATAATTATAAAGACAGTAAAAGAAGAGGACCAGGTATTCATCTCGGTTGAAGATAATGGCATCGGGATGTCAGAGGGAGTCAAATTAGATTTGATGAATGCAGATATGAATGATTCCACTATTGTTTTGGCAAGTAAAGGGACAAGTATCGGGTTGAAGAATGTCCTAGGTAGATTGAAACTCTATTATGGGGATGATTTTAGCTTTCAAATTGATTCTGAGCGGAACAAAGGAACGAAGATTACATTATGTATAAAAGTTAAGGGGGATATACATGATGAAGGTGCTAATTAGTGATGACGAAATTCAAATACGCAAAGGTCTCCGAATGAAAATAGATTGGGCACAGGCAGGCTTTGAAATTGTCGCTGAGGCAGCAAACGGTCAGGAAGCCCTCGAGATTCTGAAAGAAAAAGAGGTGGACATCGTCATTACAGATGTTC
The DNA here is from genome assembly GCF_044809035.1 of Sutcliffiella horikoshii. GTDB lineage: Bacteria > Bacillota > Bacilli > Bacillales > Bacillaceae_I > Sutcliffiella_A > Sutcliffiella_A horikoshii_G. Next base: position 3,928,499 of record NZ_CP085237.1, on the reverse strand, counting down.
GCATGCCCATCATGGATGGGATGCAATTTGTTAAGCGATGCCATGTGGAGTACCCAGATATAAAAGTAATCGTGCTATCGGGGTATTCCGATTTTGAATATGCAAAATCATCGATGAAGGCGGGAGTAAAAGATTACCTTCTTAAGCCTGTTGCTCCTGATGAATTGGAGGAGGCACTGCAACGAATCCGCATCGAAGCAGAGAAGGAAAAGAAAAAGCAAATAGAATCGGAGCGCATGAACAGGTTTGTGCATAACCAGCTGGAGGAGATGCGCGAACAGTATTTGCTGTATTTAGTGAAAGAGGAATTTACGGAATATAATGTAGCCAAGGATAGGTTAAAGCAGTTGCAACTGGAGACTTTGGCACAGGAGAACACCGAGGTTCAATTCGTAACGGTTGAAATGAGAAGTGCAAAAGGAAACCCCGATGAATTGAAGGAGCTGCTACTGCCATTCAAGATGCTCTGCAAGGAATATGCTGAAAGGAATGAAGGTACACACTTCTTCTATGATGCAGGCTATTCTAATATGATTCACTTCATACATCAAAACCATGGTGCACCCTTAACGCATTCATCGGATTTTATCAGAAACTTGCAGGCCAAAGTAAAAGTATATTTGAAAGTAGAAACGGTTATCGGCATCGGGAAGGGTGTCAAAGGTTTTCAGCAATTTAAGAACGGGTATATTTCCGCACTGCTCTCTTGGAGTCAAAGTCAGGTTGGGAGCCATTCACAGGTGATTGAAGGGACGGCTCAAAACGAGGTGTTCAACTTCACCTTGGATGTGGAGAAGAGACTAACGAATGCCATTGAAAATGCCGACCAAAGGGCATTCCAAGATTCCCTTCAAGATGTTTTAGGAGGAAATCTCTCCATGATGGCATTTTCCTTTCTGGCCAACCGGGTTCTATTTCTATTGGGCTCACTTGCCAGAAAATATGACATGGATACGGTGGAGATGAAAGATAGAATCTGGAATTGTCAGCAAAGCATATGGGAACTCAATTCCCAAATCAGGGTGAAAGAGCAACTTCAACAATTGGCCCAGGCTATTGTACAGAAGGTTAAGGAAGTCCGATCTTCTTCAAGTGGTTCTGGATTGGTGGAAAATGCAAGGCGTTTCATTGAGTCTCATTATGCTAGCGAAATTACACTCTCCAGCTTATCAAAACAATTCCATATTAATAGTGCTTATTTATCCGAGATTTTTAAAAATCATGTAGGCCAAAATTTTAGTGATTATCTAAATTGCCTGCGAATGGAGAATGCCAAAAAGTTTCTAAAGGACCCACAGCTTAAGATCATTGACGTTGCGCACCTTGTCGGCTTCTCCAATTCAGGGTATTTCAGTACAGTTTTCAAAAAGCAATTTGGTTATTCACCTGCAGAATATCGTAAATCCATAAACCGTGACAGCTGAGGTAAATAGAAAGAAAGGTGATCTTATGAAAAAGATAGCCCTTATCCTTGTAATGTTGGCTTTTGTCATAGCAGCAGGGTATGTCCTGTTTGAAAATAGCTACTCTGATAAAACGGTAGAAAACGGGGAGGAAGCGGAAAGTGTAGAACAAATAGAGCTCACCTTTTGGCGTAATCTAGGAAATGCGTCATTCAATTCTGCGTATGAACAATTAGTAGCAGACTTTGAGGCGCTATATCCCGATATAAAAATCAATATGCAGGCACAGTATTGGGGACAGGAATATGAATTACGTCTTCGTACGGAATTGGCTGCAGGAAACCACCCGGATATAATGACAATCGACAGTCCCAACTTAGGGCTCTATGCCAATGCAGGATCGCTTTTATCTTTAGACCGGTACATGAAAGAGGAAGGCGATATTGCCGACATCTCAAAGCCGACCATTACTGGATTAACCTATGAAGAGGAAATATATCTTGCACCCATTGTCGAATCGAGCATTGCCCTGTATTACAATAAGCATTTGTTCAGAAAAGCCGGCATCCCTTTTCCTTCACAAGATCCCGACAATCCGTTGACATGGGAAGAGGTTTTGGAGATTGCACTAAAAATTAGCAATCCTAATCAAGAAGTATATGGAATAGATCCAGCTCAGGGATTCACGGACGGGGAAGGACCCGCCTATTTCAAGATGCCCATTCTATGGCAGTTCGGAGGAAGTGTACTGAGTCCTGACGGAACAACAGCGGAAGGTTACTTGAACTCCGAAGAATCTTTAAAAGCACTGCAATTCTACCAAGACCTCTATCTAAAACATAATGTGGCTACTATGCAATTACCTCCAGCAGCTTTTGAGACAGAGAAGCTTGCGATGACCATTTTGGGATCTTGGGATTTGCAGGAGTTAGAGAACATTCAAGACTTTTCACTTGAAGAGGACTTCGGAGTCGCACCGCTGCCGATGGGAGAATATCAGGTGACTCCAAGCGGAGGGTGGGCCATCGGAATTTCGTCCCAAACCCAATATCCGGAGGAGGCCTGGGAATTCGTTAAATTCCTGACAAGCTATGAGGGCTCTAAAAAGTTTGCGGAACTCACAGGTGAAATCCCTGCTAGGTATTCGGTAGCAGAGGCTCTTCCTGAGTTAAACGAGTATCCCAAAAATATCTTTATTCAACAAGGCCAGAATCATTCCAAAAACCGGCCGGTGACCCCCGCTTATTCCGTAGTTAGCGATACTGTAAAGGTATTATTTGAAGATGTGGGCATTAAAGGCAGGGATATTAAGGAAGCGGCAGATGAAGCGGTTGAAAAAATTAACAATGCCTTACAGGAGTATGAATGAGATGGAAACCTCCAATAAAATTGTTGGAGGTTTTTGCGTGTAGCCAAAGCTATTTTATCTTTGGCTCTGTTAAAAGCCGCTGTTGATTTCCGCAACAGGCTTCGCTTACCCAAGTGCGACAATCTTGAGCCTCCTCGCGCTTCTCCTGCGGGGTCTCAAGATTATCGCTACCCCCCTGCAGGGAGTCTTCGCCTTTTGTTCCATCCAACAGCTAGAAACCTTCTCAATCTCAACAATCACTTTTAACAGAGTATTATCTTTAATTTTTGTATGCGTTTCCAACACCCGAAAATATTAAATGTCCTCACCCGAAAATATTAAACTATCTTCCTGGTAATCTTTGATAAAGTGTTGGGAGACGGAATTATTTCCGTCATTGTGATGGAGGTGTACATCATATGTTTGATATGTCGCAATGGTATATTCGATTAGGAAATTGGGCATTTAATCTAGTATTACTCAACCTTCTATGGGTTTTATTTTCTATTTCAGGTCTTTTAATAGCAGGACTGTTCCCCGCAACTGCGGCAATGTTTGCAGTTTTAAAGCAAATGATAATGGAGGATGAGGATACAGCTATTATTAAATCCTTCTGGAATCATTTTAAATCAGAGTTCATCATGTCCAATTTAATAGGGTATCTGATGATCATGGTGGGATTTATTCTATATTTGGATATCCGAGTGCTTCAGCAGATGGACAACGGCATTCTTCAATTGGCTTTGGCAAGTGCAACGGTTGTCATAGGTATTCTCTATCTCTTGAGCCTATTGTATATATTCCCGATCTTCGTCCATTTTGACTTGAAGCTCTTAAAGTACCCTTTTCATGCGGTAATTCTAGCGGTTGCAAAACCGTTTTATACCATCTTCCTGCTTGCATTGCTTGCAGTTGTTGCTTACGCCTATATGGTAATTCCGGCATTAATACTTGTTTTCGGTATAAGTCTCGCAGCCTATTTCATGACAAAAGTCGCCTCCCATTCCTTTCCGAGAAAAGAAAAGGCTTCACATGCAGAGCTTTCCCTCTGAAGCTCTTTAATATTATTCAAGCTTTTGAGGAAACCTTTCGTGTTTAGCGAAGGTTTTTATTTTTTGGCTCATTTAAAGTTAAATGTTGAAATTGTGATGATTTCTAGCTGTTGAATTGGAGCAAAAGGCGTAAACTCTAGCGGGGGGAGTAGCGGCAATCTTGAGACCCCACAGAGCAAAGCCCGCAGAGGCTCAAGATTGTCGCCCTTGGATAAGCGAAGCCTTTTGCGGAAATCAACAGCGGTGTTTAACAGAGCCTGTTTTTTAGAAAATTATTTTTTAGCCGCTTGTTGAGGAAAAGTGTATCCGGTTTCAACTACCGAAAATTTTAAAACACTTAACCCAAAAATATTAAACTATCCTTTCTTTTAATTTTGCTATATTTGAACCAAGAAAGCGCTATCTTGCATCCGCAATAGGTCTGAAGGAAACGAAGGGTTTGAAGAACAAATCACAAAAAATATATAAAGGGGTGATATTCATGAGTCAGGGTTTAGAACCTCTGGACAAGCCGGTAGAAATTACAAGTCAGGTCACGAAAGTTCCTAAAACACAAAAAAGGAAGCAGAATCGAATGGCCTACATAAAGAAAAATTGGGTTTTGTACTTATTCCTTGCACCAGCTTTGTTATCTGTTTTTATTTTCAACTATATACCAATGTATGGGGTGCTGATTGCTTTTCAGAACTTTAGTGTGACAAAAGGAATTTGGGGAAGCGACTGGGTTGGTTTAGCTCATTTCACCAGTTTCCTGACCTCACCAAACTTTCTACAGATTTTCCTGAATACGATTAAACTGAGTTCTTATGAATTGTTGATCGGGTTTCCTGTCCCGGTCATATTGGCTCTTATGCTTCATCAGATTAGAAGGTCGGGAATCAAAAAGAACATTCAGTTGGTTATCTATGCACCTTATTTCATTTCAACGGTAGTTATAGCCGGGATGCTGTTTCTCTTCTTATCTCCGGCAGGACCGATTAATGGATTGCTTGAATTGTTTATGAATCGACCTGTCTCATTTATGTCGGAACCTGATTATTTCAGGACCATCTTTATTACATCGGGTATATGGCAGGGGGCAGGCTTTGCATCCATTGTCTATGTTGCGGCCCTATCCAATTCTGATCCACAACTGCATGATGCAGCAACAATCGACGGTGCCTCCCTCTTACAGAGAATTTGGCATATCGATCTGCAGGTACTGAAACCGGTGATGGCGGTTCTTTTCATTCTTGCAATTGGAGGAATTATGGGTGTCGGATTTGAAAAAGCCTACTTGTTACAAACAGATCGGAACTTACCAGCTTCTGAAATTATCGATACGTATGTGTATAAGCGGGGGCTCTTGGCAGGAGATTGGTCCTTCGGTGCTGCGGTAGGTTTATTCAATACCGTGATTGGTCTTGTACTACTAGCAACAGCGAATCAAGTAGTGAAAAAACTTAAAGGCGAAACGCTTTATTAGGAAAGGAGGAAAACGATGAGTAGTTCTAAAAGTACCCATTTATTAAACAGCTCAAAAACAGACCGGATAATTCTTCTGGTCAATAAAGTGTTGTTGGGTCTGGTTGTAGTCGTTGTTACAGTCCCTCTCTTATATGTCTTACTTGGCTCGTTTTTACAGCCGCAAATCCTGGCTACAAAAGGACTGTCCTTCAACCCTGATCATTGGACGGTTGACGGATATATTCGAATCTTCCAAGATGGAACAATTATGAGAGGCTTCTTCAACTCTGTCCTCTATGCATCAGGATTTACATTTGTAGCCATCAGCTTTACCGTTCTTGCCGGTTATGCATTATCTGTGGACGATCTTGTCGGGAAAAAATTCTTCGTTATCTTCTTCCTGATTGCCATGTTTTTCAATGGTGGAATGATTCCGACCTATTTAGTAGTCCGTTCATTGGGATTGTTGAATACACCTTGGGCCATTATTCTCCCGGGTGCAGTGGGAGTTTGGAATCTTATATTGGCAAGGACCTACTTTAAAGCGATACCAAATGAGCTGAAAGAGGCCGCAAGAATAGATGGTGCATCAGACTTGATGATTTTCTGGAAAATCGTATTGCCTTTAGCCAAACCGATTATCTTTGTACTGGCACTATTCGCCTTTATCGGTCAATGGAATGCATATTTCCAAGCGATGATTTATCTGGATGACCGTTCACTCTATCCGCTTCAACTTGTATTGCGTGAAATACTCATCCAGAACGAGGTACAGCCAGGCATGATTGCCGATCAACTGGCTCGTGCGGAGATGCAGAAAATCGCAGAAATGATTAAGTACTCGTCCATTGTTGTGGCAAGTTTACCTTTATTGATTATGTATCCGTTCTTCCAGAAGTATTTTGAAAAAGGAGTTATGGTTGGGTCATTAAAATAAATACTTAAAAAAATGAAAAGTGGGGTTAAGTTATGAAAAAGATGTACAAAGTACTCCTGGCTTCTTTGCTGGCAAGTGTATTATTGATTGCTGGTTGTTCTAATAATGCAGAACAGACATGGTCCGATGATCATGAGTTAGAAAATATTACTTTCCCGTTGGACCAGGAGGACATTTCACTGAAAATAATGACATCGAGTTCTCCGCTGGCTCCTGATGATCCGAACGAAAAATTGATTTATGAAAGATTAGAAGAAAAAACAGGTGTTCACATTGAGTGGAGAAACTTCACTGGCGAAATATTTGGAGAAAGAAGAAACCTTGCGATGGCTACTGGCGAAATGCCGGATGCGATCAAAAATGCTGCATTCAGTGACTATGAACTGTTAAAGCTTGCAGAAGACGAAGCAATTATTCCACTTAACGATTTGATTGAAAATTATATGCCAAACCTGAAAGCTATTTTGGAGAAAGCTCCCCAATACGAAGCGATGATGACAGCTCCTGATGGAAATATTTATGCCTTTCCTTGGATTGAAGAATTAGGGGAAGGGAAAGAAAGCATTCATTCTGTCGATAATTTCCCTTGGATCAATGTGGAGTGGCTTGACCAACTAGGACTGGAAATGCCGACTACAACTGATGAATTGAAAGAAGTATTGATTGCCTTTAGAGATAACGATCCTGCAGGAGATGGCCAAACAATTCCCATGTCATTTATCATCAATGACGGTGGACAAGATCCAGGCTTCCTATTTGGAGCATTCGGCCTTGGCGATAACTGGGATCGCACAGTAGTGACAAATGATGGCGAAGTAAAATTGACTGCAGCGGACGAAGGATATATAGAAGCAATCAAATTCATGAACGATTTGTATGATGAGGGACTTCTTGATATTGAGGCATTTGAGCATGAATGGCCTGCATATGTGGCCAAAGGACAAGAAGGACGCTATGGAATGTACTTCACATGGGATAAAGGAAATATTACAGGTATGAACGACAAATACGATTTAATGCCTCCTTTATTCGGGCCAGATGGGCACAAGAACGTCACAAGAACCAATGGAATGGGCTTTGACCGCTCCAGAATGGTTATTACAAGTGCCAATAAAAACCTTGAATTGACAGCGAAGTGGATTGACGAGCTTTATGATCCAGCACAATCTGTACAAAACAACTGGGGTACCTATGGTGATGATGAACAACAAAACATTTTTGCGTGGGATGAAGAGGAAGAAATGCTAAGACACTTGCCTCTTGACGGTACGGCACCTGTTGAATTGCGTGAAAAAACTTCTGTCGGTGGACCTCTTGCAATTTTAGACAGCTACTATGGTACGGTTACAACCAAGCCTGACGATGCTGCGTGGAGATTGAACTTGATGAAAGAAGTCATGGTACCACACATGAAAGCAGAAAATATCTACCCGAGAGTATTTTTCGATAAAGAGGAACTTGATCGCCTTTCCAAGATCGAAGCGGACTTGATTCCATATGTAAACAGAAAGCGTGCGGAATGGATTACCAATGGACAAATAGAAGCAGAATGGGCGGAATACCTCGAAGAATTGGAACGCCTAGGTTTATCCGAATGGCTTGAGATTAAACAAGCAGGATTTGATAGACAGTAATCATTTTACAAGTGCCTGTCACCACCGGAATATGGACGGTTTTTGTCAATAGTTTGGGCGGTGTCCGACATTTACTTGTAATCTGGCGAAAGCCTCGAAAAGGAGAGAGTGTTCATGACAGTTCAATATAAAGAGAATCATCGCCCGCAATTTCATTTCTCCCCCAAGGAAAAATGGATGAACGATCCGAACGGGATGGTTTTTTTCAACGAAGAGTATCATTTATTTTATCAGTATCATCCGCATGGTACTACATGGGGGCCTATGCACTGGGGACATGCAGTAAGCAAAGACATGATCCATTGGGAAGAGTTGCCTATTGCATTATACCCGGATGAGCATGGTGCCATTTTCTCGGGAAGCGCGGTTGTGGATTGGAACAATACTACGGGATTTTTTGAGGACGCCCCAGGTTTGGTTGCGATTTTTACTCATGCAGATAACTATCCTGGCACAGAGCTGCCACGACAGCGTCAAAGCTTGGCATACAGCAAAGATGATGGAAGAACATGGGTAACTTACGAAGGGAATCCAGTCCTTTCTGATGTGGACATTACAGACTACCGTGATCCAAAAGTGTTCTGGCATGAAGAAACAAACAAATGGGTGATGGTGCTGGCAACGGGTCAAACCGTTACAATCTACACATCCACGAACTTGAGAGAGTGGGAGTTTGCCAGTGTGTTTGGAATGAATGAAGGATCACATGACGGTGTCTGGGAATGCCCGGATCTATTCCAATTGCCCATTGATGGAGAACAAGAGAACAAGAAATGGGTCATGCTCGTAAGTATTGGAGATAACCCGAAATTCAAAGAAGGATCCAGAACGCAGTATTTTGTCGGGGACTTTGATGGCACAACCTTTCTGAATGAACATTCTGAAGAAGCCGTTCTTTGGCTGGACTATGGCAGAGATAACTATGCAGGTGTGAGCTGGTCTGATATTCCAAGAGAGGATGGCAGGCGGATCTATATTGGTTGGATGAGCAACTGGCGCTATGCTAATCAATTGCCAACAGAAGAATGGCGCAGTGCGATGACATTACCAAGAGAATTATCTTTAACATCCACGGCCGCCGGTCTGCGAATCGTGCAGTCACCTGTAGCGGAAATCAATAGCATCCGCGGGGAAGCGGAGTCATTTAAAGATCTAGCTCTTGACGAAAATAAACCAATTTCTTACAAGATCAGTGAATTAACAGAGATAGAGGTTGAATTTGAAAAAGAGACCGCAGAATTATTCGGTTTATCCGTCATGAATTCCAAGGAGGAAAAAACAACAATCAGTTATGATGCAGTGAAGGAATTGTTAATCGTTGATCGTACGGCTGCTGGTGATAATAGTTTCTCAGAATCATTCGCTGCTATCCAGGAAGCACCCTTGAACATGGACGGTGAAACAATAAATCTTCAAATCTTCGTGGATGCGTCATCCATTGAGGTCTTTGCCAACAGTGGAAGGATTGCAGTTACCAGCCTTGTCTTTCCTCATGAAAAAGCAAATAAGGTAAATTTATTTTCAAAAGAAGGAACGGCAAACGTACGTCAATTAACACTTACGCCTCTTAAATCAATCTGGAGTATGTGAAGAGTAAAGTAAAGAAGGGCTCTAATCGAAATTTTGATTAGAGCTTTTCAATTATGGATGGAAAGGTGGATCTTTTAATGGGTGAAAATACTTCGGTCATTTGTATGGGAGAGCTACTGATAGATTTTTTCTGTACAGACGTGGACATTGATTTAGAAAGAGGGAAAAACTTTGAAAAGCAAGCAGGGGGAGCTCCTGCCAATGTATGTGCGACCATTGTGAAATTGGGAGGATATGCGCTGTTCAGCGGAAAGGTGGGGAATGATCCATTTGGACACTTTCTGAAAAATACATTGGACGAGGTAAAGGTAGATACGTCGATGCTTGTATTGGATAAAATCAACCCGACAACATTGGCCTTTGTGTCATTAAAGAAAAATGGTGAAAGAGACTTTGTTTTTAATCGGGGGGCAGATGCTCTTTTATTGGAGGAGGAACTTGATCAAGACAAAATGGAGCAAGCTTCCATCCTACATTTCGGTTCGGCAACCGCTCTATTGGAGGAACCTTTCAGAACCACCTACTATAACTCCTTGCGATCGGCAAAAGAAAGGGGACAGTTTATATCCTTTGATCCAAACTATCGGTTGGATCTTTGGAAAGGAAGAGAAAGTATTTTTGTCGATTTAGTGAAACAAGGAATCTCATTGGCTGATTTTGTGAAAGTCAGTGAAGAGGAATTAAAAATCATCACAGGTACCGAGGAGCTTGAAAGCGGTGTGCAAATCCTTCATGCACTGGGAGCAAAAATAGTAGCCATAACATTGGGGAAAAGAGGCACATTGATCTCAAACAGAAAGAAGCAAGAAACTATACCTAGTATTCCTGTAGATTCCATTGATTCGACTGGAGCAGGTGATGCATTTGTGGGAGCCGCACTTTTTCAATTTTCCAAAGGGAATAACGCTGAAAAGATACTGGAAGATTTTCAACTTCTTAAAGAGATTATCTTATTCAGTAATAAAGTAGGTGCATTGGTTTGTACAAAAGTAGGGGCTATTACATCCATTCCAACACTGGAAGAAGTTATATAGATACAGTATTCGAGAGGGTGTAACAGGAATGATGAATGTAAGCAATTTAAATTCCAGCTGGCAGTTTAAAGAGAGCTCTAAGTTAGATCAGTGAAGTGAATTATTCGAAAAACTGGATGAATTAGTCAAATAAAGGGGAAAAGTATACAAAAACTTTCAAAAATCTTCGGACATTTGAATAAACAAGGGCTGTCGGGACACAAGGTTTGCACAGGGACAGGCCGTACCCCAAACTGGGGCGCGGTGCCTGTCCCTGTCCCTAAAACCTACACCCTAAAACCCAAACCACCTATCCAACACCAACGCCAGCCACTTCCCATCAGCATGCACCCGCACATTCTCAATCAACCCTCTCCGAACGGCAAGCGGCAGCGAAGGCTCCAAAATGTCCTCCCGCAACATATCCAAAGATTCCCTAACCACAGGATCTTCCATTTCCCCTGCCTGCTTATCAATCAAAGCAAGAACTTCTTCCTTAGAATCAGAATCCCCGATTTTATCTGCATTTTTCAAATAAAACTCCAGCTCCTCCGTAATAAACGGAATGTTAGAATGCTTTGCTAAGCTATCCGTTTTTTCCACAAGCGACTGACACAGTAAATCCATATCCAACTCCACCTTGTAGAAAAGAAACAGCTCCGAATAAATCCGCAAAAAGCCCTTCACACAATAAACAAGGTCAAACTTGGTTGCCTGAACTCTGTCCCCATAGATACTCTCGACCATGTCCAAAATATTCTTGGACGTCTGGACATCATAGGCCCGGGATTTCAACAATAACTCCTGGTTCAAAGAATGGGGCATTTCTTTTATAAGAACTTTTGCAAAATCGGCGTGTTTTGCAAAGAAATGAAACATTAATTTATAGAATTTATAAAGTAAATTGGGATCATTTTTTCCTAAATTGACTAACTGGTCAGTTTCGACCGTTACCTCCATGAAAAAGTGGTCAAGCATCTCTGTGATCAGCTCGTCTTTTGATTTAAAAGACAGGTAGAAAGACCCCTTAGATATGCCGCATTGCTCCGTGATTTGCTGAATGGAAGTGGCTTCAAAGCCTTGTTTGGCGAAAAGCTCTGTCGCTTTTTCCATGATTAGTTGTTTTTTAGACATGTAATTTCTCCTATACTAATTCGTTGACATATGACCGGATAGTCATTATTATATGAAATGGAGTATATAAAGTCAATAAAAGGGTAGGTGCAACCGTGAGAGGGTTAGTCAATTTTGCAATAAGAAATAAACTGGCAGTATGGTTACTCACAATTATTATTACTGTAGCTGGAATTTATTCCGGTACAAAGATGAAAACGGAAACGATTCCAGATATCTCGATCCCATTTTTAATGGTGATGGATGTTTATCCTGGAGCTACACCAGAAACCGTGATGGAGGATGTCTCGATCCCGCTTGAGCAGGTGGCGGAAGGGTTAGACAATGTGAAAGCTGTTTATTCCAACTCGTATTCCAACATGGCAAACTTACAGATTGAATATGAATATGGAACAGATATGGATGAGGCAAAGCGGGCGTTAGCATCTGCATTGGCTGATGTGGAACTGCCTGAGGGTGCCCAAGAACCGATGGTTACCTCGATCAGCATGAATATGATGCCTGTTGTTGCATTAAGTGCAAGCAGTGAAACAGAGGATATCGTGGAACTTTCGGCAACGGTGGAAGAATCATTGCTTCCGAAGATTCAAAAGCTTGAAGGCGTTGCGTCCGCGACCATTGCCGGACAGCATATAGAAGAAGTCGAGCTTCGCTATAACACAGAACGTATGACAGAACTCGGGTTAACCGAAGATGATGTCAAACAAATGATCCAAGCAAGCAACATGGACGTTTCCTTAGGACTTTACGAATTTGAAGAGGGAGAGGAAGCAGTTTCCGTCGATGGGAAATTCATGACCGCAGCGGAACTAGAGGAAATGCTGATTCCTGTTACTCCTTCCGAAACGGTTCAAGTTCCTTTTGTAAAATTAAGTGATATTGCTGAGATCGAAGTGATCGGTAAAGTGGAATCTGTCTCCAGAACGAACGGAGCAGACGCCATTGCGATCCAAGTATTGAAGCATCCGCAAGCAAACACGGTGGATGTCGTAAATGAAGTAAAAGCATTAATGGAAGAAGAAGAAAAACGTATCGATGGTTTAGTAGTTGATGTGACCCTTGATCAAGGAGAACCAATCGAGAAATCCGTTACAACGATGGTGGAAAAAGCGTTGTTTGGTGGGGCCATTGCCATCTTGATCATCCTGTTATTCTTAAGGGATATCAAATCCACCCTTATTTCCATCGTTTCCATCCCAGTGTCGATTTTCATTGCATTTTTACTATTAAACTGGATGGAAATCACATTGAACATCATGACGCTTGGTGCGGTGACGGTCGCAATAGGACGTGTGATCGATGACTCCATCGTTGTGGTGGAAAATATATACCGCAGATTGCATCTGAAGGAAGAAAAATTAACAGGACGCGCACTTGTCCGGGAAGCAACGCTTGAAATGTTCAAGCCTATTCTTTCCTCAACGCTCGTAACGGTTGCTGTTTTTGCACCGCTGATCTTCGTTGGCGGAATGGTTGGAGAGCTGTTCATGCCGTTCGCCCTAACGATGACTTTCGCGCTTGGAGCGTCCTTAATCGTGGCAGTAACCATCGTTCCGGCGATGTCGCACTTCCTTTTCAGGAAAAAGCTTTATAGCGAAAAAACAGAAAGCGGCCATAAAGAAGTAGGCAAGCTTGCAAATTGGTACAAAGGTGCCTTGAATTGGTCCTTGAACCATAAAATTATTACATCCATTATCGCGGTTGTATTATTGGTCGGAAGTCTTGGACTGACGCCGCTTATCGGGTTCAGCTTTTTAGGTAGCGAAGAAGAAAAAGTGATGTACTTAACGTACACACCAGAAGCTGGGGAGCTAAAAGATGAGACCCTCGCGAATGTAGAAGAAGTCGAAAAAGCCATGATGGAACGGGACGATATCAACATTGTCCAGCTGTCTGTCACAGACGGTGCCAATGAACAAATGGCCATGATGGGCGGCGGCTCTGACGGTGTGTTAATGTACCTTATCTTTGACGCTGACATGGAAAACTTCCCTGAAGCAAGAACCGAAGTGGAAGACTATGTGTTCAACATCGGTCAATCCGGTGAATGGAAAAGCCAAAACTTCACCACTGGAGCCATGGCATCCAACGAGATCAGCTATACATTTTCCAGTGAAAATCTTGATGATTTGAATGAAACTGTGAAAAAGATGGAAGACGCGATGAGCGGAACAGATTCTCTCGAAAATGTTTCGTCGACTGCTGAGGAAGCCTATGTCGAGCATACTCTGAAGGTCAGTCAGGATGAGTTGCTTCAATACGGACTGACAGCAGGTCAAATCGTGATGATGCTTAGCCCGCAATTTGAAGAAGTGTTGACAAATGTAGAAAAAGACGGCAAAACCCTTGATGTGATTGTAAAACAAGAGCAACAAGAGCAGCCAAAATCGATTGAAGAATTATTAGCAACAGAAGTGCCAACAGCTATGGGAACCACGATGCCTCTATCAGAGCTTGTGGAAGTAGAAGAAGGCACCACGCTGAATACCCTGGCAAGATCAAAAGGCGAATACTACGCTTCTGTCAGCGGAACGGTCATTGGCGATGACGTTTCCAAAGCAACGGCAGAAGTGGACGAAGCGATCAGCGACGTAGATCTGCCAAACGGCGTAACGATGGAAGTTGCCGGAGTGACAGCAGACATGCAAGAAACATTCACGCAGCTCGGGCTTGCCATGCTTGCAGCCATCGCGATTGTTTACTTCATCCTAGTTGTGACATTCGGTGAAGGGGTCGCACCATTTGCGATCTTGTTCTCCTTACCATTCGCCGTAATCGGTGCCTTTGTCGGCCTGTTGCTTGCAGGAGAGACGATTTCTGTTCCAGTTATGATGGGACTACTCATGTTGATTGGTATCGTTGTAACGAACGCGATCGTATTAGTCGACCGGATCATCCACATGGAACGTGACGGATTGACCATGCGCGAAGCCATCCTGGAAGCAGGCGCAACCCGCTTACGCCCAATCCTTATGACAGCTATCGCAACCATCGGAGCACTGATCCCACTAGCAATCGACGGTGGTGGAGGCCTGATTTCCAAAGGACTCGGAATTACCGTTATTGGTGGACTGACAAGTTCAACACTGTTGACGCTTATCATTGTACCGATTGTGTATGAAGTATTGTCGAAGATGTTTAAGAAAAATCGTAGAGAAGTGAAAGAGAATTAGATAAAGGGAAGAGGCGTCCAGAGGTGTGCGCCTCTTTTTTGTGGGAAAAGGGGACAGGCACAATGCCCCTCTTCCTATGTTAAAATCAAGGCAACACGATAAAAAAGGAGAACCTTATGCAGGCTACATCCGCAATGGTGTATGTCAAAACTAAAGACCGGAAGTTAGTGGCAAGATTAGCTTCATAAGCGTTCTGTTTGGAGACGGATTACTGTTCCCTCTGGTATTACTTTTTCTAAGCTGCGTGACGTTTTACAGACTGCTTTCTCTTGGCAAAACAGCCATATTCATGACTTTGAAATTTTTGAAAAGAAACAAGGTGGTTCTGGATGGGAGGAAAAACCTAGCCTTAACTTGGTTTGTCATGAGGAAGCCTTTTCCTATCAAGGAGCCGTCCCTATGAAAATGGAGCACGGGTATAAACTGAAGGATTTTACAGGGAGCAAAATTGTGTACAATTATGATTTCGGCGATGATTGGAAGCACACAATTGAAGTGGAAGACGTCATAAAAGATTACACCGTCAACTATCCAATCTGTACGGACGGCGAAGGAAACGCACCGCCTGAAGATGTAGGAGGAGAGATGGGGTATGAGGTTTTTATCTCTATCTTAAAAATCGCAAGCATCCCGATTACCACCAAACAAAAGAGTGGGGGAGATGCAAGGGTACGTGGAGTTTAATAAAGAAGAGATAAATTGGATGTTGAAGAAGGTGTGAGCTGGGTGATTCTGCAGCTAGGTCACTAAATGAGAAAGCCCTAGGTTAATTGCGTGCTTTAACCTAGGGCTTTTTTCATAGTATGCAATCCACTATCTACGCTTTTTACCCTTTGCTTTTCGCTTAATTTCCTCCAATTTAACCTCTTTAACCATCTCCGTATCATTATAAAAACTAATCGTCACGTTAACCCCGAACTCTTTGTCCTCTCCTTTTAACCATAACCTGAATTTTTCCGTTGTTAATATCGGCCCTTCCTGTCTGCCCAGATGTGAATAGTCCACAATCTCCGCTTTTGGATAGGTTTCCTTCGTCCGTTTCATTGCAAGTTGTCCCCATTTTGCGTAACTTGGTACTTGTTGGGTTGTTATCTGTGTGGCCATTGATGATGAAGCAGGTTGATACCCTATCAATAGGAAACAAGCTATACATGAAAATAAGATTATCTTCTTCATAGTAAATCCCTCCATTTGAGGCTTATCGTACCCAAACAAGAGTGATTTTAATTTATTTTAAGGAAAACTGTAGGTGAATCATGGTGTTTGCCTCTACAACACCATTAAGTATGTAATTATTTTTGGATAGTAAATTTTAATCAAACGTTTGTTCAGAATTATTTTTCATCGCTTGGAATAAGGAGTGAGAGGGGTATGACAAACATCGACTATTTTGGCATGGTATTTTGAGATAATGATGAGGTTGCATAGAGGGTCCATGCTAGCTAGCAAAAGGTAAATATACAAAAAGCGAAAGGAATTAGATAAAAAAAGACCTAAAGTATACAAAAAAACCGGTGAATTATACAAAAAACCTGTTCAAATTATCGATAGTCCATATATTTACATCTAAAACCGCTCTGGTTACCATAAAATGCGCTATCCCCACACCTCCTTCCTTCTCCCCAGACTCATCTCTATCTCCACGACACCGCCGGCTCCATCACTGTTATTGTATTATTCGTAGCGTTCATATTAACGGTAGCTCCTATCGGTATAGCGGCCTTAAACCTGCCATGGCCTGTAGCGAAGTTGGTGATCAATGGCTTCCTAGTAGGAACGAGAACTGAATTAATGAGGTCTGCGTAGGAAGTGTTATACGCCACCGGACAATTCGTGCATTCCCCCATGATGATGCCGAGGCAATCGTTGAATTTTCCTCCCATCGACAGTTGGGTAAAGTAACGAAGTATCATGTTGGCCGGTGTATGGGTGTCCTCCAGAAACAAAATTTTACCTTTTGTATCGACTTCATACGGCGTGCCGAGCGTATTAACGATGGAAGTGATATTTCCTCCAACGATAGGCCCTGTCACATTTCCAGGATTTATCCCCATTCGCACAACTTCCGGTGGATTGATAAGGGCACGCGGAGAGGTGAATGTAGAAGTCGCTGCAAAAAATTGATTGAAATTGTAAGAGGGAGTTTCCGCTCGAAAATCAATGAGCATCAGGCTGTGAAACGTAATAAGATCACTATACTGATAAAGGCTATTCAAAAGGACGGTGATATCACTGTATCCTGAAATCAACTTAGGGTTTTCCCCAATCACATCAAAATCAAGATAAGGAAGAATCCCTTGTACACCTGTCCCGCCGCGTGTCGCAAGGATCAGTTTCACATTAGGATTCTTAAACATATCCATAAGATCCTCAGCCCTTTTGTCAGCAGGAGCGGACACAATCCCATCAATAGAGTACACGTACTTTCCAAAAACAACGTTAAACCCCATATCCCGCAAAATTTGCACCCGTGTATTTATCGTAGTCGCAGCAAGTGGACTCCCTAAAGTAACCAAACCAATTGTATCGCCATTTTGAAGCGCAAGTGGTTTAATAGCCATGTACTTCGCTCCTCAAAAATCAATTTACTTCTATATATATGAGGAGAATTTTTTTTGAGAAGAGGGAGGTTAAACCTAGTAAGTCGATTTTAGCACCTTAATAGATTAACCAAAAGTTAACTAATGTTTATTTTTGTTGAATTTACATTAATTAGTTGAGAGCTTATAATTGTAGTCGTTTGATAATTAATGTAAATCGTGTTTAAAGATAAGAGTTAAATATGATCAAGCTCGAAGCAACTTGATTACCTTGTGCTGAAAATCGCTGACTTCATTAGAAGTTTCAACATTGTTGTGGCGAATTGCCCAGAAATCAAAATTTATTAGGTTAGGATTTCCCAAAGGAATGGCAGCTAAATTCCCATTCTTTACATCTGAGTGATTTTTGAATGAAAAATCATAAATAATACAAATAGCGTGTCCATCTAAAACAGATGTCCTTAAAACCTCGATGTTATTAGAAGTAAGGAAAGGTTGTACGTTTTTTAAAAACTTTTCATTCAGGAGTTGTGCTCGTTTAGAGTTATAGAGGACCACTTTTTCATCCTTGATGTCTTCTGTATAGATTATATCCTTGTGATAGAGACTGGAATGCTTGCTAACATATACACATGCATGCCCTGTATAAATTAAGTCAAAAACCATTGAATCCTGCATATTTGCATTTTTTAGCTCTTCTATATCAAAAGGGGAGAATGCTATGTCTATTTCTTTGTATTTTAATGCTTTCAAGATCTCATCTTGGTCCATTTCAATAATCTCTATTTGAACATGGCTATTTTCTTCTTTAAAAAGCAGATAGGCATCATAAATTACGTAGGTCAAAGATGGTCCGCATCCTATTTTGAGTGTCTTAGATTTAATTTCTGGTGTTAATTCTTTTTGTAGTTCATCCAAAATCGATAATATTTCAAGTCCGCTATTAATAATCTTTCTTCCCTCTGTCGTGGGAACGGTCCCCTGACGAAAGCGATGGAAAATGGTTATTCCCAGTTCTTTTTCAAGCTGAGAGATGGATTTACTGATAGCGGGTGTGGACACGTGCAAATTAATAGCTGCCCTTGTTAAAGATCTCTCTTTTGCTACCTCTAAGATATATTTTATTTGATCAAGATTCATAAGCCCTCAAACCCACCTGAAATTATTTTTATAACATTATTATAAATAGCCTTAAATTGTTAAACAACTTTAGCCTTATATTATTCAAAGAAACGAGACGAGCAATTATGCAAAATAAATTAGTTACGATGCCAAAAGAAAAACTGGAAAATCTAGTAGAAACCTTGAGGGAAAAATTATATCAATCATACAAAGAAAATGGTCTTGATAGTGATACAACCATCACCATAAGTCAAGAACTTGACGTTATATTGAATGTGATACAAATTCTGAAATTAAAATAAGCTCAATAGAGTTAGACTAATCAGTTAGTATAGTTTCACCTCATTCGTGCATATTAGTTAACGATCTAACATTTTCCTTTTAAAGGGAAAATATACTAATATATGCAAGGTGATTGATTGACATGTATAATTCCATTCATACAGATTTTGAAGAGAATATCAAAGACCTTCAAAAAAGTTTTCACCATACATCATCCCTTTCCATTAGAAAGTTGCAAATGGGCACCGAAAATACTGTATATGTTACTCTCATGTATATGGAAGAAATTGCTGATACTGATAAAATTGAGACCAATATTATTGAACCTCTTTTAGCGTTTGATGGTGAATTAGAGTGGGACGATTTCTTGGTGGAAAATGTGGCTCAAAAAATCGTTAAAACTGCCGGCATCAATATAGCAAGCACATTAAATGAACTGACAGATGCTCTTTTAAACGGAAATACGATCATGCTAATAGAAGGATATTCTAAGGGGATCATTGCCAAGAATGCTCAGAGGAAAGAGAGAAGTTTGGAGCAGGTGGTAAGCGAGCGTTCTCCGCGTGGTGGTATGGTAGGCTTAACAGAAAAGCTCGATACAAATATCGGTTTATTGCGCGGCATGATAAGAACTTCTAATTTTTGCATAGACTCTATGGATATCGGAGGGCTTTCTAAAACTGCCATTTCTATACTGTACATCCAAGGTGTCGTGGACCAAGATGTTTTAACTGAAGTTAGGCGGCGTATAGATAACCTGAAAGTTAACTATGTATTAGAGGCAAAACTAATTGAAGAAGCGATGGAGAATCCAACCAAGGATTTTTTATTTACTATGTCTGAGAACACCGAACGTCCTGATGTGATTACTTCCTCTTTATATGATGGAAAAGTAGTAGTGATGGTTGATGGGAATCCATATGGAATCATCTTACCAGGTTTATTTGTATCTGCCCTCCAGGCTCCAGATGAATATAATCAGAAACTGGGACGTTTTAGTATTCGATTTATAAGGCTGATCAGCTTCATTATGACGATTTATATCCCAAGCGTTTATGTTGTCATGTCTAAATTCTATTCTGATCAATTACCCAAAAATGTAGCTGAAACTTTGTTTAAGGGGGATGAGCTACTTTCCCCGTTTTGGAGTATGATTGTTTTATTTTTTTTACTTACAGTTTTAGCTGATGCGATCTTTAGAATCCCACAGAGTGCGATTATTTTTGTTTCTTTGTTGGCTACTATAGCAATTGGAGAAACAGCAGTTTCAGCAAAAATAATACACCCGTTCAGCCTTATATTAGTGGCCGTAACTTATTTAACAAGCCTTTTATTTGCCTCCAAGCAGATGGCAGCCCCTACCAATGCACTCCGTTTTGCATTTTTATGGATTGGAAATTTCTATGGAATCTCTGGCGTGATTATTGGGACAACCATTTTGATTATTTACATGGTTTCCCGTCGCTCTGTTGGCGTACCATACTTAACCCCAATCATCCCCTTCCGCATAGAAGAGTTTCATGATACGTTTTTTAGAGGCAGATTAGAAAAAATAAATAATAGTAAGCATAGCTATCCTAATATGGAAGGTGAGAAATAGATATTTTCTTCTTAAAAAAATTTTGGATACCTAATTCATCCATCACTAAAAGTTACGGGTGTTGCAAACCATAAATACGTAAGCCTACAGCTGTTAGGAGGATTAGTGATGGATGTATCCATATTATTGGAATATACATGGGTTTTATTGCTTCTTATAGCACTTGAGGGGCTTTTAGCAGCAGATAACGCCTTGGTATTAGCAATCATGGTAAAGCACTTACCAGAAAAAGAGCGCAAAAAAGCATTGTTTTACGGACTAGCAGGTGCGTTCGTTTTTCGATTTGGCTCTTTGTTTGCCATTTCATTTTTAGTGGATGTTTGGCAAGTACAGGCAATCGGTGCCATTTATCTTCTTTTCATTTCACTGAACCATATTCTTAGAAAATATGTCTTTAAGAGACAGAAGATAAAAAAAGAGAAGGAAAAGAAAGCTGGGTTCTGGGGAACTGTAATTAAAGTGGAGTTAGCTGACATCGCTTTTGCTGTAGACTCGATTCTAGCAGCCGTTGCACTAGCTGTAACACTTCCGGATACCCCGCTACCTGCCATTGGAGGGTTGGACGGCGGGAAGTTTCTGGTGATTTTTGCTGGAGGATTGATAGGGCTAATAATTATGCGTTTTGCAGCCAATTTATTCGTTGCCTTACTGAAATCTAGACCGGGTCTTGAAATTGCAGCATTCCTCATTGTCGGTTGGGTCGGGGTGAAACTCCTCGTATACACATTAGCGCATCCTCAATTAGGCATCTTACCTGAAACGTTCCCAAAATCCACAGAGTGGAAAGTAACGTTCTACGTAGTCTTGCTTCTGATTGCAGCAGGAGGATGGTTTTTCTCGAAGGCACAGGAAGAAGAAGTAATAAATTGATGAAAAAACAGTTCAGAAACTCTGGGCTGTTTTTTTATATTCCTTTGATTTCCCTGCAATGTTTATTTTTTTGTTAAATTAGTTTTAATGGAACTTAGCTGAATTAAGAAAGGACAGGTGTACAGCCATGCAGCCACCAATCTATATTCGTTCCATCTGGGACAGATTTTCGACCTATCCGATGGAAACTTTGACAAAAATGTGGGTGTATCATGCTCAAGTAAACAAGCCGAAACAACGTTCTGTTTCACAAATGAAAGAGGATAGAGAGGTGTTGGGTGTCACTGGGAATTGTTATGATCTTGCCATTTGGCTTTTGGATGCATTTAGAAAAGAAGGAATAACAGCTTATCCAATCGGCCATGATATTGGAACAGACGATGCCCATGTGGGTGTGATGGTTGTAGATGAGGAGGGAGATCGTTACTTATGTGACTTAGGTGACCAATGGCTTTCTCCAATTCTTATTAAGGAAGGTAAGAATTTTACGTCAGAAAAGCTTAGTGGTTTTTTTCCGGCGGCCGATATTCAGGTCTTTCCAAACAAGGAACAGGTCGAGATTCTTTACCATCGTCCTAACGGGAAAGTCTCTCGCCAGCATTACGAGACCAAACCGGTGGAAATGGACTATTTTTTAAAGGCAGCGGAAATATGCCAGAACTCGATTCAACCAAAGCCTCTACTTGAGTGTCGACTTCCCTACAAAAAGGAAATTGCTCATTGGGAATTTTATAATTGGAATAGCTTCTTGAGTACAACAGAAGGAATCATAGAGGATCCAGCCTTGATAAGGGTAGAGGATTGGGTGGAACGGATATATGAGAAAACAGGGTTTAATCGAGAGTTTTTATTTGATGTGTTGAGTAGATATGAACGGCTAGAAAAAGAAGGATATTAAAGAGCGGTGCCGAATAGTAAGGGAGAAGAAATGCCGATATGAGAAGGAAAGGTTTGGACAAACCTCCTCTTATATGCCGTTCTTCATGTAGCGTAATGCCAAAATTGATGGAGGACCGTTATATGACAACCAAAATGATCTCAAAAGTGGAAGGAAACGTACTGGTTTTAGAGCGTGAATTCAATGCCCCTAAAGACGTTTTATTTAAAGTTTTTTCAGAAGCAGAGCATCTAAGGCAATGGTGGGGACCGCGTGGCTGGGAGCTGACAGTTTGTGATCTGGACTTTAGAGAAGGTGGCGTTTGGCATTATTGCATGAAATGTGTGGATGAGAGCCAAGGCGACTTTTTTGGATTTGAGTCTTGGGGAAAAGCAGTTTACAAAAAAATTGTTCCGAATGAAAAAATCGAATATATCGATTATTTTTCAGATGCAGAGGGCAATGAGTCTTCGGAAATGCCTGCAACATTATCCACATTGTCGTTTGAGGAGCATGACGGCAAGACAAGGCTTGTAAATCGCGCGGAGTATGAATCTCCAGAAGCTTTGAAGACGGTGTTGGAAATGGGAATGGAGCATGGCATTAAAGAAACTTGGGATCGTTTGGAAGAGCATGTTTCGTCTCGTTAAGAGAATATATTTTGGAAGAAACACTGAGTATTAGGGGATACATAGGTATCCCTTATAGTATTTTATTTTAAGAAAGGTATGGACCTTTCCTCGTAAACTATACTTGCTTGATGGGTTAGCCTAATACATAAATACGTAAATACAGGCTACATAACGAACGCCATCCTTGACAAACAGTTTCTCTCCGGATAAAATGAATGATATTCAGTCATTAATGATTGGAGGGCATTGTATTGGATAAAAAAGAAAAGATTGTCCAGGCTTCGATTGAAGTATTTAAGGAAAAAGGCATTGAAAGAACCAAGATTTCAGATATTGTGAAAAGAGCAGAAATTGCGCAAGGGACGTTTTACTTGTATTTTCCTTCCAAACTTTCTGTGATGCCTGCAATAGCAGAGCAAATCGTATTAAAGTTCATGGAACAAATTAAAAAGGATGTTTCAACAGACGCATCTTTAAAGGAACAACTTGATCAATTGGTGGATGCTATTTTTCAGGTAACCGCGGAATTTCGTGATGTTTCGGCTCTTGTTTATGCGGGGATTTCTACCACAGAGCATATTAGCAAGTGGGAAACCATTTATTATCCTCTATACGATTTGGTTGCTTCTATTTTAAAAGAGAATCAAAAGCGTCATTTAATAAGGGATTCTGTAGATCCTGCCAGAACCTCACAATTATTGCTTGGGTTAATTGAATCTGCTGCTGAGCAGGTATTTTTATTCAATGAGTATGAGGCAGTAAATGAGCAAAAGCATAAGGCAGAATTACTTGAATTCTTGAAGCATGCTTTACGCCCGTGAAGTGTGTTTTTTATTTTGATAAAAATGAATGAACGTCATTCATATTATTACAAAGAGGAGAATCTTTATGAATAAATATTGGATATATGTACTGATCACCTGCGCATTGGAAATGGTGTGGGTTTTTGGCTTTAGTACAGCACAAACGGCATGGAATTGGGTGCTTGTCATTTTAGTAATCATCATTGATTTTTATTTTTTGGCTAAAGCATGTGAAGGACTGCCCACGGGAACGGTGTATGCAGTATTTGCCGGAGTGGGCTCTATTGGAACTGTACTAATGGATTATTTCCTGTTTGAAGGAAGCATAGATTTGATGAAACTATTTTTTATTGGCGTACTGGTGGCAGGAGTTATTGGTTTGAAGCTGGCTGACAATAAAACAGAGGAAGGGATGCAGTAAAATGGGTTGGTTATTTGTTACGTTCGCGGCAATAAGTGAAATCGTTGGTGTAATCGGATTGAAGTTATTCAGTACAAAGAAAAACCTAAAAACGGGAGCGTTGTTCCTCGGTGGTTTTGGAATGTCGTTTTTCTTGTTATATCAGGCATTTTCCTATCTTCAATTAAGTATTGCCTATGCAGTATGGATAGGTATAGGTACAGCAGGGGCTGTAGTGATAAACATGGTTTTCTTTGGTGAATCAAGAAACGGCTCACGTGTTTTTAGTTTGATATTAATTATTGTGGGTGTTACTGGTTTAAAGTTAGTTTCATAAAAGATCGACTAAGGAGGTTTCCTCTTTCGTACCATTAAGAAACCTCTCCCTTTAACCATGTTTTATGGGATATCCCTTTAGCAATTTCGTCTACCATAAAGAAAATAGCGGAGGCACCGACAGAAATAGATCGATTATAAAGGCTACTGGTAATAACATAGAAGTTAGCAAAGCTACCTTTACCTTCCTAAAACGATCTTGTGTAAGTTTTTCTCTGAATCCAGGGAAGAATAGCAATGCCGAGAAGAAGATTAGTACGCTTTTTATATAGATAGGAGTGCTAGAAAAGAAAAATAGAGCGATACATACTATTAAAGTCAGTATTAATACATAGGAATTTCCTCTCGTCTTATCTACCCTTCTTTCTTTGGTTTAAATATGGTAGACCTATTCTCTTTAACTATAAAGGAATTATCTGGTTTTAGATGTCTTTTTTAAAAAATAGTCAAAGGGCAGATCAGCAGTTTCTTTTATCAAAGGTATCCACCGTCCCGTTCCCTCACCACCTAACAATCAATGCAAAAAGTTTTCTGAATAAACACTTCAGCTGCGGCTTGACGTTCACCGACTTCGTCTTGGAAAACGATGGCGAGGAAAAAGAAGTCTTCTACTTGAAATGCTCTTGTGTTGGCATCTGTTTCTGCAACAATCGGGGGAGCGACCCTTTTTGTGAAAATGAAAACTTGAAGTGGAAATGGAGGAAAAGGGTCTACGGCAACAGATCTAATTTGAATCAGAGTTTGATTGTGGTTTGGGGTTTCATCCGAGAAAATGATCTCAGCTTGGTTTGGCCGGATGGGGAAGAGGAGAGGGATGTTACCGGTTTGGTTAAACCCGCTGCCTTGCACAAAATGATTTTCAATATGGCTATCCTTTTTCATTCTTGCTCACTCTTTCTCTGCAACAAATGCAGAATGTTTTTTCCATATAAACTTGTAAAATGCTTGGACCTTCAAACGTATTGGTAACTGTGAGTCGGACAAAATTTCCCACTTGAATCCCTCTTGGAATACCGGAGAATTCAGGTCCAAATGGGTTTGTAGTAAGGCGGATATCGATAGGTTCATCGGAATCCCTAGTATAAATTCTTACATCCAGAACCCTAAATGTATTATCAGGTGGGGCTGGCTCTACCGAAAGCTGGAGGAAGGTTTTATTGTGGTTTTTCGTATAATCCTCAAACACAACCAACTCCTCTCTAAAAGCTGGAACCAATATATTGATTGGAATGTTTCCGGTTAAGTTCTCGCCGTTTCCTCGGACCTTATGGGTTTCCACTTCACATCTATTTTCTATGCATTTTGGTTTTTTATGGTGACCATTAGGACTGACTCCCTGGGACCTCATGGAACCTAGTGCCTTCCTGCAATATTTCATTCGACAGTCTTTACATGACATTGCCAATACCTCCTTCTGAACATGAGATACAAAATGTCTTTTCTAGATAAAAGCTGATTTCTCGTTGAAAAAAGATTGGTAGATTATTAAGTTGCACCGATATCCGACGTACATTTTCCAATTGAAATGCCCGCGTTTGTGAGAGTGGGAGGTTGTATTCAAAAGGTGTCTCCGAAGAGTCGGTCGTTACCCTCACAAGCAAATTATTATCAAGGAATTCCGGGCCTAACGAAGGACTCCCAACCTGAAAGTAAGTTTTATTATGATTTTCTGTAAAATCCTCAAATAAAACATACTCATCACCCGCGTTAATAGTAAAAGTAAGCGGAATGTTACCTGTCTCGTTCTCACCGAACCCTTGAAACTTATGCGTTTCCACAAAATTCTCCGACGGGCACTTCCTATGCTCCCTCTCATTACTGAGGACCCTAGCAACATTATCAGTCAAACCGGCTGACTCCTGCTTAACGCTATACTTGCGTATCATCAAACGAACTCCTCCTAAAAAATACTAATCTATTAAAATATTCTATGAGACAAGTTCTGGAAAGGTGCATGAAAAGGGGTGTAGGAGAGTCGAGGGACAGGTTATGTGACCCTTTATTGCTTCAATAGAATAGTGCATTGTTTGAGAAAAGAACCTCGAAAAAGAAGGATATGAAAGGGGGCCACCGAATAGTAAGAAGGAGAAATGAGAGGCCGCCGCCAAGAGAAGAATTACCCATGTAGCCTGGGAAAACGTGATGAAAAATATGAAGGTGGAGGATTGTTAATGACAACCGAACGTTATCTACCTTGATGTTTGAGGAGCATGATGGTAAGACAAAGCTGATAAACCGCGCGGAGTATGAATCTCCGGAGGCTTTAAAGACCGTAGTGGAAATGGGAATGGAGCATGGTATCAAAGAAACGTGGGATCGGTTGGAAGAGCATGTTTCGTCTCGTTAAGAGAATAGATGTAGATGGGACATCATGAAGAAAGGGATACCTATCTAGGGTATCCCTTTTAGAATTCAAGCAATGTACTAGGCAAGACATGAGTTGAATTACCTGTCCCTTTAACCCAAAGGAGGAAGTATGCAAAAAATGAGGTGAATTATACAAATAAACCGCCGAAATAGTCAAATAAGCGATTCAAATTATTGATAATCCATATATTTACATAAAGTAACCGGAAACAGAACGCCAAAAGAGGCTGCTTTAATCAATCTTCACTCAAAAATTACCCTTGAGCATCCAATCAATCTCTGAAATAATCAATTTTAGTAGGAAATTACTAGGAAGGGGGTCCAAACTATGCGGAAACTGTCCATCGTGTACCTAATAATTTTCACCATCAGCACCAGCCTTACACTTTTCCTAGTTTACAAGGATGTAAATCACCCATTTGCAACGGCGATGGTAATAGGTTACGCCATATTTTTAATCGCTTCCCTTTTATATTTCATCCTTGCAATCCTTTGGAAAGCCAAAAGCCTACCACGTCAAGAGTTACAAAGTAGAGCGGGTCTATTTATCCTATATTTTATCGTTTTCTTTGGGCTGAGCTTTCTTCTAAACTTTAATGAACCGAATCTCTATAGATCTATATCTATTGCAATTGGGATGTCACTCGGATTATATTTCTTTGACTTGGCCTTGTTACCGAAAAAACCAGAAGAAAGTAAACCATGACCCTTAAAAAGTGGTCGGAACCATTAGAGAGGGGCTGCCTAATGAACTACTTGCAAAAAGGTGCTAAATGGGCTATAAATCATTTTATTACAAAAGAAGCCCAAAAAACAGTGTAGGAGGAATTCACCATGAAAACCGAACAACAATTTTACCAAGAAGGCAGATCCATTCAGACATACATGGATGAAATGAGTGAGTTAAAAGAAGAAAGCTTCACGGTCTACGAAAACTTTCGATTGCCTGCAGATGGTTTAATAGAAAAGCTGCAACAGCAATCGCTTCATTTCCTAACCATCACAGAAGACTGGTGCGGCGACGCGATGATGATCAACCCAGTCATCCGCAAGCTGGCTGAGGCTGCAGACATTGATTTTCGTGTAGCTCTAAGGGATGCAGATACGAGCCTGATTGACCGTCATCTGACAAATGGGGGACGAGCGATTCCGATGATTCTCATTCTAAGCGAACAAGGCGAACTTCTCGGCAAATGGGGGCCGCGTGCACCAGAAGTCCAACAGATAGTGGATGAACTCCGTGGTGGACTGCCGCCTAAGGAAGATTCTTCTTTTGCGGAAAAGCAGAAGGAAATTATTGCTACCTTAAGGGAAAGATATGTAAGCGAGGAAGTACTTTGGACATATGTGTATGAGAGTTTCAAGGGTACTTTGCTGAATATCTTGAATAGGTAATAGAGAGTGTATGGAAAGCCTGAGGTTAAGCAAGATAACCTCAGGCTTCCTTATTGTGGAATCCTCCAGAGCGGTAGCGTCCAATCTCGTCTAACATAAAAAAGATACAGGAGGCGCCGACAGCCAACAGCAGATACTCCGGCACAATCAAATACGTAGCAAAGCCTAAACCTATATGTAGAATACCGGAAATGAAAATACGAGAACTGCCGAATTTATCTGAGAAATAATCCGCAAAAATGGATGCAGGAATGCCATAAAAAATAGTGCCTATCGATCCATAAAAACAAAATAACAATAGCATGAACAAGGTCCCTAAGATAACTTCAAAAAAGAAAGTGATATTGGTACTGCCCGATGTGGAAAAAGTAAACCATTCAAACATAAAAAAGAATGGCAATAACATAGAAGTAAGTATTGCTACCCTAACTTTTCTGAAGCTATCTTTTGTGACTTTCTCTCTAAATGTAGGGAAAAACAGCAATGCTGTGAAAAAGCATTGAACGCTCTTTATATATGGAGGAATGCTAGAAATTAAAAATAGGGAAATACATAAAATTAAAGTCAGTATTAATACATAGGAATTACCCTTTATCATAAGTTTTTTGCTCCCCTTTTCTATCTTTTCTCTTTAACTATAAAGGAATTATCTGGATTTAGAAATATATATTTTATTAAAATTGAAAAACCGTAATGGAAAGGGGTACGTGTATAAAACTTTGAAAGCATTGGTAGCCGAGGTTAATCACTTTGGGCTACTTTTTTTATGAAAATTTTCTCATCGTGGGTCACCGTGCCTGTCCCCTCTACCCACTTTTTTCCCTTTCCATGAAATTTTTCTAATTATTATTACGTTATACTTAATAGATAGGGGGATGAGGCTTGTGGAACAGCAGGATGATATGTATTTTGTGGAGCAGGTGCTTGCAGGGAATAAGCAAGCGTTTGCGTTTATTATAAATCGTTACAAAAACAGGATTTATGCTGTGGTGCTGCGGAAGGTGAAGAATCCGGAAGACGCGAAAGACCTCGTGCAGGAGTGCTTCATCAAGGTATACGGGCAGCTTGATAAATATGATCGGAAAGGCAGCTTTGCGAGCTGGATATACAGAGTTTCCATCAATCATTGCATGGACACCTTTCGGAAAAAACAATTCCATACAGTGGAATACTCGGACGAAACGGGTGGCGGAACCTTAACACCGGAAGTGATTTATCTTCAAAAAGAAAAATATAAGCAAATGGAAAATCTTTTAGCTAGCTTGAAAAAGGAGGACCGTCTTATTGTCCTTCTCAAATACACCAACGATTTGAGCTACGAGGATATAGGCGAATTGCTTGATATCCCTGTACACACGGTCGCCAACAGAATTCACCGGGCGAAAAATCAAATGAGGAAAAGCATGCAACAGGAGAAAGGAGGCTATTTTCATGAAATGTTTCGAATTTGATCAGCTGGCTGCTTATATGGATGGAGTGCTGTCTCAGGAGGAAAAGAAACACGTTGAAAAACACTTGGAGTTCTGTCCCTCGTGTAGGGAGGTGGTGACTGCCCTTCAAAACGAGGATGCCTTCCTACAAGAAACAATTCAATCACCGCTGCTTCCCGCTGGATTTGATGACGAAGTGTTAAGCAAGCTTGAGCCGTACCAAACAAAAAGGAAACGATGGAACTGGCCATATCAGTTGCTGACTGCTGCAAGTATTATCCTGGCTTTTGGCATAGGAGCTTCCTTTTTTAGCGATACACAAAAAAGCGATACAGGAAATTCGGACACTCCAGTAGTACAAGAGGAAAAAGAAGCACTATATTCGGTGAAGGACGCAGGTGTTCTGCTAGAAGTTACGGATATTAGTGTAAGCCCATTGAAGATTGAAATTTTTTATAGATTAAAACCTGAAGAATGGGTGTTAAAGAATTTCTTAAAGAAGCATAATGTGGAACACCTTAGCCAAATAAAAGTTGAGTATGAGACCTTGCCGCCTAACGGGAAGATAGTGGATTTGAATGGACAGGAGTTGCCTCAAAGGGAAGTTTCTTTAGGGAGCAATGGTTGGTTGCAAAATTCAATTGTGATTAAACCTTCTGAAGTGGAAGAACTTCCTCTTCCTGATACGTTTCGTGCTCAGATAGAATTTGATGATTTTTTCATGCAAGAAGGGGAGTGGAGCATAGATGTCCCAATTGATGTGACAAAGGCAAAAACCCTTACTAAAAGTAATTCACATAATATCGATTTTATGTTTGATGATTTTTATGCAGGCCCGCTTAAGTGGCAGCTTTCAACCAATGCTCACCAACTGCAATTTTATGCGGAGTACACAGAAAATAAAAAAGATCAGCTTGAGGAAATTATAAAAGCTCGTGAAAATGAAGATTTAACATCCATGATAATGCCTGAGCTTAGTATTTTGAATAGTGCTGGTGAGGAATTATTGGTTGATGGATTAAACATAAGCTCGCATATGGGGGAGTCTTTTACTTTTGATTATGATTTTGCTAATCGAGTAAAAGGGATGGGTGTTTTGGAAAACTTACCTCGTAGTGAAGCATTGACTTTAAAACTAAAAGGTTTTCGAATAGAAGAGCCAGAAAATACTCAATTTGAATTGACTGACAATAACAATGAATTAGAAAAGAATGGATGGTCCATTAAATCTGTAACAGTCGAGCAAGATACAGCCAACTCAAAGTTGGTGACTATTATAGGTGAAACAAATATTCGTGACATTGAAAGCTTTGTAGCGGAAATAGGCGATAAGGAATGGGTTACCAATGAGGTGGTAAATAAAATGGTCACCAGTGAAGGTACCTTTATTATTCAGACTATCATGCCAAACAGCGTAACTAACTATCAACTAGATATTACAAGCGTAACTAAATGGTTTGAGTATGAGTGGGAGATTATGTTGTGGTGACAAGTTTGCTCTGAAATAGAAGGGTGAACATAGAGGGAATAATGTCGATAAACTGTGTTGAAAATCCGAGAGTTGTAGATATTTCTCGGGAAATTGTTGAAATATGATAAAGGGAAAATAAAGATGCGACACATTAATCCTTTATTAGTTAAAAAAATCGCCTATGTTACACATTCCGTGTATCACAGGCGATTTTATAAAAAGGGATTTATAACGTATCGGGTATTGATATAGGTTTATGCATATTATGTAATGGCTTAAAGGAAGAAGCAATCCCTGCTAACAATACCCACCCTCGACATATCGCCCGGCGATACGCCGCTAGAAACAGTGCTAAGCTGCCCTTTGCTTACTTCTTGAATAACGAAATCAGCCAACTCCAATTGCCACTATCCCGTTTTTGCATCTCTTCTAGTCGCTTATTAAATTCATTCTGGGATAACCATTCTTTTTTCTGTTCGTCGCGCATTTTCTGTATTTCTTCTTGTAAGAGTTCGGTTCTTTCTCTTTCTTGTTCCAAAAGAGTTTCATAGTGGGCTCTTTGTTGTTCTGTTAATTTCTCAATCTTATTGTTCGTTTTTTGTGCCGTATTTCCGATGCTGGAACTAATGAAATGATGGTCCTGTTGAAGTTGTGATACCGTTGTTTTAATATGGGACATATCGTTTTTCAATTGGATATTCATTTCACGTGCTGCGGCAAGTTCATTTACTAAGTATTTAAAGGCTTCTTTAATCTGGTTCGGATCGCTTGGTAAAGTTTCGTTCGTATCGGGTAGCGCTATATCTGTTTCCGACATGTTTTCCAAGCGCTCTTTTTGTTGCTCCACTATATCGCGTGCCGTGCTGTCGAGAGGCTTGTCCGTATCGCGCAGCGCTACAAGTGCTTTAACATCTGATTCAACAAAGATCCGCCTGTCTCCATCCTTTAAAAACTCGTATCCATTCCGCTCTAGTATCTGTCCATATTTCCGTACAGTAGGGGTGGCAATCCCCACTTCTTCCGCTACTTCCTTGGTCGAATATGCCCGTTCATGTGGTTGTATATCGTTTCGCATATCGCACCTCCTATCTTTTAATATGAAGGTTTTGTGGTCTTTTGGCAAGGGGTATATCGGGTATAAATGTTAAGTGAGTACATTATTTCTTAATAAAATGTGAAGCTAGTATCTATAAAGTTTTTGCTGGAAAATAAAAGGATTATAGAGAATAACCAAGAATGTAAGATATGTAACCCTAACCTATGTTTCAGGAAAGAAGGTTTGAATATGTCCTTAACAAATACTAATTTTAAAAGTGAAAAATCAAAAGTTATATATGAATATGAATATAAAAACCGTGAAGAAGGGCTAACGAAACTTTGGTTAGCGTGGCCAGCTGAAAATAAGGTGAAGGAAGTTCAGGTTACCCGTCCGCCTAATCGACTTTCCACCAGTGTAGATCAAGAAATCGCTTATTACGAATTGAAAGAGGGTGAGCAAATCCAGCTCTCTTTTAAAAGTGGTGCATATCATCCAGAGGACTCTTCCGAAATTCTTGCAAATGAAGCGAGAACCTTTTATTTAAGATCTACCGTTTTATCACCACTCACAGAAGAAATTAGAGGATTGGCACTGGAGATAACTACCGGAGCTGAAGGAGCATGCGATAAAGCAGAACTCCTTTTTTACTATTTAGTAGATAACTATGAATATGTATATCCTCCAAAAACACGGGGTGCGACTGCTTTTTTGGATGAAAAAAAGGGGGATTGTGGCGAATACTCCTTTCTTTATACTGCTTTATGCAGGGTACTGAACATTCCCTGCCGTACAATTGTCGGAAGCTGGGCAGTGGGTAAAATGCAGGCGCATGTGTGGAATGAAGTGTATCTAGAAGAAACGGGCTGGATCCCCGTGGATTGCAGCATGGCTTTTCTCCAAAAAAAGAAGAAGTTGCAGTTTCTCTTTAGTGATATTCGCACACTCCCATGGAAAAAATATTTTGGTACTACAGAAGGTCAGCGGATTGTCTTTTCAACGGATGGGGAAATTCCTCTTGAACCAACATACATAGAAATAGAGGCTAATTCATTATCTAATAGGAACATATTTTTTAAAATAGAAGGAAGACCTTTTCACTGGGGCTTCGAAGCTATCAATGGATCTGCACCATATATGCAGCCCTCCTATGTCAGGTTTGATGAAAGAAATTTGCAGGAAGGTACAAAAATTGATAATAGGAGTTATCTTGGTGAGTGGAAGATAAAGGAGACTGGCTTAAGGAGAGTCAGCTTCTTGTTGAAGAGAATCTCCATAATTGTTGCAGTCCTAGGTTTTATACTCGGACTCTTCCTAGATAATCGCATATTAGACATACCAGCAAGTTTTGCGCTTGTTTTAGTAGCTGTCTCATTTATTATAAGAAAGGAGCGGCCGTTGTTATTTGGAGTTTTAACAGTGTTCCTGCTGCTTTCCTTTATGTCAGTGTTAAACGGTACGTAGGTCTGAATTCAATAAAAATGAAGGTAGCAGATGGCTGCCTTCATTTTTTTCGTATCTCGAAACTTTTTCGTTGCTTTTCTGTTTGAACGGCCCTACACTAAAAACAAATATTGTTAGCAAAGAGGGTACAGTAATGAATGAAACAGCAGGAAATAGGGAGTTCGGAGTAGGAGTTGCCTGTGCAGGCTTATCTTATTTTTTATGGGGAATCCTCCCTTTGTTTTGGAAGTTAGTGGACGACGTACCTGCAGGGGAAATACTTGCACACCGGATTGTGTGGTCGCTTGTGTTTATATTGCTTATTTTAGCTGTATTGCGGAAGTTACCAGCGTTTTCTTTAGAGCTTAAGGCGCTTGTTAGAAATCGAAAGCGGCTTATAGGAATCAGTCTTGCTTCTGTTTTTATCAGCATCAACTGGGGCCTGTACATCTGGGCGGTGAACGCTGATCGTGTAATCGAAGCGAGCCTCGGCTACTACATCAATCCGCTGGTAAGCATTTTACTTGCCGTTATAGTGTTGAAAGAAAAGCTGACTGGTCTTCAGACGTTGTCTATTATTCTAGCAGGAGCTGGTGTGCTCGTGCTGACTTTCAGCTTCGGGACTTTTCCATGGGTAGCGATGATGCTTGCTTTGAGTTTTGCGTTTTACGGTCTGATTAAAAAGATGGTTCAGGTGGGGGCGCTTGTGGGGCTGGCGATTGAAACTTTGTTGATCACGCCTTTTGCACTGTTGTTTTTGGGGTATGTGCATGGAGGGAGTGCCGGTGGAGGAGCATTTGGCGGCAGTATCGGTGTGACATTGCTTCTGTTGCTAGCCGGTGTGGTTACGGCCGTTCCGTTGTTGCTTTTCGCAAGCGGCGCGAAGAGAATTCCGTTATCAATGGTAGGTTTGCTGCAGTATTTTGCCCCAACCATCAAACTGATTATGGGTGTATATTTGTTCCATGAGCCGTTTACTAGTGTGCATCTAGTCGCGTTTGTTTGTATATGGGTGGCGCTTGGGCTTTATACCTTTACGTTAATGAAAAGTTGGCGGGTAAGGCATGCAGTTGTCCCATATAGAAGTTTATAAATACTGCAACGCTCCCCATCTTTTTTACATAAAAGAGTGGGGAGCTTTTTTTAGTAAGAAACAATCAATATAAAAAAGGCTGCCTTCTTAAAAGTCTCCCATCTCCACATACTTCTTCGTCAATTTACATGCCTTTTCATATTCACCTTTCTCGCAATAGTAGTGAAAGAGTTCTCGTTCGTATAAAGTGAGAATGGTCTGATTTCCTTCAGCTTGAAGCTGTGGGAGAAAGATTTCTTCGAGGAACCGGTAGTACTCTTCATCTCCTTTCTTATTGAGCTGCAATTGGAGAGCGTGAAAGGCATGAAGATAGGTATGGTTCGACATTTTCTCGGCCAAGTAAAAACCTGTCTGTAAGTGATCCTCCAGTTCTTCTTTTATGTAACTTTCGCTCATAAGTGAACTGTGAATATAACCCCTTAAGGCTCCTAGCTTGAGGTGAGGGAGAAAAGGCTTTTCGCACTGTTTCAAGACCATTTGATAGGCTTCTATTGCTTCTAAGTAGAGTCCTCTGAATGTGTTGTGTACCCCGAGATTATGCCATATGTATACCTCTTTGGCTCCTTCATTATATCTACGACAACTTTTAATCAGGTCTTGGTAGTTGTTTAAAGCAACGTCCTTCAAGTAAATAGGATCAGAATCCATCTGAGAAAGCATTAGTAGCTGTGTGTCTAAAACACGCTTGAAGTTGTTTGTTTTTTGAAAATAAGACAGGGCAAGATTACAGTAATGATAGGCTTTTACCTTCGAACCCATTGCATGCAAGGCGGAAGCAAGATGATAGTAAAATTCATGATTAGAATATTCCAGTGGATTTACATCTATTAAATGTTGAGCAGCTTTCTTAGTTTTCCCGACCGATAAGCAATAGATGCCCAATGTGTGAGAAAGCAGATTCTTATTCTTTCGTTCGAGGTATTCAGAGCGGGTTTGAATCTGTTCCAATAGATTCCTTCCACGTTCTAAATTTCTCTTTGTCAGCCAGTATCTTGCTAGCAGGATTCGATAGGTTTGTTGCACTTGAGGGATATGTATAAAAGTGTTCGCCTCTATATCTTCTTTTATATGATCAAGCTCATCGGTCTCTTGATGAATCATCATTTGCAGCCAATCATCTAACAAATTCTCCAACTGTTCATAATCGGCCAATTCTTTTTTAAGGTCAATATTCAGCCTTTCGCAAATAAGATCAGTGATTTCAGCAGAATATTTAGTGTTCCCACTCTCTATCTTACTGATGTGGGTGACAGAGCATATTCCTTTCCCCAGCTGCGTCTGAGTCATCCCCGAACGCTCACGATATAACTTAATGATCAACCCTTCTTTCATCCTTTTCACCACCGATATTTTACCCTATCTTAGCATTTATTTTAGTCAGGTAATAGGCAGTAAAAGGTGGTTGGATGTCTATTTTTTACACCTGAAAAACGTAGGTTTGGGAAAATTAAATACTCCTCATTGAAACCAATAGAGCTGATTGTTTTTCATCCTGAGTCTTTTTGGCTATAAAAACTAGTCTATTACTCTCGGTTGATATATTAATAGATTTGGAAAAACCCAGTTAAAACCCAGATATTAACCCAATTTACAGACAAAACTTGTCCCTCTAAGATTAAGGATAGAATCATAGAAAACTATTAACTATAAGAGGGTGAAAAGATGAAACGAACCAAGCGACAAGCACTATCTATTTTATTTATTTTTGTACTACTGTTCAATGGATTTGCATCGCAAGCTAGTGCTGGATTTGAGTACTCTAAGGAAACGGACGCTAAATTGGACATTCTGAAGAAAGGAC
Organism: Sutcliffiella horikoshii; assembly: GCF_044809035.1. Classification (GTDB taxonomy): domain Bacteria; phylum Bacillota; class Bacilli; order Bacillales; family Bacillaceae_I; genus Sutcliffiella_A; species Sutcliffiella_A horikoshii_G. The sequence goes on along the minus strand of NZ_CP085237.1, from coordinate 3,892,271 downwards.
CAGCAGGGCAAGACATCTTTAATATGTTTGAACAGGAGAACAACGATCTTTTATATGGAGAAAAGATTGAGTCATCTAATCCAAATGAAAAAGTAAGATTAATAGTTGAAGTAGAGGATAAGAGAGATTCCTCCCAAACAGAGCAACAAATAGAAAAAGTGAAAACTAGCCTAGTAAAAGCTAGAAATATTTCAGGGAAAATAAGACATACCTACACAGAAGGTTTTTATGGATTCAGTATGGAGTCCACTTTAGGCGAAGCAGAGAAAATTCAGAGCATGAATGGTGTGAAAGGTGTACGTATCGCCAAGACCTACGAGCATACTGTTGTAAATAGCAAGGACTTGGTAGAAGCGATGAATGTATGGACAAAATACAACTATCGTGGAGAGGGGATGGTTGTTGCGATCGTCGACTCCGGAATAGATTATCGTCATGAGGCGCTGACGCTTTCTGAGAATGGAAAAGAACATGCAAAGCTTAATCAGGATAATATCCAGAAAAAATTGGATGCCACGGAAATCGCTGATAAATGGTACACAGACAAGGTACCTTCAGGCTATGACTGGGCAGACAAAGATGATGATGTTATCCCTGCAAAGAGCTCTCATGGTACACATGTGGCAGGAATTGTCGGAGCATTTGAAGAGTCCCAGAAAAAAGCGGTCGGCGTAGCCCCGGATGTGCAGCTGCTAGCCGAAAAAGTCTTCTCTGATACAAGAAGCTATGCGTATGATGATGATATCGCAGCAGGAATCTACCATGCTGTGGAGCTTGGTGCAGATGTCATCAACTTAAGTTTAGGATCGGATGCAGGCAGTGTAGATGCGAATGATCCAGTTCAGCGTGCAATCCAGTATGCAACAGAACAAGGGGTGCTGGTTGTTGCTTCAGCTGGAAATGCCGCGTACAGCACTAAACAAAGCCTGTTGGAGCGTTCTAAGCTACCACTGGCAAAGAACCCTGATATTGGGCTTGTTGGAGATCCTGGTATAACGCCTTATGCCCTTCAAGTAGCCTCTTCTGAGAATGATCTTATGAAGGTAGATGGATTTCGTTTAAATGATGGTAGTGTGCTAGGCTACCAGATTCAGCCGAACATCAAGAAACCGATTGATCATCTAGACCCGACAAAGGAATATGAGGTCGTTTATGTGGGAGAGGGATTGACAGCAGATTTCAAAAATTTGGGATCATTGGAAGGGAAGATTGTCCTCTCCAAACCAGCAAAGGCCTATGCCTTCTATTCTACAGTACAAATAGAAGCAAACAAGAAGGGAGCGGCAGCGGCAATCGTCATTCCACCACCAGGTGTGTCGGATTATTCTTCCCTTTATTTTAGTGCATATTCCATTCCTGCTGTCACCACTGAGCAGGAAAAAGGGAATAAGCTAGTTGAACTTTTACTAAGTGGTGAAAAGGTGACTGTGCAATTATCCGATGAAGGACTATGGGTGCAAAATACAGCAACAGAGCCTATGTCTTCCTTTTCCTCCTTTGGTTCACCTACCGACTTAAGTTTTAAACCGGAAATTACAGCACCAGGTGGAAAAATCAACTCAACGGTCATCAATAACCAATACGAAACAATGAGTGGAACCTCCATGTCGAGTCCACATGTTGCTGCAGGTGGTGCCCTCTTGCTTCAAAAGTATTATCAGGAGTGGGAGCTTCCTAAAACAATGGAAACAGTCTTGAAAGCCAAAAATGCACTTATGAATACATCGATGCTTTTAACCAATCCAAAGCATGAAAACACGGTATATTCACCACGCAGACAAGGATCGGGTATGATGAAAATCGAGCAGGCACTAACGACCCCATACTTGCTTCAGCATGTTGGAGTGCCACTTGAACAAGCTGCTTCTGTCGCACTTAAAGAGATTGACCGTACCTTTGACTTCACGTTGAATGTCGAAGCGTTGAACAAAGATCTTGTTCACCCAGAACATCAATATGAAATCTTTGTCGATGTGTTGACAGATGAAACGGAAAAGAGAACCTATGAGGGAGTAGAAAGAGAGTATTTAACTTTAAACTCTATTCCAGTAGAAAATGCTTCTATTAAGATTAATGGAAAACAACAAAAAGGAAACAGCAAGTTCCAATACAAGCCACATCGTGATGACAAAGTGAACATTTCGATCACCTTGCCAAAAGAACTTAGTGATGGCCGCTTTGTTGAAGGGTATGTACGTTTTGTTCCGAAGGGAAGCTCTGTAAAGGAGTTAACCAATTTGTCCATTCCTTTCATGGGCTATTACGGAGATTGGAGTGCCATCTCCAATGTGGATGAAAGCCCAGTAACCGGCGATGCCTACCTTGGCTATACGGTCCTGTGGAATGAAATACTGGACCTGCCATTAGGATACGATGGAGCTACCGGAACCTTTGATGCTGATGCAATAGGGGTTTCCCCAAGATCCACCAGTTCAGGTGCTTATCCTTCCTTTACGGCTCTACGTAATCTGAAGGAAATGACCCTGAGTATTCAGGATGAAAACGGAAACACTGTATCTACTATCGGAAACTTCGAAGAGTTCACAGAAGATGGAAGCCCATACCCGTTCCGCAAAAATATCATGAGCTACCGGAATTACTATTATTCTTTTGAATATCCTTTCTGGAACTCTCTTGATAACGAAGGAAACATACTTCAAGAGGGACAATATTACTATGTTTTTACTAGCACTCTTGACTATGAAGGTGCAGAGCCACAAGAAACGAAAGTGCCAATAAAAGTGGATACGGTAGCACCTGTGGTGAAAAACTTGAAAGTGACGGAACAGCAGGATGAATCCTATAAAATTACTTGGGATGTGGAAGAAGAGGGAACAGGTTATATCGGAAGCATGATTTGGGTGAATGGTTCCTATAAAAACCTCAGAGACAGCAAGTACGAATATATTTCTTCTGTTAAGCCTGAGATCGTCATGGTATCCTCTATCGATGCTGCCCGAAATGTAGGGGTTGGCTATGTCGGCAATGAAGAATTGAAACACGCTGATCCATTTATCAACTACCTTCACGTATCCGGGACCAATATTAATGAAAACAAGCCAGCATCCATCACTGTATTCGGCTATAAACGACTTGACTGGCACTTTGTCATTACAGATGCTGAAGGGAACTCCTTGGAAGAAGCAAACATTGACAATGAACACTCTATATACGGCCTACGTTGGACTCCTGACGCAGACTATCCTGAAGGGGACTATTACGTAACCGTAACTGGTACAGATGAAACTGGACTAACCTTAACTTCTGCACCAAGAAAAATGACAATAAAAAGATAGATGGTATTCCCAGGCTCCTTTGCTTTATTAGCAGAGGGGTCTGTTTTATTTTCGGATGGTGAAGGACTTATGCTAGCAAAAGACGAAGTTTATGAAGAGTATCTATTATCATGGTTCAATCGAGGTAGATGTTAAGGTAAGCAAAATACTACATACATGAAAGGTTGAGATAAAATGATTAGTAATATATACAATGAGGCAGCCATCTCATTTCTCCAACTGGTGGCCTCAGGAAAAATCCGTGAAGCATTCGAACGCCACATTGCCACTGATTTCTGTCACCACAATCCTTATTTTCGAGGGGATGCTGAATCGCTCATGCAAGCAATGGAAGAGAACGCGGCTCAAAGCCCGAACAAAACGCTTGAAGTGAAGCATGCAATTGCGGATGGAAATACCGTGGTTGTGCACTCTCATATCAAACAGCATCCAGATGACACCGGAGCGGCAGTTGTTCATATTTTTCGTTTTGAAGGAGATAGGATAGTGGAGATGTGGGATGTCGGCCAGGCAATTCCGGAAGAGTCACCAAATGAGCATGGGATGTTTTAATGAATGATTCTGGCGGGTATTGCACCTTATTATGCCAAGGCGAAACTACCAAGGAAGCAGGCGAACCCCATGGATTTTTTCGAAAAAATAAAGAGTGGCGTCAACCAACTCAAAGACAGTAAGGGCATTCCGGTCCCAATCACTGCCTATATGTTGCAAGAGGTCCTTAAGAGAAACGAAAAACTGCAAGAAGTTGCGGTGGAAATTACAGAAGGTGAAATCATTGTCATCGGCAAAGCGAAAGCGGATCTTAAGGTGGCTAAAAAGGATGTGTCATTTTCCATTACCCTTCAGCCGGTTCGGATGGAAGGAAGAGAGATTATTTTTAAAATTGCCAAGCTAAAGCCGTTTAACCTTAGCATTCTTAATAAACGTATTTTTGATAAGCCGCCGCATCTTACCTACAAGAGTGGCCATATTACCATCGATTTTAATGGATGGGAGCTTGTTCGGAAGATTCCAGTTGGGAAAATAAAGAGCTATCAAATTGGTGAGGGAAGCATTGTGGTGATGGTAGGGGTGTAGGAAATGAAAATATAAAAGGCAAAGCCAGAATGGACATGAATTTCTTGGCTTCGCCGTTTATTCTTTTATTTCATCATACTAGGAAGTTTATTAATACTTTTCGTCTGCTCACTATCACTGAGATTGACTGTCTCCCTTACTACATAAATTGGGCGGTTCTTACTTTCATCATAAATCCGTGCAATATATTCTCCCACAATCCCCATACCAAGCAGCTGAATTCCGCTGAAGAATGTGATTGCCACCATAATGGAAGCCCAGCCGGCCTCGACTTCCTGCCCAAAAAGCTTAACTAGAATGGTGTAGGCAAGGACGCCAAAAGAAACCAATACAGATAAGAAACCAAGTGACATCACTATTTTTAAGGGCTTAGTGGAAAATGCGATAATCCCATCAGAAGCAAATCGGAGCATTTTACGCAGAGGATACTTCGTTTCACCCGCGAATCTCTCATCTCGTTCGTACTCAATGAAGGTCTGCTTAAAGCCGATCCAAGAAAACATTCCGCGAACAAAGCGGTTTCGCTCGGTCATTTGTGTGAATACGTCTGCTACTTTCCGGTCTATAAGTCGGAAATCACCTGTGTCCTTGGGAATTTCAATGTCTGCCATATAATTAAGAAACTTATAGAAATATTTTGCGGTCAGGAGTTTGAATTTTGTTTCGCCTGCTCGTTTCTTTCGTTTAGCATATACGACTTCATAGCCTTCCTGCCATTTCTCAATAAGGGAAGGGATGACTTCAGGCGGGTCCTGCAAGTCGGCATCAATAATGATGATTGCATCCCCGCTAGCATAATCAGCTCCTGCGGTAACTGCTGTCTGGTGACCGAAATTTCGTGCAAAGTTAACGATTTTCGCCTGCGGATCCATTGCGGCTATTCCATTTAGTATCTCCATCGTCCGGTCTGTACTACCATCATTGACGAAAATAAATTCATAGTTGATATAATGCTCATCCATGACACCCTTCAGCCTGTTATAGCATTCCTGCGCCACTTCTTCCTCAAAATACATTGGCACCACAATTGATATTAAATCTCTCATCATTTTTCCTCCATTATCCTACTTGCTGTTCTTGACGAAATGTCCATTTGGAATTTATGAAATAATTTATGGCCAACCCTGCACCTGTTGCGAACAAGTTGGCGATAATCGGTTGTAGCCCGGCATAGTCCACTAATAAGAAAAGAAGGAGCGTATGTACACCAAGCGTCACCATATTGACTACGACAAATTTATAAAAAATGGATGCCTTATCTCTCTTATCTTTGAAAACCCATTTTTTGTTCCAATAATAGCTGTTCAGCATGCCCAATATATATCCCATCACATTTGCAGCCAGATAGTTTATTCCAATAAAGAAAAAAAACGTGAAGCTGGCGAAAGTGATTAACGTGTTGAAAACACCGACTGTTCCGAACTTAAGCAATCTTTTCATTCGATAGATCTCCTGAATTTTATTTTTAAATAACTCATACAACTCATTAAAATAATTAAAGGGGTGACACTTACCAGATAGCGTGAACGAGTCTCCCATAAAAGAAAGAAGAAGAAGTAGCCGATAATGCTTAGCATGCAGAATGTGACAAAAGCCTTTCTATCTTTAACCAATGTGAATGCCAAAAGCAATCCAATAAATAAAATCAAATGTTGGACCCTCGCATAACCTTGAAGGATATCTCCAGATTTATAGTCGAGTAGACTTGTAATGTTTGTCGGCTCAATCGGATTCCTCTTAATTTTATTCAGGGAATAATACGTCCCGTCCGTCCAAGTGTGAGTTATTTTTTCAAGGTTGAATTTCAGGTTTCCAAGCAGTCCTTTTTCCTGGAAGCGGTGCTGAAGCTCCTCAAAATGAATGTTGGAAACCTCTTCCCTAGGATGTGTCATCAACAGCTGCTTAGTCCACTCCACATCATCACCTGAGTATTTCCCAAACCGCTCATTATTCTGCGCCATTACCAGCCAATGGGAAACGGGAAAACTGGTCTGAGCTAGTTGACGTTTATCCAGAATGTCCAGTTGGTAAAGGGCTGTGTTAAATAATGTCTTTACTAAAAAAAGCATCACAAATGGAAGGATAAAATATGCCCTTTTCCACCCATTCATATAAAGGAGAAGGATGATACTAAAAGCAATGACAAAAATAATAAGGGATCCTTTTAAAAGCATTCCTAAAGAAAAAATGAAGGCAGCTAACAGGATGATTGATAGATTCTTCTTGAGTTCTCCATTTTCATCTAGCAATAAATACAATGGCAGAAGTAAAAATATTAGTGATATTGTATCCGTGTAGACTACCGGTGCGAAAAAGATATAAGGGAAGAACAGTACGCTTACCGCAAGACTTATCATACCAACGGATTTATCAGCAACCTTTAAGGCAATACGGAAAATCATATACTGACTGGCAATAATTATTAATATATTAAAAAGAATATAGACACCAAGGTCCGGGGTGAAAAGCTTGCCTATCAGCAATAAAATGGAAAATAAAAAGATGTTGTTGGGATAGATGGAAAAGTAATCGGAAACCTCACCAGTCTCCAAGTATAGTTTCGCTCCGTTCACAAGCGCCCCAAAATCCCATGAAGGCCTGACTGCAAAAAATTTGACTACAATTAGCTGTAAAATTAGGCTGAATCCTAAAAGTCCGACAGACCAAACGGCAATTGGAATCTTTTCTAGTAAACCAGCAATTTTTTTTCGGAAACCAATTAGTGTCCCAAATAGCAACAAGGCAATTACTAGTGTCATGACCTCAAAATATTTAGGAGACATCGTACTGATTGAATGGTGTCCACTCGTTTCAAAAACATTTATGCCAACAATCAGAGCAATTACGGTAAAAAAGATAACATAGATTATTTTCTCTAAAAAATTAAATATACTAGCGCTCACGGCTGGTTCTCCTTAGCAGAACCAAGCAAAAGCAAATTTTTGAATTTTTTCATTCTCATAACCAAAAACTTCCTTATCTTAGAAAATATTTCAACCTTTTAGATTATATTACAGAAAAGAATTTCTAACAATGACTTAATAAGGAAGTTCATATTAAAAAAATGTACGTTTTTAACCCTCGATAAACCCAATCAAACTAAACTTTCATTCATAGAATAATAGAGAAAATAGAGGACAAGGTGCCCTATCAACCTATAGGGGATCGTCTTCCTCCTAATTTGAAAGGAGGTGAAATAAGTATGGCATGCTATTACAAATACAGCCCCATCCAACAGTCCAATCAAGCATCAAAATGTAAAACAGACATCAACATCAAAGTTAAATGTAATGACGGCAATGATGATGGCAACCGTGAAACAGACGCTTTCCGTGCGGTAAATACGGAAACTCAAATCATTGAAGAAATCGACACTTTTTATAAGGTTTTATTCCAGGAAGAGCAGTTTGATATTGGTGACATCTACAACTCCAACAATTCTACTTTTGTACCCCGCAGATCTGGTGTCTATTATGTGGCAGGAACGGTGACGTTTCTAGCAGATGATGGCACGATCCCATACCGCGTCCGTGTTGAAATTCGTGTCAATGGCGTAAGTGTTGCGGCAGATAACGATTATTGGGCAGAGATTGACGACCAATTCTTGTATGTGAACGCAATCAACGTCAACACAATTCTTCAATTAGAAGCAGGAGATTTAGTAGAGGTGTTTTTAACAAGTACGACACCAGGTATTATTGAAACAAACACCCCAAATTTAAGTACTCGTTTTGAAGCGGCAAGATTCAGGTAACATTTTCAAAAAGCAGGGAGGAAGCCTCTCTGCTTTTTCCATTTCTATTATCCTCTATTAAATTCCACTATCTCTATTAGGACATCAGCCCATGCATCCTCCTCCAACATACATAGAATAATAGAAAAGGTAGAGGGACGGGTCCCCAAGATCACCTAAGAAACCCGTCACCTTCCTTTTAAAGGAGGTGCAACACAATGAAATGCTACTACTACCTTAGCTCCCAAAATAAAGATCAAACACATTGCAAACCAAAACACAAAGAGAAACATCATTGCAAAAAGTGCGAGAACAACTTTAACATCAACATTTTTGGGATCAGTATTAATATTGGAGGGAAAGGTCATTGCTGATCAACCCTAATTAAGGCGTCAATTTTCTAAATGGGGCAGTATATACTGTCCTTTTCTTTGTGTCTGAGGTTGATTTTCTGTAAGATGGAAAAAAAGAGGGGAGACCATTTTCATGAACCTGACAGGCATCCACCATGTGGCCATTATTTGCTCTGATTATAAAATTTCTAAAGAGTTCTACGTTAATCTAATGGGCTTTCCCGTTATCCGCGAGGTGTACCGTAAAGAGAGGGACTCCTATAAATTGGATCTTGCTCTCCCCGACGGCACACAACTGGAATTATTCTCATTCCCGAATGCACCAGTAAGGCCAAGCTACCCGGAAGCACAAGGACTTCGGCATCTGGCCTTTCAAACGATAGATATTGACTCGGCGGTCAAGGAACTGGAAGGGAAGGGTGTAGAAGTTGAGCCGATACGAACAGATGAGCATACTAACAAGAGATTCACTTTCTTTTCTGATCCAGACGGGCTTCCAATCGAGTTGTATGAAAATAAGTAAAAATGCCAGCAGTTGTGCTGGCATTTTCCAAAAGAACAAGTCGAATGACTAAAATTGCAGACTTAGATAGTAGAAGTAAATAGTTGAATAAATCGGGCTTTAATTAATGAGGATAAGTAAATGGAAGTGACCCGTTCTCTTTCTATTAAGTAATTATGCACTCACCTTTGCTTGTGATTGGCGGCTTACCGCTTTAAGTATGAACAATTTATCCTGGGCAGTTAGCATTCTCCAGCTCTTTACTTTAATTTTCATTGTGATTTTCCCCGCTTTCGTTATTTTCTAGTATGCTTCTATACTTTGAAAATACCTTTTTTTAACTTGATATAAACAACAAAAATTCCTACATTTTCCGCGTTGTATTGCGCGTTTTGAGGGATTTTTTAGCGAATTGTTGGAGGGAAGGCGAAAGCTATATTATGTAGTTTGGAAAAATAATATAATATTTTACTATTTTATCCTCTTTTCTATCGTGATAAAATGGGGATATCTTTTTTATAAAATTGAAACCTTATTGGGTCGATTACCGTATAACTCATATAAGGAAAAAGAGACAACAGTTAGCTACATAATATGAGGAGGAAATGAGAATGAAACGTACAGCAGAGATAGTAATGACAGTCATCGCAGTGATCATCAGCGGATTGACGGCTCTTTTTGGAGTATTGATGAATTTAGGTATGTCTGATCCTGAATTTGCAGAGATAATGGAAGAAGAAATGGCTGCCGATCCAGCAATGGGAGAAACGGACATGGCAACTTTCATGGATTTGTTGGCAATGGCAGGCCCTACGCTACTTACAGTGGGAATCATTTCATTAATTCTAGGAGTAATCGGAATCATTGCCATTAAAGGAAACAAAAAGCCTGTACTTGCAGGAATCATGCTAATCCTAGCAGCCCTTGTCATTGGAATCGGAACATTTGGTATCGGATTCATCCCAGCCATCCTTTACTTGATCGCGGGAATCATGGCATTTGTAAGAAAACCTAAAGTAACCGAACAACATATTTAAGATAAAGGCACAGTGATCCGGAGATCACTGTGCCTTTATAAAAACTCCTCAATCTCCACAACACTTCTTAAACTTCTTTCCACTCCCACATGGACAAGGGTCATTTCTTCCCACTTTCTGTCCTGACTCGAAATTTATGACATTGTTGTTCCGAGTAGGCGTTTCTGTAGGCTTCCCAGATTCAATCTCACTGGGAGCATACCCTTTAAGGAACCACTGTTTCGTATTGTTATAAAAAGTCATCAGTTCATCTATGACTTTTTTGGCAGACTCCATGGTTTTAAAATCGATGTTTTCCGAAAGTATCTTTACAACCTCATTCGGTATATATCCTTCCTTAAACATAGATTGACACTCTTCCGTCCAGAGGTCTGCTTCTTTTTTAGAAAGGGAACACTCTTTCACTAAAAGGGCAGAAACCTTTTTAAAACTTGGTGTACGTTCTACGTAACCTTCTTCTCCGGCCCGTATTAATTCTTTTTTTGTAAAAGGATAGAAGTCTAGGGTCGGTCTCATCTCTTGCTGTTCTAGTATTTCTCGGGGCTCCATCACATCATAAAAAGAAAATCCATCTTCATCTTGATAATGGGATTCATAATAGAACCTCGCCTCACGAATAGTGTAGATAAAGCGGCGAAATTCTTTGGGTTCTACAAACTGACCTTCCACTATTTCATAAAATTGATCGTCGCTTAGAGAGCCATAATAAAAAAGCATTCCATGAACAATCTTAATCCATTCCGTATTCTGCTTAATGATAGGAGGCCACTTCGTATCAGTTAAGTGTGCTTGCAATCTTTCAATCAACGCAGGGTCAGAAGGCAGCACAAGCTTTTCATTTCCTTCATTCGATACGAGAAAAATAAATCCAGTAGCTTGGAAAAAAGAAATCTGCTGGGATTCTAAACTATCGGCAAAAACCTGTCCACCCTTGAAAACAAGGTCATTCAAAACATGGATGCGATGATCATCGCAAGTGAAGAAGAGGTTTTCCAAACGCTTAGGTATCTCCTCCGACAACAAGTCTACCAACAGACCTTTGTTGAGGCTGCTTGCATTCTTGATTCCATATTCTCTGCGTAAGGTGTGTAGCTCGTCTTTTGTTTTAAGAGATAGCGCATCCTTTAAAGAAAAAGGGACAGAGAGATTACTACTAAGCTCCTCCATTGTGTTTTGCATTTTTCCACCTCCAGTGGATCGTTTTTATTTAGTATAACCTTTTTTAAGCTGAGGGGACAGGCACGGCGACCCAAGTGGGTCGCCGTGCCTGTCCCCAAAACTCAAAAAACTCGTTGAAAATTTTCAGAATTCATAGTATGTTAGAAGTAGAAATTTGGTAGCGTTTGCATAAGTTTGTAGATTTATAGTTGTGGGGCTGCTTTCTGTGCAACATCGTGCAAACGGTTTCGCAATGGGGTGAATTCTACTTGCAAGTGCAAACGCTTCCACAAAATTGCAGTCAGTCATCATGGTAAGTGGTGTCGAGATCGAGATAACGAAAGGGGCAAGGGATATGAAGAAAAGGTTTCAAAGGGGAATGGCTGTACTACTTTCCGTTCTTCTAGTGGTTTCCATGTTTGCGGGGTACCTACCGACGAAAGCGGTAGCCGAGACCGGGAACAAACGGATTGTGTTAAGCTACGAACGGCCTGATGGGAATTATGAAGGCTGGAATCTGTGGGTCTGGGGGACTGGTGTGAAAGATGACCAGATAGACTTTACAGAAGTAAAAGATGGCATTGCATATGCTGATATTGCGGTAAGCGGTACTGCGGATAAAGTTGGTTTTATTGTCCGTAAAGGAGACTGGGAAGAAAAGGACACGGATGGAGATCGAGAGATAAAGGTCAACAAAATCGATGACATCACTAAAGTACACGTAACAAGTCAGCAGGAAAAAATTACGCAAATCCCTGACGGCAGTGCACCAGTGGTTGCGGATGGCAGCGCAGAATTCTTTTTCCGTGATAAGGACCTGTATGCAACTGATGAAATGGACAAGGTCGAGAAAGTCGAGCTTTCTATTTTAGGTGAAAAATATGAGATGACTGCGGAGCCTGAAAACGAGCGGTTTACTTATACGGTGAACGAACTGCCTACAGGCGAGCATGAATATACTTATTTTGTGACAGTGGATGGAGAGACAAAGGAAGTATCTGACCCATATAACACAGTGGATGGGAAATCCGTTGTCGAGTATTTGGCGTCAGATATAAAAGTGACAGGTTCTGTTACACCGGCTAAGGTCGATTATAACCAGAACTCAGTCGTAAAAGTAGATATTGAATCAGATACAGAAACGAAAATCCGTGAGATGTCTATCAATCTATCAGAAATAGGCGGCAAAGAAAAAGTAACGATCGATCCTGCGCTGAATGAATTGACAGTAGCGGTCAAGCAAAGTGTGACAGCAGGTGTAAAAACCTTACCTATCACTGCGGTTGATGAATTTGGGAATCGCCACGAGGGTTCTGCAACAATAGAAGTTCAGGCACGTACTTTCACAGGTGAAGAAGCGGACTTTGATTGGGATCAGTCGGTGGTCTATTTTATGCTGACAGACCGATTCTTTGATGGAGATGCTTCCAACAATGATCCGCATGGAATTGGCTATGATACAAGCAAGTCTGGTACATACCAGGGCGGAGATTTCAAAGGTATCACGCAAAAACTTGATTACCTGGACGAGCTTGGAATCAATACAATCTGGATCAGTCCGGTTGTGGATAATATTAAATATGATGTGCGACACAACGAAAGCGGAGATACACCTTACTATGGTTATCACGGCTATTGGGCGGATAATTTTAGGGGATTGAACCCGCATTTCGGCACCATGGCGGATTTCCACAACCTTATTGACCAAGCCCATGAACGTGGAATCAAGATTATGGTCGACGTGGTATTAAATCACACTGGTTATGGGTTGAAGCCAGGTGACAGCAGCAGTGTGGCAAACTTCCCGACAAATGAAGATCGTGCACGTTTTGACGGGATGCTTCGTAATGGTGGATCTGATACAGTTCGCGGGGAGCTTGCTGGTCTTCCGGATTTCCTTACTGAAAACGCGGAAGTCCGTGAACAGGTCGTAAAATGGCAGACAGACTGGATCGAAAAATCCAGAACGGCAAAAGGCAACACCATCGATTACTTCCGTGTGGACACTGTTAAACATGTGGAAGACACGACTTGGATGGCATTCAAGAATGCTTTGACAAAAGAAATGCCAGAGCACAAGCTGATCGGGGAAGCATGGGGGGCAAACGTCAATGACGACCAAGGCTACCTGAACAGCGGAATGATGGATTCTTTACTAGACTTTGAATTTAAAAACTATGCTAGTGACTTTGCGAACGGGCAGCTAGATGCGGTTCAACAAAAGCTTGAAGATCGCAATAGCAAACTGACTAATACAGCAACACTAGGTCAATTTTTAGGAAGCCATGACGAGGATCGATTCTTGGAGATGGTAGGCGGAGACCTCGGGAAGTATCAAGTGGCAGCATCCCTTCAGTTGACAGCAAAAGGTCAGCCTGTCATCTATTACGGGGAAGAGCTAGGTTTACCTGGTAAGAATGATTATCCGTATTATACGAACCGCCAGAACATGCCTTGGGATGATGTGGAAGGCAATGAGATTTTAGAACACTATCAAAAAGTACTAGCCTTCCGTAACGAAAATCCAAATACATTTGCAAAAGGGGACCGCGAGAAGGTAGCGGGATCTGACACTGACGGATATCTGGTATTCTCCCGTACGTACGGTGAAAATTCCGTTTACGTAGGACTAAATACAGAAGCTACTGCAAAAGATGTAACCTTGAACTTCGGTTCCTCAGAAGCAGTGGTGACTGACCACTATTCCGGTCAGGAGTATCGAGCAAATGAAGAAGGTCAAGTGAGCTTCTCTATTCCAGCGATGGAAGACGGGGGAACGGTGCTGCTTGAAGTGGAAAACGGAGCAGTACCACCTGTTGAAGAAGAGCCAACAGAACCAGGTGAAATTGGTGAAAACACGCTTCGCATTCACTATCAACGCACAGACAACAGCTACGAAAACCTTGGCCTATGGCTATGGGGAGACGTGGCAGCTCCATCGGAAAACTGGCCATCAGGCGGTACACCGTTTGAAGCTGAAAACGTTACAGAATACGGTGCGTATGTAGATGTAGAGCTTGCAGAAGGCGCACAAAATATTGGATTCCTCGTACTTAACACGACAAACGGTGATAAGGATGGCGGGGACAAAGCGGTTGAACTCTTTAGTCCAGATTTAAATGAAGTATGGATTAAACAAGGATCTGATGAAGTATTTTTGTATGAACCTGCTGACCTTCCGGAAAATACGGTCCGCATTCATTATGAAAGAACAAACGCTGACTATGACGGTTGGGGTTTATGGAATTGGGAAGATGTCGAGTCCCCGTCTGACGGCTGGCCGAACGGTGCCGCAGATGCTGCAGGTATTGGTAAATACGGTGCCTACTACGACATCAAACTGAAAGAAGATGCAAACAAAATCGGCTTCCTTTTTGTGAACAAACAATCAGGGGCGCAAACAGGAGATATGACGTTTGAAATGTTACAACAATACAACCAACTTTTTGTAAAAGAAGGCGAAGATAAGGTTTATACGAATCCTTATGGAACTGTGCCACTGGCGCTTGTGTCCGGAGAAGTCCTGTCGGATAAGCTGATCACCCTTACTTTTACAAAAACAGAAGGACTAGATGTAGCAGAACTGAAAGAACAGTTGAAAATCGTTGATGTAGATGGAAATGAGGTATCCTTCACAGATGTCACTATTGAAGGAGAAAAAACTGTCCATGTTCACGGAGAGTTTGATTTAGAAAAGCTACCTTTTGATGTCACATATGGTGATGTGACCGTTTCTGCCAAATCAGGCTGGAAGCTGATTGACGAAATGTATGCCTATGACGGGAAGCTTGGAGCAGAATTGCATGAAGATGGAACGGCTACGTTAAAAGTGTGGTCGCCAAAAGCGGACAAAGTATCTGTCGTTCTTTATGACAAAGATGATCAAAATGAAGTGGTCGACACCATTGAAATGGTTAAAGGGGACCGTGGTGTCTGGTCTGTAAAACTATCGAAAGATAATACCGGACTTAATAGTTTGAAAGGTTACTATTACCACTATGAAATTACACATGGTGATGTAACGAATCTTGCCCTGGATCCTTATGCAAAATCCATGGCAGCTTGGAACAATGAAGCAGGGGGGAAAATTGGTAAAGCGGCGATTGTTGACGTTGGTTCCATCGGACCTGACCTTGATTATGCGGACATCCCTGGCTTTGAAAAACGCGAAGATACCATTATCTATGAGGTGCATGTGCGCGACTTCACGTCTGACCCGAATATTGGGGAAGACCTGAAAGCCCAATTTGGTACATTTGCTTCTTTTGTAGAAAAATTGGATTATATTCAAGAGCTTGGTGTGACGCACATTCAGTTGCTCCCAGTAATGAGTTACTATTTTAGCAATGAATTGGAGTCTGGCGAGCGAATGTTGGATTATGCTTCCACTGATACAAACTACAACTGGGGCTATGACCCGCACGGTTATTTCTCCCTATCCGGTATGTATTCGGAGAACCCGGAGGATCCGGAACTGAGAATCAAAGAATTTAAGAATCTGATTAACGAGATTCATAAGCGCGACATGGGTGTGGTATTGGATGTGGTGTTCAATCACACGGCACAGGTTCACATTTTCGAGGATCTTGTACCAAACTACTATCACTTCATGGATGCGGACGGAACGCCGAGAACAAGCTTCGGTGGTGGACGTCTTGGCACGACACATGAAATGTCCCGACGAGTACTAGTAGATTCCATTAAGCATTGGGTGGACGAGTACAAAGTGGACGGATTCCGCTTTGATATGATGGGGGACCATGATGCAGAAAGTATCCAAATGGCTTTTGACGAAGCGAAAAAATTGAACCCGAATATCGTCATGATTGGCGAAGGGTGGGTGACTTTTGCCGGGGACGAAGGCGAGCCTGTTCAAGCTGCTGACCAGCAATGGATGAAAGATACGGAAGCAGTCGGAAGCTTCTCTGATGAGTTCCGTAACGAGCTTAAATCCGGATTCGGAAGCGAAGGGCAGCCGCGTTTTATCACAGGTGGCGCACGTAACGTGCAGCAAATTTTCGATAACATCAAAGGACAGCCTTATAACTTTGAAGCAGATCAACCGGGCGATGTGGTTCAATACATCGAAGCGCATGACAACTTGACGCTATATGATGTTATTGCCCAATCTATTAAAAAAGATCCGGAAATCGCTGAGAACGATTTAGAAATTCATAAGCGCATTCGTGTTGGTAATGCAATGGTGCTGACGTCTCAAGGAACGGCGTTCTTGCATGCAGGCCAGGAATTTGGACGTACTAAGCAATGGAGAGCGGATGCCACAGAAGCGCCATACAAGTCTACGTATATGACAGACTCTGCAGGCAACCCGTTTGTTTATCCTTATTTCATCCACGATTCTTATGATTCTTCGGATATCATTAACCGGATCGATTGGGAAAAGGCAACAGATGCGGAGAAATACCCAGTGAATAATGTAACACGTGAATACACAACTGGATTGATTGAGTTGCGCCGTTCTAGCGATGCATTCCGCCTGGGAGACCGTGACTTAGTAGATTCCAATGTAACGATGATTGATGCACCTGAAATTGGCGAGCAAGACCTAGTTGTTGCGTACCGTAGCGTATCCACTGCAGGTGTGGAGTATTACACATTCATCAATGCAGACACTTCTGCTAGAACATTGACGTTGGGGCAGGATTTGACGGACGGTGTGGTAGTGGTTGATGCTGATGAAGCTGGAGTGGTTGAAGTTTCGGAGCCGAGCGGTTTCGAACTGACTGCAGAAGGCATCACAATTGACCCGTTGACGACGGTTGTAGTGAGAGTAGGCGAGCAGGAAGGAACGGACCCAGGTGATGGGGACGGAGATCCTGGCGACGGTACACCGGGTGACGGCGACGGCGATGGTAACACGCCTCCTGGAAACGGAAATGGGAATAAGCCTGGGACACCACCTGGCAAGGGCGGAGAGAACCCTGGTAAAGGCAATGGGAAAACACCACCAGGAAAAGGTGGAGAGAATCCCGGAAAAGGAAACAAGCTACCAAAAACAGCAACATCCTCATTCAATTACATTATGCTTGGTACGGTGATGGTAGTGTTTGGCGGTGTGTTGTATCTGGGAAGAAGAAAGCTGAAATTTAGCAAGTAGTTAGAAAAAAAACAGCCGGGCAAAGGATGTAATCCTCTGTCCGGCTGTTTTCATTTAAAATAATCGCCTTATGCGACAACTCGACGTCTTGCAAACCAAACTCCAGCTGCACCAACAACCAACATAACTAATCCAATTAAGATAAAGTTTAATGTGTTCGTTGCTGTTACTGGTAGTTTATTACCTTTTTTCGTTTCGTTGGATGGCTTTTCAACCGTAGGCTGCTTGTCTTTATCAACCGGCTTCACCACAACTGGTGGTGTGTCATCTTTTTTCTCTTCTTCTTCTTTGTCCTCGTTATCGTCTTCTTCATCTACTGGCTGCTCTTCAGCTGGTAGTGTAGAAGCGTCTATTTCGAAGTAGTCCATTTCCCAGCCATCAACATCCACCGGGATAATCGCAATGTTGTATAACGTATCAGCCATCAGATCAGTGAAAAGGTAGGATATATCAGTAGTGGTATCCACTACCTCTCCGTCTAGAAGTACTTGATAGTGATCGACTTCGTCTGCCCACTCGTAAGTCCATTCGACCTCAATGGTGCTTTCTGTAACATCTATTACTTCAAGGTTATAAGGGGAAGGACCGTGGTACTCGTCCTCTGTCAGATAAACAGTCACACCAAGTTCTCTAAGTTGCTCTACAATCGCAAGTTCTGGAGAGCCTTCTTCAAACGTTAACCCTTCCAATCCAAATAGAGTCACTTCCCACAGATATTCAAGTTCCAATAAGACACTGATGTCTATGATTTCGGTGTGGTGCAAGTACAGCATTTCCAAATCTGGCAACCCGCTTAAGTCTGAAATATCAGAGATTGGGTTTACTGACAGATCAAGATGACTAATATATAAGTCTTTTAAAGCACCGATATCTGTAATAAGATTATCAGATAAATTTAGGGAATATAAAGACTCCATGCCTTTTAAAGGAGAGAGGTCTTTGATTTCATTCCCGCTAACATCCAAGTCAAACAGATTCACTGCATGTTCAATGCCATCCAGCTTTTTAATACCCATCCAGGAAGCGAATAAGTATTCCAGTCTCTCCATATCGGACTGATAAATTTCACGATCAAGCTCTTGGAGACCTAACTGTTGACGGATGGCTTCGTTCAAGCCACTGTCAGGGATATTGACGATATCACCCGTTGGTGGTGCAAGGGTCTGTGCCATATCAAAGTTTTCATGCAATAGAGTACCATCCGTGTCGTACATCTCTACTTTGATGATATAGTCCTTTGAAGGTTCAAGGCCCAAAATAGTCAGTTCATTCATATAAGTTTCTTCATAAAGGACACCATCTACATACACTTTATAGAGGTATTCCTTCTCGTAATCTTCTTCGTTTTCTGTGTAGTACCACCAGCCAAGAGAGATGCTTTGTTCAGTGGTGTTGTAGAATTCCAACTCTAACGGTTCGAAGTATTCCTCTTCTAGGACATCCACATAGACACCAGCGTCAGCCCAAACATTAAGAAGATCCCAAGCTGATGATTCCGGTGAAAAGTCAATGTTCGTATCTGCTAGTGTTACAAATGTCAGTTTGACTAAGTTTACCAATGCTGAGATATCGGAGACCTGTGTATTGTGCAAAAATAAACCTTCTAGATTGTTTAACCCAGCTAATGCATCAATCTTCGTAATAGGGTTGTTCCCTAGTCCAAGGATATAAAGGTTGGTCAAGTTGCTTAGTGGAGTAACATTAGTAATGTTATTTTCTTCCACTTCTAACATGAAAAGCTTTGTCAATCCTGCAAGAGGAGATAGATCTTGAATGCTATTGTCGTAAAGAAATAGATATTCCAAATTGACTGCTTTTTCAAGCCCTTTTAAGCTTGTAAGACCAAGTGAACTTGCATCAAGCATTGTTAAGTGTTGCATATCGCTTTCGACGATTTCCCTGTCCAGGTTCATTTGCGTTTGAATGGCAAGTGCAAGGTTTGCATCCTCAAACTTCACGACTTTACCTGATGGGGCAGGGAGTGTAGTAATTTCAAGTGTTTGTTCTAATAATAAATTTTTGTTCTTATCTAATGCCTTCACCTTCACTTCATAAAGAGTATCAGGTGTTAGATTTGTAAACTCATATTCTGATAATCTAGGTCCGCCAGAAGTGATCAACTTATCGTTAAGATAAAGATCGTAACCTGAAATTCTTCCAAGGCTTTTATCCACGTGACCAAACCACATTACGGCAAAAGAATGTTCATTGACGAACATTTTTTCTAGTAATAGATAAGATTCCTCTTCTTCTCCAACTAAGATGTTCTTTAAAAGGTTCTCTTTTTCTGAAGGGACAAAATTCACTTCAGATCCGTCTACCTCTTTAATAGTAGTTTCGGAAGATTCCTCTTCCACCGTGGTAGTAGCAGGTTCTTCGGAAGGGACAGACTCTTCTTCACTAAGAACAGTCTCAACTTCTTCCACGATATCGGTTTCTATTTCTTCTTCCTTAACTGCTCCTACAGAAGGGACAGTTTCTTCGGTGCTTTCCACCGTACTCACTACGATTTTGTTGCTCTCGGTTGCTTGTCCATTTAAGTTCCATACCACACCATATTCGATAGCTGTTGGGTTATCTATCTTATCTGTATATGTATAGACTTTTGTGTATTCTGTAGCTTGATCCGCTAATTCCTCAGGGACTATTTCAACTTCATTACCATTTTTAACCAATACAAAATTTTGTTCGTCACTGCCTGATGAAAGTTCCTCGCTATGAGTCTCCCAAACTAAAATATTCCCATCCTCAGATGGCACTGCTTCCTTTAATAATACCTTTGGTGTTGCTCCTTCGGTACCTTCCGAATAGGCATTTGCAGCAGGACTTACTAATGAAAGTAGTAAGGTGGATATAACCATTACATTTAGCCAAAAACCCTTTTTCAACTAAAACAATCCCCCAATTCAACTTATAGAAATTACCCCAACAGGAAAATTATACTTCCAAAGTTCGTTTTAGAGAATCACTTTTTTATGTAATTTTGTAGAAAATTTTGGATAAATAAAGAGAAAATTGCTGGAAGAGACGAAAATATTATGCCGGATTTCATTTCTAATCCATGTGAAATAGGAAGTAAAACGAGAATCCGGCTCTCTTGTATATTAGTAACAGATTGGTGTAACCTTACTCCACGTATAGGTTGCAGCAAGATCTTACTAAGTCATGATGAAATGTTAATCTTTTATTTTACGAGATTTTGATGACCGTTTTACTTTTGGGTTTAACGAAAAATTGAACTGTTTGCTTGAACAGAAACGAGTTAACACGACGGAAGCTTTTTTTACCTGTTCATAAATAGTAATGGCAGACACATTCAGGATCAATCGATCATGATTGTTAAATACGACTGCACATCTCGTGGAGGAAATGGCTTCAACATGTGACAAGTGATGAAGAAATAGCCAGCAACAGGCTTCCTGATCGGGTGAATGTGTAGGAATGGCAATAATCCCTTCAGCCTGATCAATAAGAATCGGCGTCTTTTGAATATAATTTGTAAAATGAATGGTGGCAATCCGACGACCATCATAGGTACTGCTGTCATCTAAACAGCCGCTATGCAATATATCTCTAGCGGTGTCATCCGTCATATAGTCACCCTCGATATCCTTAATGTAGGTCTGATACTGAGGATGCCTGTGTGCTTGCAACGCCATTGTTGTAAAGCTAATTTGATATTGGTAAATCACTTGAAACTCTTTCCCCATCGTTATCTAACTCCCTCCCATACCCCTAATTCAAAAAATAAAACGCTTACATATTTATTATAAAGTAAGATAGGTAATATTTACTATAGGTTTCGCGAAAAAACTGGAATTTTGTAGAAAAATGAAAAAGTACCTCCCCTTCATACTAAGAAGGGAAGGCACATACTAGAAAAACTGGATTTATTCCTTATATCCATTAGGATTATTTTTTTGCCATTTCCAAGAGTCTTGACACATTTCATCAAGGCCTTTTTCAGCCTGCCAGCCCAATTCTTGTTTTGCTTTAGTAGGATCTGCAAAACACTCGCCGATATCTCCAGGTCTTCTTGCAACAATTTTAAATGGAACGTCTCTTTCAGAAGCTTTTTCGAAAGCTTTTACCATTTCAAGGACACTATAACCATTGCCTGTACCAAGATTATATGCATTTACCCCTTTATCTGTAAGGACTTTCTCCAGCGCTTTTAGGTGCCCTTTTGCAAGATCCACTACATGAATGTAATCTCTTACTCCAGTACCATCTGTAGTATCGTAATCGTTACCGAATACCTGTAATTGTGGAAGCTTTCCAATTGCTACTTGTGTAATAAATGGCATCAAGTTGTTCGGGATACCATTTGGATCTTCGCCGATTCGGCCGCTTTCATGTGCTCCAATCGGATTGAAGTAACGCAATAAGGAAATACTCCAATCTGGATCTGCGACATGAAGATCGCGCATGATCTGCTCAATCATCAGTTTAGTTTGGCCATAAGGATTCGTTGCACTTAGCGGGAAAGACTCTGAAATTGGCACACTTTCTGGTAAACCATAAACGGTCGCAGAAGAGCTGAACACGATATTTTTCACCCCATGCTCCTGCATCACTTCACACAAGTATAAAGTCCCAGTAATATTGTTGTTGTAATAGTATAAGGGTTTCTCCACAGACTCCCCAACAGCCTTCAAACCGGCAAAATGGATGACTGCCTCGATAGAATGCTCACGGAAAACTTTATCAAGTTTTTCCTTATCTAATAAGTCCACTTCATGGAAGGCAAAATCCCTTCCAGTTATCTCTTTTATTCTATCCAATGAAACAGTATTACTATTTGAAAAGTTATCAACAATTACAATGTCATAGCCGGCATTTAATAATTCTACGCTTGTGTGACTGCCGATGTAACCGGCTCCACCTGTAACTAAAATTGCCATTCTTTTTTCCTCCAATTTCTTGAATTGAATTGACTAAGCTATATTAATCATAATAGAAATCTATGTAGCTTTAAAGTAATAATATAGGAAAACGTGATTTCATGCATTATGAATAAAATGTGATAGAATAGAAAAAAACTATGAGATAATTTCTCTTCACTAATAAAGGATGATTAAAAATGAGAGTATTGCATTTATCGTCGTACTACATAACAAACAAACTATATATGAATTTATTTAAACAATTGTCTACAAAGGGACTCGAACAAGATGTGTTCATTCCTGTAAAAAGCAGTAACAGTATTGGTGTCAATCAATTGCCAAAAGACTACAAGACAGTCCATTATCATTACAAAAACATAGTTAAGCCACATCATAAATTAATGTATTTTAATAAAATCAGTAAACAAATGAAAGAAATCGAAAATGAAATTTTGGAAAAAAATGATATTGATATCATTCATGCACATACGATCTTCAGTGATGGAGGGTCAGCATACAAAATATACAAGAAATACAATATCGATTACGTAGTTTCGGTTAGAAGTACGGATATTAACGCCTTTTATAAATATGGTTTCCATCTTCGTCCTTTTATGTACAAAGTGCTTTTGAATGCGAAGAATATTGTCTTCATTTCTAATGCCTATCAGAAAAAGGTTTTTGAGCTGTTACCCCAAAAGGTACTAGATCAAATAAAGGACAAATGTCTTATCATACCAAACGGAATAGACCATTATTGGCATGAGAATGCTCGCACTATAGACAAACCGGTACCTACTAATAGATTGAAATTGGTTTTTGTCGGGATATTAGATGAAAATAAAAATATTAAAACGGTCATAAAAACATGCGAAATGCTTAACTCACAAGGAATTGATACCACCCTAGAAGTCTTTGGGAGCGGTCCGCTTGAACAAGAATGTAAAGATCTGACGAAGTCACTGGCCATAGAGCAAAAGGTAACATTCCACGGCTATATAACGGATAAAACTGTTATTGCCGATACAATGGAGCAGTCGGACATCTTTGTAATGCCGTCTTTCAGAGAAACTTTCGGTTTGGTATATATTGAAGCCATGTCAAAAGGACTGCCAGTCATCTATTCCAAAGGGGAAGGCTTAGACGGAATGTTCCAAGATGGATTAGTTGGATGTGCAGTAGATCCTAATAGCGCAGCAAAGATTACAGATACGATTCATACAATATTGAGTGACTATGAAAGTATATCAACCCGATGTTTGAAAGAAGCGAAACCTTTTAATTGGAAGAATATTGGTGGGAAATATTTCGAACTTTATAAATGAGTAAACCCCAGAGTTGTTGCTCTGGGGTTTTTTACTTTACAAAAAAACGTCAATTTTATACTGATATATTAATTATTATTACAATTTGGGGAAGATAAGGAGAAACAGTATGAGGGATGTTAGAATGAACAGTATTTGATTGGAGGGCCATCATGAATAAACAGATTTACGAAATATATTGGATAAGGGCAATTGCATGTCTTAGTGTTGTTTTTATCCATGCCCTAACAAGGACTTACACACATTATGAATTGCCTGGGACCACTGTTCAATTGTTACAAACTATACAAATTTTACTCATGTTTGCTACACCAATGTTTATTTTAATTTCAGAAATTATAAGCGCTAGAGTTTATCCAGATTCTTTACCTAAAAGTTTTTTCAAAAAAAGATATCAATTTTTATTGTTACCCTATTTACTCACACCGTTTTTATATGGTTTATATGCATACCTGTTTAAGAATGCTTCTATAGAAAAGGTAAAAGGTAATATAATGGATGATATTTTTCTGGGTGCTTGGCATGGTTATTTTATTGTTATTATATTGCAGTTTATGTTTATTCATTGGATATATATAAAATGGTTCAAAAATGTCTCAGCTTGGGTTATGTTATCGTTGACTTTTGCAATAAATGCAGGATATTTGTACGTTGCCAATTACCAGACAGAATGGTTGCCGCAATTTATGCAAGAATGGCTACCTTTTGTAAGAATGCCTTTTATAGGCTGGATTTTTTACTTTACAGTAGCTTACTATGTCGGAAAGTATTTAACACAATTAAAAGAGAATAGAAAATGGGCATTTCCCCTTTCTTTAATTGCAACAGGAATCACAGGGTACCTATTAGTGAAAATCTTCACTTCTGGAACATACACGCTATTATCATCTGTTAGGCTAGATATTATGTTTTATACAGTGTCCCTCTTTTTTGTACTGTTTTATTTGTTTTCTTTCATTCCCAAAGTTCCAAAAACAATCATGTTTATAAGTAAGTATTCATTCCAGATATTTTTACTCCATTATTTGTCGTTTAATTTGATAAACCTTATATTGCCGGAAATGAACATTAAATGGTATGCCCTTGCTTTATTCTTATCAGGGGTGTTTGGTTCCATTTTACTTGCACGATTAATTAATCTCTTGCCGTTCGGAAAGTTTATAGTCGGGCCTATTAGAAGTACTAAAAAGGCTTAGTAGTAAGATTTTTTGAACGTCCCGTAAACTTTCAACCTGGTGGAGGAAAAGAATGGGATATGCTATACTTGCTTAATGTCAAGTAAGATATTTAACAGTTCCGAGGGAGAAGTAGGATGCGTTTTCAGATACAGAAAAAAGTGGTTGAGGTAGTATCTTGGGGGCTTGTTGTAGGATGGATGGGATTGATTTTCTATCTTTCTGCACAGCCGGGAGAACAATCGGCCGACTTGAGCGGTGGAATAACAGAGTTGGTGAATGAGATAGTAGAACAAGTCGCACCTGCTGCCGAATTTAAGATGGACGAGGTTAGTTTCTTTGTTAGAAAGAACGCGCATTTGTTTGCTTATATGTTGCTTGCGGTCCTTACGTTGAATGCAGTTCGACGGAGTGGAGGACATGGATTTAAGAGCATGGGAGCGGCATTTATTCTTTCTGTCCTTTACGCCATCTCTGACGAGGTGCATCAACTATTCGTTCCTGGCAGAAGTGGACAGGTGAGTGATGTCTTGCTAGATAGCACGGGGGCTTTGGTAGGAATAGTCCTCTATGCTGTTATAAGCCGTGGGTTAGCCAGGAAGCGCCAAACGGAAGAAGCGAACAAAAAAGTCTAATGCAATGCAGTTTAAGTGAAAAGCACAAAAGCCAAAAAGAGAAGGGGAGGCCCTAGTTCTTTTTGGCTTTTTTGGTGTTTGCTTTAGTGCATTAACGCGCAGCGGGTCAGACCCCTCTTTACCTCAATAAAGCTTTCCTTGTCTGTAAAGGACGGTGGAGAGTTTCATGACGGAGTGGATGTAGCAGTTTTGCCTTAGTGGGTGGGGGTCACCGAAGAAGGCTGGGAGTATGGTGTCCATGGTGTTTTTCATTTTTTCTAGCAGGAGTTTGTAGACTTGTTCTTCGGTGTAGAATTGGGTTTCCCGGCCTTGCAGCCATTCGAAATAGGACACAATCACTCCGCCGGCGTTAGCGAGGATGTCTGGGATAATGATGACGCCTTTATTGCTAAGATATTCATCCGCTTCGCTTGTTACTGGCGCGTTGGCACCTTCCACAATGATACCGGCTTTTATTTTTTCTTTATTGTCATCATGTATTTGATCTTCAAGGGCTGCCAGTATTAAGACATCTACATCTATGTTTAAAATGTCCCCGCGATCTCGAATGGATGCTTTAATCTGAGCTTCTTCCAATTGAGTCTCTGTAGATGGCAGGTCTCCGCTGTTTAGTGCGACGTATTTTACTAGTGAAGGGATATCCAGACCGTCCGAGTTATATAAGGTGACATTCCGATCGCTTACAGCTACTACTTTATTTTGCAGGTGCTGACATTGGTAAGCTTCCAGTGCTGCAACAGATCCTACATTCCCAAACCCTTGGACTGCTAAGGACAACGGACTTCCGTCATATTCCAATGCCGTCTTTGCAAATGCATTTTCATTATTGGTCAGGAATTTTCGCTGTTCCTGCAGGAAATCATGCAGCAGATAACGGAATGAGAAATAAACGCCTTTACCTGTTGCCTCGCGACGACCAAGGGACCCGCCGTTTATGACACTTTTACCCGTAAAACTTCCTTTATAGGGCTGGCCTGGACGTATGCTTTTGTATTCCGCCATCATCCAGTCCATCTCTCGTTCGCCAGAACCCATGTCAGGAGCAGGAATATCCTTATCCGGTCCTAAAACATCGCTGAAATATTGAACGTATTTTTTGCAGATTAAATGAAGTTCCTTCACAGAAAAAGACCGAGGATTTAGCACTATCCCGCCCTTACCACCACCATATGGCACATCGTGAAGGGCGTTTTTCAATGTCATCAAGGAAGCAAGGTTAATGACTTCTTCCTCGTTGACAGATTCATGGAATCTTATCCCGCCTTTATAAGGACCTAAAGCATTATTATGTTGAACACGGAAGGCGGGAATTCTGACAACGCTTCCATTTTCGAGTGCGATCCGCAAAAATGATTTATGTAGATGGTTCGGTGTAGATAGGATCGCACCAAGGGAGGTGAATGCCTGCTTTCTAGCATCTCCATCCAATTCCGGTAAAAAAGCAGTATCCGCAAGTAACGCATCCAAAGACTCCTGTACAATCCCTCTCGTCTGACTAGCCATAACTACCACTCCTAATTATCAGTCTATTTAAAAAGTATAACACACTCCAAAAAGAACACCCCCCGAGAAGACTTAACTCGGGGGGTGTAGGCTGAGGAAGTGCTGTGTTGCGTTAGTGCTTTAGTTGACTGAGGGTCAGACCCCTCTTTATCTCTGCACCACACTAAACCACATCAAACGGCGCTGATCTGGTAGTTGTTGCGGCCGGCGTTTTTGACGGTGTAGAGGGCTTGGTCGGCTTTGCGGAACAGTTGTTTGACGGTAGTTCCGTTAGTTGGATAGGTGGAGATGCCAATGGAAGAGGTGGCATGGATCACGTTGTCTTGGATTGTGTATGGGCTTTCCAAGGTGGTCAAAATCCTTTCAGCTATCTTTTCCACTTGCCTCAAATCCTCCATGTCGTGAAGTAGGATGACAAACTCATCCCCGCCTAAGCGAGCAACAATATCACCTTCTCTCACACACTTCACCAATCGTTTGGAGAAAGCAATAAGCAGTTCATCGCCAATTTCATGTCCATACGTGTCGTTTACTTCCTTTAAGTGATCGCAATCTAGGAAGCATAACGCAAGCATGCTGCCATTTTTGATCGCATCACCAAGGGATTCTTCCAGCTTTTCCTCCAGTAGCCTTCGGTTTGGCAGTTCAGTGAGACTATCATGATAAGCTTGAAAGGTAAGCTGTTTTTGCAGTTTTTCTCTTTCTTTCTCAATGCTTCTTTTTTCCGTGATATCTTGTGCAATAATATATGTACCCTTTACCACACCTTTTACGATGATAGGGACATTTGTGACAGATAAATACAAGTCACGTCCTTTAGAATCAGGGAACAATAACTCGAAATTTGCGACCTCGCCTCGTCTAGTCTTATCCAGGTCAAGGTCAGGAACTACTTCTTTTGCGTACTCCACAATATTAAATCCTATAATAACTTCACTGGGAAAGCCGGTAATACTCACACATGCATCATTAATATTTTCAATAATCCCATCTTCATTCACCATGCAAACGGCATTTTTATGATAGGAGAATAATGATTTATAGGCGTCATGGCTTTCTTCCAACTTTTCCTCAAGTTCCTTTAAATGCTGGATGTTGCGGTAGATCATAGAAATGGCCACGACCTTTTTTTCTTCATTCAGGATGGGAGAATAGCTTACAGAAGTATGAACGGATTCTCCCTCTTTTGTATATCTGACAGTCTCCTGGGAAGAAACGGACTGCCCTTCCTTCAGAAGAGATAAAGTATGCAATGTTTGCTTTTTCCATTCTTCTGGGGTTATGGGGAATGAATCCCAAGATTGACCGATCAGTTCAGATGCACGCCAACCGAATTGCTGTGCAAATGCTTCATTCACTTTTAAGACTATCCCATCTGGGTCAATGACAAGCATGGCATCCACTGTATTTTCCACTAATGATTCTAGGAAGATATAATCCTCCGCCTTCTTTTTTAGCGCGTTTATATTTTTGGTTATGGCAAGGACATAGCTACTTACCCCTTCCTCTATGTAGGTAAGGCTTGTTTCAGAGGCGGGAAGATCGCTTACAAATAAGTTCAAATCAGAGTAAGTAACTGACTGCTTAGACTCTATGCACTTTGTATAATGCCAGTCTAGTGAGGTGAAAACAGAAACAGGAAGTACATCTATCAACCTTCTGCCAACCATGTCCATCCCAAGCTTCTGTTGGGCAGATGGGTTCACGCTTGTGTACCATAATTCGTTATTTTTCCATTCTACCAAAAAGACCATGTCAGCCATTTGATCAAAAAATAATGAAAACTGTTGTTTTATATTCATGATATTCCTACTTTTCTCAAGGGATTAACTTGTTTAATTTCAATCAGTTTTACTTAAGTCATAAAAATCCTTATTTTAATTGTAATATAAATGAAATATATTTCTAGGGGTAGGTTATGAAAATTTTGAAATATTGGAATAACATACCGGATACTTAAATTGTATTCAAAATAACTAGGACATAAGTAGGACCTGGGATTCTCAAGGATCTGTCAATTGAGTACCCCTATCTTGTCAATTGAGTGACCCTGAAATGTTAGGCTGACGATTTATAATGTAAGAAAGCGTTTACAAAATAGGCGGTGAGTGAGTAACGATGGAGACTAGAATTGAACCTAAGGTGGATCCTGTTGTACCGAACACTTCTGGGAGGACGAAGTTACGAGATGTGAAGGGCGATCCGAGGAGGAAAGCGAAACTTAAGAGTATTTTGACGTACACGGCTTTTGTTGGGCCTGCACTTATTTTTTTCTTTGTAATCCAGATCATACCGTTCCTAATGGGAATCTATTATTCTTTTACTTCCTGGAATGGTGTCAGTTCTGCGATTGAGTGGGTGGGGCTGGAAAACTACAAGCGGATTTTCACGAATGATGAAGTATTCTTTAACTCTTTCATGTTTACGACGAAATTTATGTTTGCAGCAGTTATTATTAGTAACTTAATAGGTTTCGGCCTTGCGCTGTTATTAAACGCAGCATTGAAAACGAAGAACATACTTAGAACCGTCTTTTTCATCCCGAACGTCATTGGGGGACTATTGCTCGGTTTCATCTGGCAGTTCATCTTCGTCAGAGGATTTGCATCAGTTGGAGAACTTACAGGTCTATCTTTCTTCCAGCTACCATGGCTTGGAGATGAAAAAACAGCATTTTGGGGCATCGTCATCGTATTTGCTTGGCAGATCAGTGGTTACATGATGATCATCTATATTGCAGCCCTTCAAGGAGTGGACAATACCTTACTGGAAGCGGCAAGAATTGATGGGGCCAACAACTTCACCCTTATCACAAAAATTATCATTCCGTTAATTTTACCAGCCTTCACGATCTGTTTCTTCCTGACAATCGCGATGGCATTCAAAATATTCGACTTGAACCTGAGCTTAACAGGCGGTGGGCCATTTAATTCCACGCAGTCTGTAGCCATCAATATCTATCAAGAAGCGTTCCAGAATAACCGATATGGCCTTGGAACGGCAAAAGCAATCATCTTCTTTGTAGTCGTCGCGATCTTCACGACATTCCAAGTAATGGCAACAAAGAAAAGGGAGGTTGAGGCATAATGGATCAAAAGTATACGAAAAGAACCTTTGTGCTGGAAGTCATAGGAATCCTTCTGGCAATCCTGTTCCTCATTCCCTTTTACTTTGTCATCATAAACTCAGTAAAAAGTTTTAGTGAAATACTAATTGACGCGGCTGCATTGCCGACAGAAATCCTTTTCAGCAACTATGCAAAGGTGTGGGAAATCATTCAATTCCCGCGTGCCTTCTGGAATTCACTGATTATCACGGTTCTCAGTAACATTGGAATTGTCGTGATTAGTTCGATGGCTGCGTGGAAAATGGTCCGCACTCCCGGAAAGTTTAGTAAAATATTATTTGTCATCATTGTTTCCGCGATGGTCATCCCGTTCCAAACGGTCATGATTCCACTGATGAAGCTAGGTGGCGCACTGAACCTTATCAATAGCATTCCTGGAATCGTCGTCATGTACTTTGGTTTCGGCGTACCGCTCTCTCTTTTCCTATACCACGGATTTGTGAAAACTGTACCGGTGGAAATTGAGGAAGCAGCACGAATTGATGGTTGCAGCCAGTTTGGGGTGTTTTGGCGGATCGTGTTTCCACTACTCAAACCGATTACCGTCACAGTGGTTATCCTGAACACACTTTGGATCTGGAACGATTACCTACTTCCGCTACTTGTTTTACAGACAGCGGAGCTTAGAACGATTCCGCTCGCGACCAGCTCGTTCTTTGCGCAGTACACGAAGCAGTGGGATATGGGGCTTGCAGCATTAATGCTGGGTATCGCGCCGATCATCATCTTCTTCCTATTTTTACAAAGGCATATCATCAAAGGGATTGCCGCAGGTTCTGTTAAGTAAACTTAGCATGGGCCGCGTCCTTTATGTGGCCTCTGACAAGTTACTATAAAATTTTTATTAAAAACAAGGGGGGCAATTCAATGAAACGTTTAGTACTTCTTTTATTATCGTTGTCGTTGGTGGTTGGAATTTTCGCAGGATGTTCCAGCGACAATTCATCCGGTAACAATAACAACAACTCCGGGGATGGAGATCAAGTAACGCTTAACCTTTTCCAATTTAAAGTGGAAATCGCCGATCAGTTGGCAGAAATGATCAAAGAATTCGAAGCAGAACATCCGAACATCAAAGTTAAGCTTGAAACAGTTGGCGGTGGAGCGGATTACGGTGCGGCGCTTAAAGCGAAATTTGCATCTGGTGAACAACCGGACATCTTTAACAACGGTGGATTCAAAGAGCTTGAGCTTTGGAAAGAGCATTTGGCTGACCTGTCTGAAGAACCTTGGGCAGAGCACGTTCTGCCAATCGGTAAAGTGCCAATGACAGATCCTGAAGATGGCAAGCTTTATGGAATGCCTGTTAACCTTGAAGGTTACGGATTTATCTATAACAAAGACCTATTTGAGGAAGCTGGAATTACAGAACCTCCTACAAATATTACAGAATTAAAAGCTGCTGCTGAGAAATTAAAAGCGGCTGGCATCACACCTTTCTCTGCGGGATACGGCGAGTGGTGGGTAATCGGGCAACATTTACTTAACATTCCATTTGCACAACAAGAAGATCCAGAAGCGTTCATCGCTGGTCTTTACGACGGCTCAGAGAAGATTGTTGGCAACAAGCATTTTGAAGAATTCAAAGAAGTACTTGATGCAGAAATCAATTTTGGTAACGCAAACCCATTAACAACGGACTACAACACGCAAGTAACGCAATTTGCTAGCGGAAAAACAGCGATGCTTCAACAAGGTAACTGGACGGAGAACATGATTTATGAAGTAGATCCAGACATGAACATGGGCTTCCTTCCGATTCCAATCAACGACGATGCAAGTGCTGACAGCCTTCCTGTCGGGGTTCCTAACAACTGGGCTATCAACAAAAACTCTGAAAACATCGAAGAGGCAAAAACATTCTTAAACTGGATGGTATCCTCTGAAACGGGTCAACGCTACATCACAGAAGAGTTCGCCTTCATCCCTGCATTCGATAACATCGAACCTGCTGGACTTGGTGACCTTGGCCAATCTATCCTTGAGTACTCTACTGCTGAAAAAACAGTTCCTTGGACTTGGTTCATGTGGCCAGATGGAGCAAACAAAGAGTTTGCAGCAACAATCCAAGAGTACGCTGCTGGAAGAATCGATTACGACACAGTCCTAGAACGCTTCCAAACTACATGGGATAACTTAAAATAAGCATTATTTTCGAAAAGCATGTCTCATCGCAGGCATGCTTTTCTGGTATAATTAAAAGAAAGAATTAGTATGAAAAAGTAGTTTAGTAGTTCCTCTGAACTGTTGATCTCCGTTCCAGGCGCTTCGCTTTTCTGCGGGCGGTCCGGGAGCCTCCTCGGCAAGCCTGCGGGGTCTCCCTTGTCCCTTCCTCCCGCGGAAGTCTGCGCGCCTTCCACTCCGATCAACGTGGTTTATGAATTAATATAGAAAATAATACCTTTTAATATCATAAGCTTCCCTTGTTTTCTGTAGTGCAAGGTGTGAGACTCCAGCGGGGGAGTAACGGTAGGTTGAGACCCCGGAACGAAGTGAAGAGGCTCAAGCACCGTCCCGCGGAAAGCGAACACCTGGAACGAAAGGAAACAGGAGTAAATGAGACTCTTAAAATGTAAGCGCTTCGGAGGTGAAGGGTCATGTTTAAAAAGAGCATACGCAACAAACTGATCGCACTCCTCTTAATCATCACGATCCTCCCATTCGGAACGTCGATCATCATTACATACTATCAAACAAAAGAAGCCTTCAAAGACCTTGTCGTCCAAGAAAACAGCAACCTTCTCTATCAAGGAAAAATAAATCTAGAAAACTACCTGGAAGAACTAAATAATCTCACCCTATCACTCTACAACAATCCCGATTTTATCAACTATATGCGGGCACCCGACAAAGAAGATAACTATTTGACGATAGGAATTGTGCGAAACGTGCTGCAGACTATCCTATACGCGGAGGAAAATATCACGAGGGTGCAGATTTCTTTTACAGAGGAAAACAGGGGGATTACCGCCTCTAAACGTTCCACTGTCGTCTTCTCTGATCGCATCTCCAATGCTTACGAAGACGCCTATAAACGCGCCCAGCTCAGTCCATACAACTACAATATCGACACCAGCCAGCTTCAAGAAGGGCGGAATGTTCTTTATGTTCACCGGGCCTTGACGAATGTGCCATCTGACAACGTGCTAGCTTTTATCACACTTGAAGTCGGTACCGAAAAAATCCTGGAGCTAAGCGAGAACCTGTACAACAAGGAGAATGAAGAATTTTTCATCCTCTCTGCAACAGGTGAGTTGATTTATAGCTCCAATCCAATGGTCGCTTCCAAGAAGGAAGAACAGCAATGGATTCCGGAGATTATGAATTCGGAATCGACACAAGGCACGATGGAATGGGACAACGGACAATTTCAGGGCGTGATGATCTATGACCAGACAGAGCTTGCGGTAGGAGGATGGATCTTGGTGAAACGGGTCCCTTACACCACGCTTTATGACAACGCCTTTGTAGTCACGAAGATTAACATATTCTTTGGTCTAATCGGCTTGTGCTTGGTCATTTTGGCTTCGCTTATTGTTTCTTTTAAAATTACTTCTCCAATCAGGGTGCTGCTCCAAAACATCCAGCAAGTAAAAGAGGGGAACATGAATGTGCAATTTCCGTCACTTGGCAATGATGAGATTGGTATTTTAGGATATCGTTTTAAACAGATGATGGAGCGAATCAATCTTTTGATCAACAGGGAATACAAATTGGAAATTGAAAATAAAACGAACCAGTTGAAAGTGCTTCAATCGCAGCTTAATCCGCATTTTTTATACAATGCCCTTCAGTCCATCGGGACGCTTGCCTTGAAAAACAATGTACCGCAAATCTATACCCTTCTGACCCATCTTTCGAAAATCATGAGATATGGGATGAATATGGAGGAGGATATGGTTCCGCTTAAAAAGGAAATGAACTATTTGAAAGCTTTTCTTTTGCTGCAAAAAGAGCGGTTTGGGGAGAACTTTGAATATGAGATGGAAATAGAAGAAAATGCGATGGACATAGGGATTCCTAAAATGATTCTTCAGCCGATAATCGAGAACTATTTCAAACATGGATTTGATATAAGGGAAGGAGTCGGCAAGATTAAAATCTCTGGGAAAATAGTCGATGAGTATCTTCACCTCACGATCCGGGATAACGGTGCTGGTGTTACTGACAGCCGGTTAGGGGAAATTTACCGTTTGTTAACAGAAGGAAAAATGGCTTCCGAAGTAGAAGAAACCAATATAGGATTAAAAAATATCTATACACGTTTGCAGCTATACTACAATAATTTGGCAGCGCTTCTTTTAGAAAATCACCGTGACGGAGGATTTATGGTGACATTGAAGCTTCCGCTAGAAGTTGGAGGTGAAAAAAGTGAAAGCAATAATCGTGGATGACGAAAAGCATGTGCGGGACGGGCTGCAGCTGTTGGGAAATTGGAAGGAAAACGGGATAGATACAATCTATGAAGCAGAGGATGGGGACGAGGCGATCATGCTGATAAAGCAGTATCGCCCGGAAATCATCTTTACCGATATGGCCATGCCGAAAAAAGATGGAATAAGCCTGCTTAAGTGGATTGCGGATGCGGAACTGACAAGTGTGACCATCGTGGTAAGCGGATACGATGATTATACGTTCATGCGGAATGCCATTTATTATAAAAGTTTTGACTATATTTTAAAGCCGATTGACCCGGATCTTTTGAATGAAACTTTAGAGCGGGCGGTGAAAAAATGGAAGGAAGAAGCGTTGGCCAAGAGGACGATGAGTTCTGCAGGGGATGTGGAAACGATTCCTGTTCGCTCTACGGAGGCGGCTTTCATTTCAAGTATGGAAAAGATTGAGGAATACCTCCGTGCCAACTATCAACAGGACATTGCGCTTCAAGAAATTGCGGATCGCTTTTACTTGAGCCGCGAGCATATTTCCCGCAAGTTCAAGCAAGAATACCATGAAACCATTACCGATTATGTGACGCGGATCAGGATGGAGAAGGCAAAGGAGCTGTTGGGGAATCCGAGTTTGAAGATTTATGAAATTGCTTATCATATTGGTTATCAGAATGAGAAGTATTTTAGCAAGGTGTATAAGAAGTTTTTTGGTGTGACGCCAAATGAGTATAGAAGTAGTTTAGTAAAATAGTTAACACCGCTGTTCCTTTCCGCACTGGGCTTCGCTTTCCTGCGGGCGGTCCGGGAGCCTCCTCGGCTTAAACGCCTGCGGGGTCTCTCCTGTCCCTTCCTCCCGCGGGAGTCTTCGCCCTGTGCTCCAAGCAACAGCTAGAGTATCTTTGTGCATTACTATTTTTGGAAAATACATATAAATGAGGTGCAGATATGAGTCAGTTACGTATGGGAATTATCGGGGTTGGGGGTATTGCGCAGAATCGCCATATCCCGACATTTTTGAAGATGAGTGAGAAAGTAAAAATAACAGCGATCAGTGATGTGAATGAAGAGACGGCAAGGATGGTAGGAGAGAAGTTCGGAATTGCCAATGTGTATGCTCATTATGCAGATATGTTTGAGCATGTGGATGCGGTGACGATTTGTACGCCAAACAAGTTTCATGCGGAGATTACAATTGCAGCTTTAGAAGCAGGCCTGCATGTGTTCTGTGAAAAGCCGATGGCGATGCGACCGGATGAATGTGAAGCAATGGTTGCTGCGGCTGTGAAATCAGGCAAACAGCTTGCAATTGCGTACCATTATCGTTTTATGAAGGAATCGGTGGCAGCGAAACGTTTAGTGGATGAGAACGAAATCGGGCGGCAGATTGTTGCCAGAGCACGTGGCATGCGCCGTCGCAAAGTACCTGGATGGGGTGTGTTTACCAATAAGGAGTTGCAGGGCGGAGGAAGCTTGATAGATTATGGTTGCCATCTGCTTGATCTTTCCTTATGGTTGCTTGGAAATCCGAAGCCGGTGGAAGTGATGGGAACGGCCTATAATGAGTTGAGTAAAATCCCGGGGCAGGTAAACCAGTGGGGCAGCTTTGATCATGAAACGTTTGAAGTGGATGATCATGTAACTGCTTATATCAAATTTGAAGGTGGAGCTTCGTTGCTGTTTGAAACGTCCTGGTCAGCGAATGTTAAAGGAGACGAAGAGAGTATAAGTATATCTGGCCTTAGCGGAGGGGTGGACCTGTTTCCATTCCATGTCAACCAGATGAAGCACGGCATGCTGTTAAATACAGAAGCGGACTGGGTGCCTGGCAAAGACGACCCAAGTCTTCCGCAAGCTGAAAACTTCGTAAACAGCTGCCTCGGACTAGAAGAACTAATCGTCCAACCACAACAAGCCATGCAAACCTCCCTCATCATCGACGCCATCTACCGCAGCAGCGAAACCGGCAAAAGTGTCAGCCTATAACAAGGGAGTAGGATGGGGTTTCGACATCGGAGGGGAAAATCCTTTGAGGGTCTGACCCCTTTTCAAAATAAAAAAGCAGTCCAGAAATTCTCCCGAATCCCTGGACTGCTCTTTTTTATTCTCTACCTATATTATCGTCTAAATAGGTCGTTGTCTTGTTCGTTGAATAGGTTGTTGCGTTTTTGGGTCATTCTTTCTTTCTTGCGGTCTGAGAAAGGGCCTTCTGGGGTGCCTTCTTCAAACAAAGGCGCATCATTTTCTTCGGTGTAGCGGACATTTTCCTCATGCATATATATTTCCTCTTCTGTAGGAACAGCAGTCTCATCTTCCGGAGCATAAATGTCACCAGGTTCTTCTGCTTCATAGGATGTTGGTTCATAGCTATCCATCAAAGGCTGATCTTCTTCGATTTCCTTTAATGTATCTTCAAAGAGAATGGGGCCCCGTTCCTCTGAAATACTAGCTTCATGACTACTTGCAGATTTAGAATCTACTGATCTAGTAGAGGAGGCTCCTTGCCTTTCCGTAGAGCGGAAAAGTGGCTCTTCATCCTGACTGTGGCTCATATCCCCAGTGGTTTCTTCCAACTTCACCCCTAAAGGCCCGTCAGAAACCACTCGCTGGTCATAGACATCTTCCTCATACGGTTTTTCCATAGGGAAGGGTTGCCCATGTTCATAGAGTAATGCTTTGTTCACATCTTCCTCGGAACTGTTTTCCGCATAACGTTTTCCGTTATTAATCTTTGAAGGCTGCTCTACAGTTGAATGTTCCTCTATATCGAATTCTGGGTTTACCTCCAGTTCCATTGTAGTTGCTTCGTTCGTCACACTTGCCTGATCATGGAGGGATATCACCTCTTCACGAGCATAGTCTTTTTCCCACTCAGCAGGATCACCGCTTAAAAGTTGCTCATCAAGCGGGATGCTTCCATCTATGTTGGAATCAGGCACCGGGCGGTTAATAGAGGTACTTGATTCTACCATTCTCTCTTCCTGTGAAACTACATGTTTCTCGGTTTTTAAAGTCTCGGTACTTTCCTCTAAATGCAGGGAAGCTTCGTCCGTCGCATATCTTTCCATCCGACTGTCTGTCAACGATGCTTGACGCAGTTTCATGCTTGAAATCGGCTCTGCCAGTACAAGCACTTTCCCGACTTTCACGTCAAACTCGTAGCGGTATGCTTCCTCTTTGGCAATGCCCATCTCCATCAACGTAACAGCAACGCTTTTATTTTCAGGTGTGAAAAGGCTCTTAGGGGTAACGATGGAACTACTTGGGTTGATGCTGGAATATTCTTCATTCAGCTGAGCTTCTCTTTCACTAGAAGTACGCGAAAATCCCCTATCGCCAAAACGTTCTACAATCCCACGGTTATCACGAATAATCCAGATTTCCTCCGGTTGATAGCCTTCTGACTGCAACCAGTCAATCTTGGCAAGTGCCTCTTCTTCCATTAAATATGAACCAATAACTTCTTTACGTTGCTCGATCATGCAACTTCCTCCTTAGAGTGCTGTAATAAGAATTACATACCCAGAAGAGTAAAAACAGTAAACCAACCTAGAAAATAATTCAATAAATAATGGTGTAAACAGTAAACAGAAAAAAGGACCTGAAGCGGGGTGGCCTAGGTCTTTTTTGTTTTACAGAAATAGCTTTCTCAAAAGTTAATTCCAAATCCGACCGCTGTACCCCTTGGGAATCCTGCATTTCCAATCGCGGTTAAACCAACGTTTGTTTAAAAAATACTATTCTCCGTTTGCCTGTTTTTGTTTAGTAGAAGGAAACGAAATGGCAGTAAGTGAACGATCTTGAACCTCCACGCTTGCAATATTTTGGTTGGGCAGGGTGATATGGTTCACTTCTAAGTAATACGTATAACTGCCAGGCAGCGGAATAATATCCGTCCAAGTAATCTTTGTTGTGTTAATAATTGTTTTCTCACAATCATTTTGTCCAAATTGATTAATCAAAGCAAAACTTTCACTTGTTAAAGGAGTTGTCTCCCGCAACAAGGAAAACTCCACGATAAAACTATAGGCAGGATTGTTTTCCGTGAGGATAAAAGCTTCGATCATCGCATCCAACTTTACTACCTCATTTGGAAAATGCGTCTTCACCTTCAACTCAATGGCTTGCGTTGGCCTATCCGCTTCGATCCCCAACATTTCATCGCTCTGATTAAAATAATACCTAGGCTCCATGCCTTTTGGTTGCACGTCACAATTACAAGGCACCCGGCAGCCGCAACTTTTTCTCCATTCAAAATATAAGGACATTGAATAATGCCTCCTTTAGACATACTATCCATTCCATAACATATGCTTGTCACAGCCGTTTGGCGCGGGTAGGAGCCTTGAATTCACGATAAAAATATAAAAGGAGCATTTCTCCACCAAAAAAATAAATTTTGGAGAACATATTCACAAATCTATTTTCATATGCTAGGATGAAAATAGAAAGCGGTTACTTGTACGAAAGAACGTTTTAAAGTGATGAGTCAGACCACTTAGAGGTGATGCATTTGATCGAGCCTGAAAATAAGGTCATACAAAGTGTCTTTTTGCAAAGGGGCTTTAAGTATGGTTTGTTGTCGTATGGGCCTGAGTGTAAAGATGTTGGAGTCTTGTTTGTTCAGGATGGTTGGGATTACCTCGAAATTGGGAAGATCCAAGAAGTTCTAGGAAGGCAAATGGATGGAACCAGAGTAAATGGCAAGTTAGGAATTCTTCTTGTACTTTTACCACCTGGGACATCTAAAGAAAGATATCACTATTATCATCCTTATGGAGGACAGCATCAGGAGTATGTGGACTTTTTTACTCAAGAGCTAGTTCCTGACGTTCTTGAAGACATAAGGCTTCAGGGCAAGGAAGTAAGAAAAATGGGCCTTCTTGGCGATTCTCTTGGAGCGACAGTATGTCTTACTATTGCTATGCAACAGCCAAGTTTATGGACAGATTTACTCCTTCAATCAGGCGTGTTTCCAGAGGTGCTATGCGAAAAACTGAAAGCGCTTCATATGGAGAAGAAAGAATTCCACTGGAATGTCTACCAAGTTGTAGGGCTTCAAGAAGACAACTTTTATTATGCACTATCAAATGAAGTGTTCCACATCTTAACGCACAACAGGAAGTTGATGGAATTGTTTTCTTCACTATCTATGAATCTTACATACTACGAAGAAAACGAAGGACATTTATGGACATTTTGGCAGAGGGATTTGCCGCGTGCGTTGGATTTTTTCATCCATAAATAAGCAAACAAAGGGGAGAATTAGAGAATGAAGAGGTCAAAATTTTGGTTAGCTTTCATGATGATGTTTACACTGGTATTTGCCGCTGCGTGCAGTAGTAACAATTCTACGACAAACAATAACAGTGAAGGTACTGGAGAGTCAGATTCTAATGAGCAAGTGGAAATTGAATTCTGGACAATGCAGCTTTCTCCAACATTTGATGACTACATTAACGGCGTAATTGCTGACTTTGAAGAAGAGAACCCGAATGTGAAGGTAAAGTGGGTAGATGTTCCTTGGGGTGATATGGAGACGAAGATTTTAACATCTGTCGCATCTAAAACTGCTCCTGATGTAGCGAACTTAAATCCTCAATTTGCAGCAAAACTTGCAGAACTAGATGCACTAGTAAACATGGATGAAATGGTTCCGGATGATGTACGTAGCCAGTATTTTGAAGGAGTATGGGCTTCTAACACATTTGATGGCAAAACATTTGGTATTCCTTGGTACTTATCTTCACAAGTAACTATGTATAACACAGATATTTTTGAAGAAGCTGGATTGGATACAGAAAAGGCTCCATCCACTTTTGAAGAGTTAAAAACGGTAGCAAAGCAAATTAAAGATGAAACAGGAAAATATGCATTCTTCCCTGCACTAGATGGAAGCCATCTTTTGGAGTCCATGGTTATGATGGGTGTGGATTTAACGAATGAAGATATGACTAAAGCAACATTTAATACAGCAGAAGGAAAAGAAGCATTCCAATTTTTCGTGGACCTTTATGAAGGTGGTTATATTCCACGTGAAGTTTTGACAGAAGGACACTCGAAGGCGGTTGATTTATATCAAGCTGGTGAAATTGCCATTTTAGCTTCTGGTCCTCAATTCCTGACAATTGTTGAAGAGAATGCTCCGGATATTTTAGCAGCAACAAAAACGGCTCCAATTATTACTGGGAAAACAAATAAAAAGAATGTTGCAGCGATGAACCTTGTGGTTCCAAAGCAATCTGAGCACCAACAAGCGGCTGTAGATTTCTCTATCTTTATGACAAATGCAGAGAATCAAGTTGAATTTGATAAGCTAACTGCAATTCTTCCATCTATTGAGACAGCTTTGGATGATCCATTCTTCAATGAACTTCCGGCTGAACCAACTCCAATTGATGAAGCGCGAATCGTATCTGCTAGCCAATTAAAGGACAGTGAAGTACTGATTCCTCCAATGAGCAATTTTGAGGACCTTCGCACAGCGATGAATGAAGCATTGCATGCAGCGATGCTTGGTCAAATGACTGTGGATGAAGCATTAGCGCAAGCTGAAGCAAAATGGAATGAAATCCTGGCACAATAACGAACACAGAAGAAGGGGAGTTTTTATCGGTAAACTCTCTTTCTTTGTTTACTAGATAAAGAGTACGGTGGTGAAGACATGACCAACAAACAAATATTTCAACAAATCAAAGGGAAATTAATCGTTTCCTGTCAAGCACTGGAGAATGAACCTTTACATGGTTCTGAAGTGATGGCTAAAATGGCCAAAGCTGCTTATATAGGTGGCGCTTCTGGCATTAGAGCGAACGGTATAGAGGACATAAAAGCAATAAGACAAGCGGTAGCTCTACCAATCATTGGTCTTGTAAAGAGAGAGTATCCTGATAGCGAAGTGTATATTACTGCAACAAAAAAGGAAGTGGATGAGCTGATAGAAGCAGGCGTTGATATCATCGCCCTTGATGCGACAAGCAGAACTCGACCTAATTCCGAAACGCTTGAGACCTTAGTAGCATACATAAAAGCCAATAAT
This sequence comes from Sutcliffiella horikoshii, assembly GCF_044809035.1. Classification (GTDB taxonomy): domain Bacteria; phylum Bacillota; class Bacilli; order Bacillales; family Bacillaceae_I; genus Sutcliffiella_A; species Sutcliffiella_A horikoshii_G. The sequence goes on along the minus strand of NZ_CP085237.1, from coordinate 3,850,919 downwards.
ATTCTGGTCATGGCAGACATCTCCACTTTTGAAGAGGGGCAGTTTGCTGCAGAACTTGGGGTTGATTGTGTGTCTACTACAATGTCTGGGTATACAGCATATTCTCCGCAAAAGCAGGAACCTGACTTTTATTTGTTGAAAAAGTTAGTAAAAGAGCTATCCATTCCTGTATTTGCGGAAGGTAGGATTTCCACTCCTGAGGAGGCAAAACGTGCTCTGGATTTAGGAGCATTTGCAGTGGTGGTTGGATCTGCCATTACTCGCCCGCAGGAAATCACAAAAAGTTTTGCAAAAGTTTTTGAAAAGGAAGTGGCAGGATATGATGGAAGTGCAAACAGTGTCAAAGAGCAGGTTAGGCGGATTAATTAATAGTTATTACCCTTCATTGACTAAATCAGAGCAAAAAGTTGCCTCAGTAGTTTTAGAGCAGATGGAAAAAGTTCTTTACTACTCAGTAACGGACCTTGCGGATGTATCGGAGGTAGGGGAAACGACGGTTCTAAGGTTTTGTCGAAAGATTGGGTTGAAGGGTTATCAAGAATTCAAACTTGCCATTGCAAAGGACCTATCCTCCATCAACCATGAAATAGAAAATAATAAATCGGATGAAAACAAGCCAGCCAGCCTGGTGGCATCCATCGCGAACAATACAAAGAATGCCATTGATGAAACGATGAATAAGTTAAATCAGGAAACACTAGATGGGATTATCGAGCTTCTTTTAAAAGCAAAATCTATCCAATTCTTTGGGGTGGGTACTTCAGGACTAACAGCTTTGGATGCTAAAAACCGATTTTTACGGTTCGGTTTCCGATCAGATGCCGTCATCGATCCCCATTTACAATCAATGACAGCTGCCACACTTGGAGAAGAAGATGTTGTGATTGGATTAAGTGTTTCTGGGAGTACGAAGGATACGATTGACTCGTTGAAAATCGCAAAGGAAAATGGCGCAAAAATCATTGCCATCACTTATTATGTGAGGTCCCCAATAACAAAGCTTGCTGACATGGTAATGCTAAGTGGAGGCAAGGAATCCCCCCTTGAGGGAGGATCACTTGCTGCGAAGATTGCACAACTCTTTGTGATCGATCTGTTATGCACAGGACTTGCTGTAAAACAGAAGGAATATTCTTTATCCATGAAAGAAAAGACGGCAAGAGCCGTTATAGAAAAAATTTATTAAGCAGTAAGTTGGTGACAAGATGAATGTAATTGGTGTGGACATTGGTGGCACTGGAGTTAAGGGCGCAATCATCAGTAAGGAAGCAGAAATTTTGCAAGAGGTGAAGGTCTCTACCAATATAGCAGAAGGTAGGGAAGGCATCTTGCGCTCTGTTGTATCTGTAATCGATTCCTTATTCCGGAATAATATTCCTATTTCTGGAATTGGTTTAGGGTCTGCAGGGAGGATAGATCCTGAAAAAGGAGAAGTGGTCTATGCCACTGCAAACCTACCAAATTGGGAAGGTACGAAACTGAAAGCCTTCTTGGAAAAAAAGTACGAAGTGGAATCTTATATTGAGAATGATGCAAATACAGCTCTACTCGGAGAAATGTGGGCTGGCGCTACTCATAAGAAACAAATAGAAACTGTAGTTATGCTTACACTTGGTACAGGAGTTGGAGGAGCTACTGCATTAAACGGAAAAATACTTAACGGTAACAGGTTTCAAAGTGGAGAGTGGGGACACGTCATTCTTATTCCTCATGGCAAACCGTGTAACTGTGGAAAAGAAGGCTGTATTGAACAATATCTATCAGGTACAGCGTTGATACATGCCGTTCACACTGAAACGGAATTCTCTTTTACACATGGTGCTGAGATTTTCGAAGCATACTCAAATGGAAATAAACAGGTCAAAAAGGTGGTTGACCAATATATAGATTATTTGACTATTGTCATCTACAACATCACTGTTGCAATCGATCCTCAAGCCATTCTTATTGGAGGAGGTCTCATCGACTCCAAAGCACACTGGTGGCATGAACTTGAAAACAAATTGAGAAATATGGATGTAACGACTGCAGTCTTACCTGCTTCACTTGGCAATAAAGCTGGAATGTTCGGGGCGGCAGCAATGGCACTTCAACATGTTATAGAGAAAAGAGGGGAGTCCGTTTGAAAAGAAATCCTTTAACACCATTTTTGTTTTTAGTTCCAGGATTAATTATCTTGGGTGCATTCATCTTCTACCCTATGCTACATGCCATTTGGCTCAGCTTCACTAACTACAATATTGTCAACGATGCCGAATTTATTGGTCTTGAAAACTATCAAGCTCTATTTGAAGACCCGTTGTTTTGGAAGGTATTGGGTCAAACGCTACTTTACCTGATCATTGTCGTACCTGCACTTGTAGTGTTACCAATCTTCCTTGCCATCCTAGTTAATAAACAAATAAAAGGAATCGGATTTTTCCGTTCTGCTTACTACATACCGGTAGTTACGTCCATGGTGGTCGTAGGAATTGCTTGGAAATGGGTTTATGCCGACCAGGGGGTACTTAATTATATTCTTGATTCTCTTGGTGTGATTTCAGCTCCTGTAAACTGGCTGACTTCCACTTCGACTTCCATTTTTGCTGTCATGATTGTGACGATTTGGAAGGGGCTTGGCTACTATATGGTCATCTATCTTGCAGGCCTGCAATCCATTCCAGATGACCTTTACGAAGCTGCAGATATTGACGGTGCTAGCAAGTGGAAACAGATTTGGCATATAACAGTTCCACTCTTGATGCCTTCCATTATGATTGTAACCATTATGTCTTCTATTTCAGCAATGAAAGTTTTTGAAGAAATCTATGTCATGACAGGCGGTGGGCCACTCAACAGCTCTAAAACACTTGTATTCTATATCTACCAAGAAGCTTTTGAGAAACTGCAGATGGGGTATGCGAGTGCTGCAGGGGTTGTATTATTCTTAATTACATTAATTTTCTCCGTTATCAACATCAAATTCATGAACAAAAAAGAAAATGTAATAAAGGGGTGATGAAGATGAATTCTCCTTCTATAAATACAAAACAAGTGAACGTAATAAATCCAAAACCCAAAAGACCACTGACTTTTAAAAAAGTGATAAAGACTTCTCTAACTTACGCAACACTCTTGTTTGTCACGCTTATCATGGTAGGACCATTTCTATGGTTGCTGGCAACCTCTTTGAAATCCGGTGGAGAAAACATCTTCTCCTATCCGCCACAGTTCATACCCGAGAAAATCACCTTCCAGAACTATGTGGAAGTCATGAACTTTTTCCCGTTTTGGCGCTATTTATGGAACAGCATTATCGTTTCGGTAGTTACAGTTCTACTAAATATCATTTTCTGCTCGCTAGCTGCTTATCCTTTGGCACGTATGCAATTTCGTGGAAAAACACTTGTATTTGTCCTAATTATCAGTACGATGATGATCCCTTTCCAGCTTCTAATGATTCCGATTTATCTGCTGGCGCTAGAGATGGGATTGCAAAACACATATGCAGGATTGATCTTACCTCACGCAACGACTGCATTCGGTATATTCCTGATGCGTCAAGCATTTCTGACAATACCTTACGAGTTGGATGAATCAGCAAGGATGGACGGTGCAAACTCATTCCAAATTTGGTGGAGAATCTTAATGCCGCTTGTAAAACCATCAATTGTCACGTTATCCATCTTTACGTTCATGATGGCATGGGGAGACTTTCTCTGGCCTCTCATTATTTTAAATGATACTAGCATGTATACTCTTCCACTTGGAGTAAACACCTTAGCAGGTTCCTTTTCCGCTAACTGGCGTTATATAGCAGCTGGTTCGATTATCTCTATTCTGCCTATCATCATTATTTTTGCCATTCTTCAGCGTCATTTCATTGCTGGGGCGATGAAAGGAGCCGTGAAAGGATGAGAGAGAAAACATACACTTGCTATGTCGTTTTTCAAACGCATTGGGACAGAGAATGGTATTTACCTTTTGAAGTGTACCGTCACCGTTTGACTCAGGTTATTGATAGAATCGTAGACGGTCTTGAGAGGAAAGAGCTGGAACAGTTCGTTCTTGATGGGCAAATGGCTGCACTCGAAGATTACTTAGAGGTGTGCGAACCCGATATGGAGGAGCGCATCCTCTCCCTTATAAATGAAAAGAAAATTATCATTGGCCCATGGTATGTGCTTGCGGATGAATTTCTTGTTTCAGGTGAATCACTCATTCGAAACTTGGAAATTGGAATGAAGCTTGCAAATAAATATGGGGAATCACAAATGATAGGCTATTTACCCGATACGTTCGGGCATGTCAGTCAAATGCCTCAACTTCTTAAAGGCTTCGGGATAGACAATGCAATTGCTTGGCGTGGAATTGACTCAGACAGTTCAGAGCTTGTCTGGAAGGCTCCAGACGGCTCACAGGTGTTGACCGTCTTTCTACCAGAAGGTTATTACCAGCCTATTCTAAATGAAGAATCCTTTCAATCCTCCATGGCAAACTATGTGGATAAGGTGAAGGGATTTGCTCAAACAACAGCCCTTCTTTTAACAAATGGGGGAGATCACTTGATGCCAAAGCATGGAAATATGCTTGGTAAGATTAAAGAAATCTCCTCAGAGGAAATTCAATTCGTATCCAGTACATATGAAAATTACTTAAATTCATTAAAAGCCGAACTGCCTCAAGATTTGCCGATATATTATGGAGAACTCAGAAGCAATAAACATGCTTATGTCCTTCCAAATGTCTTATCAACAAGAACGTATCTGAAACAGCAGAATCAATTGATGGAGGATGAACTAACTGGTTATACAGAGCCACTATTAACGCTAACAGCGTCTGAGAGGTATCCTGCAAGATATCTCGAGGAATCATGGAAGCTACTTATGAAAAATCATCCCCATGATAGTATATGTGGTTGCAGTTTGGATGAGGTGCACCGTGAGATGGAGACTCGATCCATGAAGTTAGGACAGCGTTTAGAATCTCTTCAGATGGGGGCTTTGGCAACAGCCGGATTACAGGATGCTGCAGAGAGCGGCCATGCTACAAGAAAGCCATTTGAGGATAATACGGTATTTACTGTTTTTAATCCGCATGTTCACCACTATTCTGGTCCTATCAGAGGGACTATTTGGTTAAAAGAGGACAAAGATTTTTCCTTGGAGGATGAACAGGGACAATACTATCAACCTACCATTCTTTCAAAAAGAAAAGACCGCCATTTTGCCTCCCCGCTTGATGCTTTTCCGGAATTTACCGAGGGGGCCTTTTATGAGGTGATATTTTATGTTGAAGGGCTGCCAGCAACTTCCCTTACTACTTTCCAAGTAGCACAAGGGGAATGTAGAAAATTGGCTAATAGGGAAGAGTGTGTAGCAGATACAACCTTTTACCGCATAAATGTCGAAAAAGATGGATCTCTTACCTTGGAGGATAAGAAAACGGGTCGTATCTATAAAGGATTGCAATCTTTTTACAGCTCTTTGGATGTAGGAGATGAATACACTTATTCCCCTCCAGTAAACGATATAAGAACGTTCGGAAGTTTAAAAGGAAATCCAATTGTGGAGCATTCTGAAGCGGGAGATGTTTCTCTCCTACATTACAACGTCGAATTGAACCTTCCTGCTAGTTGCCAAGAAGATCGCTCAGGACCTGTAGAGAAGAAAGTGAAAACGGAAATACAAGTGACTGTTATGCTAACAAGTTTCTCACCAAGAATTGAAAGTAAAGTGAAAGTAATCAATCGAGCAAAAGATCAACGTCTACGCGTGCAATATCCTCTAGGAACTATCATTGAAAAAACATATAGTGACACCGCTTTCGATGTAGTGGAACGACCTGCGAAAAAGTTAGAGGAATTTGAAGCTCCAAAGCAAAAAGAAGTGCCTGTTGTTGTAGAGCCGTCCCTATCTTTCATACGTGCAGAACAAAACGGAATAGGAATTCACTTTTTCCATAGAGGGCTACAGGAATATCAAGTAATGCCGGATGTAAAGGGAGATACCCTCGAGGTAACAATCCTTCGTTCGGTTGGCTGGCTTTCCCGTGATGACCTACGTACCCGCGGTGGAGGAGCTGGGCCTGGAATGGAAACACCTGAAGCTCAATGTCTCGGAACCTACACTTTTGATTTAGCTTTTGAACCAGCTTCAAGATGCACAAATGGTAATATCGCAAAATCTGCCCACTTCTATCGAGTTCCTCCAAAAATATATTCGGGGGACGCACGTGGAAAAAATTTAGTTAGATTAGTAGAGATCGATAATTTGGAAGTGCAGTGGAGCGCCCTCTACTGTTCTGATGGAGAAATATGTCTTCGATTATGGAATCCTACCGAACAGGAACAATCTTTTGGGTTTTCATCTGGACAGGAAATAAGGACTATTACAAGGGTAAGATTGGATAAGGGTGAACCCGCGCCGCTAAATGACCATAGTGATAAACTGTCACCAAAAAGCATTGCCACCTACAGATTACAGTTTTCATAAAGGGAGCTTGTGAAGATGAATAGAAAAATAGCATTGATTCCCATTGATGCAAGACCTGTTACGAGAGAGCTTCCTAAACAGATTGCCCGCATAGGCGGGTGGGAGGTTCTATTGCCTGATAAAGAAATACTTGGCTTTTTGAAAAAGCCCGGAAACATAAATAGCTTAAGTAATTGGCTTTTAGATGTAGCACCGGAAGTTGACGGGTTCGTACTTTCAACCGATATGCTCTCTTATGGTGGACTTGTTCCGTCCCGAATTAATTCAGATGAGCTACAAGTTACCTTAACGCGAATGGAACTCATCCTTCAGTTGAAAAAGATATATCCTGAAAAACCAATCATGGCTTTTAGCGCAACCATGCGCATTTCCAATAACTATGTTAATGAAGAAGAGAAAGAGTATTGGAAAGATTACGGTGAGGAAATTTGGAAGTACTCCTATCATACTCATCGCTATGTAAGAACAGAATGTGAAGAATCCAAGGGTAAAGTAGAGAAGTTAACTGCTGTTATTCCCCCTGACATTTTACGAGATTATCTACAAACCCGAGAAAGAAACTTCCAAGTAAATCTCTCTTTATTAGATTTGGTGGAAAATGGAACAATAGATGTACTTGTATTTCCACAGGATGATACGTCCGAATACGGATTAAATATTGAAGAGCAGGAAAGACTAACTGATTTTGTACGTAAACGGCAGCTATCTTCCAAAGTCTTTATTTACCCAGGAGCAGATGAAGTGGCGAACACACTCATCTCCCGCCTTATCTACAAACTGGAAAATGTGTCACCACCTACTTTCTTCCCTGTTTACAGCGGAGAAACAGGCTCCCATATACATGCAATGTATGAGGACAGACCAATATGTGAATCAGTAAAGGGCCAAGTTTTCGCATTTGGAAGCTATACAGTAGATAATGCCAATGATGCGGATATTGTCTTTGCAGTGAACGTGCCAGGAAAACAACAAGGCGACCTAGCATTGCAAAAATTTTTGGGTGAAGTAGATACTTCCCACCGAAACATCGGTGAATGGATTTCTAGGATTCGTCATTATGTAAAAAAACAGAAGCTGGTTGCTATTGCGGATGTGGCTTATGCAAATGGAGCGGATTCCGCAATGCTTCCGAGACTTTTAGATGATGTAACTCTCTCTCGTTTAAGCGGGTTTGGTGCTTGGAATACAGCAGGGAACACCATCGGAACAGTGGTTGCTCAATCTGCCATGCTTTATCTTCAAAAAGAAAAACCTACTATTCCTTATGAAGAAGTCCAAGAACATATGGAGGAACAAATAGTACTAAGGATCCTGGACGACTATCTTTATCAGACGATTGTACGGCAGCAAGTGCGTAAAGCAGTGAACCTTGAAACCATCACAGATGAAACCCTTCTCCAAGAGGTGGCGTTCAGATTCAACGAAGAAGCAAAAGTCTTTTTAGAAAAATACTCCTTAGGTTATGAAATAAAAGATATTTACTTGCCTTGGAACCGAACTTTTGAAATAGGAATTAGTCTAGCAAAAGATGGAGACAGGTAGTATGAGTTTGCGAATAGGAGTTGACTTAGGAGGAACTAATCTTCGTGTTGCACTAGTTCAGAAGGACGGAAAAATAGTCAGGGACTTGGAGCGCAAAACTGAAGCGGAAAAAGGTCCGGAATACATCATGAACATGATGATTGACATGATCCGTGATATTAGGGGGGATGACATCGTTAAAGGTGTTGGCGTAGGTTGCCCAGGTCCACTTGACCCAAGAACAGGAGTAATCTATAACCCTCCCAATTTACCCGGTTGGAACAGCATCCCTCTTGCAAGCATGTTGGAAAAGTCATTGAATGAACAGGTGCGAGTTGATAATGATGCCAACGTAGCAGGTCTTGCTGAAGCCAAATTCGGAGCAGGTTTAGGGGCCGAAAGTGTCTATTATATAACGGTTAGTACAGGCATTGGCGGCGGCTTTGTCTTGGATGGTAGTTTGTTTCAGGGGGCAGCAGGCTACGCAGGTGAAATCGGGAATATGATTATTCTTCCTGGAGGGCCAAAACATAATAGTTTAAATGCTGGAGCACTGGAAAGCTTGGCAAGTGGAACAGCTATTGGTATGGCGGGGAGAAAAGCGGGAATTGCAGAAGGGGCGGAAGAAGTTTTTCGTCTAGCTTCATTAGGAGATTTAACCGCCCAAGGTATTATTAGTGATGCTGTAAACTACCTGTCTATTGGCATAGCGAATCTTGTACATTCTATAAATCCCTCCATCTTTGTGTTGGGGGGCGGCGTGATGAAATCGGAAAGACAGGTGCTCGACCCTTTAAAAGAAAAGGTGAGAAGCTACGTTTATCCCGGACTAAGAGAGACAATTAGAATCGTTCCCGCCTCTCTTGGTTCTAAAGCGGGGGTAATTGGGGCAGCGTTTTTAATCAATTGACGAACGATACTATCACACTTCATTTAAGGAGGTGATTCATTCTCAATACATTCAAGTGGGAGAAAGAGTTTTTTCGCAGCATCTGTCATTGGTAATGGTCAGACTTAGAATGCAAAGGGGAGAAGATTGAGGATGAAAAAAAGTATTAAAAAGGCGAAGCTGTTCATCATCAGTGCATTGGTTTTGGCGCTGATCTTAACTGGCCTTCCTATCCAACAACAAACTAGTGCAGCATTGGCGCAAGATCTTGTAAAAGCGGCAAATGGGGAAACGCATGTCATTTTTGATTACAACACTTTAAGAGGCGCTGATCAACTTATCATCTATACACCTGAATTTGGAACAAGTACAAAGAATAATCGGTGGGGAGTTGAAGTAGTAGTAGAGGATGGGACGATAACAGAAGTTCGAGACGGAACTGTCGTAGATATCTCTAACGCACCAATTCCTGAAGATGGTTTTGTGGTCTCCGCTCATGGTACCGCAAGAACTTGGGTGATGGCGAATCTGAAAGAAGGCGAAACGGTAGAAATTTTAGAAGATGTTATCACAGATCCAGTGAAAACATCCAGTTTTTCCATTAACAAGATAGATCCGCAAGCACCATACGAATTCCCGGGCGGCCGCGGAGCAGATGAACTAGTTGTCTATACATCTGCTTACGGGAAGGAACGCACCGGTACAAACCAATATGGTGCAGAATTTATTGTTCGTAATGGAATTGTTGTGGAAATGTCCGGTAGCAACAGTCTTATCCCAGAAGATGGATTCGTTGTGTCTGGTCATGGAGCTGCGCAAAGATGGATCCTTGAAAATACACAAGTGGGGGCGGAAGTAACATTCGATCCTGAAACAATGAAAATTACTTCTCGCATTGATGCAAGCGCATACATACGCGCGGCAGAACTTGTAATGGAGAAAGCTTCGGCTCAAATTGATACAGCAGAAACTAATTTCTTAGATGTACCAATCGAGGAAGCAAAAGCCTCCCTAAAAGAGGCAACGGAATTTTTGAGAATTGCCGAAGAGGCACTCACTGAAGAGGATTGGCAACGTACTATTGATTATTCAGAGTTAGCTGCACAACAAGCCAACAAAGCAGGATTTCAAACAGTGGAGTCAAAAGTAGTGGATGCACGTGGGGTCTGGCATCGACCGACAGAAAGTAATCGCCAAGACATTATTGAAACGTTAGACAAGCTTGCAGACTCTAATTTTAACATTCTGTTTTTAGAAACGTTTTTCCACGGCTACACAATCTATCCAAGTGAAATTGCTGAACAGAATCCAAACTTCGTAGGATGGGATCCACTGGCAGTTTTTATTGAGGAAGGAAAGAAACGTGGCATTGAAGTACATGCGTGGGTGCACACCTTCTTTGTTGGGCATGAGTCTTTAAACCCTCCTGGTCCTATTTTGAAGGAGCATCCTGAGTGGGCAGCAGTAGACCGTGAAGGGCGCATTCCTTCAGTGAAAGAGGTTGGATACTACTATCTTAACCCTGCATTACCAGCAGTTCGCGATCATCTATCCAGTATATTTAACGAAATGGTTACCACACATGAAGTGGATGGACTTCATCTTGATTACATCCGTTATCCTGTCAGTCTTCCGATTGAAAATGGATACAGCTATGATGAGTACAGCCGTAATGAATTCAAGAAGGTTTCAGGTGTTGATCCATTGGATATCACACCTGCAGACAAAGAGCTTTGGGAAGAATGGAATGTATGGAGACAAAATCAAATATCTACTTTTGTAGAAAGAATTCATGGCGAAGTGAAGGAAGTTAACGAATCGTTAGAACTTTCGACTGCGGTGTTCCCAGAAGTGTCTGACGCAATCGATCAAAAGTTTCAAAACTGGGTGGAATGGGTTAGTGCTGGCTACATGGATTTCATTACTCCGATGATCTATGCAGTTGATACAAATTATGTGCAACGTACTACAAACGAATTCATGGAGCGCTTCCAACAACCGGTTTTATCTTATATTGGTCTGGCACCATTCGTTGGTTTCTCTGATGAATTGTTGGTCGACCAGGTAAAAGCAATGAATGAGACAGACGCGGCAGGACAGGTTCAATTCGCGCTACACTCGCTGAGAGAAGAGCATTTTGAAGCTTTAAAAGCAGGCCCGCAACGCAAGAAAGCTTTCTTACCTCATGCAGACCCGATGCTTGCAGCTGAATTGGTTGTTAAAGACACAAAACGTAAAATTGCAAATATCTATATACCTAGAGATGGGGTGGACCATCCCGCTGTTAGAGCGTTGGAACAGCAGATCATAAACCTGGAGAGAGCTGTAGATAAAGGTGACATTTCAGAGATCAATGGAAAAATTGCAGCAGCGCAGGACTTTGTTTCGGATCGTGAAAAACACATCCGTCCAGCAGTCTCCAATCATCTGCTAAAAGATCTTGATCAGCTTAAACAACTTATGGAATTTGCACAATTCAAGCAACAATAAGGGTAGCTGGTGGCGGGTATACCTGTCACCAGCTTCATACATAGAGGAGTGAGTGTTGATGAAAGCGGATATTATTGTGGTTGGCGGTGGCCTTGGTGGGTGTACAGCAGCACTAGCTGCAGCTAAAAGAGGGCAAAACGTCATCTTGACCGAAGAAACAGATTGGATTGGGGGGCAACTTACAAGCCAGGCAGTTCCACCGGATGAACATAAATGGATAGAACAGTTCGGTTGCACAGCTAGTTATCGTAACTTTCGTAACCGAGTACGGGACTACTACAAGAGAAACTACCCTCTAAAAGAAGAAGCCGTTGAAATTGAACATTTGAATCCCGGGAACGGCTGGGTCAGCAGACTTTGCCATGAGCCGAAAGTGGCGTTGGCGGTTTTAGAGGAAATGCTTGCTCCATATGTGGCTAGCGGCAGAATAACTATTTTACTCAACTATCAGGTAGAAAGTGCTGCTGTTGATCAGGATACAGTCCAGTCTGTTGTAGTTAAGCATGTTTTGTCAGGGAATACACTCACCCTGACAGGTGCAATCTTCTTAGATGCCACTGAATGCGGTGATTTGTTGCCCTTGGCTGGTGTGGAATATGTAACTGGGGCTGAATCAAAAGCAGAAACGGGTGAACTGCACGCTCCAGAAGAAGCACGTCCTCAAGATATGCAGCCCATCACACATGTCTTTGCAGTGGATTACTTAGAAGGAGAGGACTTCACAATCGAGAAGCCTCTCCAATATGATAAATGGAAAAATTATCAGGCCCCATTTTTACAACACAAGCAATTGAGCTGGTTCGCACCTGATGCACATACAGGAGAATCCAAGGAGTTTGCCATGTTTCATCAAGGCGAGCTCTGGGGGCTGTGGGGCTATCGACGTATCATCGACCCACTCCTGTTTAAAGAAGGAACATTCCAAGGAGATATCAGCTTAATCAATTGGCCCCAAAATGATTATTGGCTCGGTTCCATCATTGATGTAAATCCTAATGACCGTATACGGTACCTAGAAGAAGCCAAGCAGTTAAGCTTATCTTTATTATATTGGGTGCAGACAGAGGCACCACGTCCTGATGGCGGAAAAGGTTACCCTGGAGTCCGCATCCGCCCAGATGTGTTAGGGACAGAGGATGGTTTAGCAAAATATCCTTATATCCGTGAATCACGAAGGATAAAGGCATTGTTCACAGTTGTGGAAGAGCATATCAATGCAGAAACCAGAGGAAATAAAGGGATTGAAAGGTTTGAAGACTCTGTTGGTATTGGCTGTTATCGAATCGATCTTCACCCAACAACAGAAACCAACACCTTCTTTTATACGGAAAGTTATCCATTTGAAATCCCACTTGGTGCACTATTGCCCATACGGGTGAAAAACCTGTTGCCCGCTTGTAAGAACATTGGGGCTACACATATCACCAACGGATGCTTCCGTGTCCATCCAGTGGAATGGAACATTGGAGAATCTGTAGGCTATCTTGCGGCATTTTCCTTAGAGAAAGGGATTCTTCCGCGTGAAGTGAGGGAGAATGAAGGGATGTTACTTGAGTTCCGAAAAATGTTAATTAAAGAGGGGATCGAGTTAAGTTGGCCAGAAATTGGTGCAATTTAAACTGATAGAGTGTCTACTACCTGTTATTATGGTGAACTTTCATAAAATGATGAGGTGAACATAATGGTAAACAAGAAAGACGTTCTATTCCTCGAGCCGGTCTTTCAAGAGCGCATTTGGGGAGGAACCAAACTAGCTGATCATTTTGGATATGAGATTGCGTCCGAATTGACAGGAGAGTGCTGGGCGGTTTCGGGACATCCAAACGGACAAAGTATAATTAAGAATGGTTCATTTGCAGGTAAGCTTTTAGGTGAATTATATACGGAGCAAAGGGAGTTATTCGGCAACCATCAAAGTGACAGATTCCCGTTGCTCACAAAAATCCTTGATGCAAACCAAAATCTTTCCGTTCAAGTACATCCCGATGATAAGTATGCAAATCAGTATGAAAACGGAGAGCTTGGAAAAACAGAATGTTGGTATGTGATAGATTGTGAGAAAGATGCAGAAATCATTTTTGGTCATACTGCTGAATCAAAGGAAGAATTCATTAAAAAGGTTAATGGTGGAGAATGGGAGAATCTTTTGACACGAGTGCAGGTTAAACCGGGTGACTTCTTTTACGTACCCAGCGGAACCATCCATGCTCTTTGTTCTGGTGTGTTAATTCTTGAAACGCAACAAAATTCAGATACTACTTATCGGATTTATGATTATAATCGCAAGGACAAAAATGGGGATTTCAGGAAACTGCATATTGAGAAATCCATCGAAGTATCAACTATTCCTCATAAACCTGTTGATATGGTTCATAAGGTTTCTAAGTTGGATGCTGCTACCGTTACAACATTTGTGGAAGCCGAATATTTTACTGTCTCCAAATGGGAAGTGGAAGGGAAATACTCATCAAAACACGATAAACATTTCTCGATTGGAAGCGTAATATTAGGTTCTGGAGAACTCAAGGTGAACGGACATGTTCACCCGCTTAAAAAAGGTGACCACTTTATCATACCATCAGGTGTAGAAGAGTTAACTGTTATAGGGAAAATAGAAATAATTATTTCACATCCATAAAATAGAAAAGAAGACCGTCAGATACAGTGAATCTAAATCTGACGGATTTTTCTTTGAAATTATATCATCATTCATACAATTCCTTATACACAATTGCCTTCAATGCCAGCAATTCTTCCTCTGTCAATTTCTCCTCGAATGTTTCCATCAGCGCAAGCACTTCCTGTTCGGTCATGCCACTTGCGGCCTGTGACTGTATCTGCTGCATTTCTTGCAAACTGAGCTTTTGCATAACCATCCTTGTGGCTTCTTCACGTGTTTGGATTGGCAGCTCTTCTAGGTTCGCTTCTGCCCCTTCTGCAAGGTAACTCTTCAATGCAGGAGACCTGTCCACATACTCCCTGGCCATAGCCACATCGTTATTTTCCACCAAATCTTTTTCCACATATTCGACTGCCTGATCTTCCAAGTATTTATTGATAAAATAATAGCCTGCATACCCAAGTACTCCCAGAATGAGCACGGTAATAAATAATCCTTTGAAAAATTTCATTTCAGATACACCCACCTTCCCTATAACTATATAAAAGGGGTAGGGAAGAAAGCAAATTTAAAAAAGAAGTTTGGATGGTCGTGAAAACGGTTAAAGACATATTACGACGATATTTTAGAATTATTAGAAAAAATTTCAAATTCTACTTGTAATTTTAGTGAAAAATAGTAGAATTGTAGTATATTTTGTAATTAATTAGGCGGTGAAAATTAGTTAATGAACGATTATAAAAGTATTGATAGCAAAGACGAGATTATCAAAGTCCTTCAATATGCTTATCAACAGGGCACAGAGCGAGAGAATATCTCTATGCTCGAACTTGTGAATGAAATGAAAGAAAAGCTGCAAATGCTTATAAAATAAATAATGATAGATTACTAGATAACACCTTCCGTATACGTTTGGGGGTGTTTTTGTTTTTTATGAGAGGATTGGCTATGATATCCAGCCGTGGCTTTCCTACATGATAGCGAGAAATATGTTAGAATTAAACTCGTTGTCCTTAAGTGTGTTAGGGAACAGCTTAGAAAAAACAAAAGGTTTAAGGTGATAGAATGATTGGAAGAAACGAACCATGTCCTTGTGGCAGTGGAAAGAAATATAAAAAATGTTGTGAGAAAAAACAAGATGGCCTTGATAAAGTGCTGGAATCAGAAGTAATGGCACTTCAGGTCGATATGATGAGATTTGCTTATGAAAAATTCTCGAGTGATCTTGAAAAAGTAAGCATCGACTATCTACATAAATTTTCCTTAGACGAGATGAAGGAAGAGGCTTTTAACGAGCTACTTCATCTTTGGTATATGTTCACGGTAAAGCGAGATAATGGTCTGACGATTGCGGAAGAATTCACAGCAGCACAAGATGGCAAGTTCTCCCGTCCTCAGGTGAAAGAATGGGCACAAAGCTGGCAGAAAGCCTTTCCTTCCGTTTATAAGGTGGCGAATGTGCGTAGCGGAATTTATACTATGGAGGACTTTTTCACAAAAGAGAAAGAAAAAGTCACTTATATCGGCAGAGAAGACAGCTTGAGTAAAAATGAACTGGTGATTGGGATGTTTGTTCCTTTCAAGCAGTCAAAAGTTGTGTTCATGTCCACTTTTGAACGAGGTGTGTTAGAAGCTATCCGCCTAGAAGAAAAGTTAGTTGAGGAATTGACAGAAGTGGCTATGAATACTGACTATATCCGTGCGGAGTTTCCAATGCTTGCGGGCAGAATGATAGAGTTTGAACTCAGTGAAGAGGATGTCCAACAGTTGCCAGTTCAAGATGAGGCGCAAGAGCGTGTGTTAGGATTGTTTGCAGACGGAGCGAAAAAGCGCGGTTATCCGGAAAGATTTTTGGAATTCGCCACTATGCTGTGGTCCATCTATTGCATGAAAGAGAGTCCAGTCATCCGCAACGAGCAGAATTACGCTGCTGCACTGATTTACTTTTTGGACACTCATTTTATGAAGGAACAGCAGGAAACACAGAAGGCGCTAGCGGAAGAATTCGGCATAGCAGCAGGAAGTGTTTCATCAACATTCCGTAAGCTAGACGAGGTTTTGCAACCTGTTATCCAGACCTTTGAAGATGATATTGAAGCAGCCTTGCAGGGCACTTCGTAAAAAATGAGCATCTAATTTTTCCGACTTTTTGCGTGGAGATTAGATGCTTTTTTATTTGGAAAAATAACCAGTTTCCTGCATAAATTTTCCGCATATGCGCATGCTACTAAAAAATGGTAACGATAAATGGGAGGCATGGAAAATGCAGCGGTTTCTGTTGGTTATTTGTGCATGTTTAATAGGGTCGACACTATTCTTTTCCCCGCTAAATGCAAAGGCGGCGCCAAAGGAGGAAGAGGTGGATTCCTATTTGAAGGAAATAGGGTGGACAAGAAAGGATCTGGATAAGTATTTGGCGTTTTATGAAGTGAGCTTGGATGATTTCAAGGATATCAATCACCTGCAAGATGAGCTAGGTACGCCAATAAATGAAGAAAATCTTCTTGTTATGCTAGAAACCTATGATCTGACAAAAGAAGAGCTCGAAGTACTGTTGTCACGTTTTGGGGAAAAGGTGCAGGATTATACATTCATTGAGGACTTGGAAATTGCGGTTGATTTTTATATGACCCATGAAGAAGAAGTGGCGAGAGCAGAGGATTTCCTAGTATCCATGGGATTTGAGGCAGAAGAGGCACGCCAAATTTTCCGGCATATTTTGAGTTTGCCAAAAGATGTTTTGGCAAAGGAACTTGAAAGATTGCAAGGGATGTTGGATGAAGAACCTAATTCTGTTGAAAAAGTCTTTTCCCTGTGGACAGAGTTCATGGAAGTGTTTCGGGTGGAGGCCGATCTTCATGTAGAGGACGGTAGCCGAGTGAAGGTATCACAGGAGGTGCTTATGCAGCCCGGATGGTTGGAGGGAAAGGTAGTTCACTTGGACCTTTTTGATAAAGAGGGTTCGCTTCTTGCTTCAGCAGTAATGGATGAGCAGATTGTTGCCCCGTCCTATGTGCAGTCCACTGGGAAAGAGCTCATTCATTTAGGTCAGGTTGGCGTGAAAATGAGTGACGAGCTTTATAGCAATAGGATGCCTAATACCTCGTCTCTTTATGGGGTGGGAATGCTGGCAGGACTGGGGTTAGTAGTGGTGGCTGGTGGAGCCATGCTTATGTTGAATGGTGCCAGAAGGGTCCGCAAGGGGTAGGAAATGCGAGGGCGTTATGGCTGGGCATTTGTTCTTTGGATATTGATGGTGACGGGGGCTGCTTTGTTTGTGGGAAGCGGCCTTTTGTTTTGGCAGGGTTTATCGGCAGTGGAGGATAGGTCGGGGTTGGGGAGAGAGGGTTCGCAATTTGTAGAGGAAATGCCTTCAGGGATGGATTTGACGGAAACAGAGGCAGCTGGAGCTAGAGCGATTGGGGAGCTTGGGAAGGAAATCGGCGAAGTGTATTTTCCTGTTTTAGAGGTAAGTGTACCGATATTTCACGGTGTGTCAGAGGAGGAACTTGTTAAGGGCGTCGGACATGTTCCGGGTACCGGTTTGCCAGGAGACGGCGGGAATATTGTGCTGTCAGGTCATAGGGATACCGTCTTTCGTCGTTTGGGGGAGCTTGAAGTCGGCGACAAGGTGATGCTCAGGTTTGGTGGTGGAGAGTACACATATAAGATCAGTCGAATCAGAATTGTGGATAAAGAGGACACTTCAGTGGTGGTTCCACGGCCGCGGGAGATGTTGACGATTACTACTTGCTATCCATTTCGGTTTATTGGTAGTGCGCCTGAGCGGTATGTGATCGAGGCGGAGTTGATTGGAGGAGAAGGTGAGTTTGGCGGCTTCGATGAATTTCGGTGATTTTTGGGTTTAGGGAACGGAGTTGTGCTAATTGATGAGAATTTGTTAAAATCGGATAGTTTTTAGGTGGAAATCAATGCTTGGAAAATCATTCGGACAAACTCAGGGGCTGTTTGGACAATTATCAACCTTTTTTTAAATGGTTCGGACAATGTTTTTATTTGTTCGGTCAACTGTGAGGTGGGGTTTGGACATTTAAAAAATTTGTTCGGTCAACTTATTGAAAACTTCGGTCAACTATGCACAATCTTTGGACAACTTTTGAAAAACTTCGGTCAAAATCAGCAAAACTTCGGACATTTACCTCAAAACCCGTAAAGGGTCAGACCCCTCTTTAGTGCATTAACGCACAGCGGGTCAGACCCCTCTTTATCTCTTTAACGCACTAAACCTCACTTACTCTTCTCCAACACCGGTTTTTCTTTTACTTTGTTTTTGAAGGCGTCTACTAGTTCGTCACCGGTGTAGCCTTCTTCTACTAGGCGTTGGAGCAGTTTTTCGTGGTAGTTGGTGTTTTTGCGGAAGAGCTCTCCTTCGAATAGAATGCTCATCTTGTCTTCCATCACTGCCACTTGGCGGACGACTGCTTCAAAGGAAGCAGGGTCATTGGTTGGTTTTGAGATTGTAGCTTGAACATGAAGCATTTCTTCGTTATCACGGAACTTTTCATATTTTTCCGGCTCGCTCTTAGGCAGCAAAGCTTCAATCAACCAGTTTTCTTTTCCGTACTCTCTATTAATAATCAATCCGTCTTGTAAATCCAGCTGTTCAACTTCTTCTCCATGTACAAGGGATAATGCAATAAGTTTGAACGTTTTCATGATTTTCCTCCAACGGGTATATTTTAGGTTTCCATAATGAGTCTAAGTGAAGCTGTTAGACCTCAATACATGAACCAATATTTTGTCTTATTATAACATAAGCGCAGGGAAAGATACCCTCACCCGATAGAACGTCAGAAAAAAATCCTCCATATGTTTAATTTCATCATTCGACATCTCTTTTACCATCCAAAACTGTATTTTCCCTTTAGGGCAAAACACGATTTCACCTAAAAAAACCTTCATAAAATTGCAAAACCCTCATTTTACCTAAACCTACCGAGCAGTTATGATAACGGAGCAATACGAAATTTGTAGAAAAAGGAGGGATTATCGTGATTAATGAAGTGGTGCTGATTGGTCGGATGGTGAAGGACCCTGATCTGCGTTATACGGGTGATGGAACACCTGTTGCAAGCTTCAGACTTGCTGTTAATCGGAATTTTAAAAACCAGGAAGGTGTCTATGAGGCAGACTTTGTTTCTTGCACGGCGTGGAGAGGCACTGCGGAAACGACGGCGAATTATTGCCGAAAAGGTGCACTTGTGGCAGTCACCGGCAGGATCCAGACAAGTCGATATGAAGCTAAGGATGGAACGACCGCTTTTTCTACCGATATTGTGGTGGACAAAGTGCGGTTTCTTGAAAAAAAGAAGGAGGAAAAACCTTCTGCGCCGCCAATACCGCCGTATCCGGAAAAGCAGAACTCGACTACGGAGCAAATGCGTAGTGAGATACAGAGGTGGGAGCAGTCTCAACCTCTGCAGGAAAATCGGCAATCGGAAAGTTCCCAAAGTCCGCCGCCGGTTCATCACTCTTCACAAAGAACATCAGAATTCCCAGACTTGTCGACACAACCACGACCTCCTGAAAAGGTTGGAGTGTAGCTAAAAGTCTTGCAAGGTCATCCCAAGTATCAAGCAATCTATATTCTTTACCTATTACCTATAAAGCAAAGGGCTCCCCTCCCATTTTTGCTTTAGCCTTTCATTAAAAAAGGCAACTTGCGGAAACAAGCTGCCTTTCTTTTTTTGCTTATCAGCATGATGCAGAGGATAAGCCCTCTTGGTTCCTCTAGAGAGAAGATTTGCCTCTTTGTTCTCCATTTCTTGGTGCCAGCCTTATTAAAGGTTGGCTCTTTTTGAAATATCATTTGTTCACATAGATAGCAAGCATATCTTCCATTACTTTTCTATCTGTGATGCTTTGATTAGTGTATTTATGTAGGATGTCCTTGAAAGTAGGATGTTGTTTTAGATAGTCAACAATTTGCATCAGTTTTTCGTCGGCTTGTTTGATCTGATAGAGTTGGTTGAATTCTTTTACATAATGTTCTTGTTCGTAGTGGTTGCCAAGGAGGTAATCAATAGAATCGTTGTTCTACTTAAGAACAAAAGTATTGATTGTTCCTAAATAGAACAGTGTCGAATTTTGCAAAATAGTGAGAATGAAAGAGGATAGGGCAGAATACCCAGGAAAAAGCTATAAAACATTAATTTTCCTAAATTTTCTATAAAAAGTAAATTTACCTATACTAAGGAGGAGTGAATAATGAAAGAGGGAGTGATGGATGTGGCTGATTTTAAGTTGACTACGGTAAGTTTTCATCCTGGGATGGAAGATCAGAATCAAGGTGGACAGAATTATTTTATTTATGTAAAAGAACCAAAGGATGACTATTCATCAGCACCGGGATCCTCTTTCTTTGATGCCTTGGAAATTTCAAAAGATGAATCTGCTAAGAATGGGAATTGGCGTTGCATTTCGACGAGTTCCAACCAGTCTGTTGAACTGCATTTTCGCTCATACGAGGATAAAAGAATCATATCAGTTACCATCAACCTCCCAAGCTACCAACTCGATATCTCCTCATATGCCTGGTACAGACAGCGTAAAGCATTTCTAAAGCTCGAATGCCCGGAACAAGTTTGTCAGGAACTAGTAGAAGGATTATTACAAAGGATATTTGTCAAATACAACGGAAAAACCGCCTATCTAAGTTTAAAGCAATCAAAACAAGGCGTGATCAGCAAGAATTTCAGTTGAAGAGTATAAGGGATGCCTAGAAGGGACACACCGTAACTAAGTAGAATTTTTTCGATTCTAACTAGATTACGGTGGTGGCTCATTTGAGAAATAAGAGGATTCTATACTATCTGTTTCTGGCCTTTGGCTGGACCGTCATATTGTTCTATATGTCTACCATGTCCTATGCTGATCAGGACATCAGGCCATATTTGCGGATGCTGGTGGCAGAAGAACGTCTTGCTGCTGTGTTCTCTGGAATGGAGATTCCGTATGTGAATAACAAGATGAGCGTGGAAAGCATGGGAGGATATGAGTTTGTGGAATTCCTCTTTCGAAAAGGAGCGCACCTGTTTTTTTATAGTGTCCTTGGTTATTTGCTTGTCCGGTACTTTGCCAGTTCTTTAGGGAGGAAGTATTGGAGAGTATTTATGTTCAGTTTTTCAATCCTTCTTGTCATTGCGATGCTAGATGAATTTTTGCAATTTCATCATCCAGACCGAAGTGGCCAGTGGGCGGATGTTTGGTTGGATGGGATGGGTGGATTGAAAGGGATTATTACCGGATTTTTGTCCACTTACGTTAAAAAGAATAAGAAAGAGGCAACAAAAAAAAGCGCAGACTCATCTTTGTAGATGGGGCTGCGCTTTTTGGTGGAGGGTGATATATGAGTAGTGCAGGATTTGGATAAAAAGTAAAGACCTCCTGATTTTGGAATTAGGCAAGCAGAGGTCTTTACCAGTCAGTTCACCGGTAAGACCACGACAACCTATATCCTCATCGCAACGTCAACAAATCCCTCAATTCCTCATTATCAAGCTCGGTAATCCAGCCCTCGCTTGTGATAATCTGATTATTCAGAGCCTGCTTCGATTCAATCATCGCGTCGATTTTCTCTTCCAACGTTCCGGTGGCAATAAACTTGTGGACATGTACAAACCGGCTTTGCCCGATCCGATACGCTCTGTCGGTTGCCTGATTTTCAACGGCCGGGTTCCACCAGCGGTCATAGTGGATAACATGGTTGGCTGCGGTCAGATTCAATCCGGTTCCGCCGGCTTTCAATGATAGTACCAGCACATGAAAGTCCCCGTCCTGGAAATCCTGAATCAGCTGATCGCGGTCTTTTTTGACGACACTGCCGTTTAGAAATCTTCCTTTTTCCCCTAGTGAAGATTCCAATGCGTCAATGATCATATTCCCCATGGAAATGTACTGCGTGAAAATAAGGCAGCTTTCTCCGCGCAAACGAATCTGCTCCACGAGTTCCACCAATTTTTCCATCTTGCTCGAGCGCATCAAAAGATTCTCTGGGGCTTCCTCTTTTAAGTAAAGGGCAGGATGATCGCAGACTTGCTTTAACTGCCCAAGCATTTTCAACACAAGGCCGCGACGCTTAATGCCACCTAATTCCTCGACTTTATCTAAGGTTTCCTTTACGAGCTGTTCGTAAATAGAAGCCTGCTCAATGGTCAATGGACAGTATTCCTTTTGCTCTTGCTTGGCAGGGAGGTTCAGTGCCACCTGTTCATCCTGCTTCGTGCGGCGCAACAGGAACGGTTGGATGAGCATTTGCAGCTGTTGAATCTTCTTTTTATCCTGATCCTTTTCAATCGCCAACACAAACTGCTTGTGGAAGGAGCCTAGTGACCCCAAGTATCCAGGATTGATAAAATCAAAGATTGCCCAAAGCTCTGACAGTCGGTTTTCCATAGGGGTACCGGTCAGGGCGATGTGATGGGAACCGCTTAAATTCCGCACTGCTTGCGATTGCTTCGTATCCGCATTCTTGATGTTTTGTGCCTCATCTAAGCAGATGGTGCGCCAGCCTACACTTGCCAGTTCCTCTTCATCGAGATGTGAAATGGCATAGGAGGTCAACACAACATCTGAACCCAGTACAGCCTCCCGGAAAATAGACCCTTTTCCACGGTTAGGACCATAATGCAGCATAACATCCAAGCTTGGAGCGAATTTCTCCAGTTCTTTTTGCCAGTTTCCAAGTACAGAAGTTGGGCAAATAATGAGAACTGGTGGACCTTCTGGCTCTTTTTCCTTACATGAAAGGAAATAAGCAATCAGCTGAATGGTCTTGCCGAGTCCCATATCATCTGCAAGACAAGCCCCAAAGCCGTGCTCCCTTAAAAAGGTAAGCCATGCCGCACCTTGTTCCTGGTAAGGTCTGAGCTCGCCCTTAAATGTTTCCGGCACCTCAAAGGGAGGAATGTCCTTGCCTTGATAGAGTTGTTCAATCAAGCGCTCGGCAGATCCGGTCAGTTCATAAGAGATATCCTGGACAGAATAGCTTCCACTTGCATCAACTTCTACCGGAAGCTCCCCGCCCATGCCTGCAGCATTACTCTTCAACAGATCCTCCATGCGGATTCCGTTCTCTTCGGCATGTTTCATCATTCGTTTTATTTCTTCAATAAAGCTTGGATCCAACACGACCCATTCGCCTTTGATCTGTACCAAGCGGCGGTTCTCTTCCACAAGTGCAAGGAACTCCTCTTCGGAAAGCTCCGTGTTGCGTGTGGAAAAGCGCCATTCAAAGTTGACTAGGGATTGCAAGCCTACAAAGGATTGGGAATGGTTGCCACCCTTTTTGGATCCGTTCACTCGTGCTTTCACTTTGATTCGGGAATCCTTGATGGCTTGCCACCATGGTGGAAGGAAAATAAAGCTTCCAATGGCTAACAGTCTTTCACTGCCTTCTACAAGGAAACGCCATGCATCCTCTTCCGTCAAATAAGAACGTATCTGGCCATTTGAAAAGAGGGAGGGAGTCAGCTGCTGCCACTTTTTAAAGCCGCGATTGACTTCTTTTTTGTACTTTTTATAAGAAGAGGGAAGGCTATCCTGTTCCCATACATAGAGTTCTTCTGTTTTCTTGTCTTTCAATAAGGTCTCAAGCTTCCAGTCTTGTTCGCCTTTTTCAGGCTCTAAAAGACGGAGCCCCAGTTTGAATGGAGTGGTATCTTTCGTCCAGCCGATGTCTCGAAGCCAGTCTTCTTCATCCACATATTCCACAAGGGAACCTTCCGCTGCTAATTGGCGCGGATCCTTTGTATAATCCATCCAGTATGTCTGGAGATAGCCTTCTTCATTGCGTTCCATCCAATCTTTCATGATGGCGTCCAACCATTCTTCCATTTTGCCGGCATAGGAAGGAAGGAGAGGGTTTTGTGCAATCATTTCCTGCCCTTCTTTTGTCAAAGAAAAGGAAAGTTTCCCTTCCTGCCATGCGGAAAAGCTTGGTTGGAAAGCTCTATTATTCAACAGATCAGACACTGTTGGGGCAATCAGGCGGTATTGTTCCGATTGATCACACCATTCCAACTCAAGAAAAGAATTCTCCGTATTGTTGGCAAAAAGTTCAAGTGCGTCACTCGGATTCAGAAATATCCCGGAAATCCCATCATAGGATGACTCCTGAAGGAATGTGCCAAAAAACGATCCCTCATGCCAAGTGAAAAGCAGTGGGGTGAAACGTGATGGTGGCAGGACCGAGGAGCGAATTTTTACATAGAGAAAAAATTGGTTTTGTTCCTCAATATAGTTCGACTTGGCAAATAGCGCCTCATTAATCATAGCTGAATCTTCCCTTTTTTAATTCTTCTTGGAAGGAGCGAAGTCTTTTCGTTCCTTCTTTTAGCTGTTGCAGATATTGAAGCCAAATGTCTTCCAGTTTCTCTTTTTTATAGAGACTATGTAAAGCCTTCAACAGGGACGTCGCTTCTTTATAGGCGGTTTTGTTGCGCTGCTCCAATGCTTTGTTGATTGCCACATGATAGAGTGGGAAAAGCGCATATGCGTCCGTTTTTTTGATTTCTTTCAGCTTATAAGCCTCCAAACCGCTTAGTTCAAATCCCATCCAAAGCTGCAGCTCCACCCACTGGCGGTAGTTCTTCGTTTCAAACAGGTACCATTCATACTCTCCGTAACTATAGGGCATCAACTGGCGCATGGCATCTTTATAAAGTTTATCTTGCCTGGTTTCCATCGCATAGTCCGTTAACAATTTAAGAAGGTGTTTCGTCAGCTGCCTTTTCCGATCATAGGTTGGTTCTGAATGTATATAGGAAGTCACGATCGGGAGCGAAACAGCCAGCCAACTTTCCAATCTGTCCTTCGCTTTATGGAAGACCAAGGATTGTAACCAATGAAAAAGATATGGCGCATACTGGTTGCCGTTTTTCTTGACCAGCTTCAACGCCTCCTCGTCTTTTTTCTGCAAAAATAACAAATGTGTCTTAGCCAGCTCCGCTTGAAGGGAAGTCTCACCTTGAATCTCTTTCAGCTCAACACTCATCCAATTGCGACGTTGAAACACATCATTCCATGTAAACTGATACACATAAAACATTTCCCTTATAAAAGGTTCCTCTTGTTGCAACAGCTTTTCTCGGATCAACTGCCTGCTTTCCTTCAGCAGGGAGTCAAGTTGAAAGGCGATGGCGCTGTGAAACAAGCCCTTGGATTCCTCTTCGACCGTATCAACAAAACGGTGCAGGATATCGGCAATGTATTGATAAGGTTGTGAACTATCATAGCTGTCTATTACTTGTTCCATACAATAGAGGGAAGCGTGTAATAAAAACAATGGACGTATTTCCGCTTTCTTAGGAGCCTGGGTGCGCAGTTTTGGGAAAAATGCATGTGTCAAGCCGGTCAGATAGGTTCTTTTACTAGGAATGGAGCTTTTATATTGATGATGCTGATGGTCGACAAATTCCAGCCAGCTTGAAAGGGAGCTGTCCTCATAGGTTGTTGCTTCTTTTTTTATCGTTGCCGTCGCAAGGGTTGGGAGGATATTTTCAATTTCTTGTTCCTTCCAACTGTCAATAAGAGAGGCAATCGTTTTGGATTGTGACCATATGGATAGAAAGGTGGCCAGCTGATGGGGACATAGGGTAGTTGCCCCGCAAGAGCATCTGCTAAGGTCGCCGATTTCCTCGTCAAGAAGGACGTGTTTTTGGCCGTTGTCTTGTACTTTTCCGGTCATGGTGGAGCCTTCTTGGTAGGCGTGTATGACGTTGCCTTGGCGGAACAGTTTTAAGCCTTCTTTTAGGATGTTTCTGTTGTTGTCGTTAGTGAGTGGGTATGTATTTATCAGCCATGCTGCAAACTGCTCCATTTTTGTCACCATCCATTAGTGTTTCATAACTTAAATTGCGTAAATTCCCTACAGCCCTTCGTTCCGGCCGTTCGCTTTCCGCGGGCGGTCCGGGAGCCTCCTCACTTCGTTGCGGGGTCTCCCATGTCCCTTCCTCCCGCAGGACAAGGAATTCTGCGACAGCTTTACATCGCACGAAGAAAATGCGTTAGCATTTTCGAGGAGTCTCACGTCCTGCACTACAGGCTGTAGGGGGGATTTGCTCATCTATTACGTCAAAAAACGAAAAGGTCTACTTCATCGCGTAGACCTTTGCCGGTAAAATCTTCTTATTCTATTATAGGTTTTTTGTAAGGGAGTTACAACCTCGTGACATATGTCCTTGTTATTCGACAGTGAAAGTTTCTTCTGCAGTTCCGTGATGGTTGGAGTCGGTGAAAATGAATTGGATGGTATACTCTCCTGGTGGGAGGTCTGCTGCCAAGTCATTGTAAGGTATAGGGTATTCCAATGATTCTCCTGGAGCTAAAATCAGTTCCTTGATAGCTTGGGTGTACATCATGTCTTCTGATAGTTTTTTCACTGCACTGCCTGACTCGTCATATACAACATAATCGTACTCTTGTCCGGACGTAAAGTGGACTTCGGCATCTTTCTCTTGGTTATTCGTAACTTTAAAAAGAAAATCGTTGTTTGGGCGGTCAACCTGGACAGCCAGTTCGTCTTTATTTAGTTCGTTTGTATCTAGCTTCTTCCTTGCCTCTTCTTTTGATTTAATAGGATCATTTGAACCTTCAGAAGTTTCTTCCTTTACAGGTGCATTTCCATCTCCTGTACCAGGACTGCCTTGAGAGGAGTCTCCTCCTGTTCCACAAGCAGTCATTATCATTAACATTAGTAGGAACGTCATCGTTTTATACATGTTTCATCCTCCGTTCTTGGAATTTGGGCAAGCGGAATGAGGTATTTCCTCCATTTTTTCATCTATATATGCACTATACCCCTCTTTGTATAGTTAGACGAGAAATTATATAAAAGGTTACGTAGGGTTATTTTGAGCCCTCTAGGTGATCAGGACAATGGACCTAAATTGAGAAAGAGGTGGGGAAAATGAAAATAGTGTTAGACGCGGGGCATGGCTACAGTACTCCGGGCAAACGAACGCCGGATGGTATGAGGGAATACGAATTTAATAGAGAGGTTGCCGAGTGTGCAAGGCAAGAATTGCTGCGCTATCAAGATGCAGAGGTGCTGTTCACCCATGCGGATGATAGAGACGTACATTTGAAGGAGCGTACAGACAGGGCAAACACTTGGGGTGCGCAGGCATTTGTCTCCATACATGCCAATGCTTTTGGTAACGGAGGATGGAATACGGCACAAGGGATTGAAACATTCTGCCCTGTTGCCACCTCTCCGGATTCCAATCGCCTTGCTACCATAGTCCACCGAGGGCTGATACAAGCAACCGCTAGAAAAAATAGAGGGATAAAATCAGCAGATTTCCATGTTCTTCGCGAAACGAATATGGCATCGATTCTTTGTGAATGTGGATTTATGACTAATCGCGAGGAAGCGCAGTTATTAAAATCAACTAGCTATCGCCAAACCTGTGCGCTTGCCATCGCGGAAGGGGTAGTGGAATATTTCAACTTAACGCTAAAAACAATGGGCGTTTCCACCAGGCTGTACAAGGTGCAAGTAGGAGCATTTCAAATGAAGAAAAATGCAGATAGTCTTGCGGCACAATTAAACAAGTCAGGCTTTCCTGCATTTGTATTCACAGAAGAGGAATTCTACAAAGTTCAGGCAGGAGCGTTCTCTGAAGAAGTGAATGCAAAACGCCTTGCAGCAAGATTGAGATCTCGAGGTTACTCGACTTTTATCTGCTATTAATAAGCTTTCATATAAGTATCGACTATTTTTTCTCCAAAATTAAGAAAAAAACAGGGAATTTGTACTTATTTATCGAAATAAAGATACAGATAAAAGAATGGCGTTATTTAGGGGGATGTAATAGTATGACAAAAGTCGATTGGCGACCAAAGATAAAGAGTTTCATTAATTTCATTTGCTTTACACTCTCATTATTACTTTTAATTTACAATATTAGTATAATTGGCTTCTTTTACTTGATCGTTACTTTTGGGGAAACACAAGGTACCATGATCTATTCCTTGATCAACGTAGCAGGAATTCTACTAATTATCATTCCGCTTGTGTTTCGTTTTGCAACATATAAATTTTATTACTTTGCCTTGATAGGTCTCCATTTTCTTGCAGCATTTTTACCGATTTTCATGAAAAATATGTCTGGCGTATTCGATCGTATTTTGTAATTTGTCGAAGCTTATGTGGTTGCTGTTTTACTTGTATCAGGTAGAATAAAAGAAAAGACATCTAAAATACTAGATATTAGAGGTGACATCAAAAATTGAAAAAAGGAATGATTGTAGCCATCCTGTTTATTGTTACCGGTATTTCCTTTATAGGCTATGGCCTATTTGAAAAAATCAGTATGGATAGAAAAACGGAGGCGGCCCTGAAAGATGCTGTTTCGATTACAAAGGGAATGGTAGGCGAAAAGGACACACCAGATAAAAAAGAACGTCCCAAAAAACCAGATGATTTTGCCCCTGAAACAGGAGAAGTAGTGGGGTTACTGAAGATCCCAAGACTTGAAGCAGAACTGCCCATTGTGGAAGGAACCGACCCTGATGAATTGGAAAAGGGTGTAGGGCACTTTAAAGGTGCATCTTTCCCTGGCGAAGAAGGGCAGATTGTTTTTTCCGGACATAGAGATACCGTTTTTCTTCGCTTAGGCGAATTAGAGATCGGCGATAAATTCTATGTGAATATGCCATATGGGGAATATATGTATGAAATCTATGACTCTAAGATAGTGGACGAGGATGACAGAACAGTCATTACCCTCCAAAAGGAGAAGGAGGATCTGCTTCTCACGACATGTTATCCCTTTACTTTAACTGGAGCTGCGCCTGAGAGATATATATTATATGCAAAACCTATTGATTCTAGATAAAAACTTTTATTCGGTAAAACATGCGTAATATTAGAAAAGAAAAAGCTGTTTGGGCTATTAGGATAATAAGAAAAGGGGCTTGCCATTTGGCTAGCCCTTTCTTTTTTAATTATTCCTAGCAACTTCGGAATCAAACTCCAAGTGCTCTTTTAGCAAGGTGGAGAGGTTCGAACGATCTTCATCTGCAACAATAAGATAATAGATGTTATCTATTATGGTACCTGATCCGTTCACTTGATGCTGGGATAGGTCATGGCGAGCATCCTTATAATTAGCCTGAATGTCTACCATCTCATCAAATGTCAGGTTTGTGCGGACGTTATTTCCAAGAATTTCGAGGATATCATCAAATTTTGTGACGGAAGATATGGAAGCACCTTCATTAATAATTGCTTGAATCACATCTCGCTGTCTTTGCTGACGACCAAAGTCACTATCAACAGAACGCATACGCGCAAAGCTTAATGCCTCATCCCCGTTTAACTCAATCTCCCCAACAGGGAAATGGTGACCACTTTGGTTAAATTCCAATTTATTATTAATGGTTATACCACCAAGAGCGTCCACTATATCTTTAAAGCTTTCCATGTTGACTTGTACAAAATAATCTATAGGAATATCAAGGAAATTTTCAACCGTTGCAATGGACATTTCTGGACCGCCAAATGCGTAAGCGTGGTTGATCTTATCGTCGAACCCTTTTCCTACGATTTCTGTTCTTGTATCACGAGGAATACTAACCATCTGTATGGACTTTTTATTGGGATTTACAGTTAATACAATCATGGAATCAGACCGTCCTCTATCTCCAGGTCTTTCATCTACTCCCAAAATTAAGAAGGACAATGGATCTTTTTCTTTTAAATCTACTTCTTTGACTCTTTTCTCGGAATTGGGTCTATCAATTGGGGAATGCATAGAATTTGCAGCATCCTCCAGAGATTTATATACACTGAAAGCAAAAATACCAACGCAAATGGTAGCAAAACCTAGCACACTTACCAATACTTTAAACCATACTTTCTTAAACATGCAGCACTCTTCCTTCTTTAGTAATCGTTACATTCGATTATATGGTCAATGTTGATCTAATACAATATATTTACTGTAAAATACTGTATTATCATGTAGTGTTTGTAGGATTTTATGAAATTCGATCAATTTTTCATGCCTAAATTAACGTTAAATATTACTTTCCCTTTACAATATAGGTTGGAAGTGGATTTTTCGAACATATCAAATTATAATATTTCCTTAGGTGTAACTTGTGTTTTCTATAGTAATTCTATATATTTTAAATCACTACAAAGAAATCTTTATTTGTTAATATAAAATCATCATTATATTAGTTATCATCCCAAGGAGGATATACAGAATATGAACAGAAAAATAGCAGTTGTAGGTCTTGGTTATGTGGGTTTACCGGTTGCGGTAGAATTTGGTAAAAATCATAAGATCATTGGCTTTGACATTAATCAAAATAGAATCGATACATTAAAGCAAGGAATAGATTACACAAATGAAGTAACACCTGAGGATCTGGTGAAAGCAAATATCGACTTTACCATGGATGAATCAGACCTATCACAAGCAGATTTTATTATTGTAGCGGTTCCAACTCCAATATATAAACATAATGTTCCTGACCTGACTCCTTTAAAGAAAGCGTCTGAAACAGTGGGGAGAAACCTTTCTAAAGGAACAATCGTGGTATATGAATCCACTGTATATCCCGGGGCAACAGAAGAAGTTTGCCTACCAATATTAGAAGAACAATCAGGCTTAAAAGGTGGAGTAGATTTCTTTATTGGGTATTCACCTGAAAGAATTAATCCGGGAGATAAAGAACGTACATTCCGAACAATCACAAAAATAGTATCAGGACAAAACGAAGAAATCCTAGAGATAGTAGCTTCTGTGTACAATTCAGTTGTAGAGGCCGGTGTTTATCGAGCAAGTACCATTAAAGTAGCCGAAGCAGCAAAAGTAATTGAAAATACACAAAGAGACTTAAATATTGCATTAATGAATGAATTAGCATTAATCTTTGATCGTTTAGATATAGACACAGATGAAGTTCTCCAAGCTGCAGGGACAAAATGGAACTTCCTTCGCTTCTCCCCTGGTTTAGTAGGAGGACACTGCATTGGTGTTGATCCATATTACTTAACATCCAAAGCAGAAAGTGTTGGATATCATCCAGAGGTAATCTTGGCAGGCCGCCGTATAAACGAAAACATGGGCAAACACATTGCTACTTCTCTAATAAAAGAAATGATCAAAAAAGATATGAAAGTACAGGGAGCGAAAGTAACAATTCTTGGATTAACATTCAAAGAAAACGTACCAGACTTACGAAATTCCCGAGTTATTGATGTAATAGATGAATTAAAAGAATTCGGTGTAGAAGTCCAAGTAACAGATGCACACGCCGAAAAAGAAGACGCGATAAGAGAATACGGCATCGAATTGGTCGACTATGAAAACCTTCAACCAGCCGATGCAGTAATTTTTGCAGTACCACACCAATCATACGTAGACAAAGGCTGGAGCCAATTTGGAAGTCTTCTAAAAGAAGGATCTGGAGTGGTAGTGGATATTAAGAGCAAGTTAATAAAAGAAGAATGTCCGGAGAATGTTATTTTGTGGAGATTATAAAAAAGGAGAGCTTGGATGAAAATTCAAGCTCTTCTTTCTATTTGAGCAAAACTAAGCTATCAAAATAGTCATTTGTATTTTAAGAAATATAAACAATAGAAGCTTTCCAGCCGAGTGACTGGAAAGCTTCTATTATGCTGATCTTGGTATGTTGTTTCGCTTTGTGTTTTTTAATTTAGGCACTGTAACCAAGTATTGATCGTAAGGTAATAGCTGAATTGCTCTCACAAATAGGATCGAAGCTAATAGAATTGCTAGGAACACAAATGGGAAGTTCAGCGTTGTCCAGATAGATCCTGGCATATAGTGAACGAAAAGATAAATGATAAACATATGAACTAGATAGATGCCCATGGAAAGCTGTCCTACCTTAGTTAAAGCCTGTTTCAAGAAATTCAATTTGGATATATAGTCATATAAACCAATTAAAGTAACAAAGATAACAGGAATATAAATAAAGTTCAAAGGTCTGTTGGATGACACGGATCCATTCACTTTGTATTCATAAACTGTTAATACAACAATAAAAATAGAGGCGATTAATGAGACAGATTTAATTCTTTTGGAAAGCGTATAGATTTTATCCCAATTATATGCGGCAAACCCGCCAAAGATAAAAAAGAAAATCCAGTTTAGAAAAAGAGCACGTTGAGAGAATGCATATTGTATTAACTCATTATTAAATGAGCTTGGTGTAAAGTGCTCGACAAAATAATAGTTAATTGCTAGTGAAAGTGCGAGAAGTACAGTCCATAATTGTCTGGAGCGTATTTTCTGCAATAAAGGGAATAACAGATAGAACTGAAATACGATAGACATAAAATATAAATGAACGTAAGAGTTTCCTAATAAAAAGTCGATAGTGAATATTTTCTTCCCTTCGGCTAAGGGTGTAGCACCTTCTAGTAGCACTAGTAGAAAAATATAGAATAAACTCCAAAATAAAAATGGAGAACCGACTTTCACAAATCGAGATGTGACAAATTTATTCAGTTGGAAACCTTTTTGCCTTACATGGTAAAAAAGTAAAAAGCCACTGATTACGGCAAAAAGAGGGGTTCCAAATCTACCAATCTGATTAAAAAAGAATGTTATATCATTATACCCATCTTGTTGGTAGTAATAAGTGGCGGAAACATGCACTAATACAACAAGCAGACAGGCTACAGCTCTAATTAAATGAATTTCTTCTATATAATTGGATTTTTTATTTTTCATATGTTTCACTCCTTGTTTGAAAGGCCACCAACATTGTAACGGAATTATATCAGTATAACAATGGATAAAAATTGAAGGAAAGCAAAATGATACTAATAATTTATTGACTAATTCTATTCAGTTTTTTAGTATGGTTTATGTGTAAATAATGAGATAGGGGGAAATGCATTGAAAAAACTTGCGGTATTAATGTTCTCGCTTTTAATGGTATTGTCAGCCTGTGGTACTTCCGCTGACAACAATAATAGTCAAAATGAGTCAAACGAGGAAGCTGTTGATTCTAATGCTAGCCAAGGAGAATCGGATGAAGAAGCTGTGGAAGAGGAAGCTAACGTTCAACAATCCGTTGGTGTGTATAAAGGTTGGGCAGATAATCATACAATTGAAGTAGAAACTGACAACGGCTATGTTACATATTATGTATCCCCTGACAATCAAGAAGCTGTAAATGCGGTGGAAGAGGGATCTAAGGTTACGATTAGCTTTATCGAAAATGAGGGCAGAATGGAACTTCAAAATGTTCAAGCAAACTAATTAGAAACCGGATCTCTCCGGTTTTTTTATGTCCCGAAATTTCACATCTTTGTGATTATTGACTCATCTTTGCAAAAATCGACATTTTATTGTGATGAACTAGTGAATAAATAGTATTTTTTTGATATATTTGTCGAGAGATGAAAATTTTAGGGAGGTAATCAAGTGCGCAAGTTTACAATGCTCATCTGTTTGGTTCTATTCACGACGTTCTTCAGTGTTAATACGGCTGAAGCGAGCGGACCAAAACGAATAGATGGAGCAGACCGATACGATGTTGCAGTTAATGTTTCAAGGGAAGGTTGGACTACATCCAATACTGTTATTATTTCATCAGGGGCCGCATATGCGGATGCGTTGGCAGCTTCTCCACTAGCATATCGTTTGAATGCACCGATACTATTGACGCGAGCAGATGGCTTGCCGGCAAACACAAAAAAAAGATTGCAAGAATTGCGAGCTAGTAATGTAATTGTAATTGGTGGTACGACCAGTGTATCTGAAAGAGTAGTTTCAGAGATTAGAAGTTTAGGAATGCAAGTTAGAAGAATTAGCGGAAACGACCGTTTTGAGGTTGCTGCAAACATCGCTAAGGAGTTACCAGCCAAAAATATGGCTATTGTCGCAAATGGCAGGGCTGCTGCTGATTCATTATCTATTGCCCCATATGCAGCGAGAAATGGTATTCCAATCTTACTAACAGAAAGTACTACTGTCCCAACTGTAACTTCCAATACACTAAAAAATAGAAATGTAACATCTACATATATCATGGGAGGAGAAACGAGTGTTTCTCGCGCTGTTTCCAATAAAATGCCGTCTCCTACCAGAATTGGTGGAAGTGATCGTTTCCAAGTTGCAACAAATGTTGTGAAACAGTTAAACATCAATTCGAAGAAATCTTTTATCACAAACGGACATGCTTATGCAGATGCTTTAGCTGGATCTGTGCTTGCTGCAAAGCAAAATGCTGTTATACTCTTAACTCAACCTACACAACTACCAAGTACAACATTAAACTTGATTAAGGAAAGAGGTATAGGGGAATTCGTAGTGTTGGGAGGCACAACTTCTGTTGGCCAGAAAGTTGTTACAACATTATCTGCACCTATGCTTGGAAAGAGAATTGCTATTGATGCAGGGCATGGTGGTACGGATCCAGGTGCTGTAAAGAATGGACTTCAAGAAAAGGATATTGTTTTGGATATATCCAAACGTTTACAAAATAAAGTTACGTCAGCTGGATCATTACCTTTGATGACAAGAACAACGGATGTTTATATTCCATTGGCAGATAGAGTGCTAGATGCTGAAAATAGAGGCGCAGATATTTTTGTAAGTATTCATGTGAATTCATTTACAGATCCGGGTGCAAATGGAACGGAAACCTGGTATAGCGACAAATATCAATCCCAGGAAAGTAAAGAGCTTGCAGAATCTATTCAAAATGAGTTGGTAGCTGAACTGGGGCTACGTGATCGCGGTGTA
Organism: Sutcliffiella horikoshii; assembly: GCF_044809035.1. GTDB lineage: Bacteria > Bacillota > Bacilli > Bacillales > Bacillaceae_I > Sutcliffiella_A > Sutcliffiella_A horikoshii_G. Next base: position 3,816,167 of record NZ_CP085237.1, on the reverse strand, counting down.
AAAGAAGGATCATTTGTTGTTATACGTGATTCCAAAATGCCAAGCGTTTTGGTAGAAGTAGCTTTCCTAAGTAACTCTGAAGAAGCTAAACTTTTAGCAAATGCAACTTTCAGAGAAAGAGCGGCTAAAGCTATCTATAATGGGGTAGAAAACTACTTCATCAATAAATAAAGTTCATTTTAAACGCCTGTTTCTACATAGAAACAGGCGTTTTGCATTTGTAACAGTCGGGAAGTAATGAAATTTACATAATTGATAAGTAATTGTAATACCTACAGTTCTTTCAAAAAAGAAGTATTATAATACTTTGTGCTATAATCTATAAATGGGTTTTTAATTGTAAATAATAGTAGAAAGATTACTAAAAGTAGGGAAGAATCATGTCGACTATCACGAAACAGATTTTATCAGGAGCAAAATGGACAGCATTATCTACCATCATCATAACAGTAATTCAAATTGCTCAATTTGCGATTCTCGGGAATCTCTTAACAAAGGAACAATTCGGTGTAGTAGGAATGATAACAACGGTTGTTATTTTTACGCAGATCTTGTTGGATATGGGGTTCAGTGCAGCAATCATCCAAAAGGAAAAAGTTACACATGAACAATTATCTACATTATATTGGCTGAACATCATTGTGGGTATTCTCTTATTCATTGCTTTATTTTTTGCCAGCCCGCTCATCGCGGGGTTTTATAATCAACCTGAATTAGTTCCACTAATTAAAGTGTTGGGGATTATGTTCCTTATAGCTCCAATCGGTCAGCAATTTCAATATTTGTTGCAAAAAGACCTTAATTTTAATCTTTTAAGCAGAATAGAAGTTGCAACCAACTTGGCATCCTTTATTAGCTTACTTGTCATGCTTTTTTTAATACAGGAGCTTTACGCCTATGTAATTTCACAAGTTATACTAAATTCTCTTAAGGGTATTTTGTACTTTGCTGTATACTCAAAAAAATGGAAGCCTACTTTTGTCTTTAATTTATCTTCTATTAAAGAATTGATGTCGTTTGGTGTATTCCAGTTGATGTCACGCCTTGTTAACAGGATAGGGGCAAATATAGACTACATATTGATAGGTAGGTTTTTAGGAGCGGAAGCCCTTGGTATCTATTCCTTGGCGTACCAAGTAGTGACGATTCCTGTCATGAAAATAAATCCAATCATTACGAGGGTAGCGTTTCCAGTTTTCTCACGAAGCCAGTCAGATAACAAGCTACTAATAGAAGGTTTTTTAAATGTCACCAAGATGCTTGCCCTTGTCAGTTTACCGTTATTGTTAGGTCTAATGGCAATCTCCGACTTGTTTATTGAAGTGTTTTTCGGTGCCAGGTGGCTAGATGCAACACCTATTCTTGGAATATTAGCGATAGTTGGTATCTTGAGGGTCCTGATGAACCCCAATGGTTCGATCATTCTGGCAAAAGGGAAGGCAAATATCGCCTTCTATTGGGACTTTGGAGTCATGCTTCTGTATGGTATTACTATGTATTTTGCTACTAAATATGATATATATATAGTGGCTTGGACCTACGTTGTCACAAGTTTCATCAACTTCATGATCGGCAGATGGTTATTGAAAAAGTTGATTGATCTTGAACTGAAGGACTATGTTCGTACTTTGATAAAGCCAATACTTATAACAGGGATGATGGCCGTTTTCGTCTATTTCTTCAAGATCGTTTTATATCAAGTTGAATTTATCAATATATACATTAATATTGCCCTTTCGGTTGGTATTGGTGGGATCATATATGTCGTTGCCATCTATTTTGGATATCCCGAAATCAAAGAATGGAAACCAGTTAGAAAAATTCTTAACAAAACAACAAGGGGGAGATTGTGATGAAGGTGTTTTTTATTACGTCTGCTTATCCTTCTGATCACTTGCCGGGTGCTGGTGTGTTTCATCAAACACAGGCGGAATCTATCCGAGATTTAGGGGTGGATATTGAAGTGGTGGCACCTGTCCCGTTTTCACCAAAAGTCTTATCTCGGGTCAGTCAGAAATATAAAAATTATAAGAAATTTCCTCGAAATTATGAGTGGAATGGGATCAAGATACATCGCCCTAGGTTCGTTGCTATCCCGGGTCAGTTAAAATGGGCGCAGCCACACAAAAGATTCGCAAAAGCCATTCAGCGATATATCGAAGATCAAGGAATAAAATTTGATATTATCCATGCCCATTTTGCGATGCCTAGCGGCGGTGCGGCAGCAATCCTTTCTAGTACAAATAAAATACCTTATGTATTAACCTTGCACGGAAGCGATGTGAACGTTTACCCTCAATACAGTAACAGTGCCATGAATGCTTTTAAATTGGCCGTCAGGAATGCTGGAACGGTGACGGCCGTAAGTGGTGCATTAGCCGAGAAGACGGAAAAACTGACAGGCGTAAAACCGGAAGTTCTTCCAATAGGAGTAAATATGGAGAGGTTTTCCGGTACTGATTTAAGCGAGGAAGAAAAAATCAGCCTACGCAAGCGCCTAGGCCTGCCGGAGGATAAAAAGCTTCTATTATTCGTTGGACGGATTATGAATGAAAAGGGCATCAGGGAAATGGCTTCCGCAATAGAGCAATTGGATGACCGTTTCAGACTTGTGCTTGTAGGTGATGGTCCCTTAAAAAGTGAATTGGAAGGGAAAGATAAAATCATCCTGACCGGTCAGATTGCGAATGAAAGGGTAAAGGATTATTTACTCGCAGCTGATATCTTCCTTCTCCCATCCTATAGGGAAGGCATGCCTACTGTCATTATCGAAGCATTAGCCTTAAAGGTTCCTGTTCTTTCTTCTGATGTAGGTGGAATCCCTGAGTTGTTCGGAGAATATAAAGATTTACTCATTGAACCTAAGTCCTCTGAACAGATAGTGAATGGGGTTTTGGGGTATACAGATAAAGGCAGCTATGGTTCAGAGGTTATCCAAAGTCTTTTTGAAAGGGTAACATCAAACTTCGATGTTACACAGAATTCAGAGGACCTTATTCAAATATACCGCAAGTTACTATAATGAAAATATACTTTCTGAGGTGGAAACTATGACAATAAAAAAAGTAATAATCCCGGCAGCTGGACTTGGTACTCGTTTTTTACCTGCTACAAAAGCCCAGCCCAAAGAGATGCTTCCAATTGTAGATAAACCTACCATTCAATATATCGTGGAAGAAGCGGTTCAATCAGGGATAGAAGATATTATTATTGTTAGTGGAAGAGGAAAACGGGCAATTGAGGACCATTTCGATAAATCCTATGAACTAGAAGAAACATTAGAGAAGAAAGAAAAGTACGACATTCTAGAAGAAATAAAATCCATTGCTAATTTAGCAAACATTCATTATATAAGACAAAAAGAACCGCTTGGCCTCGGTCATGCGATATGGTGTGCAAGGAAGTTCATTGGAAATGATGCTTTTGGTGTCATGCTTGGTGATGATATCGTAAAAGGAGAAACACCTTGTCTCCAACAACTAATCAACGTTTATGATAAATATGGCTCTTCTGTTGTCGGAATTCAAAGTGTTCCAGATACAGATGTGTCTAAGTATGGTATTGTTTCTCCAAAAGAAGAAAAACTAGAAGAGAACGTGATCAATGTGGATGGATTTGTGGAGAAGCCAAAGCTTGCTGAAGCACCATCCAACTATGCAATCATGGGTCGCTATGTGTTGACGCCGGAGATATTCAATATCCTAGAACACACGCCTAAAGGTTCAGGCGGGGAGATACAATTGACTGATGCTATTAATACGTTAAATAGCCAACAACAAGTATTAGCCTATCAATTCGGTGGAGTACGCTATGATGTTGGAGATAAATTCGGTTTTATAAAAGCAACGGTTGACTTTGCTCTTGATAGAGAAGATTTGCGAGAAGAAGTGATAGAATATCTAAAATCCTTAGCTAATTCTAATTACATCACGAAAGGATAGGATAGGTAATATGAAACGAATAGCAGTTATGGGAACCGGCTATGTTGGTCTTGTGTCGGGGACGTGTTTTGCGGAAATTGGGAATCGAGTTATTTGTTGTGACATAGACGAGCAGAAAATAAGCAACTTAAAAGAAGGAATTATCCCTATTTATGAGCCAGGCCTTGAAGATTTGGTGAAAAAAAATACGGAAAAAGGAAATCTTTCTTTTACTACAAACATTGCTGCGGCCATTAAAGATTCTGAGATTGTTTATATAGCTGTAGGAACTCCTATGGCTGAAACGGGTGAAGCCAATCTGACCTACGTGGATGCTGTAGCAAAAACAATTGGTGAAAATTTAAACACTTATAAAGTAGTTGTTAACAAAAGTACTGTCCCGGTTGGAACAGGAAAAAGGGTATATAAGATTATCCAAGAGACTTCTGGGGGGAATCAAGAGTTTGACGTGGTTTCCAATCCGGAATTCTTACGGGAAGGTTCTGCAATTGAGGACACGATGAATATGGAACGTGCTGTCATCGGTGCATCAAGTGACAAGGCAGCTGGAATTATTGAACAGTTACATGCTCCTTTTAACACCATCATTTTAAAGTCTGATTTAGAAAGTGCAGAAATGATTAAATATGCTTCCAATGCCTTTTTGGCTACCAAGATTTCGTTCATCAATGACATCGCAAACATTTGTGAAGAAATTGGAGCGGACGTTACAAAGGTTGCAGAGGGTATGGGACTCGACAGCCGTATCGGCAAGAAGTTCCTTAATGCAGGAATAGGCTATGGAGGATCTTGTTTCCCTAAAGATACGAGTGCATTATTGCATATCGCAAGCTCTGTAGGCTATGACTTTAAATTAATCAGAGCCGTAATGGAAACAAATGATATACAAAAGAGTAAGGTAGTTAAAAAAGTCATAGACGTTTTTGGTGATATTGAAGGTAAGACCTTTGCCATCCTTGGTTTGGCGTTTAAGCCAAATACGGATGACATGAGAGATGCTCCATCCCTTGAAATCGTCCCTGAATTGCTTAAACATGGTGCGAAGATCAAGGCCTTTGATGCTATTGCCATTGAGGAAGCGAAGAAACATTTTGGTGATACCATCGATTATTATGAGAATGTCTATGAGGCCCTGCAAGGTGCAGATGCTTGTATAATTGTGACAGATTCTGCCGAAGTTAAAGAGCTTGATCTTTCTAAAGTGAAAGAATGCTTGGAAAACCCAATTGTCATTGATGGCAGAAACATTTTTGACCTAAGTGAGGCCAAAAAACACTCTCTGATCTATCATTCAATCGGAAGGCCGATAGTGGAATAGAGGTCGCGTATTCTAAGTGCCAGAAATGGAATAATAAAGTTTAACATTATGATGGTGAAGGCACCTTACAAACCAAGATGTCTCTGCCTGAACATTAATATAGTAGTTAGTTTAGGAGGAGGAAAATGGATCTGGGATTTACTGGCATTAAGCAAGTGGTAATCGGGATTGTTGGATTATTGCTTGGTGCTATACTAACAATAGGTTTGATCTTTGTAGATAGACCAAACATTTATATCCCCTTGGTATTACTCAATGTAGCGTTACTAGTAATGGTGATTTTAAAGGAATACCTTATTGATAATAGGTTTTTGATGGTTACTATCTATGTGTTAATAGGAGCAACTTTTTTGAATAATGCTTTTTTCTCCATTAACTTAGGATTCTTTAGCTTATTTCCATATAGAATCCTGTTAATAATAGTAGGTTTTCTAATTGTTTTTAACTTGATTCGCAGTGACTTTAGGAAAGATTTGTGGACGAAATGGACGGATCTAAAAGTAAAAGGGAGTTTGCTTTTTTTTGTCTTTTGGTTGTATTATGCGCTCCTTACACTCTTATGGGCAAAGTCTGTAACAGAGGGTATCAAGTACATATCCATTTTGGTGATGGGCATTTTCTTGATCTTTATTGTTACACTTTTTCTTAACGATCTTAAGAAGGTACTAAATTTTTATTACATATGGGTAGTTATGTCAGTTTTTGTCATGCTGATCGGCTATTGGAACAACTTTACCAAGAACCATCTTCCCAGTTCCTCCTTATATTTAGGACCTGAATATAATCAGCATTATCCTACATCAGTCTTTACTAACCAAAATGATTTTGCAACCTTCCTTTCCATATCATTTTTCTTCTTTCTATCGCTAATTAGAAACGGGAAGAATAAGTATTGGAAAGCAGGAGGAATTGTTCTTTCCTTGGCGGCTCTGCATTTAATCATGTTGACCGAGTCAAGGGCAGGCCAGCTAGCTGTCATTGCAGGAATAGGTTTTTACGTGTTTTTATTGTGTAAAAGTGTTGTGAGAAAATGGATATTGGCTTTAGGTGCAGTGGGAGCTTCTTTGTTTGTTCTCCTCTTTTACAATAAATTATGGTCGACTTTTTCTAGCTTATTTCTTAGCCCTACCATCCATGATGTTGCTGGAAGACTTCCATCTAATACAGGAAGAGCCAATTTGAGCAGGAATGCTTTCCATTTTTCATTGGACTCCTTTGGTATGGGAGTAGGTGCAGGAAATACCGAATATTACATGGAGAACTACTCCATCCATGATACGGATCAAGTGGCGAATGTGCATTTTTGGTTTTTAGAGATATTCACTAACTTTGGAATATTTGTCGTTCTTGGTTATATAACTCTATACGCCTACCTAATGATTAAGTTATTCCAACATTTTAATAAAGGATTAACCAATCAGTATAGGCTTATCACAGAAGCGATACTTGTGGCATTGGCAGCATTTGTTCTTTCGAGTATAGGCCCAAGCTCCGTTTCTAACCTGTTTTTCCATTGGGTACTTTTTGCATTTGGAATAGTTACGCTTAACGTTTTAAGAAAGAGAAAGAGAAAGAGAAAGAGAAAGAGTAACGAGAAAGAGGTTTTATCACCTACTCAAAACCTTTAATTGAAGGAGAAAAAGATGGAAAATATATTAAACTTACTTATAAACAGAATAAAAAAATCCATTCCTTTGCTAATTATCATTCCATTGTTACTAGCCGGACTAGGTTACTTTTTTGAAATAAAATCGGAACCTGTTGTCAGCTATGCTGCGAAAGCAAAAATAGAACTAGGTTTTTATGACATAGAAAAATGGAACAATGCTGAAAAAGTCAAAAGTTACATTACCAATTATTCTTTTCTTGAATCCACTTTTCCTGATTATGATCCTGAGGACTTAGAAGCGATAAGATCGGGTATCGTAATAAATACTTTATCTGGTACTTCCCTTGAGCTTATCTACCGTTCTGATAATGCAGAAGAGGTAGAAGAGGGGTTAGAACGATTAGTAGATGCATTCTTAGTGAGGGACAACGAGGAATTAGAGAAGAAATCATTAACTTACGAAAATATCATAGAAGGAAAAACCTTAGAAGAATTGGAGGGTAAAGCGGAGAACAGCGAGCTATCCTTAGTGGAACTATTAGAATTAATTATTGAATCTGATGAAAAAATATTATCCTATTATCCAGCAGAGGTAACAGAGCCTGTAATGGTGAGTGAGTCTCGTTCCGAAGATTTCTCCAGCAAAAAAAGAGCCGTTCTAGGTGGCTTGGTCGGTGTAACGATTGTGTTTGGTTATATTGTCGTTCCGTTATTATTTAGAGAAGAAGATATGTAAAGGTGGTGTATATGTATGTCTTCCTCACTAGTTTCAGTGATTACTCCCTCCTATAATGCGGAGAAGTTCATATCAGCAACAATCGAATCAGTCAGAACTCAAACATATACAAATTGGGAAATGATCATTGTTGATGACTGTTCAAAGGATACAACAAGAGAAATCTTAAAAGAATATGGTGAATTAGATCCAAGAATCAAACCGATCTTTCTAGAAGAAAACAGCGGTGCAGCGGTGGCAAGGAATACCGCTTTAAAAGCAGCTAAAGGAGACTACGTTGCTTTCTTGGATAGTGACGACTTATGGGTGCCGTACAAGCTAGAAAAACAATTGGCTTTTATGCAGAAAAATGATTATGCATTCACCTTTACTGCGTATAACTTAATGGATGAAAACGGGAAACCACTTGATAAAGTGATAGATGTTCCTAAGCAAATTGATTACAAAGGACTTCTTAAAAACACGATAATTGGATGTCTGACGGTAATGATCGACACAAGAAAAGTAGAACCTTTGCAAATGCCATTAATTCGGACAAGGCAAGATTTTGCGCTCTGGTTAAAAGTCCTGCGTCAAGGTCATATTGCATATGGAATGCAGGAGCCTTTGGCCAACTATCGAATTGTTGAAGGGTCTATATCAAGTAACAAATTAAAGACAGCCAAAAGAAATTGGTATGTTTATCGAAAAATCGAAAAGCTAAGCCTACCCTATGCAAGCTGGTGCTTTGTTAATTATGCTTTCTATGCCATAAAAAAACGAGTACAAGCCTAAATTTTTTATAGGAACAAAAGTAAGAGCCCTTCCAAATTCGAAAGGGCTCTTTTTGTATAGAAACTTTTTTTCATGTTTTACGTCTTATTTATTGGGTATAAAAATGAGGAGTTGCCTTTTCAAGGTTGTCACAAACTTAACATATAAAATATGTTTTACAACAGCTTTTATTTTGATACAATGGTACAGGGTTTAGGGTTGCTACAGGTGCATTCCCTTTTTGTAGAATAATCCATTAAAATAGGAGTTTGGATTGACTAAATCTGGCACTGTTTGTAAAAGAAAAAATGTGATACGCTGATTTTAATATGTAATCCTATTTTACGTTTTGTCCATTAAAAGAATAATTAAAGGAGTTTTGAGCTTGGGCAATTTACTTGATGAAAAAAGTCGTCGTCTGCTATTTATATTGATTGATTTACTAATCATAACTATATCATATCTCTTAGCCTTTTATGTACGTTACGAAACCTATGATGCTAAGAACTGGGACTCATTCCTTGTTGTCCTGCCGTGGGTGCTATTAATCAGCACATTCTTTTTGTCCGTGTATGAAGTCAACCCTTCGCGAAGAAAGAGATTCTTTGACTACATCGGAAGTATATTAGTCAGTACTTTTTCCATCACTGTCGCTACCATGGCAATTTCTTTCTTTTTCCGTGCATTTGGTTTACCTAGATCAGTAATATTATTGGCATTTTTATTCTCAGTAGTGTTATTGATGATTTGGAAAGTGTTATTCATTTACTTTAAGAAAGCGACTAATCCCGAGGATATTCTGCTTATATGCAAGCCACAAGACAAATTAAGGCTTACTTATCAGATAAAAGATACTTTTGCTTCTAAAGTTAACATCAAGTATGCAGAATACCACACACCACTTGATGATACATTTAGAGCTATTAAGAAGTCTGATTCCGTCATACTAGGACCAAAGGATACAGACGAGAAAAAAAGCTCTATCATCTATTATGCTTTCAAAAATAAAAAGAATTTATACTTAGTGCCATCCTTTTATGATTTATTGTTATCTAAATCAGATATTACTCCTTTTGAAGATACAATGGCTCTTTCTGTAAAAAAATTCGGATTAACTGTTGATCAACAAATTTTAAAGAGAGCTTTTGACCTTGCCGTTTCCATTTTAGTACTTCCATTTATCCTTCCTTTCTTTTTGTTAGGAGTATTACTTATTAAGATTCAGGAGCCTAGAGGGTCAATTTTCTACTCTCAAGCACGTTTAGGAAAAGATAACAAAGAGTTCCAAATCCTAAAGTTGCGTACGATGATAGAAAATGCAGAGGGATCTACAGGACCTATGTTAGCTACCGACAAAGATCCTCGTATTACGAAAGTCGGGAACTTTTTGAGAGCTACAAGAATTGACGAATTACCTCAAATCTTTAATGTATTAAAAGGTGATATGTCGATTGTCGGCCCGAGACCGGAGAGAAGTTTCTTTATTGAGCAGTTTAAAAAGGACATCAGCTCCTATCAGTACCGTAACACTGTAAAACCTGGCATAACAGGTTACGCTCAAATTATGGGGAAATACACAACAAGTGTAGAGGACAAGTTACGGTTTGATCTTCACTATATCCGTAATTTCTCAGTGATATTTGATATTGTCATTATTTTAAGGACTGTTCTGGTGATGGTTGATAAAACCAAGTCAGAAGGAGTTAAGGAAACTCAAACTGTAAATCAAAAAACCTCATAAAAAAGACCTTAGAGTCTCCAAGGTATTCAGCTTGTAGAGAAACCCTATGTATTTCTCTACAAGTTTTTTATTTTGGAGGTTTATTTGTTAGAAAGATAGTGAATTAAATAATAGATAAGATAAAGGTTCATTGAATATGAATAATATCCATAGTATAATTTTCCTTTTTCGACAAAATGCACCTATTTCTTATATCTTTATACTATGCTAATATGATGATAGACTAAGTAAGAATGAAAAATGGTATAAAAGTACTATTTTCGGAGGTATTAAATATGATAGATATTCATTGTCACATCCTTCCATCGGTAGATGATGGTGCCAAACACATGACCGAAAGTATGGAAATGGCACGAGCTGCTTTTAGTGAAGGTATAACTAAAATAGTGGCAACACCTCACCATAACAATGGGCAATACTACAACACAAGAGAAGAAATTCTTGAAAAGGTACAAGAACTGAACGAACGTTTGGTTAAAGAAGGAATTGATATTACTATTTTACCTGGTCAGGAGTCCAGAATATCTGGAGAACTATTGGAGCAATACGAAAGAAACGAATTGTTGACAATGAATGACGGCGATAAATATTTATTTATAGAATTACCTTCAAGTCAAGTGCCTCTATATACGGAAAAAATTATTTATGATATTCAGATGAAAGGCCTTACCCCAATTATTGTACATCCCGAGAGAAATGCTGAATTGATTGATAATCCAGAAAAACTTTACCAGTTAGTGAAAAAAGGTGCTTGCACACAGGTTACTGCTGCCAGTGTAGCAGGTAAATTTGGAAAGAAAATTAAAAAGTTTTCATTAGATCTTATTGACGCTAACCTCACTCACTTTGTTGCATCTGATGCTCATAATTTAAAAGGGCGAAACTTCCAAATGGCGGAAGCTTTTAGTGTAATCGAAAAAGAATGTGGTCTCGATGCAAAATATTTGTTGCTGGAAAATGCAGAATTGTTAGTAGAAGGCTCCATGATTATGAAAGAAATTCCGGAGAGAATTAAGAAAAAAAAGAAACTTTTTGGAATATTATAGGGTATGGGTATTATCCAGAAGAGAGGTTTTCATGACGTTTATGAGAACCTCTTTTTTTTTGCATAATTCTAGAAATATATTAATTTTCATTGCCAAAATCTATTGAAAAGTGTTAAATAAATAGTATATTTGGTATGAGGTGGTAAATAATGAGAGCAGGGATTATGTTAGTAGTATTATTATGTATGGGTGCAATAATCTATGGGAATTTTCATTGGAATAATAAATTGGGATCTGCAATGAATCAAGAGCTTGTAACTACCAATACCAATCAATTAAGTACTCAAGTAGAGGTTTTGGAAAAAAAGGAAGAGTTGCCAAAAGGAGATTTTGCTAATTTACCTCCAGAGGTTTCCGATTTTTTAGTAGGAAAAAATAATAAAGGTGAAGTAGTAGAGCTTGTCATTATTGGGTCAGAAGTAAATGAGTTAAATGAAAATAATTGGTCAAATTTATTTAAAGAAGAATTAGAAGCTACATATAATGGTTTGTTTAACATAACAGTTAATGCTATACCTGGAGAAGTGACAACAACGGATGTAGTAAATGAAGGCCTCCATTTGGAAAATATAAATACAGTACCTGACCTTGTAATATTGGAGCCATTTCTATTGGAGAGTAATGGATTAATCGCAATAGAGCACTCTCTACAGAACGTTACAATTATGATTGAGGATTTAAAACAGAAGAATCCAAATTTATTTCTTTTTCTCCAACCTGGCCAACCACTTAAAAATGCGATTTACTATCCTATGGATATAGAGGAATTAAAAACGTGGGCGGAAGAACATGGCTATCCATACATTAACCACTGGGAAAGCTGGCCAAAGGAACCAAACGAGATTTCAGAGTACATAGTGACAGAAGACATTATTCCGAATGAAAAAGGTCATGAAGTCTGGGCGGAACATATAATAAATTATTTCATTGGAAAAAATTAAAAATACAGTATAAAAACCAATTATGAATAACTTATAATAGAAGTAAGAGAGAGGGCCACCACAAAATTGGTAGCCCTCTTACTTTTCTTTAATTATTATTTGCAACTTCTGAGTCAAGCTCTAAGTGTTGCTTTAGTTGATTGGAAAGTGCCAAACGATCTTTTTCATCTACGACCAGGTAATAGATATTATTAATTCTTGTACCAGCCCCTGTCAATTGGTGTTGAGAAAGATTGTGACGTGCTTCTTTATAGTTAGACTGAATATCGACCATTTCGTTAAATGTTAAATTAGTACGGACATTATTACCCAATATGTCGAGAATGTCATCAATTTTCGTAACGGATGATATGGATGCACCTTTATTAATTACACTTTGAATGACATCGCGCTGTCTTTGCTGTCTACCAAAGTCGCTATCGATTGAACGCATTCGCGAGAAGCTTAAGGCTTCCTCTCCGTCTAAGGCAATTTCTCCTAATGAAAAGTGATGCCCATCTTGGCTGAATTCTAATTTGTTATTAACTGTAACCCCGCCAACTGCATCCACAATATCCTTGAAGCTCTCCATGTTGACCTGGACAAAATAATCTATCGGGATATCTAGGAAGTTCTCGACAGTGGCGATGGACATTTCTGGGCCACCGAATGCATAGGCATGGTTGATTTTATCATCAAAGCCTTTTCCCACTATTTCCGTTCTTGTATCACGAGGGATACTTACCATTTGTATGGACTTATCATTAGGATTTACTGTCATTACAATCATGGAATCGGAGCGTCCCTTATCTCCAGGTCTTTCGTCTACCCCTAGAATCAGAAAAGCTAATGGATCTTTCTGACTGAAGTCAATTTGAGTTGTTCTCTTATCAGAATTAGATCTTTCAAGTGGGGTGTGCATAGAAGTTGCAGCATCTTCCAGCGACTTATACACACTAAAAGCAAAGATTCCAACACCAATGGTGGTAATTCCTAAAACACTAATTAAAATAGTAAACCATTTTTTTTTGAACATTTAGCACTCTTCCTTTTTTGATATTCTAGCTTTGATTATATGGCTAATTTGTCGTTTGCACAATAAATTATTATCCAATTACTTCTTGTAATTGTAACATTTTGTAGAATTCTTGAACATTTAGATAACTAACATACAAAAATTAAAAGCGATTTCTTAGAGAAGAATATAGCTGAAATAGCTATAAAGAACCCCAACTTGCTATGTAAAGTTGGGGTTTCTGACTTAATTAGTGTTGTTTTGCATAAGATGTATTTTCTTGGCGCGGATTTCTTCTAATTTTTCACTTATTAAAAGCGTATCCATTGTTTTTACTTCATCTGTTAAAAGGAACTTTTCCAACTCTTCAATCTGTTGAATAGATAGCTTAGTAGCTAAATCATTTATCGGTAGATTTGAAAATGAACTTGATGATTCAGAGGCGTACTTATTTTCAATTAGTATTGTAATGATATTGGAGAAAATATATGTATTGAGTGTAGAATAATCCGATTCCGTTTCCTCGAAATAATTAATTAAAAATTCTTTTGAAAGAGGTGTATGTAAGAGTTCATTGTTTTCCTCTTCTAGTTCTATTTGCTCCAAATTCTCTTCAGGTTCAACCTCTTGTTCAAGTTCCTGCTCCGTTACTGGTTGGGGTTGTGGTCTAGGTTGTGGTCTAGGTTCTGGTCTAGGTTGTGGTCTAGGTTCTGGTCTAGGTTCTGGTCTAGGTTGTGGTTTAGGTTCTGGTTTAGGTTCTGGTTTAGGTTCTGGTTTGGGTTCTGGTTTAGGTTCTGGTTTAGGTTCTGGTTTAGGTTCTGGCTTGGGTTCTGGCTCAGGCTCAGGCTCAGGATCAGGAATAATTGGATCAATTATAGGATTAGTATTTAAATAAAGATACTTACCATTTTGAATGATGTGGGTGTTTCTTGCTTCTCCATAGGATAAAGTTCCAAATCCTAATACTATTGTTGAAAAAGCAAGAGCCGAAATTAAAGCAACTCGAGACTTTAACATAATGCCCTCCTGCATATTTTATATAAATCTTGTTATTTACACTTATTTTATCATATTTTGTAAAAATTTACTTGTAAATCTATTAGTTTAAGATGTTTATGTATATAATTATGATAGATTCTTTTTAGGAGTGTAAAAGACATGAAAAATATTCTAATTGTACTATTATGTACAGTAGCAACGTTCTTAATCTTTTTAGGAAAGGTACAGTATGATAATAAAATTGCGCAGGCTGGAAAACTTACAAATACAAATCAATCTAGTAATTCGAAAAGCGACAGTCTATTAGATTTAACAAAAAATATGAGTGATGAACTACAAATTATTATAAAAAATAAAATTGAGTCTGAAGAAACTATTAATATATTAATAGTTGGTTCTGATTCAATTATGAACAGTGATCCAAACAATCTCCCTTGGCCATCACAAGTGAAAAATGCTTTAGAAGAGAACTATGGCAAACAAACCTTCCATGTTGAAATAATGAATTTTGAAAAGATAACTACAAATTATTTAATTGAATCAAAAGGTCATGAGGAAATAGCAGCAGTAAGACCAGATATTTTAATTATTGAGCCATTATTATTAAATGATAATGGTTTTGTCAGAACGGAAGATACATTGAAAAATTTGGAAGAGATTATTAGTTCTGTTAAACAATTAAATGAGGAAACGTATTTCATAATACAGCCACCAAATCCTATTTATGAGCCAAATACTTATCTTGAACAAGTTCAGGCATTAGAAGAATTCGCCGCAAAAAAAAATATTGAGTACTTTAATCACTGGGATAACTGGCCAGACACAACTTCAGAAAATCTAAAAGAACTCCTTGAAGGATCATTCCCTAACGCTAAAGGACAAAACATTTGGGCGGATTTTATAATAGAATATTTTATTGCAAAATAAAGGGGACGTGTACGCCTATAACACATCTATAAAAAAGCTTATTAAACAAATTGAAAACAACCCTTATTTTGAAGTTTGTTTTTAAGAGAAATTGAGAAGGGGGAACATTTTTTGAAAAAAATTAAACTATTAATTTTGTTTTTGGTATTCACCTTAATCTTACCTCA
This sequence comes from Sutcliffiella horikoshii, assembly GCF_044809035.1. Lineage (GTDB taxonomy): Bacteria > Bacillota > Bacilli > Bacillales > Bacillaceae_I > Sutcliffiella_A > Sutcliffiella_A horikoshii_G. The sequence goes on along the minus strand of NZ_CP085237.1, from coordinate 3,800,995 downwards.
ATCTATTGATGCACAAGAGAACAGTAATTGTGTGCAACCTTCATTTAAAGAAATCGATTCATTGCTAACAACAGAAGCTCTATCCCAAGACATCCCGCCAGAGATAGTAAAGGCGATTGCATTTGAGGAATCAGGTTGGGTACATTGTAAGGATGGTAAACCTTTGGTTGCACCTGACAATGGGATTGGCATCATGCAAATAACGGACCGTGCAAATCAGTATGATGAAGAAAGATTAAAGTATAACATAGAATATAACATTCGTATTGGAGTGAATATTCTTAACGAGAAATTTGCTTATAGTGGGATTGAAATACCAATGCTGAATGATGGTAACCGCGACACTATTGAGAATTGGTATTTTGCAATCATGGCTTATAACGGGATTAAGCAGGTGAATAGTCCGCTAATCAGAGCTACCGGGGAAAGAAATTATGATTCATATCAGGACCGTATTTTTCAGCGCATTGGAAAAAGTTCTGATTTGAATTTAAATGCTGCACTAGAAAAAATAGAGTTGTCCCATCTTACTTATGGTGAGAATGGCTCATTATCCTTTGATAAGTTGGACTACACTCAAGAAGGAATTGTACATAAAACAAAGCATAAGTTTGAACCAAAAGAACTTGTTGTGGCGACGGAAGAAGTAAATGTCAGGAATATCCCCGGCGCTACAGGTGCAAGTCTTGGGAAATTAAATCAAGAAGTAGTCATGATTGAAGATTCGTTTGTTTATGATACTGCTACAAACAATAGAAATTTTAATCATTTTGGTTGGTATCCTGTTTCTAACGAATTGGAAGGAAATAAGAAAAATGGGTACGTCGCATCTTCTTATTTAACTTCTTTTGGTAAGAGAATATCTGGTCCGGAAAGATACACTACGGCTAATGAAATAGCGCTTGAAGGTTGGGAAAAGGCAGAAACAGTCATCATTGCCAGTGGCCAGAATTTCCCTGATGCTTTAGCGGGCGCGCCGCTAGCTTATAAACTAGATGCTCCCATCCTTTTAACTAAAAAGGACAGCCTGCCAGATCAGACAAAGCAAATGATAGAAAAGCTAGATGCTAGGAAAGTCATCGTGTTAGGCGGGACAGGAGCTGTCAGTGATGACGTTAGAAAAAGCATTGAGAAGATAAGTGGTGTGGAAGTGGAACGAATTAGCGGAACAACACGTTATGAAACAGCAGTTAAGATAGCCGAACGCTTGGGTGGAACACCAGCTAAAGCGGTAATTACTAATGGTTCCAATTTTCCTGATGCACTTGCAATCGCACCTTATGCAGCTAAAAATGGTTATCCAATCCTTTTAGTCAAAGGTGGATCGTCCACTATTAATGAACCGACAGCAAGGCTATTAAGAGATAAGAAGATTAGCCAAACGATTATAGCGGGAGGTTCGTCTGCGGTGAGCGAGGCAGTTGAGTCTGTATTACCTGGAGCAAATCGTATCCCAGGTGAAAACCGCTATGCAACCTCAGTGGCAATTATTAAAGAGCTTAACATGCCTACTGAAAATATTTTTACAGCAACAGGTCGTTCGTTTGCTGATGCTCTAACAGGCTCTGTCCTTGCTGCTAAAAAAGGAACATCCATTTTACTTGTTGATGACAAAGAAAGAACAGTAGTTTCTGAATTGGTAAGTAATGAAAATCTTTCTAACTTCCAAGTCCTTGGTGGTAGAAGTGCGGTGAATGACAAAGCTCTTAATCTACTCTTTAAAGCTAGTAAGGGTGTTTACAATACAGCTGATTTAAGTATGGAAGAAAGAAAAGTGATTGAATTGGTCAATATCGAGCGTACTAAGAATGGGGTGTCGCCGTTGTCCACTCATGTTCAGCTTAGTTTGGTTGCAAGGGAAAAATCATTAGATATGAAAGCTAATGGCTACTTTGACCATACTAGTCCTGTATATGGGACTCCATTCGAGATGATGGCTTATTTTAACATTGAATATACTACTGCTGCAGAAAACATTGCGAGAGGACATTTAAGTCCTGAACAAGTAGTTAATGCCTGGATGAATTCAGCAGGTCACAGGGCAAATATCTTGAATCCGAATATGACACATATTGGTGTAGGGTATGAAAAAGATGCTAGGCATTGGACACAAAAGTTAATTGGAAAATAAGCAAATCCCCACTCCATGAAGGAGTGGGGATTGCTAATTTTAGTGTGCTTATAATTGAAAAAGTGCAATAATCCAAATAACGAAAGTAAGAAGTAACACCCCGCCAGTAATCATGGCAGCCTTTTTAGCAAGTGCTGTGTCTTTTACATAGTAAAGAACAAAAAGTACCGGCACTAAAAACCATGGGGTGGAGAGTAGTAGAGCAAGAAGGTAAAAGGTGAAAATGCCTTCGGTGTAGGCGAATTTTATAACAAGTGCAGGCAACCCCAATGCAACACTGGATAGGCAGGATACGATGATCATTTGTATCCAATATGTTTCAAAAAAAGTAGAGAAGTTTTCTCTTTCAAAGCTAATATTTAATTTCGGTCGTTTAAACTTTAATACAGGCAGAAAACGTTTTGTGAATTCCATTAGAAACCTCCCCTGTTCTTCTAATCTCATCATATGTATATCTCTCTAGTAATATTCCTACTTTACTTTATTCCCCATTTACTAGATTCCTAACATACAATTCAAACCTTTTACCTTAATAAATAACGCAATCATTTACATTTTTAGTGGAAACACGACAAAATCGGAAAATAATAGACAAATTACCTATTCATACTTGTAATCTATTTGTTAAAATTAAATCTGTATTGAAATAATTGTAGTTATTTGATAAGGAGGAAAGGTTTTCGTGCAAAAAAGTATTATTGCCGTAAAAATGTGTTTGCTATTATTACTGGTACTGACTGTAGACAAAGCCCACGCAGAATGGAAGGCAGCGGAGCATTCCGTTTCTTCAAGCGAAAGTGCTACAGTGTCATTAGGGGATTACGAGGTATCAGTTTCCAATGGAGAGACTTCTATTGCAAGTGTTTATTATGAAGGGGAACTTCTGGAAGAGTTAGAGATAGATCTCGCTGAATTTTCCACTATATTCACTTGGAATGTTAACAATAAAGGATTTGTTTTATTAGAAAATAAAAAGCAAGGTACTGGCGGGTTTATGCAGTTCACTGTATTAGAATTGGCTGATGGTACTCTAAAACAAGTATATCTATCAGAAGATTATAAGATGGGTACCGTAGATGTTGAATCTGACAGAGTCATAGTAACCTATGTAGATGCAAATGAGAGTCTTGTAGACAGTGTCACTCTACTAAAAGATACATATGCGCACGCTGATAATGGTTCTTTAACTTTGGTGAAAAAAGGTGAAAAGCAGACAGTTGCTAAAGAAACTGTTGCAGAAAGCTTTTCTTTCCAATCTACTGGTGATAACCGTATTGTTGGAGAAAATCCTACGAATGCACAATTAAATACTATCTTAACGCAGGAAGCAATTATCGCAGGCGTTCCTCCGGAATTAGTAAAAGCAATTGCATGGCAAGAAAGTTCCTGGAGACAATTCCGTACAGCAGATGACCCTAGTGGCCTTTGGAAAAAGGGAGACCCGGTGGTTTCTTTTGACGGTGGTATTGGTATCATGCAAATTACCGAGCCAAATATGACTGCTGATCGAGAACTTAGGTTAAAAGGGGATATTCGTTACAATATTCAAGAAGGGTTAAGAATATTGAAGGAAAAATGGAGCTACAGCAGTTGGGAACGCATTCCTAAAATAAACGGAAATGACATGAATGTTATAGAGGATTGGTACTTTGCAGTCATGGCTTATAATGGTATTTCACGTAGAAATGACCCGCAATATTATCCAAGTAATACCTATCAAGATGTCATTTATCGTCATATTGAACGTATGTCGCAACTGACAGTTACAAAATTTCCTGAATCACAGTTAAGAAATGATATTTACTACAACCAAGCAGGATCTCTTCTTTTTAGAAAAGAACATTATTACGTGAGTGGTCCTTTTACCACTTCTAAACACTTTTTTGCAAGCAATGATCTTGTAAAAGCAACAGAGAGCGGCGTAAGGTTAAGGAAATCTCCAGAGGGTGCGGAGATAAGAATGACTACAGCAGGTGAAACACTGCAGATTGTCGGTCCGTATCAGGCTGGTAACAACAGCAATAATCATTTTGTATGGTACCCAGTAAAAGATATGAGTTCGCAGGAAACGTATTATATCGCGTCCACTTACCTGGACAACGTGCGTATTTCAGGATCTAACCGTTATGCGACAGCTGTAAGTATTTCAAGAACCGGTTGGGATAAAACGAACACAGTAGTGCTCGCGCGCGGTGATAATTTTCCTGATGCATTGGCTGGAACTCCGCTTGCCTATAAGTTGAATGCACCTATTCTACTTACAAGGAAAAATGAACTAACAGAAGAAACAAAAAATGAATTGGTGCGTTTAGGTGCCAAGAATGTCGTCATCCTTGGTGGAACGGGGGCTGTTTCAAATACAGTTGCCACAAGTGTCCGCAACATGGGGATGGAGGTAAAACGCATTGCAGGAGCAAACCGTTTTGAAACGGCTAAGTTGATTGCAAACGAAATGGGATCAAGCTTCTCCACTGCAGTGGTCGTAAATGGGTACGGCTTCCCTGATGCCCTTGCGATTGCACCATATGCAGCAAGAAATGGCATCCCGATCCTATTGACGGAAAAGGGGTATATTCCAGGTCCAACGAAAACCATTCTTAACTCAGCTAGTAAAACGATTGTTGTTGGTGGTACGGCTGTTGTAAATCAAAATCTATTAAAAGCAATGCCGAAAGCAACTAGAATTTCTGGTGCAACAAGATACGAGACAGCATATAAAATTGGCACGCAGTTTAACTTTTCATCAAGTGAAGGGTTGGCTGTAAGTGGGACAGATTTCCCTGATGCGCTGACAGGATCTGTTTTGGCTGCAAAACGCAATGCGCCATTACTACTAGTGAATCCAACGTACTTACCGGAGGAAACATTGCAGTTGGCTCGTGTTAGAGACTTTTCCCGTATTTCTGTTTTAGGCGGTACATCCGCAGTGCGTACGGATACGGTTATCAATCTAGTTAAATAGTCTTATCAAAAAAACGTCTATAATATTACATTATGGCGTTTTTTTGTTACTAAATTTTAATATTCGGACTATTTTACTAGTGTTATAATAGGAAAGTAAATTATGTAATATTATGTAGATTTAGGGGGAAAAAATGAAGACTTCAGCGTGGAAACGATACATAGTTGCTCTTGTTCTTGGTATGGTCGTTCTTGTTACTTTGCCTTCTGTCAATTATGCAAACAGTTTTAATGTCGATAGAATTAATGGGGAAAATAGATATGAAACTGCCGTAGCGGTTTCTAAGAAAGGGTGGACAAGCTCCAATACAGTTATCATTGCAGCCGGAAATCAGTTTCCTGATGCACTTACTGGTACACCGCTTGCCTATTCACTTAATGCACCTATCTTATTAACGCAAAATAATTCTCTACCAAGTGAAACGAAAAATGAAATCACTAGATTAAAAGCAAAGCATGCCATCATCCTTGGTGGAACAAGTGTAGTGACTGCCAATGTGGAAGCTCAGTTGAAAAATGCTGGTATTACAAGTATAGAAAGAATCAGCGGCTCTGACAGATACGCAACCTCTGTTAAAATTGCAGAGAGATTGGCTGGTCAAACGAATACAGCTGTACTTGTTTATGGAAAGAACTTTCCTGACAGCTTGGCAATTGCTGCGCATGCAGCAAGAAACGGCTATCCTATCTTGTTAACGAAGACAGATACTTTGCCAGCTGATACCAAAAGGGTACTCTCAAAATATAAAAATACCATCGTCGTAGGTGGAACTGGTGTCATCTCGGATAAGATAATGAGAGATGTACCGAATGCCAAAAGATATTCCGGGAAAGATCGATATGATACGGTGTCTAAGGTAGTCAGTGGTCTTAACGTGAAATTTGGGGAAAATGTATATGTGGCAACAGGCCAAAGTTATGCAGATGCATTGACAGGTTCTGTCTTGGCTGCAAAGAAAAATTCTTCTTTAGTGCTGGTTCAAAAGGATGCTGTTCCTTCGCCTGTACAAACGGTCTTGAATTCTGTAAGCTCTTCTCAAGCTTCCATCATTGGTGGAACAAGTGCTGTATCAACAAATGTGGAGAATGTACTTGGATTTAACACAGCAGCTCTTGTGAATACCGCTAAACAATACATAGGCACGCCTTATCAATATGGTGGTACAACTCCATCTGGCTTTGATTGCAGTGGCTATATAAAATTCGTATTTGAAAAACACGGTATTAGTACTCCGAGAACGACACGGGACTTATATGCTGGTGGGAAATCTGTAAGTAAGTTAGAGGTTGGGGACATTGTATTCTTCAAAACAGATCCAAGCCACAATGGTGCATCCCATGCGGGTATATATATTGGGGATAATAAATTTATCCATGCGAAATCAGCAGGATCTAATATTGGTGTAACAATCGATGAAATGTCCAATAGTTACTTTTACCCGAGATATTTGGGAGCTAAACGTTATCATTAATAAAAAAGGATGGAAACGAATTGTTTCCATCCTTTTTTATTTAGAAAGTATATAATACTGTTGATTTCCGTTCCAGGCGCTTCGCTTGCCTGCGGGCGGTCCGGGAGCCTCCTCACTCCGTTGCGGGGTCTCCCCTGTCCCTTCCTCCCGCGGGCGTCTGCGCGCCTTCCACTCCAATCAACTAGGTGACTCCATTAATCTGTTGGTTTGTAATGATAGCGGCTTTCCATGTTGTTTTTGGCTGTAATAAAGTAGTCTGGTACAGAGATTTTGCCGATAGAATAGCTTCCAGAAGCAGGGTCCCATTTTTCATAGGCTTCTAATGCTTCCATCATGCGTGATTGTTGGTGTTTGCTTAACAACTGTATTCTGTTATCAAATGGGAAGTTTTCATGCTCTTGCACAGGAAAATAGAATTTTCCGTTTTGAACTGCTTCTGCATCTATCAAGTTGTGTAGGGCCTGTCCTGTTACGGAATGATCCGAATGGGGGTCTTGGTCACTCATAACGTGATGTACGACTTTATCGGAAAGTTTATCTTTTTGGACAATAATCTCTGAAATTTCGTCTTTGTTTAATTTTCCGTCTGGCAGGTCAAGGATTGTCACATTGGATGCTGAAACTCCGAGAGCTTCCACCGCTGTTTTAAATTCCTCTTCTCTTGCATCCCCAAACTCTTCGACTGAAATGGTAGGGTGGCCTTCTGCTTCTAATCTCTCATTTACGGTATTAATGGCTTTGCTTGCTTTGCCCTTAGACAATAGAACAACATGAACATCTTTACTGGAAGATAAAGCATGAATGATAGCTGGTCCCAAGCTAAGGACTTCATCATCAGGATGCGGGGAATAGAATACATCAACCTGATCGGTCTTGGTGGCAGAACAACCTGCCAAAATAATAGTTAGTAGAAGTATTAATTTTTTCATCTGTATTCCTTTCCTGTTCGACAAATATGCTACAATCATTTTATCAAACTTTATCGATGAAAGTGTAGGAACAATTATTATGGCAGTCAATAATTCTAGTAAGAAAAAAAGATATAGATCGATAGATATTACAAGGGGGATTGTCGTCCTCGTAGCCGTATTTGTCAGTGCCTTGCCTGGAGGAGGGGGATACGACTATCTTCGCCATGCATATTGGTACGGTTTGACGATAACAGACCTTGTGTTTCCGGCCTTTTTGACAGTGTACGGAATTGGCTTGGCTATTGTGTACCGGAAAGGCGTGAAGTGGAAAGACCTACTTAGGAGGACTTTCTTATTGGTTCTTTATGGCCTGCTATTTAACTTGATATCTTCTTGGAGCTTTAATTTGGATTCGTTAAGGTTCACTGGGGTGCTGCAGTTGTTTGCCCTTACCGGTCTTGGTGTCGTCATTCTGTCTTATTTGGCTAAAGGCTGGAAAAGTATGTTGGCTCTAGGGTTGCTGATAGCTTCTGTCTATCTGGCGGTTCTCGTGCTTTCAAGTGGAAGTTGTGAAGGGGGAGTTCCACAGCGCGACTGTAACCCTTCTGGTGTAATAGATGGAAAGGTGTTTGGTGAAAATCACATGTATGCGCAAGGAGAGAAAGGATTTGATCCTGAAGGAATTCTATCTATCTTTAGTGCCCTTTCTAATGTAGCTTTTGGTTTTGCGGTGGGGATGGTTCTAAATAGCAGGAAACAGATTTTAACACGGGTATTCGGTATTGCTATTGGGTTACTATCACTGGCATTTGTTTTTAATAACTTTTTAGAGTTTAATAAACGGTTGTGGACTCCTTCATTTGCTATGCTCGCAAGTGGATTGACTTTGCTCCTTTTGGCGATTCTCTTCTATTTAATTGATTTTAAGGAACGAAAGCAGAGCAAGGTGACGGCAATACCACTTTGGTACCTGGAGGCTTTCGGCCGGAACAGCTTTTTAATCTATTTCGGGAAGATGCTAGTGTTCTTGTTATTCGGTAAAATTGTTATTAATCTATTTGGAAGAGAAGGATCCCTTGCTTCATTATTGTTTGAGTTTTTATCAGGGATAGCAGCCTATCCGCATTTCGTTTATAGTGGCTTATTTGTATTGTTCTGGTCCACCGTTGCGGTGGTCATGCATGCTAATAAGAAATATGTGAGAGTGTAAGTTTTGAAGGGAAGAACGTGACAGAGGTTGCGTTCTTTTTTTTGTACCTATATTTTCAAATATCTGCTATAATATTCTAGTATTTAGTAATTAATCTAAATATATCTAGTTTTCTATGCTTTTATTTTATGTGATGGAAGAGAGGAAAAAGAATGAATCGTTGGGAAAAATGGAGTAAGGCTGTTATTCCACTTGCTATTACAGCAGTAGTGGCTAGTTCACCGTTACAAGCGATGGCTTACACGGGTGGAGAGAGGTCTGTTGAAAAGGATTATTCTAGTATCGTGAATCAGTTTAAGAGATTTGCTGATGAAAATGCAGGGAAAAGTTCATTCCAAAAGCAAAAAGAGCAAGCCGCTGTAAGTGAAACAACGTATATCGTTAAATACAAAGAGAAGCTTTCTCCGCAAGAGCATAGAAACGCGGGATCAACTCTTTTGAAAAGTTTTCCGAAGCTTGGTTATGATGTGGTAAAAGTGAATGCCAAATCGAGCCTTCCTCAAACATTGCAGGCATATGAAAAAATGAAAAAAGTATCCTCGGTGACGCCAAGTGTTATGTACCGTAAACTAGGTACTGCAGATCCGAAGGTAAACAATATGTACCACATTGAGCAGTTAGAGGTGTTGAAAGCTCAAGGTCTGGTTGGAGAGAATAGCGTAAAAGTAGCCGTGATTGATTCTGGACTTGATAAGAATCATCCTGAATTAAAAGATAGAGTAGTAGATTCTGTAAATATTGTGGATCCTATGAGGCAGCCTGTCGCTGATCTGCATGGAACGCATGTCGCGGGAATCATTGCAGCGGAAAAGGATAATGGTGTTGGTGGTATTGGAATAAATCCTTCAGCTGAACTGTTGGCAATTGATGTATTCAACGGTGACATGGGTGCGTTCGATTTCTCTGTTGCAGAAGGTATTATTTATGCAGTGGATAATGGAGCGCAAGTTATCAATATGAGTCTTGGCAGTTATGCTCCTTCTCCAATTATTGAAGAGGCCGTCAATTATGCCATAGCTTCTAATGTAACGGTGGTTGCTGCAGCCGGTAACTCTGCATCAAGTGTAAAGGAGTATCCAGCATCTTATAAAGGGGTAATCAGTGTTGGTGCGACAGATGCAAACAAGGAGTTGGCATACTTCTCTACTTTTGGTGCTTCTGTAGATGTAGTGGCACCGGGAGAAAACATTTATAATTCGGCCTATACAGGTAAATCGACATTCATGGAATTAAGCGGGACATCCATGGCATCCCCTGTAGTAGCGGGAATCGCTTCTCTGTTACTGGCAAAGAATCCTGATCTTACCCCATATGAAGTGGAATACTTATTAAAATCCACAGCAGGGGACCTGGGGGAGAAGGGTTATGATCTGAAGTACGGACATGGACTGGTAAACCCTGTAGCGGCGTTAAGTGCTAACACAGATATGATTCCTGAATATGGAGATACCTCTGAAGGTGAAATTTTGGGAGCGGCAAAGAAGGTTAGCTTTAAGCAAGGTAAAGCTTCTGAAACAGGATCCATCACGCAACCGTATCAGCAACATTTTTACAAAATGGATGTAAAAGAAGGAGAGTTTGTTCAAAGCCTACTTGAAGTACCCGAAAAAGCAGATTATGAATTGGTATACAGATTCTATCCTGCTGGGGAAGACAATGCAATGGACAGCTTTACCGTCAACTATGCAGACGTAGGACAAGCAGAAGGACATCTCTATGAAGTAGTTATGGATGGAACACTTGTCATTGGAGTGCAGGATGCAAATGATAATGCAGATGCTAAAAACAAGACAAGCTACACATTATCATTAGAGAAATCTCAAGAATTAAAAGAAGATGGCATCTCCATGGAAAATCCTGTTCTAGTGCCAAGCCTTCCTTTTGAATCAAACGGAGAGCATTACTTAGCAGGTGAGTTTGGGGACCAGGATTATTATGAATTTGAAGTAGAAGAGCTGCAAACAGTAAAGGCGCATGTAAAAGGTGTTCCTGGTGTCGATACTAGTTTGAACGTTTATGTGTATGAAGAAGAGTACGATGAATGGTTCATGATGGATTACAGCAACTATAAAGGACCAAGCCAAGGAGAACAACTGGTATTTGAAGCAATGCCTGGTCTCAAGTACCGGGTAGAAGTAACAAGTATGCCTGAATACTTTGATGAGTTCTTTGGAATGTGGTTTGAAGGTACAGGAAGCTTCTCGTCACATATTCCTTACGAGTTCTCACTGGAAGGAAAGGTATTGCCTGAAGATGTAGACGGTTTTCCATATGGTTTATATGAATCCGAAGAAGAAGTTATAGAAGAGAAAGTGAGAGTAAAAGAATATGCACAAAAACGCCTTGCCAAAAAGTCTGACGAACTAACTCCAGTCCTTGAAGATGACGAGTATGAGGAGTATGAAGAAACAGATTGGTTATGGGAAATGGCGAGACCGTACGAAATTGGTTCCACGGACGAGGAATACATTCAGTATGGGGATGATATCGATCTTTACAAGTTTGAAGTGGATGCAGATGGAATCTATCATTTCCAAGTAGAAGGCTCTGAGGAAATGTCTCCATTCATGGAGCTGTTAGAGTATAACGAGTTATGGGGCTGGTCCACTGTTCAGCTCAACTTTGGGATGACAGGACTTGAAAATTATATACAGTCAGGCCTTAAGGGTGGAAGTAAGTATATCCTCGCTGTATACAATGAGCAAATGCGTGCCACATTTGAACCGTACCAAGTAAGCTCAAAGCTGATATCTGAAGGTACGAATGATGCGAATGAATATAATGACACGGAAGATATGGCAACCATACTAGATGGGGACGTAAAAACAGGTAGCTTTGATATTACCAACGACCTGGATATGTTCTATTTGGAACCGGGAGAGCAAGAAGAACTTTATGCATTCTATGTGGATGTAGATAAAAAATCATCTTCAAAAGACTTACCAACCGACTATAAACCTACTGCTATTGATCCAATGGTCTATATTGTGGAAGACACAAATGGAGATCAATTTTTAGATGAAGCAGAGTTTGGTACGATCAGAGTTTTAGATCGCGGATGGGATTATGAAGGAGAGCACGGGTCCTTCACCCGTAAAGCCGATGCAGGCTATTTCATCGTAATGATGAATTATATGTGGGAGATGAACAAAGTACCTACTGCCAAATATCAGTTAACAGCCGGTCATGTGAATCAAGTGGACGAGGATAAAGGTTCTACTGTGAAAAATAACATTCCTTCCAACCCTATCTCCTTACAACAAGTAGGGGAGTCGGAATGGGAATCCACTGGTTACCTTAACTATGTCGCAAATGGCCAGGATACAGATTGGTATGAGATTCCTTCGTGGAAAAATAGCAGCTTCCATATCGAATACAACGTGCCTTCTGACATTGATGGAAGCATTAAATTGTACGACAAAAAGGGTACTTTGGTTAAAGAATCAAGTATCTATGGACAAGGCGATGCAGAAATTTTAATGACGGTCGGTCAAGAGTCAGGGCCATATTATCTGGCTGTTTCAAGTTCAGATGGAAACCCTAGTCTAAAGCCTTATCATTTGAAGGTCAAAACGGAACTGGCACCAGGAGAAGGGCACAAAGAAAGAATTTCTGGCCCTGACAGATATGATACATCTCTTGCGTTTTCTAATAGAATTCCAGATCACTCCTTGGATGTCGTTTTACTTGCAAACGGCAAGAATTATCCAGATGCATTGGCAGGGGTTGTCCTGAATCAAGTGATGAATGGGACCATCTTACTTGTCAATGATACTGACAAAGTTCAACAAAATGCGATACATGAAGCACAGCGTCTTTTGAAGAAAGATGGCAAGGTGGTTATCTTGGGAGGAACAAGTGCAGTATCTTCCAATGTGGAAAAAAGCTTCAAAAAACACTTTAAAGTAGAAAGAATCTCTGGAGAGAACAGAACAAAAACTTCTATTGCAATAGCAAATAAGGTGAAGAAAAATCCAGAGGAAATTATTGTAGTATCGGGCTTGGACTTTGCTGATGCATTAAGTATCGCTCCATATGCATCAGATAGTATGACGCCGATATTATTAAACACCTCCAAGACCACTTTAACAAAAGAGCTGGAGGATTACGTAAAACAGAATAAAGTGAAAAAAGTAACTGTAATTGGTGGGAAATCTGCCGTTACAGAAGATGCGGTGAAAAAATTGAAAGCTGCTGGAGCCAAGGATGTTTCAAGGGTTTCAGGTACTAACAGATATTTGACTTCGGTAGAAGTAGCCAAGAAGTTCTATCCTGAAACTACTGCAGTGGGGATCTCAAGCGGTAAAGTATTCCCAGATGCCCTGAGCGGAAGCCATTTTGCATCCAAAAATAACATGCCGATTGTGCTGGTTAATGGTACAACGATGGTAAATGACCTTACAACCTATTTAAATGAAGCAAAAGTAAAGCACTATTACATCTATGGCGGGACGAAAGCAGTAGATTCTAATATAGTAAAATAGTTTTACAGAGAGACCTTTCTAATAGGAAAGGTCTCTTTTGTTTGTAAAATATAATATTCAAAATATTTAAAAGATAAACAATTGACTAAAAAGTAAACCCTCTGTAAAATTATAGTGTAATTTGAAATCTTATGTAGGAAGAAAGGAGGACCATCTTTTTACGTATCATTTCATTTTTCAACAAATTTTCGGGGGAGGTTTTTGTTAGTGCAACTGCGTAAGTATTTTCTAGGATTTGTAGCTTTCTTACTTGTGTTCTCCAACTTGCAATTTGCTGTTGGTGCTTCATCGGTAACGAAAACAACTAATGGGCTTGATCTAAACGAAGTAAGAGAGTCTCTTGTCGAAAGACAAAAGTTTGAAGAAGCTGCTGATTCAGCGAAAGCTTCATTTGCTGCAACAGATAAAGTTCGTGTCATTGTAGAATTGGATGGGGAGTCTCCAATTGAATACGCGACAAAACAAAATGTTCTTTATAAAGAATTAAGCGATTCCACTAAAAAGTCTTTGGCTGCTGCAGTGGAAAAGCAACAGGAAACTGTAAAAGGCGCGATTTCTTCTAAAGGATTGGCAATGTCTTACAACCACCAATACACGACAGCTTTTAACGGCTTCAGTGGAGAAGTGGCATTTGGTGACATCGCTAAGATTGAAGAAATCAAAGGGGTGTCAAATGTATACTTAGCGAATGAGTATAACCGCCCTGAAGTGGAACCGGATATGACGACAAGTCATGATTATATCCAGTCCATGCAAGTTTGGGCAGATGCTCATTTTAAAGGTGAGGGAATGGTTGTCTCCGTAATTGACTCCGGAGTAGATCCATCTCACAAAGATTTCGTGTTAAGTGAAGACACGGAAGAATACTTAACGGAAGAACTAGTTGATGGTCTAGTAAGCTCTGAAAGCCTTAAAGGGAAATTCTATACAGAAAAAGTACCTTATGGTTATAACTACTATGATCAAAACTACGAAATTAAAGACATAGGGCCTACTCCTTCTGAGCACGGTATGCACGTAGCAGGAACTGTTGCGGCAAACGGTGAAATCAAAGGTGTTGCACCTGAAGCGCAAGTATTAGGGATGAAAGTATTCTCAAACGATCCTTTATATCCTTCTACTTGGTCTGATATTTATCTTGCAGCAATTGATGATTCTATCAAACTTGGTGCTGACGTTTTAAACATGAGTCTAGGTTCTACTGCTTCTTTCTATGAAGTGGACAGTGCTGAAGACGTTGCGATTACTCGTGCAGTTGAAAACGGTATCGTTTCTTCTGTATCTGCAGGTAATGCTGGACATATCGGTCGCGGATGGGACAACCCGTTGTTCCAAAACCCTGATATCGGTCTTGTAGGGGCTCCTGGTCTTAATAAAGACACGATTCAGGTAGCTGCTTCCGGAAATACTGCATATTTATATGAGCATTCTTTATCAGTTGATGGAACTGATTTCTCTGGTGTTGGTTACGGTATCGACAGCTGGGAAGGTTTGGAGAATGTTGAATTAGTTTTACTTGATGGTCTTGGGCATCCTGAAGATTATCAAGGCGTTGATGTAGAAGGTAAAGTGGTTGTCATGTCACGTGGAGAACTTACTTTCTTTGATAAAACGCAAAACGCTGCTGCAGCAGGAGCAGCTGGTATAGTAGTTTATAATACTAATAACCCAGTATTCTACAAGGATCAAGGTGGTTGGGCTATTCCGTTCATGAAACTAAGCTATGGCGACGGCTTGGCTATCCAAGAAGCGCTTGCGAGTGGAAGTGGAGAAGGAACAGTTGAAGCATTAAATCAACAAGAAAGTCCAGAAATGGGCAGAATGACAGAATTTACTTCTTGGGGTACTACTCCGAGCTTAGAATTGAAACCTGAAATAACAGCACCTGGTGGAAACATTTACTCTACTTTAAATGATGACAAGTATGGAGTGAAAAGTGGTACTTCCATGGCTGCTCCTCACGTAGCCGGCGGTGCTGCACTAGTTCAGCAATACTTAAAAACAGATGAGAAATTCTCTGGATTAAATGCAGAAGAACGTACTAGACTTGCAAAAGCTATGTTGATGAACACAGCTGCAAGTATTGAAGATTTGAATGGAAATGACTATTCTCCTCGCCGTCAAGGTGCTGGTATGATGCAGCTGTTCGCAGCGGTAGATACTCCAGTTTATGTGGTAGAGAAGAATAGTGGAGAAGGTAAAGTAGAATTAAAAGCATTTGATTCTCAAAAAGTAAGCTTTACACTTTCTGCAACAAACGTAGCTGACTATGAAGTGGCATACAAAGTGGATACTTCTGTATTAACAGACACATTCTTAGAGCAAGCTAACGGCCCTAAATTAAATGCTTTAACAACAGGTTCTTTAGAGGGTGCAACAGTAAATGCGCCAAAAGAACTTACACTTAAAGCAGGAGAAACAAAAGAATTCACTGTAACAATTGATTTTTCAAAAGCAAAAATCCCTGGTTACAAAGCAGATGGCTCTGCAACAACAATGGATCTTGTGAAAAATATCTTTGTTGAAGGTTTTGTAACATTATCTCACCCTTACGAAGCAGACCTTTCTGTACCATTCTTAGGTTTCTATGGTGACTGGAGTGCTCCTTCTGTCTTAGACGGATTCATGGCGTTTGGTGAAGATAAGTATTATGATGCAGGATTTGCATCTGATGCAGTGGATAAAAACCTTAAATTTATCAGCCATTTATTAGATGAAGAAGGAAAAGCATTCTATGGTTTGAGCCCTAATGGTGATGCTTGGAATGACGACATCAACTTTATTAATGCATACCTGCGTAATGCCAAAGAAGTTCAGTACAATGTACTTGATGAAAACGGCAAACAGTTGCGCAGAGTCCTTTCATCTAACTATGTAAGAAAAACTTTCTACAATGCTGGAAGTGGATCATACTACTCCCTTAACGCTTCTCGCGCTTGGGATGGGACAGTAAACAATAAAGTGGTTGCAGACGGAAAGTACCATTACGAGATCAAAGCTCTTGTTGATGGAACGGATAAGTGGCAATCCAAGAAAATTCCAGTAGTAATTGATACTACTGCTCCTGAAGTGGAAATCACTTCTTATGACGAGGAAACAGGTGAACTAACTTGGACTGCATCTGATGCAGGAGTGGGAATTCAAGCGATTGTTGTATATGTTAACGGCCAAGCAACACAGCTGCCTGCAGATGCTACAAGCGTGACTGTTCCTAAGTCTGATGTATCTGATATTGAAGTACTAGCAGTAGATAAAGTAATGAACATTGGATTTGACACATTGGTAAATGGTGATACAACTGAGCCAGTTTTATTCTTGCCAACTACTACTCCAGAACCATTCGGAGCTTATAACACAAACGATATCAGAGTAGCTGGTTATGCAACAGATAACGTACGTGTTGAAAAAGTATTAGTAAATGGTAAAGAAGTTGCTCTAACTCCAACACAAGTTGGAAACCAAGTTCGATATGCATTTGATACGTATGCTTCCTTCAGTGGAGATGGTTATCACGATATCCTTGTTACTGCTGTCGATGGAGCAGGTAATGAGTTCGGTATTTCTAGAAAAGTATTCGTTGATACGACTGGTCCTACATTAACTGTAGATGTACCGAAGTTTGTTGATATGGATGTAGAAGAAGTAACAGCTCTAACTTTATTAGAAGACAACTTCAACTATGTTTCTCTACATGTTGATGACAACCATGTATTTGAACAGCCTTTCACAAGCCCTGTTAAGGTCATGGAACCTGCTAGCGTAGAACATGAAACGACGTTAAGCTTGGAGCCAGGTAATAACCACTTCGTCTTCACTTTGACAGACCTAGGTGGAAACACAGTAACAAAAGAAGTAACTGTTTATCGTAATGAAGTTGCAGAGCGTGTAGATCGCTTAAGAGGAGCAGATCGTTATGCTACTGCAGTGGAATTAAGTAAAGAAGGCTGGGAGCAGTCTGATGTAGTAGTAATTGCACGTGGAGACAACTATGCCGATGCACTTGCTGGTGTACCGTTGGCTCATAAACACAATGCACCACTACTATTGACGAAAACTGCTTCTCTACCAGATGCTACGAAAGCTGAGATTGCAAGATTAGGAGCGAAGAAAGTCTACATCCTTGGCGGAACTGCAGCTGTAAGCAAAGATGTGGAAGATACTTTCAAAGCACACGGTCTTGAAGTGAAGCGTCTATCTGGTTCTGACAGATGGTCTACTGCTGGGGCGATTGCGACAGAGGTTGCACCAAACGGAGCGAACGGAGTAGTTGTTGTTAATGGCAAGAACTTCCCTGATGCTTTATCTGTTGCTTCTTATGCAGCACAAAACGGCATGCCGATCTTGTTAACAAACCAAGATGAATTACCAAAACAAACAAACGCAGCATTAATCGCGCTTAGCCCTAAACAAGCTATTGTCGTTGGTGGAACTGCAGCTGTTTCTGATAACGTATTGAAATCCCTACCAAATCCTAAGAGAATTGGCGGAAAAGACCGTTACGAGACTGCTGTAAATGTTGCGAAGCATTTTGATTTAGATGCAAACCATTACTATGTTGCAACTGGAAAGCAGTTTGCAGATGCTCTAGCTGGTGCAGCACTTGCTGCTAATGACCATACTGGTATTTTACTAGTTGGTACTAGCGTTTCTGAGCATGTTGAAGGATTCTTAACTTCTGAGGGAGTAGATGCTTTAACTGTAATTGGTGGAGAAAATGCTGTTTCTGCTACAGTGTTTGAGCACTTAGCAAAAATCGTAAAGTAATAGATTGAATGTGATGAAGCCGCCAGAGGGTAACCTCTGGCGGCTTTATTCGTTGTTGGAAGGAGGATCTGACATATAGTGCTTTTGGTTTATTTTAATTAAAGGATATGAAGAAAAACCTTGATTTGTCGCAATATTCTTGTTAATACTTATGAGATGAAAATATGAAAAATGTAAAAAACGACACAATTCTGTAATTTCCGATGGTATAATATAACAAGATTCGATATTTTTTTCATTATTGGGAGGTTAAGTGTTAATTGTGAATTATTTTAAGGTTTGTAGTTTGCTAGTGTTCCTATTTTTTATGGCACCCATTGTTTCTTTTGCAGAAAAGGTAGTGGTTATTGACCCGGGCCATGGAGGTAAATTCTCCGGCACGTGTGGATTCTCAGGTAATCAAACTGGTTATTGTGAGAAACATGCTAATTTAGATGTTGCAATCCGCTTAAAAGAATTGCTCAAGAATACAGACATTAAAGTCTATATGACACGCGATTCCAACAGTAAAGATTTTGCAGCAACTTCCCAAGAAGATTTGAAGCAAAGAATGGTCTTGGCAAACAATTTTGTCACAGGAAATAATAATGAAAGTCTGTTTCTTTCCATTCACCATAACGCACATCCAACTTCACAAGTGGCAAAAGGGTTTGAAACCTATTATTACGACTACAGTGCAATGAGTGAAACGGAAAAACAATATCCGCCAGACCCAATCCAAGTAGGATTAGCGGCTGAAAGTGGAAAGTTTGCTAGATTAATACATAATTCAACATTAGGTAAAATTAGAGAGATCGATAAAGGATACATAGATAGAGGACTTCATAATCATCAAGCATTTTTCGTCATCCGAAATGCTCAAATGCCATCTGTTCTTGCTGAACTTGGTTTTATGACGAATAAGGATGAAGAAAAACTTATTAAAACTGCGCAATTCCAGCAAAATGCTGCACATGGAATGGCAACAGCGGTTATCAATTATTTTAAAGTTTTTGAAGTATACGACAAAGATCGCAACAAATTAGCTACTTTTGATAAAAGAGACGACGCTTTGAACTACGCTAGAAACCAAACAAATTATGTGGAAGTATGGGATAAAGATAAGCAACAAACCATTTTCACAAGTGATAAATTCAAAGTTTACGATAAATTGAATGGTTTATTGCAAGAGTTCTATACACAACAAGATGCCATCAATTTTGCTAAAAATCGAAAAGATACGAGAGTTACTCAGGACAAGACTGGATTCATCGTTTGGTCGAATTATATTACGCCTAAATACGAAGTGTACAGTCAAGATAAGCTTGTAGGAAGGTACCTTGATTATGACTATGCCCTAACTATTGCTAAGGCAAGTGCTAATTCTAAAGTTACTGTGATCGGTACAAATGAAGTCGCTTGGACGAATATAAGCGGAGTCCCGGTAAGTCGAGTAGTAGAGACCGAAAGACTTTCTGGAACAGATAGATATTTAACTGCCATTGAAACATCGAAAAAGATCTATCCAAATGGATTTGACGCAACAAAAGCAGATAAAACGGTCATTTTAGCAACAGGTAAAACATTTGCAGATGCATTATCTGCAGGACCACTGGCTTCAAAATATGGAAATGCACCAATCTTACTTTCTAGAAACACAGAATTAAACGAAGAAGTAATAGCTGAAATTACTCGCCTAGGTGCTGACAAAGTGGTAATCATCGGAGGGCATGGTGCGGTTCCGGAACAAGCAGAAATCACTCTTCGTAATAGTGGACTGGAAGTAGAAAGAATCTCTGGTAAAGACCGCTATGAAACGAATAGAGCCATCCTGGCTGAACTTGGAGATGTTAGTGGTGTGTTCTTAGCTTCCGGACAAGGATTTGCAGATGCCCTTGCAGCTGCACCGATCGCCGCGAAAAAGGGCTGGGGAATTCTACTGACTGAGCAAAGCTGGATCTCGCATCATGCGATCCCTTATATGGCAGGAAAAGAAGTTGTCATTGTCGGGGGAACTGCCGCGGTGTCAACAAAAGTAGAAGGTTCCATTACGGGTGCTAGTAAAGTTACTAGATTATCTGGAGCTAATAGATACGAGACATTGGCACAATTATTGTGGAGTTTCTCAAGTGATCTTCAAGGTGAGACGGTCCTTGTATCAACAGGACAGAATTTCCCTGATGCTTTAGTTTCTGCTCCTTTAGCTATTCATAATGGTGCTCCGCTAGTATTAGTGGGGAATAGCAGAAACAGTAATGTGGAGTCTTTCCTGATGGCTTACACAAATGACGTGACAGTGAATAAAGTAGAAATCATTGGTGGAACAAGTGTCATCAATGACACACAAATTTCTACCATTACTACCAAACTAAAATAACAAACAGAAGACTCGATAAGACCTATTCTTATCGAGCTTCTTTTGAAAGGTGATTGTTTTGCAAAAGTCTTCTCTATTAATTGTTTTAACTTGTTTATTGTTAGTGATCTCGGCTTGCTCTAAAACGGAAGAAAAAGAAATCGTAACAAATAATGAAACGAACTCAGAAACACAAGAAGAATCCACTTCAGAAAATACTGTCCCTGCCGATAGTAAAGAAGAAGAAGGAGAGGAAACAACGGAGGAAGAAGAAAAGCCCGAAGAAGAGTCTTCAACTGATGAAACAGAAGAAAGTGAAACGCCATCAGACCCTGGTTTAAAAGTTTATCAACCAAGCGTCGGCTGGGAAAAGAAATTCACGGACGGCGAGGACATTGTTGTTACAGAAAAAGTCATTGCTGCAAATGAAGAATATGTACAGTTTGCTATGATGGTTGGCGGTAATCAGTCCATTCAGATTTATAAATGGACACCAACAGAAATGGCACTTGTTTATGAAGAGGTTTCCGTAGATGATGCATCCATTAATATGTTAGATTCCTTCACACCAAACGACAATCCGGAAGTGTTGCTCTCAGAAACAACCGCACAATGGGAACTAGTAGAAAGCGGAGTCAAACTGGATGTAGCATATGGTTCATTTGAAGATGTTTATGTCATCAAAAAAGTGACAGATGAAGTGGAGGATGCTGATACCATCTATACACGCTATTATGCTCCAGGTTATGGATTAGTAAAAGAAACATACGAAGTGACTGGGGAATATGGTTATTCGGGGAAATCAGAGCTTGAGGTCGTAGAAAAATAAGAAAAGAAACACAATGGGGGAAGAAAAATGAAAAAGTGGATTGTTTCATTACTTGTGGCATGTCTAGTATTCCTGCCGAGCCTTACGCAAGTAGAGGCTTCATCTGGAGCTTCCATTCCAAATGAGGTATCTGTGAAATTGAAGTATCACCTGAAAGAGAGAAAAACCATTCCTTTCAATATTAACGGAACCTATCAGTTGGTAGGCAGTGATTTTGAACTTCAGCAAGATAGAAATTATGAAGTGAAATTGAATGGTTCTGTCATTGAACTCTATGAAAATAGAAAAAAAATCAAGAGTTTTAATCAAACGTTTGAAATCAAACCGGTTAAGTACGGAAAAAGCAATTACATCCGTTTAAACGGTAGGCCTTATTTAGGAAGCATCCGTTATACAATAGAAAATAACTATCTAGTACCTGTAAACAAGTTGCCGATGGAAGATTACCTTAAAGGTGTGTTGCCGAGTGAAATCTATCCTAGCTGGCAGATTGAGTCTTTAAAGGCACAAGCGGTTGCGGCAAGAACATATGCATTGAAAAGAGTTCATCAAGTAATCACCGATGATGTTGGTTCTCAACGTTATGACGGCTATATTTGGTGGGACGAATCAAAGTATGCGAACACAAACGAAGCGGTCAACGCAACAAAAGGACAGGTTCTTACATATAAGGGCAGCCTGATTGACGCAGTATTCAGCTCCAATAATGGTGGATATATTGAAGCGAATAAAGGGGCATGGCCTGGCGGATCCCAACTGGATTATCTAAACGCAAAGAAAGATCCTTACGATCCAGCTTTTGATTGGAATATTATGTTAAGATCCCAACAAATTGCACTAGAAAGCCTAGACCTTGAAGCACCGCAAACGTGGTGGGGAACCATACAGGAATTTGGTGTGAAAAACCCGCTTAAATTTGCAAGTACAGATGAAGCAAAAGTAATCAACAACGTGAAAAATTACTTAAAGAACAATACGCTTGCGTTGAAAGAAGCGAACATTAAGATAGTTGGTATCAGCGATGTGGCAGTTTCAAACTCTACGACTCCTGGACAAAGAAGAACTCATGGCAGTTACAAGATCAATTATTTTGTCCAAAATAAAGATGGCAGCTTTGTCATGGAAACAAAAAATGTAGATGACGAAGAAATTACCCAAATTAAACTTCACACGTTTGAGCAGGTAAATAGTGCAATTACCAATATGCGTGGCATTTTTGGAATCAATGATTTCAAGAGTCACTTTGTTACTTCCATCAACCTAAAAGATGGAGTCTATGACATCAAAGGTAAAGGTTGGGGCCATGGAGTAGGAATGAGTCAATATGGTGCAAAAGCAATGGCGGACCAAGGAATAGCTTATGAAGATATTCTTGCATTCTACTACCCTGGCACTACTTTCACCAACTATATTTCTGATCATATTAATAATAGTTTAAGAGGAACAGACCGCTATGAAACTAGTACAGCGATTGCAAAATATGGCTGGGAACAAGGCTTCCAAACGGTGGTAATCGGTCGCGGAGACAATCCGGTTGATGCATTGACTGGAAGTGTGTTAGCGAAAAAGTACAATGCACCATTATTATTGGTGAAAACAGACGAGTTACCAAACTCAGTAAAAGAGCTATTGTTAACACAAACCATCCACCAGATTTATGTTCTAGGCGGACAAGCGGCCGTTTCGGATAAAACAGTAGCGGAATTAGGTCAATATGCTACTCAAGTTACAAGAATCAAAGGAAGTGATCGTTATGACACTTCTGTGGAAGTAGCAGGACAAATTGACGCTAGTGGGGAAGTGATCCTCACGTCAGGCAGCTCTACTTCACCTGACGCATTATCAGTTGCATCCCATGCTGCTTTGAATCAAATTCCGATTCTCTTTACTAAGGTGGACGAGCTTTCGGCAAGTGTGGAGAAGTATCTAAAAGATAACAATGTGAAAAAGGCAACAATCATTGGCGGTAGAAGTGCCGTTTCGGATGAGGTAGAGGCGAAATTGTCTAACCTTGTAGGTGAAGTGAAACGTGTAAGCGGACCTGATCGCTACGCAACAAGTGTTGCCATTGTGAATGAGTACAATTTAGATCCGCGCAACCTTTTCTTTGCTCGCGGAGAACAATTCATTGATGCTCTTCCTGGATCGGTACTTGCTGCCAAAATGGATGCACCACTTCTATTGACGAAGAAAGATACATTGCCTGATGTTGTATCTGAATACATCAACGAGAATATCCATTACGTTCCTTCTATTCATTACTTAGGTGGAACTGGAGCAATTTCTGAAACGACGAGAAGCGAAATTGAATCTAACATATTGAAGTAATAGAAAAGCTGTCCTTATGCGGGGCAGCTTTTTGTGTTAAACCAAGATTCTAAATCATTAGAATTTCTAGCTGTGGATTGGAGCAAATGGCGTCAAGCACCTTCCCGCGGAACGCGAAGCCATTTGCGGAAAGGAACAGCGGTGTAAAAGCTATCCAATATGATTACAAGTTTTAGTTATCTTAACTTTTATGTATAATAAATGAAGTATGAATTAAATTGTACTTAATAATGTGGAGGAACATGTTTTATCATATAAAACATCCTTATGCATATTCCTTATCTCACGATGTACAGGCACTTGTCAGCTTTGCCAGCATCTAAATTATTTACTCCTGCACACCCGTTCTAATTGCCATAGTGGTCAAAGTGGGATTTTAGAAGACGGGAATTTCGGTGCATTAGTATCCGAAGGAGATAATATTGCCATAGCCAGTGCTATGGATACTACTATCAAGTGCCCTTTGTAAAGAAAAGCTACTTGAATGCTCCTTATTCTTTACCACCACAAACAGTGCGGACAGTTATGAAAAATTAATTTTGGACAAAGGGGAAAATTAAGAAATGCATATTGCTTTATTTATTCCTGTACTAACCTTTGGCGGAGCCGAGAAAGTGGTCATCACTTTAGCAAACGGGTTGGCAGAAAAGGGGCATAAAGTAGATCTGATCCTTATCAAACGCGAGGGTCAGCTTTTACATACAGTTTCGGATAAGGTACGGCTTGTACCGCTTGGATCTAAAAAGACTTTCCTTAGTGTATGGAAGTTGCGACATTATTTGCAGGAAAATAGGCCAGATGTTCTTTTGTCAGGGCTTGATAATGCCAATATCGTTTCGAGCCTTGCGATGAAGGTTGCAAAGGTTAATACAAAACATATTATTGCACTGCATACAAACTTGAAGCAGTCCTATTTACGCCCAAGAACAAAACTGCACCGCTTTTATCCATTTTTCATGCGGAAATTGTTCCCTAGTGCGGATCATTTCGTGGCAGTTTCCGAGTGTGTGGCAAAACAATCGGGTAACTTTTTAGGGCTGACAAATGATAGAATAAAAGTAATCTATAATCCTGTCATTAATGGTAAAATAAAGGAGAAAGCGCTCGAAACAGTTGATAACCCATGGTTGAATGATCCTAACTTTTTTACAATGGTGGCAGCAGGGAGGATCTTTGAAGCAAAAGACTATCCTACCATGTTAAGGGCGTTTGCTAAGGTTCTCCAAGAAGCCCCACATGCACGTTTAATTATTTTGGGAGACGGGAAGCAAACGATAAGGAGAGAAATGGAGGCTATCATCTCCAAGGAGAAGATGAATCATGCGGTAGAACTACGCGGTTTTGTCCATAATCCTTATGCTTATATAAATAAGGCCTCCTTGTTTGTATTAAGTTCAAAATGGGAAGGCTTCGGCAATGTACTTGTAGAGGCCCTTTATTTAGGCAAGCAGGTCATTTCGACTGCATGTGAGTGTGGTCCTGACGAAATTCTTCAAAAAGGGAAATTCGGTTCGCTTGTACCGGTGGGAAAACCAGACGAGTTGGCTAAGGCTATGATAGATAAGATAAAAGTTAAAAGTTATAGAGATAATGAGGCCCTCTCCCTACATTTAAATCAAATGGAGGATAAGTATGTTGTCTCCAAATATGAAGAGTTTTTACAACAGAGGGTAGAAGAAACGAAGGGTTAGGGTGAGAGCAATTATGAATAATGTATCTGTCATCATCCCTACACATAATAGACCGCAGCTTTTGCTTCTGGCCTTGCAAAGTATAGAGGGGCAAACGGAAAAGCCGGACGAAGTTATGGTGGTTATGGATGGTGAGGACAGACAAACTGAACGGTTCTTGAACGAATATAACAGTGAACACTTTACGTACCGATACCTGAAAATACCAAAGAGTAAAGGTGCTTGCTATGCAAGAAATCTTGGGGCAGAACATGCTTCGGGGGATATTTTGATGTTTTTGGACGATGATGATACATGGGAACCTGAAAAAATTAAAAGTCAGCTTCAACAGTTTAAGTTGAATGAACAAGTTGGACTGGTGTATTCGGGGAAGTTAGTTGTTTATAATACTAACCGTAAAAAAGTGATAAGAAAAATTCCCGCTACCGTCAAAGGGAACCTGTATCCAAAAATATTCGAAGATAACTATATCGGAACCACATCATCCGTTGCAGTAAAAAAAGATGTATTCCAACAGGCTGGAGGTTTTGATAATAATCTCCCTGCTATGCAAGATTATGACCTATGGATAAGATGTTGTGAACGTACAACAGTAGCGCATGATAATCAATATAATGTCAGATATACCATCGCTAAAAATGCAGCCAATCAGATTAGTGGAAAAAGCGAGAATCACCACAGGGCTTTAAACTATCTTTTTATAAAATATCGTGAAGTTCTTGAAGGAAAATCCTCTATACTACAAAGAAGATTCAAGTCATCGAGATTCTTGCATCTAGCAAAGGCTGTGCATCGCAATAATTACTTTTATTCGTTGAAGTATTCGTTAAAAAGCCTATTCTATTATCCAAATATTAAAGCAGTAGCATTGTTCTTACCACCGTTTTTATTGTCAGTAGTATCGTTACTCCAACCAGAAAGACGCAAATGACTTGCACGAGATTTAAAACAAAAGATGTACATGTGCATAACTCACAGGTGAAAGAAACGGAAACGGCTGGATCATTAAAGATGTAATGTTTGTCTAAATCATTAGTTGTGAATCAGATAGAAATCAAGGGGGATTGGGGAGAAACGAAGATGAAGAAATGCCTAAGTTTTATGCTCGTAATGCTCTTGTGCCTTACCCCTCTTATCGAAAAAGAGGTTGTACATGCTTCTCAAGAAGAAAACATAAGGATAATTGTCAAATATAAAGAAAAAGGCAATTATTCTTTTAGCAAAGTAAAACCACAAATAAAAAACATTAAAAAGAAAGACTTCAATAAAATAAAAAAGGAGCTTGAAAGCCAAGAGGAAGTGGAATATGTAGAAGAAGACAGCTTCTTCTATTATACAAGCACAACTACCAATACAGACGACCCCTACTATCCATACCAAAAAGATTACTTACAAGTGATGAATGTGCAGGAAGCATGGTCTGGATACGAGCAAAGCTATAAGCCAGTCGTTGCTGTGCTTGATTCGGGGATAGACCTTCACCATCTTGATCTGAAAGAAAACGTACTTAAGCCTTACAATGTTTTATCACCAAGCAGCATGCCAGTGGATGAAATTGGACATGGTACACATGTAGCAGGTATTGTTGGTGCAAAAACAAATAATGGAAGCGGCATTGTATCAATAGTAAAAGATACCTACATAATGCCAATTAAAGTAGGAGATCGCCAAGGTGCTTTTGCCTCTGATATTGCATCCGGAGTTGATTATGCAATCGAAAATGGAGCAGACATCATAAACATCAGTATTGCTGGTCCAAAACAGAACAATACATTGAAAGAGGCGATTGATAGAGCTGTAAATATTGGCGTCATGGTAGTGGCCGCGGCCGGAAATAATTCATCTGATACAGTGGAGTATCCAGCAGGCTATCCAGGAGTTATTTCTGTTGGTGCATCTAATTTAACAGGAGAACTGGCTGATTTTTCAAACTTCGGCGACTTTGTTTCAGTAGTTGCACCTGGTGTTGAAATATTCAGCACATTACCTACCTCTTTTTCAACTAGTATAAGTGGGTACGGAAAAATGAGCGGTACAAGTATGGCTGCTCCTTTAGTTTCCTCACAGGCAGCTATGTTGAAAAGTACAGATAAGAACCTAACAGGTCGACAGTTAAAAGAAATCATAGAAGAGTCAAGTAAAAATGCATTAGACTTACCTATACGACTTGGCCAAGTAAATGCGGAAGCCTCCCTTCAGTATTATCATGGAAAAAACAGGATTTCAGGCAAGAATTCCTTGGAAACATCAGTGGAAGTTGCCAAAAGAGGTTGGGATACTGTATCTTCATCGACATTGACAAATGGTAACCGTGTTTTAAAGGGTAAGTTCGCAATTTTATCCAGCAATAAAACGTTTGCAGACAGCCTTTCGGTCATTCCTTTGGCTTATAAAATCAACAGTCCTATTTTCTTATCGGAGAAGAGCTATCTGCCACAGGTAACCATTTCCTCCATGAAAGAAATGGATGTGGACCATGTTATTGTAGTCGGTGGAGAACAGGCAATCAGTAAAAGTGTAGAGGATAAATTAAAAGCTAATGGATTGAAACCAACGAGGATTTCAGGGAAGACGCGTTATGATACGGCTGTGGAGATAAGTAAGTTCGTAGCCAAAGATAATGGGAAAGTAATGATAGTGAATGGCAAGAGCTTTCCGGATGCATTGTCTGCTTCGGTCGAAGCGGCAAAGAGAAGTATGCCAATTGTGTTTGTAGAAGAAGCTTGGGTCCCAAGTGCTACAAAGGATTTTCTTGAATCGTATGATTTTACAAATAAATACATTGTTGGTGGAACGAAACCCATTAGTGATTCTGTTCAAAAAAGCTTAGAAGCTACCCGGATATCGGGAGCGGATCGATATAAAACCAATATAGCGGTTGCAGAATACTTTAATTCGTCTTACGATGGCTACTATTTTGCCACAGGAGCAGACTTTAAAGACGCCTTAACAGGTGGATTGCTAGCTGCAAAGCAAGGGAAAGCCTTGATGCTTGTCCGTCCTTCAGATATTGATTCTGCAACAAAGACCTTTCTTGAGAAACGTACCCATCAAGAATTTGGAATACTTGGTGGCAGACAGGCAGTTCATTCAAGCGTATTGTGGAAAATTGATAACATTCTTTTGGGCAATTAATATTTATTAAGATTAATAGGTACTAGGCTTTGATGGCTATCGATTTTCGATAGCCATTTAATTATTTTAGTAAGGAATGTAAAAGAAAGTATAGGTAAATATTATTAGTATTATTGCTTAATTTTTGGAAAAGGAATTAATTATGAGTGAACGAAACCATTCTCTTTTAGTGACTGTTTTTACACGGGTATATAATGCAGAAAAACATATCGCAAGCTGCATTGAGTCTGTGCTTAACCAAACGTATGAAAATTTGGGTATCTTCCTTGTAGATGATCAATCAAGTGATAATAGTGTTTTTATTATATAACAATATGCAGAAATGATGCGCGAATTAATTTAATACAACTAAAAGTCACATTGGTGCTGCTGTAGCTCGTAAAAATGGTGATGAATCCATTTATAGTAATAAATTCAAAACAGTGAAACAGAATTGGGAAATTTATCCTCAAATAGAGGAGCTGAGATTTTTAAGTCTGTATAGAGTTTTGTAAATTATGCATACAATGGCGTTCAAAAAGGAGTTTATCGGGTATATGACTAAATAAAAACGTGATGATTAAGTGCTGTATTACGCACTAAGTCATCAATATTACAACAAAGGACACCTACTATTACATTTACACAATTTTATTTTCAATACAGAAAATATCTGTTAAAATGACAAAGTGTGCGATACAAGCAATTGGATAATTAAACTAGACATGTTTGTTCCGCAAATATGAAATGCTAAAAATAAGAACAAGAAATTAGGTGACGATAATGGATTTACAGTTAATACTCGCTTTCGTAGTGTCATTCATCACCGTCCTCGTTATCACGCCATTGGTTATAAAATTCGCTCATTATATTGGAGCAACCGATAAACCGAACCATCGAAAAGTCCACCAGAAGATCATGCCTCGCTTAGGGGGTCTCGCCATCTTCATTGGTGTTGTTGTAGGATATGTATTTGTTGGTCTTTATGACCAAAGAATTACCGGGATTACCATTGGGGCATTAATTATCGTGTTGATCGGAATCTTCGATGATAAATATGAACTAAAAGCAAGAACAAAACTTCTTGGCCAAATTGCAGCAGCTGGTGTTATCGTTTATACAGGTCTTAAAATTGACTTCATTACCATACCGTTCATCGTAGAACGCCTTGAATTAGGCTGGTTGTCCATCCCTATTACAATTCTTTGGATTGTGGGAATCACTAATGCAATCAACCTTATTGACGGGTTGGATGGGCTTGCAGCAGGTATCTCCACTATCGCCATTGGCACCATTGCAGTTATTGCAGGTCTTGGCGGTAAAGAGTTAATCTTGACCCTATCGCTTATCATTCTGGGGAGTACTATTGGCTTCCTGTTTTATAACTTCCACCCAGCCAAAATTTTTATGGGAGATACAGGGGCACTTTTTTTAGGATATTGTATTTCCGTATTATCACTACTGGGGCTATATAAAAGTGTGACACTTTTCAGTTTTGTCATCCCGATTATTATCCTCGGTGTGCCGGTATTTGATACAGCATTTGCGATCATTCGCCGAATCTTGAACAAGCAACCAATTTCAGCACCTGATAAAAGTCATTTACATCACAGGTTGCTGGCTTCCGGTTTGTCCCATAGGAATACTGTGCTTGTCATTTACGGATTTGGTATCACCTTTGCAGCATGTGCAATCTTTTTAACTTCTGCGACCATCTGGGGTACGATTTTAATTACCGTACTTCTTATCATCTTGATCCAGTTTATTGCAGAACTTGTTGGCATCTTTAATGAACAGAACAAGCCGTTTATGAAGTTCTACAGGAAAGTATTTGGAAGACATTAATGAATAATTGAGTCACCTGACTTAATATTGATAGATTGATAGATGTCAGTGCCAGACCCTCAATTGGGTTTGGCACTTTTTTATTGTGAAACAAAGATAAAAAAACCTTCCCAAGTGTAACGGGAAGGCCAAGAAATAGGGAACAGAGTCATGAACGTTTATAGGAGTTACAAAGGCATCGGTAATAATGTTGAACTTCCTATCCAAGGTCTTTTTTTCTTATTCAGTCGTTTCTTCTGCTTGTGCAGTAGCATCTTCAATCTCGAGATGCTGTTTAAGAATGCTTCTCACTTCCAAGATACTCTCCTCGTAAGGAACAAAATAATATGCTCCTGAACTCGTATCATCTGCACCTTCAAGTGTTACATTTTCCACACTGGACGAATTAAAGCCTGCATACAATTTGCTTAACCCTATCCCTTCTGAAACCCTAATATTAGTTTGTACATTATCGCCCATCTCTTTGGCGATATCATCTACTTTGAATAGGTTTCCTGGCTTAAGCATTTCGCTCATTGCAGCTTGAATGATCTGTTTCTGTCGGTCGTTACGTCCAAAGTCTCCACGAGGATCCTGCTTTCTCATTCGGGCATAGGCGAGAGCTTCTTCCCCATCTAAATTCATCTTTCCTTCAGTGAACTGAAGGATGGAATTATCTACATCTGATTTTTCTGTAAAGTCAAAAGGTACCTCTACTTCCACTCCGCCTATAATGTCAATTACGTTTTTGAAGCCTTCAAAATTTACGGTTGAATAGTAATCAATTGGTACTTCTAGCAACTCTTCCACTTTTTCAATTGTCATTTCTTTTCCACCATATACATGAGCATGATTTATCCGTGATTCATAACCTAGGTGCTCATAATACACTAAGGTATCACGAGGAATACTTAACAATTTCATTGTCTTCTCTTTTGGATTTAGTGTAGCAACAATTAAAGTATCCGTACGACCGTTTTCTCCACCTGAAGAGTAATCTTCAATTCCCATAATCAGTACGGAGAAAGGATCTTTATTAATCTCTACCTCTTTATCCCTGTATTTAGATTTTTCTCTATCCAATTCCGTATAGGCGCTATTGGCAGCCTGATATGTTTCAAACAATAAATATCCACCATAAGCAACTACTGCTAAGAAAAGAGTTGTGATGACAAGTAAGACTC
Organism: Sutcliffiella horikoshii; assembly: GCF_044809035.1. Classification (GTDB taxonomy): domain Bacteria; phylum Bacillota; class Bacilli; order Bacillales; family Bacillaceae_I; genus Sutcliffiella_A; species Sutcliffiella_A horikoshii_G. Next base: position 3,769,757 of record NZ_CP085237.1, on the reverse strand, counting down.
TTTTTAGTCTTTTGCCTTTCTTTCTTTTCTTTTCAAATCTAGAATTAACCAATGTTATATCTCCTCTTTAATTAATTTACACGTCCTGTTCAAGGTAAAGACGTTTTCCAGGAGTGGTTTCTGCTTTTCCATTTGTGAGGTCTGTCATCCACTCCACGTATTCTTGAGATTTATCATCCTCTACATACACGTCGAAGGTTACGTCTTCCAGATAATGAATGTCCTTCAAGATGCTTGTGGAAGAAGAACGCAATTCATTTTCTATCTTTCCTAATAATGTGTACTCAACGTTTGTATGCATAATTTGCACTAATTTTCGTTCTACCATTCCTGTAGCTATTATTCCTTCTGAAGTGGCTTTTCCGTAGGCGCGAATCAGCCCACCAGCACCAAGTTTAATGCCGCCGAAGTAGCGGGTAATGACAACTACAGTGTCTTTCAGGTCTTTCTTTTTAAGGACTTCAAGGATGGGAACTCCTGCTGTACCGCTGGGTTCGCCGTCATCGTTGGCTTTTTGGACCTGGTTGTTTTCTCCGATCATATATGCAGAGCAGTTGTGTGTTGCGTCCCAATGCTTCTTTTTTATCTCTTGAATGAATCTTTGGGCTTCTTCTTCAGTAGTTGCTCGGGCCACGTGTGCGATGAATCTTGATTTCTGTATCACAATTTCATGCTCTCCATGCCCTTTTACGGTATAGTAGTGAGATAGCAATCTGACAACGCTCCTTTAAAGGATTGGCACTTTTGTATGGTGTGAAAATAGGCCATACTCCATCTATTATAAGTGCTGGGTGATAGGACATCAAATAAAATATAGTTCATAGCTCCTTGTAATGGCAAGAATCGACAAAGTTTAACCCGATTGTAATAATAATGTTATACAAGTAAAACTTTAGTCCGATATAATAAAGTGTGGACAAATTTCGACAGCTACCCCCACAAATGTTTGGAAGATATGGAATGATATAGCATATAGTGTCTTTCTTCTTTTTGGGTATAATGTACTATAACAATAAAGAAGTATTCATAATATTCTTTTAAGAATACAGGGTCTTTTGGAGGATGTCCTATGTCTCGGAAAGTTATAAACTCTAAACAATTAGACATGATCATTGAACAAATGGTGAAAACCGTTGAATTGAGCAAGGACGAGATCTTTGAAATCGGGGAAAGCTCTCGTAAAGAATTCGAGAACCTTGGAAAAGAGTTAAATGCGGTGAAGTTGGAAGTGGCACAGCTTATCCAGAAACAGGACAAGCTTGAAATCCAAGTCCGGCATGCAAGAAACCGTCTTTCAGAAGTAAGCAGGCAATTTAAAAATTATACAGAAGAACAAATCAGACAAGCATATGACCATGCACATGAGCTTCAGTTGGAGCTCCATACGATTTCGCAAAATGAGGCACAGCTTCGCAATCGCAGAAATGAGATAGAGCGCAGGCTGCTGAATCTGGAGGAAACCATTACAAAAGCTGATCGCCTGGTCAGTCAGGTATCCGTGATATTGAATTATGTCACAGGTGATCTTCAGCAGGTTGGTCAGATGATTGCCGACGCATCTGAAAAACGTGACTTCGGCTTTAAGATTATGGAAGCCCAAGAAGAGGAGCGTCGCCGACTTTCTCGGGAGATACATGATGGCCCGGCGCAAATGCTGGCCAATGTAATGATGCGATCCGACTTGATTGACCGTACTTTCCGGGAGCGGGGCCCTGGAGAGGCCTTATCAGAGATCCGCTCCTTGAAAGTAATGGTGCGCTCCGCTCTATATGAAGTGCGAAGGATCATTTATGACCTTCGACCGATGGCACTCGACGATCTTGGGTTGGTGCCTACTTTAAAGAAATATATTTCGACTATCGAGGATTATCATAATGGATATCCACAGATTGAATTTATGAACCTCGGTGTGGAACATCGCATTTCCTCCAACCTCGAGGTAGCAGTGTTCCGGCTTGTACAGGAGTCGCTGACAAATGCCATTAAGCATGCGGCGGCAAGCTCCATTTATGTGAAATTAGAAGTGAAACCTACCCATATCATTGTCATTGTCAAAGATGACGGAGTAGGATTTGATACGACAGAAAAAAAAGAAAAGTCGTTTGGTTTAATTGGAATGAGAGAAAGAGTGGAACTGATTAACGGGGAAATGGACATCCAGTCCTCTTCCGGAAAAGGGACCAACGTTTTCATCAAGATTCCATTAGGCTAAAGATGTATTTGGGAGGATGAGAGGAATGGATACGACAAAAATCGTGATTATTGATGATCATCAGCTTTTCCGTGAAGGAGTAAAACGCATTCTTGATTTTGAAACTAACTTTCACGTGGTGGCAGAAGGTGACGATGGTGAGGAAGCGGTTGATTTAATGGAAAAGCATGATCCAGACGTCATCATCATGGACATCAACATGCCAAAAGTAAACGGTGTAGAGGCTACAAGGCGACTTGTGGAAGCCAACCCGGAAACAAAGGTCATCGTACTATCCATTCATGATGATGAAAACTACGTTACCCACGCACTGCAAACAGGCGCTCGCGGTTATCTGTTAAAAGAGATGGATGCAGATGCGTTAGTGGATGCAGTCAAGGTCGTTGCTGACGGCGGCTCTTACCTTCACCCGAAAGTGACGCACAACCTTGTAAGGGAATATCGCCGACTAACGGAAAATGGTGTGCGAAGCGGTTCACGCGGAAGCGTTGGAGGCGGTTCTACCGTTACAACGTATCAGCAAGTTGAAATTCGCCGCCCACTTCACCTGTTGACACGCCGAGAATGCGAAGTACTTCAGCTGTTGGCTGACGGAAAAAGCAACAAGGCAATCGGGGAAGCGTTGTTCATCAGTGAAAAGACGGTTAAGAACCATGTTAGTAACATCCTTCAAAAAATGAATGTAAATGACCGTACACAAGCTGTTGTTGTGGCAATCAAGAATGGCTGGGTAGAGGTTAGGTAACCTTGGGGATTTTTTTCTCCAAGGTTTTTTTTATGGTGTTGGGTTGTGTGTGGGGGGCGGGGGTGCGAAACCTGTCTGTTCGTGTCGATTGGCATTTATATCGTGCGAGTTGGCTTATAAAATGAAAACTTGGACTATAAATCAAAAAGTTGGCTTATAAATCCTAAACTTGGCTTATAAAATTTGACGAGCGAACGCTCTGCCAATAAATATCAAACAAAAGATGAAACTTATTCCCATTTCATGTACAATCTATAGTAGATAACAGAAATACTCAGTATAAGGAAGGTCTACATTATGAAAACGGCGATTGTTACAGACAGTACTGCCTATATCTCAGCAGAATTACGCGAAAAGCATGACATACATATGATCCCGCTAAATGTTATTTTCGGGAACGAATCGTACCAAGAAGAAGTCGACATCAAAGTAGAGCAATTTTACGAAGAGGTTAAAAACAGCAGAGAGCTTCCATCCACGTCTCAACCTGCAATCGGCGAGTTTGTTTCCCTATTTGAAAAGCTTGCAAAAGACTATGATGCCGTTGTAAGCATACACCTATCCAGTGGAATAAGCGGCACATACCAAGGTGCTGTAGCAGCAGGCGAAATGGTAGAAGGAATCGATGTGCACGCATTTGATTCCGAAATCAGCTGTATGATCCAAGGCTTCTACGCATTAGAAGCGGCGGAATTGGCCGCAGAAGGAAAGTCGCCCGAACAAATTATGGAACGATTGAATGTTATGAAAGAATCGGACCGTGCTTACTTCATGGTGGATGACCTTTCCCATCTGCAGCGCGGTGGACGTTTGAGCAGCGCCCAAGCGATTGTCGGAAGCCTCTTGCAGGTGAAACCGCTGTTGCATTTCGTCGACACGAAAATTGTGCCTTTCGAGAAAATCCGCACACGCAAAAAAGCGGTCAAACGCATTCATGACCTGTTTGATGAGGATGCTTCTTTAGGAGTTCCGATGCGAGCATGTGTGATCCACGCAAACCGTGAAACGGAAGCAGAAGAAATGAAAAGAGAGCTGGAACAGAAATACCCGCACGTGGAGTTTTTCCTAAGCTACTTTGGCCCGGTAATCGGAACGCATTTAGGTGAAGGCGCATTGGGTCTTGGCTGGTATAAGCGATAATATTAATTATATGGACACAACATCGAGAGTGGAAAGACATCAGGAGCAGTGGGTTGCTTGGGGTGTCTTTTTTTGTTTGTGGGGAGATGGGGGGCTTCTGTTACCGTTTGAGGTGGAAATGGAGCGGGATGGGCGTAGAGGAGGCGTCTCTCGTCCCGTTTGAAGAAAAAATCCTACGAAACGGTCGTAGAGAGCGCTCCTCTCTCACCGTTCAAACAAAAGTACCAACCAAACGGGCAGAGAGAAAAGCCCATCTATTACAAAAATCCCAATTCCAAGGAGGAAACCAATGATCTTCACCCAAACAACCAATAACCACTTAAAAATCACCACTCAAAAAACCGAACACACTCAAAGGATTTCCCAAGTCCCCTCCATCCCGCACCCTCCCATCCAGGCAACATACCCCTTCGAAAAGGAACTCCAACACTTCCTAAGCGGTAAGCGCCTTCTACCTGATGAACTCCCCTTTAGCCATGACACCCTCCAAGCACATTACCAAAATGGATACATACAACTGAATGTTGGAGTCCGCTCAACCAATCCAGAGTCCAAATGCAATCGGTGCGGAAACGTGAATCAAAACCTGTTTGCTTCGTTCGACTGTGCCCGCTGTCAACAACCTTGCACCTATTGCCGCCATTGCATCATGATGGGGAGGGTAAGCGAGTGCACTCCGCTCTTCTCTTGGAGTGGGCCACGACCAAACACCACTGACCAAGATACCACCCTCAGATGGGACGGCACCCTCTCCAAAGGCCAGCAACTCGCCTCCAACAAAGTCGTCGAAACAATCCAAAGCAACACCTCGCTCCTTGTCTGGGCAGTCTGCGGCGCAGGGAAAACGGAGGTTCTTTTTAAAGGAATAGAAGCCGCGCTAAGGAAAGGCGGCCGAGTTTGTATTGCCACACCAAGAACAGACGTGGTACTTGAGCTATCCCCAAGGTTAAAACAAGTTTTTCCTACCATTGATGTTGCAACTCTTTATGGAGGGAGCGAGAACAGAGTGAAAAATGCCCCGCTCACCATCGCCACCACCCACCAGCTTCTTCGTTATTACCGCGCATTTGATACCCTCATCATTGACGAGGTCGATGCCTTTCCTTACTCCATGGATCCAACGCTTGAGTATGGGGCAAACCAGGCACGAACGGAAGACGGGAGCCTGATCTACCTAAGTGCGACTCCATCGAAAAAGATGCAAAGAGAGGTTCGTGCTAAAAATCTTGAATCTGTCGTGATCCCAGCTAGATATCACAAACATCCCTTACCGGTTCCAGCCTTAGAGTGGTGTGGAAAATGGGAGAAGCGAGTGAAAAATGACGAACTTCCAATGAATGTCCGTACTTGGGTCAGAAAACACATGGAAAAAGGAAGCCCCATATTCTTGTTTGTCCCCAATATAGCCCTTTTGGAGAAAGTCGTGAAAATTTTAGCCAAGGAACATGGCGAGCTCGTAGCTGGCGTCCATGCAAAAGACAAAGAGCGTAAAGAGAAAGTGGCAGATTTCCGGAAAGGGAAAATCAAGATTCTTGTGACTACGACCATTTTGGAGCGTGGTGTGACGGTAGCTGATGTTCAGGTGGGGGTGCTTGGGGCGGAAGAGGATGTTTTCACGGAAAGTGCACTTGTGCAGATTACTGGCAGAGTTGGTAGAAGCAGGAGCTACCCGAATGGGGATGTCCGTTTTTTCCATTATGGAAAGACAAATGAAATGGTGGCTGCGGTTGATCAAATTAGAAGGATGAATTATCGAGCAAGGAAGGGAGGATTTTTGAAATGAGGAATTGCCTGTTTTGTCACGGTAATGTTTCCTCTGCATTTGGATGGAGTGCATTTTTAGGGTTGCAAAAACGTCATCCTGTTTGTGAAGACTGCGAAAATTCTTTTCAACTAATCACCGGAGAGCTTTGCGAAATTTGCGGGCGGGAGTGGACACTGGTTGCAGAAGAAAACCGCCATGGAGATACCTGCTCCGACTGCTTCAGATGGGAAGGCGACCCGGAGACAACCGGTCTGCTCCAACAAAACCGGTCCGTCTACCAGTACAATGAACAGATGAAAGATATATTGGCGAGGTATAAATTCCGGGGGGATGCCGTGCTTGCTCAAGGGTTTCAGAAAGAATTCCGGAACACATTTGAAAAGGTGTGGGATAAAAAAGTGCGGCCCATTCTTGTTCCCATCCCCTTAAGTCCAGAACGTAAATATGAACGTGGTTTCAATCAGTCGCTTTTATTGGCAGAGTTTTTGCCTGGAAAGCCGGAAGAGTTACTCTCTAAAAACAATTCAGACAAGCAATCAAAAAAGGCACGACGGGAGAGATTGGAACGGGAGAATACGTTCTATGTTCCTGAGCCTGAAAAAGTAATGGGGAAAAGCATCCTCCTCATTGACGATATTTACACGACGGGGACAACCGTGCGGATGGCAGCGAAGGTTCTGAAGGATGCCGGTGCAAAGGATATTTCCTCGTATACACTTGTTCGCAGTTAACATTTTGCCACCTTTTACGATATAAAGAATAAGAATTTATTGCTCGAAAGGGAGTTGCGGTATGTCTCAGCTAGATAATTGCCCAAGTTGCGGTCAGATATATGTGAAAAATGCGTTCCGGGAAGTGTGTGAAACGTGTTATAAAGAAGAAGAAGCAAAGTACCAAAGTGTTTATAAATATATCCGCCAACGTGAAAATCGGACGGCGTCGATGGACCAGGTTGTGGAAAGAACGGGAGTCGAGGAATATCTGATCATCAAATTCATCAGAAAAGGCCGCATCCAACTGGTTCACTTTCCGAATTTAGGTTATCCATGCGACCGTTGTGGTAGGATTATTAGGGAGGACAAGCTCTGTGCGAGTTGTAAAAAAGATATACACGGACAACTTTCCCAACTAGAACGCGAAGAAGAGCGAGCACGTTCGGTTCGTGAAGAAGGAAAAACATACCACGTACTAAATAAGAAGTTTTAATAAACATTCTATCCATTGTGCCGATAAAATAGATAGATAAACTGTTCGTAAAGGAAGGGGTATTGTATGAAGATAAACAATTTAGGACCTTCAGGGGTTAACCCATATAAAAATCAAATGAAACAGCATCAAACTGCGACAACGAACCAAGCCAAGAGCGACCAGGTAGAAATATCTAGTAAAGCTAAAGAATTGCAAGAGCGTTCTCAGTTTGCTGAAGCCCGTCAGGAAAAGGTCGCGAAACTGAAAATCTCCGTGCAGAACGGGACCTATCAAGTAGATTCCAAAGCCGTCGCCAACAAAATGATTGATTATTACTCAAATAAATAAAAGAGCTTCAAAACAAGGAGAACCTATGTCGATTCCAACTATCATCACCATACTTGAAAAAATGCTCACGTTGCACGCCTACCTCAATGAGCTCACCGTACGGAAAGAAGAGATCGTCAAGGCGAACAAAGTGGAAGAGCTTCAACAGATTACTAAAGAAGAAAAACAATATACCCGAGCAATCGTCCAACTGGAAAAGCAACGAGCGGAACTGTCCGATGGGAAAACGGTTACGGAGCTTGCAGAATTGGGCACCCCTACGGAAAGGGATACCCTGCTTGACTTGAAAGCAAGACTGACTGAAACCATCACCAACATTCAAAAGCAAAATGAGCTAAATCAGCTTCTGCTTGAGCAATCTCTGCAATTTGTCACCATGACTATAAACACCTTAAATCCGCAGCCAAATGCGGTGAATTACGAAAAACCTGCGAATACGAAGAAACCTGTGAGTGCCCCGGCGCGTTCGCTGTTTGATTCAAGAGCTTAGGAGGAACATCCATGCGTTCAACATTTCATAGTCTCGAAGTTGCGAGACGTGGTCTGGTTACCCAGCAAACTGCCCTTCAGACGGTCGGTCATAACATCGCCAACGCCAATACACCAGGATATACAAGACAAAGAGTCAATTTTGTCCAGACTGAACCATATCCATCTCCATCCTTAAATCGTCCGCAAATTCCTGGGCAAATTGGGACAGGTGTAGAGGCAGGTAGTATTCAGCGTGTGAGGGAGAGTTTCCTGGATATCCAGTATCGCGGGGAAAATAATAAGCTTGGGTACTGGGAGTCACGAGCGGACTCTCTGCAAAAGATGGAAGAAATTATGAACGAACCATCTGAGACGGGTCTTTCCACCACGTTGGACCGCTTCTGGCAAGCGTTTCAAGACTTGGCGGTTAACCCGACAAATGCAGGTGCCCGTTCCGTTGTAAGACAGCGCGGATTGGCTGTAGCGGAAACGTTTCAATTTTTATCGGATTCTTTATCTTCCGTTCGCGGAGATATCAAAAATGAAATGGATGTTACGTTGAAGCAAGTGAACGCGCTTAGCCAGCAGATTAACAATGTTAATAAGCAGATTGGTGAAATCGAGCCACATGGCTATCTTGCTAATGATCTATATGATGAACTAGACCGCCTTGTGGACGAACTGTCCCAGCTTGTGAACATCAAAACTTCAAGAGTGGGAACTGGCGGAAGCCCCGATGCGCTCGCGGAAGGAAAGCTAACAGTTGATTTGGTGGATGACACTGGTCGCAAAATCGGCAATTTGGTCGATGGTGCGAATCTTCGAGTAAACAGCTTTTCCCTTGAATATCGCGCAGACACGGGACTTGTGGATGGCTTCAAGCTTGGTGATGCAAGCTTTGGGATCGGAAGCATGGAGGCTTCTGGTAAACTTCTCGGCTTGATCGACTCTTATGGTTTTATGCAAGGCAACACGGAAAAGGGACTTTACCCTGATATGCTGAACCATCTTGATACAGTGGCTTTTGAATTTGCGCAAGAAATAAACCGAGTCCATGAATCCGGCTGGAGCATCTCGAGCATGGAAACGGGAGAGCATACAGCGTTCAAATTCTTTGAGTTTCAAAATACAGACATTACTGCTGGAAATAAAAAGAACGCCGCGAAACTTTTAACAGTATCGGCGGATATCGTACAGTCACTGGATAATATCGCTGCATCCGGCTATAACGAAGGAATCGTCACAACTGGAGAATTTCATGGCTATAACGGCGTGGAAAATGTATCTGTCACTGTTCAATCTAGTGTGGATGCTGCTGGTGTTCAGCAGTTTACCTATAAGGTATATGATGCAACCCAGTCCCCGAAAAAGGAACTGAAAACGTCTGGAGATTTTACAAGCCTTCAAGCGCTTGGAGCGACATTGTCCGAGGAATTTATAGATGAGACGGGAAATCCTTCGGTTACTTTTAATCTTGATAAGGTACGTCTGGAAGATGTGTCCAAAGGGAATTTCATCAATGTGGACATCCCAAAAACCGGACAGGTCGGCGGTCGTGTTGGGGACGGAAGCAACGCGGTAGCCTTGGCTGAAGTAAAAGCGCGCTCGCTTCAGTTGAACGGCGTATCTACTACATTCCAAAACTACTATGAAAGTGTGATCGGCGGATTGGCGGTAGACGCACAGGAAGCAAATCGACTTTCTCATAACAGCGAAACGTTACGGTTGTCTGTAGATCAGCGCCGTCAATCGGTAAGCGGTGTATCACTAGATGAAGAGATGACGAGCATGATCCAGTATCAACATGCATACAACGCTTCAGCCAGAATGATCACGTTAACGGACGAACTTTTAGATAAAATAATAAACGGCATGGGAATAGGCGGAAGGTAGGTTAGATAGATGCGAGTTACACAAAGCATGCTGACGCAGAACTCACTGCGTCAATTAAGCACAAGCTATAGCAAAATGGGCAAGTTGATGGAACAGCTCTCTACAGGTAAGAAAATCTCCCGCCCATCCGATGACCCGGTCGTGGCGATGAAGGGGATGTACTACCGTACAAACCTGACGGAGCTTGAACAATACAAGCGAAACCTGAGTGAGTCGTATGCCTGGATGGAAAATTCGGAAGCGGCACTGGACCACGTGCAAAGTGTCATGCACCGTGCTCGCGAATTGGTGGTGCAGGGATCGAATGATACCTATTCACCTGAAGATCGTCAGGCGATGGCAAAAGAAATCGAGCAGCTGAAACACGATTTCGTTCAGGTTGCCAACACACAGGTTGCCGGAAAATACATCTTCAACGGAACAGCGATAGATAAACCCCGAATTACGGATGCGAATGATCCAGCTTCTGTTAGCACAGAAAACTCTCCGTTTGAGGTGGAGGTATCTCGTGGAATCAAGCTTCAGTCCAACATCAATTCGGAAAATGTATTTAACAAGGACATGTTGGAGATCTGGAATGGGCTTCAGTCGGCACTAGAGAAGAGTGATACGGGTGCGTTGAAGGATTTGATGGGGCGTTTTGATAAAGCGGCGGATACTGTTTCGGCGGAGCGTTCGGAGCTTGGTGCCCGTTATAACCGTTTGGAGATGGTGGACAATCGCATTGGATATCAGGAAGTGGTGGCGACACGGATTTTGTCTGATAATGAGGATGCGGATATTGAGAAGGTAATTACGGATTTGACGTCGCAGGAGAGTGTGCATCGTGCTTCGCTTGGTGTGGGTGCGCGTGTGATTCAGCCTTCGTTGTTGGATTTTTTAAGGTAGGGTGAGGAACTGTCTTGGAGGGAGCTGTTTAGGTGGCAGTTGTTTCTGGGGCAGTTTTTTTGTGAAAATATTAGGATATACACTATACAGTTGATTTCCGTTTCAGGCGCTTCGCTTGCCTGCGGGCGGTCCGGGAGCATCCTCACTTCGTTGTGGGGGTCACCCCTGTCCCTTCCTCCCGCGGGCGTCTGCGCGCCTTCCACTTCAATCAACTAGGGATTTGTATTCACCATAAAAGACTTCGAAAACCCATAAATAAAGGAGTGAGAAAGAATGCTATTTCCTCAGATTCGATTACAGTCGACCTTTGCGCAGACGGAGTTGCAGATTCAGAAGCCTGTTCAGCAGATTGAGCAGCCCAAGTCTGAACTTAGTATTGAGCAACCGAAGGCGGAGTTGACGATGCGGCGGACGCCTGGGAGGTTGACGATTGATCAGACGCAGGCGCGGGAGGATATGGATTTGAAGAGTGTAGGGAGAAGGATTGAGGAAGCGGCGCAGCTTGGACGGCAGGACTGGTTGGCTGGTCTTGCACGGGTTGCGCAGGACGGCAATGAAATGATGCGGATTGAACATGGCGGCGGCGCAATTGGACGTCAGGCGAAACGGAATAGTGAAGGTCCCCTGAAGGAATTTAATATTGGCTGGATTCCATCGCATTTTAGTGTGAAAATTGATTATGAGCCTGGCAGGGTGGATATTGATGCGCAAGAACGAAAACCTGTGATTGATGCGAAAATAAACAAGCCGGTACATGATTACACACCAGGTTCCGCACAGGTTAACTTGGCCAATCATCCATCTTTGGAGATTGATTTTGAGAACCTGCGCCATGTGGGCACAGGTGGCTACGAACAAAAAATATAAGGTTGTGAAACGATGAAAATAGAAACGAAGTATCATGGATTGATAGAGATAAGGGGAGAAGAAGTGTTAAGATTTCCGAATGGTATTCCTGGTTTCGTGGACGAGAAGGAGTTCGCGATTATTCCTTTTACGGAAGAAGGAACGTTTTATATTTTGCAGTCGGTCCAGACATCAGAGCTAGGATTTGTGATGACCAATCCATTCACATTCTACCCGGATTATGATTTTAATTTGGAGAATCAAGCAGTGGATACCCTTGAGCTCGATTCCCCTGAAGATGTGACTGTCTATACAGTTTTGACGATGGCGGACCCGTTTAATAAGACAACTGCCAACCTTCAGGCTCCTGTTGTGGTGAACGTGAAAAAGAAACTCGGAAAGCAAGTGATCTTGACAGGCAGCCCTTATCAGACGAAGCATAATTTGTTTTCAGAAATGATAGCAAAATAGAGAGGAGGAGACCGCATGCTAGTATTAACACGCAAAAAAGACGAAACCATCAAAATTGGTGATGACATCGAAATTACTGTCCTTAGCATCAATGGTGACCAGGTAAAACTCGGCATCCAAGCACCAAAGCATATCGAGATACATAGAAAAGAAATCTATCTTTCCATTCAGGAGGAAAATAATGCAGCATCCCACTCCTCTCTTGATCTACTGCAAGCTTTAAGCAACCAACTAAAAAAATAATATAATCAGTAAAAAATTCTCTCCACCCCTATTAACAGTTGTCGAGACAGGTCGATATAAAACATGTAAGCAAATAGAATCAAAAGGCGGCCGACTTTTGACCTATCTGCAAATCTAATACCGATTACACAAGGACGTGAAATCGGCGACAACTCAAGGAGGAAAATTATAATGAGAATTAATCACAATATCGCTGCGTTAAACACGCACCGTCAGTTAGGTTCTGCAACTGCAGGACAAATGAAGTCTATGGAGAAATTGTCTTCTGGTTTACGTATTAACAAAGCTGGGGACGATGCAGCTGGACTAGCTATTTCTGAAAAAATGAGAGCTCAGGTTCGTGGATTGGATCAAGCTTCCCGAAATGCACAAGACGGTAAATAGAAATGCCGCTTTAAGCAGTAATGCTTAAATGATAACTCCGTGAATTCGGTGGAACCCCAAACCAGCTAAGCTATCATGTGGATGGTGGGCAATACCGAGCCAAGCCTAGTGAATCGGAAATAAAGTAACTAGGAAGGTGTGACGGTCAGGTGGTGAGGATCCGTACCAATAACCCACCCAAGAGCGCGGGGCACCCTACAAGGGTGAAGATATGACCTGAACTTTATGGAAACATAAAGAAGCAGAGGATAAAAAGCCACTGCGATAACATAATTGATTTCATTAATCCAAACAGCTGAGGGAGCATTGAATGAGACTCATGACATACTTCAAAGAATTCGTGAATTAGCTGTTCAATCTTCTAATGATACTAATACCGATGATGATCGTGTAGAATTACAAAAAGAAGTTAGTGAATTAATCTCAGAAGCAGATAGAATTGCAAATCAAACAGAATTTAACACAGAAAAACTATTAAATACAACTAGTTCAGGTTCAGGAGTATTTAAATTTCATATTGGTGCCAATAATGGACAAAACATGGAGTTAACGATTAGAGATATGACTGCAAGTGGAACAGTATTAAACCTTAGTGCTGTCGATATTTCTGATCAAGCAGGTGCAGATAGTGCAATAACATCCTTAGATTCAGCAATTAAAGAAGTTTCATCTGAGCGTGCAATGTTAGGTGCGAATCAAAACCGCCTAGAGCACACTATCAACAACCTAAGCACTTCTTCTGAAAACCTAACTGCTGCGGAATCTCGTATCCGTGACGTTGATTATGCTTTAGCTGCTTAAGTAGTAAAAAGCACAGTCGTCCTAACTGGTAACGGTTAGCGATTATTATCGGGTGAATTGCTGGAAACCCATTAGAGCTTTTCTTGCCACAACGTAGTTGTAAACGACAGGCGTGATGGTCCAAAAAAAGAAAAGATTTGGCAATCAGCAGCCAAGCTCCTGTTCCGAAAGGATGGAGAAGGTTCAACGACTAGGATAAACCATCTAAGGCGAAAGCTATGGTGATGAAATCCATAGGTGAAACAGTGTTCATCAGCACTGTAAATCCGAAGTGCCCGGCCCCTACAAATATGTTAGGGTGAAGATATAGTCTAGTCATTTATGAAAGTAAATGTTCGCACGATGGCGAAAGAAATGATGGAGCAAACTAAGAATTCTATTCTTGCACAAGCATCACAAGCAATGTTGGCTCAAGCGAACCAACAACCACAAGGAGTTTTACAACTTCTTCGTTAATTATAACAAGAAAAAGCCTGGATTTTCCGGGCTTTTTCCTTTGTTTGAAAATAGAACATGCGTTCCTTTTTAAGGTATGATAGTACTGTAGGAGGTGATTGGATTGGATATATTAGATACCTTTCGTTCTATGCCATTAGAAAAATTAATGGAACAATAAGTAGTTAAGCTTTATATAGAAGTGCTTAAAGGAGAAAGGAAATCGTTTCCTAAAGGTACATTAGAAAATAAAGAAAACATAATTTTTATTTTCAGATATGCAGTTGAGGGAGTCCTAAAATTGAAGCGTGAACAAATACCTTTATTAACTATTAAATCATTTAAGGATTATAAGCTATTTGGACTTTTAAATCATTACCGATCTATCCCAAAATTAATTAAGTTTGTGTATAAAGATTGCTTTATTGAGACCGATTTCCAAAGAGTTACAAAAGGATATTGGGCTGACACAAATAATATAAAACGGTATTTTGAACAATGCCTTCAGAACCATGGTTATACTTTCCAAGATATTCCTCAGGTAGCAAAAGTGGAAACTCTAGTGAGTTGGGGATTTTCTAATCCATTAAAAAGATATGGCCATTCACCCAATCGTTTAATGAATGCTTTATACCCTGATAAATTTAATGTCTCTGATTTCGAGAGCGTTCCTCAAAGGTACTGGAACAATCCTAATCATGCTCGAAAAAGAGTTATGGAGATCGTTAATGAAGAAAATATTAACTTTGACCAACTACCAATTATAGTCACTCAAGAGCTGTTAATTAAGTATGGATTGTCCGCTCTATTAAAAAAACATAAAGGCTCACCCTCTCAATTATTATTATCCCTCTTTCCATTAGATTTCACCTTGGATCAATTCCGTAAAGCCAATAGATATTGGAAAAACATCCAAAATGTAAGAACTACTATCGACTCTCTACTTAAAGAACACAATATCCCTCATCATGATATACCAAAATACTTCACTAAATCATTCTTCCAAGAACAAGGTCTCTATGGGCTCATCCAAGAATATAACGCTTCACCAATTGAACTCGTTAACGCATTATACCCTAGTCAATTTGAAATAACGGAATTCCAGCGGGTCCCTAAAAGGTATTGGTATAGTAAGGAAAATAGAATTCAAGCTTTACGTTCCTTTTGTCAAAAGAGAAGCATGCCACGTGATGACCTTCCCACTCTAAATAGGTCATACTTTAGAAAGGTTCTCCCAAGGTTTATAAGTTTGGTAGATCGGCGATAGCAAATTCCACCTTTGATTACGGAAGCCTTTCCGGAATATACATTCTCTCCTGAAGAACAAATTGTTAGTAGAGTCGACGGTCAACTCTGTAATTCCATGGAAGAGTTGCAAATTCACAATTTCTAGTGTGATTGGTTGGAGGATGCAGAAATTACAAGAGAAAAGATAAAATTTATTAACCCAATAAGTAATGATTGCTATTAGCCAGATTGGATAATTAATCTAGGACAACAAACCATTATTGTAGAATATTTCGGGTTATATGGGTTATATCATAGCAATAAATACAAAGGTTACAAAGAAAAGGCTGATAGAAAAATAGCTTTCTATAGAAATCTAGATGGATACGCATTTTTGCCCATACTACCGGAAGACTTTAAAAACATTGGATTTGAGGAAATCAAGAATAAATTTGATTCTATTCTTTAACATTAGAACTATTATCCGATATTACTACTAGAGTATAATTTCCACGGAGGGGACCCGTATGCAAATTTCGCCAATTGGAGGCGGCACCATAGATCCCACAACTAGAGTACAAACTCAAGGTGCAGTTTCAACTAAAATAGATGTATCAATTAAGGAAACGAAGCAGGCTCATCCTGAACAGAGCAGACGTCAGATGGAGACAATCGTTGACGGCATGAATGATTTTATGAAGCCGATGAATGTGTCTGTAAGGTTTGAGTTGCATGATGAACTGAATGAGTATTATGTGACGGTGGTGGATGCTGCCACTGATCAGGTTATAAGGGAGATTCCTTCCAAAAAGTTTTTAGATATGTATGCGGCGATGACCGAGTATATGGGGTTGTTCGTTGATAAAAAGATTTAGGTGGTGAAGGATATGCGCTTAACTGGATTTCAGAGTGGGTTGGATATAAATCAGATGGTTAGTGACTTGATGAAGGCCCAGCGTATGCCAATGAATAAATTGACTCAGCAAAAGCAGTTGTTGGAGTGGAAGCGGGATGACTACCGCGAGACGAATAGATTGTTAAACGATTTTCGTAATCTTTCTTTTGATATGACATTGCAGCGGACCTACTCGCAAAAACAGGTAACTTCTACAAATGATAAGGTTTCGGCTACAGCTACTACATCTGCAGCGAATGTTTCCTATACAATTAAGGATGCTCAGGTAGCAACAGTGGCCACAAATAGTTCTACCACTTCCATGATGGAGGGTACAAACAAGCTTGATACCACAAAAAGCTTATGGGAACAAAGGGGAGAAATTGCAAATTATGATTTGCTCCCGCCAATCGTTCCTGCCACTACTATAACTGGAGCTACAGATCGAATTCAGGTTGGGACTGGACTTGACCGAGACGATATGTCTTTAGTTAAAGTGAAAAATAGTGCAGATGAAATAATTACCTATACAATGGTGGACGGTGCAGACAAGTTTGAAGCCGGAAAAAATCAAGCATATTACAATGAAACGACAGGCGAGATCGTTTTTAATAACACTTTGGATGATGGAGCTGTCGTGGAAGTACCTGCTAATTTTCGTTTTGCCATCACGACCTACAACCAGGCAGGGGAAGCGCAGGATATTGAGTTTAATTTTCATGCAGACACTACGATGGACGAAATGGTTTCCAAAATAAACGGCTCCTCCCTTGGGCTTACCGCTTTTTATGATGAGCATAATGGTGGTTTAGTACTAAGCAAAAGGGAAGCCGGTAATTTCAACGGTACTGGTAATGAAATAGAGTTTCAAGGGACATTTTTAACAGGTGTAATGAATCTTGATCAAAGCAGAGAGAACGGTGGCACGGCTGCATCTGTTACGATTAACGGGGTCACTACTCAACGTAATACTAATACTTTCACCATTAACGGTGTAACCTTTAATCTCAAAGAAAATATGGCACCAGGTGAGTCGGCGACCATCAACGTGGCGAATGATACAGATAAGACCTTCAATGCAATAAAGGATTATATAACGAAATACAATGAACTAATTGAAAAAATTAATGGAAAGACAGGTGAGCCTGTCTATCGTGATTATAAGCCGTTATCAGATGAAGAAAAAGAAGCCTTGTCGGAAAAACAGATTGAACAATGGGAAGAAAAAGCAAGAAGCGGACTGTTGCGAAATGATTCTATCCTAACTTCTGGTTTAGGTAAAATGAGATCGGTCATGTATGAATCCATTTCGGGCTTAAGTGGACAATATGATCAACTAGCACAACTCGGGATAACTACCAGCGCAAATTATCGTGATAAAGGGAAACTTCTTATCGATGAAGATAAACTAAGAGCGGCAATTGCAAATGACCCGAATTCAGTAATGCAGATGTTCACTTCAAATGGTGAAAATGGAACAGGACTTGGGATAGCAAG
This sequence comes from Sutcliffiella horikoshii, assembly GCF_044809035.1. Taxonomy (GTDB): domain Bacteria; phylum Bacillota; class Bacilli; order Bacillales; family Bacillaceae_I; genus Sutcliffiella_A; species Sutcliffiella_A horikoshii_G. The sequence goes on along the minus strand of NZ_CP085237.1, from coordinate 3,752,308 downwards.
GAAGTTGCGTGAAGTTGCAGGATCGACCATAACCTCAATCGAAGCACGCGCCGGAAACGCAACCCGTACCGCGCAGCAATTCACCATCGGACGTGAACTATTAAACGTTGATCAGCGTATCTCTGCTTTCGAACGCCGCATGCAAACCGTAGAGGACCGTTACTGGCGCCAATTTACCGCAATGGAAAAAGCTATCGGACAATCAAACCAACAATCCACGCAATTAATGAGTCAATTTTTCAGTGGCTGATAACAAGGAGTGAACAACCATGGCTATGAAGAACCCTTACCAAGCTTACCAGCAAAATTCCGTCAACACCGCTACGCCTGGTGAGTTGACGTTGATGCTTTATAATGGGGCTATCAAGTTTATGAAGCTTGCCAAAAAGGGAATGGAAGATAAGGATATTGAGATGAAGAACACGAACCTGATCAAAGCGCAGAAAATTGTTCAGGAATTGATGGTGACATTGGATACAAGTCATGATGTCGGAAAGTCGATGATGACGATGTATGATTATATGAACCGACGTCTGATTGATGCTAACCTGAAGAATGATTCTTCCATTGTGGATGAAGTGGAAGGCCTTATGATGGAGTTCTGTGATGCTTGGAAGCAAGTTATTCAGGCAACCCGCCAGCAGGCTTTTGTTCAAGGTGGACAGGCGTAATGAACGTCGTTGAAAACCTGGATAAAGTCACTACGCATCTTTTGGCGCTACTGGATGGGCCTTTACCCGTCGAAGAAAGCCGGGACGCTTTCTTGGAAGAGATCGATAAGGTGTTGCAAATCAGAGATTCCTTGTTAGAGCGTCTTGCTCCACCTTTTTCGGAGGCAGAGATGGCACTCGGTAAAAAGGTGGCCCTTGCCAGCCAGGAAGTAACGCCGAAGCTTGAAAGTTTTCATAAACAGTTAAAGCAGGAGTGGGCCCAGATTCAGCAGTCCAAAAAGACTGCGAAGGCATATGGACAAGCATATCGGTCTCCGACAGCAGATGGAATGTATTATGACAAAAGAAACTAGGTGTACAGGATGGCTGATTTGACAGAAGGTGAATTTTACTTATTAAAGAAATATAATGCCCTGCTTGAGACAGTAGAAGAAGCTTTCGACTATTTGAGTGACGGAAATCAAAACGCCTCGGCACCTGTAACTCGCCAAGTCGTGCTGGACAGCTACGAGGCTATCGGTAAAATTGCAGAAGCGCACGTGAACCTCGTCCTTCTTTTTGAAAAAAACGAAGAGGCCCGCCAAGTCATTGCCCAATTTGGCGATCTTGTAGATGAACTCGAACAAATCGGCCATTTCGAACAAAACACCACACCAGAAAAAGAAGCACTGCAAACCTATATCAAACCAGCATACGAAAACTGGAAAACCCAAATGCAACACCACATCCTCCCCCACATCGCCCACTAACTCTCTAAAAACTTGGAGGGTTTTTGTTTTGTAGTTTGTTATAAAATTAAATGAAAGTTTTCTTATCTCCCCGCATATACTTGTTTCACCCCACAAAAACAAGCCAAACACACCCCTTCACAAATTCTTAATAATTCTTTTACGTTTAGGCAGGAATTCTGTTGGGTATTGTAGAAATATGTTTACATAAGCTTAATGCAAGCTTAACCTTTCTCCATTAAGAAAGGGAACGTAGGCAGATTGTTTGGATGCAAGGAAAATCCAAACAGGAACAAAAGGAGGAGTTCGTTTATGAAGTACAACGTACGCGGTGAAAACATTGAGGTAACTCCAGCAATCCGAGATTATGTAGAAAATAAGATCGGAAAGATTGAACGCTATTTTGATTCCACAGACAATGCAGAATGCAAAGTGAATCTGAAAGTCTACAACAACCAACAAAAAATTGAAGTGACCATTCCTATGACAGGCCTAGTGTTACGTGCAGAAGAAAGTCACGATGATCTCTATGCAGCGATAGACCTTGTCGTAGATAAACTAGAGCGACAAATTAGAAAGCATAAAACAAAGGTCAACCGTAAACTTCGTGATACAGGTTCACCTAAATACTTATTTAACGAAGTGATTGATAACGGAGCTCCAGCCCATGTGACAGTGGAGGATGAGGAGGACGAAGCAGACTTGGTTCGTACGAAGCGTTACAACTTGAAGCCGATGGACAGCGAAGAAGCGATTCTTCAAATGAACTTGCTCGGCCATAACTTCTTTGTATTCTTAAACGCTGCGACCAATGAAACGAATGTGGTGTATAAGCGAAATGATGGGAAATATGGATTGATTGAATCCTATTAATAAGTAAATACGTTAAGTGAAAGGGGTCCTATACGGGCCTCTTTTTTTGTCGTAATTTCTCGGGAAATGATGCAGGTATTTGTCGGAAAATATCCATTTGTCACTTCCCCTTTGTGATAAGATATATTTGATGGATATTGGAGGATATTGGTTCTATTGGAAATGGAGTGAGAAAAATGTTATTGAGAAAATTAGTATCTGCATTGTTTTCAAGTATTATTTTATCAATAGGTTTATTGCTTACGAGCTCTTGGAATTCAGGAGAAATAGGGTATATTTTACTTGTTCTGATTTTTGCCTTAATCGGAAACTACATTTATGGTGTGCCAGTTTCCTTTCTATCAGAACTTCTTACTAAAAGTCTAAATAAGAGCAGGGTGTATGTTGCAGGTTTTCTCTATATATTTTTTGGTTACATAACAGTGCTCGTGATAGAAGGGCTTGCAATCTTTTCTATTATATGTGCTGTATTGTTCTATTTTATTGATGAGGGCATCAAGGTTGTCAGGGATACACCAAAGGATAAAACGAAAAAGCTTCAATTCTTGAGATTACTAGTTGTCATTCCGTTCGCTGCATTGGCGATATGGGGTGTGAATGTTCAAATAATTACTACAAGTAGTGATGAGGAGACGAATACCATTTATTTAATTCCTGAGGGGTATGAGGGTTCGATAGTTGTTTTATATAATGGGCAAAATGAAGAAAGTGTAGCAAAAGAAGAAGAGTTCTTTGTCATTCCTTTAAGTGTGGAGGAACTTCCCACTTTAAAAGGTTCAGGTATAGAGGAGTATGCCATTTTCCAGACATCTAGTAAATGGAGAGCGGGATTGGTAACGGATAAATATTTCTATGTAGATGAATCAGGAAACAGGTCGGAAATTGAATCGTCCTGCATTCATCATGGTCCTGGCAGCAGTTCGAGTATGGGAGTGGAATATGAAACCTTGCAAGTAACAAATTCGAGCTGCGGTGAGGATTTCCGGATGTCTGGAAAGGAGCGGTATGACGCGCAGACGAGGGAAGTGTTGAAGTATTGGGGATATTATTAGGTAAAAGAAAAAAGCACTGCGCGTTTGCAGTGCTTTTTTGCGTTAATCTATTAGTCACGTAGCAATTGATCTACTACAAATTCAGGTACAGAAGCTTCTCCGCCCAAAATGGTAAAGTTGTTGATGTTGTACTTTTCTACAGCCTTCATCGTCGCCTCAGGAGCTTCGTCTGGGTTAACCAATAGAAGTGGAGAACCGTAGTAACCTGCAAGCACAGAGCCTGTTAAAGCATCTGCAAATCCTCTGCCGTTAGCAACAAAAACATGCATAGGTTCCATTGCTAACACATCGATAACTTTTGCTGCCGTTTCGTAACGGTTTGCACCGGAGATACGAGTGTGGTTCGGGAATTCTTTTTCAAGGGATTTGCCGATTGCAGCGTGTCCACCAATGACAAGTGTTTCAGAAGCTTTGCTTAATACTGCTTTTGTAGAAGCAGGTACTTTATCTGGAGCTACTAAAAGTATAGGTAATTCATTCATCGCTGCATATGGTGCGATGGATAAAGCATCTGGGAAGTTCTTCCCGCTAACTACTACCACTTCATCATGCTGGGATCCTAAACGGTCAGCAATCTTTTTAGCTGTTTCGTAACGGTCCGTACCGCTGATTCTATCAATTTTGATGCCTAGTCCTTTAAGTTGGTTTTCTACTTTTTCAGAAACTGCAGCTTTTCCGCCAAGAATGACAACTTTTTTAGCGCCTAAACGAAGGATTTCTTCTTTTGTAGCTGCATGTAATGTTTCAGGACGAGTTAATAAGATTGGTGCATCCATCGCATAAGCCAAAGGACCGCCGGCAAGTGCGTCAGGGAAGTTCAATCCGTTTGCAAGTACAACTGTATCTGCTTCAAACCAGCCGGACATGGAAATCTCTACAGCTGTTTCAAATCTAGATGGACCGGAAATTCGGTCTGCAAATTTAGAACCGTCATGAATGATCATTAAATCTTCATTTTTTTCAAGTTGTTTAATTAATTCTAGTGATTTATCGTTTAATGGATTTTCAAATAAGAAAACCATACCTTCTTTCATATCTTTTAATGGAGTGATATCCGTGATATTGTTTCCGGAAAGGTCCAACATACCGGAAGTCCATCCTTTAAAGGCGGAGATGTCTGAAATGTTATTGTATCCAAGCGATAAGAAAGTCTCTTTCAATCCACTAAGTGGTTTCACGTTTTGAATATTATTTCCGGAAAGCTCCAAGTGTTGGATTTGCTTTAAGTTTGTAAATGGTGTTAAGTCAGATATATTGTTGTTGTCTAGAAGAACGAACTCAAGGTTTGTACCGTAAGTCTCTAAACCTACTAAACTACTAATTCCATATTCAGAGCCGTATAGCTCAATGAAATCTGCGAAACTGTCCTCAGTTAGCTTGTCCACTTCAAGGCTGTCTTTTACTGCTTGTTCAAGATTAGTATCTTGGAAGAAGGAGTTAGAGGCATTAGCAACAGGAGCGGCAAGTGATGATACTACAAAAATAAAGGCTAGGGCAACGACAAAAAATTTACTTTTTAACACGCTTTGTTCCTCCGATTTTGTCAAATATTTTGGTGTGACAGAATGATTATAGTTCCATCTTACTAAAAATGGAATAGCCAATAGCGAAAAATATATTTGTTCTTTCGACAGAATTCCACTTGACATATTTCGATAAAAGGAAACCGTTGTGGCAATTCCGGTAATAAGTTGTACCGCCCCCCAATAAGTGTTAAAATTTATATATTATTTAGGCTATAAGACTATAGTTACAGAGGAGCGTTTGTATGCTTGGTTTATTAAATAAAGTGTTTGATATGAATAAGCGTCAATTAAAGCGTCTGGAAAAAATGGCGGATCAGATAGATTCCCTTAGCGCCGATGTGGCAAGACTTACGGATGAACAGTTAAAAGAGAAAACGGCTGAATTTCAAGGTCGTTATCAAAAAGGCGAGAAGCTTGAGGACATGCTGGTAGAAGCGTTCGCGGTTGTTCGTGAAGCGTCTAAGCGAGTACTCGGACTATATCCTTATAAAGTACAGCTTATGGGTGGTGTTTCCTTGCATGAAGGAAACATTTCCGAGATGAAAACAGGGGAAGGTAAAACGTTGACGGCAACGATGCCTGTTTACCTGAATGCAATCACTGGAAAAGGCGTTCACGTTGTTACAGTCAATGAATACTTGGCAAGCCGTGATGCGACAGAAATGGGTCAGCTTTATGCGTTCCTTGGATTAACTGTTGGCTTGAACCTAAACGGATTGTCCCGCGATGAAAAGATTGAAGCGTACAAAGCGGATATCACTTATGGTACAAACAATGAGTTTGGATTCGATTATCTGCGTGACAACATGGTGTTGTACAAAGAGCAGATGGTGCAGCGTCCCCTTCATTTTGCGGTAATCGATGAAGTTGACTCCATTTTGATCGATGAAGCGCGTACACCGTTGATTATTTCAGGTAGTGCCCAGAAGTCTGCCGCATTGTACATCCAAGCAAATGCATTTGCTCGTACATTAGTGAAAGATGTGGATTACACGTATGATGTGAAAACTAAAGGTGTTCAATTAACAGAGGACGGCATTACGAAGTCCGAGAAGGCTTTCGGCATCGAGAATCTGTTTGATGTCGGCAATGTTACGTTGAACCATCATATCAACCAGGCTTTAAAAGCGCATGTCACGATGCATCATGATGTGGATTATGTGGTGCAGGAAGGCGAGGTTGTCATCGTTGACCAATTCACAGGTCGTCTGATGAAAGGCCGCCGCTATTCTGATGGACTTCACCAAGCGATTGAGGCAAAAGAAGGTTTGGATATCCAAAACGAAAGCATGACACTTGCTACCGTTACATTCCAGAACTACTTCCGTATGTACGAAAAGCTTGCCGGGATGACTGGTACGGCGAAAACAGAGGAAGAAGAGTTCCGCAACATCTATAATATGAACGTTATTGCGATACCAACGAACAAAGACATCGTACGTGATGACCGTGCCGACCTTATTTTCAAATCAATTGAAGGTAAGTTCAATGCGGTGGCGGACGATATCGCTGAGCGTCATAAAAATGGGCAACCTGTTCTTGTAGGTACGGTTGCCATTGAAACGTCTGAAGTTATCTCTAGACTTTTAGCGAAGCGCGGCATCAAGCATGATGTATTGAATGCGAAAAACCATGCGCGTGAAGCGGATATTATCCTTGGAGCAGGTCAAAAAGGTTCTGTTACGATCGCAACGAACATGGCTGGTCGTGGTACGGACATTAAGCTTGGCGAAGGTGTGAAAGAAGTAGGCGGTCTTGCTGTTATCGGTACAGAGCGTCATGAATCCCGCCGTATTGATAATCAGCTTCGTGGACGTTCTGGTCGTCAAGGAGACCCTGGTGTGACACAATTCTATCTTTCCATGGAAGATGAATTGATGCGCCGTTTCGGTTCTGACAATATGAAGACGATGATGGAGCGTTTGGGTATGGATGATACGCAGCCGATCCAAAGTAAAATGGTTTCTCGTGCAGTAGAATCAGCTCAGAAACGTGTCGAGGGTAACAACTTTGATGCTCGTAAACAGCTTCTACAATATGACGATGTTCTTCGTCAGCAGCGTGAGGTTATTTACAAGCAACGTTTTGAAGTGTTGGATTCCGAGAACCTTCGTGAAGTCGTGGAAAGAATGCTTGTTTCCGCCATCGAGCGTCAAGTAGGTCTTTATACACCAAAAGAAGAAGTTCCAGAGGATTGGAACCTGCAAGGAATCGTTGATTATGTAGATGCAAACCTTCTAGAAGAAGGAGCAGTTACGCTAAACGATCTTCGCGGCAAAGAGCCAGAAGAAATGTCCGAGCTTATCGTCGAAAAAGTGAAAGCGCGCTATGACGAGAAGGAACAGGAGCTTACTCCAGAGCAAATGCGTGAGTTCGAGAAAGTTATCGTTCTTCGTGCAGTGGACAGTAAATGGATGGATCACATTGATGCAATGGATCAATTGCGCCAAGGTATCCACCTTCGTGCATACGGTCAGATCGATCCGCTTCGTGAGTATCAGTTCGAAGGATTTGCGATGTTTGAAAACATGATTGCTTCCATTGAAGAAGATGTTGCAAAGTATATCATGAAGGCACAAATCCGTAACAACCTGCAGCGTGAAGAAGTAGCAAAAGGCCAAGCGGTTATTCCGAAAGAGGGCGGCGGAGAACCTCCAAAGAAAAAGCCAGTGAAAAAAGTAATGGACGTTGGCCGCAATGATGCTTGCATCTGCGGAAGCGGTAAAAAATATAAAAACTGCTGTGGGAATTAATGGTAGTTTGTGAAGAGTGGGGCTTAATTGGCCTCACTTTTTCCATGTTCATTGAACACTTAGACATTTTCTGAAATAGTTCTTTTTAAACCAACGTTTGAATAATGGGAAATGGAAACGTAGGAATCCCAAGGGGTTCAGCCGTTCTATTTGGGATTAACTTTTGAAGAAGCTATTGTGGGATAAGGTGCTAAATGATGGTTTTGAAGTGTTTTTCCTACTTTAAAATAGTTCTTTTTAAACCAACGTTTGAATAACCGAAAATAGGAAATGAGGCCTCCCAAGGGGTCCAGAGGTTGTGTTTTGGATTAACTTTTGAAAAAGCTATCTTAGGAAAGGAAAAGGCCGATTGATTGAACATTTCTCCTCTCTTTGATGGAGCACCATCACTCAGGTACTTTTTTATTTGTGTGAAATACGATAATATAGATTATTAGTTGCCCTGTTCGTTTAATGAGGGTTGTTAAATCCGTGTTAGTGAAAATTTTATGAGGTGAAATAAATGGAATTAGTAGAGATTCGTCACGAGTTAGAAAAAATGGCTAAGCGATTAGTCGAGTTTAGGGGGTCTCTTTGACTTAGAGGCCAAAGAACGTCGTATTGCTGAGCTTGATAATGAGATGTCCAATCCAGAGTTCTGGAACAACCAGAGTGCGGCTCAGGTAGTCATCAACGAAGCGAACGCATTGAAAGAACCTGTTGGACAATTTCATGAGTTGAACGAGAACTATGAAAACCTGCAACTGACATATGAATTGGTAAAAGAAGAGCCAGATGCTGAGCTGCAAGCAGAGCTGGGCAGTGAAGTGAAAACGGTAGCTGAGGATTTCAACAAGTTTGAACTTCAATTATTGTTGAGCGGTGAGCATGACAAGAACAATGCAATCCTTGAGTTGCATCCTGGTGCTGGCGGTACGGAGTCTCAGGACTGGGGTTCCCTATTGCTGCGCATGTACACTCGTTGGGCAGAACGTAAAGGCTTCAAAGTGGAGACACTTGATTACCTGCCAGGAGACGAAGCGGGGATCAAGAGTGTTACATTGTTAATCAAGGGACACAATGCCTATGGTTATTTGAAAGCGGAAAAAGGGGTACACCGTCTTGTGCGTATTTCTCCGTTCGATTCTTCAGGCCGTCGCCACACAAGCTTTGTTTCTTGTGAGGTTATGCCGGAGTTTGATGATAACATCGAGATTGATATCCGTACGGAAGATTTAAAAATTGATACGTACCGCGCTAGTGGAGCGGGTGGACAGCATATCAATACGACCGATTCCGCGGTCCGTATTACTCACCTACCGACAAATGTGGTCGTAACGTGTCAGACGGAGCGTTCTCAGATCAAAAACCGTGAGCGCGCGATGAAAATGTTACAAGCAAAGCTTTATCAAAAGAAGTTGGATGAGCAGCAGGCGGAACTGGATGAGATCCGCGGCGAGCAGAAGGATATCGGCTGGGGTTCCCAAATTCGTTCCTATGTGTTCCATCCATACTCCATGGTAAAAGATCACCGTACAAACACGGAGGTCGGTAATACACAAGCGGTCATGGACGGCGATTTGGATCCGTTTATTGATGCTTATTTGAGATCGAAACTATAATTTGAATGGGAACACCTCTGGCCTCGGAAGGCCGGGGGTGTTTTTTGTGTTAACGGGAAAGTGTAACCTAAAAAGTCTCATTGGTGCCCTGAGGGGGAGGAAAATGGAGTTGGGGGTAATCAAAGGGCCTCATTGGTGCCCGGAGAAGAAGGAAAATGGAGTTGGGGGTAATCAAAGAGCCTCATTGGTGCCCCGAGGAGAGAAAAATGGAGGTAGGGGTAATCAAAGGGCCTCATTGGTGCCCGGAGAAGAAGGAAAATGGAGTTGGGGGTAATCAAAGAGCCTCATTGGTGCCCCGACGAGAGAGAAAAATGGAGATAGGGGTAATCAAACCAACCAATCGGACATTTTGATGAGCTAGGGTTCCTAGCATATCTGAATAGTGTACAAACAAATGGAAATCCTACGAGGAATGAATGCGTTATTTTGACAAACCTTAATCACTCCAAAAATCCCAGGTTTGCACTTTGCATTAACGCTTTACCACGTTATACCAATGCCATTTACACCCTTATAATCGCGTGCTATACTCTTGCTCGTTGTGTGTATTTAAGAAAGATTCTGGGGGGCTTTAAGTTGAGTCGGAAAAATAGAAATGGGTATCAAGTGAACCCCGTCTATCAACGGGTGAAAGAATATACATATGTAGTGTTGGGGTCTGCGATTGTGGCATTGGCGTTCAACTTGTTCTTACTGCCGAACAAGGTTGCTTCCGGTGGGGTAAGTGGAATCAGTACCATACTGAAATCGCTCCTTGATTGGGAACCGGGTATTGTGCAGTTATGCTTTAATATTCCGCTCTTTTTAGCAGGAGTAATTCTGCTTGGAAAGCAATTTGGGTTAAAAACACTTGTAGGGACGATCACATTGCCAGTGATTGTACTTTGGACAAGTAATGTTGCACCTGCCACAGAAGATCCGCTGCTAGGATCATTGTTTGGAGGAATTGGTGTCGGACTTGGGCTAGGGCTCGTTTTCAGAGGACGTGCCTCAACAGGTGGAACAGACCTGGCAGCACAAATCATCCACAAATATACGGGTCTGACGCTCGGCGCATGTGTCGCGATGATTGACGGGCTAATTGTTATCTCAGCCGCAGTAGTATTTGATTTGGAGCTTGGAATGTACGCTCTTATCGGGCTTTTTGTGACATCCAAAACAATTGACTTCGTACAAGTGGGCCTTGGGTATTCCAAGATGGCTATCATCATCACCAAGAAAGAAGAAGAAGTTAAGGCCGCCATCCTTACAAAAATTGATCGAGGTGTGACCAAGCTTGCCGCTTATGGAGGATATACGGAAAATGAATTGCCTGTGTTGATGTGTGTGGTGGATCAGACCGAATTCACAAAATTGAAACAAGTGGTCCGGACCATTGACCCTGCTGCATTTGTGATCGTAACCAATGCTTCTGAAGTGTTGGGCGAGGGTTTTAAAAGAGAATAAATAGGATATAATAAAAACAATCTTGGTAATAATTACATCTCAAAAATTGGGGGACCTACCTATGAAAAAGTATTTTATGGCATTTGTTCTTGGATCTTCTCTTTTGACTCTTGCAGCTTGTGGCGGTGGCGATGAGGAGCAGGAAACATCAGGCGGTGGCGAATTCGCCATGGTCGAAAATGAAGAAGCGCAGCAATTGTATCAAAGCTGTATAGGTTGTCATGGTAAGAACATGGAGGGCGCAAGTGGTCCTAACCTTCAAAAAGTAGGAAGCAAATACAGCCAAGAAGAAATTGAAAGCATCATTAATAACGGGCAAGGAAACATGCCGGCAGGACTTGTACCTGCAGAAGATGCAACTGTTTTAGCTGAATGGTTGGCGCAGCACAAATAAGAATGAATGGAACTCTCCTAAAAACTGGAGGGTTCTTTTTTATGTTCTAATTTACCTATTCATCTAAAATGTAAAGTAGGCTATTCAGGGTGTTTCTGTTGGTTATTTGTGGAATTTTGCTGGTTCTTTATAACCTAATTGTCGGAATTGTTCGTTTAATGCATTAAAGTATATTGAAAATTTCAATTTTTGAAATATAATTTGGTTTGTAAAGATTTTGGACTATCGTAAGTAAATGGTACTTAAGTATATGTCTAGAAATTTTTACAAAAGTCGTTAGATACAACAAAAGGGGAGTGGGATGATTTGAAACAGAAACTAATCGCAGCATTCATGCCTTTGTTGGTTCTCGTACTTGTTTTCAGTACTTTTGCCACAAATGGTGTTTCTGCTAACACAGGGAAAGAAAACCTTGAGTTAGCAACTTTACAAGGAGATTTTGATTTATCATCCTCCAAAGCAGTAAAGGTTATTGTCGAATTACAAGAAGAATCAATGGTTGAAGCGAAGCACAAAGGAAAAAAGCAGTCTAAGCAGAATCTGAAAAGTGCTCGTGATAAAGTGAAAAAAGAAGTGGCAGATCGCACTTCTAAAACTAAAGTAGATCGTGAGTATGATCATGTATTCTCCGGTTTCTCTCTTGAAATCCCAGCAAACGAGATTCCTAGTCTACTAGCGACTCCAGGTGTAAAAGCGGTTTATCCAAACGTGGAATATACAACAACTGAGGTTGTTTCCGAAGAGGAATTCAGCCCTGCGATGTTCGATTCTGCGCCATTCATCGGTTCTAACGAAGCTTGGGACCTTGGATTTACAGGTGAAGGTGTAACAGTAGCAGTCATCGATACTGGTGTTGACTACACGCATCCTGACTTAGCAGGTAATTTTGGTGAATATTTAGGATGGGACTTTGTTGATAACGATAATGACCCACAAGAAACGTTCCCTGGTGACCCTCGTGGAGCGGCAACGACTCACGGTTCCCACGTTGCAGGAACAGTAGCAGCAAATGGACAAATTAAAGGTGTGGCTCCTGACGCTACATTACTTGCATACCGTGTACTAGGACCTGGTGGCAGTGGATCTACGGAAAACGTAGTGGCAGCTATCGAGCGCGCAGTTCTTGATGGTGCAGATATTATGAACCTTTCCTTAGGTAACTCTTTAAACTCTCCTGACTGGGCAACTTCCATTGCTTTAGATCAAGCGATGGCTGAGGGAGTAGTAGCGGTAACGTCAAATGGTAACTCTGGTCCTAACAACTGGACAGTAGGTTCCCCGGGAACTTCCCGTGAAGCAATCTCTGTAGGAGCGACTCAACTTCCTTACAATGTATTCACAGCAGCAACAACAACTTCTGATGGTGTATCTTATGCATCTTCTGCAGTACAAGGTTTTCCTTCAGAGGAAGCATTATTAGCACTAAACGGAAAAAATTATGAATTAGTTGACGTAGGTTTTGGTTCTCCTGCTGAATTTGCAGGAAAAGATTTAACAGGTAAGATTGCTTTGATCAGCCGTGGAGCTGGCATTGCATTTGTAGATAAAGCGACAGAAGCTGCTAAAGCTGGCGCTGCTGGGGCAATTCTTTATAACAACGCACCAGGTGAGATGCCTTTGATTCCTGGTATGGCTGTTCCGACAATTATGTTAAACCAAGCTGAAGGTGTGGCATTGAAAGCAAAAGCAGCTGAGGTAACAGTTAGTTTTAACATTGCATTTTCTGAAAGAGTAGGGGAAACAATGGCAGGATTCTCTTCCCGCGGTCCGGTAGTGGACACTTGGATGATCAAGCCTGACGTTTCTGCTCCTGGAGTTAACATTGTAAGTACAGTACCTACATTCAACCCTGATGCACCACACGGTTACGGTGCAAAGCAAGGTACAAGTATGGCATCTCCGCACGTAGCAGGTGCTGCAGCGGTAATCCTTCAAGCGAACCCGGATTGGGGCGTGTATGAAGTAAAATCTGCCCTTATGAACACAGCAGAAAAATTGATCGATCCTGCAACAGATAAAGAATATGCACACAATTCTCAAGGTGCAGGAAGCATCCGCGTAGTAGATGCGCTTCAAGCAGAAACGCTTGTGAATCCTGGAAGCTATTCTTTTGGAGTATTTGATAAGAAAAAAGGCAAGCAAACAGAAAGTCAAAAGTTCGAAATTCAGAACTTGTCTAATAAAGACAAGAACTACAGTGTAGAATTTACATTTAAAAATGAAGTAGGCAAACACGTTAAAGCAAAAACTAGCAAAAACACAAAAGTTAAAGCTGGTAAGAAACAAAATGTAAATGTAAACGTTCAAGTGGATGCTTCCAAGCTTGAGCCTGGTTACTATGAAGGACACCTGATTGTTACAGAAGGTGAGACGGTAGTTCAAGTTCCTACTATATTATTTGTAGGCGAGCCTGATTTCCCTCGCGTAACTTCTGCAGGCTTTACAGTACTAGGTGGAAATAACTTTGAAATCTACTCCTACCTTCCTGGTGGAGCGGATGAGTTCGAAGTTTGGATTTACACTGCCACACCTGCTGGTGCAATAGGTAATTTTGTAGGGGAAGCACTATACGATGCCGATCTTGCAAAAGGCTATAACTATCACAACTGGAATGGTACCCTAGCAGACGGCACCCAACTGCCAGCTGGAAACTACCGCGTGGCAGTCTACGCCAAAAAAGGCAACCTTGACCGTGCAGTAGCAGCGACCGACGTACTAACAATCCAGTAACCTTAAAGTATTCTACACAACTTCAAAAACACCTTCGGGGGTCTGACCCCCGAAGGTGTTTTTTTGTGAATTTTTTCTCTTTCCCCATAAAAAGCGACAAATATCGTTCGACATATTTCTGCTTTTAGGAAAATTATCCCTTTGTTACCAACGTTGACTTCGATTTGAAAAGAAACTGTAATAATAAAAACTCTTATTTTGTCGAAATAGATGATATAATAATAAAGTGAATTTATGCGGAAAAATTAGATAAATATACATATTGCATTCTAGTAGCAAGTGTTCTATCCGCATTACGACAGCGTTTAATGAATACTCTCCTTCCTGTGAGTCGAAAGCAGGGATTACAATGAGATTCAAATCTTTGACCCAGATAGGTGATTAAATGATTGAAATGCAAGACGTCTATAAAAAATACCCAAATGGTGTCCAAGCTATGGACGGTATTAATATAAAAATAAAAACAGGCGAATTTGTCTATGTAGTAGGACCCAGTGGGGCCGGTAAATCCACGTTCATCAAAATGATGTACAGGGAAGAAAAGCCTACAAGCGGAAGCATTGTCATAGATGGAATAAACCTTTCCAAACTGAAGGAAAACAAAGTGCCTATACTTCGAAGAAATATCGGAGTGGTATTTCAAGATTTCAAACTTTTACCTCAGTTAACAGTATATGAAAATGTAGCTTTTGCCTTAGAAGTAATAGAAGAAAGTCCCAAAAACATTAAAAAACGTGTCATGGAAGTTCTTGATCTAGTAAAACTCAAGCACAAGGCACGCCATCTTCCAAATGAACTTTCAGGTGGAGAGCAGCAACGTATTTCGATTGCGCGCTCGATAGTCAACAAACCGAAAGTAATGATTGCCGATGAGCCGACAGGTAACCTTGATCCTGACACCTCATGGGAAATTATGAGCATCTTTGAAGAAATCAACGAAAAAGGCACGACGATAGTAATGGCTACGCACAATCGTGAGATTGTAAACACCATCAAAAAACGTGTAATTGCAATAGAGAATGGTAAGATAGTGCGTGACCAAGCAGAGGGGGACTACGGTTATGAAGCCTAGAACTCTACTGCGACACTTTAAGGAAAGCTTTAAAAGTTTGGCGCGTAACGGCTGGATGACATTTGCATCTGTCAGTGCAGTGACGGTGACACTTCTATTGGTTGGTGTATTCCTTGTGTTGATGATGAACTTGAATAATGTCGCTTCAGAAATTGAAAGCGATGTGGAAATTAGAGTTCACATTGACTTGACTGCCAACCAGGAAAATAAGGAAGTATTGAGGCAACAGATACAGAACCTACCGGAAGTAGAAACAGTCGATTTTTCTTCTAAAGAAGAAGAGTTGAAAGGTTTGGTAGATAGTTTTGGTGAGGACGGCGGAGCTTTTGAGCTGTTTGAACAAAATAATCCGCTATATGATGTTTTCATCATTAAAACAGCAACACCGCAAGAAACCATTACAGCGGCTAAGAAAATTGACGAATTCGATTTCACCCACAAAGTCATTTATGGTGCAGAAACAGTGGAAAGATTGTTCAAAGTGTTTGAGATTGCGAGAAATGTTGGACTGGCCCTGATTCTTGGACTAGTATTTACAGCAATGTTCTTGATTTCCAACACGATTAAAATCACCATCTTTGCCAGAAGAAAAGAAATTGAGATAATGAAATTGGTTGGTGCTACAAATGGATTCATCCGCTGGCCATTCTTCTTAGAAGGATTATGGTTAGGAATACTTGGTTCATTCGTTCCGATTGGCATTATCCTAACATCCTACTATTATTTAATAGATCTTGTTCAACCAAGAATTCAAGGCACGTTTATACAATTGCTTCCGTTTTATCCATTCGCATTCCAGGTTATTGGTATCTTGGTTGCAATTGGAGCGTTTATCGGTATGTGGGGAAGCATGATGTCTGTCCGAAAATTCCTGCGAGTTTAAGAGATTACTATAGATGCATTACCCGCTTTGAAAATACAGAAAACTTGATGGGAACAACCAATTTGTTCCTGTCAGGATACATAAGAGTTTAGGGGGAAGTAAGAGATGAGAAGAAAGATTGGTACAATTGCTATTGCTGCAGTCATTGGCTTTTCCGGATTCTTCGCTTCAGGTTTATCTGAAAAAGCTTTTGCGAACGAGATGCAACAAAAGCTTAATGAAGTGCAAGATCAACAATCATCAAATGAATCTACCAGAACTGAAAAGAAAAATGAAGTTAGTCAACTGCAAGCAGAGCAACAGGAAATTAGGGCAGAAGTGGAACGCTTAGATAAAGCTGTTGCAGAAACAAAGAATAAAATCAGTGGTAAAAAAGTAGAAATCGATACAACTCGTAAAGATATCGAAAAACTAAAACAAGAAATTGAAGTACTAAAAGAGCGTATTGCAAAAAGAAATGAGCTTCTAGAAGATCGCGCTCGTTCCTTCCAACAAGGTGGAGGAGCCGTGAATTACTTAGATGTATTATTAGGTGCACAAAGCTTTGGAGATTTTCTGGACCGCGTTGGTGCGGTAGCAACAATTGTTCAAGCCGATCGTGATATTCTACAAGCTCATCAAAATGACATGCAAGAACTTGAAGCAAAAGAGCTGGAAATGCGTGAACAGCTTGCTTCATTAGAGCAACAATTAGTTGACCTAGAAAGCATGGAAGTACAATTAAAGAGTCAGATTGCTGAAAAAGACAAATTACTGGCAGAATTAAAGAAAAAAGAACAAGCAACCATGCATGAAATCCATCAGTTAGAAAATGAAGCAGAAGTACTTGCTTCACAAGAACAAGCAATCCGTGCTGAAATTAAAGCAGCGGAAGAGCGGGCGAAACGCGAAGCAGCGATACGTGCAGAGCAAGAGGCTGAAAGAAAACGTCTTGAAGAGCAACGTCAAAGAGACCATGATGCAGCAGTTGCAGCAGCAAAGGCAGCAGGAAAACCTGAACCTAAGCCGGAACATGTCTCTTCTCCGCCACCACCAGTTTCATCCGGATCTTGGACAAGACCTACAACTGGTAGCGTAACATCTGGTTTCGGTACTCGTTGGGGCTCCCAGCACTACGGAATCGATGTTGGTAAAAACGGAAGAAGTGGAAATGTACCTGTAGTAGCAGCAGGAAGCGGAACAGTATTCCAAGCTTACTACTCCAGCTCTTATGGTAATGTAGTTTTCATCACTCACTATATTGATGGCCAAACTTGGACGACTGTATATGCTCACTTGGAAAGCTTGGGAGTAAGTGCAGGACAATCCGTATCTAAAGGTCAATTCATTGGTAACATGGGGAACACTGGATTCTCTACTGGTCCTCACTTGCACTTTGAACTTCACAAAGGATCTTGGAACGGTTCTAAATCCAATGCAGTGAACCCTGCATCGTATATCAACTTTTAATTTTTAACCAACACAATCTCGCTGTTAAATCCAGGCGGCGGGGTTGTGTTTTTTTATTTGCATAATTTTAGCGAACAGTCTGACACCATCTCTTGAGGTGGTGTTTTTGATATAACTCAAAATTAAAGGTTAATTTAAGTTTTTGTTAAGTTTCTTGTTAGATTGAACCTGTATATTTAGAACTGTTCATTTTGTGTTGTGTTGAGAGTGTAATAATAGGTTTTAGAGAGGGTTAGGAAATGTTAAAGAGTTTCTATTATTGGTCATTCATAATTATTATGTTGTTTGCATTCTTTATGTTATGTCCCTTTAGTGCACAACAACCAGAAAAAGTAGCGGTTCTAGACAGTGGGATAAATAAGAAGCACCCAGTGCTAGAAGGGAAAATAGTTAAATCAAAATTTAAGGAATTAGGAAGATAAAGTTCCTATAATAGAGGGGGTCTAACATATGAAAAGAATTCAAAAACAATCAGAGTTGTTAAAGTTAAAGGAAACATATGAGAAAGTTATACTTACATCAGATCCATTTATAAATCCCTTTAAAGAAACGGTAGAAAAAAAGCTGATTATCTTTCCTACGGACGGTTACTATTTAAATAAAGAACAATTCTATGCATTAAAGTATGCAATAGAGTCTGTAGGAGAAGAAGGTTTTTTCATCTCTGAATCAGAAGGTGATAGTTTTACTATCTCATCCGTTCAAGATGTAGAATTTCCATCACAACACTGGAAAGTTGAGGAGTCTTTAAATTTTAGTGAATATCAATCAATTCCTCTTGTATTAGAAAACACCCTATACTCACTCAGAGGGAGATGGGGCGTGCAAATTTCTCATGAAGATCATGCGATTGTTGGGGGAAGTGCTCTATTTATAAAAAAATTCCAAGAAAGCTATCCCAACTGGGAACATGACAAAGAAAGATTTCTTGAATATTGGTCCCAAAATAATCAAAGATACAATTCGGATATTCAATGGCTTGAGGAGCTTCTAAAGAATGTCTAATATAAAAGGATAGGTTGAATTCTCTCACATAATATACCCTACAAACACATATACTTATTTTATCAAAGGCATTACACTTCCCTGTGTGATGCCTTTTGTAACAAGGTAGAAATGAGGCAACTAGGACAAGCTTACTTTTAGGCTAAAACTAAAAATCACCTTAGCCACTTACATAAGTTTTAATAATTTTCAACCAACGCCGGCTATGGTACAATTGCGTCATATCTATCGTTCGGTACGGGGTATAGGATGAGGAGGAGCTTTCATGAATCGCAAAATTGTTACAGTATTAATGGTTGTATCAGTTCTAGTTGGAGCTGCAGGAATGTATGCGGGATTACAATGGTTCGGTCATGGACCGGCAGCGGCTGTACCTTCCGTGCAAAATCCTCTTACTGATAACACAGAGCAAGCGGCACCACAGGAATCGCCGAAAGAAACGGCAGCACAGATGGAAAAGATTCAACAGGCATATGAAATTATTTCTTCCCGTTATGTGGAGGAAACAGAATCAGGCAAATTAATAGAAGGCGCTATCCAAGGAATGGTTGATACTTTGGAGGATCCTTACTCCGTGTATATGGATAAAGATACTGCAGAGCAATTTACTCAGTCGCTTGAATCTTCGTTTGAAGGAATAGGTGCAGAAGTAGGCATGCAGAATGGGAAGGTAACCATTGTTTCCCCATTCCGAGGTTCCCCGGCTGAAAAGGCTGGTCTGCAACCGAATGATCAAATTCTAAAAGTGGATGAGGAAGACATAGAAGGCTTGGATTTATATCAGGCAGTACTTAAGATCCGTGGAGAAAAAGGGACGGTCGTCACACTGGAAATCCAGCGACCTGGCGTGCAGGAGCCATTTAATGTGGACGTAACGCGTGACACGATTCCAATTGAAACCGTGTATTCTGAAACAATCGAACAAGACGGCAAAAAAGTCGGGTATATCCAAATCACCTCCTTCTCGCAAGATACAGGGAAAGACTTTCAAGAACAGTTGGCAGCACTAGAAGACCAAAACATTGAAGGATTAGTAGTCGATGTAAGGGGTAACCCGGGAGGTCTTTTAGATCAAGTGCAGATTATCGCGGCGGAGCTTGTCACGAAAGAAAAACCTTACGTGCAAATTGAACAGCGCAATGGAGAAAAGCAGCGTTTCTTCTCTTCCTTAACAGAGAAAAAGCCTTATGAAATAGTGACCCTGATTGATAAAGGAAGTGCCTCTGCGTCCGAGATCCTTGCCGGCGCGTTAAAAGAAGCAGGTAACTATGAAGTAGTCGGAGATGCTTCCTTTGGTAAAGGGACTGTTCAACAAGCATTAGAGCTTGGTGATGGCAGTAACCTGAAGCTGACTCTTTATAAATGGTTGACACCTGACGGGAACTGGATCCATAACGATGGCGTGGAGCCGACCGTACCTGTCAAACAACCGGACTTTTTCTATGCCAACCCGATTAACCTAGAAGAAAATGAAGAGCTGGCACTTGATACCAATAGCGAAAAAGTGAAGAATGTACAAGTGATGCTAAAAGGACTTGGTTTCAACCCAGGCCGTGAAGATGGTTACTTCAGCAAGGAGACGGAAGATGCCGTGAAATCCTTCCAAGCTGAAAATGATTTATCCTCATCTGGAAAAGTGGACAGCAAAACGGCAGAACAACTGCAAGCACAACTCCTGGAAGCGGTACGCGCAAAAGAGAATGACGTACAGCTGAAAGAGGCTATAAAGACATTATTGAAATAAATTATAGCAGTCAGCTTCCCTTATGGTGGGAGCTGACTTTTTTGTGGTAAAATATAAGAAAAGTTAGTTTGATTAGGCGGTGATTGGGTGATGGAATCGTGGGCTTGGGAATTGCTGATAGGAGTGGGACGTCTTTTCATCCACCCTGTCCTTTATGTGACCTTAGCCGTTGCAGTAGTATTGGGTTATTTTCGCGTCAAAAGAGAACGCCATGACTTTCATATAAGAGTGGAGTACGGACTGACTGAGTTTCAGAAGGCTTGTAAAAGTCTTTTTGTGGGACTTGCTTTATCTGTTCTGACCCTTGGTCTGGGAGTTATTCTCCCGTTCGGCACGGTTGTCCTTCTAAGTTTTTTCAGTATTATTTTTACCCTATTCATCAAGCCTAGATGGTTGTCGACGGCTTACATATTCGGCTTCACACTATTGGGTGTCGTGCTCCTGCCTAAACTGGAAACAGGTGTCACGCTCATTCAGCGACTGTTTGATTCACTGGGAGAGACACATCTACCGACACTTGCGTTGTTGATGGGATTCCTTATGGTGGCAGAAGGTCTGTTTGTCATGAAGCAGGCCCCAGTTCAAACTTCCCCTCAGCTTCAAAAAAGCAAACGGGGGTTGCCGGTCGGCACACATGTTGTCCAGCGTGTATGGATTCTCCCATTGTTTCTATTTGTACCGGTTGGTGCGGGAGGCATCGAGACGGACTTCACATGGTGGCCGGCCCTGCAACTGGGGGAAAATTCCTTGTCCATTTGGCTTGTTCCGTTCAGCATGGGCTATTACCAGCGTTTGAAGTCAAGCCTGCCAATGGACGTGATACCGCTGGTTGGTCGTCAGTTGCTACTGATGGGAGTGCTTGTTCTGGCAATAAGTATTGGAAGCTTCTGGTGGGAAAATGCAGCTATCCTGGCAGCAGTCCTTGCAGTGATCGGGAGGGAATGGTTGTACTTTAGAGCCAGAACCCAAGACGACAAACAACAGCCCATTTTTGTACAGCGTGATAAAGGCCTCGTTATTTTGGGTGTCATCCCGGAAAGTCCAGCAGAGAAAATGAACCTTCAAATAGGCGAAGTGATTACAAAAGTAAACAATTTACCGGTAAATTCTGTTTCCAATTTCTACGAAGCGCTTCAGCAAAACAGGGCCTTCTGCAAACTGCAGGTGGTCGATGCGAACGGAGAAGCACGATTTGCGCAATGTGCGTTGTATGAAGGTGACCATCATGAATTGGGATTGCTGTTCGTACAGGTAGGGAAGAAGTGGAAACAGACGGAAGCTGTATAACCATAATGGGATGTTCCTTGCGATGTATTTGATGCCAAGGAACGTTCTTTTTTTATGAATAGTAATTTAGTAGATGGTCCCAATAAAATGGTATAATAGTATAGTATGTGCAAAAAGAAAGGAGGAGAACTTATGAGAATTTGGAGTGTTTTATTTGTTGTGCTGTTGTTGATCAGTGTCCAGGCTGTCCTACCAGTAAACAATAATATGGATATGACAGGCAAGGCCTTTTCTATAGAAAAAAGCGGAAAAGATGTGGAAATCGTTTCGTCGCTGTCAAGGTCTGGGATCTACGCCACCTTATCACAAAAGCTAAATAAAAAAGACGACATAACAAGCACTTCCTATTACGCACCAATTACGAGAGCGCTCCCTACATCGCAAATCGACAAAAAAGAGGAGTTTATTTGTGTTGCAATTATTCACCTCTTCCCCAAGAAATTCCAATCCAACTACCTTTCCTAATGCAAACCTCACATTAAATAATTCCTAATAATCTGAAATAGAAATAAAACTAGTAGATGGAGGAGAAAATTTGTTTGAAGAAATTATCTTAACTTTCATACAGTCATTCAAAGATTTATCCTATTTTGGGGTTATCTTGGCTTTGACGTTCGAATTTATCCCGGCTGAGTTGATTCTGCCCTTGGTAGGTTACTGGGTGTATCAAGGGGACATGAACCTTGTGCTAGCTGTTTTAGCAGGTAGTATCGGTGGAGTCACAGGACCTTTGACACTTTATGCTCTTGGTAGATTCGGAGGAAGGCCTTTAATCGATAAATATGGTAAATACTTTTTTATTCGGGAGAAGGATATGGCAACAGCAGAAAAATTCTTTGCTAAATACGGGCCGGTCATCGCGTTTTTTGGCCGATTCATTCCTGGAGTCAGGACGGTAATATCGATACCATGCGGGCTGTCAAAGATGAATATATGGGTATTTGCGGTCTACACCTATTTTGCCATGCTTCCAATCACAGTAGCTTATGTCTACCTGGGATTCCGATTTGGTCCCCACTGGGCAGATGCGGCTTCTGTAATTTCCATATATATGAAACCTATTGGAATAGGTGTAATGCTGGTCCTAATTGTAATATTAATCCTAAGATACAGAAATAATAAAAACAGAATTGGAATGGAGAAAAAGATATAAGAAGGCAGGTCTTTTGGAAGGAGCAAATTTAACATGGTTGGAACAAACTTAAATATAGATTATTTTATTCTTTTGAGTGCACTTTTACTGATTGTCGGGGTTATCACCACCAAATTTTCCACGAGATTGGGAGTACCGGCATTGATTTTGTTTATCGTAGTAGGAATGATAACAGGAAGTGACGGCCTGGGGTTTATCTCGTTTGACAATGCTAAGATGGCACAGCTTGTCGGGGTTTTCGCCCTTATCATTATCCTCTTTGAAGGGGGACTGCAGACGAGATGGTCAACGGTAAAGGCTGTTGCCAAGCCATCGCTCTCCCTTGCAACACTTGGAGTGATTTTGACGACTGTTGTGGTTGCAGTGGCAGCAAAGCTGATCTTAGGAGTAACGTGGATGGAAGGCTTCTTATTTGGGGCAATTGTCGGCTCCACAGATGCCGCGGCGGTTTTTGCGGTACTGAAAGGTCAGAACATAAAAGCAAGGCTTGGAGCAACGCTTGAAGCAGAGTCAGGTTCCAATGATCCGATGGCGATGTTCTTGACGATATCCATTATTGAGTTGATGGTCACAGAAGGATCCTCTTATTTGGCCTTGGTCGGTACTTTTTTCTGGCAAATGGGAGTGGGACTTGGAATCGGAGTGTTGATGGGGAAATTGGCAACGTACGCCATTAATAATATCAACTTGGATTCTAGTGGACTTTACCCGGTTTTTGCGCTTGCATTTGCTTTGTTGACTTACAGTGCTACAGCATTGGTCGGCGCCAGCGGATTGCTTGCTGTATACGTGGCAGCACTTTGGGTCGGAAATTCAGACCTCATTTACCGTCAATCCATTTTCCGGTTCAATGAAGGGTTCGCTTGGATGGCACAAATCATGATGTTTACGATTTTAGGGTTACTTGTATTCCCTACGCAGTTGTTCACATTTGATATCGTTTGGAAAGGCTTGTTACTTTCCATTATTCTCATTGTCGTGGCTCGACCTATAGCTGTATTTTTATCCACGATTGGTATGGGATTCGGTATGAAAGAAAAAGTATTTCTGTCCTGGGCTGGTTTAAGAGGGGCGGTTCCGATTGTTCTCGCCACCTTCCCTATGATAGCCGGAGTTGAAAACAGCCAGCTTGTCTTTAATGTGGTCTTTTTCGTTGTATTAACCTCATGTCTTATCCAAGGTTCTACCATATCCATATTAGCAGAAAAACTTGGACTCACCGGACCTGTAAGATCGGAACCACCTCATACGTTGGAGCTTGTTTCCATCGGCCAAGCAAATGCCGAAATTATGGAATATGAAGTCAGTAGCGCTACACCGATTGAGGGCAAAAGGCTTGTAGATATTACTTTTCCAAAGGATGTTCTTATCAATGCCATCATCCGTAATAATGACTTGATTACACCTCAAGGAAATACGAAGATAAAAGCAGGAGATGTCTTGTATATTCTAGTATCCAAGCCGAGTAAAAAAGAGCTTGTAACTATGCTTGACCCTAAAAGGCCAACCGTTTCATTCGAACCGCTGTAAGCAACAGGCATGTTTGTCCAATAACTGCATATACATGAACCGTTATCTAAAGAATTTCTTCAGACAGCGGGAGTGTGAAAAATGGATTTCGGGCTGATATCGATTTTTCTGGTCGTGTTATTAGGACCTTTACTTGTCAAAAAAATAGAAGAAAATATGGAAGTTTTCCTATTAAGCATGGGGATACTTGCCAGCATGGTAAGTGGAGTCTACAATGAAAAGCTATTTTTCATAGCCGCAACCGACCCGTTCCTAATCTCACTCGCAGTCCTGATGGCGGGCCTGGTATTCAGGTGGTTGCAGACGCCTTTTAGCCGCATCCTCCACTTTCTGAAAAACTGGATTCCTTTTAAATTGTTTATTTTTTTGCTTGTCGTATTTCTTGGATTGATCTCAAGTGTCATTACGGCAATCATTGCAGCGCTATTGTTAGTATTCATCGTAGTGGGGCTGGATTTGGAAAAAAGAGAGCAAATTCGGCTTACTGTCCTTGCTTGTTTTTCAATAGGGTTAGGAGCTGCGCTAACCCCGATCGGTGAGCCGCTGTCAATCGTGACCATCAGTAAGTTGAACGGTGATTTCTTTTACCTGCTGAGGCTGATTGGCAAGGATGTCTTCATTGCTTTGTTCTTTTTCGGCTTGCTTGCTGCTTTTATGGTTAAAGCACCAGTTGCCAACGAGTTAAGACGAAGTCTGAAGGATAAGGAAAGCTATGAGGAAATTTTTATTAGAGGCTTGAAAATTTACTTCTTTGTAATGGGACTGACCTTTCTTGGAGCGGGTTTTGAACCATTTGTCTCCGCCTACTTTTTAGGAATGGATTCTTCTGTTTTATACTGGTTCAATATGTCCTCAGCCATATTGGATAACGCGACACTTGCGGCTGCGGAAATTAGTGCCGAACTGGACCCGGCAGTCATCAGGGTGATTTTGCTTGGACTCATGATCAGTGGCGGAATGCTGGTGCCGGGAAACATTCCAAATATCATTGCAGCAGGAAAGCTTGGGATTACAAGTAAAGAGTGGGCACGCCACGGTGTCCCTGTAGGATTGAGTGCGATGGTGATATATTATTTTATCTTGGTGTAAAAAGAAGGCTGGCTAGTTTGTCGCATTATAGCGACACCTAGCCAGCCTTCTTTATATTCGTTTTACGGAAATCGCTGCACGCACTTTCTGCAACGCTTCTTTTCCTTCTTCTTTCTTCGCCATGAGTACATTCACATAGATGGCGTCGATCATAGCAAGCTGGGCGATACGGGATGACAATGCCTCTGAGCGGTAATCCGTTTCTTCCGACATGGTGTATAGGGCCAAATCAACTCCTTGACTTAAAGGGGATTTGGCAAAGTTGGTGATGCCGATTGTTTTGACGCCATTTGCTTTCACTACCTCCAGAATGTGCATCATATCCTTGGATGCTCCAGTATGTGAAATAATAATGGCCACGTCTTCGTCCGTCAGTTGGCTGGCAGACATGAGCTGCATATGTGTATCAGATTGAACGTTCACCGAAACACCGGTACGGATAAGCTTATGGTAGGCGTCCATGGCGATGACATTGGATCCGCCGCTCCCGAATAATTCCACTTTGCGCGCCGCGAGAATCGCGCTGATCACCTGGTGAAATGCCTGGTCATCAAGGATCTTTAATGTATCTTCCAGCGTTTTTATATTAGAACGGAACACTTTTTCCGCAATCGTTTTTTCACTGTCATGTTCCATGATATTTTCATGAATATCTTGAATAGGTTTTACAATTTCCGTTGCCAGAGCTATTTTCATGGCTTGGTACCCTTTAAAGCCGATTCTTTGACAAAAACGGAAAACAGTAGAGTCCGCTACACCTAAATCATCCGCAACCTGGTTGATGGTGCTGTGGACAATTTTCTGTGGATTGTTGAGGATATAGTCCGCGATGACTTGCTCCTTCCCCTTGAACTGTGGGTAGTGGGAACGAATGCGCATCATGCAGTATTGAGATTCTTGTCTGTTCATGGTGCGACCCTCCAAAATCATAATCTACTATCTATCATAAAGAGGTTTCAAAAAAAAAGAAACTATTTTTTGATAACGCTTGCATTTCGGGGAATTTTTTTTCATAATAGGAACAAGACAAAAAATATTTTTCGATAACCAACTGTAAAAGAAGAAGGGAGTTTCTTTTTATATGAAACTAGCAATGATAGGATTAGGCAAGATGGGGTATAACCTCACATTAAATTTAATAGATCATAAGCATGAAGTAGTGGCATTTGACGTTGATAATGAGAACGTTACCAAGAGCGAACAAGCAGGTGCAATTGGTGCTTATTCCATTGAAGAGGCCCTAAACAAACTGGAATCTCCGAAAGTGGTATGGATGATGGTACCTGCAGGGGAGATCACGGAAAGCGTCCTTTCTGAGATTAGTAGTTTCGTAACAGAAGGAGACATCATCATAGACGGTGGAAACTCCAACTACAAAGATACGCTAAAGCGTGCAGAAGAGCTTGCTGTAAAAGGTGTCCACTACTTGGATGTCGGAACAAGCGGCGGCATGGAAGGCGCTCGTAACGGAGCATGCACCATGGTTGGCGGAAATGAAGAAGCGTTTAAGCATGTGGAGAAGCTGTTCCAAGATATTTGTGTAGAAAACGGCTACCTATATGCAGGAAAATCCGGTAGCGGTCACTTCTTGAAAATGATCCACAATGGGGTCGAGTACGGCATGATGCAAGCAATCGCAGAAGGCTTCGATATCCTAGAAAAAAGTGATTTTGATTTTGACTATGAAAAGGTTGCAAGAGTATGGAACAACGGATCTGTCGTTCGCTCATGGCTGATGGAATTAACCGAAAACGCATTCAGCAAAGATGCAAGATTAGAAGGAATCAAAGGCGTTATGCATTCATCTGGTGAGGGTAAATGGACAGTAGAGACAGCCCTTGAACTCCAAGCCGCCGCACCAGTCATCGCCATGTCCCTCATGATGCGATACCGCTCCCTAGAGCCCGACACCTTCTCCGGAAAAGTAGTCGCAGCCCTAAGAAACGAATTCGGCGGCCACGCAGTAGAGAAGAACTAAATTAATTTAAGTAGATTACGAGAGACGTAATAGTTAATGAAACTCCCTCCTGATGACTGGAGTGCAAGGTGTGAGACTCCTGCGGGGGATAACGGTAGCTTGAGACCCCGCAACGAAGTGAGGAGGCTCAAGCACACGTCCCGCGGAAAGCGAACACCTGGAACGGAAGTCATCAGGAAGTTAACGTAAAAACATCAATTTTCAAATAAAGGTATCCAAAAAGGAGGAACAAACCATGTCAGGATCCATGCTAATCCTAATCGCAGCAGCAGCCATATTCCTGCTATTATTCCTAGTCATCCGCACCAAACTACACGCATTCGTAGCCCTGCTGCTAGTCAGCTTACTAGTAGGTATCGCCTCAGGCATGCCGCTAAATGAAGTCACCGCATCCGTACAAAACGGAATGGGAGGCACCCTCGGGTTCGTAGCAGTCGTAGTCGGACTTGGTGCCATGTTCGGTAAAATGCTAGAAGTGTCAGGAGGAGCAGAAAGACTTGCTCAAACTTTAATGAAGAAATTCGGTGAAGAAAAGTCCCAGTGGGCACTTGGTATCACAGGTTTCTTGGTAGCAATCCCGGTATTCTTTGATGTTGGATTCATCATTTTAGTGCCAATCGTTTACGGTTTGGCGAAAAAAACAGGAAAGTCCCTATTACACTATGGTATCCCGTTGCTAGCTGGTCTTGCTGTAACGCACAGCTTTATCCCGCCAACTCCAGGTCCGATTGCAGTAGCAGATCTAATTGGTGCTGACCTTGGTTGGGTTATCCTGTTTGGTGTCATTGCAGGTATTCCGGCTATGATTTTAGCTGGTCCAGTGTTTGGTAAATATATCGGCAAGAAAATTCACGTCGTTGTACCAAAATATATGGAAATTGACGAAGATAAGGTATACGACAAGGATCTTCCAGGATTCGGACTGATCGCTTCTATCATTTTAGTTCCTTTAGTGTTGATTTTAGTGAATACGTTTTCAACGGTTATTTTTGAAGAAGGTCACATCGTACGTGAAATTACAACATTTGTTGGTCATCCGTTCGTAGCATTGACGATTGCAACGTTGTTGACGTTCTACTTCCTTGGAACTAAGCGAGGCTATACAAAACAAGATGTACAAGATATCGCAACAAAAGCGCTTGAGCCAGCTGGTATCATCATCCTTGTAACTGGTGCCGGTGGAGTGTTCAAACAAGTACTAATCGACTCTGGTGTTGGGGATGTTCTTGGTGAAATGATGGCAGGATCTGCATTGCCTCCAATCGTCCTTGCGTTCTTAATCGCAGCGGCAGTCCGCGTGGCACAAGGTTCTGCGACTGTATCCATGGTGACAGCAGCAGGTCTTATCACCCCGCTTATCAGTATCATGGGTCTTGAAGGTCCGGTACTTGGGCTGATCGTTATTTCCATTGCTTCCGGAGCAACGGTTTTATCTCACGTAAACGATTCCGGTTTCTGGTTGGTGAACAGATACTTCGGTCTTGATGTAAAAGATACGTTGAAATCTTGGACCGTCATGGAAACCATCATCGGACTTGTTGGTTTTGCAGTAGCGGTAACTATTGGTATATTTATAGGATAAGTAATAGTAGGGTCAAGGAGCTGTTTCCTTGACCCGTTCTGATTTTGAAACAAGGAGGACATCATCATGACAACATACATGCTAGGCGTTGATATAGGAACAACAAGCACGAAGGCGGTTCTTTTTACAAAGAACGGAAAAGTGAAGAGCCAACATGCCGTGGAGTATCCTTTGTACACTCCTGAAATGGGTGCGGCAGAACAGGATCCTGACGAAATTCTCGAAGCGGTTGCAATTTCCATCAAGGAAGCTGTTCTTTTGGGTGGCATTGATTCCACAGAACTTTCACACGTCAGCTTCAGTGCGGCAATGCACAGTCTGATCGCAGTGGACGAAGCGGGAATTCCGTTGACAAAAAGCATCACCTGGGCAGACCAACGCAGTGAAAAATGGGCCAAGAAAATCAAAAACGAATGGAATGGCCACGAGATTTACAGGAGAACGGGAACGCCGATTCACCCAATGTCCCCTCTGGCAAAGCTTGTCTGGTTGCGCAACGAGCATCCAGAAACTTTTGAAAAGGCATCTAAGTTCATCTCTATAAAAGAGTATGTGTTTCATAAGCTCTTTGGTGAGTATGTAGTGGATCATTCGATTGCGTCGGCAACTGGAATGCTAAACTTGGAAAAGTTGGACTGGGATGCCGGCGCGCTTGGGGTTGCTGGTGTAACACCTGGCAAGCTATCCCGTCTAGTACCGACTACGGAGGTCATCGCAGGTTTGAAAGCGGAATGGGCGATGAAACTGGGTCTGCCTGCTGACGTAAAATTTGTGATTGGGGCAAACGACGGCGTGCTTTCCAACCTGGGTGTTAACGCAGTCCAGCCAGGAGTGGTGGCATTGACCATCGGAACAAGTGGCGCTATCCGAACAGTAGCGGACAAGCCGGTAACCGATCCAAAGGGAAGAACATTTTGCTATGCACTGACGGAAGACCACTGGGTCATCGGCGGACCGGTCAACAATGGCGGCATGATTATGCGCTGGTTGCGAGATGAGTTTTGCCAAGCGGAAGTGGAAGAGGCGAAAGCGCTGGGCGTTGATCCATATGATGTGATGACAGCCAAGATTGCGCAAGTAAAACCTGGAGCGGAGGGTGTTCTTTTCCATCCTTATCTTACAGGTGAACGTGCACCGTTGTGGAACGGAAATGCGCGCGGATCTTTTTATGGACTCGGTATCCACCATAAAAGAGAGCATATGATGCGCGCGGTATTAGAGGGTATCAACCTTAACCTTTATACGGTGTTGCTGGCATTGGAAGAGATTATCGGGATACCGGATAAAATCCATGCCACTGGCGGTTTTGCCCGCTCGGAAGTGTGGTGTCAGATGCTCTCTAATATATTCAATCAGGAAGTAAGCATCCCTGAAAGTGTGGAAAGTTCTTGCCTTGGTGCTGCGGTGCTTGGATTGTATGCACTTGGTGAGATAGATTCGTTTGATGTGATGAACGAGATGGTTGGGACGACGAATGGGTATGTTCCTGATCGAGAGGAAGTAGAAGTGTATAAAGAATTGACTCCGTTATTCATCCGATTGAGCCGCTTGTATGAGCAGGAGTTTGATGCGGTGGTGGCGTTTCAGCAGAGGAAGTGATAGTCAGATTCTTTAGCTGTTGATTGGAGCGAAAGGCTGAGACTCCGGCGGGAGGTAGCGGTAGCTTGAGACCCCACAGCGCAGCGAGGAGGCTCAAGCACACGCCCCGCGGAAAGCGAAGTCTGGCGCGGAAATCAACAGCGGCGCGAATGGAATACAAAAATAAAGAACGACATTCTCCCGGTTACCACCATAGCGAGATTGTCGTTCTTTTTTGTACAGTTGATTCAGTTTTTCTTTTTTCGTCTTGGTTGTTTTTGTTCCGAGGTTCGCAAGTGCGTAGGTGCCGCGTCCGTTTTCAGGGTTTCGGTTGCCTTCGCGGACTTGCTTGTCACGCAGCTTTTTTGCTTTACTTTTTGCCAAAATGATCACTCCTAACATATATTTACAAAAAGTATAACCGAGAATAGAAATAATGGAAATAGGTTTTCGTTGGAATGTTATATTTTTCTCGCGCTGATTTCTGTTATAATAGCACTATTGTGTAATTTTTGAGAGGTAGGTACGGAAACTGTGAAAAATGAACTTTTAAATAAAGAGATAGATCGCCGCAGAACCTTTGCGATCATTTCCCACCCGGATGCCGGGAAAACAACGTTAACAGAGAAACTGCTTTTATTCGGAAACGTTATTCGTTCAGCGGGAACGGTAAAAGGAAAGAAGTCTGGAAAATTTGCAACATCTGACTGGATGGAAATCGAAAAGAAGCGTGGAATCTCGGTAACATCAAGTGTAATGAGCTTTGAGTATATGGATAAGCATATCAACATTTTGGACACTCCAGGACACGAAGATTTCAGTGAAGATACGTATCGTACGTTGACTGCCGTGGACAGCGCTGTGATGATCATTGACTGTACAAAAGGAGTCGAGCCGCAGACCATCAAGCTTTTCAAGGTTTGTCGTATGCGTGGTATTCCAATTTTCACCTTCATCAACAAATTGGATCGCGAAGGAAAAGAGCCGCTTGCGCTATTGGAAGAGATTGAAGAAGTGCTTGGCATTGAATCTTATGCGATGAACTGGCCGGTTGGAATGGGGAAACGCTTTTTAGGTGTTTACGACCGTTACAATGAAGTCTTCATTCGTTATCAAGGAAAAGATGAAGAGGATCGTATTCCGTTCAAAGAATTGGACGGGGTGGAGGAGATTGCTACGCACCCAACGTTCATTCAGGCAAAAGAGGATTTTGAATTGCTGGAAGAGGCCGGTAACGATTTTGACATCAACAAAGTGAAGAATGGTTTACAGACGCCGGTATTTTTCGGTAGTGCCATCTCCAACTTTGGTGTGGAAATGTTCTTCCGTACGTTCTTAGATCTTGCAAGTGAACCGCAGCCGCGTCAGACGGAAGAGGGTACGGTTGAGCCTAAATCTGGAGAGTTTTCCGGCTTTATTTTCAAAATACAGGCCAACATGAACCCTGCGCACCGTGACCGTTTGGCGTTCTTGCGCATCTGTTCCGGTGTGTTCGAGCGCGGAATGACGGTAACGGTAAGTAGAACAGGAAAGTCCATTAAGTTGACGCAGTCCCAACAGTTCCTGGCATCTGACCGTGAAACGGTAGATCATGCGTACCCTGGCGACATCATCGGTATTTATGATCCGGGAGTATACCAGATTGGCGACTCCCTGTTCAGCGGTGGTAACCAAAAGGTTGAATTCGATGAGATCCCGACGTTTGCTCCTGAGCTTTTCGTAAAAGTAGAAGCGAAAAACGTCATGAAAGGGAAGCAGTTCGGTAAAGGAATCACTCAGCTTGTGCAGGAGGGTGCCATCCAATTGTTCCGCCAATATGGCACAGAGGCTTACATCCTCGGAGCAGTTGGTCAGCTTCAATTGGACGTATTCGAGTACCGCATGAAGGGCGAGTACAACGTGGAAGTCGTCTACAATATGATCGGCTCAAAAATTCCGCGTTGGTTGGAAAGCCAAGATGTGGATACTTCATTGTTCGACTCCCGTAACATCCTGGTGAAAGACCGCAACGATCAGTATGTTGCTTTGTTTGATAACGACTTCTCGTTACGCTGGTTCCAAGATAAGAATCCGAAAATCGGCCTGATTGATATTATGGCGGATGAGGACTAAGTTTAGCGAGTATTTTTAAGATTAGAAGCTCAAAATCTCCTTTTGGAAGGGGGTTTTGGGCTTTTTTGTTTTTTGCAGGAGAATAAAGAAAACGCAGTAAGTATTAATAATCCCTTTAAAGTACGGGTTCCCCGGCCGATATAATAATTAAAAGCACGGCATTAGGGGGCAGTTTTATGGGGGATCAAGGGGATAAGTTAATGTGGCTAGGTTTATATAGAACAAGACACTACGTAGTTGGTGGGATGACAATCTTACAAGTGAACGGCCGTGAAGTGACGACGGGCAGTACGAAAGTGTATATGGAAGAGCTCAATATGGAAAAATTGAGGTTTATCAGTCGGGTGGAGATTCCGGAAAACAGTAATGTGCTATTGGGGCTGAAGTTCAAGGTAGCCAATCAATTGCTTGAGTTTAAAGCCAATATCCTTGGCGTTCAGGCAAATGTAAAAAAGAGACGATATACTTACTTGGTAGAGTTCATTATAGAAAACGATAGAGACACGCAGTCCCTTATTACCTTTGTAAATAAAATTCAGTTGGCTAACAAACAGAAGAAATTGAGAAGTGTGACGGAAATAGCTGTGGAAGTCGAGTGATTAAGGTGAAGAAAGCCGCCTGGGGATGGTTGGTCTTCTTATTTATTTTATATGAAGATAAAAAAACTGCTATACTAACAGTAGAAGATTTTCGGATGAAGATAGAAAAGAGGTTTTCAGATTGTTGGTAAAGCTTGTTTTGGCGTTGATTATCCCTGCGCTGCTCGTGGTCCTTTTTACAAGAGTGACCTATAACCTCTACGTTGGTACGGGTTTGGCGGTAGCCCTCATTTTAGTTTCTATTTTTAAAGGGCATGGGAATGAATGGTATGTTATTTTAGTGGACGTCCTGTCCTTAGTGATAGGCTTTTTGTATGCGAAGAAAATGGTAGGGAAATTCAAATAGCAAAAGAGGGAGCGGCTTTTCCGGATTACGGAAGGTCTGCTCCCTCTTTTGCTTGTTGTGCTGCTTGTTGATAGGTAGTCAATGCTTCTTGTTCTGCAGGTGTCGTCGACTCGATGCTGGCTGGTCTCACTACCCAAAGCGGGTCTTTTCCGAAGGTCTCCCCATATCCGGTAAGAACGCCTGTAAAGGTAAGAACATCGCCTACCCGGGGTGGAGATTCAAGCTCCTCTGCAAAAGTAACAAGGATGGCTGGAAGGAGCGGCTCCTGCAACTCATACGTCGAGTTATTTTCTACACGTGTCACCGTGGCAGTCCACCTAATGGCTTTGTCTTTATTCTCTTTAATGAAATCATGGACATACTCGCCATCCACTTCACTGTAAGTTAGTTCTTGCTCCGGGGTTTCCAATGCGCGTTCGTCTAGATAAGGGAAGTCTATCGTTTCTTCAGGAATATCGTTGAACGAACAGCCCATCATTAACATAACCAGCCAAGCAAAGCAGTACATTTTACTGTCAAAAAACTTTTTCATTATTAATCTCCTCAAAACTAGTTTCCGATTCCACATATATGATAATGATAAGAATATAGAAAACACTCTTAAAACGCAACATAGACGGGTATAGAGAAAAAAAGATAACTTTTATAAAAAAAGCGAATATCAGTTCGTATTTTTGTTGTTTTGGGCATGTGTTGTGGTAGAATATTGGTAGAGGTTAGATGAACGGAAATGGAGGCTTTTTGTAGATGGAACAGTTTGAGTTAGTTTCTGGATATAAGCCGGATGGAGATCAGCCGACCGCGATCGCGGAGATTGTGGAAGGCCTTAAAAACGGGAAAAAGCATCAGACGCTTCTTGGTGCTACTGGTACCGGTAAGACGTTTACTGTCTCCAATGTCATTCAAGCGGTAAACAAACCTACATTAATTATCGCCCACAACAAAACGTTGGCCGGGCAACTATATAGTGAGTTTAAAGAATTTTTTCCTAATAATGCAGTTGAATATTTTGTAAGTTATTATGACTATTATCAACCAGAGGCATATGTACCCTCCACTGATACATTCATCGAGAAGGACGCAAGCATTAATGATGAAATTGATAAACTGCGCCACTCGGCAACAGCCTCTCTCTTTGAGAGGAATGATGTTATCATCATTGCCAGTGTGTCGTGCATTTACGGCTTGGGGTCGCCGGAAGAATATCGCGACCTTGTCGTCAGCTTAAGAACGGGCATGGAAAAGGAAAGAAATGTCCTGCTACGAGATTTGGTTGACATCCAATACAGCCGGAATGATATCGACTTCAAACGTGGAACCTTCCGTGTTCGTGGTGATGTAGTGGAAATTTTCCCCGCCTCCCGCGACGAACATTGTATTCGCGTGGAATTTTTCGGCGACGAAATCGACCGTATTCGAGAAGTGGATGCACTAACAGGAGAGATTCTTGGAGACCGTAACCATGTTTCCATTTTCCCTGCATCCCACTTCGTAACCCGCGAAGAGAAAATGAAAAAAGCCATCGTCAATATTCAGGCAGAACTGGAAGAGCGACTAGAAGAGCTTCGTGAGGCAGGCAAACTGCTAGAAGCTCAGCGACTGGAACAGCGAACTCGTTATGACTTGGAAATGATGGCGGAAATGGGCTTTTGTTCTGGAATCGAGAACTACTCCCGACACCTGACACTTCGTCCGGCGGGATCAACACCTTACACCTTGATGGACTTCTTCCCTGAAGATTTCCTGTTGGTAATTGATGAGTCACACGTTACCCTTCCGCAAATCAGAGGGATGTTCAATGGGGACCAGGCAAGAAAGCAAGTCCTTGTAGACCATGGTTTCCGCCTGCCTTCAGCCAAGGACAACCGTCCACTAAGGTTTGAGGAATTTGAAAAGAAAACCGCACAGCTTGTTTATGTTTCTGCTACACCAGGACCATACGAGATTGAGCATACACCAAAAATGGTAGAGCAAATTATACGACCGACCGGACTGCTTGATCCAGTTATTGAAGTTCGTCCGATAAAAGGTCAGATTGACGACCTGATCGGTGAAATCCATCTACGAGTGGAACAGGATGAAAGAGTCCTTGTCACTACCTTGACGAAGAAGATGTCCGAAGATCTAACGGCTTACTTAAAAGAGCTAGGTATTAAAGTTGCGTACTTGCATTCTGAAATTAAGACGCTTGATCGGATTGAGATTATCCGGGAATTGAGAATGGGTAAACATGATGTTCTGATCGGGATCAACCTCTTGAGGGAAGGACTCGACATTCCGGAAGTGTCCCTTGTTACCATTCTTGATGCAGACAAGGAAGGTTTCCTCCGTTCTGAACGGTCCTTGATTCAAACAATCGGACGTGCGGCCCGTAACTCGAACGGTAAAGTCATCATGTATGCCGATAAAATAACGAAATCCATGGATATTGCGATAAATGAAACAAAGCGTCGCCGTGAAATCCAGGAGGCTTTTAACCTGGAGCATGGCATCACGCCGACAACCATCAAGAAAAAAGTTCCGGAACTTATCCGTGCCACTTTCGTAGCCGAGGAAGATGGCGATTACGAAGGCAAAGTACGGACGCTCAGACCGAAGAACAAGAAAGAAAGAGAAAAGCTCATAGAAAGCATGGAGCAGGAAATGAAAGATGCGGCAAAAGCGCTCGATTTCGAACGTGCAGCCGAGCTTCGTGACCTCATCTTGGAGCTCAAAGCGGAAGGGTGACAAAAGGATGGCAATGGATAAAATAGTTGTTAAAGGGGCCAGAGCCCATAACTTAAAAAACATAGATGTAACGATTCCCCGCGATAAATTGGTGGTGTTAACGGGGCTTTCAGGATCGGGGAAATCCTCTCTTGCCTTTGACACCATCTATGCGGAAGGACAGCGCCGATATGTGGAGTCCCTTTCTGCCTATGCGCGCCAATTCCTTGGACAGATGGACAAACCGGATGTGGATGCGATTGAAGGACTTTCGCCTGCTATCTCGATCGACCAGAAGACGACAAGCCGTAACCCTCGTTCTACGGTTGGGACGGTAACAGAAATTTATGATTATCTTCGTCTTCTTTTTGCGAGGGTAGGTAGGCCGACATGTCCGAAACATGGCATAGAAATTTCCTCCCAAACAATTGAACAGATGGTAGACCGGATCATGGAATATCCAGAACGAACCAAACTTCAAATTCTTGCGCCGGTGATTCAAGGCCGTAAAGGCACGCATGTGAAAACCCTTGAGGATATAAAAAAACAGGGATATGTACGCGTTCGTGTGAACGGTGAAATGATGGAAATCTCCGACGATATTGAGTTGGAAAAGAACAAAAAGCATTCTATTGAAGTTGTGATAGATCGCATTGTGGTAAAAGAAGGAGTGGAAACCCGTCTGTCAGATTCATTGGAATCTGCTCTCAGACTTGGGGAAGGAAAAGTTATTGTGGATGTAATTGGGGAAGAGGAACTTCTTTTCAGCGAGCATCATGCTTGTCCACAATGTGGATTTTCCATAGGTGAATTAGAACCAAGAATGTTCTCCTTTAACAGCCCTTACGGGGCATGTCAAAAGTGTGATGGACTGGGAACGAAGCTAGAAGTGGACATTGATTTGGTGATGCCGAACAAGAACCTCAGCTTAAAAGAACACGCTCTTGCACCGTGGGAACCGACAAGTTCACAATATTATCCACAAATGCTGCAAGCGGTGTGTAATCACTTCGGTATTGACATGGATGTACCAGTAAAAGATATCCCCAAGAACTTATTGGATAAAGTGCTTTACGGTAGTGGAAAAGAAGAAATTTACTTCCGCTATGAAAATGACTTTGGTCAAGTGCGGGAAAGCTACATCCTCTTTGAGGGAGTTATCCCCAATGTGGAAAGACGCTACAAGGAGACGAGCTCGGACTACATCCGTGAACAAATGGAAAAGTATATGGCGCAGCAACCTTGTCCAGCTTGTAAGGGGAACCGTTTGAAGTTAGAAAGCTTATCGGTACTTATCAACAATAGGCATATCGGAAATGTGACTAACTTTTCTATCGTCGAAGCACTGGATTTCTTTGATAGCCTGGAGCTGACCGAAAAAGAAAGAAAGATTGCCCAGATGATACTGCGAGAAATTGAGGAGCGTCTTGGGTTTTTGAATAATGTCGGATTGGATTATTTGACGATGAGTCGTTCTGCAGGAACGCTTTCCGGTGGAGAGGCGCAGCGGATTCGTCTTGCAACCCAAATTGGCTCACGATTGACAGGGGTATTGTATATCCTTGATGAGCCATCTATCGGACTTCATCAGCGAGATAATGACCGACTCATTCAAACGCTAAAGAACATGCGTGATATCGGGAATACGTTAATTGTTGTTGAACATGATGAAGATACAATGATGGCTGCGGACTATTTGCTTGATATCGGGCCAGGAGCAGGTGTTCATGGAGGTCAGGTGATCTCAGCCGGTACACCGGAAGAAGTAATGAACGACAAAAACTCCCTGACAGGTCAATATCTATCAGGCAAGAAGTTCATTCCGCTCCCGACAGAAAGAAAAGTGGTCAAGGACCGTTTTATCGAAGTGATCGGGGCGAACGAAAACAACTTGAGTAATGCGGATGTGAAAATACCGCTTGGGTGTTTTGTGGCAGTAACTGGGGTGTCGGGATCAGGAAAAAGTACGTTGATCAATGAAATTTTGCATAAGGCCCTTGCGCAGCGTTTGCATAATGCGAAGACAAAACCTGGCCAACATAAAGAGATTCGAGGAATGGACCATCTTGATAAGGTAATTGATATCGATCAGTCACCGATCGGAAGAACGCCACGTTCTAACCCTGCCACCTACACAGGGGTATTTGATGACATCCGGGACGTTTTTGCTTCGACCAATGAAGCGAAAGTTCGAGGATATAAGAAAGGTCGTTTTTCTTTCAATGTCAAAGGCGGCCGCTGTGAAGCGTGTCGGGGGGACGGAATTATTAAAATTGAAATGCATTTCCTTCCTGATGTGTATGTGCCATGTGAAGTGTGTCATGGCAAACGATATAACCGTGAAACGCTTGAAGTGCAGTATAAAGGAAAAAATATAGATGATATTTTGAAAATGACCGTTGAGGATGCAGTAAGCTTCTTTGAAAACATTCCGAAAATCAAGAGGAAGCTACAGACAATTTATGATGTAGGTTTAGGCTATATTACACTTGGTCAACCTGCCACCACTTTATCAGGTGGGGAAGCGCAACGTGTCAAACTTGCATCGGAATTGCACCGAAGATCTACAGGTCGTTCCCTTTATATCTTGGATGAACCGACAACAGGCTTACATGTGGATGACATCTCGAGACTGTTGAAGGTACTGCAACGCCTGGTGGAAAACGGGGATACCGTGCTGGTAATTGAACATAATTTAGATGTTATAAAAGCGGTGGACTATATGGTCGACCTTGGTCCAGAAGGTGGAGATAAAGGCGGCAGTATCATTGCCACTGGTACACCAGAAGAGGTCATTGAAGTGGAAGCTTCTTATACTGGACAATACCTCCGACCGGTCTTACTGCGTGACCGTGATCGAATGGAAGAGAAAGTCAGGAAAGTGGAAGCAGAAGCGGTCAGTAAAGGGTAACCAAAGCAGGATAAAGTGAAAAGGAGGACGGTACATGCCACTTGGCAGCCGTCCTCCTTTTTATTTGATTTCTACTGGTTTGTCTCTTGTTCTTTAACTTTCTTTTCAATAATATCTTGTAAGAATCGAACATCCATTTCATAGGTTTTGTCCTTGAAACGAATTTCGCCGGTATTTTCGTTCAGTATTCCCTTCAGATGAAACGAGGCACTTTGAATTTTGTATTCTTTTGTCCCTTCGTCATAGTGAAAGTCTGCTTTATCTATTTCGTTCGTCACGACAGGACGAATCGTATTCTCCACATAATTAGAGGAAGACTCGGTGAAATCGGGACCAAGTACACCAAAAAATATTAATCCGGCAAGTATGAGTCCAATCAATACAAGTTTAGACAAGATGCTTTTTAAGAAAGGAATCACCACAAACAAAATAATCAGCACGATAATGATCGTCAACAGATGATCCATAATAAAATCCATAATCCATTTCACTCCTTCCACACAATCTATACCCACAAACTAGAGCCATTATACCATCTAGCATGCCAGAACCACAAAGAATCGAAATACCCGCTCAGTCTATAAGACTTGAGGCGTACGACATGGGGTGGAAAAATCCTGCCGGGGTCTGACCCCTTTTCGAAATTTTTATGCAACAATAAGAGTATAAACAGAAAGTGAAACTTTTGGGTGTGTTGGGTCGTAGAGGTAGTATAGATGTTTTTTGGGGAATGGGTAAGTAAGGTTGAGTTTATTATAGAGTATAGAGGAGGATGTTTTGTATGGAAGAGCGTAAGCGTATTTTGAAGTTGGTGGAGGAAGGAAAGCTGACGGCGGAAGAGGCGATTATTTTATTGGAGAGTTTGGAGAAGAATAGTGAAGAAAAGAATTTGAGACAAGATGAAATTGTTTCAGAGCTTGCCAAGGATGCTAAAGGGTCACAGGAAGCAGAAGACAATATATTTAAGGCACTGTCCTCTAAGGTGTTTTCCAATGCCAATTTTAAAAATGGATCTGGCTCGGCAGGTTCGTCAGCAGGCGGTTCGAGCTCTTTTGATAAATCAAAATTTGATTCTTACAGCAAACAGGCGTCCTCTTTTAAAAATAATATCTTGGACTTTGTTGGAAGTGCCCTGCAGAAGATAAAAGATTTGGACTTGGATTTCAACTTTGGTCCTTCGATCTCGATTCAGCATATTTTCCAACAATCTGATGTGCATTTGCAACAAATCGACCTTGATGTGGCGAATGGGGCCGTTAAGGTGGTTCCTTGGAAAGAGAATGATGTGAAGATAGAGTGCGAGGCGAAGGTTTATGAGGAGAACTCCCAAGATGACGCGCGCAAAGCTTTCTTGAGTGAAGTGCTTTTCTCTATCGAAGCCGGGAAGCTACGTTTTTCTGTCCAGAAGAAACATATAAAAGTGAATGCGACGGTGTATGTGCCGGAAGAGAAATATGACAGCTTGAATATCCGCATGTTTAATGGACCGATATCAGGGGAAGGTTTACATGTAAAGTCGATGAAAATGAAGTCGGCGAATGGCTCGTTAACATGGGAGAACCTGACGAGCGATTATATTGAAGCGGAAACGGCTAACGGTCATATTAAATTGACAGATTGTGACGCGAAAGAAATCGAAGCGGAAACGATTAACGGTATGTTGAGAGTGAGCGGAAATATTGAGAAGCTGGATGTACAGAGTTTTAACGGGAATGTGGTTGGCGAGCTGACAGGTTCTGCTGCGCGTTCCATTATGGCAAAAACAAAAACTGGTAGTGTCGACCTGTTCATTCCAACAGGTAATGCAGTGGAAGCAGAGTTGAAAACGAACCTAGGAAGCTTTACGTGTGAGGTTCCTGGGATGGATATTGTGGAGGAAAAAAATGAAGTGGTGCAAAAGTCGCTTCATTTCAAAGCGAAAAAGGAAGATGCTCCACTCACCTACATCTTTGCGGAAACAAATACAGGTTCTATCTTAATCAAACCATATGAGGTGAAGTAATATGAAACGTCTTATCCGTTCCAAAAGCGACCGCAAACTTGCGGGAGTGCTTGGAGGCCTTGGGAAATATTTAGGAGTGGATTCCAATCTGCTGCGTGTTATTTTTGTCATTCTGCTATTCCCGACAGGAGTAATGCCTTTGATTGTTACGTACATTGTTTTAACTTTTCTACTTTCTAATGAAGAATCAGAGTTACGCTAATGAGATGGGCGGTTAGTATCCTCGTCAATGCATTAGTATTAATAGTGGTCGCTGGGTATGTTGAGTCGTTTCAGCTTAGCGGTGTCGGAGCGGCGATCATTGCAAGTTTGATTTTGGCAGTGTTAAATACCATTGTAAAACCGATTTTGGTCATTTTGACTTTGCCTGTCACGTTGCTTAGTCTTGGGTTGTTCTTGTTTGTCATCAATGCCATCACGCTTATGCTTACTGCTTTTTTGATGGGTGATGCGTTCAATATTGATGGGTTTGGAACGGCTATTTTGGCAGCGA
Organism: Sutcliffiella horikoshii; assembly: GCF_044809035.1. GTDB lineage: Bacteria > Bacillota > Bacilli > Bacillales > Bacillaceae_I > Sutcliffiella_A > Sutcliffiella_A horikoshii_G. The sequence goes on along the minus strand of NZ_CP085237.1, from coordinate 3,711,015 downwards.
TTGTTATATCCATATTGAATTTGCTAATACAGAAGGCGATTGTCGAGCCTTTGCAAAAAAAGAATTAACATGAAACGCGAACCTGACTTCTCAAGGGTTCGCGTTTTTTTATGTAGGCTAGGCCTCCCACTTAATAAAAAAGTCAAATAGTGCTAAAATGAGAAAAGGTTGTTTTTACATAGGAAGCATCACAAAATGTTTCCATACTGAAGGAGGTTTTGGCTGTGCCAAAGGTTCGGACTAAGGATCTGATTGAGAAGTTTAATTTTGAATTGATTGGTGGGGAAGAGGGCGTGAACCGTCCGATTGCGACAAGTGATATTTCCCGACCTGGTATAGAGATTGCCGGCTATTTCACCTATTACCCGGCTGAGCGGATCCAATTGCTAGGAAAGACAGAGCTGTCTTTTTTTGAAAGACTTACGCCTAAGGAAAAAAGAGAGCGGATGAGTCAGCTTTGCACAGATATCACCCCGGGTATCATTGTTTCAAGGGATATGGAGGTTCCGCCTGAACTGGTGGAAGCGGCAGAGTATGAGAGTGTGCCACTTATGCGCTCCCCGATGAAAACGACGAGATTGTCCTCCCATCTGACCAATTACTTGGAAGGAAAGCTTGCACCGACAACAGCAGTTCATGGCGTGCTTGTCGACATTTATGGAGTTGGCGTGCTGATCACTGGGAAAAGTGGAGTTGGTAAAAGTGAGACGGCGTTGGAGCTAGTAAAAAGAGGGCATCGTCTTGTTGCGGACGATTGCGTGGAAATCAGGCAGGAAGATACGGATACGCTTATCGGGAATTCTCCGGAACTGATTGAACACCTGCTTGAAATTAGGGGTCTTGGAATTATTAACGTGATGACGCTTTTTGGAGCGGGAGCGGTGCGCAGCTATAAACGAATCACGCTTGTCATTAATTTAGAGCTTTGGGATAAAAACAAGCAATATGACCGTGTTGGATTGGATGAAGAAAAGATGAAAATTATTGATTCGGAAGTTACGCGCTTGACGGTCCCTGTCCGTCCTGGTCGAAACTTGGCGGTCATCATAGAAGTGGCGGCAATGAATTTCCGCCTGAAACGGATGGGCGTGAATGCTGCCGAGCAGTTCTCCAACCGTTTGTCAGGTGTCATTAACAATGAAAACGAGCATGAAGACATTTAATCGATAATGGAGTGTGGGGAACATGTTGTTAGGAAACATTGAGCCGTTGAATCCAATCATGATAAGCTGGCCGATCACGGTATATTGGTATGGTGCCATCATTGGAACCGGAGCACTGCTTGGTTTATGGCTGGCCACAAGGGAGTCAGAAAGACGGGGGCTTAACAAGGATGTATTTGTTGATCTTGTCTTGTTTGCCATCCCGATCGCTATTTTATGTGCAAGGCTGTATTATGTAGCATTTCAATGGGATCATTATTCACAAAATCCAGGCGATATTTTGAAAATATGGGAAGGTGGCCTGGCAATTCATGGTGGACTGATTGGAGCCATTACAACCGGGGTTATTTTTGCAAGAATACGAGGAATTTCGTTCTGGAAGCTTGCCGATATTGGTGCGCCAAGTATCCTTCTTGGTCAGGCGATTGGACGCTGGGGAAATTTCATGAACCAGGAAGCCCATGGTGGAGAAGTGACAAGAGCTTTCTTAGAAGGTCTTTACTTACCGGATTTTATCATCAACCAAATGTACATTAACGGTACATACTATCACCCAACGTTCCTTTATGAGTCAATCTGGAATTTCGTTGGTGTTGGATTGCTTCTATTACTGAGAAAAGTAAATCTAAGACGCGGGGAACTCTTCTTAAGTTACGTGATTTGGTATTCTGTCGGACGCTACTTTATTGAAGGAATGCGTACTGACAGCTTGATGTTGACAGAGTCTTTACGAATTGCACAAGTTATTTCCATTGGATTGGTCGTCCTTGCCATCGCCCTTATCATCGTGCGTCGCGTACTAGGAATGGCAAACAGACGTTACTTAGATCCAGAAAACAAAGGGCGTTATATGGACACGAAGAAAGATACGCCTGAAGCGACTAAATAAGACAAGCCTCCAACAGATATAAAATGGAGCGGCTACTTCAAAGGGGGAGGAGCTTCATGATGCAAACATTCAAACGTGGCTTGATGGTGGGGCTTGGGACGACATGGACGCTGGGGAAAGTCATCTTCCCCGTCACCCTTCTTGTTGGAATTCTTCAGCATACACCAGTGCTGCAATATTTAATAAACATGATTGCACCGATTATGGGGATTTTCGGTCTATCAGGTGAAGCGGCCATCCCGCTTGTTATCGGTAATTTCCTAAATTTATATGCTGGGATAGGAGCGATTCTCACCCTGGATTTAACGGTCAAAGAGGTATTTATTTTGGCAGTGATGCTCTCGTTTTCCCATAATCTTTTAGTAGAGTCGACAGTAGCGGCAAAAGTAGGGTTGAAAATATGGGTGATTCTAGCAGTCAGGCTTGGGCTTGCTTTTAGCTCAGCCATCATCATCAATCTTATCTGGAAAGGTGGAGGCGAGCTTGCCCAGTATGGAATGGTCGCAAAGTCGGAAGAGGCTGTAACAGGCTTTTTCCCGATCCTTCTTGATGCGACACAGCGCGGATTGATGGGCATTCTGCAGCTCGCCATCATCGTCATTCCGCTAATGATCCTTGTACAATATATGAAAGAACTCGGCTGGTTGGCGGTATTCTCCAAATGGATGGGGCCGTTCACACGAATGCTTGGAATGAAAGAGAATACGTCCACAACCATGGCGGCAGGACTCTTGATTGGCCTGGCATATGGAGCAGGAGTTATGATTCAGGCGGTAAAAGAGGATAATGTAAGTAAGAAGGACCTGACACTTGCCTTTATTTTTCTGGTTGCCTGTCATGCGGTAGTGGAGGATACGCTTATTTTTATTCCACTTGGCATTCCGGTTTGGCCATTACTTGCCATCCGTATTATAACAGCCATTCTCCTAACGATAGCAGTGGCTTTCATTTGGAAAAGGCTAGAAATTGCAAAAAGAAAGGAAGCATCTTATGACCATTAACACCGTGCTATTTGATTTAGATGGAACGTTAATTGATACGAATGACCTCATTATTGAGTCGTTTCTTCACACATTGGACCATTATTATCCGGATCAATACGGCCGTGAAGACGTACTGACTTTCCTCGGCCCCCCTTTATACGACACATTCGTAAAAATGGATGAGTCGAAAGTGGACGAAATGGTCGCCCATTACCGTGCCTTCAATATGTCCAACCATGACGAGTTTGTCACGGAGTTCGAAGGGGTATTGGAAACAGTGAAGATCCTTCATGAAAAGGGCTTAAAGCTTGGAATCGTGACAACAAAAATGCGCCAAACAGTCGTTATGGGACTGAAATTGACAGGGCTAGATCAGTACTTTGATGTGGTGGTCTGTCTTGATGATGTCACCAATGCCAAACCTGATCCTGAACCAATCCACCTTGCCTTGCAGCAGCTTGGCTCCACGCCAGAAGAGGCAATCATGGTCGGGGATAATTTTCATGATATTTTAGCAGGGAAAAATGCCGGTACGAAAACGGCAGCAGTAAGCTGGACCATTAAAGGAGTCGAATACCTTCAATCCTTTGAGCCAGATTACACCTTGACACATATGCAAGATTTACTGCCGCTAGTGGGAGTGAACAAGGGTGAGTAGACGGACGACCCGCTTTCCGGTGGAGGGTGCGAATTCCCTGTGGCACGTCTATAAAACCGTTCCTTTTTTAAAAGTGGTGAAAAACTTCGCGGTCATTCAGCTTGCCAGGTACACGCCTTTTCTTGGAATGAAAAACTGGCTCTACCGCACCTTCTTACGCATGAAGGTTGGGGAGCAGACCTCTTTCGCCTTAATGGTGATGCTAGATGTCATGTTTCCGGAAAAAATAAGCGTCGGCCGCAACACAGTCATAGGCTATAACACCACCATCCTTGCCCACGAATATTTGGTCAAGGAATACCGCCTCGGCGATGTTGTCATCGGCAGCGAAGTGATGATCGGTGCCAACACCACCATCCTTCCCGGTGTCATCATCGGCGACGGCGCCATCGTCTCAGCTGGCACCCTTGTACATAAAGATGTCCCAGAAGGTGCCTTCGTCGGCGGAAACCCGATGCGCGTCATCTATACAAAAGAGGAAATGCAGGAGCGGATGAGGTTTTAGTTGGCGAGAAGCTCAGCTAGCGTATGAAGACCTGTCAGGCGTCATTTTTGGGTGAGCGAAGTCCTCATAGCGTTTATGAAGACGTGTCTGGCGTCAATTTAGAGCGAGCTGAGTCCTCATAGCAGTTATGAAGACCTGTCTAGCATGAATTTTGAGCAAGAGAAGTCTTCATGAGCATTATGAAGACGTGTCTAACATAAATTTTGAGCCAATGAGGTCTTCATCAATAATTCAATCACCAATCTTCAATTACAAGCACTTTGTCTCCAAGGATAAAGTGCCTTTTTTTACCCAAAATGGAGAAAGACACCACCCCAACCGTTAACACTTGACCAAAAAGCTTCATTTTGTTAGTATGTTACCATATTAGCGAACTAAAGGATTTCAGATTATTATAAAAGGTGGGTATCCACATGTCAAAACCATTCATGTTCGAAAAACCACTAGGAATGCGGGACACGCTTCCTTCCATATATGAAGCAAAACAGAATGTCAAAAACAATCTGACTGCAGAAATCAGTCAATGGGGCTATCAGTTCATGGAAACGCCGACCCTTGAATACTACGAAACAGTAGGCGAAGCATCCGCCATCCTCGATCAGCAGCTGTTCAAGTTACTAGATCAGCAAGGGCATACGCTCGTGTTAAGACCAGATATGACGGCGCCGATTGCAAGGGTGGCCGCTTCAAGACTCTTAAATGAAGGTTATCCGCAGCGGCTTGCCTACTCAGCTAATGTTTTCCGGGCTCAACAGAGTGAAGCAGGCAGACCGGCAGAGTTTGAGCAAATTGGTGTGGAGTGTATTGGCGACCGTTCGATCAGCGCAGATGCCGAAATGATTGCCTTGCTTGTAGCACTACTGAAAAACACAGGATTATCAACGTTCACTGTCGCGATTGGCCATATAGGATTCTTGCAGGAGATTTTCCTCGATATTGTAGGCAATGAAGATCGCGCAGCAACATTGAGAAGATTTTTATATGAGAAAAATTACGTGGGGTATCGCGAGCATGTGAAAAGCTTGCCGCTATCCTCGATTGATAAAAAACGTCTTTTAAACTTGTTAACATTAAGAGGAGATTGGTCCAATATTGAACTTGCTAAAGAAGTGCTGGATGGAGAGGCTGGAAAGAAAGCAATTCAAGAACTCGAGCAACTCTGGACGATGTTAGAAGCTTATGGCGTTACAGATTTTGTGAAGCTTGATTTGAATATTGTCAGTCATATGAGCTACTACACTGGCATCGTGTTTGAGGCGTATGCCGGAAACATTGGTTTTCCGATTGGTAACGGTGGAAGATATGACAAGCTTTTCGAGAAATTCAACCGCGAGAAATCGGCAACAGGCTTTGGAATCCATTTAGATCGCCTGTTAGAAGCGAAAGGTGTTAAAAAGGCGGAAGTGCAGATACAAGGAGTTTTGTTCAGCCAGGAAAGAAGAGCAGAAGCCATCGCATTTGCCGCGACAAAAAGAGAAGCAGGAGAAAAAGTAATCCTTCAGGACATATCTGGAGTCGAAAATGTGGATGCATGCACAGCATCCTTCCGTGATGTAACCTTTTTCCTTGGAAAAGCTAGAAAGGAGAGCGAAGCATGAGCGTATTGACGATCGCGATGCCAAAGGGAAGAATCTTTGAAGAAGCTGCACAATTGCTTGTAAAAGCAGGTTATCAGATTCCTCCTGATCTTGAGGATTCCAGAAAGCTAATTATTGATGTGCCTGCTGAAAACATGCGCTTTATACTAGCGAAGCCGATGGATGTGACGACATATGTAGAGCATGGTGTGGCAGATATCGGAATAGCCGGTAAAGACGTGATGCTTGAAGAGGAGCGGGACGTGTATGAAGTGCTCGACCTTAAAATCAGTGACTGTTATTTGGCGGTTGCGGGACTTCCGGGAACGGAAATGAAGGATGTGGCGCCTAAAATTGCCACCAAATATCCTGGAATTGCTTCCAGTTATTACAGAGAGCAAGGGGAGCAGGTTGAGATCATCAAGCTGAACGGTTCGATAGAGCTCGCCCCGCTGATTGGCTTGTCTGACAGGATTGTGGATATTGTATCCACAGGACGGACGTTGAAAGAGAATGGTCTGGTGGAATTTGAGAGGATTGTGGATATTACATCACGATTGATTGTGAATCCTGTGAGTTACCGGTTAAAAGACAAACAGATAGATGAACTTGTGGATAGATTAGCAGAGGTAGTTGGAGAGGTGTAAAGAATGATGAAGATAAAAAAAGTGAGTGAAACCGTATCCTTACGGCGATCGATCGATCAGGGAACGGAAGAGCAACGCAAAGCTGTCCTTCAAATCCTGCAAACGGTCAAGGAACATGGAGATCGAGCGCTATTCTCTTACACGGAAAAATGGGATGGCGCGAAGCTATCCACACTAAAAGCGACAAAAGAAGAGATAAAAGCAGCTTATCAACAGATTTCTCCACAAGTTATCAACATTATCCACAACGCAGTGGAAAACATCCGTGATTTTCATCAAAAACAGGTAAAACAGTCGTGGTTATCCACAAAACCGGACGGCACCATTCTTGGACAACAGGTAACTGCACTTGATGCCGTGGGTGTCTATGTACCAGGTGGTAAAGCTGCCTATCCGTCTTCTGTATTAATGAATGTCATTCCGGCACAAGCGGCTGGGGTGGAACGTATTGCGATGGTGAGTCCGCCTTCTGAAGATGGTACATTGCCTGCAGGAGTGCTTGTGGCAGCAGATATTCTTGGTGTGGATGAAATTTATAAAGTTGGTGGTGCACAAGCGGTTGCCGCACTTGCCTATGGGACGGAAACCATCTCGGCTGTGGATAAAATTGTTGGACCAGGGAATATCTTTGTCGCACTTGCGAAAAAAGAAGTATATGGACTTGTGGATATTGACAGCATTGCCGGACCTAGTGAAATTGTTGTGTTGGCGGATGAAACGGCCAGACCAAATGAAATCGCGGCGGACTTGTTGTCCCAGGCAGAACATGATGAACTGGCTTCAAGCGTTCTTGTTACGACTTCTACATCCCTTGCGGAACAGGTCGCACAGGAAGTGGTAGACCAATTGTCCACACTGCCGCGCGAAGCAATTGCGCGAGCTTCAATCGAGGCATACGGCACTATCTTTGTAACAGATACAATGAAAGAAGCTCTCCGTGTCGTGAATGAACTTGCACCGGAGCATTTGGAAGTGATGACAGCCGAGGCGATGAATCTTCTCCCCTTTATAAAGCATGCCGGAGCCATTTTTCTAGGAAGATATAGCTCGGAGCCAGTTGGGGATTATTTTGCCGGGCCGAATCATGTTTTACCTACTAATGGGACAGCACGTTTTTCCAGTGGATTGTCTGTGGATGAATTTGTGAAAAAGTCCAGTGTGATCATGTATAGTGAACAGGCATTACAAGAGAATGTGGATAAAATTGCAGCGTTTGCACGATTAGAGGGTTTGGAAGCTCATGCCCGTGCGGTTGAATCCCGATTTACTAACAAGGAAGAGTGAGGAGAAATTCTGATGACACGAACAGCCAGTTTAGAGAGAAATACGAAGGAAACACAGATACAGCTTGCTTTTACGATAGATGGAGAAGGGGCAGCAAAGCTTGAGACACCTGTACCTTTTATGACACATATGCTTGATCTTTTTACAAAGCACGGCCAGTTTAATCTGGACCTGCAAGCAAATGGGGATGTGGATATCGACGATCACCACACAACAGAGGATATCGGAATCTGTCTTGGTCAAGCATTAAAGGATGCACTTGGGGATAAAGTGGGGATAAAACGATACGGAAATGCATTTGTGCCAATGGATGAGGCGCTTGCACAAGTGATTGTAGATTTAAGCAACCGTCCGCATCTTGAAATGAGAGCAGAATTCCCGAGTCAAAAAGTAGGCACATTTGATACCGAGCTTGTGCATGAATTTTTATGGAAGTTTGCATTAGAAGCACGAATGAACCTTCACGTGATTGTGCATTACGGGACGAACACCCATCACATTATTGAAGCGATATTCAAGGCGCTTGGCCGTGCTTTAGATGAAGCAACCACGATTGATCCGCGAGTTAAAGGGGTACCATCGACGAAGGGAATGTTATAGAAGATGATTGGCATCATAGATTACGGAATGGGGAATTTGTATAGCGTCAGCAAGGCATTAGAGCGGATGGAAGTCGAGTATATCATCTCCAATGACCGGGATGTGCTGTTTGAAGCAGAAGGATTGATACTTCCTGGTGTAGGCTCGTTCCGTGACGCCATGTCCATTTTACAGGAAACTGGCCTTGATTCTTTTATAAAAGAAGAGGTCGCACGCGGGAAAAAATTGCTTGGAATTTGCCTTGGCATGCAACTGTTATTTGAGGAAAGTGAAGAAAATGGGGTAACAGAAGGACTCTCCCTGCTGAAGGGAAAAGTCGAACGCTTTCCTGGAATTACAGCAGAAGGCGCGTCTTACAAAGTCCCGCATATGGGCTGGAACAAGCTCGAATTCCACCAGGCTTCCCCTCTCCTCGACGGCGTGCCAGAGGACTTTGTCTATTTTGTTCATTCGTATTATGTGAAGGATTTTGAGGGAGCGGAATTATTGGCAAGCAGTACATACAATGTGCAGGTACCAGCTGTGGTGGGGCGTGAAAATGTCTTTGGGACACAGTTTCACCCGGAAAAGAGCAGCGGTGTAGGCTTGGCGATATTAGAGAACTTTGTGAACCTTGTGAAGGAAGAGGAGCGATAATATGAGCTTTACCATTTATCCGGCAATTGATATGCGCGGTGGAAAATGTGTCCGTCTGCTGCAGGGGGATTATAGTAAGGAAACGGTCTATGGCGATTCTCCATTTGATATGGCGAAAACGTTTGTGGAGCAGGGAGCAGAGTGGATTCATATGGTGGACCTTGACGGCGCAAAGGCTGGGTCGCCAGTTAATGACCTATTTGTGCTGCAGGTGGCCCGCGAGCTGCCGGCAAAGGTACAGATTGGCGGGGGGATCCGCACGGCGGAGGACGTGGAGCATTATTTAGAAAATGGTGTGGACCGGGTTATTTTAGGCAGCGCGGCCATTAATGACCCTGACTTTGTGAAGGACATGCTTTCAAAATATGGAGCGAAAATCGCGATTGGGCTTGATGCTAAAGACGGCTATGTGGCAACAGAGGGCTGGGTGGAGACGTCAACCGTAAAAGCAACCGTACTTGGAAAAGAGCTGGCGGACGCAGGAGCGGAGACCTTTATTTTCACTGATATCGCTACAGATGGCATGTTATCCGGGCCGAATGTCGATGCGACGGTGGAGCTAGCGCGTGTGACAGGGGCTTCTGTCATTGCTTCAGGAGGAGTCAGTTCTGTGGATGATCTGTTGTCCCTTCGGAAATTTGCAGCCAATGGCGTGTCAGGTTCCATCGTAGGAAAAGCGATTTACACGGAGAAAATAGTTCTTGCCCGTGCATTGGAAGAGGTGAAATAGATGCTAACGAAACGAATCATACCTTGTCTGGATGTAAAAGAAGGACGTGTGGTAAAAGGAGTGCAGTTTGTCGAACTCCGAGATGCGGGAGATCCTGTCGAGCTTGCTGCCTTTTATGATGAAGAAGGTGCAGATGAGTTAGTATTCCTTGATATTTCAGCTTCCCATGAAGGTCGGGAAACAATGGTCGATGTGGTCGAGCAGGTGGCTGCGAAATTGGCGATTCCGTTCACAGTCGGCGGAGGCATCAATTCTATAGAGGACATGAAACGATTGTTGCGTGCCGGTGCAGATAAGGTGTCATTGAACACTGCAGCATTGCTGAATCCTTATTTAATCCAGGCCGGAGCAGATTATTTTGGCTCACAATGCATAGTGGTGGCGATTGATGCTAAGTATGACGAAAGCCTCGGTTCATGGAGAGTGTATACGCATGGTGGACGCCGCGAAACGGACTGGGAAGTAGTGAAGTGGGCACAGGAAGCGGTTAAGTTGGGCGCCGGTGAGATTTTATTGACGAGCATGGACAGTGACGGAGAAAAGAAAGGGTTCAACTTGGCGCTGACTAAAGCGGTCAGCTCGGCTGTCTCGGTACCGGTCATTGCCTCTGGTGGAGCCGGCGAAGCTGCTCATTTTCTGGATGCGTTTGAAGAAGGAGCGGCAGATGCAGCGTTAGCGGCCTCCATTTTCCACTACAAAGAAACGAGTGTAAAAGAAGTGAAAAGTTATCTTAAGGAGAAAGGGGTGCAGGTTCGATGATCAATCTTGAGGCGGTTAGATTTGACGAAAAGGGGCTTGTCCCTGCCATTGTGCAAGATGCTTCCACGAAGGAAGTGTTGACACTGGCATATATGAACGGAGAGTCGCTCGTGAAAACGGTGGAGACTCGGGAAACTTGGTTTTGGAGCCGTTCTCGTGGCGAACTTTGGCACAAGGGAGCAACATCCGGTAACACACAGCGTGTTGTAGAGATGCGGTACGATTGTGATCAGGACGCGGTGCTTGTGTTGGTGAAGCCGAATGGACCGGCCTGTCATAAGGGGGAGGATACTTGTTTTCACGAAGTAGTGCTGACAGCGAAATCACATGAGGTGGCTACGTTCGGCGGATTTGATCCCACTTCCATTTTATCACGTTTAGAGTCAGTGATTGCCTCCAGAGCTGTGGATAAACCTGATGGATCTTATACTACCTACCTTTTTGAAGAGGGTGTGGATAAGATTTTGAAAAAGGTTGGTGAGGAAGCGGCGGAAGTAATCATTGCCGCGAAGAACCGTGACCGCGGGGAGCTTACATGGGAAGTTGCCGATCTGCTATTTCACGTGATGGTGCTTCTGCGTGAGCAGGACGTGAAATTGGATGAAGTGTTGGCGGTGCTGGAGGAACGGCATGCAAAAAAGCCTGAGGATGATCAGTGAAAATAACGATGTTTCGTGCACTTTTCTAGTTGAAAGCTGGAAAAGTGTTTTTTGTTTGCTGAAAAAGAACGCATCAAAATTTCCCACCTATTCTTTCCATCCCGTCTTATGTTATACTACGAACGGTAAGTAAGTTTGTATGGAGGCTATAATGGGAAAAAATCCGAATGTGAAACAAGTTGCGAAGATCATCCCATTTGCGCAGAATGGCGATTATTTTTTTCAAAAAGGGATCCGCGCTTATCGGAAGCGGGACTTATATAAGGCAAGAAAATGGCTCCAACGTGCGGAGGCGATGAAACCGAGTGATGCATCTATTATGTGTCAGCTGGCAATTGTCTTGACCGAGCTTGGTGACTATCAGCGTTCTAATGAACTTTTAGAAGAAATTATAGAAGATTTAGAGCCGGATATGCATGATTGTCATTACTTTATGGCAAATAATTTTGCTTATTTGGGATTGTTTCAAGAGGCAAGAAAGCATGCCGAGGAGTATTTGACGATGGAGCCGGACGGAGAATTTGTCGAGGATACGGAGGATCTGATGGATCTTTTGGAAATTGAGACAGATGAACCGGAAGACTATGCAGAAGGCCAAGATCACCTTATCGTCATGCAGGAGAATGCAAGAGGCCTGCTTGAAAAGGGTGAACTGGATGAAGCGTTGGAGCTGCTCGAACAGATCATCGAGGAATATCCACAATTCTGGTCTGCCTATAATAATTTGGCATTAGCCTATTTCTATAAAGGAAATTTAACAGAGGCTCGTAATGTGTTGGAGGAAGTACTGGAAAAAAATCCAGGAAACTTGCATGCGCTTTGCAATCTGCTGGTATTTTTCCATTATGAGAACAATCTAAAAGAAATGAACGAGCTAGCTACGAGGCTGGAAAAGGTAACACCGATTCTGGTGGAGCACCGTTATAAGCTTGGCGCGACGTTCGGATTGATTGGTCGACATGAATTGTCCTACAAGTGGTTGCGTTCTTTGCAGAAAAACGGTTTTCAAGGAGACGGCACGTTTTATTTCTGGCTCGCGAATGCTGCTTATCAAACAGAGCGCTTTACAGTTGCGGAACAAGCGTGGTCCAAAGTGATTGAGCTGAACCCTGAAAAGGAAGGCACAGAACCATGGAACCATGTGGAGGATAAAACGGTTGAGGAAGAAGAAGCGGAACAGCTTTTTCATATTTTCCAATCAAGTATTTCCACTAAGACAACCGTGAAAACTGTCCTTGAACAATCCTTTGTCACCTCAACTGTACGAGAATTTGCCATGTTTGCCTTATTGAATCGTAAAGATGTGCCAGTAAATGTCGTGAATGGGTATGAAATTGCGTCATTATTAAATACAAAACAAGTTGATATGATTGTAAAAGAATGGTTTGATCTTTATGCTAGAGCATTAAAACAAGCCGTCACTTTTACAAACGCACCAGCTTGGGCAGCCGCATTCTCCTACGTCTGGAGTAAAGGGAACGGCTATGCTGTGACACAGAAAGAACTGGTGGAAACATATGAGGTTTCTGCTAGCACGTTAAGAAAATATATTAAAAAAGTAGAAGATCTACTTACTTAAAAACCGAGCTGGGATGATGCTCGGTTTTTTGCTGTCTCCCATGAGCAAAAAATTGGACGGACAACCGTCCTGTTATATAGGATAGTAACTGGGAATACTTTTAAAGGTATTCTGTAAACATATATAAAATTGGCTGAAGAAAATAGGGTTATCATAAAAGCAGCAAATGAGTTAAAGGAGTGGGCAACATGACAGAGGAAAAAATTTATGATGTGATCATTATAGGTGCCGGACCTGCGGGAATGACGGCTGCGGTTTACACATCTCGTGCGAATTTGAGCACATTGATGATCGAGCGCGGAATGCCTGGCGGGCAAATGGCGAACACGGAGGAAGTGGAGAATTATCCGGGGTTTGACCATATCTTAGGCCCTGAGCTTTCCACTAAAATGTTTGATCATGCGAAAAAATTCGGAGCGGAATACGCATATGGCGACGTAAAAGAAGTAATAGATGGCAAAGAATATAAAACAGTGAACGCAGGAAGCAAGTCTTACAAAGCGCGTACGGTCATCATTTCAAGTGGTGCCGAATACAAGAAAATCGGCGCACCTGGTGAGAAAGAGCTTGGAGGACGCGGGGTTTCTTATTGTGCGGTTTGTGACGGCGCGTTTTTCAAAAATAAAGAATTAGTGGTTGTCGGCGGAGGAGACTCTGCTGTGGAAGAGGGTGTGTACTTGACTCGTTTTGCATCAAAAGTGACGATTGTTCACCGCCGCGATGAGCTTCGTGCGCAAAAGATCCTTCAGCAACGTGCATTCGACAACGATAAAATTGACTTCATTTGGAGCCACACCATTAAAGAAATTAACGAAAAAGACGGCAAGGTTGGCAGCGTAACGCTTGTCAACACGAAAGATGGAGCAGAGCAAGAGTTTAAGACTGACGGAGTCTTCATCTACGTGGGAATGCTTCCACTGACGAAGCCGTTCTTGAACCTTGGTATCACAAATGACATGGGTTATATCGAAACAAATGAGCGTATGGAAACAAAAATTCCAGGTATTTTCGCAGCGGGTGACATCCGCGAGAAAACTCTACGCCAAATTGTTACGGCAACAGGCGACGGAAGTATCGCAGCACAAAGTGCCCAACATTTTGTAGAAGAATTGGTAGAGGAGTTAAAGGCAAACGCAGCGAAATAATGGATAAAATAGGTATGTCGAACTATAAAGAGGCATGTCGAAATATCCCTTTAACCAAAACGTAACTGCCCCTTAACGCTTCTGTAACAGCTTTGAAACAATAATCGGTTATTATATAAATAGTAATTGACCCCCTTTTATAAATATAGTGGATGACACGGGTTCCCTTTTTCCCGTGTCCTTTTTTTATGTCTTTTTTTAGGACGAAGAGTGGAGCTATGATATACTTAAAAAAGTAAAACGTTTACAACTTACAAAGAAACTGGAATCGATACCTGTAAGAAATCCTGACACAGAGTTTGCTAAATTGTAGAACTTTACTGTGTCTTAATGAATACTTTTACTGTAAAATAAAAAATGATACACTTGGCTAGTTTTAAATTTCATTTAAATTCACCTATAGATAATCAGCCAAGACAAAAGGGGTTGTAACTATGCAAAGAGTAACAAATTGTGTACTAGTAAAAGATGACCAAGTGCTACTATTGCAAAAGCCGCGTCGTGGATGGTGGGTTGCACCTGGTGGAAAAATGGAGCACGGGGAATCTGTAAAGGATACGGTTGTGCGCGAATATCGTGAAGAAACTGGAATTTATTTAAAAAATCCTGCCCTTAAGGGTGTTTTTACATTTGTTATAAAAGAAGGAAAGGATATTGTATCCGAATGGATGATGTTCACTTTCCTTGCAACGGAGTATGACGGACAGAATGTGAAGGAATCGGAAGAAGGGAAGATCGAGTGGCATAAGCAGGAAGATATTGCTAAACTTCCGATGGCACCTGGCGATTTCCATATTCTTGATTACCTCATTAAAGGAACTGGCATGATTTTCGGGACGTTCACTTATACGCCAAATTTTGAGTTGTTGTCCTACCGTCTTGATCCGAACTGATTAGACCATTAAGGGAGTGAAAGAAACATGAGTACAGGTACAAGCAGTGATGTAGAATTAGTCATTATCACTGGAATGAGTGGTGCTGGTAAAACAGTGGCCATCCAGAGTTTAGAGGATCTTGGATTTTTCTGTGTGGATAATCTGCCTCCGACTTTGCTTCCGAAGTTTTTAGAGCTGATGGAGGAGTCAGGCAATAAAATGAATAAAGTGGCGTTGGTAATGGACTTGCGCGGTCGTGAATTTTTTGACAGCCTGTTTGAAGCGCTTGACGATATTTCGGAATTGTCATGGGTGACACCGCAGATTTTATTCTTGGATGCTAAAGATTCTGTTCTTGTCACACGTTATAAAGAAACTAGAAGATCGCATCCGTTGGCAAAATCAGGTTTGCCACTTGAAGGAATCGAACATGAGCGCGAGTTGTTAGAAGAGTTAAAGGGCCGTGCCCAACTGATTTTGGACACTTCCAACTTAAAGCCACGTGAACTTAGAGAGAAAATCCTCAAACAATTTGCCACTCACTCCAAACAGACTTTTAAATTGAATGTCGTTTCCTTCGGTTTTAAATATGGACTTCCTATAGATGCAGATCTTGTGTTTGATGTACGCTTTTTACCAAATCCTCATTATATTGACCATATGAGACCGATGACTGGGCTTGATGAAGAGGTTTCCTCCTATGTGTTGAAGTGGACGGAAACACAGAAATTCGTGGAAAAACTTACTGATTTGTTGACGTTCATGCTTCCTTATTACAAGCGGGAAGGTAAGAGCCAGCTAGTCCTTGCCATTGGATGTACAGGAGGCCAGCATCGTTCTGTAACTTTGGCAGAGTATTTCGCCAAGCATTTCAAGGATGAGTATGATACACTCCTAACACACCGAGATATCGAGAAACGAAAGGGCAAACACTGATGAGACGCCCAAAAATACCTAAAATCGTCATAATAGGCGGAGGAACGGGGCTGCCTATTTTACTCCGGGGACTTAAGCATTATGATGTCGATATAACAGCGGTGGTGACAGTGGCCGATGATGGAGGAAGCTCTGGCAGATTGCGTGATGAATTGCAAATCCCTCCACCGGGAGATGTCCGAAATGTGCTTGCAGCTTTATCTGATGTGGAGCCACTGATTGAGGATCTATTCCAGCATCGTTTTGCAACAGGCAACGGACTTTCGGGGCACTCACTCGGAAACCTGCTTTTAGCGGCGATGACTACCATCACAGGTGACTTTGTACACGCAATACGTGAGATGAGCAAAGTGTTGAACGTTCGTGGAAAAGTGCTTCCTGCCGCAAACCAAAGTGTTATTTTACATGCGGAGATGGAGGACGGTGCCATTGTAACCGGAGAATCCAAGATCCCGGCGTATGGGCAAAAGATTAAACGGGTTTTCCTGACACCGGAGAAAGTAGAGCCTTTGCAGGAATCAGTGGAAGAGATAGAAAAGGCGGATCTAATCATCGTCGGACCTGGAAGTCTCTACACCAGCATCTTGCCAAATCTTCTTGTTCCAAAGATAGGAGAGGCTGTGTGTAACGCACATGCCAAAAAAGTATATATATGTAATGTCATGACACAGGCCGGTGAAACACTTGAATATACGGCAAGTGATCATGTCAAAGCGCTTTATGACCATCTGGGCTGCCGTTTCATGGATACCATTCTTGTGAATGAAGAAGGAATTCCTGATGAAATAGCCCTTCGCTATAAAAAAGAATATGCGACACCTGTTATCTATGATATTGCCGCCTTGTCCAATCTAGGCCTTGAAATCGTCCATGATAAAATCATTCGTTATGAAGATGGCGTTATCCGACATGACACACAAAAAGTAGCGGCATTATTGTACAGCATGATAAAAACGGACACAAACTAGATGCAAACGAATGCATGGCTGGTGGCAAGGGGATACTGTAATGTTTGAACACCTCGCAGGCACCAAAGTACATTCACATGGGAGGTGAACACAATGTCCTACGCTTCAGAAACGAAAAAAGAATTAACCACCATAGAAACAAAAGACTGCTGCGTCAAGGCAGAACTCGCGGCGCTGATTCGGATGAACGGGTCCCTGTCCTTTTCTAACCGCAAACTGATTTTGGACATACAAACGGAAAACGCTGCAATTGCCCGCAGAATCTACACGTTAACAAAAAGGATTTATGATGTGCGTGTCGAATTGCTTGTACGAAAGAAGATGAGACTGAAAAAGAATAACGTTTATATCGTTCGTTATGCCGAGCAGGCGCATTATATTTTGGATGAATTGAAGATTTTAAAGGATGGATTCACGTTTGTTCGTGACATATCAGAAGATCTGATCAACAAAAAATGCTGCAAGCGATCTTATTTACGAGGTGCTTTCTTGGCAGGCGGTTCGGTGAATAACCCGGAAACGTCGTCCTATCATCTAGAAATCTTCTCCCTCTACCATGAACACAACGAATCTTTATGTGAACTGATGAATATGTTTCACTTAAACAGTAAAACATTAGAGCGGAAAAAAGGCTATATCACTTACCTGAAAGAGGCCGAAAAAATCGCGGAATTCTTAAGCATCATCGGTGCCCATCAGGCATTGCTGAGGTTCGAGGACATCCGGATTGTTCGGGATATGCGCAACTCGGTTAATCGCCTCGTGAACTGTGAAACTGCCAACCTTAATAAAACGATTGGTGCTGCGATCCGACAGGTGGAAAACATCCGCTATATCGATAGCACGGTCGGGCTCGGTATCCTGCCTGACAAGCTTCGTGAAATCGCGGAACTGCGCGTCACCTATCAAGATGTTACATTAAAAGAACTTGGTGAAATGGTGTCGAGCGGGACCATCAGCAAATCCGGCATCAATCATCGACTACGAAAAATAGATGAAATTGCCGATAAACTACGTGCAGGGGAATCTGTTAAATAATTCTGGAGAAGGTCACCTCGTATTGAGCTGACTCCGACCAGCAACCATACATTAGATAGAGGAGGAATAATAATGGTACAAAAACAAGTGGATGTTCGTTTGAAAACGGGCTTGCAAGCGCGCCCGGCAGCACTTTTCGTACAGGAAGCTAACCGCTTCTCAAGTGAGGTTTTCTTAGAAAAGGACGGAAAAAAGGTAAATGCGAAAAGTATCATGGGCTTGATGAGCTTAGCTATCAGCACGGGAGCAACGATTACATTGATTGCTGACGGTCATGATGAAGAGGATGCGATTGCTGCTTTAACAGAATACGTTCAACAAGAGAACTAAAAAACCGGGTCTCCCCTTAATGGGAAGCCCGGTTTTGTTTTTAGTTTTGGTTATTGTTACGGATTACTTTGTCGATTAGTCCGTATTCAAGTGCGCGGTCAGCTGTCATGAAGTTGTCGCGGTCTGTGTCGCGGGAAATCACTTCGATAGGCTGGCCAGTTTGCTCAGATAGGATCGTGTTAAGTTTTTCGCGTAAGAACAAGATGCGTTTTGCCGCAATCTCGATTTCCGTTGCTTGACCTTGTGCTCCACCAAGTGGTTGGTGAATCATTACTTCACTGTTAGGTAGCGCAAAACGCTTGCCTTTCGCTCCAGCTGTAAGTAAGAATGCTCCCATGGAAGCAGCCATACCAACGCACATTGTGCTAACATTCGGCTTAATGAAGTTCATTGTATCGTAGATAGCCATACCAGCTGTGATGGAACCACCAGGGCTGTTGATGTAAAGGGAGATATCTTTATCAGGATCTTCCGCTGCCAAGAATAGAAGTTGAGACACGATGGAGTTGGCCACATTGTCATCAATCGCACTCCCAAGCATGATAATACGGTCTTTTAATAGACGGGAGTAAATATCGTACGCGCGCTCCCCACGGCTTGTTTGTTCAATAACTGTAGGAATTAAGTTCATCTCACTTTTCCTCCTTAAAATTTAAGTTTTCTATCGACATAGGTTCCTATGTAAAAATGGGAAAATCTTAAGTGGACCTATACCAATTAGTAAGTATTACTAAATCAATATGTACTTTTATCATACATACAAGGTCAAGAATGGTCAAATAAAAACCATCGCAAAAACCCCCATTTTTCCCCATGTAATAATCATATCCAGTATGAGGTGGGATTAAACTTCAAAGGGGGCTGCCTAACTCCGTTAAAGCATTAATTTAAATTGCCTAACTCTCGACAATTAGTGTATAATTTGGTATATTAATAAAGTTCCATTTGCAGCGTGCGCTCGTAGCTCAGGGGATAGAGCGGTGGTTTCCGGTACCGCGTCATGCGGGGGTTCGAATCCCTCCGAGCGCGCCATTACTATTTGGAAAAACTTACGTTTGATACATAATCGAAAAGCGTGCTATAGTATTACTTGTAACGGACAAGCGCCGTTATCTCATATTATCTACTAACCCAGTGTCGGCACACTGGGTTTTTATATTGCTTATAAGGCTTCTCTCTTCTTTAAGAGGGAGGCCTTTTTTACTTAGAAAAAACTTTTTTGAAAAAAGTGATCCAATATTAAATCCTCTCCGTTAGGTAGGTAAGAAAGACAAAAACGGGGCATTACCCCAACAAAGGAGAGGAAGAGGAATGATGAAGAAATTGATGGCTTTAGTGATGACATTTACTTTACTGGTACCGACATTTGCTTCTGCGAATGAGGTAAAGACCCCAGCAACAGATTTGAGGGCGACGTTGGATCATCTTCTATCCGAGCATTTTGTTTTAGCGGTAGCATCCATGCAGAAAGCGTATGATGGAGATGAGGATACAGAAGCTGTATTAGCAGCACTTGATGAAAATGCAGCTGACATGCAAGTAGCAGTGGAATCCGTGTATGGTGCGGAAGGTGCTCAACAATTCAATGATATTTTTGCAAGTCATAATGATTATACGGACGGTTTAGTTAATGCGGCAAAAAACAACGATGAAGAAGCACGTAAAGCAGCTGAAGAGGAAATCGAAGAATTTGTGGTAGCATTCTCTACATTCCTAGATGCAGCTACAGAAGGTAACCTTCCACAAGCTGCAGCGGAAGAAGCAATTCGTGCACATGAAGCGGATGTATTAAAAGTATTTGATAACTATGTAGCTGGTGAGTACGAAGCAGCTTACATGGCGTATAGAGAAGGTTATGCACGCATGTTCGATATCGGGAAGGCTTTATCCGGTGCGATTGTTACACAGTTGCCTGATAAGTTCGAAGGTTCCACAGTTGATACACCTGCAGCAGATTTACGCGCTACTTTAAATAAATTGGCAGCTGAACATACAACTTATGCAACAATTGGCATGCAAAAAGGTTTTGATCAAAAAGAAGATGTAGATTTCATTAACTGGGCAGAAGATGCACATACAGCTGACTTTAAAGCAGCGATCGCGTCCATCTATGGAGACGAGGGTGCAGCACAATTTGAAAAAGTATGGCAAGCAAACCACATTGATGCACAAAGCATGATTGTAACAGCTGCATTAGAAGAAGATCAAGCTGGAAGAACGGAAGCGGAAGGATATTTACAGACTTTTGCTAAAGACTTTGGTGGATTCCTTGGTGCGGCAACAGAAGAAAACTTACCTTCTGAAGCGGCAACAGAAGTGGTATGGGCACATGAAGAGTTGGTTTTAACATCTTTCGATCAGTACGTAGCTGGTGATTATGAAGCAGCATATGACACTTTCCGTGAGAGTTATGCATTCATGTTCGGTATTGGCGAAACACTTGGTGGAGCAATTGTTACACAACATCCCGATAAGTTCGGTGGAGAAACAATGCCAAGCGAAATGCCAAATACTGGTATGGGTGGAGGAAGCACAAACAACACTTCCATCACTCTGATTGCAACAATTCTTGGGGCAATGTTCGCTATCACTGCATTCGTGATGGTTCGTCGTAAAAAAGCTTCTGAACAAGCATAATAGACTGGAAAAACAATAGTTTAAAAACCTTAGGCAGGTAAAAGAAGAGGGTGTTTCTCTCTTCTTTTTTCCGTAAATAGGAGTGTGTGGTGATGTATAAAAAAACGATAGCTACTGCGGGAGTTACCGGGATTTTGTTTTTTGGAATAGGCTGTCAGGCGGGATTGATTGGGTCGACCCATCAAAATGAAGTGATGGTAGATTCTGAAGTTGCATCTGTCGAAGAGGTCGGGGCCATCGACCTGGGTGATGAATTTGTTCAATTAAGAAATGAGCAAGAGCAAAAGAAAGTGGAGGAGCAGGAGATAGGAATCATTCCTACCAACCTGAAAATTCCCTCCATCGAGGTGGATGCCTCCGTCCAGAAAGTCGGATTGTTGGATAATGGTCAAATGGGCGTCCCTGATAACGAAGAGGATGTTGCCTGGTTTGAACCTGGGACAATGCCTGGGAAAAAAGGGAACTCGGTTATCGCTGCCCATGTTGATTCACGAGAAGGACCGGCCGTGTTTTGGGATCTGAAGAAGCTGGAAACTGGTGATGAGATTATCGTTACTGATGAAGAAGGAAGTGAATTGACTTTTGTGGTCAATAGAGTAGAAAGATACAAGCGGGATGAAGCTCCGATTGAAGAGATTTTTGGGGATTCGGTCTCTAAGAGCTTGAATCTGATTACTTGTACAGGAACGTTCGACCGTGCAAATGGTGGTCATGAGGAGCGTCTTGTTGTTTATTCGGAGTTAAAAGATTCCCGAGTAGTCGTGGAAGTGGAGCAACCTACAGCACCAACCAATGTAGTTGTACATGAGGGACATGTAACATTCCATGCAGTCCGAGAAGAAGGAATTGTCGGATACCGTGTATATCGTGCTGGGGAAAACGGGGAGTTTGAACATGTCACGAGCATTTCCTCCCACCAACGGAAGAGTTATACAGATCCTGACGCACCGAACTATTCCTATTACGTAACGTCCATCAATGCGCAAGGTGGGGAATCGCAACCGTCGGAGGTGGCGGTGCTGGATAGTAAAGATAATGATGATAATGTAAATTAAGGTTTTGACTAGTCTATACATGGAGTTTTCAACATTAGGGAAGCTGGAAAGAAACCCTTCAAGGTTTACCTTTCCTGCTTTCTTTTGTTGTTTTCACCTATTACAAGAATGACCATAACAAAGCCATAATAAAATAGAATGGCAGTAACATAAATAACTTCGACATAAGTGCGGAAATTCCTTTTGGGGTCTGACCCCAAAAGGAAGATTTTTAAAGCTTACAAGTTCCCCAAAGTCATGTAGAATAAGGGTAGATACCGGAAACCGGAAGCCGTATGGAGAGTGGCTGGAGGAGGAATGGGATGTATGAAGCAGTCAGTTGGTTTGTATCAGGAGCAGTCGCTGAGGCTTGCGATGACGCAGGAGCTGAAGCAGGCAATCACGTTGTTACAGTATTCGACACTGGAGTTAGTGGATTTCTTAAAGGAGCAGTCGCTTGAGAACCCGCTTATGGACTTGAAGGAACCTAATACCCACAGGGAACTTGCTTCTTCACGTGTGCAACGATTGAAACCGAAGAAAATCGGAACGACCACCACACAAACCTTTTCCATTGAAAATTTCAGTAAACACGGAGAAACACTCCACCAATTCGTAGAACATCAATTGGTGGACACCCTAATGACAAGCGAAGAAAAACAACTTGCAAAGCGCATCATTGAACATATGGATGAGAATGGCTATATACAGGAACCAAATGCAATTGCTAAGCAACTTAGAACAACTCCTGACATAGTAGAAACACTATTAAACAGCATCAAACAGTTGGAGCCTGCAGGGATAGGCGCCGCCAATTTGCAGGAATGCCTTTTGCTTCAGCTTAGAAGGAAATCAGCAAGAGATGAAGTGGCAGAAGCTATTCTGGAAAATGATTTTACGCTTTTTGCAGAAAAAGCATGGAAGACACTAGCAAAGAAATATGGCATTAGTTTAAAAGAGATTCAACTAATCCATGATGAAATCGTCAAACTGAATCCGCGGCCAGGCAATCGGTATGAAACGACGGAAAAACCGAAATATATCATCCCGGACTTAATCGTCCAAAGACACCAAAACCATTTTGTAGTGTCATTAAATGAAGAAATCATTCCACAAATTAAGATAAATAAGCAATATGAGTCAGCGTTGAAAAGTAAAAATGAATTAGAAAATTATTTGCAAGAAAAGCTCCAACAATGTCAGTGGATCGTTAAAAGCATGGAACATCGCAAACATACGCTTGTCAAAGTGATGGAAGAGATCCTCCATGCACAGCAGTCTTTCTTTTTTAATGGACCATCATTTTTGAAACCGCTGACATTAAAGGATATTGCGACCCGCCTTGAAATCCATGAGTCCACTGTTAGTCGTGCGACCAAAGAAAAATATGTTCAGACGCCTTATGGATTATTTGAACTGAAATATTTCTTCAGCCAGGGCCTCTCTGGAGGACACGATGAAGAGAAATCAACCAAGCAGGTGCAAAAGTTAGTAGAGGAGCTCATCAAAAAAGAAGACAAACAGAAGCCATTGTCTGATCAGCAGCTGACAAACCTCCTGCAAAAGCAGTATCATATAACTATCTCACGTAGAACGGTGGCTAAATACAGGGATATCCTGAACATCCCCGGATCTTCCATGAGAAAAAGGTATGATTAGAAAGGCAGATGCAAAATGAACGTTCAATTTTACACAAAAGTGGATTGCCCTCTCTGTGACAAAGCAAAAATAAGACTAAAAGAACTGCAATCCGAGCTTGATTTTACAATACAAGAATTTGATATTTATAAAGACGACGCACTTCTAGAAGAATATCAATTGATGATTCCGGTCGTGGAGCATGATGGAGAGATGCTTGCTTATGGGCAAGTGAACAAAGAAGAAGTAAGAAAGCGTTTACTTGAAAAAATCCGCTAAACCCTAGTTGCATAAGGGTTTCACCTTTGTTACAATCAACTTGTAGCAAGGGTGATTTTTTTTACCGCTACTGGGACATAATATGTCACAGTGGGACATTTAAGGTCCAACAGACAGGCGATTGTCCATCAGGTAAAATACACACTCTGAAGGGGAAGCTATAATGAAACAGATTATTGAAGTACAAAAGAAATTGTTGCCTGATCTTCTTTCCATTATGCAGAAGCGATACGAGATCCTTAGATACATAAGGTTGATGCAGCCGATTGGAAGAAGAAGTTTGTCAGGCAGTCTAGGTTTGAGTGAGCGGGTGCTGAGAGGGGAAGTTGATTTCCTTAAAGCGCAGAACCTGATTCACGTCAGTGTTGCCGGCATGACATTGACCAAAGAAGGGGAATACCTCATTAAAGATCTAGAAGAGGTTATGAAAGAAGTTTCCGGTTTAAAGCAATTAGAAGCGGGAATAGAAGAAAAGTTAGGGATTACAAAAGTTGTCGTGGTTCCGGGTGACAGTGACCAATCCCCTTGGGTGAAAAAGGAGCTCGGTCGTGCATGTGTATCCTCCATGCGAGAACGATTCCATGATGACAATGTCATTGCCGTAGCAGGTGGAACGACAGTTTCTTCCGTAGCGGAAATGATGACACCCGACACCAAAAACCGTAATCTGCTGTTTGTCCCTGCTCGGGGCGGGCTTGGGGAGAAGGTGCAAAACCAGTCGAACACCATTTGTGCCACCATGGCAGAAAAGGCATCTGGCGACTACAGGCTCTTGCATATCCCAGATTCGCTGAGTCATGAATCCTACCAGTCGATGATTGAGGAACCTTCTATAAAAGAAGTAATTTCACTCATCAAAAATTCTAGTATGGTTATTCATGGAATTGGAGACGCTAAAACAATGGCAGAGCGCCGTAAAACAGCGCCGGAAAATATGCGTAAGATCGAACAAACCTATGCGGTAGCTGAAGCTTTCGGGTACTATTTCAATGAAGCCGGAGAAGTGGTGCATAAAGTTCAGACAGTTGGAATGCAACTCGCAGATTTGGAAAAGATAGAATGTGTGATTGCAGTAGCCGGCGGTGCCTCAAAGGCAAAAGCGATTCAAGCGTATTTAAAAAAAGCTCCACACACCATCCTCATAACGGATGAAGGAGCAGCAAAAGAGTTAATTAGGGACTAAACATCCCTTCTAATAAAAATTTCTTAGAAAAACTAAGGAGGAAATTAACATGGCAGTAAAGATTGGTATTAACGGATTTGGACGTATTGGACGTAACGTATTCCGCGCAGCATTAAACAACTCTGAGGTAGAAGTAGTAGCAGTTAACGATTTAACAGATGCTAACATGCTTGCTCACCTATTAAAATATGACAGCATCCACGGCAAACTAGCTGCTGATGTGAAAGTAGACGGCGACAACCTAGTTGTTGACGGCAAAACAATCAAAGTTACAGCAGAGCGCGACCCAGCGAAATTATCTTGGGGTGAGCTTGGAGTAGAAGTAGTAGTAGAATCTACTGGTTTCTTCACAAAGCGTGCAGACGCTGCGAAACACTTAGAAGCTGGAGCGAAGAAAGTAATCATCTCCGCACCTGCATCTGATGAAGATATCACCATCGTAATGGGTGTTAACGAAGACAAGTACGATGCAGCTAACCACAACGTTATCTCTAACGCATCATGTACGACTAACTGCTTGGCGCCATTTGCAAAAGTATTGAACGACAAGTTCGGTATCAAACGCGGAATGATGACAACTGTTCACTCTTACACAAATGACCAACAAATCTTAGACTTGCCACACAAAGACTACCGTCGTGCGCGTGCAGCAGCTGAGAACATTATCCCAACAACTACTGGAGCTGCAAAAGCAGTATCTCTAGTATTACCTGAACTTAAAGGTAAATTGAATGGTGGAGCTATGCGTGTTCCAACTCCAAACGTTTCTCTAGTTGACCTTGTAGCTGAGCTTGACAAAGATGTAACGGCTGAAGAAGTAAACGCAGCGTTCAAAGCAGCAGCTGAAGGCGAATTAAAAGGAATTCTTGGATACTCTGAAGAGCCACTAGTATCTGGTGACTACAATGGTAACCCTGAGTCTTCTACAATCGACGCATTATCTACAATGGTAATGGAAGGCAGCATGGTTAAAGTAATCTCTTGGTATGACAACGAGAGCGGATACTCTCACCGTGTAGTAGACCTAGCGAAATACATCGCTTCTAAAGGACTATAATTTTCATAGCAAATAGATATTGCTTGGATAAACCTTATCAGCATTCTATAATAAGACATGTGAAGTAGAGGGGGATTGGGGAACACACCCCTCCCTCTTTTCATGTTTCCAAAAAAACAATTCCTTATAAAGGGAGGCCGTTCAAGATGAACAAGAAAAGTATTCGTGACATCGACGTCAAAGGAAAACGCGTATTTTGCCGTGTGGACTTTAACGTACCGATGAAGGACGGACAAGTAACTGACGAAACGCGTATCCGTGCAGCATTGCCAACCATCAAGCACCTAGTGGATAACGGTGCGAAAGTCTTGCTTGCAAGCCACTTAGGACGTCCAAAAGGGCAAGTAGTCGAAGAGCTTCGCTTAAATGCAGTTGCAGCTCGTCTACAAGAGCTTCTTGGAAAAGATGTGAAAAAAGCGGATGAAGCTTACGGAGATTCCGTAAAAGCTATCGTAAACGACATGAGCGAGGGAGACGTTCTTTTACTTGAAAACGTTCGTTTCTACCCTGGTGAAGAGAAAAACGATCCAGAACTTGCAAAAGCGTTTGCTGAGCTTGCAGATGTGTATGTAAATGACGCATTCGGCGCAGCACACCGTGCACATGCTTCCACAGAAGGTATCGCCCAGCACTTACCGGCAGTAGCAGGCCTCTTAATGGAAAAAGAACTAGAAGTACTTGGAAAAGCCCTTTCCAACCCTGAGCGCCCATTCACGGCAATCATCGGTGGAGCAAAGGTTAAAGATAAAATCGGCGTGATTGAAAATCTTCTAAACAAAGTGGACAACCTAATCATCGGTGGTGGACTTGCATACACGTTCATCAAGGCAAAAGGTTATGATGTAGGGAAATCTTTACTTGAAGAAGACAAAATCGACCTTGCTAAATCCTTCATGGAGCAAGCAAAAGAAAAAGGCGTGAACATGTACATGCCTGTGGATGTGGTCGTAGCAGATGATTTCTCCAATGACGCAAACATAAAAATCGTACCTATTGAAGAAATTCCAAGCGACTGGGAAGGCCTTGATTGCGGACCTAAATCCCGTGAAATCTACGCGGATGTAATCAAAAACTCCAAACTTGTCATCTGGAACGGACCAATGGGAGTATTTGAACTTGATGCATTTGCTGGCGGAACAAAAGCAGTAGGTGAAGCCCTAGCAGAAGCTACCGATACATACTCTGTCATCGGTGGAGGAGACTCTGCGGCTGCTGTTGAAAAATTCAACCTCGCAGACAAAATGAGCCATATCTCAACTGGTGGAGGCGCATCCCTAGAATTCATGGAAGGCAAAGAACTTCCAGGAGTAGTAGCGCTGAACGATAAGTAATTAAAGTATTACTCTTTAAGTATTATAAGGTTTCTAGCTGGTGATTGGAGCAAAAGGCGAAGACTCCAGCGGGGGAGTAGCGACATTGTTGAGGCCCCGCAACGAAGTGAGGAGGCTCAAGGTCGCCCCGCGGAAAGCGAAGCCATTTGCGGAAATCAACAGCGGTGTATAACAGAAACTTTAATTACCCCAACCCCGAAAGGATGGATACCATGCGTAAACCAATTATTGCTGGTAACTGGAAAATGCACAAAACACTCTCCGAAGCAACTAGCTTCGTAGAAGAAGTAAAAGGACTAGTCCCTGCTGCAGACAAAATCGACGCAGTAGTATGTGCACCAGCTCTTTTCCTAGAGCGACTTATTTCAAACGTAGAAGGCCGCGACCTTAAAATCGGTGCCCAAAACATGCACTTCGAAGACAGCGGAGCATTCACAGGCGAAGTCAGCCCTGTTGCACTAAAAGACATCGGTGTATCCTATGTAGTGTTAGGCCACTCTGAACGTCGTGAAATGTTTGCTGAAACGGACGAAACAGTAAACAAGAAAACTCTAGCAGCATTCAAACACGGATTAACGCCAATCGTTTGCTGCGGTGAAACGCTTGAAGAGCGCGAGTCCGGAAAAACAAACGACATCGTTGGCAACCAAGTGAAGAAAGCTCTAACAGGCTTAACTTCTGACCAAGTTAAAACAACGGTTGTTGCTTATGAGCCAATCTGGGCTATCGGAACTGGTAAATCTTCTACAGCGGAAGATGCAAACGAAGTATGTGCGCACATCCGCAGCGTTATCGCTTCTGAATTCGATCAAGCGACAGCTGATGCAGTACGCATCCAGTATGGCGGATCTGTAAAACCGACAAACATCGCAGAATACATGGCTCAATCCGATATCGATGGAGCACTTGTAGGCGGAGCAAGCCTTGAGCATCAATCTTTCTTACAGCTTTTGGAGGCAGGTAAGAATGACTAAAAAACCAGTAGCACTAATCATCTTAGACGGTTTTGCGATGCGCGGCGAAACAACCGGTAACGCGGTGGCGCAAGCAAACAAACCTAATTTTGATAAATTTTGGAGCACATACCCGCATGCGCAATTGACTGCAAGCGGGGAAGCGGTGGGCCTTCCGGAAGGGCAAATGGGTAACTCTGAAGTTGGCCATTTAAACATCGGAGCTGGCCGCGTTGTGTACCAAAGCTTAACTCGTGTAAATGTGGCAATCCGCGAAGGGGACTTTTATGAAAATGAAACGTTCCTGAATGCCATTAAGCATGCAAAAGAAAAAGGAACCAACCTTCACCTGTTCGGCTTACTTTCAGATGGAGGCGTTCATAGTCACATACAACATCTATTTGCACTTTTAAAGCTTGCAAAAAGAGAAGGCTTGGACCGAGTTTATATTCATGGATTCTTAGACGGCCGCGATGTTGCACCTAAGTCCGCACCAGAGTTCCTTGAGCAGCTGAACGAGCAGCTTCTAGACCTTGGAGTAGGGGAAATTGCAACCATTTCTGGCCGCTATTACTCCATGGACCGTGACAAGCGTTGGGATCGTGTAGAAAAATCTTACCGTGCCATGGTGTACGGAGAGGGACCTACTTATAACGACGCGATGGAATGTATCAATGACTCTTATAACAACGGAATCTTTGATGAATTCGTCATTCCATCAGTCATGACAACCGAAGACGGAAGTCCAGTGGCAACCATTCAGGACGAAGATGCAGTTATTTTCTATAACTTCCGTCCGGACCGTGCCATCCAGATTTCCAACACATTCACCAACTCTGACTTCCGCGCATTTGATCGTGGGGCAAAGCATCCGAACAACCTTCAGTTCGTATGTTTGACTCACTTCAGTGAAACGGTCGATGGATATGTAGCCTTTAAACCAGTAGGGATGGACAATACTTTGGGCGAAGTATTATCACAAAACGGCTTGAACCAGCTTCGTATCGCAGAAACGGAAAAATACCCGCACGTTACGTTCTTCATGAGCGGCGGACGGGAGGATGCTTACCCTGGGGAAGAACGAATCTTGATTGACTCTCCAAAAGTGGCAACTTATGATTTACAACCGGAAATGAGTGCTTACGAGTTAACAGAGGCACTTTTAGCCGAAATAGCAGCAGATAAACATGATGCAATCATCTTGAACTTCGCTAACCCTGATATGGTCGGGCATTCCGGAATGCTTGAACCAACAATCAAGGCAGTGGAAGTGACAGACGAGTGCCTAGGGAAGGTAGTCAACGCCATCTTAGAAAAAGACGGCGTGGCCATCATTACAGCAGACCACGGAAACGCTGACGAAGTCGTTACGACAGAAGGCAATCCAATGACTGCTCACACAACCAACCCTGTACCAGTCATCGTTACAAAGAACGGTGTAGAACTCC
The DNA here is from genome assembly GCF_044809035.1 of Sutcliffiella horikoshii. Classification (GTDB taxonomy): domain Bacteria; phylum Bacillota; class Bacilli; order Bacillales; family Bacillaceae_I; genus Sutcliffiella_A; species Sutcliffiella_A horikoshii_G. The sequence goes on along the minus strand of NZ_CP085237.1, from coordinate 3,681,494 downwards.
GCGACGGCGGAATCCTTGGTGACCTAGCCCCAACTGTGCTAGACTTACTAGGGGTGGACAAACCATCTGAAATGACAGGTAGTTCATTAATCAAAAAGTAATAGCTGATTTCTAGCTATAGATCGAAGTGCAAGGTGTGAGACTCCAGCGGGGGAGTAACGGTAGCTTGAGACCCCACAGGCGCAGCCGAGGAGGCTCAAGCACCGTCCTCTGGATAAGCGAACACCTGGAACGGAGATCTATAGCGGTGTTAAAGCAATGACAATAAAAATATCTCATTCCAAAAGGAGAGTTACAAACATGCCAATTATCTCTGACGTTTACGCACGCGAAGTCCTAGACTCCCGTGGTAACCCAACAATCGAAGTAGAAGTATACACAGAATCCGGAGCTTTCGGACGCGCACTAGTACCAAGTGGAGCATCTACAGGTGAGTACGAAGCAGTAGAACTACGCGACGGCGACAAGTCCCGCTACCTTGGAAAAGGTGTTCAACAAGCAGTAGAAAACGTAAACGAAATCATCGCTCCTGAACTAGTAGGTCTTTTCGACGTACTTGAGCAAGTAGCAATCGACGAAGCGTTAATCGACCTTGACGGTACAGAAAACAAAGGAAAATTAGGTGCAAACGCAATCCTTGGTGTTTCCATGGCAGTAGCGCGTGCAGCAGCTGACTTCCTTCAAATTCCTTTATACCAACACCTTGGTGGGTTCAACTCCAAAACTCTTCCAGTACCAATGATGAACATCATCAACGGTGGAGAGCATGCGGATAACAACGTTGACATCCAAGAATTCATGGTAATGCCTGTTGGAGCTGAAAACTTCAAAGAAGCTCTACGTATGGGCGCAGAAATCTTCCACGCTCTTAAATCAGTATTAAGCGCAAAAGGCTTAAACACTGCTGTAGGTGACGAAGGTGGATTCGCTCCAAACCTAGGTTCTAACGAAGAAGCTCTTCAAACAATCATTGAAGCGATCGAAAAAGCTGGTTACAAACCAGGCGAGCAAGTAATGCTAGCCATGGACGCTGCAGCTTCTGAGTTCTACAACAAAGAAGACGGTAAATACCACCTTAAAGGAGAAGGCGTTGTTTACACTTCTGCTGAAATGGTAGACTTCTACGAGAAGATGGCGGACAAGTACCCAATCATCTCTATCGAAGACGGTCTAGACGAAAACGACTGGGAAGGTTTCAAACTATTAACGGAGCGCATCGGAAACAAAGTTCAATTAGTAGGAGACGATCTTTTCGTAACAAACACAAAGAAATTGGCTGAAGGTATCGAGCGCAAAATCGGTAACTCCATCCTAATCAAAGTGAACCAAATCGGTACACTTACAGAAACTTTCGAAGCAATCGAAATGGCAAAACGCGCAGGCTACACTGCAGTAATCTCTCACCGTTCTGGTGAAACAGAAGACAGCACAATCGCTGACATCGCAGTAGCAACAAACGCTGGCCAAATCAAAACAGGTGCACCATCCCGTACAGACCGCGTAGCTAAATACAACCAACTTCTTCGCATCGAAGATCAACTTGGTGACACAGCACGCTACGACGGACTACGTTCTTTCTATAACTTGAAGAAGTAATTTCTTCTTGAGAGGACCCGACTTCGGTTGGGTTCTTTTTTAATTTCTTAGCTTCTAATTGGAGAAGACGCGAAAATAGTTCAATAATCCTTAGGTTGTATTACAAAATATGGATTATGGTTAATTTGGACAGCTTTATTGAATAATTGAGACTGTTTATCGTATAATTCAGACCATTTATTGTATACTTTAGCCCGTTTATTGACTAATTCATTCGAAGAGGTTAAATTACGTTTCGGTCCTCGAGAAATCAGCTTTATTTAGAGGACACCCTACCTCTCATTTCCTCTTGTCCGCCTTGTCATAATGTGGTACATTTAATATAATCAGATATGTACGTTCCGCAGGAGGTGTAGTTTACATGACGTTATTTCTTACTATTTTACTTATTATCGTAGCAATCTCTTTGATCACAGTAGTACTACTTCAATCAGGTAAAAGTGCAGGTCTTTCAGGAGCAATCTCCGGTGGAGCAGAAACACTTTTCGGAAAACAAAAAGCACGCGGCCTAGACCTAGTTCTACACCGTGCGACAGTTGTTCTTTCTGTATTATTCTTTATCCTGACGCTGTCAATTGCATACTTCGCATAATAATAAAACCACTTTCCGAATCTGGAAAGTGGTTTTTTAGATCATATTAACTATATAACGAACAAAAATAATGGTGAGAAAGAACGAAATTGTAAGAAAAATGGAGTATTCATAGGAAAAAGGATATAAATAAGCCTAATTTGGGCAAATATGGCCATTTCTCTGAATTGTATTGTTCTTAATAAAGAACTATACTAAAGATGTTCTTAAAAAAGAACAAAATCATACATAAAACGGAGGAATTATCAATGGGATTAATTTCAGGTAAAGTAGCAGCTTTAGCACTAACTGGGACGCTTGCAGTAGGAACTGTAGGATTTACATTTACGGGTGGAGAAACTGTAGACAAAGTGAAGGCACAACTTGAGGAATTAAAGAATAAGGTTGTTCAATATGAGGTCGCTGAAAGTTCACTATTAAGCAAGATTGGATTAATAAAAGATAATGCAACTGCAAGTCTTACAGATGCAAACAATAAAATTGTAAGTGCAAAAACGGAGATAAATAACTTAAAGGCTAGCAAGAGCTTTTTAGAAAAACAAATTCAAAATTTGAAGGCAGAAATTACTGGATTAGAAGCTGATCTTAACATTGCTAAAGAAACTATTGCAGAGAAAGAAAAAAATATGGCGACATTGGAAAGTGAGTTATCAAGAGTGTCTGGTGAATTGGATGAATTACAAGTACAATACGATACTCTTTTAGCAGAACACGAAGCTTTAGTTGCTGAGAACGAAACAAACAGATCAGAAGCTGAACGAGCAAACGCTGAGATTGAAGAAGCAAATGCTAAAGTAGCAGAACTAGAAGGCAAGTTTCAAACAGTTAAAGATGCAACAGAGGGTCATGCACCTTTAACTACTGAAGAGCTAGAAACCATCGGAACAGATGTTTCACCAGACGTTCATGATGCAAAATTAGTAGTCCAAAACCTTCAATTAACTTATATTCAAGACGGACAATCGGATGCATTTAAAGCGGCTCACCCTGACCTTGATATTCAAGAAGGAGACAGAGTGTGGCGAGTAACAAATAACAACGCATTCGCAGTATATGTTGAATATGTTAAGGGTTCTGAAACAGGAGAGTTAGTTGCTAACCCAAGCCAAACATTTTATTTAACTGAAAGTGGCGGAACAATGATTATTAAATGGCAAGATGAAAATGGTGTCTGGAAACAGACGGTTAAGGCTGGAGCGTAGTTGAGTAATATTGTCTTATATACACCCTATGGAGAAATTTCATAGGGTGTTTTATTATTTTTCCATTGAAATAGAGTGGCATGTCAATAGTTACTGTAGTAAAAACACTTAAATCCTACAGGAATAAAAAAAGATGATCTTTTACATTACTAAGATCATCTTGTACTATATTAATACCACTCTCATCTACCGACCAGGGATTCCCCAACTTTAACTTCTTCAAAAAACCTCCGAATTTCCTCGTCCGATATTCCAAGGTCCTTGGCTTCCAAAATCAATTCCACCCATTCCATATCCAAATCTAATATTTCAACCACTTGTGCCTTCCTCCTTGCTATCTTTTCGATTGAATGATTGCCATTTTTGGAATTGAAGATAATTGCGATAATTAACAAAGTCCTCTTTTGTCATGCCTTCCCTGATAGCTTTTTGTATCAGTTTTTTCCATTCGTCATCCACAACAAGCCTGCTATGTTCCAACTTCTTATCCGTTGAACGACCATCCAGTAAGTATTCTATGTTTGTCCCCAAACTTATAGATATCTTTTGAAGAAATTGTAGGGAGGGATTTGTCTGCAAATCACGCTCCAAATAACTTAAATACGACTTTGAAACCCCTGCTTTCTCAGCCAACTCACTGAGTGAATAGCCTTTGCTCTTCCTTAGCTTTCTAATTCGTTCTCCGATCATCAGTAATCTCCTTATTTTTATGTATAACGTTCATTATATAGTACTAATCGTTCTTTGGAAAAAACGTAAAATTCATTAAATAGAAGGATACGTGAGTAAACTGACGAAAAAAGTTCTTTATTAAGAAAATATAAACTATTTTGACGTTTTCTATTAAGAACATTTTGTTATATACTTTATAACAAAATTCATAATATAAGGAGAACTCCCAATTATGTATATGAAGTATTGCTGCAGATGCAATAATAAATCGTATAGTAGCTTCGAACAAGATCAGTCGAGTTGCCCGAATTGTGCAGGAGATTTATTAGATAAAAAAAGGTATGTGGCAGTAACAAACATTGATAAACATATAAAAATGATGGGAAAGAAACAATTGAAAATAAGACTTGTAAAAAGCACTTTTGATTCAATGATATAAAATTCCATAAAATTGAACTTGTTCGTTGACACGTTCTATATAATGAACTATAATCCAATGTATATCCAACAAAAATTTTTACACCTGTTGTTCTTAATATAGCACTGTCGTACAAAACAAGAAAGTAGGGGTAGACATGGATTCACATAGTAGTAATAAGGAAATTGAAATTGGAAAGATTATTAAACTTCTTTTAAAGAAATCTTGGATAATAGTATTGTTTGTCATATTCACAACTGGAGCCTCTGCCATTTATAATAATTTTACAAAACCGACACCACTTTACCAGACTTCAGCAAGCTTGCTCATTCAGGATAGTGCAAATATCATAAACACCTTGCAAGTATTCGTAAAGGAACCTCCTGTCATGGAGGCGGTTATCGAGGAACTGGAACTGGAAAGGTCGATGGAGAGCTTGGCAAGTCAGATAAATGTCGAGACTGTCCAGGACTCACAAATAGTGAAGATTTACGCAGTCGACCCTGACCCTTACCGATCTGCCGAAATAGCAAATACCACTGCAAAAGTCTTTAAAGAACAGGTGGTAAGTACCTTGAATTTCAACTCCATCGAAATCTTGTATCCTGCGGTGGTAAAGGAGAATCAGCCACCCATAAATCCGGAATCCAACAGGCTGATAAAGATTGGGATGGTTTTGGGTGTTATCATCGGAATCGGGTTCGTATTCCTCTTAGATAGCCTGGATAACAAAATCAGATCGGAAAGGGACATCGAGAACTTGCTTGAAGTACCTGTCCTAGGAACTGTTTCCAAATATAAAAAGAAAACACTGGGTGCCAACAAAGAGAAAAAGGCAGAAGCATATATGAGAGGTGACATAGGTGAATCTAAAATTAGCTGATAAAAGTATCTTTCGTAGGAACAAGCAGACACCTCAATCATTAATTGAAGAAATTGAGAGAATCAGGTTGAACGTCGAATTCTCTTCTTTTGAAAATAAAAGTAAAGTGATCATATTTACATCGCCTGGCTATAAGGAAGGAAAAACAACGATTGTTACCCATCTGGGGGCAGCATTAGCTGAGAACGGTCAGAACGTCCTTCTCATTGATACAGACATAAAAAAACCGACCTTGCATAAAGTATTTAAAATAAAGAACACCGTCGGCCTGACCAATGTTTTGACAGGCCAGAAAACGGCGGAAGAATCCATCAATCAAACAAGCATTGGTAGAATGAAAGTGTTGACTGCAGGCCCAATACCTTATAGTACTGAAAAAGTCTTCAAATCTACTACTCTTGATGAATTGCTTAAAACGCTTTCTACAAGCTTCGATTATATCCTGGTCGATTCCGCTCCGGCACTTCAAGGAAATGATACACGCATATTCGCAAGTAAATGTGATGGAGTTATCATGGTAGTGAAAGACGGGAAGACGGAGAATGCCAAAGCTATAGAGGCAAAGAAAGCACTGGAAATTGCAAAGGCCAATCTGCTAGGTGTGGTATTGAATGCTAAACCAAAAGGTCTGTTAAGTAGATTTTTTTAATCCTATCGTTCTTTATTAAGAATTATGTATTCTTTATACCGGCGATGTCTCCTTGCCGTTATCAATGGAGGCACTCGATCATGCTGTGGGTGAAAACCTTAGACACAAGTTGTCGGTAGTGTGGTGTGAGGGTGGGTTGAATGCCCATATTTTTATTGGATTATTTAGGAATGAAGTGAGCATCATCACTCCATTCTTAAGCAATTCAAAATGAATGAGAGGAGGACGAATGTTGGCAGGCTTGTTTCGATTGTTTACGTTATTGGCAGCAGACATCACTTTAATGGTGGCCGCATTGTATTTGAGTAATTATTTAGCAAAAGGCAGTTTTAATGAGGAAAACGGGCAGATATTGACTTCCATCATCATGAGCCTGGTCCTAATCCATACCATAGTATCGCATAGATACAAACTGTATCGGAAAGCATGGGAGTATGCGAGTGTAGGGGAATTATACATAATTATAAAAATAGTAAGTATCAGCATACTCCTAGCAGCACCTATCCAGTACTTCCTGGGCAACGGGCTGCAACTACGAATGCTACTAACAACCTGGTTCATCTACCTGGTTTGCATTGGTGGATCAAGGTTCGGTTGGAGATTGTGGAGGGATAACGTACTGCTCAGAAAAGGATCCGTCAAACGTACACTGATTATAGGAGCAGGGGCAGCGGGGAGAATGGTGGCAAGGCAACTTCTAAACAATCCCAAGTCAGATTTATATCCCATAGCTTTCATTGATGATGATCATAAAAAAAATAAATTGGACATCCTTGGTGTTCCGGTTGTAGGCGGAAGAGAGAGTATCGTCAGAGCTGTTAAAGAATTAGCAATCGAACATATTGTAATAGCTATTCCATCTTTACATCAAAAAGAATTGAATGAAATCTTTCTGGAATGCGGGAAAACACTTGTGAAAACACAGACCCTTCCGATGTTGGAGGATTTAATGACTGGAAAAGTTTCCGTCAATCATTTCCGAGACGTACAGGTGGAGGACTTACTTGGAAGGCCACCGGTAGAGTTGGACATGGACAGCATTTCAGAAACCATCACAGACAGAGTGGTCCTAGTAACCGGAGCTGGAGGTTCCATCGGTTCTGAAATTTGTCGCCAAGTATCTTCCTTTCACCCATCCAAATTGGTATTACTCGGACATGGTGAAAATAGCATCTACTCCATAGAAATGGAATTGAAAGAAACGTTCAAGGAAACCAGCATTAATTTTGTGACCGAAATTGCGGATATCCAGGATGGAAAGAAGATGGGGACGATCATGGAAAAGCATCAACCATATATCGTCTATCATGCTGCTGCCCATAAACACGTACCACTTATGGAACGAAATCCAGAAGAGGCAGTGAAAAACAACATCATCGGTACAAAAAATGTAGCACTTGCGGCCAATTGGAATAACGTTCATACCTTTGTCATGATCTCTTCCGACAAAGCCGTAAATCCAACCAGTGTAATGGGATCTACCAAAAGATTAGCGGAAATGATCATTCAAGATTTGGATAAAAAGAGTACCACAAAATTCATTGCGGTCCGCTTTGGAAATGTCTTAGGTAGTAGGGGAAGCGTAATCCCGCGATTCAAGCAGCAAATTATGGTTGGTGGACCGGTCACGGTAACCCATCCTGACATGATCCGATATTTTATGACCATCCCGGAGGCTTCAAGACTTGTAATCCAAGCAGGAAGTCTTGCACGCGGCGGGGAAATTTTCGTGCTAGATATGGGCGAGCCAGTTAAAATCCTGGATCTTGCCAAAAATCTAATAAAATTATCCGGTTATTCGGTAGAAGACATTGGCATTGAATATTCAGGAGTTCGACCTGGTGAAAAGTTGTTTGAAGAACTGCTCAATGATAACGAAATACAAGAAAAACAAATCTATCCGAAAATACACATCGGAAAGACATCACAATTGTATATGAATGAGATAAATGAATTACTGGAGAATCTTGAAGCTTATGAAAACGATGCCCTGAGAGAAACATTATTGCAACTAGCCAACAGAAAAGTGATAGAAGAGCACATAGAAAAACCAAAAGTGATGCTCACGGTTACAGGATAAGAAGGAGTGGAACCCATGAAAGTAAGGAAGGCGATTATTCCAGCTGCGGGTCTCGGAACCAGGTTTCTCCCTGCAACAAAAGCCATGCCAAAAGAAATGCTGCCGATTGTCGACAAGCCTACGATTCAATACATCGTGGAGGAAGCAATTAATGCAGGTATAGAAGATATCCTTATTGTGACAGGTAAAGGAAAGCGCGCAATTGAGGACCATTTTGATAACTCATTTGAGTTAGAGCAGAATTTACTAAGCAAAGGAAAAGTGGAACTGCTGAGTGAAGTGCAAAAACCATCCAATGTGGATATTCATTACATCCGACAAAAAGAACCAAAAGGACTGGGGCACGCGATTTGGTGTGCAAGAAAATTTATCGGAAACGAACCGTTTGCCGTCTTGCTCGGTGACGATATTGTGCAATCCGAAACACCTTGCCTCAAACAAATGATGAATCAGTTTGATCGCTTCAGCTCCAGTATCTTGGGAGTTCAGAGTGTGAACCCTAACGAAGTTTCCCGATACGGCATCGTGGATGGAAAAGAAATAAACAACAAACTTTACACCATCAAGGCTCTTGTAGAGAAGCCGGCTGTTGAAGAAGCCCCGTCTAACCTGGCCATCATGGGTCGCTATATTTTAACGCCAAGGATTTTTGACATCCTGCAAAATCAGGCACCTGGAGCAGGAGGCGAAATACAGCTTACAGACGCCATCGCTACACTTAATCAATTCGAAGCAGTGTATGCCTACGAATTTGAAGGAAAACGCTATGATGTCGGTGAAAAACTCGGTTTCATTGAAACAACCATCGAATTTGCCCTACAGCACGATGAATTGAAATATCCGCTATTGGATTTCCTGACAAAGGTGATTAACCGGGAAACCATTAAATAATATCCTGATAGGAGGATAACCGTGTCAAAGAAAATTCTTTTTTGTGCCACAGTAGATTTCCATTTTAAAGCGTTCCACCTGCCTACCATGAAATGGTTCAAAGAACAGGGATGGGAAGTTCACGTTGCTGCAGCCGGAAACATCGATTTACCTTTTACAGATCAAAAACATGTCATTCCCATCCACCGTTCACCATTTCGGAAGGAGAATGTGAAAGCCTATCAGGAATTAAAAGCTATTATCAATCAGAATCAGTACAAAATCATTCACTGTCACACGCCACTTGGTGGCGTGTTGACAAGGCTTGCGGCAAAGGAAGCCAGAAAAAAAGGCACGAAAGTTCTCTACACCGCACATGGTTTTCATTTCTGCAAGGGGGCACCATACATAAACTGGCTACTCTACTACCCTATCGAAAAAAAGCTTGCCGCATTTACAGATTGCTTAATTACTATAAACAGAGAAGACTATGTACTTGCCGTTGAACAGCGATTCCCTTCCCCACATATTGAATTGGTAAACGGAGTGGGAGTAGACACAACCCGCTTCCAACCTGCAACAGAAAAACAGAAAAAAGAACTGCGCCTTAAACTTGGCTTTAAACAAGATGACTTTATCCTTTTCTACGCAGCAGAATTTAACAAAAATAAAAACCAGAAAGTGCTCATTAACGCTATAGCAACCCTAAAAGACGAGCTTCCCAAAGCTCGTCTTTTACTTGCCGGCGAAGGAATATTGTTAGAAGAATGCAAGAGGCTGGCAGAAAAAATTGGAGTTTATTCCCAAGTGGAATTCCTTGGATTCAGAAAAGACATTGACCAAATCCTCCCAGCTTGTGACGTAGCAGTCGGATCCAGTTATCGTGAAGGCCTCCCAGTCAACATCATGGAAGCGATGGCTTGTGGCTTACCGGTAGTTGCAAGCGACAACCGCGGACACCGGGAGTTGGTTTTTGAGGAATATAATGGATTTTTGTTAAAAGAAAACTGTAGTAGCGAGTTTTCAGCTGCATGGAAGAACCTCTATACAAACACCGAACAGAGGAAACTCTTTGGTCTTAACGGAAGAAAGTTAATACTAAACAAGTTTAATGAAGAAGCGGTTCGACTTCAACTTGCCGAAATTTACAAAAAGTATATGCCAGAACAGGAGGGTGTTCTATGGGAAGCCCGATAAGAGTACTTCACGCCGTAGTAAATATGAACAGGGGCGGAGCGGAGACTCTACTAATGAATCTCTATAGAAATATCGATCGAACAAAAATTCAGTTTGATTTCCTGACCTGTAAAGAAGGAGTTTTTGATCAAGAGATTCAAAGTCTAGGAGGAAAAGTGCATCGTATTCCTTATATTACAGACGTTGGACAGCGGGGGTATACCAAAGCACTTAACCAGTTCTTTTCATCCACCAAAGAATATAAAATTATCCACTCTCACATGGATAAAATGAGTGGTTTGGTGTTGAAAGTAGCTAAAGAACATAATGTACCTACTAGGATAGCTCATAGTCACAATACTAGTAGTGAGGGGAACTCAATAGCCAAACTATATAAATGGTATGTAGGAAAAGACATTTTAAAATTTGCAACCCACTATATGGCTTGTTCACATAAGGCAGCGGAGTGGCTCTTTAAAAATAAAATTCATCAGGCTCAAATCCTTAAAAACGGAATTGAACCAGAGAACTTTAAGTTTTCAGCTTTCAACAGGGAACGTATAAGGGAAGAATTTCAATTAAAGGAGTCGGACTTTGTAATAGGCCATATAGGAAGATTTAATGAACAAAAAAATCACAACTTTTTATTGGATGTTTTTGCAAAACTATCAAGAGTGGATAAGAGAGCGTACCTTTTACTGGTGGGAGACGGAGTTCTACAGGAGCAACTGAGGAAAAAGGTGCAACGATTAAAGTTAGAAGAAAAAGTAATTTTTGCAGGTGTAAGAAGTGATATTCCCCACTTGCTTCAAGGGATGGATTTATTTGCATTTCCATCTTTACATGAAGGTTTACCTGTTACGTTAATCGAGGCCCAGAGTGCCAATGTTCCATGTCTGATATCTGATGTTATTACAGAAGAGGTCGATATGGGGTTAGGGTTAGTAGAATATCTTCCCATAAAAAAACATCATCAATGGGTTGAAGCCATATCAACTAAAATGAGCAATTCTACCGACCGAGAAATGGACTTTTCGAAGATTTTAAGTGACAAGGGCTACAATATAAAAAATACAGCTTCTTGGACAGAAGGTTTTTACTCGGCAATATAAAGGTGGTCAGGTAATGAAGTTATTAACAGTATTTACACCAACATTTAATAGAGGCTATTGTCTTGGAAGATGTTATGAGAGTCTAGCGAATCAGACCAGCAAAAATTTCACGTGGTTAATTATCGACGATGGCTCAACTGATGGAACAAAAGAATTAGTGGAAACTTGGAGAAGAGAAAATAAAATTGAAATAGAGTATATCTGGCAGGAAAATCAGGGGATGCACGGTGCCCATAACACTGCCTATGAGCATATCACAACCGAACTAAATGTTTGTATAGATTCAGATGATTATATGCCAATGGATGCTGTGGAGAAAATATCGAGTTTCTGGAAAAAACAAGGTAGCGAGAAGGTCAGCGGAATTGTTGGCTTGGATCTTTTTACAAATGGTCAAATTATCGGTACCCCATTACCTGAAGAACACAAAACATCTACTCTTTTTAATTTGTATTACAAACACGGGGTAAAAGGTGATAAAAAACTCGTATATAGGACTGAATTAACTAAAAGATATCCATATCCCATTTTTACCGGAGAAAAATATGTAGGGCTGGCTTACAAATATTATAAACTTGACCAAGACTACGAACTCTTGATCATGAATGAGGCTTTATGTGTTGTCGAATATCTTTCAGATGGATCTTCTGTCAATATGCTAAAGCAATACCGAAAGAATCCTAAAGGATTTGCTTTTTATCGAAAAGAACTTATGAATCTCCCATTCGTAAGTTTTGTGTTTAAAGTTAGGCAAGCTGTACATTATGTATCCAGCAGTTTAATCATGAATAATCGAGGGTTCATTTCAGAAGCTCCTAACAAGGGAATTACAACATTGGTTCTTCCATTTGGATATTTGCTCTACTTATACATCATTACAAAAACAAAGGTTGCTTAGTGTGCTGTTCATGAAAGGAATAAAGAGAAGATGACTGTACTTTATTTAAACCTTGTTACTGTTTTTTCTTTGGGTTGGATTGCTAGGTACTTTTCCACCCCTGCTATGGAAACAAACACTTATTCGCCCGTTGAGATTAAACCAAGCAGATATCTTACAATGTTGGCTATGATTACATTGATATTAGTATCTGGATTGCGAACAAATATTGGAGACACATTTTTTTATCTGCATGCATATCAATTACATGAATTTACATGGAAATTTGTATGGAGTCAGAAAGATATAGGCTTTGGCTTACTACAAATGATGTTAAAAAGGTTGTCTGAAGATCCGCAAATATTAATTTTATTCACAGCAATGATAACAAATATGTTAATCGTCCTAGTCCTTTACAAGTATTCAAGAATGATAGAGTTAAGCCTGTTTGTTTACATCACAAGCGGCTTGTTTTTAGTATCTATGAATGGAATAAGACAATTCCTTGCGGCAGCTATTATTTTTGCCGCAACAAAATACGTTATGGATGGAAGCTGGAAAAAATTCATTGTAGTGGTCTTAGTTGCCTCCACCTTCCATCAAAGTGCACTTATACTGATCCCTATCTATTTTTTGGTTAGAAGAAAAGCATGGACTAGATCTACATTTGCTTTGTTAGTCCTCGCCATGATTGTTGTGATTGGGTACAACCAGTTTTCAAGCATCCTGTTTAGTGCTTTGGAAGATACCCAATATGGGCATTACAGCGAGTTTTCGGAAGGTGGCGCCAGTATTCTAAGAGTAGTCGTGTATGCTGCCCCTTTATTTGTCGCGTATTTAGGAAGAGAGAAGCTTAGAGATATCTTCCCCAAAAGTGATTACATTGTAAATCTATGTATTTTGAATCTGATCTTCATGATCATCGCTTCCCAGAATTGGATTTTTGCAAGGTTTACCATCTATTTTGGATTATACAATTTAATCTTAATTGCGTGGATAGTAAAGTTGGTGAAAGAAAGAGATCAGAAGCTCCTCTATTATGGGATTATTATTTTTTACTTAGTTTACTTTTATTATGAACATGTCATCTCATTGGGTATTTTGTATAAAAGTAATTATTTATAAGGAGTTATACTATGTCTACAACAGATAAATGTATATAGGAGAAACTACAAAACATTCTACTTTATTTTTATGAAATAGGGCAGGAACTGAAAGATAAAACTTGAGTTTCTACACAAGAATGAATAGCAATAGGGATTAGGTATTCTTAAGGAGGTAAATATGAAAAGATATTTTGATTTAATTGCTTCAATAACTTTAGTCGTAGTCTTAGCTCCATTGTTTATTGGAACATCGATTTTTGTGAAACTTGATGTGGGGTCACCAATTTTATTTAGACAGAGCAGAATTGGATTAAATGAAAAACCTTTTACAATTTACAAATTCCGAACAATGTCTGATAAAAAAGGTGTTAATGGTGAATTATTACCCGATGTTGAAAGGATCTCTTTATTAGGAAAGCTACTTAGAAAGTTTAGTTTAGATGAACTTCCACAACTATTTAATGTAATTAAAGGGGATTTAAGTCTTGTAGGACCAAGACCTTTATTACCTGAATATCTACCTTTGTATAATGAGGAACAAAAAAGAAGGCACCATGTAAAGCCTGGGATTACTGGTTTTGCACAAGTTAATGGGAGGAATTCTATATCATGGGAAGAAAAATTCCAACTAGATACTTGGTATGTAGACAATCAATCATTTTTATTAGATATAAAAATATTAGTAATTACTATTATTAAAACGGCATTTCCAAAAGGTATTAATAATAATCAAACAATGACAATGCCATTATTCAAAGGAGAAAAACATAATGGATAAGATAAATATTTTATTTACAAGTTCGGGAAGAAGGGTGTCATTAATAAATAGTTTTAAAGAACTTAGAGATGACGTGGGAAAAATAATTACAGCCGATAGGAATAACCTTGTTCCAACAGCGAGAATTAGTTATAAGCATTATACTATTCCTAGTGTTAATAGCGAAAATTATATATATGAGCTCTTAAACATATGTAAAGAAGAAAATATAACATTGTTAGTCCCGCTCATTGATCCAGAGTTAGCTATATTATCAAAATCGTTACACTTTTTTGAAGAGATAGGGGTTAAAGTATTAGTATCAAGTAAAGAATTAAATGAAATTGCTGATAATAAAGTTAAAACATATAACTTTTTCAAAAAAAATAACATATTAACTCCTAAAGTTTATAATAACTATGAAATTAATGACATAAATTATCCAATAATAGTTAAACCTTTTGATGGTAGTTCGAGTAAAGGTGTTACAATTGTTAACAACGAAAGGGAATTATCCTTTTTTAGGGAATACATTTCTAATGCCATGATTCAAGAATATGTTCAAGGTGATGAATATACAGTTGATGTAATGTTAGATTTCAGTGGAAACATCATTGCTATTGTGCCGAGATTGCGGATTGAAACAAGAGCTGGTGAGGTTAGTAAAGGTCAGACAGTTAAAGATATTGAAATAATTAATGCAACAAAAGAGGTTATTGAAAAACTTCCAGGGGCATCTGGTTGTATTACATTACAATGTTTCAAAAAAGATGACGGGAGCATAGTGTTTATAGAAATAAATCCACGATTCGGTGGTGGTGTACCATTATCTATCGGTGCTGGTGCAAATTTTGCATTGTGGACTATTCAACTCCTTAAAGGAGATCCTATTGAATATGATAGTACTTGGAAAGAAAATGTTACAATGCTTCGATATGACAATGCAATTTTTATTGGTAATTGATGTATGCATTATAAGGCTTTAATTTTTGATATGGATGATACACTTTTTAACGAAATCGAATTTGTTTTTAGTGGTTTTAAAACAGTAGATGATTGGCTAAAGACAAATTGGAATCAACAAGGCTTTTATAAAACTGCCACAAATATATTTTTAAACGGTGATAAGCAACTTGTTTTTAATAAAGCTTTGGACTGCATGGGAATAGACTACACTTCCTCGCAAATCTATGAATTGGTGAATGTTTATAGAAATCATCCACCTAATATAAACATATTAGAAGAATTCTTAGAACTGCAGAAGAAAATAAAACCTTGGGTAAAATTAGGGGTCATTACTGATGGGTATTTAGTCACTCAAAAAAATAAAGCTAGATCCTTAAGGTTAAATGATTATTTCCACAAAATTATCTTTACTGACGAATACGGAAAAGAATTTTGGAAACCACATAGGCTTTCTTATGACATGATTTGTAAAGAGTTCAGTTGTGAGCCTACAGATTGTACGTATATTGGAGATAACATAAATAAAGATTTTATAACTGCTAAGCAACTTGGCTGGAGAACTGTACAAATACTAAGAAATGATAGTATTTATAAAGATCAAATAGTTGAAGAACACTATAAAGCTCATCACAAAATAAATGATTTGAGAGAGATAACAGAAATTGAAGAGTTAAAAGATCTTTTCAATGAATAATTCTATAAGGAGAGATTGAATTATGGAAGTGTATAAAAACAGGATATTCCTGTCCCCCCCTCACATGAGTGGGAATGAGATGAAGTACGTACAAGAAGCCTTCCAGACCAATTGGATTGCCCCACTTGGGCCAAACGTCGATGCTTTCGAAAAAGAATTAGCAAGTTATGTAGGAGTCAATGATGCTGTAGCAGTTAGTTCGGGAACTGCAGCGATTCATTTGGCTCTTTCTTTGTTAGGTGTGGGAAAAGGAGATACTGTATTCTGTTCCACCTTAACATTCGTAGCGAGTGCAAATCCGATTCTTTATCAAGGAGCTGAGCCAGTTTTTATTGACTCTGAGCCAGATACTTGGAATATGTCGCCAAAGGCTTTACAACGGGCTTTACAGGATGCTTTTGTTAATGGGAAATTACCTAAAGCCGTTATTGTGGTTAATCTTTACGGTCAAAGTGCGAAGATGGATGAAATTGTATCATTGTGTGATATGTATGAAGTACCTGTAGTTGAAGATGCAGCGGAGTCATTAGGATCCTACTACAAAGGAAAACCAAGTGGAACATTCGGTGTTATCGGAATCTTTTCTTTCAACGGGAACAAAATTATAACCACCTCAGGCGGGGGGATGCTAGTTACCAATGACAAAAACCTCGCAGAAAAAGCTCGATTCTTAGCAACTCAGGCAAGAGATCAAGCTGTTCACTACCAACATAGTCAGAAAGGGTTTAACTACCGTTTGAGTAATATACTTGCAGGGATTGGAAGGGGACAATTAGAGGTTCTAGAAGACAGAGTCCAAGCCAGAAGGGAAATATTTAATAGATATTATAACGATTTAAATGTAGTTAGTGGAGTGGAATTTATGCCTGAATTAGCGGAAACTATGTCTAATAGATGGTTGACTGCAGTTTTAATAAATGAACATAAGGCAGGTATTAATGCCAATGAAATAATTAAAGCACTAGCTAAGGAAAATATTGAAGCCAGACCAGTATGGAAACCACTGCATTTGCAACCTTTGTTTCATGATTGCAAGTATTTCCTACATAGTGAAACAGATGTTGCAGCTGCACTCTTTGACAGAGGGGTATGCTTACCATCAGGATCTAACCTAACACCAGAAGATCAAAATCGTATTATTAGCTGTATTAAACTCCTCACAAATGAAGTGCTGGTCAAGGGAGGCTGAGAGTTAGTGACACAACAAAAGATTCCTAAAATCGTACACTACTGTTGGTTTGGTGGAAAAGAGAAACCACCAATAGTGAATAAATGTATGGAGAGTTGGAAATGTCATCTTAAAGATTATCAGTTTATGGAGTGGACTGAAACAAATAGCGATATTCATAAAAATAAATATGCTCTTGAAGCTTATAATGCAGGTAAATTTGCCTTTGTAAGTGATTTTGTACGGGTAAAGACTCTTTTTGAATACGGTGGCATTTATCTTGATACAGATGTTGAAGTGTTTCAACCTTTTGATAACTTACTAGACAATGAATCTTTTTGGGGATTTGAACAAGAAAATTATATTGCTACAAGTACGATAGGAGCTAGCCCCAAAAATAAACTGATAAAAGAATTTCTAAATCTTTATAAGGATCGGTCTTTTATTAATAAAGATGGTAGCCTGAATGATTTGACGAATGTAGCGCTGGTTACAGAGATGTTGGAGAATTTCGGGTTGGTTAGAAACGGTAAATTTCAAACTATCCAATATATAGGTACTGTGTATCCGCAAGTATTTTTTTCTCCATATGACTATATTAATTGTATGAATTTTGCAACAACTGACACTTATGCTATGCACCATTTTCATAAAAGTTGGCTGCCATGGAATGTCAAGCTCAAAGGGAAAATAAAAGCGACATCTGCTTTTATTATAGGTGGGAAAAATTTAGCGAAAATAAGAAAGGCCATAGTTAAGAAGTAGGTGATTTTAATGAAGAATATACTAATTGCTTCCTATGACTTAGAAATAGGAGGGGTGGAAAAAAGTTTGTTAAGTATGTTAGAACAGTTTGATTTTAATAAATTCAATGTTGATTTAATGCTTTATAAACACCAAGGGGATTTACTGCCAATGCTTACTGAGAAAGTGAATTTATTAAATGAGATACCACAATATGCCTCGTTTCGAAAATCAATTGGCACATTACTTAAAGAAAGAAATTATACAATCGCAATATCAAGAATTATAGCAAAGCTACAAGGTGAACTAATTGGGAGAATAATGCGTTTTTCAGAACCAGGCTATTACCAAATGCAATTAATGTGGAAATACGCATTGGAATATTTACCAGAAGTTGAAAGAGAGTATGATTTAGCAATTAGTTATTTGTGGCCACATAACTTTGTGGCGGAGAAGGTAAAAGCAAAAAAAAGGGTAGCATGGATTCATACAGATTATTCAACAGTAGATACTAATATCCAATTGGATTTGCAAATGTGGAACAAATTTCATAACATTATAGCCGTTTCTACAGAATGTAAAAAGGCATTTCTTGTAAAGTATCCATCGCTGGAAAAGAAGGTAATTGTTCTAGAAAATATTACTGCTCCTGCACTAGTAAGCGAATTATCAAAAGAAAAAGTGGATAATCCTTTGAAAAGTGATACGCGCTTTAAGATAAACACGGTAGCAAGGCTATCTCATGCAAAAGGAATTGATAATGCTATAAATGCTTTAAAAATACTAAAAGCAAAAGGCTATCAGAATATTGCTTGGTATGTTGTAGGGTACGGAGGAGATGAAGCTAGTCTTAGGAATCTAATAAAATCTCATGGCTTGGAAGAACACTTTATTCTCTTGGGAAAGAAAATCAACCCATATCCTTTTATTAAAGAAGCCGATCTATATGTGCAACCATCAAGATATGAAGGGAAGGCTGTCACGGTCGGAGAAGCCCAAATACTAGGGAAACCGGTTTTAATAACTAATTACCCAACAGCACGTAGTCAAGTACAGGATGGTCTAGATGGTATTATCTGCGAGTTATCGCCAGAAGGATTAGCCGACTCAATAGAATTGCTGTACCACAATCCACAGCTAAGAAACCGACTGTCTCAATATTGCCAATCAATAGACTATGAAAATCATTCACAACTAGATAAACTTTATCAATTGGTCTAAGGTGTATAGCAAAAGGACATGTAAATTATTACCGATATTTCAAATAAAGATTTAATAACTAAAAGGATAACGAAGATTAAATAAACTATTTCAACGTGAATGAGGGATAAATATGGAGAATATACTGTTACTTGATACATCAGTAGGATCATTAAATAAAGGTGACGATATAATTATGAAATGTGTAAAACACCAACTCAAGGATTTAACCATGGATTCGTTTGTCTTAACTTTACCAACCCATGTATCACCATTTCAATGGTTTCAAGTGTTAAGGGGGTCAAATAGGGTTAAGATATATTCTAATGCTAAGTATAAGTTTGTAGGTGGTACTAATTTACTTACAATGGATATGCTCACTCATTTTCCACAATGGAACATCAATTTATTTAACTATTCTCCACTTAAGGATAGCATTTTATTAGGAGTTGGCGCTGGAAAAGGAGATAAAGTAGGTATATATACTAAAATGCTTTATAAAAAAGTACTTTCAAAAGACTATATACACAGTGTAAGAGATGAAAGAACAAAGAAAATTTTAGAAGGCATGGGTTTCCGAGCATACAATACTGGTTGCCCCACTTTATGGTCACTAACGCCAAATCATTGTAAAGAAATTAAACAAACAAAATCAGATAAAGTTATTTTTACTTTAACTCATCATTCTAAAGATTATTACAGAGATCAAATACTAATTGACACTTTAAAAAATAATTATAAAGATATTTATTTCTGGATTCAAGACGCCAAAGATTTATCTTACTTAAATGAATTGCAAAATATAGAAGGAATTAAAATTGTTCCTCCTGATTTAGAGAATTTCGAAAAGTGCTTAAGTTCAGACATTGATTATGTAGGTACTCGCTTACATGGAGGAATTTATGCTATGAGAAAAAAGATAAGGTCAATAATAATTTCAATTGATGAACGTGCTAGGGGAATGGAAGAAAGTTATAACTTAAACATCATTGAACGAAAAAATATACAAGGTTTAGAAGGTTTAATTAACTCTAAGATAAAAACAAATGTAAATGTGAATTTTGAAATTGTGAATAAATGGCTTAATCAATTTAATTAACAGAAGGAGATAAGTTATGAGTGAAGTATTTTTAAAAAAGATTATAGCAAATAATAATAGGGTTGATTATATATATAATATCAATGGAGAAATTAGTAAGTATTTTAATCAGGAAAACGTATTGTTCTTGGAATATAACAAAAATATTTCGAAAGTACCATTTAGCATTCTAGCTATACCATTTATAGCAAATATTGCTCCACTTATATGGATAACAGACTCTGTGATTTACTTAGAAGAATTAGATGAAGTGTTCTACAAATCTTTAGATGAAGTAAAAAAAGGATATCAAGCTATGTTCCCCAGCATGAATTTTAAAGGGAGCATAATTGTAAAAAAATTGGTTAACAACGAATACGAAATTAATACTCAATCTGCAGCTCTATTTAGTGGGGGGCTAGATGCACTTACTACATATATTAGAAATAAAAACTCTAATCCTATACTAATAACTGAATATGCATGGCATGAGCAAAGAATACAAAAAAATGAGACGTGGGAGGCAGATAAGAAAAATGCTCTCTTATTTGGAACTTCTAATAATTTGACTAATATTTTTGTTGAATCTAATTATGGAACAATAATAAGAAGCAATTTAGTAGATAAAGATTATTCAAAGAAGCTGGGTGACACATGGTGGCACGGGCTTCACCATGGGCTTGCAATTATATCTGCTGCTATTCCAATTGTATTCGAAATGAGGATACAAACATTATTTATCGCTAGCTCTAATACTCCAGCCTTTAAAGTTACATGTGCATCGGACCCAACAGTAGATAACAAAATAAAATTTGCATCAGGAAAAGTTATACACGATGGGTATGAATTGACTAGACAAAAAAAACTAAATATGGTTTTAAATAACTCTAGTGATTTAGAAAATATTCAATTAAGAGTTTGCTTTAAACAGGAGCAAAATTGCTGTAAATGTGAAAAGTGTTTAAGAACAATAATGGGTATTATAGCAGAAGGGCATGATCCAAGAAATTTTGGATTTAATCTTCCAGAAGGTTCGGTGGAAATGTCGGATTTTTTATCTAATGCTTTAAGAAAAGAAATTAAGTTTTTCACTAATAATTTTATACAAATATACTGGTTAG
This sequence comes from Sutcliffiella horikoshii, assembly GCF_044809035.1. Lineage (GTDB taxonomy): Bacteria > Bacillota > Bacilli > Bacillales > Bacillaceae_I > Sutcliffiella_A > Sutcliffiella_A horikoshii_G. The sequence continues at coordinate 3,660,533 of NZ_CP085237.1, read as the reverse complement.
AAATAAGAAGTAGATTTAGAGATAACTATCAAAAGATATGCTTCAAAGAAGTTTGTTTATGGATGAATAATTATAATTTTAGAAAAGAAAGATTTAAGGAATTAATGGTATATAGAATTAGGTATTTCTTTCCTATAGTTAGACGAAAGATCAAAAATTTATATAGAGATTCTTTATACTATCAAAGAAGCAGATGATATTTTAGTATGAGAGTAAAAAATTCATTATTAAATATTACTTATGGGCTCATATCTCAAATTGTAAGCCTATTAATGGGCTTCATTGTGAGAACAGTAATTATTTTTACCCTAGGAATTGAATATGTTGGTGTGGAAGGACTTTTTACGAGCATATTACTATTACTCTCCTTAGCTAATCTTGGTTTTGATACAGCTATGTTATATAGTTTATATAATCCATTATCTAGGGGGAATACTTATAAAGTCCAAGCATTGATAAATTTGTACAAAAAAGCTTATAGAATTATTGGGTTTATTGTCTTAGGTATAGGTTTATGTATATTCCCTTTTATAGGATTATTAATTAGTGGTGAGCATAGTGTAACAAATTTAAATACCATTTACTTGCTCTTTTTATTGAACACTACAATTACTTATTTTTCAGTTTATAAACACTCTATATTAATTGCTGATCAAAAAGGGCATATAATATCAAAGATTCATACAAAGTTTTTTATATTTTCTAATTTATTTCAGATTCTAATCTTATTTTTTTTAAAGTTGTATATTTTTGTGTTGATTATTCAAATAATCAGTAGAATTACTGAGAATATACATATATCTAAAGTTGCAGAAAACCTATATCCCTATATTAAAAATAATTCAGCTACGTTAAACATGAGTGAAAAAAAAGAATTTTTCAAAGGGTTATATGCTCAGAGCTTATATAAAGTTAGTGGAGTCATTATAAATGGTGTAGATAATATTGTTATTTCGGTTTATTTAGGAATAGTAGCTGTAGGGATTTATTCCAATTACTTATTGATTTTAGGTGCTCTTAGTACACTACTAAGTTATATTTTTTATTCATTGACAGCCAGCGTAGGAAATTTAGTTAGCAATGAGTCTGCTGAAAGTAAATATTTTATTTTTAAAGTAATTAATTTTACTCATCTCTGGATATTTGGATTTTGCGCAATAAACTTAATATTACAATTGAACCCTTTTTTATCTATTTGGTTAGGGAAGGAATACCTATTTAATAATTATATAGTTTTAGTAATAGTAATAAACTTTTTTACAGCTGGAATACAAGGAACTTGCACAATGTATAGAGAAACAACCGGCCTCTTTAAAATTGGAAAATATAGGCCGATTGTAGCCGCCTGTATAAATATTTTTCTTACTCTTTTGCTAGTAGAGTCATTGGGGATTGTTGGTGTGCTATTGGGTACTGTAATAAGTAGACTTTGTGTTTATTTCTGGTATGATCCATATTTGATTTATAAACACATTTTTGATAAACCACTTACACTTTACTTTTTTACTTTCTTTAAGTTCCTATGTATAATCATTGGTATTTCTGCTTTATTAAGAATAATTGAAATTACTGCATTTGCTAATCCGTTAATAAATTTGATGTTAAATTTATTAGTTAGTTTAATAATACCGAATATAATCTTCTATGGGTTCTTTAGGAAAAGTGAAGAAGTAGTTTATTTGAGAAATATTATTAAGACTTATGTATTTAAAAAACAATCACTGCAACCTTCTAGAGGAATATCCTGAAAATCAAATAAATAAAAACGTGAAGTTTTAGCAACTTCACGTTTTTAATTTATAATCTAAGAGTTAAAATCTACATTTAAGTCAAGTACTTGGTAATTAAGTTGGTTCGTATAAGTTGGGTCTTGGTTCAAGGAAACATTATCAAAAATATTATTTTTGATAACGCTTTTTAAGGGGTGAATTGTACTTTGGTTATTACTGTTTCTTAGAGCACCTATTAAATCTATTTTTGCTTTGTTTCCGTTATTACAGCTAAATAAATTTCCAGTTAAATTTAGTCGTTTTTCAGCATATATGGTTAAACATCTAATTGTTATATTTGCTTGAAGAATATCAAATATATTATTGTTTATATTTATCTTATCAAACCAATATAAATAAAGAAATTCTGAGCGATCGAAACCTAATACTGGGGATATATTATCAATATTCACTTTGTTATCACTAATTATAGCTTGTGAGTCTATTCCTTTTCCTTCAATAACAAAGTATACATCTTTAACATTGTTTCCAGTGAAGAATACTTTGTTTGATTTAGCTCTGAAGCTATAATAAGTGGATTGATCTGTACTTCCCTTTAATATGTTATTTACCATTGTTAATTGTCCAGTTTCGAAGACCATTTCTCCTAAACTTGTAGAAGTATTGAAAATATTATGTTCAAAAACTAGGTTATTTCTTTCCCAATCCCCTAAATGTGCTTCACTTCTAAAGTAATACCATTTACATTTAACATTAAATTCACAATAACGAAATATTAAGCTGCCTCTTCTTAGTATCCAAGACCAACCTACATCAGGTTTATTGAAGTTAAATTTACAATTCGAAAATTTTGTTGTTAAATATAAGTCGGATTGTAAAATGAAATTTATATTATCGAAAATGCAATTTTCATACAGAGCATTTCCCGATAAAAATAATTGAGCTTCAGTAAAGTGATCGTATCTAAATACACAATAGGTTCCATTATCTCCCGCTAAAGTTTTCCCAATTCCTGAAGATAGATTATAACGATTATATTGAGAAACGTAATTCTCCCCTCTTGGTCCGCCGAAATCAACACTATTGTTAAACTTATTCATTTCAATTAATACGTTTCTAGCACTGATCACAATAATATCTGCTACCAAGTTATCATGAAAGTAATTATTTCTAATTGTAATATTCTGATTTATACTATACCCGTCTTCAATGTCAATACCACAAGCAGGTGCTGTACCTCCTATATTAGAAATTTCGCAATTTTCTATAGTAATATTTTGTCCCCCACCACCTACTATTCCTAAAGCCCGACAACTGTGAATAAAACAATTTGTAATGGTAATCCATTTAGAGGGTATATCTGTTCTAATTTCAATTAAGCAATTTTGAATTTCTGACAATTTTCTCCTGTAAGATAACTTAAATTTTTTGGAGTTAGGGGGAATAGTTTTCAAAAACACTTCTTCAAAGGTACGTGTCTTAATTGAACTAATAAAATTATTTTCATTATCATAAAAATAGATGTTAATTGTTTCTTTAGAAATATCATTGCCTACCCCATAAGTACCATAACCATTCCCACAGATCATGAAGTATCCTTGATTTTGTATATTCTGGTTTGATAAATCAAAGAAGGTACTTGACCGTACCCAATCATTTTCATTGAGTAAACTTCCATTATTGTTAAAGGTCCCTTGTTCCAGGGCGGATTTATTCAAGGTGTAAATTTGTTTATATAGTGCTCCTATAAATATTCCATATCCAGTGGTTTCTAGAATTTCAACATTTTTTATATTAATGTGTTTACTATTATTTATATTAATTCCTGTACCCCATTCATGAGTTCCCGGAGTAGTCGTATAATCATGTTCAAATCTCTCTCCCTGTATCACACCGCCTAAAATAGTTATGTTTTCTGAATTCTCGATATTTATAATATAGTACTTTTGATTCCCGTTACTCTCCTTTTTTAATATGCAACCGTACAAATCCAAAGTCATATTACTAACCATATTTATTGCAGTATCCTTATTGATTAAATAAACTCCTTTGGGTAACTTGCACTTGGTATAACCTTTTGCGCTTGCCCATTGTAAAGCATTATTTATTCCAATGGTAGTTGTAAGTGGTTCTATACCATTATTGTTTATTCCCCAAAATTCCAAGTTAATTATATATGATGATGTTGAAGTAGGTACCCATTGACCATCCATAAAAAATAAAAAATCTCCATTATCAGCTAAGTAATCAGTTAAATTTACATCAGTAAGATCACCAAGTGACTTTAATTCGGATTCGTGTCCTGATAATTGGCGTGTAATAAATTTCATATTAATGGAATCATAAACGAGTACTTCGCCATCTTTTGGATTGTTTATAGCAAAATCCTCAATATCTTGAATGGCATGTGTATGGTCCGTGGGAGACTTTAAAGATAGAAGATTATTAATGCTAGAATCATCGAAGACAGTCAATTCCTTACCATTAACAATCACATTACCATTAATACTACTGGGGGATATTATTTCATCTTTATAATTATTAAAAATATTTAAGACTTCGTTTACTGCGTTAACCAAACTAAATTTATTTGTTGTTTGTAGTTCTTCTAATATTCCAATATCTTGTTTATCAGCGATTTGTAAGTTTTCATTCTCAGTACCAATAAATACCTCTCTTGTGTCTGTACAAATCGCAAATTCTCCTACAGATAGTTTGGGTAAATCACTCTTTAAACAACTTTTTATTTGTATTCTAGAAGCCATTTTTAAACCTCCAAATATAATTATTAATATATAGTATTCTTCTGAGAGGTGTATGGTTTGTACAATAAAGAAAAAAAAGTTACAGATTTTTTCCGTTGACATTCTTTTTTAAGAATGATATGTTCTATATTAAGAACATGAAGATATTTGGAGGAAAATATGAGCGCTATTGCAGGAATACACAGCATTAAATCAAAGGATATCCCAGTTGGGCACTGTGTGAATTTAATGGAGGGACTAAGCCATTTTCCTGTGGATGACGTTCAAATCTGGCATAAAGAGAATGTGTTTTTAGGCTGTCACGCCCAGTGGATAACACCGGAGTCTGTGGGAGAACAGAACCCTTTATATCAAAAAGAAATGAAGTTAGTGATAACAGCAGATGCGATTATTGATAACCGAATAGAACTATATGAAAGATTGAAGATTCCTCAATATAAAAGAATCAATATTACTGATAACGAATTAATATTAGAGGCTTACCAGCAATGGGGTGAAGATTGTCCTAAATATTTGGTTGGAGATTTTGCTTTTATCATTTGGGATGAAAGAAAGAATCAAATTTTTGGAGCAAGGGATTTCTCCGGTACTCGTACTCTTTATTACTTTTTGAATGGAGAATTTTTTGCATTCTGCACCACTTTAAAACCACTTTTGACATTACCCTATATAACAAAAAAATTAAATGAAGCTTGGCTAGCTGAATATTTAGCTATTCCTGGAATGTACGAAACGGTAAATGCTGATATCTCTATTTATCAAGGTATAGAACAACTTCCACCTTCACATACAATGTTGGTGAAACATGGCGAAATGAAGCTATCGAGGTTTGCTAAGCTCGAAATTGACAAACAAATTGTATACAAAACGAATGAAGATTACGAAGAAGCATTTATAGAAATCTTCCAAAATGCAGTAAATTCAAGAACAAGAACAAATCGTCATGTTGGAGCTCAATTAAGTGGTGGCCTGGATTCGGGTTCAGTTGTTGGTTATGCAGCTAAAGAGCTAGGTAAACAAGGGAAAAAGTTGCATACCTATAGTTACATTCCCCCGAGTGATTTTAAACAATGGACACCAAAACATCGAATTGCAGATGAGAGCCCATATATACAATCAACGGTTCAATATGTGGGCAACATAGAAGATAATTATTTGGCATTTGAAAATAGAAGCCCTTTTACAGAGATTGATACATGGCTAGAAACATATGAAATGCCTTACAAGTTTTTTCATAACTCATATTGGATTCGAGGTGTTTATGAAAAGGCTTCTCAAGATGATGTTGGGACACTTCTAAATGGAGCTAGAGGCAATTGGAGTGTATCTTGGGGCCCTTATCTGGATTATCAGAGTCTGTTATTAAAGAATAGAAAGTTCCTTTTATTTTATAAAGAACTAAATGCCTATAGTAAAAATATTGGAGTGAAAAGGTCTAGAATCTTTTCTAAGATTTTAAGCAAAGCATACCCTACTATGTTTAGTGAAAATAATCTTTCATACGAGATACCTAGTTTAATTAATCAGAATTTCGCTAATAAAACAGGCGTTTTTCATAAACTAGCACTTAACGATATTGAACACAAAGAATACAAAACACCTAATGCATATGAAGCTAGGAAAAAATGTTTTGAACAAGTAGCCTTTTGGAATTCAAATGGTACAGTCAATACAAAATTATCATTAAGATATAAACTGTGGAATAGAGATCCAACTAATGATCTCAGGGTTATAAGATTCTGCTTATCAATTCCAGAGAGTCAATTCGTACAAAATGGGTTTGATAGAGCATTGATTCGCAGAGCAACAAAGGGTGTACTACCCGACAAAGTAAGATTGAATCAACGTGTTAGAGGAATACAGGGTAGTGACAGTTTATTTAGAATGATTCCAGCATGGAAAGATTTCACAAGCGAGTTAGAAACGTTAATAAAAGATCCCATTATAAAAGAATACTTAGACACAGAATTAATTATAAAAACTATTGCAAGTTTAAAAAATAATCCTCGACCTGAAAATGTGTATGATTTGGATTTTGCCTTACTAATGAGAAGTGTAATTACCTATAGATTCTTGAAAAGGAATATTTGAGGGAGGTGATAAAATGAAAAATTGGAAAAAGCCAGAATTAGAAATACTTGATGTAGTAAATACTTTTGCAGGCCCAGGAATTAGAACTCCAGATGAAACTCAAACTGACCCAGATGAAAGTGTACACTACAGTTAATCAAACAAACATACTTAACAACAAATGAGGCTGATCATAAAGTCATTCTAATGACTTTATGTCAGCCTTTACTAATGTTCTTTAAAAAGAAATTCATATTGGTCCTACAGTAAAAATAATTGACAAAGGATTATTATGATGCTAAGTTTAAAGTGCAGAATCGTTCTTAATAGAGGAATTAAAATATTAGTTTTTTTGCTCTGATAGTTCTTTATAAAGAACTATAGATTGATGTATAATATTTTCACAGGAGAGATCTCCATGCCCATGACTTTAAAACTACTTGGTTGGAGGAGCGATCTGGGATCTACTTCAGGAACCTAACAGCGTTAATGGCATAGTTAGTCAATTGCAAGAAGAGTATGAGGTGGATGAAAAGACATGTGAATTCCAGGTGATGAGTTCATTGGAATGCTTCATAAGGAATCAAAATTAGCAAATGTGGTGCTAATCTTCTGACGGGGGAAAACTATGAGTGTCATAACAGGCATCTATAATTTAAATAATGAATTTTTGAATATTAATTATGGTATTAGGTTAATGACAGAGTTTGAGAAGTATCCATCTAATAGCATACAGGTTTGGCATAATCAGACTATATTTTTTGGATGTCACGCACAATGGATTACATCTGAGTCTATTGGGGAGAAATTGCCGTTTTATGACCATGAACGGAAAATTGTAGTAACAGCAGATGCAATTATCGATAACAGAGAAGAACTATTTGAGGTATTGCAAGTGGAATATTCTTTGAGAAAGAGGATGCCTGATAGTCAATTAATCATTCTTGCTTACTCTAAATGGGGAGAAGATCTTGCCAAGTTCCTAATAGGGGATTTTGTATTCATAATCTGGGACGAGAAACAACAAAAGCTTTACGGGGCTAGGGATTTTTCTGGTTCAAGAACCCTTTACTATTATCAAGATAAAGAAATTTTTTCTTTTTCGACTCTAATAAAGCCATTGCTTGCACTACCAAACTATAAGAAGCGGTTAAACCATTCTTGGTTAGCGGAATTTATTGCTATCCCAACGTTAGTGGAAGCAGCAGATATGACAAGCACCGTTTATCATTCTATCCACCAAGTTCCTCCTTCCCATAGTATCACGGTAACGAATGGTGAAGTGAAATTGAAGAGATATTGCACAATCAACGTTGATCAAGAGCTTAAGCTATCGTCAAATGAAGAATACATAGAAGCCTTTCATGAAGTGTTCGGCCGAGCTGTAAAAGATAGATTGAGAACTAACGGAAAGGTAGGATCACATTTAAGTGGGGGATTAGATTCCGGAACAGTAGTTAGTTTTGCTGCTGATCAATTGAAAAAAAATAACAAGAAGTTACATACTTTTAGTTATATTCCTGAAGCAGATTTCGAGGACTGGACATCTGATTATTATGTGCCGGATGAAAGGCCATTTATAAAGGAAACCGTAAATTATGTTGGAAACATTTCAGATAACTATATGAGTTTCCCTGGGGCAAGCCCCTTATCTGAAGTGGATGAGTTCCTTGACATTATGGAAATGCCGTATAAGTTCTTTGAGAACACATTTTGGTTAAAAGGTATTAGCGAAGCAGCTTCAAAACAGGGAATATCAGTGATGTTGAATGGAGCAAGAGGGAATCATTCCATCTCTTGGGGATCTATGAGATTAAATTATGACTATTATAGTACGCTGCTTAAGCAATGGAGATGGATTCAATTAAATCACGAGTTGACTAGTTTTTGCACAAGTTTCAGAACTGGTAAGTCAGTGATGGTTCCCTTTTTGGCAAAGCGGGCATTTCCTGCGTTGAGAGCTCTTCTAACAAAGCAAGAGGAACCTAGTTATCCCTTCCCAAGCTTTATCAATCCTGCTCTAGCGAAAAGCATAAAGGTGTATGAAAAATTGCAAGAGTTTGGCATGCAAGGGTTAGGGGAATCTGTAAGCGATTTGAATCAGTATCGCAGCGACTACTATCGACAGTTGTACCCTTGGAATAAAAGTGGTGTAGCAAATACCAAGCTTTCATTACGTTATGGTGTTTGGGATCGCGATCCTACCAATGACCTTAGGGTGATTAATTTTTGTTTATCCCTCCCTAAAGAACAATATGTATTAGGCGGGCTTGAGCGTTCGTTTTTAAGAAGGGCTACAAAGAACAAGTTGCCTAATAAAGTACGTTTAAATCAAGAACATCGAGGGCTTCAGGGAGCAGATGTCATCCACCGCATGAAAAAGGATTGGGGAAGTTTCATGCAGGAGTTGAAGAAGATGAGCAATGACTCCATGCTATCTGAATTAATCGACACTAAAATAATCAAAAATGCAATTTCAAACTTAGGCAATGAACCAAGACAAGAAATGGTTGTCGAAAACGATTTTAAAATTCTAACTAGAAGTCTAATTTTGTATCGTTTTTTACAAAAACAAGGATAAATTGAAAGGAGGTGAGAGTAATGAAAAGAGAGTGGAAAAAACCTATGGTTGAAGTGTTGGATATTAGCATGACAATGAATGGGCCTGGAAATGCAAATGCAGACTGTTTTGATGTTTCGGATGGGAAAACTGAAACTCATGATGGTAGGTCTAATGCAAGTTGTTTAAACAACAGCTAATTGAAATCATTTTAAAAATACTAATGGTATAACCCTTTGTTAAAGGGTTATACCTAAATCACGGAGGACTTATGAGAAAAACTATTAATCAACTACTATACAAAGCATTCGGCTTCACCATCACAACTGAATATCCTCTACCCGAATTAGAGCCTCTCGCCATATCCCCCAGCTTTCCAGACATCACTATCCAAAAAGGTAGATTAAAAGAAGAGTGGGAAGAGGTCTCTGAACCTAACCGTTACTTCCATATTGAAGAGAATTTGTGCATGTTCGAGATTCCTAATACTGCGATTTTCCAAGTGAAAAACGGCAATGAAATTATTGTTAGTGCATTGGAAGGAGCGGAAGAGGATCATATTAGACTTTACCTGCTTGGTACATGTATGGGAGCAATTCTAATGCAAAGGCGGATTCTTCCTCTCCATGGAAGTGCTGTTGCAATCAATGGAAAAGCATATGCCATTGTTGGGGACTCTGGTGCTGGTAAATCTACAACTGCTTCTGCCTTGCTGCAAAGGGGTTACCAACTAATAAGTGATGATGTCATTCCAGTTACTTTTACAAAGGATGATATACCAGTCGTTACCCCTGCATATCCTCAGCAGAAATTATGGCAGGAGAGTCTGAACCAATTTGGTATTGAGTCAAACAATCTCCGTCCTATCATAGATAGAGAGACAAAGTTTGCTATACCGGTCTCTGCTCAGTTTACGACTTCCACACTTCCATTAGCAGGAGTATTTGAATTAGTAAAAACAGAGGAGGAAGCGACAACATTTACTCCTATCCAAGGATTAAACAGACTCCACACTTTGTTTTTGCACACGTATCGAAATTTCTTTCTTTCCCGGGCCGGCCTTATGGAATGGCATTTTCAAACAACAGCTAAAATGGCAAATAAAATTACGTTCTATAGGATACAGCGATCCAGTTCAGAATTTACAGCTAATCAAATAACAGATTTTATAATAAATTCTATTGAAAGAAAGGATGAAGTGGTAAATGGGTAGTATCGTAGCTCTTTCACAAAACCAAGTGATTTCTCAAGTAGAAGGAAACATTGTTAGTGATATGGATGGAGAAAAGGTGATGTTTAGTATTACGAACGGAAAGTATTATAACCTTGGTGAAATAGGTGGTGTCATTTGGGATTTAATAGAGAACCAAAGCACACCTGAAAGCATAGTCCAGGAATTAATGAAACAGTATGATGTTGATCGGGAATTGTGTGAAGATCAAGTGATGTCATTTATGGATATGCTTTATGGAGAAGGATTAATTTCTGTAGTATCAAAGTAATCTTGTACAAGGGGACCTTAAAGATGAACAAATTAAAGATTTTATGGAACACGGATAAGGAGTCCAAGAAGCTGTTAGTAGAATCCTATATTTATATGGCGTGGGCTAGATATCTTAAGAGCATTCCTTTTTCCAGAGTTGCTCCATCTTTAGGGTTGAAAATGAAAGAGACTTCTTTTGATCCTTTACTGACCAATAGGAAAGTTCTAGCTAATGTTTCTCAATCAATCCATATTATGAGTAAATACACCTTTTGGGAAAGCCAGTGCCTGGTAAAAGCAATTGCTGCTATGAGAATGCTAGAAAAACGGCAAATTGAAAGTACACTTTATCTTGGCACGGCAAAGGATGAGAATGGAAAATTGATTGCACATGCCTGGTTACGAAGTGGCCCTTATTATGTTACTGGTGCAGAAGGAATGGAACGGTTTACCGTAGTTGGGAAATTTGCTAAGACTTTAGGGGGGACGGGTCATTATGAAGGAAACTAATCTGAATGTAGAGAGTGTTCCAAAAGAGTTACTCTTCCTTCTAGAGCTTTTAAAGGAAGAACCATCTATACATATAGTGGATGTCAAAATGATCGACTGGAGCCTCTTTTTAGACTTAACATTACATCATCGCCTTTACCCACTCCTCCATCAAAGGATAAAAGAAATGGACTTTATTCCAAGTGAAGTGAAAAAGCAACTAGCAAGCTATTATAAAAAAAATACATTTCAAATGCTTAAGCTTAGTGCGGAAATGAGCCGGGTAAATGCAACGTTTAAAGAAAGTGATATCCCGATTATTTTTCTAAAAGGACCAAATTTAGCACATGATTTATACGGAGATTTATCTTTGAGAACATGTAGCGATTTAGATGTCCTTATTCCAATCAGTGAGCTTAAGAAAGCAGAGGAACTTCTTTCGTTGCATGGATATATAAAGGATGACTATATAGAAACAATTCTAGGAGATTGGTCATGGAGACACCACCATATTACGTTTTTCCATAAGGAAAAGGGCGTGAAATTAGAAATCCATTGGCGTCTAAATCCTGGACCTGCCTTTGAACCGAGCTTTGACCAATTGTGGAAGCATAAGAGAACGAGCTCGCTTCTTAAAGAGCCATTATATATTTTAGGGAAAGAAGACTTGTTATTCTTCTTGGTTACCCATGGAGCACGACATGGGTGGTCGCGTTTGAGATGGCTTTGTGATATCCAACAAATGCTAAAAGCTGACCTGAATTGGCGTGAAGTCATGAAAAAAATGAAAAAGTACCACGTTGAAAAAGTTGGTGGGCAGGCTTTTCTACTTGCAGAAGGGTTATTAGATTCCAGATTGCCTAAATATGCAAATAGGATTGCTGATAACAAGTCTTTGAAGTTAGCACAAGAAGCCATTTTTTATTTAGAAAGAATGGTGAACCTTCATACAGATCCAGTTCCAAAAGATGTTTCAAAATACCATGGAAGCCACCTTTTCTCGTTAATGTCTCCACAACAGAAATTTTTGTCGATGCTATGTTGGTTGTTTCCTTATCCTGAGGACGCGGAAACTCTACCGTTACCAAAGTTATTACACTTTCTTTATTTCCCTTTAAGGCCGATGTTATGGGCTTGGAGAAAATCTCGAAGGCAGATAGTTTCTTAATGAAGTTGAAAAATGAATTGTTTGTAGCTGTTACATATATAGAAAGTACATTATGGAGTTATTAACCCATTCAAGGACCAAGGAGGTTTTGTCATGAACGCTGTGCTCTATTTTTTTAAGCAAATCCATGCTTATGCAGGGAAGGTTCTCTACATTAACATGGCATCTATGATAATCATCGGTCTCCTTGATGGGATTGGATTGTTGTTATTAATTCCGATGATTACAATGACAGGATTTGTTAATTTTGAGGTCAGTGGTACACCTTTTGCTGGAGTTTATGAAATCTTGCAGAGGATTCCGGATCTCATAGGACTACCGGGTATTCTCTCTATTTATGTATTGATTGTAATTGCGCATAATTTGGTGCACCGTCAAATAACGATACGAAATGCGATTATCCAGCACGGTTTTTTTAGACATTTAAGGGTGAAAACTTATGATGCGTTTTTGCATGCGAACTGGAATTTTTTTATCAAGAATAGAAAGTCAGATTTAATCAACTATATGACAGCAGAAATTGCTAGGGCGAGTGCTGGTACCAATTCATTTTTGCAATTTCTTTCTTCTTTAATTTTTACAGGTATTCAAATCGGATTGGCTTTATGGTTGTCTCCAAGTATAACGGGGTTTGTTCTATTAAGCGGTGTACTGCTAGTATTTTTAAATAGGAAGTTTCTAAAATGGTCCTTGGAACTAGGGAAGAGAAATTATGATTTAGGTAGAAGTTATTTAGCGGGAATTACGGATCAAATTAATGGAATTAAGGATATTAAGAGTAATACATTAGAAGATACACGGATGGATTGGTACCAATCTATTACAGAACGTATGAAAAATGAACAAATTGAATACACCAAGTTGAAAACAAAATCACAAATGTACTATAAAATTGCTTCAGCGATTTTAATAGCAACCTTTACCTACATCGCTGTGAACCTCTTTAATGCTCAGGTAACGCAGCTTATGCTAATTATTATCATTTTCTCAAGGTTGTGGCCAAGGGTAGCAGGAATTCAAGGTTCGTTAGAGCAGTTGGCGACTACCATCCCTGCATTCCAAGCAGTGATTGCCATTCAATCAGAATCTAGAAAGGCAAGAGAGTTTACAGCTGTAGAAAATAGTAAACCCCTAGTAGTGAAGAAAAGTATTGAAGTAAAGGATGTTTTTTTTCGATATAATACCGACCAACCAGATTTTGCTTTAAAGAATATTAATTTGCACATTCCGTCTAATCAGATGACTGCTGTAGTTGGCAGGTCTGGTGCTGGAAAGAGTACGCTTATAGATTTATTTATGGGGCTGAATCAACCAGAGTTTGGTGAGGTGTTGGTTGATGGGAAGTCTCTCACAAAAGATAACCTTATATCATTAAGAAAAGCAGTTAGTTATGTACCCCAGGATCCTTTCCTTTTTAACACAACTGTAAGAGAGAATTTAATGTTAGTAAATCCGAATGCTACTGAAGAAGAACTTTGGGAAGCTCTCTACTTCTCTTCAGCAGCAGAATTTATAAAAAAACTGCCTGATGGATTGGACTCTGTTATAGGTGATAGAGGAATAAAGCTATCCGGAGGGGAACGCCAGCGCTTGGTTATCGCAAGAGCTATATTAAGAAAACCATCAATCCTTGTATTAGATGAAGCAACTAGTGCACTTGATTCTGAAAATGAAGCAAAAATACAGCAAGCCATAGAAAACTTAAAAGGGAAAATGACGATCATTGTCATTGCTCATAGGCTATCGACTATTCGAAAAGCAGACCAAGTAGTAGTTCTTGATGAAGGAAAGATTATTCAAAAAGGCGGATTTGTTCAACTAGCAGAAGAGAAAAAAAGTGTATTTAGTAATTTGGTGAAAAACCAACTAGAAGCAATGTCTTAACGCTCACGATGTGGGTGTTTTCTTTTTCCATGCTTTATGCAAAGGGATTGGAGAGGTGTGATTTGGTAGTAGTAAACTTGGGGCATATTTTTAAAATAGTATTCGTTATAATACTTTTGTTGCTTATATATAATGTTTTTGACAACAACCGAATAAAAGTAGTGGAACAGACAATCGCGATAGAAAAGCTTCCAGAAGCCTTAAACGGATTTACCGTTTTACAAGTAACTGACCTCCATGAAAAGGAATTTGGGCACAAACAAAAAAGATTACTTAAAAAAATTAATGACATTGAATACGATGTCATTGTTTTTACTGGAGATATGCTGAACAGTAGTACTAGCAGAAATTACAGCCCATATTACAACTTAATTGAAGGAATTGAAAATAAAGAGCATGCACTTTTTGTGCCTGGTAATGCGGATCCTCGTTCATATCTGTTTACAACGTCTGGGCTTGAAAAAAATGATTTTATTGATGGTATGGAAGAAAGGGGAGTAGCTTTCTTAGATACTACATATTCAATTAGAAAAGGTAATTCTTTGGTTAGGGTAGTTGATTTTGAGAGTTCTATAATCAGTAACGAGAGAATCGAGGCGTATAAAACGACATCAGAAGATGGTAACATTTCGCCTTATGTTAAACTTCAAATGGATAAATATGAAGAAAATAAAGTCTTAAATGAAGAATCATCTGATTTATTAATTGCTTTAAATCACTATCCAATTCCTGATTCTCGTATGGATGTTATATTCAGTGATGATCATTACAATATCAGAAAGTTCGATTTAATATTAGCTGGGCATTATCATGGTGGACAATATAGAATACCATTTTATGGAGCACTATTTATTCCAGAATCCTTTTATGAAAGAAACGGTCTCTTCCCACCCCAAGACAGAGTGAAGGGCCTCTGGGAATATAAAGGTATTAAACAATACGTTAGCACAGGTTTAGGTAGTAGTGATACTATACCACTTATGAAGTTTCGTTTGTTTAATACACCTGAATTAAACGTAATCACATTTACATCAAAAAAGTAAGTGCCATGTTGGGGCACTTACTTTTTTGTATCCTGATTTATTTTCCATTTATTAAATTCCAGAAATTCTTTAAACTGTTCTTTTGTAACGCCTGAGTCCATTGCTTCGCGTACGAGCATTGTCCACTCTTGATCTACGTTTTCGTTGTTATCTTCATCGTGCAATAAAGTATTGACGGAAATGCCTAAGACAGAAGATACTTTTTCCAAGAATTGTACAGAAGGATTGGATTGTAAGTTTCGTTCAATGGAGCTTAAATACGATTTTGCTACACCAGCACGTTCTGCCAGTTCTGACATAGACATTTTACGCTGTTCTCTATATTTTTTTATTCGTTCTCCTATCATGGCTTTCACCTTCCTATCATGCTTATTATAGCATATAACGAAAGGATTGTTAGATATTTAGAACAAAAAATGCATGAATAATCAGTGAATGGAATTATTCAGAAAAAAATTGCCCCTTTTTATGTAAAAAATCTCTGATTTCAGCAGAAGATATACCTAATTTAAGTGCACTTCCAATTAGCTCTACCCACTCCTTGTCTAAATTTTCTGTTATTATAACCGTTACTTTCTCCATCCTTTTCCCTCCTAAAATACTTGGTATTTCAGGCAGCCCAGCCATCTTAATTAGTAAAAGAAATTTTTCTTTTACAACCTTAGATCTGTTGACTTTGCGTCCTTGCTTTTCAGCAAGTTTGCCTTTGACTGTTGTATTAATCTCTTACTCCATAAAACTTTAGTATTAATACGATTGTCCTTATTTAAACCTGAATTTATTATAAAATAACTATATTTGGAATGTTGCTGATTAATGTCGAATGGGTTAAATTATTTTAGAAAAATGCTTTCAGGAATGAAAAGTTAATAATGGCTGATTTCAGGACTTGAATATCCGTTTTTGAATAGTAAAAAGGCCTATTTCGCTTCTTAATTCAGAAAAAGGAAAACATTATTTTTGTCGATTTTATCCTACGAAACATTCATTTTTCATACTTCTTTAAAAACTACCCCCTAAAATAGCAAATCCCTCTCGAAAAAGGCTCACATAAAGCTATTCTAACTTCATTATGGTAAAATGTTCTTTTCGGACTAATCATATCTGATATTTAATTAAAAGTAGCATACTATAAATACATGTGAAAGAAAGGATGTTCTTACGTGATGAAAGTGAAGCTGCCAAAGCCTTTTACGTTTGAAGGCGGAGATCGTGCGGTACTGATGTTACATGGATTTACAGGAAATTCGGCTGACGTGCGGATGATGGGCCGGTTCTTGGAGAAGAGAGGTTATACTTGCCATGCGCCTCAGTATAAAGGGCATGGAGTACCACCGGAGGAATTGGTTCATACCGGACCTGAGGATTGGTGGGAGGACGTAATGGAAGCCTATCAGTTTTTGAAAGATAAAGGTTTTGAAAGCATTGCGGTTGTCGGCCTGTCTTTGGGCGGGGTTTTCTCCTTGAAATTAGGTTACACAGTTCCGGTCAAAGGTATTGTGCCTATGTGTGCACCGATGTATATCAAAAGTGAGGAGATTATGTATCAAGGTATCCTCGAATACGCGCGTGAATTCAAACGCCGTGAAGGTAAAAGTGCGGAGCAGATTGAACAAGAAATGAAGGAATTTGAAAAGACACCTATGGGTACATTGAAGGCGTTGCAGGAATTGATTGCCGACGTGCGGAATAATGTAGACATGATCTATTCCCCAACATTTGTGGTGCAAGCCCGACACGACAACATGATTAACACAGACAGTGCCAACATTATTTACAATGAAGTGGAATCAGATGATAAGAAAATCAAATGGTATGAGGAATCCGGACACGTCATCACGCTTGACAAAGAACGCGAGCAACTCCACGAAGACGTATACGAGTTTTTAGAGTCGTTGGATTGGTAATACTATATATAAGAACTCTAATTATTGAAGTAACCTAGCTGATGATTGGAACGATAAGCGTAGACTCCTGTGGGAGAAAGGGACAAGGAAAACCCCGCAACGAAGTGAGGAGGCTTCCGGACATCCCACTGGAAAGCGAAGCCTAGCGTGTAAATCAACAGCGGTTAACCACAGACACTCAAGAACCCGAAAAGGGGAGGGATATATAATGGAAGAAATAATTCAACAGCATGTAGATAAACTACTTTCCTATATGAAAGAAGAAGCCTACAAACCACTAACCACACAAGAATTAGAACAAGCATTTGGAATTAAAGACTCAGAAGAATTCAAGGACTTCGTCAAAGCCCTAGTGTTCATGGAAGACCAAGGACTCGTTGTGAGAACTCGTAGCAACCGCTATGGGCTTCCTGAAAAAATGAATCTGATTAAAGGTAAAGTAATCGGTCACTCTAAAGGCTTTGCATTTGTTATGCCAGAAGAGGCGGATATGGACGATGTGTTCATTCCACCGAACGAGCTGAACAATGCGATGCACGGAGATATCGTGCTTGTGCGGGTAAGCAGAAAGGCTGCAGGTGATTCGCGACAAGAAGGTACAGTCATCCGGATCGTTGAACGTGGAGTCAAAGAGATTGTTGGTACATATACCGAGAGCAAAAGCTTCGGATTCGTTATTGCAGATGACAAGAAGATTGCCAATGATATTTTCATCCCTAAAAGTGCCAGCAATGGTGCGATCGAAGGACATAAGGTTGTTGTAAAATTGGTTACCTATCCGGAAGGTCGCCTCAGTGCAGAGGGAGAAGTCATCCGCATACTCGGGCATAAAAATGACCCAGGTGTGGATATTCTTTCAGTTATTCATAAACACGGCCTGCCACAAGAGTTTCCAAGAGAAGTGTTGGATCAGGCAAATGCAACTCCTGATGAAATTGATGAAAAGGATCTTGGGGACCGTCGTGACCTTCGCGACCAGGTAATCGTGACGATTGACGGAGCGGATGCAAAGGACCTGGACGATGCGGTTACCGTTACGAAGCTAGACAATGGCAACTACAAGCTTGGCGTCCATATTGCGGATGTAACGCATTATGTGACAGAAGGCTCGCCTATTGATTTGGAAGCACAGGAGCGTGGGACAAGTATTTACTTGGTGGATCGCGTGATCCCGATGATTCCGCATCGCCTTTCCAACGGTATCTGCTCGTTGAACCCAAAAGTGAACCGCCTCACCATTTCTTGTGAGATGGAAATAAATAATGCCGGTGAAGTTGTAAAACACGAGATTTTCCACAGTGTCATTAAGACAACGGAACGTATGACATATACAGATGTCAAAAAAATTCTAGTGGATAAGGACGAAGAAGTAACTGCTCGTTATGAAGCTTTGGTTCCGATGTTTCAGTTAATGGAAGAGTTGGCTGCTGTCCTACGCAAAAAACGGATGACACGTGGAGCAATTGACTTTGACTTCAAAGAGTCCAAGGTAATCGTGGATGAAGAGGGAGTTCCAAAGGATGTTGTGCTCCGCGAGCGTTCGGTTGCAGAGCGTCTTATTGAAGAGTTTATGCTTGTTGCAAACGAAACGGTTGCCGAGCATTTCCACTGGATGAATGTACCGTTCATCTATCGTGTCCATGAGGATCCAAAAGAGGAGAAGTTGCAACGTTTCTTCGAATTTATTACTAACTTCGGTTATGTGGTAAAAGGAAAAGGCAACGAGATACATCCCCGTGCGCTTCAGGAAGTAATTGAAGCTGTACAAGGTAAGCCAGAGGAAATGGTCGTATCTACTGTCATGCTTCGTTCCATGAAGCAGGCGAAATATGATGAGGAAAGCTTAGGACACTTTGGTTTATCCACAGAGTTCTATACACATTTCACATCACCAATCCGCCGTTACCCTGACTTGATTGTCCATCGTTTGATTCGCACTTACCTGATTCTTAAAAAGCTTGATGCGAAAACACAGGAAAAATGGAGCGACAAGCTGCCTGAAATCGCCGAGCATTCTTCCAACATGGAACGCCGTGCGGTAGAAGCCGAGCGTGAAACGGATGAACTAAAGAAATCCGAGTACATGCTTGATAAAATTGGAGAAGAGTACGATGGAATCATCAGCTCTGTCACGAACTTCGGCATGTTCGTCGAGCTTCCAAATACCATTGAAGGCCTTGTCCATGTGAGCTACCTGACGGATGATTATTATCGCTACGATGAGCGTCATTATGCGATGATCGGGGAGCGCACCGGTAAAGTGTACCGTATTGGAGATGAAATCACGGTACGTGTTATCAACGTTAATAAAGATGAGCGTTCCATTGACTTCGAAGTAGTTGGAATGAAGGGCACTCGTCGCCCAGATACGAAAAGTGCGCCTCGTGTCATTCAGAGCGAACGTAAAAAGCCAGCCAAAGGCCGTAGCCAGAAGCGTAAAGACGAGAGCAATATCGACGACTACACATTTGAAATCGGCTGGACGACTCAAGGTCCAGCAAAAAAGAAAAAGAAAAATAAGAAGTTCTTTGACAATGCGCCTAAACAGAAACGTAAAAAGAAGAAGTGATAGAATCAAAAAGATGAGGAGCCTTTTTCCAAGAGGAGGCTCTTCTTTCTTGTAGTGAAGAGATGGATTTGGTAAAATATTCACTACGCTACATTAGAAAGAAAGGGGGAAACATCTATGCCAAAAGGGGAAGGTAAGGTCATCAGCACCAACAAAAAAGCCAATCATGACTATTTCATTGAACAGACATATGAAACTGGTATGGTCCTTCAAGGAACAGAAATTAAATCCATGCGAGCCGGCCGAGTGAACTTGAAAGACTCGTTTGCGCGTGTACAGAATGGAGAAGTATTTTTACACAACCTGCACATCAGTACTTATGAGCAAGGAAATCGTTATAATCATGATCCGCTTCGTACCCGGAAGCTGCTTCTTCACCGCAAACAGATTAATCAGCTAATCGGTCTTACGAAAGAAGAAGGTTATGCATTAGTTCCTTTGAAAATCTACCTTAAAAACGGTTATGCCAAGCTTTTAATAGGACTCGGTAAAGGGAAAAAGAAATACGACAAGCGTGATGATTTAAAGAAGAAAGAAGCGAAACGTGACATTGAAAGAGCGTTCCGTGAACGTCAAAAGGAATAGTGTAGCTTCATTTACAATAACTTACAATTGCAAAGTAATCTGTATGTGCTATAATATAGTTGTCGCTGACATAAGCAGTGACACTTTGATAATTGAATAGCCAACACATTGGCTTGATTATCTTTCCCGTAGAACCTCGTTGTTTGCTCTTTGTTGATTTAAATTTCAACAGAGACATTTTAATCGAGGGGACGTTACGGATTCGACAGGGATAGTTCGAGCTTGGGTTGCGAGTCGGGGGGATCGTCCTCGTCATCAACGTCAACGCCAATATAACTGGCAAAGAAAACAACAACTTCGCTTTAGCTGCTTAATAACAGACTATAGCGGTTCCTCCCTCCATCGCCCATGTGGTAGGATCAGGGACTCACTCTAAGTGGGCTACGCCGGAGATCGCCGTCTGAGGTCAAAGGAAGAGCACAATCAGGCTAGCTGCCAGGATGCCAGTCAATAGGCGGAACGGTCAGCGAAATACTAATATATTGACTACACTCGTAGATGCTTAAGTGGCGATGTTTCTGGACGTGGGTTCGATTAATTATTAGTCGCCTTGCATGGTAACATGTAAGTGAAAATCTGGCTTTATCGGTGAAACCTAAGTCGTATTTTTTACGATAAGGCAATGCCGAGCGGTATGTGGAGCAATCCAACAGCCGTGTATCGACTCATAGGTTGCCACATCTGTGGTAATACTAGGATGCGGAACTGCTAGTTGCAGCTGCAACTAAAAAACTTAGTTCGCATAATACGCCAGAGGGCCTCCAAAGTGAGGTTCAAGATATAGTCAGTGCCATGACGAAAGCATGGAATTGCACGTCCCACCGTCTCCATTTTAATGTAAGAAGACCACACTAGAAAATAGTGTGGTCTTTTATTTGTTTTAAAAGAATCTGAAAGTATAGAATTCAGTTGATTTCCGCTCCAGGGTGCTTCGCTTGCCTGCGGGCGGTCCGTGAGCCTCCTCACTCCGTTGCGGTCTCTCACCTGTCCTCTGCGCGCCTTCCACTACAATCAACAAGGTTGTTTCATCTTCACAAAAGAAGGCAGAAACACTTAACTCCATTAGGGGCCTTCATGTCGCCCTATTTGCTAAAAGAAACGGTTAACCTCTACATTTTAATTTTATAAAGACCGGGCTATTTTTTTATTTAAGGTTAAAAAATGCCTCTTCAAATTTAGTCTTATTTATTTGTTCTTCTAACTTATACTTCCCATTTCTTTTTGTAACTAATTCGTAGTTATCCAAAATATAAATAGCTCTACGTTTTTTTACTTCTACTCTTAAATATGGATAAATATATTTCAACGTATTTAGAACATCACGTTTTGATTTTACATTTAGTGAAAAGGAATTTTTGTGGATAGTGGGCTTGTAATTCTTTTTCCTTACAATTGCACCACCGATTATACTTTGCACAAATTCTAGTAATTCTATATCTGTAGAAGCTATAGTGATACAAGGACGTCTAAATTCATTTTTGTGTATTCTTGTTAATAAAATACTACCTTCTCCATCGATAATGCCAGCGATATATGCCGCCTCCCAATCTTTCATCGTTTCATCTCCACTCCCAGTAGTATATACTTTTTAGTATGAGCAAATTACAAGTCTCAAAGGATGATAGCATGATAGAAGAGTATTTAACAAAGGTGCGCGAGCGGTGCCATTACAATAAATTAAATCCACATGTCATCCCCGCTTTTAAAAGTTTATCGGATAAGGAACTGTCCAATATTCAAAGTGAATACAAGGATACATTGGATATTATTAAGCTGTTTATGAATACATTTTTAGAAAAGAGCAAAGGAATTCCCATTCTTGTGGCGGTTACAGACGAAAAAGGTAACATCATTGAGTACTTAGGCGATCCAAGCCTGGAAGATACAGTTGTTAATCAAGTCGGTCTGAAGAAAGGTGTCCAATTTAGCGAAGAGCAGGCAGGGGTTAACTCTGTTCTGGCTGCACTGGAACTTGGAGTTCCTGTACAGGTTATAGGAGAAGAGCATTTCTACTATTTTCTCCATCAGACTGCATGCTACAGTGCCCCTTTACTTCATAACGATCAAGTAGTTGGCACGATTTCCATGATGACTTTTTTGCAGGTTGCGAACCCGCTTATCATGGCTTCTTTGGAAACGGTAGTGGATTCCATCCAAAGGGAATTGAAACTTTTAGAAAAAAATCGATATTTAAATGAAATGAATCATATGGTGCTGGAGCAATCTAATACCGGCTACATTGTGGTAGAGCAAAATAGAGAAATTGTTAGAATTAATCCTAAAGCTAAAGATATTCTTGGGGTGTCAAATCAAAATGAACTTTGTACAATTGATGAATTACTAGTGTTAAACCGAGTTCACGACCTCTATATAAAAGGGAAACCAATCAAAGATTTTAAGATTATTTTTCAAAATGATCAGGATACCCGAACGTGTTTAGTAGACTTCTTCCCTTTTCGAGAAGGGACATTGATACAACTTCATGATATTAGCGAATATACGAAAACCGAATCCTATATTCAGAACGCTGAAAAACTTGCAATAGTAGGACAGTTGGCAGCGGGAGTCGCACATGAAATAAAAAATCCCCTTACGACTTTAAAAGGCTTCATACAGATGTGTCAGGAAAATAGTGATAGTGATGAAAATCTTTATACACAAATCATGCTCAAGGAAATTGAAAGGATCAACCAAATCACTAACGAATTTCTCGTTCTTTCTAAACCAACTGTTCAAAAAAAGGACTGGCATGATGTTCGAGAATTAATTAGTGAAATAGGGATATTGTTATCTAGTTTCACCATTCTTAAAAATGTTGAGATTCAGTACGACTTTCATCATGTAAAGCCAATTTACAGTGATGGAAATCAGCTGAAACAGGTATTTATCAATATTGTGAAAAACAGTGTGGAAGCCGTAGAGAAAAATGGAAAACTTAAAGTTAGTGTGAGATCAGAGAGAGATAATCGACTTCGAGTCCGTTTTCACGACAACGGGAATGGTTTTCCTGCCCAAATTCTAAACCGTTTGGGACAACCGTTTCTCACAACCAAGATAGATGGAAATGGGCTGGGATTAATGGTTTGTAAACGGATTATAGAAGAGATTCATAACGGGAAACTGCTTATTTCCAACGACAGTAAAAAAGGAGCAATAGTGGATATTATTCTGCCACTGCATAGCTAAAAGGGTAATACTCACTCAAAAGGAGGATGTTTTATGAATTTCCAAAATAAAACGGTCATCATAACAGGTGCGGCAAATGGTATCGGCAAAGGAATCGCAACTGCATACATAGATGTGGGTGCAAACGTCGTTCTAGTTGACCTAGATGAAATAGCAGGACAGGACCTACAAAAAAAATTAGGGGACAACTCTATTTTTGTTAAAACCGATGTTCGAAAAGAAGAAGACATTAAACAACTGATAACTAAAACCAAGGAACACTTCCGTCAAATTGATATTCTTATCAATAACGCAGGTGTATCCAGATTCACTCCACTCCAGGATCTGACTGTTGAAGCTTGGGACGAGGTAATCAATACGAACTTGCGCAGTGTGTTCATCGTCTCCAAGGAAGCATCTAAATATATGGAGAATGGTGGAGCAATCGTAAATATTGCCTCCACTAGAGCGGCTATGTCTGAACCGAATTCTGAGGCATATGCGGCTACAAAGGGTGGAATAGTAGCGTTGACGCATGCGCTGGCAGCTTCCTTAAGTGAGCAGGGGATTACTGTTAATTCCATTTCACCTGGATGGATCCAAAATGAAAATTATGAAGAGTTAAGAAATAAGGATCACGCCCAGCACCTCTCAAACAGAGTCGGGAAACCGGAAGATATTGCAAAGGCTTGCTTGTATCTAACTGACTCCGAAAATAATTTTGTCAACGGAGAAAACATTACCGTGGACGGCGGCATGACAAGAAAGATGATTTACGAGGGATAACCGTTGAAACGCTTCGAGAACCCTATAGATCTCGAAGCGTTCTTTTATTTATTGCGGTTTTGTATAGTTCAGATCCCATTTCACTCCAAAGGAATCTTGAACACTTCCATAGCGTGCTCCCCAGAAGGTGTCTTGAAGCTCCATCAATACCTTACCGTTCTCACTGAGGCGAGCGTAAAGAGTGTCAACTTGTTCTTCGCTTTCCATCTCCAGCATAAGGGAGACGTTGCCGCCAATCTCCACTGTTTGACCCGGAAATGAATCTGATGCCATCAGTGTTAGATTTCCTTTCTCAAAACGCGCGTGCATAACAAGATTGTCCGCTTCAGGTGGCGTCGGGAAGTCTGCTTCTCCGAAGGTCATGATGCCTGTGATTTCTCCTTCAAAAACCTCTTTATAAAACTCAAGTGCCTGTCTTGCATTGCCGTTAAATGATAGATAAGGAACAGCTTGATGCTTCATTTTCAACACTCCTTTTCAATAGGTATGTACTTACTCCTTCATTATATTTAGGTCTATCAAGAATGTAAAGAACATACGTTCGACAAATTTAATTTTCTGATAAATGTGTTGAAAGCGAATTCATACCCTCGTATAATGGTAAAAGTCGAAACGTTTCAACAAATTAGAAAAGGGTGTGAGAATCATGGCTAGAATTACATGCGATTTTTTCTCGGAGGCTCTACAATGTTCAACATCAATGACGGTCATTCTGCCGCAACCGAATTCACAAATAGGGGTATCAACGAATTTGAAACAACACAAAAAACACCCTACGATTTATTTACTACACGGACTTTCTGATGACCATACAATCTGGACAAGGTTTACTTCCATTGAGCGTTATGCCTCTGCTATGGGCTGGGCGATTGTTATGCCAGCTGCTGGGAGAAGTTTTTACACGGATATGGAACATGGATATGATTTTTACAAATTTGTCAGTGAAGAAGTGCCGACGCTTGCTCAGAGCTTTTTTCCACTGTCAGATAAGAGAGAGGAAAACTTTATTGCTGGGCTTTCTATGGGTGGTTATGGGGCATTCAAAGTCGCCATGAGAAACCCGGAGAAATTTGCAGCTGCAGCAAGCATGTCAGGTTCTGTAGATATTAATGAACGATTGCCTGCATTTCCAAGGGATTTCAAGTACATATTCGGCGACCGTCCTATTCTGGGAAGCGATGATGACCTGTATCATCTTGCATCAAGTATTGGAGAAAAGGTGCCGAAGCTATACCAGTGCTGCGGTACGGAAGATCATAATTATGATGCGAATGTTCGTTTTAGGGACCATGCCATCCGGGCTGGAGTAGATCTTACCTTTTCTGATGGTCCAGGTGGTCATGATTGGGGATATTGGGACAAGCATATCCAGGATGTATTGACATTTTTTGAACAACAGCTTTAAAAGGGGGACTATATGTCGTTTATTGAATCGTGTCACTTTCAGGTGCTAATAGATGGGAAATTATTATTTATGGCAAAGACGGATATGCAGGAAGATGGTCAGTTTGGGGAAGGGTGGCTTGTACTCTCTGATAAGGAAATCCAACTGTTGTCCCAAAATGGGGATATGTTAAGAAATGTAGAGCTAGACAGGGTACACTCCGCCAAGCTGGAACAATTCATAGGTGCGGGTGCGCTGCTTATTACTTGTGGCGATGAGAAAGTAAAGGAGGTTCTCGTACGTTTTTCTTCTTCATATATGCAGAAATTTTCCATCGCGGAAAAGTTTATTAACTGTTTAGCTAAAAGCGAGCCGATTCCACAGCTTTCTAAAACAGAACAGCCAAGGATATGTCAGAAGTGTCAACGGCCATTTGAAGAAGGGACGGAAGTGTGTTCTGTTTGTGTGGACAAGAAAAAGGTGATTGGTAGGGTGCTAGATTTCACCAAGCCATATCGTGGCAAGATGGTGCTTGTCGCATTCTTTTTACTAATTGCAACCCTTTTAGAGCTTGCGCCTCCCTATTTGACGAAAATTATTGTGGATGATGTATTAGAGCCAAAAGATCTTGGGAGCTCCTTGATAATCCTTGTTATCCTTCTTGGCGTAACAGGATTAGTATTAACGTTAATGCAATTTTTACAAGGCGTTCTGGGAGTTTGGATTGGAAGCCATATAATGGGAGATATGAGGAAGGAAATCTATGAAAACCTTATGCGCCTCTCTGTCAGTTATTTTGATCGTAGGCAAACTGCACAGTTTATCTCGAGAGTGAATAGTGACGCGGAATCGATCAGGCAGTTCCTTACCGAAGGAGTCTTGTATATTGTCGGTCAACTGATGCTGTTGCTTGCCATAATGGTCATGATGTTCAGCCTGGATTGGAAGTTGGCGTTGTTTGCGTTATTGCCTTCTCCAATTGTTCTACTTTTCTCTATGGTTATATGGCCACGTGTCCAGCATCTTTGGTATAAGCAGTGGCAATCCACTAATAAGCTGAACATGATTGTCGGTGATACGCTCCAAGGGATACGAGTGGTAAAGGCATTTGGTCAGGAAGGACAAGAGCAAAAGCGTTATATGGATGGAAATCGTGCACTTGTAAGCCAGACCTTCAAAACAGATGGTCTATGGCAAGGAGTTTTTCCGTTGTTTTCCTTCATCACAGGATCGGGGATGCTGTTGGTATGGTATTTTGGCGGTTTGTCTGTCATAAGCGATGATATCACGCTCGGTACCTTGCTTGCATTTGTTGCTTATCTTGGCATGTTTTTTGGTCCGTTGCAGTGGTTCAACCAGATGATCAGCTGGGTAACAAGAGCCATTTCTTCTGCTAATCGTATTTTTGAAATTATTGATACGCCTTCAGAGGTTCCTGATAATAAGGAGGCTATCGTGTTAGATAAGATAGAAGGTCATGTTCAAGTGGAAGGCGTGACCTTTGGGTATGAAAAGCATCAACCTGTCATCAAAAATATAAATCTCAATGTGCAACCTGGGGAAATGATTGGGCTTGTCGGACATTCTGGAGCTGGTAAATCTACTTTAATCAATCTAGTTACCCGCTTTTATGATCCAAATGAAGGCAGGATTTTACTAGATGGTGTGGATTTAAAGAATTTAAAGCAGGAGCAGCTTCACCAGAGTATCGGGGTGGTATTGCAAGAGACGTTTTTATTTGATGGAACCATTTCCGAAAATATCGCCTATTCTAAACAAGATGCGACACCAGAGGAAATCATGCGGGCAGCTAAAATTGCCAATGCTCATGAGTTCGTGGTGAAGATGTCGGATGGCTACGATACGAAGGTCGGGGAACGTGGCCATCGCCTATCCGGTGGACAAAAGCAAAGGATCGCTATCGCGAGGGCTATTCTGCATAATCCTCGTATTCTTATCCTGGATGAAGCGACGGCATCCGTTGACACTGAAACGGAAAGGAAGATTCAAGTAGCCATTTCAAGGCTTGTGAAAGGTAGAACTACTTTTGCCATAGCCCATCGCTTATCAACCCTTCGTAATGCAGATCGACTCGTAGTAGTGGATAAAGGCGCAATTGCAGAAGTGGGTACACATGAGGAACTACTTGGAGAAAAGGGAATCTATTATAAACTTGTAGAGGCACAAAGAGAGCTGTCGCAAATCAAAGGAGTTGAGGTTGGATGAGCGGAGAATATGATATTGCCTATTTTGACCCTCACGAGGTAGAGTTGTTCTACGAAAATGGGACGACTGTGTACTTCAGGCATAGAGACACTGTATATCAAAATATAGGTATCTTTCGAACCTTTCCTTTTTCAAAACCGTACGAGTATATCTCCATTTGGAATGAGGAGACAGAGTTGGGAGTAATTAAAAGCGTGGATCAATTGGAGGATGAAAGTAAAGCTGTATTGCAGAGGGAATTGCATGTTCGCTATGTGGTTCCGGAGGTGAAAAAAATACGATCCATTAAAGAAGAACCGGGTCTTTGGATCTTTGAACTTGATACAAACAGAGGACCACTAAAGCTCATGATGAGAAATATCCACGAACATTTAGATCTACTTCCACACAATCGAATCATCATCACCGATATGGACGGCAAACGATGCGAAATCACCAGCGTCAAAGAATTAGATCTACACAGCAGGAAAGAACTATCAAAAGTGATCTGAATAATTTGAAGCTCTCTAGCTGTTGATTGGAGCAAAAGGCGAAGACTCCAGCGGGAGAACGAAGTGAGGAGGCTCCCGGACCGCCCGCAGGAAAGCGAAGCCATTTGCGGAAATCCACAGCGGTGTATAACTAAAACAATAAGTAAAAATCGAATCGATTCTATCCAAAAGAATTGGTTCTTTTTTATACTTTTCATAAACCTAGAAACACAGGTAATACCTACCAAACCCTTGTGTATTAAGACTTTTCAATCAATTCTATCAATCTCATAAAATATTTAGAAAATAATATTGTAATCGTTTACAAGACGGAGTATAATGACGTTAGTGAAACGTATCAATTGCAGACAGACAGGTATAAAAGGTTGAGTAAATCTCCCTTTTTATTTTTACGAACAAATTGAAACGTTTCGATTAAACGATTAAATAATAAATAAGGGGTGTATGGATTATGAAATTGATGAAGCCTTGGATCGCGATCGCAGCTTCGTTCATGTTGGTTGTTGGGTGCAGTAATAGCAATAATGCATCAAATGACGCAGAGAAAGAAGCGAAAAATGAAGATCAAGTAACCATTAAGTTTGCTAGTTGGGCACTTGGAACGGAAGAGGATAATAACATTGAGCGATTGATGATTGCTGAATTTGAAGAAAAGTATCCTGACATTAATGTTGAAATTGATGAGTCCATTGCAACAGACGACTGGAATAACTCCCTTTCCTCTGCAGCGAGTGCAAATGCAATGCCTGACGTGTTCATGGTATCTCAAGTACCGACCGGACTTGCAAATGACTGGTTGTTAGATGTAACAGAATTGGCTGCAGAAGATGAGGATTTCGCAAAAATCCCTCAAGTAGTAACAGATTCTGCTACATACAATGATGCAGTATATGCCATTCCTAGTGCACAGCATTTCCTTGGATATTTTGTAAATAAAGATTTATACAACCAGGCAAACCTGGATGTTCCGGAATATGGTTTCTCTGTTGATGACTTTACGGAATCTGTTCGTTCCGTGACAAATGTAAACAGTGGAGTGGTTGGGTTGAACAATCCATTTGCCATTGTGGATTGGTATCCTTCTTCTGTAAACGAAGAGATTGGTTGGTACACATTCAGTGAAGATGAGTATCACCTAAACAGTAATGAATTCATTTCTGGTGTGAATCTTACAAGCAACTTTGTAACAAATGGTTATTCTTATGAGAATTTGTCTGATGAGCAAAAAGCTAACTTTAATGGTGAGAATGCTGGAGAAGTGTTTGCCGGCGGTGGTATCGGACTTAACTGGGATGGTACATGGGCAGTAGAGAACTTCTCAACTAACCTTGATTTTGATTGGGATTTCGTTGGAACTCCTGGCGGAAGAACCGTTATCGTAAATGATTTCATGGGAATCTCTAAATCTACTAAACATCAAGAAGAAGCGTTCCTATTCGCTAAGTGGATGAGCTTTGGTAAAGAAGGATTCTTAAAACGTATCGATTTAGCAGTGGAGCATGACAAAGCATTGAACAATCTTCCTGTCACACAAGACGAAGAAGTATTGGATGCATTCTTTGAAGTTCAGGACATTCCTGGCTTACGTACTGCATATGACAATCTTGAAAATGGAATTGTCGAACCAGTGAAAACAGTACCAGGTTTTGTTCAGTCTAGATGGGAAGCTCCAACAGGCGTTGCAATCGGGGAAGAGCCCAATGCAAACATCGCGGCATTGATTGATGCGAGCGTCAGAGGCGAGATCAAGATTGAAGACTATGCGGCACAAATCAATGAATTAGCAAATCAAAAGTACCAAGAAGGCAAACAAGCGATTGGTCAATAAGTTGTAAAACTGTGAAGGGGATGGGGATTAGATATGAAACGTAAAATGATGTTCTGGTCATTAATACTGCTGTTGCTAGTACCAGGCCAATTCGCATTTGCTGATGAAGAGAAGAGCCTGGAGCAGGTGGCAGAACAAGTCATTGAGCCACGCTATCTATCAATCCTTAAGCAGTGGAATGAAGTGGGACAGGACAACGTGCAAGATTTCGAGCACGTTGTCACTCCCGCTGATTTTTTATCCATTGATGAGAAGAGTCTGTTTTCTAGTGGAGAAAGCAAGGAGTATGGCAATCAGGTATACGCTTGGAATAACAAGAATACAGTCACGATTGAAGTGGATGTAGAGGAAGAAGGCTTGTATGAACTTGGCTTTGACTATTTTCCTCTAGGTGAAGGGATCGTGCCGATAGAAGGCTCAATTAAAGTGAACGGGGAATATCCGTATTTTGAGAGTCGCAGGATAACGTTGCCGAAAGATTGGAAGAGTGCAACCAATGAATTTGAGCAGGACCGTTTTGGGGATGAAATTATTCCAGAGCAGCTCCCGATCGAACAATGGCATTTTATTAAGGCAGAGGATTCCAGTCATCTGCAAGCAAGGCCGTTAAAGTATTTATTAAAAGAAGGAAAAAACACCATCACGTTGGAGAATATCCGGGGAGAAATGCTGCTTGGAAACATTTATGTGAGCGGTGTGGGAACGATCCCTACATATGAAGAATATAAAGAGAACAAAGCTTTGGATCTCACGGAGTCAAACAGTATCACGATTGAGGCGGAACACCCGCTTAAGAAGAACAGCTCTTTTATCAGACCTGTAAATAGACAAGATGCGTCTGTTGTCCCTTATGAGCGTGACAAGCGCCTGTTGAATGCAATCGGCGGAGAGTCATGGGAAACGAGCGGACAAACGGCAACATGGGAGATGGATGTGGAGGAAGCCGGCTACTACCAGATTTCCTTGAAAGTTTTACAAGAAAAACAATCAGGCTTTCCGGTGTTCCGGACAGTCATGATCAATGGAGAAGTACCTTTTGAAGAAGTGGAAAGCTATTCTTTCCGACAGAATAAAAACTGGGTGAATGAAACGCTGAGCAACGAAGACGGGGAACCGTATTATTTTTATTTAGAGAAGGGGAAAAATACCCTGACACTAAAAGGTGACGCGTCACCTGTAAATCGCACGTTATTCGAAATGGATGAAGTGATGAAGGGCATTGAACAGCTCTCCCTATCGATTAAACGATTAACTGGAAACAACCAAGATCGCTCTCGCGGCTGGAGAATTACAGAGTACATGCCTGAGATTAAAGGGGAACTTACTTCCTGGGCGGATAAGCTGGAAGGAGAAAGTGAGTACCTGCTTGGGCTAAGTGATGGGAAAGAATCAGTAGAGATTGTATCGCTCAACATTGCCGTCGAACGGTTAAGGGAGCTTGCAGCAGATCCTGATAAAATTCCGGCACGACTGACTCAGCTTTCAGAAGGCTCGAGTTCTGTCGCACAGCTTCTTGGAAATGCAACACTGGACTTGAAAAAACAGCCATTAATAATGGATCGAATATATATTCACGGTGATGAAACGTTACCAAAACCAGAACTAGGATTTTTCGCAAAGACAAAAGAATCTGTCTTGAAATTCTTCCATTCATTCCAGTCTAATACGTTGGCAACGGAAAAAGTAGAGGAGGATGTCGTGGATGTGTGGGTAAACAGGCCGCGGCAATATGTAGAATTGATGCAAAATATGGTGGATCAGAACTTCACCCCGCAAACGGGAATAAAGGTTCGGTTTTCCATCATGCCTTCAGAGCAAAAATTGATTTTGGCCAATGCGGCTAACAGTCAACCGGATCTTGCGCTTGGAATCAGTAGCTGGCTGCCATATGAACTTGCTATCCGTGGAGCGGCATATGACTTAAGACAGTTTGGCGATTTCGACGAAACATTGGCTCACTTCTCGCCTGGTGCATTTTTGCCGATGGTGATGGAAGATGAGGTTTACGGATTGCCGGAAACGCAAGATTTCTTTGTTCAATTTTACAGAAAAGATATTTTGGGTGCCTTAGATGTTCCTGTCCCTGACACATGGGAGGATGTAGTGGATGTCTTGCCGGAGCTGCAGCGCTTTGGATTGAACTACTATACACCGATAGCTGGAGCAGTTGCGTTTAAGCCATTCCAGGCAACGTCCCCTTTCATTTATCAGCATCAGGGAAACTTGTATAAAGAAGATGGTATGGGTACGACCATTGATAGCGATGAAACAGTTCGCGGCATTCAACTGATGACGGATTTGAACACCATATACAGTACGCCGCTGCAGGTGCCGAATTTCTATAACCACTTCCGTTATTCCACCTTGCCGATCGGTGTGTCAAATTTCCAGACCTATGTAGAGCTTACATCTGCCGCACCGGAAATCTCCGGTTGGTGGGACATCGCGCTTCACCCTGGCGTGGAAAATAAAGACGGTGAAGTGGAAAGATGGGCAACAGGTTCTGGACAGGCCGGCATGATCTTTGACGGCAGTAATAATAAGGACGAAGCATGGCAAGTGCTGAAATGGTGGATGTCTACTGAAACACAGACTGACTTTGCTACCACTTTGCAAATCATGTACGGTCCATCCTATATGTGGAATACCGCAAATCTTGATGCCTTTAAACAATTACCATGGCCAGAAGAACATAAAGAAGTCATCTTAAAGCAGTGGAAGCATTTACGTGAAGTACCGAAAACGCCATACACCTATATGGTAGAGCGTGAGATTAGTAATGTATGGAACCGTGTGGTCTTTGACGGGGAAAACACCCGTTCAGCTGTTGATGATGCGGTGGTGACCATTGACCGTGAAATGAGGCGGAAGATGGAGGAATTCGGATATATGAAAAATGGGAAAATCGTGAAAACCTATCCGATTCCAACGATTGAACAAGTAGAAAGCTGGGTGGAAGAAAATGAGGAGTAGCCTTCAAAAGCATGCAAGTACATCGATCTTTCTTGCACCATATTTAATCTTTTTCTTTACCTTTATCATCATTCCTGTGGTGGTGGCCATTCTCTTATCATTCACGTACTTCAATGCAATTGAGATGCCAAGTTTCATCGGCCTTGCCAACTATGTGAGTGTGCTTACCCAGGATGAGGTCTTTATGCAGCGAGTCCTGCCAAATACGTTGATGTTTGCAGTCATCGTAGGGCCGGGGGGATATATTTTATCCTTCCTGCTTGCATGGATGCTAGCTCAAATCTCCAAAGGGCCGCGAACTGTATTGGCGCTTATCATCTATTCTCCATCCATGACAGCTGGAATCGCGATGGCAGTTGTGTGGACCATCATTTTCAGTGGGGATCAGACAGGATATTTAAACAGCCTTTTAATTACCATCGGTGTCATCTTAGAGCCTGTACAATGGTTGCAATCACCAGATCACTTAATGACGATCATGATTGTTGTTACCCTTTGGGGAAGCATGGGAGTAGGGTTCCTTGCGATGTTATCAGGTGTTTTGAATATTAATAGAGAAATCTATGAAGCTGGTTATATTGACGGCATCAAAAATAGATTCCAAGAAATCATCTATATCACGATTCCATCCATGAAACCTCAGATGCTGTTCGGTGCCGTAATGGCAGTGGTCGGTACGTTTCAGGCCGGTGCGATCGGGGTTGCCTTATCCGGTGCCAACCCGACGCCACAATATGCAGGTCAATTGATGGTCAACCATTTGGAGGACTATGGATTTATCCGCTATGAAATGGGATATGCAGCGGCAATATCGGTTCTTTTACTATTATTTGTGTATATCTTCTCAAAAATCGCCTGGCGTTTATTCGGGGAAAAAGACTAAAGAGTAGGGAGTGAATGATGTGTCGGCATTCCATGGAACGAAAATCAATCCAGACCGTTTTCACAAAAGCCAATTAAAGTTTTATGCATTTTTAATACCGCTCGCCATCTTTATGGCTATGCCCATCGTCTTTGTCTTTTCTCACGCCTTTAAGCCGATCGATGAGCTTTTCGCTTATCCACCGCGCTTTTTTGTGGAAAAGCCGACGATGCAGAATTTCATTGATTTGATGAACAACACAAGTACCACAGGCGTTCCGATGTCCCGTTACTTGTTTAATAGTATCTCCATTACCCTCATCGTCGTATTTGTGACCGTTTTAATCAGTACGATGGCAGGGTATGCCTTATCGAAAAAACGATTCAGATTAAAGAAAACCATCTTTGAAATCAACACACTTGCTTTAATGTTCGTATCGGCGGCAGTCGTCATTCCACGCTATCTTTTAATTGAAAAAGTAGGATTATTGGACACGTTCCTTGTCCATATATTCCCCTTGATAGCAATGCCGATCGGACTTTTCTTAGTCAAACAATTCATCGATCAAATACCGAATGAATTAATAGAGGCCGCCCAGATGGATGGGGCCACAGACTATCAAATTTTCCGGAAAATCATCATTCCGCTTGTAAAACCGGCGATTGCGACGATTGCGATTCTCTCTTTCCAACTTGTTTGGAACAACACGGAGACATCTACCTTGTTTGTCGATAATGAGAATTTGAAGACTTTTGCATTCTACATGTCGACATTAACGGCGGCTACCAGTGGAAACACGGTTGCAGGTCAAGGAATGGCAGCAGCTGCATCTTTAATCATGTTCATTCCAAATTTAATCATCTTTATCATCTTGCAAAGTCAAGTGATGAATACGATGGCACATTCAGGTATCAAGTAGAAGGGGGAGAAAAAGAGAATGAAGCGCATTTTTATCGGCTTATTGACTGTATGGTTAATCCTCCTTTCTCCTTTGCAATCTTTTGCAGCCCTGTCTGTTCCCTATAATACAGAGACGGTATCAACAGAAGGGGATATCATTGAAACGCAGACTGCTTATATTCCGGTGGGACTTTTCGGAAGTACAAGTGAAATAGTCAGCCCAGAAGATGTCTATATCGATCAGAACAACCATGTGTATGTGGCTGATTCCGGTACGAAGAAAATCACCAAGTTTGATGAGAATGGTAGAAAACTGTTAGAGGTCGGAGGAGGAATCCTCCAAATGCCAACTGGTGTATTTGTGGATGAAGAACAGCAAATTTATGTGGCGGATTATACAAATGAAAAAGTCTATCGTTTTTCTGAAGAAGGCGAAATGCTTCAAGAATACGGAAAACCGGATTCGCCGTTGTTTGGGACAAGGACTCCGTATAAACCACAGAAAATCACCGTGGATAAACGAGGCAATCTTTACATTATCGGAGAAGGATCCACAAATGGGATCATCCAGGTTGGTCAAGATGGTACATTTCTTGGATTCTTCGGGGTAAACCGAACAAGGCCGTCGTTGATGTCTGTCATCCAGGATGCCCTGACAACAGATCAGCAGCGTTCGAACATGTTTCTGAAGGTGCCGCCAGCGCCGACTAATATTGCGATTGATGAAAAAGGGCTTGTGTACACGATTACAGCGGGGACTAGCTTTGAAACTATTAGGAAGTTAAATATTGCAGGCGGCAACATCCTTCCAACTGGAATATTAGATTCTTCTAACTTAAGCGATATTACGTTGGGTCCTTTAGGGAATTTCCTTGTTATCGACGCTAATGGAAGACTAATTGAATTTGATAGCTTTGGAAACATTCTCTTCTTGTTTGGTGGAAAAGACGATGGCACAAACCGCCTTGGACTGTTCATGGATCCATCAGGCATTGCGACGGACAACCTTGGCCGGATTTTTGTGACAGATCGGGAGCGGGGAACCATTCAACTGCTCGAACCAACAGCTTTTGCAGAAATGCTCCATGGCGGAATTTCGCTATATGCACAAGGGCTCTACATAGAGAGTGAGAAATATTGGAGCGAAGTATTGCGCATGAACTCCTCCATCGGCCTGGCCCATAATGCAATGGGGGAAGCCTATTACAAGCAGCAGGAATACGAAGAGGCCCTGCAATCCTTTGAACTAGTAGGAAATGTGGAAGGCTATTCGGACTCCTTCTGGGAAATCAGGAATGAGTGGATGAATGAAAATCTCGGTATGGTTTTCTCCATCCTTATCGGTTTATTTGCTGTCAGGGCGACCTTGCTTTTCGCAGATAAAAAGAAAGGAATATTAGCGCCGGCAAGAAAAAGGTGGCAGGCTTTCAAAAGCCAGCAACTATTGAGCGAGTTATTATTCCTAGGCAAGTTTTTACGTCATCCAATAGACAGCTTTTATTATATTAAAAGACAGAGAAGGGTCAGCGTGTTATCTGCCACCATTCTTTACATCATCTTGTATGCAGAATTTTTATTTATGAAGTATTACACAGGATTTATTTTTCGGGGCGGTATTTCCCTTGAGCAAATCAATTTCGGAATGGAGTTCATCCTTTTATTCCTGCCAATCATTCTGTTCATTGTATCGAACTACCTAGTCAGTACAATAAATGATGGAGAAGGAAGGTTTTCTGATATCTATATTGGAACCATCTATTCCTTGGCACCGATTATTGTACTCTTAGTTCCAATTACGCTCATGTCAAACGTCCTTACGCTAAATGAATACTTCTTGTATGTCTTCTTCATGCAAGTCATGATGGGATGGTCTTTCATTATCCTGTTCATCATGATTAAAGAAATTCATGCATTTGAATTCTGGGGAACGGTACGAAACATCTTTACGACGATTTTCTGTATGCTCATCATCGTATTGGTATGCTTCATCATCTACGTATTAATGGACCAGGTAATTGATTTTGTAACAGCAATCATTCAGGAGGTGATTCTCCGTGTTTAAAAAAATTCTGCTAGCCATGCTTATTGCGATTCTTCCGGTGTCAGTATTCGCTGAATCATTGACATCAAAGGAAGAGCTGGAAGACATCGAAGTGGAAACAGAGCTCGGAGAAGAGACACTCCGCTTTGATTCCAATCAGTTCACACAGCCAGAGGGAGAAAATAAACCTCTGCCAAATGGAACGCTTGAAGGCTTTACAAAGGTAACGGAGAACGAAAAGCTTGCGTTATACGTGCAAGAAGAGTCGCTTGCTATAAAGATTCAGAACAAAGAAACGGGCTATATTTGGCACTCGGGTGTTGATAATTCCGAGAACTACCGTTTGAACAACACTTGGACGGATATGGTTCAATCCGCCATCACGATTGATTACTTGGATCGCCGCGGAAACATCAAGACAGAAAGCATTCTGACGGAAGAGACAAAACCGAGCATTCAATTAAACGACGACGGTTTTACTGCAGAACTAGATTTCCGCGGTTCTAGCATCGAAGTCGTGCTGAACGTGACGCTTGAAGAGGAAAGCATCGTCATTGATGTGCCGGATGATGGTGTACAGGATGGCACCTACAATAAAATAGTGGCCATGAAAGTTTATCCTTTCCTTGGTGCGGCACATATGGATGACATCACCGGATATTTGTTCATTCCGGACGGAAGCGGTGCGCTCATGCGCTTTGAAAAGAGTGCTTTCCGCTCTGATACACCATTCATCGGTTCCATTTATGGAGAAGATGAAGGCTTTACAAGGCCGAAAAGCACAGAAGATGTCTACACATATCCGGCACAGACGATTTCTGTTCCTGTATACGGTGCGGTTCATGGTGTAAAACAGAATGCCTTCATCACTTCCATTGAGGAAGGCCAAAGCTATGGTAGGGTTCTTGCTTACCCATCTGGAGCATCCACTGATTTCTTTTGGGTAACATCTGACTATCAATATCGCTTTAATTATTTTCAGCCGACAAGTAAGAGCATGGGTGGATTTAATGTCTACCAAGAGGAAAAAAACAACTTCAATATCAAACAGAAAGTCATGTTCTTATCAGATGAAGAAGCAGACTATGTTGGTATGGCGAACAGATATCAGCAGCATCTAGAGGATAAGGGAACTCTTACTAACAACAAGGAAGACAAGGTAGATCTTCGTTTAGAGCTTCTGGGTGGGGAAACAAAGAAAGGCCTTATCTGGAATTCTGTGGAACAAATGACAGAGATCCAAGATATTCCTCGTTTTGTAGAAGAATTAGAGCAAAACGAAGTAGATAATCTTCACGTTGTGTTAAGAGGATGGACAAAAGGTGGATTGACGGGAACGCTGCCACAAAAGTTTCCGCTAGAGAAGAAGGTTGGCAGTAAAGGGGACCTAGAGGAAACCATTCAAGTGTTAGAGAAAAAAGACATTCCTTTTTACCTGCACACAGATTTCACCACAGCTTTTGACGGCGCATCCGGTTTTTCCGGAAGCAAGGATGTTTCCAAAAAGATTAACGGTCAGCCGATGACGAAAAGTCATTTTGGTTATAGTAGTTATTACCTCAGCCCTGCGAAATCGCTTGAATTTGCCAAAAAAGATACAGGCGATTTCAAGGATCACGGGGTAGAAAACATTGCCGTTGAAACGACTGCAAGCAAACTATTTTCTGATTTTAATAAAGGGATGTCCTCATCAAGAGCAGAGATGATGGAATCCAATCAAGAACTATTCGCTTACTATAAGGAACAAAATATCGACCTATCCCTTTATCGTCCCAACGACTATGCTTGGGGCTATATGGACAAGTACTTGGATATGCCGATGTATTCCTCCAACTATATGTTTGTAACAGACACGGTGCCGTTTTTACAAATTGTATTGAAAGGTTACACGCCATATTATGCTACCTTCTCCAACTTCTCTCATAATCCGACGGAAGAAGTGTTGAGAATGATTGAATTTGGTTCTTATCCATCCTTTTATCTGACTAGGGAGTCTGCACAACTGTTAATGAAAACTCCTTCAAGAGGTTTATATACTTCCGAGTTTGATAGTTGGAAGGAAGAATTGATCAGTCAATACAGCCTTGTGAAAGAAAGTCTCGGAAAAGTAGAGAACAGCTCTATCGTCGATCGAATTGTGCATCAACCAGGGGTGTCAGAAGTCGTATATGAAAATGGTGTATCCATTTTCGTCAACTACACGAACACGGACATTACCATTGACGGAACAACGGTCGCAGCAACGTCATTCAGCATAAAAGAAAGGGGGAATTAAGCATGAAGCAGTTATCCATGCGCTCGAAGAATACGCTCACGGGATTATTGTTCATCTCACCATGGATCCTTGGGTTTCTCTTATTCACAGCTTATCCCCTTTTCTATTCGTTGTACTTAAGTTTTCAAAAAGTACGGATTACCACAGAGGGCATTCAAACGACCTTTGTGAAGTTTGATAACTTTAAAGATGCCTTTACAGTGGACGCACTGTTCACACAAAAGTTATGGACGTTTGTTCAGGAACTTGTGTTGTCGGTGCCGATCATCATTGTATTTTCCCTGATCATTGCGATTTTGTTGAATCAGCCGATCCGCTTTCGTAATTTTTTCCGGATGATTTTCTTTCTTCCGGTCATCATTGCAAGCGGCCCGGTGATCAATGAGTTAATCTCACAGGGAGTGACATCCATCCCGTCTATCAAGGACTATGCGGTGTTTGAAACAATGCTTTCTGCCGATTCGGTATTTAGCAGTATTCTTCTTTATTTAATGGACAACTTGATTATCATCTTATGGTTCTCCGGGGTCCAGTTCTTGATTTTCCTGGCAGCCTTGCAGAAAATAGATACACAAATCTATGAAGCTGCCAAAATTGACGGGGCGTCCAATTGGGAATGCTTTTGGAAAGTGACACTGCCAAGCATTTTCCCAATGATTGTCGTTAACACGGTTTATACCATTGTGACATTCTCGATATTCTCGTTAAATCCAGTTATCGAGCATATCCAAACAAATATGTTTCAAATCAATACAGGCTTTGGCTATGCCTCAGCGTTATCATGGATTTACTTCTTGTTGATTGCAGTGGCACTGGGTATTTCAGTAGCGCTGTTAACAGTAAGAGGGAAGAAAAATTATGCTTAAAGGAGGCCGTGATCATGGCAAGCGAATCGCTGACTAACCGCAAACCAAAAGGGACAGGCATCGTGACCAGGTTGAAAAAGCTCGCTTTCGGAATGAAAGGGAACGACGGCCTTCTATATAAATTATTCATTTACGGCTTGTTGATCGGAATTGGCTTTGTATACTTATTCCCGCTGCTTTATATGATTTCTTATAGTTTGAAAAGTTTGGATGACATCTTGAATCCACTAGTAAACTGGATCCCGACGCAACTTTATCTGGATAACTATCAATCTGCTTATGCGGTATTGAAGTTCCTGCCTACTTTATTGGAATCTCTCTATGTGACAGCAATACCGGCTATTGTTCAAACGGCGGTATGTGCGGTTGTGGGGTATGGGTTTGCACGCTTTGCCTTTCCTTTCAAACGAACCATGTTTGTGCTGGTATTGGCAACGTTCATCATTCCGCCTCAAGTGACGGTCATCCCTCGTTATGTATTTTTTAACGAGATTGGTATTTTGGGAAGCATTCAAGCTTTCTTGTTCCCAGCCTTACTTGGGCAAGGAATCAACAGTGCAATCTTTATCTTGATTTTCTATCAGTTCTTTAAAATGATGCCAAAAGCATTAGAAGAAGCAGCACAGCTTGATGGTGCAGGATATTTACGTATTTTCCTGACGCTTGCGCTTCCGATGGCTGCACCTGCGATCATCATTTCTTTCTTGTTCTCCTTCGTTTGGTACTGGAACGAAACGTACTTGGCAGCGATCTATTTCGGTAACTCGTTAACAACATTGCCGCTTGAACTGCAAAAATTCGTAGCAACCTATCAACAGATGTATCCGCAAAGTGGTGGGGAAGCTTCTGAAATAAATGAAGGCATCAATATGGCAGGTACAGTTATGACGATCTTGCCGATGCTTGTTGTCTATGCAATCACGCAACGCTGGTTTGTCGAAGGTGTCGACCGCTCTGGTATTGCGGGTGAATAAGGGGTAAAGAGTGCCAACATGGCCTCTTTATCGAAATTTATAGAAACGTTTCGACAGAACTAGTTAGTTTTATTACAAAAACACTTATATTTATACATTATATTCAGTAAAAACGTTTCGTATATGTGCAATGCGATTGGGGAGGTAATCAAGGATGGCTAAAAACATGGAAAGCCTTTTAGAACAAATGACATTAGAGGAAAAAATAGCACAGCTCATGCAGTTGGCAACGTTCTTCTATAAAGGTGCAGCAGGGGATGGAGAAATTACCGGTCCTCTTGAAGATATGGGAATCTCAAATGACGTGGTGCAAAACAGCGGTTCTGTTCTTGGTGCATCAGGGGCATGGGAAGTTGCCAATATTCAACGAGAGCATCTTGCAGAGAACCGTTTAGGTATTCCTCTACTGATGATGGCTGATATTGTCCACGGATTTAAAACCATCTTTCCGGTACCTCTTGCGATTGGTTGTTCATGGGACACAGAACTTGCAGAAAAGAGCGCTGAAATAGCCGCTAAAGAAGCATCTGTCTCTGGGGTGCACGTCACGTTTGCCCCGATGGTCGACCTAGTGCGTGATCCAAGATGGGGCCGTGTGATGGAATCAACGGGGGAAGATCCATATCTGAACAGTGTCTTTGCCAAGGCCTTTGTCCAAGGCTTCCAAGGAGAGGACTTGACCAATGACATTCACCGTGTTGCAGCATGTGTAAAGCACTTTGCAGCATACGGCGCACCAGAAGGAGGCCGTGACTATAATACGGTCAACATGTCAGAAAGACAGCTTCGCGAGTCCTATTTGCCAGCATACAAAGCGGCACTTGATGAAGGCTGTGAGATGGTGATGACCGCTTTTAACACAGTCGACGGAATCCCGGCATCAGGAAACAAAAAGCTGATGAGAGACCTGCTCCGCGGAGAATGGGGTTTTGAGGGCGTGATGATCTCCGACTGGGGAGCCGTGAAAGAACTGATTCCGCACGGTGTAGCAGAAGACGAACGGGAAGCAGCGCTAAAAGGATTGGAAGCCGGGGTGGACATTGAAATGATGACCGCCTGTTACGTAAAAAATCTTGGAGACCTTGTAGAAAGCGGCGAACTCTCGGAAGCGCTGATCGATGAATCAGTATTACGCATCTTAAACCTGAAAAACAAATTAGGTCTTTTTGAAAATCCATATCGCGGCACGAGCGAGGAACTAGAAAAAGAAGTCATCATGTCACCGGAGCACCGAAAAGTGGCAAAAGAACTTGCCATCAAATCTAGTGTTCTCTTAAAAAATGATCATGTTTTACCGTTGAATAAAGAGCAAAAAATCGCACTGATCGGACCGTTTGCCAAAAATGGTGACGTGCTTGGTCCTTGGTCCTGGCAAGGTTCAAAGGAAGCAGCCGTACAAGTATATGACGGATTGCTCGCAAAAACATCAGAGGCTAACCTTTTGGTTGCTCAAGGATCTGGCATCGAAATGGTTACGGAAGAGCAGTTAAATCATGCAGTGGAGACAGCTCAGGAAGCAGATGTCATCATCTTGGCACTTGGAGAAGAATCCGATATGAGCGGAGAGGGTGGCTGCCGGGCAGATATCCGCCTTCCACAAGCACAATTAAAGCTTGTTGCGAAAATAAAAGAGCTTGGAAAACCTGTGGTAACTGTACTTTTTAACGGGCGTCCATTAGATCTTCATGGAGTGATCGAACAATCCGATGCGCTGCTTGAAGCATGGTATCCGGGTACAGAAGCCGGATCAGCCATTGCAGACCTGTTGTTCGGAGAGGCCAATCCATCAGGACGACTAACGATGAGCTTTCCATATTCCGTTGGGCAGGTGCCGGTTTACTACAACTGCTTCAACACCGGGCGCCCGCAAGGAGAAAACAAACAAGAACGCTATGTTACACATTATCTTGATATTCCCAATGATCCTTTACTGCCGTTCGGTTTCGGATTAAGTTATACAAATTTCGAATACGGTGAGATGAGTCTATCAACAGAGAGCTTAACAGCAGACTCCAGCATAGATGTTGCTGTGAACGTGACGAATACCGGAGAGCGTGCCGGGGAAGAAACGGTTCAATTCTATATCCGTGACCTCTCAGGCGAAATCGTCCGTCCGCTTAAAGAACTCAAAGGCTATGAAAAAGTATGGCTAGAGCCTGGTGAAACAAAGCAAGTCACCTTCACTATCACAGAAGACCGGCTCCGATACTACCATTCGGACCTGACATTCAAAAGCGACAAAGGCAAATTCCACGCCATGATCGGCCCAAACAGCAACGAATTGACAATAAAAGAGTTCGTTTTGAATAAGTAGTTTGTAACGAAAATGCAGTATTAGCAGGTGATTGGAGAAAAAGGCGTAGACTCCTGCAGGGGAGTAGTGGCAATGTTGAGACCCCGCAGGCAAAGCCGAGGATGCTCAAGGCCGCCCCGCTGAAAGCGAAGCCTTTTTCGGAAATCAACTGCGTCGTATAAGCAGCAACATCCATTAAAGGAGGACTTTAACATGCAAACAACAACAGCCAATCAAAAGATTAATATAAACGCAGGGGACGTTCGCTTCACCTTCCTAAACAGCGGGGATCTTTTCGAAGCCACTCACAAAGAAATCATGATCAATCAATGGATGTCCAATCCGATCGACGGCGCACTGAACAATCTATACCTTCGCGTTCACGGAGAAAACGGCATCAACGCCTACCCGCTACTAGGCGTAAAATCCGCCAGCAGCACAAGCTACTCCCAAAACGAAATCAAATGGGAAGGCTCGGTTGCAGACATCGGCTATTCCGTAAGATTCCGACTATCAGAAAAAGGCATCTGGTTCTGGGATGTAAACGTAAATGGTACAGGAAAAACTGTAGATGTTGTCTACGGGCAAGACGTTGGAATTGGAAGCAAGGGACTTGTAC
This sequence comes from Sutcliffiella horikoshii, assembly GCF_044809035.1. GTDB lineage: Bacteria > Bacillota > Bacilli > Bacillales > Bacillaceae_I > Sutcliffiella_A > Sutcliffiella_A horikoshii_G. The sequence continues at coordinate 3,616,597 of NZ_CP085237.1, read as the reverse complement.
GTACAAACGAATCCTACCTGTCTCAATACATCGACCACAGCGTATATGAAAACAAACAAAATGGCTATGTTGTCTGCTCCCGCCAGAACCAGCCGCAACCAGGAGGGTTCCCATACCTGCAGCAAGGGTCCATGACAAAAGCAGTGGGCTACTCAACAGATGGCTTCCAATTCTTTGGACTTTCTTACAAGGAAACAAATGAGCCTGAAGTCCTTTCAAAAGAAACCCTAGCTAATGAAATCTATCAATATGAATTTGCCTATATAGGATTGCAGTCTGAAAAGGTTGAGCTTGCTGGGCAAGATAGCTTCGTGTTTTACGGCTTATTTAAAGAGAACCATCAGGAAGCTGTAACAGAGCTTGAGTTTACGGAAGAAGTAGCACGAGCTTGGGAAGAAGTGAAGGGGCTTGCTTCTGATTCTTCTGAAGAGCTGGAGAAAGTTACTGTTAACGCAAACCTGTCTGGAGTGCTATCCGGATCTTCTTTTACAAAAGTGGAACTGGATAAATACTTCCCCGTTCGCCAGCAAGAAGAATGGGAAGGAGATACATTACTATCTTTCTTCACCGATACGTATGAGCACATCGTGTTAAAGGAAAAAGAACTTGTCGTGGAACGTCCACACGGCCATATCATCATGTCAGGCAATAATGACAAAATGACGGAAAACATCATCACTTCCACTTCTTATATGTACGGAATCTTCAACTCTCAGCTAGTGGTAGGCAACACTTCCTTCCATAAGATGATGACAAACGCTCGTAATGCATTGAATGTCATGAAAACTTCTGGACAACGCATCTATATGGAGGTCGAAGGGCAGTACAAGCTATTAACGATGCCTACACTATTCGAAATCGGCTTTAACTATGCTCGCTGGTACTACAAAACTGCGGACGATGTGATTGTGGTAACGAACTATACGGTAGTAAATTCTCCTGACATTCAACTAGAAGTAACGTCTGAAAACGGCAAAAACTATCGCTACCTTGTTACAAATCAGATCTCCATGAATAACAATGAGCTGGTTGTTGCCTATGATATGAAACAGGACGGTAAAGTGCTGACGTTCACAGCAGTGGAAGGGTCTGACAGCAAGCATGTTTACCCTGACCTGGCTTACAAGCTCACACTTGACGGTGTTGGGTTCACTGTTAGCGACGAAACCAAGCTTGCAGAAGGAGTCGTTCCAGGATCTGCTTCCCTCGTGGTATTGGAAACAGAAGCAACAGCAAGCTGGACGATGACCGTTCAAGGGTTGTTACACGGAGAAGAGAGAGAGTTTGCAACTCCGAACTTTGCAACAGAAGTAGAGCGTTACCGTACATTTTTTGAAAAAGTGATGAACGGGTTCAAGTTGTCATTGGGTAATGAAAGCAAGGAAGAGCTAGAAAAAATGAATGCCACTGCATGGTGGTACACGCACAACATGCTTGTCCACTACTCGGTGCCGCATGGCCTTGAGCAATACGGCGGAGCGGCATGGGGTACGCGTGATGTCTGCCAGGGACCAACAGAGTACTTCATGGCAACGCAAAACTACGAAAGCGTGAAGGAAATCATCAAAAAGGTGTACACTCACCAATATGAGGATACAGGGAACTGGCCTCAATGGTTCATGTTCGATCAATACAATCGTATTCAAAGTGAAGAAAGCCACGGAGATATCATCGTTTGGCCGTTAAAAGTATTAAGTGATTACCTGACCATCACAAAGGACTACTCTATTTTAGAAGAAAAGGTTCCTTACACGGTTCGTGGTGCTTTCACTTTCACAGAAGAAAAAGCCACTGTGTTAGAACATGCGAAAAAAGAAATTCAATTCATTAAGGATCATTTCCTTCACGATACTTTCTTATCTTCCTATGGGGACGGAGACTGGGATGACACGCTGCAGCCTGCAAATGCCCAGTTGAAGCAATACATGGTATCTAGCTGGACCGTTTCTTTGACCTATCAAGTGTTGAACACTCTTTCTAAAGCACTTGAGGATGTATTAACAGAAGATGCCGCAGAACTGAAAACTTTGGCAAAAGGCATTGAAATAGACTTTAACAAATACATGCTTGCATCTGATGTGATTCCTGGTTTCGTCTACATGGAAGAACAGGACAAACCGGAATTAATGGTACACCCTGAAGACACGAAAACAGGTATTCATTATCGTCTGCTGCCGATGACACGAAGCATGATCAGTGAACTATTGACGCCAGAACAGGCAAAAGCACATTTTGAACTGATTAAAAAAGAGTTGTACTGCCCAGACGGCGTTCGCCTCATGAACCGCCCGGCAAACTATGCAGGTGGTGTCAGCACTCACTTTAAGCGTGCAGAGCAGGCTGCAAACTTCGGTCGTGAAATCGGACTTCAATATGTGCACGCACATATCCGTTACGTGGAAGCGATGGCGAAGCTTGGGAAGACAGACGAGGTTTGGAATGGATTGAATACCATCAACCCAATCAACATCCAGAAGGCGGTGCCAAACGCAGAACGCCGCCAAAGCAATGCATACTTCAGTTCATCTGACGGCCAGTTCAATGACCGTTACGAAGCACAAGAGCAATTCGGCAAGCTACGCGACGGCTCTGTAAAAGTAAAAGGCGGCTGGAGAATTTATTCTAGCGGACCTGGTATCTACATGAATCAATTGATTTCCAACTGCCTTGGCATCCGTTTCCAAGCTGGAGACCTTGTAGTGGATCCTGTATTGCCGGCAGATATGAACGGCCTTCGTTTTACGTATAAAGTGAACGGGCATGATGTTCAGTTTGTTTATCACTTAGATCAAGAGCAGAAGCAAGTTAGGGTGAATGGCAAAGCGGTTGATGGAATAGAAGTTTCCAACCGTTACCGTAACGGAGGGTTTGTCATCAGCAAATCCGTATTGGAGCAACATTTGGTTGAAGGTGATAATAAAATCGAGGTATTCATTAAATCTTTTTTACCACTAAAAGGGTAAAATAGGAAGATGCCAATTTAAATATGGGATACGGCGTAGATTTATGTGCGCCGTATTTCTTTGTGAGGAGAGAAAGTTTTGAAAAAAGTGAAAGTAGGCGTCATCGGGACCGGCACCATCAGCGGAATTTATTTAGAAGCGCCAACCAAATTTTCCATCTTGGATATTGTGGCAGTGGCAGACTTGAATGTAGAACGTGCGAAAGGAAAGGCAGCAGAATATAACGTCGAGAAGGTCTATACTGTCGAACAAATGCTGGCAGACCCAGAAATTGAAATGGTGATCAATTTGACCATTCCAAAAGCACATTATGAAGTGACACTTGCAGCACTTGAAGCAGGTAAGCACGTATTTGTTGAAAAACCGTTAACGATAGAAGTCGAAGAAGGAAAAAAGCTTTTGGAACTAGCCGAGCAAAAGGGACTCCGTGTCGGTTGTGCTCCTGACACCTTCCTTGGCGGCGCCTTGCAAACCTGTCGCAAGCTAATCGATGAAGGGGTGATCGGCAAGCCGGTTGCTGCAACAGGTTTTATGCTTGGAGCAGGTCCAGAAGGCTGGCATCCAGCTCCTGACTTCTACTACCAAAAGGGTGGCGGACCGATGTTTGACATGGGACCATATTACTTAACGGCTTTCATTCATTTTTTGGGACCGATCAAACGAGTGTCTGGTTCGACTCAATCAGCCTTTGAAAATCGGACGGTAACCAGAGAAGAAGATTATGGACGCCAAATTCCGGTAGAAACACCAACACATGTCACCGGTTTGCTTGATTTTGAAAATGGAGCGGTAGGAACGTTAATCACAAGCTTTGATGTGATGGGCGGCACCCAGCTTCCTTGCATGGAAATCTACGGAACTAAAGGAACATTAAGTGTTCCTGATCCAAACAATTTTGGCGGAGCGATTCGGGTCCGAGAAATGGGCAAGAACGATTTTAAGGAAGTTCCACTGGAATATGGGTACACAGATAACAGCAGAGGAATTGGAGCGGCCGATATGGCCCATGCCATTAGAGCCGGCAGACCTCACAGGGCGAACGGACATATGGCTCTGCAGGTTCTAGAAGTCATGCATGCGATCCACGAATCTTCGGAGGAAGGAAAGCATATTCACATTAAAAATAGTTGTTCCCGCCCTGAAATACTACCTTATGGATTAAGTCAGGAAAATCAGGATTTGTTTGAAAATTAAGCAGGATATTCTTTTAGAAAACCCCCTATGGAAGCTATAAACTATTGAATAATAGCAACGTTTACATTATGCTAGAGATAGGAGATTGAAACGTTTCGAAAAGGGCGGATTCACTTGTTGATTTTGGACAACTGGCCTGTCTGTAAAAGGGGGTTAAGCAAGGTGGCAACAATCAAAGATGTGGCAAAGCTTGCCGGAGTAGCAGTTTCCACGGCATCCTATGCACTGAATAATGTAAACAAGGTCAGTCCTGCTACGATGAAAAAGGTGCAAGAAGCGGCGAGGGAGTTGAACTACTTCAAAAATGGCTTTGCATCCGATTTAAAAAGAACGAAAACAAACACAATCGCACTCATCTTACGGGATCTGTCGGGACCGTTTTATTCCGAACTCATCAAAGGGGTCCAGGAAGTGACAACGGCAAATGGTTACGACCTGATAGCGTGCAGCTCTGTCGGTGGAGCGCAATCAACGGCAGCAAAATTTTTAAAAGAAAAAAGGGTGGATGGAGCAATCATCCTTGCCCATAATATAACAAATGATATTATCTTAGAATCAGCCCGCGAAGGATTCCCGATCGTGGTACTTGACCGAAAGCTTGACCACGAATTTGTGTATCAAGTGGAAGTGGACAATATTCACGGCGGCTATGCGGCAACAGAATACCTGATTAACAAAGGGCATCGCGAAATTGGCTATGTGAGCGGACCAATAAACTCCCATGATAACGAGATGCGATTTGACGGCTACATGGCTGCCTTAAGGGACCACGGCATCCAATTCCAAAACAAATGGAAGCTATCCGGAGATTTCACACGTGAAGGCGGCTACCGGGCAACGAAAATGATGATCGCCCAACGCCAGCTACCGGAAGCCATTTTCTATGCCAATGATGAGATGGCCATTGGTGGCTTGCAAGCATTTAAAGAAAATAAAATCAACGTGCCTGATGATATTTCCATCATCGGATATGACGACATCCAGCTGGCTGAATATGTGAGTCCGCCTTTGACAACGGTAAGACAGCCGAAATATGAGGTTGGGGCATTAGCGGTACATGTTGTATTTCAGGCGTTGGCCAAAGAGGATTCAGTAGAGAATTACTATAATCTTTCCACTGAGATTGTGGAGCGTAAGTCGGTTAAATAAGATGAAAATGAAGTTATGGTCCGGCCTTTCCTGTTGATGTGACAGGAAGGGCCTTTTGTTTAGTTTGTTAGAGTGGTCGAAGGAAGTCGGAATTTTACCATCTAGTTCGGACTTTAACATTGAAAACGCTTTATTATCCATTTATAATGTAGAAGAGTTATCTTGAGACGTTACATATATCGCAATATGGAAACGTTCCCACACACATGACCACAACAAAATAATAGAGTTAGAGATTTTGCAATAAATAAAAGTAACCTAGCTGATGATTGGAGCGAAAGGCGAAGACTCCAGCGGAAGATAGCACTAGGTGGAGACCCCGCAGGCTTGCCGAGGAGGCTCCAGCAGGGCCCCGCGGAAAGCGAAGCCTGGCGCGGAAATCAGCAGCGGTGCAACAAAATAGACTGGTAGCAAAGAAAGGGGCAACAAACAATGATTAAAGTAACGGTATGGAATGAAAACCGCCATGAACAGACAAACGAAAAAGTAAGAGAAGTATATCCAGAAGGTATCCACGGTGCCATCGCCTCCTTCCTAAAACAAGAAGACTACGAAATAAGAACGGCTACATTGGACGAGCCAGAGCACGGACTTACCGAAGAAGTATTGAATAACACAGACGTTCTTTTATGGTGGGGACATGTCGCGCATGATGACGTTGCAGATGAAATCGTCACTCGCGTAAAAAATAGAGTACTAGACGGAATGGGATTGATTGTTCTTCACTCTGGTCACTTCTCTAAAATCTTCAAAACATTGATGGGTACGACTTGTGACTTGAAGTGGAGAGAAGCAGACGAGAAAGAACGCATCTGGGTCGTATCACCAGGCCATCCAATCGCAGAAGGAATCGGGGAACACATCGATATCGAGCGCGAAGAAATGTATGGCGAGCACTTTGATATTCCAGATCCGGACGAGCTAGTGTTTGTGAGCTGGTTTGAAGGCGGAGAGGTTTTCCGCAGTGGTTGCACATACAAGCGTGGAAAAGGGAAAGTATTCTACTTCCGTCCAGGTCATGAAACATACCCGACTTACTATCATGAGAAAGTGCAAAAAGTCATCAAGAATGCTGTAAATTGGGCAAAACCGACTACGATCGGCGATGTATATTACGGAAATGCAAAACCATTAGAAGAAATTAAAAGCAAATAAGGGGGATAACAAGATGAAAAAGTTGCGAGTTGGAGTAGTTGGGTGCGGTAGTATCGCAAAGCACCGCCATTTACCTGAGTACCATGCAAACCAAAATGTGGAGCTTGTTGCACTGTGTGATGTAGTTTTAGAACGCGCGGAGCAAGCAGTTGATACATATGGTGGGAAAGCATATGAGAGTTATCAAGAAATGATCGACCGTGAAGAATTGGATGTTGTGAGTGTGTGCACACCGAACTACCTGCATGCCCCTGTATCCATCTATGCTTCCAAAGCTGGAGCGCACGTTTTATGTGAAAAACCGATGGCAACGTCAAAAGAAGAAGCAGACGAGATGATCGCTGCTGCTATAGCATCTGGCAAAAAGCTGATGATCGCACACAACCAACGTTTTGTTCCATCTCACCAAAAAGCAAAACAACTGATCGAAAGCGGTGAAATCGGGAAGATTTACAGCTTCCGTACGGCATTCGGACACCCTGGACCAGAAGGTTGGAGTGTGGACGGGAAAGACAGCTGGTTCTTCCGTAAAGAAGAAGCATTCATCGGCGCGATGGGAGACCTTGGCGTACATAAGTCCGATCTTATGCGTTACCTTTTAGGAGAAGAAATCGTGGAAGTAGGAGCATTCATCGAAACTTCTTCAAAAGAAAACACAGATGTGGATGACACGGCAGTTTGCGCGCTAAGAACAGAAAGCGGCATCGTAGGAACGTTAGCTGCAAGCTGGTCTTACAAGCGTGAAGATAACTCCACCATCATCTACGCGGAAAAAGCGGTACTTCGTCTTGAAGATGATCCTACTCACTCTTTAGTCGTACAATATGCAACTGGTGAAACAGTTCGCTACGAATTAGGAAAAATCCAAAGCAACGATACAGGCGGACAAACAGGTTCTCATGTAATCGACCATTTTGTAGCAAGCATTTTAGAAGGCAAAGAAGTACTTGTAGACGGAAACGAAGGAAAGAACTCCTTAATGGTTATTTTAGGAGCGCTTGAATCCAACGAAACGAAGAAAATTGTCAACATCCAAAACGAATTGAACTAAGGAGCGTGAACACTTATGAAACTAGGCGTATTTACTGTTCTTTTTGCAAATAAGTCATTTATTGAAATGCTTGATTATGTAAAAGCGGCAGGGTTGGATGCAGTGGAAATCGGAACAGGCTGCTATCCTGGAAACAACCATTGTCCACTGGATACACTTCTTGAGGACGAAGGGGCACGCAACGCTTATATGGAAGAGATTCATTCTCGCGGTTTGCAAATCAGTGCATTCAGCTGCCACGGTAACCCAATTTCACCGGATGAGGCTTTTGCAAAAGAATCTCATGAAACATTACTTAAAACGATTGACCTTGCTGCTTTGACAGGTGTAGAAGTGGTTAACTGCTTCTCCGGCGTTCCTGGTGACAGCGAAAATGCAAAAGCGCCAAACTGGCCTGTTGCACCTTGGCCAAATGAATATGGCGACGTGTTGACATGGCAGTGGGAAACAAAGCTTGTTCCTTACTGGAAGGAAGTAGGGAAGTACGCAGAAGAGCGTAACATCAAAATTGGTCTTGAGTTACACGGCGGATTCTTGGTACATACGCCACACACGATGCTGAAGCTTCGTGAGTTAACGTCTCCTGCAATCGGAGCAAACCTGGACCCAAGTCATTTATGGTGGCAAGGTATCGACCCTGTTGCAGCGATTAAAATCCTAGGAAAAGCTGGCGCAATCCATCATTTCCACGCAAAAGACACGTACATCGATCAGGATAATGTAAACATGTACGGCTTGACGGACATGCAGCCATACGGCGATGTGCAAACTCGTGCATGGAGCTTCCGTTCTGTCGGGTGCGGTCATAGTGTTCAAGAGTGGTCGGACATGATGAGTGCACTCCGCACTTATGGCTACGATTATGTAGTCAGCATCGAGCATGAAGATCCGATCATGTCGATTGAAGAAGGCTTTGCACGTGCAGTGACGAACCTTCAATCTGTATTGATTAAAGAACAACCTGCTGATATGTGGTGGGTGTAAATTTAAGCTATTGTCAACAAGCAACCAACGATCTTGGTTGCTTGTTTTTATAAAAATGGAGGCGGTTGAGGATGAAACATAAAATTGCTGCGCAACTATACACAGTGCGCGATTTACTGGAGAAAGATTTTATCGGCGTATTAAAAGAACTGAAAGAGATGGATTTTGCTGGTGTGGAAATGGCAGGACTTTACGGTCATGATCCAAAAGAAATTGCGGCTGCGTTGAAGGAATTAGGGTTATCCGTTGCCGGCATGCATGTCGGGGTCGATCGATTACGAAACGAGCTTCATGCCGTGTTGGATGAAGCAGAGCTATTCGGTACAAAGCATCTTGTTATGCCATATGTGGTGGAAGAGGACCGTACGGAGGAATATTATGTTTCTCTGAAGTCGGAGTTGAACGAGCTTGCTGCTGTGTTGAAAAAAGACGGCTACACGATCAGCTATCATAACCACGATTTCGAGTTTGAGACAGGAGTAGACGGGCAGGTTGCATTGGAATATCTATTGGAACCAAGCGAAGATAACTTGATACATGCTGAACTGGATGTTTATTGGGTGACGAAAGCTGGTAATGATGTGGTGGAATTCTTGGCTCCATTATCTGGTCGAGTTCCAACATTACATATGAAAGATATGGCTGCAGGTGAGGAAGGAAGCTTTGCCGAAGTAGGAACAGGCGTCATCGACTTTGAACCAGTTTTACGCTGGGGAGAAGAGAACGGTGTAGAATGGTACATCATTGAGCAAGATGTGTGTCCTGGGAATCCGTTGGACAGTTTGCGTGTGAGTATTGGGAATTTGAAAGGGATCATGGAGAAAATTTAAAGTTTTGTGTTACAGGTGGCCGCCGGAGTAAGGGGGGCTGCCTGTTTTTTAGTTTGTTTATGTGGATTTTGGGAATCAGCATCAACTCGATGGATTTTGGCATGAACTCGGGGTGCTTTGGCACGAACTTGCATCATTTTGGCATGAGCTCACCGTGTTTCGGCATGAACTCGGCTAAATCACTATAAAAATGTCCAAATACCCGCCTCCTTTTGAAGAGTGAGGGCATCTGGACAGCTCTTTGAATGATATTATTTAAAGTTGATCACCAAATGATCATCAATTTTCCCATGTTTCTTAGTAGTAATCAAAACTTTTGAGGAATCAACCTCTTCCACTTGATAATCTGCATCCTCCAGCACAACCCTGTTTGTTTCCAAGAGAATGCTGTCACTGCTTTGTGTCAGTCGGAAGGCAATGGAGTCAGCAGATACCTCTATAATTTCAGCAGTCGAATAAACTACTTTCACTCCTGGTTTCACTAATGACACATTCAACGGAAGCATTACGCCATCTTTACTTTGCAGGGTGAATGTGCGGCCGTCCAAGAGATTTACCTCGTTTAAACGAATCTGAATGTCCTTTTCAAAACCATCCAAATTCAACAGATGAATAAAACGCTCATCGCCACGAGAAACCGAAGTCGAGAATATCCCATGGTACTCGTAATCATGGGTTAGACCCGCCACTGCCCCAAGTCGCTCCAGCGCAGTTTTGAAAAGATCAATATCGCAGCGATAAGCAGTCGCAAGCACGATAGCCCGACCTTGGCCAACCTTTGCGTCAAAACCACATACCTCATAGGATTCCGTTACACGCATGATCGCTTCTGCATTTGAACCAAGATCAAATGTCTGTGTAAAATAAGTGCGTATCTCAGGACGCTCGGCGGCCCATCCGTCCGCAGTTAGGGACATAAATCGGCCATGCTCATTGAATGTCACTCCAAGAGGCATCACACCAAGCTCATCAGCTAGTGCAGTGAAAGGCTTTCCTTCCATATCAAAGGTCGGGACCTCTCCGTACAATAGAATTCCTCCACCACGCTTCAAATACTCCACTATTTTCAGCTGAACATCTTTGTCCATATAACGCGCTGATGGCAACACAAGCACCTTGGTCACTTCAGGATTCAATTCTTTATTTTGCACATCGACAGAACTGAAACGGTAGCTTGCAAGCAACATGGCACGCGCAACAATCTCCCATGCTCCTGCTCCACGGTGCATCGTGATGTTGTCGACAATCTCACGCATTTTCGCACTATCAGGATAGCGATATTCGGTCATATAGTAATCTGGAATAAACGCAAAGGCTACAGAGTCTCGGTCCTCATCCATTGCTGCAAGCTTGTCCCCGACTGCCATCATTGTTTTAATGGAGCGTGCCATGCGAGGGAATGTGTAGTTGAGCTTACCCTCTGGATTAACCGGTGCTGCAAATCCGTGGCGTTCTCCCGTAGATGCGATTCGTCCGTTCCCGTCGCCTGCTGCTTCTTCGATTCTGTAGTTATACCCCCCGGTAAACAGGTAATAGTTGATAAGACGATTTCCTTGTGCCACACACATCCTTGTTTTAAAATCGGCTGCGGATACGTCATAGCGACCGCCATATGTTTCACCAAAATTGCCATCGCCACAGTTGAATTCGACGCTAGTCAAAGGCTGATCAGGATGATGAACGGCGTCCATAAAACCATTAATCAAGTAAAGATCCTGGAACGATTCCATATCCAAGTCTCCAAAGTAAATATCAGATCCGGACATAAAGCCCTCACTTTGGGTATAAGATTCATAAAGCTGAGAGATGCCAATCGGATACGTCAATCCGCGGCCGCCTCCTGTTCCATGAATATTGACGATGAACGGAACATCTTTTACACCGTACTCTTCAGCAAACTCACGCAAAATCGCGACATAGCGGGTAAAACGGTGTCTCATATAGTGGCCTAGATCACGCATCAGTTCGGCAGCATACTCTTCCTTTGGAGAGCGGATGCCATGGACTCTTTCGGATGCATCATGCAAGTTAAATGGATAACGCTGCGTTAACTCTGCTTCTTCGTACTTCTCTTGTAACCAGGTAACAAAGTCCTCCAACAACTGCTCTGTCAAATCAGGACAGTTGCTGACCCAAGATAGCATTCCAATCTCATTATCAAGCTGTACCCCAATAATATTGCCGCCGTTTGTGTGCAAGCGGTGGGCGATTACTGCCATCACGGCCTCATACCATTTTTTTGTTTCTTTTAGGAAGTTTGGAGCCAAATAATCTAATGTCGGTGTGGTAGCGGCATTTCCATCCCAACCTACTGGGATAACTTCCGGGTGCTTCTCAGATACCCAATGAGGTATCCCTTCATTTTTCATTTCCGCCATAATGAACGGTCCTGGTCTGGCAAAGAAATATAAATCATTTTCGGCACAAAGGTCGATAAACGCACCCAAGTCCAATTCAGGTCGGCTGTGACCATCTAGGTCCATCTGTCCTTCAACAGGTTCATGGCACAACCAAGGAATATACGTGGCGACGGCATTACAGCCTGCATCTTTCAGTTTATTAATTCGATCTTGCCAATCTTTTCGTTCCAACCGGTAATAATGTATCTCCCCGCACATAACAAGTACTGGTTTTCCATCTATAAGTATCTGTTTGTTTTTAATCTCAATCATGTCTTTTCATCCCCTCGGAGTAAAATAGAAAAGCGCTTACAAATTAAGTTAATCGAAACGTTTCGCTAATTAATATACAAGAATAATCCTAACACAAATAGGTGTTTGTTGAAACGATTTTATTTAGTTAGGGTTCTATAAAATCAGCATAGAAGAAATAAAACAACACCATTCTATATAATAAGTAAGTAAAAAATTTCTTCTCAAAAAGGTTGACATTATACCCTCGGGGGTATAATATATGGGCATAGACATTGTTACTACATTATTTTCAACAGGAGGTGCATGTCTGCTATGGAATACACTAACCAAATGAAGAATCGTTTGAAGCGTGCCGAAGGGCAAATCAGGGGAGTTCTTCATATGATGGAGCAAGGTGAAGATTGCCGAGATGTGGTCTCACAGTTAAATGCTGCAACCACTGCAATTGAACGTGCCATTGGCGTCATCGTTAGTACAAACTTGGAGCAATGCGTTCGGGAAAATGTACTGAAAGGCGAAGAGACGAGCGAAATGGTGCAACAAGCGGTCGATCTTCTTATTAAAAGCAGGTAGTAAAAAAAGTACTTGATAATATACCCTAAGAGGTATATTATAGAGTTATTGATACCCACTAGGGTATTTGGAAGGAAGGTTGCATCATATTTTTTTATATGTTATTATACCCCTTGGGGTATTAGAACTGCAAGATTTTTTTGAAGTAAAATATACCCTACCAGGTATAAAGGAATTACCAATATTTTTTTAACTAACAACATACCCCCCGGGGTAACTAAAAATAGGAGGAATAACACATGAATGTAAACAAAGTATTAGACGCAAAAGGATTAGCTTGCCCAATGCCATTGGTGAAAACGAAGAAAGCATTAAATGAAGTGAACAGCGGTGAGATTCTAGAGGTTATCACTACAGACAAAGGTGCGAAGACTGACCTTACTGCATGGTGTAAAGCAACTGGAAACGAGTTAATGGACATGAAAGAAGAAAACGACGTATTTACTTTCTATATTAAAAAAGGGTAACGGTAGAGAAAACAAAAAGCAAAGGGAGAGGATCTTATCATGGAAAAGAAAAAAACAACGATTGTACTTTTCAGCGGTGACTATGACAAAGCGATGGCAGCCTATATTATTGCGAACGGTGCTGCAGCCTATGATCACGAAGTAACGATTTTCCACACATTTTGGGGGTTGAATGCACTTCGGAAAGAGGAGCTTGTGCCGGTTAAGAAAAACTTTATTGAAAAAATGTTTGGCAAAATGATGCCACGCGGAGCTAACAAGTTGCCATTATCTACGATGAATATGGCTGGCATGGGTCCGAAAATGATTAAAGGCATCATGAAAAAGCATAACGTGCAATCTTTACCTAGCTTGATCGAAATGGCAAAAGAGCAGGATGTAAAACTTGTTGGCTGTCAAATGACAGTGGACTTACTTGGCTTGAAACACGAAGAGATGATTGACGGAATCGAATACGCAGGGGTTGGCGCATATTTAGGCGATGCTTCTGAGGGTAATGTTAACTTATTTATCTAAAGGGGTGGGTCTAGATGGAATTTCTTCCTTATCTTTTAATGGGGCTGGCAGTGGTTTTTCTGATCAGCAGAATGAAGCCGACTGTCGGAGTACGCCAGATAACAACGGCTGAATTAAAGCAGGAATTAAACGACAAGAACAAACAATTCATTGATGTACGCACACCGATGGAATACAAAGGGAATCATATTCGACCATTTCAAAATATCCCTTGGAACAACATCGGAAACAGCATAAATCAACTCTCTAAAGACAAAGAGACTATAGTGATCTGTCAAAGCGGCATGCGCAGCAATGCAGCCGTGAAACAATTGAAGAAAGCAGGATTCTCTAAGCTTGCCAATGTTAAAGGCGGCATGAATGCTTGGTAATTTAAAAAGAAAAGGAGCTGTCAAACATGAAAGAGATTACACCACAGGAATTAGAAGCAAAGCTTGCAGCTGGCGAGCAGGTATCAATCATTGATGTACGTGAAGCAGAGGAAGTGGCTGCAGGGAAGATCCCGCAAGCGGTGAACATCCCGTTAAGTTTATTGGAGTTCCGTACGCAAGATATTGATAAGTCCAAAACACATTTCATGTTCTGCCGTTCAGGTGGAAGAAGTGGGAAGGCCTCCATGTTCTTGGCAGCCCAAGGTTTTGACGTCATCAATATGGTTGGCGGTATGCTTGAGTGGGAAGGTAACGTAGAATAATATTTTTCTCAAAAAAGGAGATGACGTATTGATGAATGTAAATATGACTGTAGATGCAAAAGGGATGGCATGTCCTATGCCCATCGTACGTACGAAAAAGGCGATCGACCAGATTGAATCAGGAGAAGTATTGGAAGTATTGGCAACAGATAAAGGTTCAAAGGCGGATATTAAAGCATGGGCAGATAAAATCGGCCATCAATATTTAGGAACGATTGAAGAAGGCGATGTGCTGAAACATTATATCCGTAAAGCAAGATCTGAAGAGGAAAAAGAGGAACAAAATTATCCTCATGTTGCAACGAATGAAGATTTGGTCGCAAAATTAGAGGCGGGTATTACAGTACTTGACGTGCGTGAACCTGCCGAGTATGCATTCGGACACATTCCTGGTGCAGTATCTGTTCCATTAGGTAACCTCGAAGGTGGCATTGCTGAATTAGACAAAGAAAAAGAAACGTATGTCGTTTGCCGCACAGGAAGCCGCAGTGATATGGCTGCACAGAAATTGACTGAATTAGGTTTTACAAATGTGAGAAATGTTGTTCCTGGAATGAGCAAGTGGGAAGGTCCAACAGCTTAACGATTGTATAAATTTTTTTGAAAAATATTATACCACAGGGGGTATTTATTCATGTTAAACGCAATGATTGCAAAAGATGTAACGAAAAAGATTTTGGCTGATGAATCATTATTTATTTTAGATGTGCGAAACGAAGATGCATTTGCAGATTGGAAAATTGAAGGCGCATCTGTTGAGCATAGGAATGTACCTTACTTTGAATTGATGGATGGGGTAGAAGAAATCTTAGAACAAATTCCAGCAGAAAATGTATTAGTTGTTTGTGCAAAAGAGGGTTCTTCTATCTTTGTTGGTGAGATGTTAGTGGAAGCAGGCGTGAAAAATGTTTCTTACTTGCAAGGCGGAATGAAGGCTTGGAGTGAGTACTTGGAGCCAGTTAAGGTAGCAGATTTAACGGATGGCGGCACGTTGTGGCAGTTCGTTCGTATCGGGAAAGGCTGCTTGAGTTACCTAGTTGAATCTGACGGGTCTGCTATGATTATTGATTCCACACGTATGGTGGATCAGTACATTTCTTTTGCGCAAGCGAAAGGACTGAAAGTGATACATGTGGCAGACACTCATTTGCATGCCGATCACATTTCCGGTGGACGCATGCTTCGTGAAGCAACAAATGCGACTTACTGGTTACCTCCAAAGGATGCAGAAGAAGTAACGTTTGATTACGCAGCACTGGAAGACGGTGTGGAAATCACAGTTGGTACGACGAAGGTTGCTGTGCAGGCAATCTATTCTCCGGGTCACACAATCGGAAGTACGTCTTTCGTAGTCGATAACCGGTTCTTATTGAGCGGTGACATCTTGTTCGTAGCATCCATCGGCCGACCTGATCTTGCCGGAAAAGCGGAGGACTGGGTGGCAGATTTACGCGAAACACTTTACTCCCGTTACAAAGAGTTGTCTGAGGATCTTGTTGTATTACCGGCTCACTTCGGTACGATGTCCGAAGTTGGTGAAGGTGGCCTAGTGGCAGCACGTTTGGGTGACCTGTTTAAAAATAACGCAGGCCTAAATATCGAAGACGAAGCAGAATTCCGCAAACTCGTTTCCGAAAACCTGCCACCACAACCAAACGCATACCAAGAAATCCGCCAACTAAACATGGGCAAAATCAACCCAACCGACGACGAACAACGCGACATGGAAATCGGTCCCAACCGTTGCGCGGTGCATGGATAAAAAAGTGTGAAGAGGGGTCAGACCCTCAAAGGAATTCCGCCCTTCGTGTCGAAGGGCGGATTAAAAAAAGTTCAAAAAGGGGTCAGACCCCTCTAGGAGTTTTGGCGTCCGTGTCGAAACCCCTTCAACTTAGAAGGAGGGATGCTAAATGGAGTTTGATATTATGTGGCTTGTTGCTTTGTTTGCGATAGGTTTTATTGGTTCGTTTGTGTCTGGGATGGTTGGGATTGGTGGTTCGATTATCAAGTATCCGATGCTTTTGTATATTCCACCGATGCTCGGGCTAACAGCGCTAACGGCGCATGAAGTATCCGGAGTGAGTGCGGTTCAGGTGTTTTTCGCCACCATCTCAGGTGTATGGGCCTACCGTAAAGGCGGCTATCTGAATAAAGACCTTATCATTTACATGGGAGTAAGTATCCTGATTGGTAGTTTTATCGGAGGATATGGTTCCCTCCTCATGAGCGCGGAAGGAATCAATATGGTATACGGTATTCTTGCACTTATTGCAGTTGTTATGATGTTTGTTCCTAAAAAAGGCATAGATGACATACCACTTGACCAGGTTACTTTCAATAAGGCGTTGGCTGCCATCCTAGCATTTATTGTCGGGATCGGTTCTGGAATTGTGGGAGCGGCAGGAGCATTTCTGCTTGTACCGATTATGCTTGTTGTACTAAAAATCCCTACACGAATGACGATAGCCACTTCATTGGCAATCACGTTCATTTCATCTATCGGTAGTACCGTCGGGAAGATTACCACTGGCCAAGTACTGCTTGTACCTGCCATCGTCATGGTCATCGCAAGTATTATCGCAGCCCCAATTGGCGCAAAGATCGGCCAAAAGCTGAATACGAAAGTGCTTCAGTGGATTTTAGCGTTATTAATATTAGCGACAACTATTAATATTTGGTTGGACATTATCTAAAAAGTGATTCGTTAATAGATAACAAAAATAAACCAGGTGCAAATCACTACTCATGTGATGGCACCTGGTTTATTTTTTAAATCATATTGCTCTTCGGTAAGAACTTATATATCTAAACAATCAAACAGGACTTGACTAGCAATAAATGTGTAAGGAGTGACTTGATTTTGCGTAACGACGGAAGTGAATACTCTTGGTGTAGGTGTTGGTGGATAGGAAGGTTTGCAACAAGAGTCATAACCTCCTTCTCCTCTTGCTTTTCGACGCAGAGCATTCTTATATCGGAAGTATTCATAAAGCGACATCTCACAAACTCTAGGACGGCACTCTTCTTCACACTCACAGTCACAAGGGTCCACTGGTTTTGGTGGAGGCGGAACCATTCCGCACGTCGTCCTTGTTGTTGTTACCAATCTGTAGTTCACATTCACTTGGACTTCTGAAGGAATGAATTCCTCTGTTCCTTCTTCCGTAATACTTTGACACAATATAACGGAGGAAACGTCAATATCTTCAATGCTTAAAGTCACGTTGGAAGCAGAAGGGGTTTCGATTAAGATTTCCTCAAGCACCTGCGATAATGGGAGGATACGACTTGTGCATTGTTGCGTTTCTGAACTGTAGGACAGGACAACATATCCGCTGACGGTTATCACATAACGTGTGCCATTTTCCTCTTCGGGGTTTCCGAGTTGCGTTAAGGTGACTAACGAAGACAAGGGCACAATATTTCCTTCATCATCCACCGTAACAGTCGACACTTCTACTTCCCCTACAGCGCTACATGGACTATTTTGTAGTAAACTGAACTCCAGTAAAAGGTCTGTCAATTCCGGTACTGTCACCTCAAATGTCCGCGATTGGAAACCTGGTGCAGTAATGGTCACTTCATATTCTCCTGCCGGGAGAGAGTCAAAGAAAAATAAACCATTGGATGTTACATCTGTAAATGGTCCAACTCCCTGCCCGGTAATGGTGACTATTGCTCCATTTATGATCGTCCCATTCAATCTATTGAAAACTAATCCCGTTAAGGTGCTCGGATTGTCTTCTAGACTAAATGTAATCGCCCCGCTTGGCAGTGTTACGAATTGCTGCTCGGAAACATAACCTTCTGACTGAACAATAACAAGATACTCTACACCATCCCGCAAATTATTAAAAGTTATTTCCCCGTTATTATCTGTCAGCCCACTGACCACAAAGTTCAAGTTGGTACCATCGACAGAATAGACAAGTACCCTTGCATTTTCCAAGCGATTCATTGCATTATCCTCCACGATTACCTGTAAAGGCGACGTGTTTGGATCTAACGTAACGTTAACGGTAGTATTTCCTCCTGGAGTGATGGTGAACGGGAGGCTTTCTGTCACAAAGCCTGGACTTGAAACCACTAAGTTATAGTTTCCGGCTGTTAGACCAGGAATAAAGTAATTTCCATCATTATCTGTTAACGTTGTAATAATTTCCAGGTTTGTATTGACTATAACTACAGTCACACTAGAGCCCATTTGCGGCCCTGATACTACACCTGATACCGAACCTGGATTGCTATTCAAAGGAATGTTGAGAGTACTAGGCTGTAAAGCTGGAAGCACCAGCTGATTTAACGCAATTTCATAATTGGGATAGGTAGTATTGATCCGGTAGTTACCAGGTGCTAATCCTTCTGCCAGGTACTGTCCATTTACTGTACTGAGCGTTCTCCTGACTAGCAGGCTGGTATTGCTGTCATAAATCTCTACAACAGCCCCTACTAACGGAATAGATGTGAGACCATCGAACACAACTCCAGATAAGGTAACTGGATTGTCGCCTAATTCAAGATTAACGTTATTGGTATCTACTAAAAGCTGAATAGTCGTTAATCCCACTTGATAGTTTACGTTTATGGCAGTCACGGTATAAAATCCTTCCGGAATGCCTGAAATTGAGTAAAACCCTTCATTGCCCACTTGGCCACTTGTTTGTGTGCTACCTACAATGTTTCCATCGATATCAATAATTCTGACAAGTGTATCCGCTAAGCCCAAACCATTATTGGTGATGGTCCCAGTAATGGTAAATTCATTCTGATCAAGCATAAAACTGAGATTATTGGTAGTGTCACTAACAATGATGGTACCTAATTGAGCAGAAGCATAGCCGTCTGCAGAGACAAAAACGATATATGTCCCAGGGTTTAATCCAGTGGAGAGAAAGTTTCCATCAATATCTGTTACACCGTTCCAAACGATAGGACCTGTGTTAGAGCCTTCCCTGATAAGAATGGAAGCGTTGGGAATAGGAGTCCCGTTGCTGACGCTGCCAGATACAAACCCCGGGTTAGGAAGCAAAGCAAAACCAAGATTTACAGTCTCGTTAGAAATAATGATGGCTCCAGCAGTCTGTGGACCGTAATTTACACTGTCTGCATATACCGTATAAGTTCCAGGATTGATGCCATTAAATTGATAGAACCCATCCTGTCCGCTCACCACCTGACCAACGATGGCATTGGAAAAATCAACAAGGGTGATAATGGATCCGCTGATTGGCTGGCCGGTTAAAACGTCTATCACATAGCCTTCTAGATTACCAGGAAGTGGCGTTAACTCCAAAACAACAGATTGGGGATTCATGGAATCACTGATGAGACCTTTAGTATCTGTTCCAAAGTTCTCTGCAGAAGCGGAGATGGTCAAACTTGCCTCAGGAAGATTTGTAAAGATAACCTCTCCATTTTCATCTGTCACGCCTGTCGCAAGAATGAGATTATTGGAGGCATTCCGTACCGTGACAAGTGCACCAGGAATCCCGTTCATGGTATCTGCTACTAGAACAGTCACATTAACGGTTGCTACAATGGCAGACAGAGGAACATTAAGGGAGGCATCTGCTCCATCCACAATAACCGATACTGTATTCGTATTAAAAGCAGGAGCGGAAGCTGTTACAAAATAAGTCCCATTTGGTATATTGATAAATTGAAAACTGCCATCCAAGCTATTAGCCAACGTGGTGGCTACCAATACATTATTTGTGTTATACAGAGCAACCTGAATGTTTGGACCAACTAGCGGGGTGATACCATCCGTCACAACTCCTGTCACAGTAAAGCTTGTTGGCTGTAATAAGATATTGGCCGCAGAAGTAATACCTTCCAATACAGTGACACCTTGAACCTCTGTACTGAAATTTGGTGCACTTGCTGTAATGGAATAGCTACCCACGGACAAAGCCGGAATGAAGAAAGCTCCATTTTGATCGGTGGAACCCGTCGCTACCACTGTATTAGTGGCTACAGAACGAACAACAATGGTCGCGTTCGGAATATAGTTCCCTGGATCCAAAATACTGGCGACCGTTCCCGAGATGTTCCCGACCGTGCTTGATAGGGTGACATCCAATGTATTGGCTCCTGCAGCAATAACACTTCCCAGAGCTACCGTTGAAAAATCCGGCGCGGTGACCGTCACGATGACATTGCCTACTGGTAATCCTCCGATTGAATAAAAGCCGCTCGCATCCGTGAAGGCCGTACCAAGGATCGTTTCATTTATATCGGTTATCGTCACGATGGCATTTGGGATAGTTTGTGCAGGTGCATCAAGAGTATTGATGGTACCGCTTAAACTTCCTATCACCGATGATAAAGTAATATCTACATCTGTGTTTGTATTTGCTGTTACAATAACTCCTGCTCCAGCTGTGGAAAAGGTAGGTGCAGTCGCAGTAACAATATAGTTGCCAGGTGCTAAATTAGAAAAACTGTAAAAGCCAGCAGAATCGGTTATGACCGAAGCGATGAACTGATTGGTAGAAGTATAAATCTGGACTTGCGCATTAGATATGGGCACACTCAATTCATCTGAAATAGTTCCGCTTATACTCCCAGGTTGAGTGTTCAAAGCCAAGTTCGCAACGCTGGTTGTATCCGCTATAACAATAGTACCAACGGACCCTTGCTCAAAATTTGCTGCAAAAGCAATAACGGTGTAACCGCCAGGTGCCAATCCGTCGGAGCGGTAAAATCCCTGACTATCTGTAAAAATAGTTTGTATTAAGACCCCATTCTGGTCAATAACCTGCACAGTTGCCCCTGTAATCCCTTGGGTGGGTGCATCCGCATTGACGATGGTACCCTGTATAGATCCTGGGTTCGGAAGAAGGAAAATATCCACATCTGTCAATTCAGCTTGGTCCAGTATCACAGTTGCCCCATTTGTCTGAAATCCTGTTGCAGACGCAATAACGGTGTAAGTTCCAAAAGCCAAGTCAGGTGTTTGGTAATTTCCGTTCCCGTCTGTTATAACCGTAGCCACGACTCCTCCACTGGCATCAAGCAGTCTTACTTCCACATTTGCCCCAGGTATTGGTCCTCCTGTAGATAAAATGGTCCCGGATATAAACCCAGAGTTAGTGGTAAGGGTGAAATTGACTTCTGTTTCAGCATTTGAAGTAACAACGGCTCCTGAAGCAGCACTTTCAAAACCAATAGCATTTACGAATACTACATAATTTCCTGGTGCCAGGTTAGGAACCCGGTAATATCCCTGCCTTAAAACCATTCCGTCAGTGAATGTCCCTGTGACGGTAGTTGCCACAATCGGTCCTGTTGCAGAATCCTGTCTAATCGTCACTAGGGCTCCATTGATATCGGGATCGACCTCTCCAAAAATAGCCCCAGGGGAACCCTCTAATATAAAGTTAATCGTAGTTGTCTCAAATGCTTCCACGATAGCCCCGCTTACAGCTGTCTCAAAATTATTCGCTGTAGCGACCACGGTATAAGAGCCGGGAGCGAGACTTGTAAACGAGAAATTACCATTGGAATCCGTCTGTGTTACCCCTATTAAAATGCCATTTTGAAGTAAATTAATGGTTGCTCCAGCCACATTAACCGTTCCTGAGATGTTACCGGCAAGTTTGTTCAGAGAAACATTGACGACCTCGGCTCCTGGCGGGGTTGGCATAATGAATCCTACTGTTCTGGATGCATACCCGTCTGAGGTGAAAACAAGGGTATAGGAACCAGGTTCTACACCGGTGAAACTATAATTACCAGTAGCTGTTACTACTGTGGCAATATTTTGGCCTAAACTATTAAATAGGTTTACTGTACCAGGAATCAACGGGCTGATAATGTCATCCCCGTCCCGAATCTGTCCAGTTAATTGCCCGGTTGAAGCCACCAAGTTAAAATCAACTTCGGTCGATAATTCAGCTAATGTAAGTACCGCTCCAATTTGCTGTGGTGCATACCCATCAGCATTTGCCCTTACCGTATAAGAACCGGGGGCTAACCCTGAGATGGAGTAGGTACCCATGACATTTTCCAAGCTTGTAACAAGGATACCTTCACTCGTGAAAACAGAAATGGTAGTTGGAACCATATTAGGGGTGATGGTTCCGCTTATGGTTCCTACTATTGCGATTAAGTTGAAGTTCAATGTTGTAACTTGGTTGGTTGACACGGTTATCCCACGAGATTCAAATTGATAGGCTGGGTCTGCAGCTGTAACCGTATAACTTCCAGGTGGGACATTTGTAAAAGAGTAAAGTCCTCCCCCGGAGGTAGTTGTTGTTCCCCGTACAGTACCAAAGGAATCAATCAATGTCATCGTGACACCATCCACTGGTGTTGATATTCCTGTTGTCACTTGCCCGTTAATGGTTCCTGGAACAGGAGTCAATAGAATGTCTCTTTCCAATGCAGTATTTGCGGGAACCGTAACATTGACGACAGACTGTTGATAGTTGGTACCAGTGACGGTTACCGTGTAATTTCCAGAAGGTATATTGGTAAAGTTGTAATTACCACCACTGTTACTGGTAGTTTGCAAGCTTGCTGGTCCACTAATGGAAATGGTAGCACCAATAATGGGAAGGCCTGTAGAGTTATCTAAAATTCTTCCGAAAAGACTGCCGGCTGCTGCTACGGAAACACTCGTACTGAAGGAGCTTGATATATTCCCTCCAGTAAAACTGTCAAAGCCTCTTGCTTGTGCCTGATCAAGCGTTCTAGTTCCAGAACTGGAGAAAGTTCCAGTTGCCGAATAGGAGAGAGTCGCAGTTCCTCCCGGTGCGATGGTTCCTATATTCCAAGATAATGTCTTGTTTGATGAGGTATAAACACCTGTTCCTTGTGAAGTCGCACCAATAGTGAAACTTGACACAGTATCCAACCCTATGAGATCGGTCACGGTTACAGATGTAGCATTTGACCTACCTGTATTGGTGACCGTAATAGTCTCTGTCCAAGTTGCCTGTTGGCCAACGAGAACCGGATTTGGCCCACTTATTATATTTTTTGTAACTTGGAGACTTGCCCTAACATCCACATCATTTGGGGAAATCGGATCAGACTGTGAAGCAATGAAACTGAATCCTTCACTTGTTCTTAAAGAATCCTTGTTGTAATTATTGGCATTGGCAGAGGAATAGAAAATCGTACTAATTTGAGTAGTCGGAGTAATGCCAATTGCATTAAAAAATGTAGTCGCCGGTAAGAACCAGTCAAGGAAAAAGTCAGGGTCCCCACCAAATGAACTGTTTGCCGGTAGGACACGGGCAAAGTTGAAGTTAGAGATAGGCTGACTGACCACAAGCACTTCTGCAGGATCATTCCAAGAGTTGAAAATTTGCGCTGTATTCTGCCAAATATTCACCGTGCTGTTTAACCCGTTCACATTAAACACATAATCATAAAAACCTGGCGGGCTAGTGGTGCGGATTAGTACCCCCCAGGAAAAATTTCTAAATCCTGAAAGTTGATTAGTACGTGGGTCAGTATTCAATCTTAATCGAAAATAGACATTCGCTCCATCATAGGCGAAATAGGCAGCAGGAAAAGTTGCATTTCCTACAATATCAGTGGAAGAAGGACTTTCATCCCCCAATACATCAAAGACCGGTTGAGTAACCCCATTAACAGTTATCGAAATGGGGACATATTGTGAATCACTAGGATAGGCCATGCTGTCACTCCTTTTATTCAGTTGTGACATAATATGATAGGAACTGCAGAAGCGGCACTGATGAGACTAACTGTACTAGCCAAAATTTTACCAATGAAATCTTGGTCATGTATAATAGAAGGAACGACATGAAAAGAAGGTTGCCAGGGTATGTTTGATACGTTGCTGTTTTTTTACTTGGTCGTACCGCTTGTCCACCTGATTCATGAGGCAGGTCATGTGTGTATGGCAAAACTTCATAAGGTGGAAAATACGGAAATTGGGATTGGTATAGGTCCAAAAATCTTTGATTTCTATTTTAAGGGAACACGCATTCAGCTTAACATCATCCCATTTTTGGGAGGATATTCAAGCAATGATCAGGCAGGAAAGTTATCGCATAAAGAGATTGCGCTGATTTCCTTTGGAGGGCCACTTTTCACCTTACTATCCATTGTATTTTTTCTGCCGTTTTGGACGCCATTCCAGTTTTCTTTTTCCGCCTTATTTGTCTATTTCAGCCTCTGGATTGGTATCGTCAACCTAATTCCATTTAAAATAGGTGAAAAGCGATCAGACGGCTGGCAGATTGCGTCTTCGCTAATCCAACTAGTAAAAAATAGATAGATTGGGAGTGTAATAATGAACTATTTCATCGTCACAGGCTCTTCCAAAGGACTGGGAGAAGCCACAGCGAAAGTACTATTAAAAGAAAACCATTATTTATTTTGCATCGCTAGAAATGAAAATAAGGACCTGGAACTTGCAGCCAAAGAGAACGGAGCAGAAATCACTTATTTACAAGAGGATTTAAGCAAGAATGAACGAGTGACCGGGATTATACAATATCTTCTATCTAAAATTGAAAAGGACGGGCAGGCAGAGGGGATTTACCTGATTAACAACGCTGGAATGGTCGATCCAATCAAGCCCGCGGGGAAAGTGGACGAGTCTTCCATGACCAAAGCTATTCACCTTAATCTCCTTACACCGATGCTGATGACCAATGAGTTCATTCGGCTAACAGAGGATTGGGATTGTAAAAAGGTAATTGTAAATATTAGTTCCGGTGCTGCAAATCGCCCAATACATGGGTGGAATACTTACTGCACGACAAAGGCGGGTCTTGATATGTTTACCAAATCGGTAGGCTTAGAGCAAAGCCAAGCTGCATATCCGACAACCATTCTCTCCTTTTCGCCAGGTATTATGGATACGGAAATGCAAGGTGTCATTCGCAGCTCAGATGAAGCGGACTTTAGCAATGTCGAGACATTTAAGCACTATCATGAAGAAGGGCAGTTAAGAAGTCCCGAGTTTGTAGCTGAGAAAATGATAAATCTAATATTTTCAAGCACCGTTGAAAACGGAAGAGTCTATGATATTAAGGAATTTCTTTAAGAAGCGCACAAAAAAAGAGCCGGCGCATCACCAGCGCCAGCTCCCCCGATATTACTCTTCACCTAAAAATACTTTCTCAACATCATCCAACATGATGTTTGCTGCAAGTACTCCACCAGCAGTGTTCCAAACCGCGTCACTTACTTCATGAACGTTTCCAGCTTTTGCAACTTCCAAGTTATTGAATAGAGGATCTTCTAACCACTCATCCTTGATTTTTGTTGCTTCGCCGTCACCAGTTTCATAAGAGAAGTGGAATAGAACGTCTCCGTCCATAGCAGGAATTCTTTCTTTAGTAGCATTCATTTCTGCAAAATCATCAACATTTTGAGATTCAGGACGTGCAAATCCAAGTTGATCAAGGATAATTCCAGAGAAAGAATCTTTATGGTAGATACGAACGTCTCCAGCTGTGAAGCGCACGATCGATACTTCCTGCTCTTTCTTTTCACCAAGTTGCTCGCTCATCTCTGCTACACGTGCGTCAAAGTCGTCCATTACTTTTTTGCCTTCTTCTTCCTTGTTCAATGCTTTTGCATAAAGTTGGAAGTTTTCTTTCCAGTCACCTTTTAACGTTTCAGCAAAAACGGTTGGTGCGATTGCATCTAATTGCTCATATACATCTTCTTGACGAAGTTTATTCCCGATAATCAAGTCTGGCTTAAGTGCCGCGATTGCTTCAAGGTTAACCGCGCTTTCCGTACCAACGACTTCTACGCCTTCCATGTCAGACTTGATATGATCGTACCAAGTGTCGCCTAACCAAGATTGAACAGCACCAACAGGTTTTACACCCATTGCAAGTAATGCTTCGGTACCTTCGTTTGTAAGAATAACTACTCTTTCTGGAGTCCCCTCAATTGTTTCTGTACCCATTGCATGCTCGATTTCATAAGAAGTATCTTCCGTTGGCGTATCACCAGAAGCTTCTTCTTCACCAGCATTATTGCCATTGTTGCCAGAGCAAGCAGCTAGAACAAGTGAAGTAATTAACGTAAGTAAAAATAATGAAAAAAGCTTTTTGTTTTTCCACATAATATGTAGCCCCCGTAAATTAATGATAATGATTTTCATTCACAAGATAAATAGTACTCCTGATGAGAATGGTTGTCAATAGGTTATGAGAATGATTTTCAAAGTCATTGACACTTCCTTCTAATTCTCCTAAACTTATATGTAGATAAAAGTTATATAGATTGAAGGTACAAATTATGCTACTTCGTAAAAATACCCACAAAGTACTTGGATTGATGATCGGGTTTCTTCTATTATCAATGAGCTTTGTAGCAAGCATCATATATGGATATACAGATACTAGTTTTTCACTTGCAATTGATGCATTTCGTAATTTCGACGGATCAAACGAGCATATCATTGTACAATCTGTCCGTCTTCCACGTGCAATCATTGCAGCAGTGGTAGGGGGGAGTTTAGCAATTGCAGGTCTTTGGATGCAGGCATTGACCAAAAATCCTTTGGCATCACCTGGGATATTCGGCATTAATGCCGGAGCTAGCTTTTTTGTGGTAGTCGCGGTCTCTTTCTTTTCTGTGACGTCTCTACAAACTTACACATGGCTTGCTTTTTCCGGGGCAGCACTTGCGGCGTTTGCGGTATATTTTATCGGTTCCATAGGGCGTGAAGGTCTGACTCCGATGAAACTGACACTTGCGGGCGCAGCTTTTGCGGCTATGTTTTCCTCTCTTACCCAAGGGCTGCTTGTTGTGAACGAGACGGCTCTTGATCAAGTGCTTTTCTGGTTGGCAGGTTCTGTTCAGGGCAGAAGTCTTGATATGGTATACGCAGTCTTGCCCTACATTGCAGTTGCCTGGTTTGCTTCCTTTTTTATCGGAAAAAAAATCAACTTGCTTGCGATGGGGGATGACGTTGCAACAAGCCTTGGGATAAAGATAGGCCTTCTTAAAATAACGACTGCGGTCATTATTATTTTATTGGCAGGAGGTTCGGTTGCGATAGCGGGACCAATTGTTTTTATCGGGATAGTCATCCCGCATGTCGCAAGGTATCTAGTTGGGACCGACCATCGCTGGCTGGCTCCTTACTGCGGGATACTGGGTGGCATTCTCCTTCTGGTAGCAGACATTGGAGCTCGTTATGTGATCATGCCTCAAGAGGTCCCTGTCGGCGTCATGACGGCAGTAATTGGAACTCCATTCTTTATCTATATTGCAAGAAGGGGGTTCCACGGTAAATGAAAAACTATCGAACATTTCGTCTTGGAAAGGACCGCTTTTCTTTTTTCATAGACAAAAAAGCGATCCTGACCATTCTTGGATTAGCCATTGCGGTTATCAGCCTTTTCATTCTTAGTACGGGAATGGGGGATATGAAGATCTCCCCTTGGAATGTTATCAAGGTATTTTTCGGGCAAGGAGATTCCATGGAAACGCTAGTTGTCCAATCTTTCAGACTGCCGCGGATTATCATTGCATTACTTGTCGGTATATCACTAGCGGTAGCCGGAGCCATTTTACAGGGCATAATTCGGAATCCGCTCGCATCTCCTGATATTATAGGATTGACGGGCGGAGCATCGACAGCGGTTGTCCTGTTTCTCGCTCTTTTCAGCGATAGCAATAACTCTCTGACGGTTAGCATTCAGTGGCTTCCACTAAGTGCCTTTGTGGGTGCTACGACCATCGCGATTATTGTATACTCTCTTGCATGGAAAAACGGACTATCTCCCATAAGATTGGTACTCATTGGAATCGGGATTTCCACATTAATGCAGGCGTTGACAACATTATTCATGCTGCTTGGACCGATTTATCGTGCAAGCCAAGCGAACATTTGGATCACCGGAACGGTATACGGCTCCAACTGGAGTCATGTCAAAATTTTATTACCTTGGACTATCCTGTTAGTCATTGTCAGCTTTATGGTAGTAAGGCAATTAAACATACAGGAACTTGGAGATGAAGTGGCAACAGGTGTTGGCGGCGCTGTAAACAAACATCGAATGGGCCTTCTTTTCCTTAGTACAGCGCTGACAGGAGGCGCGGTTGCATTTGCAGGAGGAATTGGATTTGTTGGCCTGATGGCTCCACATATCGCTCGCAGGCTTGTGGGCTCTTCATTTGGCGTACTGATTCCTACTTCCGCATTTATCGGGGCGTTTCTAGTTATGCTGGCTGATTTGATCGGAAGGACCTTGTTCTCGCCACTCGAAATTCCTGCCGGGGTATTTACCGCTTCCATTGGAGCACCATATTTTATTTATCTACTTTATAAAACGAGAAATTCTTAACGAGAGGTGGAAGTAACATGAATGCTTTAGAAACCCAGTCACTGACATTATCCTATGGTGAATCGATTATTATCGAGGAATTAGATCTGCAAATCCCAAAAGGGGAGATTACGGTCTTTATCGGTGGTAATGGCTGTGGAAAATCCACCTTGCTTCGTTCACTTGCTCGTTTATTAAAGCCCAGACAAGGAAATGTGCTCCTTGAAGGAAAAGCGATATCCGGCCAATCTACAAAAGACATCGCCAAACAACTTGCCATCCTTCCACAAGGTCCGACTGCACCGGAAGGGTTATCCGTGCTTCAATTGGTAAAACAAGGCCGATATCCATACCAATCTTGGTTAAAGCAATGGTCGGAGCATGATGAAAAAGTAGTCTGGGATTCCCTTCGTGCAACAGGCATGGAGGAATTTGCAGAAAGAACCGTCGACTCCTTATCTGGTGGACAACGTCAGCGCGCATGGATTGCGATGACGCTTGCGCAAGAAACAGATGTCATCTTATTGGATGAGCCGACAACTTATTTGGATCTTACACATCAAATTGAGATTCTCGACCTTCTTTTTGAGTTGAATGAAAAAGAAAACCGTACCATCATTATGGTGCTTCATGATCTTAATCTTGCCTGCCGCTATGCACATCACTTAGTTGCCATCCGCGATAAGCAGATTTATGCTCAAGGCAAACCAGAGGAAGTAATTAACTGCGATTTAGTTAAAAATGTGTTTGATATGAATTGCCAGGTGACTACTGATCCGCTATTTGGTACACCTCTATGTATCCCGCACGGTCGCGGAAGATGCTTGGTTCCGAACCTGGAAGGACTAAGAGCATGATGAGCACCCTCACAAAACAGGAATTTCGTTTTCTTGAAGAAAGCTGTCGTTTTATAGCAGGGGAGGCCCAAGTAGAGGATACTATTTCTCTTCATTCCCTTATCCATGACGGAACAGAAGCATATCTGACGAAGGTTAAGGGTGCATTGGGCACAGACGAAATGGACGTTGCGGCATCGCTTCTCATGAAAAGATTAGGATTTCTTGCGGTAAACTGTTTGCTATCCATGACGGCTTTTAATAAAACGTTAAAAGTGGACCCAGCTACCATTTGGATAGATTCCTATGTGGAAAATGATGTGTGGCTTCCAAAATTGCGTTATACAGAAGTTCAAGCGGTGGAGTCGACAGTATTTGAAACTCGCGAGGAATGGAGAGTTCAACATTTTAAAGAACTTTTCCATGGTTTACTGGCGCCTCTCATTCAACGGATGTCTAAAGAGGCAAAGGTATCCCGCCAAACACTATGGGAAAATGTTGTGCTTTATATATACTGGATGTACGAGTCCATTCTACCTAATCAGCAGTTGGATGCGCCATATCAAGACGAAGATTTCAGAAGCTTGCTGGAAGCGGACCCGGCGCTGTTTGGAATGAAAAGAAATCCTGTAGCAACGTTTTACAAGCCAAAAACTTTTGTGGAACTGCACCAAGCGGAAATCAGGATGCGAACCACCTGTTGCTATTACTATAAAACCAACAGCGAAGGTACCCGTTGCTCAACTTGTCCATTGAATTGTAATGTCTAATCGACTTGACTATAATGGAACAAAAGCTTGAGGGGAGGTTCAACTGATGAACGAAAAGCTTGATCAGCAATTGGACGGACTATTAGAAAAGTACACGGAGCTTCTTTTAGGGGAAGTGACAGAAGAGCACAAAGAAAATGTGAAAGCATGGGTGCTCTATACATATATCGCAAAATCAATGCCGCCGCTTGTGAAGCATTGGAATGAACAATATCCAGACGCCAAGCAAGATATGATGTCACTGATTAAAGAAATTAAAGAATTAAATGACGCCCACCGCGCGAAAAGCGGAAAGTAACGGAGAGCCTTGAATTGCTAGTATGCAAATCAGGGCTCTATTTATTCCAAAAGTGCGAGTTAATCTTTTCTTTCTCCGGATAACCATTGTAAAATAGATATATCCATTCTATGTGACCATTTATCCATTAAAGCCATTTTCAATAACTACAAACAGAGATCTTCATCTTCGCTAACACCCCGTGAACACCTGTCGCGTACTTCCACTTTCTCCACATACCAGAAATCATTTTCTTTCACCATGATCAGTCTAATATCGCTTCCAGAAACGGAATCATCCCGCATACCATACCTCATGATATACCCTTCCGCCATAGCCTCACTCGATAAATCAATCCTAGTGGTAATTTCCCACACATCCATACCAAGTCCATTGCTTAATCCAACATTCAATATCCATGCATCCATTAGCACTCCCGGTGATTCCCAAGTTTGATTGGCAGATCCCAGAGCTGGATCAAAATCCCCATCCCACTCACCCCAATTCGTAACGCCTTCTTTCCAGCCATTCTCTTCCGCCAGCGATTCATCTATCAAGTAATCCCAAAGCTGTGCATCAACATCTTTCCATAGAAGAGGTAATTGATTTTTTGGAATGATGATGAACTCTCCAGTTTCTTCTTCAGCAGATGTTTGAGAAAGTGTTTCTATCTCCATTTCTTTCTCTTCTAATTGTGCATAGACTTCGGCTATTTCATTTTCCAACTCTGTGACTTTCTCCTGAGGAACATCCGTATTAGAGCAACCACTGAAAAATAATCCTGCAAAAAATAGAGTGAATAAACGTTTCACCCAATCTCCCCCTAAAAATGCAATTTGCTTAATATTACCACAACTAACTGGATTAATTTACCTAAAATAAAAAGTTTCGGGTTTCGGAAAATATGCTGAAGGGTAGAGGGGAAGATACATTTTTTAAAAAACCTAAGCAAAGTAAAAAGCAACGAAAGAATGCCTAATTTCCAGGCTTCATTCGTCGCTTTAACCAATTTACTGCATCATCCCGTTATTTCCGTATGGAAACTGATTCGTGTAGCCTTGAAACTGTTGATATTGTTGTTGCAGTTTCGTCTGATCAGCCGGCTCCAGTCCGTACCAGCCTTTTTGGAACATGACATTATAAAGCTCGCGCTGACAATTCTGTGTTTCATTAAAAATTGCAAGCAGGTCTGTATAGATTTGCTGATTGCTTGCTTCATTAAGTGCAGTGCTGTATGAAGCGGTCATATATTTTTCAGTCGCGAGCATATCGTTAATGAAATCGCGCTCATTCATTTGGGGTGTCTTGGCAACCTGCGTTTCAGGATTCTGGATTTTCTGTTGATTCATGTAGGATTTCCTCCTTCCTATTGTAGTGGTTGCTGTTGCTGCATTTGGTTCTGACCTTGAATGTGTGTCAATATTTTTTGGTAATGTCTTTGATGCATCTGGCCAGCTTTTTCAATGGCAGTAACTACTTCTTGGTCCTGACATTGACTTGCGAAAAAATGGGCTTTCTTCATCGCAAGTAAATTCCAAGAAAGCATATCTGCAAAATATAAGGAATCTTTTGTCGTTACTACGTTCGGCGGCTGAGGATAAAAACCAGGCTGCTGAGTAGTATTTTGCTGTGGTTGTTGCTGTTGCATACAACGACCTCCTATCATAATCTATCAAATCTAGATTAACCTTCTGACATGAAATTATGTATGATTACGTAAATTCTTACATTCAGAATGTCGAATAAAGCGACAGCAATTAACACTATTTCCCGACAAATAATTTGTATTCAAATTTTTGAAAAGATGATAAAATGAGGTTGTAATTTTATTTTTACACTCAATGAAAGCGTTTACTATAAATTGAAAATAGCACAAAGCAATCGGAGAGGGACACCTAGAAGAAGCGGGAGGAATATCAAATGGAACAAGTAATGCGCAACACATTTTTATATCTATCCAAAAGCAAATCACTGACCAAAATGGCAAGGAAGTACGGTTTGCGTTTCGGTGCTGGCCGATTCGTCGCTGGAGAAAGAATTGATCAAGCGGTAAAGTGTATCCAAGAACTTAATCAAAAAGACCTATGTGTCACCATTGACTATTTAGGTGAGTTTATCGATACAGAAAAAGAAGCGAATGAAATGGCAGATAACTCCATTGAAGCCATTCGTGCTATTGGCACCGAAAACCTTGATTCTCAATTGTCTTTGAAAATGACATCCATGGGCCTTGATATCTCTGAAGAAGTTGTGATGAAAAACATGCGTAGAATCCTTGATGCAGCAAAGGAGCACGGTGTATTTGTCACCATCGATATGGAAGACTACTCCCGCTGCGGGAAAACCATCGACGTATTCAAAAAGCTAAGAAAAGAGTACGACAATGTCGGTACGGTCATCCAAGCTTACTTGTACAGAACGGAAAAAGACATGGAAGACCTTAACCAGTACAATCCGAACCTTCGTTTAGTAAAAGGAGCATATAAGGAATCACCGGAAGTTGCCTTCCCAGATAAAAAAGATGTAGATAATAATTTCAAGAAAATCATTGAAATGCATCTGCTGAACGGAAACTACACAGCTGTTGCAACCCATGATGATGCAATGATTGAGTACACAAAAGAAATCGTTAATAAACACGGAATCTCCAAAGATCAATTTGAATTCCAAATGCTCTACGGTATCCGCCCGGAGCGCCAATTAGAGCTAGTCAAAGAAGGCTACAAAATGCGCGTCTACGTTCCATACGGCACAGACTGGTACGGTTACTTCATGCGCCGCCTGGCAGAACGCCCAGCAAACGTCGCGTTCGTATTAAAAGGAATCATCAAGAAATAATCAGAGAGCGTGCGATGAGCACGCTCTTTTCATTTTATAACTCAGTCTTCCATGTTCTGCTTACCATACTGTTGGTTGTTACTTGTCTTTTTTCCACGATAGTCCATTTCCATTGTAGGACCAGCGTTTCCTTTTACACTCGCCGCACTTTTAGCAGCTTGAGAAGGTTGCTTTTTTAACTTTGCCATGATGTCTCACCTCCACACCTACATTTTTCCCACACCAATCAGCTACATGCAGAACACATCATAAAATAAAATGGTAAATTCACATTTATTTATTGCGAAAATTTTCAAAATACTTTATAGTTAAAACCAAGGGAACTCTTACAAAGCAGATATTTTTTTGCGGTAAAAATGAATGAGCATTCATTCAAAAAATGATGACTACCTATTAAAACCAACTATCAAGGGGGAGGAAGAATGAAACAAAGTATTAAAAAGGCTGCTGTAATCGGATCGGGAGTTATGGGATCCGGCATTGCCGCACACTTAGCAAACGTTGGAATTCCTACAATCTTGTTAGATATCGTTCCTAACAAATTAACGAGTGAAGAAGAACAAAAGGGCTTAACACTCTCTGATAAAGTGATCCGAAACAAATTTACCAATACAGCAGTACAAAAATTATTAAAGCAAAAACCAGCTCCACTTACATCTAAATCTAACCTTGCTCTCATTGAAGCAGGGAACCTGGAAGATGATCTTGCAAAGATTGCGGATTGTGACTGGGTCATTGAAGTAATCGTTGAAAACCTGGAAATCAAAAAGCAACTATTCGAAAAGGTGGATGCACACCGTAAACCAGGAAGCATCATCAGCTCCAACACATCTGGTATTTCAATTGAAGCAATGGCGGAAGGACGCTCTGAAGATTTTAAAAAGAACTTCCTTGGAACTCACTTCTTTAACCCACCGCGTTATTTGAAATTACTAGAAGTGATCCCGACTAAAGATACAAGTCCTGAAGTAATCCATTTCATTAAATCATTTGGTGAAGATGTATTAGGAAAAGGGATTGTTCTTGCAAAAGATACGCCAAACTTTATTGCTAACCGAATCGGGACGTACGGTTTACTTGTTACAGTGAACGAAATGCTTGAGGGCGGTTATAGTGTCGGAGAAGTGGATTCTGTTACAGGTCCTGCGATCGGCAGACCGAAGAGCGCAACATTCCGTACGCTAGACGTGGTAGGTTTGGATACCTTCATCCATGTTGCCAACAATGTTTACGAAAAAGTGGAAGGCAAGGAACAAGAGGTATTCCGCATTCCAGACTTCATGAACAAAATGAAAGAAAAAGGTTGGTTGGGCTCCAAGTCAGGTCAGGGATTCTTCCTCAAACAAGGAAAAGAAATCCTAGAACTTAACCCAGAGACATTGGAATATGATGCACGCAAAAAATTGAAAACGCCTGCTCTTGAAATGAGCAAACAAGCTAAAGGCTACAGCAACAAAATGAAAGCGCTTGTATATGCTGACGATCGTGCCGGAAACTTGATTTGGAACATTCTTGCACCGGTATTAAGCTATTCCGCTGAGTTACTCGGAGAAATTGCTGATGACATCGTGGCAATTGACCAGGCAATGAAATGGGGCTTCGGATGGGATCATGGACCATTTGAAACGTGGGATGCCATCGGTCTAGAAGCATCCGTCATGAAAATGAAAGAAGATGGAATCTCTGTTCCAAAATGGGTCGACGAAATGTTAGCAAACGGCCACCGTTCCTTCTACCAAAAGGATGGCGGAACCACCCTGTTTTATGACAACGGAACTTATAAAGCGCTAGAGATAAACCCGAAAGTAGTTCACTTAAAAACACTAAAAGAAACAAAAGGTGTTATAAAGAAAAACTCAGGTGCGAGCTTAATCGATCTTGGTGATGATGTGGCACTACTTGAATTCCAATCTCCAAATAATGCGATTGGTCTTGATATTATCCAGATGGTAAATTACGCGCTTGAAGAAGTGGATAAAAACTACAAAGGGCTTGTAATAGGTAACCAAGGAAAGAACTTCTGTGTAGGTGCTAACCTTGCGATGATCCTGATGGAAGCTCAAGACGACAATTATTTTGAAATAGAAATGGTTGTAAAACACTTCCAACAAGCAATGATGAATATAAAGTACAGCTCTAAACCGGTTGTGGCAGCGCCATTTGGCATGACACTCGGAGGAGGAACAGAAATCTGCCTACCAACAAGCCAACTGCAGGCATCCAGTGAAACGTATATGGGTCTTGTAGAGGTAGGAGTCGGATTGATCCCTGGTGGAGGCGGAAATAAAGAGCTTTACATGAAGCACTTAAGTAGCATGCCACAAGGACTTGAATATGACCTGCAAAAGGTTGCGAACAAAGTATTCGAACAAATTGCGACGGCAAGAGTCTCCACTTCCGCAGCGGAAGCAAGAGATCTACATTTATTAAACAATAAAGATCTGATCAGCTTCAACGGTGACCACTTGATTCATGATGCGAAACAGGCGGTAACAAGCTTGTATGATGCAGGCTACACGGCACCTGTTCGCAGAAAAGTCCCTGTAGTGGGAGAAACAGGCTATGCAACCTTAATGCTTGGTGCCCACAACATGCAATACTCCGGATTCATTTCCGAGCACGACTTAAAGATTGCCAAAAAGCTTGCCTATGTGATCGCAGGCGGAAATGTACCATTCGGAACAGATGTGGATGAACAGTATCTGCTAGATCTTGAGAGAGAAGCATTCCTAAGCCTAGTAGGAGAAGCAAAATCCCAACAACGCATGCAACACATGCTTGTAAAAGGAAAGCCATTACGTAACTAAACCAATTCAGATAGTTAGATAAATTCCATAGCTGTTGATTGGAGCAAAAGGCGTAGACTCCTGAGGGAGTTAGCGCTAGGTGGAGACCCCGCAACGAAGTGAGGAGGCTCCAGCAGCGCCCCTAGGAAAGCGTAGCCATTTGCGGAAATCAACAGCGGTGCTATAAGCAGAAACTCTACTAAACTACTAGAAAAGCGAGGGGAGCATTTTGAAAGAAGCGGTTATTGTTGCTGGTGCTAGAACACCAGTCGGAAGATCAAGAAAAGGATCACTAGCTACAGTTCGTCCAGATGATTTAGGGGCATTAGTAGTTAGAGAAACATTAAAACGAGCAGGCAATTATGACGGTCCAATCGATGACCTGATTTTCGGTTGTGCGATGCCAGAAGCAGAACAAGGGCTGAATATGGCAAGAAATATCGGAGGTTTAGCTGGACTTCCATCAAGTGTTCCAGCTATTACGATCAATAGATATTGCTCTTCAGGCTTACAAACTATTGCCTATGCGGCAGAGCGAATCATGCTTGGACATTCTGAATCCATCATCGCTGGTGGAGCAGAATCCATGAGTATGGTACCAATGGTGGGCCATACAGTTCGACCAAATGCTAGACTTGTTGATTCCGCACCAGAGTACTACATGGGAATGGGCCATACGGCTGAACAAGTAGCAATGAAATACGGTGTTAGCCGTGAAGACCAAGATGCATTCGCAGTTCGCAGTCATGAGCGTGCTGCAAAAGCCATCCAAGAAGGTAAGTTTGTGGACGAAATCGTACCTGTTGATGTAACACTTCGCAAGGTGGGGTCAAACCACAAATTGCAAGAGTCAACATTCACTTTCAGCCAGGATGAAGGAGTGAGAGCAGGTACTTCCATGGAAGTATTGAGCAAACTTCGCCCGGCATTTAATGTCAAAGGTTCCGTAACAGCCGGTAACTCCTCCCAAACAAGTGACGGAGCAGCATCTGTCCTTGTGATGGAAAGAGAAAGAGCGGAAGCACTTGGATTAAAACCGATTGCTAAATTCCGATCCTTCGCAGTAGGCGGCGTACCACCAGAAGTAATGGGAATCGGCCCGGTAGTAGCAATTCCTAAAGCACTTAAACTTGCAGGCCTGGAGCTTTCTGATATCGGCTTGCTTGAATTGAACGAAGCATTTGCATCCCAAGCAATCCAAGTTATGCGTGAACTAGGCCTTGATGAAGACAAAGTGAACGTAAACGGCGGAGCAATTGCTCTCGGACACCCACTTGGATGCACAGGCTCCAAACTGACCCTGACCCTCCTGCACGAAATGCAACGCCGCAACGAACAATTCGGTATCGTCAGCATGTGTATCGGCGGCGGAATGGGTGCCGCAGGCGTATTCGAACTACTTGCTTAATTAGATTGTTTTAAAACGTTTAATAGATGTGCTTTATATTACGTGATTCATCCTGTTGACTGGAGTGCAAGGTGTGAGACTCCTGAGGGAGATAGCGGTAGCTTGAGACCCCTGAAGCGTTGTGAGGAGGCTCAAGCACCGCCCCTAGGAAAGCGAACACCTGGAACGAAAGGAAACAGGAAGTTATCCAGACAACCAATTATTTTTTAGTAACCAAACGGGAGGAAAACAAAATGTCAAACACATTAGAAAATGTAATCAAAGGCGGAAGCTTCCTACTTGACGATATCGCCGCAGAAAAAGTCTTTACACCAGAGGACTTCTCAGACGAACACAAACTAATCGCCAAAACTACAGAAGAATTCGTCGTAAACGAAGTAGTACCTAACCTAGAAGAAATCGAACACCACAACTTCGATATCTCCGTAAAACTTCTAAAAGAAGCAGGCGAAATAGGCCTCCTAGGAGCAGACGTACCAGAAGAATACGGCGGATTTGGACTTGATAAAATCAGCTCATCCCTAATCACAGAAAAATTCTCAAGAGCTGGCGGATTTTCCTTATCCTACGGAGCACACGTTGGTATCGGATCCCTTCCTATCGTTCTTTTCGGTAACGAAGACCAAAAACAAAAATACCTTCCAAAACTGTCTTCTGGAGAAATGCTTGCAGCATACGCATTAACGGAGCCAGGTTCTGGATCTGATGCTCTTGGTGCGAAAACGACGGCAAAACTAAACGCCGAAGGTACACATTATGTATTGAATGGTGAAAAGCAATGGATTACCAATGCTGGCTTTGCTGATGTATTTGTTGTTTATGCGAAAGTAGATGGAGAACACTTCTCTGCATTTATCGTTGAGCGTGAGTTTGGTGGAGTTTCCACTGGACCGGAAGAAAAGAAGATGGGAATCAAAGGTTCTTCTACACGTACATTAATTTTAGAAGATGCGTTAGTGCCTAAAGAAAACCTTCTTGGTGAAATCGGTCGCGGACACGTAATCGCATTTAACATCTTAAATATTGGCCGCTACAAATTGGCTGTTGGAACTGTTGGTGGGGCGAAGCGTGGAATCGAGCTTGCGGCAACTTATGCAAACCAACGCCAACAATTCAAAACACCAATCGCAAAATTCTCTCTTATCCAAGAGAAGCTTGCAAACATGGCTGTTAAAACATATGCAACAGAAAGCTCCGTATACCGTACAGTTGGTCTTTTTGAAGACAGCATGGGACGCCTGACGAAAGAAGAAGAGAAGGATCCTAATGCAGTGGCTAAAGCGGTTGCTGAATACGCAATTGAATGTTCTTTGAATAAAGTATTCGGCTCTGAAACGCTTGATTACGTGGTAGATGAGGCCGTTCAAATCCATGGTGGATATGGCTTCATGGCGGAGTATGAAGTAGAAAGAATGTACCGTGATTCCCGTATCAACCGTATTTTTGAAGGAACAAATGAAATCAATCGCTTGTTGGTACCTGGAACTTACCTTCGTAAAGCATTAAAAGGCGAGCTTCCACTAATTCAAAAAGCGCAAAGTCTGCAAGAAGAGTTAATGATGCTTATGCCGGAAGAAGTTGGCGATGGAGTATTGGAGCAAGAGAAATACCTTGTGAAAAATGCAAAGAAAATTGCCATTCTAATGACAGGACTTGTTGCACAAAAGTACGGAAAAGCATTAGAAAGAGAGCAAGAGTTGCTTGTTAACATCGCTGACATCATCAGCAATGTCTACTCTATGGAATCAGCAGTTCTGCGCACGGAAAAAGCAATCGCCAAATCCGGAGAAGACAAAAATAAATTGAAAGTTCTTTACACGCAAGTGTTCTGTCAAGAAGCTTTCAACCAAATCGAAGCAGATGCAAGAGAAACATTGGTAGCTGCCGAAACGGGCGATACGCTTCGCATGATGATCTCTGCACTTCGTAAATTCACTCGCCACACACCAATCAATGTTGTTGCGAAAAAGCGTGAAATTGCAGCAAGCGTATTGGATCTACAGAAGTATACTGTATGATAATGAAAAACCAGGCTTCCTCTTTGGGGGAGCCTGGTTTTTATATGTCACAATTTTATAGTGGATTTCTCTGAACATGAATACCTATCTGTTGTGTGTATTATGATAAATCAATTCAAATAAATGTTATTTTGAAATTATATCCCTGTAAGAAAGGAATACAGAAAAAGACGTCGAATTATAGAAAATAGCGTGTTGAAAATTAGGCGCAAGCTTTCTATTATGCTACAATATATGAGTAAAATCATGTATGCTAAGGTGGTGCGAAAAGGTTATGACAGTAACGTTTTATTGGTATCCTAAATGTGGCACATGCCGCAATGCTAAAAAGTGGCTTGAGGCGAATGGTGTAGCGGTAGAAGAAGTACATATTGTCGAAAATCCACCATCACGTGAAAAGTTAGAGGAACTTTACAAAAAAAGCGGCCTCGAACTGAAGAAATTCTTTAATACAAGCGGCATGAAATACCGTGAGCTTGGATTAAAGGATAAAGTGAAAACAGCATCCGAAGGAGAGTTGCTTGATATTCTTGCAACGGATGGCATGCTGATCAAGCGCCCGATTACAACGGACGGCAGCAAAGTAACAGTCGGATTTAATGAAAAGCAGTTTGAGGAAACATGGAAATAGGACAGGCTCTCTTTTTAAATAGGCATGCCCTATTAGAAGAGCTAAAATAAACTAGTTTGATGGAGGGAATTATTAATGAGCACACCTAAAGATTTACGTTATTCCGAAGAGCATGAATGGGTAAAAGTTGAAGGAGAAAAAGTACGAGTAGGGATTACGCATTTTGCACAATCCGAGCTTGGAGATATCGTGTTTGTTGAACTTCCTGAAGTTGGAGATGAAATTTCTGCAGATGAGCCATTCGGTAGTGTAGAATCAGTTAAAACAGTATCAGAACTATATGCTCCAATTAGCGGAAAAGTGGTAGAAGTTAATGAAGATTTAAATGACAGCCCTGAGTATGTGAACGAATCTCCATACGAGAAAGCTTGGATGATTGTGGTGGAACCTGCAGATGCTGGAGAAGTTGACAATTTAATGACTGCTGAGCAATATGAGGAAATGACAAAAGAAGACTAATTATCTTTCATGGGGGCAACCTATTCATAGTTAACATTTAACTAAAGAAGGTGATCTCTAATGACTTTGGATAATAAGCGGTTAGACATTACGGACCGAGTAAACGGTAAAATGATGGACCAAGGCTTTGAACTCTATGTAGAGCATGAATCCATCGGTCAGGTGATGTTTACTGAGCAAGGCAATCAATATAAATTAAAAAACGGCTACGAACAAGAAGGAAGTAAGATCTTCCAACAGGTTCAAGTGCCGTCTGAAAAAGATGCCAAATACGTAGATTGCGACTACGAAAATGGATGGTGTTAACCATCGGTGGGGTTGGGACTTAATTTAGTTCCGCCCCTTTTTTATTTATCAACGCCCTTATTTCTGATTATTTGTGTACATTACCGCTATTCGGAATAGTTATAGTATAAAGCAACTTATCTTTATACATCTTTTTAGAACAGGTGATGGATATGGACTTAATACATGAGGAAAAGATCATCATAGTTGAGGGGAAATCTGATAAAAAACGAATTCAGGAAGTCATCAATGAGCCGGTTCATATCATTTGTACCAATGGCACGATCAGTGTCACGAAGCTCGATGAATTAATGGAAGATATAATGGATAAAGAGGTTTATATCCTGGTGGATGCTGATAGTTCCGGTGAAAAATTGCGTAAGCTCTTTAAAAGGGAATTTCCGGAGGCGGAACACCTTTATATTGATAAAATGTATCGAGAAGTGGCCTCTGCGCCGCATCACCATATAGCTACGGTTTTATTAAGTGCAAACATTGATATTCATTCACATTATTTGTAATAAAATTGTATTGAGGATGAGAGAATGAAGGATTGGACGAAGAAAGAACTGTTACAAGAAATTAATGAGGATAAATTGAGTGTGGTTTATTTTTATACCCCTATGTGTGGGACATGTCAGGTTGCCAAGCGGATGTTGGATGTGACGAAAGAGCTTTTCCCGCATCTTAGTTTTGGGATGCTTGATGTGAATTATATACAGGAGCTTGCTATGAAGTGGGAAATCGAGAGTGTTCCTTGTTTGATGGTTTTTCAAAATGGCGAGATGAAGGAAAAAATATATGCTTTCCGTTCTGTGGAGTTTTTATATGGACTCTTTAAGCAGTATGATGGAAAGTGAGTGAACGGACGAAAAACACCCATTGCGGTGTTTTTTTCGTTTTCGACAGAAACTCCTATTGCCATTTTTCTGAAAAAGGAGTAAGTTTGTTTAGGGAGACGAAATATATTTTCACAAACAAGGGGCAGAAATATGTTAAAAAATGCAAACTGGTTTCAGTCATTTAAACGCTATGATCATAACATCCAGAAATTATTTATGGTTAATATCTTAACTCAAATTGGGCTTGGAATATTTATGATTGTTTATAATTTTTATATAAGGGAGCTCGGATTTGCCGAGACGGTAAACGGGAATGTCATCGCAGCTTCATCGCTGGCTGCAGCCATCATATTGATACCAGCGGGCATATTGAGCGATAGAATCGGCCGCAAGAAGATGATGGTCTATGGTGTGTTTTTTAGCGGTATTTTTATGTTTCTCCGAAGTATTTTTGAATTAGAATCACTTCTATTAATCAGTGCTTTTATAGCTGGTATCGCAATGGCTTTCATTCAGGTTACCGCCGTGCCGTGGCTTGCGGAAAGTTCAACAAAAGATCAACGGGTGAAACTCTTCAGCTACCACTTTGCGGTTATGATGGCAGCTAACGTCATCGGAAATCTGCTGGGAGGGACACTGACAGACCTGTTTTTACATGTCGTCGGCCTTAGTCCTGTCTGGAGTATTAGGTGGACACTTCTTCTTGGAAGTCTCATCTTCATATTAGGAATTATTCCTCTTTTAAAAACAACGGAACCTAAGCGGGAGAAGGAGAGCAAAGTATTTTCTTTGAAAAGTTTCCAATCCTCCATTCCAAAGGGGCAGTGGAAGTTAATCTTTGCTTTTTCCTTTGCATCTATCTTGGTAGGCTTTGGGTCTGGATTGGTCATTCCTTATTTAAATTTATATTTTGCTGACCGTTTTGGCACGTCGAATTCTACGATTGGAATCGTGCTTTCTTTAGGTCAAGCAGTCACTGCGGTTGCCATGATCATAGGGCCTGCTGTTGTCAGGAGAGTGGGAGAGATGAGAGCGGTGGTTATTTTGCAGCTTCTGTCCTTACCGTTCATGCTAATAACGGCCTTCACACAAATATTTTGGCTTGCTGCTCTTGGGTTTTTATTCAGGCAGGCATTAATGAATGCGGCCAATCCCATCATTTCTTCGATGATGATGGAAAAGGTTGATAATTCTTTGAAGGGTTTTGCTAACTCCATCAATCAAATGGTCTTCTCACTCGGGTGGGCAAGCATGGGCCCGGTTTCTATGACCATTGTGCTT
This sequence comes from Sutcliffiella horikoshii, assembly GCF_044809035.1. Classification (GTDB taxonomy): domain Bacteria; phylum Bacillota; class Bacilli; order Bacillales; family Bacillaceae_I; genus Sutcliffiella_A; species Sutcliffiella_A horikoshii_G. Next base: position 3,573,657 of record NZ_CP085237.1, on the reverse strand, counting down.
TTGTACGGGGAATATTGGGGATATTCGATTGTATTCTCCATCACCGCTGTACTTTATCTGACAAGTTCTATTTTCTTTTACTTGATGTTTAGGGAAAAAACGACGGCAACCTACCAAAAGGCTATGGCAAAGACATCATAGTCTGACATATTTCTTGGGAAATGAAGAACAGTTATCGGAAATACGCGGTAATTGTTCTTTTTTTATTGCAGGGATTAGGCCGATATGCAGGGAAATAGATTAGGAAAAGGGGGCTGGTTTGTAATGGTAATAGAGAATTTAGAAACTTTTCTTGTTAAAGCACAAAGTAAGTTGCATGTGATGGAAATTTTGCCTTACTACAGTCTGCGCTGTTGTTTAATCACCCATGGGGAAAGGTCGGTATTCATATTAAATAAAAATAAAATGCAAGTAGAACAGGACGCGACTGTAGCGGATATTGTCATAGAGGGGTCTAGAGAAGATTTGATTGAACTTTTGAGCGGTACTAAAATGAGAGAATTAAAAGGCCTGACATTTAAAGGTTCGTTCAGACATTACCTCCTTATGGATTCTCTATTTACCCTTGTGAACAGATCGGAAAGAAAAGTCGTATCATAAAGGAATTGAACTCGCCTGTAACGAATTTAAATAATAGATAAAGAGAAGGTATAGGCGGTGTAGGCGCAGTGTATTATTTTATAGTCAACAAGATGGCCGGAAACGGTAAAGGACTCCGTATGTGGAAAGAAACAAAAAAGCTATTAAAAGGGAAAAGTGTAGCTTATCAGGTCAGCTATACTGATTATGCAGGTCATGCTGGTGAAATAATGGGAAATATAGATGAGAATTTGGTACATGCTGTTGTGGTGGTCGGTGGGGACGGTACCATTCATGAAGTGATCAATAAAATAATTTATAAAAAGGTGGTTTTAGGAATTATTCCTGCTGGTTCCGGAAATGACATGGCAAGAAGCCTTGGAGTCCCTTTTGATGTGGCAGGGGCATTAGATCGCATCCTGAAAGGTTCCTATAAACAATTAGATGTTCCTCGAGTAGGTGCCGAGTACTATATTTCTATTGCGGGCCTTGGGTTTGACGGCAAGGTTGCCGAAGTGACCAATCAGTCAAAATTAAAGCGTGCTTTGAATAAAGTAGGGTTAGGCGGCTTGTCATATGTACTGAACATTTTTAGAGTCCTTTTTACCTATCAACCTTCTGATGTTTCTATTGAAGTAGATGGCAGTTTATATAAGTTTGAGGACGTTTGGTTAATAGCAATCGCGAACCTTCCCTATTATGGCGGGGGGATCATGATTTGCCCAGCTGCTAAGGGCAATGATGGGGTACTGGATATTTGCGTAGTTTCAGGAATTGGAAGATGGGAGTTATTGTTCGTGTTTCCGCTTGCTTTTATAGGGAAACATATTCGTCACCGAAAAGTAACCATGCTTAGAGGAACTACCATTAATGTATGTGCTGATGCCTCCATGGTCTTGCAATGCGACGGTGAAATTGTTCAACAAAGCAGAGCCAGTTTCAGTATAAAAGAGAAGGCTTTGATGGTATTTTAGATGTAGGAAGAAAGTTTTTAATTGACAGGCTATTTATCACCGTGATACGATAACACTCGTTAATTCGAATTGCCCAAATACTTAATTTAAATTATATATGTTTATCTCTTATCGAGAGAGGTGGAGGGACGTGCCCGATGAAACCCGGCAACCGTCAACAAGTAATTGTTGAAATTGGTGCCAATTCACACAAAGCAATTTGCTTTGATAGATGAGAGAAAGGACTTTCTCATTTAATCCTTTCTGCTCATTGTTGCAGAAGGGATTTTTTATTTTCAAGGATTAAACAAACGTTTGATTAATCTTAATTGGGTAAGCTAAAACAAGGAAATGTAAGAAGGTAGGTGCGATTATGATTTCACTTCAAGGTGTTAAAAAGATATTTAAGACGAAAACCGGAACAGTAACAGCTGTTGATGATATAGACCTCTCCATCAATCAAGGAGAAATATTTGGTGTTATCGGGTACAGTGGTGCAGGAAAAAGTACACTGATTCGCATGCTTAACGGGTTGGAAACTCCAACAGATGGTGTCGTTGATGTTGCAGGCAGGAACCTTGCAAAAGTAAAAGGCAAGGAACTGAGAGAAGCACGCCAGGAAATCAGTATGATCTTCCAGCACTTCAATCTGTTATGGTCGAGAACAGTTAAGGAGAATATCTCCTTTCCACTTGAAATTGCCGGTGTGAGCAGATCAGAACGCGATAAGCGGGTGGATGAACTCATCAAGCTTGTAGGCTTGGATGGAAGAGGGGACTCTTACCCTTCACAACTAAGTGGAGGACAAAAACAAAGGGTTGGGATTGCAAGAGCGCTTGCAAATAACCCTAAAGTCCTTTTATGTGATGAAGCGACTTCTGCTTTGGATCCGCAGACAACGGACTCGATTTTAGACTTGTTGGTAGACATCAATAAACGGTTATCACTGACTATCGTCCTGATCACACATGAAATGCATGTGATTCGAAAGATTTGTCATCGTGTTGCGGTCATGGAAAACGGGAAAGTTGTGGAACAGGGAGATGTTCTTAACGTCTTCCGTAAGCCGGAACAGCCTATCACAAAACGCTTCGTCAAACAGGTGACAGAACCGGAAGATACACAAGAAACAGCGGAGCATTTGTTGGCGGAATATCCGCAAGGCAGAGTCATTCAGCTGACTTTTGTAGGAACGTCGGCAGAACAACCGTTGATTACGAATTTAATTCGCAAATTTTCAATTGATGTGAACATTTTACAAGGTAAAATCTCACAAACACAGAATGGCGCTTACGGCTCCCTCTTTGTTCATCTTGATGGAGATGAGACAGAGGTCCAGCAGGCGTTGGCATACATTCGCGAACAGCAGGTGGAGTTGGAGGTGATGACACATGCTTGAAAGAGTTAATTGGGACAAAATGTGGGAAGCTACAATAGAAACTCTGTATATGAGCAGTATATCGGTTGTCGCTACATTTGTACTTGGAATTATTTTAGGATTATTGTTGTTTTTGACTGCTAAAGGAAACATATGGGAAAGTCGAGCGATTAATGGATTGGTTGCAGCTTTCGTAAATATCTTCCGTTCTATCCCATTTGTCATTTTAATATTTTTACTTATTCCTTTCACAAGGTTCATTATGGATACTATTATCGGTGCGAACGCGGCATTGCCAGCCCTAATCATAGGTGCAGCGCCATTTTACGCACGTATGGTGGAAATTGCATTACGTGAAATTGACAAAGGTGTCATTGAAGCAGCACGTTCCATGGGGGCGAAAACTTCAGAAATCATCTGGAAAGTATTGATTCCGGAATCGATGCCAGCATTGGTATCCGGTATAACGGTTACAGCGATTGCCATTGTAAGTTACACGGCGATGGCAGGCATCATTGGTGCAGGTGGACTAGGGAATCTAGCATTCCTTGACGGTTTCCAACGCAATAACTGGGAAGTTACGCTTGTGTGTACGGTCATCATCTTAATCATTGTTTTTATCATCCAATTCATTGGAGATTTAATAACTAATAAATTAGACAAACGATAAGAAAGAGGGGACTAAGATTATGAAAAAAGTTTTAAGTTTTGCAGTAATATCATTGTTGGTGCTAGTACTAGCTGCATGTGGTGGCGGAGAAAAAGGTATCGAGGAAGGTAAGCTGGTTATCGGTGCTTCCAATGTTCCGCACGCAGAAATTCTAGAAGAAGCAAAACCTTTGTTAGAAGAAAAAGGCATTGAATTAGACATTCAAACTTATACGGATTATATCATTCCAAACCAGGCACTTCGTGATAAAGACATTGACGCAAACTTCTTCCAGCATGAGCCTTACTTAAAGAGTCAAATTGAAGAAAATGATTACGACTTTGTAAGTGCAGGTGGCGTCCATATTGAGCCAATCGGCGTCTATTCTAAAGAATATGGCAGCTTAGAAGAACTTCCTGAAGGTGCGGAAATCTTAATGAGTAACTCTGTTGCTGACCATGGCCGTATCCTTGCAATGCTTGAAGAAAAAGGACTTATTACATTAAAAGAAGGCGTAGAGGTTACATCTGCATCTGTTGATGATATTGAAGAGAATCCTAAGAACCTAGAGTTCAATACACAATTTGAAGCTGCGTTTCTTCCTCAAGCATACTTGAATGGTGACGGAGATGCAGTATTGATTAACGGAAACTATGCACTTGGCGCTGACATCGACCCTGAAAAAGAAGCAATTGCTTTAGAATCTGGTGAAAATAACCCTTACGTAAACCTTATAGTTGTTCGTGGGGAAGACAAAGATAACGAACAGATTAAAGCATTAGTGGAAGTACTTCAATCTGATGAAATCAAAGCATTTATTGAAAAAGAATACAAAGGATCCGTGCTTCCTGCGAAGGCATCTGACGAGGAATAAGGATTTTGAGAACCCCGTGCTGTATATAGGCGCGGGGTTTTATTTTTAGCTAGAGTGCTGAAAATTGAAATTGGCTTAAAATATTTGCCGCTTATGAATACTTACCTCCCCCCTAAACAAATACTAACTTTGTGAAAAATTAGGATGGGAGTTGTCTTCAATGGAACAACATTATGAGCCGAAAAACTATGCAGAAGCAGCACTTCATGATTATAAAGCGGGACTTGGTGTATTTACTGAAAAAATGCCGGAGCTTGCACATCATTATAACGAGTTCACAGAAGCGTGTTTTAAAGAGGGCGTACTTGATAAAAAGCAAAAGCAATTGATTGCTCTTGGGGTCAGTGTTTATTCTCAAGATGAATATTGCATCGTTTACCATACTAAAGGTTGCTTAGATCAAGGTGCTACAGAGCAGGAAATCCTAGAAGTGTGCGGTGTGACGGCAGCATTTGGAGGCGGAGCGGCAATGAGCCAATCCGTGACGCTGGTGCAGTCATGTATTAGTGATTTTAACGAATTGAAGCATTGATTTTTGGGAGTCTGACCTTTTTCGGTTGGGCTCTTTCCATTTTCTGGGTTCTATACTCCTTAAGGTTCTTGAAATACGGGTGAATTGTCCAATAGAGCGGCTCTCTCCGCCCGAAGGTTCTTGAAATACGGGTGAATTGTCCAATAGAGCGGCTCTCTCCGCCCAAAGGTTCTTGAAATACGGGTGAATTGTCCAATAGGACGGCTCTCTCCGCCCGAAGGTTCTTGAAATACGGGTGAATTGTCCAATAGAGCGGCTCTCTCCGCCCGAAGACTCTTGAAATACGGGTGAATTGTCCAATAGAGCGGCTCTCTCCGCCCGAAGGTTCTTGAAATACGAGGGAACTGTCTAATAAACAGTTTACAATTTAACGTCCTCCAATACCAGGACAACTAGAACGCTTTAGCATTACAGAGAAATACTAAGCCTCCCATCAACCACCTTCTCTAATTCCCCCACAACCTCCAATATCCCCAGTAATCGTCCCATACCTCGCTTGGATAAAAAAACCTCCACTGCTATGATTATTAATGTGTTTATAACAAATACTTTGAGGGTATCAGTTAACTGGTACGAAAAATAAACACTTTATAAATAGGAAGGGAATGGTTTATTATCCATCAGGTACACGTAAAGTACACAGGTGAAATGGAGAAGGCAATGTATCAAGCATATGGTTTTGGTTATGAGGAGTACTCAAACAAGCTCTCGAAACTTATAGAAGTAGAGCAGAAACGAGAAAAGGATTACCAAAAAAGCTTGCAGATTGTTGAAGAAGTAGACCGTAATTTCCGCCCATAAAACCTACGCAGCAACTAGCTGACAGGTTGACCATATAATATAGTAGAAAAAGGGTCTGCGTTATTCTCTAACAAATGAGAATAACGCAGACCCTTTTTGTTTTTATAAAGTAGTTTCCCCGGTTAGTTGGAGTGCAAGTTATGAGACTCCGGCGGGAGGTAGCGGTATACTTGAGACCCTCGAGCGTAGTGAGGAGGCTTTAGCACCGCCCCGTGGAAAGCGAATAACTGGAACGGAAATTAACCGGGAGTTAACCAAATAAAAATTCCCCCGAAAATTCGACTTCCACCCCTGATATTCGTTATAATTTGAGGGTATCTTAGTCAAGTCGGAAAAGGTTGCTATCACTTTCTATTTGTTATAAGATTGTAATGAGAATAAAATGAGAATTAAAACAAGAATGTGTTTTCATATAGGAACACAAGAACATTGGAGGTTACAGTTATGGGTTCAACGTTAACGATTAAAGATTTACATGTATCCATTAATGATAAAGAGATTTTAAAGGGTGTAAATCTTGAAGTAAAAGGCGGAGAGATTCACGCAATCATGGGTCCTAACGGAACAGGAAAGTCTACGCTTTCTTCTGCAATCATGGGACACCCAAAATATGAAGTAACAAGCGGAAGCATCACTTTTGATGGTGAAGATGTTCTTGAAATGGAAGTGGATGAGCGCGCACAAGTCGGCTTATTCCTTGCAATGCAATACCCAAGTGAGATTAGTGGTGTAACAAACGCGGATTTCTTGCGTTCTGCTATCAACGCTCGCCGTGAAGAGGGCGATGAGATTTCCTTAATGAAATTCATCCGTACAATGGATAAGAACATGGACTTCTTGGAAATGGATCAAGCAATGGCACAGCGTTACCTAAACGAAGGTTTCTCCGGCGGGGAAAAGAAGCGTAATGAAATCCTTCAATTGATGATGATCGAGCCTAAGATTGCTATCCTTGACGAGATTGACTCTGGTCTTGATATTGATGCATTGAAAGTTGTTTCTAAAGGAATCAATGAAATGCGCGGGGACGACTTCGGTTGCCTTATCATCACTCACTACCAACGTTTATTGAACTACATCACTCCTGACCACGTGCACGTTATGATGCAAGGCCGCATCGTGAAATCCGGTGGCAAGGAATTAGCGCAACGTCTAGAGGCAGAAGGTTACGATTGGATTAAGCAAGAACTAGGTATCGAAGACGAAACAGTCGGTCAAGAAGCGTAAGCAAGGAGGATTATCATGACGTTAGAGACGAAATTACCGTTTGATCAAGACTACCTCACTAACTACTCCAAAGAATTGGGGGAGCCTCAGTGGCTGTTAGATCTTCGCTTACAAGCTTATTCCTTGGCAGAAGAGCTGCCATTACCTAAGCCGGATAAGACGAAGATTACAAACTGGAATTTTACAAACTTCCAGAAGCACACTGTAGAAACTTCCATTACTTCTGTGGACCAATTACCTGAAGAGGTAAAGGCGTTAGTAGATGGAGAAAATGTATATGTTCAAGTGGATAACACATCAGTTGTATCCACAGTGAAAGAAGAATTAAAAGCACAAGGCGTTATCTTCACAGATATCATCACAGCTGCAAAAGAGCACAGTGACCTTGTAAAAAAATACTTCATGCAAGACGGTGTGAAAGTTGATGAGCATAAGCTTTCTGCTTTACACGCTGCATTGATGAACGGCGGAGCATTCCTTTATGTTCCGAAAAACGTTGTTATTGAAGAACCGATTCAAGCGATCTACCTTCATGACAAAGCTGAAGCTGTGTTTAATCACGTATTGATCGTAGCAGAAGACAATAGTGCAGTTACTTATGTAGAGAACTACCTGTCCAACAATGATGGCGAAGGTTCTATCTTTAACATTGTGACAGAGGTTATTGCTAACGGAAACTCTAAAGTGCAATACGGTGCGGTAGACAACCTTGGAAAAGGTGTAACAACTTACGTTAACCGCCGTGGAGTCGTTGGACGTGACGCGACACTTGAGTGGGCACTTGGACTTATGAATGATGGAGATACAATCTCTGAAAACGTAACAAACCTTATGGGTGACGGCTCTGTTGGAGATACAAAAACAGTTGTAGTCGGACGTGGAGAGCAAAAGCAAAACTTTACAACGAAGGTTGTACATTTTGGCAAAAACTCTGACGGTCAAATCCTTAAGCATGGTGTGATGAAAGATAGCGCAAGCTCAGTATTTAACGGTATCGGTAAAATTGAGCATGGTGCGTCTAAGTCTAATGCCGAGCAAGAGTCCCGAGTATTGATGCTTAGCGAAAAAGCTCGTGGAGATGCAAACCCGATTCTTCTTATCGATGAAGATGATGTAACTGCAGGTCACGCAGCATCAGCGGGCCGCATCGATCCACTTCAGCTTTACTACCTGATGAGCCGCGGAATTTCCAAGAAGGAAGCGGAGCGCCTGGTAATCCACGGATTCTTGGCACCAGTAGTAAATCAATTGCCAATCGAGTCGGTTAAGAACCAATTGATTGACGTAATTGAAAGGAAAGTGAAGTAATGAATATCCAGGAGATACGTCAGCAGTTTCCGATTTTGCATCAAGAGGTCAATGGAAATCCGCTTGTGTATCTGGATAGTGCTGCTACCTCTCAAAAGCCGTTAGCGGTCATTGAGGCGTTGGAGAAGTACTATAAAGGGTATAACTCCAATGTTCATCGTGGAGTTCATACTTTGGGTACGAGAGCGACAGACGGTTACGAAGGCGCACGGGATAAAGTGAAGAACTTTATCAACGCGGCCCACAGAGAAGAGATAGTCTTCACTCGTGGAACAACGACCGCTCTGAACCTTGTTGCTGGGAGCTATGCACGTGCCAACCTAAAGGAAGGCGACGAAATAGTTATCACTTACATGGAGCATCATAGTAATATCATCCCATGGCAACAGGCGGCAAAAGCAACTGGTGCTACTTTAAAATATATCCCGTTGACAGAAGACGGCAGCCTGTCCTTGTCAGATGTAGAAGCTACCATCACGGAAAACACGAAAATAGTTTCTGTGATGCAGGTTTCCAACGTATTAGGAACCATCAACCCGATTAAGGAAATCGCTGAAATTGCCCATCGTAACGGTGCAATCATGGTGGTCGACGGTGCCCAAAGTACCCCACACATGAAAGTGGATGTACAAGATTTAGACTGCGACTTCTTCGCACTGTCTGGTCATAAAATGGGTGCTCCAACAGGTATCGGTGCCCTTTACGGGAAAAAACATCTGCTTGATAAGATGGAGCCAATCGAATTTGGCGGGGAAATGATCGACTTTGTCGGACTGCAGGAATCCACTTGGAAGGAGCTGCCTTGGAAGTTTGAAGGAGGTACCCCGATTATTGCGGGTGCGATCGGACTTGGTGCAGCAATTGACTTCCTGGAGCAGGTGGGAATGGACAATATCCTTGCCCATGAACATAAGCTTGCAGATTATGCGATGAACTGCATGTCCGAAATCGAAGGAATCACGATCTTCGGCCCTAAGAAAAGAGCGGGCCTTGTAACATTCAATATAGAGGACGTACATCCACATGATGTAGCTACGGTGCTGGATGCAGAAGGAATCGCTGTTCGTGCTGGACACCACTGTGCACAGCCATTAATGAAGTATCTGAACGTTTCTTCCACTGCACGTGCTAGTTTTTACCTGTATAACACAGAGGAAGAAATTGATAAGCTAGTTGCATCATTAGTGAAAACAAAGGAGTACTTTAGTAATGTCTTTTAATAATTTAGATACTCTATATCGTCAGGTAATTATGGATCATTACAAAAATCCGCGTAATAAAGGTTCTCTTGAGCAAGACAGTATTACTGTTGACATGAATAACCCAACATGCGGCGATCGCATTCACTTAACATTGAAAGTGGAAGATGGGAAAGTAGCCGAAGCCAAATTCGATGGAGAAGGCTGTTCAATCTCCATGGCATCCGCATCTATGATGACTCAAGCTGTTAAAGGTCTAGAAGTGGAAAAAGCCCTAGAGCTATCCCAAATCTTTTATGATATGATGTTAGGCAAAGAATATGATGACGAAAACTTAGACTTAGGGGATATCGAAGCACTTCAAGGTGTAGCAAAATTCCCGGCACGTATCAAATGTGCCACTCTTGCATGGAAAGCCATGGAAAAGGGAGTTAAGTCGGAATAAGCAAGGCAAGATAGGGAGTGGTAGTGATGCGAAATTGACCTCACTATTGCTCACCTCTTGAATGGAGGGAATAAAATGGCGAAAAAAATGCCTGAAATCGGCGATTACAAGTATGGTTTTAAGGACAAAGACGTTTCCATTTTCCGTTCCGGCCGTGGTCTTACGAAAGAGATCGTAGAAGAAATCTCTCGTATGAAGGATGAGCCTCAATGGATGCTGGATTTCCGTCTTAAATCTTTGGAGCATTTCTATAACATGCCAATGCCACAATGGGGCGGCGATTTGAACAGCTTAAACTTTGATGAAATTACGTACTACGTAAAGCCATCCGAAAAGTCTGAGCGTTCTTGGGATGAAGTACCTGAAGAAATCAAGCAGACGTTTGACAAATTGGGTATCCCAGAAGCGGAACAAAAATATCTTGCTGGTGTATCTGCTCAGTATGAATCTGAGGTTGTTTACCACAACATGCAAGAAGACCTGGAAGATCTAGGTGTTGTTTTTAAAGATACAGGTACGGCACTAATGGAAAATGAAGACCTTTTCCGCGAGCATTTTGCGAAAACAATTCCGCCTACTGATAACAAATTTGCTGCGTTGAACTCTGCAGTATGGTCTGGTGGATCTTTCATCTACGTTCCTAAAGGTATAAAAGTGGAAACTCCACTTCAAGCGTACTTCCGAATCAACTCCGAAAATATGGGTCAATTCGAGCGTACACTTATCATTGTAGACGAAGGTGCACACGTACATTATGTAGAAGGCTGTACAGCACCTGTTTATACGACAAACTCACTACACAGTGCGGTAGTTGAAATCGTCATTAAAAAAGATGCGTACTGCCGTTACACGACAATTCAAAACTGGGCGAACAATGTTTACAATCTTGTAACAAAACGTGCAGTTTGTGATGAGAATGCGACGATGGAATGGATTGATGGTAACATCGGTTCTAAATTAACGATGAAATACCCAGCTGTAATCCTTAAAGGAGAAGGCGCTCGTGGTATGACATTATCCATTGCAATTGCCGGTAAAGGCCAGCATCAGGATGCAGGGGCGAAAATGATTCACCTTGCACCAAACACATCTTCCACCATCGTTTCCAAATCCATCTCCAAGCAAGGTGGTAAAGTAACATACCGTGGAATCGTTCATTTTGGTAAAAAAGCAACCGGCGCGCGCTCCAACATCGAGTGTGACACGCTAATCATGGATAACCAGTCTACTTCCGATACAATACCTTACAACGAAGTGTTCAACGACAATGTTTCTCTTGAGCATGAAGCGAAGGTATCCAAAGTATCTGAAGAGCAACTGTTCTATCTGATGAGCCGTGGGCTTTCTGAAGAAGAAGCAACAGAAATGATCGTAATGGGCTTCATCGAGCCATTCACAAAAGAATTACCAATGGAATACGCAGTAGAAATGAACCGTCTGATTAAGTTCGAGATGGAAGGTTCTATTGGGTAATAACGATACAAAAAACCTTGGCATGTATTTGCCAAGGTTTTTTATTTATGGATAGCTATTTTATCATTCATCTTACTTGAGTCTTTCCCTTTCACCCTCTTCAAAGTGGCCACAATTAGGAAGCTTACAATCACCAACAAAAGCCAAGAGCTGACTTTTCCTAGGTGTACAAGGCTCCATGCCTCTGTTTGATTTGGATATTCCCATGCGCCGAAAAATGTTGCGATGTTTTCCGCGACCCATATGAAAAACCCGATGAGTACAAAGGAAAGAGCGATAGGCATACGGTAACTCTTTTCTCCAACTTCATACCTTACCCAAGACTTCCAAAAAAGGATGATGACCAATCCGGACAGCCACCAACGAATATCGATCCAATAATGATGGGTGAAGAAATTAAGATAAATGGCTGCTGAAAGTGATACCACAACCCAAAAAGCTGGCCAGTCAATTAGTTCGACATTTAATCTTCGCCATGCCTGACAAAGATAACTCGCAACACTTGCATACATAAATCCACTATATAACGGCACTCCGAAAACCTTAGAATAACCTTCCTCTGGATAAGACCATGACCCCATGTGTACTTTGAAGATTTCAAGTGCCAGCCCAATAAGGTGAAACAAGGTAATAACTTTAAGCTCATCACGTGTTTCAAGTCCAGATCGTAACATCCACCACTGCATTAGAATGCAGATAATCAACAGCCAATCATACCGTGGAAGGAAGGGAAGAGGAATCACTTGAGTTAACGCCAGGGAAGCAAAAATAACGACAGGAAACACACAAGATAATGCCTGTTGCCAACCAAAACGAACAAGTTGCTTGACCGCGCCAACCATGTACCATTCCCTTTTTTTTATCTCAGAGCCAAGATCCATGCTCCTAGCCATTTGGGGTTTCCTCCTCATCACTTTGATATTCTAAAATATCTTCAGGCCGACAATCCAACGCCATACAGATAGCCTTTGCTTTACCATTTTTCAAAATTGATAGGTTTGCCATCGTTATCCCTACCCTCTCTAATAGTTCTGTTACACTCATTTTTCGTTTTGCCAACATTATATCCACATTTATTATAATCGCCATGTTCTCCCCTCAGACCTTTAAACCATTTTCTGATTTAATATCAATGGCATTACGGTAGCCAGGAGATACATAAAGCAAGGACCTGTATCCCGATAAGCAATACTGAACTTAAAAAATCCTGTTTCATGGAGCACGATAGCACCTCACTTACCATATTATTTATTGAATATAACATAAAATTTATTGATAAACAATAAACCATTCAGAACTTGGTGCAGCATTTATTCATTCTACCTGTACCAATAAATGGAGAGCCTACATATATAATTCCTTCAAGGAAACACTAATAGGAAGTAGTGGAATAACCTAAAAATGGTGAAAGGAAGCATGATATGAGCTCCCTATTAGGCTCCTTAAAGGATAAATTAAGAGATAGTGATGATTTCTTTGTAATAGAAGAGGAATTCAATCAGACCAAGTTTGAGGTTATTGGTGTACGGAGTCTAGTTGATGTAGCCAAATCATTGGAACTAATTGAAAAACATGTGACGACAGCGACCCTCATGGATAAAGAAGTGCTGGACTACTTGATCAGTAATGGAAAGAAAATAAGTAAGGAGCATGAAATAATCACTGCTGTTTTAGAAGGTGAATTGATACTAGTCTTCGAAGATTGTGAATATTTCGTGGTAAGTTTAGAACCGATAAGAGTGTCATTGAGCAGACCGGTGGAGCAGCCTACGAATGGCAGTGTATTGCAAGGTCCATTAAACTCTTTCAATGAAGAAAGGTTAGTGAATATTGGGATACTCAGAAAAATATTGGTATCTGATCAGCTTCGAGTGAAAGATTTTTTGATAGGGAAAAGACAGAAGAAAAATGTATCGATCAGCTACGATGCCAAAAGTGTAGATAAAAAGCTTTTACAAAAAACAATAGAACTGTTAGAGAACGGATCAGAGTTAGAATTACAATCGATACAGGATTTAATGAAAGTACTGAAACTTTCCCCTTGGAGTGCAGTGGGTAGAATTCATGCTACAGAATTACCCCAACAAGCTGCTAGTTGTTTGGTGAAAGGGAAAGTGGTTGTTTTTATCGATGGTTTTCCGTTTGCTTATATACTGCCAAGCACTTTTTGGGATATTTTTATTTTAGAAAATGATAAAAACTTTCCTATGCCAATTACCGTTTCCATTCGAGGATTAAGATTAATCGGAGTGATGATTGCGTTAATTGCTCCTGGATTATATGTTGCGCTGGTTGCTGTTAACCCGGAGGTCTTACGGATTGAATTGGCCTTATCGATTGCACAAAGCCGAAATGGTGTTCCATATCCTGCTTTAGTGGAAATCATCCTGATGCTGGTAATTTTGGAGTTAATTGTAGAAGCAAGTATCCGGTTGCCCCAAAGTATCGGACCAACCATTACCATGGTAGGGGGGATTATCCTTGGTCAAGCAGCAGTTGAGGCCAAATTGGTCAGCAATCTTCTCATCATTGTTTTGGCGGCGACAACCATAGCAAATGCAACCGTTATCGGCTACCAGAACTTGATCACGATTCGTATGCTTAAATATAGCATTTTGTTTTTAGCATCAATATTCGGTGTTTTAGGTATTATGGCAGGGGTGTTTTTAATTTGTGGGTATTTTGGGAGTATCAATACACTTGGGGTCCCATACTTAAATATGAACTTTTCAAAGGGTGATACAAATAGTGGATAAAAGCTGGCAGGTAGTTTTCATATATTTGTTGACTCATCTAGGTCTCATTTTCTTTCTCTACCCAGCCAATATTATCGGTAGTTCTGATGAGTCCCACTGGATACCTGTTTTGCTAGGTGTACTGCTTCATATTTGTGTTGTTTATTTGTATTTAAAAGGTTTGGCCTTTTTTCCTGGTAAGGATATCATTGAAATTTACACACAAGGAGGACAGTTATTAAAGATACTCTTCCTTCTTCCGATTTTTGCGTATTTTATGATGGCGATGATTATCTCCGTCCGTGCATATTCAGAAATCATCACCATAGTGTTTTTATCCAATACACCGCTCTGGGCCATTATGCTTTTATTATTGGTTATCACTTGTTATATGGCCATCAAGGGGGTAGAAGCCATCTTTAGGACTGGGGTGGTGATTGCCTATCTTTTTTTGCCGCTAATTATCTTTGTCATGTTTTTTTCTTTTCAAAATGTGGATTGGAACTACCTCTACCCTGTTTGGAATTCTGACTTTTCCTTCCTAAAGAAACAGGATTTCTTGAATAGCTTTTTTGCTATAGGTGGAGGGTTTTTGTTTCTTGGTTTTGTACAACCATATTTTTCTTACAAGAAAAAGAAAGTTTTTTTGGGGATTGCTTTGGTTGTTCCATGTTTCTTTCTTTCAGTCTATGTCCCAATCCTTACTTATGGTCAGGCTACTGCATCTACTTTTTTCTTTCCTTTTGTGATGACATTGGATGCAATCAACATCACATGGCTGATGTTTGATCGCGTCACTATATTTTTCTTATTGAGTTTAATAACCTTCATCATGCTGTTCCTTTCATTAGTAATGTGGAAGGCAGTAAGAATCGCCCACTCGTTTATTCCCATTGTAAAACCAACTTATTTGGCTCTTGTTTTTACTTTGAGCATCTTTCTAATCTGTCTCTTTATTCCTAACTGGAGTGATGTAGAAGAACTTTTTAGCTGGAATACCTTTTTTCGATTTTACGTCCTGATTACCGTACCATTATCATTAATGTGCATGGGGATGCTCTCAAAGGGAGGAAAGAAGCATGGTGCTTAAGAAGCTTGGACTTTGTATAATGTTTGTGTTTGTTCTTAGCCTAGCAGGATGTTGGGATAATAAAGATATTAATCATAGAACGATGCCAGTGGTTCTTGGGATTACTAAGAACCAAGAAGAATATAAGCTGTTCTTGCAAGTACCTCAAGCAGCAAGGGGACAAGTACGAACAACTATCGTGAGAGAGACGGGTAGCACGATTAACCAAATTATTGATAAGATGAGTGCAAATTTGGAGAGCAATGTAGATCTATTACATGCCAAAGTCATCATTGTCGACAGAAGTTTGGCTGAGGAAGGAATGAAGGATTTAATATCTGGTTTCATGAGGTCAAGGGATGTTCCTTCCAAAGCGCTAATGGTCATTAGCCAGAATGATATAGAGGATTTATTTACCGCACTGGAAAATCAGGAGCATTCTGAAGAAACGGTGTTGTTGGATTTCTTTGAAAAAAATGCAGGCTGGAATCCGCAAATTCCGATTACAAGGGTATGGCATGTCTATCATAGCATTCATTCCTATACGAAAGACGTTTCCATTGCCATGATAAGCAAAGGGGAAGATTCTTTATGTGAATTTGTCGGAGGGGCAGTCATCAAAAACGGGAAAATGGTTGATATGATAGACTCCGATGAAACGTTGCTTTACAATGCCTTTAATGATGAAAGCAATCAAGGAAAAATTGAAGTGATGAATGAAGGAAGTGTCATGATTTTAGGAAACAGAATGAATCATGATAGTAAGATAGTAAATGGAAGGCCATACTTTCATTCCGAATTACGGTTGAATGTGATGGTTTTAGAAACTAAGGAAGATGCTTCAAGAGAGGAAATAAGAAAGGCGTTGACTGCCTTGCTTCTGGAAAGGTATGATAAAATGTTTTCAAAAATTCAATCTAGTGAAGCTGATATCCTCGGAATTGGACAGTATTTTCGAAAAGAGTTATCTAGAGATAATTTAAAAAAATGGCGTTCAAAATATTATCCAAAGCTCGTATTTACACAAGATATCAAAATTAATATCCAAAACGAAGGGAATTTAAGAATGCCAGCGGACGAGGGTTCCTAAGATATATGTAAATGCCTGCAAATCCATACTTCTCTTGCAGGCATTTATTTTTTCCATAGGGAGTGATTTACCCTACTAAATCATTATCGTTGGTATTCACGACTTTTGTTTTCTCCAAATAATCATTTATTTTCAAACTCGAATAAATGAAGCCCGCAGCAATTAATGCACCAAATATCCAACCATTTACCTTCATAAAGAATAGTATTCTATCATACCCGTCTACCCCATAAACACCGATAAGATAATACTTTAATCCCGCACCGACAAGACCTCGTAGTGCAAATACAGCAGTAATAAAATAAAAGGTAGGCAGAATGGTTTTGTGTCGATAAAGCTTTAAGCTTTCTTCTCGCTTATGACCCTGTAAATAGGCAATGTCAGCTCCAAAATAAAGTGCTAAAGGTTTTTTAATAAGCATGGTACCGAGAATCAATATGCCAAATCCTGCAGACACATATACCGAGTTTTGCAACATTGTAAAAGCATCACCGGAAAGGATATCAACCAGCGTACTTACAAACAAAGAAACCATAATGAACATCCCTGTCACATTGAACTGTCTCTCTACAGCAAATCGTACAATGGTGTACACAAACCCCGGAGCGGTGGAAAGCAATATCGCATAATAGTCTCCTAACGGTTCTTGTCCAAATTTCCAGATTAAATAAGGCAAAGCCAAGTAGAATAGTAAGTCAAAAACAACAATTTTGTTTTTCATAGCGCCTCCGAAAGAATCAATGATACATTTATCATACCAATTACTCCCATATTCTGCACTATAAACATGAGAAATTACCTTCAGTTATGATAAAATGTAAAAAATGAGGTGAAGCGGATGATTTATGTTGGGGTGACAGGCTGGGGAGATCATGATTCGTTATATACTGCGGGTATTGCACCTAGGGACAAACTGCTGGAATATGGTGCGCACTTTCCTACAGTAGAGGTGGATGCGTCCTTTTATGCCATTCAACCGAAACAGAACGTGGAAAAATGGGTAGCAGATACACCGGACAATTTTCAGTTTATAGTAAAGGCATATCAAGGAATGACAGGTCATCAGCGCGGCGAGATTCCTTTTGACTCTAAAGAACTGATGTTCACGGCTTTTAAGCAATCTATTGAGCCTTACGAAAAGGCTGGTAAAATGGCAATGGTTCTTTTTCAGTTTCCACCATGGTTTGAATGCAAGAAAGAGAATGTGGATTATTTGAGATGGTGCAAGGAGCAGATGGAGGACACAAAAGTAGCCCTCGAGTTCCGAAACCAGACATGGTTTAAGCCTGCCTATCATGACAGAACTCTCACCTTTTTGGAAGAGCAAGGGTGGATCCACAGCATCTGTGATGAACCGCAATCGGGAACGGGCTCCATTCCTACCATCCTGCACCCAACCGATTCCGACAATACTTTAGTGCGGCTTCACGGTCGGAACACCTATGGTTGGACAAAGCCTGCTTCAGGGCAGGACTGGAGAGAGGTCCGGTATCTGTATGACTATAACCATGAGGAGTTATTGGAGTGGAAGGAAAACCTAGAAAAATTAACGCCTATAACTCGTAACATATATATGTTATTCAACAATAACTCCGGAGGCCATGCAGCTGGAAATGCCAAGAAAATGATCGACCTGTTGGGTGTCGAGTATACGGGTTTGGCACCAAGGCAATTAGATTTATTTTAGAGGAGAGAAACGGTGTGCAACAAATAAGGATTTTACATACAAACGATATTCATAGTCATTTTGACGCCTACCCCAAACTTGCGACATTTCTAAAGGAGCAGGCTTCCGCACTGCCATCGGCCCTTGTTGACATTGGTGACAATATGGACCGTTTTCATCCTATCACCGAAGCTACGGGTGGAAAAGCCAATACAAGACTATTAAACATGCTTCGCTATGATTATGCCACGTTTGGTAATAATGAAGGAATAACATTGGACTATCAGGGGTTATCAACGCTCTATGAGGAAGCAAATTTTCCTGTTCTAGCTGCCAATCTATTTGAAGAAAAAGGCGTTTATCCGGATTGGGTAAAATCTTATGAAGTGAAAGTCATGGGTGATGTTAAAGTTGCTTTTATCGGAGTGACTGTTTTCTATCAACATTTCTATGCTTTGCTCGGCTGGAAAATAGTGGACCCTTATATTATTTTGGAAAAATATCTTCCCGTTTTAAAAGATGAGGCCGATGTTATTGTGGTACTTTCCCATCTAGGCATTTCGGATGATGAAGAGATGGCCAGGAGATTTCCTGATATAGATGTCATCCTTGGCGGACATACTCACCATGTCTTGCCTGAAGGAAGAAGAATTGGGAATACATTAATTTGTGGAGCGGGGAAGTATGGTCAATATATCGGTCAGGTCGATTTAGTCTTTGACAAAAAGTTAAATACACTTTCTCAATCTTACGCCAAGCTCCATAAATTGGAACTATTTGAGCCGAATCAGCAATTGACAGCATGGATAAAAGATATGGAACAAGTAGCAGAAGAACATTTGAATAAACCAGTAGGAAATATTGAAAAATCGCTACCGGTAAAATGGTTCGCGCCGTCGACATTCCCGGATTTCCTCGCAGACAAGTTGAGAGAGTGGTGTCAAGCAGATATAGGAATGGTCAATGCCGGTGTATTGCTTGATGGGCTGGAAAAAGGCGAAGTGACACTAGGCATGCTTCATCGTATTTGTCCTCATCCTATTAATCCATGCAGGGTGACGCTGACTGGAGAAGAATTTAGGGAAGTCGTCCAGCAGGCTCTGCACCCTGATATGGAAAACTTAAGAGTAAAAGGTCTTGGTTTCCGTGGGGAGGTAATGGGGCGTATGGCGTTTAGTGGAGTCAGGTTCGGAACAGAGGCTATAAAAGATGGAAGCCTCCAAGTGACGGATATTTATATTGGGGAGAAACGATTGTCTGCAAAAGATCATATCACTGTCGGGACCATTGATATGTTCACTTTTGGAAGGATGTATCCAAGCATCATCCGAGCAAAAGAAAAGAAGTTTTATTTGCCAGAATTGCTTCGCGATGTGTTGGCACATTCATTTTCTGATAATTGACCTATTTTTCACACCCTTTTCATTGACACACCATAAATTGATATGGGAAGGGAGCGTGACAATTATCTATGATTGAAATGACACCAATTACAATAGAAGGCCATACGTTTACTGCGATCACGGTGCGATTGCCAAAGACCAATTTTTTGGCGGTAACTAGTGATAAAGGTTATATCATGTGCGGTGCGCTGGATGTCGGCTTATTGAATGCCAAGCTAAAGGACCGGAAAATCATTGCAGGGCGGGCTGTTGGAGTGCGTACCATCGAGCAATTAATTGAAGCCCCTTTGGAATCTATTACGTATGAGGCGGAGAATTTAGGCATTACTGTTGGGATGCCTGGTAGAGAGGCTTTGCTGAAAATGCTATAAAAGATAAATACCATCGTCCTTTTACGGTGGTATTTTTGTGTTCGTAACAAACTTTTCAAACTTTTTTCTATTTTATCAAGCTTTATCACGGAATTTTTACTATAATAGGAAATATATAGATTTTGTCGAAATGTGAAGATAGGAGAAGTTATGAGACTATTACCTACAAAATCAATGAAACCGGGAATGGTATTGGCCAGATCAATCTACAATGATTCTGGAAGAGTGTTGTTGAGTGAAGGAATCTCTGTCACTTCACGCATGATCACACGCCTGCAACAATTGAATGTAACGTATGTATATATAGAAGATGCCCGTACAAGCGGGATGGAAGTGCCGACTATTATTTCGGACAAAACGCGCAAAGAAGCAGTAAAGACGATCACTGATACCTTTAAATCAGTAGAACACGAAAAAGAGTTAAGTAAGTGGTTTGTCATGGACAAGTCTTCAAAAAGCATCAAATCACTCATTCAAAATCTCCTTATAGACATGAAATCTAATGATGAAGTGTCCGCCCTTTTGACCGATGTGTATGTGCACGACAATTACGTGTTTACTCACTCGTTGAATGTGACGCTTTATTCCCTTTCCATTGGACTAAAGTTAGGGCTGTCCCAAAAAGATTTAGAGACACTGGGGCTTGGAGGGATTCTTCATGATATAGGAAAAATGTTGATCCCCAATGAGGTTCTGTTTAAGCCAGGAAAGCTTACAAGCGATGAATTTGCAGAAATGAAGCGTCATGCCACCTATGGTTATGATATCCTTCGTAATATGCAGACGATTCCTTTGCTTGTTGCGCACTGTGCGTTCCAGCACCATGAGCGGTTAAACGGCAGTGGCTATCCTCGCGGAATTAAATCGGACGATATTCATTTGTTTGGAAAAATTCTTGCCGTAGCGGATGTTTTCGATGCTGTGACTTCACACCGCATTTACCGGAGCGCGATGCTGCCACATGAAGGCCTTGAAATCCTATATGCAGGGTCTGGTACTTTATATGAACCGGAGATTATTGAAGCCTTCCGTAAATCGGTGGCCATCTATCCTTATGGTTTAATGGTGACATTGAATGATGGGAGAAAAGGGCTTGTCGTAGGTCAAAATAAAGACCTAACAGAGCGACCTATCATCAGGGTGGTCGAAGAAGAAGGCGAAGAATTGGACGCTGCTTATGATATCAATTTAAAGGATCATCTGAATTTAGCGATCGTTGACTGTGATTCACTAGAAACGAGAGCAGCGGTCAGTTAATAGGAAAGACTAGTGAAAAAAGAAATATATTTCCTTTGTCCTATATCAGGATATATGTTATAGTGAATTCATAAAATAATATACTTCCCTTATCATACGATGAGGTAGAGGCTGCATAGCATAAGAGTAAAACTACTGGAGGTTGACACCTAAGATGGTAGAAAGAAAGGATGCTGTGCCGAAGCAATATGAGCGGTCGAACTCATGTTGCTGGGGTTATCTTGAATAAGGATAACACTGCCATTATGACCGGTACGGACGGTGCAATAATGGAGGGCTACTGATCGGATGGAGGATAACACATTACATAGGTAATGATAGTTATTTTCTATCATTACTTTTTATTTTGTTTTCTTTCAGCGCCTTCCATTGTTGTAAACCGTTTGAATCCCAGTCAAACATATTACAGCTTATTGGGGGGTTTTTTTGTGGAAGGAACAATTTATTCATTAATTCCTCCAGTGCTTGCAATCCTGATGGTTATTTTGACCAGAAGAGTTTTGCTTTCACTTGGAGTAGGTATTTTGGCGGCAGCATTAATGTTAGCCGACTTTAATCCGGTGACGATGGTTGTGCTGATTTGGGATATAGTACTCGGTTTATTTTATTCTGTGGATGATAAAGAGTTAAATCTTTGGAACATCTATATCCTGGTATTTTTAATTATCCTGGGCATTATTACTGCGTACATTTCCATTACTGGCGGCAGCAGAGCATTTGCTGACTGGGCACAGACAAAAATCAAAACTAGAAGAGGATCCAAATTCTTAACTGCCATTTTAGGTATTGTCATTTTTATTGACGATTATTTTAACGCATTGGCAGTAGGTCAGATCAGTAGACCAGTAACAGACCGCTACAAAGTATCACGTGCAAAACTAGCATATTTGATTGATTCCACTTCTGCACCGATTTGTGTGATCTCACCTGTTTCAAGTTGGGGTGCCGTTATTATCGGTATTATTGGAACAGACGTAATTGTAAGGCAAAATATTAGTGATTTAACAGCAATCAGTGCATTTATGCAAATCATTCCTATGAACTTATACGTTTTCTCTGCATTAATCATGGTTTTCTTGGTAAGTTATTTTAACTTTAATATTGGTCCTATGAAAAAGCACGAACAACGTGCAATGGAGACCGGAGAATTATACGATCCTGAAAAAGAAGTGCCTGGAGAGCTGTCAGATGAGCTTCCTACTAGCACGAAGGGAACGATTGGTAATCTTGTATGGCCGATTATAGCGCTTTTCGTTGGTGTAATTGGAGCGATGCTATGGACAGGTGCATCGGCAATTGAAGGAGATATCACTGTTTTAGGTATTTTTGAAAATACAGATCCATCTGCAGCATTATTCTATGGTGGATTGTTTGCCTTGGTCGTGTCCTTGGTCTTGCTTTTCAGCCAGATTTCCAAAGGTGGAGTATCCAACAATGTTGTGGGCCGCGGATTTGTCGAAGGTGCGAAATCCATGCTTCCTGCCATCTACATTCTATTATTTGCTTGGACGATTGCAGGATTGATAGATGGCTTAGGTACAGGAACTTATATTGCCGAGCAGGTAGAAAACTCCAATATTAATATTGCTTTCTTGCCAGCAATCATCTTTGTTATCGCCGGCTTTACAGCACTGGCAACAGGAACTTCTTGGGGAACATTTACCCTGTTACTTCCTATTGCGGGTCAAATAGCAGTGGGCACAGATGTAACCATCCTATTGCCAGTTCTAGCAGCAGTATTGGCAGGGGCGGTATTCGGAGATCATTGTTCACCTATCTCTGATACCACCATCCTTTCCTCCACTGGTGCAGGGTGTAACCATATTGATCACGTACTTACACAGTTGCCATATGCGCTTATTAGTGCAGGTGTCGCCATTGTGGGGTACATTGTGCTAGGTTTAACAGGAAGCACATTACTTGGTCTGCTCGTAGTATTGGTGGCATTTGTCATCATTGGCTTTAGTTTTAAAGCGTTTAAAACAGCAGAAACGGCAGAATAATCCAATAATACTTTTCAAATAAAGTAAAAAGCACCTCCTTTTTATCTACTTTTAATTAAGTGATAACGAGAGAGGTGTTTTTCTTTTTTTAAAATTAAGTGAATAAATATTCACTGTAGAACACATTCATAGCAGTTACTCTAGCTTAATTCACAAAATTAATAGAATAAAAATACATTGTAGAGTATTGTCACATGATGTCGATTAATATAGTGTAAAAGTTTGTTTTGACATAGTCATAAAGTCTAGTTATACTATGTATAAATTATATTAAATAATCAGAAAAAATAAAACATTTGGACTCTTTCATCTATTTTTTGGTAAAAAAAAGAGTCTGAGTAGGGGGAGAAAGAGAATGGAAAATCGACCGCAATGGGGGACAAGAGCAGGATTTATTTTAGCAGCGGTTGGATCGGCCATCGGGTTAGGAAACATTTGGCGTTTTCCAGCAACTGCTTATGAAAATGGAGGAGGAGCATTCTTTGTACCATATTTATTCGCTCTTCTGACAGCAGGTATTCCATTATTGATCCTTGAATTCACTATGGGTCATAAGTACCGTGGTTCTGCACCGCTTTCTTATGCAAGAATGAACAAAAAGTATGAATGGCTTGGCTGGTGGCAAGTTGGTATTGCATTCGTAATTTCTACTTATTATGCCGTCATCATTGCTTGGGCCATGTCCTACTCCGTGTTCTCACTGAATCTTAAGTGGGGAGACGATACAGGTGGATTCCTGATTGGAGAGTACCTTCAGGTAGCTGCACCAGGTGAGATTGGGGGACTTGTTCCTTCCGTATTACTTCCATTAGTAATCGTATGGGTTGTTACACTCGGTATCCTTTTCAAGGGTGTTAAAAAGGGTGTAGAAGTAGCGAATAAGATTTTCATTCCTGCTCTAGTGATTTTATTCTTGATTATCGTTGTTCGCGCTCTGACATTGGAAGGAGCAGCAACTGGATTAAACGCATTCTTCAAACCTGACTGGAGCACTATTGCAGACGGTAAGGTATGGGTAGCTGCATATGGACAAATTTTCTTCAGTTTATCGATTGCATTTGCAATTATGATCACGTATTCCAGTTATCTGCCGAAAAAAGCGGATATTACAAACAACGCATTTATTACCGGTTTCAGTAACTCCGGGTTCGAATTACTGGCAGGTATCGGTGTATTCAGTATTTTAGGATTCATGGCAGTTCAGCAAGGTGTTGGAGTAGATGAAGTGGTAGCGGGCGGTGTAGGTTTAGCATTTGTCGTGTTCCCGCAGATCATCAATGAATTTCCAGCCTTTAAGGAATTATTTGGATTCTTATTCTTCGGATCACTAGTATTGGCTGGACTATCTTCATTAATCTCTATTGTAGAAACATTTGTTGCAGGGGTGCAGGATAAATTCAAAGTATCCCGTACAAAAGCAGTAGCATTCGGTGGTGGATTGTCTGCCGTTATTTCTATCCTATTCGCAACAAAAGGCGGTTTGAACTTCCTTGATGTGGCAGATTACTTCATCAACCAATTCGGTGTGGCGCTTGCAGGACTTGTGCAAGTAATTGTGGTTGTCTATTTTGCAAGACAGCTTACTTCATTGCGAAACCATGCCAATGAAATCTCTGATATTAAATTAACAGGATTCCTTGGACATTGGTGGACATGGTCCTTAGCAGTAATTACACCACTTGTACTTGGTTATATGATGATTGATCTTATTAGAACAAACATTGCGGAGGTTTACGAGGGTTATCCTCGGATCTTCACGATTCAGTATGGTGTAAGTGTCGCGGTGCTTGCATTGCTTGTGGGTATTGCTTTCTCTCTTATTAAGTGGAAAAAAGACACGTTGGAACTACCGGTTTCCTCGTCAAAGGAGGTCAATAAATAATGGAAACAAGTGCGATTATCATGATGGTTGTCGGAATTGTCATCATTTGGGGTGGCCTTGCTGGAAGTATCCTTTGGGCTATGAAGAAGGGTAAGGAAGCATAAAAATAAAAAAGCTGTTGATCGAGTAAATTCGGTCAGCAGCTTTTTTTAGATATAAGAAAGCAAAAAATCCAGTTGATCTCCGTTCCAAGCGCTTCGCTTGCCTGCGGGAGGTCCGTGAGCCCACGTTTCTTTAACGGAATTTCTAGCTGTGGATTGGAGCAAATGGCTTAGACTCCTGCGGGGGAGTAACGGTAGGTTGAGACCCCGCAAACGCAGTGAGGAGGCTCAAGCACCGTCCCGCGGAAAGCGAAGCCATTTGCGGAAAGGAACAGCGGCGTTTAACCACTAACTAATGTTTTTTGTGAAAATTTTATCGCTTTCTTCTATCCACGCGTTCCCAAGATTTTAGGTGTGGGAAGGGGTCAAACGACCATTCAGAGTAGCCGTTATCTTTATACATGCCATAGTGGAGATGCGGCGGAAATTTCCCAGCCGTTCCCGGTGGCCCATACCCAGAGCTGCCTACTGATCCGATAATTTGACCAGGCTCCACGACCTGCCCTACTTCAAGGTCCTTGGCAAAGCCGTTTAGGTGGGCAAAATAATGGTAGGTATTATTAATGTCTCGGATACCAAGTCGCCAACCGCCGAATTTGTTCCAGCCTTTTATTTCTACGACTCCATAACAAGTGGAACGAACAGGGACACCGTAGCTTGCGAAAATATCTGTGCCCTCATGCATTCTTCTTCCACCCCAACCGCGGGCATCTCCCCATGTGTTTCGGTAGCTGAAATTAGACCGGATCGGCAGAGGAAAAGCATGTGTGTCAAGCTTAAGTGTATTATACGTACTGTAAAGCTTCATGTGGTTCATAATTAATCCAACAGTCTTATCTCGCTGATAATACTCCCACAAGGCAATTTTAATGTTCTCCTTATCTGTGCCATAAGACTGCAGATAACTTGCAAAAGTAAACAAGACATCTTCATCATTGGTGGAATCAGCGACTCCATCCCCGTTTCCATCCATTCCTTTTCCACTAAAGAATTGAATGCTGATAGGGTTGTTGTCCTGAGGATTAGGGTTTAGTGGACCAGCCCATATTTCAGGCTTGTAGTAAATCCCTATAACGCCTTCCGCCTTTGGTATGTCCCTTCTAACTCTGCGGACATTTCTTTCGTATTGATCGACAGCTGCAAAATAGTACCATGGAATCTGGGTGACAGATTGCATGCGGTTATATAATTCCTGCCTTTTAGCATATATTTGTTCGTCGGTTAAGTTAGTATCTGCAGCATATGCCTCTACAGGGATTAATCCAAATAAGATTATTACGCATAAAAGTAGCCGTATCAAGTCCTCACTCCATCCTTTACTTTCATTTCCTACTGTTAGTTTGGTAAGTTTTCCTCATTTCATAAATACTAATTCATGGAAGATTGTCAGGAGTATGTTCGTGGAAGGTTTTTGGACTTGTTTCTTTACTGGATGTTTGATAAAGTGACAGGTGTGAATATGTCATTTTCCCTATAAAATAAGTTTGAATAGTGAAAATATACAGATAAATTAGCAGTGAAGTCTTCTTGAAAATAAGACAAGTTGGAGTTGATCATATGGCTAAAAAAGAAGAGTACATACGGAAACCAGATTGGCTGAAAATCAAGCTGAACACGAATGAAAACTATACAGGTTTAAAGAAACTGATGAGAGAGCACAACCTTAACACAGTCTGTGAAGAGGCAAAGTGCCCGAACATCCACGAATGCTGGGCAGTAAGGCGTACAGCTACCTTTATGATTCTTGGTGCGATTTGTACGCGTGCCTGTCGATTTTGTGCAGTCAAGACAGGATTGCCGACAGAGCTTGACACACAAGAGCCGGAGCGCGTAGCAGAGTCGGTTAAATTGATGAACCTAAAGCATGCTGTTATTACAGCGGTTGCCCGTGATGACCTGAAAGATGGTGGCGCTGCCATTTTTGCCGAAACGATCAGAGCGGTCCGTCGCGAAAATCCTTTTACTACTATTGAGGTATTGCCTTCTGATATGGGTGGGGTGTATGAAAACATTGAAATGTTAATGGCAGCAAGACCCGACATTCTGAACCACAACATCGAAACCGTTCGTTCATTGACACCTCGAGTTCGTGCGAGAGCAACCTATGACCGTTCTCTAGAACTATTGCGTCGTGCAAAAGAATTACAACCTGATATTCCAACGAAATCAAGCATTATGATTGGACTTGGAGAAACGAAAGAAGAGATTATCGAAACAATGGATGATCTTCGTGCGAACAATGTGGACATTATGGCGATTGGTCAATACTTGCAGCCATCTAAGAAACATATTAAGGTACAGAAGTATTATCACCCGGATGAGTTTGCAGAGTTGAAGGAAATTGCAATGACGAAAGGATTCAGTCATTGTGAAGCTGGTCCGCTTGTTCGTTCTTCTTATCATGCCGATGAGCAGGTAAACGAAGCATCCAAAGCAAGACAAGCACAGGCATAATATGAAAAGGTACAGCTCCTATATACTTGGGAGCTGTACCTTTTTTGTTAGTCGTTTTTCATTTGTTTTCGGAATTCGCTTTTGTCTGACTCTTCATTCATTTCACCGTCGGCTTCTCCGTTGCCGTTTTCGCCAGTGTTCAGCTGTTTGCCTTGCGGAGATTTGAGCATTTCTTTTATAGTTGTTTCTAATATCTCATCCACTCTAGGGCTTGTCACACCAAGGGAACGAAAGCGTTCGATATCGTGAATCATTTCTGGGTTGTCAGAAATGTAAACATGGTAGTAACGCGGAACGATGGACAATCCCGTTTTACTTACCTGGTCAGCTGTAAGTTCACGGTCTTCACTGTTTGTTTCATATGCAATAAGCACTTCTTCATCCGTTACCAAAGTAGCGGAGTCTTCTATTGCAGGTAATTGAACCACCATTTTATTGATGATATTGGCAATCTCACCATAATCCACCGCAGCGATATTTTCGTTGTAGCGCTGGGAATTTCTCACGGGGTCTGCTTGGTCGCGAACGTACCCGAAATGAGTTTGGTCATGTTTGTTGTTGTCTCTTGCATCATACATATCGTAACGGTGTCCTGTATTTGTATTCATTGGCTGCCCGTCACGCCCGTATATGGCGCTTCTGGCTTGACGTTCTTCTGGCGTAGGGTCAAAAGAACAGGCTGAAGTCATAGCAGTAACTAAACTACATGCTGCAAGAATTTTTATTGTTTTCCTCAATGGAAACACCTCCTTACCCATAGGATTGCCCGTTGAGAAAAATTTTGACTTAGAAATTAGTGGAGAATGGTCTATAATGTAACTAAGAGCAGAAATGGAGGAGCGGAATATGATTTGTATAGGAAACCATTGCTACGAACTGTTGGAAGAGAATCGAAACGGCTTCAACGAAGAAACCTTTCGAGCAAGATACATTGATGTGTTAAACAAATACGATTACATTGTAGGTGACTGGGGATATAATCAGTTGCGTTTGCGAGGATTTTTTGAAGACCAAAATCATAAATCCACCCATGACACAAAGATAAGCACTCTGCCTGACTACATATTGGAATATTGTAATTTTGGCTGTGCTTACTTTGTATTAAAAAAAGTAAAAAAGCCGGCTGCAGAGGCAAAGTGATTTATAAACGAAGAGCACCCCATCAACTAGGTTGGTGGGGTTAGTTATTTTACAGGTTAGTCTTTTGCATTCCCATATGGGGGCTCTTCATTCATCGTTTTGTCATCATGGGTCGGATGTGCGCCTGGATGCTGTCTTGGGATATCCTGATGAAGGTTTTTATTTTCATAATTAAAGGCACTATAATAACGCTGCCCCTCCCGCCATGGAGTACTTTTATTTTCCACAGGTGTATCTTTGCCGCGCGGTGAGCCATAAGGACCTTCAGGTAATGTCTCAGGTATCAGATAATTCTGTTGTGTTTCCACATTAGAGAAATCGGTATAGTGTTTGTCCTCTTTATCCTTTTCGTTCATAAACATGAAAAATCCCCTTTGTCTTGGAATAATGATAGTTTTTCCGAGACAATAGAGGATTATGAATTTCTTCAAATAGTTAAACTACCTCATACAAAAATGAGCGCAATTCTGCTGCATCTTCTTCAGATAACTGATAGGCATGTTCAAGATAACCAGGCTCATCTAAGTCATCGCTGCCAATGATGGCAAAACGGTTGCCCTGGATATCAAGGACCAGACTTTTACCGTAATAGCGGTCTGATTTGACTATAGCCAAATCAAAGCGGCTGTTTTCCCCCATAAAGCTGACAAAGCGGGTTTTCGTATCTACTGTATCATCATATAAAAAGAATTTTTCTCCCATATCGAGTCCTCCTTCTTGCATCTTTTTCTAGTATAACAAATACAGCCTCTTTCTTGTTATCGGATATTTTCAATTATTGTTACACCAAATAATAAATGGGACAATTTTCTTATTTTTTGTGATAAAATAAAGAAAATACCACTTGCTGATTTTTTCTAGAGAGAAGGGAGCCACTTCATGGGGCGAAGCTGGAATTGCATAAAGAGATACTATAAAAAGAATGGCTCACATCTAGTAAAAATAATGCTTCCGTCCAAATATCTGCGGTATTATCCGCCGATTTATATTTTGAGAAACCCGATTGAACAAAGGGTGACACATACTTTGAAAAAGGGGTTTCAGGTAGCAGTGATCTCCTTTTATTTTCCTGACTTGGAGAATATCATTTCTAAAATAGGAAGACGTAAATATATGTCTTGCCGGGAAGTTATCAAGGCGCAGCTTAAAAAAGTCATTGGACAAACATTTACTGCCGAAGAAATTGTGTGTTTACATGAGCAATATAGTGATGGGGTTTCCTTGCTGTTGAAAGTGGATGAAAGGTTTCACAGTACAACAGAACTCGAGACGAGGCTAGATAAGGTAAAGGCTGTCATTGAAGCCCGTAAGTATAGACAGCTCGACAATCAGCATCTGTGCGTGCAAAGTGGATACGTTTTCTTGGAATCAGGGGAGTATACCTTATCCGAGTGCATGCTAAAAGCGCATGTCCAAGCAATGGCCATGGCAGAAAAACAGGAAAAATTAGAGTACCAGCAATTGAAGTTTCAAATAAATCAACTTATTGCTTTTAAAGATATAACGCTTTTGGCTCAACCGATTATGGATGTATCTAAGGGCGGCATAAAGGCTTGGGAACTACTGACTCGTGGCCCAAAAGGATCCTTAATGGAGAATCCACTGCAGTTATTTTCTATCGCCAAGCAGACTAACCGTTTGTTTATGCTTGAATTACTGATTTTGGAAAAGGCGTTTCAGCTCATCTATCAATGCAAAATGAAGGAAGCCATTTTTATCAATTTTACTCCAACGACATTAAACGAGATAGAGCTAATAGATAAGGTGCTCTTCCTTTTGAAAAAATACCCGGAGATTATTCCCCAAAATATTGCCATAGAGGTGACAGAGCAGGATTCGACGGATGGATTAAAGAATTTTGAGCGGAATATCGTCGCATTGAGGGAACTTGGCTTTCAGATTGCCGTGGACGATACGGGTGCCGGTTATGCAAGTTTTCATACCATCAACAGAATCATGCCTGATATAATAAAAATTGACCGTTCTGTCATTCAAGATATTGATAAAAGCATGGTCAAAGAGAGAATGCTGCAAGGACTATTGTTAATAGCGAATGAGACTGGTTCGCTTGTAGTTGCAGAAGGGATCGAGCGGCCTGAAGAGGTTCAGATTCTTTCTAAGCATAAAGTAGACATGGCACAAGGGTATTTTTACGCAAGGCCAAGGCTGTTGCAACCGATTACGTAATAACACCTAAGATACAAGCAAAGGAGAATAAAGGATGTACTTTGTGGATCGAGAAAAAATTGAGCAAACTTTACTTTATATTGAAGAAAATATCGCTCTATTTAAACAGCATGCTTCATGGAATTCTTCCATTGAAAAGAAGGCGCTTGAGCGTGTGGCAGTAGCAATCATTGAAGGCATACTGGATGCAGGAAACGCGATGATTGACGGGTTTATCATGCGGGACCCTGGCAGTTATGAGGACATCATTGATATCCTTGAGGATGAAAAAGTAGTGACAAGTGACATGGCGCAACAGGTAAAAGAACTGGTTAGGCTTCGTAAAACACTTGTACAAGAATATCTTCTTATCCGACACGAAGAAGTGCAAGGGTGCTTGTCGGAAGTGCAGGAAACCATTGTTGGTTTTTGTGGTGCCGTCCGCATATATTTGGAAAATGAACTAGGGCCTGTTTCGGCTTTTAGAAATTAATTTTATGATGAGAACGCTTTCTTTTTATGGAGGCGTTCTTCTTGCTTTTAACGGGTTAGAAAATTGTGCTAACATGAACAGGTCGAAAGAAACCTAAACTAATGAAATGACAATAGTGGAGTGTGAAAATAGATGAAAAAGTACCAAGGTTATTTAATCGATCTTGATGGAACGATGTATCGTGGAAAAGAGAAAATAGAAGAGGCAAGCCATTTTGTAAAAGCATTATATGATAAAAAGATTCCTTATCTTTTTGTCACGAATAATTCTTCCAGAACCCCGCAGCAGGTTGCACAGAAGTTAAGGGATTTTGGTATTCCTACTTTGGATGAGCAAGTGTTCACTACAAGCAATGCTACGGCAAATTTTATTTATGATTACAAGCCTGAGGCTAAAATCTATGTAATCGGCGAGGAAGGAATCAGAACGGCACTGTTAAAGAAGGGATTTGAATTGGTTGATGAGGGAGCAGACGTGGTAGTCAGCGGAATCGACCGTTCCATCAGTTATGAAAAGTTGGCGCTTGGTGCCATTAACATCCGAAATGGTGCGCGTTTTATTTCCACTAACGGTGATATCGCCATTCCGACGGAAAGAGGTCTACTACCTGGTAACGGATCACTGACTTCTGTATTGACGGTTTCAACGGAAACACAGCCGACCTTCATCGGCAAGCCGGAAAAGGTCATTATGGAGCAAGCCCTTAAAGTATTGGGTGTACCTCGAAAAGAAACACTGATGGTGGGGGATAACTATCATACAGACATAAAGGCTGGAATGAATGCTGGGATGGATACGCTGCTTGTGCATACAGGTGTGACGACAAAAGTGCATTTGGAAACGTATGAAGAGCAGCCTACCTACACGGTAGATTCCTTGGCAGAGTGGATAGAAAGAGTTTAAAATTTTGGATGGGATTCTTTACTTATAGGAAAAAACCAGGCATGTGCGCTGTCAAAGCTGCTGCCTGGTTTTTTATGTGAAAATATTCATTCGGTATTCGCGGCGCGGTGAGCCAAACGGCTTGATGCTGCGGCAGCAATGGCTCCAACGATATCATCTAAGAAAGTATGAACTTTCCCGGAGCTCTTATCATTAAGATGCTCTAGTATGCCTGGTTTCAATTTATCAATATAGCCGTAGTTTGTGAAGCCGATGGAGCCATACACGTTTACAATGGATAAGGCCAATACTTCATCCACTCCATACAATCCTTCATCATCACGCAATATTCTTAAGAGCGGCTCTTGAATTTTACCTTGCTCAGCCAATATGTCAAGTTCAATCGCAGTTAAAACGGTATTCTGAACTTCACGCTTAGAAAGAACACGGTCCACATTTTCCAGACACTCCGAACGCTCCAGAGCGGGATGATACTTTGACTGCAAGAAATACACCAACTCCGCAATATCATCCATCGTCACCCCGCGCTCCTCCAACAACGCCCGCGCCTTCTTCTCCACATCATCCATACTCTCGAAATTCTTCATACAGCTCACCCATCTTTTATAATATAGTCGAGGGGGATTTTGGCCCCTCTTTAGTACTTTAGAGCGGTGAGGGTCAGACCCCTCTTTAGGTCTTTAACACTTTAGAGCAGTGAAGGTCAGACCCCATTCTCTTTCATTTTTTGTTTCTTTATCTACTCTTTATGCCCTTAATAGGTGGAATTAATAGCTTTTGGTCATAAAGTTTAGAAAGATAGTTATACTTAACAAGTTTTCTCTGTTTTCTTCATATAGTTGGTACTAAAGAGAAGGAGGGAACAGATTTGAAGCAGACCATTTACGATCAATATGAGTTAAGGGTGGAAAGGAAGCAAAGGGTACGACAGTTTGATGCCTTTTGGTCTAATCGCGTACTTTATATCATGGTGCCTGTTGCTCACTTGGAAGCGGAAGAAATTGATGAGCTTCAAAAGATAAGTGACTATATGATACGCACGCACAAAGATATATATGTTAGTTCTTTTGTGAAAAATAAGAATGATACGTATATTTCCGAAATAGAAGGTAGGCAAATGGCCATTTTTCGAATGCCATATGACTATAGTTCAAGGAAGTTGGTAGTTGGAAAAGAATTGGCCACCTTCCATACACATGCCAGAAGTTATCCTGCAAAAGTGACAGCCATTAACCGAATTGGCCAATGGAAAAGCTTATGGGTGAAAAGGGTCGACCAAATGGAGAGTTTTTTCAGAGAAAAGGTAAGAAGTAATCCAGTTGATGTTTTCGATACCCAGTTTGTTGAATCTTTTCCGTACTATTTAGGATTGACCGAAAATGCCATTCAGTACCTAGTGGATACAGAACTTGACGATAGTCCCATGATGAATGATGCTGCCACCCTCTGTCACCATCGCTTCACAGATCTCACATGGCAGCAGGCGCAATGGATGAAGCTCCCGACAGATTGGATTTTTGATCATGCAAGCAGAGACCTTTCAGAATGGATACGGGTGGAATGTCGCAAAGGAAAGGACATGAACCCCGCGAAGATTCAAACTTTTTTACAAGACTATGAACGGGTATCGCCGCTTTCAAGCTTTTCGTGGCGACTCTTGTATGCAAGGCTAACGTTTCCTATCCACTATTTTGAATGTGTAGAGGACTATTATACGAGCGGTCCCGTTGCTGATAAGAAATGGCACGAAGACCGGATGAAAGCGATTTTGCAATCTTCCACTTACTATGAGCAGCTTCTTGGGAACTTCTATGACTTGGCAGGTGTACCTGCTAAAAGCTATGGAATGCCAGTATTAGACTGGGTGAAAAAATAAGCGCTTGCCCTATATTTGTATGTTTCGGAAAAGCTATGAGTGATAAAATAACAGATAGCATTAGTAACTATTCGAGACAACAAGATGTAGGGAGAGAGTCAGATGAAAAGGCCGTATGTGTTTATAACAAGAAAACTGAAAGAGGAATTATTGACCCCTCTTTTCGAAATGGCAGATGTGAAGATGTGGGACAGTGAAAGCGAGGCCGTTCCAAGGGAAATACTGATGAAAGAAGCTCAAAAAGCAACCGCGCTTTTGACGATGCTCTCGGATAAAGTAGACAAAGAACTGTTAGAGCAGGCGCCGAACCTTAAAGTTGTAGCAAACCTTGCTGTTGGATATGACAATATTGACGTGAAGGTAGCATCAGAAAGAGGTGTGATTGTGTGCAACACGCCGGATGTGCTGACGGAAACGACCGCAGATCTTACTTTTGCTTTGATGCTTGCAACAGCAAGACGAATTACGGAAGCCCAAGGATTTGTAAAAGAGGGGCGCTGGCAAAGCTGGAGCCCCTTCCTGCTTGCAGGAGCAGATGTTCATCATAAGACATTAGGAATTGTCGGAATGGGCAAAATAGGACAAGCAGTAGCTAGGCGTGCCAAGGGTTTTGGCATGGAAATCCTTTACCATAATAGAAGTCGCCATATGGAAGCTGAACAGGAAGTAGGGGCATCCTACCGCAGTTTCGAACAGTTATTAGCGGAATCCGATTTTGTTGTTTGTCTAACACCGTTAACGGATGAAACAAAGCATCTTTTTGATCATGATGCATTCAAGCGCATGAAAAATTCTGCCTTCTTTATCAATGTCGGCAGAGGTCAGGTGGTGGATGAAGAGGCGCTCATCGTTGCGTTAAATAGTGATGAAATTGCCGGAGCGGGATTGGATGTTTTCTACGCAGAACCGATTGGATCTGACCATCCTTTGCTTCGTTTTCCTCAGGTTGTAGCAATCCCTCATATCGGTAGCGCAAGTGTAGAAACAAGGGAAACCATGATGAAGCTATGTCGAGATAATATAGTGGCAGTAATACAAGGAAATAAAGCCAAGACCGTGATTTAATAAGGACCGGATTTTTCTCTGCGAAGAAGGGTGGAGAAGAGATCCGGTCTCTTATTTTTTTCTTGTTACTCCCCCAGCAGGTTAAGCGCTTACATATAAAAATCGCAAAAATCACCCCTTGTCAAGCAAGCCAAACCCCTCTATAATGTCCATTATATAAATACAAATGTACACGCAGAAAAGACAAAAAGATAAAGGGGTCAGACCCCTCTTTAATGCTTTAGAGTAGTGAGGGTCAGACCCCTTCGAGGGAGTGGAGTAGTGTGAAGGTGATTTCGGTTGGTTTGTTGGGGTTGGGTACGGTTGGTTGTGGTGTGGTGAAGATTGTGGAGGGTCATCAGGATAAGTTGATGCATCAGGTGGGGTGTCCGGTTCGGGTGAAGAAGGCGCTTGTGAAGGATTTGAATAAGGAGCGCTTGGTGGATTTGAATCCGGATTTATTGACACTGCATGCCGAAGAGGTGCTCGATGACCCGGAAATCGATGTGGTCATTGAGGTGATGGGGGGCGTGGAAGAGGCACGACATCACATTTTAAGAGCCCTTCATAATAAAAAACATGTCGTTACTGCAAACAAAGATTTGATGGCCGTGTATGGATCAGAGCTGCTGGCAGCGGCTGCAGAAAACAATTGTGATCTATTTTATGAAGCAAGTGTGGCAGGCGGCATTCCGATCCTAAGAAGTTTAGTAGACGGACTTGCGTCAGATAGAATTACAAAAATGATGGGAATCGTGAACGGAACAACTAATTTCATTCTTACAAAAATGAACAATGAAGGTTCCTCCTATGAAGAAGTATTGAAAGAAGCTCAGGCACTTGGATTTGCAGAAGCCGATCCGACTGCGGACGTGGAAGGCATTGATGCGGCAAGAAAAATGGCCATCCTTTCCACACTGGGCTTTTCCATGAATATCGAACTGAAAGATGTTCAGGTGAAAGGAATCAGTTCCGTTTCTGAAGAAGACCTGAACTATAGCAAAAAGCTTGGTTATACTATGAAACTAATTGGCATTGCACACCGTGAAAAGGAAAAGGTCGAAGTTAGCGTCCAGCCGACCCTTCTCCCGCAAGCACATCCATTAGCTAGTGTGCAGAACGAATATAATGCTGTTTATGTATACGGTGAAGCAGTAGGAGAAACGATGTTTTACGGACCAGGTGCAGGCAGCTTGCCTACAGCAACAGCGGTAGTATCCGATCTCGTTGGCGTGATGAAAAACATGCGGCTTGGTGTGAACGGAAAAAGCATGGTATCTCCTCAGTTCCAAAAAACACTGAAAGAAAAAGAAGAGATTCAGGCAAAACATTTCCTTCGTGTTCATGTACAGGATGAAGTAGGAGTACTCTCTCATATTACGAATCTCTTTTCTCAAAAAGGAGTCAGCTTTGAAAAAATCCTGCAGCTTCCATTAAAAGAAGAAGCGTTGGCAGAAGTAGTGGTCGTCACACATCACGCTTCTCTAGAGCGCTATGACAACCTTCTTGAAGAGCTGGCAGATATGAAGTATGTAAAAGAAATCAAAAGCAGTTACCGGGTGGAAGGAGAAGTCGCTGTATGAGGTGGAGAGGACTAGTCAAGGAATATAGCAGATACTTACCAGTTAGTGATCAAACACCAAACGTCTCCCTTCAGGAAGGGCACACGCCACTTCTTTTTCTCGAAAATCTTTCTGAACAGCTCGGGGTGGAGTTGCATGTAAAAGTGGAAGGAGCCAATCCGACCGGTTCCTTTAAGGACAGAGGAATGGCGCTTGCGGTAGCGAAGGCGAAAGAGGAAGGCAGTACAACCGTTGTCTGTGCGTCTACTGGTAACACATCAGCCTCCGCAGCAGCCTATGCAGCAAGAGCGGGCATGAAGTGCATTGTCGTGATACCTGACGGAAAAATTGCTCAAGGAAAGCTTGCGCAGGCAGTCATGTATGGAGCGGAAATCTATTCTTTGGACGGAAATTTTGATGAAGCCTTGCAGATGGTGCGTCAGTTATCAGAAGAGCTGCCCATCACGCTCGTAAACTCCCTTAATCCATACAGAATTGAAGGACAGAAGACCGCTGCATTTGAAGTGTGCGACCAACTCGGTAAAGCACCAGATGTTCTCGCCTTGCCTGTAGGAAATGCAGGTAACATCACGGCATATTGGAGGGGTTTTCAAGAGTATCATCAAGAGCGGGCAACAGGCTTACCTGAAATGCGTGGGTTTGAAGCGGAGGGAGCAGCGGCAATCGTCCAAAACCGGGTCATTCCTAATCCGGAAACGATTGCAACAGCCATTCGGATTGGAAACCCAGCAAGCTGGGAGCATGCGGTGCGGGCAGCAGAAGATTCAAAAGGAAAAATTGATTTTGTGACAGATGAAGAAATGCTCTTTGCCTATAAACTACTGGCAAAAACTGAAGGGGTGTTTGCAGAACCTGCATCGAGCGCATCCGTTGCCGGGGTTATCAAACAACTGAAATCTGGAGAATTGGCAAAAGGGAAACAGGTGGTTGCCGTATTAACAGGAAATGGTTTGAAAGATCCGGTAACAGCCACCAATCATGCAGATGTACATGTACAAAAAATACCG
Source organism: Sutcliffiella horikoshii (assembly GCF_044809035.1). Taxonomy (GTDB): domain Bacteria; phylum Bacillota; class Bacilli; order Bacillales; family Bacillaceae_I; genus Sutcliffiella_A; species Sutcliffiella_A horikoshii_G. The sequence continues at coordinate 3,535,996 of NZ_CP085237.1, read as the reverse complement.
AATGATTATTCACAGCTCGTTAAATCGTTTGAAGGTGTATTGGTATGAAGGGGTATAGAGATGGTTTTGTTATCAAAGTACCAGGCAGCTCGGCCAATCTTGGGCCAGGATTTGATTCCATCGGGATGGCGGTGAATAAATTCATCACCCTTTTTGTCAATCATGCTGACGAATGGAAGTTTACAAGTGTTCCACCTATCTCTATAAAAAAAGAAGAAAACATTCTCTACACCGTCTGTCAGGAATTGCAGAAGCTTTGGAATGTAGAAGCTCCTCCCGCACATGTTCTGACGATGAGTGACATTCCATTGGCGAGAGGGCTTGGCAGCAGTGCGGCAGCCATTGTGGGGGCCATTGAAATCATGAATGTCCTCTGTGAGAAAAATCTGAGCCCTGATGAAAAACTTCAGCTCGCCGCAAGATTCGAAGGGCATGCAGATAACGTCGCCGCCTCGCTATATGGGGGGCTTGTCGTCTCTACCTATCAGAATAATAAGTGGGAATATGTAAAGCTTCCGGTGGAGGAGTTGGAGATGGTTGCCGTTATACCAGATTTTGAGGCCAAAACAAAGGAATCAAGAGGCCTTTTACCAGACAGACTTGCGTTTGGAGACGCAGTAACAGGCAGCAGCCACGCCAATGTCATGCTTGGGGCGTTTATGCTGAAAAAATGGGATCTTGTTGGCAAGATGATGCAAAGCGATATTTTCCATGAGCCTTATCGCCAAAAATTGTTTCCGGAATTTCAAAAACTAAAGGAGAAAGCAAGTGAAGCTGGTGCCTTTGGAGTCACAATCAGCGGTGCCGGTCCGACGGTCATCTGCTTTTGCGAAAAAGGAAAAGGGAGGAATGTCGTTAGCATGATCTCTGCAGAATTTACGCAGCATAAAGTCGAGCTTCTGCAAGTAAGTAAAGGGGGAAGCGAGGTGCATTCTAATCATTTATGTAAGGTGTCATCCATCTAATAAAAAACCGGCAAGCTGATAAAAGTGATCAGCTTGCCGGTTTTTTTGGATAAGAATATTAGAATACTTGCTCTACTTCGATGATGCCTGGTACTTCTTCAAGTAATGCACGCTCAATACCAGCTTTCAATGTGATAGTGGAACTTGGGCAAGAACCGCATGCACCTAACAGACGCAACTTTACGATGCCGTCTTCCACATCTACTAATTCACAGTCCCCTCCGTCACGAAGAAGAAATGGACGTAATTTATCTAGTACTTCCTGAACTTGCGCATTGATTTCCGGGTTAGACATAGTTATCGCTCCTTTCCTTACATAATTCTATTATAAAGAAAACCTCTCAAAAAATCTATTGCTCTGCACTGGGTCTTTTTAGGAAATCGAAATTAATTTCATGAAAAAGTAAGCGTTTTACGTTAAAATAAAGAAAATGCTGTGAATATTGGGGGATGTCGGCTTATGAAGAAAAAGATAGAAATTTGTGTATATGGTGCAGAGGTGTTATGCCCGAGCTGTGTAAACCTACCGTCGTCAAAAGAAACATACGAATGGTTAGAAGCTGCTGTAGCAAGAAAATATCCAAATCAAGAATTCGCCATCTCTTATATAGATATTTTTAAAACAGAAGAGTGTGACGGAGAGAAACGAGATTTTGCCGAAAGAGTTGTGGAAGAAGATATGTTTTATCCGGTTGTGGTCATTGAAGGGGAGATTGTCGGAGAAGGCAATCCGAAGCTGAAAACAATCTATTCTGCAATGGAGAAGTATGGGTACGAGGCATCATAAAAAATAATCCCCAAGAGTCCATACGACTTTTGGGGATTTCTTTTATCCATTATGATATTTATACATCCATAGAATACCGGATTTCAATAATCTTGCCACTCGGCCAGTTAACGGTCTTTCATTTACCAATCCAAATCCGTGCTTTTTGCCAAGAGAGCCTAAAACTCCTTTAAGCTTAATGGCAGGGAATTCTTCCGGCGGGGTTTCGCCGTTCCAGCGTTTTAATAACACTTGGACGATCTGTTCAGCTTGTCCTTCTGCCAATTGTGCACTTGGTGCGTGAGGGAGGCTTGCACAATCACCAACCACATAAACATTTTCATGACCAGGTATGTTGTGTTGTTTTGTCAGGATCACGCGGCCTTGTCCATCTTTTTCAACATCAAGATCTCGAACCACTTTGTTTGGTTGTATTCCTGCAGTCCATACAATGACATCGCAATGTACCGGTTCATCATGGTTGTAAAGGGTGTTTTCCTCTACACGAGTGATATTAGAGCCGTTCACCACTGCCACTCCATGCGTCTCAAACCAGTTTTGCACGTACTTACTAAGTCTTTCAGGGAAGCTAGAAAGGATGATCTTTCCGCGGTCGAATAGTTTGATGGCCAAATCAGGGCGGCTTTCACGAAGCTCACTCGCAATCTCGACTCCACTTAATCCACCACCAACAATTGCAACCACCTTATTAGCTGGTAAGTCATTTAAAGCTTGGTAAGCTTTTCTCGATTTATTAATCGTCTGAATGCTGTATGTGTATTCTTCTGCACCAGGAATGTCATGGTACTTATCCTCACAGCCAAGGCCGATGATCAGGTCATCAAAAGAAAGTGTACTCTGATCTTCAAAATGTACCACTTTCGCCTCCATATCCACGTTAGATACTTCTCCGTATTTAACAGAAAGTCTTTCGTGCTCTGGAAAAGTGACACGAACATGATGGTCTGAAATCGTTCCCGCAGCCAACGCATAGAATTCCGTTTTCAAACTATGATATGGAGCTCTGTCTACCAATACAATTTCAATATCAGATGGTAATTGATTAGGAAGAAGTCGGTGTAAAACGCGCATACCGCCGTAGCCTGCGCCAAGCACAACAAGTTTTTTCATAGCAGCTAAACCCCTTTTTAAGCTAATAGAATCAAAAATATAATAAATGAAGACCCATTAAAGGTAATTGTAAGAAGATGGATGAAACTAGTATTCTAGGAAAACTTTTATGTGAAAGAAAACACAAATTATATGACAATTGCGCTTTCATTTTGAAAATGTATAACACGTTTAATTAAAATAACATTAAAAGTATATCGAAATTACGACTAAATAACAACATTCTTTCGGAAAAATGTTGAGGTTGGTAGAATATTCAGCATAGTTATGATCATCACTTTACACGAAACTTCCTAATTGACGTTTTAAGGAAAAAAAGGTAGCATGGAAGGGCAATAGAGGGGTGAAATTAGTGAAGCCAATCATCGAATTTTGTATTAGCAATTTAGCCAGTGGTTCACAAAAGGCGAGAGAAGTGTTGGAAAAGGATCCAAATCTGGATATTGTAGAGTACGGCTGCCTAGGTTATTGCGGTAAATGCTTTGACACACTTTTCGCCCTCGTCAACGGAGATGTTGTGGCGGGAGAGTCTCCGGAACAGCTGGTAGACAACATATATATTTATTTAGAAGAAAATCCTATGTTTTAATAAGATGCTTCCTCATAAAAAAGAGCATGGAGCCCACATTTGGGACCATGCTCTTTTTATTATTGTTAATCCTACCTAGCTACTTACCTTCACTTTTGAGGATCTCCGTATCTCATACCAACGGTCTCTTGCTTTTTCAACAAGGCGCTTTTCCTTATCCTTATGCTTGTGCCTGATGACCATTTGGAAATATTGAATGGCTTGACGTTCCGAGTCTATACGGCAATGAAGGTCCCCTATCAAGTATAGCAGTTTAATCTCAGACATATCTTTTTCTTCATAGTCCCCCAGTGAATAGGAAAGTTCAAACTGGTCGACAGCAAGTTTCAAGAAACGCAGCTCCTGATTTTGGCTTGGTTCAACAGTGCGATATATCCATGCGAGTCGAAGGTAGAGACCAGCCATGACAATTGGGCTTTCTTTCGTGATAATACCGGAATAGATTCCAAGTTTATATGCGTTTATGGCAGTTTCAACTGTCCGTTGCTGCCCGTAATTTTTAAATTGCCAATGCTTTTGTATTTTTGTTTGGATGGCGAGAAGTGCTTCTTTTGTTAGTTTAGAACTAAATTCCTCTGTAACAGCATATCCACAATTCGGACAAACAGATACGTAATAAAGTAGAGGGTTTGTCTCTAATGTATGGTAGGTTGTACAAAAATCCGAATCATGTGTCAAAGGGCGAATAAAACGGGACTTTATTTTTAACGTGCTATATTCATATTTGCAATTTCTGCATGAAATATTTCGGCTATAGTATGGATCCATCAAAATCACCCTTTCTCGACAATATAATACAAAAGTACCATATCGCCGCTTGAGGAACAACTCAAATGATTCTAAACACCTATAAAATACTTGTTGTTTTTTTCTTCGACCATACATTAATTTGTAATTCTTGGGTAATTTATTTAAGGACCCGTGTTAATGAGAACGTTTTCTGTATGGTTGTAACAAATTGACAAAAAAAAGTTCTTTCAAACGCTTTCATTTCGTAGTAAAGTGGTACTGTGATAGTTAGATGTCTGACGACAAACAACTTACAGAAATTTCTAATAGAGGTGAATATTATGAATAATATCCTTTGGGGTTTAATGGGGATCGCAGTTATCTTTGCAATCGCATTCCTACTATCGGAAAACAAACGAAAGATTAAGGTTCGTACTATTTTAGGCGGTTTAGCGATTCAATTGCTCTTCGCATTTATCGTATTGAAGTGGGAGTTCGGAAGAAGCATGTTCCTTAAGCTTACTGAACTGGTTCAAAATATTATCAATTACGCGAATGAAGGAATCGGTTTCCTTTTCGGGCCGGTATTAGGTAATCCTGGTTCTGAAGCTACAGGATTTGTATTCGCATTCCATGTATTAACCATTATCATTTTCTTCTCTGCATTAATTTCTGTACTTTATTATCTTGGTATTATGCAAATTGTCATCCGTTTCTTAGGTGGCGGTCTTGCGAAGCTTTTAGGGACAAGCAAGACAGAATCTCTATCTGCTTCCGCTAACATCTTCGTTGGTCAAACAGAAGCTCCATTAGTAATTCGTCCATATATCGCAGGAATGACTAAGTCTGAGTTATTCGCGGTTATGACAGGTGGACTTGCATCTGTTGCGGGTTCTGTACTGTTTGGTTATGCTGCACTTGGAATTCCTCTAGAATACCTATTGGCAGCAAGTTTCATGGCGGCTCCTGGTGGATTAATCATGGCAAAAATGCTTATTCCTGAAACAGAAGAGCCAAAGAACGATGCCGATGCCCAAATTGGTGAATCGGAAGAAGACCGAGCAACAAACGTCATCGATGCTGCTGCTCGCGGTGCATCAGACGGTTTAAAGCTTGCCCTTAACGTTGGTGCAATGCTATTAGCATTCATCGCATTAATTGCACTGATCAATGGTATCTTAGGTGGAATCGGTGGATGGTTCGGCGCTGAAAACTTCTCACTTGACTTCATTCTTGGTTACTTATTTGCACCACTTGCATTTGTAATCGGTATTCCTTGGAGTGAAGCCGTTGCTGCAGGTAACCTGATTGGTCAAAAACTTGTATTAAATGAATTCGTAGCATACTCTACTTTCTCTGCACAACTTGATATGTTCAGTGAAAAATCAGTTGCTGTTATCGCATTCGCACTTTGCGGATTTGCTAACCTTTCTTCCTTGGCAATCCTATTGGGTGGACTTGGAAACTTAGCACCAAGCCGTCGTCCTGATATCGCAAGATTAGGATTCCGCGCAATCATTGCAGGTACACTTTCAAACCTATTGAGTGCTGCAATTGCTGGTATGTTCTTGTTCTAAAAATATTAATCCACCCGCCGGTGTACCTGGCAGGTGGATTTTTTTTTGAAAATGGGATGAAGACATTATTTTTGAGTGGAAAATGTCTAAGGGGATGAATGAAGACCTTTGAGAGCAGATTTCCGTGCAGGAGAGGTCTTCATAAGTAGAATGAAGACCTGAGAGAGCAGATTTCCGAGGGAGAGAGGTCCTCATAAGATGAATGAAGCCCTGAGACCGACCATGACAGGTACTCACCATTACAATTCTTCATCAAAAACAAGAAAAACCCATGTTATCATGCTTCCGCAGAAGCAATCGATACATGGGTTTTTCATATAAAACGGGGGATATTTCTATTGTGTTCAGACTTTTATGTATTTATACTTGAAGAAATAAATTATTTTTGGAGGAATAGTAAAAATGCGCTCCTTTCAATTCACCAAGATGCACGGACTAGGAAACAATTATATATACGTGAATATGTTTGAGGAAAAAATAAAAGAAGAAGAGCTATCAATTCTTGCCGTCAAGGTTGCGAACATCCATACCGGCATAGGTTCTGATGGAATGATTCTAATCTGCCCGTCGGAAGTAGCACCAGTAAAAATGCGAATCTTCAATAATGACGGATCAGAAGGGAAAAACTGTGGAAATGGCCTTCGTTGTGTAGCCAAGTATGCTTATGAGCACGGCATCGTCCAAACGAAAACGTTTAAAATAGAGACACTATCAGGTCTGGTAGAAGCTGAAGTGGAACTAGAGGACGGCAAGGTCACTTCTGTAACTGTCGATATGGGTGAACCAAGGCTTTCCACTAAAGATATTCCGATACTTGTCGAGGAAAAGGATGCTTTAGTTGCTGAACCATTCGCAGTGGATGGCGAAACTTACGAAATTACCACAGTATCCATGGGGAATCCGCATGTCATCTTTTACCTGGATAATATAAAGGATGCTCCGCTTACAACCCTTGGACCTATTGTAGAAAAAGACCCCCGTTTTCCTGAAGGAGTAAATGTAGAGTTTGTTGAGGTTGTCGCAGAAGATGAGTTGCACTTCCGGGTTTGGGAGAGAGGATCTGGCATAACCCAGGCATGCGGAACAGGAGCGTGTGCAGCAGTAGTGGCATCTGTACTTAACAACAAAACGGCTCGTGACAAAGAGACGGTTGTTCATTTGGCAGGAGGAGATCTCTTTATCACATGGACGAAAGATGGTTCTGTGAAAATGCGCGGGCCAGCGGAAGTTATCTGTACAGGATCTTTCTATTATTAATCACAATGGCTTGTTCTTCATGCATATACTATAAAAGCAGTAAGTTTGAGCAGACTTCCGTTTCACGATATAATAAAAGTAATGAAACTGGAAATACATTGGGAGGTGTAACATATGAGTGATGTAATCACAATTACAGAAGCAGCAGCTTTTCAAATAAAAGATATGATGAAAGAACACGGCGATGAATCGGTCTTTTTACGTGTAGGCGTAAAGGGTGGAGGATGCAGTGGTCTTTCATACGGAATGGGCTTTGAAGAGGAAAAAGGCGAAAAAGACATCGAATTGGAACAGCACGGTATTAAGATTCTAATTGATGCGGAAAGCAAGCCAATCCTTCAGGATGTGAAAATTGATTTTAAACAATCCATGATGGGCGGCGGATTTACCATTGATAATCCGAACGCCATCGCAAACTGCGGGTGTGGTTCTTCCTTCCGCACAGCGACGGAAGCAGGAAAGCCGGAAGAATGCTAAATAATAGTCAAAAACTTGGGTAGCCTGTCAGGTTGTCCAAGTTTTTTTGTTTCATCTATTTTCCAAAAATATGAAACCTAATCCCTCTCCAAACCGTCTATATAGTTAGGTGAAAAAGAAGGAGTGGTCGAAGTGAAAGGTAAAAGGAGCATGGCAATTATTCTTTTGTCGGCACTAGGATTTGCAAGTATCGGAGCTTCCTGTCAAGGAGTTGACACACAGGCAAGTGAGTCATACCAATTTCATTCAAAAAAACCTTCCAATCATTATGTCCGCACTAAAACATTTTCCATAGATACCAATGAAGCAGACACCAATGAAGTAGAAGAAGTTACAGAAGTAAGTACTAAGCCGATAGCAAATCCAGCAGTAGCTCCACGTGAAGAACCTCCTGCCCCGGAAACAGTTGACCACAAAGATGATGAAGTGGAAGAACAGCCTGAAACAGTCACTTTAGGAGACTATACCTATCACAAAATAAATGATGAAAAATTTATAAATCATATAGCCATCGCAGAAAAGCATGGTGCCAATCTATATGGAATTCCAAATTCCGATGGATTTATGATCTACCATGAGACAGAAGGCATTTTACTTTCCATGAGTACAGGGGCAGCGGGGACAGACCCCACTCATGCAGAGGTATTGATCGATTATTTTTCAACAGGCGATTGGATGGAGTATATCGGGATAGTAGATGGCATTAACCACGTATTGGAAACTGGAGAAGAGGTAAGTGTAGATCTTGGGGACTATGTTGGATATTTCATTAGCCTCTATAACGGCAGGATCGTTGTCTTATACTAATCATATTAAACGAGTAAAGCACCTTTCCAAAAGAGAGGTGCTTTTTCCATGCTTATTTATTTTGTACTTTTCCAACGGTAGAAGAAGCATGCGCCCAGCACCAGTGCCACTCCAAGAGTACCGATAACTGCATTTTGTGTGGAGAAGTTAGCGAATGGCTTTGTATCATCTGTGGGGAAAGTACCTTCCCCAAGTTCATTTAAGTCGGAATGTGCCTGCGCAAGCTCCACTGTTCTCGAACAAAGATATGTCGTGTATTCTCCATCCTCCATGTGGGCATAGACCAAGTATTCTTTGTCTTTCTCAAAATAAACCCCACATGCGGCGGAGTCCATGGCGGTGTAGATGACTACTTCCTTCGAGTTCACACCTTTCCATGTTTCTGACACGCTTAACTTGACTTTTGTTGTACTGTTAAATTTTTCGTCAACCTCTAATACTTTTCCTTTGAATACGGCATCCATTTTTGCCAGTTCTTCCTGCGGTGTGCCAGGTGGAAGGCAGGAGCAAGCGTAGCCTGTGGATGAATAGAACGATAGGGATAAGATAGAGAGGAGAATAGAAAGAACAGCAATTTTGAAGAGTTTCATTTAGCTGGTCACCTCATTAGTTTTATTAAAAGGTTAGACGTTGTAAGGTGGAGGAAGGTTACAGTGGGAAGCTCTCCAAAAGGCAAAAACCAACCCCTGTTTCCACAAGGGTTGGCTGCACCATCATTACCGATTTAGAATAAACTAGTACTATGAAGCGGTTGAACTTTTGCTTTTGGATCGATATAAGATTTGGCGTTATTAACAGCTGTAGGTGCCTCGCCAAAGCCGCAAGCGATTAGTTTTACTTTTCCTTCGTAGGTGCAAATATCGCCAGCCGCATAAATTCCGGAGATGTTTGTTTCCATCTTGGAATTGACTACGATGGAATTCTTTTCGATTTCAAGTCCCCAATCCTTGATAGGACCGAGTGAGGAAACGAATCCGTAGTTAACAATGACATCATCGACATCAAGAATTTCGCGTTCCTCTGATTTAACTTTCTCGAGGACAACCTGATGGATGGCGTTCTCGTCACCGATTAATTCTGCTGGTACGTATGGCGTTTTGATTTCCACTTTGGAATTCATTAACGTTTCCACACTATGCTCGTGTGCACGGAATTTTTCACGACGGTGAACAAGGGTTACTTTTTCTGCGATCGGTTCAAGCATTAATGCCCAGTCAACGGCAGAGTCTCCACCGCCGAATACCACCACTTTTTTACCTGCAAATTTATTCATATCGTCCACAAAATAGTGAATGTTTTTGTTCTCATACTCAGCAGCTTTTTCAAGCTCAAGGCGGCGTGGTTGGAATGCTCCGTTACCAGCAGTGATGATGACGGCTTTAGAATAGTGTGTTTCTTTGTCCGTCCCAATCTTGAAGGTGCCGTCTCCCATTTTTTCAAGGGTTTGAACGGATTGTTCAAGCGCAACCGTTGGCTCAAACTTAGCCATCTGCTCTTTTAGGTTGTTGATTAATTCCTGAGCTCGGATCTTTGGGAATCCGGCAATATCGTATATGTACTTTTCAGGGTATAACGCGGATAACTGTCCACCCAATTGTGGTAGACTTTCAATGATTTTGACGCTAGCCTGCCTCATACCTCCGTAGAAAGCAGTGAATAAGCCTGTTGGCCCTCCACCGATGATAGTGATGTCAAATACTTTTTGTTCTTCGCTCATCTGAATCTATCCCCCTAAACAATTGTTAACTTTCTTTCTTCATCATAGCATAATTTTCTCACAATTTCTGTTTTCAACCTTGGAATATGGGGAACATATACTGAAAATAGATAGAAATTTTGGAATCTAAGTACGGAGTTACTTATTTTTTCCGAATATTTTAAAGCTTTTTAAACTATGATTTTGTCTTGAAAAAAAGCGGGAAAAAGAATATGATGTTAGGTAGGTTAAGTTTCTTTGTGACAAATTCCGCACTTTTTTGCCGTCCATATTCGTGAAGTATTTCACAATCATTTATTTCTAATAAATTTTATCTTAATAGTGGATAGTAAGAATAGGTACAGTGAGATTTGTTTCATGTCTTCATATTTATTTTATAAAAATTTCAATATAAAAGGTGTGATTCATTTGAAAAAGCCAAGTATAGTAATTCTAGGTGCAGGTTACGGTGGTCTAGTAACGGCTGTTCGTCTACAAAAAATGATCGGTGTCAATGAAGCCGATATTACGTTAGTTAACAAAAATGACTATCATTATGAGTCTACATGGTTACATGAAGCGTCTGCAGGTACATTGCCAGCTGATCGTACTCGTTACAAAATTTCTGATGTTATTGATCGTAGCAAGATTCATTTCTTACACGATACAGTTACAGGCATCAACCGTGAAGCGAAAACTGTTGCTTTGACTAAAGGCGGAGAAATCTCTTACGACTACCTAGTAGTTGGTCTTGGTTATGAAGCAGAGACATTTGGCATCAAAGGCTTGAAAGAGCATGCATTCACTATCGCAAACTTAAATGTTGCTCGTAAGATTCGTGAGCACATTGAGTATCAATTTGCTACTTACAACACAGAAGCACACCGTCGTGACGACCGCTTGACAATCGTAGTTGGTGGAGCTGGATTTACTGGTATCGAGTTCCTTGGAGAACTAGTGAACCGTGTTCCTGAACTTTGCCAAGAGTTTGATATTCCTAAAGAAAAGGTTCGCATCGTGTGTGTAGAAGCAGCGCCGACTGTGCTTCCTGGATTTGATCCAGAACTAGTGGAATACGCTGTAAACACACTTGAGCGTAAAGGTGTAGAATTCAAGATTGGTACGGCGATTAAAGAAGCGACTGAAGAAGGAATCATCGTTGCAAAAGACGAAGAAGTGGAAGAAATCAAAGCTGGCACAGTTGTTTGGGCTGCTGGTGTACGTGGAAATCACTTGGTGGAAGATTCTGGATTCGAAAACATGCGTGGACGTGTGAAAGTAGATCCTTACTTGCGCGCTCCTGGACATGAAGATGTATTCATCGTGGGAGACTGTTCTCTAATCATCAACGAAGAAATCAACCGTCCATACCCTCCAACTGCACAAATTGCGATGCAGCAAGGGGAAGTATGTGCGAAAAACTTGGCAGTATTGGTTCGTGGCCAAGGTGAACTACAAACTTTCACTCCAGACCTAAAAGGAACGGTATGTTCTCTAGGTGAAGATGATGCAATCGGTGTAGTATTCGGTCGCAAAATCTGGGGTTCTAAAGCTTCCTTCATGAAGAAAATGGTTGATAACCGTGCTCTATACATGATCGGCGGAGCTGGACTTGTCATGAAAAAAGGTAAATTCAACGTATTATAATATATTTCATAAAAGCCGCGCATTTTATACCGTGCGGCTTTTCTTTTTGCCTTTATTCTTGGTACCATAACAATATATTGATGAAATTAGGGGATGTATATATGGGAAAAAGAGAAAATGTCTGGCTTGCGGTTGCAGGTATTGTGGTAGCGGAGGATGGAAAATGGCTTGTCGTGAAAAAGCGCTACGGTGGATTGAAAGGAAAATGGTCCTTTCCTGCAGGGTTTGTGGAAGCAAATGAAACGGTAGATGAGGCGGTAGTGCGAGAAGTATATGAAGAAACAGGCGTTAAGGTAGAGGTGGAAGGTCTGATTGGGGTTAGGTCAGGTGTCATCAAAGAAAGCATTAGCGACAATATGCTTCTATTCCTTTGTACTCCACAAAATTTGAATGTCATGTCTCAGAAAGAAGAACTTTTTGATGCTGCTTTTAAATCGTTAGAAGAACTAGAAAATGACCCAGATTCTTCATTACTTATCCACTATTGTGCAAAGCTCCCAAACCTCTCTTTATTAAAAGAAACAAAAGCATTGAATCCAGGTCGAATTTTTAATTACAGCTCGTACAAATTATTTTTCTAATAATTCTGTAAATTTAAGAAAAAGAAAGAAATAAATAGGTTGGATAAGATGTATTCGCTTACATCGTGTTTTTCAGCCGATTTCGTCCCTTTCCTTTTACCTTAAAAGGATGATATATTATCAGAAAATTAAATTAAATTTCTGTTTTGAGAAAATCATCTGGAGGGATAAGTAATGAAAAATCAACTGCAAACAGAGAAGAAGGATTGCCCGTATTGCTCAGGTAAAGGATATTTTCAACTTTTGCTAGGCGGATCAGAAACTTGTTCCTGCTGTGGAGGAAGCGGAAGAAAATAATTAGTACATGTGGAATTCACACAATCGCGCCAGTTCTATGATAGGTCAATTATGACGTATTTAGGACAATTGCGATTGTGTTTTTGTTTGGTTGCCAAAAATAATTGACTCGTATCAACGCTTTCAGTACACTAAGTAAAGATGTGTAATGGAGGTGCTTGGTATTGAACATACCAATTTTACTTATATCTGTTGTGTTGTTTTTTGTGCTTTTCTTTGGGATCGGATTCCTTTTAAATATGCTTTTACGCATGTCATGGATCATGGCCATTATCTATCCTTTGGTTTGTGTGTGGATCATCGCTCAAGATGATGTGCGGTTGATCGATTATTTCAGGCAGCCAGGTACCGCATTTTCCAAGCTTGGCACGGAGGTTGCTTCCTTGCAGGTGGCAGATATCACTATTTTGGTGAGCGGCTTAGCCGGAGCGATAACTTCTGGGATCGTTATTAAAATGCTTCGTAAAAATGGTTATCAAATGTTTTAATATTACATGAAGAATCGGTGCTGTTAACCGGTTCTTTTTTTTTAAGAATAAGAAAGTATATAATCCGGTTGATTTCCGTTCCAGGCGCTTCGCTTATCCGAATGGCGGTCCGTGAGCCTCCTCGGCTTGCGCCTGTGGGGTCTCACCTGTCCCTTCCTCCCGCGGGTGTCTGCGCGCCTTCCACTTCAATCAACTAGGTGGTTTCATTTATTGAAGGGTTACGAAAAGCAATCTAACTGTGTTAATTCAATAAGCATTAACGTATTGTTTATGTAATTTCCAGCTGTGGATTGGAGCGAATGGCGTAGACTCCAGCGGGGGAGTAACAGTAGGTTGAGACCCCTGAAGCGTTGTGAGGAGGCTCAAGCACCGTCCCTCGGAAAGCGCAGCCATTTGCGGAAAGGAACAGCTTCTCTTAACAACCAACTATTGTTTTATGCTAAAGAAGGACCAGGCATTTTTATCTGATTTTTAAAAAATGTACCTGATGTAATAAAATCCTCACTAATCTAGTATTTTTTGTTGGGAAAAATAGGTGATTGCTAGCTTTTCTCGAAAAAAGGAATACTTTCCATAAAAACAGGGAAAGAATATCTTGTGAGAGGAGTGTGAGTGTATCACATGAAGTTAGCAAAAACGATTTGTCGGAGGGCGGTTATCGGATTACTATTTGTACTAGCCTTATCTGTAACCTTCCAATCCATATCAGGTGTTGAAGCGTCAACCATTCACAACTGGCTAAAAGAAAATAATATATACGCCACTAATGGACATCAGGAAGATAAAGAAGGTCTCTTCAAAAAAATCGGACTGGATTTTAAACAGCTGAATTTTCTTTCAGCGACACCTACCATGGTTTCGGCAAAAGAGGCGATAGATAAACCTAAGAAGCTAGAGGATCTAGACTGGAATCAATATGAGACACATACAGTTCACGCAACTGGATATACAGCAGGCTATGAATCAACAGGCAAAAATCCGGGAGATCCAAGCTATGGCATTACATACTCAGGTCTTAAAGTTAAAAGGGACCTATACTCGACGATTGCAGCAGATATCAATGTCTTCCCAATAGGTACGATTTTATTTATACCTGGTTATGGATATGGAGTAGTAGCTGATATCGGCGGTGCGATAAAGGGAAATAAAATCGATCTCTACTACGATACAGTGGATGAAGTGTTCACTGATTGGGGCAAGCAGACCATTGATGTTTACATCATCAAAAAAGGCGATGGCAAATTGACCGAGGAAGAATTAATACAATTGAACGAAGAGGAAAGCATGCAAGTGTTCCGTCAGCAATATAGAGGGAATGGAGAGTAGCATGACAAAAGCCGTACATCAGATTCTATTCTGATGGTACGGCTTTTTGTTATTTCAGTAAAGGGTCCTCTCCCGTGTATGCGGGGTAGTTAGAAGGGTGAAGAATGGATGCCAGTTTTTGTAATCCTAAAATTAGCCTAGGAGAAGGTCGGCAATATAGCCTCTCCTCTAGTACATGAATTTGGGAGTTTCGAACTGCGAGGACGCTCTCGGCGTTTTCACGTTTCATCACATGCTTAGGGTTCATTTTTGACTCCTTTACGCCAACCCAAATCATACAAATTACATCAGGATTTTTCTCCACCACTTCTGCCCACTCTGTCTGGTAACTGGCAACTTTTTTACTTGAAAAGATATTTTCTGCTCCTGCCAAATCACTTATTTCAGTCAACCAATTGACCTTACCAGGAGTGAAAATAGGTTTTGGCCACCATTCCCAATACAAAGATGGTTTATTTTTACAAGTTGTTGCGCACTGTCTGTATGTATGGATTATTCCACTCATAGCAGAAATAACTTCATTTGCCTTGGATATAGAATTTGTATGTTCTCCTATCTTCAACAAGTCCTGGGTGATATCCTCTAGTGATTGAGGATTTAGTACAACATGAGGAATGGAACGCTTTTTCAATTCCTGAATGTTCCGCTCCATTCCAGGGACACTTAAGCTGGCCAAAACTAAGTCAGGTTCTAAGGCTTCCAACTTTTCCATATTGATATTCAAGTCCGGTCCAAGCTTTGGCAGATCCGTAACTTCTTTTGGCCAATCAGAGAAGTCGTCCACGCCCACTAATTTGCTTGTCAATCCAAGATAGTGTAGTAACTCTGTGTTGCTAGGGCAAATAGATATTAGTCTCATCCACTTCCACCTCCTTTATAAGACATGAACAAAGTAATGCAGTACCAGTGTCAGCAAAATCCCTGTAATAGCACCGAAAAATACTTCAATTGGTTTATGTCCCAGTAATTCCTTCAAATCTTTCACTTTTTCTTGTTCATTCATTTTAGGCCATTTCTTGGTCTCTTCCACAAAACGGTTGAAATCACCAACTAGTTTGTTTAACACAGTTGCTTGTTCTCCGGCATGTCTTCTCACCCCGGTTGCATCAAACATCACAATGATAGCAAAGACTGTCGCTACGGCAAAAATAGGTGAGTCCAAGCCAGTTTCAAATGCAACGCCTGTTGCTAATGCTGTAACCGCAGCAGAGTGTGAGCTTGGCATTCCACCTGTACTTGTAATAAGGGACCAATCAATTCTCCTTGAAGCAATATATTGAATAGGAACCTTTACAAATTGTGCAAACCCAATTGCTGCCAGTGCAGCCCATAGAGGAAAATTAGAAAATAACTCCATTTGATAGTATCGCCCTTTCTCTGCAGTTGTTTCTATTACTATACCCTTTCTTTTGGGATGTAGCACAGTAAGTAGAGTATTATGTATAGATAATATTCTTATTATTATGAATCATATTAATGGATTTGTTAAGATGAATGGAGGACAAAAGATTAAAGGAGCACAAAAATTGTAATTTTGAATATGATTAGAAACTCGAAATATTTCTATAAGTTAGATATAATTAACTTACAATAAAATGGAGGTGTTCAAATATGTTTGTCGTACATAATGAAGCAGATTTTTCAAATCAACAGGAGGCGTTGGTAGTAGGCCTATCTGAGAAGAATAGCAAGTTGGATGGATTACTGGGAGAATTAGATTCCCAATTGGAAGGTCATTTGACACAGTTAGTTAAGGATGGCGACATATCTGCCAAAAGAGGAAAAATAGCAAGAATACATACATTCGGCAAAACTTCATACAAAAGAATTTTTGTAGTGGGGACAGGCCGCGAAGAAAAACTCACTTTTGTCGAATTACGCAAAGTGTTTGGGAAAGTAGGTAAAACCCTTCAAGAAGCAAAGCTTAACGGTGTTGTAGTGGCACTGGACACATTTGTAACGGAAGATGTGGATGTATTGGATACAGCACATGCTTTAGGGGAGTCCATTCCGTTATCGACTTATAAGTACGATGGATATAAGCAAAAAACCAATGAACCGGAAGTGAAGCTGGATCAGGTTGTGTTACTGACGGATCACGATAAAGAAGAAGTTGGAGCGAGTGCGCACGTAGGATATGTATTTGCAAAAGGTACAAATACTGCTCGTACGCTTGTAAACCTTCCAGGCAATATGCTGACCGCCACAGATCTTGCAAACCATGCTGCCGGACTAGCGGAGAAGTATGGATTTGAACTGGAAATTCTTGAAAAAGAAGAGATGGAGAAGCTTGGAATGGGAGCTTTGTTGGCTGTGAACAAAGGATCCGTGGAACCTCCTAAGATGATCGTGTTGAAATATCAAGGAAAAGAAGAGTGGACAGATGTCATTGGTTTAGTAGGAAAAGGGATTACTTTTGATACTGGAGGTTATTCCATCAAGCCGAAAGACGGCATCGTCGGGATGAAAACGGATATGGGCGGAGCAGCAACTGTGCTCGGAGCTATGGAAGCAATTGGAGAGTTAAAGCCGGAGCAAAATGTGCTGGCGGTTATTGCTTCTACAGACAATATGATTAGCGGAGAAGCCTTCAAACCGGATGATGTCATCACATCCATGAGCGGAAAAACTATTGAAATTTTAAATACAGACGCAGAAGGTCGTCTTGTATTGGCGGATGCTGTGACCTATGCCAAACAGCATGGAGCTAACTATCTTGTTGACGTTGCTACGCTTACAGGTGGGGTCATTATCGCTTTGGGGAACCATACGACAGGCGCAATGACCAATGACGAAGCATGGTTTGAACAAGTACTTGAAGCATCCCATGAAGCGGGAGAAGAAATGTGGCGTCTTCCGATATTCGACCATGCGAAAGAAAGGGTTCGCAACAGTAAGGTAGCGGACTTGAACAACTCGCCCGGACGAGACGGACATGCCATTTTTGCTGGAGCTTTCATTGGAGAATTCGCAGAAGGTACACCATGGGTACACTTGGATATCGCTGGAACAGCCACTTCCAAGTCTGCTCATGACCTTGGTCCGAGTGGCGGAACCGGAGCAATGGTTCGAACGCTAGTAACGTTAGTAGAACGCTTTGGACAGAAAGAAGAAAACTAATCGTTCATAGAGGTTTATTTAATGCGCATCCTACTCTAGGGTGCGTATTTTTTATGGTCTAAGAGTATAAGATTCTGTTGATTTCCGTTCCAGGCGCTTCGCTTGCCTGCGGGCGGTCCGGGAGCCTCCTCGGCTTCGCCTGTGGGGTCTCCCCTGTCCCTTCCTCCCGCGGGCGTCTGCGCGCCTTCCACTGCAACAAGGTGACTTCATTTACCTGAGGGTTTATGAAGAGTATTTACCAGAGTTAACTGAAAAAGCACTAACGTTTTGTTCGGGTAATCTATAGCTGGTGATTGAAGAAAAAGGCGAAGACTCCTGAGGGAGATAGCGCTAGGTGGAGACCCCGCAGGCTTGCCGAGGAGGCTCCAGCAGCGCCCCTAGGAAAGCGAAGCCATTTGCGGAAATCAACAGCGGGGCATAACCAAGCAACTAAAAAGGACCGGGCCATTGCTCTATTTTTTATGCGCTCTGCCCCAAAGAAACTTCTTCCTTACTTTTCCGTTGACAGTCATTCTAAATCTATGTTAATTTTACTTTATGCTTTTTCGCTCTAATTCTCTAATGATTTAACTAACTAAAGCAAAAGTAAAAAACAACATGATCTACAGAAAGAAAGGAAGTCTTTATTATGAATGCAGTTATCATAGCCGTTCTGGTTATGCTTACATTAAGTTTACTTAGAATAAATGTTGTACTTGCACTTGTTTCAGGTGCTTTTATCGGTGGTATGGTTGGAGGTTTAGGCGTTGAAACCACCATCAATACTTTTACAGAAGGTTTAGGAGGAAATGCAGCGGTCGCACTCAGTTATGCACTTTTGGGTGCTTTCGCAGTGGCGCTTTCCAAAACAGGACTTCCAGATGCCCTTGTTGAAGGTGCTATTAAGCTAGTTGGGACGAAGGAAGACACACGTAAAAAAGCGTTATCCAAGGTACTTATTTTACTTATCCTTTTAGCGGTTTCCATTATGTCACAAAATGTGGTTCCTGTTCATATTGCATTCATTCCGATCTTAATACCGCCATTACTTAAAATTCTTAATGAACTGAATATCGATAGAAGACTGACAGCAACCATCATCACATTCGGGCTAACAGCACCATACATCTTGTTGCCTGTAGGATTTGGTGGAATCTTTCATGATATCTTAAGAACAAATATGAAGGAAAGTGGATTGGATATCAGCTTATCCTCCATCCCAACTGCAATGGTAATTCCGGTTTCAGGAATGGTAGTAGGACTTTTAATTGCCGTTTTCTTCAGCTATAGAAAGCCGAGAACGTACGAGCAAAAAGCTATTGCAGACCAAGAAACAGAGACATATACAAAGAAGTCTATCTTTATTGCATTAGTAGCTATTGTTATTTCTCTTGCCACGCAAGTCTACCTTAGTGAGGTGCTGAATGTTCAAGGAATGATTTATGGTTCACTTGTAGGAATCATTATCTTGTATGCGGGCGGAGTCATGAAATTCAATGAGACTGATGTTATTCTTACATCAGGTATGCGTATGATGGCTTTTATCGGTTTTGTCATGATTGCGGCTTCCGGTTTTGCTAGTGTCTTAAGAGAGACTGGTGATATTGAAACACTGGTTGCGTCTTCTGCAGAATGGATTGGGTCTAATCAGTTGCTTGCCGCATTAGCCATGTTGACTGTCGGACTTCTGATCACAATGGGAATAGGTTCTTCCTTTTCGACGATTCCTATTATTGCCGCGATATTTGTACCGTTATGTGCGGAGCTCGGTTTCAGCGCGATGGCAACAATCGCTATTGTTGGTACAGCGGCTGCTCTAGGGGATGCTGGGTCTCCTGCTTCTGATAGTACGCTTGGACCGACATCTGGTTTGAATGCGGATGGTCAGCATAACCATATCTGGGATACATGTGTACCGACTTTCTTACACTACAATATACCGCTTATTATTTTTGGCTGTATTGCTGCGGTGATTTTATAAAATAAACAAAAAAGCCAGGCTGCGTTATGCGGCCTGGCTTTGTACGTTTTATGCGACCTTACGTGTGTAAGGTACTTTGGTTGTTTTGTTGACAACATAGAATAATCTAGTTGCAAGCAATGCGCATAGAATTGTAAACACGACGTCTTTTAAAGCGAAAAGGGCCATTGTTGTCCATGCCGCAACATAAGGTGTGCTTATTTCTAAAACGTAGTTAAGAATCACAAACATGTAATTTGTTCCGATAACATAGATCAGAATAACGCCAATGAAAGAGGCAAGCATAAATGTGCCTAGTTTCGGCTGAGCTTTCTTTTCTACAATCAGTCCAGCTGCAAAAGCGGCAGCCACATAGGATAAGAGGAATCCTCCGGTGGGACCGATAATTGTTGCAAACCCTGAACTAAACTGAGCAAAGACCGGTGCACCTGCAATACCTACTAGTAGATACACAATCATAGAAAGGGCTCCAAGTCTTGAGCCTAATAAAATTCCAGCTAAAACACAGAAAAATGGCTGCATGGATAGTGGAACACCACCAATTTGAAGAAATGGCATCCAAGATACGATGTTTGCGCCAATTGCCATCAAGGCAACAAACATGGCCACATAGGTCATATCCAATGTTGACAGAGTACGTTTCATAATGTAAACCCCTTTGTTGTATGTAGTTGACAATAAAATAATAATCTAAAAGTTTAATAGTTGTCAACATCAATCTTTTTCAAGTTAACAAAAGAAGCGGTTGATTGATTATTTATGTTAGTCTCGTTAAAATATGAACTATAAAGATTAAGGAGGTTTTACTTATGAAGATAAGAAAAGCAAACTTAGAAATGGATACTGTTAGTGTGTATATACATGAGAATAAAAAAGAGGAGCAGACATTGATCGCTATTCCCTCTATTAAATGGTCTACCATTATTCCTTATGAGGAAAATAATACGAGTTTGACGAGGAGGCTGGAGGAGGAGTTTCAGTCTGTATTTAATAGCTCAGAGGATGCAACGCATTTATCCTTGAAACTTGTTCAATGGGTCCGTGAAATGTAATAAACATCTCATCTAACGAAAGATGAGATGCTTAATTATTAGTTAAACATAAATTTCTTCGTTCGGTATTTGACACTCATGACTATTCCCATGGCTATCATATTTGTTAACAAGGCGCTTCCACCGTAACTCATAAACGGAAGGGCGAGGCCGGTAATCGGCATTAAGCCGATGGTCATGGCAATGTTTTGGAATATCTGAAATGCCAAAAGGCCAATGACCCCGGTCACCAAGTAGGTGCCGTATGGGTTATCACAGCTTATCGCAATGATAATTAAGCGATAGATCATGATGAAGTAAATAGAGATTACAAGCGTTGCTCCGATGAACCCGAATTCTTCCCCAATAAGGGCAAATATGAAGTCTGTCTGAACCTCAGGTATCCGGCCACTCTGTGACTGAACGCCCTCTAATAAACCACGTCCGGACACTTGGCCGGAACCTATTCCTTTTAACGCTTCGGTAAGTTGAAATCCATAGGACGAAGCGTATTCCTCTCGACTCAACCATCCATAAATCCGTTCAAGTTGATGAGGCTTGATGAACTTTGAAAACAATTCAAAATGGTTGTTATGCAAATAGACAAGCATTGTTAATCCAGCCGTAATGGTTCCTGCAAGTAAGGTAAGTATCTTCCAAGATGTCCCGCTAATAAAAATCATGGTAACCATGATGGCTCCAATAACAAGGGCTGTCCCTAAGTCAGGCTGTAAGAGAATCAAGCCGAAAGGCGGCAGAGAATAGACCATAATTTTAATGACCACGCTAATAGGGGTCTTATTATCTAACTCATGTTTCTCTTTTGCCCATTTGTAAATGACTCCTGCAAGCACAATCAGTAAAAATATTTTCATGAACTCAGATGGTTGTAACATGAACCCTCCAAGGTTGATCCAACGCTGTGATCCATTTCTGACAGTGCCGAATAGATGAACGGCAACTAAAAGACTTAGACCGAGAAAATAAAAGGGTAAGGCCAGGTTTTCCAGTAGTTCGTAGTCAAAGAACATAATGGAAAACATAATTCCTACCCCAATTATGTACCAAATAATCTGCCGTTTCACGAAATAATACGGGTCATTAACGAAATATTGACCCGATGCACTATAAACAGCTACTAAACTGATAATAAATAGCAAAAACAGCAGAAATAACAAAGTATAATCAATTCGACTATACTCTAGCTTGTTATTTTCTGTCCCCATGTTGTTTCTGTCTCCTCTCTAGCTTCTCTCGCGATGGTAGCATGTTTCGATAGGTGAACTAGAATGCCCGCTGCAAAAATAGTGATGAGCAGGGAAGACCCTCCATAACTGATGAAAGGAAGTGTGATACCAGTAATCGGAACTAATCCACTTACTGCACCGGCATTAATGAACACCTGACTGCTTATCTGAAAGGTAATTCCGAATGCAAGAAGTTTTCCAAAAGGATCCTTAAGAGAAACCCCAACCCTAACGCCTCTTACTAGCACAATTCCATATAACAAGAACAATGTTAGTATCCCAAAAATACCAAGCTCTTCCGAGATAACTGCAAGGATAAAGTCTGTGTGTGCTTCCGGAAGATAACCGAGCTTATGTACTCCTTGCGCCAAGCCTCTGCCCAATAATCCGCCATTCCCAATGGCAATGAACGATTCTACAAGCTGAAAGCCTGAATCGGAGGCATCACCGAAAGGATCAACGAAGGATGTAATCCTTGCCCAACGGTAACTAGCAGTTTTTGCAAGAATGAAGACTGCTAAAGCTGCCACAGAAGCTAGTAAAAGTATATGTTTCCATCTGGCTCCGGAACAGATGAGGATGGCTCCGCAAGCAATGGTAATCATCGAGCCGGTACCAACATCAGGCTGAAGTATTATTAAAAATAAAATTAATAAGAGAACAGCAAGTGGAGGAGCCACGCCTTTAGAAAATTGATGGATATAAGGCTGTTTTCTTGCATAGACTCTTGCGAAATAGATAATCATGACCAATTTTGCAATTTCAGCGGGTTGCACACTTATACTCCCTAATTGAAACCAGCTTCTTGCCCCATTCACTTCATTTCCAATAAAGGGTACAAGTACAAGTATTAAAGAGAGTATAGATCCTCCTACTAATATAGGAGTCAATCTGTCATATAGCTTGTAAGGAGTTATAATGGCAGCAATGAAAACAGGTATACCTAGATAAAGCCAAGTCTTCTGTCTATCAAAGAAATAAGCATAGTCTTCATGAAGTTCATAGCCTAATAACATCCCAGCACTATAAATCATGATTAACCCATATATACATAACAACACGATAGCTGTTAACAATAACCAATCAAGTTTTTTGAAAAAATTTAGCATTCTCTATACTCCTTCTAAAGAGGCTGGTTTCACAAAGAAAATAGTACCCCAATATAATTATACAATACCACACCATTACAAAGATATTGGGAATATGTGAAACTTGTGTAACAGCACTGGTGATATAAATGGGAGGAAAGGATGAATAAGGAATGAAATGTAAATACGCTACAAAAAAAGAAGCTATTTAACACTAGCTTCCATTTCATATTTTCTAATAAAAAAAGCATCTTCCATCGTTGGTTGTACCTCTACAAAACTATGTACAGGCTTTATCTTGCTTGCACACCTGACTGATAGCTTATCTTTTACCCGTCCGGCATAAACAATCAAGTATTGAGTGGAAAAGTTTTCATATAAGTTATCCTGCAGTTCCCCGGTCCAAACTTTTAAAGGGAGTTTTTGTTTCCATAGTAATTTACTTCCGGAATAAATTACTCTCCCTTGATACATCCAAAGCACCTGATTGCATACTTGCTCCCACTCATTTAATTCATGGGTGGCTACAAGTATGACACTATGTGGAGCAAGCTTTGCTACATAGTTCAGCAAACTTTTTCTCTCGTGGATATCGAGAAAGTTCAAAGGTTCATCCAAAAAAATGTATTTTGGCCTTCCGAGAAAGGCCTGGGCTAATGCCAAACGTTGTTGCATCCCTTGGGAAAGTTTCTTGATTTTCTTTCCCTTTACATCTTCTAGATGAAAGACAGTAAGCAATTCATCGATTTGGCGAGTGGAAAAGTCCTTCCTCAAACCTTTAAGCTGTGCCAAGTACATGAGTAATTTCACAGGAGTGAAGTCTGGGTATAATTCAACTCCTGTAGGCACAAATCCAATTCTGCTTCTGACCAATGCCAGGTTTGTGTCCATTGTTTCATTGTGATAATGGATGGTACCCCGTGGTGCCCGATTGGCGGTGGCCAATAAGTGCAGAAGTGTAGACTTCCCGGACCCATTGTTTCCTACTAGAATAGTAATTCCCGATTGAAGTGTCAATTCACTTATTTCTAAAGAGAAGCGTTTGTATTTCCAATAAATATCGTGTAATTTTATCATCTAGTATCGCCTCAATTAACGAAACATTGTTTGCAGTTTCAGGCTTTTTTTATAAGCAAGGAATAGCAGGTATAGACCCAGTAAGACAATGAATCCTTGAATGCCTGCTACTTGGTTGTATGAAAACTCGATGATTGGTAATGCTTGTGCCTGATAAAGTGCACCAGCAACCATAAGAGTTATCCAAGCGGCGATACCAAAGGCAAGCCCAAATTTCACACCTTTTCTCATCATTACATATGAGATCATCCCATAAATTAATAGAGCGGGGGCAATCCAATTCATCAAGAAGGGCATAAGTTCAAAGTCTTGAACAGTAAAACCAAGATATAACGAACTAATAATACCCATGATAATATTCATGGATAAGATGATTATCATCCGACTTAACAGTAACAATGCAGGCGGAAAAGGTGTGATGCTCTCAATAGTTCGCATTTGTTTATTCCATGTCTGATACGTATAAAATACGCCAACAAGCATGGATAGTGGAATGGCAAACTGATAGAATAGTGTTGCTTCTGAGACATAGGCGTTGGAGGAAAACAATGTAAGCATCACAAAGATAATCGTACTTGTTACCCAGAAGTGCCATTGATAAAAGGAAATCTGTGCTTTTAGCTGAGAAAGAAAGCTAGGTGGTTGAATAGTTTCATGTCCGAACTCCTCAGCAGGTGCAGCACCAATTTCATCGAATGCAGGCTGCAGGGCTGCCAGTAAGGCTTTCGTATCCTGACTGGATGGCGATTTGACAACATATGAAGAAAACAGATCTTTCATTTCATCTTCTAGCTGATAAAGCTCTTGGTCTTGGTTGTGTTGTTCCTTCATGATTTTCCGCCTCCTTCTCTTCTTTTGATAATACCCCTTTAAGCTTCTTTAATGCATGAAACAAATTAGATTTAACCGTCCCAAGAGGTAAATCCAGTATTTCTGCAATTTCTTTCAATTTCATATCCTGATAAAATCTCAGTGTAACAATTTGTTGTTGAGACTCTGACAGACTTTTCAAGGATGCTAACATTTCTTTTCTTGTTTCCTGCCGTTCATAGATCTCAATGACGGAAGCCTGTGGGTCCACTGTTACTGGCATTTCCTCTTTTGCCGTATCTTCTGAACGGTATTGGGCACTTCTCCAATAGTCCTTACAAATGTTCGAGGCCACCCGGTAAAGCCAAGCTTTCGGATATGTCGGGATTTGTTTGGACTTTAGCTGTTTCAGAAGGCGGATGAAGGTTTCTTGGACAACATCCTCCGCCTTTTTTGCGTCCTTCAACAGCCTTTCTGTATATTGATGTATCGGTACATGATACCTGTGAACAAATGCTTCAAATGCCGCTTGGTCACCTTCAGCCATTTGTTCCAGGAGCTTTTCGTCGCTTATCACCGCATTCCCCCACTTTCAAACGTACGATTCCAATAGGTCATCCACTCCTCATAGGTAAAGGAATCTTTGTTATTTGTTTTTATGTCTTGAAAAATATCTTTAAGCAATAGTTTAACTTCTTCTTTATTCCCTTTCTCCCATTCCTTTGCCACCATCAATATCACTTGTTCATTATATTGAAGCTTGTATGAATCCATCAGTTTATCGAACTTTTCGATGGTATTCTGATCAGAGGATGAAGTCATCCAGTTAATATGAGAGACGATGGAGAGATAATAAAAATCTGTACCGATAAATTGCTCGAACTCATGCCATTCTAAGCCAAAATAATCTGCATATAAAACTAGCAAGTATGTTTCTAAGAGCCCTCTAAAAACAGAGTCTTCCGGCACTTCGCTATAGTAGTGGTTTAAAGAGTCGTGTCGAAATAACAGAAAAGACAATAATCTGGTTTTTAAATCTGTGAGCGTATTATTAATAACTTGACCTTCATCAACCTGAACGTAAGATTGTACACTATCATCAAAGAACAGGGCTTCGTCAAAATGGTTGGTATTATAAGTTTCCGCACCGATAAAATCAAGGGATGGAATGTACACAAGCTTCATACCTTGTTGAAATGATTCTCCCAGCCATTTCTGAAAATACGCTTCTATGTCTGGCATATCAGAAAGCTTCTGCTGTAGTACTTGATAGTTCTCCTTATGCGCAATAATAGAAACAGGGAGGTCTTCCGAATTTTCTACAAGTCCTTTATTGGATAAAAGAGTTATGCCTTTAGAATTTTCGCTAGTGAATACTTGTACCCCGTCCGTTGTTTTACTAGAATGGCTGGTACTTAGAACTGGAAAGTCAAAATTATTTAACTCCACTCTATAATCAGATGTGGGAAGTTCTTGGTTCAATTCCAGGTGGCGATTATATTGAATGGTATGAATATAGTCCTCCGTATCTGCGTCAAAATGGGTATAAATAGGATGATCCCCTGGCAGAGGGTACCAACCTATATAGGATGGGAGGTACATGTCTTTCTTTTTCAAAAAGGCAAAATTCCTTTCCTTTCCATAAACATGTCCCCATTCATCCAGGCTTCCTGTATATGATACTTCCAACCGATTTATTTCTTGCTGAGCTAAGTCTGGAATGGTGATGAGATGATGGTCCTTAGTAAAATCTCTTTTGGCACCATTCCAAGATACATACTCCACTTCAAAAGAGGGATACAGACTAAAGTGAATAGGGGTGTTTTCCGCCAATTCCCGGATAATCAGCTCTGCTGTTACCTGAAACGAATTGTTTTCGCCCAGCTCCATCTTAATGGAATAACTATCCACGTTGTAAAACTCCCCGACTATATCCTTAAAACTTTCATTCTCAAGCTGATTAACAGCTCCTGCCTTCAGCTGATCGTAATGCTTTAAACGTTCCGTCCATAAGGAGCCGTAAGGAAGAAACGAGGCAATGGTAAGGACGGTTACTAGACCAAATAATGTCCATTTTCTCTTTTCAAAAGACGAAATTCGATTAGTGGAAGACTTCATTATCGTAATAGCAAGTAAAAAAAGGCTGAAGAACAAAACAAATAGTTGTGAAAATAAGGTTTCTTTTCTAGATAACCGGTAACCCCAATCTTGAGAATGAGAGATATCCATAAAAAACTGGTTTAGATGAAATGTTTTCAAAAAATATAATTGATAACGTTGGATAATATACCCTTCCATAAAGAAAGTACCAAACATCCAAGCGCAAAACACGATGATATATACAATTCTGTTGGTGATAAGAACAGCAAGTACCATCCCTAAAGAAATGGTGACACCATAAGATAATTGGCTTTGTATAGAGAAAGCGAAGCCATGTTCTAGTAAATAGTACATATCCTTCCCAAAGGAAGAACCTTGCCACAAGAAGACCAAGAAATAAATAATCGTAAATAGTCCACTATAAATAAAAAGAGAGAAAAATTTTGCTAGAATAATAGACAAAAAGGAATTTGGCAAGGAATTCGTCCAGTCTAATAACACCGTCTGTCTCTCTCTGCGAATGGATAGGACACTTGCTAAAAATAACACACCAAGGGAAAGGGTATGGCCGATAGCAAGAAACTCATTATTAGCTTTAAAAAAACCGGATGTATAGGAACCCATAACGTTTGCAACTTCTTGATTGTGATTGGACATCCATAAGCTCATACTTATTCCATATATAAGTGGAGCTAATAGGAAGAACCAATTTTTAAAAAGGAAACGGCTCTCTAACTGCAATTGTTTTAAGAATCTCATGAGGAGGTTCCTCCCAACAGCGCCAGATAGCCATCCTCTAGACAAGGTTCAAGCATCTTTGCCCCGTAAAATGGCTTTTCATCTGCTAGAACGCGTGCATGCACTGCGTTGCCACGATGTTCTGAAGAAAGAATAGTGTCTTCATCCATGTTTTCCAAATATCCAGAAGGCACGATTCCTTCCCACACTTTTCCACAAGCCAGCTCTTTCAACTCTTCAACCGTAGCATCTAATAGAAGTTCACCTTTTCGCATTACTGCTATTTCGTAACAACTGCTTTCAATATCTGTTACAACATGGGTGGAGAGAAGGATACTTTTGTTTAGTCCTTCTTTGGATAAAAGATTCCGGAAGCGAAGCCTCTCTTCTGGGTCTAACCCGACAGTGGGTTCATCTAAAATAACTAGTTTCGGATTCCCCATAAATGCTTGGGCTATGCCGACACGCTGCTTCATTCCATGGGAAAATGTTTTTATTTTTTCATTGGCTTTGGAAGTGAGGTTCACTTCGTGCAACCAATGTTCTACCTGTTCCCTGCGTTCTTTTTTATTGGAAACACCTTTCATAACCCCTACAAAATCTAATATTTCCATCGGTGACATTTGTGGATAGACATGAAAGTGCTGCGGCAAGTATCCAATTAGTCGCCTAACCTTTTCTGGATGTGAAAGGATAGAAATGGAGTCGATGTGAATGTCTCCTGCAGTTGGTTTCATTAAGGTGGCCATAATTCTCATTAGCGTTGATTTTCCTGCGCCGTTAGGACCTAACAAGCCGAAGATTCCAGTTGAAATTCGCAGGTTTATAGAAGATAACACTTGTTGTTGATTATAGGTTTTTGATAAATTGCGAATTTCGATCATGATGAATCCTTCTTTCTATTTAACTGATTCCTTCACTAATTATAACGAAATAGATGGGAAAAGGTTCAAGGTGTTGGAGGAATTTTGAAGAAGGGGAGATTTACCAGTAATATTATGCAAGATTTCTGAAAATTCTTTGTGGAACGGTGTGGTTTTCGTGGAAAACTTAGGTGTGGGCATCAAACATCCTTTTTCAATGCCGTTATTGAAAGTTTTAAGCAAAGAAACATTATCAATGAGAAAAAAAGCTATCTAGACCACTTCCGACATAGGGGAGTGGACGGTGTAGTGGTAGTTTGTTCTATATCCGATGACCCGGAAGTGAAAAAGTTGATGGAATCTCAAATACCTACTGTCATCATTGATATGCACAGCTCCAAGTCAGAAGTGGTAGTGGATAACGGAATGCCATACTATCACAGATTCTTTGAGGATATTGTGAAGATTGGTCCAAAACCACAAAGCTATCAATTTGAATGGAACCAACCAGAAGATGCCCAGCTAGGACTTAAGTTCTTGTTAGGTAACATGGAAGGTGTTTCTAAGAAAAAGCATCCCATCGACTTCCGTGATGTAAAGTTAGAAGCCAAAGGTGCCAGAGCGTTCCTAGAACAGCTTGAAGGTACAGATGCTACAACTAAATAATCAATAACAACAAAAAGGATTACAGGCCACCCTGTAATCCTTTTTGTCATCCCCATCTCAAACTGATGGTCAGATGGCAGCAATCTTTTCCTTCTATTTCCGACGTCATATTCAAATTAATGCCATCTGGATTAAAATCCACTTGCACACCAGTATGCACCCCCGTAGACAATAATAACTGGGAAACTTTTTCTTTATTCCCTTCCTGCGCCGCTTTCATTACTTCCGAAGCGAACTCTTTAGAATCAGAAAGTTTATGCAAAATGATGCTGGCCTCTTTCATCAATTGCTGCATGGATTCCGCGGATTCAGTAAAAACGGTCGGATCCACTTCAGGGTAAACTCGGAAATGTGTTCTTGGAAATGCAGACGCATAAACAGGAAAATAAACATTTCTCGGATAATAGACAGGCCGGTGGAAAGGGGTTAGATAATAACGCATGACGAACCCTCCATTCTTTCATCAGTACAGTACTATATGAAATTTAAATAGGAATGGAGAGTTGTCACCTTTCTATTTAGTCTTTGTTCCTTAATTGGCTTAAAACAATCTTTTCCCATACCTTCCAAGGCAGTAGACGCTTGGCCAGAAGAGAGAACCTTACACCCTTTCCGACAGTATAGCGGAGGGTAGGTGTTTTCTTCATCTCGGCTATCTTTAACACCAGGTTAGCAACTTCAACAGGATCCCCATATGATTCTCGATCTTTTTGAAGTCTTTTATTCATGCCTGTAAACAACTCAAAGTAGGGTGATTTGGCGTTGCCGGCTTTTAATGACATATGGGTGCCAGAAGACCAAATATTCGTTTGAAACGACCCAGGTTCCACAAGAACCACATCCATACCGAACTTCTTTACCTCCAGTCTGAGGCTCTCACTGTAGCCTTCTAGGGCATATTTAGATGAAACATAAGGGGAAAGGCCGGGAAAACCGATTAACCCGCTGATGGAGCTTACATTGATGATTCTGCCATTACCTTTTTGTCGCATTTTTGGAAGCACATGATTGGTTACCCTCATTACTCCTAAAAGATTGGTTTCCAACTGGAACTGGTATT
Organism: Sutcliffiella horikoshii; assembly: GCF_044809035.1. Classification (GTDB taxonomy): domain Bacteria; phylum Bacillota; class Bacilli; order Bacillales; family Bacillaceae_I; genus Sutcliffiella_A; species Sutcliffiella_A horikoshii_G. The sequence continues at coordinate 3,505,903 of NZ_CP085237.1, read as the reverse complement.
CCTCTATGCTCAACTCTTCTGCAAAACCAGCCACAGCAAAACCGGCATTATTGATGAGCACATCCACACACTCTAGTTCCTTTACTAGACTTCCAAATTTATTAACGGACTCCTTGTCAGCTACATCCAATAAAGCAAAAGTCACATTTCCCTGTTCTATTGGAGTCAATCCCTCCAACAAGAGTGGCTTTTTTGTTTCATCTCTGATGGTTGCAATTACGTGATATCCTGCTTTAAGAAATGCATGTGTAAATCTTTTCCCGAACCCTCCGGAAGCACCTGTAATGATGACTGTCTTATTTTTCATGGAAATAGCCTCCAATTATATAGCATTAATTGGTAAAGAGTTTGATAGTTTATCTTATAAGTATAAAAGGAATAAATAGTATACAGCGAAAAGGTAACGATGTGTTCGTATGGCATATGGAAGCAATAACAAATTTTTGCTTCGTGCAGGGAGAAGGGATCAGATGGATCTGACCATTATCTTAGATATAATAAAAGACTATGGATATATAGGATTGTTTATATGGCTTTGGTTAGGCATGTTCGGAATCCCAGTACCTAATGAAGTTTTTGTGAGTTCCGTAGGAATCGTTGCGCAAAGGGGAATCCTTGAGCCAACGCCTGCATTGTTCACTATTTATCTTGGAGTGATTGCAAGTCTTACCACCTGTTACCTCTTAGGACGTTGCTTGGGGAAAGGTGTGTATTCTAAGCTTGAGAAACACGACAGGATAGAAGCTTCTTTTTCAAAAGGAGAAGAACTGTTGAATAGATATCATGTATTTGCATTATGTATTTCTTATTTCCTGCCTGGCGTGAGAAATGTCGTTCCTTTTTTGGCCGGATTTATGAAACTACCGTACTATCAGTTTGCCATAGCTGCCTATACCTCTGCAATTGTATGGGTGACTACATTCTTTTTTATGGGAAGGCTTGTTTGGAACCATGCCCAGCTTTTTGTCATTTATAGACTAGAGCTGCTGATTGCCGTATCTGTTTTCATCGTCCTTTATTTTACTTATGACTGGTATAAAAAGCAAAGTGATCCCACTTTCATTTTCCAGAAATATCGTTGATGTTATATGTTGCCCATACATCTCATAGACTATAAAAAAGTACCTGGGGATGGTGGTCAGCTTGCAACGAACGATGCTTGTTCAAGGAAATGCCAAACAGGAAGTAAAGTCGGATATTGCGTACCTGCAATTAGGAGTGGTAACCACCAATTCGGATGTACAACGTGCACAAGAACAAAATAGATTGATAGCAAACCGAATGATTCAGGCCTTAATAGCAGCTGGCATTCCTCAAGAAGACATGGAAACATCCTCTTATACTTCATTTCCGCGATATGAAACAGATTCGTCAGGTAATTCTGTCCTTTCTACTTATGAAGTGCGCCACATTTTCCGTATAAAAGTCAGAGATATTACAAAAGCAGGCACCATTGTGGATGTGGCTTTTGAGAATGGAGCGAATGTTTCAGAGAGCGTAACCTTTGAAGTCTCCAATTATAACGAAATATACCGTCACGTCCTGCAGCTTGCAGTTGTAGATGGGGCGAAAAAGGCTCATGCAATGGCTGTAACTCTACAAGTTTGCCTGTCGCAAGTTCCAATCAAAGTGGAAGAAGTTACCCAGCAGGTATTTGCAGGTCCGCGTTATGCCTCTTTCGCCGTTCAGGAAAAAGCGAGCACACCAATTGAGCCACAAGAAATCACCATTAGTGCGTCCGTTAATTTAGAGTATCTATACTAAAAAAACAGACCGTTTCGTCTTCCAGTTTGGAAGGCGGCGGTCTGTTTTTAACACCTTTAGCGGCAAATGTAGCATAATTCCTCAGATAGCAGGTTGTCTACTTCCTTTTGGTTCAATGAGTAATAACTCCACGTTCCCCTTGTTTCTTTAACGATGATTTCCGCATCCCACAAAATCTTCAGATGGTAGGAAAGTTTGGACTGGGGCATTCCGATCAGCGGGACCATATCGCATACACACATGGCTCCATGTTGACATAGGATGTTCATAATGTGCAGTCGCTTTTTGTCTGCAACAGCTTTGTACTTCGTTTCAAATCTTTCAAACATTTTTTCCAAGGATACATCTTGTAGAGGGACTTCATTTTGCAACACGTTTCACCTCTAGTACTCTCTAATTTTATGTTTATTATATGCGATAGGTAGCTAGGACTCAACATACCTACACTTGGGGTTTCATTAAAGGAGGGGAGACGCATGCTAGATTGGTCGGCACTTATTCCTATTTTTGTATTATTCTCTGTGTATTTTCTTTTTGCAGTAGTATTATTAAGAGATAAGCAGTAATAAAAGGAGGAAGCAGGAGTGGAACTAGAAAATACACTAATAGATTTACTAGGAATTGAAATTGTCGAACTGTCAGAAGAAAGAGCAGTTGCAACCATGCCGGTAGATAAACGCACACATCAACCTTTTGGATTGCTGCATGGCGGAGCGTCAGTGGCCTTGGCTGAAACGATAGCAAGCATCGGGACTTTTAATCTGATCGACAAAGAAACGGAAATCTGTGTCGGTTTAGAAATTAACGCTAATCATTTAAAAGGTAAAAAAGACGGAGTGGTCACGGCCATTGGAACTCCCTTGCACAGAGGAAAATCGACGATGGTATGGGACATAAAAATTGTTGATGAGAATGACGCGTTGATTTGCATTTCCCGTTGTACAATGGCAATTTTGAAGAAAAGGTAATCCAAGGCTAAGAAGAGGGGAATGGAGGGGTTATTCAAACCTCCATTCCCCTTCTTGCCATATGTTTCAAACCCTCGCGTCGGCTAAGCGGTGCCAGGTCCGTAGACTCAATAAACGTCAATACCTCATTCGGAGCGGTCTTGGAATATTCCCTTAACGCCCAGCCGATAGCCTTCCTAATAAAAAACTCCTTAGACCCTTTGGTAGCTTCTATATAAGAAAACAACTTCTGAGCATCTGTCTTTTCCTTATACTTCAATTGAAAAAGAATAGCAGATCTTTGCAACCAGAAATTATCCGACTGAATCCACCTATCTGGATAATCAATAATGCTTTTCTTTTCCCTCAACAAAATTGCGCCTACATGATGTGGAGCAATATGATCCACTGTATCCCACCAGGAATTTGTAGTAATTATCTCTTCCAAAAAGGAAAGCCACTCACTATCAAGGTTTTTAATATGAACATCTATCATCGCAAGGGCGGCATAATGTAATTCCCGTTCAGGTTGCTCATACAAATAGGTAACTAGCGGCTTCATCCATTCGCGTTTTGGTTTCCCATATTCCACGAAAAATCTTTTTATTAATTCTTTTCTCTCCGGCGATTTTATACCTAAAAATGAAAAGTGGTTGCGCATATAATCTTCCATCGGCTTTCTGTTCGATTCATTTCCATTTGATAGAAACAAATCGATTAACTCACATTGGTACTTTTCCAAAGTAGCGGCTTCCATAAAAAAACCTCCCATACCCTGACCATCTACTAGTAGCATACAGGAAATTGGGAGGCGATGAAACAAAGCCTTATTATGATTCTGCCGTTTTTTTCGCACTTTCTGAGTGAAGAATGCTATAGAGTAACATGACACCTGAGCATAAAAAGATAAAGCTGGTGATATAAAATACGGTGGATATCCCGTAAAAAACGGCAATCATTCCGCCCATCACTGGTCCAATCACATTCCCTAAGAAACGGAAACTGACATTGTAGCCGAGCACTTCTCCCTGCATAGATAACGGGGCGACATTGCGAATGTAAGCGGTCATACAAGGTATCAAGCCACCCACCACCATTCCAAACAAGAAACGGAACAGTACAAGCTGCCAAAGCGAAGTGGCAAGCGCTTGAGGAATGAAAAGTATGGAACTTGCGAGCATAAGAATGACAATGACTTTATCATGGCCAATGTTATCCCCAAGTGTTCCCCAGTTCCGTGACGCAAGCAAATTACCAAAGCCTGTAGCGGAAAAAGCGAATCCTGCAAGCAAAGCGATATTGGTAGCTGTCCCACCTGTCAATTCATTGACATATAGGGCAAGTAAAGGTTGAATGCTGAAATTTGCCGCCTGAATGAACATAGATAAGAACATAATTTTAAGCAACAACGGATTTTGTATTATATATTGTATTACTTCTTTGCGAGAGTACTTTTTCTCTTTCAGATTTGCAGAACTTTTTTTCTTTTCTTTAATGCCGAATGCCACTAGAATCACAGCCAGATAAATTAGTGCTGCTGTAAGGAAAAACGTGTAGGCAAAGCCGAAGGAATCCGCAAGCATCCCACCAATCAATGGGCCAAGCAGTCCCCCTGAAACGGTCCCTGTCTGCAAAGTTCCAAGCGTTTTTCCTGCGATTTCTTTTGGTGCCTGTGAGGAAATCAATGCCATGGAAGTCGGGATAAATCCGGTCGCTAGTCCCATAAACAACCGAAGAATGAACAGACCATGAACAGAATCTACTACACTCATTAACAGGATACTGGTTGCAATCCCCGTCCCTGTTAACAACAAGATCGGCTTAAATCCATATTTATCCCCAATTCGTCCCCAAATCGGTGAAACGAAAAACGCTGTGAGAAAGGTAATGCCGAAAATGAATCCGGACCAGCGTTGAACATAGGAATCAGAGTAATTCCCGAACGTCTCAATGAATAAGGATAAGAAAGGGAGTATCATAGTAGCACTAGCAGCAACGAAAAAGTTCGCAATCCACATGATGAACAGATTTCGTCCTGATATGGAGATGATTGTCACCTTCTTTAAAAGTTTCGGATTATAAATATTTCGTCTATCTAAATAATAACGCATCCACTTGAAAAATCAACCATACAAGCTTATTTTTTGAAAAATGATGGAATTTGCGTGCTAAAAACGTTATTTACCGTGATATAATATAGTAATAAAATTCTGAAAATTAAAGAAGGAGAGAAGGAGGGGAACCATGAAATTAACATCGATTCATCTATTTATCGATTTTGAATTTACCATGCCTGAAAATAGAAATTATCCAAAGAATTTTTTCCCCGAAATCATTGAAGCCGGAATTGTAGCAGTGGAAAAAGATAAAATAATCAATCAATATTCAAACTATATTCGCCCGACTGCCTTTCCAACGCTGACTAACAGATGTAAGTCATTCCTGAATATTAATCAAAAGGATGTCATGGAGGGAGCCAGTTTTGTCGAGCTGATTGATGTGTTGAATTCATTTACCGTGCAAGAGAGGGGAACGGTCGTAACATGGGGGAATATGGATATGAAGGTACTGAAAAGCAACTGTGATTATCACAGAGTACCCTTTCCTTTGACGTGCAAGCATGTAGATCTTTCCATGGAATACAAGAAATTTTTTGGAGACCAAAACCAAACAGGATTATGGAAAGCTGTGCAGGAATACGGAAAGGAAGGGACCGGTAAACACCATCGGGCACTTGATGACGCACTTACGACATTTAATATCTTTCGACTCATCGAAAAGGACAAAAGTTACCTTGCAAAACCGGAACCGACCACCATCGGAGACCGCATCGACCTTTCCAAGCTAATAAACAAATATGCCTTATAAAAAGCCAAATCCCTTATTCAGGAGATTTGGCTTTCAATTTTTGTCAGGTCATGTTAATTTATAATCTTTTTTTAGTACGGAAAAGTTTTCTATGCTTCTTTTAGCCCAAAGACTATCGTCACTTTCTAAAGCTTGTGTGGCTGCATGAAGTGCTATTTTCAAAGATTCCTTGTAATCAAGAATCTCTCCTTCATAAGGCTTCACCATATTTTTAGGAATATTGGTTTGTTCATGGTATGCCAAAGCCCTACGCTCATGAAAGAGTGGAACGTCTGCTTCTTTAGGTGCGTGCAAATCTCCTTGCTGCGGATGTTTCAATACTGCTTTCACTTTAACTAAGTAATGCATAGGACGAACATCTGTTACTTCCCCGACATATTTTCCTGTTTTATAAATCCCGGTTACGATGCTGCCTATCTCAAATTTCTCCATCATAAGTCCCCTTTCCTATTCAAATGATGATTTTTTTTGTTATATTTAGTAATATCTTGTTAAAGCAAATAAAATATGGGGTGTGAAACAAATGAAAAAGATCATCATAATGATGCTTGCGCTACTTCTTATTGTAACAGGTTGTGGATCAAGTACAAATGACGAAAATGCGTCAAGCAATAATTCAACAAACGAACAACAGTCTGAAGAAAATGCCGGACAAGAAACGGAAGATCCCGGAGCTGCTGAAGAAGTGGAATTGGGTGAATTTCAACAATTTACAAACACCAGTGAAACAATTCGTACAGTAGAAATTGAAACAACTAAAGGAAAAATGGTCTTAAATCTTTATCCAGACGCAGCACCAAAAGCAGTAGAGAACTTTATAACTCATGCAGAAAACGGGTATTACGATGGATTGATTTTTCACCGAGTAATTGAAGACTTTATGATTCAAGGCGGAGATCCACAAGGTACAGGTATGGGCGGAGAAAGTATTTGGGGGCAACCGTTTGAAGATGAATTCAGCCGTGAAATGCTTCACTTCAGAGGCGCGCTTTCCATGGCGAACTCTGGACCAAACACAAATGGAAGTCAATTTTTCATCGTGCATGCTAAAGAGGTTGACGAAGCAACGATGGAATCGATGATTAAATCAGGTTACCCTGAAGAAGTGGTAGAGTTATATGAAAAGAATGGCGGGACACCTGGTCTTGACTTCAGACATACAGTATTTGGACAAGTAGTAGAAGGCATGGAAGTACTGGATGCCATTGCTACGGTGGAAACTGGAGAAGCTGACAAACCTGTAGAGGATGTCCTGATTGAGAAGATTACGGTAGTAAAATAAGGAAGTGTAAGTCTAGTTTGGTCCCTTGCAGCAACTTTTGATATAATGAATGGGTTCATAACCTCTGAAAGGTCGTGTGGTAACGATGCTTAATTTCTTTATGCTACAACTATTCTTATATTTTCCAGAAGATAAATCAGAGTATATTCCAGCAGGGATCACCTTTACGATTTTCTTTATTGCTGCCGTATTCGTTTTCCGATATATAATCAAAGTATCCAAAAGAGAAGGCCAAAAGGCGGAAGCATTAGAAGAACAGTTGCGAAGGGAAAAAGTTATTAAAGATTGATTATTAGAAGAGGCTCACTTTCCGAAATATTGGGGAGTGAGCCTTTTTATTTTAAAGGTAAAATAGCAGTTCTTAAATATTCCCCATCATTTTCGGGGAAACTCTGGTAAACGACTATTTGGAGGTCAACTAGTTTATGCGAGCTAAAATATTTACCCTGACTTTTTTAATATGCTTCATTCTAACAGGTTGTATGGAGAGCAAGATTACGGCAATTGATGTAGAAATGTTTAATGCCACTGGTGATTCTCTTGGAGTTGCAAAAGTTTCAGAAGATCCGAATGGCGTGAAGATTAAATTGAACCTAGAGGGATTACCACCGGGAGAGCATGCCGTACATATTCATGAAACCGGTTTATGCAATGCACCTGATTTCAAAACAGCTGGCAATCACTTTAATCCTGATGATAAGCAGCATGGACTTATGCATCCTGAAGGAGCACATGTAGGGGACTTGCCTAACATCATTGTAGAAGATGATGGAACTGTCATTGCAGAACTGATGGCGCCTCAAGCAACCTTAGAGGAAGGGAAGACCTCGTTATTTGGAAAGGATGGCACAGCCATTATCATTACAGAGAATTTAGATGACGGTATGACCCAGCCAGCAGGTGACTCTGGTGAAAGAATCGCCTGCGGTGTCATCACGAAAGAAGTTGCAGAAAAAAATGAAGCTGTAGAAGAACCGGTAGATGAAGCAGAAAAAAAATAACTTCACTCAAAGACACACTAAACGAGGTGTGTCTTTTTGTTTAAGAATAAGAATGTATATAATCCGGTTGATTTCCGTTCCAGGCGCTTCGCTTATCCGAAGGGCGGTCCGTGAGCCTCCTCGGCTTGCAGCCTGTGGGGTCTCTCACCTGTCCCTTCCTCCCGCGGGCGTCTGCGCGCCTTCCACTTCAATCAACAAGGTGATTTCATTTATCGAAGGGATTATGAAAAGCAATCTAACTGTGTTAGCTGAAAAAGCATTAACGTAGTGATTGTTTAATTTTAAGCTGTGGATTGGAGCAATCGGCGTAGACTCCAGCGGGGGAGTAACGGTAGGTTGAGACCCTCGAACAAAGTGAGGAGGCTCAAGCACCGTCCCGCGGAAAGCGAAGCCATTTGCGTAAAGGAACAGCGGCCATAAACCACTAACTACTGTTTAATACTAAAAAGGACCGGGCGGTTTTGTCCGGTTTTTGTTTTGTTTAAAATACGAATGATTTTGTATTATTTCAGAAATATTCGTAATCTTATTGACATAGTTTGTACTTTTGAGATAATTTTAAATTTATAGACAAAAAGGAGGTTGCATCTTTGGAGATACTATTAATTAGACATGGACAGTCAGAAGCAGACATTCTCCAAGTCCATGAGGGAAGAGCTGATTACCCGTTAACGGAACTTGGAAAAATACAGGCGAAAAGGCTGGCATGTCGATTAAACGAACACTTTCCTCCAGATATAATATGGACTAGTACGTTGAATAGGGCTTCAGAAACGGCCGCCATATTGGCCGAAGAAGTGGGCTGTATGGTAATTAAGGAGCCAGGGCTGATGGAATACAACAATGGGGTGCTAGCAGGCTTACCCAGAGAAGTGGCTGCTACGAAGTATCCATTGCCGGTGGGAGGAAGAAAGCCGCATGAGAGGATTCAAAATGGAGAATCAGAAATAGAATTCCGCATGAGGGTGGAAATGACTTTATCAAAAATCTTATCAGAGAGTTCGGCTGTTGTCAGGATTGCGATCGTTTCTCATGGGGGGACTACTTCCAATTTATTAAAAGCATTGCTGCAATTACCTGTTCATACGAACATTAAGTTTCCGACGGGAGATACAGGGATGCATATTATTAGGAAAAGTGACGAGGGTATAACGGTTGTTTCGTTGAATAATTCTGAGCACTTATACAGTATGTAATCGGGTTATGCAAGCTGAGTGCTGCATAACCCATATTTTTTACGACGCTGTTGATTTTCGCAAATGGCTAGGCTTTCCTAGGAGAGCTGCTGGAGCCCCCTCGGCTTCGCCTGTGGGGTCTCCACCTAGCGCTATCTCCCTCAGGACAAGGAAGGCTTCGACAGCGAAACATCGCACGAAGAAAATGCGTAGCATTTTCGAGGGGTCTTCGCCTTTTGCTCCAATCAACAGCTAGGATTCCTTAAACTCTCTATATATCTATTTACTCCAAGGCAGTCTTTAGTCTTTGTAAGCCTTCTTGTAAGGTTGCTTTTGAGCAGGCGACATTCATTCGTAAGTAGCCGTTTCCTTCTTTACCGAATTTACTTCCGGACTCAAGGGCAAGTTTTCCCTTATGAAGGAGCCGGCGCTTTAATTCGTCCTCTTCCAAACCTAGTTTTGTGCAATCAATCCACAGTAAATAAGTTCCTTCGGGCTTAGAGGCAAAAATACCAGGAATCTCTTTATGAATATAATCTACCGCGTAATCCATGTTCTCTTCTATATAAGCCAACACTTCGTCCAGCCATGGCTTTCCATGGGTGTATGCTGCTTCCATCGCGGTGATTCCTAACATGTTCAAGGTGAAATGTCCCTGTTTTTTCATGAATAGCTCCAGTTTTTCACGAATGGATCTGTTGGATGTGACCATTGCGGAGACTTGTAACCCAGCAATATTAAAGGTTTTGGTTGGTGCAATACAGGTAACAGTCACCATGGAAATGTCCTCAGAAATGGAAGCAAGAGGAGTATATTTATGATTTTTGAATACTAAATCGGCATGTATTTCATCAGAAACTATCATCAATTTGTGTTTTACACAGATGTTCCCTAACTGCTCTAATTCCTCCCGAGTCCAAACTGTTCCTCCAGGATTATGAGGGTTGCAAAATAAAAGAAGTTTTACATCCCCATCTAATTGAGCTTCGAAATGATGAAGGTCCATATGGTACCGGCCATCTCTATATTCCATAGGACTAGTAATCAGTTTTCGGTCGTTATATGTAATCATGTCATAAAAAGGATAATAGACAGGTGAAAAAACAATTACCTTATCACCAGGATTTGATAGTGTCTGGATGGTTGTGCTAAGGGCCGGAACCACACCTGAGATATAGGTGAGCCACTCTTGTTCCATCTTCCAGCCGTGTTGTTTTTGGTACCAGCTTAAAACGGCATCGTGGACAGAGGGGGAAATGGAGGTATAGCCAAAAATTCCGTGCTCGGCCTTAGTGATGATGGCCTGGGTTACCTCTTTTGGAGCCTGGAAGTCCATATCTGCGACCCACATCGGCAATACATCACTAGTGCCGAAAACTCGAGCAGTTTCATCCCATTTGACGCTTGATGTATTTAATCTGTTAATGTATTCATTGAAATCGTAGGTTTTCATAAGTGTTTGGCGCCTCCAATCAATCTGAAACTGAGTCTACTAAACAATTTCGCAAAAACAAGTTATAATATAGGCAGTAACTGTTCTCGGAAAGCAAGGTGAAAACTTGATGATAAAAGCAAGTATAAATGTTAGATTAATGGAAATTTTACTACAATGGGATCCACTAGGCTATGGGGTTGATGCCTATGAGACGGAATGTGTCGACGTTGTTCAAGCAGTGCATGAACTTGATGATATAAACAAATTGGCAAAAAAGATTCAGGATATCTATGAATTCTCTTTCGAAGAGTTTATCCCTCTATCCAAATGCAAAGAAAAGGCGACAGAGCTGATTTTCATCAAAAACGAAGAGGATACTTGTTCTCTATAATAAGCCTTTGGATCTTGATTGTCATGAAAGATAACTTCCACATAAAGAAGGAGAAAAGCCAATAGGAGCTTTTCTCCTTTCATTATGGTGAAGTTTGAAGAAAGTCCAGGATGTTATCATGAACATCTTGCGGCTTTTCCTCAGGAAGAAGATGACCTGTCTTTTTATAAGTAATTAACCTCGAATTCGGCAAGTCTCTATGAAGTCTTTTTCCGATCTCAAGAGGAACAACTTTATCCTCTTCCCCCCAAATCAAAAGGCTTGGTGTTTCAATCTTTCTCAAAATTTCCGCTGCAAGATCTCCTTCCCGGTCGCGAATCATCCTGGTCAGGGCCACAAAAATTTGATCGTCATAAAAAGGCTCCGTGTATCCGGCAATCATCTCATCATCAATTAAAGAATGATCATAGACCACATTCAATAAATTCTGGATAGGGCCTTGTCTAGCCAGCCAGTATTTTAACCAGATATAGAAGTACGGAATCCGTGATGAGTAGATGACAGACCTGCTCATCCTTTTTAAGTAGCCAGAACTGCACAACAGGACGACTCTTTCTACAAGCTCAGGTTTTTGATTGCTGATATTTAAAGAAATCTGCCCACCCATTGAATGACCTATTAGAACGGTTCGGTTAATTCCCAGCTTTTCCAGTAGGGAAATCACCACTTTTGCCATATTTTCATATGAATAAACAAATTTCTTAGATTTTTCACTTTTCCCAAATGGAGGTAAATCAATAGCTAGTACCGTGTATTCCTTCGTCAGCAATGGAATCAAGCGGCGAAAACTGAACGAGGACGAAAGAAACCCATGGATAAGGACAAGTGTCGGCTTATGGATGAATGGGGAGTTAGAGTCATGGTGAAACTCATAAAATACATTTATTCCCCCGATATTGGTGGTGTATTGGTTGGTCTTCATCTATGTCCCTCCTAAGTTGGAATGGTTATAGGTATTTTAACCTCTCATTGCCATTTCAAACCTGTGTATTTTATTTAATGTGTTCTGTAAAATAATCGTAATACATTAAGGTGGAATATTTGCTATAATGAGTCAATGTTTATATAAAGGAGCTGGGAAAAGCGTATGCAATTAACAGAAAAAGAATTGGACTTGCTTCAGATTATTGAAGAAAACGGAAGAATGAATATAGATGTACTTTCCAAAATGGTGGAACTTACAGAAGCGGAAACAGAAAACATGTTAAAGCGGTTGGAAGAAAAGCGAATCATTGTTGAATACGGCGCAGTAATCGATTGGCGCAAGGTCGACAATTTTGAAGGCGTGACGGCGATGATTGATGTCAAGGTAACTCCAAAACGTGAGGTCGGATTTGATGAAATTGCTAAAAATATTTATCGGTTCCCTGAAGTCAAATCTGTATATTTAATGTCTGGGGCCTACGACTTATCTGTCGTAATAGAAGGGAAATCACTCTCTCAAGTAGCAAATTTTGTATCTGAAAAACTTTCTACCTTGGACTCGGTCATCTCTACGACCACTCATTTCATTTTGAAAAAATACAAACATGATGGAACCATCTTTGATCAGGGAGAAGATGATCGTCGAATTGTGGTGTCCCCATGAGAAACAGAATAGCAAGTCATGTTCAAAACCTTCAGCCTTCTGGAATTCGCCGTTTCTTCGATTTAGCTGCGAATATGGAAGGGGTTATCTCCTTAGGTGTGGGGGAACCAGACTTCGTAACATCTTGGGGAGTGAGGGAAGCATGCATTGCATCCTTACATAATGGATATACATCATATACAGCAAATGCTGGTTTGCTGGAATTAAGAAAAGAAATCAGCCGTTATTTGGTCGAGCAATTTGATGTGGAATACCGTCCTGATAGCGACGTGATTGTGACAGTGGGAGCAAGTCAGGCGTTGGACCTCTCCATCCGTGCAATTGTGGATCCGGGTGATGAAGTGATCGTAATTGAACCTTGTTTTGTTTCTTATGCACCGCTTATCGAACTGGTTGGGGGAACTGCCGTGAGAGTGGGAGCAGATGCTGATAAAGGGTTCAGCATTGATTTTCTTGAGTTGGAAAAAGCGATCAGTGACAGAACCAAGGCAATTTTGCTTTGCTTTCCAAACAATCCAACAGGTACCATGCTTTCTATGGAAGAACTCATACAAGTAAGTCAACTCGTTGAAAAACATGACTTGCTCGTTATGTCAGATGAAATTTATGCTGAACTAAGCTTTGATGAGAAGTTTACCAGCTTTGCCACTCTTCCTGGAATGAAGGAAAGGACCATCCTGATTTCAGGTTTCTCAAAAGGCTTTGCAATGACGGGGTGGCGCTTAGGCTTTGTAGCCGGCCCGACAGACATTATTGAGGCAATGCTTAAAATCCATCAGTATGCCATGATGTGCGCTTCTACGATGGCACAGTATGGCGCTATCGAGGCGTTAAAAAATGGCCGAGAGGATATAGAAGCAATGAAAAAAAGCTATCGAAGAAGACGGAATTATTTTGTGGCTTCTCTTAATGAGATCGGACTGGATTGTCATAATCCAGGAGGTGCATTTTATGCTTTTCCTTCCGTTAAGCGAACCGGACTTAGCTCACAGGAATTTGCGGAAAAATTACTGTTAGAGGAAAAGGTAGCAGTGGTACCGGGCGATGTGTTCGGTGAAAGTGGAGAAGGCTATGTGAGATGCTCGTATGCATCATCCTTAGAACAGTTACAGGAAGCGATCAAAAGGATGGAGCGGTTTGTTAAACAATATCGTTAGTGCAAAAAAAGGGACCAATTCCAGCTCGGATTTGGTCCTAACAAAAGGGGGAATACTAGAAAGCCTTGATGGTATAAGTATTCCCACGATTTTAAATTTTAAAACCTAATTTTAGAAAATTCTTTATTGGGTGCTATATTTTTTTTCATACAGCACTTGCATTACATTTAAAAAATCTTCATCGGTATAATCTTTGGCTTTTCGAAGAATTAACTTTGCTCTTTTAACCCCAACTTCTTTAATTAATTCTTCTAGTTCAGGATCCAAACCTGAAGAGTTTTTGGAAGTGAAGGATTCTAATAGTTCGGAAGCAGGTACATCTAAAACCGTTGAAATCTTTAGGATGGTTTGCATGTCAGGTGTTTGTAGACCAGCTTCATATTTTTCAATGGTGCCGGTTCCCACGCGGATCTTTAAAGCAAGCTCAGCAGCGGTCATTTTTGCACGTTCCCGATAAAAGCGGATGTTTTCCCCGATATTTCTCATTCCTATAACCTCCAATGTAAGCATTTTCTTACTTTTATCATACCATGTTAAATCTAGAGAAAGTTTGAACATATTTTTACTCTTTCTGTTATTAGTTTATAAAAATTTAAGTAAATCATGAACCAAAAGGCTATTTTCTACATTTAAAGGATATTAGCGATTAAATTCACAAATAATAACAGAGACTTCGGGTAGCAAAAAAGTATTTTTGATTAAATGGCGAATTTGTGGTATAATCTTTTATTGCGTTCAATGTGTATAAAAATTAAATTATTTAGGAGTGTTTTCATGTCTGATAAATTCGAAATTGGAAGTGTATTAACTGGTAAAGTAACAGGTATTCAACCTTACGGAGCGTTCGTTGCGCTTGACGAAGAAACTCAAGGTCTTGTTCATATTTCCGAAATTACGCACGGTTATGTGAAAGATGTAAACGAACATTTAAAAATGGGCGATGAGGTTCAAGTGAAGGTTCTTTCTGTTGACGAAAAGTCTAACAAAATCAGCTTGTCCATTAAAGCAACTCAAGAAGCTCCTGCTGAAGCTCCAGCAGCTGCACCAAGAAAGCCTAAGAAACGTCAAGCTACTGTAGTGAAAAACCACACAGAAGCGGCTCCTGGCGGTTTCAACACGCTTAAAGACAAATTAGAAGAGTGGATTGAGCAATCCAACCGTAACGATCTAATTAAGAAGTAATCTTTTATTGAAGAGATATCCTATTAAACGGGTGTCTCTTTTTTTGATGATCAGTGGATAGGTAATACGGTTGATTTCCGTTCCAGGCGCTTCGCTTGCCTGCGGGGTCTCACCTGTCCCTTCCTCCCGCGGGCGTCTACGCGCCTTCCACTCCAATCAACGAGGGGGTTTCATTCAATGAAGGGTATTGGGAAAGAGATCTGACCGGGTTAAATGATATAGCGTTAACATTTGATTTAAGTAATTTTTAGCTGTGGATTGGAGCAAATGGCGGAGACTCCTGCGGGGGAGTAACGATAGCTTGAGACCCCTGAAGCGTGGTGAGGAGGCTCAAGCACCGTCCCGCGGAAAGCGAAGCCATTTGCGGAAAGGAACAGCGGTGATAAACCATACAACTATCGGTTATTCTTGTGCTGTCCCATTCTTTCGATTGCCGAATTATCACAATAACCCATAAAAAAGTTACAATCAAAGCCAAATTAGTTACAATAACCAGCAAATTAGTTACAATCAACCACTAAAAATTCACAATCACCTTAACATCGCCGAATCCGGCAAAAATAAAAACCGCCCCTGCTTAAGAGGCGGTTTTTGTGTGGTTATCGAGTTGTTCTTGGTTCTACTTCTCTTTCGTGCTGCTCAGATGGCACGAATAGAAGGCCTAAGTTGATTAGTCCGGCAATTCCAACCAGGCCATATATAATACGTGATAAGGCTGCGCTTTGGCCGCCAAAAATAGCTGCCACCAGATCAAATTGGAAGAAACCAATCAATCCCCAGTTAATAGCTCCGACAATAGTCAGTACTAGTGCAATTCGTTGAATAGTACTCATGACATTCCCTCCTTGAGAATATAAGTGCTTTCCTCCATATAATTTGTAACTGTATAAAAATTATTCATTTATAATTTTTTTCTGTGGAAGCATGATAAAAGTGGGCAGGAGCATTCTTAAAAGCTAATTCTTTGCAACCAATTAAAAAATCATCCATAATCATGGCAAAAGGGAGGTAATAGTAATGGATAATTTTACTTTTTATAATCCAACGAAGTTAATATTCGGGAAAGGGCAACTTGAAGCATTGCCACAAGAAATGGAGGCATACGGCAAGAATGTTCTCCTGGTTTATGGTGGAGGAAGTATTAAAAGAAGCGGGCTTTATGATAATGTGATAAATACTCTACATAAAGCAGGAGCAACGGTTACAGAGCTTGCAGGGGTGGAACCTAACCCAAGGTTATCGACTGTAAGAAAAGGTGTCGAGCTTTGCAAAGAAAATCAAATTGATTTCCTTTTAGCGGTTGGTGGAGGAAGTGTCATTGATTGTACAAAAGCAATCGCTGCAGGTGCTAAATATGATGGCGATGTATGGGATATTGTACTTAAAAAGCAAATCGCAACAGAAGCTCTGCCGTTTGGAACCGTGTTGACACTTGCTGCAACAGGATCTGAAATGAATGCGGGATCTGTTATCACAAATTGGGAAACGAATGAGAAATACGGTTGGGGCAGCCCTGTAACGTTTCCGAAGTTCTCTATCCTGGACCCAGTTAATACTTTTACTGTTCCTAAAGATCACACCGTTTACGGTATTGTTGACATGATGTCCCATGTGTTAGAGCAGTACTTCCATCAGACAACAAATACACCGCTGCAAGATCGTATGTGTGAGGCTGTGCTAACAACAGTGATGGAAACGGCTCCTAAGCTCTTAGAAGACTTAGAAAGCTATGAACACCGCGAGACGATCCTTTACAATGGGACCATCGCGCTTAATGGCATGCTACAAATGGGCTATCGTGGTGATTGGGCGACTCATGGCATTGAGCATGCTGTTTCTGCCATTTATGATATTCCTCATGCAGGTGGATTGGCTATCCTTTTCCCAAATTGGATGGACCATGTTATGGATGCAAATCTTGGCCGCTTTAAACAGTTGGCTGTGAGGGTGTTTGGTGTGCAGGATAATGGCTCACCGGACAAAGAAATAGCTCTCGAGGGCATACGCAGACTTCGTGAATTCTGGACAAGTCTAGGAGCTCCTACACGTTTAGCCGATTATGACATTGATGACCAGAACATCGATAAGATGGCTGACCATGTTATGTCACAAGGAGCAGTAGGGAATTTCAAGTCACTTTCCCATGAAGATGTGACTTCCATCTTGAAAGCTTCTCTATAATATAAATAAAAAAAGCTGGCAGGACCGGATACGGTCCTGCCAGCTTTTTTTATTTATGCCTCAGAATGGGCCTTTTGTCTATTTTCTACTTCCTTTTTTGTTTTTGGTCGTTCCTTTGTTTTTAAATCATCCTGCACAGTCTTTTCCCAAAGAGGAACGTCTGTGTAATAGGCTGCTCTTGAAATGAGATGTCCTGCAACCGGTGCTGTAATAAAGACAAACACTATTCCAAGCACCAATCGCGCACTAAAATAATTATCTGCAAACCAAAAATACAACAATGCAGCAACTAGTATCAGCAAGACACCAAGTGTGGCGCTCTTGGAGGCTGCGTGACTGCGCGTATATACATCTGGTAGTCTGATTAAGCCAATGGTCGTTACTAAGCTTAGAAGAGAACCTAGCAGTACGACAACTCCAATGAATGTGTTAATTGTCTCTGTCATACTCAATTATCTCTCCTTTTTGAAGGAATTTCGAAAAAGCAACGGTTCCTACAAAAGCAATCACACCAATTAGAAGAATTACTTCCAAAAAAGCATCGGTTCTTAACATAATGGAGGTAATCGCTGTAATGGCAATTAGATTGATTCCGATAGAATCCAAAGCCATCACACGGTCTGGAACAGATGGTCCTTTAATAACCCGATATACTAGCCCTAAAGTGGCTATAGAAATGATAAATAAGCTGATGGTTAACAATAAATCTAATGTGCTCTCAAACATCCTAACGGGTCACCTCCATTATTGCTTTCTCAAAGGTGTTTTTAATCTCTGCAACCGCCTGATCTGCATCCGGGATGTTCATGGCATGGATATAGAGAATCTTATTATCATCAGAAATATCCATTACCAAGGTACCGGGAGTTAACGTGATTAATAGGGAAAGTAATGTTATTTCCCAATCG
This sequence comes from Sutcliffiella horikoshii, assembly GCF_044809035.1. GTDB lineage: Bacteria > Bacillota > Bacilli > Bacillales > Bacillaceae_I > Sutcliffiella_A > Sutcliffiella_A horikoshii_G. Next base: position 3,488,024 of record NZ_CP085237.1, on the reverse strand, counting down.
CCTTTTAATTCTGTAGGCATCGCGAATATGCCGGGTTCAATTTTCAACTGAGGGCGCAGGATATCACGGATTACTTGGACATTGGCAAGAACGAGCTCCCGTAAAAATAAGAAGAATAGTTTTCCTGCCGCCAGCACTCGATCAAAATAAAATCTGCCTGGAAGAAACTTTCTCATTAAAAATAAGATAACAAGCCCCCAGAAATATCCGATGATAAAGTCTGGGAACGCCCATTGATTTTTAAGAAACATCCAACTGAATGCAATTACTACATTTATCAAAATTTGAAAAGCCATGCGAAACTACTCCTTTAAAACTGCTTGGATATAGATGGAAGGATCCATCAATGTTTCTGCCGCCTCAAAAACGTATGGATATACGAATTCTGCCCCTAGACCAAGGAAAGCAGAGAGTGCGATTAAGATAACCGACGGATAGACAAGGCCCTTGGTTGTCCCTTTTTCTTCTTTAGGACTTAATACTTCTTCCCTAAAGAAACAGTTCATGAATATTTTCATCACGGAATATAATACAAGCAAACTACTGAAGAGCATGACTCCGACGAATAGATAATGTTCTTGCTCCAAACCGCCTTGAGTAAGTAAGATTTTCCCGACAAAACCACTAAGAGGTGGAATTCCGGCAAGGGCTAGGCAGGCTGTAAAGAACATCCAGCCTAATAGGGGATGGCGCTTAATTAATCCACCCATTTTTTTGATATTATCTGTTCCGGTAATGGTGAACATGGCTCCTGCTAATAAGAACAAAGCACCTTTAATCACCATATCATGAACAAGATAATAAATGCCGCCTGCGTATCCTGTTTCAGTAGCAATGGAAATTCCGTAAATGATCACTCCTACTGCTGTAACAATGTTATATATTAAAATTTTCTTAACATCCCAGTATGCTATTGCCCCAATTGCGCCTATTAGAATGGTGATAATGGCTAATGCAGCAATAATCTGATGGGTTATTTGCGGTTCATGATAGAAGATCAGCGTAAAGATCCGATAGATAGAATACACGCCGACCTTTGTCAACAAGGCACCAAAAATGGCAGTAATGGCATAAGGTGGTGCCTGATAGGACCCTGGAAGCCAGAAGTAAAGTGGAAAGATTCCACCTTTTAATCCAAATACGATTAAGAATAGAATGGCAACGACTGTCACGATATCCGTTTGGCCGGATTGTGCAATTTTATTGGAAACATCGGCCATGTTCAACGTCCCTACTAATCCGTATAAGTAAGCTAATGCGATAACAAATAAAGCAGAAGAGATAATGTTAACCAGTAGATACTTGATGGACTCTCTAAGCTGTATGCGTGTACCACCCAGAACAATCAATGCATAGGAGGACATAAGCATAACTTCAAAGAATACGAACAGATTGAACAAATCACCTGTAAGGAATGCGCCCATTACACCTGTGATCAAAAACTGTAAAAAGGCATAATAGAAAAACTTTTCCCTTTCCCTGCCTATGTTGCGAAAGGAGAAGAGGACGCAGGTAAAACTAACAATCACACCGGTAAGTACAAGCAGGGACGCAAACATGTCCGCAACGAGTACTATACCAAAGGGCGGTCTCCAACTCCCTATTTCCAATGTTTGAATGCCGTTCATATATACACTATGGACCAGAACCATTGCTGCAATGGTTGTGGCCGTTAACGAAATGACGCTGATCACTTTTTGAAGCTGCACCTTTTTAGGTATCAGCAATAATAAAGTTGCTGTAATTAAAGGGATCAGTATCGGTAATATAACTAAGTTATTCATGATTTTCATTTCCCCTTAATTGATCCATATCATCAGTTTTTAGTTCCTGGTAAGCTCTATAGGCTAGAACTAATAAGAAGGAAGTAACACCGAATGCAATAACGATTGCCGTTAAAATTAAGGCTTGCGGCAAAGGATCGCTATAAGCATTTGCTTCTTGGCCAAGTAAAGGTGCAGCCCCTCTTTTTAATCCCCCCATTGTCAATAACAACAAATGGGCCCCGTGGGATAATAGTGCTGTTCCAATAATAATCCGTAGAATACTTTTAGATAACATTAGGTAAGTAGCGGTTGCAACAAGCACACCCGCCACGATCGTCATAATAATTTCCATTATTCACTCTCTCCTATCGTTTGAATAATGGTCATTGCAACTCCTACTACAACTAAATAAACACCTAGATCAAATGGTAAAGTAGAAGTTAATGCAGTTTCCCCCAATAGGGGCAATTCTACATATCCAAAGGTATGTGTAAGAAATGGTACGTCAAAGAAAAGAGCAATGACCCCTGTAATGATGGATATCATCAAACCTACCGCTGCAATAGAAAGAAAGTTGAATGGGAGTGCTTTTTGTACAGTTTTTTTGTCAAAAGCAAGTAAAAGCAACACCAGAGCAGCAGATGTCATCAACCCACCAATAAATCCTCCACCTGGAGTGTAGTGTCCAGCAAAGAATAGATAGACCGAGAAGATTAAAATGATAAAAGTTAAAAGTGTAGTGGTGGTTTGTAAGATTAAATCATTTACTTTCACCTTTTACTCCTCCCTTCTTATCTGCAAGTCTTAGCTTAATCATGGCGTAAATTCCAAAAGCAGCTATAGTAAGCACCGCAATTTCAAATAATGTATCAAAGCCACGGAAATCAACAAGTATAACGTTTACCATGTTCTTTCCTCCAGCCTCTTCATAAGAAGCAGCCTCAAAATAACTGGATATGGATTCGAACAACTTTGAGCTGTTAACAGAAAGACCGATAAAGATGACAACAAGACCGACACCTAGTGAAATAATGAAATTCGTCACTTTAAAACGTATTCTGTCCTTCTTCTTTGATAGTTCTGGCAAGTGATAGAAACACAATAAGAAGAGCGCTACCGACACTGTTTCAACAATTAATTGAGTCAATGCCAAATCCGGTGCTCTAAACAATACGAAGAACAGGGACATAGAATATCCTACTGCACCAAGTGCGATGATGGCTGCTAATCTTGATTTTACAAATAGAATCGTTACCGCTGAAATGACCATAACAAGAGCTAAAATCACTTCATAAACGCCTGCAGGTGCTACATTTGTCAGATTCACATTAAATGCATCGGTGGAAAAGAGTAGTACACCTAACAGGACAATCATGAATCCGAAAATCAACACAAGGTAGTCACGGATAAAGCCTGTCATATGTGATTTGGTAAAAGCAGAAGAACCCCTATCTAGTGCCACTAACCCACCATCATACAATTTGTTGAGTGTAAGTCTCTGTGGAAACCATTCATAGATTTTCCCCCATTTTGCAACGGTAAGGTAAAGAAGAACCCCAGCAAGAATTACTCCAATCGTCATAAACAGCTCTGTATTAAAGCCGTGCCAATGATAAATTTTCACTTCCACAGATAAAACATTAGATGGAAGGATGGAATATAAAGCAGGTTCAATAACCCCTTTTAGCAACATTGGGAAGAAACCGAAGATAACGACTAAAGATGCAAGGATGATTGGTGGAATAAGCATACCAATCGGTGCTTCATGCGGTTTTTTGTCAAGCTTCTCTGGTTGATATTTCCCTGTAAAAGTTTTGAAAACTAAAATCATGCTATAAATAAAGGTGAATACACTTGCAACCCAAGCCAGAACGGGGAAAATCATACCAAGCGTTTCCATATTCCATGCACTGATCTCTAATGCCTGCAACATGCCTGTAAAGAACATTTCTTTACTTAGGAAGCCGTTGAAAGGAGGTAAACCAGCCATCGAGAATGCCCCGATGATAGCCAAGGTAAAGGTAATCGGCATGAGGTTCATCAACCCGCCAAGCTTTCGTATATCACGTGTTCCTGTTTCGTGATCAACAATTCCGACAACCATGAACAAACTTCCTTTAAAGGTTGCATGGTTAATTAAATGGAACACCGCTGCTAGGGTTGCGATGGTATAAGCATTTTCACCAATGTAGTCGTAATGTGCTGCTGCACTCCCGATACCGAGCAAGGACATAATCAATCCGAGCTGACTGACGGTGGAGAAAGCCAATATTGCTTTCAAATCCGTTTGTTTCACAGCAGAGAATGATCCCCAGAACAAGGTGACAATACCGAATCCTGATACAAGCCAGAACCATTCGGGAGCACCTGCGAAAACAGGACTCATACGAGCTACTAGATAAATACCCGCCTTAACCATGGTAGCGGAATGCAGGTAGGCACTGACAGGTGTAGGTGCTTCCATAGCGTCCGGCAACCAAATATGAAATGGGAATTGAGCTGATTTTGTGAAGGCACCAAGCAAGAATAAAAGAAGTGCCGGTACAAATAGTTCATGACTAGTGATAATATCCACATTCGCGATGTTCTCTCGAATGCTGAACGTACCAGTCATTAAATATAAGAGGATGATTCCAGCGAGCATTGCCAGTCCACCAAATACTGTTATCAGCATGGACTTCTGTGCACCATAACGAGACTTCTCACGATGATACCAATAACTGATCAACAGGAAGGAAGAAATACTAGTCAACTCCCAGAAGGAATACATAACAAGTAGGTTGTCCGAAAGTACAACCCCGAGCATAGCACCCATGAACATGAGTAAATATACATAGAACGTATTGAGCGCTTCTTTCTCTTTAGACAGATAATAAATGGAGTATAGAACGACTAAGGCGCCGATACCTGTTATTAGTAAGGCAAAGAGCAGTCCTAGTCCATCCAGATAAACAGTAAAATCTATCCCAATGGAAGGAATCCATTTCATCGTGCTTGTGTACGTTTCCCCGTTCATGGTGGTGCCTAAGTATTGGAGAAAGTAAATGAATAAAACGAGTGGCAAAACGAATGCAAACCACCCAGTATGTATGCTTTTAAAATACTTATGCGCAAAAGGCACAAGAATCGCCAACAAGAAAGGCGATAAAATCACTAAATGAATCAGTGACAAGACACAAACCTCCTTTGTTTCTTCTATAAATAATAGTATTCCCTCCTGAACATAAGAAAACAACGCCAAATACCACTTTTTTCTATGGTAGTGTCAATCTACCGGGTTGGTACCTGCCTTGTTACATGTAAAAAGGAATAATTATTTGTAAAGAAAAATTACTAAATCAAATTATATACTAAATCATAACCGCTTGCATCCTTACTGTTTGTTAGTATGGACCGATTTTGTCCTGCATATTAAATATGATAGAAACTCGTCAAAATGTCTCAAAAAAAATTTTTTCCAACTGCATAAAATGTCGATTTTTTAGCCATCCTAGTTGTAGGTGGTGGTAGATATGGTGAAAAGAAAAGCAGCTGTTGCACTATCCATATTTTCTACTTTATTTGCTGGTGCATGGTGGTTGAGCGTTGAGCAAAAAAGGGATTATGTGGACCATTATTACAATGGGGATTCTTCCATTGTGCTTATTGGATCTAATCAACAGGGAAGCTCGAATGTCATCCAACCATTTAAGCCACGGGAATACATTCGAATTGTCGTGGCGAAAAAGGAAAAAGAAGAAGTGGAAGTAGAACCGACTTGATGGTAAAGAAAAGTGAAGATAGAGAGCGGTTATACATTATGTATAACCGTTTTCTTGTGAGTATAAGCAACAGGAAATTAATTATTTCAGTTGTATCCGCTTACAGAGAAGGGGAATCCTTGAATTATCGGACAGGATTATGTAAAGTGAAAATTGGCATGCAAATATGTTTTTGGAGGTTATTATAAATGACACATATTCGCTTTGATTATAAAAAAGCTTTATCTTTTTTTGGCGAACATGAAATTACATACTTACGTGATGCGGTTAAGGTTGCCCATCACTCATTACATGAAAAAACAGGTGCGGGGAATGACTACCTTGGTTGGATTGATCTGCCTACAGATTATGACAAAGAAGAGTTTGCACGCATTGTAAAAAGCGCAGAAAAAATCAAAAACGATTCGGATATTTTATTAGTAGTCGGAATCGGTGGTTCATATCTTGGCGCACGAGCAGCTCTAGAAATGCTAAATCATTCTTTCTATAACGCTTTAACAAAGGAACAAAGAAAAACTCCTCAGGTTGTGTTTGTTGGAAATAATATTAGTTCCACTTATATGAAAGATCTAATGGAACTAATAGAAGGAAAAGATTTCTCTATTAACGTAATTTCCAAATCTGGTACAACAACAGAACCGGCATTGGCATTCCGTATTTTCCGTAAAATTCTAGAAGAAAAATACGGGAAAGAAGAAGCTCGCAAGCGTATCTACGCTACAACAGACAAAGCGCGCGGAGCTCTTAAAACATTGGCTACAGAAGAAGGCTATGAATCCTTTGTCATTCCGGATGACGTAGGAGGACGCTATTCTGTACTTACAGCGGTTGGATTATTGCCGATTGCTGTATCTGGAGCGGATATCGAAGCGATGATGAAAGGTGCAGCAGATGCAAGCCGCGAGTTTTCTAACTCAGAATTAGAAGAAAATCAGGCTTACCAATACGCTGCTGTTCGTAACGTCCTTTACAACAAAGGAAAAACAATCGAAATGCTGATTAACTATGAACCAGGCCTTCAATACTTCTCTGAATGGTGGAAGCAACTTTTCGGAGAGAGTGAAGGAAAAGACCAAAAGGGCATCTTCCCGGCGTCCGCCAACTTCTCTACAGACCTTCATTCCATGGGTCAATATGTTCAAGAGGGCCGTCGTGACCTTTTTGAAACCATCATCAAAGTGGACAACCCACGCCATGAGTTGACAGTAGAGGAAGAAGCGGCTGATTTGGATGGCCTAAACTACCTTGCAGGGGAAACAGTTGATTTTGTTAACACAAAAGCATACGAAGGAACGCTACTGGCTCATACAGACGGAGGAGTACCAAACCTTGTAGTCAACATTCCTGCAATGGACGCATACACGTTCGGTTACCTTGTCTACTTCTTTGAAAAAGCATGTGCGATGAGCGGATACCTTCTTGGAGTAAACCCATTTGACCAACCTGGAGTAGAAGCATACAAAGTGAACATGTTCGCACTTCTAGGCAAACCTGGTTTCGAAGAAGTCAAAGCAGAACTAGAAAAACGATTAAAGTAAAATGAAAACAGGGATCGTTCTTTGACCAAAAAGGTCTAGAACGATCCCTGTTTCTTATGCATGAAAACCCCTCCATGGGGAAACCTACCCATATAAAAGGAGGGATTGCTATGATTCCTATTCCTTCAAAAATCGAAGGTGCGGAGTTTCAGTTGTATAAATTAGAGCAGGAACTAAAAGCCATCGGATATTCCATCGGAGGAAACTGGGACTATGACCACGGCTATTTTGACTACAAAATAGACGATGAGGTCGGCTATCAATTTTTGAGAGTTCCATTTCAATCAGTAGACGGTCAATTGGATTCACAAGGGACCACAGTCGAATTAGGCAGACCGTTCTTGCTTTCTCACAAATACCAAATTGGGATAGATGACAACGTTCATGTCTGGAACAGAACGGCATCATTTGACCAGTTCTCAGAACCGGAAGACCCGGATGCCACTTTCCCAAAAGAATTTATTGAACTTGGTCATACACTTGTACATGAATTAGAAGCAGCACTTGGCAGAGATTAGTCTTTAATAACAAGCAGACAGTCATCCGCTTGTATGAGCGTGTAGAGAGGAGGATTGACCATTGTGTCGCCTCTTCTTTTTATGCCAATGAGAAGTATTTTCTTCTGAAGCATTTGATTGCTCAATGTTTCAAATGTGCTTCCTGCCATATCCTTCTCCACTTCTAGATACTTCAGTTTGCTTCCTTTTAGTTGATCCAACATAGTTAACAAGGTATTGGACATTCCATTGGACATCATGCTGTTCGTCATAACATAACTTGTAAACATATTGGTTTGAATCACTTCATCCGCTCCAGCACGTTTTGCGTTAATCACTTGCGCAGACGTCAAAATCTCTACAATTGTGTACACATCCGGATTTAATCCTTTTACAGCCAAAAGTGTTAACACAGAGTTCATATCTGCTTGAACTTCATCCTTACTTTGATCCGCTGATATGACAACAAATTCGGCACTTTTTACATTGGCCGAAAGCAAAGTCTGATCATAACAAGGGTTTCCCTTTATAAAATGCACGTTCTGATCATGCAGAGGATTTTTTTCCAAGGTTGAATCAACAAGTACAATTGATAAAGGTTTTTTGCTCATTGAATTGATTTGTCTTAACGTTTCTCTTACCCGCTCATTCCAGCCAATAACGATAATATGTTCAGAACCTCGATAATCCACTTTGCCCTCCAAGTAATCATTTTGTGTGGCGATGGCACTTGCAGCCAGTGATACAAAATAAGTAGTGACAAACCCTGTACCAAATAAAATAAGAATAATAGCTAATGATCGGCCAGTGACGGTAACCGGAACATAATCTCCATAACCTAAGGTTGCTGTAGTAACAATTGCCCACCATACCCCATCGAAAATAGATGGAAACTCGGCAGGTTCAATAAAATGGATGAGAACTCCAAACGTAATATTTATGATAAATATGATGACTAGTATTCGTGCGATTAAAGGCCAGTGTACGAACCGGAAAATAAGGGAAGTTTGTTCTTTAATTCTATCCATCTATTACTCATCCTCTGAGGAAATAAAAGAGAGCACTTCTTTTACAATCGAATTAATTTTTTGTGTTAATGCTTCTTCCCCGTATTTTTGTTTTCCTGCTTCTATCAGTCGTGTCACCTCATCGTTGAATGAAATGATGGGTTTATCATCTTCAGATTCATTATAGAATTCAATAAATCTGTCCAGGCTTTCATTCATCTTATCAATGGCTTCGCTTAGTTGTTCTTTTTCTTCCTGCCTTAACTTCATCTCATTCACCTCTTTTTCCATTGTTGACAAAATACCTTAAAGCTTAAACTTCCAAGGGATAAAATGACTTATTATTGGAAGAATAAGTTTGAATCAAGTGATGAATGAATAATGAAGCAGGGAGTGACGAGAATGGATGAAAGACGTGCAAGACAAATATTAGCCTCTTCCGCAACAATAGAGGTAACTTTTGAAGGAACAAAAGTGTGGATTGACTCCCTAAGTGAGGATGGCCAGACTGCGACAGTGCATCTTCGCGGACCGGGAGAAGAACGGACACAAGTTTCTGTTTCTGATTTGGTGGAATTAGGAGAATAGCAAAAATAGGGGACTCAGGTGTGAGTCTCTTTTTTATGGATGTGCTTGGTCTTGTTTGTTGTATTTGGAAGAAGGGTATTTGATTACTATCAATTTGTGAGGTGATAGGAAATGACTTCTTTTAATGAAACAGCCATTATTTCTTATGTGGAATCAAGAATCAAGGAGTATTGCAAGGAGATGGAAGCTACTACTCCCGGAGGAGCAGAGCATGACATAATTCTCGGAAAAATTGAAGCGTATAACGAATTCTTAGAACAATTTGGCTATGATAGAGTAGCTTGTGCGGTTAAATAAAATATATTTTCACCAAAAAGGTGGCGCCCGATAGAATAATTGGGCGCCACCTTTTTATATTATTTAGAAACCGTAAGTCTGTCGACAGCATTTGCAATCGCGCCGTCACCAGTCACATTACAAGCTGTACCAAAGCTATCTTGTGCAAGATAAAGTGCAATCATCAAGGAGACCATGGTTGCATCAAACTCAAGCATGGTCTGTAAGAGTCCGATAGCAGCCATCACAGCCCCACCCGGTACTCCAGGAGCAGCGATCATTGTTACACCAAGCATCATAATGAAAGGTAGTACAATATACAGGGAATAATCCATTCCATTAATGAACATAATCGCCATCGCACATGAAACAATCGTTATAGTACTCCCTGAAAGATGGATGTTGGCAAGTAAAGGAACCGTAAAATCTGCTGTCTTTTCTCTAACTCCCATTCTCTTGGTACGCTCTAAAGTAACTGGAATGGTGGAGGCTGATGACTGTGTGCCAAGTGCTGTAAAATAGGCAGCCATCATAGATTTAAGCATCACAAAAGGGTTCTTTCGTGACATAGCACCGCTTACGGAATATTGAATGAGCAACATGGATAAATGCAATAAAATAATCAATACAAATACTTTTGCAAACACATTGATAATCGTTTGAACTTGCCCGCCGTAGGTCATGTTGGCGAATATTCCAAGGATATGAATAGGTAGAAGTGGGATGATTACTTTGGAAATGACAAGTTCGATGATGCTTCTGAACTCAATCATGACAATCTTTAACGCGTCTCCTTTGATTGCTGACATTCCAAGCCCTACTGTAAATGCAATAATTAAGGCAGTCATCACCTCAAATGGTGCTGGAATTTCTAGCTCTAAGAAAGGCTTCACCAATGCTTCCTCTGGATTTTCCATCTCACCTGTTAAATTTGCGTTCTTTAAAATAGTAGGATACAACGCACTTGCCGCGAAATAGGCCAGGACTCCAGCTGCGATAGTCGACAGATAGGCTATAGAAGCAGTCAATCCAAGAAATTTGCCTGCACCTTTCCCGATTTCCCCTATACCTGGCGCAATGAATGCAATAATAATTAATGGAATGGCAAATCCTAAAAAGTTGCCGAATATTTCATTAAAGGTAACGAATACCTTAACAAACCATTCCGGTGCAAAACTTCCGACAGCCACACCTAGTATAATGGCAAGAATAATTCTTGGTAAAAGCCCAAATTTTCTCATGGTGTCTGATGTCCTCCCTAAAAGTACATTTGTCTATTGTTTTTGAATATTGTACTATCTTACAAAAACAAATGAAAAAAGAAAAGTATTAAATGACTTATTTTTTAAAAAAGTATTTTCCAGAGAAAGCATATGAAAAAAATGAAGGGGTACTTTTAAAAAAATTTATAGAATATAGGTTTATAAAAAGTTGAAAAATGGGTACACTACTATAGAAAATCACCATCGTTGCAGCAAATCTTGATTGTCTTCACCCGTAACAAAGAATACTTTTTAATGGAAGTTACTAGCAAAACCAAATAAAACTTGATTTTTTGATACATAACCTCTATGATTAAGTTAATTGTTTTTGTTCGGTAAGGCTGATAGAAGGAATTTACTTCAAAGTTTTTCGTCTTGAAAGATTATGCAGAGCAAGAATGGTAATACAATTGTGGAAATGTTCCACTGTAGGAGGAAACATAATGTTAGAAGGTAAAGTAAAATGGTTCAACGCTGAAAAAGGTTTCGGTTTCATCGAAGTAGACGGACAAGACGATGTATTCGTTCACTTCTCCGCTATTCAAGGCGAAGGTTTCAAATCTTTAGAAGAAGGTCAAACAGTAACTTTCGAAATCGAGCAAGGCGCTCGTGGACCTCAAGCAACTAACGTTCAAAAGTAATTTTGACATAGGTTGAAAAAAAGGCCCTCCAGATGGAGGGCCTTTTTTTCGTACTTTTTTAACCTTTTACTTTCCGCCTCCACCATTTCATCATTTTTCACACCTCTTGAGTGGTTCCCTACTATACTATATGGAATCTATTAATTGGTACTAGATTGAAAATGGAAAACTAGCAACCAAAAGAGGGGGACACAACATGGAGGTAAAAGATTTATTCAATTTAAAGAACAAGACTGCAATTGTGACAGGTGGAGGAAAAGGGCTTGGGGCACAGATGGCATATGCACTTGCTGAGGCTGGGGCGAACGTTGTTGTTTGTTCACGTGATCTGGCATCTTGCCAAAAAGTAAGCGAGGAATTGAAACAAAAAGGCGTAAAATCACTTTCATTTCCGTGTGATGTTACAAAAGAGGAAGAAATTCAACATGTAGTGGATGAAACGGTAAAGCATTTTGGGTCATTGGACATCCTTATAAACAACAGTGGCACTTCCTGGATGGCGCCAACATTGGATTTGCCGGCTGACAAGTGGGATAAAGTGATGAATGTTAATTTAAAGGGATTATTTTTATTCAGTCAAAAGGCAGCAAGAGTGATGCAAAAGCAAGGGTACGGCAAAATAATCAATATTGCGTCTGTATCCGGCATGGGCGGGACAGATCCAAAATTAATGGACACCATTGCCTACAATACGAGCAAAGGAGGGGTCATTACATTTACAAAAGATCTAGCAGTAAAACTAGCACCATTTAATATACAAGTGAATGCGATTGCTCCTGGAATGTTTCCTACAAAAATTACCGAAAAAATAATCGAGCACTCTGCGCCAATGTTAAAAGAACAGATTCCTGCAAAGCGTTTTGGAGGCGAACATGATTTAAAGGGAGCAGCGGTGTTTTTATCCTCCCATGCATCAGACTATTGTGTTGGTCACATTTTGGTGGTAGATGGAGGAATGACCTCCTTAATATGATGTTGAAATGGAATGAAAGGGTGAATGATGGATGTTGCATTCAAGCAATAATAAAGATGAAAGGAAAAAAAAGTTAAAGGTCAAAGCAATAAAAGTGGAAAATGAGTGGAATGAAACGATAAAGTCAGGTCTCAACAAGGAATCGGTATTCCATATTGTTGGATTGGAAAGCGAGTTAGAAGCTGAAAAATTACGTATGGTGAGAGAACAAGTAGAAGTGCTGTCATTAAAATATAACTTTCCCACTAAGAACGATGTTGCCAATATTGCCAGGTTGCTTATTCAAATTGAAGAAAAGATAGACCGTCTTGAAGAACAGTTTGATGAAGGGTTGGCCACAACTGGACAAACACAAGCTCAACAGTTATCCATGGGAAAAAACATGGTGAAAGTGATCATGGAGGATATGGCCGAACGTCATGCAATAGTATCTATATTACCTGGTCAGGATGAAAAGATTGTCCGTTCCATGGCCAGTGATCAAGATGAGTGATGTTTATTTTAATGCATGGAAAAAGGAAATGATGCACTATAATGAAACACCATTTAAGGATGGAGTGACGGCAAGGAAAGCTGTTTGGAGAAAAAACAAAGCCGTACTCTGGTATTACAAGGCACCTAAGAAAAAGTACAACGTTCCAATATTTATCATCTATTCCTTGATTAATCAGCCCTTTATTTTGGATATGATTCCCGGCGGAAGTACCATTGAAGCTCTTGTGAAAAAAGGGTTTGATGTGTATATGATCGATTTCGGCAAACCGGGTTTAGAGGATAGGGATATGACCTTGGATAGCTTCATTACTGAGTATATTCAGAATGGGGTAAATAAGGCAATCAAGCATTCCGGTGCCGATGAGATAACCATCTTGGGTTATTGTCTGGGTGGCACTCTCGCGGCTATGTATGCATCTGTTGCACAAGAACCAATAAAAAATCTTGTCCTATTTGTCACTCCTGTTGATTTCAGCAACCCTGCATATTTTGATGAATGGGTAAAGGCTTTGAGAGAAGATAAAATGGACAGCACCCGGTATATCGATGAGCTTGGAATTATTCCATCCTCCCATGTAGAAGCAGGCATACGTTTGGTTACATCGCCTGTTTATTTTACCCCTTATCTTTCTCTACTGCTGAACAGGGAGGATAAAGCATATGTAGAGAAATGGCATCGTTTTAATACTTGGACTAAAGGACATATTCCATTAACAAGTGGTGTTGCCAAACAAATCATTGAAGATTTTACGAGGGACAACAAGCTTATTAAAAATAAAAGTAAAATTGACGGCAAACAAGCCAAGCTATCCAATATCAAGGCAAGTCTTCTAGTTGTAGGTACAGAGGGAGATCGACTTGTACCGCTAGATCACATCCTTCCTATTATGAACGAGGTAGCTAGTGTCGATAAGACTGCTCACATTTTAAAAGGTGGACATACAGGAACTTCTGTTCAAAATGGGAGGCTGCCTGAATACCTGAATAATTGGTTGCAGGAGCGGTCAGAGCCAGTAGATTTATAGAAGGGAGGGATATAGTGATGAATGGATTATATCAGCATGGAATGTGGGAGATGAACCCTTATATAGAGTATATGGGGATAGGAGCAACCGTGTTTATGCAATTTCTTATAAGTCTTACAGAAAACTAGTAGGGGGGCTTTTGCTTCTCTATTTTTGTTGTTTTGGGGCGGTAAATATTGTTAAGTTTCTATATGGTAAACATTATTTCAATAAAAGGTATGATGTTTTTTGTATTATTATCAAAAAGTAGAAAAAAGCTTGTGAAATAAGGGGATTTTGGCGTGAAAGGAAGGGAAAAGCTACATGAAAAGTGCCGTTTTGAGTGGTTGTTCAATAGTGTTTAGATGTAAAATAGCAAAGCATACATAATGAAGATAAGAAACATAAGGTTCAAATATTAAACTATAAAAGCTATAATGCATATAGTACAAGTTTTAATGTGCTATTCATGTGAAAAATACGGGCATGTGTGATTATGATCATCACCTACCTTTACACTTTCTAATTGAGGTAAGACATGCTAATTATACGTTTCTTATATGATTTGTGGTATATCCTTCAATAAGCAAAGATAAGGAGGTTGGGGATAATCGGGGTTAATAGTTTAATGCAACGTGAATCTCTTCTTGTATCTAAGGGATTGATTCTATTCAATTCTGACCTCAAAGTCAGTTCTATTGATGATGGGGCCATGAATATCCTTGGTCAAAACAATCAATCGGTAGCGGGGAAATTACTCCCTGATTTATTGAATAAAGATGCATTTAATATATTACTTAAATATACATACAGTGTAATACAAAAAGGCATTTTTGTACAACACGAAATGAAACTTTCGGAAAATCCAGTTCGGTGGTTTAAAGTCATCATCTATCCATTTGATTCAACCAATTTCTGCATGCTATTTTTAGACATCAGTGTACAAAAGAGTACGGTAGAAGAACTACTCAGACAAACTGAAAAGCTTCATGTTCTAAATGAATTTGCTGCTATGTTGACTTCCATCAAGGATCCGAAAGAACTATTAGATTCCTTATACAATAGGCTTTCACAAGTGTTGGACTTGGATATTTATTTTAATTATATTTGGGACAAAGAGCAAAATTGTCTAGTGTTAACAAACCATTATGGAATTCGTATGGAAGAAGTGGATACTTTCAAGTTTCTTGAAAAGGGATATGCCGTGTGTGGTGCTGTTGCACTAAATAAGAAAAGAATGGTGTTCGAGAATATGGATGATTGCGAGGATGAGATTTTGAACCTAATTCGTCCATTGGGGATTAAAGCATATGTTTGTGAACCCCTATTATCCTTTGGAGAACTTGTTGGTACCATTTCTTTTGGTTCTAAAAAACGTGCCACCTTTACATCAGAAGAACTTGATTTAATTCATTCTATTTGTCATCAGGTAACCATTGTGTTGGACAGAATGACTAAAGTGGACGAGCTCACTCAAAACACAGAAACGTTGGAAGTGGCAAATCTGCACCTTATGGAAAACGAGAGAAAGTTAAAGCTTATCATTGAACGAAATGAAGTAGAAAGAGCAAGCACAACAAAAACGAATTTTTTGGCTATGATTAGCCATGAGTTAAGAACACCTTTAAATTCCATCATTGGATACAGTCAAGTTTTGGAGAATGATCAAAAAGATCCGCTTACCGAAAAACAAAAATCCAGACTTGCCAAAATATTGAGTTCGAGCAGGCATCTTCTGCAACTGATTAATAACATCTTAGAGCTAATCAGAATAGATACAAAACCAGAAGCAATCAAAACAAATGTTAAGGCGGTTCAGATAAAAGATGCAATCTGGGATAGCTTGCATTCTGTTCGCAACAATGCAACGGAAAAAGGAATAACGCTTCACATTGAAAAAGATGTAGAGGATCTTTCCATTGAAATCGATCCGATCCGTTTTCAGCAAGTATTAGTTAATCTATTAAACAATGCCATTAAATACAATAAAAGGAATGGAGCCGTCACCCTCTATTGGAGAGTGGACGGCAGTTATTTAGCTATCTTTGTAAAAGATACGGGTATTGGCATCCCTCAAAAGCATCAAGAAAACATCTTTGAACCTTTTTATAGAGTAAATCATGCCACTCCAGGGATTGAAGGGACAGGCATTGGTTTGACTCTAGTAAAGCAGAACGTTTTAGAAATGAAAGGTACTGTTGGCGTATCAAGTATAGAGGGAACAGGGAGTACCTTCTGGGTAAAGGTACCGATATAATACATCGAAAGAAAGGGGTTTTCTTCGATTGAAACCAATAAATTTAGTTATTGTTGATGACAATCAAGATTCTCTTGAAATATTGGAGTTTTTTATTGGAGAACTGAAAGAGTTTCTAATTGTAGATACTTGTAATAGTGGAGAAGAATTGATTGATAGTGTAATGAAAAACAAAGTGGATCTTGTTATCGCCGACATTAATATGCCAGGGAAAAGTGGCCTGGAGGCAATAAAAGAATGCCTTGAATTCTCTCCTACCCTAAAGGTTATTTTTGTGACAGGTTATAACGACTTTGCGGTGGAGGCATTTGCTATTTCTGCAGTCGACTATATTGTAAAGCCTATTGAGAAAATCAGATTATACAAAGCACTGGAGCGTGCAAAAGCCCAGTTGCTTACTGAGATGGAAGATGCGGATGAAAAAAACCAGAATAAAAGGTTATCAATCCGTTCCAATAGTTCCTTTTACTATATACCTTTTGAGGATATCATTTTCATTGAAAAGTCAGGGAAGAAATGTATAATCTATACTACCAACCAGGCAATTGAAACTTATGAAAATATTAGTGATATCTATAAACAGTTGGATCAGAATTTTTACCGGACACATCGATCCTATATTGTTAATTTAAGAATGTTATCACATATTACACCTAAAAACGAAACATATTTTGCTTACTTTACCAACCATGAGAAGTATGCACACATTTCCAAATTGAAAATAAATGAAGTCCAAGAACTATTGGCTCAAATCACGAAATTTTAACGTTTTAGAACTTCGTGGTTTGAGCTTTTCTTTTTTACAATGCTTTGCTAACCAGCATTTCATAAAAATTCCAATGATGGTTGTTAAATGTTGAATCTTTACGGGTGAAATGGCATAGTAGTGCACCGAAAAGCAACAATAAAATGCTCAAATGTATAAGAGAAATTGGACAAAAAGGAATGTGTTTCGTTAGAATGCTAGATAAGATAACTAAAAATATAGGGATAAACTTACGAATCCTATTACTTCACATATAAATGATGGGAATTTTAAAAAGATGATGTACGGCTATCTTATTTAAAATAATCACAAACATACCTTGATGGGTTATACGTACCGTTTTGAAAATTAAATAAGTGGCATTCATCGAATACTTAAAATATCCGTTATATGGGAGGGGTTTCAATGGATTTGTTAAGTAATGAATCTTTGATAGAAGTTTATGAAGCAGCGATAATAAATGACTTAAATGAAGAGTTTTTGAAGCTTATACTTGATGAATTGAAGCGGCGAAATATTGAATTACCTGTATCTAACATGTAAGGATGCACCGATAGATAAATAGAAAACATGGGATGAGATGTTAGTAGTCAGCATCTTTTTTTTCTTTATGATTACAATCAGAGGGAGACACATATTATGTACATTGTTCATTCTACTTTCGTAGTACCACCTGAAAAAGCAGATGAAGTAATTTCGATCTATCATAACCGTTCTAGACTTGTGGAAAAGGCAAAGGGCTTTCAGCGTTTTCTATTACTCCAAAATGAAAATAAAGCTGGAGAGCTCACCGTGTTCATGGAATGGGATACTAAAGAAGAATTCTTGCTCTGGGTTAGAAGTGAAGAGTATAAAAGAATTCATGAACTTGAGAAGAAATACCCAGACCAAGAGCTTGCCTCCATTATCCCAACCATTACGAAGTTCAAGGTGGTGGCAACATGAATAATCATTCGCAGTCATCAACCGTTCAAAAAATAAAAGCAGACATAGGTGACTTGGACGTAGGACCGATTGTAGAAAAAGTCGTCATAACCATGTATAATGATTTTCCTTTCCTAGATGAAAAGTTTGGTGATAAAGGACGAGAAAGAACCATTGAAGATAATTACTATCACTTCTTATACCTCCACACAGCATACAAACTCAATGATACTCAGACTTTTGTAGACTATGTAATGTGGCTTAATAGTGTACTCGTGAGTCGTGGCTTAAAAACAGAAATGATCATTTATAATTTTGAAAAGATCCAGGAAAATATGATAGGAATGTTGGATAAGGAAGTGGAAGTTAGCTTTTTATCCTATTTGGATGAAGGCATTCTGGCGCTAAAGGAATATAAGCAGGCTAACGAAAGTGAATAAATGTTAGGAAAACAGTGTGGACCGCACTGTCTTTCTGTATGATATTCACAGGATTGTCATGGATATGTGGATGAGGAACTTCAGAAGTGATTTATAATATAAGAAATCATGTTTGGTTAAGAAAGGCTGATAGATAATGACAAACACTATGGGGAAATTTCGAATGATGGGTTTAATAGAAGGCGGATCATTACTTGTCCTGCTATTTTTAGCAATGCCATTGAAATATTGGTTTGACATCCCGCAAGCAGTAAGTGTTGTAGGAGCTTTACACGGCTTTTTGTTTATCACTTATGTTCTGTTCATTGCATATATCACGTTTAAAATAAGATGGTCTCTTAAATGGGCTGCAGGTGCTGTGGTTGTTGCGTTTATTCCATTTGGAAACTTTGTATTTGACAACTACTTAAAAAAATCTTCTCTTGTGAACTGACTCTACTGGCGGGGTCAGTTTTTTTGCTGTTAGGGAGGAGACTCGTGTATTGCTCTATTTGAGGCTCTAATCGCCCAAAGTGTTAGGGAAACGGGAAGAGTTGTCTAATAGAGGGGCTTTAATCGCCCGAAGCGATAGGGAAACGGGAAGAGTTGTCTAATAGAGGGGCTCTAATCGCCAAAAAGTGTTAGGGAAACCGATAGAGCTGTCTAATAGAGGGGCTTTAATCGCCCGAAGCGATAGGGAAACGGGAAGAGTTGTCTAATAGAGGGGCTCTAATCGCCCAAAGTGTTAGGGAAACGGATAGAGTAGTCTAATAGAGGGGCTTTAATCGCCCGAAGCGATAGGGAAACGGGAAGAGTTGTCTAATAGAGGGGCTCTAATCGCCCGAAGCGATAGGGAAACCGATAGAGCTGTCTAATAGAAAAGTTTGAACGGTACAAAATACAAAATACAAAATCGGTGTGATTTCCCTTTCCCCAGCATTATTCGCTATAATGAGTAGGATATATTTATCGTAATAAAGGAGTAGTTGCTTTCGTGAACGTTGGTCGGGTATTATCGATCGTTGCATTTTTCTCATTATATAATATCTTAATGTTTTATCTTGGATGGAACGGCTTAGTTTGGTTAAAAGCGATATTTTCGTTCCAACAAGAAGCCTTATATTGGATAGTAATCGCCATTTTATCGTATGCCTATATCCTGGGTAGAATGGTAAAAGCTCTTTCCTGTTTATCCATAATCGGTTCAATATGGTTTGGGTTTATTCAGTATGGATTGCTTCTGTTTCCGGTGGCAAATCTTGCTGTCTGGGTACTTAGCATCCTTGGTGTTCAAGAACAAACTGCTGTTATTGCAGTTGGGACCGTTACCACCATCATCCTAACCAGTATCTTCGCATTAGGTATTTACAATGCCTACAGCCCGGTAATCAGAAAATATGAAGTGACGATACCGAAAAAAGCAGATATCAAAAAACTTCGTATAGCCGTAGCTTCTGATATGCATTTTGGTAAACTATCAGGCGTTGCCCATGCCAAAAGGCTGGTGAAAATGATGAATCGCATCAAACCCGATATCATTCTACTGCCTGGGGATATCATTGATGATGAGCCAGAGCATTTTCAAAAGAAGAATATGGGTGCTATCATGAAACAGCTTCACGCTCCACTTGGCATATATGGGGTTTTAGGAAACCATGAATACTACGGAAGAGAGATTCCGGCATTCCTTAAAGAAATGGAAAAGGTGGATATCCGCATATTGATGGACGAAATGATTCAAGTAGGAAACAGCTTTTATCTGCTAGGTAGAAAAGATAAAACAGATTCAAGGAGAAAGTCGTTTGATCAGCTGGTAAGAGATAGCGAAATAGATGGATCGCTGCCTCTAATTGCTATGGATCACCAGCCTGCAGAGCTGAAGGAAGCGCAGGAAAGTGGTGTGGATCTTATCGTATCCGGCCATACCCACAGAGGACAGATGGCACCAAATCACCTTATTACCAAAAGGCTGTTCGATTTGGATTGGGGTTATTTGAAAAAGGGCCAGTTGCATGTATTTGTTTCCTCAGGCTTTGGTTTTTGGGGCCCTCCACTTAGAATTGGCAGCAGATCGGAAGTATTAGAAATTGTCGTAGAATTTGAAGGTAAAGAAGGGTTATCAACTAATGAATAAAACGTTTCAGCAATTTAATCTAGGCGAAGATATTGTAAAAGCTTTAACAAGCCTTAACTATATTAAGCCAACGAATGTCCAAGAAGAAGTGATTCCACAAGCTCTAGTTAAAAATGATATCATTGTAAAATCACAGACAGGGAGCGGGAAAACAGCTTCTTTTGCGGTCCCTCTTTGTGAGCTTGTCCAATGGGAAGAAAATAAGCCTCAAGCTTTAGTGCTTACTCCAACAAGGGAGCTTGCCGCCCAAGTGAAGGACGATATAACGAATATCGGTCGCTACAAGCGGATTAAGGCGACGGCTATATATGGAAAACAATCTTTTCAGAAGCAAAAGCTTGAGCTTAAACAAAAGTCTCATATAGTCGTAGGTACACCAGGTCGCGTATTGGATCATCTTGAAAAAGGTACGCTTGAAGTGGACAAGCTTGCGTTTCTTGTCATTGATGAAGCGGATGAGATGTTAAACATGGGCTTTATTGATCAGGTGGAAGCAATCATCCAAAAGCTTCCCGAGAATCGGGTAACTATGTTGTTTTCTGCTACTTTGCCTCATGATATTGCACAATTATCCAATGAATATATGAAAGATCCTGCCTTCATTGAAATTAAAGCCGAGGGGATTACCACACAGAAGATAAAGCATGTTGTGTATGAAGTGGAGGATGAGCGTAAATTTTCTCTTCTTAAAGATATTACAGTAGTGGAAAATCCTGATAGTTGTATTGTATTTTGCGCTACACAAGAAGAAGTGGAAAGAGTTTACCGTAAACTTCATCGGGCTGGATATCCATGCGGTAAACTTCATGGAGGACTTGTACAGGAAGACAGGTTCTCTGTCATGAATGCTTTTAAAAGGGGAGAATTCCGTTACCTTATTGCTACCGACGTGGCATCAAGGGGAATTGATATTGAAGATATAAGCCTGGTCATCAATTATGATATCCCTTCTGACAAGGAGCGATATGTACATCGTATCGGTCGGACAGCGAGAGCCGGGAAATCAGGGAAGGCTATCACGTTTGGGACGGAGCGGGAATCTAATCATTTGATGGAGATTGAGGATTTTATTGGCAATAAGCTTTCAAAAGTTGAAGCTCCAGATCGGGATGCTGTTGCAAGGGCTGAAAATGCTTTTTGGGATAAGGTGAAGCAAAGACCAACGATGAAAGAAGATAAAGGAGCTAAATTAGAGAGTAATATTATGAAGCTCTATTTTAATGGCGGTAAGAAAAAGAAAGTCAGAGCGGTGGACTTTGTAGGGACTATTTGCCAGATTGAGGGCATCACATCAGATGATATAGGGATTATTTCCATTCAAGAAAATCAGACGTATGTTGATATTCTAAATGGAAAGGGACCTTTAGTTTTAAAAGAAATGAGAGATCGCACCATCAAAGGCAAACAATTAAAAGTTCATGAGGCACGAAATTAAAAAAGCTCGTCCATTCCAGCAGTGAATGGACGAGCTTTTAAATTTTAAGATTAGAAAAAGAACAAATGAGCCATTAGTGCTGCAACAGGCAATGTAATGATGGTTCGTTGCAGGAAGATAATGAACAGCTCCAGAATGGATAACGGAATCTTAGACTTAATCAACAGAATCCCAATCTCAGACATGTAGATTAACTGAGTCAATGACATGACAGCAATAACAAATCTAGTAAGCTCAGATTCTATCCCACTTCCGATTACTGCTGGAAGGAACATATCCGCAAATCCTACAATCATAGCTGGTGCAGCGGCTTGTGCCTCCGGAATTTGCAAGAGTTGAAGGAATGGGATGAATGGATAGGATAGAATATTGAATACGTCCGTGTATTCTGCTACAACAAGTGCAACTGTGCCTAGTGCCATCACAAGTGGAATAAGTGCCATCCAAATATCAATTACGTTATAAATACCTTTTTTTATTACTTGCTTTGCACTTTTTACTTCACTTGCTTTTTCTACAGCTTGCTGTAGCCCCCATTGAAAACTAGATACTCCGCTTGGAACCTTCTCGTCAATTTTCTGTCCGACAGGCTCGTAATACGTATCCTTTTTACGGGAGAGTGGCGGTATTCTTGGACAGATGACTGCCGCAATGATCCCAGTAACCACTACTGTAAAATAAAAAGGTACAAACATATGATCAATCCCGATAAATTTGGCGATGACAAGACTGAATGCGATGGAAGCGATGGAGAAGTTTGTGGCAACCACCGCTGCTTCCCTTTTCGTATAATAGCCAGATTCATATTGCTGTGTGGTTAATAGCACCCCAACAGTTCCACTACCCATCCAAGAAGCCATGGCGTCTATAGAAGAACGTCCAGGCAACTTGAAGAGGGGCTGCATCACTTTTCGTACCAGTGTACCAATGAAATCCATTAAACCAAATTCTAAAAGAAGTGGCATGAAGAGACTTGCAAATAGAAACCATACAGTAAGGACAGGAATAAGATCATATAGGACAATAACCCCAGTGAATTCAGATGTGATGAAGCTAGGGCCAAATTCCATCAACGTCATAACTGCGAACGCTGCTCCTAAAACACGCAAGGCAAGCCATATTCCCCCTACGTTTAATAAGGAATCTAAAAAACTATCTTTTTTAATAAAAGGTACCGGAATAATCTTTACTAGCAAACTGCTAACAGCCGAAGCTACTAAAATGACTGTCATGAAAGCTGGGATTGCTCCGCTAAATGTAGTCAAAACCAAGTCCGCCATTATCCCAAGACCAATGGTGACATTTCCGTTGAAAGATACAGGTATAAGGAAAAGAAGAATCCCAATCAATGAAGGGATGGCGAATTTCAGTATTGATGAAGCTGAATAGGTTGGTGTTCCTGTTTGTTTAGAGTAAGTTGTTTGTTTGGCAGATTGTGTACTCATACGTTTTGTCCCCTTTTGAAAAATTCGAATGATAGAATATAATATTAATAAAAATAACACTTTACGTATATTTATACAACCCTATCTTTTATAATTACTATCAGTCTTGGATGGTCAGATATAGGCAGGCTATTAGGATAAAACATAAATAATTATCAGGACTTTATGATGATCACTGTCATATGCTAAAACATGGTGACGAAGAAATGTTACGGACGTATGTATAATCAAAGTTAACTGTTTGATGGGCGGAATATTGTATGCAAAAAGATAACAAGCAACTAATAGGCGTATGGACACAAGCGGTAGGTACAGTGGTTGCTGCAATAGGAAGTACGCCTTCTGTTCCAATAGATAATAGTGGCAAAACAGGTTTACAGTTGGTTGGTAATATCCTTCAGGCGGGCGGAAACGGACTTGAAGCAGACGCGCAAGAAGAACTGACCTATGGAAAGTTGGGAAATATTATTCAAGCAACAGGAAATCTGACCGTCAGTATGGGTCTTACCATTGATTTTCCCGAAGATACTAATGAAAAATTAATCATAACTGGTGATTTCACACAGGCATTGGGAGCGTTAACTGCACTAGGAAGTGCTGATCGTTTATATTTGTCTGTTGGAAATCTTCTGCAAGCAGCAGGCAACTCCTTACAAGCAGTAGGAGGAATTCGTGAGTTGCAAGATGAATCGCATTATTCTGCTTATGAAGAGAACAATAATGAAGATATTATTGCTCTCGGAAGCTGGATACAAGCAATTGGTACCATCATTATTGCAATAGGTGTGACAGATGAATGGATAAAATAATCCCCCGATTTTTACATACCGGGGGATAAAATTTATTAGTTACACACCGATGCTTTCGGCTATATTTGATTGTCTAAGGTATTCAGCCAGAAGTTGAGGGGTCGTTAAATAGACAAGCCCATTACCTTCCAAGCTTTTTGGATAGCCAAGCGGAATCGTCCTTTTAATAAGTTGCGCATAAAGTTCTGGCTCGGAAAGTGTGCGGCCGAATTCTTTTTCTGAAAGCTTCTTAATTAACGCGAGTGCTCCAGCAACATGGGGAGCTGACATGGATGTACCACTGAATACCGCATATCTTCCTCCTGGTATGGTTGAAATGATTTTTTCACCAGGTGCGACAAGGTCAATTTCGTTATTCGAGTTAGTAAAATAAGAGGATTTACGTTGAAGATTAATAGAACCTACAGAAATCACTTCTGGATAAGCGGCTGGATATGAGAATTCTTCTGTATACTGATTACCATCCCCTTCATTGCCGGCAGCGCAAACAACGAGAATATTTTTGTTGATTGCCGCTTTAATAGAATCATGAAGTTCTGGAACGTCAATCGGGCCACCAAGTGACATAGAAATAACATCCACATCCTGTGAAACAGCGTAATTTATGGCGTTGATTATCCATTCATACTCTCCTGAACCATTTTTGCCTCCAAGAGCCTTAAGGATCAGTAACTGAGCTTCTGGAGCTACGCCAACCACACCTGATCCTGGGTTGATTGCTGCGATGGTTCCCGCAACATGTGTACCATGACCGCTATAGTCTTTGAAGTTCTCAGAATCTCCATTATCGTCTTCTGTGAAATTTTTCCCTCCGATTATCCTTCCTTCAAGGTCAGGGTGCTGGACATCGCATCCGGTATCAATGACTGCTACGACAATCCCTTTACCCTTATACCCGCATTGCCAAATGGCAGGTGCTTGAATTAATTCGACGCCTTCTGGGATCTGTTGAGTCTCAAATAACTGGTTTTCCAATTTGTAAGGGATTAAATGAACTAGTTTTTCTTTTTGCATACAAAAACGCCTCCTAATCAATATTTTCAAACAGTGTGAAAAAGAAAGAAGGTGTAGCGTGTTTCAGTATTACTTTCAGAAGATTCTATCAATAAAACTATTATTTTACAAGTGCTTAACCTCCTAAACTCCATAAAGTAATATAAAGAATACATTTTTGGAAATTTATTGAATAAGCTACCAATTACCTAAAAGTGAGTACAATGGTGAGGTGGGTTGGAAAACATAAGAATTAGGAGGTTTGGCTTTGGGATTATATTCAGAAAGAAGCTGCTCAAGACACAATGTGCCCGGGACGATAAATGTTACTTGTACTAGTACTAGTACTAGTGGTGATAGCGCGAACGGTGGAGGTGGAGTGATACCTGTAGCTGGGCCACAAGGACCTCAAGGAGAAGCAGGACCAGCTGGACCTCAAGGTGTAGCTGGACCAGCAGGACCAGCCGGAGCTCAAGGAGTGGCAGGACCAGCAGGACCAGAAGGGCCAGCTGGCATCCAAGGACCAACGGGCGCTGCCGGACCAGAGGGACCAGAAGGAGCAGAAGGGCCAGCAGGACCAGAGGGACCAGCCGGAGCGGAAGGACCAGAGGGACCAGCCGGAGCAGAAGGACCAGAAGGACCAGCCGGAGCAGAAGGACCAGCAGGGCCAGAGGGACCAGCCGGAGCAGAAGGACCAGCCGGACCAGAGGGACCAGCAGGAGCGGAAGGACCAGCAGGACCAGAGGGACCAGCCGGAGCGGAAGGACCAGCAGGACCAGAGGGAGCAGAAGGGCCAGCAGGACCAGAGGGACCAGCCGGAGCGGAAGGACCAGAGGGACCAGCCGGACCAGCCGGAGCAGAAGGACCAGAAGGACCAGCCGGAGCGGAAGGACCAGCCGGAGCAGAAGGACCAGCAGGACCAGAGGGACCAGCCGGAGCGGAAGGACCAGCAGGACCAGAGGGACCAGCCGGAGCAGAAGGACCAGCAGGACCAGAGGGGCCAGCCGGACCAGAAGGACCAGCTGGAGTGGACGGTCAAAGTGCCATTTTGCCGTACTCTTCTGGAACACCGGTAGTACTGACAACCGTATTAGGGGATTTAATAAGTACTGGCGCCACAATTGGTTTTGGAAGCTCTTTCGAAGGCGTTAACATAGATGATGATACCATTGATGTGTCAGGGGGAGGTGCGATTCTCAACTTTGCATTCCCTCTTCCAAGAGATACAACCATCACAGGCATCAGTGCCTATTTCACTGTCACTGCAGAGGTCTCTCTTGCAACTCCTGTATCCGTAATTGCATCGGTATTTAGTGCTCCACCAGGAGATACTCTCTTTACTGAAACGGCAGTTACCGTTACCTTGCAGCCTGAATTGGATGGAGTCATAACCATTGGAGAAGTATTGACAGGCACCGTTACGGGACTTTCAGAAACCTTCCCAGCAGGAACAAGGCTTTTATTAGTTTTCTACACAGATTCAGATACAGCCCTAGCATCTGTAGTTACAGGGTTTGCAAGTGCGAGTCTTGCCATAAATTAATATTCTGGGGGCATAGTGTAACTTGGCTATGCCCCTTTGTTACATAATCGGTCTTATCGCCACTAAGCCCCAAGCCTTACTTCAAAATATGGCTCAGGCTCATTATACGAAATCTGATGTGAAGGTAAGATAGAGACATAGAAGGGAGGAACAACAATTGAAAAAATTTGGATTGTTTTTGGTAGGAGTCATCGCATTTTTTGTTTTGCTTGCTAACATAGGTCCGCTTTTAGGGTTGGCCATCAGTTTGGTAGTCACTTATTATTCGGTTAAAGAATTCATCAAAACAGATTCTACTGGCACGAAATTTTTGTGGGGCTTTGTCGCTTTTATAGCCATCGCATTTTCTGTTGCAAATGTACCGGCGGTATTAGCAGTCGTAGCAGCGTACATCTTATACGTTGTTTATAAGAATTGGAACAAAGAAAAAGCGGAGAATGACATCATGGAAGCTGGCGACCCATTCACTAATTTTGAAAAACAGTGGAACTCATTGAACAAATAAAACGATACAAGGAGAGGAACGGTACAATGACAAATCTATTTTCACGAATTAAACAGACAATATCTGCAGACTTTCATGAGGTATTGGATAAAAAACAGCAGAAAAACCCGATCGCGATGCTGAATCAATATTTGCGTGATTGTGAAAAAGAAGTAGAGAAAGTGCGCAAGCTAGTAGAACGTCAAAATTTACTCAAAGAAGAGTTTCAAAGGGAGTACCAAGAGGCAGGAAGTCTGGCGGAAAAACGCAAGTCTCAAGCAATTATTGCGGAAAAAGCCGGTGAGACCGAACTGGAAGCATTTGCGACACGGGAGCACCAACAATATGAGGAACGCGCCAACCACTTGAAGCTTTCTTTAGAAAAGGTTTCAGAGGATTTGACAAACCTAGAGCATAAATATGAAGAAATGAAGCACCGCCTAAAGGATATGTACATCAAGCGAATGGAATTGATGGGGAGGGAAAATGTTGCCCGTGCCACGCATCGCATGAATCAGGTAGTGGATTCGAGCAAATCAGAACACTCCATTACAAAATTCAATGAAATGGAAAACTACTTAGATCGGTTGGAGCATCAAGTAAATTCCTCTTATCATCGCAATACGATAGATGCTCGCATTGCCCAAATTGAAAAAGAAATTACGCAAACAGAAGAGAAAACTCATTCTCTTTCATAAAGAAAACTGCTATTCTAAAAAGGCGTGCATGTGGCGCCTTTTTAGGGTGCGGAAAAATTGTGAACTTAGAGAAAAAGGAGGGATAAGGCGCATGTTGAATAAAGTCAAATCTGATTATCTCAGTTTTATTATAGTTGTGGCTTGCTTGATATTTCTTTTAGAAATTCTCTTTTTCAATACGGGCCTTATTTTTTCCTTTTTGTTTTCCAGCTTTCTAATGTATGTAGGTAGGAAGAAATGGCATTGGTTAATAGGAAAGGCTTTATTTGCAATTGGGTTGTTGTCCATCACATTTACCGTATTCAATATGATGACATTCAACTTTATCTTGCTGGCAACAGTTTTGTATATCTTGTACAAATTCCTTCAAGCCAAGAAACAGCCTGTTGAAATACAGCCTGCCATTCAGACCGAACAAGAAGAGCTGGTTAGAAATGAACAAAAATGGTTTTCGAACAAACTTTTTGGCAGACAAAAGACACCGGAACAATCTTATACATGGGATGATGTGAACATTCAATGCGGCATCAGTGACACTCAGATAGATTTGAGCTATACGGTATTGCCAAAAGGAGAAGCCATCATTTTTGTTCGGAATGTAATAGGAAACATTCAGATATTGGTCCCTTACGAGTTGGAACTTAGTATCGTTCACTCTGGGATGGTGGGATCTGTCCACATCTTAGATCATGAGGAGAAAAGCATCCTCAACCGGACTGTTCATTATCAAACAGGCAATTTTCGAGAAGCCACTCATAAAGTGAAAATCGTCACCTCGATTTTCGTCGGAAGCATAGAGGTGAAGAGAGTATGAGCACACTGCAAAGGCAAGTTTTGTGGGCGACTTGTATATCCTTAATAAGCTTCCTCGTTCTGGGGACGATAGTTTATTTGTTTTTCCCGATTATCAGTTTGCAAGCGCTATGGGTCCTAAATGTGATGGACCTGCCGTTCATCTTGTTTTTAATTATTGTCAGTCTTGGCTTGGGCATCCTGTTCGGTTTATTTTCGGGGGTGTATTGGAAAAAGCAATTAAACACTGTTTATGAGGAACTGAAAGCTGTAGAACAAGGGAGAAACCTTTCGGAAGTTCCGAAAAGCAGTGTTCAGGAACTGGTTTCCATGGAAAAAGTCATATGGAAACTGCATAGTCAGATACAAGAACAAACAAAAATCTCTCAAAAAATCGCGAACGAAAAGGCAGAGGATCTCGAAAACAGGATTCAGGAAATCGTCTCACAAGAACGGAATAGACTGGCAAGAGAATTGCATGACTCTGTCAGCCAGCAGCTTTTCGCCGCCTCCATGTTAATGTCGGCATTAACGGAAACTAGAATAGAAACGGATGAGAACACCAATGAAACAAAGCAGTTAAATTTAGTGGAGGAGATGATTCACCAGTCTCAGTTAGAGATGCGGGCATTGCTACTCCATTTACGACCGGTGGCATTAAAAGGAAAAACGCTCCAAGAAGGTGCAGAGGAATTATTAATTGAGCTTATGCAAAAAGTGCCAATGAGCATTACGTGGAAAATCGAATCTTTCCCTATCGATAAAGGTGTGGAGGATCATCTATTTAGAATTCTGCAAGAGACTCTATCTAACACTTTGCGGCATTCCAAAGCAAATGCGCTTGAGGTGCTCCTAATTCAAAGAGAGAATCTTATCATATTACGTGTGGTCGATGATGGTATTGGCTTTGATGTGGAACAGGCAAAAGTAGGTTCTTATGGCTTACAAAACATGCATGAGCGTGCCGTGGAATTAGGTGGCACTTTAAAAATTGTGAGCGTGGAAAACGAAGGTACAAGGCTTGAAGTGAAAGTTCCAAAAATAGATGCAGAGGGGGCTTGACCCAAATTGATTAGAGTATTGTTTGTAGATGATCATGAAATGGTTAGAATTGGTGTGACGGCTTATTTATCCGCTCAACCAGATATAGAAGTCGTGGCAGAGGCTGATGATGGATCTCTCGCAATAGAGTTGGCCCTCGAACATAAACCGGATATTATCTTGATGGATCTGGTTATGAAAGAAATGGACGGAATTGAAGCGACCCGAAGAATTATTGAACAATGGCCAGAAGCCAAAATCATCATCGTCACAAGCTTTTTAGATGATGAAAAAGTGTATCCTGCTCTTGAAGCGGGGGCTACCAGTTATATGCTGAAAACTTCTAAAGCAAGTGAAATTGCCAATGCAGTCCGCTCCACTCACAAAGGACAATCCATTTTAGAGCCGGAAGTAGCAGGGAAAATGATGAAGAAAATGCGTAGGAAAACAGAGGTTTTACCACATGAGGAACTGACCAACAGAGAAATGGAGATTCTCCTTCATATGACACAAGGAAAGACGAATCAAGAAATTGCGGACGAACTTTTTATCGCTCTTAAGACAGTAAAGGTGCATGTAAGCAATATATTGGCAAAACTTCAAGTACAGGATCGAACCCAGGCGGTCATCTATGCATTTAAACACTCATTAGTGAAATAATGGGTGTTTTTTATGATACTATTTAAGTAGAGACAAATTTCATCTTGGGAGGCATCTGTAATGAACAAACAACTAATCGTCTATTCAGCCCCGGGCTGCAGGGATTGTGAACTGGTAAAGGAATTCCTAAAAGAGCATCAGGTAGCGTTTGAGGTTAGAGATTTATTAGCAAACAGGGAATACCAACAGGAAGTGGAGAAATTCGGATTCATGGGTATCCCGGTAACAGCAGTGGATGACAAGGCTGTTAAAGGATTCAATCCACAGGAATTAAATAAGCTGATTGATCTTGTAAAATAAAGGTCGGAGCAAAAAGAGGAGTAAAAAAGATTGACCGAACAAACTAAACCGACATTTATATATACATTTGGCTACAGCAAGGAGGAACGTGAACTTTGTCATTTAGAGATGCGCTGTTTCTTTGGCAAAGAAACAGATGAAAACATCTTGATAAGCCACGTTAACATTTCACCTAGCAGGAGCCCATTTATTAGGGAGCGAATCGAAGTAACCTTAGAAGGCGACGAGTTGCAAGATATTCTAGATCAGGTAACTGCGATTAAGATGGCAGATGAGACCTTTAAAGTAATCTTTTCAAAAACCAATGACAGAAAGCCGCCTCATACCATTGAATATCAAGAACGGCGGGATATTGAGCGTTCCGTTGGCTGGCTGATTGAAGGAGAGGCAGACGTCCACCAACCTGATCATACCTTTGGAATGGCCACGGTTGGTGGCAGGTGGTATTTCGGTCACTATGAAAAAAGTGAAGCAGTTTGGCTTCAGCATACGAAAAAACCGAGAGAATATTCCACTGCCCTGAGCACCAGGGTGGCGAGGGCAGTGATGAATATTGCGGTTCCCAATCCACAAGGTATTAAAGCTATCGATCCATGTTGCGGGATTGGAACAGTGCTTGTCGAAGGTTTGTCAATGGGGATTAATATAGAAGGAAGGGATATCAACCCGCTTGTCGTTACAGGTTCGAGGGAAAATATAGCTCATTTTGGCTTCAATGGAACCGTTACAATGGGACCTATTTCGGAAGTAACCGAAAAATATGATGTTGCCATCATTGATCTTCCATATAACCTTTATACACACGCAACCCCAGAGGACCAATTCTCTATCTTGAAACAAGCCCGACGAATAGCAGATAAAGTTATTGTCATTACTATCGAATCCATGGATGAAAAGGTGAAAGAATCAGGTTTTAGTATTCAGGACCGATGCTTAACCCAAAAAGGACACTTTACTAGAGAAATATTGGTTTGCACGTAAGGGGCGTATGGCCCCTCAATACATCCTTAAAATCCAAGTTTTTCCCAATCAAAAAGCTCCCCGGGATCGCTTTTTCGAACAGGGGCATATTCATCATGACCGATGATATGTTCCCTGTCTTTTTTTATTCCGGGATTTCGTTTCAATATATCCTCCAATAATTGATTCAAAGCCTCGTACTGTGAATCCGTATAGCCGATATCTTCTGTTTTAATGGAATCATATATATCTTCTGGCATAATGGAAAGCATCTCTTCTTTCATCCCAACTGCCAAAAGTTCTATCCCGATTGAATAATCGTTAAGTCCATAATGATAATCTTGATAATTGAGCAGATGCCCTTTTCCGGCATGAAAGGCGGCGCGCTCTTCTGGTACTAATAAATAAATCTCGCCTTCTCTGCCTATTAGATAATGAGCAGACACCTCGTACTCTTCGAACAGTGAATAAATTTCCTCTATATTATACGGATCTTGTGGTGCTCGAAGCGCGTTATTTGTGAAATGCAGCATGACATGTGTAATCGGGGCAGCCCTTACTCTTGAATTTCTCTTTGGAAGGAGCCATTCCTCTATGTCCAGATTAATCGTTTCAGGAGATTCCATGTCGACAGACTTTACAATTGGCGGACTCTCTTTTATTGACGTATCCTTTTGAACAGTGGAGGTCGAGCACCCCGTTAAAATGAAAAAAGTTATAAGTAGATAAATAGTCTTAGGCATAATTTCTCCTCTATTATAGAAGCTTCTCCTACAGATATTCTTTTCAATGGAGCGGATATCCTTCTTTCCATGAAGATGTTTATATACAAATAAAAAAGGTTGTTAAAAAGATAGAATTAATCTTTTTAACAACCTTTAAGTATGGAGCGGATGGGATTCGAACCCACGACCCCTTCGCTGCCAGCGAAGTATTCTCCCACTGAACTACCGCCCCGGTGAGAATGAATTTATTTTATCAAAAAATCTAACTTTTGCAAACGTTTTTTTAAAAAGTTTCAGTCCAAGTTTTCCACTTCAGCTTGAATGACACCTGTTAGTGATTTTAGATCATAGTATACATCTGTAGTATAAACGCTTTTCTTTGTTGTGATGATGCAATTAAGGACAATATCATCCTTTTCCTCTTTTACTTTCACTCGCTTAATGGACAAGTTTTTATGATGAATCTCCTTCATCACCATGGTCAAGTCAATATCTTTCTCAATAAAGATTTTCACCTTTATTTCTTTTTCCTTCAATTTCTTCGGTCCAATCTTATCAAAGAGGGAGGGGATTATCTTCACACCTAAAATGATGAAGATGACACCAAATGCACCTTCCATAAAAAATCCTGCTCCAATTGTAATCCCAAGAGCAGCAGAAGCCAAAACTAGGGCAGCAGTTGTCAGACCGGATATCGCTTCATTGCTTCTTCTAAGAATTACCCCTGCGCCTAAGAAACCTATTCCGCTGATTACATAGGAAGGGATTCGTCCAGGATCCATTGGTCTTGAATATTCTTTAGAGTAAAGAAAAGCAGATTCATAGGAAACAATTGTTAATAAACAGGCCATCACTGATACGATAACGCAGGTTTTTAGTCCAAGAGGTTTGCCTTTTAATTCTCGTTCCAATCCTATAATTATTCCGGCAATTGAAGCAAAAATAAGTTTAATAATAAAATCGTATTCATCGACAAATTCCAAAAAATATTCTAAAAACAACTCCATAAGGCCCCTCCTGTAAAAAATTAAGGTATGATATTCTATAATAAAATATTTGTTAGAAAATTATAACAATATTCTGTAAAATTAGAAAGATTATTTAAAAATAATGACAGTTTGGGTGAAAGCAAATGAATAAGTGGTTTAATCCATATGTGGCCCTGTTTGTGGGAGTAATAACTGTTTCCACATCCGCCATTTTTGTAAAGCTAGCGGAGGCCCCAGCGGAAGTGATTGCCTTCTACCGGTTATTTTTCTCTGTGATAATACTACTACCCATATTCTTATATAAATATGTTGGGGAATTGAGGGATATTACGAAGAGAGATTGGCTCTTCTCGGTGTTGGCAGGTGTATTTTTGGCGTTTCATTTTATTCTATGGTTTGAATCATTAAACTATACCAGTGTAGCAAGTTCCACTGTTCTCGTAACACTTCAGCCTTTGTTTGCGTTTATTGGTACTTATTTGTTTTTCAAAGAAAGGCTAAGTGTAAAAGCAATGATTAGTGGATTGATAGCAATAGTGGGGAGTATAATCATCAGCTGGGGTGATTTCCGAATTAGTGGTATGGCTCTATTTGGAGATATATTGGCCTTGGTGGCCTGTGCTCTTGTCACGGCTTATTTATTATTCGGGCAGGACGTCAGAAAAAGACTTTCACTAATTACCTATACCTTTATTGTATATGGTTTCAGCTGCGTTACCTTGTTTTTTTATGTCCTAGTCACAGGAGAACCACTAACCGGATACCCTACTACAGATTGGCTATGGTTCATTTTGCTTGCAATCATTCCAACATTATTGGGGCATTCATTCTTCAATTGGGCTGTAAAATATATCAGCACCAATGTCATATCGATGAGTATTCTATTTGAACCGATAGGGGCGGCTATCCTCGCCTATCTCATATTAAATGAAATGGTGACATGGACTCAATTTATTGGAGGATTGCTCGTAATGCTAAGTGTAGGATATTTCTTAAAGGATAATCGGAAAAATAAGCAAGTGAATTTATAGTGAATGCAAACGAAAAGCCGACAAATAGTCGGCTTTATCTAATATATGTAAGATTCATTGGAGTCTAGTAGCCATCATTGCAAAAAAAATGCCAAGTGAAAAGCTTGCTATAAACCCCTCTCCCCGTACCTTTCCTTCTTCCTCACATATACGCAATCCTTCAAAGTATGCAAACAGTATTAA
This sequence comes from Sutcliffiella horikoshii, assembly GCF_044809035.1. Lineage (GTDB taxonomy): Bacteria > Bacillota > Bacilli > Bacillales > Bacillaceae_I > Sutcliffiella_A > Sutcliffiella_A horikoshii_G. The sequence continues at coordinate 3,453,628 of NZ_CP085237.1, read as the reverse complement.
GCCGATTGAAGTGATTAATGCTACAATATATGCTGCGTATTTTACTTGATCCATGTCGTATCCCCCTGTTTCACTTATTACTAGATTGTATGAGGGATTATACTAGAACATTCTATTATTTTTCGTATAAAAAAGCTGACCAGGAAGGCCAGCTTATGCGATGCTATTATTAAAAGTGAATATTCGAGGGACCGTTTTAATCAATAGTACCGTCACAATTGTTGCAATTAAGAAGCTAGGTAGCATAAATGACCCGTTATATAGTAAAGAATATAACCATACCGCTTGTCCTTCCGGCGCTAGATAGCCGAAGTAGATTACTCCTGCAGCATAATGAGCCAAGAATCTTAAAAGGCAGGCTATAAAAGAGCCAATAGCTACATATAATACTAGCTTTTTCATATTATCTTCCCTAGCAGATGCTGCAACTTGATTTGCTACTACACCAGCAAACCCTAATGCAGAAAAAGCTACAATATAATCTAGAAATATTTGTACTGGATCTATTCCGAATAACTGGCCAGTAACAATCTGGAGTAAACCTAGAATAAAACCTGATAAAATACCTCCTTTTAATCCCCAACGAAAAGCCATAATAAATACCGGGACCATAGAGATAGTGATGGACCCACCTTGTGCCCAAATCTTTAAAGATAAGACTCCCGCCAATAGATCAAGTAAGTAACCTAGTGCTCCAAAAATTGCAACTTCAACTAGAAATAATGTGTTGTTCTTCTTCATGTAAATCCCCCCTAAAATAAAAAAAGCAATAAAGGAGGCTCCTTTATTGCTTAGATGAAATAAGTAATAAATCCGCCACATCCCTACGATAGTACTAACTAACAGGTTCAAAGGGTCAGAACATTTAGTTCACTCTCAGCCATTAAAGGCTCCCCTCGTGGAAAAAGAATTCAATTGTCTTCCTTCATCATACATAACCATTATCAAAACGACAAGTGTTTTACCAGTTTCCATTCTACTATATAGAAGAAAGTAAATTATATTCTAATATGCAGAAAAATTAATTGAAAAATATTCAAGAAAAGTATTGCAATATAGTTGTGGGGGTGGTATATTTAATTTCGTCGCTGCGAGGGCAGTGAAAAGTGTTAAAAACGACGCTTTTAAAAAGTGAAAAAACAGCTTGACTTTATATCGACAAGTTGTTATGATTAGGAAGTCGCTTTTGGGCGAATCTTGTAAGGAAATGATCTTTGAAAACTAAACAAAACAACAGCGTCATAACGTCGGTTCTACGGAACACGACAAAATGATTTAAGTAAGACAAGCTAGCAAATTTTGAGCAAATGCTCAGACTCTTTATTGGAGAGTTTGATCCTGGCTCAGGACGAACGCTGGCGGCGTGCCTAATACATGCAAGTCGAGCGGATCTTTTAAAAGCTTGCTTTTAAAAGGTCAGCGGCGGACGGGTGAGTAACACGTGGGCAACCTGCCTGTAAGACTGGGATAACTTCGGGAAACCGGAGCTAATACCGGATAATATAAAGAACCTCCTGGTTCTTTATTGAAAGATGGTTTCGGCTATCACTTACAGATGGGCCCGCGGCGCATTAGCTAGTTGGTGAGGTAACGGCTCACCAAGGCGACGATGCGTAGCCGACCTGAGAGGGTGATCGGCCACACTGGGACTGAGACACGGCCCAGACTCCTACGGGAGGCAGCAGTAGGGAATCTTCCACAATGGACGAAAGTCTGATGGAGCAACGCCGCGTGAGCGATGAAGGCCTTCGGGTCGTAAAGCTCTGTTGTTAGGGAAGAACAAGTGCGAGAGTAACTGCTCGCACCTTGACGGTACCTAACCAGAAAGCCACGGCTAACTACGTGCCAGCAGCCGCGGTAATACGTAGGTGGCAAGCGTTGTCCGGAATTATTGGGCGTAAAGCGCGCGCAGGTGGTCCTTTAAGTCTGATGTGAAAGCCCACGGCTCAACCGTGGAGGGTCATTGGAAACTGGGGGACTTGAGTGCAGAAGAGGAAAGTGGAATTCCAAGTGTAGCGGTGAAATGCGTAGAGATTTGGAGGAACACCAGTGGCGAAGGCGACTTTCTGGTCTGTAACTGACACTGAGGCGCGAAAGCGTGGGGAGCAAACAGGATTAGATACCCTGGTAGTCCACGCCGTAAACGATGAGTGCTAAGTGTTAGAGGGTTTCCGCCCTTTAGTGCTGCAGCTAACGCATTAAGCACTCCGCCTGGGGAGTACGGTCGCAAGACTGAAACTCAAAGGAATTGACGGGGGCCCGCACAAGCGGTGGAGCATGTGGTTTAATTCGAAGCAACGCGAAGAACCTTACCAGGTCTTGACATCCTCTGACACTCCTAGAGATAGGACGTTCCCCTTCGGGGGACAGAGTGACAGGTGGTGCATGGTTGTCGTCAGCTCGTGTCGTGAGATGTTGGGTTAAGTCCCGCAACGAGCGCAACCCTTGATCTTAGTTGCCAGCATTCAGTTGGGCACTCTAAGGTGACTGCCGGTGACAAACCGGAGGAAGGTGGGGATGACGTCAAATCATCATGCCCCTTATGACCTGGGCTACACACGTGCTACAATGGACGGTACAAAGGGCAGCAAAACCGCGAGGTCGAGCCAATCCCATAAAACCGTTCTCAGTTCGGATTGCAGGCTGCAACTCGCCTGCATGAAGCCGGAATCGCTAGTAATCGCGGATCAGCATGCCGCGGTGAATACGTTCCCGGGCCTTGTACACACCGCCCGTCACACCACGAGAGTTTGTAACACCCGAAGTCGGTGGGGTAACCTTTTGGAGCCAGCCGCCTAAGGTGGGACAGATGATTGGGGTGAAGTCGTAACAAGGTAGCCGTATCGGAAGGTGCGGCTGGATCACCTCCTTTCTAAGGAATGTACGCTTGTTGTTTTGTTTAGTTTTGAGAGAGCATTCTCTCTGTTTAGATAAATCTTCGGATTTATCCCTAGACAATTCTTCCGAATTGTCATAGTTGTTCCTTGAAAACTAGATAATGTAACTAATATCAAGATATTCACAGAATATCGTTCATCTTAGTAATTTTCTTTATAGATATCATCGCTGATATCGACACATGACCATATTGGTCAACGGTTAAGTTATTAAGGGCGCACGGTGGATGCCTTGGCACTAGGAGCCGATGAAGGACGGGACTAACACCGATATGCTTCGGGGAGCTGTAAGTAAGCTTTGATCCGGAGATTTCCGAATGGGGAAACCCACTGTTCGTAATGGAACAGTATCCTTATCTGAATACATAGGGTATGGAAGGCAGACCCGGGGAACTGAAACATCTTAGTACCCGGAGGAAGAGAAAGCAAATGCGATTTCCTGAGTAGCGGCGAGCGAAACGGAATTAGCCCAAACCAAGAGGCTTGCCTCTTGGGGTTGTAGGACACTCAACATGGAGTTACAAAGGAACGGGGTAAATGAAGCGACCTGGAAAGGTCCGTCATAGAAGGTAAAAACCCTGTAGTTGAAACTTCGTTCCCTCCTGAGTGGATCCTGAGTACGGCGGGACACGAGAAATCCCGTCGGAAGCAGGGAGGACCATCTCCCAAGGCTAAATACTCCCTAGTGACCGATAGTGAACCAGTACCGTGAGGGAAAGGTGAAAAGCACCCCGGAAGGGGAGTGAAATAGATCCTGAAACCGTGTGCCTACAAGTAGTTAGAGCCCGTTAATGGGTGATAGCGTGCCTTTTGTAGAATGAACCGGCGAGTTACGATTACGTGCAAGGTTAAGTCGATGAGACGGAGCCGTAGCGAAAGCGAGTCTGAATAGGGCGAATGAGTACGTGGTCGTAGACCCGAAACCAGGTGATCTACCCATGTCCAGGGTGAAGTTCAGGTAACACTGAATGGAGGCCCGAACCGACTCACGTTGAAAAGTGAGCGGATGAGGTGTGGGTAGGGGTGAAATGCCAATCGAACCTGGAGATAGCTGGTTCTCTCCGAAATAGCTTTAGGGCTAGCCTCATGTGTTAGAGTCTTGGAGGTAGAGCACTGATTGGACTAGGGGTCCTCATCGGATTACCGAATTCAGTCAAACTCCGAATGCCAAAGACTTATCCATGGGAGTCAGACTGCGAGTGATAAGATCCGTAGTCAAGAGGGAAACAGCCCAGACCGCCAGCTAAGGTCCCCAAGTATACGTTAAGTGGAAAAGGATGTGGAGTTGCTTAGACAACCAGGATGTTGGCTTAGAAGCAGCCACCATTTAAAGAGTGCGTAATAGCTCACTGGTCGAGTGACTCTGCGCCGAAAATGTACCGGGGCTAAACGTATCACCGAAGCTGCGGACTGTTCTTACGAACAGTGGTAGGAGAGCGTTCTAAGGGCGTTGAAGCTAGACCGTAAGGACTGGTGGAGCGCTTAGAAGTGAGAATGCCGGTATGAGTAGCGAAAGAAGGGTGAGAATCCCTTCCACCGAATGCCTAAGGTTTCCTGAGGAAGGCTCGTCCGCTCAGGGTTAGTCGGGACCTAAGCCGAGGCCGAAAGGCGTAGGCGATGGATAACAGGTTGATATTCCTGTACCACCTCCACTCCGTTTGAGCAATGGGGGGACGCAGAAGGATAGGGTAAGCGCGCTGTTGGATATGCGCGTCTAAGCAGCAAGGCTGAGAAGTAGGCAAATCCGCTTCTTATTAAGGCTGAGCTGTGATAGCGAGGGAAATATAGTACCGAAGTTCCTGATTTCACACTGCCAAGAAAAGCCTCTAGCGAGGAGTATGGTGCCCGTACCGCAAACCGACACAGGTAGGCGAGGAGAGAATCCTAAGGTGAGCGAGAGAACTCTGGTTAAGGAACTCGGCAAAATGACCCCGTAACTTCGGGAGAAGGGGTGCTCTGTTAGGGTGTTAAAGCCCGAGAGAGCCGCAGTGAATAGGCCCAGGCGACTGTTTAGCAAAAACACAGGTCTCTGCGAAGCCGTAAGGCGAAGTATAGGGGCTGACGCCTGCCCGGTGCTGGAAGGTTAAGGGGAGAGGTTAGCGCAAGCGAAGCTTTGAACCGAAGCCCCAGTAAACGGCGGCCGTAACTATAACGGTCCTAAGGTAGCGAAATTCCTTGTCGGGTAAGTTCCGACCCGCACGAAAGGCGTAACGATCTGGGCACTGTCTCAACCAGAGACTCGGTGAAATTATAGTACCTGTGAAGATGCAGGTTACCCGCGACAGGACGGAAAGACCCCGTGGAGCTTTACTGTAGCCTGATATTGAATTTTGGTACAGCTTGTACAGGATAGGTAGGAGCCTGAGAAGCCGGAGCGCTAGCTTCGGTGGAGGCGTCGGTGGGATACTACCCTGGCTGTATTGAAATTCTAACCCGCAGCCCTTATCGGGCTGGGAGACAGTGTCAGGTGGGCAGTTTGACTGGGGCGGTCGCCTCCTAAAGAGTAACGGAGGCGCCCAAAGGTTCCCTCAGAATGGTTGGAAATCATTCGCAGAGTGTAAAGGCACAAGGGAGCTTGACTGCGAGACCTACAAGTCGAGCAGGGACGAAAGTCGGGCTTAGTGATCCGGTGGTTCCGCATGGAAGGGCCATCGCTCAACGGATAAAAGCTACCCCGGGGATAACAGGCTTATCTCCCCCAAGAGTCCACATCGACGGGGAGGTTTGGCACCTCGATGTCGGCTCATCGCATCCTGGGGCTGTAGTCGGTCCCAAGGGTTGGGCTGTTCGCCCATTAAAGCGGTACGCGAGCTGGGTTCAGAACGTCGTGAGACAGTTCGGTCCCTATCCGTCGTGGGCGCAGGAAATTTGAGAGGAGCTGTCCTTAGTACGAGAGGACCGGGATGGACGCACCGCTGGTGTACCAGTTGTCTTGCCAAAGGCATAGCTGGGTAGCTACGTGCGGACGGGATAAGTGCTGAAAGCATCTAAGCATGAAGCCCCCCTCAAGATGAGATTTCCTTTTGTTTCGGCAAGTAAGATCCCTGAAAGATGATCAGGTAGATAGGTTCGAGGTGGAAGCGTGGCGACACGTGCAGCTGACGAATACTAATCGATCGAGGACTTAACCCAAATAAGTATCGAAATAAGTGAACGATATGAATTCTTGATATGAACACATTATCTAGTTTTGAAGGAACAAGAAATTTGTCAAAACTTCTTGATTTTCTTTCTCAATTTTGTATAATAAAATTTGTCTGGTAATGATGGCGAAGAGGTCACACCCGTTCCCATACCGAACACGGAAGTTAAGCTCTTCAGCGCCGATGGTAGTTGGGGGATCTCCCCCTGTGAGAGTAGGACGTTGCCAGGCAGATATATGGAGGATTAGCTCAGCTGGGAGAGCATCTGCCTTACAAGCAGAGGGTCGGCGGTTCGATCCCGTCATCCTCCACCATTATTTTTTCGCATAGGTTTTTTCACGTAGTGAAAATAACCAACCATTTTATGCCGGTGTAGCTCAGTTGGTAGAGCAACTGACTTGTAATCAGTAGGTCGTGGGTTCGACTCCTATCGCCGGCACCATTCATCCTTGACATAACGTAGTTATGATTAATTGAATTGCATAATACCACTTTTATTACGTGCCATTAGCTCAGTCGGTAGAGCATCTGACTTTTAATCAGAGGGTCGAAGGTTCGAGTCCTTCATGGCACACCATTTATCTTGCGGGTGTGGCGGAATTGGCAGACGCGCTAGACTTAGGATCTAGTGTCTTTGACGTGGGGGTTCGAGTCCCTTCACCCGCATTGTAATTTTATATTAGCGGAAGTAGTTCAGTGGTAGAACACCACCTTGCCAAGGTGGGGGTCGCGGGTTCGAATCCCGTCTTCCGCTCCAAAACAGACTTGCCGGGGTGGCGGAACTGGCAGACGCACAGGACTTAAAATCCTGCGGTAGGTGACTACCGTACCGGTTCGATTCCGGTCCTCGGCACCAGATTTTTTTCAAACTTATATATTGCGCCCGTAGCTCAATTGGATAGAGCGTTTGACTACGGATCAAAAGGTTAGGGGTTCGAGTCCTCTCGGGCGCGCCATTATCGGGGAGTAGCTCAGCTTGGTAGAGCACTTGGTTTGGGACCAAGGGGTCGCAGGTTCGAATCCTGTCTTCCCGACCATTATGTATCCCACTTATAAATAGGGGGCCTTAGCTCAGCTGGGAGAGCGCCTGCTTTGCACGCAGGAGGTCAGCGGTTCGATCCCGCTAGGCTCCACTTTATTTCTTTTAATAAAATGAAATACTTGATCTTTTTTGGCGGTGTAGCTCAGCTGGCTAGAGCGTACGGTTCATACCCGTGAGGTCGTGGGTTCGACTCCCTCCGCCGCTACCAAAAAGGACCTTTAGCTCAGCTGGTTAGAGCAGACGGCTCATAACCGTCCGGTCGTAGGTTCGAGTCCTACAAGGTCCACCAGTACTTTCTATACGCGGAGGAATACCCAAGTCCGGCTGAAGGGATCGGTCTTGAAAACCGACAGGGGTGTCAAAGCCCGCGGGGGTTCGAATCCCTCTTCCTCTGCCATATATTATAAAATATGGTGAGTATAGGTGTACATGAGATCTAAAACTTTATTATTGTCGCGGGGTGGAGCAGTCCGGTAGCTCGTCGGGCTCATAACCCGAAGGTCGCAGGTTCAAATCCTGTCCCCGCAACCAAAATGGTCCCGTGGTGTAGCGGTTAACATGCCTGCCTGTCACGCAGGAGATCGCCGGTTCGATCCCGGTCGGGACCGCCATTTTTAAATAAATAGTAAGGCTCGGTAGCTCAGTTGGTAGAGCAATGGACTGAAAATCCATGTGTCGGCGGTTCGATTCCGTCCCGAGCCACTTTGATTTTTAACGCCGGTGTAGCTCAGTTGGTAGAGCAACTGACTTGTAATCAGTAGGTCGTGGGTTCGACTCCTATCGCCGGCACCATTTTTACTAAATAAATATTATTATGGCGGTTGTGGCGAAGTGGTTAACGCACCTGATTGTGGTTCAGGCATTCGTGGGTTCGATTCCCATCAGTCGCCCTTTTTAGCGGGTGTAGTTTAATGGTAAAACCTCAGCCTTCCAAGCTGATGTCGTGGGTTCGATTCCCATCACCCGCTCCATTTTTGTGGGCCTATAGCTCAGCTGGTTAGAGCGCACGCCTGATAAGCGTGAGGTCGGTGGTTCGAGTCCACTTAGGCCCACCATTTTTATATATACCGTTTTATTCCACCATAGCTCAGCGGTAGAGCATTCGGCTGTTAACCGAAGGGTCGTAGGTTCGAATCCTACTGGTGGAGCCATTCTGGGGAAGTACTCAAGTGGCTGAAGAGGCGCCCCTGCTAAGGGTGTAGGTCGTGTAAGCGGCGCGAGGGTTCAAATCCCTCCTTCTCCGCCAGAATATCCGGCCCGTTGGTCAAGCGGTTAAGACACCGCCCTTTCACGGCGGTAACACGGGTTCGAATCCCGTACGGGTCATCAAAAGTTGTGGTATTTTTTAAATACTATGGCTTTTTTTATTTGTCCATTTTTCTTCCTCTTGGTTTCCTACTTAGATCTGATTTAGATGATTTAACCAAATGAAAGTAATCACTCCTTGAAATACTCCAACACATTTAATACCCCTTACATTCACAATTCAAACGCTAATTTCAAAAGTAAAATCATTATTTTAATATAATCTATCCATGTAAGCGTGTACATTAATGCTTTAAGACTGTATTGATAGCAAAAACTTTTCGACAAAAAACTACATTAATCCTCCTAATATTTAGTTATATTTCTTCAGAATGTAACCCCTTTCAAAAACGTTGATTTACCGCCGTTTCAGTGAGGACAACGATGGAAACGGTTTCTTAAAATTTCACAATTTTTACAGAAGAATTAAAAAATATGTATATTGTTGATTTGTGTCATACGATTTCAACTTGTCGGATAAAGGAGAATATTATAAAAAAGAGAATAGTAGTGTATAACAATATTCTTTTTTATAAGGAATGATGGAAGGGTGAAAAAATTGATTGCTACGAGTGCGACGGATTTTCAGCTGCACCTTTTTCATGAGGGAACATTGTATAAAAGTTATGAACTTTTTGGCTCCCATCTAGTTCGGCACCGTAAGAAAGTATTGGGGACTAGGTTCACTGTTTGGGCTCCCAATGCTATGAAGGTGCGTGTAATGGGGTCTTTTAACGAGTGGAATGGAGAGATGCATCCTCTTGAAAAACTTAATAACGAAGGTGTTTGGAGTATCCAAATAGAGGAAGACCTATCAGGTCATTTATATAAATACGAAATTGTTACTCAATCCGGAGAAATATTACATAAAGCAGATCCATTTGCTTTTCATGCAGAAGTAAGACCTAATACTGCATCGATGGTGTATGACTTAGAAGGATTCAAATGGAAAGATCAAAACTGGCGCCGGAAGAAGAAACGGAAATTAGTTTATGAAAAACCGATGTTTATCTATGAGCTGCACCTTGGTTCGTGGAAAAAAAAGGATGACGGAGAACTTTACTCCTATATAGACCTAATTACGGAACTGATTCCTTATATAAAAGAACATGGATTTACACATATAGAATTACTTCCTTTAGTGGAACATCCATATGACCGTTCATGGGGGTATCAAGGTACGGGTTATTATGCTGCTACGAGCAGATATGGAAATCCTAAAGAGTTAATGGCGTTTATTGATGCATGTCATCAAGAGGACATAGGCGTGATATTAGACTGGGTACCAGGCCATTTTTGTAAAGATGCTCATGGGCTGTATATGTTTGATGGGGCGCCAGTCTTTGAATATAAAAATTACCACGATAGAGAGAATGAAGTATGGGGAACGGCAAACTTTGATTTAGGGAAGCCGGAGGTAAGAAGCTTTTTGATATCAAATGCATTGTTCTGGATGGAGTATTTCCATGTTGACGGCTTTAGAGTGGATGCAGTGGCCAACATGCTTTATTGGGCAAACTCCAAAGAAGAGCATGCGAATCCTTTTGCACAAGAGTTTTTAAGAAAGCTGAATGAAGCGGTATTTGAACAAGATTATAGTGTATTGATGATTGCCGAAGATTCAACAGATTGGCCATTAGTTACCTCGCCGACATCCAATGGAGGACTTGGATTCAATTACAAATGGAACATGGGTTGGATGAATGATATTTTGCGGTACATGGAGGCTACTCCTGAGCAAAGAACACATCTCCACGACAAAGTGACTTTTTCCATCGTGTATGCATTTTCCGAAAATTTCATCCTGCCTTTTTCACATGATGAAGTTGTTCATGGCAAGAAGTCTCTGTTAAACAAAATGCCTGGAAATTATGAAGAAAAGTTTGCTCAATTACGCTTACTGTACGGCTTTTTCCTCACGCACCCCGGAAAGAAACTTCTCTATATGGGCGGGGAATTTGGGCAATTTGACGAATGGAAAGACCTTGAGCAGTTGGATTGGTTTTTAGTGAATCAGTATGAATCCCATCAACAGATGCATCATTACTTTAAGGAGCTTTTGGCTTTTTATCAGCAGTATAAAGCATTGTATGAATTGGACCATGATCCAGAAGGGTTTGAATGGATTGATGCAGATAACAGGGAGCAAAGTGTCTTCTCTTATATCCGAAAAGGAAAAAAACCTGGTGATACATTAGTTGTTGTTTGTAACTTCAAGGGAGCTTCATATGAAGGGTTTAAACTAGGCGTGCCATATCTTGCGGATTATGAGGAAGTTTTCAGCTCGGATGCTAGAGAATTCGGTGGAGGCGGCAATTTAAATGCGCAGGAAGTTAGTGCAAAAGAGGGAGCATATCATGGGAAGGACTATCATATGATGGTCAATGTTGCATCATTTGGTGTAAGTATATGGCGACCGAAGAAAATTAGAGGGGAGAGATAACGCGATGGCGAAAAATAAATGTGTAGCAATGTTACTGGCAGGGGGGAAAGGGAGCAGACTCAGTTCCTTGACAAAAACGTTGGCAAAGCCGGCCGTCCCTTTTGGGGGCAAATATAGAATCATTGATTTTGCATTAAGTAATTGCACGAACTCAGGTATTACAACTGTTGGTGTATTGACTCAGTACCAACCCTTGGTTCTGAACTCTTATATCGGGATTGGAAGTACATGGGATCTTGATCGGAAAAATGGAGGGGTTACAGTATTGCCCCCATACACCGAATCTTCAGGTGTGAAGTGGTATACAGGAACAGCGAGCGCCATCTATCAGAATATCAACTATCTCACCCAATATGATCCGGAGTATGTCCTTATTCTGTCTGGTGATCATATCTATAAAATGAATTATGAGGAAATGCTAGATTACCATATTAAGAAGGATGCGGATGTATCTATATCAGTAGTGGAAGTTCCGTGGGAAGAAGCTAGCAGGTTTGGAATCATGAATACGAACGAGAAGCTTGAAGTGGTTGAATTTGATGAAAAGCCGGCACATCCTAAGAGTAACTTAGCGTCGATGGGAATCTATATTTTCAAGTGGTCTGTCTTAAAGGAGTACCTAGAAATGGATGACAGAAACCCTGAATCCAGCCATGACTTTGGTAAGGATGTTATTCCTTTGTTATTAGAAGAAAATAAGAGATTGGTAGCTTATCCGTTTAAGGGATATTGGAAGGATGTTGGAACGGTAAAGAGCTTATGGGAAGCCAATATGGACCTGTTAAAAGAGGAGTGTGAATTGAACCTCTTTGAATATGATTGGCGGATCTATTCCGTTAACCCAAACCAGCCTCCTCAGTTTATCGCACCTTATGCAGATGTTAAGGACTCTCTAGTAAACGAAGGGTGCTTCATTGAAGGGAAAATTGATCACTCCGTATTATTCCAAGGTGTGAATGTGGGTAGAAACTCAGTCATTCAAAATTCCGTCATCATGCCGGATGCCATCATTGGTGAAAATGTATATGTGAACAAGGCGATCATCCCTTCTGGAATTAGAATTCCGGACGGCGCAGTAATTTGCCCGGAGAAAAATGAGGACGAAATCATATTAGTGACAGAGGAAATGATGGATAAAGGGATCTTCTCTATAACCCGTTAAAAGACGCGAAATCAAACACAGGAAGGGTGTCCATTTATGAATAAAACAATGTTAGGTATTATCAATGCAACAATCCATAATGAAGAAATGCAAGAGTTAACATTAAAGCGTTCCATAGCAGCAGTCCCATTCGGAGGACGATATAGGCTGATAGATTTTGTGCTCTCGAATATGGTCAATTCAGGTATACAGAATGTTGCCATCTTCCCACGTTATCAGTACCGATCCCTGATGGATCATCTTGGATCTGGGAAGCAGTGGGATCTGGACCGTAAGCGTGATGGTTTATTTTTCTTTCCAAGTTCCGAAAATGAAAATACGGGTTCTTTCCAACATTTTAAAGAGAATGTGGACTTTTTCGGTCGCAGCAGTCAGAAATATGTCGTGATCGCGAATAGTTTTACCGTATCAAATATGAACTACAAACTGATACTTGATCGTCATATTCAAAACAAATGCGATATTACCCATGTGGTAAAAGAAGAGGAAACATTGGATATGTATGTCCTGGAGAAGGATCTGCTTGTGAAATTGTTCATGAACCATGAACAAACGGGATATAGAAGTATCATGGATGTGGTAGAGGATATTACAAGCGGTTATAAAATTTGCAACTATGAGTATAGCAATTATGCAGCAGTGATTGATTCCCTCGAAAGTTATTATGAACACAGCTTGGAATTGTTAAATCCTGTAGTCTGGAAACAAGTGTTTGTGAAGGATCATCCAGTCTTCACAAAAGTTAAAGACGAGCCTCCAACAAGTTATTCCAAAGATGCTTTTGTAAAGAACTCCATGATTGCCAACGGTGCCATCATCGAAGGGCATGTAGAGAACAGTATTATCTTTCGAGGAGTAAAGATTGGAAAAGGCACCGTAGTCAAGAACAGTATAGTAATGCAAAAAGGTGTCATAGGAGAGAATTGTGTTTTAGAATCGGTCATATTAGACAAAGATGTTAAGGTAGAAAACGGTACAAGGTTAACAGGGAAAGCAGATTCCCCGTATTTAGTGAAAAAAGGATCGGTACAAGGAGCTCTGATGAATTCGTGAAGGTATTGTTTGTCGTATCAGAATGTGTCCCATTTGTGAAGTCAGGTGGCTTAGGCGATGTTGCGGGAGCATTGCCTAAGGAATTAAAAAAACTAGGTACGGACGTACGGGTTATCTTGCCAAAATATGGGCAGATACCAGAAGTTTTCAAAAACAAAATGAAAAGAGTTCAGACCACTTTTGTAGATGTGGGCTGGCGTCATCAATACTGCGGCGTGGAAAAACTAATACACGATAATATCACCTATTACTTTATCGATAACGAATACTACTTTAACCGCGATTCCCTGTACGGTCATTTTGATGACGGGGAACGCTTTTCCTTTTTCTGTCGTGCCGTATTGGAAAGTATGACGGCTATCGATTTTATCCCAGATGTCATTCACTGCCATGATTGGCACACAGGAATGGTTAATTTTATCTTGGAGCGGGAATACAAACAGAATCCTAGATTTGAACATATTCAAAGTGTATTTACGATTCATAATCTTCAATTTCAAGGTGTGTTTCCACCGAGTATCCTGCATGACTTATTGCGTATTGATAGAAAATACTTTCATGCGGATGAACTGGAGTTTTACGGAAATGTTAATTTTATGAAAGCTGCTTTAGTATCATCCGGTTATATCACAACAGTAAGTCCTACCTATAAAGATGAAATCCAAACTGCTTATTTTGGGGAAAAGCTCGATGGTGTTCTTCGTCATAGGAATGACGCGTTAATAGGAATTATTAATGGAATTGATGATGACCTGTATAGTCCTGAAACCAATGAGTACATTGAAGCAAATTATTCCGTCAGTAAGATGGGGAATAAAAAAGTGAATAAGGCAGCTCTGCAAAAACTATGCGGACTACCAGTCAAGGAAGATACGCCAATCATTGCCATGGTAAGCAGGTTGACAAAGCAAAAAGGATTGGACCTTGTTACATGTGTCCTGCATGAATTGTTGGAGAAGGATGTGCAGATTGTCGTGCTAGGAACAGGGGAGCCTCCGTTTGAACATTACTTCAGAGAGCTATCTTATCAATATCCCGAAAAGGTAAAAACATTCATAGGTTTTGATGAACCGCTTGCCCATCAAATTTATGCGGGTGCGGATATGTTCTTAATGCCATCAAAATTTGAACCGTGTGGTCTTGGCCAACTAATTGCCTTGCGCTACGGAACCATTCCTATAGTACGGGAAACCGGCGGGCTAAACGATACCGTCCATTCTTATGATGAAACGACATTAGAAGGAAACGGATTTTCCTTCACCAACTTTAATGCCCATGATATGCTTCATACCATAAGGCGGGCCATAAGCATATATGAGCAGCCTGAAGTGTGGAACGGCATCATGAAAGAAGCAATGGAACGAGATTATAGCTGGGCTAAATCAGCATTTAAATACAACCAGTTGTATTCAACACTAATGGCTAGGAGTGGAGTGCATGTTCTCTAGTAAAGAGAAATTCAAGGCTGCTTTTTTAAAAAAATTGGAGAGTATGTACGGAAAGAGCTTCCAGGAATCAACCTCAAGAGATCATTATCATACACTCGGAAACATGGTAAGAGAATATATCAGTGCAAACTGGATTACCACCAACGAACGAAATCGTGCTGCTGATGAAAAACAAGTGTACTATCTTTCTATCGAATTTCTGTTAGGAAGATTGTTGGGAAGTAACCTTTTGAATCTTGGAATTCAAGAGGTGGTGGAAGAGGGGCTAAAAGAACTTGGGCTTGACTTCGCTTCCATCGAAGAGATTGAAGCAGATGCAGGGCTTGGAAATGGTGGGCTAGGCCGCCTTGCAGCCTGCTTCTTAGATTCCCTCGCATCTTTAGACCTGCCTGGTCATGGATGTGGCATTCGCTATAAGCATGGACTATTTGATCAGAAATTTGTTGACGGTTACCAAGTGGAATTGCCTGAGCAATGGTTAAGGCACGGAAACGTTTGGGAGGTAAGAAAGCCAGACCAGGCGGTTGAAATCAACTTCTGGGGGAAAGTAGAGTCTTATAAAGAAGATGGAAAAGAAAAATTCAGGCATGCAAAAGGAGAGGCTATTACAGCGGTTCCTTACGATATGCCGGTTGTCGGCTATCAAACAGATACGGTCAACATGTTAAGGCTTTGGAGTGCTGAACCTGCTCCTTTTCCGACAAACAAGGACATCATGCAATACAAAAGGGATACAGAGGCAGTTTCCGAATTTCTTTATCCAGATGATACACATGATGAGGGGAAAATCCTGCGTTTAAAGCAGCAATATTTCCTGGTTGCCGCTAGTATCGGGAGCATTATCCGTTCTTACAGAAAGAAAAATGGTAGTTTAATAGATTTTCATAAAAGAGTGACCATTCATATCAATGATACCCATCCGGTATTAGCAATTCCGGAATTGATGCGGATTCTTTTGGATGAAGAGGATATGAGTTGGGAGCAGGCTTGGGAAATTACCTCCCATACCATCTCTTATACCAACCATACAACACTCTCAGAAGCATTGGAAAAATGGCCAATCAATATTTTCCAACCACTGCTGCCGCGGATTTATATGATTGTAGAAGAAATCAATGAACGCTTTTGTGCTGACCTATGGAAAAAATATCCTGGTCAATGGGGACGGATTGAAGAAATGGCAATACTAGCCCATGGCTTAGTAAAGATGGCTCATTTAGCGGTCGTTGGTAGCTTCAGTGTCAATGGTGTTGCAAAGATACACACGGAAATATTGAAAAATCGAGAAATGCGTTTATTTTATGAAGCATTCCCAGATAAATTTAACAATAAAACAAATGGGATTACACACCGCAGATGGTTGTTAAAAGCAAACCCTCAACTGACCTCACTCATTCAGGACACCATCGGTCATGGGTGGATGAAAGACACAACACAACTTCGACAGCTTGACGTATATGCAAACGATTCCGCGTTCTTGGAGAAGCTTGACCAAGTGAAACGGGAACGAAAGCAAATATTAGGAGAGCGTATCAGAAGACAAACGGGAATCGTTATTGATTCAGAAAGTATTTTCGATGTACAAGTAAAGAGGCTGCATGCATACAAACGTCAGCTTTTAAATGTTTTTCATATTATGTATTTATATAACCGTTTAAAAGAGGACAGCAGTTTTGATATACATCCTAGAACATTTATTTTCGGAGCAAAAGCTTCTCCAGGCTATTATTATGCTAAAAGAGTAATCAAGCTAATAAACTCTTTGGCAGATAAGGTGAATAATGATCCGGCGATCAATGGGCGGATAAAGGTTATCTTCCTAGAAAACTATCGTGTTTCCTTGGCGGAGGATATCTTCCCAGCAGCGGATGTAAGTGAGCAAATATCCACTGCAAGTAAGGAAGCGTCAGGTACAGGAAATATGAAGTTCATGATGAATGGGGCCTTGACGATCGGCACGCTTGATGGAGCAAATATCGAGATTAAAGAAGAGGTCGGGGAAGAAAACATGTTCATCTTCGGACTTACCGCGGAACAGGTTTTGAATTATTATCAAAATGGCGGATACCGTTCTAGTGAGTATTACCATCACGATAAGAGAATCCAGCAAGTTTTAGAACAGCTTGTCAACGGATTCTTCCCGGATGTGGACGACCACTTTGAACCAATACACGATTCCTTGCTAATGCAAAACGATGAGTATTTTGTGTTGAAGGATTTTGCCTCTTATATAGATGCACAGGAGCGAGTGGATGCCGCATATCGTAATCGCAATCACTGGCTGACGATGAGCGCAAAGAACATCGCCCATTCCGGCTTCTTTTCAAGCGATCGCACCATCAGGCAATACGCTAATGAAATCTGGGGACTAGAACCTAGCTACAGCAAACGATAACAAAGTGTATAAACTGTTGATTTCTGTTTCAGGCGCTTCGCTTGCCTGCGGGCGGTCCGTGAGCCTCCTCAGGCGTCGCCTTCCGGGGTCTCACCTGCCCCTTCCTCCCGGGGCGGGGCGTCTGCGCGCCTTCCACTCCTATCAACAAGGTGGCTACATTTCACCTTAAGTTTATAAAGTGCAAGGAAAACCAATACCATTATTAAACGTAATTTCTAGCTGTGGATTGGAGCAAATGGCGAAGACTCCCGCGGGGGAGTAACGGTAGGTTGAGACCCCTGAAGCATTGTGAGGAGGCTCAAGCGCCGTCCCGCGGAAAGCGTAGCCATTTGTGTAAAGGGACAGCGTCCATTCACCAATATACTTTAAAAGGACCGAGCATTTTTGCACGGTTTTTTTGTCTTTTAAAATTTTTCTTTCATTGCTTTTATATAGGTTTCAATGCTGTGGTTTTTTATGATGGAGCCTTCTGTCAGCAGGAAGCGGGTGGGAGTCATGGTGTGTTTGTAGTGCCAGGTTCTTTTGCTTAGCGGTGCAACGACTTTTGTTGGTGGAACAAAGGGTACGAGGTCAGCTAAATTGACGAAGCGGATCGAAGCAGGAACATACTCATTGTAGAGGTTTGCAAAAGCCTCATTTCCTACTCGCGGAGCACCGAAACTATACATATATACCGAGGCAAATCGTGTATTCAAGGCACAATCGAGTGAAAATAGGGTAGCGAGTGCTCCTCCAAGACTATGCCCTGTGATGAATAAAGTTTTGGAAATTGATAGCTCCTGCTGAAGGCACTTAAAAAGGTCTTCCCTCATGGACTCATATACCGAAAGAAAGCCACCATGAACAAGTAGCTGTTCACCTTTGTCACAATAAGGAAATGATTGCTGGAATATTTCTGCATCCGCAATCCAGTCAGGGTCAGTTTGTGTACCGCGGAAGCTAACGATGATCGCGTCCTCACATTCTAAAATAAAACCGAACCATTCCAGGCTATGAAAGGATACTCCTTTGAATTCTTTTATCAAATTAAAGCCTTGAGGTATAGAAAATATACCATTTTGAAGATACTGGTCATAGGCTAGCTGACAACATTCTGCTAGAAAAACAGCCCACTCCTTAGAAAATATACCCCTGGTGTACATGTATCAGTTCCCTCACTTTCTGGTATAAAGCGTGATAACGGCCTGTGATAATGTATGGGTTCAACAATAAAGTGGTGCTTAATTGAAAAAGGGAAAGGGATACAAGGAGAAATGTGGAATAAATATAGGGTGATATTTAAAGAAAGGAGCACTGGTATGGGGTATGAATTAAAAACAAAAGAAACGGAAAGCAGTGTTATCGAATTCATTGAATCCGTGGACAGTCCTAAAAAACGGGCAGATGCTTATAGACTGTTAGAAATTTTCACAGAAACAGCAGGTTTTGAGGCGAAAATGTGGGGACCAAGCATTATTGGGTTTGGCTCTTATCATTACAAGTATCCTACGGGTCATGAAGGCGATTTTATGCTTGTCGGGTTTTCCCCTCGTAAGGCTAAAATCAGCTTGTATTTTGCAACAGGTGATTCAACAAGGGAAGAACTGCTGCAAAAATTCGGAAAGCATACGACAGGAAAGGCCTGTGTGTACATAAACAAAGTGGCGGATATTGACGAGGATGTATTAAGAAAGTTAATCAGGCAGTCAGTGGCATATTTACAAGAAACATATCCATCCAAATAAAAATAAGGAAGCCTTAACGTAAACTGTCGTTAAGGCTTCCTTATTAATTTTACTCTGTATAAGGATCTTTCTCATACCCATGCAAGTCACCGAATGAGGTCATAATGCCTTCCTCATCAAGTGCATCTTCATAAGCCTCATGCTTGATGGATGGATACACGGTAACGTTTTGCCCGTACATATCGGTACCGACAAAGTTTTCATAATCCTCTACATAGCCTTCATTTTCTTCGCTTTCTATATAGGTCCGGTCGTAATGTTCGATATCATCAGAAAAGTCGGATGGAGACTCGGACGTCCCGTACCTTTGGACAATTTGCCATGTATCCTCCGAATCAAAAGCCACACCTTCTGATTCATCGTATTCAAATCTTCCATAAGGAGGCATCAGCACTTTTTCCTCCACAGGACGGTCATGGGATACCACTTGATCGGGACTGTGCTCCTTACAATAAGTGGTGGTCGGAATAGCGTCGAGACGCTCTTCGTCTATTTGTTTTCCGCAGACCTCACAAACTCCGTACGTACCAGAGGCCATAGCTTGGAGGGCATGATTGATGTCCTTCATTTCTTTTTCGGCATGTTCATTTAAAGCAAGGTCTTTTTCTCTTTCATATAACTCGGTTCCAAGGTCACCAGGGTGGTTATCATAAGCGGAAAGCTCACTTACTGTTTCATAAGGATGTTCCTGTTCCAGCTGGTAATGATCATTTTGATCCAGGTGAGCTTGAAGCGTTTTTTTTGTATCTTCCAATTGTTGCTTTAACTGATTTATTTTATCAGGCGATATCATACAAATAGACTCCTTTCATATCCTGTCTATTTGTATTATGAGCGTTCCTTCCATAAATCATGATTGCCAATTAAAAAAACTGACTCACATGTTAAGAGTCAGTTTTTTAAAATCATTATGCAAAGTAACCGATTAGAAGTCCGATTCCAAGCAAAAAGCCGAAAATGGTGTTTGTTTTTGCCGTCGCCACCATGGCCGGCATCATCGTCACATTGCTGTTATTGTTTGTAAAACCTTTGATTGCAGAAAGTGGCTTCGCCACAGATAAGAAAACTAATAATAACCAAAAGGACGCGTAACCAAGTGCAATAAAGAGTACAATAAGTGCATAGGATACGATGAACATAGCAGCTAGTAGCAGGATGGCGTTCTTTCTGCCAATTAAGATGGCAACTGTTTTCCGACCATTCTCCTTATCGCCTACAATATCACGAATGTTATTTGCTAAAAGAATCGCTCCGACAAGAATGGAGATGGGAATGGAAATAAGCATTGCCGTGTCAGAAATGGTGCCGGTTTGAATATAGAAAGAAATAAGAATAATGACAAATCCCATAAAGAAACCTGCTACAATTTCTCCGAAGGGGGTATATGCTATAGGGTAGGGACCTCCTGTATAAAAATATCCGGCTGCCATACAGGCTGTTCCGATAACGGTCAACCACCATGTACTGTGCATGCAAATATACACACCAAGCAAAGTAGCGATACCGAAGAAGGCAAAAGCCAGCTGGAGTACAGTGGCCGGTTTAACACCGTGCCTTACTATTGCGCCGCCGATTCCGACTGAATTTTCATTATCCAAACCCTTTTTATAGTCGTAATACTCATTGATCATATTTGTCGCTGCCTGTATTAACAGGCTGGCCAACAACATGGCCAGAAACATAGGCCAATCAATGGATGTGTCATAGAGGGCAAGTGCCGTCCCAATGAATACCGGAACAAATGCCGCTGTTAAAGTGTGTGGACGAAGCAGGTTCCACCACACCTTCCATCTTTTTTCTGTAGGTGGTTGAAAGCTTGTCTCTGTTTGAATTGTCTGAGGTTGCATTATGTGACCCCTCCATCTATTATGGCAAAATAAAAAACGAAAGCAATATATTATAAATACAATATAAGTGTATGTAAAGGGACAAAAGGTGTCAACGGTTTTTCAGAAGAAACACAGGAAGATTTTGCATGTATCTATTATAAGGAAGAAACACGAAAGAAAACGGCTCATTTTGTTGACATAAAAAGGTTTTGAGGTGTATCTTTAAGGAAGCAATTTCGAGACAAAGTCTTGCGGTAACAAGGCCTCGGGGGGAGTCTTACATGATTACAATACCATTTCATCATATAGTGAGTTTATGGGAGGAAGCGAAATCAAAAGCTGCCTCGATAAACCAGACGGTCTTAATAAGTTATACTAAAAAAGTGGAACAGCTTGATCCCCTGCATTTTTTCCGTAAAAGTGAACCTTTTTATGAAGGTCAACGGTTCTTCTGGTCCAATCCTGATCATTCCCATATGATGGTTGGTGCAGGAGTGACTGCGGAATTCACTGCAGGTGGAGAAGACGACAGATATCATGATATTGAAGCGCAATGGAAGCGTTTTATTCATCATGCTGTTTGCAACAAAGATTCGCAGGAAGTGGGTCCGGTTATATATGGTGGCTTCTCGTTTGATCCTAAGAAGGAAAAAACGAAGCTATGGGATCAATTTGCGGACGCTCTATTTATTTTACCAACCTTTATGCTCACAAAAATAAAAGGCGATACCTACATCACCATAAATTACTTAAGTGATTGTGATGAAAGTATGCTGAAAGATTTGGTTAAACTGGAAGAGGAGCTTTTAAAGAGCTCTTCTATTAAGCATGTCAGCACCACTTCAATTGTAAAGTGTCTTGAAATGGATCCAGTGGAATGGAAGGAGTCCATCTCTAAAGTTACGGAGAAAATAACGGAGGGAGAGATGGATAAAGTAGTACTGGCAAGGGAATTACGGGTTCTTTTCCAAGATAAAGTGAATGTGGCGCCTGTATTGGAAAACCTTATGAAGGAGCAAGCGAACAGTTATTTATTTACGATTGAAAGAGGGACCGATTGCTTCCTTGGCGCAACACCGGAACAATTGGTGAAAAAACAAGGGAACAATGTCCAGTCTATGTGTCTTGCGGGTTCGATTGCAAGAGGTGACTCGGTGGAAGAAGACTCACTGCTTGGCAAGGCTTTACTTAGTGATGAGAAAAACATGCATGAACATGACTTGGTTGTGCAAATGATTCGTGCATCCTTAGAGAAGGTTTGTGAAAATGTGAGTACACCATCTGAACCAAACCTTTACAAAATGAAGCATATCCAACACCTTCACACGCCGGTAACCGCGGAAACTAGTGATGATTATAGCCTTTCAGATCTAATAAAATTGCTGCATCCAACACCTGCGCTAGGCGGCTTTCCTCAGGAAATTTCCCTTCAAACAATAAGGGAAGTGGAACGTTTGGACAGAGGCTGGTATGCGGGTCCACTGGGCTGGATGGATTGGAAAGAAGACGGGGAATTTGTGGTGGCTATTCGTTCAGGTCTGCTGCAGGAGAGAGAGGCATCCTTGTTTGCAGGATGTGGGATTGTCGGGGATTCCGACCCTGAGAGCGAATACCAAGAAACACAGATTAAATTCCGTCCAATGTTATCAGCATTAGGGGGCAATTTTACAAAATGACTTCGACGAACGATATGACCTATTATCTTGCAGCTTTTGTAGATGAATTAGTAAAAAGCGGACTCGAGGATGCGGTAATCAGCCCCGGGTCCCGTTCCACTCCCATCGCCTTACTTTTGGCGGAACATCCTGCCATCCATGTTACGGTACTGATTGATGAAAGATCTGCGGCATTTTATGCACTTGGACTTGCGAAAACAAAGAATAAACCAGTGGCTATTCTTTGTACATCTGGTACTGCAGCAACCAATTATTATCCTGCGATAGTGGAGGCCTATCAATCAAGACTTCCACTCATTGTCTTAACAGCAGATCGCCCTCATGAACTTCGCGATGTTGGCGCTCCGCAGGCAATTGACCAACTGAAAATGTATGGAGATTACGTAAAATGGTTTGTGGAGATGGCATTACCAGAAGATACGAATGCCATGATTAGATATGCGCGAACAATGGCTGCTCGAGCTGCCGGCACTTCACTTAGCGCTCCTATAGGACCGGTTCATCTTAATTTCCCTTTACGAGAGCCGTTGATTCCAGATTTAAACGCAAAGGAGCTTTGGTCCAGGTACAAAGAAAGCAATGAATCGATTGTGGAAGTGAATGTAGGGGAATATTCCATTTCAGATGAGCAGGCACATTTTTTTGCAAAGCTAATGAGTGAACGGAAAAAAGGAATCATTGTTTGTGGAGAGATTCCGCAGGTCAAGATTGATGAATGTTCACAGGCGATTGCGGAGTTGTCTAAAACGTTGCAATATCCGATTTTTGCTGATCCATTGTCAGGACTCAGAACAGGACCACATCCAAAAGAGACGGTAGTAGAAGGCTATGATGCCTTTTTACGTCCAGATGAAGTGAAGGAGGCATTGGAACCCGAGATCATCATCCGTTTTGGGGCGATGCCGGTATCGAAATTTTTGATGCAATACATAAGCAAGTCAAGCAATGCTGTCCAGATTGTCGTGGACGGGGACGGCGGCTGGAGAGATCCGACGTTACAAGCAAGCTATATGGTTCATGCAGAAGAAAGGCTTTTCTGCCGGAAGGTACTAGAAAACCTTAATGCGCGAGATTCCTTTGAATGGTTAGACTATATTAAATCGTTGAATAACCTGACAAAAAAGGTACTTTCTGAGGAACAGATTGGCAATATGTTTGAGGGAAGGGTGATTTCCGAACTCCAAACAATGCTACCAGATTCTTCTGCCATTTTTGTGGGGAACAGTATGCCTATCCGTGATATTGACACTTTCCTGTTTACAGATGATAAAAAAGTATCGGTGATTGCAAACAGGGGAGCAAATGGGATTGATGGTGTGGTTTCCACTGCACTCGCAGCAAGTAAAGCTTTTGAGAACCTCGTACTCGTTATCGGAGATTTGTCTTTCTATCATGATATGAACGGACTGCTTGCAGCCAAATTACAAAAGCTTAACGTAACCATCGTTCTTGTAAATAATAATGGAGGAGGAATTTTCTCTTTTCTTCCGCAGTCAAAAGTAGAAAAACATTTTGAGTCATTGTTTGGAACTCCTACTGACATGGAATTTGAACATGCTGTTAAATTGTACGAAGGCGATTACATGAAAGCGGAAAATTGGGCTGAATTTAAAAAGGCAGTAACCTACTCTCTTCAAAATAAAGGCTTGAAAGTGATAGAAGTCCCGACAAATCGTGCAGAGAATGAAGAGATTCATCGCAAATTGTGGAAAAATGTTTCCCAGGAAATGATTTTGACATTGGAGAACAAAGAATGATGAAGATCAACGGGGTATACTATCATGTAGATAAAATTGGTGATGGTTCCCACCATGTTCTAATGCTGCACGGTTTTACTGGGAACGGAAGGAATTTTCATGATTTGATAGCAGAATTAGAAAACGCGGATGATTTTACTTTTATACTGATCGATCTACTTGGTCATGGTAAAACAGAAGCGCCAGGCGATACAAAGCGATACAGTATGGAAAATACGATAACTGATTTAAGAACTATCTTAGAAAGATTGGAGATATCCAAAATCTCCATCTACGGCTATTCCTTGGGAGGAAGGGTGGCGCTTTCTTTTGCCGTTGCTTCCCCCATGCTTGTTAGAAAGCTAGTGCTTGAAAGTGCGTCTCCCGGATTGGAAATAATGGAGGACAGGCTTGCCAGGATTAAATCGGATGAAAAGCTTGCCGAGCAGATAGAAAAGGAAGGCCTGAAATCCTTTGTGGATTTTTGGACTGACATTCCACTTTTTCAATCACAGAAGAAGTTGTCGGTTTCCAAACAAGAGGCTATTTATCAGCAACGATTGAATAATTCATCTGTGGGACTGGCAAATAGCTTACGTGGCATAGGTACAGGAGTGCAACCTTCCAATTGGGAACTTCTTGATAAAATGGACTGTCCCGTTCTTTTAGCGGCAGGGGAGCAGGACGAAAAATTTGTCCTTATTGCTCAGGAAATGAGAAAAATGATAAAAAAATCGCTTTTTTTTAAAATAAGTGATGCGGGACATGCAATTCATGTGGAACAACCGCGAAAGTTTGGTAAAATAGTAAGTGAGTTTTTGTCGAACTAATTTATGTTAGGGAGGAAATAAAACATGGCAAGAGAATGGATAGCAGGACCAAAACAATTTGAAGACATTTTATATGAAACATATAACGGGATCGCAAAAATTACGATCAACCGTCCGGAAGTACATAATGCTTTCCGTCCAAAAACGGTAATGGAATTGATTGAAGCATTCGCGTATGCACGTGATGATTCTAGTGTCGGGGTAATTATCTTGACTGGTGCAGGAGACAAAGCATTCTGTTCAGGAGGAGACCAAAAGGTTCGTGGTCATGGCGGATATGTCGGGGAAGATGAAATTCCTCGCTTGAACGTACTTGATCTTCAACGTTTAATCCGTGTAACACCTAAGCCTGTAGTGGCAATGGTGGCAGGCTGGGCAATTGGAGGCGGACATGTATTGCATGTAGTGTGTGATTTAACAATTGCTGCTGACAATGCACGCTTTGGACAAACTGGCCCTAAAGTGGGAAGTTTTGATGCTGGTTACGGTTCTGGATATCTTGCACGTATCGTTGGGCATAAGAAAGCTCGTGAAATCTGGTACCTTTGCCGTCAATACGATGCGAAGGAAGCATTGGATATGGGGCTAGTGAACACGGTTGTTCCGTTGGAGAGATTAGAAGATGAAACAGTTCAATGGTGTGAAGAGATGTTAGAAAACAGTCCGACTGCACTACGTTTCTTGAAGGCTGCCATGAACGCAGATACAGATGGCTTGGCAGGTCTTCAACAGTTAGCTGGAGATGCTACATTATTGTATTACACTACGGAAGAGGCAAAAGAAGGCCGTGATGCTTTTAAAGAAAAAAGAAAGCCGGACTTTGGACAATTCCCTCGTTTCCCTTAATAATTTCACTTTTGGTGATCGGAGGGCAATCTAAGAGCTTTTGGCTTTTGGATTGCTCTTCTTTTTGTATATGAAAAAAAAGGTGAGAGGGGGTAAAGTGATGACAATATTACCGAATTTTTTAATGAAACGGGCTTCTTTGACTCCGGAACGGATAGCACTAGAAATGGAAGATAGAACGGTTACTTTTTCAGAGCTTTACATAAATTCTCTAACTCTTGGTGGGAAGCTAGTGGAATTGGGAGTAAAGCGGGGTGACCGAATTTCTATCTTTATGGCCAATAGCTTAGAAATGGTAGAGTTACTGTTTGCGCTGAAAAATATCGGGGCTATTACGGTTTTACATAATTTGAGACTAACTTCAGCGGAACTCTCTTATCAAGTAGAGGACGCATCATCCCGGTTTATTTTAGTGGATGACGAAAAGGTAATAGGGCTTAAGGAAAGGAAGGAGTTTAAGGAAACTCAGAAAATCGTACCATTTTCAGAGGTTTTTCAGTTAGGCGGAAGCGACTTTCCTTTAGTTGAAGAATTTTCCCTTGAGGAAGTGGATACCATCATGTACACAAGTGGTACAACCGGTTTTCCTAAAGGAGTGAAGCAAACATATGGCAATCACTTTTGGAGTGCAACTGGATCAGCTTTAAATATGGGATTGCATGAAGAGGATTGCTGGTTGCTAGCGGTGCCTATCTTTCATATTAGTGGCCTTTCCATCTTAATGAGAAGCGTGATTTATGGAATGAGAGTGATTATCCATAGTCGTTTTGAAGCGGAGAGAGTGCATCAGGATTTAATGACTCGGCAAGTTACCATTGTTTCCGTGGTCACTACCATGCTTAGCGGTTTGCTGGAGCAACTTGGTACTAATTGCTACCCACAAGCATTTAGGTGCATGCTTGTTGGGGGTGGGCCAGTACCAAAATCAGTGTTAGAAGAGTGCATGAGGAAATCGATTCCTGTTTACCAGACATATGGCATGACAGAAACATGCTCACAGATTGTCACGCTCTCTCCGGACTTTTCCATGACAAAACTAGGTTCAGCTGGTAAACCGCTTTTTCCTTGCCAGCTAAAAATAATGGATAACGGACTGGAAGCTGGTCCAATGGAAACAGGTGAAATCGTCGTCAAGGGTCCCAATGTGACAATTGGATATTACAACTGGGAAGAGAGTACTGTTGAGGCCATTAGGAATGGATGGTTGTACACGGGAGATTTAGGATATGTGGATGAGGACGGTTTTCTGTTTGTTGTAGATAGAAGAAGTGATTTAATTATATCAGGCGGAGAGAATGTTTACCCTGCAGAAATTGAAGCGGTCCTCGTATCGCATCCTTCTATCAATGATGCGGGAGTAACAGGTATGGAGGACGCTCGTTGGGGGCAGGTTCCAGTGGCATTTGTGGTTACCAACAAGGTAGTGGAGCTGTTGGAAGAAGAATTATTTACTTTTGTGCGAGAGCGATTGGCAGGCTATAAAGTCCCTAAATCTTTTTATCTTGTGGAACATTTGCCAAGAAATGCTTCGAATAAATTAATGCGCAGAGAGCTTTTCAAAATGTTGCCTGATTGGGAGGGCCGAGATGAACATTCAGCAGATTGATTTATTCCTGACTTCCATGAAATTAGTTCAGCCATTTAGAACTCACCAGGAAACAGTCACAGACAGGGAAAGCATCTTAATCAAAATAACGGATGACTTAGGATATACTGGCTGGGGAGAAGTGGTTGCATTTTCTTCTCCTTGGTATACCGAGGAAACCATTGAAACTGCTTGGCATATGCTGACTGAGTTCTTTATCCCAACGATTATTCAAGGGGAATGGACGTCACCGCGGGAAGTGAATGAAGCTCTTATTCCTTGGAAGCGAAACCAGATGGCGAAGGCGGGCCTTGAGATGGCAGTGTGGGATCTATTCGCTAAACGTGCTGGAGTTTCTTTAGCAGCGTATATTGGTGGTGTCCGTAAAAGGGTAAAAGCTGGAGTTGTAGTGAGTATGGATACTCCTGAGGTAATGCTCTCAACAATTGGAAGTCGATTAGCAGAGGGCTATGAAAGAATTAAAGTGAAAATAGATCCTGCTAATGATTACGAAATGCTTCAACTGATTAGGGATACTTACCCAGATATTGCTTTACTAGCAGATGCAAACTCTGCTTATACGCTTGAAGATCTAGAGAAATTAAAACAACTGGATTCGTTAAAGTTGTTAATGATGGAACAACCGCTTGCTGCTGATGATATTGTGGAGCATGCCGAGTTGCAAAAGCATTTATCGACTTCCGTTTGTTTAGATGAAAGTATCGTTTCGCTTCAGGATGCAAGAAACGCTGTAAAGCTTGGAAGTTGTAAAGTGATGAGTATTAAAATAGGGCGAGTAGGCGGCTTGGCAAATGCTATTGATATCCATGATCTATGTGCAGAGCATGATATTCCTGTCTGGTGCGGGGGAATGTTAGAAACAGGGATTTCGAGAGCATTCCACATCGCCCTTGCTTCATTGCCCAGTTTTACGATCCCTGGAGACATTTCTGCATCAAACCGTTATTGGGAAAGGGATGTTATCAAGCCGGAAGTCGTAGTGGAAAATGGTGAAGTGATGGTGCCAGAAGGTCCAGGCATCGGCTATGAAGTAGACGAAGAGTTTGTAGAATCAATCAGTAAGCGAAAAGCAAGCATTCACTCAAAGGCAACCACATAAAAAAATTCCGACAAAATAATAAACACATCCCTAAAAGACCAAAGGCCCTGCAGCGCCATCGCTGCAGGGCCTTTTTTCGTTAACTTACTGTATATTCGACGTGAAGAGGGAAATTCCTAGAGGGGTCTGACCCCCTTTCTTTTTTTTTCGCCTTTTTTCGTTCTTGACAAATGTTTGCTTAGGGTTTAAGTTTTGTATGAGGGCAACTTTTTAGGTTTAGGCTTAAATTACTGCAATTGGTCAAGTTTGAATCACATTTTTATTTTCTTCTGCATAAAGTGGTCTAGGAGTAAGGTGAAAATGTGTATTTTTTTACCATAAATTTTGCACAAGAGAAACTTTTGTTACTTAGTACAAATATTTATTTGAAAAGGAGAGAGAAATAATATGAGAAAGTTATTGGGGAGATTTTTTCTGATTGGGGCTATCAGTTTTGGATTGACTGCTTGTTCATCAGGAGCTAACAGCGATGAGAATGAAACTATCCAGGTTACTACTACGATTGCACAGATTGCTGATATTGCTGAAAACATCGGTGGAGAAAAAGTGAAGGTGGAAAGTCTGATGGGCCCTGGAATAGATCCCCACTTGTATAAAGCATCACAGGGGGATTTGAAGAAATTAAATGACGCAGATATTATTTTTTACAATGGGCTTAGACTAGAGGGGAGAATGGGCGATATTCTGAATAAGATGGCAGAAGAAAAACCAACCATTCCTGTAGCGGAGTCTGTGCCGAGTGATTTGCTTTTAAAAGCAGAAGGGGAAACGGACAAAATGGACCCGCACATTTGGTTTGATATCTCCTTATGGTTGTATGCTGTAGAAGAAGTGAAAAATACATTAGTTGAACAAGATGAAGAAAACGCTGCTTACTATGAAAAGAATGCCGAGGCTTATATTAATGAATTAAAAGAATTGGATGCTTACGCAAAGGAACAAATTGCTGCCATCCCACCAGAGAGCAGAGTGCTCGTAACAGCTCATGATGCATTTCAATATTTTGGTGAAGCATATGATATGGAAGTGACCGGACTTCAAGGTCTTAGTACAGATGCGGAGTTTGGTTTGAATGATGTGCGTTCCATTGTAGATTTACTGGTGGAAAGAGATATCAAGGCTGTATTCGTAGAAAGTAGTATTTCTGAAGATTCCATCAATGCAGTTGTTCAAGGAGCAGAAAGCAGAGGGCACACGGTTAAAATTGGTGGGGAATTATACTCTGATGCGATGGGAGCTGCAGGAACAGAAACGGGAACATATTTAGGAATGTTCCGACATAATATCGAAACAATCGTTAATTCGTTAAAATAAGCTATTTTATATATAAAAAAGGCAAATTTAGAAAGCAAGGTGAACGAATATGGAGCCGGTCAAAATAGAAAATTTAACAGTAGCTTATCATCGTAAACCTGTATTAAAGGAAATTAGTTTCAGCGTACCGGAAGGAAAACTTATCGGGATTATTGGTCCAAATGGTGCCGGTAAATCGACGTTAATTAAGGCGGCTTTGGAATTAATTCCAAAGGCGTCTGGTACTATATCAATCTATGGAAAATCATACAGATCACAGCGTAAATTAATCGGTTATGTTCCACAGCGTGGATCTGTTGATTGGGACTTTCCAACAAATGCACTCGATGTAGTCCTAATGGGGAGATACGGTCATATCGGTTGGCTGAAGAGGCCAAATAAAAAAGATGTTGAGTTTGCTTATGAATGCCTTGATAAAGTGGGGATGAAAGAGTACGCGTCACGCCAAATCAGTCAACTTTCAGGCGGACAGCAACAGCGAGTGTTCTTGGCAAGAGCGCTTGCCCAGGACGCAAGTGTTTATTTTATGGATGAACCATTTGTCGGGGTGGATGCTGCAACGGAGAAAGCGATCATTACGATACTCAATGAATTGAAAGCACAAGGGAAAACGGTGCTCGTAGTCCATCATGATCTCCAGACAGTAAAGGAGTATTTTGACTGGGTGCTGTTACTTAATCTTAGAAAAATTGCGATAGGTCCAACAGAAGAAGTATTCACGATGGATAATTTGCAAAAAACGTATGGTGGACGGTTGGCATTTTTAGACCAACATCATGCCATTGTCGAACAATAGGAGTGACAGTATGGAAACGGTTTTAA
The DNA here is from genome assembly GCF_044809035.1 of Sutcliffiella horikoshii. Classification (GTDB taxonomy): domain Bacteria; phylum Bacillota; class Bacilli; order Bacillales; family Bacillaceae_I; genus Sutcliffiella_A; species Sutcliffiella_A horikoshii_G. The sequence continues at coordinate 3,423,258 of NZ_CP085237.1, read as the reverse complement.
ATATGCTTCAAGATCCGAACGTGCAGTGGGTGTTGCTCGGAACGATTCTTCTTGGAATAGCAAGTGGTGTCATCGGAAGTTTCGCCTTGTTAAGGAAGCAAAGCCTGATTGGGGATGCCATGGCACACGCTGCTTTGCCGGGTATTTGTATCGCGTTCTTACTATATGGGGCGAAATCGATGTCATGGTTCCTAATTGGCGCATCCATTTCAGGTTTAATAGGGACTTATTGTATTCAAGCCATTATCAAACATTCCCGCATAAAAGAAGATACAGCAATCGGTCTGGTTCTTTCTGTGTTTTTTGGCTTTGGTATCGTCCTGTTAACTTACATTCAGCAAAATGGGAGCGGCAATCAGGCGGGGCTTGATTCCTTCATTTTCGGGCAAGCGGCAGCGATTGTCGGATTGGATGTTCAAATTATCAGTGTGATCGCCTTTGTGTTGATTTTCATCACGTTCATCTTATTCAAGGAATTGAAGCTGATTACTTTTGACCCTCAATTTGCTCAAGGGATAGGGTTACCAATCAAGTGGTTGAATGGGCTGTTGATGACGATGATTGTAGGGGCAGTAGTCATAGGGCTTCAAGCGGTTGGAGTTATTTTAATGGCAGCGATGTTAATCACGCCTGCCATAGCTGCAAGGTATTGGACAGAACGACTTGATCATATGGTAGTGCTGGCTGGGATGGTCGGAGGAATCTCAGGCGTTGTTGGAACATTGCTCAGTACACTCTCGCGTGGTATGCCGACAGGACCATTAATCATTTTGGCAGCAACGATATTATTTTTAATCTCCCTTTTATTCGGTACCAGAAAAGGGTTGTTGCCTAAAATGGTGAAGCAATGGAAGGTCAAGCGCTTAATAACCAGGGAGAATGTCTTATCAAGTCTGTATGAGTTGAGCGAAAAGACGTTGAAAGCGTCAGAAGGAAAAGAAATTGGAAGTTATTCCTTCCAACAAGTGGTGGCATTACGTCCTGTGTCCACCCTTACCCTGCTCGGTGTGGTTAAGGAATTGAAAAAGGAAGGACTATTAGCAGAGGAACAGTCAAATAAACAAGTGATGCTAACGGAAAAAGGACTTGAGTTGGCACATGAAATTGTTCTGAAAAACAGGTTATTGGATATGTATCTCATGTTTGAAAGCAAATTCCCTGTTTCAAACTGGCGAGAGGGAAGCATGGATCTTTTAAATGGACCAAAAGAAATAATTGATGAGCTACGGGCTTTACTCAAGGATTTTGGAAGGGAACCTAATGGCTTATTTTTATATAAAAAGAAAAGAAAAATAGGGAACAAAGGCTTCCATTCCGCAGTAGAAGGGAGTGAAGGCTGATGAGTTATGAAGGATGGATTATAATAACCGGATCTCTAGTAGGGATAACTTGCGGACTTACCGGCTGTTTTCTTATTCTAAGAAGAATGGCGATGCTTGCAGATGCGATCAGTCATACTGTATTACTTGGTATAGTTGGAGCATATCTTGTTTCTAACAGTCTGGACGGAATTTATATGTTTGCAGGCGCATTAGTAGTCGGGCTATTGACAGCATTTTTCATTCAGCTGCTCCATTCATCAGGTGTGCAGTCGGATGCAGCTATCGGCGTTGTATTTACTTCCCTATTTGCGCTAGGCGTGATTTTAGTTTCCTTATATGCAGGAAGGATTCATTTAGATGTGGATCATGCGTTGATGGGGGAAATCGCTTTTGTTCCATGGGATACGTTGATGATTGCCGGCATGGATGTCGGGCCGAGGGCAGTATGGATGCTTGGAGCGGTTTTAGTAATAAATTTGGCAGTTATTTCGCTCTTTTATAAAGAATTGAAACTTTGCTCATTTGATCCTGAAATGGCCCTCGCCATTGGTATACCAGTGATGTTCATGCATTATTTATTAATGGGGATGCTCTCCATTACAACCGTCGCTTCTTTCGATAGTGTAGGGGCAATATTGGTTGTCGCGATGCTCATTGCGCCTGGGGCAAGTGCATATTTGCTGACAGATAGATTGAGTGTCATGCTATTATTAAGTGCTGGGATCGGGGTTGCCTCGGCAGTTCTTGGGTATTATGCAGCCTCTTTATTTAACGTTTCGATATCAGGTATGATGGCTTCGATGGCTGGATTATTGTTTCTTTTAACCTTTTTCTTATCGCCAAAGCACGGCTTGGTGATGAAGTGGTTCTTTAGGAGAAGTTTATCGAAGGAAAGCAACAGCCTCCAGTAATTGGGGGCTTTTTAAAATGTTAAGTATATAAACACGGTTGATTTCCGTTGCAGGCGCTTCGCTTGCCTGCGGGCGGTCCGTGAGCCTCCTCGGGCTTCGCCCTGCGGGGTCTCACAAGTCCCTTCCTCCCGCGGGCGTCTGCGCGCCTTCCACTACAATCAACTAGGTTACTTCATTCAACATAGGGTTTATGGAGAGAGATTTGGATTGACTACTGAAAAAATAAACTTTTCGTTCGCGTAATATTCAGCTGTGGATTGGAGCAAATGGCAAAGACTCCAGCGGGGGAGTAACGGTAGATTGAGACCCCGCAACGAAGTGAGGAGGCTCAAGCACCGTCCCGCGGAAAGCGAAGCCATTTGCGGAAAGGAACAGCGGTAATAAACCAATCAACTAAATGACTGGTTTTCTTACATAGAAAATCCCAAGAACTGCCTGCCACGCAGCTCTTGGGCTCTTTGTTTTTTAATGAGCAGGTTCGAATGTTTTACAGTCAGTATCCTTTGAGTCGTGTGCGGTGTTCCCTTTATGGCTCACCACATAGATAGCATCTGCTTGGCAAAGGTTACCTTGTCCCCAATAGTTACAGTTTTCCACTTCACATAAAACTTCTTTCGCCATTGTTACGTCCTCCTTTTTTGTACAGAAGATACATCTCTATTGTTAGCCATAAAAAATTTTTCATACTTCATTATAAAAAATAGGTATATTTTATAAATTTATTGACAAAGAGAATCATTCTCAATTATTATAGTGTTATAAAAGAGAATGATTCTCAATTAAACGATAGAAGGGAAGTAATATAATATGGCTTCATTAATGGTAGTTGGCGCAGATCATTTAGGTAATATACAAGAAAAGCTTGTCACGCAGGGATTTGAAAATGTTTTACATATTGACGGAAGAAAGGTGCAAGTAGTGAAAAGAAGCATTCCAGAGCATATTGATATTATTTTGGTTCTTACCGATTACATCAACCATAATCTTGCTAAAGTGATCAAGCAAAAAGCAAAAGAGAGTAACAAACCTGTCTTTTATTGTAAGCGTTCGTGGAGCTCCATCCAGAAAGTCCTTTGTAATTTTTCGTCGAAATAAAAACCAAAAGCCAGGAGAAGAGTCCTCCTGACCTTAAATTTAATTTTCGCTTTTGATGTATTTCTCGTCTTTCATAAACAATCGCCAAAAGTAGAGAAAGCCTGGAAATAAAATGATAAAACCAACTATATAAGTGATAAACAGTGCCCTAAAAGAAGCAGGGTCTGTAAATGCATTTTCAATAGTGACATTTGGATAGATGATATATGGAAGATGTGCCCGTCCGTATGCATAACTTGCCAATGCATACTGAATAAATGCAGAAACAACCCCTAATCTCGGCAGCCCTGTCCATCCATCCTTTCCAGGGATAACAAGTGCAACGCCTGTCACGACAAACATCCCGGCTGAAATAAATAACCATACAAGATAGTCCATCATCCCATTGAACAGCCATGTTGCTTCATAGCGCATCGTGATCATGATCAAGAGGGCGCCGAATAGGGAGACAGGTCCTAATATCAAGGCATCCCTCCTGTATATAGCATATGCATGTCTGTCATTTGCCACTTTAGAAAAGTCCGCTAGTAACAAAGAAGACAGAAATAACGTACTGCTAATGGCAAAAAGGATGAAAGAGAGAGCGTGTGGACTTGTCAATAAACGGCCAAGCATTAAAGTGTCAACGCCGTCGATATTATCCACAAATCCGCCATGTGTAATCGGCAAAACAAGGATCAAAAAAGCTGGAATGATAATACCACTGATACCAGACACATACGTCAAAGGTTTATGGTAATCATCTACAATATGGGAGAACACAAGGAACCCGCTTCGGACTGCTAGCAAAAGTAAAATGATGCTTCCTGGTATCAAAAGAACAGTCCCTAATGTATAGGCCGCGCTTGGAAAAAAGCTATATATCGCCACTACCACGGCTACAATGAATACATTCGTAACTTCCCACGTTGGTGATAAGTACCTGTTAGCGATATTGGTGGCATTTGTTTTTTCATTTTTGATATAGAGCATGGACCAAAAGCCGGCTCCGAAGTCCATCGTCGCCATTACGGCATAGATGAAAATAAAACCCCATAGGACGGTAATTGCCAATACTACATCTGTCATGAAGGTAATCCTCCTTATGCTTGAACCCCAGTAGTTGATGGGGGAATATCGTTCAACTCGTCCTCAATTGGATGTCGCTTGAAATAATAACGCAGCACCAGCACCACAGCAACACCAAGAAGTACATAGACCCCTGCAAACGCAATGAATAATGCGGCAAGATTTTGGTTTCCTGTTACAGCGTCTTCCGTAAGCATGATTCGATAGATGACCCATGGTTGTCTCCCAGTACATGCGAAAATCCATCCAAATTCAATAGCCATCATTGCAAGCGGCCCTGCAGCTACAAAGAGCCACATAAGCCACTTTGGATAGGTTGTTTTTTTGAGAACCTTGCTCCAAAAGAACCCTACTAAAGAGAGCAAGATTAAAAGGGAACCTATTCCAACCATCGCGTTAAAAAGGGTATGTACAAACAATGGTGGCCAATATTCTTCAGGAAAGTCATCGAGTCCGACTACAACCGTGTCAAAACGGTCATCCGCTAAAAAGCTCAAAGCCCACGGTATTTCAATGCCCCATTTTACTTCTTTTGTTTCCCGGTCTGTGAATCCTCCGACTGCAAGAGGTGCGTGTGATTGTGTTTCAAAAAGTCCTTCAGCTGCAGCCAACTTTTCTGGTTGGTATTGATGCAACAGCTGAGCAGATTCATGTCCGTTTATGGCGGTCATGAACGAAAATATTCCACCCACAACAAGCCCCATGATCAAAGCTTTTCGGTGAAATTTATATACTCGCTCATCATGCTTGTTGCGTAACATCTTATAGGCTGCTACAGAGGCGATCACAAAGGCTCCAGTCATAAAGGCGGAGACTGCCACATGTGCAGCTGTCACGACAAAACTGGGGTTGAAAAAGGCCGCCCAAGGGTCGACATCGACGATCTGCCCATTTTCAATACGGAACCCTGCTGGCGTACCTTCAAACGCATGGACATTCGTTATCAAGACTGCTGACGCGGCAGCTCCGATGGTCACAAGTGTGACACTCAAAATCCGCATCCATGGTGAAATCCGGTCTGCGGCATACACGTAAATGGAAATAAATAATGCTTCAATGAAAAAAGCATAAATTTCGATTTGAAACGGTAGTGCCATGACCTTACCGATGACTTCCATGAAACCTGGCCACAAAAGGGAAAGTTGCACTCCGGCAATCGTCCCTGTAGGGATAGCGACACCAAGCAGCACCGCTTTTGCTTTAGTCCATCTTTTTGCCATAATCGCATATTCACGGTTTTGTGTTTTCTGATACATTAATTCCGCAATTAAAATCATTAAAGGAATACCAACGCCAAGTGTTGCAAATATGATATGAAATCCCATTGTTGTCCCAAACAATGACCTTGCAATTACTACATCTTCCATTTTGGCTACGTCCCTTCAAGCTGTTATATACCGTTAGAGTCCACATTTTTCCACAAAATATGCATAATTTGCTAAATAAAAACGGGACATTACAGCTGGCAAGCATAACGGATAAAATGACTTGAAACAAGATAAGTTTCCCTTTAAAATAAAAAGCGTAATGATTACGATTTACTCTTAGTTTAATTGCTTTTAAAGCAATTGTATAATGGGTAGTAGAATAATAAGATGAAACGTTAGGAGTGCTTATAAAATGCCAAAAAAAGTACCAGTTTACGTGATAAGCGGATTTTTAGGAAGCGGAAAGACAACCGTGCTTTTACATATGTTAAATCACTTTAAGGATGAAGGATTAAAACCAGGAATTATCCTAAATGAACTTGGTGATGAAAATGTGGAAGACCATCTTTTTCAAGGGGAGAAAGTTGTGGAGCTTTTAAATGGTTGCATTTGTTGTACCATTCAGGATGATTTAAAATCCACACTAGATCAATATTTAGGGGAAAAGGTGGACGTCCTAATCATTGAAGGAACTGGCGTTGCAAACCCACTAGAAATTAAAGATGTCTTGTTGACACCTCTGTACATGGAACATTTTGAGTTGCAGTCGATGATCAGCCTTGTGGATGCTAGTCACTATCTTGAATATCAAAGCTTTTTCAGCAGTTCCAAAGAGATAAGAGGCTTGTTGAAGGAGCAAGTTACATCTGCCCATTTGTTGGTGTTGAATAAAATGGATCTCGTCTCAGAGAAAGAGTTGATTAAAGTGGAATCGAAGCTTGCTGATGAGTTAGAGGATCATATTCCGGTCTACCGGACGAGCTATGGGGAGGTTCCACTGGAGATTCTGTTGGAAAAAAGAATGCAAATGAGGGAAGTGAAGGTGGAAAGTCACGGGGAAGATGCTGGTCATGACCACGATAGTCACCATCACCACCATCATCACCATCACATTGAAGCCGTGAAAGTCGCGTTTTCCGAACCTATTAATCGAGTGGTATTGGAGAAACAGCTAAAAAAGCTCTCTAAACAGGTGATAAGATCTAAAGGAATAGTTCGGCTTGATGAAACCCCTGGATTATACGAATTTCAATATGCTGCTTCTACTCTGGTGTTAAACAGAATTGAAAAAGTCGACGTAAATCCTTCTATCATTTTGATAGGAAAAGATATTGATGACCGGAAAGTAGAGCGGTTTTGTGATGCATTGAGGGGAGAGTAGGAGTTTGCTGTTTCTGAGGCGTGGATGTTGCTTTAGAACAGCTTTTTCTTTACGGACATATAAAAAACAGGCAGCCCACTAAGCTAAGGCTGCCTGTTTATCTTTTTGATTAATTCAACGCCTTTTTCAACGTCTCCAAGTTTTGACGCATCAAGCTGAAGTAATCTTCTTCGTTTTTAACGTCGTCTTCTGTTGCTGCCTCTAGGTTATGCAAAACTAGTGCTTCTGCTTTGATTTCATTTTTCACCACTTCAGCAATCTTTCCGCTGATGTTTTGATCAAAAATAACATACTGCATTTCATTTTCTTTTGCAGTATTGATAATTTCAGTCAGTTGTTTCTGGGAAGGCTCTTGAGTTGGAGATAAGCCTGTAACGCTGATTTGCTCCAATCCATAGCGCTTTTCCCAATAGCCATATGCTGCATGGGAAACTAATATTTTATTTGTGTTAGCAGTCTCGACTGTTTCCTTAAATTCTGCATCAAGTTCCTCAAGGTCAGATTTCAACGTTTCAAAATTTGCTTCGAAATCTTCTTTTGCTTCGGGTTTTAATTCAACAAGAGCATTTTTGACATTTTCAGCAAGTGTGATAGATAGAGTAGGATCTAACCAAACATGCGGGTCTCCATTAGAGTGATCATGTCCTTCATGCCCATCTTCCTCATGCTCGTCACCGTGCTCCTCATCATGAGCTTCGTCAGCATGCACGTCACCGTGCTCTTCGTCATGAGCTTCGTCAGCATGCTCATCTGCGTGCTCTTCGTCATGAGCTTCGTCAGCATGCTCATGATCGTGCTCTTCGTCATGAGCTTCATCAGCATGCTCGTGATCGTGCTCTTCGTCATGAGCTTCATCAGCATGCTCGTGATCGTGCTCTTCGTCATGAGCTTCATCAGCATGCTCGTGATCGTGCTCTTCATCATGAGCTTCGTCAGCATGCTCGTGATCGTGCTCTTCATCATGAGCTTCGTCAGCATGCTCGTGATCGTGCTCTTCGTCTTCACCACGTAACTCTATGCCTTCTCCGGCGGCTACAATGGTAACATCCTCATTTTCTAATACTTCTTTCGCTTTATCAGCGAAACCTTCTACTCCCACACCTGTATAAATAAAAGCGTCAGCCGAAGCCATCTCGCTCATTGTTTTTGTGGAAGGTTCAAAAGTATGTGCATCTGCACCAGGAGGAAAGACAGATTTCACATCAACGTGATCGCCGCCAATTTTTTTTGTAAAGTCCTCCAAAGGGAAGATGGTCGTATAGACAGTCAATTTTTCACTGCCATCAGAAGCCTGATTATCTGAATTACATCCAACAAGGAATGTAAAAACTACCAACATCATTGCGATAAAAATAGATTTAGTTTTCATAGTTTTCTCCTCTCGTTTTGTATCCCAACACATTATATCGTAACTATTACGATTTGAGAACTAAAAAGACAAATGTTATAAAATTTTTACAATTACTCTATGATAAAAGCGGGTACGAGGTCAGGTAGACTGGACCAGTCCTCATTCATTTCTTTTTCAGTAAGAAGACAAGTGTCTAATGAGCGTTCAATCTGCATTTGCTCCATTTCAATGCCGATGAAGACAAGTTCGGTCATTCTATCGCCATAGGTTTCATCCCATTTTTCTAGTAATTCCGGTTCTTCTTCTAATGTTAGCCTTTTCTCCTCTTCACTATAGCTTGCAACCCATTCACCGGCACCTTGAATCATGATGGATGCACCAGCTTGGGAAATCAATCCAGCCATATCATTCCTAGAAGCAAGCCAGAAGAATCCTTTGGCACGGACAATCTCGTCAGGCCAATTATCTAACCAAGTTTTAAATCTCTCCGGATGAAATGGTTTTCTTCGACGATAAACGAATGAGGATATACCGTATTCCTCGGTTTCAGGAGTGTGCTCTTCGTTCAATTCCTTAATCCAGCCAGCAGCTTGGCTCACTTTTTCAAAATCAAAAAGACCAGTGTTTAGGATGGATGTTAACTCTACCTGACTATTTACCGTTTTAATAATCTTTGCTTCTGGATTAAGTTTTCTCAACAGCGCCTTTAATTCCACAACATATTGGGGATCAAGTAAGTCTGTTTTATTTAGCAGCAAGATGTCGGCAAACTCAATTTGGTCAATTAACAGGTCGGAAATTTCACGGATATCTGACTCATCTGTTCCCTGTTTACGATCTAATAGACTTTCCCCTGATTGATAGTCATCATAGAAGCGAAAACCATCGACTACCGTAATCATCGCGTCAAGGCGACACTTTTCCGTAAGATCAATTTCAAATTCCTCGTCTAAGTAAGTAAAAGTTTGTGCGACAGGAATTGGTTCACTAATTCCGGAGGACTCGATAACGATATAGTCTATGTTGCCTTCGTCTACTAGACGCTCTACTTCCTTCATTAGGTCTTCCCGCAATGTACAGCAAATACAGCCGTTTTGCATTTCTACCAACTTTTCTTCGGTTCTGGAAAATCCACCTTGTTGGATGAGTGCAGCATCTATATTCACTTCACTCATATCGTTAACAATTACAGCAATCTTCAAACCTTCTCTATTGGACAAAATATGGTTCAACAGTGTTGTTTTTCCTGCACCAAGGTAACCACTTAGTACCGTAACAGGAATTTTCTTTTTCATAATATATAAACTTCCTTTCTTGATTAAAGCGTAATCTTTACGATTTACATATAAAATAGTACTAAAAACCTAAAAATAAAACAAGCTATTTTTATTGTCATTTTGTTTTGAGTTTGTCATATTGAAAGAAGGAAATCTAAACTATTATTCAGAAAGAGGGTAAAAAGAATGAAGTTACTGGATGAAATTTTAGAACATAATACTGGATTTGTTGAAAAAGAGGAATATATTCAATACCAGACCACCAAATTTCCTGACAAAAAATTAGTGGTTTTATCATGCATGGACACAAGGTTGATGGACCTCTTGCCGAAAGCGATGAATCTTAAGCATGGAGATATGAAGATTGTAAAGAATGCCGGTGCGATTGTATCGCATCCGTTTGGGAGTATTATGAGAAGTATCTTGGTTGCCGTGTTTGAACTACAAGCGGATGAAGTATTAGTTGTAGGACATCACGATTGCGGAATGGGAAAAATCAATCCAGAAGGCATGCGTGAAAAGATGGAAGCAAGGGGTGTTACAAAAGAAACGATTGATGACTTGAAATATGCAGGCATTGATGTAGCAGGTTTCTTAAAAGGATTTGACAGTGTAGAGGAAAGCGTCAGGGAAAGTGTAGATATGATAGCAAACCATCCACTTATGGCAGAGGGTGTACCTGTGCATGGATTAGTTATTGACCCGCACACAGGTAAACTGGATCTTGTTGTTAATGGATACGAAAAAAATTAACGTTTGTCTTTCTTCTCTGGAACATGATCAATGCCCCCAGGGTGAAAAGGGTGGCACTTAAGAATTCTCTTTATTGTAAGCCAACCGCCTTTGATTGCCCCAAAACGTCCAATTGCTTCCATTCCATATTGGGAGCATGTCGGATAAAAACGGCAAGATGGCGGGGTTAATGGGGAGATAAATTTTCGATAAAAATGTATGATGGATAAAAAGACATGTTTCATAGTGGTCACCTCATATAAATTATAATCGAAAGCCCGTAAAACCAAAAATTAAATAAATTCGTATAAAACAGATGAATTTAATTGGAATTGAATCTGTGTTATACTGTTTATAACTTTAAATAAAGGGAGAGTGCAATTATGCCTTCAGTAGAAAGTTTTGAACTAGATCATAATGCGGTAAAAGCTCCTTATGTTCGTCATTGTGGAGTACACAAAGTAGGAACAGACGGTGTTGTTAATAAATATGATATACGTTTTTGCCAACCAAACAAACAGGCAATGAAACCTGATGCTATTCACACATTAGAGCACTTATTGGCATTTAACATCCGTACACATGCGGAAAAATACAGCCATTTTGATATCATCGACATTTCTCCAATGGGTTGCCAAACTGGATACTATTTGGTAGTAAGCGGTGAGCCGACTGTGGATGAAATTGTTGACTTGATGGAAGACACGTTAAAAGATGCTGTACAGGTGGAAGATATTCCGGCTTCAAATGAAAAACAATGCGGTCAAGCTAAGCTTCACGATCTTGAAGGAGCAAAGCGCCTAATGAAGTTCTGGTTGGAACAAGACAAAGAAGATCTTAAAAAAGTATTTGGATAAAAGGGAAAGGATGACTCATTTGGGTCATCCTTTTTTAAATGGAAGATATGATATTTGCAGCCACTCTAGCTCCAGAGATATTGCGGGCAATTGGGCCGACTTCAAGTTCTGCAAGGGCTCCACTGACATAAAGGTTAGGCGCCCATTCTAACATATGGTTAACGATAGGATAGCCGCACTTTGCGCACGGTAGATTCTCTTGTTTAATGACAGGCTCTAGCCAGTCCCTCCCAGGTAGATTTTGTTCAAAACCAGTAGCCATAATGATAGATCTTGCTTTTATTGATTCACCTGTATCAAGTAAGAGTTGTACGTCGCTGGGATGAATCTGATAATCTTTTACGATTCCATCTTTAATCAATAATTTATCTGTACGAACTAAGTGGCTGAGTCTGTTTCGTAAATCCGATGGAATGGAACCTTTGTGCCTTGCTGATTTTATAGCATGGCGCCTTTTTTCGTAGTCTTTTATTTTGACGAAAGGCAGACGCTTTTTAGGGCCGAGCCATTCTGGATTGCTGTCAAAATCATGTACCCTGAAAGGATGTCGCTTTATCATGGTCACTTCACCTGGAAACATAGAAGCAAGTTTAATTGTTAGATGGGTGGCTGTTATTCCACCGCCGACGACTACAAACGGGGCACTCATTTTTTCAAAAACGGGAAGTTTTTTATCAAACACATGATATAAGGCGTTTGGATTGGCCTGCTTTAATTTTGTTGCCCATTCTGGCAAGTGCAACTGGTCACTGATCCCAATGGCTATCACTACTTTCTCTGCCTCCAATACTTCTCCGTTTTGAAGGTGCACGTTCCAACCTCCATCACTTTTTTGTATATTACGAACCGTTGAAGCGACATAAGAATGTTCAATTTCCAATTCATTTATCAGGTGATCACAGTGGTCATTGAACATATGTAAAGAGGGCCTTTTATACCTACCATAGAAATCCGTGCTAGGTTGATATTTATGTTCTATTTTTGAAAAAGATTGCAAGCTGAATGGCTCTGTATCCAAATGATGGACAGATGGAGACCTTAGATATGGCATGGAAATGACGGATGTACATCTTTTCCAATTTTCCAATGGCTTTGGATTTGGATCGACAATCTTTAATTGATTGATGGTGGTTTTATTCTTTTTCAATAAGTACGTGGCAACAGTTAACCCTTGAATGCCACCGCCGATGATAGCCCATTGAAGCAAAGCAAACACTCCTTTTTTGAAAATAGTAATCATTACGATTATTAATATTTCATATAGTAAAGGAATATGCTTAATGAATCAAGAAGGAAAAACAGGAATAAACTTTCCTATCATACAGTTAATAGATTAAACATATATTGCTAGTAACAAAGATAAAGTTTTATAAGTTTCATATGTTATAATACAAAATAGAAAATATGATAGGAGTAGAAGAATGAGGAAAAGCAGTAGTCTTTTGAAGGATCTTATTGGGCTTGCTTTGATTGGAGTTTTCCTATACCTATTCTTTTTTATAGATTTTAAGGAAATCTCGCTTGATATTCCAAGCTCATGGCTGAATGTAAATACTATTTTCCTTAGTATTGTCATTGAAGCCATTCCGTTTATATTACTTGGTGTATTTGCCTCTGCGTTGATTCAAACATTTGTATCAGAGGAAAAAATAAAAAAATATCTGCCTAAGAGTCCTATTGGTGCAATTATTCCGGCAGCATTACTGGGAGTGATTCTACCAATCTGTGAATGTGCGATTATCCCGGTTGTTCGTAGGTTGATCAAAAAAGGGATGCCGCTACATGTAGGGGTAGTGTTGCTTGTAGGTGCGCCGATTCTTAACCCTGTTGTTGTAGCTTCTACATATTTTGCCTTTAACGGGGACCCTACCATTTTATACGGTAGATTTGGACTGGCCTTTATTTTATGTATTGTCATTGGATTTCTAATGTTGTTGCTTTTTGATAATAAAAATCAGTTGCGTTGGACGAAAAGCGAGCTACAAGGCAGACAAGACATGGAGCTTGAGCAGCCAGCATTACAACAGAATAAATGGAAAGCAACATTCTACCATGCAAGCGATGAATTTTTTGACATGGGGAAATACTTGATTGCCGGTGCGTTTATTGCGAGTTTATTCCAGACGTTCCTTGATCGCAGTGTATTGATGGCACTTGGACAAAATGAGGTATTGTCGCCAGCTGTTATGATGGCTTTTGCATTTGTGCTATCACTTTGTTCGGAAGCAGATGCCTTTGTCGCCGCATCATTTGGCTCCACGTTTACAGTTGGATCCTTGTTAGCATTCATGGTGTATGGACCGATGTTAGATCTTAAAAATACTTTTATGCTTTTTGCATATTTCCGTACTAAATTTGTACTTGTTTTCATGGCAGTTGTGACAATTGTTGTGTTCGCGGCCATACTTATTTTCCAGCAGCTTGTGCTGTAAGGAGAAAGGATGATAACAGATGGAAAGCAATCGTGATTATGGATTCCATATCTATTTGCGTGGAATCATATTGCTAGGATTTACTCTCTTGTTTTTTAAACTATTGGCCACAGGGGATATTACGAATTTCATTGCTCCTCGAATGATGCCGTTCATGTATTTTGCAGCAGGAACCTTGTTTATACTTGGTATTGTGCAGATTTGGCGCAGCGGGTCGAAAAATAAAGAAGAACTGGTGTGTAATTGTGGATTTGATCATGGCGAATCTTCCACTCCGATTCAATCTATATTGATTTATTCTATGTTTGTGCTTCCTGTTGTGACAGGTTTCATGTTTCCAGATAATATTTTGGACAGCTCGATTATTGATAAGCGAGGATTTACAAATTCTAAGGTGATTGTGGAACAACGCGAGCAGGCGGGTGCATTTGATGGCCCTGCAGGTGGCGAAAGCGGGGAATCCGATACATCAAGGGCGGAAGCTTACTTGGATGATCCTGAAGGATATATGGAAGATCAGGAGAACGGAGAACCGACCATTGATGAACAATTAGCTGATGCACCTTTAGAGCATCCAGAAGGGTTTGAATTGCAAGAACCACCTGAAGGTTATTATGAAGACCTAAAAGCCGAGATGCTTAAGATGGATACGATTGTCGTCGATGATGAAAGATACATTCCGATGATGAATATCATTGATATGAGCATTGATGAATTTGTCGGCAAGAAGATAGAAATGGTTGGATTTGTGTACCGAGAAGCAGACTTTACGGAAAATCAGTTTGTTGTTGCACGTTTTGGATTGTCTTGCTGTGTGGCGGATGCCAGTGTATATGGGACATTGTCTAATATGAGCGGAGCAGGGGATCTTAAGAACGATGATTGGGTGAAAGTGAGTGGGACCTTGACTACAACCCAATACAATAACTGGACCCTCCCATATGTCGAAGTAGACACACTAGAAAAAGTAGAACAGCCAGAATCACCATACATCTATGAATACTACTAACCAAAACTTATTTAAATAGAGTTGTTAATCTTAAAAAGAACCCCCTGAGCTTAACGCTCAGGGGGTTTCGACGTTAGGTGCAAAACTCCTTTAGGGGTCTGACCCCTTTTTTGAAATTTTTTATTTCTTCTCCTCGTCGACGGGTTCATTTTCGTTTTGGTTTGGTTCGATTGGGTCTATTTTGTGTTCGTATTTGTAGGCTTTGTTGGTGGAGAGCAGGGTTAGGAATAGCACAACTAATACGATGATGATACAAATGATCAAGATGGTCATCATGGTGATGGAAACCTCCTCATAAGAAATTGCTTGTCTTATTTTATCATTAATTCTCTCTCGCAATAAGCTTTTGTTTAGGCATAAGTTCATTGTTTAGGGGGAGACTATAAGGGGTAAAAAATCTATATATTATGTTGATATATTTGAAGGAGGTAATTTAGCAAAATGTCTAATCAATTGACTGATGTAGTAAATAAGCAAGTAGCAAACTGGAGTGTACTTTATATTAAGTTACATAATTATCATTGGTTTGTAAAAGGACCAGAATTCTTCACCCTTCATGAAAAATTCGAAGAGTTGTATGGAGAAGCTGCCACACATATTGATGAATTGGCAGAAAGACTTCTAGCGATAGAGGGAACTCCGGTCGGAACAATGAAAGAGATCTTGGAGATAGCCACCATCCATGAAGCGGAAGGGAAAGAAACGGCAGAGCAGATGGTACAATCCATTGCAAGCGACTTTTCAACGCTGATCGAAGAGTTGAAGGAAGGAATGGAGATTGCTGATCAAGTTGGAGATGAAACGACTGGAGATATGCTTCTTGCCATTCATCAGAGAGTAGAAAAACACAACTGGATGTTACATGCATTCTTAGGAAAATAAAAGATAGAGCCTGATGCAAGGACTTGTAGGAAGTCCTTTGCATCAGGCTTTATTAATGTTTAGTTGTTAAAAGTGGTCAATGAAGCAGTCCTTGATCTCCGTCACTTCCACGAATCAATAATTCCTTCACCTGTTCCATCACCAATTCTGCCACCACTTGGTGAAGTTCTTCATCTGATAATTCTTTTATAAGATCGATACATTGCTCCCTTGTAAAACTATTCACAATAGAATAGGCAACAGCATCAATATCTTCATCATCCCTGATCCACTTCTTATGATATTTATTGACGAACGATTCAAATGTCTTCATATTTTCCCTATCTCCTCTAGTAAAATAATGATTAGTTTTCTCCAATTTGAAAAGTTCATGCACAAAACTCTATTAATTCGTAACAGGAAGTTAGCATTTTGCATAAGATGCAATATAGAAAAAATTGAGGGTGTAAGGGGTGGTGTCATGGACAAGTACAACTTTATCTATCTTGGAACTGTATCAATTGTGGGTTCCATGGCTTCGTTATTGTATGGAGGATTCAGCTCACTATTAATGTTTTTAATTATGTTTGTCGTCGTAGATTATTTAACAGGAATTATGGCAGCATATGTGGAAAAGCGGTTGTCAAGTCGAGTGGGATTTAAAGGTATTGCACAAAAGGTATTTATTTTTGCACTGGTTAGTATTGCGCATGTGTTGGATACTATTTTAGGAACCAATTTAATTAAGGATATCACCATTTTATTTTATTTGGTGAATGAATTCATTTCCATCATGGAGAATGCATCTCGCATTGGTGTACCAATACCAAATATCTTAAAAAAGGTTATTGATGCCATCAAGAAAAAGACGGATCCGTAACAAGTTTATCTAAAAGAATAAAGCAGAGATTTTGTGTGAAAATAAGAGAAGATACTGGAAAGGGTGAAGATAAATGGAGCGTAAAACGTACTACATTTCACTAGCAGAGGGATCAATTTCACAAGTGAGTACAGCATCTTCTTGGGATTATCAAATACAGGCAACGGACGAAGAAATAACCCATTTAAGAGAAATATTCGATCAAAATTATTCTTCAGATTGGCAAGGCTTCTGGCGGGCACACATCCCGTATGTCCAATATCATTTCGATAAATCAAATGATGCATATGACAACGGATTGCAGCAGGCGTTCAAGATGATTTATGAGCTGGGGGATGAAGCAACAAAGGCTCATATAAAAGATCAAGGGCTTATGGATGATATAATCGAATAGAATTTTTTTAGCAATGATGGTCTAATTAGGGTACTTGACTCTCACATTTTCGATGCTACTATGATAAGATAAAGAAGAAAAAAGAGATATTGGAGTTTCGATAGTATGTATGAGTTTGAAGATATTTATAACAACCGAGTGATGTTATCCTTTGAAGACCATCCTTTTTCTCGAGACCCCAAACACGTCTGGGTTATTTGCCGTTACCAAGATCAGTGGCTGTTGACCAGTCACAAGAACAGGGGAATGGAGTTTCCGGGCGGAAAAGTGGAAGCCGGGGAAACAGCCGATCAAGGTGCGATCAGGGAAGTAAAGGAAGAAACAGGTGGACATGTTAGCCTGTTGCAATACATAGGGCAGTATAAAGTGGATGGAAGAGAGAAAGTCATTATTAAGAATGTTTATTTTGCAGTAATAGATCAGCTAGAAAAGCAGTCTACATACTTTGAAACGAATGGGCCTGTCTTGTTGAAGGATATCCCCGCAAACATTAGGAAAGATAATCGATTTAGTTTTATTATGAAGGATGACGTTTTGACACATTGTCTCAATAAAATAAAAAGGAGCAACTCCATATGAGGGGTTGCTCTTTCTCTTTACGTATGTTTAACCAGCTTCTTCTCTAGATATTCCACCAGTTGATACATGATGGTCGCAAACACGGCGATGATCAACAGGCTTAGTAGTACGAGAGTGAAGTTGAACACTTGGAAGCCGTAAATAATCATATAGCCAAGCCCTTTGGAGCTGACTAAAAACTCCCCGACAATAACTCCAACCCACGCCAGACCAACGTTCACCTTAAGCGTGGATATTATGGTCGGGTAGGACGCTGGAAGAACTGCTTGCTGAAAAAGCTGCCGGCGCGTTGCTCCGAATGTCCTCAGAACTTTTAGATAATTATCATCCACTTCCTTAAAGGCGGTATAGACGACAATGGTCGTGATGATGACCGAGATGATGGCCCCCATGGTAATGATCGATCCCATATTAGGCCCGATAGCAACAATTAGAATAGGGCCAAGGGCGACTTTGGGCATTGCGTTAAGAATGACTAAATAAGGCTCAAGTACCCTAGAAATCATTGGCGACCACCAAAGGATGGCTGCCATGATCGTTCCAATCAATGTTCCAAGAATAAATCCGAAGATGGTTTCTGTAACGGTGATGCTAATATTGGAAAGCAGCGTACCGTCTTTTATTTTCTCCATAAAAAGATTCCAGATTCGACTTGGATAGCTGAACAGCAATGGATTGATCCAGCTGTTTTTTCCGGCAAGCTCCCAAGCAGAAAAAAAGACAATGAAGATGACCAGCTGATATAGCCTTACTTGATAGGCCACCTTTTTACGCTGTTTTACATACCCTTGGTGGAGGAGGTCAATATTCGTTTTCTTGTTCAAGTTGCTCCAGCTCCTTCCAAATCTTTTGGAACAAGGAGGAGAAATCCGGATGCTGCCTTGCTTCAAATGGCATCATGTTTCTCAATTCTTCCGGGACGATGAATGTTTTCGCCAAGCGACCAGGATTCGCTTTTAACAGAAAGATTCGGTCACTCATTGCGATGGCTTCACCAATGTCATGGGTGACGAGCAATGCAGTTTTTTTAAATGCCTTGAGTGTGGTGAAAACTAAATCCTCGAGTTTAAGCTTGGTCTGGTAATCCAGCGCTGAAAATGGTTCATCCAGTAAAAGAAGCTGAGGGTCGGTGGCAAGCGTTCTGACAAGTGCCGCGCGTTGCCGCATTCCACCTGATAACTGGGATGGATACAACTTTTCAACATCAGGCAGTCCCATGTCTTTTAAGAGCTGCAAGGTTCTGTCTATATTTGGTTGTGATCGCTTATTGGCGATATTTAACCCAAGCAGTACATTCTCCTTGATGGTCTTCCACGGGAAAAGATAATCTTGCTGTAACATATAGCCGATATCCGCTACGCAGTCTTTGGAGGGTTTGCCGTCTAATAATACAGCACCCTCTGTAGGCCGCAGGAGACCCGCAATGATGGATAGAAGTGTCGTTTTTCCACAGCCGCTGGGGCCGAGGAAGGAGATAAACTCCCCTTCCTCGATGGATATCGAGATGTCTTCTAAAACCTTAGTAGCTCGTTCTGGTGTAAAATAGATGTGTTCTATATTACTGATTGATAATAAACTCATCGTTCATCATCCTATTCTTCCATTACCTCTTCTGCAATGGCTGTATTTACTAACGTGCCGTATTCCACATATTGTGGAAGTTCCCCGGCTGATTCCATGATGTTTTGCAAGTTTTCCCATTCTTCCTGGTCAAGAATAGGGTCTGTGGCGAAGGAACCTTGACTCTTGTAACGGTCCACAACGGTTTCAATCAATTCTACGGATGTATCCTCAAAATACGGGAGGATGACTTTGGCGGTTTCAGACGCCGGGTTATTTTCTACCCATTGCTGCGCTTTGTAGAGCGCACGGGTAAATTTCTCAGCGGCCTCAGGATTCTCTTTTAGATAGCTTTCTTTTGCCATGAATGTTGTATATGGCAAATGACCAGACTCTTCTCCAAAGGAAGCGACAATATATCCGATGCCTTCCGCTTCAAAGATACTTGCCTGCGGTTCGAACAGCTGCACAAATTCACCTGTGCCGGAAGCGAAGGCACTAGGGATGTTTGCAAAGTCGACGTTTTGGATGAGATTCAAGTCATTCTGCGGGTCGATGTCGTGCTTTTTGAGGACAAACTCTCCAGCCATCTGTGGCATGCCACCTTTTCGCTGTCCAAGGAATGTACTGCCTTTTAAATCATCCCAAGAAAAATCGTCAAGCTTTTCTCTAGATACTAAAAATGTTCCGTCTGTCTGGGTAAGCTGGGCAAAGTTAATGATGGGGTCATTCGAGCCTTGCGCGTACACATAAATGGACGTTTCAGAACCCACCAATGCCACATCCGCACCATCAGCAAGCAAGGTGGTCATTGTTTTATCCCCACCCCAAGTAGTGGTAAGTTCCACTTCAAGGCCTTCTTCTTCAAAAAAACCTTTTTCAATCGCAACATATTGGGGAGCATAAAATATAGAGCGAGTAACTTCAGCAATCCGGACCTTTTCTGTTTTGTCTCCGCCGCAAGCTGCAAGCGCAGCAATTAAAATAAAGGACAATAAGATACTTAATGATATTCTTAAACCTTTCATGTTCAACCTCCTCAGAAATTGTGGGCATATGCTTTGTATGTTTTTATAGATTAGCGTATGATTTGGGCTAAACATGTGTGAATGCCTAGTGCGTCAAAAGGGGGCAATATTTTGCAAGACGGAATGATTATTAAAAAAACTCCATATCCTTCACCAAGTCCGCATATTAATGTTTTTTCGGTGACCTATTTCAGCGATGGATTGAAGGTAAAGGGGATGCTTGCCGAACCTAAAGCGGAAGGGAAGTATGATGGATTTTTATATTTAAGAGGCGGCATCAAAAATGTCGGACAGGTTCGTGTCGGACGGATTGTTCAATTCGCCTCAGAGGGATTTGTCGTGATGGCGCCATTTTACCGGGGAAACCAAGGCGGAGAGGGAAATGAGGACTTTGCTGGAGATGACAGAGAGGATGCATTTGCTGCTTTTAAGCTGTTAGCAGGTCATGTCAAAGTTAAGACTGATCGCATTCATGTGTTCGGTTTCTCTCGTGGCGGCGTGATGGCTTTGATGACAGGAATTGAATTTCCTGAAGTGTGTTCGGTTGTATCGTGGGGCGGGGTTTCCGATATGTTTCTCACCTATGAGGAGAGAGTGGACCTGCGCAGGATGATGAAGCGGGTGATAGGTGGGACACCGAATAAATATCCGGAGCGGTATGAATGGCGGACGCCGCTGTTGGAACTTGAGCGGCTGGATGCGCCTATTTTGATTATTCATGGAGAGCAGGATAAGAACGTTTCTATTGAGCATTCTTATAGGTTGGAAAAGTGTGCGAGGGAAATGGGGAAGAGGGTGGAAGCTTGGTATTATCCGGAGTACACGCATTATTTTCCGCCGCAGGAGAATAGGAGGATTGTGGAGCGGCTGACACGATGGATGAAGGAACAAAAGAAAGAGCGGAACCTTTGATGAAGGTTTCCGCTCTTTACTCTATTACACCGTAGGTCCGCCAAACTCAAGGACTTCTGCCGGTACATTTTCAAACTTTTTGAAGTTCGCTTTGAACTTGCCTGCAAGCTCGCGTGCAAACTGATCGTATTTTTCTTCATTATGCCAAGTTTTCTTTGGTTGTAATACTTCGTCAGGTACACCAGGAACATGTACAGGGATGGATACGCCGAAGTATGGATCCTTTTCCACTTCCACATTTGTCAGGTCGCCTTCAAGTGCCGCCTGTACCATTGCTCTTGTGTAAGATAGCTTCATGCGGCTTCCAACGCCATATTCTCCGCCAGTCCAGCCTGTGTTTACAAGGTAAACCTGTACGTTGTGCTCATCGATTTTTTTGCCAAGCATCTCTGCATAAGTTGTAGCAGGAAGCGGTAAGAATGGTGAACCAAAGCAAGTCGAGAATGTTGCTTGTGGTGAAGTAATTCCGCGCTCTGTGCCTGCAAGTTTACTTGTGTAACCACTTAAGAAGTGGAACATTGCCTGTTCTTTCGAAAGCTTAGAGATTGGAGGCAATACGCCCGTTGCATCGGCTGTTAAAAAGACGATGGTATTCGGATGTCCCGCAATGCTAGGCTGAACGATATTGTCCATTGCATCTAATGAATAAGCTGCACGTGTATTTTCTGTTAATGTAGAGTTTTCATAGTCAGCAATACGAGATTGGCCGTCAATGACCACATTCTCGAGAACTGATCCGAAACGGATTGCATCAAAGATTTGCGGTTCTTTTTCATGAGTAAGACCGATGCATTTAGCATAGCAGCCGCCTTCGATGTTAAATACTCCTGTGTTGGACCAGCCGTGCTCATCGTCGCCAATAAGTTTGCGGTTAGGGTCGGCAGAAAGCGTCGTTTTACCTGTGCCGGACAACCCGAAGAATAATGCTACATCCCCTTCACGGCCTACGTTTGCAGAACAGTGCATTGGCATGATTCCGTTTTCCGGTAGAAGGTAATTCATTACAGAGAAAATGGACTTTTTCATTTCCCCTGCGTATTCTGTACCACCGATCAGAACAATGCGTTTGCTAAAGGAGATGATGATGAATGCTTCTGAATTTGTCCCGTCAACTGCAGGATCCGCTTTAAAGTTCGGAGCGGAAACGATGCTGAATGCGGTTTCATGTTTAGCCAGCTGTTCTTCATTCGGCTTAATGAACAATTGCTGTGCAAAAAGATTGTGCCATGCGAATTCATTGATTACCTGGATTGGCAATTGATATTTTTCATCTGCTCCGGCAAAGCCTTTAAATACGAATACTTCTTCTTTGTTTTCTAAGTATGTGAGAACTTTGTTATATAGGCGATCAAATACCTCTTCAGAAATAGGAGCGTTGACGGTACCCCAGTCGATTTTATCTTTGCTTATATCTTCTTCTACAATAAATTTATCTTTAGGGGAGCGACCCGTGTATTTACCAGTGGTTGCGAGTACTGCACCTGTTGAAGTCAGGCAGCCTTCGTTACGGTTTAATATCTTTTCCACCAATTGAGGAACAGACAGTTGTACATGCGTGTTGCTTCCGTATATTAATTTTGTTAACCCATTATCAATCCCAACCGTTTTCATCATGGATAACTCTCCTTCGTTTATATAATTTGCTTATTTATTTTTCTCATCTGTTAAAAAGTATAACACATTCAACTAAATAGTCCATACTAATTAGCTTATTTTATGAAAATTAATAGGAATTCGTTAACATTTTGTGAAAAAGAGGCTCCTCCATGTGGAAAAGCTTACTATCCACAATGTGAAAGCGTTATCATTTTATACTTGTCCACTTTAAATTTAGCCAAATGTCCTCTCTCATTATAAACCCTGTCATCCATAAGTAAAAGGAAATGATAGTGAGATTTTTATGAGAAAAGATTTATAATAGAAGGAAGCAATTATTTCCTGTAAATCTATGTCGAATTATTTCTCTTTTTTGTTGACATGCAAGGTTTTAGTACGCTAATATAGAACCTTGAACGGATACTCTTATTCCGAGCTGGTGGAGGGACAGGCCCTATGAAACCCAGCAACCTGCTCAAAGGATGAGCGAGCGCGAAAAAGCACGCCGCTGTTTTTTATTAGGCCAAGTTTTTGGTCGCTTGAGAAAAGGTGCTAAACCTGAGCAAGGCTATGACCTTGACCGATAAGAGTGAAAGGCTAATTCTCGACATCAAACCTTTCCTCAATTTTGTGGGAAGGTTTTTTCTATTTTTACACAAGATAACAAAGAACATCACAATAGGAACTGAGATCCGTATCAAATATAACTGCTGTACGTGAAGAGAAGTCAAACGCTTTTCATAAACAAAAAGGAGGAACTTTTTTTAATGACTAAACAACGTCGTTTATTTACTTCTGAGTCCGTAACGGAGGGACACCCGGATAAGATTTGTGATCAAATTTCCGATTCTATCCTGGATGCAATCCTGACTAATGATCCAAACGCACGTGTAGCGTGTGAAACTTCCGTAACTACTGGATTGGTATTGGTTGCTGGTGAAATCACTACTTCCACGTATGTTGACATTCCAAAAATCGTTCGTGAAACTATCCAAGGCATCGGTTATACTCGTGCAAAATACGGCTTTGATGCGGAAACTTGCGCAGTACTTACTTCCATTGATGAGCAGTCTGCTGACATCGCAATGGGTGTTGACCAAGCTCTAGAAGCTCGTGAAGGTCAAATGTCAGATGCAGAAATCGAAGCAATCGGAGCTGGGGACCAAGGTCTAATGTTCGGATTTGCTTGTAATGAAACAAAAGAATTAATGCCATTACCGATCTCACTCGCGCATAAGCTCTCTCGCCGTTTAACAGAGGTAAGGAAAGACGAGGTTCTTCCTTACTTACGACCAGACGGTAAAACGCAAGTGACAGTGGAATATGATGAGAACGACAAACCTGTTCGTATTGATACAATCGTTATCTCTACTCAACATCACCCAGAGGTATCCTTGGATCGTATCCAACGTAACATCAAGGAATACGTAATCAAGCCGGTAGTTCCTGCTGAATTGATTGACGAGAATACAAAATACTTCATCAACCCTACTGGCCGTTTCGTAATTGGTGGACCACAAGGGGATGCAGGTCTTACAGGACGTAAGATCATCGTTGACACTTACGGTGGATACGCTCGCCACGGTGGTGGAGCATTCTCCGGTAAAGATGCAACGAAAGTAGACCGTTCTGGTGCATATGCTGCACGTTATGTGGCTAAAAACATCGTAGCAAGCGGCCTTGCTGACAAGTGTGAAGTTCAATTGGCTTACGCAATCGGTGTTGCACAACCAGTATCCATCGCAGTTGATACTTTCGGAACTGGTAAGGTTTCTGAAGAAAAATTAGTGGAATTGGTTCGCAACAACTTCGACCTTCGTCCAGCTGGAATCATCAAAATGCTAGACCTTCGTCGTCCTATTTACAAACAAACTGCTGCATACGGCCACTTCGGACGTAATGATCTGGATCTTCCTTGGGAGCAAACAGACAAAGCAGATACTTTGAAAGAGCAAGCGAACGCTTAATATATTTACTAAAAGAAAACCGCCCGAGAATGAGGCTCATTGAGAGCTTTATTCCAGGGCGGTTTTTATTTCTAAAGGATTTCTTCTAATTTTAAATATAAAGAATCTCTTTCCGTTTCTAATATGGTTAGTTCATCTTGCAGCCTTTGAAGAGTAAGCAAGTCCTCTTCATTGTTCATCAGAGTTTCCAACTTAACTATCTCTGTTTCCAAGACTTCTAATTGTTTTTCGAATTCTTCGTAGCCTCTAGTTTCGCTCTCTTCAGTCGCGGAGTGCTTTATTTTCTGCTCAATTTTCAAAGTTTTAGGAAGTTCCACAACCTTCTTCCTCTCCAATTCCTCCCGCTTCTCCCGCGCATACTGATAGTTCCCTTCATAGGTAACAAGTTTTCCGTCTTCTAGCCAGCATGTTTTCTCAAAGTATTTATTTAAGAAGTACCGATCATGAGAGACTGCGAGGATGGTACCCGCGAAGTCATCTAGTGCTTCTTCAAGCACCTCGCGTGAATCTATATCAAGATGGTTGGTCGGTTCGTCCAAGATGAGTAAGTTGATGTCTTGATGCATGAGTTGTGCCAATCGCAGGCGCATCTTTTCGCCGCCGCTTAAATTTTCGACTTTCTTGAATACAGATGGTCCATAAAACAAGAATTTGGCTAGCACGTGTCTTGCTTGTTCCAACGTGATGGAAATATCCTCACGGAACGCTTCAATTAATGTTTGGTTTGGATTACTGGCTTTGATGTGCTGGGAAAGATAACCGACTTTTGCATTGCTGCCAAGTTTCACTAAACCCCCATCCGCATCTACTTTTCCAAGTAATATCTTTAACAGCGTAGATTTACCCGTTCCATTTTGTCCAACAATGGCAGCCCGCTCTCTAAAATACACCGCAAGATCAACTTCTTTGAACAGATCTGCCTTCCCAAATGCTTTCCTTACTTTTTCCATTATAACGACATCTTTTCCACTGCGATCTGCAGCGTCAAATTGAAGACCCATTGCCTTCCTTTCAAGAATAGGGCGCTTTACTTTTTCCATTCTGTTTAAAGCTTTTTCCATGCTCTTCGCCCGGCGGTGCATGGCGGCATTGGGCGGATTACTCTGATTGGCCCATTCCTTAAGGCGTTTGATGGCTTCTCTCATTTTTTTGATTTTTTTCTGTTGTTCTTGATAGGCGGAGAACTCTAACAGTAGTCGTTCTTCTTTTTCCTTAAGGAACCCACTGTAGTTGGTGTGATAAGTGTGGATTTCTCCGTCTTCTAAATCTATAATTTTTGTTGCCACTTCATCTAGAAAATAGCGGTCATGGGAGATGGCGACAACTGTCCCATTATACTCTTTTAAATATTGCTCCAGCCACTCTACAGAAAATATATCAAGATGATTGGTCGGTTCATCAAGAAGAAGGAGGTCAGGATTTTGCAACAGGATAAACCCTAAACAAATCTTTGTTTGCTCTCCGCCACTTAAGCTAGAGAATGGCTGAGATAGTAAGGGGGTGATTTTTAATCCGTTTGCAATTCGCTGGATCGAGGCATCAATTTCGTAGCCTCCCATAAAACTGAACCGCTCTTGCAGAACGCCGTACTCTTGCATAATTTTATTTAATTTTCCTTCTTCAGCAACCACCGCCATTTGTTCTTCCAATGACCGAAGTTTATATTGCAGTTCCACTGTCTCTCGAAAAGCGGAACGTAATACATCTTCTCCCGTTGTCCCTTCAGGAAAGGAAGGGATCTGTGCTAGGTAGCCAATTTTGGCGCCTTTCTTAATATGAATAGCACCTTTATCAGGGGTTTCCGAACCACTGATAAGCTGAAAGAGTGTCGTCTTTCCACTCCCGTTCCTACCGACAAGACCAATGCGGTCATTTGCCTGAATCTCCATCGAAACATCTTCAAAAATCATCGTGCCGGCAAAGCTTTTACTTATATTATTTAACGTACAAATCATCATATTAATGTCATCTCCTTCAGAATGTTAAACGCACAAAAAAACCACGAGTAAGAAGAAGCCTTCTTTCCCATGGTTTTTATTTAGGCAATAGTGTACACGACTAAAAACGAGTACAGGCTACACCAGATGTGCTTTTGGGCAAAAGAACTCTTACTATCTGTCATTTCTATTCAGCTGTCTAAAAAAGGACATACGTGTCCCGTTGATAGCTGAATCATGAAAAATCGCACGACAAATATGCAGGTAAGCCATGTATGGTGTGCGAGCATTAACAGATAGTAACATCTTTTTCCCTCCTTCCGAACAAGCAAGATAGGATTATTATATAATATTCACTTTTAAAGTTGCAAATCTTTTCACAATTCTCTTTATTAAATGGCACTCAAGTATAAGATTCCCTTTCTTACGTCAAAACTAGTAGTATTTGTAACTCGGAAAAGCTATTCTCCGTCATAGTTGATGGAGGAATTTAGAAGTGGGGTGGTTGTGTGTGTGGTTTTGCCGGATTCATTAAGTACGGGGAGAAACTTCCGAAATGGCCTTTGTCGAATATGGTAAAAGAAATACAACACCGGGGACCTGATGGAACAGGGTACTACCAAGATGAATTTGTGCATCTTGGGTTTAAGCGTCTCAGCATCATTGACCTAGAAAAGGGACATCAACCATTACGCGATCAAAGTGGACGCTATCAGATCATTTTCAATGGAGAAATCTATAATTATCTGGAAATTAGAACGGAACTTATGAAAGAGGGGTACAGCTTCCAAACCGAGTCGGATACAGAAGTAATCCTATTTTTATATATGAAGGAGAGGGAACGTTGTGTCCAAAGGCTTAGGGGCATGTTCAGTTTTGTGATTTGGGACAGTGAAAACAAAGAATTGTTCGGATCGCGTGATCCTTTTGGCATCAAGCCTTTTTATTTTATGGAGAATCAGGAAGGTTTTGCTTTTGCCTCTGAATTGAAGTGCTTGCTCTACTGCCTTCCTGAGGAAGAAAAACATCATAGTATCGGCTTGCAACACTATCTTTCTTTTCAATACATTCCAGAACCTGATACCGCTTTTCCCTCCATAAAAAAAGTAAAACCAGGTGTTTATTTCATCAAGAGGCCTGGAGAGAAGATAATATGGAAAGATTATTGGCAACCTACTTTTCATCCCATTCAACAATCTGTAAGAGGGCTCTCAGGTGTCATTCAGGATGAGCTCCGAAAATCAGTGGAGGTGCATATGAGAAGCGATGTTCCTGTGGGGAGCTTTTTATCAGGAGGCATTGATTCATGTATTATTGCGACACTGGCAAAGGAGGTTACCCCTCGTTTAACTACTTTCTCGGTCGGCTTTGATGTGAAAGGGTACAGTGAGATGGATATTGCGGCACAAACTGCTGACGCTCTTGGCTTGGATCATGTTCCATATACCATCACTGCGGAAGAATTCAGGAGAGAGTTGCCTGAGATAATCTGGCATCTTGATGATATGGTGGCAGATCCTGCTGCCATTCCCTTATATTTTCTTGCTCGTGAAGCACGCAAGCATGTAAAGGTGGCACTGTCAGGGGAAGGGGCAGATGAGCTGTTTGGGGGATACAACATTTACAGGGAACCATCCTCATTGCGTGTATTTGATTATATACCGCCATTTTCAAAAAAACTCTTGCGCTCTTTTGCCAGTGAATTGCCGGAGGGGATGAGAGGAAGGAGTTTTATCTTAAGGGGCTGCTCGAAGTTATCAGACCGTTTCATTGGCAATGCCCAAATTTTTCATCAGGAAGAAAAGGCGTTTTTATGGAAAACTCATAGAATTGAGTATTCTAACATAGATATCACAGGAGATTTATATAAAGTAGCAGAAAATTATGATGATGTTGCAAAGATGCAATATATCGATATGATGACATGGCTAAGAGGTGATATCCTTGTAAAGGCGGACCGCATGTCAATGGCTCATTCCTTAGAGGTGAGGGTACCGTTTCTTGATAAGGAAATCTTTAAAATTGCTTCCTCCCTGACGGCTTCGCAAAAAATTAGTAATGGTACAACCAAACATTTGCTAAGGGAAGCGTTCAGGGGAATTGTGCCTTCGCATGTAATTGACCGGAAGAAACTTGGATTCCCTGTTCCGCTGAGGGTTTGGTTGAAGGGCGAACTGTATGAATGGGCGGTTTCTGTTTTAGAAAATAGTAAAGCGGCTGGTGAGTGGTTTCACCTTTCAAATGTTAAGTCATTGCTTGAAGAACATAGAGAGGGGAAGCGTGACAATAGCCGTAAGCTTTGGACTGTTTTAGTCTTTATCATATGGCATGATGTATATGAGGAAAAGAGGAAAAGTATATCCAGGAAAAAGCAGTTGCAGGATATACCTCTTCCAAACGAAACGGAAAAGGAGGCGTAACGGCCTCCTTTTTTCTTAAGTCTTATGCAAGTATCTGAAGCTTTTGTTGTGCTAATGCGTTTTGGTAATCATGGAGGAGCCTTTCAAAAATAGAGTCCCAAGACTGTTCTAAAGCATATTGTCTTCCTGCATAACCCATTTGCTCTCGTTTTTCTTCATCCGTCAAAAGGCTTGTGATGGCAGAAGCAAAAGAGAACGCATCATTTTGGCTGCACAGGTGGCCGGTCAGTCCTTGTTTAATAATTGTTTTGACACCGCCGGCATTAGCCCCCACAACAGGGGTTCCTGATGCCATAGATTCTAGCACAACATTTCCAAAGGTTTCCGTAGCAGAAGGAAAGACAAATAAATCAGATCCCGCATAGACTTCTGCAAGGTTTTGGCCAGATTGGTAGCCTGCAAAAGTCATATTATTTGGCGCTTTTTTGTGCAACTCCTGTTTTAATGGCCCGTCACCCACCATGAGCCAGTGTACATCATGACGAATGGATTCAGGCAGGGAAGAGTTAATCTCTGGAAGCAGGGTTACATCTTTTTCAGGCGCAAGCCTACCAACATAAGAAAGAATATATTTTTCTTTTATATTATATTTTTTTTTCAGTAGTTGAGAGGATGTTCTTGGGTGGAATAAGGAGCAGTCCACCCCTCTAGGCCAAATGGCAGTGTTGGTGAATCCGTGATTCTTGAGGTGATTCTGGGTGTCGCTGGAAGGAACGAATATCTTCCGTAATGGTCTGTGAAACCATCTCATATAGCTCCAAAGCACTTTTGTCAGAATTTGAAGGTCATAGTATTCGAGGTATTTGTCAAAGTCGGTGTGGTAAGACCCAACTAGTGGAATGTCTAGTTTTTTTGCATAATGAAGTCCGCAAAGGCCGATATTAAAGGGGGTCGCAACATGAATGAGGTCGGGCTTGAATGTTAGGAGCTCGGCCTTCACGGATAACATATTCGGCAAAGCGAGTCGGCACTCAGGATATAGAAAAAACGGCAGACTTGCAAAGCGATGGACATGGCTGGAAAAAAGATCTTTGTTTGTACTTTCTGGGGCAAATACCCGGTATTCCAACCCTTTGTTGTCCAAGTAATTGGTAAAACGCTTTAACGTTTTGGCGACACCATTCACATCTGGAGCAAAGGTGTCTGTGAAAATGGCAATTTTCATAGTTAGCCTCCTTCTTTTTATGAAAATAGGGGAACGACTAGCAGAAAGGACATTATTCCTGTGCTGCTACCGAGTACCATTCCAACTGCAACATCAGAGGGATAGTGAAGTCCAAGATAGATCCTTGATATACCTACGCAAAGCCCCAACGGAATCAATAAAAGGGCAAGCGGCGGCATAAATAGGATAAATGGAATGATACTTGAGAAAATGGCGGTAGTATGACCAGATGGAAATGAATGATCTTTGAGCGGATTGGTTGCCACTTTGATCTCTGCAAGCGCGAGATAGGGGCGGCGTCTAGGATAAAGTTTTTTGGCTATAGCCACAGGGATATGACTTAGCGCCAAGGAAAGTCCTGCAGCAATAGCGGTATGTTTAAGGGTATGATTGCTGAAGAATAGTAAAAGCAAGAGGGTACAAATGGTGAAAGTGGCCCCGCCGACATGGGTGATGTTGCGGAAAAAGAAATTCACATATTTTCTGTCAAAATGTCGATTAACACTGCGAAATAGATTGCACTCGAATTCGTAGAAATTATCTAGTAATTTGACCATCATCAGGACTCCTTTTTAGCTAGTTTTGATTCTTAATTTTATTGTAGGTGGAAATTATTTAGGAAGTTATAAGTCTATGTAAAGATAGCGTTAGAATTTGATGATGGAAAATTTACAGAAATTTTAGAATAAAATACACCACCCGGGATTTGGGTGGTGTGTGTGATAATGTTATTGCATGAACGGTTGATCTCCGTTCCAGGCGCTTCGATCAACTTGGTTATTGCTTCATCAAATTTTTAACTTCACGTCTGGACGGATTTGTAGTATTGGCCTTTTTCGACGTATTCTCTTCGGATGCGGGCCATGTCTAGTTTGTCTTCGTCTGTTAGTTCTCGGACGACTTTGGCGGGGCGGCCGAATGCCAGTGAGTTTGGAGGAATTCGTTTTCCCGGGGGAACAAGGCTGCCGGCACCGATGAAGGAGCCTTCTCCAATTTCAGCACCGTCTAAAATGATGGAGCCCATGCCAATTAAGGCATTTTTGCGAACAAAAGCACTATGTAGTGTACATTGATGCCCAACTGTGACATCATCTTCTATTATCAATGGTTTGTTGGGACTTTGATGAAGCAAGGATTGATCCTGGATGTTGACCCTCTCACCGATAATGGTTGGGGCAACGTCGCCGCGGATGACAGTGTGGAACCAAATGCTGCTTTCTTTTCCAATCGTTACATCACCGGTTACAACCGAAAAGTCTGCAAGATAGGCGGTTTCATCAATCTGTGGTTTTTTATCAAGATATGGGTATATTTTATACATGAGTTCCTCCAGCTTGTAAGAGTTGAGTGTTTTATTTTATTATATCAGAAAGAATTTCATTTTTTTGAGGGAGTGTTTTGAAATGTGGAAATGGGAGGCGGAAGAACCGAAAGGCACCATCGTAATCGTCCATGGCGCGCAGGAACATCACGGGAGGTACACGTGGTTGATGGACCAGTGGAAATCAAACGGATTCAATGTAATTATGGGGGATTTGCCTGGACAAGGACTTTCCACAAGAAGAAGGGGACATATCGATAATTTCGATGAATATATAGAAGAAGTGGAAAAATGGATAAAAGAAGCGTACCTGTTAAAGCCGCCTGTCTTTGTTATCGGGCATAGCATGGGAGGGCTTGCAGTCATCCGAACGCTTCAGGAAAAAAAACCACTGATGGTGGATGGCGTTATATTATCCTCGCCGTGTTTAAAGCTGTTGCATCATCCAGCAAAAGGGCTTGATGTCCTTTCCAAAGGCCTGAATCTTATTTTGCCAAAAACAAAATTCAAAACAGGATTGACGATAGATAAAGCTACAAGAAATGAAGAAATAAGAAGAACCGCTGCAGGAGATGAGTTATACATCACGAAAGTGTCTGTAAGATGGTATCGCGAACTTGTTCAATCAATGAATCAAGCTTTTACAGGAATTGAGAAGTTCCCGGATGTTCCTGTTTTGCTTTTGCAGGCGGGAGATGACTTAATTGTGGATCAATTCGCTTCAGAAACATGGTTCAATTCCCTTTCTGCTAAAGAAAAAACGTACAAGGAATGGGAAGGTCTATATCATGAAATTTTCAATGAACCTGAGCGTGCTCGTGTGTTCCGCTATGCGAAAGCTTTTGTGGACTTACAAATAGGAGGAAGTGATTGAGTTTGAAGGTACCCACCCATCCTTTTTCTTTAATGAAAAGAGTATATCGAGATGTGTTTCCTGTTGTTTATGAAGAGTTGGAGCATTGGAAAAAGAGAGCGTCTGGTATTCCTGATAAGGAGCTTAGGAAGCAGGCGTTGGCAAGTATTGAGACAAAAGCTTTCCATTGTGAAGGGGGAGGAATCTTGTCTTTGCTTGCTGGTTCAGATTTTCGGAGTGCGGTTAAATTTATTGTAGCTTATCAGACCATCAGTGATTATTTAGATAATCTTTGTGACAGGAGCACCTCTATGGACCCTGAAGACTTTGCTGCTCTGCATGAGTCCATGCCGGACGCGTTGACGGTCGGAACACCTTTGAAAAATTACTATCGATTTCGGGATGAACAGGATGATGGGGGGTATCTTTGGAGCTTGGTGACAACGTGCCAGGATGTGCTGGGCTCTCACAGGAATTATGAGATAATAGCTCCGCACCTTGTGAGGCTTGCAGGCTATTATTGCGATTTGCAAGTACATAAGCATGTGATAGAAAAAGAAAGGGTGCCGAGACTCGAGGAATGGTTCTCTCTTCATAAGGAGGGGCTTCCACCTATGGAATGGTATGAATTCTCTGCTTGTACAGGGTCCACTCTTGGGATATTCTGTTTGGTTTCACAGGCATACCGAGAATCCTTTACCTCCCAACATGCTGAGAAAATTGTTGGTGGGTATTTTCCCTATATTCAGGGACTGCATATCCTGTTGGATTATTTCATTGATCAAGAAGAGGACTTGGATGGCGGAGATCTTAATTTCTGTACGTATTATGAAAGTGAGGCTGTGTTCATGGACAGGCTTCGGCATTTCATGGAACAGGCGGATGCCTATACATCAGGCTTGCCGTTCGAAAAGTTTCACCGCCTCATCAATCGCGGATTGCTTGGGGTCTATCTCTCAGACCGCAAAGTCCATGATTGCAAAGATATCTCCTCCATGGCCAAGAGCATCATCAAAGCAAGCGGCGGCACAGCCTACTTCTTCTACATGAATGGACGGGCATACCGTAAATTCCAAAGCTGGCGAGGCGCATAGATAAAGCGGAGAGATTCGCTTTAGTGATATAAAGAACTGCAGAGGGGTCTGACCCTCTCTGCGTTAATGCAATAAAGGGACCGGCCACTGCCGGTCCTTTTATTTTTTTTCGATGGCTATGATGAATGGCGGGTTGTTGATTTGGTTCATGAAGCGATATTGGAGGACGTGGGCTTTTTTTTGGTCAAGCCTGGTAACATAGTCCAGGAGGGCATCACGTTCTACTTGGCCTTCTGGGTGTCCGTGGTAGACGACAAGGACGATAACGGCCTCTTTTTCCATTACAGATAATAGGTTGTCCACTGCTTCAATCGTACTTTCCGGCACTGTCACAATTTCCTTGTCCCCACCAGGAAGATAGCCAAGGTTAAATATGGCGCCTCTGATCTGACGATGTTTTTCTGAAGGGATGCGCTTCAAAACTTTGGCATGACTGTCTTCGAAAAGGGTGACTCGCGACTCCACACCATGTTCTGATAGCAATGTTTTCGTATTCTCCAAGGCTTCTTGTTGAATATCAAAGCCATATACATGTCCGCCCTCTCCAACAAGCTCTAAGAGGAAGAGGGTGTCATGACCGTTTCCGACTGTGCAATCGACAGCAATATCCCCTTCAGATAAGGCAAGCCTCAAGATTTTTTTACTATAAGGTAATACTCGCTCTAATTTCACTGATCATCCCCACTTAGATAAAATTTCCCTTGCCAGCTATCGCGCCTTTTTAACTCTGCATCAATGGCATTCAATACAGACCACTTGTCCACGCTCCACATTGGGCCAATCATAATATCAATGGGACCGTCTCCTGTAATGCGATGGACAATCATCTCCGGCGGTAGGATCTCAAGCTGGTCGCAAACAAGCTGGATGTAATCTTCAAAAGATAGGAATTCAAGCATTCCCTTTTCGTACTGCTTGACCATCGGAGTACCCTTCAAGAGATGCAACAAGTGGATCTTAATCCCCTGCACGTCTAACTTCGCAACAGCCTCTGCAGTTTCCATCATCATCTTATTATCTTCAAGCGGGAGGCCGTCAATAATATGGGAACAGACACGAATTCCGTGCTTGCGCAGCTTGTTTACTCCTTCCACATAACTCTCAAAATCATGGGCGCGGTTGATTAAAAGTGCGGTCCGTTCATGAACAGTCTGCAGACCAAGCTCCACCCATAAGTAGGTGCGCTCATTCAACTCTGCCAAGTATTCGACCACATCATCAGGCAGACAGTCCGGACGGGTTCCAATCGAGAGGCCGACTACACCGTCTTGCTTTAGCACCGTTTCATATTTTTCTCTTAGAACTTCAACTGGCGCATGGGTATTGGTAAAGGCTTGAAAATAGGCCATGTATTTGCCGTCTTTCCATTTATGATGCATTTTATTTTTAATTTCATTAAACTGTGTAATCAAATCATCCGCTCGATTTCCGGCAAAGTCACCAGAACCAGCAGCACTGCAAAAAGTACAGCCACCATGTGCCACTGTACCGTCACGGTTCGGACAATCAAAGCCGCCGTCTAATGCGACCTTAAATACCTTATGTCCAAAATGATTGCGTAAATGATAATTCCAAGTATGATATCTTTTATCTTCAACGGAATATGGAAACGGATTTTGCCTAGTTATATTGTTCATCCGTACTCCTCCTCTTTTTTATCCATTAATGCTAACAAACCATTTTAGCATGTATATTGCCTCTGCTTCAATGCTGTTCATTTTTTTAGCATGGACTTAAGAAAAATGAGCAAAATAAAGCAGAGTAAACAGAAAATATGTGGGGTGAATGGAAACATGGCAACAAGAGAATCGGTTGAACAGTTTATACAACAATGTGAAGATGCATTGCGCAATGCACATGCACAATACACAGAGGCAAAGCAATTGGAACATTACAATGATACAGAGTTCACGAGTGCTCAAGAGCAGATCGAAGCAACTTATAATGATTTGATGCACCTTTCCCAGAGCTGTAACGCACAGCAACGTGAACAGTTGAACCGCATGCGTCTGCAATTGCAAAACCTGCAAAATGAAATGACGTTACTAAGACATTAAGGGGGGCTACCGTCGATGAAAAAACGATCTAAGCAAAATAACCCAGAACAAAAAACGAGAAACGCCGAAAACACGGCCGTTGAAATGGGTGCAGAATATAATCCGGTAAAAGAAGTAAAACAGAAAAATTTGAAAAAAGCCCAACCAGTCCGATCCAAAAATCATAGCGAGAACGAGTAAAAGAGCAGCCTAAGTGCTGCTTTTTTTGATGTCCCAAATGTCAGAATAAATACATTTTCTCCTTTCAATCTTTTTATATTGAAACTACCTTCAAAACGGATTACAATTATTTTGGATTTCGAAATAATTTGGTTGAAGGAGGGCACCTCAAAATGCGGAAAATGCCCAAAGCCCTTTGGTTATTAGTTATTGGAATGGCAATAAACGTAACAGGGGCTTCTTTTTTATGGCCGTTAAATACAATATACATTCATGACATACTCGGAAAATCCCTATCTGTAGCAGGTCTTGTCCTGATGGTCAATGCTTTCGCCAGTGTCATTGGAAACCTGATCGGTGGGATACTTTTTGATAAAATTGGTGGTTATCGTTCCATATTGTTGGGGATTTCCATCACTATTACAGCACTGATTGGAATGACCATCAATCACACCT
Organism: Sutcliffiella horikoshii; assembly: GCF_044809035.1. GTDB lineage: Bacteria > Bacillota > Bacilli > Bacillales > Bacillaceae_I > Sutcliffiella_A > Sutcliffiella_A horikoshii_G. The sequence goes on along the minus strand of NZ_CP085237.1, from coordinate 3,387,376 downwards.
GGAATTTCTATGTGGTGTACTTAACCATTATTGGATTTGGATCAGGCATTGTGTTTCCTTCCATGTATGCCATGGCAGGTTCTGTCTGGAAAGACGGGGGACGCAAAGCATTCAATGCGATGTATGTTTCGCAAAACCTCGGAGTGGCAATAGGGGCGGCATTAGGTGGACTTGTAGCAGATATCCGCTTTGACTACATATTCCTTGCGAATACGGTCACATATGCGGTCTTTTTTACAATAGCTCTATTTGGTTATCGTAAAATACAGGCAAACCCGACAAGCCAGACTTCCATCCTTGATCAAAAGAAGAGGATAAAAGACCACACCAAACTTTATGCGCTGTTAACGGTATGTATCGGTTATCTGCTCTGCTGGATGGGCTATGTCCAATGGCAAACGACCATTGCTGCACATACGCAATCGTTAGGCATTTCGCTTAAACAGTACAGTATTTTATGGACAATTAACGGGGCGATGATTGTACTGGCGCAACCCATCATATCTTGGATAGTTAAGAAATACACCAAAACATTGAAAACACAAATCATCGTCGGCCTGGTGATATTCATTATCTCCTTTGCTGTCGTGGGAGTGGCAGAACAGTACATGGCTTTCGTTGTCGCAATGATTATCATTACAATAGGGGAGATGTTCGTCTGGCCAGCCGTGCCGACTGTCGCAAACCAGCTTGCGCCAAAAGGACGTGAAGGGTTCTATCAAGGAATCGTCAATTCGACAGCAACCGGAGGACGCATGCTTGGACCATTTATGGGTGGAGTGCTGGTGGACCTTTCCGGTATGGGGATGTTGTTTGGAGTACTGATGGGCTTCATGTTGGTGGCTATTTTTACTACGTCTATATATGATAGGAAATTGAAAGTATCTACACCTAATGTTTCTGAGCTTTCTAAAAGTGCATCCTAGTATAAAAACAGTGGAATCCTTTTTTGGATTGCACTGTTTTTTTTCTTTTCAAACCTATTGACATAAAATATCCAACTATGATAATTATTTTATAGAGCGTTAGCACTCTTCTTTTGAGAGTGCTAAAATATAATCATACATATTTGGAAGGAGAAATCAGAACATGACAAAGAAAGAATTCCAAGCTGAATCAAAAAGACTTTTAGAAATGATGATCAACTCCATCTACTCCCAGCGTGAAGTATTTTTGCGAGAGCTTATCTCCAATGCAAGTGATGCAATGGATAAAATATATTACCGCGCTTTAACGGACGAATCTCTTACATTTGATAAGGACAACTATTTTGTAAAAGTTATTCCTAATAAAAAGGAAAGAACATTAACTCTTATCGATACAGGTATCGGGATGACCAAAGAAGAATTGGAAGCAAACCTTGGTGTGATTGCGAAAAGTGGCTCTTTGGCATTTAAAAAGGAAAATGAAATCAAGGACGGGCATGACATCATCGGTCAGTTTGGTGTCGGGTTCTATGCGGCATTTATGGTTGCGGATGTAGTGACCGTGACAAGTAGGGCCCTTGGCAGCGATGAAGCGTACAGATGGGAATCTGAAGGTGCAGATGGATACACAATCGAACCGGCTGAGAAAGATTCTGTAGGGACGGAAATCGTTCTGAAAATAAAAGAAAATACAGAAGACGAAAGCTATGATGAGTACTTAGATGAGTACAGATTAAAGTCCATCATCAAAAAATATTCCGATTTCATTCGCTACCCAATTAAGATGGATGTTACCACTTCCAAACCAAAAGCGGACAATGAAGAAGAACTGGAAGAAGTGACAGAAGAGCAAACCATTAACAGCATGGTGCCAATCTGGCGTAAAAATAAAACAGAACTAACTGATGAAGATTATGAGAAGTTTTACAATGAAAAACATTATGGTTTTGACAAACCCTTAAAGCATCTTCATATTAGCGTAGACGGTACAATCCGCTACAACTCAATCCTTTATATTCCAGAGAGTATCCCATTCGATTACTATTCCAAGGAATTTGAAAAAGGATTAGAGCTATATTCTAGCGGCGTATTGATTATGAACAAATGTGCGGACTTGCTGCCTGACCACTTTAGTTTTGTTAAAGGATTGGTAGATTCCGAGGACCTGTCCCTCAACATCTCCCGTGAAATGCTGCAACAAGACCGTCAGCTGAAATTCATCTCGAAGAACCTGGCGAAGAAAATCAAGAGTGCTTTGCTTGGCATGCTAAAGGACGAACGTGAGAAGTATGTGAAGTTCTTTGAGGCATTCGGCCGTCAATTAAAGTATGGTGTTTATGCTGAATACGGCGCAAACAAAGAGCAGTTGCAAGACTTGCTGATGTTCTATTCTTCCACAGAGAAGGAGCTTGTGACGTTGGATGAGTATATCTCCCGCATGAAAGATGATCAGAAGTATATCTATTATGCAACTGGGGAGTCCAAAGAAAGAATCGAAAAACTGCCGCAAACAGAACTAGTATCTGACAAAGGATACGAAATCCTTTACTTCACAGAGGACATTGATGAGTTCGCTATCAAGATGTTGATGAATTACAAAGAGAAAGAGTTCAAAAACGTATCAAGCGGAGATCTTGGCATTGATTCTGAAGAAGATGACAAGCAAACAGAATCCGAACAGGAAGCAAACAAGGAATTGTTTGAAGCGATGAAAGAAATCCTTGCTGATAAAGTTTCAGCGGTGAAGGTATCCAAACGCTTAAAAACACATCCAGTTTGTCTATCTACAGAAGGAGAAGTAACCATCGAAATGGAGAAAATCCTAAGCGCGATGCCGGATAATCAAAATATCAAGGCTAACAAGGTTTTGGAGATCAATACAAATCATGATGTGTTTACGTCATTGAGGAGTGCACATGAAGGTGACCGTGAAAAGCTCGCGTTGTACACGAACTTACTTTACAGCCAAGCGCTGTTAATTGAAGGATTACCGTTAGAGGATCCTGTTGAGTTTACGAATGATGTATGTAAAGTGATGGTATAAGTAATAGATAAAGGAAAAGGCCAATCCGGCTCGTTAACGAGCCGGATTGGCCTTTTTTATTTTCTAAAAACGCTTCTTAATAAAATGTATTGTTATTGTAATATAACTTCAAACTTTTTCCTTTTATTTCAAGAATAATGGATACCTGCCCCTTTCCTCCTATTTTGTAAAAGCTGAATTCGGACATAAACAATGAATATCTTGGAATTTTTAGAGACATTGCTTCTAAAGCCCCGTTTTAGACAGGGGTTATTAGGATATATACCTACTAAGTCAAACGAATAATAATTTTTTCATTAAAATTTGAAAGCGGAAAGGAGTAATTATAAATGAGTGTTCAAAAAAGCACGGACAGTTCCAGTCTTGCAGAAGTAATTGATCGGATTCTTGACAAAGGTATCGTTATTGACGCATTTGTAAGGGTCTCATTGGTAGGGATTGAAATCCTGACAGTGGAGGCGCGAGTAGTCATTGCAAGTGTGGATACATGGTTAAGATATGCGGAAGCAGTCGGGCTTTTACGAGATGAGGTCCAGGAGGAAGGGCTTGCAAATAGGAATCAAGAAGGACAATTCAGTTTTTAATTTATAAAGTATACACACAGAAGGGATGAGGTTGATCTACATGGCTGTAAAAGAGAAGAAAGAACAACAAGAAGAAAAAAACGATATTAGCAATTACTCTATCAATTTAGCAATTGTTGGAGGTGTGGTAGGTGCTGGCATCGGTTTACTTTCTAGCCCCGGTACAAGTAAAAAGCTTTTCAAAAATATAAGCCAATCGGAAATTGTGAAGGTAGCTGGTAACCAATTAAGAAGATCAGCCCAAGAAATGCTGGCTGCACAGGCGCAAAGCGGAATCAAACAATTGGCTTCAGGATATATGGGCAAAAATGTGGTAAGCCTTTTGAGTCCATTAAAAAGTGACCAGAAAAAGAAATCCAAATCCGAAGGCAATTCTTCTGATTTGGACGAAATCAAGGAAGAAAACAAAAGCATTAATAAACGACTGGATAAAATCGAAAACATGCTGGGTGAATTAGTAGATTCAAAGAAATAATCAGTCCTCTTTCGATGAACCCAAAGGTGGTAATTGGATGGGCAATGAAATAAAGAAGACCTTAGGCAAAGCGGCAAAGAAACTATTTGAACACACCCCTGAGCCGATAAAAGAGGAAATCAAAGATAAAGTGAAAGAAAAAGCGAAAGAAAAATTCGTCGATACTATTCAGGATAAGGCGGAGGATGCTACAGAAAACCTTCAAGAAGCGACGGAAGAAAAAGCGGAACAGTTTGAAGATAAAGCAGAAGAAGGTAAAGAAAAAGCACAAGATGCACTATTATCTGTCCGCGACAAAATAGGTAAAGTTGTCGAAGCGGGAGAGGACTTTCAAGAAAAGATATCCTCGACAAAAGACGATGATGATGACCGCAAAGTCAAGGGTGTAAATAGCATCAAGAGCTATACAGATATGAAGGGTGCAAGCAAGATCAAAAGCTCTAAAAATATCAAATCCTCAAATGACATTAAGACAATGGGTTCTTGATGGACAGGATGAAAGGAGACATGAAGTATGTCCGTTCAAAAAAGTACAGACAGTTCAAGTTTAGCAGAGGTTATTGACCGCATACTGGATAAAGGGATCGTCATTGATGCCTTCGTAAGGGTTTCGGTGGTTGGTATTGAAATCCTGACGGTCGAGGCAAGAGTGGTAATTGCCAGCGTAGATACATGGTTACGATACGCAGAAGCGGTTGGATTACTTCGTGACGAAGTGCAAGAAAACGGGCTCCCTGAACAGCAAAATGAACGAAGCCCGCGCTTTAGTATTTAGATACTAGAATGGGAAAAGCCAGGCGATACTTCCTAGGCTTTCCCTTCTATTTATGCAGGAGGTCCATATGGAAATTAAAAGAATCATGGGGAATGTCGCTGATTTTTTCAACGAATTCGTAGCCCCCCTTCATAAAATCACCTCCGTTGAACAAAGTGACAACGAAGGCTGGAAGCTTACAGTGGAAGTGATTGAAGAAAAGGAATATATGAAAAAGTACGCAAAAGATGAAATGCTTGGTATATATGACGTCCACTTAAATAAAGACAAAGAGGTCGTTTCATATAAAAGGCGTGATATCAGGTATAGAAGTTCCATTAAACACGAGGGATAGCACGCGGTGAGTAGGAGGGAATGGAGTGACGGTTTTAAAAGAAAAAATCAAGAAAGATCCACGGGCACTAATTCAAGACTCGGAAACGAAGGATTTGCTTTCTCGCTCACTGCATTATCTTAAGGCCGGATATCCTATTCATTTTACAGGCCCTTCTGGTGCAGGTAAAACTTCCATGGCACTTGCGCTTGCAAAGAAGAGGAAAAAGCCTGTCATGCTCATCCACGGAAACCATGAGTTGAACAATAAGGACCTGATTGGTGATTTTACAGGATATACAACGAAAAAGGTTGTAGATAACTATATCCGTTCTGTCTATAAGAAAGAGGAAAATGTGACAGAAACGTGGAGGGACGGACGTTTGTTGGAGGCTGTGAAGAACGGATACACGCTTGTGTATGATGAATTTACCAGGTCTCAACCAACGACAAATAACATCTTTCTATCCATTTTGGAGGAAGGTATCCTTCCATTGTATGGGTCGAAGCTGACGGAACCTTTTGTGCCTGTTCATCCTGATTTTGCAGTGATTTTCACAAGCAATCCAGATGAATATGCAGGCGTTTTTCATACACAGGACGCTTTACTGGACAGGTTGATTACTATCCATGTTGATTATAAAGAGGTGGATAGGGAGGCAAAGATTGTTTCGCAGAAAGTAGATATGAGAGAAGAAGAAGCAAAAGCCATTACTTCTCTTGTAGCAGAACTTCGTAAATCATGCAAAAAGAACGGTCCCAGCTTAAGGGCTTCCTTGATGATTGCAAAGTTGGCATCTGAGGGAGATATTCCAGTTAACGGGAAAAATGAAGATTTCAAGCTGCTCTGTAAGGATATACTCGGACATCCATTAAGTCGTTGTCTGGATGGCGAACAGCCGCTGAAAGAAGCAGAAGAAATGATCTTGACGGCCTGTGAAAATATGAAGGTCACTGAGTAATAAAGGAGAGTCTTATGATGAGCCAAGAAGAAAAAATGGGTATTTATATCATTTGTGGAATTCAAACTGAAACGGAAGAGGAATTTGGTCATATTGAATTGGAAGGGGAGAAAAGAGAACTCTTTACCATTTCATATAAAGACTCTGCCATGGTAGCTGCAGAAGTGCCGATGAAAATCTACCATCCAAATAAAGAAAACCTGATGATGCATCAGCAAGCGATTTCCCTTGTAATGAAACAAAATGATACCGTCATTCCTGTAAGCTTCGGTAATGTTTTTCATTCCAGAGAAGATGTAGCCGTCCTGCTTGAAAACTTATATCCTCAATTCGAAAAACTTTTCCCAGCTATCAAAGGAAAAATCGAATTAGGCTTAAAAGTAATTGGCAAAAAAGAATGGCTGGAAGAACTGGCTGGTGGTAATGAAAAAATGGGGAAAATGGCAGAGAAGGTCCGAGGGAAATCGGAAGCAGCAAGCTACTATGAGCGAATCCAATTAGGTGAGGCTGCTCAAAAACTATTCATCTCCCTCCAAGAAGAGATGCAGGCTGAAATCTTCCAACCATTGAAGGATACAGCAGAAGCATCTAAAGTGAATGACCCTATTGGGGAGAAGATGCTGTTAAACGCCTCTTTTCTTATTGATAGGGATAAAGAAGAAGAGTTTGATCAGAAAGTGAATGAAGCACATGATAAATGGAAGGATAAGGTTGATTTTAATTACAGTGGTCCATGGCCGGCCTACAACTTTGTCAATATCAGATTAACAGTTGAGGATGCTTAAATGCTCCATAAAATTGTAGCTGCACCTATCAATCTTGTCATTAAAATCGGCGAGAAAGTGAAAGAGGAAGCGGACAAAGAACTGTATGACCTTCCAACCATTCAAAAAAAGCTCATTCAATTGCAGATGATGTATGAACTTGGTGAAATACCGGATGATGCATACAAAGAGAAGGAAGCCGAACTGTTGCACCGTTACGAAGTAGCCAAGAATTTGGAAATGGAACAATGGGAGCATTTGACCAAAAAGAAGTGAGGGTTAGAGTATGGGGGAATTAATTTATCTATATGGGCTAATCCCATCTAATGAATCAGTAAGCCAGCCAGTTCCATCCATAAAAGGTTTTGATGGAATAGGTGATATTTACACCATATCAATAGGGGAAATAACCGCTATTGTATGTTCACTGGATGCAAATGAGTATTCAGAGGAAATCATCAAAGAGAAAATCAATAGTGATATGGAATGGCTGCAAGAAAAAGCATTTCATCATCATGAGACAGTAATGGGATTATCGAAATTATATACTGTGATACCTTTAAAGTTTTGTACGTTATATAAAAACGAAACTAGTCTAATAGATATTGTGCAGCAAAACCATTCCAAGATGACAGACACCTTTGCGCTTCTAGAAGGCAATGAAGAATGGAATCTTAAAATATATTGCAACGATGAATTGTTAAAAAAGCAAGTAAGCCAGAGCAATCCCGCAATAGAACAGCGTAGAGAAGAAATCAGTCAATTATCTAAAGGGAAACAATTTTTTGAAAAGAAAAAACTTGATAAATTGATTGATGATGAAGTCGAGAACGAAAAGGATCGTGTGAGTGAAAGGATTCATACACATCTTAAGGATTTTGTTCTGCAAGGGAATGTAAAGAGGAATTGGAGCAAAGATGTGACAGGCAGAAAAGAAAACATGACCTGGAATAGCGTCTATCTTATTTCTTCTTCAAAAGTGGATCAGTTTTTGGAAGAAATCCAGCAATTTGAAAAGAAAATGGGGGATATGGGCTGGCAGTTTGAACCGACCGGACCATGGCCTGCTTATCACTTTTCAAGCTTTTCATAAGTGAGGATGACTAATTATGTCCCATAGAGATTCGATAGAAAACAAGGATATAGCTTTAATAGATATTCTAGACGTCATACTTGATAAAGGTGTGGCAATAAAAGCGGATTTGGTCATTTCCATAGCGGGCGTCGATCTTGTTTACTTGGATCTTCGTGTCTTGATTGCATCTGTAGAATCCCTGGTTCAGGCACAGCAGGGAAATGGCAAGACGGTATCTTCCGTAGAATTTGATCATCAAAGGGAGGGATTAATACATGCAACAGGCCAACCCGACAAGTGGAAGAATTAATTTAGATCCTGATAAAGCGGAACATGGATTAGCTCAACTTGTCTTGACTGTGGTGGAGCTGCTGAGGCAAATCGTGGAACGCCATGCCATGCGACGTGTGGAAGGCGGAACCTTGACCGATGAGCAGATTGAAGACTTAGGTGAAGCTTTGATGAATCTGGAGGAAAAGATGGAAGAACTAAAAGAAATCTTCGGCCTTGATGCAGACGACTTGAATCTGGACCTTGGACCTCTAGGAAGCTTGCTATAAAAACATCGTTACCCTAAGGAGGGTTCATATAATGGCAGTTCAAACGACTGGACAATCAAGTACGATAGTGGATGTGCTTGAGAAAATTTTAGACAAAGGTGTCGTGATCGCCGGTGACATAACGGTGGGTATTGCAGATGTAGAACTATTGACCATCAAGATACGACTTATTGTCGCCAGCGTTGATAAAGCAAAAGAGATTGGCATGGATTGGTGGGAAACGGATCCTTATCTAAGCTCTAAAGCGGTGGATAACAACACCAAGGCATTGGAAGAGGAAAATAAAATGTTATTGGAGAGACTTGAATCTCTCGAAAAAAAGTTAAGTCCCAACCGAATTAATTCTACTGAATTCAACTACTAAAACAACTAAAAATAGGAGGTTTTAATTATGTCAGAAAACAAAACAAACACTACAGAAAATCAAACAGAGGAACAAAACACCAGTAAGGAAGGAACTTCATTTGCAGGTCCAATCACTCGTTCCATCGCCGGAGGAATCATCGGGGCAACTGTCGGTTATTTAGCTACTGCGGAAAACGGAAAAAAACTAATGAATAGTATTGATACAGAGGCTCTTAAAACAAAAAGCTCCAGCTTTGGAGAAACTGCCAAGGAAAAATCCAAGAAAGCTTATGATTCTATCAAGGGATCCGCAAAAGGTTTATTTAATAAAGAAAAGGAAGATACGATGGAAGATGAGTCTGAAGAGGATGCTTCCAATGAAGATGCTTCAAATGAGAAAGAAGTGGCTGCAACTAAAGAGTCCTCAAAGGATTCTACCAATGAGGACTACGAATCATTGAAAGAAGAAAATAAAAACCTTACTGACCGATTAGGGAAATTAGAGGAAATGCTGTCAAAACTATCAGAAGATAAAGAAGCTGGCGATAGTTCAGAAGAAGCAGAAGAGGACAACGAAGAAGAAACAGACGATGAAGAGGAAAATGAAGAAAATGATGAATCAGAAGATGATGAATCAGAAGATGATAGTAACGATGATGAGGAAGAAAAAGGAAAGAAAAGTAAAGCGAAAAAGAAGCGCTCTACTGCTAAGAAATCTTCTAAATCACAGAAGAAAAAAGAGGAAGAGGATAATGAGACTACGCTATCAAGTGATGACGATACTTCATCTTAATGATTGAAGGGAGCTTATAACATGATGAAAGAGCAGGCATCAGGGAAAGACAATATTCTTGCTTTCCTTGTCCAGGCAACGAACAAGCATAATGTATCCATTGATATCACATTAAATGTAAATGGTGCCATTGTTACAGGAACTATTGTTTCGGCCAAGGACTATTTTGTTAGCTTGAGCCAAACATTTGAGGATGGCAGCGAGGTTGCTCAACAACTTAGTGAAAAGTTCGCTCAAGCAGGAGAAGCAATCGATTCAGATGATGGCATGGAAGCAAGCTTCATCCATCTTAAAGATGCAAAAGTATTTTGTGGCAGCAGTAAATCAACACCTTCCAAGGGAGAAGCACTTTGGAGAGGGGCGCTTAGTGATATTAACGGGTTCTATTTAGATAGTATCCCAGACAGCGCAGAAGATGATGATGAAGAATCAGACAATGGCGACTACCAATCATTGAAAGAGAAGAATAGTAAACTGACAGACCGAATTGGAAAATTAGAAGAGATGATAGCTAAACTTAGCCCTGATAATAAAAAAGAGGATCAGTCTGAAGCTGAGACAGAATCTGATGAAAAGAAGGATTCAAGCGAAGAAACATCCAATGATGATGAAGAGAAAGAAAAGAGTCAGAAAAAACGTTCAGGGACTAAATCTGGTTCTACCAAAACCAAAAAGAAAGCTTCTGCTAAAAAGGCAGCCAAATCCGAATAACGCAAAAAATGGTTTGGTTATCTTTTCTGCTGATGAAAGGAGAAGTGTGAATGAGTAATGAACTTGGTGCCAGAAAAGACAGTATTTTAGAGTTTTTTGTGCAAGCAGCCAATAGTTATGATTTTTCCCTGGATATTAGTTTGAATGTAAACGGTGCAGTTATATCAGGTACTCTTATATCAGCTAAAGATTACTTTGAAACGATGAGTGAGACCTTTGAAGATGGAAATGAAATTGCCCAAAAGATAAGCGAACAACTTGCAGCTACAGGAGAAAGCTTTGAATCTAGCAAAAGTGCAGAAGCAAATTTCATCCATTTAAAAAATACGAAGGTTTATTGTGGAGACAGTAAACCCACTCCCTCAGAAGGGAAAATTCTCTGGAGAGGGAAATTAAGCGAAGTTGACGGTTTTTTCTTAGGAAGGATATCAGATAGTGCTTCTTAAACTATATAAAATTGGCTCAAAAAAGCAGCTGTCGGTAGAATTCGACAGCTGCTTTCTTAAATGGATCTACTTACATGGAGGTCAATCTATTGTTTTGTGTAGAAAACGATAGGACAATAGTAATCCTGAAACATATAATCCTAGAGCAAAATAGGCCGGCAGCAGATGCATGAACGTGGTATACCCAATAGCAAAGTGAATGTAAATACCGGCAATGAAAGCCGGTAATCCTCCAATCATGAAAGTCCACCAGACCCATTGATTTCCCTGCTGGAAACCCCAGAGTGATAGAGTCAATACGAGAAGGCCGACACTTAAAAGAGCGCTCCCGAAACCGGCCCGGTCATGTGCAAGAACAGGCATAAGGTTTTGGTTGAAGCTGTCAAGCATCTCAGGGGGCATACAAATATATGTAATATCTGTTGCGACAAATACAGAAGATACCCCAATGCTAGATATAATCACTCCTCCCATCACAAAAGAAAATCCTAATATTACAAAAGCCAGCTGACCATAGATTCCGACTCTCCAACTTTTGTGATTATACCGATTAGGAGAGGATGGGGTACCGGATATTCGTTTTGTCTTCCTATAACCGTGAAGGTAGAAAGGAAGTAAGATTAACCAAAACGCTAGGTGCAGCCAGTCGAAATAGCCGTAGCCGATAAATGCAAAAATCCCCAGAAAACCGACTATGGCGGCAAGATCAATTGCCTGCTTTGCCCATTTCATGCCTCTTTTGACCCCATGTTTAGCCAGTTGCATATACACAATTCCACCTGAAATCATCGTTCCTGCCAAGGTCATCCGGTCATGTGCCATAAATAGCATGACTCGTTCATTGAAGATCCATATTTCCTCTTTTTTCATGCGTAGAAAGTGTTCATCATATGGAAGAATGATGGATGTAATGCTGAAAAGTAGAGCCAACAGCCCGCCAGCAAGTATGAACAAGCCGAAAAGCCAATAGGAAAACCATCCTTCCTGTGGTGGAGAGGAAATCTTCTCTTTATCTAAAAGCGCTTCCTTAATCCGCTTGGGTAGTCCTGGTCCTGAGAAGACATAGCCCTCTTTAACCATAAACAAATCTGCTCCTACTTCAGCCAATTCAAGAGCTTGCGCGGGCTCTTGAATCCCCCCTGAGCTAATGATTGGTTTCTTCCATCCAAGAGATAATAATTGGACGATATCCTGTTTAAGCTTTTCAAATCCATTCGTTTCTTCCACAATTATTCCAGAAAAAGAATCTAACTGTGTTAGCGAGAGGCTATTTATATTTTTTACAGAGAGAAGCACAGTTTTATTGGAAACACCTATGTCAATCATTTCAGGTGTTTCCACAATGAAAGCTGCAGCAAATGGTTCCAATCCTTCAGCCATTACTTTTATTTCCTGGTGACTACCCTGAAGCCTAATCAGAAATGGTTGTTTAGGTGGAACCTTCTTTAGCTTATCCATGGTTGTTTGAAAACCTATCGATTCATTTGGAAAGAAAATGGACTGGGTGTCCTCTTTCACTATTGGAGTTTCCCTGTTCCCTGTCTGTTCCCATGTTACTGGCCCAATCTCCAAAAAAGCAAATCCAAGGTTTGAGAATGCCCGTGTGCCACTGAGGTTTGGATCTACTACTCCTGATAATCCAATTGGGTTTTGGAAGCTGATATCCATTAGCTTTTTTTCTAAAAGGGGGGAGCTTTCTTCCCTGCCAAGAAAATTAATAATATGTCCGCCAACGCCAAATGGAAGGGAAGCGACTAAATTCATTCCACGGTGAATAAATTCCCGCGACCATATTGGAGGTGTTTTTTTTAGTAAAGGTCTGAATATTCCATGATAAGACCAATCCGGCATGATGCATTCCTCACGATCATTTGTTAGATACTTCTATTCTATCAAAAATGTACTATAGATGATTATGTAATCGCTCTCATAATCGTCAGATTTTTGTGATATATTTAGTTTAGTTATGCAGGAGGGGTAGAGGATGGGCGTAAAGGAAAGCTTATTAACAGAAGAAATGATGGATACGATTATTGCCAATGCGTTTGAGTGGATCGTGGTGGTCAATTATGAAGGTAAAATTATCTACATGAATGATAGTTATTGTGATTTTATCGGGGTGGACAATAAAGGGGTCATTGGTAGACATGTAACGGAAGTCATTGAAAACACACGAATGCATGAAGTGGTTAAGACGGGAAAGGAAGAGCTTGCCGATCTTCAATATATAAAGGGAAACTACATGATCGCCAATCGTGTGCCGATTTTTAATAAAAACGGGGAAGTAATAGGTGCATATGGGACGGTGATTTTCAGGGACACGAGTGAATGGGACAAGATGAACAGTCATGTGAAAAGCATGCTTGGCAGAATTCGAAACTATCTGCAGGAATACGAGCAGCAGACAGGTGTGAAATACACGTTAGAGGATATCATCGGAAACTCAAAGCTTATTAAACTGTTAAAAGAGAAGGTAAAGCAGATTGCCGCAAGTGACGTATCCATCCTGATTCGCGGAGAGAGCGGAACAGGCAAGGAGCTGTTTGCGCATAGCATCCATCAGTTAAGTAACCGAAGTCATATGCCTTTTATTAAACTGAATTGTGCAGCCATCCCAGAGCATCTTTTGGAATCAGAGTTGTTCGGTTACGAAGAAGGAGCCTTTACAGGTGCAAAAAAAGGCGGGAAAAAGGGAAAGTTTATGCTTGCCGATGGAGGGACATTATTTCTGGACGAAATCGGAGACATGTCCCTACCGATGCAAATCAAGCTTTTGCGTGCGTTGCAAGAAGGTGAAGTGGAGCCGGTCGGTGCTGTAAAGCCAATACAAGTAAATGTGCGTGTTATAGCAGCGACTAACCGACCGCTAGAGAAAATGATGGAAGAAAAGCGCTTCAGGGATGATCTATATTACCGCATTCATGTTATTCCTTTTCAGATTCCCTCGCTAAGAGAGAGAACGGAAGATATTCCATTGCTTGTAGAGCATTTTATTCAGAAAATCTGTAAGCGGACAGGCAGGAGGATTACATCTGTAACAGAGGATGCCCTTGTTGCACTGTCGCGATACCGTTGGCCGGGGAATATAAGGGAACTCGAGAATGTCATCCAAGCCGCCGTTCATTTATCCACAGATGAAAAGCTGACAGTGGAAGTGCTTCCTGACTACTTGAGGGATTCCTATTCAATTCCAATTGGTTCCAAACCATTGAAGGAAACGTTAGAGGATGCGGAAAAACAGGCCATTATTCAAACTCTGGAAAAGTCTCAAAATGATAAATGGGTGGCAGCAAAGCAACTGGGCATAAGTAAATCAAGCCTTTATGAAAAGTTAAAAAAGCATGGAATACAATCAGGTTGATCTAGAGTCCAGATATTCGGAATTCATTCCAGATATCTGGACTCCTTTGTTTATGGCAGTTCATCTGATTTTGTCCAGATTCCTGGAAAACCTTTTGTTCAAAATATTGAAACAATTAAACTTTCAAGTTGGCACGCTTCTTGCATTAATGAATACGGAACGTAAAAATTATTGGTAAAAAGTTTGCGTTATTTTGTAAGCGTTTACCAAAAGAAGAAAAAGGGGGAAAGAAAGATGTGGAGCATGATCGGTCTTATCGGTGGTTTGGCATTATTAATTATTTTAACGATGAGAGGCATGAACCTTTTAGTAGTTGGTCCATTGTCTGCACTATTTGTGGCACTTTTAAGTGGAATGCCGCTATTTCCACAGCTAGTAGGTGAAGGGGAAGTAAACTTTGTCAGCAGTTATATGGGAGGGTTCTCCGGCTTTGTGACTTCCTGGTACCTAATGTTCTTACTTGGTGCCATTTTTGGAAAAGTGATGGAGGACAGCGGAGCGGCAGATTCTGTTTCTAGATTAGTTGTGGATAAACTGGGCATGAAATTTGCTGTTCTGGCCATTGTTGCAGCTTGTGCCATTTTGACTTACGGGGGAGTAAGCTTGTTCGTTGTGGCATTCTCTGTTTATCCAATGGCAATCAGCTTGTTCAAACAGGCTAACCTGCCGCGCCGATTCATTCCGGCGGCACTGGCATTTGGTTCTGTTACGTTTACAATGACATCTGCAGGGTCTCCTGAGATCCAAAACTGGATTCCGATTGAATACTTGGGCACAAGTCCTTATGCAGGTTGGGAAGTTAGTGCGCTGGTTGCAGTGTTTATGATGATTTTCGGTTACTGGTGGTTGAAGCGTATGATTTCAAAGGCAGTAGGACGCGGAGAGACGTTTGTTTCGAGAGATAGCGATCCGACAATGGATAGTGAGAGGCCTTTGCCTAATCCGTTTTTGAGTTTTATCCCTCTTGTTGTAGTGTTGGTTATTTCATTCTACTTCCACGATGATTTGAAGCAATCTGCCCTCATCGTAGCATTACTTGGAGGAATCATTACAACCTACATTCTAGGTAGAAAATACTTCAAAAACTTCTGGAACGCAATTTCCGAGGGGACGATGGGTGCTTTGATTGCCATTGGTAACACGGCGGCAGTTGTCGGATTTGGTGGAGTTGCCAAAGCGGTTCCTGCATTTGGCACGGTCGTTGAGGCGATGACTAATATCCCGGGAAGCCCGCTTATCGGGGCGGCAATTGCAGTCAGCGTCATCGCTGGGATGACAGGATCTGCTTCTGGTGGCCAGGTAATCGCCTTGCCGTTGATTGCGCCGCATTACATGGACATGGGCGTCAATCCTGAGGCGCTCCATCGAACAGTTGCCATTTCTTCTGGTGCGCTCGATTCCTTGCCGCATAACGGTTATGTAGTAACAACCGTCCGGGCAATTTGCGGTGAAACGCATCAGGCGGCATATGGACCGGTTGCTGCTGTGACAGTCATCGTTCCGTTGATTGGATTGGCTATTGCGATCGCGTTGTTCTCAATGGGACTAGGAATCTAATATTTTTTTTCGAAGGGAGTTTGGAGCAGTGGTTAAAGATAAAGTTGTTCTCATTACGGGAGCAGCCCAAGGAATAGGATACGAAATAGGAAAACAATTTGCCGAAGCTGGAGCTAAGGTCGTGTTGACAGATTTACATGAAGAGAATGTTGTCGAGGCGGGAGAAGGATTGAACCGCCTTGGATTGACTGCACGTGGATTGCGTTGTGATGTGACGTCAGAGGAAGAATTGAAATCTGTCATTGATGCAACCGTTTCTGAGTTCGGACGATTGGACGTATTAATCAATAATGCAGGCCTGCAGTATGTCTCTATGTTGGAGGACTTCCCGACTGAGAAGTTTGAGCTCCTTACTCGAGTGATGCTCGTTGCGCCATTTGTCGCGACAAAGCATGCCTTTCCTGTGATGAAAGCTCAAGGATTCGGAAGGATTTTAAATATGGCTTCCATCAACGGCTTAGTTGGATTTGCCGGGAAGGCAGCATATAACAGTGCTAAACACGGCGTCATCGGACTGACAAAGGTTTCTGCTTTAGAGGGAGCCGCAGATGGAATCACTGTCAATGCACTATGCCCTGGCTATGTGGATACGCCTCTCGTTCGTGGCCAGCTGAAAGACCTGGCTGAAACCCGGAAGGTACCATTGGAAAAGGTATTAGAAGAGGTCATCTACCCGCTGGTCCCGCAGCGCAGATTGCTTCAAGTGAAAGAAATTGCTGATTACGCAATGTTCCTAAGCAGTGATGCAGCTGGTGGAGTTACCGGCCAGGCAGTCGTTATAGATGGTGGCTATACCGTACAATAAAGGGAGGCAGTATACATTTTAGAAAATCGTTTATAATGATTATTAGGGAAAATACCCCTTGCAGTTTTCAAACAAATTCTTTACAATACAAACTAACAACTAAAACTTATACGTTGAAAAGGATCAGTAGTGTACGAAACGAGCATAGAGAGTTGACGGGTGGTGGAAGTCAACAAACGATCGGACATGAACTCGCCTTGGAGTAGCAAGTGTGAACCCTTCATCTGAAGGCGGTAATATTTCGCCGTATCATCCGCGTTAAGGATTCGAGTGATTGTCATGGCTATGCCGTGTCAATAATCTGGGTGGTACCGCGGTAGGTTATGTATATTCAAACCTCTCGTCCCTTTATTGGGATGAGGGGTTTTTTGTATTTATTTGAGTTAACAGGAGGAAAAAAAAGATGTCATTTCAACATCAGTCCATTGAACAAAAATGGCAAAAGTATTGGGAAGATAACAAAACATTCAAAACGCACGAAGAAAAAGGAAAAGAGAAATTCTACGCACTAGACATGTTCCCTTACCCATCCGGCGCAGGTCTGCACGTAGGTCACCCGGAAGGTTACACAGCAACAGATATCCTTTCCCGCATGAAGCGTATGCAGGGTCAAAACGTCCTTCATCCAATGGGATGGGATGCATTCGGTCTACCTGCAGAGCAATATGCTTTGGACACAGGAAACGACCCAGCAGAATTTACAGAAAAAAATATCAATACATTCCGCAGACAAATCAAGTCCCTAGGCTTTTCCTATGACTGGGACAGGGAAGTGAATACAACTGATCCTGAGTACTACAAGTGGACTCAATGGATCTTTTTGAAGCTATACGAAAAAGGTTTGGCATATGTCGATGAAGTACCTGTAAACTGGTGTCCTGCACTTGGTACGGTTTTGGCAAACGAAGAAGTAATCGACGGGAAATCCGAGCGTGGAGGTCACCCGGTGGAACGCCGTCCGATGAGACAGTGGATTCTTAGAATCACAGAATACGCAGACCGCCTATTGGAAGACTTGAACGAATTGGATTGGCCGGAAAGCTTAAAGGATATGCAACGCAACTGGATCGGCCGTTCGGAAGGTGCGAATGTACACTTCACCATTGATGGAACGAGTGAGAACTTCACCGTTTTCACCACTCGTCCAGACACACTTTTCGGTGCAACCTACGCAGTATTGGCTCCTGAGCATCCGTTAGTGAAAAAAATCACAACTGATCAACAACGTGACGCGGTAGAAGCATATATCACAAAAGTTCAAAGCAAAAGCGACCTTGAACGTACAGAACTTTCCAAAGAAAAATCCGGTGAGTTCACTGGTGCATTCGCTGTAAACCCAGCAAACGGCGAGAAATTACCAATCTGGATTGCCGACTACGTTTTAATGAGCTACGGAACTGGTGCCATCATGGCAGTACCTGCTCATGATGAGCGCGACTGGGAATTTGCAACAAAGTTTGAACTTCCAATAGTTGAAGTGGTTGCAGGTGGCGATGTTACGAAAGAAGCCTACACAGGTGACGGTGAACACGTTAACTCTGATTTCTTAAACGGTCTTGGAAAAGAAGAAGCAATCTCCAACATGATTGAATGGTTAGCTGCCAATGAAAAAGGCGAAAAGAAAGTATCCTACCGCCTTCGTGACTGGCTGTTCAGCCGCCAGCGCTACTGGGGCGAGCCGATTCCAATCATCCATTGGGAAGATGGCACCACCACAGCGGTACCGGAAGATCAGCTTCCACTAGTTTTACCAAAAACAACGGAAATCCGTCCATCCGGAACAGGCGAGTCCCCGCTTGCAGCTATTGAGGACTGGGTAAATGTAGTTGACCCTGAAACAGGCAAAAAAGGCCGTCGTGAAACAAATACAATGCCGCAATGGGGCGGAAGCTGCTGGTACTACTTGCGCTATATCGACCCGAAAAACAGCGAACAGCTTGCTGATCCTGAAAAACTAAAAGAATGGTTGCCTGTTGACATCTACATCGGTGGAGCAGAGCACGCAGTACTTCACTTGCTATACGCTCGCTTCTGGCATAAATTCTTATATGATATCGGTGTGGTTCCAACAAAAGAGCCATTCCAAAAGCTATTCAACCAAGGAATGATCCTTGGCGAAAATAACGAAAAAATGAGTAAATCCAAAGGAAATGTCGTAAACCCAGATCAGATCGTGGAATCGCACGGTGCCGACACTCTTCGTCTTTATGAAATGTTTATGGGTCCACTTGAAGCGTCCATCGCATGGTCTACCAACGGACTTGACGGATCTCGTCGCTTCCTTGACCGCGTTTGGAGATTGTTTGTAGAAGAAAACGGCAAGTTAAGCTCCAAAGTTGCAGAGGTAACGGAAGAAGATACACTTGAGAAAACATACCATGCTACCGTGAAAAAAGTAACGGAAGACTACGATGGCCTACGCTTCAACACGGCCATCTCGCAAATGATGGTATTCATCAATGAAGCTTACAAAGCGGACACCATTGCGAAAGATTATGTAGAAGGCTTCGTAAAAATGCTTTCTCCGATCTGCCCGCATATCGCTGAGGAGCTTTGGGAGAAACTAGGCAACGAAGGAACCATCACATACGCTGCGTGGCCAACATTCGATGAATCCAAACTTGTAGAAGATGAAGTCGAAATCGTTGTCCAAGTGAACGGTAAACTAAAAGCGAAACTATACGTCCCATCTGACGCAACACGCGAAAAGATGGAAGAAATCGCCCTTGCCGATGACGTTGTAAAAGAAAGCATTGAAGGCAAGACAGTACGCAAAGTCGTCGCTGTTCCAGGGAAACTTGTAAACATCGTAGCGAACTAAATAGCATGGATTGCAAGACTGCCAACTTCCGAATTGGTAGTCTTGTTTTCTTTTTGTTAAAATAGAGGTAATTAGCATTACACTACATAAAAGCGAGGTTTTCACACATGTCCGAAATCCAAACAATTTCCACTGATGAGTTGAAAAAGAAACTTGACGCTGGCGAAGAACTTCACCTAGTTGACGTCCGCGAAGACGAAGAAATCGAAATGGGCAAAATCAAACAAGCAGAACACATCCGCATGGGCGATGTCCCAGAAAACCTGGACAAGCTCGACAAAGACAAAGAATACATCATTATCTGCCGCTCCGGACGCCGCAGCGAAAACGTCTGCCACTACCTGCAAGACCAAGGCTACAAAGTCCGCAACATGGTCGGCGGCATGCTAGAATGGGAAGGGGAAACAGAATAAATTAAGTCATGTGAGACCACTGACCAGTGGGCGAGAAAGGGGCCGCTGGTTGGTGGTTTTTTGGGTTTATGAAAGTTGGTAAAAGAGGGTTTCTGGTCTGGCTTATTGCTTTTTCCGAAAGTAGGTAACTGGGTTTTTATAAAAATAGGTAATTAAGAGGGTGGGCTGGACGATATTGGGGCTGGTATTTCTGCCGAAATCCGAAATATCGCAATAACAGGTGAAAAAGTCACAATAGAGGGTTAAAAAGTCACAATCAGCACTAAAAAACTCACAATAACTCTCCGAAAACTCACAATCCTCTCTGAAGAACAGCTTGCAATACACCTTAATCGAGCAGTCCCCGAAGTTTCTCTTGAGAAGAAGGAGGAATATTGTAGAATGATGTCTAATACTATAAACAAACCAAAGTAGAGGTGATCTTTTGATAATAAAACACAGAGAAACACCTTTAAGAGTTCTCATTTTAAGGGCAATGAAGAGAAGAGTACGCACAAACCACGGAAAGTATGAAGAAATATTAAGTGAACTAGGCATAAAAGAAGCAGGTATATATGGTGAACAGGCTCTAGACTATTATCTTAAACTCCTCCCTGAAACAGACACTCCTTTTTACATCTTCCATGATATTAGGCTTCCATACAGAGACAGTCATTTCCAAATAGATACTCTTATTTTATTTTCCAACTTCTATCTACTTCTTGAGGTGAAATACTTACGTGGCATCATTCACTTCGATCCCAAAAATCATCAACTCATTCAAGAAGTAGAGGATAAACCATTAAAAGCATTACAGGATCCCATTCTTCAAGTTAGCAATCAGTGTTATAAATTGGAGGCATGGATGAAACTTAAAAACCTGCCTGATGCAACTTGTGAAAAGTTGGTTGTGTTAACAAATCCTAAAGTAATTGTTAGGGTCCTTTCCTCCCCAAGTATTGTAGAAAAACATGTAATTAAAAGTCCTGCTTTATCAGGAAGAGTAACCCCATTAATAAGAAAACATTCTAACAGCCATTACGATAAAAAAACTCTCAATAAAATTTCAAAATTACTAATTAAAGACCATACACCTCTACAAAGCTCACCAATAGGAAAATACAAGGTCTTCCCGTCAGACATAATTACTGGAGTATTATGCCAAAATTGCACACCGAATGTAGTGATGCAAAGAATCCATGGCAAATGGAAATGTCCAAATTGTTTCCTGCTTTCAGCTGAAGCCCATATCATAGCTCTTATAGATTATGCCCTGCTAATCAATACGGAAATATCGATGTCCGAATTAAAGAGGTTTTTACGCATTGAAAATAATCACATCATCAGAGTCCTTATAAGAAATATGAATTTACAAGGGACAGGCAATACTCAATCCCGCACCTACAACCTCACCCCACTCCTACCAAAAACTTGAAACCATTCCCAATCTCATCCGTATATTAATATACAGACCATCAGCCAGGTAGGAGGCCACACCAACAATGGATTACATCGATCAAAACATATTTCCGCTTTTTCTTCTTATGATAGGTGCATTACTCATCATGGACGCAATTACAAGTTTTCAACAAAAAGGAGTTTCAAAGATCTCCACCGGTAATAGATTTCAAGGGATACTAATGACAGGGGTCCTAACACTTGGCTTATTGGTGTACACGACTTCTAATGAATATTGGGACATTAACTCGCTCTTTTTGGCGCTAAGTCCCGTACTTGTGCCATTTTCCATAATGGTCATGCAAAGAAAAAAAGACGAAATACATATAAAGAAATATGTACCACAAGATGTCATGGATGTTTTAGAGAGGAATCTTGACGATAAAAGATATTCATATAAAAAAGATGTCAAAGCAAATGAAGAATATATTAGTAGCAACTACATCACGATGTATTATTTTGATGATCCTTATCAAACCATCAAAATAAAGTGGAAGGATCTTGAAACAAGTGGTTTAGAGGTGGAGTTCCAAAATTTCGCCGATAAGGATTTCATAAAGGAAGTGGTGGGGGACCTTCGTGAGAAAAGACCACCTATCTCATTCTTTAAATTCAACAAAATTTCACTGATTATCGCAGCAATCGCCATATACATTGGAAGCATGCAGTTGCTTGGATTCTAACCATAGAAGGAGGCTCGCTCAATGACATCGAAGCTCCTTCTATATTTCAGTGAAACTACTATTTAGTTGGGTTGCCAATTACTCTTGCTCAATATGCCTTATAGGAATAGTTGAAGTTTCCTGCATTACCATCCAATCCTTTTCTGAGTAAATGTAGATTAGTGGGAAGGCTTTATCATACGCGGTCTCTCCAGTTGTTTTCCGAATAAAGCGAAACGTATAAGTGCGATTCTCGTAATCATTTATCTCAAACACTATGCTGCCGCGAGAGGAACGCTCAGAGTCTAGAGTTATGTTGGAGGAAATCAAGCTACGGTAATCGATATATAAATCATCATATGGATTATCAATGACAAGAAAGTTCCGCTCATCTCGTAAGGTGTCTTCTAAACGTATTGTTATGGTGAAGTACTCCCCATCATCCACTGCATAAAAATAAGCATCAAGCTCTTCGTTATATTTCTTCGTATTTCCCCAGCTTACCCCATGATACACAAACGCACATACCAAACACAAAACCAACAACCCGCCAACCATCACAGGCTTCTTCCACACAACCTTCATCAAATGCAATCACATCCTACCCCGTATATCCACAAAAATCTCCAACTCTATTATATTCAACGTAAAGAGCAAAAACCCTTTGGGGGTCTGACCCCCAAAGGGTTTTTTTCTTCTCTTTTTCTCCATTTTCCCTCAAACACAAGTATAAAATCTGATCATTCCACCTATACATAGTAATAAAAACAAGCTCTATAAAACTATAATGAGGAGGGTGTCGGGGGTGGTGCAGATTAGGGTGTTTGATGAGGAGCATGAGCGAGATCTGGAGGAAGCTGTTAATGATTTTCTTAAAGGGTTGTCTGACAGGGATGTGATCGACATTAAGTATCAAGTCGGGTGTATTAATGATGAGGAAGAACAGATCTATTGCTTCTCAGCAATGGTAATATTTAGAACCTGAAAACTTCCCTAAAAGACGTTTATCAGGTTCTTTTTTGTGGGTATAGATAATTATTCGAAACAAATTATAAATAATTGAAACATTTTAGTAACACTACTCGTCTAATTAGTAACAGGTCTTATAAACAACAACCAAAACATAAAAAAGGAAAGGATGTATTCACATGAACCACCACACACAAAACGAGGTACTTCAAGAAGAAAGTAAATCATTTATCAACGAGTTTGGCATGTATGGAGTAGGACTAGCATTTGTAATGTCATTCGTATTACTAGTAACGACGTAGGCTTGCCGCCTTTTTCCCGGCGTTTAAGCCTGCGAGTCTTCCAGTCACCAAGGCCGAGGTGATATTATAACCACCAGTATATCCATGGATATCAAGTACTTCTCCACAAAAATATAATCCGTCTTTCATTTTAGAAGACATTTCTTTTGGATGGACTTCTTTCACCGAAACGCCGCCTCCGGTTACAAATGCCTTTTCAATGGAAAGGGTGCCGGATACTTCAAAACGGAACTGTTTGCACATTTTTGCAAGTTCCCTAATTTTTTCGTGTGCTAAAGTCGCGCCGATCTCCTGTTCATCTATTCCGCATACTTCCAACAAAAACAATAAATAACGCTCTGGTACAAGCCCTTTAAGGACATTCTTGATGGCTTTTTTTGGTTCGTCCTTTAAGGCATTGTTAAGCTGTTGAAATACTTGTTCTTCATTCAAGGAAGGCATGACATCCAAATTCATCGTCACTCGGTTCACACCGAATTTCTTCATCGTTTTGACAACATATTGGCTGCATCGAAGTACAGCAGGACCGGATACACCAAAATGCGTGAAAATCATATCCATTTGATGTGTTTTAACCACTTTTCCTTTAGGATTTAAAACGCTCAAAGCAATATCCCGCAAGGACAATCCTTGCAATCTTTTTTCACGGATAAATTTTTCTTGTGAATTCAACGGAACCTCTGTAGGGAATAAATCCGTAATCGTATGCCCGGCTTTGCGTGCCCAAGGGTATCCATCACCAGTTGAACCGGTATGTGGCACGGATTTTCCCCCAACGGCTATTACTACACAACTGCATTCCAGAAATTCCCCTGTTTTCAATACCACGCCACGTGTACGTTCCTCATCATATTCCACTGTTTCCACAGAAGTATTGGTCCGCATCTCCACCCGCAACTCTTTCATCCTGTTCAATAACGCGTCAACCACACTTTGTGCTTTATCTGAGACAGGAAACATGCGGCCGTGATCTTCTTCTTTCAACTCTATCCCAAGCTTTTCAAAAAACTTGATGATGTCTTCATTATTAAACTCTGAGAATGCGCTATATAGGAATCTCCCGTTACCCGGGATATGTTTGATGATTTCGTCTACAGGGAGCCGGTTTGTCACATTACAGCGCCCGCCTCCTGAAATGGCAAGTTTTCGACCAAGTTTATTTCCTTTATCTATCAGTAGTACTCTTGCTTTTTGTTCTGCTGCAGCGATGGAGGCCATAAGCCCTGATGGACCGCCGCCTATAATAATCACATCGTATTTCATTTTTTCACCAACCAACTATATTTTGCTTGCATGTTGCCTATTATACCCTCTATTCTTCTGTTGGACAAAAAGAGTAACATTCCGTATGATTTCTAGTAGATTACAAATCAAAGAAAAGGGGTCGCCCATGACATATTCACCAAATCTTTCAGAAGCACATATTCCGTATGACGGAGGCTGGACAGAGGAGAATGGAACCCCAGTCCTGTTGCTTTCCGTCCCAACCATACCTTTAAAGATGACCACTAATATACATACATTCTCGTATACTTGGCTTTATGAAAAAGAGAAGAATGCTTACGTTCTTTGTATCAGCCTAAATAATCAAGAAGAATTCGGGCTTATTTTCAGTCAAAAAGAAGCCGGTGTGCTCTTGCTTGATGCAGATGCATACAGCGAATTCTCCTTAATAGTAACAATTGAGCACCTGGAGAACATAAAAGAGGACACCCCATATCTATCTTTTCCAAAGATTTCACTAACTAGAAGTTTGCTTGCGGGATGGTAATATAGTGTTTCCGAAATAAGAAATGTGATAAAATACAAAGGTTAGACAAAAAGTTACAAATAGTAGGTAGGGATTTTATGTCAACATCCAATATATTAAGAGGTACCTTGATCTTGACAGTGGGAACGATGCTGTCACGAATTTTAGGACTGGTTTACATTTTCCCGTTTCATGCCATGGTTGGTGATGATGGGGGAGCTCTTTATTCGTATGCATATGTTTTATATTCGGTATTCCTAAGTATTGCTACCCTTGGTGTCCCATTGGCGGTATCCAAGTTTGTCGCAAAGTACAATGCTTTGGGAGAGTATAGTGTTGGAAGGAAGTTATTTCGTTCGGGCATTATGGTGATGAGCTTGACGGGGGTTGTTTCGTTTTTAACATTATTCCTGTTGGCGCCTTACCTTACGCCTATTATTTTAGGCGGTGAAGAAGGGGTACATACGTTTGATGATGTTACATTTGTTGTCAGAATGGTAAGTGTCGCATTGTTAGTGGTTCCGATCATGAGTTTGATTCGCGGCTTTTTCCAAGGATATGAATCGATGGGTCCGACAGCCGTATCTCAAGTTGTGGAGCAGCTAGTAAGAATTGTTTTTCTTTTGGGTAGTCTATATGTTGTATTGGAAGTATTAAATGGAGATATGACAGTCGCCATTGGATTTGCAACATTTGCAGCGTTTATCGGGGCCATTGGAGGTCTTGCCATACTAGTATGGTATTGGTTTAGTCGGAAAAAGAATCTGGACTCCATGCTTGAAAAAGACCCCGATACAGTGGATATCTCTTATAAAGATATGTATAAGGAATTAATTTCCTATGCCATGCCATTTGTGTTTGTCGGGTTGGCAATGCCTCTTTACCAATTGATAGATACATTTTCTTTTAATAAAGCCATGGTATGGGCGGGGTACACAGCTAAGTATGCAGACACCGCATTTGGTATTATCAACAACTACGGTCAGAAGTTGATTATGATTCCAATAACGTTGGCAACTGCTTTTGCATTAAGTCTTCTTCCCGCCATTACTAAATCATTTTATAATAATCAGCATCATGAGTTGCAAAAACAGCTGAGCAAGACGTTGCAAATTCTGCTTTACTTGACTGTGCCAGCATGTATCGGACTTTCCCTTCTTGGGGGACCTGCGTATGCTGCATTCTTCAGCTATAGTGAGCTTGGTGGCTATCTTTTAACTTGGTATGCACCTACTGCAATACCTTTAGCATTGTTTACCGTTACTGCATCTGTTTTACAAGGAATTAATAAGCAGAACTATACGGTTATTGGGTTAGCTGGCGGAATGGTTTTTAAATTGGTCCTCAATTACCCGCTTATTCTTTTAATGGGACCTGAAGGATCGATTGTTGCAACGGCAGTTGGTTACACGGCGAGTGTTGCAGTCAACTTATGGGCCATCAAGAAGTTTACTGAATTTGATTATGCCATGGTGCTTAGACGGGGTCTTCTTATGACAATATTCAACGTCATTATGATTGTGGCAGTCCTAGTGAGTTTGAGATTGTTAGGAGGCTTTGTTCCTTACAGTGAAGGGCGTCTGGAGGCAATCATAGTAGTCGGAGTAAGTGCTATTGTCGGAGCAGGCATCTACTTCTTCCTCAGCTACAGAAGTAACCTGTTGATGTACCTGTTCGGAAATCGTTTTTCATTTTTAAATAGAAAAGAAAGAGGATAGAGGTCTCGAGTCAAAGGGGCCTCTTTCCCTATGAAAGGAGCGGCACAATATGAGATTAGATAAAATGCTGGCAAATAGTGGCTTCGGTACACGAAAAGAAGTGAAAAAGCTGCTTAAAACGGGTGTAGTTAAAGTGGATGGTAATGTGGTAAAGGATGCAAAGCAGCATGTGGATGTGGAAGTACAGGAAGTAACAGTACACGATGATATCGTGGAATATCGTGAATTTATCTATCTGATGATGCACAAGCCGCCAGGACTTTTATCTGCAACAGAAGATCACCGTCAGGAAACTGTGGTGGATATCTTGCAAGAAGAGGATAAAATCTTTGAACCATTCCCAGTTGGACGCCTAGATAAAGATACAGAAGGACTGCTTCTTTTGACAAACGACGGTCAGCTTGCTCATCAGCTATTGTCACCGAAAAAGCATGTGCCAAAAACCTATTATGCCAAAATTGATGGCGAGGTGACGGAAGACGACGTGAAAGCATTCCAGCAAGGTGTCACACTTGATGATGGATATGAAACCTTGCCTGCTGAGCTGAAAATTCTTGAAACCGGTCCAGAATCACAAATTGAGATAACGATTGTTGAAGGGAAATTCCATCAGGTGAAACGGATGTTCCAAGCGGTTGGTAAAACAGTAACTTATTTGAAACGCCTTAGCATGGGGGAACTGAAGCTTGACGAGGAACTTGAACTTGGAGAGTACCGTGAATTAACGGAAGAAGAGCTTGAACTCCTGCAACAACGAAAATAAATAATGAAGAGCCCCATTCCGGATCAGAAGGAATGGGGCTTTATTGTGTGATTTTCTGTATATGTAATCTTATGAAGTCAACCTAACTTTTTTCTGCGTAGTAGTCCACTTACCTTTCGTTGGACTTTGAACCAGGTCATTAAATGCCAGCACATTCAAATCACGTTGGACGGTTCGGGGTGTAATCCCAAATTCATCGACCAACTGTTGTGTAGAGACAGTTCCCTTTTCATGAATAAACATGTAGACGGCTTTAATACGGGTTAGCATACGGTTAGTTGAAGGCTTCAAAAAACCACTCCTTATCCGGTATTTAACATGGTACTACTCGCTAAATTCTTGATGACAGGTGTTAGGTATTTAGTTAGTTTATATTGTACACGATTGTGTGGAAAAAATTCTAGAATAATGATGCAATTTACACAATATTAACATTTAGTCTTTATTGTGTTAAGAGAAAATTTAAAAAACATGAGACTATATACATTATTTTACACTACTCGACAACTTTCTGCTAGTAATTATTAGAAAAATGTGAAACTTTCGACCTAAAACACCGTATAAATTAAGAGAGAGGAGCGAAATACTATGGAATTACTCACATTACAGTTAGATAAAGCAGGGTATGATGATGAGATGTCCGTCGTGCAGGATATTAATTTTAAGGTTTCAAAAGGTGAGATGGTAGGACTGATTGGTCCAAACGGTGCAGGAAATTAACTGGAAGAACTTGGTCTATGTTTTCCTTACATTAATATTCGTCGGAGCTATGATTTATGATATGCAATTGATTGTAATTACCATTGCAGTTATGGGGTATCTACCCTAATGGATGACATTCGGCTTGTTTATGGCGTTTTTCTTTTTTCTGAAAGAATGGTTAAATATAGTATATGATGAATTGGTGGGACACCCCTTTTTAAACATGCACAAGGGGAAGAAGCTGGTTCAAGAGCACTATCAAGACCTTGTAACAAGATGGCTGTACTATCCTGCTGTCGGGTTGGTAGGATTTGTGCTCATCATGAATATACTTTTTCATTTTCTAATGAGGTGATAATATGACGAAAATTAATTGGCTGGAAGAAGTGGAAAAAAGAAAAGAATCCCTACTAAAGGATACACAGGAATTCTTACAGATCAATAGTGTTTTGAATGAAGAGGAAGCTAGCTCTGAGGCCCCTTTTGGAAAAGGAATAGAAGAGGCGCTTCAATATTTATTACATAAAGGGAAAGCAGACGGTTTCCTTACTAAAAATGTCGACCATTATGCAGGACATATTGAACATGGCAAAGGAGAAGAACTGCTGGGTATCCTTTGTCATGTTGATGTAGTGCCAGAGGGGGATGGCTGGACAGATGAACCGTTCAGCGCCACCATCCGTGACGGTAAAATTTTCGCACGCGGAGCGATGGATGATAAAGGACCGACCATGGCGGCTTATTATGCACTGAAAATAGTTAAAGAGCTACACCTTCCTCTGTCCAAACGCGTGCGCATCATTATCGGTACAGACGAGGAAAGCAGCTGGCAGTGCGTGGATCATTATTTTAAACACGAAGAGATGCCAACAATGGGGTTTGCACCTGATGCGGACTTCCCGATCATCTATGCAGAAAAAGGATTAGGGGATATCCAGCTCCGGTTAAATTTCAAAGGGGAGACGGCATCTGCAAAGAACACTTTATTAACGTTTGATTCTGGTCGCCGATTGAACATGGTGCCGGATCATGCAAAAGCATCTCTTGAAGTGACAGAAAAAATGGACGCAATCACTCACGCTTTTAATGAATACATTTCAGAAAAAGGAATTGAGGGTGGCTATACGAAGGAAGGAAATGCCTTGTTCCTTAACATCAAAGGAGTATCGGCCCACGCGATGGAGCCGGATAATGGTACGAATGCAGGTTACCACTTGGCGTCCTTCCTTCATTCTGTAGAGCTGGATGCAAGAGGAACATCCTATGTCGGCTTTATCAGTGAAAAGCTTGCATTTGATTCTCGCGGTAAGAAGCTTAACATCCATTTCAACGATGAGATTACCGACGACCTAACCATTAATACAGGTCTTTTCCGTTATGACCGTGAAACATCTGTCGGCACTTTAGGTGTAAACATTCGTTTTCCGGTAACTTGCGATACAAAGGAATCAGAAGCGCAGTTGCGTAAAGAAGCAGAGGCACATGGCTTTGAAGTAAACAAATTCAATGTTGCTCCTGCCCACCATGTACCGCAGGATCACGAGCTGATTCAGACGTTGCAAAAGGTATATGAAGAGCAAACTGGTGAGAAAGCGGAGTTATTGTCCATCGGTGGCGGAACATATGCGAGGTCACTGGAAGCAGGGGTTGCCTTTGGTCCACTTTTTCCTGGCAGGGAGGACGTAGCCCATCAAAAAGATGAGCACATCTTCATTGAGGATCTCATCAAGGCGACTGCCATCTATGCCCAAGCCATCTATGAATTAGCGAAATAACATATTTATCCCAAATATAATTGTGGTAGAATGTAAAGGTTACTTCCCTTAAGGGGCGGTAACCTTTTACTTTTTCCTTTATTTGACAAGAAGAAAGAAGGATATATCATGAGCACTGCTTCTATGAAAGACAAAACAACTCGCTATTTTTACAGTTTTTACTTTTTAACATTTTTCAGCTTTGGTGCACTTTTTCCGTTGCTGACCGTATATTTGAAAGAAGATGTGGGATTAAGTGGATCACAAATCGGGATGATTATGTCCATTAGTCCGGTTGTGATGATTTTTGTCCAGCCGTTGTGGGGAGTCTTTAGCGACTATACCCAAAAGCCAAAGCAGATACTTATTTGGACGTTGTTCCTGACAGCAGTAACCGGAATCGCTTTTTCCTTTATGGGAAGCTATTTAGGTCTGTTGGCGGTGGCCTTTTTGTTAGCTGTAACTCAAAGTGCCCTTGTACCCATCTCTGATAGCATTACCTTGAACTATGTTCAAAGGACGAAAGGAAATTACGGGTCCATCAGACTTTGGGGGGCAATCGGGTTTGCAGTGGCGGTGTTGATTGCAGGATGGCTTTCCGATTTCTTCTCCTTAAAAGTTATCTTCTTTACATTTGCAATAGCATTATTGTTGGGCACAGTGGTATCTACCTTTTTACCTAAGGAAAGCCAGCCGGTCACTGTAAATGTCCGCGATGGCATAGGAACACTGATGAAGATGCCGAAATTTGTGATGTTCCTTGTCACGACCTTTCTTATTTTCGGGCCGGTGTTTGCCAATAATTTTTATTTTGGCTTGTTCATTACAGATATTGGGGGTACTGTAACGGGAGTCGGGATTGCTTTCTTGTTGGCGGCTGGTAGTGAGGCGCCTTTTATGAGAGTGGCTGGAAAATGGATTGGTCGTTTCGGATTGCATACAATCATGATTAGTGCAGCGACGATCGCGATGATACGTTGGGTGTTGTATTTCTTTGAACCGCCATTATATGTGGTTTATGCAACAACCATTGCGCAAGGTTTCTCTGTCGGGCTTTTTATTCCGGCAGCGTTGCAATTTGTCCGTGACATCGCCCCGACTTCTGCGCGCGCGACAGCAGTCTCCTTATATACGGCTGTCGGGAATGGACTTGGAAGCTGGTTCTGTACGTTTCTTGGAGGATTTATTGTAGAGTATTATTCTGTAGCACATGTTTATCTGTTTTTTGGAATATTGACAATGTGTGGCCTTGTTTTCATTATGATGATTAACCAGGCGGATAAGAAGGAGCTTGTGAGGGCTTCTTAAACATAAATTGGAGCCGATCTTTTCTCTGGATAGAGGAAGGCGGCTTTTTCTTTTTCCACTAAAAAAAGACCCAGGCTACTTACGCAGAATACTCATACATTCTCTTCATTTTTAAGCTCCGCCTAACTTCATTTAATATAGGCGTTTATACAAGCAAAAAAATAACTTTATCATTAAATAGATATATAACTATTTTTACGGAGGGAATAATTTATGGGTTTGTATATAGAGTCTAGTTACAATTCTTGTTCTAAACACGATAAAAGAATTAAAAAAATTGGTTGTTCTAAATGTTGCAAAATACCTTGCTCTTGCCCACCAGGCCCACCAGGACCACCAGGGCCAGCAGGACCACAAGGACCTGTAGGGCCACAAGGGCCGGCAGGTGGGCCACCAGGGCCAGCAGGACCACAGGGGCCAACAGGAGCACCAGGACCACAGGGGCTAACAGGAGCACAAGGACCAGCGGGACCACAGGGAGCAACAGGAGCACAAGGACCAGCAGGAGCAACAGGAGCAACAGGAGCAACAGGAGCACAAGGAGCAATAGGACCAGCAGGAGCAACAGGAGCACAAGGAGTAGCAGGACCGGCAGGAGCAACAGGAGCACAAGGAGTAGCAGGACCAGCAGGAGCAACAGGAGCACAAGGACCAGCAGGACCAGCAGGAGCAACAGGAGCAACAGGAGCACAAGGACCGGCAGGAGCAACAGGAGCACAAGGACCAGCAGGACCGGCAGGAGCAACAGGAGCAACAGGAGCAACAGGAGCACAAGGACCAGCAGGACCGGCAGGAGCAACAGGAGCACAAGGAGTAGCAGGACCAGCAGGAGCAACGGGAGCACAAGGAGCACAAGGAGTAGCAGGACCAGCAGGACCACAGGGAGCAACAGGAGCACAAGGACCAGCGGGACCACAGGGAGCAACAGGAGCACAAGGACCAGCGGGACCACAGGGGGCAACAGGAGCGCAAGGGCCAGTAGGACCACAGGGGCCAGAAGGTGGGTTGTCCCAATACGGGTATATTTATAACTTAACTCCTCAAACGGTAGCCATTGAAGCTCCAGTACTATTTGATTCAAATGGAGTTACTACAATAGGAATAGTTCATGCTGTAGGCAGCCCTAACATCCTGGTTGTAGAACAAGGTGACTACGAGGTTACTTTCTCAGTGTCAGGTACAGAGCCCAACCAATTTGCACTATTTGTAAATGCTGCACCGCTTTTACAAACAGTCTATGGTGCAGGTGCCGGTACACAACAAAACAATGGTCAGGCTATTATCACCTTAGCAGCAGGTGATGTTTTGAGCCTTCATAATCATTCTTCAGCTGCAGCAGTTGGCCTTGCCTCTGTTATAGGAGGAACTCAACCGAACGTAAACGCTTCAATTGTCATAAAAAAATTAAGCTAGGTTTGAAAAATTGTCAGATAATACGTGATTGGTCCCCTTTGTTTTCTAAATGGTTCGTGGTTTTCGATTATAGTCTATGTATTTAAAATAGAAAAAAAGCCCTTCTTTAAATGGAGGGCTTACTTCGAATTTTCCCAAAATAGATTTATAGGAACTTCATAAAATTAAGTAAACTTTGCTGACCTCTACCTAGTCAGGTTCCTATACTTACTACTTACTCTCAAATTCAAACAAATCAGTCGACAAGTAACGCTCTCCAGTATCACAGGCGATACAAACTACTACATTATCAGGCGTCAATCTCTTCGCCACCTCTATCGCGGAGTAGCAGGCTGCCCCTGATGACGGCCCAACCAAGATACCTTCATGACGTGCAAGCTTTCGTGTAATCTCATATGCATCCTCATCTTTAATCTTAAAAATCTCATCATATACTTTCTGGTTCAAGATGTCGGGGATAAATCCTGGGCTCGTTCCTACAAGCTTATGCTTACCTGGTTTTCCACCTGACAATACCGGTGATCCTGCAGGCTCCACAACATGGACAGTCAATCCTTCATAATGCTTTTTTAGTTCCTCACCTGTCCCGGTGATGGTCCCGCCGGTGCCGGCAGTTGCCACAAAAGCAGACAATGGCTTACCGATCTGCTCCATCCCATCAATGATTTCAAGTGCTGTTGACTTTCGATGTGCATCTGAATTGGCATGGTTTTCAAACTGCATCGGCATAAAACTGTTAGGGATTTCCTTTACCAGTTCCTGCGCCTTTTTGATAGCACCTGGCATTTTTTCATCTCCCGGAGTTAATACTACCTCTGCACCATATGCTTTTAATAAATTTATACGTTCTTTGGACATGGTATCCGGCATAATTAAGATGGCTTTATATCCTCTTGCAGCGGCATTCATCGCCAAGCCAATACCGGTATTTCCGCTTGTCGGTTCAATGATGGTTGCACCGGGCTTGATGTGGCCATCCTTTTCTGCCTGGATGATCATATTGAATGCAGCTCTATCTTTTACACTGCCGCTAGGATTTTGGAATTCCAATTTTAAATAAACGGTAGCCGCTCCTTCTGGCACGATACGATTTAACTTAACAAGTGGCGTATCTCCAATAAGATCTGCCATATTTGTAACAACCTTCACAACTACGCACAACCTTTCTCTATACATGACTCTAATAATCCGTATTGTATCATAAAACAATATAACGGACTAAGCACATGGCTTATTAAGGGATTAAGAATAAACTAACTATATCGTCTGTTTGGTGCTAAGATTATATTCAAGACGATAGAAGATATCTGGTAAAATAAGAAGGGTGAGAAAATGACGACACAGACACATTATTTTATAGCTGTCCCTCTACCAAAAACGTTAAAGGAAACATTTCATTTATATATGAAGGAATTAAAAGGTCACTTTCCGTATACTAGATGGGTGCATCCGGAAGATCTCCATATTACTCTCGCATTTTTGGGGAATTTGGAAGAAAGTCAAAAAGATAAATTGAGCACCCTGCTTTCAAAGACAGCAACAGAGCATCAGCGTTTATCTCTCACTTTAAGTGACCTTGGCACATTCGGGAATCCTCAGTCACCACGAATTTTTTGGTACGGCGTGGAAAAGTCAACAGAGTTGAATCTGATTCGAAAATCAGTCTATGACGTTTGTGAAATGGTGGGACTTCAACTGGACTCCCGGCCGTTTCATCCTCATATTACCATTGCAAGAAAGTGGAAGGGACCAGGCTCCATCGATCCAAGCACCCTGCCTCGTCACAGTTCACTAAAAGATACCTTTGATGTGAACGAACTTATTTTGTATGAGACACATCTTAACAGATTGCCAAAATATGAAGAAAAGGAAATTTTTTCATTAGTATAGGAGTAGGATCAGGAAATGAAGGGAATGAAACTATTAATTCAAATAGCAGTATTTTACTTGTTTTACAAAATCGGAGTAATGATACAAAGTACATTTGACATTGGGGTCCCTGGCAGTATTATCGGAATGGTTTTGTTGTTTTTCTTACTCTTGGCGGGGGGAGTGAAGGAACGACACTTGCAGGGGGGAGCGGATGTGCTGCTTTTTTATCTTCCGTTGTTTTTTGTACCTGCTACAGTGGGGGTTATGAACCATTTTTCCTTTCTTTCAGGATTAGATGGCCTCATTATGTTGCTCGCTCTTTTTGTAGGAACAATGATGGTTCTAATGTGTTCAGGATTTGTCGCTCAAAAAACGGCAGCAAAGGTCGATAAAAAGACAGAGGCAGCAGGGAGTGGTGAACGATGAATAGTTGGACAGGCTTCTTTTTCATCCTTATCACCTGCTTGGTTTTTATTGCGATGAGACATATCTATATTCGATTTCCTTTGCCGATATTCAATCCTGTTGCAACTACGACTCTATTAATTATTATTGGATTGCTTTTGACTGAAATATCTTATGATACATATATGCTTGGAGGTTGGTGGATACAAGAATTGCTAGGACCGGCAGTAGTCGCGCTTGCATACCCCTTATACCATCAAAGGGCAAAAATTATCCGTTATCGGCTCCCCTTAATTGCTGGTCTACTATCTGGAGTGGTTGTTGGAATGGTTACTGGATTTATCTATGTAAAGGTGGCAGATCTCCCATCCATCTACTCCGCTTCGTTTCTTCCCAAGTCTGTAACGTCTCCAATCGCTATGGAAATTGCAGGTCTTACCGGTGGTATACCAAGTTTAGCAGCAGCACTGGTCATTTTAAGCGGAATCTTTGGTGCAATGTTTGGCCCGGTATTGATGAAGCTTCTTGGGATAACCCATTACTTGGGAGTTGGAGTGGGTCTTGGGTGTGCGGCACATGGTATTGGGACTGCCAAAGCCATGGAATATGGTGAAGAGGAAGCAGCGTTCAGCTCCATCAGCATGACACTATCCGCTTTACTATACGCTATAGTACTACCCGTAGCTATTCATTATCTATTATAGAAAAGAGTGACCGCCTTGGCACAATTAATAAAATTACAAGATTATATCACCCGTTATGAAGCCGATATATATCGCTATCCCAATCAATATATCAGGCTGAAAAAGCAACAATGGAAAACATATGAAGAAATGTTGAGACGACCGGTAGATTCAGAGAATCCTCCACACCATATACTCGATGAAGCAGCCTCATCAAAAGAGGGCAGGCTGATCAGTTTGATGAAGTCTTTCAGAAAGAAGGAACAAGAGGAAGAATTGTTCACAGGTAATGTCGTTACGGCAGATGCGGTTCATGATGAAGAATGGGAACTTCCGCCTGTCACAGGGAGTAAAACACCTGAAGAGAGAAAACAGCAGTTTCTTGATTCCATTCTTCCTGTTCAGTTAAAATGGGCAAGCTCGACAATCAGGGAGATGTCTTACCTTCAAAAAAACTATAAACGAGAAACGTTACTGAAGTTTTTTTTGCAGAGGTTTCCGGATACGTTTTTTGTCATGTATAAACCGATCTTTTTGGTCAAACAGGCCCCTGTGGAACTTGAAATCATCCTCATTACCCCAAATGAAATCCTTGCTCTTTATTATATGGATGAACAAGAAGAGAGTGTGGTATTAGGCAATAATGACCGTTTTTGGTCGATCCGTGAGAAGGAAAAGGAAAGAAAGCTGGTAAACCCTACGATTAGTTTAAACAGGATGGGATCGATCATTAAACATATCCTTCCGCAATATGATGTGAGCCTGCCTGTAACAAAGCTTTTATTGCATCCAAAAGGGTATATTGATATTTCTGATGGTCCGACAGATGTACAGGTAGTTGATAAACGTACATATGAAAAATGGTTTGAGAAGATGCGGGCCAATAATCACCCGTTAAAACACAGTCAGCTAAAAGCAGCCGGAGCATTACTTTCACATTGCCAGTCTACTTATATCGATAGGCCTGAATGGCAATAATGAAGATTCGTATGAATATATGTCAAGCTCGGCACTGCGGCTGAATAACATATAGAATGGCAAGTTTTAAAAGTAGCGAACTTTACAAGACAGGGAGGGAAATGCATGATTTTCATCAAAAGAGAATTTGAAGCCTATTTAGATGAGATGGATAAGATTACAATTCTTTTACCTAACGGAAGTTACAACGGAGAATCAGCTTTCTTTACCCTAACAAACCAAGAAACTACATTTCCACTTGAGATAATAGATAGAAAAACGCTCCCCAACACGGTTAAGTATATATGCAAAACAAATACCCCTGTCTTGATTGGTTCCAAGTATAGGGTCATAGATGAACACGGAAGAAAAACAGATTTGCAAATTGGTGCGGTTATCCGCTCCGAGGCATTTGATGAAGCTTTCTTTTATGACCAAGATGATCTGGGAGCCCAATATCAGAAGGGCGAAACAATGTTCACCCTATGGGCTCCGACGGCATCAGCAGTGAAAATAAAGCTTGTTGCTCCAAAAAGCAAGGAGGACATCCACTATAGCCTCATACGTGAGGAAAAAGGGATATGGCGTATCACTGTGCAGGGAGATCTAGAAGGATTTCAATACACATACCTCGTATGTGTGAACCTTGTATGGAGGGAAGCAGTCGACCCTTATGCTATTGCCTCTACGATAAATAGTGAGGCGGCTGTAATTATAGACAAAGAAAGAATAAACGTTCCAAAAGTGCCGATGCTTCCTTTTATAGATGCGACAGATGCCATTATATATGAATTGCATGTTCGTGACTTTTCCTCCCACACGAAAAGCGGGATGGTTCATAAAGGGAAATACGCTGCTTTTACAGAAGATCCGGCAGAAGAGTCCGATGTCGGCATCACAGGCGTTCCTTATCTCCAAAAACTTGGCGTAACGCACATTGAATTATTGCCATTGAATGACTTTGGCGGAGTGGATGAAGCAGAACCTGACAAAACCTATAACTGGGGATATAACCCGCTACTTTTCAATGTGCCGGAAGGAAGCTATGCGCTGGATGCGAGTGATCCCTACTCGAGAATATTGGAACTTAAAAATCTAATTAACACTCTGCACCAAAAAGATCTAAGGGTGATTATGGATGTCGTCTATAATCACGTGTATATACGCGAGGACTCCTCTTTTGAAAAAATAGTGCCTGGTTACTACTTTCGACATGATGAGCACGGAATGCCTTCAAACGGCACTGGAGTAGGGAATGACATTGCATCTGAACGTAAAATGGTACGCAAATTTATTTTAGATTCGATTCGATATTGGTTGCAGGAATATGATGTAGATGGCTTCCGCTTTGACTTGATGGGGATATTGGATATTCAGACAATGAATGCAGTAAAAGAGGCGTTATCCATCATCAAACCTGGAGCCATTATTCTTGGGGAAGGGTGGGAATTGAATACCCCTTTAGCACCCGACCGTAAGGCTATGATCCTTAATGCAAAAAAGATGCCTGGGATCTCTTTCTTCAATGACATGGTGCGCGATTCTATCAAAGGCAGTACCTTTAACTTGTTTGACAGGGGATTTGCTCTTGGTAATACCCACAAAACAAATCTTGTGAAGCAATCACTTGCCGGCAGTGTACAAATTGATCCGAATCATAAAGGACTTTTCCTTGAGCCTACCCAATCAATCAACTATATTGAATCCCATGATAACCACACCATGTGGGATAAAATAACCGTGTGCAATAGTCATGAAGATGAAGAAACAAGAATAAAACGACACCGCCTTGCTACCTCGGTCATTCTCTTGTCTCAAGGCATCCCGTTTCTTCATGCAGGGCAAGAGTTTTTCCGGACTAAAGGCGGGGAGGAAAACAGTTATAAATCTCCAGATTCCGTCAACAGCTTGGATTGGGAAAGAAAAAAACGTTACACAGAGAATGTGGAGTATGTGTGCGGTCTCATCACTCTGCGTAAAGCACATAAAGCATTACGCTTATCTACTGTGGGGGAAATAAAAAGACATGTGCGCTTTCCGCTTGAAAAAGGAAATATGCTCATGTATCATCTTCAAGATGTAAAACAATATGGAAAGTACAGCCATTTTCTTGTTGTTCTTCATAACGGGACGAATACAGAACATATTGCACTTCCATTGCCAGGGGAGTGGGATGTCCTTGTCGAGGGCCTGACTGCAGGCGATTCTCCGATCCGCAAAGTGAATAACGAATTACAAGTGCTTCCGATCAGCACGGTTGTATTGGCTCAATATTAATTGTTACACAAGGACTTGATTTAATTGGGAAATAACGATAAAATTTAAAAGATAGCTATTGTGAAATTGTTCAATAGCTGTTTTTTTGCTTAAAAAAGATGTTAACATGAAAATTCTTATATAGCGCTTGCGCTTTTCTAATATTTGATAATGAAAAGTTGTGTTGAAATTGAAGGTGAAATGGTTGGAACATTTATTAGGTGATGAGTGGAAAATCAGTCCTGCGGGTGGTTTAACGGGAGATGCGTATTTCGCTCAGAATGAAGGGAAAAAGCTCTTCCTTAAAAGAAATTCATCGCCATTTTTGGCTGTTCTTTCAGCAGAGGGGATCGTCCCAAAACTGGTCTGGACAAAACGCCTGGAAAATGGAGATGTCATTACGGCTCAGCACTGGATAAGTGCACGAGAGCTCAAACCAAACGATATGAATATGGAAACAGTGGCTCAGCTTCTTCACAAGATTCACCACTCCAAAGAGTTGCTAGATATGCTTACTCGTTTGGGAAAAGAACCTGTGGAGCCATCGACAATCCTAGAAGATATTAAAAATGGGATGGCGTTAGATCTCTATTCTTTGGATGTGATTCAAAAATCACTCGACTTTTTGACAAAGGAAATTAAAAATGTCCAGTTCAAAGATAAGGTAGTATGTCATTGCGATCTGAACCATAATAATTGGCTGCTTTCCGATAATCAGGAGCTTTTCCTCATTGATTGGGATGGTGCCGTTATAGCGGATCCGGCCATCGACTTATGCATGTTATTATACTGGTATATCCCAGAGCAGGAGTGGAATGACTGGCTTTCCACCTACGGGATACCATTGACAGACGATTTGCGCCACCGTATGCATTGGTACGTGATAGCCCAGACAATTCTATCTGTACAATGGTATCACCATAAAGACATTGAAAAAGAGAAACAAAACTGGTTGAACTATTTGGAAAGACTTTTACCGGTTGAACTATGAGTATTGATCGATGCTATCGATCCAGTTGGTGAATTTTGATTGATGCAGTTGATTGTGATCATGGTCATTGCTGGAATTGATGCCAGCTTGACTGTAGGAATAGATGTCCTGCAAGATATTTTTCACATTATGATCAATTTCGTTATTGACCATTAAAGATTTGATGACGCGCTCCAACTGCTCATATTCAGCAACAGAACCACAGCAATCAATTTGATGATCCGCCAAAATATCCTTTAGAAGATGTATTTGATCATGATAATTTAACGGCATGTGTCAGCACTCCTTTATTTTATATATGTACTAGCCTTTGTTTATTTATCATTCTTATACACGACAAAAGAATCGGTCCATCGCGATCGGTTTTTTTCTGTCAACGACTATAAACTAATAAAACACCGAGGTGACCAAACGACATGAGATTCAGAAACAAGCCGTGGGCAGCAGATTTTATTGCGGAAAATTTCTATTATTGCATTCCAAATCCTGAAAACCAAAAGGGAAAGTGGAGTGAAATTTTTGGTAACGATAATCCGATCCACATTGAAGTGGGAACGGGAAAAGGAACATTTGTTACGGAAATGGCAAAAGCTAATCAGGACATTAATTACATCGGCATAGAATTATTTGAAAGTGTTATTGTAAAAGCATTGGAAAAAGCAGTAGCAGCTGATATTCCAAACGTCAAACTGTTGAATGTTAATGCGCAAAAGCTCTCTGATTACTTTGAGGCAGGTGAAGTGGACAGGGTATACTTGAACTTCTCTGATCCATGGCCGAAAACGAGACATGAAAAAAGAAGGTTAACCTATAAAGGATTCTTGGATTTTTATAAAGAAATAATGGTTCCACAAGGTGAAATTCATTTTAAAACAGATAACCGCGGATTATTTGAATATTCATTGATGAGTTTCTCTGAGTATGGATTGCTTTTGAAATATGTCAGTCTAGACCTTCATAACAGTGAATTTGAAGGCAATATCATGACGGAATATGAAGAAAAATTCTCTAGCAAGGGATTCCCTATATATCGTTGTGAAGTTAAATATCCAGAATAATTGACTCTGCGTCCTTTTCTTTAGTGAGAGGGCGCTTTTTTTGTTACAATACACTCATACATAACATTTTTTCAAAAAGGGAGAGAAGTATAAAATGGAAACGCTATCATTTGGTAAGTGGCAGCTGACTTGGTTGAACGGTGGAGTGACGCATCTTGATGGTGGTGCAATGTTTGGCGTTGTACCAAAGGCACTGTGGTCAAAGAAGTACCCTGTAAATGACAAAAATCAGATAGAGCTAAGAACGGATCCCATCCTTATTCGGACAGGGGAACGCAATATCCTGATAGAAGCAGGACTTGGTAAAGGAAAGCTTTCTGATAAACAGAAGCGGAATTTCGGGGCAACGGAAGAGTCGTCTGTAGAAAAAGATTTGCAAAAACTCGGTTTGACACCAGAAGACATTGATACCATCATCATGACTCATCTGCATTTTGATCATGTATGCGGACTCTCAAAATGGGATGCTACACAAAATAAATATGTTTCTGTATTTCCGAATGCCACCATCTATGCTTCGGAAGTGGAATGGAAGGAAATGAAAAACCCTAATATTCGTTCCATAAATACGTATTGGGAAAGGAATTGGCAGGGCATAGAAGAACAGGTGAAGACATTCGTGGTGGAAACAACCATAATGGAAGGAATTAAAATGATTCATACAGGCGGTCACAGTGATGGACACTCTATCGTGGAGCTGACACAAGGGGAGGAAACCATCCTTCATATGGCAGATCTTATGCCGACCCACGCTCATTCTCCATCCCTTTGGGTCCTTGCCTATGATGATTATCCGATGACATCAATAGAAGCAAAAGAGAAATGGATTAAAGAAGGAATCAGACGCAATGCATGGTTTACCTTTTATCATGATGCATTTTATCGCGCAGTTAAATGGGATGAATCATTTGAAATACAAGAAAAAATAGACCGTATCAGATAAAGAAAGGCCTGGCAGTTTTTTTCTGCCAGGCACAGGATTATTTTAATTGATTAACATCTAATATGACTCCCGAATTTTTGTCTACGATGAATTCATATTGTTCCAAGACATCCTCTATTCTTCGGGAAATCCCGCCTCTATAGATGGAGTATGCCATGTCATTCCGAATAATTGTTTCCGGCACCATTTGTATCCAAGAGCCATCAACAGGACCGCGCTTTTTAAATGCTTCCTTGGCAATTTTTAGAGCTTTTTCAGGTTTTATGGCTTGCTGCTTAGATGCTTCAGTAAAAAGATATGCGGCTGCTGCACCAATTCCAGCACCGATTAGAAGTGCTTTCCATTTCATAAAAGTATCATCCTTCCATGTATCATACTTGAATTTTTTACGTAAGCCTTTTCAAATGGGAGTAACTGATGAGTTGAATTGATTCTGCCTATCTTACTAATAGTATAACTTGTAAAACAAATAAATGTCATGCTAAAGCTGGAAACAATAGAGAAAGTTCGATACAATATAGTTAAAATATTTCGATAATCTAACGAAGTATAAAAGTGAGTTCTACATATAAGTTTGGATAAAGGAGATGACTTAGTTGAATCAGGAAACATTGACACTATTTAAAACGTTAACGGAGCTCCAAGGGGCACCTGGATTTGAGCATGATGTCCGCCGCTTTATGCGAAGTGAATTGGAAAAGTACTCGGATGAAGTGGTACAAGATCGCCTGGGTGGTATTTTCGGAGTGAAAAGAGGCGACGAAACGGGACCTACTGTCATGGTTGCAGGACATATGGATGAGGTAGGCTTCATGGTCACTTCCATCACCGAAAACGGAATGCTGCGATTCCAAACACTTGGCGGCTGGTGGAGTCAGGTTTTACTTGCTCAGCGTGTACAAGTTATGACAGATAACGGCCCGGTTATTGGTGTTATTGGATCGATTCCTCCGCACCTTTTGGACGAAGCGAAACGTGCCAAGCCAATGGACATAAAAAATATGCTTATTGATATTGGTGCCGACAATAAAGAGGATGCGATTAATATCGGCATCAAGCCTGGCCAGCAGATTGTTCCTGTTTGTCCATTCACGCCGATGGCAAATGAAAAGAAAATCCTCGCTAAAGCCTGGGATAACCGCTACGGATGCGGGCTTGCTGTCGAATTGTTGAAAGACCTGCAAGGCGAGGCACTGCCAAATATCCTATTTTCCGGTGCAACTGTACAAGAAGAAGTAGGTCTACGTGGTGCACAAACGGCTGCGAACATGATCAAGCCTGATATCTTCTTTGCTCTAGACGCTTCACCTGCAAACGATATGACAGGTGATAAAAAAGAATTCGGCCATTTGGGTAAAGGGGCTTTATTGCGCATTTATGACCGTTCTATGGTAACACATACTGGTATGAGGGATTTTGTATTAGATACGGCTGAATCTAACAGCATTCCTTACCAATATTTCATTTCTCAAGGCGGTACAGACGCAGGTCGTGTACACACATCCAATGAGGGAGTTCCTTCAGCAGTAGTGGGTATATGTTCACGTTATATCCACACACATGCTTCCATGGTCCATGTGGATGATTATGCAGCAGCAAGAGAGCTGATTGTTAAACTTGTAAAATCTGCGGATCAATCCACCGTAGACTCAATCAGAAGTCGATAATTATATAGTGGTGGGAAGCGATGGGGGAACCTCATCGTTTTTCTTTTTAGGAGAGATGAAAGTATTTAATACGTTTGATTTCCGTTCCAGGCGCTTCGCTTGCCTGCGGGCGGTCCGTGTGCCTCCTCACTCCGTTGCGGGGTCTCACCTGACCCTTCCTCCCGCGGGCGTCTGCGCGCCTTCCACTCCAATCAACTAGGTGTTTGCATTTCCGGAAAGGAACAGCGGAGTCTAATCATTTACATATATTTTAATTGAAAGGTGAGAGAAAGATGAAA
The DNA here is from genome assembly GCF_044809035.1 of Sutcliffiella horikoshii. Taxonomy (GTDB): domain Bacteria; phylum Bacillota; class Bacilli; order Bacillales; family Bacillaceae_I; genus Sutcliffiella_A; species Sutcliffiella_A horikoshii_G. The sequence continues at coordinate 3,343,759 of NZ_CP085237.1, read as the reverse complement.
GTGATAATCGGTTCAAGAAATCCTGCAAAATATAGGGCCGTACAGGATGTACTGAGAGAGCATGGAATGGACGTTGAAACCATTGCACTCGAAGTTGACTCTGGGGTGCGTACACAGCCCATGACAGATCAAGAAACGATAGAAGGAGCATTGCATCGTGCAAGAGCGGCACTTATAGAAATAGAAGACGCTGATTTCGCCATCGGACTTGAAGGAGGGGTGGTTCTAGGTTCTACTCCATCCGCTAGTGTAATGGTCTGTAATTGGGGAGCGCTAGTTTCTAAAGATGGCAGGGAGTACATAGCTGGTGGTGCTAGAATACCTTTACCTGATGCTTTCAAAGAGGAGCTCTTAGCAGGGAAAGAGCTTGGGGACTTAATGGATGAGTATTGTCAGCGGAAAGATATTAGGAAGCATGAAGGTGCTTTGGGTATTTTTACAGATGGTGCTGTTTCCAGGCTGGAAATGTTTCAGCATGTTTGTAAGCTGTTAGTTGGGCAATGGAGATATAATGGGGAAAAGCAGGCTTAGCTGGCCTGCTTTTATTCTAATACGTAGGTAAGGACTTTAAGGGCTTGGTTGACTGTTTCAACGGTCACATTAGCTTTATTGGATAATTCTTTTAATGGATGGTGAAGGTTTTCTGGACGAATCAGGATAAGCGGTTTTTGAAGACTGATGGCTGCACTTGCGTCCATAGCGGTATTCCATTGTTTATATTTCTCTCCGAATAGGGCAATGACAAGGTCAGACTTTTTTAACAATAATTCTGTACGAAGATTATTGATTTGAGATGCTGCTTCATCCTTTGCAATGGAACTTGGCTGCGGCCCCATAACCGCTTCCCCTATGTTGTCAGAGCGCTCATGATCTGTCATGGGTCCTACAAATTCTAAAGGAAGATCCAGGGCTTGTGCTTTGTCTATTAATTCCTCTCTCCAACTAGTGTGGATTTCACCGGCAAGGTAAACAGTAAATTTCATTACAATCCCTCCAAATAGTACCTCTTGTTATTTTACTATTATCTAGTCTATCATAAATAGGGGAATTAAGTGATAATTCCAACTTATCCTTGTCAAGGGCAAAGATTTATAGGTATGATAAGTTTAATGTGTATTTTCTAGTCTTATTGTACTAAAAGGAGTGGAGAGTTTGACTTTCGGAAGAGCCATAATTTCTATTTTATTTTTATCATTTTTATCTTTAACAGGTTGCTCTGTCTCTATTGAAGACGCCACACAAAAATCTGTTGATACTTTTGAGGAAACATTTAAAGCACAGCCACTAGAGACATCTGAGGATACAGATATATTTGCTTATCATCTGCCGCCGAAGTTTAGTATTGATTCGCAATCAGAGAACAATATTGTTCTTACACAGGATGAACAGACCTATCTCTTATTTGTAAACCCTTTTGAACCAAAGGATTCAGAAGTATTATATGACTCTACAAAGGTGAATCTTTCTGATATAGAGGTAGATCATACAGTCACTGAAGACGGGCGATTAGGTTACTTGCTGATTTCTCCGGTTGATGGGGAGGAAGAGGAGTTATATGAGGTGACAGTAGGTCTGGGCGGAGTGAAGATGACGACGGTTACCGGTACAGGGAATATGGAAGCTAGTACGAAGAGCATGATGGAGATTGTTTCTTCTGTTGAAATAAAATAAGTGTCAAAAAAAGGTTTGCCTGTCGGTAGGGGCAAACCTTTTTAATATGAAATCTACACTAAAAAGTTGATCTTCGTTCCAGGCGCTTCGCTTGCCTGCGGGCGTCTGCGCGCCTTCCACTGCGATCAACTTGGTCATTGTATAATTTTATTTATTCTCTCTTTCTTCGATTGAGGCGGCGGCTTCTTGGTGTAGCCATTTTTCATTTAGAGTTTCTTCGTCCTCGGTGTCAGCTTCTAATGCTTCGTTCTCTAGGTTTTCCTCTACGTGATCAAGTTCTTCTTCAAAGATTACTTTGTCATCTTCCACAGTAAACTGACTTACTTCTTCTTGTAGTTCATTGGCAATATCCGAAAGGGAGATCGCTGCTTCGTTGACTTGTTCGATTGCAATTATTTGGTGCTCGCTCGAAGCGCTAACCTGTTCAGAAGTGGCAGCTGCTTCTTCTGAAATATAATGGACTTCGGATAGTTTTTCTTCAAGCTGTTTGTTTGATTCTGTAACATGGACAATTGCTTCCTGTACATCATCTACTTTATGGTTGATTTCCAGAACATTTCCTGCGATTTTTTCAAAGGATGTTTTCGTCTGACTGACCGATTCCTGTTGCAGATCTCTGTACTCATTGAATTGCAGTGCATCGTCTGAAAGCTTGCCCATTTGTTTGCCCATATCGGTTACTAACTTCTTAATGGACATGGCTTCATGTTTGGAGCGTTCAGCCAATTTTCTTACTTCTTGTGCAACCACTGCAAATCCTCTGCCTGCGTCACCTGCACGGGCAGATTCAATAGCGGCATTGAGTGCAAGCAAGTCCGTGTTTTCAGCAATTTCCTGAATGGTGGCAACAATGGAATGAATTTGTTGTGATTGTTTTGTAGCCTGCTGGACACGTTCCGTTAGATGATTTGCAAGCTCAAGGAATTGTTCGGAAGAGTTATGAAGGTCTTTTACAACGGTTAGACCATCTTCTCCCATTATTCTTGCTTGATCTGCTTTAGTTTTGATGTCGATGCTCAATTGGTTGGCATGTTCGACGGCGGCTTTCACTCGCTTTAGGATATCCGTACTTTCATCGAGATGAAGTGCCTGTTCACTAGAACCGATGGCCACTTGTTTGATGGCTTCATTCACTTCTGTGGATTGAGCGGTCGTCTCTTCTGAAATGGCAGCCAGATTTTGTGAGGAGGACTGAAGCTTATCAGTCGCTTCCATAACTTTTAAGAGCGAAACCTGTACCTTTTCGGCCATCGAATTAAATGTTACAGCTAAGTCAGCCATTTCATCTTTTGTAGTGATTGGTACTCTGTAGGCAAAATTGCCTTCCCCGATTTTTGATGCTCCATCTTTTAACGAATGGATGGAGGATGCTATTTTTCTATTTAAGAAATAGCCAGTGGTACTTAAGAACACTAACAATAGTACGCTAATTATCAATGTTATTAGCATGATTGTCTGCAGCTTTGCATTAGAGTCTGCTTGTATGGTAGATTGCAGGTCCATAACTGCTGCTTCCACTTCGTTTACGCTCTGCTCCACACCATTACTGATTTCTTCAAAGTTTTTCACAAAGCTGTATGAAGAATTGTAGTTATTATATAAGTCGGTCATCGCTTGGACGTATGGATTATAGAGGTCCATTAGGCCATTTTTTTGAGAATCAGGCAAATCGGTCTCTGCCAATTGCTCTCTAAACGTTTCCGCACTTTTCATGAAATCTCTATATCTTGCCTCTTGTTTAGTGGCCAAATATTGCTGTTCATATAGACGAAGATTCATTATCGTTGCATTTAATTCTTGGCGATTTGCTCCGCGAACATTAATCACCAGGTTTCGGACAGTACCATTCATTTCTCCCTGCAATCCAGTAAACTCCGTATAGCCTATTTCTTTATATAATTCTTCAAGTGGTACAAATTCGTTCATATAGTCAGAAGCAGCTGATTCGATTTGTTTAAATCGAGTGGCGATTTCCTCATACTCAGAGAATTGCTGTTGTAGCCGGGATGCATCCTGCTTTATGCTATCTAGGTTTTCTTTGATTGCAACGGATGTTTCGTCACTTGGTACTCTTAAAAATTCTTGTTCGTTCTTTCTGGTATCGGAAAAAGCATACTTGATTTCTTTACTGTCATTTACCGCTTCAAACAATGCCGTTTCTTGCTCTTTTTCAGCAGATTGCGTAAAGTAAAAAAAGAAATTGAATAATAATACAATGATGAGTCCTGTGATAGCAGCCAATAAAATAAATCTTACTCTACCTCTAATTGTTTTCATGTTACCCCCCTAAAACATAAAAGACTTCAATATCTACTAGTATATATCGACAATGATTCGGTATTATTAATGTAAGGCTGATAGGAAATATAAAAAGGGATGAGGGAGAATTATGAAATCTTTTCTACATAAAAAAGGAGTTACACTATCGCCAAGGGTCTATCTCATTGACGGCCTAAGTTATATGGCACTTGGACTCTTCTCCTCGCTGATCATCGGTTTGATTATTAAAACAATCGGGGATCAGGCAGGATGGACTTTCTTTACAGACATGGGTATATTAGCGATGAGCTTAATGGGCCCTGCGATAGGTGCCGCTGTTGCCTATGGTTTGAAGGCGCCTCCCTTGGTGATGTTTTCTGCCCTTATAGCAGGGGCTGCTGGTGCGCAATTAGGCGGACCTGCGGGAAGTTTCGTTGCGGCTTTACTGGCAACGGAAGTGGGGAAAATTGTTTCAAAAGAAACAAAGGTAGATATCCTAGTCACCCCATTTATAACAATTCTGACAGGATTCCTTGTTGCCACCTTTATCGGCCCTCCAATTAATGCAGGGATGAATTCGCTGGGATCTATCATTATGTGGGCCACCGAACAGCAGCCCATTGTAATGGGAATTTTAGTAGCAATTTTAATGGGATGGGCATTGACTGCACCGATTTCAAGTGCCGCTATTGCTATGATGTTGGGACTTGAAGGAATTGCAGCGGGAGCGGCTACCATTGGATGTGCAGCTCAAATGGTTGGATTTGCTGTAAGCAGTTACCGCGAAAATAAAATGTCAGGGCTATTAGCGTTAGGGATAGGAACTTCCATGCTTCAAGTGCCAAATATCATTAAAAATCCACTGATTATCATACCGCCTACAATTGCAGGCATGATATTTGCGCCATTAGGAACGACCTTTTTCCAAATGACAAATGTAAAAGAGGGGGCTGGAATGGGGACAAGCGGTTTGGTTGGACAAATTATGACCTTTGCCGCTATGGGATTCTCTGTGTCAGTTTTAATAAAAGTTTTGTTGCTTCACATTTTGGGTCCTGCTGTGGTAAGTTTAGCAATATCAGAATGGATGAGAAAGAAAGCGTTCATTAAAGAAGGCGATATGAAAATTAATATTGGAGGGTGATATTGATGGAAAAGTTACAATCGTTAGAGCAATTCAACCAATTGAAAAGTGAGAAAAATGTGGTGTTTATGTTTTCTGCAGATTGGTGTCCGGACTGCCGCGTCATTGAGCCAGTTTTGCCTGAAATCATGGAAAAGTTTAATGAATATACGTTTATTTACGTGGATAGAGACGAGTTTATTGATCTTTGTGCTGAATTGAGCGTATTTGGAATCCCAAGCTTTGTTGGTTTTAAAAATGGAGAAGAAGCAGGCCGGTTTGTAAGCAAAGACCGCAAAACGCAAGAAGAGATTGAAGCATTTGTTGCTTCGTTATAATTTACAAAGGAGCAGGCAATCACGGTGTCCCGTGAATGCCTGCTCCTTCTTATTTACTTAGTTATTTTTTTTCTTTTTACCTTTTTTACTACCATCATTTCCATCATTGATAAACAGCTTACCGTCTGCAATCGCACGAGTCACATTTCCGAAGTCATCTGATACTTTAACCTCGATTTCTGCTCCACTTGCCACGACACTAGAAGTAGCAGTCCAATATCCTACATAATAGCCAGGAGATTGTTCCATCAATGGAAGTTCAACTGCATTGCTTACTTCATTGTTTACATCGTTTCCTTGCATCATCATCGAAGCATTTGTTAATGGCATACGGATAGAGAATGTTGCACGAAGGCCTTCTTCACTGTTGAATTCAATCTTCACAGATTCACCAGCTCTTAAGTGCTTGTCTTCCGTTGGCTTCAAGTTAGTAATTTCAGGAGCATCGTAGTTAGCATACACCGTTACATCTTGTCTTGTACGGTTGCCAGCTAAGTCCTGAGCAACAACACGAATGTTATTTTCTCCATTTTCAAGCATTACTCTTAGAGAGTATGTGCCATCTTGAACAGAAGCTTTCTTTCCATTGACTTTAACAAAATCAAGATTTTCATCTGCTACTGTACCTGTTACGGTAACTGTTTCGCGGTTCGTTTTAGAACCGTCTGCAGGGCTTGTAATGGCAAGTTCAGGAGCAGTCTGATCAAGAACAACTGTTACAGGAGCGGATTCTTCCGTTTCGCCTGTTTCAGTAGAGGATTTAGCAGTTAATACATTATCTCCTTCAGATAGAGTAACATCTACAGCAAACGTTCCTTCTTCTGTTGCCGTAGTAGTTGCAACTTCTTCGCCATTGTTCATCACATGAACAGTTGTAGTCGGAGAAGCGTTACCTTCTACAGTTACAGTTTCTTCATTTGTGAATGATCCATCTGCAGGAGAAGTGATGGTTGGAGCTGTCACTTCAAAGTTAACAAGTGCACGGATCATGTAGTTCCCTTCTTCTTCAGGAGCAGGAGACCATGCGCCACCTACATATTGCCAGCTGCGGCCAGCGTTTGGTCCATCTTCGTCCGTTCCGAGACCAGGAGCATTCGGATTTGGTTGAGACTGGATGTAAACCATGTAGAAGTCTTGTTCTACGATGATTCCATGCTCAGCTAGGTCTACTGTTGTCCATTCGCCTGTACGAAGTGCCGTTCCATCAAATGGTCCAGCAAGCTTGGATCCAGGAGCTCCATCAGCACCAGATGCATCCCAAACCTCTACTTTAAAGTCTGTACCACCAGGAGTTGGCCATGTAGTATCCCAGAATCGGAATAATCCGCCAGTGACAAGCGCACTGTTTTGCCCTTCAGGTAGAGACATTTTTACTGCCCAACCGTTTCCGGCATCATAGAATGCACGGGCATTCTCAGCAGTGCCATCGTCATAGCCGATTTCACCAGGGTATCCGATGAATGGGCGTAATTCTACATCAAGGTTAGTCGTTTCATCACCTTCAATGGATACTTCTACAGTTTCACTATAGTAGGAAGGAGCCATTACACGTAGTGTATAGTCGCCTTCTAATGCAGTAATGGAGAAGTTTCCGTTTTCATCCGTTGTTACAGGGGCAACTGCTGCATCTTCAATCAGCATTAAAGTTGCGTTTGCAATAGGTTCACCAGTGACACTGTTTGTTACAGTTCCACTGACTGTTCCGCGTGCCATTTCTTCCAATACAAAGTTAGCGACTGCTTCTCCGTCTGGAGCGATTTCAACCGTTTGTTGAGCCGGGTGATAGCCATATGCTTCTGCTTGTACTGTAAATGTGCCTGCTGCGTGCAATAGTTCGTATTGTCCGTTGGCAGGATTTGTGTTAACAGAGCGGTTTGTTTCCAGTACAGTTACTTGTGCATGTAATGGAAGTACCGCAGGGTTAACATCCTCTTTCACAGCTTCTGCTTTTTCAGGAGTAGCAACCGGATGGATTTTATCTGGATTTACTTGCTCCTCTTTTGCTTCTACTTTCTCTTCTTTCGTTACTTCTAACTGAGTGGAAGCGGATGCTGCATTGGACTCCGCTGATAATGCGACATCATCGATATACCAGCCTGTGCGTACAACGCTTCCGTCTGTTGTCACGTTAAAGCCGATGTAAATGCGTTGTCCAGCATATTCAGAAAGATCTACTTCTCTTGCAGTCCAGTTTTCACTGATCCCATCAAAGCGTAGAAGTTGTGTCCAATTTTCTTGGTCAGTAGATACGAATACGTGACCAAAATCATAACGTGTTTCTAGGTTGAACCAGTTCATGAATTGAAGGTATGCACTACTATCTGCAGGTAAATCGATAGGAGGCATCACTAGTGTCATGTTTGCACGGTTACCGTAGTTGCCTTCAAGATTCGTTCCATATACTTTTTCACCGGAGTTAGCTCCAGTAGGACCAGCAGATGGTACGCCCCATTGCCATGTGTTTTCAGCTCCGAAAGAATACCAGCCTACAGGATCTGTTTCAAAGTCTGTAGAGTAGCCAACCGTGATACCTGGTTGAACACTTACTTCGTACGTATCTGTTGTTACTTCATTGCCACCGAAGTCAACAATGTGAAAGCGATAAGATACGGAAGGTTCACCAATGTCATCACCAGGGATGGATGCTGTGTAAGTAGCGTCATTGTAAGAGCCAGAAGCACGCTCTGCAGCAAGGTCTACCCACTCGCCAGCAGTGTTTTGATATTGCAGTGTTACAGAAGAAATACTTACATTATCTTGAACGTGAATACTTAGAGGCAGGTTCATGCCAGCATACGTTTCAGCAGGTGCTGTGTGTTCGAAAGTTGGAGCTTCGTCATCTTCTCCATCTTTCGCAACTTGCCCTTTGATTTTTCCAAGACCGGAAATGATGGAAGATACTGCATCAAATGCATTGATGATCCCATGTCCATATCCGTTGTTTGGAGAGTCAGGAAAATTGGAATCTGTTCTTGCAGTTGCAGTCGTCATTAAGATTTCCTCGATGTCCGCAATAGTCAGACTAGAGTTAACCTGTTTAAGTAGCGCAACCACACCAGCTACGTGCGGACTTGCCATGGAAGTTCCACTTGCAGCACCATAGCTGTTTCCAGGGAAAGAAGAACGAATGCCCACTCCCGGTGCAGATACTTCAGGCTTAATTTCTTGATAAGGTGAAGGACCTTGTAAAGAGAAGCTAGCAAGGTTCATGTTTACATCCGTTGCACCAGTTGCAAAAGATTCCGGATAGTTACCAGGTGTGGAAACAGATCCAGGACCACCAGGGTTTCCGATGCGCGTATTTCCAGCTGCGAATGCAGGGAAGATATCAGCTGCAACCCATGCTTGAACCATTGGACGGTACCACTCATCTAAACCTGGTCCGCCGCCCCAAGAGTTGTTAACAACGTCCGGAGCCATTGCAGGGTTTGGAGTTCCGCTAGCATCTTTAGGAGCTAGAATCCATTCACCAGCTGCAAGAAGGGCAGCGTCCGTACCACCGGATGGAGTAAATGCTTTAACGCCGATCCATTTTGCTCCAGGAGCAACACCAACTTGGTTGGATCCGTTCGGCTCAGCACCAACCATTGTACCTGTTACGTGGGTACCGTGACCGTCATCATCGTAAGGAGTGGATTGGTTTGCAGGAGTAGCATCAAACCAGTTGTATTCATGGTTGGGATTTCCTGTTGCCGCATTAAATCCACGATATTTTTCTTTTAATGCAGGGTGATCCCACTGAACACCAGTATCGATGCTTGCAACGACAGTGCCTTGACCGTCAACGCCCATTTCCCATGCCTGAGGTGCACCGATTTGGGCAACACCCCACTCGATGTTCTCAAGGCCAGCAGCAGGCTTTTCTTCTACTTCAATTTCAGTTGTCGCAGCTGCTTCAGCTGCAGGATCCAACTGACGTACTTCGTTTGGTAGAAGCTTTTCGATTTCTGGGAATCTAGCAAGCTCTTCCATTACTTCTTTCGTAGCAGTAACGGCCATACCGTTTACTACATAGAAGGATTGGATGTCCTTTGCTTTTCCATCTACTACCGCTTTTTGAAGATACTCTTTTACATTTGCTTGGGTTTCGATGGATGTTGCTCTTAATTCAGAGACAACAGCATTACGTTTCATCAGTTTTTCTTGTCCGGCAGAAGCCTTTTGTACCTTGGCTGCTTCCACAGCTTTAGCAGCTACTGCCTGCGTATCTACCTGTTCTTTGAATTTGATTAGGAAGGTAACTTTTTCCCCATCTTTAGAAAACTGTGTCGATAAGCGATCTGTTATTTTACTTGCCATCACTTCTTTAGATTCACCCAAAGAGACGGAAGCTTTGTTCCCTTGTGCAGAAGCTGTACCAGGGTTAAAGCTTGGGGCGATCAGTAATAAACACATAATGATACTGAATACTCTAGCAAAATTACGCTTGTTCTTCCTACTCATTCAACATCCCCCTTTAAAATTGGTTAGAAAATGCAAAAAAACCGATGAATGTCCCCCCTTTGCTTTAAAAGTATCCGCCTGCCATTCTAGGAGGTGGAGTCTTGCATTATGTAGGAGTATCTCGGTGACAATTAAAGATTAATAAAGTATGTAGAAGAATAGTGTCGAAAAAGAAAGAAAAGTATCAGAATATTCTAAAAATAGTACATAGGTGGGAGACAGATTTTTCACAGTAGTAATTTGGTAATGGTTGGATAAAAAGTGACAAAACGAAGTAAAAATGTAAAATAATTCTACGTGTATGGTTTAGTTAATTAAATGGAGCAGGTAATAAGGGAAATGGGGAATAGTGGAAATGTCCTAGTTGGTCTAGTTGGATGTCACTATATGAAAAAACAAGCAAAATCTACTAGGCACTCTATTCTTAGAAGAATAAAGGGTGCGAATATGAGTACAATGTTCCTCCTGGAAAAAAGGTATGAAGGTCTTTTGAAGGATGAATGGTAGGTAAAAAGGGGTATGAAGGTAATGTAAAGAGTAATGGAGGTAAGTAGATGACATGTTAGACCTTCTTTTACTAAAACAAACTTCGACAATTACATTCTTTCAGTGATTTGTTGTACAATAAAGGTTAAGCAATAGAGAGAAAGGATTGTTCTTGATGGGAAAAATGACAGTACAAAAAATTAAACAGTTAATAGAAGAGAAATTAGCCCATCCCAATTGGGTATTTACATATGATCGAGAAAAAGAATCCTTAAGAGTTGAGGATAAGGAAACGAAAAAGGGGATTTCTATCTCACTACAGGGTGTGCTTTCTAAGTACGAACAATCAAATGACCTAAGTGCCATAGAGGAATACGTATATTACGTAAAAGAAGCTCTAACAAGCATGAAGATGCCCGTTAAATTGAATGGTGCTGAACGCCATATTTATCCTGTTATTCGGTCTACCTCCTTCCCAATGACAAGCAATGATATTCCGTTGGTATATGATGAGCATACAGCGGAAACCAGAATTTACTATGCGGTAGATTTAGGAAAATCTTACAAATTGATTGATGAGAAACTTCTTCAAAGAGAAAACTTAACGAAGAACACCATCAAAGAAATGGCCATGTTTAATGTTAGGTCATTGCCGACAACTATGAAAGAAGATGTAGTTGCTGGTAATACATTTTATTTTGTCCGTTCTAATGATGGATACGATGCTAGCAGAATCTTAAATGATTCCTTCTTGGATTCCTTTAAAAATCAAGTATCAGGGACGATGACTGTATCAGTTCCTCACCAGGATGTATTGATACTTTCCGATATTCAAAATGAAGTAGGATATGATATTCTTGCCGAATTGACCATGAGCTTCTTCGTAAACGGCAAGATCCCAATTACCGCGTTATCCTTCCTATATGAAGAAGGAGAACTAGAACCAATATTCATCCTTGGAAAAGACAATAAAAAAACTAAATAGATTTCCCCAGTTGACTGAAGTGCAAGGTGTGAGACTCCAGCGGGGGAGAAAAGGTTGGTTGAGACCCCTGAAGCGTTGCGAGGAGGCTCAAACACCTTCCCGCGGAAAGCGAACACCTGGAACGCAAGGAAACTGGAAGTTAGAGAGTTACTAAATATAGAATAGGAAGGAAGAAAAACATGACCATAAATGTGTACTATAACCAAGAAGGCATAGGCGACACACTACTAATCTACATAAAAGAAATCAATTTAAACAACCGAATGGTAGAAAAAACTGGAGACGTTGCGAAGATTATAAATAAAGAAACAAAAGAAATAGCAGGTTACAATCTCTTCAACGCATCCAAATATTTTAAAGTCAACGACTACAAAGGCCCCGTCAATCTGACGGAAGAACTTGTAGAAGAACTAAACAAAGCCCTAAAAGAAAACGGCGTCAATGAATCACTTAACCCTGACCTCAGCCCTAAATTTGTCGTGGGACAAGTGATCGAAAAAGAAAAACATCCAAATGCAGATAAACTAAGTGTATGTAAAGTGGATGTAGGGACAGAAGTACTTCAAATAGTTTGCGGTGCCCCAAATGTAGACAGCGGACAGTATGTCGTAGTGGCAAAGGTTGGAGCAGTCATGCCTAGTGGACTAGTCATAAGAGATGCTGAACTTAGAGGCATTGCATCTTCAGGAATGATTTGTTCTGCAAAAGAACTGGATCTTCCAAATGCCCCGGCAGAAAAAGGCATCCTAGTTCTAGAAGCTGATAAATATGAAGCGGGACAACCGTTTTCAGGATAATCCCGAGATGTCTTTTTTCGTTTTTCACCACTAGATGTTTTCTAGTGGTTTTTTGCCTACTGAACCTGAAAGAGAGAGTATAACGGGTTACGAACAACAAAGAAAGAGTGTGATGAATGTGAACTGGTTTAAGAAGCTGTTTGCTCAGCTAAGTGATGAAGAAGAAACAACCATTGAGCAAGATTACGCTAAGAAACCGGAAAATAAGCAAAAGCAACCAACAGCAAAGATAGCTTATCAATATCCAACTGGGAAATTCCGCTTTCCCCTTATACCGGATGAAGGTTTAAAAGAACAAAAGACAAAGCGGGTAAAAAGAGAAAAAACTGAATCTCATCAGCCTGTCAAACAATCAGAACAAAGTAAAACAGAACCAATAAAAGTAAAACAAGAAACAACGAGCAGTGAACCAGAGAAGATAAAGCCAGCTAAAAAAACAAGCAAGCCAAAAGCATTTGAAAAAGTAACCAACAAAAATAAACAACCTTTCCATCCTACTGAAGTGGTGTCCCCTATTTATGGGTATAAATCACGTCCGCTAGTACAAAAGAAAGAAGATTATATACCGGAGATTGAGCTGTTAAGCAAAGAATATTTCTCTAATGAAATAGATAATGAAATAGAGCAATCAAACCCGCTTGCTGGCTATTCTACTGTGAATGATGAAGCATTTACCGACAGAGATACTCTAAAAGTACAGGCATTCACTGATGAGTTAATAGAAGAGAATGATTCTTTAGAGGATAGAGCTGAAAATGGTAATCCAATTAGCTCGATGATTGACAGAGCTATCCATGTAGATTCATTGGAAGAAGTAAGGGAAGAACTTCAAGATATTCAAGAAATGGAAGATATTGAAGAAATTGCAGTTCTTGAAGTAAAGGAAGAATTGGATGGTATTAATGTAGCGGAGGAAGATGTCGCTTCATCTAAACAGGAATCCGCTGCAACTTTGGAATACATCGAACCTGAACCTAAAGAGGAAGAAAAAGTAATACAAAAAACGGAAGTGAATCTGAAAAAGGAGACTTCCTCCAAACAGAACATTCCATTTAATGTAATCATGCTCAAACAGGACAAACGATCTTTAGAAAGAAAACAGCAAGTGATGCCCAAAGAGGAAGTAACCCAACCCTACTACAGAAAGCCGCCTATTACGATGCTTGCCATCCCGCCGCAACATTCTCAGGGAGACCAGGACTGGGTCGAAGCGCAAAAACAATTGCTTGATGAAACCTTGCATCACTTCAGAGTCGGGGCAAAAGTGGTAAAAGCTACACAAGGGCCTTCTGTAACCCAATTTGAAGTGCAACCAGAACCTGGGGTGAAGGTAAATAAGATTACCAATCTAAGTGATGACATCAAACTGAGCCTGTCTGCACGGGATATCCGGATGGAGGCACCTATTCCAGGGAAAAACACGATTGGCATAGAAGTGCCAAATCGTGTGAGCAAGCCGGTATTTATAAGGGAGATTATCCGACACCCTTCTTTTATCCAGAATACCTCTCCATTGACGGTAGCATTAGGGTTGGATATTTCAGGTCAACCTGTCGTGTTGGATCTGCAGAAAATGCCGCACGGATTGATTGCAGGTGCTACGGGATCGGGAAAAAGCGTTTGTGTTAACTCTATCATTATGAGTTTGATATATAAGAGTACACCAGATGAAGTAAAGCTCTTATTAATTGACCCAAAAATGGTAGAACTAACACCTTACAACCACATTCCCCATCTGGTAAGCCCGGTTATCACAGATGTAAAGGCAGCAACTGCGGCGCTTAAATGGGCAGTGGAAGAGATGGAACGGCGCTATGAATTATTTGTCCATGCAGGCGTTAGAGATATTGCAAAGTACAATGAAACTGCGAAAAAGCATAACCAGGAAACATTGCCGTATATGGTCATCATCATCGATGAATTGGCTGATTTAATGATGGTCGCTCCGAGTGATGTGGAAGAGGCGATTTGCCGTATTGCCCAAAAAGCACGTGCTTGCGGGATGCATTTATTAATTGCGACACAACGTCCGTCGGTAGACGTGATAACAGGACTTATCAAGGCAAATATTCCAACAAGGATTGCATTCTCCGTTTCCTCCCAGGTCGATTCGAGAACTATCATCGATATTGGAGGGGCTGAACGTCTTCTGGGGCGCGGAGATATGCTGTTGCTTGAAAATGGTGCTCCAAAACCTATCAGGGTACAAGGAAACTTTGTATCAGATGATGAGATAGAGAGAGCGGTTAATCACGTTCGAAAAGAACAAAAACCCAATTACTTATTTGAGCAGAGCGAATTGCTAAAAGAGAGCACCATTCAAGAGGAAGATGAGCTTTTTATCGAGGCGTGCCAATATGTAATCGATCAAGGCGGAGCGTCCACTTCCAGTTTACAAAGAAGATTCCGGATTGGCTATAACCGAGCTGCCCGCTTAATGGAAATGATGGAGGACCAAGGTGTGATATCCGGTCCAAAGGGCAGTAAACCAAGAGATGTACTTGTTTCAGAAGAGGAGCTTGTCAGTATGCAAGATTCTGACTTTTAATGCTCCAGACCTGAAGTTGTTGTAAATGGATACAATCTTCTATTATTATTAATACTAGTAAACAATAGGAGTCGGTATATCCGGCAAGACAGTAACCCAAAACCAGGGTCTTAAGGAGCTTTTAAGAGGATGAAAGAAATTGAGTTAAAGCTGCAAGGTAAAATTAAAAGGCTGACCAACCGTACGTTTAAATTTGATGAACGTGTCAAAGAAGGTTGGTTCTCAGCAGTCTATTTTTTAAAAACACGAGAAATCGTTAAAGAATTTAAACCAGATAACATTGTGACCATGCAATTTTTTCAAAAAGATCATGCTGTCTTATGCGGAACAGACGAAGTAATTGCATTAATCAAGACTTTCGCAGATGATCCGGAATCACTGGAAATTTACTCCTTGAAAGATGGAGATAAAATTGCGCCGTTTGAAACGGTTCTAACCATAACAGGTCCTTATCAAAACTTTGGATTCTTAGAAGGAGTTATTGATGGTATCCTGGCCAGAAGAACGTCGGTGTCTACGAATGTCTATAATGTAGTAAAAGCTGCAGGCCAAAAGCCAGTCATTTTCATGGGAGACCGTGATGACCATTTTACGCAACAAGCTGGAGACGGGTATGCTGCGCATATTGGTGGTTCGACAGCGCAAGCAACCCACGCGATGAATGAATGGTGGGGCAAAAAAGGGATGGGTACCATGCCGCATGCCCTTATCCAATTATTTAATGGGGATGTGGTAGAAGCTTCTAAAGCTTATCATGCAAAATTCCCCGAAGATGACTTGTTGGTATTAGTCGATTACAACAACGATGTCATTACGGATGCGTTACGAGTGGCAAGAGAGTTTGGAGACAAGCTGAAGGGAGTCCGGGTTGATACATCTAGAACCATGATCGACCAGCATTTCATCCGTCATCAGGATGTACTCGGAACCTTTGACCCGCGCGGGGTAAATGCACCGCTTGTTTTTGCATTGCGTGAGGCATTGGATAAAGAAGGCTTCACCCATGTGAAGATTGTGGTAAGCGGTGGCTTCAGCGAGCAACGCATTGCGGAATTTGAAGAACAGAAAGTACCAGTCGATATCTATGGTGTAGGTGGAAGCCTGCTTAAAATACATATCGGATTTACTGGTGATAATGTTGTGCTGAACGGTGAACCTCAAGCGAAGGCCGGAAGAAAATACCGCTTTAATGAACGACTGGAAAAAGTGGATTAACGTATATCAGGATATGATATATGGAGAAACTGATAGAAAAAAGTTCTATCAGTTTTTCCTCTGCTTGACCGTTTCATGGCACTGCGGTAGAGGAAATCTATAAATAGTGCTATAATAGGTCGTTGTTACGAAAAGTCTTTTCTACATATGGTTTGAATCCTATTACTTAAGGGAATATTGGAATTAGCATTTTTAGACGCTAATCATATAATGGATTATCTATGCGGAGAAAACTACGTGGGCACAAAAATAAAAAACTATTATTCAGTTCGTTTGCAGAAGTAAAGTAATCGAATTATATATAGATAAATGTTGGAGGTTTTTTCATGACCATTTATCATTTTGTTGGTATTAAAGGATCAGGAATGAGTGCACTTGCCGGAATTTTGGACGATATGCACCTACAAGTACAAGGTTCAGATATTGAAAAGAGGTTCTTTACACAAAAGGGACTCGAAGAAAAAGGGATTCCGATCCTTCCTTTTGATAAGAACAATATTACGGAAGATATGACGGTTATCGCCGGTAATGCATTTCCTGACACGCATGAGGAGATTGAAGCGGCTAAAGAACGAAATATACCTGTTATTCGCTATCCTCAATTTCTGGGTCAGTTTATGGAGAAGTATACCAGTATCGCCGTTACTGGAGCACACGGGAAAACATCTACTACTGGGTTGCTTTCTCATGTTATTCAAGGTGCAAAGCCTACATCTTTTCTTATTGGTGATGGCACAGGCCGTGGAGTAGAAGACAGTGAATATTTTGTATTTGAAGCATGTGAGTACAAAAGACATTTCTTATCCTACTTCCCTGATTACACGATCATGACGAACATCGATTTTGATCACCCGGATTATTTCGGCAGTATTGATGACGTATTTTCCGCTTTCCAAGAGATGGCCATGCAAGTGAAGAAGGGAATCATCGCTTGCGGAGATGATGAGTACCTGCAAAAAATTCAAGCAAAAGTACCAGTAATCTATTATGGTTTCGGGGAAGAAAATGACTTTCAAGCACGTCATGTGGAAAAGTCGACAGAAGGTACCACATTTGATGTATATGTACGCAACAACCATTATGCTACTTTTAAAATTAATGGGTATGGCGACCACAACATCATGAACTCCCTGGCTGTAATTGCTTTGTGTCACTATGAGGAAATCCCTGTAGATGTCATTCAAAGTCAGTTGCTTACTTTTGAAGGGGTTAAAAGAAGATTTTCTGAAAAAGTAATAGGCACGCAAGTATTGATTGATGATTATGCCCACCATCCGACTGAGATTCGGGCGACAATCGATGCTGCCAACCAGAAGTATCCTGACCGCGATGTCATTGCTGTATTCCAACCGCACACCTTTACAAGAACACAGACATTTTTGACTGAATTTGCGGAAAGCTTAAGCGGTGCGGATCAAGTATACCTTTGCGATATATTCGGTTCAGCCCGCGAGAATCAAGGGAAACTGACGATTAATGATCTTTTAGAGAAGATAGATCGTGCAGAAATCCTGTCAGAAGAAGGAACAGCGTTATTGGCAAAGCATGAAAACAGCGTCATTATTTTCATGGGTGCCGGTGATATCACGAAGTTCCAGGAAGCGTATGAGAAGTCACTTCAGCACGAAGTGGAATAAGAAAGTATTGAAAACCGGCATTCCTCTATGTAGAGGGGAAGCCGGTTTTTTATTTTGGCGAATGGAAATGAAGACCTCAGTTACGTGAAAATGGATAGAGAGAGGTCTTGAGAAGGGGACAAATCAATAAAGATGTCTAACGCAATAATCAAAAAACCATCCACACTTCCATGTGAATGGTTTTAAGGTAAAAGTTTATTTTAAATTCTCCGGATTCAATCCTTCAAGCTCTGAAATGACAAACTTGCCGTCTTTTCTAATTAAAACATCATCAAAGTAGATTTCTCCTCCACCATACTCGGGACGCTGAATCATAACCATATCCCAGTGAATATCGGAATTGTTGCCGTTCCAAGCATCTTCATAAGCCTGACCAGGTGTGAAATGGAAGCTTCCATCAATCTTTTCGTCAAAAAGAATATCCTGCATCGGATGTTGGATATATGGGTTAACACCGATAGCAAACTCCCCAATAAAACGTGCACCTTCATCGGTGTCAAAAATCTTATTGATACGATCGGAATCATTGGCAGTTGCTTCCACAATTTTGCCGTCGCGGAAAGTCAATTTCACATTTTCATATGTGAAGCCTTGGTATGGAGATGGAGTATTATACGTAATCGTTCCGTTAACAGAATCCTTCACAGGTGCCGTATAAACTTCACCGTCTGGAATGTTCATCTCGCCTGCGCATTTGATGGCAGGGATATCTTTAATAGAGAACGTTAAATCAGTACCCTCACCAGTAATTCTTACCTTGTCTGTTTTATTCATTAATCCCACAAGGGCATCCATGGCATTGCTCATCTTTCCATAATCAAGATTACATACATCAAAATAGAAGTTCTCAAACCCTTCGGTACTCATTTTTGCAAGCTGTGCCATGCTGGCATTTGGATAGCGCAGAACCACCCATTTGGTTTTTGGTACACGTATGTCACGGTGAACCTTCTTTCCAACCGTACTGCCCTGGATTTTTTGCTTGTCATCAGGAACATCGGAAAGTTCAGCGATATTGTCTCCTGAACGAAGGCCGATATATGCATCCATGTTTTTCATGACATTTGCTTCAAAATCAGCTTTCATGCTATATTGTTCTTCCTGGGCTCCCATTAACAAAGACCGGTCTACCTGTACATCCTTTAATGATACAAAAGGATAACCGCCAGCTTTATAAGCTTCATCGACAAGTGCTACTACTAGTTCTCTTTGCAGCCCAAAGTTTTCAATTAATACCTTTTCGCCTTTTTGAAGACGAACAGAATAATTGATTAAATTTTTTGCCAGTGTTTGAATCCGAGGATCCTTCATTGTATTGCCCCCTAAGAAAATGGTTATGTAACATCATTATTGTAACCGATTACGGGTGTTTTGTTGAATTTTTTGTCTAAAAATAAAAGTAATATTTTTAAAATTTCTTTAAATTTTTGAAGGGATTTTCTTTTTCTCCTAGAATAAAACAGAGTATAGAATGTTTAAACTGTAATAGATGGGGTAAACAGTAGGTATGTACGTCAGCAGCCAGGAGGTGTCGCGTTGAGTGAGTTGCTTTACATTAGCGCAATTATTGTAGCTATTGCATTTTTAATATTGGTTATTTTTGTTTCCAAAACACTTCTTTCCGTGCAAGGCACTTTAAATCAAGTTGCCGGTACATTAGGTGGTATTGAAAAACAAATGCAAGGGATCACATCCGAGACAGAGCAGATATTACATAAAACCAATGTATTAATGGACGACATTCAAGATAAGTCGCAACAACTTAATACGGTTGTAACTGCTGTAAAGGATGTTGGAACTTCCATTCAAGGATTTAATCATTCCGTATCACGTTTATCTAATAATGTTGCACAACAGCTAGATCAAAACCAGGATAAAGTGTCGCAAGTTGTACAATGGTCCAATGTGGCCATGGAACTTGTCGACAAATGGAATGAAAGAAAACAGAAAAACAAAATCAACAAAATTTGAGGAGGAATCGGAAATGAGCGAAGAGAACAAGAAAGAAATGAACACGAACACTGACAGTATGAACACGAAAGACTTTTTAATCGGTACATTAATTGGTGGAATTGTGGGAGCTACAACTGCATTGTTCCTGGCTCCAAAATCCGGTAGAGAGCTTCGTGAGGATATCACGGACCAGGCGACTCAATTAAAAGAAAGAACAGATAACTGGAAGGTTCAAGCTACTGAATATACAACTGAATTAGCTGAAACTGCCAAAGATAAGAAGAACCAATTGACAAAGGCCATTACGGATCAAACACAACAAGTGATGGACAAAGTTAAGCAATTGAGAGAAAAGAATGGAGACATATCCATGGAGCTGCAAGAGCAGGTTCAAGATATTATTTCCGAAGCAGCTACTGCTATTGAAACTCAATCTGATGAAATGACAGATGAAGTAAAGAAACGCCTTGAGGATACAAAAGCTGCGTTGGAAGACGTAGAGAAAAAGTTATCCGAAAGCGAAGAATCCCAATAAGCAATCTCATAACTTGAGAATAAAACGGCGAAGTGGTATGATAACTTCGCCGTTTTTAATTTACTTAGAGATTTATAGCTGTTGATTGGAGCAAAAGGCGAAGACTTCTCGAAAATGCTACGCACTTTCTTCGTGCGATGTTTCGCTGTCGAAGCCTTCCTTGTCCTGAGGGAGATAGTGCTAGGTGGAGACCCCACAGGCTTGCCGAGGAGGCTCAAGCTGCGCCCCTAGGAAAGCGAAGCCATTTGCGGAAAACAACAGCGGTGTCTGAAATTTTATAATATAAATAGTAAAGGGTGTAGAAATATGAGTAAAACAGTCGTGCAATCTGTAGAAGAATTCGATCAGATTGTCCAAGAAAATGAGAAATTCTTATTCTTTAAAAACAGCACAACTTGTCCAATCAGCCATGCTGCATTTGAAGAATTCGAAAACTTTGTAGCCGACCAAAATCAAGTTCCTTGTTTTTATTTGAATGTACAAGAAGCCAGACCGCTTTCCAATCATATCGCGGAGACATTTGATATAAAACATGAATCTCCACAAGCATTATTGTTTAAGGATGGAAAAGTTGCTTGGAATGCTTCTCACTGGAAGATTACCTATTCTTCCCTTCAAGAGAATGTAAAATAAAACGAACGTGCGACTATGCACGTTCGTTTTATTATGGAGCACACCTCACATTCTATCTTGCAAGTTAGCTTCTAAGATTTTACTCTTCCATTCTATATCCAATTCATCCCCGTGGTCGATAAAGTCATAGAAGGATGCTTCTGCTCCATTTTTCTTTAATTGAAAGGTCCCCGCACCTTGAGGTCTCTCGATGTCTACAAAGCGAAACATGTCCTGAAAAATGAAAGGCTCCTTGCGTCTGACCATAACTTGTAGATGGTCGCCTTTATTTAGGAGATCCTCTTCAGCAAGCAGTTTTCCATTTCGATAAAACTCAAGCAAAACTTTTATTAATACTACTTTTTGTCCTTTATACGTTACTGCTATTTCTTGTTTTGTTTCATACTGCTGAACGATGGAGAGCATTTTAACTGTCGGGGTGGAGCCTCTTTCCCAGACAATATTGTCTTCATTGGTAAATTGATCATTTAATGAGACTTGTTTACCGTTCTTTTTTACATGGACTGAAAAAGAAGGCACAAAGGTTTTCTCATTATTAATGATGAGGGGAAACAGCGCAAGATCATCCTCCATTATTTCACCGGTTTGAACGAGCAGCTCGCCTATTGTTTCCGGATAAGAAAAAGTAATCTTGTCACGGTCTGCAAGGTGTTCGTCCAATATTGCAGGTTGCCCGTTCACGAGCAGGCCAGGATTGATATCTTTAGCTTTGCCGTTCACATTTACGGAGATTACGGGCAATTCTGTCCCTACAACTTCCCTTATAGTGACAGAGGCTGATTGTCCATCTGTGCCTTTTTCCACGATAATGACATCGCCATTGGTAATCGGATCAAAGCTTTGTGCATGCTGCCCATTTTTTATAATCTTCGCTGTCTCTCCAAAATTCCCTGGATAGGTGATACTTTTCCCGTTCACTTCAATTATCAAAGCCAAACCTGGCTTTCCAACCAATTTGCTGATACTGATACCCGCAGCTAGTAGGCTATCTCCAATGGTCAATTTTTTCACGTCAAATAAACGAACAGGAAGGTCATTGACCATGACAGAAACGTATTCGATTGGTTTTTCCTTGGCAGCTATAGCTATACCAATTGGAGTGATAAATTCAGGTCCTTTTACAGGGAGATCTGTTTGGTCCAGTTGAACAATAGCTTCCACACCCCGGATCGCCACTCGATTTTCAGGTAATCCAAGCTTTTCTGCAAGGAGGGAGGGCAAAGAAGGTGTAAGGCTGCCTCCACCTACAAGCATGACAGCTTTTGGAGCTTTTTGGTTATTTTGCCTTTTTATTTCTTTAGTAATGGACGTTGCCAGCTTGTCGATGGAAGGGAATAGTTGATCTATCATTTCTTGTTTGGGTAGAGTTTGTTCAAACCCAAGAATATCGGTAAAAGTTATATTCTCATTATGGAGCAAGTCCCTTTTGGCCTGCTCAGCTTGTGGGAAGTCCAGTAGGAATGCATCACTCATACCTTCCGTAATTTCATCTCCGGCAACAGGAACCATTCCATATGCCGTCACGGTTCCATCCATGGAGATTGCCACATCAGAAGTTCCCGCTCCGATATCTACCAAGGCGATATTCAATCTTCTCATAGAAGGAGGAATGAGCGCATTAATGGCAGCGATTGGTTCAAGTGTCAGGGCTTCCAGTTGAAGATCGGACCGTTGGAGGGCTGAAATCAACGATTCTACTACAATCTTAGGCAAGAAGGTCGAAATGATTTCAACAGATGCTTTTTCTCCTCTTTGATCAAGCAAGCTGCCTATTTCTTCTTCATCCAAATAATACCGGAGGACCGAATATCCAACACAGAAATACTGATTTGCCTTATCGGTTTCCCTTTCTTGGAGCAGCTTCCTTTGCGCCTCTTGAACAGCGGATAGCTCTAATAAAAAAATATCCTCTTCTGTAAACATTCCTTTTCCTTTAATATCTTGTATCGCGTAGGCAGTTTGAGTTTTTAATGCACGACCTGCCGCCGCGACGCATACTTTTTTTAATGGTCCATGTTTCTCTTCTAATTTTTCTTTCACATATGTAATAACTTTTGACACGGCCAAAATATCATGAATTTGACCATCTAACATAGCCCGTTCCGCATGTTCTTTTATTACTATATCTTTGATGCGAAATTTGCTCTGATCCTGTTCTAATAGTAGTCCCACCACTGATCTTGTTCCAATATCTAATGCGAAAATCAAAAAAGATTCACCATCCCTAAATAGCACCATATAATACTTTACCGCTTAAAAGCGTTTAATTAATAAAGAAAAAATCCGTGACAATCAGAAAGTCATCGTTTATAATAACTAATTAATAGAAATGTACCACAACTCGGTACTGTTATAAATACAGAAAGGATGAAATTATATGAGTCATAACGAACTAGACGCCTTGCGAAAACAAGTCGAAGAACTTAACTTACAACTATTAGAGGTTATCAACAAGCGCGGTGAGCTTGTCCAAGAAATTGGAAAGCTTAAAGAGGCGCAAGGTGTAAATCGATATGACCCAGTCCGTGAAAGAAAAATGTTGGACTTGATTACGGAGCATAACGATGGACCTTTCGAAACATCCACTTTGCAACATTTATTCAAAGAAATTTTCAAAGCAGGCTTGGAACTGCAAAAAGATGATCATAGAAAAGCACTACTAGTTTCCCGTAAGAAAAAACCGGAAGATACGGTTGTTGAAGTAAAAGGAGTAAAAATTGGCGATGGGTCTCAAAACTTCATCATCGGCCCTTGCGCGGTTGAAAGCTACGAACAAGTTGCCCAAGTTGCTCAAGCTGCAAAGGCACAAGGAGTGAAGCTGCTTCGCGGTGGTGCTTTCAAGCCAAGAACATCTCCTTACGACTTCCAAGGCCTTGGTCTTGAAGGATTAAAAATATTAAAGCGTGTTGGTGATGAATTTGATATGGCAATCATCAGTGAAATCATCAACCCTGCTGATATTGAAGTTGCTTGCGACTACGTGGATGTCATCCAAATCGGTGCCCGTAACATGCAAAACTTCGAATTACTGAAGGCCGCAGGAGCGGTGAAAAAACCAGTACTCCTCAAAAGAGGATTGGCTGCAACCATTGATGAATTCATCAACGCGGCAGAGTACATCATCTCCCAGGGGAATGACCAAATCATCCTATGTGAGCGTGGAATCAGAACGTACGAAAAAGCTACTAGAAATACATTAGATATTTCAGCTGTACCAATTCTAAAGAAAGAAACTCACTTACCTGTATTTGTGGATGTAACGCACTCCACTGGTAGAAAAGATCTTCTATTGCCTACTGCAAAGGCTGCACTTGCAATCGGTGCAGACGGAGTGATGGCTGAAGTACATCCTGATCCGGCAGTAGCACTTTCTGACGCGGCACAGCAGATGGACATCGATCAGTTCAATGAGTTCATCACGGAATTACGCAGTCATTATTCGTACAAGTCATAATAACCATTTTCTCCAAGACGAGCGGATTGAAACGCTCGTCTTTTCTTGTTTTCATAAGTTTTCATAAAAAATTTACATTTAGTAAAAGATATAAGCAGGAGTATAGTAAATTCATTGCTTGTCTGCTTAGAATAACGTATGATTATTAGATAAATGCGTTATTTTGCCAAATTTATCTTATTAAATATTGCCTTACATAGATGCATGTATATAGAAGGAGAGTGTGTGTGAATGAACGTAACGATTTATGATGTTGCCAGAGAAGCGAATGTTTCTATGGCAACGGTTTCCCGAGTAGTAAACGGAAATCCGAATGTAAAACCGACAACAAGAAAAAAAGTTTTAGAAGCCATTGAACGCCTTGGATATCGTCCCAATGCAGTAGCAAGAGGATTGGCGAGCAAGAAAACGACAACAGTGGGAGTTATCATCCCAGATATCTCCAATATTTTCTATGCAGAGCTTGCACGCGGTATTGAAGATATTGCAACCATGTACAAGTACAATATCATCCTAAGCAACTCTGACCAAAATGTGGACAAGGAGTTACACCTGTTAAACACGATGCTTGGCAAACAAGTAGATGGAATTGTTTTCATGAGTGGTAACATCACAGAAGAACTTGCAGCAGAATTTGAAAGATCACCAGTTCCCATAGTATTGGCCGCATCCATTGAAAAAGACAATAAAGTGCCATCTGTAACCATTGATTATGTACAAGCTTCATTTGACGCTGTAACGGCTTTAATTGAAAAAGGACATAAACGAGTAGGATATGTATCAGGTCTTTTTGATGAACCAATTAACGGAGAGAAGAAGCTGACAGGTTATAAACGTGCATTAGAAGAATCAGGTCTTTCTTATGATGAAGAGATTGTTCTAGAAGGGGATTATTCCTACGATTCCGGTATAGAAGCAGTGGAAAAACTTATTGGAATGAACGAACGTCCAACCGCTATTTTTGTTGGAACAGACGAAATGGCTTTGGGAGTCATTCATGGGGCTCAGGACAATGGATTAAATATTCCAGAAGACATTGAAGTAATCGGTTTTGATAACACAAGACTTGCTACGATGGTTCGTCCACAACTTTCCACAGTAGTACAACCGATGTATGATATCGGTGCAGTAGCCATGAGACTTTTAACAAAATTCATGAATAAAGAAAAAGTAGAAGACCAAACTGTCGTACTTCCACATAGAATTGAATTTAGACGCTCAACAAAATAAAAAAGCTGTCGATATAGATAGTAAACGAAGAGGACAACCACCCAAAAGTTTGTCCTCTTTCTTTATCCTAAAATGTTGATTCAAATGATTACTAAACTTTCCCCAGTTGACTGTCGTGTAAGGTGTGAGACTCCTGAGGGAGATAGCGGTAGGTTGAGACCCCGCAGGCGAAGACGAGGAGGCTCAAGCACCGCCCCTAGGAAAGCGAACACCTGAAACGAAAGGAAACTGGGAGTTAAGGAAGTAAGTCATTAAAAACAAACAAGAGCGTTTAAGGTCAGGGGAGAAAGTATGAAAAAGTTTGATATGTTAACACCAATAGGTCTCGTTCTCGGTTTGGCGATGATAATGTTTGGAATATTAAGCGGAAATGGTCTTGCAGGATTAGCAAGTTTCCTGGATCCTGCGTCCTTGTTCATTGTATTAGGGGGAACGGCAGGGGCATTATTCATTAGTTTTAATATGAAAGAATTGAAGATTCTACCCGTAGTCATAAAAGCCGCATTTTCTCGTAAGGAAATGGAACTGCCGATTCTGATTAACACATTTGTTCGCCTTGCTGATCGAGCAAGGAGAGAAGGCCTTCTTGCTTTAGAGGCAGAATTGGAAGATGTGGATGATGAATTTATTAAAAAAGGGATATTACTCGCCGTTGACGGAGTTGAGCCAGAAGTCATTAATGACATCATGAATGCAGAAATAAGCGCAATGGAAGAGAGGCATTTAAAAGGGAAAACTATTTTGGATAAGGCAGGGGAATATGCACCTGCTTGGGGAATGATCGGAACCCTTATTGGACTAGTTTTAATGCTGAACAACTTGAATGATCCAACTACCTTGGGACCAAATATGGCCATTGCAATCTTGACCACATTATATGGGTCTTTGATTGCAAATCTAATCTGCATTCCTATGGCCAATAAATTGGGGAATAAGACGGAAAAAGAAGTTTTCCTGAAACAAATTATTATAGAGGGTGTAATTGGTGTGCAATCTGGCCAGAATCCTAAAATCCTGGAAGAGAAATTATCCGCATTTCTTACTTCACGTGACCGCATACAAGAAGAAGTAATGGAATTGGAGGCATTGGAGGAAAGCGTTCGATGATGCTAAGAAAGAAAAAGAGGGATACACCTCCAGGAGCACCCATTTGGATGGTAACATTTTCGGATTTGTTTATGCTGGTTTTGGTTTTCTTCATCTTGCTTTTCTCTATGTCACAAATAGACTTAGTAAAGTTTAAGGCGGTCGCAGAGTCGTTTAAACAAGTTAATATTTTGGATTATAATCCCTCGGCTGTCCCTTTTGAGAACCCGACAGATTTCTCTGTAAATACGGAGTCGACCAATAACCAAGACGATGTAGCAGAAAATCAGGAAGAAACGCAAGAGAATGAGGACAGCTTGCAAGAACTGCTTGTAGAAGTACAGACGTTTCTTGCTGAAAATGACCTGGAGGATGTAGTGGTTGCCAATAGGACCGAACGTGGAATAGTGCTCGTCTTAGAGGAAAAGGTGTTATATGAGACAGCAGAAGCAAGAATCCTTCCGATTGCTCACCCTTTTCTGGATAAAGTCGGCACGCTATTGACAAAAATTCCGAACCTTGTCAAAGTAGAAGGTCATACGGACAACAGACCAATCTCAACCGATAAATTTCCTTCCAACTGGGAATTATCTGCTGCGAGGGCAAGCAGTGTGATCCGATACCTGGTGGAATCCCACGACTTGGATCCTGAGCGCTTCAGCGCAGTAGGTTATGGCGATACAAGGCCAATTGTAGACAATACGTCAAATGCTAACTATCAAAAGAATAGAAGAGTTGAAATAGTCATCTCTGACCCTCAAAAAGAAGACGTAGTAAATTAAAATGCGAAAAACCAGCTCTTCACGCTAATTGGCGTAGTGCTGGTTTTTCTTTATCCAATCTGTGAATTATTATTATCAGTTCGCAGATGGCTTATAGGGTATAGAGCTTTTGAGAGAAGCTGTTTATTTTTCTCCGTAATTTCCTGTTTTCGAGGAATCGGCTTATAAAGGTCCGGACGGTCTTCCCATTCAGCAGGCAATTCAACAGGTGCCTTATCTTTCCACTCGTTTATCCAATTTTCTGATAATGACCCCTGCACGTTGTTCTTTTCGATCATCTCCAGCCAGACATGAGACCATGCTCGTGGAACTACTCTCCATATATCATAGCCTCCGCCTCCAACACCAATCCAACGACCTTTACAATATTGATGGGCAATCTTGTGAGCGAGCTTTGGTATCTCCCGGTAGATTTTAATGGAAGTGGAAAGATGGGTAAGTGGATCATAATAATGGGCATCCGCACCATTTTGCGTCAATATCACATCTGGTTTAAAGAAATTGGCCACTTCCGTAAGAGACTGTTCATAGACCTCCAAGAAAGAATCATCCTCTGTAAACGCGTCAACAGGTATATTGAATGAATAGCCATATCCGTCTCCTTGACCACGTTCATTCACATTGCCTGTCCCAGGGAATAAATATCGGCCTGTTTCATGGATGGAGAGCGTACAAACATTAGGATCTTCATAAAAAGCCCACTGGACACCGTCGCCGTGATGGGCATCTGTATCTACATATAGAACGCGTGCACCATACTGTTCTTGCAGATACTTAATGGCCACAGCCGTGTCATTGTAGATACAAAATCCAGAAGCCTTCCCACGGAAACCATGATGAAGGCCGCCGCCAAGATTTAAGGCATGTTCAGATTTACCCGTCATCACGTGATCGACAGCTGTCAATGTGCCACCAACAAGCAATGCACTCGCCTCATGCATATTAGGGAAAATAGGCGTATCTTCTGTCCCAAGCCCATAGTTGTTTGCTTTCTCTTTTGGCAAGAGTCCTTTTCCAGCCAACTTAACAGCCTCGATATAACGCGGATCATGAATGAGCGCTAATTCCTCATCAGTAGCCATTCTTGGTGGAACAATATCTTGAAGAGAGAGCAGATTGCTCTTTTGCAGTAAATCGTACGTCAACTTGACTCTTAGTTGATTGAAGGGATGGTTTTCACTGAACTTATACGTTTGAAACTCATCCGAATAGACAAAAACTGCTTTTTTCATGATGTCACACCTGGCAAGTTCGGCCATAGCACTTCATAGCCTTCCTCCTGCAGGTCGTAAATGACACCTGTAGGATTCATCGTTTGAACCCGGAAAACAAGAATTTTAAACTGCTCATCCTGATGAGGGTAGACAAGCACACTGAGTATATTTAATTTTCGTTTTTTTAATATGGAGGTTACTTCCGCAAGCTTCCCGGAAATATTCTCCACTTTCACTTCAAATTGCGATGCAGGCTGGTTGGCACCTGTCAATTGGACAAACGTGTAGAGAAGGTCTGTTTCTGTAACAATTCCTACGAGTTTGGAGTCCTGAATGATGGGAAGGCAACCAATCTTATATTCATAAAAAGTTGCGGCAACCTCCTCCACGAAATCTAAGGGGTGTCCTGTTAAAAGATTTGTTTTCATCACCTTAGAAAGAGGCTGCTGTAAGTCTTCTTGCGCACTGTTTTCATATAAAGCCGCCTGCAAGCCGTTGCGTACATCTCTGTCAGATATAATTCCGACCAACTGCATCATACTGTTTACAATTGGGATATGTCTAATATCCTTTTCCTCCATAAGAAGAAGCGCTTGTTCCACAGTATCTGTCGGTTTTAACGTATAGACATCCTTCTTCATAATTCTTTCTACAATCATGGTCTTTCCTCCTTGTAAAACAAGTTCCGTCTAAGACATCATATGCTAGTACATAAAGCGGTTGTGAAAGCGAAGTTGATCAAATCTCTGGATAGATTCCTGGTCAATGTTTTTACCTATTCTGGCCATCAGACAGTTGGCCGGGTGGGAACTGATTTCAGGATCATCTGTTGCGTAATATTCCAACCCGCCTGCATTCATCATTTTCTCCATTATTTTTCTATACTCCCAGACATTCAGTCCTGTTCCTTTTAAATCCCAATGCCAATAATATTCTGTTGTTATGACAATATAGTTTTCCATCATATCATCCATCATAGAAACTTGAAGCAGGGATTTACCAACCGAACTACCGCGAACTTCCGGTACTACTTCAATGGCACCAAGCTCAATGAGGTTTTCCATTTTACCTTCTGACCATCTTTCCATTGGATCTGGATAGAGATAGGTGACATAGCCAACTATTGTATCGTGAGTTCTTGCAATGATGATTCTGCCCTCTGGAAGGCCTGCAATTTCTAGCAGGGCCTTACGCTGTTGTTCCGGAGGTCTAAATGCAACAAGGTCTTTGTGGAATTCATAGCTTGCCAGTTTCTCAGCTGTTACGGGTCCTTCAATAATCAAGCGGCTATTTTTCGTTCTAATTTCCTTTGCATTATATGTTTTTCTGTGTTCCATCTAACTCTCCACCTACTTTTACCTACAAGAATATTAGTAATCTACTAGCTATATTTTCTCATTTTATTAGAAAAACACAAGCGAATTAAAACGCTCTCATTACCCTTACACCTCTAGTCTACTAGAAAAAACAAAATTATTCATGTAATAATATTAATATTTAAAAAATTGAGAAAAAATTCTATCTGTACTATAATAGAACTGTAGAAATATACATAAGGGGTGTTTGTGGATGAAAGTGGAAGCGTTACCAGTAACGAAGGGGAACTACAATCTAGAAGACTATGAACAAACCTATCGCAATTTTGACTGGTCTGAGGTAGAAAAGAACTTCAGCTTTTCCGAAACGGGAAGAGTGAATGTTGCCCATGAAGCCATTGACCGTCATGCAGATTCTGCACGAAAAAATAAAGTAGCCCTATATTACCGAGATCCGGAACGTAATGAAAAGTATACGTTCAAGGAAATGAAAGATATGTCCAATAAAGCAGGTAACATTCTAAAACAGACTTGCGATGTGGAAAAGGGAGATCGTGTATTTATTTTCATGCCACGTTCACCTGAGTTATACTTTGCTGCACTTGGAGCTATCAAGCTTGGCGCAATTGTCGGACCATTGTTTGAGGCGTTCATGGAAGGCGCTGTAAAAGACCGCCTAGAGGACAGTGAAGCTAAAGTCATCATTACCACACCAGAACTGTTAAACCGTATCCCTCTTGATGACCTGCCGGCACTGAAGCATGTGGTACTAGTAGGGGAAAATGTGAAAGAAGAAGGACCTTTCATTGATTTCAACTCCCGCATGAAAGATGCAAGCAGAAAGCTGCAAGTGGAGTGGGTGGAAAAGACAGACGGCTTGGTGCTTCATTATACAAGCGGATCCACTGGTAAGCCTAAAGGAGTGCTGCATGTTCATAATGCCATGGTTCAGCACTATCAGACGGCTAAATGGGTATTGGATCTTAAAGAAGAAGATGTGTACTGGTGCACAGCTGACCCAGGCTGGGTAACAGGGACGGCATATGGCATCTTCGGACCTTGGCTTGTAGGAGCGTCCAATGTTATCGTAGGAGGCCGTTTCAGACCGGAAGCATGGTATGAAACCATTGAAGATTATGGCGTATCTGTATGGTATAGTGCACCGACAGCATTTCGTATGCTGATGGGAGCGGGAGATGAAGTGGTGAAGAAGTATGATCTATCTTCTCTTCGTCATATTCTGAGTGTCGGGGAGCCGTTAAACCCTGAAGTAATCCGTTGGGGTGTGAAAGTGTTCAATCTGCGTGTCCATGATACATGGTGGATGACGGAGACAGGAGCCCAATTAATCTGTAACTATCCATCAATGGAAATCAAGCCAGGCTCCATGGGCAAGCCGATTCCTGGAGTAGAGGCGGCGATTGTGGACGATCAAGGAAACGAACTTCCGCCATACCGCATGGGTAACCTTGCCATTAAAAAAGGCTGGCCATCCATGATGCACACCATCTGGAACAACAAAGAAAAGTATGAGTCTTATTTCATGCCTGGAGACTGGTACGTTTCTGGTGACTCGGCTTATATGGATGAAGAAGGTTACTTCTGGTTCCAAGGCCGTATCGATGACGTTATCATGACATCCGGTGAACGTGTCGGCCCGTTTGAAGTGGAAAGCAAGCTTGTCGAGCATCCTGCTGTTGCAGAAGCCGGAGTTATTGGAAAACCGGACCCGGTGCGTGGTGAAATCATTAAAGCCTTCGTGGCGCTTCGTGATGGGTATACAGCAAGTGACGAGCTAAAAGAGGAAATTCGTCAATTCGTTAAACGAGGGCTTGCTGTACATGCAGCACCACGTGAAATCGAATTCCGTGATAAACTTCCGAAAACTCGTAGCGGGAAGATCATGCGTCGCGTGTTGAAAGCGTGGGAGCTAGATCTACCGACTGGTGACTTGTCTACGATGGAAGATTAATAAGGTAATAATATTAACAACCTGCCGTTTTTGCGGTGGGTTGTTGTTTTTTATTTTAATTTTGGGATTAGGAGGGGGATGGATGTAATGGAAAAGGCACTTACCCATGGGGTAAGTGCCTTTTTAGGTTGAAGGATGAGAAGAATTAATCTCCTCCTTCTTCTCCACTATCATCCGGTGGAGGATCTGTGGAGTTGTCATCGCCGTCACCGCCGCCGTTGTTTCCACCACCATCGTTTCCACCGCCGTTCCCATTACCGCCACCATTGGAAGGTGGTTTAGGTTCTGGCGGCTTTGGCTTAGGTTTTGGTTCTTCTTTTTTATCCGGATCTCCAAGTTTTGCTGAGCTTGATGGAGAGGATTCTTTACCACTGGCATTTACTGCAGTGACATAGAAGAAACCGGATTTCTGTGATACCTTAGCACTCAAACTCTTCCCAGCTTGTACAGAGGCAATTTTACTGGCAGAACTTGAGCTATTGGCTTTGTAGTAGACGTAATAACCGATAACGTCTTTTTGAGGACTTGCAGACCAACTTAGAGTCGAACCTGATATGCTTACCCCGCCAACTGCACCTGGTGCTGAATTATTGCTTGGAAGCGGATCATTTGAAAGAACAGTCAATCCATCAAATATCGAGCTGTTCGGCATATATTCGGCCAGTTCTTCTATACTGCTGATTTGCAATTTCTTTAAGAAATCAGGTTTCAGCATTGGTCCTTCTTTTACAAACTCTCGTGGAGTCGAGCTTAACGGCGCATAAGCCACATCACCAATTTGAACATATTTCCCTGTTGTAAGGCTGTCGTCCGTTTTGGTAGGAGCATATTTTGCATTAAACAAATCTTCTCCGACAAGTCCGGCCTTGCTACAAAGAGCTGAAGGCAGTAATCCTGACAGCTTACAATAGCTGCGTCTAACAATTCCGCCAGGCATTTGGAATTGTGCAGATGGACCAATTAATTCAGGGTTGATATCGTATGCACCGTTTAAAAGTTGTGCCCAAAGTAATTGACTTCTCTTAGTTGGAGTCCGATCCCCGATGTTTTTTAGTACATGTCTTTCATCATACCCCATCCATAGACCGAATGTAATGTTAGGGTTAGACCCCATCATCCATATATCATGTGTATCTTGAGTTGTACCTGTTTTTCCTGCCCAATCTGCATTAAATTGCAAATAGTCTCGTGCAGGTATCGCAGTACCTTTCTTAAACGTATCACGCATGGTATCTATCATTAAATAAGCAGTTTGTGGAGAGTAAATTTCTTTAGGTTCCACTTTATGCTCATAAATGACATCGCCATCTTTTGTCTTAATACTCTCGATTAAATATGGTTCTACGTAATTACCCCCGTTTGCGAAGGTTACATAGCCCGCAGTATTTTCTTCTACACTAACCCCTACTGATGGAGAGCCAAGCACAGCTGAAATGTTCCCTGCATCTCCTTGAGTAAGTTTGGAGAAGTTCTGTTTAAACAAATAATCCATTGGACGTTGAGGAAGGATTTCCATATATCCACGGATAGCGGCTAAGTTATGGGACAGGGCAACGGATTGACGAACTGTCTGCAATCCATTGAATCTGTTATTCCAGTTATTAGGGGACCATGCGTCTTGACCTGGAAGTTTTACCGTCAAAGGTGTATCTGCAAGTATACTACCAGGTTGCAATGTTCCCATTTCATATGCAGGTGCATAACCAAGTAACGGCTTCATGGTAGACCCGTTGTGCCGCCATGTGTTGGTGGCGAAGTTGAGGTCTTTTAGTTTGAAGTCTCGTCCCCCGACGAAACTGATGATTGCGCCTGTTTTATTATCCATTAATAAAGCGCCAACTTGCTCGGCGTTTCTGGCAACCAATTGTCCAGTATCAGGGTTAGTTTCTTCCTCATAGGAATAAACTTTAGTTTCATTGAAATAAGGAAACTCCTGTGTGATCTGACGCATTTTTGAATAGATGTCTTTATCTATCGTTGTTTTGATAACATACCCTTTTTGTCTTAGCGTTGTATCGGCTAACTGTAAATACTCTTTAAGTAACTCTTCATTGTTGTCCAATTCTTCTTGTTCATAACCGTCATTTAATGCAAGTTGCTCGGCGATGATTTCTTGCGCTCGCTCCTCAATTTCAAAAGCGACATATGGATAGTCTTCAATTGCACTGCTGGTAGGTCCTGCTAAATCTTTTGTGATGTCGTAAGCTAGCGCTTCTTCATACTGCTTGTCATCAATATGCCCCATTGCATGCATACGGTGAAGTACGTACCGCATTCTATCCAGGCCAGGTTCAAGGCCTTCTGAGGTTTTTACTTCTGCTGCCCGAGTGAAAGGTGTATAGGCAAATGGACTTTGTGGAAGACCTGCAATAAAGGCAGCTTGAGGGATACTCAATTCACTGATATCCACACCGAAAATTCCTTCTGCGGCAGTCTGGGCACCGGCAATGTTTCTGCCGTTTGAGTCTCTTCCAAAAGGAGAAACATTCAAGTAAGCTTCAAGTATTTCTTCTTTAGAGAAATAGTTTTCCAGGCGAAGGGCGAGTAAAATTTCTTTCGCTTTACGATCAAAAGAGACGTCATTTGTTAGTAGCTGGTTTTTTATTAACTGCTGTGTAAGCGTACTACCACCAGTTTGGTTGGCAGAGTTTGTTACCTCCTGAACGACGGCACGGACGATCGCTTTTGGAACGACCCCTTCATGCTCATAGAAGTATTCATCTTCAGTAGAGATAAGTGCGTTGATTAAATGCTCTGAGACGTTATCCAGGGACACTTCTTCACGAAGTAGATCTGCTCGATATTTTCCCAAATAAACGTCGTTTGCAAAATACATTTCTGTAGATTCTTCGTAGTTGTAAATGTTTTTTCTCAAATCCTCATATGAACGAATAGGTTCTTCTTTGACGAGAGCTGCAAAATAACCTGCACCTGCACCGCCAGCAAATGATACCCCGATCACTCCGATGACGAGAAAAACAAGAATGAGATTCCACACTACTAAATATGTAATGTTGGCGCCTTTTTTCGTCTTATTATTTACGAAAAATCGAAAAAAGGTCTGTGATTTTTCTTTGAACTTGTCGTAGTTTGACATATTTTATCTACCCCCCGGCAAATCATACTAATTATAGCATATTGAGGTTTTATAGCGACAAACTTTTTGTTTTCTTCCAAATTTTTCTTAATCTTTCGGTTGACACGATACACTTTTTTATGGTAAAAAGACTTTATATAAATTTTTGATTAGTTATAGAATGTGCAAAGACAGGAATAAGTAGTACAAATAGGCATGCTTAAAGAGAGCTGATGGTTGGTGAGAATCAGTACACCTGTTTGGATGAATTACCTCCTCGAGCATCTTTTGGGAACAGCCAGGCTTTGGGCTTAGTAGCAGGAGACGGTGAGAACCGTTACATTTTTGAGTGGGAAAGCGGCTATGTCCGTTTTTCAATTAGGGTGGTACCGCGTATAAACTCGTCCCTTCTTTTACAGGAGGGATGGGTTTTTTTGTGTTTAGGTGCTGCTTAACACTGCTGATGCTCTCCGCAAATGGCTTCGCTTTCCGCGGGGCGACCTTGAGCCTCCTCACAACGCTTGGGGGTCTCAACATTGTCGCTACTCTCCCGCTGGAGTCTACGCCTTTTGCTCCGTGCATCAGCTACGAAATTCACTCAATTTTATTAATTAAAAAACCATAAAAGGAGATTTTATTATGAGCTTATTAGAGGATTTGCAGTTTAGAGGGTTAGTGAATCAGGTGACGGATGAAGAGGGATTGACTAAGCTTTTATCGGAGGAAAAGGTGAAGTTGTACTCTGGTTTTGATCCAACAGGTGACAGTTTGCATATCGGACACTTGCTGCCGATTCTTACATTGAGAAGATTCCAGCAGGCAGGGCATCATCCAATAGCATTGGTTGGAGGAGCAACTGGATTAATCGGGGATCCTAGTGGAAAGAAAGCGGAACGTACATTGAATACATCCGACATTGTTGTAGAGTGGTCCAACAGAATTAAAGGCCAATTATCGCAATTCTTGGATTTCACAGCAACAGAAAACCCAGCAGTGATTGCCAACAATCATGACTGGATCGGGGAAATGAATGTGATCTCTTTCCTTCGTGATGTTGGGAAGAACTTTGGTCTTAATTACATGCTTGCAAAAGATTCCGTTCAATCTCGAATTGAGTCTGGTATCTCTTACACGGAATTCAGTTACATGATTCTTCAATCCCTAGACTTCTTGCATTTATACAGAGGTCAAAATTGTAAGCTTCAAATTGGAGGAAGCGATCAGTGGGGGAATATCACTGCTGGAATGGAGTTGATTCGTAAATCCGAAGAAAATGCCAAAGCATTTGGTCTGACGATTCCTCTTGTAACAAAAGCAGATGGCACGAAGTTTGGTAAAACAGAAGGCGGCGCAATCTGGTTAGACCGCGAGAAGACGTCTCCATACGAGTTCTACCAATTCTGGATCAATACAGATGACCGGGATGTTGTGAAATACTTGAAATTCTTTACTTTCTTATCTCATGAAGAGATCTTGGTACTTGAAAAAGAACTTCAAGATGCACCGGAAAAACGTTCTGCACATAAACGCCTAGCAGAAGAAGTGACAAAGTTGGTGCATGGTGAGGGTGCTTTAGAACAGGCAATCCGCATTTCTAAAGCATTGTTCAGCGGCTCCATTTCCGAGCTTACTGCAGATGAAATTAAACAAGGGTTTGCAGATGTTCCTTCTTTTACAGTGGAAAATGATGAGCAACTTGCATTAGTTGAATTGTTGGTTGCAAGTAAGATTGCACCTTCAAAGCGTCAAGCACGTGAAGATGTTACGAATGGTGCCATCTCCATTAATGGAGAGAAGGTTCAGGATCTTGCTTATGAGCTAGGTGAGAGTGACCGTATTGAGGGGCAATTTACTGTTGTAAGAAGAGGGAAGAAGAAATACTTCCTTATTAAATACTAATTTTGTGAGGGCTGTCCGTTTGGGCAGTCTATTTTTACACTCACAAATTGTTAGGTGGTAAACTTGGTTATAATGAGCTTATTAGGAGGGATGGGAATTGTATCTAAAAGAGGTTTATGTTTTTGATCAAAACAAGCCGGTAAAAGCTGTTATCCGAAACTATCAGGAGACGGACTTTGAGCAATTAATCCGCGTACAGCAGGAATGCTTTCCGCCACCTTTTCCGTCAGAGCTGTGGTGGAACGTGGAACAGCTAAAGAATCATGTGGATTTGTTTCCAGATGGGGCACTGTGTGTAGAAATTGATGAGAAGATTGCTGGTTCCATGACTGGCTTGCGTGTAAATTATACTCCAGGTGAGCCTGACCATAACTGGGAACAAATTACGGATAACGGCTATATCCGTAACCACCAGCCTGAAGGCAACACGTTGTATGTGGTGGATATCAGCGTAAGTCCAACTTACCGTAAACTTGGTCTTGGGAAGTTGCTGATGCAATCCATGTATGAAGTTGTCATTCAGCACGGTATGGATCGCTTATTGGGTGGAGGAAGAATGCCACATTATCATAAGTA
Source organism: Sutcliffiella horikoshii (assembly GCF_044809035.1). Taxonomy (GTDB): domain Bacteria; phylum Bacillota; class Bacilli; order Bacillales; family Bacillaceae_I; genus Sutcliffiella_A; species Sutcliffiella_A horikoshii_G. Next base: position 3,306,531 of record NZ_CP085237.1, on the reverse strand, counting down.
TCAGGATGAAATGTCAGCAGAAGACTACCTTGAACAAGTGATTGAAGGCGACATCAAAGATCCCGTCATTACTTTCCTCTTACACTGTGGGCGAACCCCTGTAAAAGTGGTCGAAAATTACCTTGAAGACAAAGACTCACGCAACCATGCCACCTTGATGGAATGGAAAAAACCATTTAAGCAATAAAAAAACAGGACGGGAAATTCCGTCCTGTTTTTTAGGTCATCACTATTAACGAGAGTAGACACCGTAGCTCTCGCAAGAGCAAATGACCAAGGTGAAGTTATTCAACAGATTCTCACCACTCCCAATCTGTCGCCAGAATGCATCTGGAATCCAAAGTGACGTTTCACTAAAAAAAACGGTATTTTTCGAAGCCCCGAATGGCGTTCGGCTGTTTCGTTGCCTGCATACGATTTTCACCAACCCTACAAGGTCCACTGCCCCCGCCAGATTTCACACAGTAGGAAATGAATTTAAGTTCTCCAAGCCAACCACCCTTTTACGAAGTGATAGACTTTCACACAATTGGAAAGGAACCTTTTTGGCGATTCTTTTATTTATCGTCGGAAAGAGTTTATACTGTCTTACCAGTGTCATAGACTCCGATCTTGACTATCTTCTCGCCAAAAACTAACATGCTAAAGAAATTTATATATAAAAAAGCGACCTACCGGAAAATTGAAAGTGTAGCGTTACACTTTTTTCAATCAACCAGAGGTCGCTTTGGATATTAATATTTCCCCTTCCACAAAGGAAGAAGCCATTATGAAATTTAAAATATCTTATAAATTAAGTATATCAACTCTCATATCATAGTGCAATTATAAACAAAGAATTGAAAATGTTAACTAATGAAAGGTATAAACTCAAGTAACGTAAAATAAATAGAGTTCTTTATTTTAATATATTCTAGATGTTTACAACGACTTTAGACTAGTTTGTTTTAGACTATAGTAGTCTATTTTAGACCATACTATTTGAACAAGTAAAAATGAAGAAGGTCTTAAATGATTAAAACTAAGTTTAAGTTGTAGAATCAAGAGTTATTAAACTATCGTTAATAATAGCTAGCTTAATTATTACCTTGCATTTTTGTAAGGTTTTCTCTATTTTCCGGTTAAAATTATGCTATAATATTATTGTAATTATTTTACATACCTATTGGAGGATTTTATATGGAGTGATGTGTTTGAAGCATCCATGAAAACTCCTGCATCAATGGCATTGGCTCTCTCCGTAACTGGTGTGGCACTGATCTATATTGAACGTTTTCACCGTTACGGGAACCGCAGTGAAAGTGAAATGACATTCAAAGATTCTATCATTGTCGGATTAGGACAAACCCTGGCGGTGTTCCCTGGCATCTCAAGGTCTGGATCAACATTAATCACTGCACTGCTTGCAGGATTAAACAGAGAAACAGCAGTAAGATACTCGTTTCTTTCATCCATCCCTGTTATCTTAGGATCATCTGTTTTGGCTATTGATGATATTTCAAGGAGCTTTATAACAGATATCGGAATACCTGCATTGGTTACAGCATTCATTGTTACTTTTATTTTTTCCTGGCTTGGGATTGTCTGGTTAATTGATTTCCTTAAGCGAAGAAAGTTGGTTTACTTTGCTATTTATTGTTTTGTAGCAGCTATATTGGTTTATGTTTTGATTGATCCAAATACTGTGATGGATCTTTAAAAAAATGAAACACACGAATAAAAAAATTCGTGTGTTTTTTATATCTATAGTGAAAATGATTACTGCATAAGTTATACAAATTGATTATTCTTCCGAAACTTCTCCATTAAACCTTTTGCATAAGCGTTTGCCTGCTCCATGTTGCCTTTATCCATATGATAATCGAAGAGCATTAACCCATAGTGTTCCATTGGAAGTACATATCCCATCTGTTTGAAATAAGGGTAGGCTTCTGTTTCTAGATATTCAAAATACTGCTTTTGACGTCCGTTGATTTTTAATTGGTGTAATGTGAAAAAGTGTAAAAACGTCATATTGTTTGCTTTTTTTGCTGTTTCAAGTCCTGTGTGCACCAGTTCAAGTAACTTTTCCTTGGAGGTGTGTCCATGTTTCGATAATGCATTTATATAACCTTCCAATGACCCTAAGTAATACGGATCATGTGATTCACGGAAATCTACTGCTTTTTTATAGTATTCACTGGATGATTCGAAGTCGCCATTTCTAAGCAGGCTATAGGCAAAGTTGTGGTGAAGGAGGGCACACTGACTTCCAAGGCCGTAATCTTCTGCCATTTCTATCAAGCGTTGATACTCGCTGCTTTCCATAGAAGTATCAGAAGATTGTTCCAGCTGAAGGAGCATCAGCATTTCTGCCTCTATCATTCTTGAAAAGCTTCGTATCTCCATAAAAAAATGCAGAGCCTTATTCGCATAAAAATAGGCTAATACATTAGAGTGGATGGAATGATAGGCTACTGCTAGATCATAAAAGTATTCACGATTAGAATATTCAGATAGGTTGATTTCTTTTAAAAAAGAAATCGCGTGGAAAAAATCACTTTTCACCTTCAGGTAATAAATCCCTTTAATATGAAGCAGCATATTAGATTCGTAAGGTGATAAATGGGACCAAGTCGCCATTTCTGCCAATAATCTTTCCACATGGTAGGTTTCTAAATTTGATAAAAAGTACCTTGTAAGAATGAGGGTGTACGTACGTTGGAAATCCTGAATTTGTAAAAGGTGGATACCGTCTAACTGTTTTTTTATTGTATCTGCCTTTGAAGGTATTTTTTTAATAATTGCATCATGCCATTCCTGAAGGAGGCTATCAATTTTATAATAGTTTTTTATTTCATTCTCCATAGTAATTTCAAGCCTCTTACAAAGCAGCTGTATGGTTTCCTTAGAAACCTCAGTAAGCCCTCGTTCGATCTTACTTATATGAGTGGTGGAACAAATGCCTTCTCCTAGGTCTTTCTGCTTTACTTGTTTATACTCACGATAAAATTTAATGATTTTTCCTTCCAGCATGATACTTCCCCCATTAACTATTCAATTTTTCTAATAATATCATAACCCCAATTAGAAAATGATAATTTCCCTGCTATTAATAAAAATATCATGATAAGTGAGTCTTTTACACTATTTTTTATGCGTTTTTGTAGGCAATAAAACCCATGCAAAACCCCCATAGCTAGAACGTTAATATCATACTACAATAATAATTATAATAATATTTAGAATATTATTTTAAATAGAGGTATTCTACTCAATCATTAATAGAAAGAGGTAAACAGATCATGATAGCTAACTCGCTTGGTAAGAAACTAACTGTTGTTGCACTTTCCACCGGACTGCTGCTTTCTCCAATCAATACACTCTCTTCTCCGCCTTCTGAAGCTGCTGTTTGGAAAGCTGAAGATATACTATCTACTTTATCTGCAGAACAAAGATTGGCTTTGAAACAACTTGAACTAAATAAATTAACAGGTCTCCAAGGGTTTCAACAGGATGACTTAACTTCTGATGAAGAGATTTCTGTTATTGTTCAGTTTCATTCCAAACCTAGTACTGTAGCTGTACTTGAAGCAGAAATGAAAGGGAAAAAACTGAAAAAGGAAGAAGCTCGAGCAAAAGTAGATAAAGAGCATCAAACGTTTAAAGAAGATGTTCAGAAGCATTTAGGTGCTGTTAAGAATAGTAAAGGTAAGGAAGTATCACCCAAAATCACCCAAACATATAAAACGGCCTATAATGGTGTGGCGATGAAACTGCCGGCAAGCCAGGTAGAACAGCTTTTACATTCAGAGGCAGTAAAAGCCGTATTCAAGAATGAAACATTTACAATTAATCCTATTAAAGAAGTGCTGCCGGAAGATGTTAATAGAGAAGTCACTACATCTGTTGAAAGTATTTCATATTTAAAAGTAGATGAATTACATGAAAAAGGAATTACAGGAGAAGGAATCAAAGTCGGAGTACTTGATACAGGGGTCGACTATAATCATCCTGATTTAAAGGATGCTTATAAAGGCGGCTATGACTTTGTTGATAATGATGCAGATCCGATGGAAGCTACCTATGAAGATTGGAAAGGCTCCAACAGACCTGAGTATAACGGCGGAAGCTCTTATTATACTTCACATGGTACGCATGTTTCCGGAACAATTGTAGGACAAAACGAGAATGATAGTGAAGTATCCGTTACAGGTGTGGCGCCGGATGCGGAGCTGTATGGATACCGTGTTCTTGGACCTTATGGAAGCGGGACATCAGAAGCGGTTATCGCGGGAATTGAAAAAGCGGTTGAGGACGGAATGGATGTTATTAATCTGTCATTAGGTGCAGGCATAAATGATCCGTACTTTCCAACAAGTACAGCCCTTAACTATGCAGTTCTGAGCGGGGTTACAGCAGTGGTGTCTGCAGGTAATACCGGTCCAAATAAAGGTACGCTGGGTTCTCCGGGTACAGCAGCCTTGGCACTGACAGTAGGAGCCAGTGATGTACCAGTCGCTCAAACGACCTTTACTGGAGTGCTGCCAAATGGCTGGTCTTCTGATTTAGTAAGTATGGCAAGAGGGTTCGCGCACCGTTTTGCTAGTTTAGAAGGAAAGACCCTTGAATTAGTAAATGTAGGATTCGGGAGTGCAGCTGATTATCAAAATAAGAATGTGCAAGGGAAAATTGCATTTGTAGAACGCGGTGGAATAACTCTTCATGACAAGGTTAAATTTGCGAAAGAAAATGGAGCTGCAGCTGTGGTAATGTATAACAATGCTGACGGACATGTCGGTCACAATCTTGGTGAGTCTACAGATTATGTACCTGCATTTTCTATGACAAAGAAAGCAGGAGAAGAACTAAAAGCAGCTGTTGCTATTGGGGAGGCACAATTTACATTTAATAATATGGAAGAAAGTTTGACAGGTGGAGATAAGCTGGCAGGTTTTAGTTCAAGAGGCCCGGTTAATAAGAATTTTGAGATGAAGCCGGAAATTGTCGCTCCAGGAGTGAGCATTCTGTCCACATATCCTTCTTTTGCAGTAAATAAGGAGAACCCTGAAGATTATAAGTATGCATATGCTCGTATTTCAGGTACATCTATGGCGTCGCCTTTTGCAGCAGGAGTTGCAGCACTTCTACTGGGAGAAAATCCTGATCTTGAACCAGCAGACATTAAAACAATCATGATGAATTCAGCAGATCCTTTAAGCGAAGAGTATAGCGTGTTTGAGGTTGGTGCCGGAAGAGTTGATCCGTATCAAGCACTTCATATGCAAACTAAATTTCAAGTGAAAGATGATACCCTGCTGGCAGCTGGAGAAGATCTGATCACCATAAATAATCTGACAGGCGGACTAAGTTTTGATAACCAAGTTGTTTCGGAAGGGACACATATCCGCGTAAAGAAAAGTTTGGAAACAACGAACAACAGCAGCAAAAATAAAACCTACAATGTGAAAGTAGAAGAAAATGTACAATCAGGGACGAACAGCATGAAAGAAAATGGTGTAGAAGTTCAAATAGACAAACAGATTAAGGTTAACCGTGGACAGACCAAAAAATCAAATGTATTTATAACACTGCCGAAAAATGCTGAAAAAGGGATTTATGAAGGCTATCTTCTTATGACAAATATCGAGGACTCAAGCGATACTCATCGGATTCCATTTAGTGTGAAAAAGTCGGAAGAAGGATTTAATACACTTGATTTATTGACACCATCAATTACACCTTCACCATTTAATCACATATTTGATAGTTATAGAACAGCTATTGCAATGGTTCAGTTCAACTTAAGTTCCCCGTTGGATACGATGGACGTAGTGTTACAGGACGGCAGCTCTGGACAAGATTTAGGACTAATTGGAACACTTGATATGACAGGTGCACTTGAAAATACGAATTACTTTTTACAAGCTTTTAGCGGATACTATTATAAATTTACAGGTGATAGAAAGCAGCCGGTATCAGAAAAAACAAGTATTGCGCAGCCAGGACACTATAAGCTAAAATTTATTTACACATTACCTACTGGCAAGCAGAAGACAATTGTCCACGATTTGTTCATTGATATTGAAGCACCAACAGTAAAGAGTTCACTTGATGGTGAGTCTCCGTTCCTTGAATACAAGCCGGGACAAAAGACATATCCTTTTGAATTAGAGATTACCGATGAAAATATTGAAAACATGCAAAAAGCTGGAATCAATATTGATCAGTCCTCTAACTTCATGGTGTACACGTATGGCGTACCGCTTCCAAATGGCCCTCTGTACATGGATAAAAACGGAAGGCTGAAAGAAGAAGTAGAGATGAAGGAAACGGTAAAATCATTATCATTTAATATCATTGGATATGATAAAGCAGGTAACCAAGCAAGATGGAGAGAATATTTCTTTGTAAAAGAAGGAACACCTACAGCCTATGCAAAACATAATGTAGATACTGCAAGATCTGGAGATGTTGTTACAGCTCAGCTTGTATTGGACAACTTAGAGGGGATAAAGGAAGCGACTTGGATTTTTGCTCCGATTTCAGGAGATAAACATGTACACCTTTTGGAAGCAAAATTGGCTGACGAGCTTACAGGTAAGGCGGAACTTGCTGTTAATGGCGATCAAATTAAGGTAACGTTCCAAGAAAGTCACTTGTTTGATAAAAAAGAAGTAGTAGAAGTTAAAGTGAAAGTCCAGGACGAATTTTTCTATCCTATCGGTTACATTAAACCAACAGCATCCATCATTAATTCCAATAATGAAAGAGTAGAGGTGTTAAATGGAGGAAACCGTTTTAACTTAAAGCCTACATTTAACCGGGTTCAGGGATACGTCACACCAGAAGGGTTTCTTGTAGAAGGTGGCAATTATGCTGGATATAGAGATTGGAAAAAAGTCGGGGCATCTGTAAAGTTTACTAACTCAAATGGTGAAGGCTTTGATGCGTCTAATATGTTTGATGGTAATACACGTTTCACGATGGAAAAACTCCCGCTAAGCAAAGATCCATATACATTAGAAGTTAACGTTCCGGGACATTTCCTTACATTATCTGAAGAACTTATCGGATTTGAATACAAAGGTACACTTTATGGAAAATCAACAACTGTGCGTACACAATTGATTGCTGGAGATGTTAATCAAGATAATGTGATTGATATTCATGATGCCATTGCCATTCAACAAGCTTGGAAAACAGATAACAGGGCTGCAGATATCAACTTTGATGGAGTGGTTGACGAAAAAGACATTAAATTTGTAGAGAAAAATTATCTTTTACAAAATAAGCATGTTGAAAATGCACCTGCTCCAACTGAATCAGTTGATGGAAAAACACTTGAAGTTATTTTAAAAGAATTAGGTTTGTAAATGAAAATAGCTCTTTCCCCGCTGCACAGGGGAAAGAGCTATTTTTAATGGGATATAACCTGCTGATTTATACTGCTGCGTTTTTTTATATAGGCAGGAAGAGTAAGAACGACTGCTGTTTTATTAAAAAATTTATCCTTCACCTGAAAGTCACCGCCATGAGTTAAGAGGATGGTAAAGGCGGTGTACAAAGGAGCATATTCTTCTTTTTTTATCACATCGGAAATTTCATTAAGTTTGTCTATAAGAATGTTGGAATTACTGCATTTCTGGGTAATTTCAAAGACCACTTCATTTCTTTTTAAATAACTGGAAACGTGCAGTGTACGGAAGAAGTAGTTATTTTACCATGTTTTGCGGAGTATTAGATCATAAAAAAAGCCCTGAAATCGCAGTCATACCAACGATTTTAGGGCTTTTTATTACTTGAGTCTGCAAGCCGTTAAAATTAACGAGAGTAGAACTCAACGATTAGTGCTTCATTGATTTCAGCAGCTAATTCAGAGCGCTCAGGTAAACGAGTGAACGTACCTTCTAAAGCGTCAGCAGTGAAAGTTAAGAATTCTGGTACGAAGTTGTTTACTTCTACAGCTTCCTTAACAGAGCTTAGGTTGCGAGACTTTTCGCGAACTCCGATTACTTGGCCAGGTTTCACGCGGTAAGATGGGATATCTACGCGAGATCCATCAACCGTGATGTGACCGTGGTTAACTAATTGACGAGCTCCACGACGAGTGCGAGCAAGACCTAAACGGTAAACTAGGTTGTCTAAACGAGATTCTAAAAGAATCATGAAGTTTTCACCGTGTTTACCTTGCATTTTACCAGCAGCATCGAAAATGCTACGGAATTGACGCTCATTTACGCCGTACATGTGACGTAATTTTTGTTTTTCTTGTAATTGTAAGCCGTACTCAGAAAGCTTTTTACGTTGGTTAGGACCGTGTTGTCCTGGTGCGTAAGGACGCTTTTCTAATTCTTTACCTGTACCGCTTAATGAAATGCCTAGACGGCGAGAGAGTTTCCAACTTGGACCTGTATAACGAGCCATGAATGACTCCTCCTTCGTGTTATTATTTGTTGTAAAATAATAACAGATGTGACTCATCTACATGACCATTTTGTTTTCATGTATCCTCGCTCTGCAGCAAAGAGTTACACGATACACCTCCGTAAACAGTTACGGGGAACAAAATGAATCAACATAGCATACCACATAGGCTGCAATATTTTACACAAAGGCTATTATATCGGAAAAAAGGATAAGAAGTCAAGGATAGTTTAGAAAAGGTTGGGGACTTAAAAAAATGTGGTCTATTAAATAGGATAAAGTAGCAGATGTATATGATATAATTTTCTCAGAATTATATCAAGGTGGAATGAAGATGTATAAGGAAACTGGCAAGGAAAAAATCATCCGATTCAGCATTATTGCAGCAATTGCTGCAGTAACACTTTATTTATTTGTAAATCAATATACCCCAACCAATGAACAGGCCGTTGTTCAACCCGAACAAATACAGGTAAAACAATTGGCTGTCGTTCTTCAAGAAATGAATCAACACCATGATTTTCCAATGCTAGCCATGGTAAAAGAACATGAAAATCAACCTATGCTAGTTATTTATAAAGTAGACATAGAAAACAACTATCGCTTTGAAACGCAGAAGGCCATAAATTTAGAAGAGGCACCAACCGATATAAAACGGGATGAAGTCTCTGATGGAGTTTGGCTGAAGTTGGACAAGACCTGGGTCTATTATGATTCGGACTTACAGCAAGCAAAAAGGCAAGAAGAATATATCAAAGAGGAAGATCCAACGTTTTCGGTGGATGTAACAGAAGGTGATTCTGGACTTTATGAGTTACAGATTCATAATGAAGATGATTCTATTTTGAAAAAGCAACTTGATAAAGAACCTATGTCTGTTGAAAGGCTTTCAGAACAGAAGGATCTATGGTTTGTTCTATTTGAAAAAGACACGATTTTATTAGTTCCGTAAAATAATGCTAGGAAAATGTTACCTGTTACCGTTATAATATAGGTAATAAGTAATATAAAAGGTGAAAAAAATGGAATCCAATAACAAAATGCTAGAAATTAAAAGCAGAATATTTGATTTTTTCCTTTCGTCTTCCAATCTTACACAAACTACCTTTCTCACACAGTTACAGCTGTTATTGAAAGAAGAACTTCAAGCAGAGCAGGCAATTGTAACGTTGGAAGGGAACTATCTTACACAAAATCAATCCATCATTTGTGAACAGGCAGTTTCCTATACTATGCAAACCAGTAAAGGTAGTAATCTGGAAAATGTGATCATTCCTCTTTTTGATGGGGGACATGCAATCGGCAAAATTGATCTACAGTTTCTTTCTCCGGTACCTCTTCCATTAGATAGCTTCAATCAAATGTCAAAAGAACTCTCAATTATTTTTCAACATTATAACCATTACATACACAAAAGATATGAAGAAAAACAGTATGAAGAATTGTATACCATCACATCCAAATTTCATTCCGCTATGAAGGTAGAGGCTATATTATCTGAAGTAATTAAACTGTTACAAAGGATGTATGAGGACTTTTCATATCTACTCTTGTTAACTTCAGATAATGATGACCTTAAGCACTTGCCAATCAAAAAATTAGATTTTGACGATACAAACATCTGTGCCATGAATGCCTATGTGACAGGCGAGGTGCAATTTGAAAATTGCATGAAAGATAGAAGAGCTAATATCTATATCCCTATTAAAGGTGGACAAGGGGTATACGGTGTGATGCAAATCATTTCATTGGATGCTACGAGACTGCCAGATTCAGAAATTAAATTTATTAAACTGCTTGCAGATGCAACCGGAGCGGCGCTTGAAAATACTCAGCTTTATGAGCAATCCAAGCAGGTTATATCTGATTTGCAACTGATTAATGAAACTTCCCATCAATTGAATACGAACTTGAGGCTTACAGAAGTGACCTCTTTTATGGTGAAAAAAATCATTCAATCCTTTCAGGCAAAAGAAGTTGCGTTTGTTTTTTATCAAGAGAAGGACATGGAGATTTTGCCAGGGTCAACAGGATTCTTCAAACAAAGCGACATAAAAGAATACTTGTTGCACATGAAAGAATTTTTATATTCTGACGGGGAGCCGCTTTTTATTGGAGATCTTCGTGTACATAAACGTCTATCAGACCTACCATTCTGTTCTTGTATGGTTATTCCCATGCTCATACCAAATGGGGGGAAAGGGGCTTGTGTGGTAACACACTCTCTGCCTTATTTTTTTAGTTTTGAACAGTTCAAGCTATTACAATCATTAATTCATCACTCCACACTAGCATTTAATAATTCAATGCTACGGGAAGAATTGGAAAAATACGTGATAACTGATTATCTGACGAAATTGTATTCTAGAAAATATTTGGATGATAAAATTGAGAAATCGATGAAAAATGACTCATACGGCACATTCATTCTCTTGGATATTGATGACTTTAAAGTGGTCAACGATACGTTTGGCCATCAGGTAGGAGATAGGATCTTAATTCAGGTCGCTGATATCATTAAGGCCAATATAAGGGAGACTGATATTGGTGCAAGATGGGGTGGGGAAGAGCTTGCGATCTATCTTCCGAAAGTAGATTTGCAATTAGGAGAGAGTATTGTCATCCGAATAATCGAGAAAATTAGGGAAGAGACCCATCCTGGTGTGACAGTTTCATGTGGAATTTCCTTTTGGACCAAAACCACACGTGATACCCCGAAGGACCTTTTTCACCGAGCAGACTATGCCCTCTATAAAGCAAAGGACCAAGGGAAAAATCAATGGTGTATAGAAGTTTCCTCTGAAACAAATAAAAAGGTTAAAAGTTGATGGATACAAAATTTACCCCCTTCATCTAATAGTAGATGAGGGGATTTTTGTTTTCCATATTAATTTTATCGGCACCAAAAGAAAACGCTTTCATTTTTTAGTTGTTTGCCATATGCTAGTAATGGATGGGAAATTGGAAGGGAGAAATTTTTATGGATAAGCAGAAAAAACAGCAGTTTGAGACGGAAGTTATTCATCATGGATATGATAGTTCCATTTATCAGGGAAGTTTGGCACCGCCAATCTTTCAAACTTCTACCTTTTCCTTTCAAACGGCACAACAAGGGGAAAACCGGTTTGCAGGAGAAGAAGAAGGCTATATTTATTCAAGACTAGGAAATCCTACCGTGAAAATGTTAGAAGAGCGCATAGCAGCCCTAGAAAACGGAGAAGCGGGTCTTGCATTCGGATCAGGTATGGCTGCAGTGTCTGCTGTATTGATTGCATTAACGAAAAGCAATGATCATATCCTTTGTTCGCAAGGGATTTATGGCTGCACGTTTGGCTTATTACAATTATTGAAAGATAAATATAATGTTTCACACAGCTTTTGTACGATGCAGACAGAATCGGAAATCAGAGAAGCCATCCAACCGGACACGACTTGCATCTATGTAGAAACTCCAATCAATCCAACTATGGCATTGATAGACTTGGAACTGGTCGTTTCCATAGCCAAAGAGAAGAATATTAAAGTAGTCGTGGACAATACATTCTGCTCTCCATATTTGCAGAAGCCGCTGGATCTCGGTTGTGATATTGTCATCCATAGTGCGACTAAGTATATTGGCGGACATGGCGATGTTATTGCTGGTCTGATTGTGGGTTCTAAAGAGATGATTACGGAAATATCCATGACTACATTAAAAGATATCGGTGGCGTTATGTCTGCGTTTGATGCATGGCTGTTAATTCGCGGCCTAAAGACTTTGCACGTCCGCTTAGACCGCCATTGTGAAAATGCTGAATATACCTTTGAACAATTAGAGTCACATCCAATGGTCGAGAAGGTTTTTTATCCGGGTGATAAAAAAAATGAAGCATATCCTATCATGCAAAAACAGATGAAAAAGGGTGGGGGGCTTATTTCTTTTACACTTAAAGGCGGTAAAGAAGAAGCACAAAGGCTATTGAATGAATTAAAGCTGATTAAAATTGCTGTAAGCCTGGGGGATGCGGAAACATTGATCCAACACCCGGCTACGATGACCCATGCAGTTGTTCCAAAAGAAAACCGAGAATTGATGGGGATAACAGACAGCCTGCTACGTCTCTCTGTAGGCCTTGAAGGCAAAGAAGACATATGGCAAGACCTGAAACAAGCATTAGATAGTCTAAAATGATTTAAAAGTTATAGGGTTTAGTGGATTGGAGCGGAAGGCACTCGACTCCTGCGGGGGATAGCGGTAGGTTGAGACCCCGCAACGCAGAGAGGAGGCTCAAGCACACGCCCGCGGAAAGCGAGTGCCTGCAGCGGAAAGGAACGGTCCCAAAAAAAGCGTCTAACCCAAGAGTTAAGGTTAGACGCTTTTTTTTCATGCTTCAGTTAGCAAGATAGAAACAAATTTCTCCAGATAAACTTTATCCAGTTCATCAAAGCGGTCTTTAATCGGGCTATCAATATCAAGAACCCCAATCACTTTACCGTCTACTACCATTGGAACCACAATTTCAGACTGAGATGCAGCATCACAAGCGATATGCCCTGGGAATGCATGAACATCTGCTACAAGCTGCGTTTCCTTTGAAGAAGCCGCAGTACCGCATACTCCACGCCCAAATGGAATTCTTACACATGCAGGAAGGCCCTGGAACGGACCTAAAACCAATATGTCTTGTTTCGATTCATCTGTTAAGTAAAACCCCACCCAATTCACTTCTTTTAAAAAAACATTTAACAAAGCGGACGCATTGGAAAGATTGGCAATGAAATTAGGCTCGTCGGCAATGAGAGCTTGCAATTGTTTTAGCACTAACTCGTACTTTTCTTCTCTTGTGCCTTTATAGTTTTCGACTTGAAACATCATAATCCCCTCGCATTTTCATAGCTAATTGTGGAAAAATAACAACATACGTAGAATACCGAATGAAGTTGTCGACATTTAATAAAAGGATATACGTTCATCTTCACGAAATCAATAATTAAGAATCGAAATCACCAGAAAGGGTGAATGAAGATGGAAAAGACAAAGCAAAGAATCATTGATGCGGCAATCATTCTTTTTAATACAAAGGGTTATGATGGAACCTCCGTCCGAGAACTTGCCAAGAAAGCAAATGTAAACGTTGGGCACATCTCCTATTATTTTAATAATAAAGCAGGTTTACAAGAACACCTTCTAACTAGTTTTTTTGATCAATATATATCTATTTTAGAGAAGGTTTATAAAAAAATGTCTACCTATAATGCGAGGGAATGCCTGTTGGAATGTGTGGAAAGAACCATGCAGTTTCACCGGGAGAACCGTCAATTGGCGCGATATGTCTATCGGGAACTTACTTTTGATACTACGCTTGTACGGGAAATTATGTCGACGTATTTAACAAAGGAAAAGTATTATTTTAAAGCGATTTTGGAAAAGGGGCATAAAACGAAGGAATTCTATGTTCCATCCGTTCTAATGGCTGTGATGCAATTAAAGAGTATGATTAGTACGCCGTTTTTGCAGACTCAGTATTTATCGGAAGTATGGCATATTATGCCGTATGAAACGTCTGCTGTTGATCAGTATGAGAAGGTGATTGTTCAGTGGTTGGAGCAGTCTGTTTTTGTGGAGAAGGAGCAGTTGGAGAAAATAGCACTGTAAAAGAGAGGGAGCAAATCCCTCTCTATTTGTGTTCTAGCAACTTTTTATCTATCCATTCATATCCTTGGCCGAGTCCCTTTGCTGTGTGTGCGTCTGATCCGTACACGAGAGGGATTTTTCTTTTGTATGCTTCTTTCGCAATGCAGGTCGGAGGGTAGGAATCTTTACAGAGTGGTTTAACAAATCCTGCCCCATTATAGTCCAATTCATATCCTTTTAGTGCGATGGCGTCCAATATGGGTTCTGTATATTCCTGAGTGGGTCTGATGTGGGGAAAACGTTTTTTGAACTTTTCCACCAACGTGATATGTCCCATTCTTTTTGGTTTATAAGTGCCTAAATCAGAGTGGATAGATTTTAAAACAGTGGAGAAATAAGAATCATAAACAGTGGAAAGTCCACCAAACACCCCTATTATTCTTTCAAATTCATCCTCACTGAAATCCAGGCAATAATATGTTTCATTTTTCTTTAGAAAATGGACAGATAATATGCTGTCATCCAAATGAGGTCCAAGCTCATCTAAGATTTCAGAGGTATCTTTTTCATACCCTTCAATGAAGTCCACTTCCAGACCGATGTTGATTTTAAGAGCGGAAGCATAATAGGCTTTCATTTTCTGCAATTCATCCAAATACGATGGGATGCTTGCCCAGTCCATGGCACTATCCTTATCAGGTGCCGGATCGCGAAAAGATTGAGGAAGCGGGGCATGTTCTGTAAAGGAAATTTCCTTGTATTTTAGCTTTAAAGCTTGATTAATATACTTTTCTATCGTGTCTGTGCTACCATGCGGACAATAGGGGGTGTGTATATGTTTGTCGATAATCAAGAAAAACCCTCCGATACTAGAAGAAATATGTAAAAAAATTAAAAATATTGGTCAAAAAATGTCGTTTACATGGTATCATAAAAACATTGAAATATAAATAAAATGGGCCAGTAGTACATATCCGCCCATTTAGCTTTTTTTATACATAAACAGGCTCTGATTTAGTTGAAAATTGTACATAGAAGACAGGAACCACCATCCGGGTAGAAGGGGACTAGGTATGGAATTTATCATTGGGATTTTAGCACTAGTAGTTATATTTATCAGCATTAGTTTTGTAAGAAGAAAGAAAATTTATCAAGAAGTTGACCGCTTAGAAAATTGGAAAGTTTCCATTATGAACAAACCTGTTTCAGAAGAGCTTTCAAAAGTGAAGGATTTGAACATGACCGGTCAGACGGAAGAGCTTTTTGAAAACTGGCGTTATCAATGGGATAACATCCTATCTACAGAGCTTGTAAATATTGAGGAATACCTCTTTGATGCAGAAGATTTCGTAGATAAATATCGTTTCAAAAAAGCAAAAGAGGTGTTGTCGATTGCTGACAGCAAACTTCAAGATATTGAATTAAAAATTAAAGCTATTTATGACGAGTTGGATGAACTGATCGGCAGCCAAGCAAAAAGTGCTGAGGAAAATGAAAAATTGGAAGGGAAATATTCTGATTTTAAAAAGCAGCTGCTGAATCAACGCCACCAATATGGAAGCACAACCCCTTTGTTAGAAAAAGAACTGGAACAGATTCAACAGCTTTTCGCAGAATTTAATCAATCTATATCCAACGGGGATTATCTAGTTGCAAGAGAGTTGATTGAGAGAATTGAAAAGGAATTAGAAGGTTTTGGAATAAAACTAGAATATATTCCAGGACTCTTGATTGAATGTCAGTCTGTCATACCTAGTCAACTTGCCGAAGTGGAAACGGGATATAAGGAAATGCTTGCGGAAGGGTACATCCTTGATCATGTCAACCTGGAAAAAAGCATTGCTAGCCTTCAAGATAAACTAAAACAGTCTACGAAGTTGCTCATGGAGACTAAGGTGTTAGAGGCAAAAGAAGGAATTGAGCTTATCAAAACGGAAATGGATGAGCTATATGACCAGATTGAAAAAGAAGTATTGGCAAAACACTATGTCATAAAAGAACTTCCATCTGTTGAAGCTATTTTAATTGCCTTATCCTCTGCGAGTGAGAAGACAAAGCAAGAAACCTATGTGGTGCAGGAAAGCTATCAGCTTCAACAAGAAGACATTCTAACGCAAAAGAAAATAGAAGAATCCATGCTCGCGCTCAATGACAGGTATGAGAAACTAAGTGGCCACCTTCTTGATCAGACCATTGCCTTCAGCATATTGAAAGAGGAGTTGGAGGACATCTGTGAACAAATCAACTCACTTCAAGAGATCCATCAACAGTATACAGAAAGTTTGATGACATTGCGTAAGGATGAAATGGCTGCAAGAGAGCAGTTGAATTCTTTAAGAAAGATGTTGTTTGAAGTAAAGCGTTCCATAGAAAAAAGTAACATCCCTGGGTTGCCAAAAAGCGTGTATCAGGAGCTATCTTTGGCGAATGATCAGCTGAAGGCGGTAACGGGGAAATTGGAAGAAAAACCGTTAAATATCCTTGAAGTGAATACTGTGCTTTATGAAGCTGTGTCAAGTGTTGAAAAATGTCATGAAGAAGCTCTGGAAATCCTTGATCATGCCTACTTGGCGGAAAGTGTCATACAGTATGGAAATAGATATCGAAGCAAACATCCTTCCATTCATGAAAGCTTGGTAGAGGCAGAGCAGTTATTTAGAAATTATGAATATAAGAATGCTCTGGAAGAAGCCGCTACTTCACTAGAAAAGGTAGAACCAGGTGTGTTGAAGAAAATAGAAAAAGTACTTGAAAAGGAAAGTTAAAAAGTGAAATACGCGCAAACTTTCCTTGTAGCCATCCTGCTCATCAGCGGGACCTTTATATGGTACAACTTTTACGCATCCTTTAAGGAAAAGAAAGAAGAGACTGCACAACCTGTAATCTCTTCCCCTTCCCAGGAAGAAGAAACAGGCGCTTCTCCTTCTACAGATCAAGCTAGGGAAGAGAAAGTGACGCCCCCCCACATTCATCAAGATGGGCTCAGTCAACAAATGCTCAAAGAGTGGAACATAGAGGATGAACGCATAGGTATTGACCAACTGCTTTCTCTACTAGAAAAAAATAAACCATGACAAAAGGGTTTCGGAATGGCCATATTCCGAAACCCTTTTTAATTTCATAAGGTTTTCACTCAAGATAGACTTCCCCTTAGCTAACGACATAGGCCATCACGAGACCTCTCCATGGCCAATGGCAATTTTTTTAAGATTTAAGGCAGTGAAAATAGCATCGTCTAAAAGAGATTTATTTTCTTTATATATCATAATTAAGAAGATGTATTATTGTTAAATATAATACTATAAACAACAGTAATCCGATTAATATGGAAGTTTAGCCGTATCTAGAATGTTTATATAATAGGAATTAGAGTGAAATTGTGAAATTAAATTTCAAATAATAATAAAAAAAATTGATTTTTAATTTCTTTGGAAGTATAATAAGTGTAATGAAAACTGTAAGGGTTTTCATATCCTAAAATAACAAAAATATATATGAAGTAGGGGATTAGATGAAATTAAATAAATTATCAACAGAGCAGCGTAATCAGAACACAATGAACTTAGATGAAATGAGTATACTTGAGATTCTTGAAGCAATGAATACTGAAGATCGAACAGTACCTGCTGCCATAATGGAAGCGATTCCAATTATTGAGAAGCTTGTGATTCAAACAATCGCATCTCTAAAAAAAGGTGGACGGCTGATTTATACTGGTGCTGGAACGAGCGGGAGACTAGGCGTTCTGGACGCAGTGGAATGTTCTCCAACATTTGGTGTAGATGCTGGACTTGTTGTGGGCTTAATTGCCGGTGGACAAAAGGCTTTCACAAAAGCAGTAGAAGGTGCAGAAGATTCTGTAGAGGGTGGAGAACAGGACTTAAAGGACTTGAACTTAACAGAAAACGATGTTGTTGTAGGGCTTGCAGCAAGCGGCCGTACACCTTATGTCATTGGAGCATTAAACTATGCACAATCTATAGGTGCTACAACGGCGAGTATTTCTTGTAATGAAGGTTCTATTATTAGTAAGCATGCACAATTCCCGATTGAAGTAGTTACTGGACCAGAAGTACTAACAGGATCCACGCGCTTAAAAGCAGGAACGGCACAGAAGCTTGTTCTGAATATGATTTCAACTACTGTAATGATCGGTCTTGGTAAAGCTTATCAAAACTTAATGGTGGATGTTCAAACAACAAATGAGAAATTACATCATCGTGCAAGAGCAATTATCTGTCAGGCAACAGGTGTAGAAGAAGAAGTTGCAGCGGAGTATTCAGAGATGGCAAAAGGTAATGTCAAGGCTGCGATAGTAATGATTTTAACAAATATAAGTTATGAAGAAGCATTGGAGAAGCTTGAAAACTCTGGCGGCTTCGTTCGAAATGCTATCTAGATAAGGATTAAGGAACAGGGGTGAGGAGACATGAAGAAAGAAGTAAAATTAGCTCAATCCATTATTGAAAAAGTGGGTGGTAAAGAAAATATAGCACAATTAAATCACTGCATGACGCGAGTTCGTTTAACCCTTAAAAATGAAAATCTGGTGCAACCACAGGAGCTCAGTCAAGTGGATGGGGTAATGGGAGTAATCGAGGATGACACACTGCAAATTGTTGTTGGACCTGGAACAGTTAATCGTGTATCTGAAGAAATGAGCCGCATAACAGGATTGAGAATTGGTGAAGTTTCAAGTGAAGGTTCATCTACGGCTGATGATGTAAAAGCATCATTTAAGAAGAAAAACGATAAACCTTTTAAAAACCTTCTTAGAAAAATAGGAAACATTTTCATTCCATTAATTCCCGCCTTGGTTGCATCTGGAATTATCAATGGGATGGCTAACTTTGCAAAAAATGCAGGGGCTGATCCTACATCAACTTGGTTAAGCATGCTGCTTTTAATAGGAGGAGGGGTGTTTGCCTACTTAGGAATTCTTGTTGGGTGGAACACTGCAAAAGAATTTAACGGAACCCCGGCTTTAGGTGCCATTGCGGGGATATTAATTATCAACCCCGGTCTTGCTGACATAACATTGTTTGGAGAAGCACTGGTTCCTGGACGTGGAGGATTATTTGCTGTAATGTTTGCTGCATGGTTAATGGCTGTGGTCGAGCGGACAGTAAGAAAAGGTGTACCTGGAGCTGTCGATATTATTGTGACACCGTTAATTACAGTATTGATTGTTGGTTTTGCAACCCTTCTGTTTGTACAGCCTGTTGGCGGTATGTTAGCAGATGGTATTACTTCAGGTATCAAATTTATTTTAGATGTCGGCGGAGTAGTAGCCGGTGCGGTATTGGCAGGATTCTTTCTGCCGCTAGTTATGGTAGGACTGCACCATGGTCTAACACCGATTCATTTAGAGTTTATTAACAGTACTGGTGTTACCCCTATTTTAACAATCTTAGCCATGGCGGGTGCAGGACAAGTTGGTGCTGCAATGGCTATCTTTATAAAAACTCGCAACCAAAAATTACGTAATACGATTAAAGGAGCCCTGCCGGTAGGTTTTCTTGGTATCGGTGAACCTTTATTATACGGGGTAACTTTACCACTTGGCCGACCTTTTATAACTGCATGTATGGGGGCTGCAGTAGGTGGAGCTTACCAGGCTCTTGTTAAAACAGCCGCAACAGGGATTGGCGTTTCCGGTCTATCACTGACCCCTTTAATTGCAGATAATCGCTTTCTGTTTTATATCGGTGGTCTGGTAATTACGTATATTTTTGGATTTATCTTCACCTATGCGTTTGGATTTAAAGAAGAAATGGCAGAAAACTTATACTAACCAAATCACATAGAAAAAGCTGCTCGCCAATGGTAGGGCAGCTTTTTTATGAGGCTCTATTCTCCATAATTGCTACTTTCAGCTTGTTAAAAAATAATAAAAATACGAAAAATCAGCATAGTGTACGAAAAAATTCTTTATAAACGGAGGGGTTTTTGAAATGTTAGGAATTTCAGTTTATCTAGGTCAACAATCCTTGGAAGCAACGAAAAAATACATAGAGGAAATGTATAAAGCAGGTGCAAGGACAATATTTACTTCTTTACACATTCCTGAAGATGACCCATCGATTTATGTTACGGAACTAAAGCAGCTGGGGGAATTGGCGCTGAATGAGAAGATGGACTTAATGGTTGATATTTCCCCCTCCACTTGGCAGCACCTTGGTATTTCGATGGAGGAAGCTGGTGGATTAAAAAAATGGGGAGTAGCAGGAATCAGGGTAGATTATGGCTTCACCCCAGAGCAAATTGCAAAGTTAGCAAAAAATATGAAGGTTGCATTAAATGCCAGTACGATAGATGAAGATTTTCTTCAGGATTTAAAAGATGCAGGATTAGAAACAGATCAAGTGGAAGCCTGGCATAATTATTATCCACGACCAGAAACTGGCCTTGAAGAAAAGTGGTTTATAGAACGAAACAAATGGCTTAAAGAACAAGGACTGACGGTTATGGCTTTTATCCCAGGTGACATACTGAGAGGCCCTCTTGAAGAAGGTCTACCAACAGTCGAAAAGCATCGCGGACAATCAGTGTTTGCTGCCTTTTTAGAGATGACAAAAGATTTCTATGTTGATAAAGTATGTATTGGAGATCGTGGAATCAAAGAAGCTACATGGAAGCAGCTCATGATGTATAAGGAAGACATCATATTAATTCATTGTGAACACTTACCTTTAAACGAAGAGGAAGAGCGAACACTGCAAATCCAGCATCGCAGCAGAATGGATCCATCCAGGGATGTAGTCCGTTCAGAAACGTCTCGCTTTTACGCCCAAAAAAGAAGCGTATGCATCATACCTCACAATCAGCTGCCTCGAGATAAAGGAACGATAACAATCGATAATAATAACTATGGAAGATACGCTGGCGAACTGCAAGTTACACGCAATAATTTACCTGCCAGTGAAAAAGTTAATGTTATTGGAAGGGTAGTAAAACAAGACATCCCATTAATAGAAATGATATCACCAGGCCAGACATTTTCGTTTTCTTGTAAAATTATAAAAGAATGAAAGGAGACATCATGACCTCATTTTCTGTCATAAAGCAAATAGAACGTCAATTAGACCGTTTTACAGATGCAGAAAAGATTGTGGCCACTTTTGTTTTAGAGAATGCAGAACGAGTTACACAAATGAGCACAAAAGAACTTGCCACAGCCTGCAGTGGAAGTGAAGCTTCTGTTATCCGCTTTTGTAAAAGACTTGGTATTCAAAGCTTTAAAATATTGAAGATTGAACTCGCAAAAGAAATTTCTGCTCGAAGTGATGCTGTCCTTGATATGCCTCTTCAATTTCATGATGATACGAACACCGTCATTCAAAAAGTGATGATGAACACCATGCAAGCATTACAAAACACACAGAAAATTTTGACTGTCTCCTCGTTTAATGAGGCTGTAGAGGCTTTGAGCGGTGCGGAGCGTGTGTATCTTTATGGAGTGGTAGGTTCGGCAATCGTTGCACAGGACTTTAAACAAAAGCTTCTCAGAATTAACATGCCTGTTTATCAATCAGAAGATAATCATTTGCAAATGATGATGCTTGCTAATACGACGAAAGCGGACGTTGTTTTTGTTATCTCCACGTCCGGAAAAACCAAAGAGGTAATAGATGTACTAACTCTTGCAAAGGAAAGAGGAGTCCGGACTATTCTTTTAACTCAGCATGCACCATCTCCTGCTCGCCGTTTAGCTGATATTGTGCTGACCATGTCGGAAGAAGAACAAAATCTCCGTATCGGTACGATGACTGCTCGTATTGCACAGCTTGCTATCATTGATGCTCTATTTATATCTATCTGTTCTAAAAAAGGACAGGGAGTATATGAGCAAATTATCAATACACATGAAGCTATTCAAAATAGAAAATCCTAAACCTATTTTAGGAATGCTGACTTCTTAAAAAGTCACATCCCCTTACCTCATCTTCTTTCATAATGAAGACATAGGGTTTGAAGGTGAGAGTTAGAGTCATTTGCAGATAATAATTTTCAATAGTAATCGTAAGATTGCACAAAAAAATCGTCCTTTCAGAGACGATTTTTTTGTGCGTTTTTATTTATTTTTGTCAAAAAAGTGGCTGTCAAAGGAAAGCTCCTTTGTGAGTTTATAGTCATGCAATGCTCTCATTAGATTGCTTCGAGGTTAATGCCCCAACAACCAGCCCAATTAGAACCCCAATCACTGCCGGTACCAACCAACCTACCCCTTCATTATAAAAAGGAAGTATGCTGAAAATTTCCTGTAAAAATGTAATATCAATCTCAGCCATAGCCAATCCATCCACAACACTAATTATTCCTGTGAATAGCAATGCAAATCCATATACAAACGATTCATTTTTCCAACGGTAGAACGAAAGAACAATTAGCACAATCGCTAATGGATAGATCATAATTAATACAGGCAACGAAATCGTAATCAATTGCTCTAGGCCGGCATTAGATACAACTAAACTAAAGATGGATAGGATGGCAACAAATACTTTGTAAGATACAGACGGCATAATCTTAGAAAAGTATTTGCTTGTCGCCGAAACAAGTCCTACAGATGTCGTCAAGCAAGCAAATGTAATTGCAAGCCCCAAAATCACTGCGCCGACAGAACCAAACAGATAATTGGCAGAGCTGGACAATATTTGACCGCCATTCCCGGCAGCACCCACTGCATCAAGACTAGTTGCCCCAAGGTAGGATAACCCCCCATAAACGATAGTAAGACCTATGGCGGCAATAAATCCTGCTTTCAAACAAAGCGAAGTGATTGTTTTTTTATCTGTTACGCCTTTATCTTTTATTGCAGAAATTACAACAATTCCGAAAACTAAAGCTGCAATGGTATCCATGGTTAGATAGCCTTCAAGAAAGCCTTTAAAGAAAGGTGAGCTTTGGTAAGGCTCTGTTGGGGCACCTATAGCGCCCATCGGAGTGATGATACTTTTAACAACAAGAATACCAATAACCACTAACAGGATGGGTGTTAAGACTTTCCCAATTCGATCAACAAGTTTTGCAGGATTTAATGCAAGATAATACGTAATAGCAAAGAATACTAAAGTAAAAAGAAACAGTGCCCAGCCTTGCGGGTTAACCGATTCAGGCAAGAAAGGTGTTGCCCCAATTTCAAAGGCTACAGTTCCTGTCCGAGGTATGCCAAAGAATGGACCGATCGCTAAATACATAATGATAGTAAAAACAATTCCGAAAATTGGGTGTACACGATTAGCAAGTGTTTGAAGGTCGCCACCTGTGTAGGCAATGGCCATTACTCCAAGAAGCGGCAGGCCAACTCCTGTAATCAAGAATCCAATTACGGCTATTCCGACATTATCACCGGCTGCTTGTCCTAGTAATGGAGGGAAAATCATATTCCCGGCACCTAAAAATAAGGCAAACAACATTAGTCCCAATACCAATATGTCCTTATTTGTATATACTTTTTTATGCATGAATATCCTCCTGATGAGAAAATGAGATGAATACGTTTTCATCCTATCATAATTTTGATGAAATTTGTCGAATAACATAAAAGTTCAACAATTCAATATATTAGAAAAACAACTAATAGTTTAACATGTCTATACAAGTTTAGAAAGAGAAAAGAGACTATTCCTAATAAATACCTTTATCACGGTCCTATAAACAAAGGCAAATCTTTTCCATGGATATAAAATGTGCTAACATTAATATTTGCTTATAAGAAAATATTATCTATATTAATTGATTGATGATTCCAATTCCTCATCATACCTATGGAGGATGCCCATGATTTATTTAGACAATAGTGCCACTACTAAACCATATAAAGAAGTGTTGGATTCTTTCCTGAAGGTCTCCACAGACTATTTCGGAAACCCATCTTCCCTTCATTCGCTCGGAGGAGATGCCGAAATGTTGCTGAACCGCTCAAGGGAGACAATTGCTTCGTTGTTGCATGTCCATCATAAAGAAGTGATTTTCACTTCAGGTGGGACAGAAAGTAACAACTTGGCGATTAAAGGTTGTGCCTTGAGTAAAAGAAATATAGGCAACCATATCATAACAACTTCAATTGAACATCCCTCTGTTACGAATGCGATAAAGGATTTGGAACAGGAAGGGTTTGAAGTGACGGTTCTGCCTGTTAATAAAGAAGGAAGAATTACGAAAAAACAAGTAGAGGAAGCGTTAAGGGAAGAAACGGTGTTTGTTTCCGTTATTCATGTTAATAATGAAACGGGAGTGATCCAACCAGTAGAAGAAATTGGAGAAGTGCTTGTCTCCTACCCTAATGTGAGCTTCCATGTTGACCATGTGCAAGGCATCGGGAAGGTTCCTTTACCACTGGATGTCATAGACCTTTGCTCACTTTCCGCACATAAGTTTCACGGACTAAAAGGAAACGGTATACTTATTGCAAGAAATGGAGTCAATCTTCATCCGATCCTTAGCGGAGGAGATCAGGAATGGACGTTGCGTTCAGGAACTGAAAATGTCGCGGGTATTGTTGCCATGACGAAAGCTCTGCGAATGACCCTAGAGAACAGTGAAAGTCATTTATCTAATTTATCTTCATGGAAACAATACCTTATAGATAAATTGGAGCAGATGAATGGCGTATTCATCCATACATCCAGAAATCAAAGCGCTCCTCATATTATCAATTTTTCCGTTCCAGGAATAAAGTCGGAAGTCCTTGTCCATGCATTAGGGACGAAGAAAATATATGTATCGACTACCTCTGCCTGTTCGTCCAAGCGAAAAGCGCCAAGCAAAACCTTAACCGCAATGGGAGTAACAAGGGAACAAGCAGAAAGTGCTATTAGAATAAGCATGACTTACAGTACAACGAAAGATGAATTGCGCTTGTTTTTACTAGAGTTGAATCAAGCCATCACCACTATAAAAGAAGTAACGAGGGAAAAAAAATGAACTATGATCACATCTTGATACGATTTGGAGAACTGTCTACCAAAGGAAGAAACAGAAAACAGTTTGTCCAACGTCTTAGTTTCAATATTTTAGAAAAAATCAAGGACTTCCCAAATGTCACAATCGAAAAAAGCAGAGACAGAATGTTCATCAAACTAAATGGGGAGCCTCATGAACAGATTTTAGATCGCCTTCAGAGTATTTTCGGCATTCACTCATTTAGTCTTGCAGTCAAAACGAAAACAGAACTAGAAGATATGAAAAACGGCGCTCTGTTTGCCCTGCAGGCATTACCGTATAAAGGAAAGACCTTTAAAGTGACGGCCAAGCGGGCTTATAAGAACTTTGAACTTGATACAAATGGGTTGAATCATGCAATCGGTTCCCATTTATTGCGTAATACAGAAGACTTGACGGTAAATGTAAAGCAACCAGATATAAATGTAAGGGTGGAAGTCAGAGAGGACGCGACCTACATTACTTGTAAGGACATTGCAGGCGCAGGAGGTCTTCCGGTTGGGACAAGTGGTATTGGTGTGCTCATGTTATCAGGCGGGATAGACAGCCCTGTTGCCGGTTATTTGGCAATGAAACGTGGCATTAGACTGGAGGTTGTCCACTTCTTCAGCCCGCCTTACACAAGTGAACGCGCGAAACAGAAAGTGGTAGAACTCACAGAAAGACTGACAGATTTCGGTCACTCCATTCATTTGCATATCGTTCCCTTTACAGATATCCAAGTAGCGATACAAAAGCAAGTACCGGAAAACTACACGATGACATCCACCAGAAGATTCATGTTAAAAATAGCGGACAAGATCTGTGAAAAAGAGCAAGGGCTTGCAATCATAACTGGAGAAAGCTTGGGGCAGGTTGCCAGTCAGACATTACAAAGCATGTCGACCATTAATGAAGTAACTACCACTCCAATCATTCGTCCGCTCATTACGATGGACAAAATAGAAATCATGGATATCGCCAAACAAATCGATACGTTGGAAATTTCCAACCGGCCTTATGAAGATTGTTGTACGATTTTTACTCCGTCTGCACCGAAAACGAAGCCAAAAAAGGAAAAAATCAATTTTTATGAAAGCTTTTTTGATATAGATAAGATGGTAAATGATGCAGTCGACCGTACGGAAAAGCTATTGATAACAGGGATAAAGAAAGAAGAAGACAGTGTTATCAACGATTTATTTTAACCTTTTGGTACTGTGAAGAATTACCATATTTAAAACATGAATGATGCCATGTGTTTTTACACATTCTATATTCACAAGGAGGTGAAAACACATGGCAAACAACAGTTCAAACCAACTAGTTGTACCTGGTGTACAACAAGCTCTTGACCAAATGAAATACGAAATCGCTTCTGAATTCGGAGTTCAACTTGGTCCTGATGCAACTGCTCGCGCTAACGGTTCCGTTGGTGGAGAAATCACTAAACGCTTAGTTCAAATGGCTGAACAAAGCTTCGGTGGCGGTTACCAAAAATAATATATAAAATGGCTACGAGGTGGGGGAAACCCCACCTTTCTTCTATTCTAATCTTGGAGGTGCTTTTTTATGAAGGAGCAAAATCAAGTGGAAAAACAACAGAAGAAACAAGGCAGAAAACGCCGCAACGAACCAAAGCATGCGGTTAAATCGAATGAACAATAGAAATTTTTAGGCACCTTCTTTAGAGAAGGTGTTTTTTATTTATAAAATTCCGCAAAATAATTCAAATTATTTAAAAAATTTTGTAAGATAGAGGTAGTACTATTACAAAGGGGATGACTTCATATGAAAAAAGAAGAACTTTTAGCACCAGAAAAGTACAATCTTGTTGAAGAAGTGGAAAAGCACGCACAAGACAGCGAAAGGCTTGCACTCATCTGGGAAAGCGAGCAAGGGGAGAAGGAACAAGTAACGTATCAAGAATTAATGAAAGCTGCAAATAAAATTGGAAACGCTTTACTTTCAGAAGGGCTGCAAAAAGGGGATGTAGTTCTTGTCATGATGCCAAGGCTTATAGAGTCGTATCAAGTGTACTTAGGTGCACTTAAAGCCGGTATTATCGTTATTCCATGCTCTGAAATGTTAAGGGAAAAAGACCTTGCATACCGAATCGAACACGGAGATGTTAAAGGGATCATTACATATCACCCATTTGTGGAACAGGCAGATAAATTGGAGGAAGTGGTCAACCTGGTAAGATTCAGTGTTGGTGGACTAGCAGAAAAGGGCTGGACAAACCTTCACGAAGCGATGGAAAAACAATCAGACCAACTTGAATTTGCCTCTACATCCAAAGATGATATGGCATTCTTATCTTACACATCAGGGACCACGGGCAACCCAAAAGGTGTTGTTCATACACATGGCTGGGCTTATGCCCACCTCCGTACTACCTCCAAAAACTGGCTTGGGATTGAAGACAATGATGTAGTTTGGGCAACAGCAAGTCCTGGCTGGCAGAAGTGGATTTGGAGTCCTTTCCTATCGACACTCGGTTCTGGGGCAACAGGATTTGTCTATCATGGCAAATTTGATCCTAACTCATATTTGAAGCTTTTGGAGAAACATGAAGTGAATGTCCTTTGCTGCACACCGACAGAGTATCGTCTTATGGCGAAAGTGGATAACTTGAATGCTTATCAACTTCCGAATCTTCATAGTGCAGTATCAGCCGGGGAACCATTAAACCGGGAAGTCATTGACACTTTCCGTAAACATTTCCAAGTCGATGTCCGAGACGGATATGGACAAACAGAGAACACGCTTCTACTTGGTGTGTTGAAAGGAATGGAAATCAAATCAGGATCCATGGGAAAACCGACACCTGGCAACCGGGTAACCATCATCAATGAGGATGGCGAAGAATGTGCAATAGGGGAAGTCGGGGATATCGCAGTACATGTAGAGACACCGGCCCTTTTCAAGCACTATTACAAAGATCCTGAACGTACATCCAGACAATTTAGAGGGGACTATTATATTACTGGAGATAAAGCAAAGAAAGATGAAGATGGATACTTCTGGTTCGAAGGCAGAAGTGATGACATTATCATCAGCTCAGGCTACACAATCGGACCTTTTGAAGTGGAAGATGCATTGGTAAAGCATCCGTTGGTGCGTGAATGCGCGGTAGTAGCAAGTCCGGATGAAATTAGAGGGAATGTGGTCAAGGCGTTTGTTGTACTTCAAGATGGAGTGGAGCAAGAGGAAGAGAAACTGACAAAACTGCTTCAAGAGCATGTCAAGGAATTGACAGCACCGTATAAGTATCCTCGGAAAATCGAGTACGTTGCCGAACTTCCGAAAACTACTTCTGGAAAAATAAGAAGAATAGAACTAAGGCAGCAAGAATTGGCTCAAGCGGCACAATCCTGATAAAGATAAATCTACAAAAGAAAGGCAGGATGGTGGGGATCACACATTCTTTGAACCCACCTATACTGCCTTTTATAATGTAATTTTTTTGTGCCTGAGCTTCACAAATGATAATCTAAATGTAATTTTACAAAAAGAAGGAGAAAGATCACCATGGGAGAAATTTGGTGCGGCGGCACAATCTATACAATGAGATCAGAACTGGAAACGGTAGAAGCTGTCTATACGGAAGATGGAATGATTAAAGACTTGGGAACTCAAGATGAGCTACTCTCTACATACAAACATGCAAAAAAGCAAGATCTGAATGGAGCGGTGATGTACCCAGGCTTTACGGACAGTCACATGCACCTTATTGGACACGGCGAGAAGCTACTTCGACTGG
Source organism: Sutcliffiella horikoshii (assembly GCF_044809035.1). Lineage (GTDB taxonomy): Bacteria > Bacillota > Bacilli > Bacillales > Bacillaceae_I > Sutcliffiella_A > Sutcliffiella_A horikoshii_G. The sequence continues at coordinate 3,277,819 of NZ_CP085237.1, read as the reverse complement.
ACTTGTCAAACTATACATCCCCCCAAGATGTGAAGAAAGCATTAGAGAAAAAAGTGCAAGAAACGCCTAAAGGAGAATGGATTTTTGGGGAGGGGTGGAATGAGAATAATTTTGTCGATCGGAAAATATTCCACCGAACAGAGCTTGATGAAATTACTTCTTCCCACCCCATGATTTTATCAAGAGTTTGCCGCCATGCGGTTTTGGTCAACAGTAAAGCATTGGAATTTGCCGGCATTACAAAAGAAACAGAAAATCCTCCAGGAGGAGTGATTGTAAAAGATATAAATGGCGAACCAACGGGATATTTACTTGACCAAGCACAGGAATTAGTAAAAAAGAAGATACCAAAAGCGAGTGAAAGTTACTTATATAATGCATTGAAAACTTCCATTGAAGATTGTCTGCGACTTGGATTGGTGGGCAGTCACAGTGAAGACCTTAGTTACTACGGCAGTTTTGCTAAAACCTTCGGAGCCTTTGAAAATGTAATTGATAAGGACAAGTTGAAATATCGTGCCCACTTGCTGGTTCATCATGAGGTGGTCGATGATATGCATGAGGCAGGCCATCAATTTAAAGAAACCACAGGATTCATTTCACTTGGTGCCATGAAAATTTTTGCTGATGGAGCACTCGGAGGCAGAACCGCACTGTTAAGTCGTCCATATAATGATGCTCCAGAAACTTCCGGAGTGGCTATCCATACACAAGAACAACTGTATGGTTTAGTAAAAAAAGCAAGGGAATATGGCATGACGGTTGCCGTTCATACCATTGGGGATCTTGCGTTCGAATATATGTTAGATGCCCTTGAAAAATACCCCGCTCCAAAAGGGGAAAGAGACAGGCTCATTCATGCCCAAATCCTTACTAAGGACCTTATTGATCGAGCTAAAAAACTGTCGCTCATCCTTGATATTCAACCGCGTTTTGTGGCAACCGACTTTCCTTGGATCATTGAACGTTTAGGAGAGGAAAGGCTCAACTATTCTTATGCATGGAAAACACTTTTGGATGAAGGACTCATTTGTGCTGGAGGATCTGATGCTCCGATTGAACCAGTTGACCCGATTTTAGGTATTCATGCAGCTGTTACGAGGCAAATTCCGGGTGATGCAGAAAAAACAGTGTATCAACCAGAACAACGCCTTACCATGTATGAGGCAATCGGGCTGTTTACAAAAGGTAGTGCACAAGCTATTTCCGAAGAGCATAAACAAGGGATTATTGATACAGGCTACTACGCAGATTTCACAGTACTTGATACCGACCTTTTTAAAACAACAGATGATGGGATTCTAGAAACAAACGTACTCATGACAATCGTCGACGGTACGGTAGTGTATAAAAGATATCAAGAATAGCCACAGTCAATGATGATTTATAGCTGGTGATTGGAGAAAATGGCGTAGACTCCAGCGGGGGAAGAAGCGACATTGTTGAGACCTGCAAGCGTTGTGAGGAGGCTCAAGGTCGCCCCGCGGAAAGCGAAGCCATTTGCGGAAATCAACAGCGGAGTTATACAGTATAAAAAAGGACACCGCCTACATGCGGTGTCCTTTGGTTGTTACATGGGGGAATTTTATAAAAATGTCCGTTTGACCTTCTCCCAAAACGAATTGTCCTTCAACTTTACTGTCTTGATCTTCTTATCTGTAAGCTGAATATCCAAACGCTGGACATGCTTGATGCTAAGGGCCTCGTTATCAATACCAATGGTCGGATAATCATTGCCATCCTGAATCACTTTTAAAGTAAGCTTCCTAGAACCTGCCATTATAAACGGGGATCCAAGCGTGCGGTAACTGTTATTGTTAATAGAAGCAAGTTCACTTACCTGAAAGCAAGGAAGCATCGGATCTACAACAGCACCTTGGACTGACTTATTGTAGGCAGTACTACCTGTTGGGGTGGATACAATCATCCCATCCCCTCGGAAAGTTTCAAAATGCAATTCATCTATGTAAACATCTATGGCAAACGTTTTGATGATGGCGGAGCGGATGGAGCATTCATTCAAACATTGGAAAGTAGAAGTGTCATCAATGGTTACTTCAATAGTTGGATATTTTCTGACCTCAATTTGTTCAAATGTCATGGCTTCGACCATTTTCTCCGTATCATCGATATGAAAATCGCAATAAAAACTAGACGTTTCTCCAGTATTGATTCCTGCATATAGGCAATCATCCTTGAAACCTGTTTTCTGAACAGCCTGAAGGAATGTGCCATCTCCTCCCACTGCCACGATAATGTTGGCATTATGGTAATCGCTTATTATTTCAAAGTTATTTTCTACCGCTAATAGTTCCAGTTTTTCCACCTTAGCCACTAGCTCTTCTTCCCTTTTATAAAAGAAAAATATTTTACGGCGTTCTGTCATGGTATTTCCTCCTTTTTCATAATAAAAAATGGAACTTAAACGAAAAATATCCAAAATATTATCCTTTTGGAAAAACTTTTAGTACAATTCTATATTGTGATAAGTTTACCATTTTGATGAAACTTTTTAAAACGATTTAACGTATAGGTACTGTACGAACAACTAGGAGGTTTGGATATGAGTGGAAAGCGTTGGGCCGCGTTAGGCATTGCGGCATTACTATTTTTTGTGTCAATCATCACAGGTCTTGCAACACAACCTGCAGAAAGCTCCACATCTGGTTCTTTTTCGGATATTTTAGGCGGGGAAGATGAGTTTATTGAAGAAATTATTGAAGACGGAAGTGCAAATCGTAAAATTCTTGTTTTAGAAGTTAATGGAGTTATTCAGGATACAGGAAGCGATGTGACATCTGTATTCCAATCTCCGGGATATAACCACCGTCAATTCTTGAGAATGTTAGATCAAGCAAAAGAGGATAATTCTGTTAAAGGGATCATTGTTCGTGTCAATACACCAGGCGGCGGAGTTTCCGAAAGTGCCGAGATACATAAAAGACTGGTTGAAATCAAAGAGGAAACAGAAAAGCCAATCTATATTTCTATGGGCACAATGGCTGCTTCCGGTGGATACTACATTGCTGCACCGGCAACCAAAATTTTCGCTTCACCTGAGACGATTACCGGTTCTATCGGTGTCATCATGCAAGGGATTAACTACAAAGAACTTGCTGAAAAGTATGGCGTGAAATTTGACACCATCAAAAGTGGACCATACAAAGATATCATGTCCCCAACAAAAGATATGTCAGAGGAAGAGCGTCAAATTCTTCAATCAATGGTGGACAATATGTATGATCAATTTGTAGAAGTAATTGTGGAAGGCAGAGGAATGAGTGAGTCAGAAGTAAGGAGAATAGCTGATGGAAGAATCTACGATGGTCAGCAAGCCAAAGACATCAATATAGTGGATGAGCTGGGCTATTTTGAAGATGTTATTGATGCAATGAAGAAAGACCATGATATGGGGAATGTTCAAGTTGTCCAATACACAGAAAACTTAGGCTGGGGCTCCTTATTCAGCATGAATGTTCAATCACTATTAAAGCCAGAGTCTGAAATGCAGATGTTAGCGAAGCTTATCAATCAACCTAATTCTCCAAGACTAATGTATTTGTATGCAGAGTAGGGGGAGAAAAAAATGAGAGATGAGCAGAATAGCGAATACACAAACGAAAATGTCATTCAAGAAGACTTGAACCCAGTAGAAGACAGAACCGGCTTTACTGGAACTAATGATACAATGGTGGCTACGGCTACGAGAAATATAGCAGTTCCGGAATATCGCTATGCGGGGTTTTGGATGAGGTTATGGGCATTTCTATTGGACCTTTTAATCATTTGGAGCATTGGAGCTATCTTGATATTTCCAATCTTTAGACTGTTAGGAATATCGACTAGCCAAAGCTTCATGTTCTCGCCTGCAACCATTGCGACAACGATTGTGCTTTATGGATACTTTATTCTTATGACAAAGTATTTCAAACAAACATTAGGAAAGATGGTGTTTGGTTTACGAGTGGTGGATCTTAAAGCAAATGACCTTTCATGGAAAACGATTCTCTTTAGAGAAGGAATCGGACGTTATATTGCTTTAGTCTATGCACCTCTTACCTATATCGTATTTCTTGTGGCCGCTTTTACAAGTAAAAAGCAAGGTGTGCATGACTTTATTGCCGACACAACCGTGGTTCATGAAAAATAAGTAATAAACCTGAAGTCCATTGTGACTTCAGGTTTATTTTTTTGTTGCTAGGAGATAATGGAAGGGGGAAGAAAGGTTGTGAAAGTGTGATTTGGACCGTAATAATTGTTGCCATTATCATTCTTCTTTTAATCATGGTTCTCGTCACTAGAATTACCATCCATTTTTATTACCATCATCAACAAGATAATGATCAGATGACAGTGAAGCTAAGTGCTTGGTACGGATTGTTGCGGTACACCATTGATGTCCCGCTTATCAGTGTCGACAAAGACACAGCATCCATTCATGTCGAGGAAAAAACCAAGGTTGGTGGCGGGGATCCGTCTAATGGGAAACAAAAAGAAAAAGATTTTTCTCCAAAAGAGATATGGCAAAGCTTTGAAGATACATATGAATTGGTGCGCCACGTTGTCGGCATGCATGAGATAGTAAGGAGATTGCTTTCGAGAGTGGAAGTCAACCACTTGGAATGGCATAGCAATATTGGTTTAGGGGATGCTGCCCATACTGGAATGTTTGTTGGAGCCGGATGGTCGATTAAAGGCGGAATCGTTGGCTTTTTAAGTAATTATACAGATTTCCAAGCTCAGCCGAAACTCTCCATCACTCCGTATTTCCAATATACTGTTTCCCAAACAATGTTTAAGTGTATGATTCGGTTTCGAATCGGGTATGCTATGTTGGCAGGAATAAGAATCGTTAAATATTGGAAGGGTGGTAGACCTAAGTTTAAAACCCGTCCTTTATCTGTGTTGTCCAAAGAGGAAAATCACAAATCCATGTAAAAGCAATAAGGAGGATCACTATGTCTGAACATCCAATTAAGAGTCTGATGACAACAGCGATGGAAAATTTAAAAGATATGATTGATGTTAATACAATTATCGGTGACCCGGTAGAAACTCCGGATGGAAGTGTCATTTTAACTGTTTCCAAAGTCGGCTTCGGGTTTGCGGCTGGAGGAAGTGAGTTCCAAGGCGGCAGCCCATCAGGACCTGAGAAAAACGATGGAGGTGGCAATCATCAAAACCAAGGTCATAAGCTTCCTTTTGGAGGAGGTAGTGGTGGTGGTGTCTCCATCACACCAATCGCTTTCTTGATTGTCAATTCACATGGAGTGAAAATGCTGCATCTTGATGAAAGCACCAGTATCTATGAAAGACTATTGGACCTTGCTCCTCAAGCGGTTGAAAAAGTGCAACATATGTTGAACAACAATAAAAACAATAGAGAAAATCACTCAGATCATTCGTACAATGACCATAAGCAGGATTTGGACTTCTAAAATAGCCGGCTGCCCAGCAGTTGGCTTTTTTTTTGTTTTTGGGTTGCAGTGGGGTGGGAGAGGGAGCGAGCGGGATATCAAGAAATATTGCGATATATCAAGAAATACATGGTAAATATCAAGAAATTGGATGATATATCAAGAAAACTAAGGTGGATATCAAGAAAAATCGAGATATATCAATAAATCTACACACTTCGACAAACTTCGATAAACTAAGATCGTGGAAGGAAACCACCGAATTCCCCTCCACATCAACAAAGTTTGATTAATTGCAAATCTTTCAAAACATAGCTATTATTACAAGTGTACATACAATATGAGGAGGGAAATTATCATGGCAAACGTAACATTTAAAGGCAACCCGATGACACTAATCGGGAGCGAAGTAAAAGTTGGCGACCAGGCTCCAAACTTCTCCGTTCTTGCAAATGACCTATCACCGGTAACATTGGAAAACTACAAAGGATTCAAGAAATTAATCAGCGTAGTTCCATCCATCGATACAGGAGTATGTGATCAACAAACACGCAAATTCAACGAAGAAGCTGCAAAGCTTGATAATGTAAAAGTTATCACTGTCAGCATGGACTTGCCTTTCGCTCAAAAGCGCTGGTGTGCAGCTAGTGGACTTGACAATGTTGAGGTAGTATCTGACCACCGTGACGCTTCTTTCGGTGAAGCATTCGGCGTATTGATGCAAGAGCTTCGTCTTCTTGCACGCTCCACGTTTGTTGTGGACTCCAACGACAAAGTAACCTACGTTGAATATGTTGGGGAAGGTACAGACCACCCTAACTATGAAGCGGCTATCGAAGCGGTAAAAGCAGCAGAATAATACGTTATTCAAACCATTGCAACAAGACGAGCAGACTGTGATAATAGCAGTCTGCTTTATTTTTGCCTAAACACCATGTAAAATAGGAATACTGAAAATTTGTTGGAAGTAAACGAAGGTTACCCATGAAAAGGAGTGGCACAATGTCCATTACGAAACTAGAAAATACATTTACCTTATTTGATACAACAGCACAAATCCTACAAGAAGAACTAGACTGTACATACCTAGAAGCACTTGCAGAAACCGCAGAAAACCTCTTTCACGGAGCAGTCATCCAAGAAGAAGTCTCAGAAATCACCAAACGAAGACTTGAAAAAGAATATAGCAAGCTAAACATCACTTCCCTTCAAAAAGAAGAAATCAGAAAAGGGTTTCAGCTGGCTATCCTAAAAGGAATGAAAGACGCAGTTCAAGCTAACCACCAAATGACTCCTGATGCGATCGCCATGTTTATGGGATACCTCGTAGGAAAATACACTTCACATTTGCAACAGCTGACCCTGCTGGATCCTGCTATCGGTACAGGAAACCTCCTGACAGCTGTCCTAAACCACCAGCCGAACAAAAAGTTAGCGGCATTTGGTGTAGATGTGGATGACCTGTTAGTAAAACTTGCCTATAATAATGCCAACCTGCAAGAGCAAGCAATCAGCTTATTTAATCAAGACGGCTTAAGCAACCTGTTTGTCGAACCAGTCGATGTGGTTGTAAGTGATTTGCCGGTCGGCTATTATCCAGACGATAACAATGCAGCGAACTTTAAGCTAAAAGCAGGAGAAGGCCATTCCTATGCGCATTATCTATTTATTGAACAAAGTTTGCGTTATACAAAACCGGGAGGCCATCTCTTGTTCTTAGTTCCAAACACCATGTTTGAAGAAGAAGAAGCAAAACGAGTGAACAGTTTAATTAAAGACGAAGCCTATATACAAGGAATGCTCCAGCTCCCGGAAACCATGTTCAAGAATAAAAATCATGCCAAAAGCATCCTTATCCTGCAGAAAAAAGGAATCGGTGTAGAACCGCCTAAAGAAGCTCTGTTGGTAAACCTGCCAAGCTTCTCCAACATGCAGGCAATGGAAAAAATCATGGCCCAAATCAACCACTGGTTCTCAGAGCAAAAGAACAAAAGATAACTATGCTATTCTTCAGAAAATAACGAATATATAAGGTAAGCGTTACCAAAAAGGGAAGCCTCTTGCAAATGCAGTATGACGGTGTTTAAATGAAAAAGGTATATATAATATCGGAACTTTGCACAAGATAGGTAGAGTGTAAAAACATTTAATCATCCATCCAAGTGTGACCATATAAAAGGAGTTGTACGTATCGTCATGTCAAAAGTTATTGCAATCAATGCAGGAAGCTCTTCTCTTAAATTCCAACTGTTTGAAATGCCTAGTGAAAATGTTGTTACAAAAGGATTAGTGGAACGTATCGGATTAAACGATGCTGTTTTCACCATCTCTGTGAACGGTGAAAAAGTAACAGAAATCACGGATATTCCAGAGCACGGAGTAGCAGTTAAAATATTATTGAAAAAACTAATCGATCTTGACATCATCCAAAGCTTCGATGAAATCACGGGAATCGGCCACCGTGTCGTTCATGGTGGGGAAAAGTTCAATGATTCTGTCCTGATTACAGATGAAATCCTAGGCGAATTAGAAGGACTTTCAGAACTTGCACCACTTCATAACCCGGCAAACATCGTTGGGATCAAAGCATTCAAGGAAATTCTTCCGAATATACCGGCAGTCGCTGTTTTTGATACAGCTTTCCACCAATCTATGCCGGAAAAATCGTTCCTTTACAGCTTGCCTTACGAGTACTATGAAGATTACGGCATCCGTAAGTACGGTTTCCACGGTACTTCTCATAAGTATGTTTCTGAGCGTGCTGCAGAATTACTTGGCAGACCGGTTGAGCAGCTTCGCCTGATTTCTTGTCACTTAGGAAATGGCGCAAGTATCGCAGCTATTGAAGGCGGTAAATCCATCGATACATCCATGGGCTTCACACCTCTTGCAGGTGTAGCAATGGGAACTCGCTCTGGTAATATCGATCCTGCTTTAATTCCATTCATCATGGAGAAAACAGGTAAAACAGCGGACGAAGTATTAGAAGTATTGAACAAACGCAGTGGTATCCTTGGGGTTTCAGGTTTCTCCAGTGACCTTCGTGATATTGAATCTGCTGCTACAGAAGGAAATGAGCGTGCGGAACTTGCGTTGGAAGTATTCGCAGGTCGTATCCATAAATATATTGGTTCTTATGCTGCAAGAATGTACGGAGTGGACGCAATCATCTTTACTGCAGGTATTGGCGAGAACAGTGATGTAATTCGTGCAAGAGTTCTTCAAGGACTTGAGTTTATGGGCGTATACTGGGATCCTGCATTGAACAAGGTTCGCGGTAAAGAAGCATTTATTAACTACCCACACTCTCCGGTTAAGGTCATCATCATTCCTACAAATGAAGAAGTAATGATTGCGAGAGACGTAATGAAGATAGCATTATAAGCTTCAGTCCCCAGCCTGTTTGATTTAACAGGACGGGGACTGTTTTTTTGTGCGGATTTGCTATGGTATAATGGAGAAAACTAGCAGATGGAAAAGTGAGGGGAAGAACTGTGTCCAATATAAGTAGAGAAGAACAATGGAAACGTAAACTTTCACAGTGGGAAGAAAAATTATATACATACGAACCATCCCAATTTTCAGATACATTAGACCATTGGGTGGATAAGGCGTTCGATTTACTTCCAGAAGACAAGAAAGAATTATTTTTCGCACAGATTGACACATGGTTGTTTCATTTGCACGGCATCATCCAGCAATCCTCCTTCCAACAGCAAGCAGAAGAACGAATTGTAAATATGGCCCGAAGTTACAGGGAAGATATTGAAATGATTGAAGATATCCGTGACCTGCCATTAGCACAGAAAGCTTTCATCGCTGAGCAGCAGATCGCCAAGCAAAAATTGTATTCGGTCATACAAGGTGGGATGACAGGAACGGCCAAACTATCCACTCTCGCGATTGATATTCCCGCCTTTGCAGCGCTGAATATCCGTACAACACAGCTTGTTGCCATGTCATACGGTTACAGGGCAAGTACCCCTGTAGAGATGGTCAAATCGTTGCAAATATTTTATAGTGCGACAATACCGAAGAAATATCAGCATGATCGCTGGGAAACATTGAAAAGCGAGCTTGGACAGGATATTGATCATTACTTTGATGTATTAACAAATAAAGATCACCCAACAGTATGGTTGCAGCAGCCATTAACGCATCTCGTCAAGCTACTGTTTGTCGCCCTTATAGGTCGCAAAAAAGTAAGCAATGTTCCGCTCCTTGGAATGATAACAGCTGCGGGAACGAACTACTACTGGACCAAAGAAGTCTCGGAGTTCTCCCATTACTACTATATGATGAGACACCTAGTAGAAAGCGGAGAACTAGACGAATCAGAATGTGAAATGTTTTAATGTAAGATGGAAAATAATAGCAGTTGCTTGGAGCAAAAGACGTAGACTCCAGCGGGGGAGTAGCGACATTGTTGAGACCCGCAAGCGTTGTGAGGAGGCTCAAGGTCGCCCCGCGGAAAGCGAAATCTTTTGCGGAAAGCAACTGCGGCGTCTAATGAAAAGGCGAATATCCATAGCGGATATTCGCCTTTTATGAGTGGATTTTTGATGATGATACATGCTGATTCATTCGATACCAAAGCCATAAATCATTAATAACACTGGCATGGTCCGCAATTTCCGAATTTAACTCGCAAGACCGCTCAAAATCTGCTTCATTATTCAATAAAGCCTGCTTATCATTGATTTCTTCTTCTAACTCTTTAATACGATCAGGAATGCTCCCACGAATCTTTTCCCATCGCAATAATATGTCCTGCTGAGTTTCTTTATTATATTGAGCCCATTCTAAGTCTAACTGCGGCAAAGGTATTCCGAGCCTTGGATCTTTTACAAAAGAAAACATCGCTACTTCCTTCCTTTTCTCCCCGTTTTAACTCATTGTATAATAACTTAGAAGAACATTCTATCCATTCTCCCTGTAATTTTTTCCACCTTTAAATGAGAGCGGCTAGACACAAACTAGGATGGATACTTAGTTGAAAGGTGGAAACCGAGATGAAGAAAAAAGATCCGAAAGAAATTTTCTCTTACGATGATAATGCAGTGAATGAGGTTCACAATCAAATTACGGATGCTTATTCCAGTGGAGTGGTCGGCGAGCAATACAGCTCCAATGCTTATCAACCGGTTGAAGAGGAAAGTGAACATACTTCTAACGAATAAGTAAAAATAGGTGCCATAAGCAGGCACCTATTTTTGTCTCTTTTTTATCAACAGGAAATAAAGAGTACCGGTAAAAAGAAATGCCAAGAAACCGGGAGACAAGTTTTCTGGTAAAAGTAGATAAACGACTATACCGGCTCCAATACAAATGAATGCGATTTTGTTGTAAGAAGATAATCCCTCACTGACTTCAATATGCTTTCTTTTTATAAAAAGAAAGTCAGTGATAATAACAGCAGATAAAGGAATGACAAATGCTCCAATGAATGAAATATAGCTTTTGGCTTCCTCCACCAATGCCGGGGACAATGACAAAAGGATCCCAGCAGCACCAAAAAGCAAAGAGCTTTTAACCCTCCCAAGTTGGGGCAAAGAATTTAGCAGGCTAAATCCGCCCGTATAGGCATTGCTTAAGTTAATGGAAACCATCGATAAGATAGCTGATCCTAAAATAATCGCGGTCAGAATGCCAGAGTTGGTCATTTCACTTGTTGCAATAAACGGATTAAGCACTCCAGTCAAACTAGCTGTGTAAGCCCCAAAAAAGGCTGTCAGAATAAAGCCTAGGACATTTCCGGAAAATAATCCCCAAAACCCCTGCCTGGATGTAATGGCATACCTTGTCACATCTGAGGATGAGGACACGCCAGATACATATTGTACAAAAGCAAGACTTGCAAAAAACCCCATGACGGGAAAATTCCAACCGCCGTCGATATTGTCTGCCATTCCCATCCCCGTTCCTTTTATAAGTAATAGGTATAGCATAACTAGCTGCCCGAGGATCAGCCATGGCATAAAGTATTTGGTTGCCTTTTTTACAGCATCAAATCCAACAAGAGCAAGACCACTCATGATCAAGGCCAGCAGCATGGCGATTATGTAAAATGGCAAAGAAAGTTGAAAGGTCCGCTCCAGAATAAACTGAATCACCAGCGTACCGCCTATTGTTTGAACAGAAAACCAGTAAAGGGATGTGATGGTCCGAATAGGGGAGGAGATGTACCTGGACCCTTTTATGCCGATAATGGATCGAATGGCAAATTGGGAGGGAATTCCCCGCACCGCACCTGGCAATGATAAATAAGAAACAAAGAAAAATGCCAGAGTTGCGCCGAAAATGGTGGAAAGCAAGGCTGCATAAAAGCTAAGCCCACCTTGAATCACGGCAAGTGCAGGGACAAGGAAATTTCCCGCATTTACCGAAAATGCCACTTGAATAATCATATATTCATACCATCTTGTTTTTCTTAATTCTTGTGGAACAGCATCTAAACCGAACCGCTCAATCCGGCTTCGAGGCGGTAATGCCACCGCTTGAGCTTTAGCCATGTGAAAGTCAGACTCCTTTCTTTCGTGTACCTAACAATCATTTTATCGTATCTTAACGGGTTATATGTTGTAAATTTTATCGATTTACAAGAAAATATAGAGGCAAGCAATTCTATTAAGGGGGAATCCAGTTTGAGACACGCCGTAATTACAGCTGGTTCCAAAGGACTTGGAAAAAAAGTAACAGAACAACTGCTGAATAAAGGATGTTCCGTTTCCATTAACTATAGAAATGACACCGAAACAATGGAGAAACTTAAAAAGGAATGGAGTCACTTTGGAGAAAACAGACTGCACTTTTTCCAAGGTGACGTTACAAAAAAAGAACATATGCATCAATTCATCGACGAAGTGATGGAGCGCTTCGGAAGAATTGATTATTTAATCAATAACGCGGGACCCTATATTTTTGAACGGAAAAAGCTGGCCGATTATTCTGATGAAGAGTGGGCGGAAATGATAGAAGGTAACTTGAGTGCGGTTTTCCATCTTTTCCGTAAAACCATTCCTTTCATGAGGGAGCAACGGTTCGGCCGCATCATCACCTATGGTTTTCAAGGAGCTGAATCATCACCGGGCTGGATCTTCCGGTCTGCCTTTGCAGCCGCCAAGGTAGGACTTGTATCGCTGACAAAATCCATTGCTATCGAAGAAGCCGAACATGGCATCACGGCCAATATGGTCTGCCCAGGCAATATTGTGGGGGAGATGAAAGAAGCTACAATTGAACAGGCGAAAGGGTTGGAAGACTCCAAGGATACCCCGGTCGGCCGCTCGGGGACAGGGGAAGATATTGCAAGAGCCATTGAATTCTTGTGTGAAGAAAACTCTGATATGATCACAGGAGCGGTGCTAGAAGTAACAGGTGGAGTGGAAGTGATCAACCGGTTCCGATAACCATGTCCATCCGCACTGAATTTAGATAATTCTGCATGTTTTGAAGCGCTTACAAAATGATTAAAAAACTATTTTACATTTTCTAGTTTAATGTTATATTAGTTACGTCTTAACGCTTTGTGATTATGATGAGGGAGGTATATGATCCATGAGAATTGGAGTACCTAAAGAGATAAAAAACAATGAAAACCGTGTTGCGATGACACCTGCTGGGGTTGTAAACCTTGTTGGTTTCGGACATGAAGTATACATAGAAAAAGAAGCTGGCATCGGATCTGGCTTTACAGATGAGCAGTATGTACAAGCTGGTGCAAAGATGGTGGATACAGCAGAAGAAGCATGGTCCATGGATATGGTCATGAAGGTAAAAGAGCCACTTCCTTCTGAGTATAATTATTTCCGTGAAGGTTTAATCCTTTTCACATATCTACACCTTGCTCCAGAACCGGAGTTGACCAAGGCTTTGATCGACAACAAAGTAGTTGGTATTGCCTACGAAACCGTGCAACTTCCAAACAATTCCCTACCTCTATTGACTCCAATGAGTGAAGTAGCTGGACGTATGGCTACGCAAATTGGTGCACAGTTCCTTGAGAAAATCAAAGGTGGAAAAGGAATTCTGCTAGGTGGAGTTCCTGGAGTTCGCCGCGGGAAAGTAACGATCATTGGTGGAGGTGTCGCTGGTACAAATGCTGCTAAAATGGCAATTGGACTTGGCGCAGATGTAACAATCCTTGACTTAAATCCTGATCGTCTTCGTCAACTTGATGATATTTTCGGAAAAGACATCCAGACCCTGATGAGTAACCCTTTAAACCTTGAAATCGCCGTAAAAGAATCTGATCTTGTTATTGGTGCCGTTCTTATTCCAGGTGCTAAAGCGCCTAAGCTAGTAACAGAGGAAATGATTCAATCGATGGGAGCGGGCTCTGTAGTAGTGGATATCGCCATTGACCAAGGTGGGATCTTTGAAACGACAGATCGCATCACGACACATGACGACCCTACTTATGTGAAGCATGAAGTCGTTCACTATGCAGTTGCAAACATGCCGGGTGCGGTACCGCGTACATCGACAATTGCATTGACGAACGTAACAGTACCTTATGCAGTGCAAATTGCCAATAAAGGCTACAAGCAGGCATGCCTTGACAATGAAGCTCTTCTAAAAGGAATCAACACGCTCGAAGGTTATGTGACATATGCAGCAGTGGCAGAGTCTCATGGCTTAGCGTACGAGAGTGCAAGCAACTTGTTGGTTAAAATTTAATCAACTTTTATAAAAAAACAGGTATCCATGTCTCTCGTGGATACCTGTTTTTATTATGGTTTTATGATCTGCAAATCTTTCGGATAGCTTGTTAATAATTCGATTCCGCCATCCGTTACTAAAATGTCATCTTCAATTCTTACGCCGCCAACTCCAGGCTTATAGATTCCCGGCTCAATCGTAAACGCCATCCCTTTTTGAAGTTTCATTGTGTTGGTTTCATTCATGGACGGATACTCGTGCACTTCAATACCAAGGCCATGTCCGATACGATGTGTAAAAAATTCGCCAAAGCCACTTTCGGTTATGATGGAGCGGGCTGTTCGGTCAATCTGCCCAATTTCCACACCAGGCTTACAAATATCCACGGCAGCAAGCTGCGCTTTCCATACCGTTTCATAGATTTCCTGTTGCTGCTCATTCACATTTCCAAAGGCAACGGTTCTCGTGATATCGGAGCAATACCCGTTTAAAACAACCCCAAGGTCAAACAGTACAAGGTCGCCTTCCTTCACTTGATCCAAGCCAGGCTTCCCATGAGGAGCGGCAGTCTTTAATCCTGTCAGGGCCATGGTCGAAAAGGACATTTGGCTGATGCCTTTTTTCTTCAGCTCAAACTCGATTGTTGCAACAAGCTCCTGCTCTGTTACACCTTTTTTAAGATGATGGACCCCAACTTCCACACCGAAATCGGCTAGTTTAGCTGCTTCTCTCAGAATGGAAATCTCTTCTGCGTCCTTTACTAGACGAAGTTGATACATTTTATCTTCTGCCGCGGCAAGTTTTACACCAGGGAAGATTTTCTCTAATTTATGTAGTCGAGCGACAGTCATATGTTCTTGTTCCACTGCCAGTTTCTCAATACTTACATCTTGTTGTTTCACATACTCCTGAACCTTTTGCCAAGGATCATCCGTGTCATTGTAACCGACAATCCCATAGGCCCAGCCAGTTTTCTTCACTTGCTCGACTTCCATATTAGGGCAGACAATCGCAGGCTCACTGTTTGGAAAAGCAAGAAGTCCCAACAATCTTTCATGTGGATCTGTGAAAAATCCGCTAATGTAAAACACGTTCGGTGTTGAAGTTAAGAAACAACCGGACAAATCCTCCTGTTTCAACCATTCCACCAGTTGCTGTAGACGATGTTCTTTCAACTCAGCCACTCCTTTTCGGGTAAGTTATTCTAGTTTAGAAGATTAATACGTTTACATTTAGAGTAGCAGGGAATTATAGTTCTGTAAATTTTATTTAGAAGGATTTTGGGTTAAAAAAGAGAAGATTAACTGGTATGAAGAATTTATGATGGATAAGGAGAGGTTGTTAGTATGAAGGTTTCCTATCATGGACATTCCGTAATAAAAGTTGAGGCTAATGGTAAAACCATTCTTTTTGACCCGTTTATCACGGGGAATGGTCTGACGGATTTAAACGTAGACGATTTGAAAGTGGATGTTATTCTTTTAACGCACGGTCACAATGACCATGTCGGGGATACGGTGGACCTTGCTTTAAAGAATGACGCTTTAGTTGTAGCGCCTTTTGAACTTGCCGAATATCTGGGCTGGCAAGGACTGAAGGTGCATGAAATGCATATTGGCGGTGCGCATGAGTTTGATTTTGGAAAAGTGAAATTGACTCAGGCTTTCCATGGTTCCAGTTATACAGATTACGAAACAAAAACAATTGTCTATACAGGAATGCCCAGTGGTATTTTGCTGACCATTGATGGGAAAACCATTTTCCATGCCGGAGATACAGCATTATTTTCTGATATGAAAATGATCGGGGAGTTAAATGATATTGATGTTGCCTTTCTTCCGATTGGAGATAATTTCACCATGGGTCCTGACGATGCGGTACTTGCTGCCAAGTGGCTGGACGCCTCCACGGTGGTGCCAATCCATTTCAATACCTTCCCAGTGATTGAACAGAATCCTAATGATTTTGTTTCCAAGCTGCCTGAAGGTGTCGGGAAAGTGCTGGAAGTGGGAGAGGTCATAGAATTATAGGCTGTTGCGAAGAAAAGAAGCGGATTTGCTTCTTTTTTTTGTTGGGCGGAATATACATGATACAAGCTATAGAGTTTGGAAGGAGTGTCATGTGTTGAAGAATAGACTTTTATTATCGCTATTATGTATCGGTGCAATGATGTATGTTGCCGTACCGCGCTTGCCGATGACAGAAGATGGACTTGCAGGGTGGTTTGCGATTGCATGGCTGGTGCTTGCCTTAATGGCAGTTGGTGGGAATATCGCAGCAATCATGTATCTGCCAAAGCGAAAGCGTATGGTGCGGAAAGCTAAATTGGCAGAAGTCAAGCAAGTCCGTTTGCGTCAATATCAGTAAACACATTGAATACAAGCTCTAACACCCGTATAATAAGGGTACAAATAATTATGTGGACGGGTGAAGAGTGTGACTAAGCATGAACAGATTCTCCAATATATTGAAGAACTTCCTATTGGAGAAAAAATTTCAGTACGACAAATAGCCAAGGCATTGACGGTCAGTGAAGGTACGGCATACCGAGCAATCAAGGATGCCGAAAATAAAGGATATGTTAGTACCATCGAACGCGTTGGTACTATTCGTATTGAGCGGAAAAAGAAAGAGAATATTGAAAAGCTGACATTTGCCGAAGTGGTCAACATTGTGGATGGACAAGTGCTTGGAGGCAGAGAAGGCCTGCATAAAACGTTGAACAAGTTTGTCATTGGCGCAATGAAGCTTGAGGCAATGATGCGTTATACAGAAGCTGGAAACCTGTTGATCGTTGGTAACCGCTACAACGCTCATAAGCTTGCAATCGAAGCTGGTGCCGCTGTATTGATCACAGGTGGTTTTGATACGGACGAAGAGGTCAAGCGTTTAGCTGATGAAATGAAGCTTCCGATTATCTCAAGTAGTTACGACACATTCACTGTCGCAACATTGATCAACCGCGCAATCTATGACCAGTTAATTAAAAAGGAAATTGTATTGGTGGAGGATATCTTAACACCAATCGAAGCGACAACCTACTTGACGACGGAGGACACCATAGCAGAATGGTACAAGGTGAACGAGGAAATCAAACACAGCCGTTTTCCGATCATCGATAAAAACTTGAAGGTTCAGGGTGTGGTCACTTCCAAGGATGTACTTGGGAAGGACTCCGGGACTTTGATTGAAAAAGTGATGACCAAAAACCCGATCACTGTTAATGGCAAAACGTCGGTTGCCTCTGCTGCCCATATCATGGTGTGGGAAGGTATTGAGATGCTGCCGGTAGTCGACCCGAACCACCGTCTTCTTGGAATCATTAGCCGTCAGGACGTATTGAAGGCGCTGCAGATGATCCAAAGGCAGCCGCAGGTCGGCGAAACCCTGGATGACATTGTGACCAATCAATTTATGGATGTCACAGAATCCAAAGGCGAAGAGACTTACCAGAGTGAAGTGACGCCGCAAATGACCAACTCGGTCGGAACGATTTCCTATGGAGTTTTTACCACCATCGTGACCGAAGCGGCAAAGCGTGTGATCCGCAATGTGAAGAAGAGTGACATGGTCGTGGAGAACATTACGATTTATTTTATTAGGCCAGTTCAGATTGACAGTACGATTGAGATCCGTCCGAAGGTGCTGGAGGTTGGTCGCAAGTTCGGTAAGGTGGACGTGGAAGTGTACCATGAAGGGTATGTCGTCGGCAAGGCGATGATGATGGTGCAGTTGATACAGTAGTGGAGTTAAGGAGTTCGAGGGTAACGCGCTCACCTTTTGGGGTGGGGGCGTTTTTAGGTTGTTGGGTGGGATAACGGAAGGTCAAGGTCAAAGGCAAAGACTAAAGTGTGGAAGGGCTTTTGGTGGTGGGATGGTGGTTAAGTTCGCGGATTTTGTCGTAACCTCTCGATTTCTTGATATATGTGATTTTTTCTTGATAAAAGCTGAAATTTATTGATATATCCCAAAAATTCTTGATATATCCCCGGAATTCTCGATATAATCCGATTTTTCTTGATATCCCAAATATCCCTCTGCAGAATCCAATACTTTTGAAGGATTTTATGTCTGCTTGTCGAATTATATCCAACATGTCACGTAAAGGAGAGAATAAATGATAAAGAAACCACGAGAAAAATCAGTAAGATTATTAACATTGGAAGCTGCAATGAGAAGAGTACCTCCGGAGCACCCACAATTTAGATTTATAGAAAAGGAACACGCCAGGTTGCATTACGGATACATCGGAGAGAAGTCTCTTGATTATTTCCTCACTTTCCTTCCCAACAAAAACTCCCAATTGTTACATGGACTTCGGATAGAAGATCCCCTAAATCGATTTTTTCAAATGGACACACTTTTAATAACTCCAGAATACTGCCTTATTTTAGACTCGAAGTATATTTCTGGTACATTAGAGTTCGATGAGACGACAAAACAATTGATTAGGCATAGAGGAGATGAGAAAGAAAAGTTTGGAGATCCGCTTTCTCAGATTGAGCGGCAAAAATATCAACTCTCGTTGTGGTTAGATAAACATAATTTCCCACCGTTACCGGTTGCTAGCCAGATAGTTCTCACTCACTCGAGCGCCACCTTAACCAAAGCTACAGCATCGCTAATGAGAAAAGTCACCTTCCATACTAACCTTCCGAATAAGCTTCAATCTATAGATGTTATTAAACGTCCTCAATTACTAGATAATTCCAACTTTCGAAAACTTGCAAAGTTGCTTATTAAAAAGCATACACCTGATGAATTTTCTTTGTTACGATTCTATGGAATTCACTATCATGAACTTAGGAAAGGAGTTGTTTGTCCGGGATGCTCATACCTGCCAATGCTACAGAAACAAGGGAATTGGATTTGTAGGAATTGCGGAATGTATTCTAAAACGGCTCACTTAGAGAATCTAATGGACTACAAGTTATTAGTTGGCAATATCATTACAAACAAAATTATAAGAGAATTCCTTTTCCTTCCTTCACCAAGTGTAGCAAACTATCTTTTAAATTCCTTGAACCTACCAACACAGGGGACCAACAAAGGCCGCAAATATCTCCTGACTCAGTTCAAAATATAAAAAAAAAAGCCGCTCCCAAAAAAAAGGAACGACTCTCTCTATTCATCTTCAATCCGTAACCGTCTTCTCTTTCATTTCCGCTTCTTTTACCGCTTCGGCTTCTTCGATTGCAAATGGCAGATAGAAGCGATAGGCTTTGTAGCCTGCCCAGATGCTGCCCAATCCTACAACTAACAAAATAATGCCGACCACTATGGCAACAGTGGAAAGGGGATTGATGAGAGAATTGACCCCAAAAAAGAATACGAAGCTGCCAAGCGCGATGCTGGATTTTGCGCTAAGCCATTTTTTTTCGGCTGGCAATCGGGTACGGAAGTATTTCACTTTATACATCAAGTAGAACATTAATGAAAAGATGATGAGGAAAACAAAAATAGCCAAAAGGACACACTCCTTTGTATAGTTCAAACATAATATTTATCATTCTACCATACAGATACAAGCTATATTGTAACGTGTTCGTGAACAAAATTCTACTTTTGCACAAAATTGTTATTCCTTTGAGAACAAGGCAAACTGTGATTAAATAAAAGAAAAGAATTAGGTGAAAGAGGGTTACATACGATGAGGCAACAGATTATAGATGAAATTAAGGCGCATGATACGGTCATTATTCACCGTCATGTAAGGCCGGACCCGGATGCATACGGGTCGCAATGTGGGTTGGCGGAGCTGATAAAGGAAAGCTATCCGGAGAAAAAGGTATATCGCGTAGGAGAAGCGGAGCAGTCCTTAAATTTCTTGAGCAAGCTAGATGAGATACCGGACTCCAGTTACGAAGATGCTCTTGTGATTGTTTGTGATACGGCGAACACCGACCGAATTTGTGATAAGCGCTACAAGCTGGCCGCTAAGTGGATAAAAATCGACCATCATCCGAATGAGGATAGATATGGAGATATGATGTGGGTGGACACGGATGCGAGTTCGACGAGTGAAATGATATACGAATTGTATCTTGCCGGGAAAAACCAGGGGTGGGTCATGACAAAGGAAGCTGCAAGGCTTATTTTCGCAGGTATCATTGGAGATACTGGCAGGTTCCTTTTCCAGAGCACCAATACAAAGACTTTCCAATATGCGAGTGAGCTACTGAGCTACGGTTTCTCCATGACGGAGCTTTATGATGAGTTGTACCGGACGAAGCTTCATATAGCCAAACTTAGCGGATATGTGTTGGAGAACTTTTCGATGCATGAAAACGGGATTGCTTCGATGAAAATTACACCTGCAATCTTGCAGCGATATAATGCACTACCTTCTGAGGCATCACAATTGGTGGGGATGCTTGGTAATATTGAAGGCGTAAGGGCGTGGGTATTCTTTATAGAAGAGGCAGATCAAATCAGGGTGAGGCTTCGTTCGAAAGGGACCATCGTCAATGAAATTGCCAAGAAGTATAACGGTGGAGGTCATCCGTTGGCATCAGGGGCATCTATTTATAAATGGGAAGAGGCGGACCATGTGCTCGCAGATCTGATTGAAGCTTCCCGGGCACAATTGCAAGGAGAATAGGAACGAAAAAGAGGAAGTGACGGCACTATATGGCAGACGCTTCCTCTTCCTATTCCATTTTCACAATCAATAAGTCCATTTCAATCGTTGTGTCTATATAAAGAAAGTCGACCTCGAAGTAGTATCGCTTGTCGTCAAGTGTGTAGCTTTTGTTTTCGATGACTTTTATAAGTAATTGACGATTGTCTTTGATGCTCGCTACATCCTTTGAAACCTGGTCGTTGAGGTCCTCTGTAATTCTGGCAACGATGGAGGAACGGCTGAACGAGTTAAGCATGTATGTTTCGTGATTGATGATCGATATTTTAAAGTCTTCTATTTTCAACTGGTCTTTTTCCTCTTTTAACTTATCATTATCCTCTGTAAGAATATGGATCCTATCTTTATAGCTTTTCACTTCTTCTTTATATTTTATGAGATCGCCAATGTTTTTTTCCAATGTGACGCCATACATAAGCATGAATATCAGCCAGCCTACTATTGCACCCAACACCACTCCGGAGAAAAAACGTTGCCACCCGGGATCGCGGTTATAAGGAGGAACCCTCATGTTATAAGGTCTCCTGAGTAAGCCAGCTGATGATGAGTGCCCCGGTTTGTGCGCCGCCGGTTGCAGAGATTATTAACAGCAGCTGCTTTACTAAGAATTTCGTTTCACCGTTGAACAGCCCTTTTTCTAAATTATAGAAGGTGTCAAAGGTACCTCCGATGGCGGCGACGATAGCCCATATCTTCAAACTTTTTGCCAAGCTCCACATTCTAGTCAAAGGCGGGTCCCCTACCAGAAAAGCGGCGATACCTCCGATGATAGCTCCTCCAAGTATTACCCCTACTGCAATGAAAAAACTGAATATAAGGGTAGCGACAAATGGATCTTTTACGTCCATTTTCATCATCCTTTCTGTCCTTATTCATATATATGGACAGGATGTGGTAAGTATGTGATGTTAATGGAGAAGTTTCTTCATTGTGTTTGGAACAGAATAGACCCTATAATGAAAGTATAAATGGAAGCGTTAAATAAGGTGTGATGATTAATGAGTGTAGTTCATTTACATATAAAAAGCAGTTACAGCCTGCTAAACAGTTCTGTCCGTTTTTCTAAGCTGGTTGCACGTGCCAAGGAGCTCGGTTTAAGCTCCCTAGCGCTTACAGATGAAGATGTGATGTACGGGGCCGTGGACTTTTACAAAGCTTGTATGGCGGAAGATATCAAGCCGATTATCGGTTTGACGCTATCGGTCCTGTCAGAGGAAGAGGAAGAGGAATCTAGTTATCCTGTCATTCTTTTGGCAAAAAATAAACTGGGATTCACGAACTTGATGAAGTTATCTAGCGTGGTTCAAACTAAATCGCTTCAAGGTGTTCCAAAGAGGTGGCTGAAGCATTATACAAAAGGGCTGATTGCGATCTTGTCTGGCTCTGAGTCCGAACTTGCACACAAAGAAGACCAAACAGCGGAAGCTTACTTGGAAATGTTCGAGCAAGATAGCGTGTATCTTGGGATTGACCGGAATTCCATTAGGGCACAAGAATGTTCAGAAGTTACCCGGAAAAGGCATAGTGAGTTGCCGATCGTGGCCTTGAGCAAGGTGCATTACCTGCATAAGGAAGATGTGTTTGTGTATGAGTGTTTACGCAGCATCAAACAAGGCACCAAGCTAGAATCCCTGCCTAAAGAGGCACCAGATTATCTGAGGGAAGCGAGTGAAATGACACAGTTGTTTGAAGATATCCCGGATGCGTTGGAGAACACGTGGAAGATTAGTAATCAGTGCCATGTGGAACTGGAATTTGGACAAGCTGCTCTCCCGAGTTATCCTGTTCCTGCAAATGAACATGCAGACAATTATTTAGAGAAGATCTGCTGGGAAGGACTTAGTAATAGGGTCGGGGAACCGTCTGAAGAATATAAAAACCGCCTCCAATATGAGCTTAGAGTAATTAAAGGGATGAAGTTTAGTGACTACTTCCTAATTGTCTGGGACTTTATGTATTATGCCAGGAATGCGGGGATCTTGACTGGTCCCGGACGTGGTTCTGCTGCAGGTTCTTTGGTCGCTTATTCCCTTTTTATCACCGATGTGGATCCGATCGTACATGATCTTCTGTTTGAAAGATTCCTTAATCCCGAACGGATTACGATGCCCGATATTGATATCGATTTTCAAGATAATAAACGGGATGAGGTCATCCGTTATGTGGCGGAAAAGTACGGGCAACTCCACGTTGCCCAAATCATCACATTCGGAACCTTGGCTGCAAAGGCGGCGTGGCGGGATGTTGCAAAGGCTCTAAATCTTTCAGGAAAAGAACTTGAGATGATTTCTAAGATGATACCTTCAAGGCCGGGCATAACACTTGAAGAGGCATATCAAGAGAATGGAAAATTGCAAAGTGCGATTAACGAGACAAATGAAAGGAAGCGTGCCTTTCAAACAGCGCAAAAAATTGAAGGACTGCCCCGACACTCCTCTACACATGCTGCAGGAGTGGTCATTACCCATAAGCCTCTGACGGAACTGATACCAATTCAAGCCGGACAGCAAGACATTTACCTGACACAATACACGATGGAAACGCTTGAAGAACTTGGGTTGCTTAAAATGGACTTTCTTGGGTTGAGAAATTTAACGATGATCCAAAGCATCCGCCATCAAGTTAAAAAAGAAACGAAACAGCACATAGAAGAAATTCCGCTCGAGGATGCAGCAACCTTCCGCCTTTTAAGCGAGGGGGACACTTCCGGGATCTTTCAGTTGGAGTCACCGGGGATGAAAAAGGTGCTGACAAAACTTAAACCTTCCAACCTCGAAGATATCGTGGCCGTTAATGCGTTGTACCGTCCGGGGCCAATGGAACAAATACCTTTATTTATCGAACGAAAGCATGGGCTGAAAAAAGTGGAATATCCACATCCTGACTTGATTCCTATTTTGGAAAAGACGTTCGGGGTTATTGTGTATCAAGAGCAAATCATGCAGATTGCAGCCGTAATGGCAGGGTTCTCATTAGGAGAAGCAGATTTATTGAGAAGAGCGGTTGGAAAGAAAAAGAAAGAAGTACTCGCAAAGGAACGAGCGCACTTTGTGGATGGATGCCAAAAGAAAGGGTATGACGAAAAGACTGCCAACTCGGTGTATGATTTAATTGTACGATTTGCTGATTACGGGTTTAACCGAAGTCACGCGGTTGCCTACAGTATGATTTCTTATGAGTTGGCCTATCTTAAGGCAAACTATCCAAAAATTTTCATGGCGACGCTTCTTTCAAGTGTGATGGGAAGTGAGCAGAAACTCTCGCAATATATTACAGAGACAAAACGAAAAGGCATACAAGTCCTTCCGCCTTCCATCAATAAAAGTGGAGTGGCATTTCAAGTGGAAGAGAGTGGGATCCGCTTTAGCTTGTTAACGATCAAAGGAGTGGGAGTGCAAGCTATTAAAGCTTTAATGGAGGAGCGGAGAAAGAAGCCGTTTAGTGACCTGTTTGACTTTTGTAACAGAGCTTCTTCTAAAATCAACCGAAAGACGATCGAAATGCTCATTTTTGGTGGGAGTTTGGACGAATTTGGGGAGGACAGGGCGACGCTTCTTGCTACTTTAGATGTAGCCTTGCAACATGCAGAGCTTGTCATGCCATCAGACGACAATCAAATTGACTTTTTCATGGACGAAGAATTCAATATTAAGCCGAAGTACGTGAAGGTGGAACCGTTACAGCTGACGGAACAATTGCAAATGGAGAAAGAGGCCATAGGGTTTTATCTATCCAAGCATCCGACAGAACCTTTTTCCGCATATTTTCAACTTGGTGGTGCGTCCTTGATTCTGGACCTTCCCTCTACTGGACTGAAAAAGGCGAGAGTAGGAAGTTTCATTTCTAATGAACGGGTAATCCGAACGAAAAAAGGAGATCTTATGGCATTCCTTACCCTTTCCGATCAGTCAGGTGACTTGGAAGCTGTAGCGTTTCCAGAACTTTATAAACGTTTTTCTCATCTGTTGAAAACCGGGGAAACTATAATGGTGGAAGGAAACCTGGAAGAACGGGAAGGGAAAAATCAGCTGATTATCAAAAATGTCGTGGAAATTGATACATTGATAGAACAATATGCCCATTTAATCGGCAATCTTTTTCTGCAAATTGATGAAGGAAAACACGAGCAAGAAGTGTTTCAACACCTTCAAAAAGTGCTAAAAGCGCATCATGGTCCATCCACAGTTTATGTCCATTATACGCAGGCAAAAAAGACTATAAAGCTACAACCGGCCTTGTATGTGACACCATCTGAAGAGTGCTTGCTCAAGCTAAAAACCATCCTTGGAGAAGAGAACGTCGTATTCAAAAAATCTTTACAATGATTAATATTATGATATAGTTAACAAGGAGGTGGTCAGACCACCTTTTCCTTGTTTTTTTTAGTATAATGAAATGGTAAATATATTAAGTGGAAGTCATCGCATGATCCTAACGTAATAAAGGCACTATGGATGACAAAAATAGCAGGGGGGACATGTATCATGTCTTTAAAAGAAGAAGCATTACATATGCATAAGATCCATCAAGGGAAGCTGGAGTCAAAATCAAAGGTTCCCGTAAGAAATGCCAAAGATTTAAGTTTGGCTTATTCTCCTGGAGTGGCTGAGCCGTGCAAGGCGATATATGATGATAAAAATAAGGTTTATGATTATACGATGAAGGGCAATATGGTAGCCGTTGTTTCAGACGGGACAGCAGTACTGGGTCTTGGAAACATTGGTCCTGAAGCAGCATTGCCGGTTATGGAAGGGAAAGCTGTATTGTTCAAAAGCTTTGCTGGAGTAGACGCATTCCCTATCTGCTTGAACACGACAGATGTGGATAAAATCGTGGAAACGGTGAAGTTGCTTGAGCCGACTTTTGGTGGGGTGAATCTAGAGGATATCGCTGCACCAAACTGTTTTGTGATTGAAGAACGACTAAAGAAGGAAACGAATATTCCTATTTTCCATGATGATCAACACGGCACAGCAATTGTAACGGTTGCAGGTCTTGTTAATGCCTTGAAACTGGTTAAAAAGAATATCGGGGAAATTAAAGTTGTAGCCAATGGTGCAGGTGCAGCAGGAATCGCCATCATCAAATTATTATATCGATATGGTGTTAGAGATATTACGATGTGCGACTCAAAGGGTGCCATCTATGAAGGACGTCCATTTGGAATGAACAGTGTAAAGGCGGAAGTTGCCAGTTACACCAATCGTAAAAAAGTCCAGGGTACATTAGCGGATGTGATAAAAGACGCTGATGTGTTCATCGGGGTATCTGTAGAAGGTGCGTTGACACAAGCGATGGTAGAAAGCATGAACAGGGACTCGATTATTTTTGCAATGGCCAATCCTAATCCTGAAATCATGCCAGCAGAAGCAATGCTAGCGGGTGCTAGTGTGGTAGGGACAGGACGTTCCGATTTCCCTAACCAAGTAAATAATGTCTTGGCATTCCCTGGAATATTCCGTGGTGCACTTGATGTAAGGGCAACTCATATAAATGAACAAATGAAAATAGCCGCTGTTGAAGCGATTGCAAGCCTGGTTTCTGAGGATGAGCTAAGTGCTGATTATGTCATCCCAGCTCCTTTTGATCCACGTGTAGCTCCAGCCGTAGCAGCAGCAGTAGCGAAGGCCGCTATGGAAACGGGAGTAGCCCGTATAAAGGTCGATCCAGAAGAAGTAGCCGAAAAAACGAGACGGACCGCTATTATTGGAAAAAGTGAATAGTCTATGACCGCACCTACAAAAATGTATTTGGAAATCGTCAAAAAAATTCGGGCCATCATCGTTGCAGATGGCTTGAAAACAGGAGACAAGATTCCTTCCGAGCGTGAACTGTCCGACAGATTGAATGTCGGGCGGTCTTCCGTCCGCGAAGCACTTCGGGCACTGGAGCTTTTGGGACTTATCGAGACAAGGCGTGGAGAAGGAACATTCATTAAGGATTTTAAGGAACACAACCTTGTAGAACTATTAGGAACGTTCATTTTGGAGCAGGACAAAACGAAAAGTGATCTGATAGAAACCAAACTCGAAATTGAAAAATCGTGCATCCAGCTATTTATGCAAAAAGCGTCCGTAGAAGATTATGTGAAAGTGAGAAAAATGATCTCCACTCCAACCTCTAGAACGGACTTTTTTAAAACAATAGTGACGATAGTAGATAACAGTTTGATGCTTAGAATATGGACGCTTGTAAATAGTTATGCACGTATTATCGCTAAGGATAATATGATAGAGAGTGGTGTGTTGGAAGAGTTACTAGAGGCGATGAGAGAAAAGCAAGCGGGGCTAGTGATAAAGTTATATGAAAAACATTTTACGGAAATTGTCGAGAAAAAGTAGACAAGAAACTACAACATTCTTCGTAGGGTTTCCGTTACATTAACAGTATGAGTATAAGGGTAAGTAAAGGAATTTGTTTATTGAAATAATGTTAACAGCCTTGCTTACCTATATTTTGACCTGTTATTAGTACCAAATACCAAAACTAAGTAACAAGTTTCTGGAATAAAGGGAGGTTCTGTTGTTTTGTTGAAGGATTTGTTCACTAAAAAGAAAAAATACGCGTCTATTCCATCGGAACAAGCAAATCAAGATGTACCTGAAGGAATTATGACTAAATGTCCAAGCTGTAAAAAGATTATGTACACGAAAGAATTGATGAAAAACCTAAAGGTCTGTCTGCACTGTGGCCATCATCATCCGATGAATGCAAAAGAAAGAATTCAAAGCTTACTGGATAAAGGTAGCTTTACTGCCTATGATGTGGACATGGTTTCTGAAAATCCCCTGAATTTCCCAAACTATTTGGAGAAACTAGAAGGCGATCAAAAGAAAACAGGCATCAATGAGGCGGTTGTCACGGGTGAGGGAACTATTAATAGTAATCCACTTGTCGTGGCAGTAATGGATTCTACTTTCCGTATGGGAAGCATGGGCTCGGTAGTGGGAGAAAAAATCACCCGCGCCATTGAAAAGGCAAAAGAGAAGAGGGTACCATTCCTTATCTTCACTGCATCAGGTGGCGCAAGAATGCAAGAAGGCGTTTTAAGTTTGATGCAAATGGCTAAAACTAGTAGTGCTCTTAAGCTTCATAGTGAAAGTGGCGGATTGATCATTTCTGTGATGACACATCCAACTACAGGCGGTGTTTCTGCAAGTTTTGCATCCTTAGGAGATTACAATTTTGCAGAACCGAAAGCCTTGATAGGGTTTGCCGGCAGAAGAATCATAGAACAAACCATTCGTGAGGACCTTCCGGAAGATTTCCAAACTGCGGAATTTCTTTTGAAATGTGGTCAATTAGATGCGGTCATTCCTCGTCTTGAATTAAAAGAAACCTTAACAAATGTACTAGATATACATCAGGGAGGAGGGGAGACGAGATGGTAGGAGAAATGGAATTCGAAAAACCGGTGGTAGAGCTTCGTAAGAAAATAGGTGAATTAAAAGAGTTCACTAAAAACAGTGACATGGATCTTACTAACGAAATTGAGAAACTAGAAGTAAGACTCGAAAAACTAGAAACAGATATTTATGGAAACTTAAGCCCCTGGGATCGTGTCCAGATTGCCAGACATCCCGAACGCCCCACCACATTGGATTATATTGAACGTGTTTTTACAAACTTCTTAGAATTGCACGGAGACCGTTATTATGGGGACGATGAAGCAATTGTTGGTGGGATCGGAAAATTTGACGGTGTACCTGTTACCATTATCGGTCATCAGAGAGGGAAGGATACGAAAGAAAATATCCGCAGAAACTTCGGAATGCCGCACCCAGAGGGATACCGCAAAGCGTTAAGATTGATGTATCAGGCAGAAAAATTCCATCGCCCTATCATATGTTTCATTGATACAAAAGGCGCATATCCAGGTAAGGCTGCGGAAGAGCGCGGCCAAAGTGAAGCGATTGCCAGGAACCTTTTTGAAATGGCAGGGTTGAAAGTTCCTGTTATTTGTATCGTCATTGGTGAAGGTGGAAGTGGGGGAGCCCTTGCTCTTGGTGTCGGGAACCACGTGCACATGCTAGAGAACTCCACTTACTCCGTTATCTCTCCTGAAGGTGCGGCTGCGATTCTATGGAAAGATGCCAGCCTTGCCAAGAAAGCAGCAGAATCCATGAGAATCACTGCACCTGATCTGCATGACTTAGGAATTATAGATAAAATCATTCCAGAAGCAAAGGGCGGTGCCCATAAAAATGTGGATGTTCAAGCAAAAGGAATCAGGGAAATCCTGAAAGAGTCCCTACAGGATCTGATGCCGCTCACTGCGGAAGAATTAATTGAACACCGCTATGCTAAATATAAACGAATCGGTGCATTCTCGTTTAAGGAACAGCTTAAGGCGGAGAAAATCAACCAGTAGACTATCTTGGTAGTTCATATATAGCTAGCATAAGACTTTCAACAGGAGGAATCAGTCATTTTCCTCCTGTTTTCTTTTGGATAGTAAGGAATAAGGTGGGTATCTTAATGGAAGAGCTACAAGTTTGAATGCCGAAGTATACATATAAAAATTGACCAAAATGTCAACAATGGAAAATGATAGCGCATCCAAAAAAAATCCTCGACAGTTTTCTGTTGTTTTCGACATACCTTCGTGTTAATTTTGAATAAAGAGGCTTTACATAGTACTCATTTTTCTAATAAAATATATGTTTGGGTATACGTATATAGGTAAATTAGCTCAAGAGGTGAAAATAGAATGAAACGAATAGGCGTTCTGACAAGTGGTGGAGATGCACCAGGTATGAATGCTGCGGTCCGTGCAGTAGTAAGAAAGGCCATTTTTCATGACATCGAGGTATTCGGAATATATCGCGGATATGCTGGTTTGATTGATGGAGATATCAAGAAGCTGGAAATAGGATCAGTTGGTGATATAATCCATCGTGGTGGTACCATGTTGTATTCTGCGAGATGTGAAGAATTTAAAACAATAGAAGGCCAGCTTAAAGGTATTGAAAACCTGAAAAAGCATGGCATTGAAGCTTTGGTTGTAATTGGTGGAGACGGTTCCTATCAAGGGGCGAAAAAATTGACGGAGCACGGCTATCCATGTATTGGTGTTCCAGGTACAATTGATAACGACATCCCAGGCACAGATTTTACTATTGGATTTGATACGGCACTAAATACAGTTATCGATTCTATAGATAAAATCCGCGATACTGCAACATCCCATGAGCGCACATATGTGATTGAGGTAATGGGACGCCATGCAGGAGATATTGCGCTATGGGCGGGTCTTGCAGGCGGGGCAGAAACTATTCTTATTCCGGAAGCGAAAGATGACATGCAAGAAGTCATTGCTAGGCTGAAACGTGGAACGGAGCGAGGAAAAAAGCATAGTATCATCGTTGTTGCCGAAGGTGTTGGCAGCGGAGTGGAATTTGGTAAGAAGATTGAAGACGAAACAAATTTCGAAACGCGTGTGAGTGTTCTTGGTCATATCCAACGCGGTGGATCGCCAACGGCATTTGATAGAGTCTTGGCAAGTCGTTTAGGCGCTCGTGCTGTGGAACTACTTATGGATGGTAAAGGCGGCAGATGTGTAGGAATTCAAAGCAATGAGTTGGTGGACCATGACATCATTGAAGCTCTGTCTAATACACATACAATAGATAAGAAGATGTATAACCTTTCAAAAGAGCTTTCCATCTAGCATTGTAAGCGCATTGGAATCGTTTTCATTACCAGGTTACCTAAAGCAATTGTTGGTGTAATGTCACTCTGTTGCTTTATAATATAAAAGGACGAAATGAAAAGAACGGTATATAACTAGGAGGAAATTTTACATGAAAAAAACGAAGATTGTTTGTACAATTGGACCAGCCAGTGAAAGTGTTGAGACACTAGTCCAGCTAATGGAAGCAGGAATGAATGTTACCCGTCTGAACTTTTCACACGGTGACTATGAAGAGCATGGAGCGCGTATCCGCAACATCCGTGAAGCGGTTGAACGCACAGGGAAAAATGTAGCAATCCTATTGGATACAAAAGGTCCTGAAATCAGAACGCATACCATGCAGGATGGTGCAATTGAACTGGTACAAGGAAATGAAATCATCATTTCCATGGAAGAAGTTATCGGAACAACTGAAAAGTTCTCCATTTCTTATCCTGGACTTATGGAAGATGTACATCCTGGTTCCCGCATTCTTTTAGATGACGGTCTGATCGGATTGGAAGTTCTTGAGGTCGGAAACAATGAAATCAGAACGAAAATCTTAAACTCCGGTACGTTGAAAAACAAAAAAGGCGTTAACGTTCCTGGTGTAAAAGTGAATCTTCCTGGAATTACTGAAAAAGATGCAAACGACATTCGTTTTGGTATTGAACAAGGAGTAGATTTCATTGCGGCATCTTTTGTGCGCCGTGCGTCTGACGTCCTTGAAATTCGTGAATTACTGGAAGCACATAATGCTACAGATATTCAAATCATTCCTAAAATTGAAAACCAAGAGGGTGTTGACAACATCAACGAAATTCTTGAAGTTTCTGACGGCCTGATGGTGGCGCGTGGAGACCTTGGGGTAGAGATCCCTGCTGAAGAAGTACCTCTTGTACAAAAAGATTTAATCAAAAAATGTAATCTTGCTGGCAAGCCTGTCATCACAGCAACTCAAATGCTTGATTCCATGCAACGCAACCCTCGTCCAACTCGTGCAGAAGCGAGTGACGTAGCGAATGCAATCTTTGATGGAACAGACGCAATCATGCTTTCTGGTGAAACAGCTGCTGGTTCTTACCCAATTGAAGCTGTTCAAACCATGCATAACATCGCTTCCCGTGCAGAACAGGCATTGGCTTATGGAGAGATCCTTACAAAGCACAGCAAGCAAGCTGCACTGACTGTAACAGATTCCATTGGACAATCTGTAGCATACACTGCAATCAGCTTAGATGTTTCTGCTATCGTGACACCAACTGAAAGTGGACACACTGCACGCATGATTTCCAAATACCGTCCAAAAGCACCGATTGTTGCCGTTACATCTTGTGAAGCGGTATCCCGTAAACTTGCGCTAGTTTGGGGTGTGTATCCACGCATCGGTCGTGAAGCAACTTCTACTGATGAAATGTTAGAAGTGGCAGTAGAGGAGTCATTGAACACAGGTATCGTTTCCCACGGAGACCTAATTGTTATTACAGCAGGTGTACCGGTTGGAGAGAAAGGTACGACGAACTTAATGAAAATTCACGTGGTTGGTGACGTTCTTGCAAGCGGACAAGGCATTGGGAGAAAATCAGCTTACGGAAAAGTAGTGGTGGCAAAAACTGCAGAAGAAGCTGCTGAAAAGATGACGCAAGGAGCTATCTTCGTAACAACAGGCACGGACAAAGATATGATGCCTTCACTAGAGAAAGCATCTGCACTTATCACAGAAGAAGGCGGCCTTACTAGTCATGCTGCAGTAGTTGGACTTAGTCTTGGAATCCCTGTAATTGTGGGTGTAGAAGAAGCTACTTCCATGCTAAAAGACGGTCAGGAAATCACGGTTGATTCTTCTCGTGGCACGATCTACACTGGACACGCAAACGTACTATAAAATTGGACATGAACCCCTCTGTCTGGCATATGCTGGAAGAGGGGTTTTATTTATATTAGAGTAATTTCTACTGTTTTGGTATAATTGATTGGTAGCTTGTTTGTTATATAAGAAATGGGGTAGTCCTCTTATGTTCAGAATTTTATTAGCATTGATTATAGTTATACCCGCACTTGAGATATGGCTTCTCATTACAGCCGGAAAGCTGATCGGAGCGATCCCAACCATTCTATTGATCATCCTTACTGGTGTCTTGGGAGCATGGCTGGCGAAATACCAGGGAGTTACCGCTCTCAGAAGTGCTCAGCAAAAAATGAACAGCGGACAAATGCCTGGTGATGTGATTATTGATGGACTTTGCATACTTGTAGGTGCCGTCTTACTATTGACACCAGGATTTATTACGGACGCTGTAGGCTTTGCCCTGCTTTTACCGCCAACAAGGAATTTGATTAAACCTTCCATTATGCGGGCCATCAGAAACAGAATGGATCGCGGACAATTTATTGTCATTAATAGAAGATAAATAGAAAATAGATAATATTAGTTTGGGGGAATTGAAATGAAGCATTGGTTGAAATTATTACTGGTGTTGACCTTGGTTTTATCTGGCCTTACGTTAACAAATGTTGTACATGCCGCTGGCGGGAAAGATGAGGAAGAAAGCATCAATGAGAAGTTTGGGTTGCCGATTGTCGTGTATGGCGGTACCTTGAATGATGACCAAAAACAGGAAGTTCGTAATTTCCTGAATGTGAAAAACCCTGAAATGGTTGAGGAGATAACGGTGACGGGAGAAGATCTTGTTACCTATATCGAGGGAGAAGACCGGAATGCCCGTATGTTCTCCTCTGCTAAAATTACCAGAAAAGAAAAAGGGGAAGGGCTTGTTATAGAAAGAGCCACTCCTGAAAATATCACGCAAGTAACAGATGATATGTATGCAAATGCCCTACTGACTGCAGGAATTGAAGATGCAGAAGTTATTGTCGCATCTCCAGTAAAGGTTAGTGGTCATTCCGCACTTGTAGGAATATATAAAGCTTATGAAGTAAGTGGAGAGTCGCTTAATAAAGACCGCATGGAAGTGGCTAACGAAGAGTTGTCCATTGCAACCAAACTTGCAGAAGAAGAAGGCATGGACAGTGAAAAAGTCAGTGAGTTGCTGACGGAAATCAAAAAGCAGATTGCAGAGCAAAATCCTGCTACAAGAGAAGATGTTGAGAAGATTGTGGAAGAGCAAATGGCGAAGTTGAATATCGAGTTAAGTGAAGAAGATAGACAACTGTTGATTGATCTTTTTGAAAAAATGCGTGAGTTGAACATCAATTTTGATAATGTTAAGAATCAGCTAGAGCAAATTTCTACAGACATTAAGAATAAAATTGATGAAGTGGTGGGGAATGAAGGTTTCTGGCAAGGCGTTCAAGACTTTTTCCGTAACCTGTTCCAGTCCATTGCTGATTTGTTTAAATAGAATTATATGAAAAAGGCTGCCCTGATGGGTAGCCTTTTTTGGGTTTTAGGGTATACTTGTTGATCTCCGTTCCAGGCGCTTCGCTTGCCTGCGGGCGGTCCGGGAGCCTCCTCGGCTTCGCCTGCGGGGTCTCCCCTGTCCCTTCCTCCCGCGGGCGTCTGCGCGCCTTCCACTACAATCAACATGGTTGCTTCATTTAATTTAGGTTAATGACATATAGTAGTTTTTAATTATTATAGCAAAGGCCGATGGTATTTTATGTTAATATAAGGGTAAAGATGTTATTCCATTAAAGGGCAGTTTAATGGAAGATGTTTGGATGTTACTTTTTAAAGGGAGAAGGAGATATTTCGATGAATGAGAGAAAGATGATGAAAGTTCTAGACTATAAATCAATTATGCTAATTCAAATAGTTACAACAATGATTGCTCTGATTTTATTTATGTACCTCGTCATTTCAGATAATATGGTTGTTACTCCGTTCTTTTTTATGACACTTAGTCTCTGTTTTTTTATAAGTGGATATCAGTTGTATAGGAAAAATGGAATTGTGGCTCAAAAGTTTATTTTCAATATTGTTGGTATTGTTTTATTTATTATTGCTTTTCAAGATTTAATGGTCCTTTTTTTAGATTGAGTAATTCATTAAAAGTTTTCCTTAATACATTAACCGGTGCTTTCTTCAAATTGACTTTAAAATGATATTCAGCAATCTAGGAGCGATTGATAAGGATCGGGCGACTGGTCTTCAGCTCTATCTATTATATTTAAGTGCATATTATTAAATTAGTTTTTAAGAGGTGGAAATTATGATACGTGCAATAGGAATATTTCTTAGTATTTCAGCTATACTAACATACCTACTTATAGATAGTCTTTATTATCCTCTTGAGGAAAAAATAACAAATCATAATACAGGAGTTACAACGGTAACATATAATTATTCTTCGATGTATTGGTTAACTTGTGTCTTTTTGATAATTATTTTTATTCTTGGGGTATTCTTTATCTTAGCAAAAGAAAACATATTGAAGAATGTCCAATCTATGTTTCAGATTAACAAACGAAATATGATTTAAAAGGATTGAGAATAATTACACTTATACTAACGGGGCTCTTATCCTGAATAAGGATGAGCTTCTTTTGTTGCCTGTCTTCTAGAATATTATGGAATTCAAATAATAAATAGAAGTTTGGTCATTCCACATTAGTGTCTTGGAGCTTTTAACAAGAACTAAAAAATCTAAAATAACGAATTCTCTATTCCACAATCTAGGTGCGATTGTTGAATATGAAATAAAGTAAAAAGGCTTAGAAGGTGAACTCTCTAAGCCTTTTTGGTGTGGAACATGAAGTGATTTTCATTGGGATTTGCCCTGTAAACCTGTTAGTCATTTTATATGCAACTTCTTTTTTTGTGACAAGTATCAGAACCCATTGATCTAATCGAATTATCTGAAAAATAACTAACATCTCTTAACGTATTTCCTAGCTGTGGATTGGAGCAAATGGCAAAGACTCCAGCGGGGCAGTAACGGTAGATTGAGACCCCGCAGCGTAGCGAGGAGGCTCAAGCACCGTCCCGCGGAAAGTGACGCCATTTGCGGAAAGGAACAGCGGTCATTAACCATACAACCAAAATCAAACCACTCTATTTTTCCCAACGATGAATAGGTAAATATCTTTTATCACACCAGCATTCCACAGTGTATTGAAAATGACCACTGTAACAGGCCCAACAATTAAGCCGAGGAAGCCGATTAATTGGAAGCCGACAAATAAACTTACAAGTGTAGCCAAAGGATCTAGCCCGATACTCGATGATAAAATCTTTGGTTCCATCAGCTGCCGCTGCACAATTACAATTAAATAAAGAACTCCAAGTCCAATAGCTAAGGGTAAATTCCCGCTGATCGCCAAAAATATAATCCATGGAACAAATACCAGCCCTGTTCCTAAATAAGGTATCAAGTCTACCAATCCGATGATCAAGGCAACGGTAATCGCATATTCGACGCGTAAAATTAATAAGCCAATCAATACGATGATGGTAGTGATGGAAATAAGGGTTGCCTGTGCGCGCAAGAAACCAAAGAATGCTTTCTTTAAACTTAAAAATACTTTTGTGAGGCTTCCTTGTGCCTTGATAGGTGTAATTTTCTTTAATCTTCCCTTAAGTTTGTACCAGTCTTTGCTTATAAAGAAAGTGGCCAATAAGGAAAATATCAAGACTGTTGCAACACTTGGAATCCATGTAAGGAGCTTGGGCAGGTTGGTTAAAAAGGACTGGATGAACTCTCCGACAGTGCTGGCAACCGTACCTCCGATATTTTCAATGTTCGTCAAGAGGGATTGTTGTTGTCCTTCTTCTAAACTATGAAACATGGTGCTGACCTGATTAAACAAAGGAAGGATGTTGTTTACAACAAACTGTTCTACATAGACGACTAACGTTTCAAAATGTCCCGGCACTACTTTTGCCAAGTACTCGGTACCTGAAACAATTTCGACGATCAGCAGGGTGACCACGCCGACTACCGAAGCGAACAAAGCCATGATTGATAGGAAAACGGCCAAACTCCTTGGAAGGCGTCCATTTTTTTCAAGTAAATTAACGAGCGGGTTTATTAAAAAGGATAAGACTAAAGCAATGATGAAAGGGTAGGCAATGGAGAATAGATAGTAAAATGAAACAAGACCAATCGTGATGATGAGAAGAACTAGAAGGAGTCGAAAAAAGATATGTACATAATTCCAATTCAAACATAACACCCCTTATAAGTACCGGAATTCCCTTACTCCATATTTTACAACCTGCTTTATTGTTTTCATAGTTTTATATTTAAAAATTAGGAAAATTCTGTACGTAATCCAATTCTTTTTATTTCGGTTTTTATTATGGTAGTATGGAAAAAGGGTCTGGTTTTGGAAGGATGAAACAGAATGATAAGTCAAGCTACCTTGTTTTTACTCATACTCTTATTAATCGGTTTTCTTGCAAAGAATCCATCATTGATGTTTGCTGTGGCAGTCTTGCTTGTTATTAAAGTTATCGGTTTGGATAATAAAGTATTCCCATATCTGCAGTCTAAAGGAATTAATTGGGGAGTAACGATTATTACCATTGCCGTTTTAGTTCCGATTGCAACAGGAGATATAGGATTCAAGCAATTACAGGAAGCGTTAAAGTCTTCCTATGCTTGGGTGGCTTTAGGAGCAGGGATAGCCGTGGCGCTGATTGCAAAAAGCGGATTAACATTGCTTGCTAATGACCCACATATAACAACGGCACTTGTATTCGGAACCATCCTAGCTGTTTCCTTGTTTAATGGAGTGGCGGTTGGCCCGCTGATCGGTGCAGGAATAGCTTATCTTGCAATGAAGGTAGTGGAGTATTTCACATAGGGGAAATTTCACAAATTATTTTTTCGTGATAATATTTTTTACAGGACTTGCGTTCTTTTCATTCACAAAGTTCAGATAATTGTTTATAATAGGGACAAGGACACTTCCTTCCTACAAAGCAATTGAAACATTGTTCGCCGAAATTGCGCGCACGCCCATGAATATAATGGATATGGCGCATATTTTTTTGAATGGAAATGTAAGCATTTTCTTAGTTTGCTAGATTCTGAATGACTAAAATCTTCTAAATATTTATACAGGGATATGATTTTTATCATTATGGTGAGCAAGCGTTCGGATGAACAATGGTAGATAAGGATTTGAAGAAATTTTCACATAAAGGAGAGGTTTGAAATGACAACAACTAAAGGTCTAGAAGGAATTGTAGCAACAACTTCCGCTATCAGTTCCATTATTGACGACACACTAACGTATGTTGGCTACAACATTGATGACTTAGCAGACTATGCTAGCTTCGAAGAGGTAATCTATCTTTTATGGCATCAAAAATTGCCAAACAAAGATGAGTTGGCTTCACTGAAGAAAGAATTAGCAGAAAATGCTGCGCTTCCAGAAGAAGTCATCAATCACTTTAAAACTTATCCAATTGATAAAGTTCACCCTATGGCTGCTTTACGTACGGCAGTATCGTTATTAGGTCTATATGATGCAGAAGCTGACAACATGGATGCAGAAGTAAACTACCATAAGGCAGTTCGTCTGCAAGCTAAAATGCCGACAATTGTGACAGCGTTCTCAAGAATCCGTAAAGGGTTAGATCCGATTGCTCCAAGAACCGACCTGGGCATGGCAGCTAATTTCTTATACATGTTAACTGGTGAAGAGCCATCCGAGATTGCAATCGAAGCATTCAACAAAGCGTTAGTGCTTCACGCAGACCATGAGTTGAATGCATCTACTTTCACTGCACGTGTATGTGTAGCGACATTATCTGATGTTTACTCTGGTGTTACTGCTGCAATCGGAGCGTTAAAAGGTCCATTGCATGGTGGAGCAAACGAAGCGGTAATGAAGATGCTTTCTGAAATCGGGGAAGTGGAAAATGCGGAAAGTTATATCCGTGAAAAGCTTGCAAATAAAGAAAAAATCATGGGCTTCGGTCACCGTGTATATCGCCAGGGAGATCCTCGTGCGAAGCATTTGCGTGAAATGTCTGAGAAGCTTACACATCTGACAGGTCAGCCGAAATGGTATGAAATGTCCGTGAAGGTGGAAGAAGTTGTGACTTCCGAGAAGCCGCTTCCGCCAAACGTTGATTTCTACAGTGCGTCTGTGTACCACTCTTTAGGAATTGACCATGATTTATTCACACCAATCTTTGCTGTGAGCCGTGTATCCGGTTGGTTGGCGCATATCCTTGAGCAGTATTCCAACAACCGCCTGATCCGTCCGCGTGCAGATTATACTGGTCCTGGCAAACAGGATTATGTACCAATTGAAAAGCGCAGCTAATCTAGCTTTATGCTACAACAAGATACAATGATTGAATTTTGCTATAATACAAGGGGAGGGGAAATCCCTTCTCCAAACATCTAATGTCATCATATTTCTTAGGAGGTTTTTACTTTGACACAAGGAACAAAAATTACAGTTACAGATGGTGTATTAAACGTACCTAACAACCCGATCATTCCATTCATCGAGGGAGATGGAATTGGTCCTGATATTTGGGCATCTGCATCCCGTGTTTTAGAAGCAGCTGTTGAAAAAGCATATAATGGTGAAAAGGAAATTGTCTGGAAAGAAGTATTGGCTGGAGAAAAAGCATTCAACCAAACTGGTGAATGGTTGCCAAGTCAAACACTTGATGATATCCGCGAGTACATAATTGCAATCAAAGGACCTCTGACTACTCCAGTCGGTGGCGGAATCCGTTCACTTAACGTTGCTTTACGTCAAGAGTTGGACCTTTTCACATGCTTACGTCCTGTTCGTTATTTCCAAGGAGTTCCTTCTCCTATTAAACGCCCAGAAGACACTGACATGGTTATTTTCCGTGAAAATACAGAAGATATCTATGCTGGAATCGAGTACGCAAAAGGCTCTGAAGAAGTTGAAAAGCTAATCAACTTCCTTCAAACAGAAATGGGCGTAAATAAAATCCGCTTCCCTGAAACATCTGGTATCGGAATCAAGCCTGTTTCCCAAGAAGGTACTTCCCGTCTAGTTCGTGCTGCAATCAACTATGCAATCGAGCATGGCCGCAAATCTGTAACACTAGTTCACAAAGGAAACATCATGAAGTTCACTGAGGGTGCTTTCAAAAACTGGGGTTACGAGCTAGCTGAAAAAGAATTTGGCGATAAAGTATTCACATGGGCACAATATGACCGTATCGCGGAAGCGGAAGGTAAAGATGCTGCGAATAAAGCTCAAGAAGCTGCAGAAGCAGAAGGCAAAATCCTAGTCAAGGATTCTATTGCCGATATCTTCTTACAACAAATTCTTACTCGTCCAAAAGAGTTTGATGTGGTTGCAACAATGAACCTGAACGGTGACTACATCTCTGATGCACTTGCTGCACAAGTAGGTGGAATCGGTATTGCTCCTGGAGCAAACATCAACTACGAAACTGGTCACGCTATTTTCGAAGCTACACATGGTACTGCTCCGAAATATGCTGGTCTAGATAAAGTAAACCCATCTTCTGTCATCCTTTCCGGTGTATTAATGCTTGAGCACCTTGGCTGGACAGAAGCAGCTAAACTTGTAGTAGATTCTATGGAAAAATCCATCGCTTCTAAAGTAGTAACTTACGACTTTGCACGTCTAATGGACGGCGCAACAGAGGTAAAATGCTCCGAGTTTGGTGACGAACTAATCAAAAACATGTAATTGAAAAGAAGCAAAAGCCCTATTAAGGGTTTTTGCTTTAGTTTGATATAAGTAATTTTCTCTTAGGAAATGTAGGATCACTGTTGCTCGGAGTGGAAGGCGCGCAGACTCCTGCGGGAGGAAGGGACAGGGGAGACCCCGCAACGAAGTGAGGAGGCTCCCGGACCGCCCGCGGAAAGCGAAGGGCCTGGAACGGAGAGCAACAGCGGTGAAAGGAATACATTAAAGGGTTAGGGAGGAATGAATATGACAATGAGACGTAAAAAAGTATCGGTAATCGGTGGAGGCTTCACAGGCGCAACTACTGCATTCTTACTTGCGCAAAAAGAACTTGCAGACGTAGTACTTGTAGACATCCCGCAAATGGAAAACCCTACTAAAGGGAAAGCTTTAGACATGTTAGAAGCAGGTCCTGTTCAAGGATTTGATGCAAACATTACCGGAACATCCAACTATGAAGATACAGCCAATTCCGATATCGTTGTCATTACAGCCGGAATCGCCCGCAAACCAGGTATGAGCCGTGATGATCTTGTCACTACCAACCAAAACATCATGAAAAGCGTAACGCGGGAGATTGTGAAACACTCTCCTGATTGTTATATCATCGTGTTGACCAACCCAGTAGATGCCATGACATACACGGTATTCAAAGAGTCCGGTTTCCCGAAAAACCGAGTAATCGGCCAATCAGGAGTTTTGGATACAGCCCGTTTCCGTACATTTGTGTCTCAGGAACTCAATCTTTCTGTTAAAGATGTAACAGGATTCGTTCTAGGTGGTCACGGGGATGACATGGTGCCACTTGTTCGCTACTCCTATGCAGGCGGAATCCCGCTGGAAACATTGCTTCCAAAAGATCGACTAGATGCAATCGTGGAGAGAACAAGAAAAGGTGGCGGGGAAATCGTCAACCTACTTGGCAACGGCAGTGCATACTATGCTCCTGCAGCATCTATGGTGGAGATGGTGGAAGCGATACTGAAAGATCAACGCCGAATCCTTCCTTCCATTGCTTACCTTGAAGGAGAATACGGCCACGATGGAATCTACCTAGGTGTACCGACAATCCTTGGCGCTGGCGGCATCGAGAAAATTATCGAACTAGAATTGACAGAAGAGGAAAAAGCCGCACTTTCCAAATCCGTCGAATCCGTCAAAAACGTCATGAATGTCCTATCCTAATAAGTAAAAATCGGGGATTAGATCCCCGATTTTTAACAACACTATTGTAAACGGTTACAACAACACAAGGGGTATTTTCCAACATCATCAGGGGGTGTATGTATGTTACTAGGTAAAAAGAGAAAACTTGGAAGAAAACTTGCAGAAATACAAGTGGGAGAAAAACTCGAGCTGACCGAAAAAATAGAAGACAAAGACCTGCTACTGTACCTTGGGTTAACCAATGACGCAAACCCTCTCTATATCCAGCACGACTATGCTTCCCAAACACCATTTAAAAAACCGATCGTACCAAGCATCATGTTAACAGGCATCATAACTTCAGCCGTATCTAAATATTTGCCGGGACCGGGAAGTCATGTTGTTAGCCAAGATATTTCTTTTCCAAAACCGGTCTACCACTATGGAAGTGTGCAATTTCTCTTTGAAGTGGTAGAGATCAATGATAAAGACCATTGTATAGTCATGAGTGTTCATGGTACAAACGAAGAAAATGATACAGTTGCAAAAGGTTCTATCACTGTATGTCCACCTCATCGTCTTGAGCCGATGGAAAGCAGTGCAATGGAAAACTTCTAAAAAGAGCTTAGGCTCTTTTTTTCTTTTGGATATAATTAACACTACTCCCAACTTGTTTGAAGGGAAGGTTTTCTTTATTGTCGTGAATAATGATAACGTGTAAAATGGTAAAGTAATGATAGATATAATATAAAAATGGCAAATGGATGAATAAAATGGGTTTTCCAAAACAATTGGTGGAGGAAAAGAATGAATAAAAAGATACTTATCGTGGATGATGAACAATCAATCGTGACATTATTACAGTATAATTTGCAGCAAGCAGGCTACGACGTTTCCGTTGCAATGGATGGAGAAGAAGGATTGAATAAGGCGATGGGTGATCAATTTGATATGATTGTTTTGGACCTTATGCTACCGAAAAAAGATGGAATTGAAGTTTGTAAAGAGTTAAGGCAGCACAAAGTCCATACACCAATCTTGATGCTTACGGCAAAAGATGATGAGTTTGATAAGGTGTTGGGTTTAGAGCTGGGTGCCGATGATTATATGACAAAACCTTTTAGCCCGCGAGAAGTGGTTGCAAGGGTGAAAGCAATACTTCGCAGAATGCAACAAATCACAAGTAACACTGAAACACCGAAAGTAGAAGAAGACACTACTGAAACAATTTTGATTGGGGATGTAAAAATACTTCCCGAGCACTATGAAGCCTATTTTCGTGAAGGCCGCTTAGAACTTACGCCAAAGGAATTCGAGCTTTTGGTCTATTTATCTAAGAATAAAGGCAGAGTGTTGACTCGTGATCAACTTCTCAGCGCAGTTTGGAATTACGACTTTGCGGGGGATACACGAATTGTGGATGTTCACATCAGTCACTTAAGAGAGAAAATAGAGACCGATACGAAGAAACCTACATATATAAAAACAATCAGGGGGCTAGGCTACAAGATGGAGGAACCGAAAGTACATGAATAGGTTCCGCTCTAGGCTCTTATTTGCACTCATCACCTTAATTGTTGTGGTGCTTGTGTGCTTAGGACTTTTGCTTGGTCAGCTCTTTAAGACTTTTTATTTAAATACCTTTAATCAGAGGCTTATTAAAGAGACTGAGCTTGTAACCATGCTGGTGGAAGAGGAGACTAGTGTGACACCTGCCCTCCAAAAGCATCTAGATGATATCAGTGACACCTTAGCGGCGAGGGTCAGCATTACAGATAAGGATGGAATCGTGTTATACGAGACCAGAGGATCAAGAAGCTCCGAGGCAGACGCGCATCAAGAGATCATAAAAGATGCGGTTCAAAAGAACAAAGACCGTGACAGGATATTTTATGAACAGAATAAAGAAATGTATTATTACGGTAATGCGATTTCAAGGAATGATATTCGTGATGGCTTTGTCATCCTTAGTACCCCTATCGATTCTCTGCAAAGAGTCAATCAGCAAATTTGGGGCCTGTTGATTGCAAGCTTGGGAGCTGCCTTTGTGGTTATTTTGCTTCTTGGCGTAAGAATTACATCTCAATACACCAGGCCGATCGAAGCGGCAACCAAGGTGGCAACGGAGCTTGCCAAGGGCAACTATAAAGCCAGGACCTTTGAGGAACATGTAGATGAAACGGGAATGTTAAGTCAATCTATCAACATATTGGCGCGGAATCTTCAAGACATGACCAAAGCGCAGGAAATGCAGCAAGATCGCCTTCGAACCCTTATTGAGAGTATGGGGAGCGGAATGATTTTAATTGATGGTCGAGGCTATGTGAATCTCATTAACCGCGCTTTTAAGGAAACCTTCGATGCTGATCCTGGGGAATACCTGTACAGGCTATATTACGAAGCTATTGAACATAAAGATATTGTCTCATTGATTGAAGAGATATTTATGACGGAGGTAAGTGTACGAAAGCAAATCTTGCTTCCGGTGAACATTGAACGCAGACACTTTGAAGTGTATGGAGCCCCTATTATAGGTATCAATGATGAATGGAAAGGGATTGTCCTTGTTTTCCATGACATTACAGAATTGAAGAGACTCGAACAAATGAGAAAAGATTTTGTGGCCAATGTGTCGCATGAATTAAAAACACCAATCACTTCGATTAAGGGATTCTCTGAAACCTTATTGGATGGTGCGATGAATGATAAAGAAACCTCGGAATATTTTCTGTCCATTATTTTAAAGGAAAGTGATAGGCTTCAGTCACTTATTGAAGACTTGTTAGACCTTTCAAAAATCGAGAAACAAGGATTTAGATTAAATCCTCAGTACTTAGAAATAAATGAACTGTTAGAGGAGATATTTGTTATTTTGGAAGGAAAGGCAAGGGAAAAAGAAATAGACCTTGTTTTGTCCAAGCCAAAGAAAGATCTGTATTTATTTGCTGATGCCTCCAGGATCAAGCAGGTTTTCATAAATCTTATTAACAATGCTGTCGCATACACACCAGCCGGTGGAGAAGTAAAGGTGAAAGTGGAAGAGGTAGGAAAAGAAGTCGTCATTGTTGTGTCGGATACTGGTATTGGCATGGATCAGGATGAGATACCGAGGATTTTTGAGCGTTTTTACCGGGTGGATAAGGCGCGCAGTCGGAATTCAGGTGGTACAGGGTTAGGCCTTGCTATTGTCAAGCATATAGTGGAAGCCCACCATGGTAATATTTCTGTGACGAGTGAATTGAATAAGGGGACTGCTTTTACGGTAAAATTGTCTAAAGAGAATGAAGATTTACAATAGCTTTACACGTCTTTCATAGGTCCTTTACAAACCTTTGTTAATATAATCTATGAAAACCCCTTCATCCAAGGAGCCAATTTTGGAAGAGGAGAGAGCCCACCCTGCTCTCTCCTTCTTTTTGTTTAAAGACTTAGAGAGTATATAATCCGTTGATTTCCGTTCCAGGCGCTTCGCTTGCCTGCGGGCGGTCCGTGTGCCTCCTCACAACGCTTCAGGGGTCTCACCTGTCCCTTCCTCCCGCGGGCGTCTGCGCGCCTTCCACTCCAATCAACATGATGTCTTCATTTACTTAAGAGTTTTTGAAAAGGCATCTAACTAAGTTAACTGAATAAGGATTAACATTTCGTTTTCGTAATTTATAGCTGTTGATTGGAGCAAAAGGCGAAGACTCC
Source organism: Sutcliffiella horikoshii (assembly GCF_044809035.1). Taxonomy (GTDB): domain Bacteria; phylum Bacillota; class Bacilli; order Bacillales; family Bacillaceae_I; genus Sutcliffiella_A; species Sutcliffiella_A horikoshii_G. The sequence continues at coordinate 3,232,968 of NZ_CP085237.1, read as the reverse complement.
TGAGGTAGATAGCGCTAGGTGGAGACCCCGCAGGCTTGCCGAGGAGGCTCCAGCAGCGCCCTTAGGAAAGCGAAGCCATTTGCGGAAATCAACAGCGGAGCATAATCAAGCAACTAAAAATGACCGGGCAATCTTTGACCCGTCTTTCTTAAAATACATATAAATAATGAAACCTTCCCTTTTTACATACGTATAAGTTATGGAGAATATAAAAAGGGGAGAATACAACTTTGATGAGTTTAAAGCGAATTTACACGACCGTTTTTCTTGTAATACTTGCTGCTGTCATTGGGTCAGTTGCTTTAACGTCATGGTACACAGTAGATCAATCAGAACAGGCTGTGATTATGACATTTGGAAAAGTGGAAGAAGGAATCAGCGAACCGGGGCTGCATTTTAAAATGCCTTGGCCTATCCAAACAGTAGAAACAATGTCCAAAGAGACATTCAGTTTACAATTCGGCTATAAAGAAAAAGATGGAGAGATAGTTGAATATACCAATGATACAAAAATGATCACTGGTGACGAGAATATTGTTTTAGCAGATATGGTCGTCATGTGGAAAATAAGTGACCCTGGAAAATACCTGTTTAATAGTGATGATCCTCAAGCAGTCCTCTACAATGCAACGTCTGCTTCTTTAAGAAGTATCATCGGAAGCACTCAGATTGATGAAGCATTAACTTCAGGGAAAGCCCAAATAGAAGTGGAAGTCTTCGATTTACTTACATCCCTAATGGAAACCTATGATATTGGAATTTCTGTCACATCTGTCAATCTTCAAGATGTAGAACTACCAAATGCGGAAGTTCGTAAAGCCTTTACAGATGTAACAGATGCACGTGAGATGGAGAACACGAAAAATAATGAAGCGAAAAGATATCAAAACCAGCGCATGAATGAAGCGGAAGGGGAAAAGGACGCAATCATTTCCAAAGCAGAAGGAGAAAAAGCAGAAAGAATTGAACGTGCACGAGGAGATGTGGCGAAATTCAATTCCTTGTATAACGAATATGTGAATGCACCGGAATTAACGAAAAAGCGTCTAATTTTAGAAACGATGGAAGAAGTACTTCCGTATGCGGAGATCTATATTATGAATGATGATGGCAATACGATGAAATACTTCCCGCTCCGAACCGAAAACCCAGCGCCAAAACCACCAGCGACCCCGGAAGGAAGTGGGAACAATGAGTGATCAAAACATTATCAATCTAGAAAAGAAAAAGCCTGACATGCAATGGAAAACAATCATTCGCGGAGGGTTGTTTGGAGCAGTGATCCTTATCGTTCTTGGCGTAATCCTGGCCAATGTATTTGTTGTAAAAGAAGGCGAATATAAGGTAGTCAGACAGTTTGGAGAAGTAGTGAAAATTGTGGAAGAACCTGGCTTGAATTTTAAGACACCATTCATCCAATCAGTAACGACTGTGCCAAAGTATCAAATGTTATATGATGAAGCAAGTGCTGAAATAAACACCCGCGACAAAAAACGGATGCTAATTGATAATTATGTAGTGTGGCGAGTGGAGAATCCTGAATTAATGATCAGTAACCTTGCAAGTCTTGTAAATGCAGAAACCAAAATGTCTGAGTTTGTATTCTCAGTTGTCAGAACAGAACTTGGACAATTGAACTATGATGATATTATCAATGATGAAAAGTCCTCACGAGGAAGCTTGAATGACAGAGTAACAGAGAGAGTAAATGAACTGTTGGCAAGAGACGAATACGGAATCGTCGTGACGGATGTCCGGATGAGAAGAACAGACCTGCCGCCTGAAAATGAAGCTGCCGTCTTTACTCGAATGATTTCAGAGCGTCAATCAACTGCACAAGAATATCTTTCTCGTGGAGATGCCGACAAGAACAGAATCATGGCAAATACTGATCGTGAAGTAAAAGAAATACTGGCAAAAGCCGAAGCCGATGCTGACACAATCCGCGGTCAAGGAGAAGGAGAAGCTGCTAAAGTTTACAATGAGGCATTCTCTAAAGATGCGGAATTCTATGAGCTCTACCGCACACTAGAATCTTATAAGAAAACCATCGATGGAGAAACCGTCATCGTCCTTCCATCCGACTCCCCATACGCTAAACTCCTAATGGGCGGAATGGAATAAAGAGTTTAATGTTATAAGATGAGTGAATTGGAGCGGAAGGCACTCGACTCCAGCGAAAAGGAACGGCCAAACTTTAAAGTAAAGCTCCAGTCTTAACAACAAAGCCACAATTTTTGTTTCTGTTCTTATCCATGATAGAATAGAAGAAGAATTGTGGCTTTTTATAGTTGGAATTTTACATATAAAAAAATGAAAAAGATACAAAGGAGGAGTCGTAAACATGGCAAAAAATAAACTAGTATTAGTTGATGGAAACTCGATTGCCTATCGTGCATTCTTTGCGCTTCCGCTATTGAGTAACGAAAAAGGAATACATACCAATGCCATCTACGGATTTACCATGATGCTGATGCGCATTTTAGAAGAAGAAAAGCCCACCCATATGCTTGTGGCATTTGATGCAGGCAAAACAACATTCCGCCATAAAACGTTCGGAGAATACAAAGGGGGGCGTCAAAAAACTCCACCTGAACTGTCCGAGCAATTTTCCTTCCTTAGAGAACTTCTGGACGCATACAACATAAAAAGATACGAACTGCCCGAATACGAGGCGGATGATATTATCGGGACACTTGCTCAACAAGCTGCCAAAGATGATTATGAAGTGAAAATCATTTCAGGTGACAAAGATTTAACACAGCTTGCAACAGATAAAATCACCGTTGATATCACCAAAAAAGGTATTACAGAGGTGGATTCCTACACTCCAGCTTTCATTGAGGAAAAATACGGATTGAATGTGGACCAGATCATTGACATGAAAGGTCTTATGGGAGATTCTTCGGATAACATCCCTGGTGTTCCTGGCGTAGGAGAAAAAACTGCCATCAAACTGCTAAAAGAATTTGGCACCATTGAAACAATTCTTGAATCGATTGATCAGGTCAGCGGGAAGAAACTGAAAGAAAAGCTAGAGGACAATAAAGAACAGGCGATCATGAGCAAGAAGCTTGCAACTATCATGACTGAAGCACCTGTAGAGGTTACTGTAGAAGACCTTATCTATGAAGGGTTCGATAATAAGAAAGTGATAGCCATCTTCAAAGAGCTCAGTTTCAATTCCCTTTTGGACAAGCTTGGGGAAGATGGAGAAACGATAACAGAGGACCTGGAGGATATTTCATTTGAAATTCTGACAGAAGTGAAAGAAGAATATTTTGCAAACGAAAACTTTTTCATGGTGGAAGTGTTAGATGAAAATTATCACCGAGCGGATATCCAAGGAATTGCACTAGTGAATGAGAACGGCAACTATTTTATCCCAACAGAAGTGGCGTTGCAGTCAGAGGAATTTGCTGCATTTGCTTCAGATCATAAGAGAAAAAAGACAGTATTTGATGCAAAACGAGCGATTGTTGCATTGAAGTGGAAGGGTATAGAACTGAATGGGATCGACTTTGACTTTATCATTGCATCCTATATTGTTAACCCTTCTGAGACCTCTACAGATCTTGCAGAGATTGCCCGTAAAAAAGGCTATTATCAGATAGAAACGGATGAAGCGGTATACGGAAAAGGTGCCAAGCGTGCTGTGCCGAATCAGCAGACGGTTGCAGACCACTTGGTGAGAAAAACGTTTGCCATGCAGGAGATGAAAGAGTCATTTATCCACGAATTAAAGGATAATGAACAATTGGAACTATTTGAAGAATTAGAGATGCCGTTAACATTGGTGTTAGCGGAAATGGAAGCCCTCGGAATCAAAGTGGATAAAGCACGATTAGAGGAAATGGGAACAGATCTTGGTGAGAAGTTAGAAAAAATTGAAGAGAAGATTTTTGAATTAGCGGGTGAAAAATTCAATATCAACTCTCCAAAGCAGCTTGGTGTGATTCTTTTTGAAAAGCTTGGTTTACCGCCGGTTAAGAAAACAAAAACTGGATACTCTACTTCCGCAGACGTATTAGAAAAGCTTGCTGACAAGCATGAAGTTATCCAGCAAATTTTACACTATCGTCAATTAGGGAAATTGAAATCCACGTATATTGAAGGCTTATTAAAGGTAATCCATGAGGACTCTCATAAAATACACACACGCTTCAACCAAGCATTGACGCAGACCGGACGTTTGAGTTCCATTGATCCAAACCTGCAAAACATACCGGTACGTCTAGAAGAAGGAAGAAAGATAAGAGAGGCATTTATTCCTTCCCATGAAGATTGGGTTATATTTGCAGCAGACTATTCCCAAATCGAGCTAAGGGTACTGGCACATATTGCAAATGATGAAAAGCTGATTGAAGCATTTAAAGAAGATGCAGATATTCATACAAAAACGGCGATGGATGTGTTTCATGTAGGAGAAGAGGAAGTCACCTCCAATATGCGTCGTCAGGCTAAAGCCGTAAACTTCGGGATAGTCTATGGTATCAGTGATTATGGCCTTTCACAGAGCTTGGGCATTACAAGAAAAGATGCTAAAACATTTATTGATAGATACTTGGAAAGCTTCCCTGGAGTAAAAGAATATATGGAAGATAGCGTGCTGGATGCAAAGGATAAGGGCTTTGTTACAACCCTCTTGCATCGCCGCCGTTACCTGCCAGAGATAACAAGCAGCAACTTTAACCTGAGAAGCTTTGCGGAACGAACAGCCATGAACACGCCTATCCAAGGTAGTGCTGCTGATATCATTAAAAAAGCCATGATTGATATGGCAAAAAGACTCGAAGAAGAAAATATGAAATCTAAAGTCCTATTGCAAGTACATGATGAACTTGTTTTTGAGGCTCCTAAAGATGAAATTGAAAAATTAAAGAAGATTGTACCAGAGGTGATGGAGCAGGCAGTAGAATTAAAAGTCCCGCTTAAAGTGGATTATTCCTACGGCTCTACATGGTACGACGCGAAATAATTGTTTTGTGAGGATGTGCTACCATGCCAGAACTTCCTGAGGTCGAAACGGTCAGAAAAACGCTGGTTCAGCTTGTACAAGGGAAAAAAATTAAACAAGTAAAAGTTTTATGGCCGAAAATGATAAAGGAACCGGATGATGCCGCCCTTTTCGAAGAGATGCTCATTGGTCAAGAGATTGTGGAAATACGAAGAAGGGGAAAGTTTCTCCTCTTCTACCTTAACGACTATTGCATGGTTTCTCATTTGAGAATGGAAGGCAAATACGGCCTTTATCAGAGTGAAGAGCCAGCAAATAAACATACCCACGTTTTCTTCTATTTTGAAGACGGCACGGAACTTCGCTACCAAGATGTGCGCAAATTCGGAACGCTTCATCTTTATAAAAAAGGCGAAGAACTTGCAGCCAAGTCGCTTGCAAGTCTGGGACCAGAACCATTTGAGGATGAGTTCAACCTTGATCTTCTTAAAGAAAGACTTGCCAAAACAAACCGGAATATCAAAGCAGTCCTATTAGATCAAACGGTTGTTGTGGGTCTTGGGAATATATATGTGGATGAGGCATTATTCAGAGCGGGAATCCATCCCGAGAGAACGGCAAGCAGTTTGAAAGAGCAGGAGCTTATCGAGCTGCAACGTGAAATAGTCCTGACTCTTCAAGAAGCTGTCGACAAAGGCGGAAGCACCATCCGTTCCTACGTAAACTCACAAGGTCAAATCGGTATGTTCCAGCTCGAGCTTTTCGTCTACGGCCGAAAAGGAGAGCCATGCAGAAAATGCGGCCATGAAATTGAAAAAACCGTCGTAGCGGGCAGAGGCACCCACACCTGCCCCACCTGTCAGCCCAAGTCTTAAATAAAAGTTGATTGTAATCTACCCTTTTGCCTGAAGAGCAGGGTGCGAGACTCCAGCGGGAGGTAGCGGTAGGTTGAGACCCCACAGCTCAGCGAGGAGGCTCAAGCACACGCCCTCTGGAAAGCGAACACCCGGAGCGAAAGGCAAAAGGGAGTTAGAGTAAATAAATAATTAGAACACATCGAATGGGCTCCTGCCATATACTATCGTAGTGATAGTTAGGGAGGAGCTCTTAATGATTCCATACATCTCACTTATCCTACTAGCCTTTGCTGTTAGTCTGGATAGCTTTAGTGTTGGCTTGACATATGGCCTAAGAAAAATGCATATGCCGCTTAAATCGATCAGTATCATCGCTTGTTGTTCGGCCGTCTCGCTTTTGCTTGCCATGTTAGTAGGCACCATACTTATGAAATTTCTCTCCCCTGCTTTTGCAGAGACAATTGGCGGAAGCATTCTTATCCTACTAGGAATGTGGGTTCTCTATCAATTTTTCCGTGCCAGTACAGCCGAAAACAGCACCTCGTTCGCAGATGAACGCATTTTGTTTAATCTAGAAATCAAATCCCTTGGTGTTGTAATAAACATCCTGAGAAAGCCAACAGAAGCTGACTTTGACCGTTCCGGATCCATTACGGGGCTAGAGGCTTTTTTTCTTGGCATTGCCCTGTCCCTGGATGCGTTTGGTGCGGGAATCGGTGCAGCCCTGCTCGGCTACTCCCCTTGGGTGATGGCGATTTCAGTAGCTGTAATGAGTTCATTATTTGTGATTACCGGGATAAAATTGGGAAGGCTGTTTTCCACCGTTTCGTGGATTAATAAGTTTTCCTTTTTACCAGGCGTATTACTTATTGTGATCGGAATTATTAAAATGTAAGAAGAAACAAAGGAGGTTGTCGAGCACAGCCTCTTTTTTTTAAAAGGAGGAGTGTACATGCCATTGATAATTGGACTAACCGGCGGAATTGCAAGTGGTAAAAGTACAGTGGCCAATATGTTCCGCGATAAAAACATACCAATCGTGGATGCGGATGTGGTGGCGCGTGAAGTCGTGGAAATTGGAACAGATACCTATAATAAATTGGTGAGTGAGTTTGGGACCGAAATACTTAATGATGATAAAACCCTGAACAGGCCAAAACTCGGCAGCATCATTTTTCAAGATGAAACTAAGCGGCAAAAATTGAACAGCATCATGCATCCAAGCATCAGGACAAGCATGAAAGAGAAAACAAAAAACTACATAGAAGAGGGTCATGAGGTAGTTGTAATGGATATCCCTTTACTTTTTGAAAGCAAGCTGACCTACCTTGTGGATAAAACCCTCCTCGTTTATGTAACGGAGAAAACCCAACTGAAACGCTTAATGGAGCGTAACGACCTTTCCGAAAAGGAAGCAACAGACAGAATAAAGTCCCAGATGCCCCTTGCCGAAAAAGTAAAACTCTCCCATGCCGTCATCGACAACAACGGCACCCTGACCAAAACAGAACAACAACTAAACGAAATCTTAACCAACTGGCATATCCAAAAATAGGGATATGCCCTTTTTGCATTTTTTACATGACATATAGAAATCAATTATGTTATACTAATTGCAGGATAAAAGATCAATAAGTATAACATATATACAGAAATGGGGAATTTACATGATGGCAAAGGTTGCAATTAACGGGTTTGGACGAATCGGGAGAATGGTGTTCAGACGCGCCATCCAAGAAGAAGGCTTAAATATTGTTGCAATCAATGCGAGCTATCCAGCGGAAACGCTAGCTCACCTTATTAAATATGACACAAACCATGGACGCTTCGATGCGGACGTTTACGCAGAAGACAATGCCTTAATCGTAAATGGTAAGCGCATTCATTTAGTGAACAATCGTAATCCAGAAGAACTGCCTTGGAAAGAAATGAACATAGATATCGTGATTGAAGCGACAGGGAAATTCAATTCCCGAGATAAAGCGGCCCTTCATCTTCAAGCTGGTGCAAAACGGGTAGTTTTGACAGCACCAGGCAAAAACGAAGATGTGACCATTGTAATGGGAGTAAATGAAGAAGTACTGGATATGAATGAGCACTTTGTCATCTCTAACGCATCTTGTACGACCAACTGCCTAGCTCCGGTTGTAAAAGTGTTAGATCAGCAGTTTGGAATTGAAAATGGGTTAATGACAACAGTCCATGCCTACACAAACGATCAAAAAAATATTGATAACCCGCATAAGGATCTGCGCAGAGCAAGAGCGTGCGGCCAGTCCATCATTCCAACTTCTACAGGGGCAGCAAAGGCATTATCCCTCGTTCTGCCTCACTTAAAGGGTAAGCTGCATGGAATGGCGCTTCGTGTACCAACACCTAACGTATCGCTTGTAGACCTAGTGGTGGACTTGAAAAAGCCGGTTACGGTAGAAGACGTGAACGATGCGTTCCAAAGTGCTTCCATCGGTTCCTTGGATGGTATATTAGGAGTGACAATGGAACCGCTAGTTTCAGTGGACTTCAACACTAACCCGCATTCAGCGATCATAGATGGATTATCTACAATGGTAATGGGCGACACAAAGGTAAAAGTATTAGCTTGGTATGATAACGAGTGGGGATATTCCTGCCGAGTGGTAGATCTTGTTCAATTCGTGGCAGAAAAAATGGTAGAATCTAAAGAAGTTATGGCTGGTTAACAAAGCCTGAAATAATAGTATACTAAAATAAATGTAAGCGGTTAACATTCCATGTTAGCCGCTTTTTTGCATTGGAAGGAAAGATTGTAAGATCTGGGGGCATAATTTAACTATTTTCCTAAATAAATAGCTTGTAAGAAAAAAAGTCATAAAAGCCTGTTGCAAATCTAAAATAAAAGCATTATACTATTTTTCGTGAACTTCTTGAAACGGTTATGTGGCTACTTAAAGGGTTAGGACCTCTCTGGACTAACTTTCCCCCGTGGTAGTAATACATTAATCAATCTTCACCTTTGAGGAATTCATGTATTTTAAAAAATGAAAAGGGGGAACGTGAGATGGAAACAGTAGGTCGTCACGTTATTTCAGAATTATGGGGTTGCGATTTTGACAAATTGAATGATATGGATTACATCGAAAAAACTTTTGTCGATGCTGCATTAAAATCTGGTGCAGAAGTAAGAGAGGTAGCTTTTCATAAATTTGCACCTCAAGGGGTAAGTGGAGTTGTCATTATTTCCGAATCCCACTTAACAATCCATAGCTTCCCAGAGCACGGTTATGCTAGTATCGATGTTTATACATGCGGAGAATTAGATCCTAATATTTCAGCTGACTATATTGCGACTGCTTTAAATGCTCAGACGCGTGAAACAATCGAGCTTCCACGTGGAATGGGTCCTGTTCAAGTAAACAAAGCGAAAGCTCTTTAAAATTATAACTAAATGCATTAAAATAAAAAGAGGTGTATAGCATGCACCTCTTTTTATTATACTCAAAATATATTATACATAAAAAAACAACAAGTATAAGGGGTTGTCTGACTAAAGTGGGAGCGATACAAAAGCTGAAAGGTATTTTGACCAATCATTCGGAAACGCGGGAAAATCATACGGAAGAATCCCTTCGTAGTCGTTATTATAAAACTACCAATAAGAATGCAATGAAAGCACTTCAAGAAATGTTTAACAATATGGAAGGGGTAACGGTTAAATCTGTTTCAGCAGAGCACGGGGAAATGGCATTGCAAGTGAACAAAGGCAGAAAAGCGTTCGTCATTGTCACGGTTATATCTGTCCGTCCTTTTGAAACGGCAATTGATTTTTCCGTTACAACAGAAACCAAGCTACCTTTCGATTTTGGATACAGTCGTCAATTGATCAAACAGATGTATGAACGGGTTGATAAATCGATGATCTATATTGGATCCGGGCTGAATTCGGGGAAAAAGTAGATTGGAAACGGAGTGGAAACTATCATGAAATGTCCTGCCTGTCACCATAATGGGACGAAAGTATTAGATTCTCGCCCTGTAGAAGAGGGCCGATCCATCAGAAGGAGAAGAGAGTGCGAATCATGCTCCTATCGTTTTACGACGTTTGAAAAGGTGGAAGAAATGCCGCTTATCGTCGTGAAAAAAGAAGGAATCCGAGAAGAATTCAGCAGGGAAAAAGTGCTGAGAGGTTTAATACGAGCATGCGAGAAAAGACCGGTTGCACTTAAGCAACTGGAAGACATTGTGGTGGAAGTAGAAAAAGAATTGAGAAATATCGGTATTTCCGAAGTGAAAAGCGATATGGTCGGAGAAATGGTAATGGAGAGATTATCCAAGATCGATGAAGTGGCATATGTCCGCTTTGCATCCGTTTACCGTCAATTCAAGGATATCAATGTTTTTTTGGATGAGTTAAAAGAAATTATTGATAAAGAAAGAAAATAAGGTTGCCGCGATTAGGAACCCTAAGTGAGAGAGGAATTTATCTGCCTCTCTCTTTCCATTATTTCAATAAGAGAAAGGTTTGGATGTGTCATGTCTGATCGCCATTGGAAAGAGCTGGTCCCTGTAGACCGGTATATCGTACGCTCAAATGGAGTGCTTCAACAGTTTGACCGTAAACTTCTTACCATGCTTTATCAACCATTGCTTGGATTCAGGGGACTTAGTTTATACATGACCCTCTGGAGTGAACTGGACCAAGATCGCTTATGGGGCGGAGAAACGACGCATCATGGAATTATGACCACGATGCAATGCAATTTAAAAGATATCCATCAGGAAAGAATGAAGCTTGAAGGTATCGGTCTTTTGAAAACTTGGGTCAAGGAAGATGATCAACTTCGCACCTTCATTTATGAACTTCAACCTCCCCTCTCCCCGGAAGCCTTCTTTTCAGAACCAATGCTGACCATTTACTTATATAATCGATTAGGAAAAAATAAATACGCAAGTGTAAAAAAATATTTTTCCGATAAAGTCATCCCTCTAGAAGAATTTCAAGAAGTGACTCGTAGCTTCAGTGACGTTTTTCAGTCTGTTCAATCGGAGAATCTGGCATATGCAGCAAATGAGGAAATGATGGAGGAACTCCCATTGTCTGAAGGCGAAGAGTGGATGGACCGTAAAAAGGGAAGCGAGCCAAAGGTAGGAGAAGAGGTGTTTGACTTTGACCTCTTTTTTGCAGGGTTATCTGAGGTTGTCATCCCGAAAAAATCCATCACCGCTAAAGTGAAGGAAGCGATTGTGAAACTATCCTTCATCTATACCATTGATCCAATTTCGATGCGCGATCTGATGATGAATGTGATAGATGTTGATGAAAAAGTGGGTCTAGAAAAACTCCGCAAAGCGGCAAGAGACTGGTATCAGCTGGAATACCAGGATACACTGCCTGGTATTGTGGAAAAAACGCAACCGTTGAATCTTAGACAATTTTCGGACAAAAAACCTGCAACGAAGGATGAACAGCTCATTCAACAATTGGAGAATGTATCGCCCAAGCAAATGCTTACAGACCTCTCAGGTGGATCGGAACCTTCTGCCTCTGATCTTCGAATAGTGGAAGACGTCATGTTCAAACAACAATTGACGCCAGGGGTAGTAAATGTGTTGCTTTATTATGTGTTATTGAAAACAGATATGAAGCTCAACCGCAAATATGTGGAGAAAATCGCAAGTCACTGGGCGCGCAAACAGGTGAAAACCGTCAGTGAAGCCATGGAACTTGCAAAAGAGGAACATCGCCAATACCAGAATTGGGCGGATACAAAGCCAGCCGCTAAAGGTACTGGTGGAGGTAGTGCCTCTAAGGCCAAGACAGGCAAAGTGGTACGCAACCGTTTTGTCAGCTCGGACGGAGCGGCAACTGAGTCAGATTCCCCAGATAGTCAGTCTGATAAGTTCAAAGAAGTAGAAGAAGACGAAAAGCAGAAGTTGATGGAACGCTTGGCAAAAATGAAAGAGAAAAAGATAAAGTTGGATCAATAACACGTAAAATAATTCCAATCACATGTTAATACTACAGAAAAAGGGTATCGTCTACTATATGACTAAAGAAAAGGGGAATAACCTTTGAAAAGAGTTGCGGTAATCGTAAATCCCAATGCTGGAAACAAAAAGCTGCTAAATTCTATCAATCAAATGGAAGATATGCTATTGACCGCATTTGAAGAAGTGACCATCCATCCTACAGAAAAAGAAGGCGATGGTGCCAGACTCGTGGAAAAGCTGGCGGATCATGTCGATTTGCTCATCGGCGCTGGCGGGGACGGAACCATCTTTGAATTAATCAATGCCTTGGCTCCTTTAAAGAAGAGACCTGTTTTTGCCATCATACCCGGCGGAACCTGCAATGATTTTTCACGAACGCTTGGAATCCATCAACATCCGCTAAAAGCAGTGGAACAGATTATAGAGAAGCGTACAGAAAAGGTCGATGTCGGTAAAAGTGATGATCAGTACTTCTTGAATTTCTGGGGAATCGGGTTGGTCTCAAAGGTCTCAGATAACATCGAGAGCGGGACGAAACAACTTCTTGGTAAGCTTTCTTATTATATCAGTGCCGGTCAAACTGTCCTGGAGGAAGAACCGTTTCAGCTTACAATAGAAAGTGAAACAACCTCTTTCGAAGGGGATGCTGTCATGCTGCTGATTGGAAATGGTTCGTTCTTAGGCGGCATTCAATCATTTTTTCCATCCTCAAGCGTGCAGGACGGTGAACTCGATGTGTTGATTATCAAGCAGACGTCCATAGCTCAACTTTGGACATGGATGCAAACAAGACTCCAAAAAGAATTCCCGGCAGAAGGAAACGACGACCTTATTTATTTCCGTGCAAAAGAAGTGAAGGTGCAAGCTGCTCCAAAACAGGAAATCGATACAGACGGGGAAAAGACCTCCCACACACCTTCTACTGTCTCCATTCTTCCAGGTCATCTAGAAGTAATCATCGGCGATTTTCCATTTTCATAAACAGATATAAAATGCACTAATCCCTTATACAAAGGATTGGTGCATATTTTTTTATATTTATTCATTTTTCCATCCCCGTGCCCATATACATGGAATTAGGTGTACCAAAGGGGGGACAAACTTGTTTGAGATTTCCTTTCGAAATGAATCGGACGCGAATGCTATATATTTGAATTTATTAGAAAAAAATCCTGAGAGTGATTCTATCCTTTCTTTACATAAAGAAAAAATCGTCGTGGAATCTAAGGATGTTCATTTTTACAGAAATACCATTGCCCCAGTGCTGAAATATTACATTCACCGTACCAAGGAAAAAGAATGGATATTGTCTGTATTGGAAAACTCGTTTTATTATAAAGAGGAAGAAGAACAGGAACAGATCCTATGTATCCTGCAGTCCATCCTGCTTGGAGAACGAACGGATATACCAAATCTCCCTGCCATAGACCAGCGGGATGCCCAGTTGGAAACTGTCATGCAGTCCTTCTTCCAAGAGCCTGTATCGTTTTCATTTGATTCCTTTATTATGTTCCGGTTAAAAGAGTATTTTGAAGGCCTGCAAGTATTTGTGGAAGCAGCTATAGATGAGTACAAGCTGGAACAGGAGTATCAATCGTTCGTCCATCAACTTCGTGAATTGTTGACGACAACAGATTCAAAGCTTGATGAATTACATCTTGTCTATCAATATCAATTTGATTTTTATGATAAGTCTTTTTCGCATATCCCTAAAAATCAGCTCATCAAATTCATGAATCGCACTCATTTTAACAATTATTCCTATTATATAGACTCGGTTGTGCTTGCTCCATTGGTTTCTATTGCGCCGAAAAAACTGTTTCTCTACACAGATCATACAGAGCATCAGCTTGTGGAGACAATCCGGAATATCTTTGAAGAGCGGGCAGTTGTTTTACCTTTTCACTATTTTGGGCAAAATAAAAGTAAAATTGATTAAAGTGACTACTTGATTTTCCTTTAACAGGGGAATATAATAACCTACATAATCAATTTTAACTTCATAGCTCAAAAAGTATTGATGAGGACATGAGTGTTTTAAAACGGATTTTAGAGAGGGAAGTCGTCGGCTGCAAGCTTCCTATCACGATTAAAACCCTAACCACCTCTGAACTTCAACAGTGAACATTATAGTAGCTGTTGACGGGGAAATCCCTCGTTATCCAATAATGAAGCCGTCTTTTTAAGGAGTGCAAAGTACTCCACACATTAGGAAGATGGGAACTTGGGTGGAAACACGGATATTAAACTCGTCCCTTATTTTAAATAAGGGGCGGGTTTTTTTATTTTGGTTCTAAAAACCGTTTGGGAAAGTAATTGCGGCGTTATATGAACCAACAAAAATTCTAAAGAAGAGGTGACAGAGATGTCGGATTTAATGAAGATCACATTTCCAGACGGAGCGGTAAAGGAGTTTGAACGTGGTACAACAACAGAAGATATCGCTGCATCCATCAGTCCGGGTCTGAAAAAGAAAGCAATCGCTGGAAAGCTAAACGGAGAGCACATTGACCTGCGTTCCCCGATTAAAATAGACGGAGAAATCAGCATCATCATGCAAGACTCCGACGAAGCGCTTGGAATCATGCGACACAGTACTGCCCACTTGATGGCACAAGCGATCAAACGTCTATACGGCAACGTGAAACTTGGAATCGGTCCCGTAATCGAGAACGGATTCTACTACGATATCGACATGGAGGAATCATTAACTCCAGAAGACCTTCAAAAAATCGAAAAAGAAATGAAGAAAATCGTCAGCGAAAACCTGGATGTTGTTCGTGTGGAAGTGAGCAGAGAAGAGGCACTGCGCCGCTACGAAGAACTAAATGATGAGCTGAAGCTTGAATTGATTCGCGAGCTGCCGGAAGGAGAAACAATCTCCATCTACGAACAGGGTGAATTTTTCGACCTTTGCCGTGGAATCCATGTACCATCCACTGGGAAAATCAAAGAGTTCAAGCTGTTGAGCATCGCCGGAGCATACTGGAGAGGCGACAGCAAGAACAAAATGCTTCAACGTATTTACGGAACTGCCTTCTTCAAAAAAGCAGAGCTTGATGAGCATCTTCGTCTATTGGAAGAGGCAAAAGAGCGTGATCACCGTAAAATTGGAAAAGAGCTGGACCTTTTCTTCAACTCACAAAAAGTTGGGCAAGGCTTGCCGTTATGGTTACCAAAAGGTGCAACAATCCGCCGCGTAATCGAGCGTTATATCGTTGACAAAGAAGTGGAGCTTGGCTACGACCACGTATACACTCCAGTAATGGGTAGCGTGGAGCTTTATAAAACTTCCGGTCACTGGGATCACTATCAGGACGGCATGTTCCCTCCAATGGAAATGGATAACGAGCAACTGGTTCTTCGTCCGATGAACTGTCCGCACCACATGATGGTGTACAAAAACAGCATCCACAGTTACCGTCAGCTTCCGGTTCGTATCGCGGAACTTGGAACGATGCACCGCTATGAAATGTCTGGTGCGCTTGCAGGACTGCAACGTGTACGTGGGATGACTCTGAACGATGCACACATCTTCGTTCGTCCTGACCAAATTAAGGATGAACTAAAGCGTGTAGTGAACCTTGTTCTTGAAGTATATAAAGATTTCGGCCTGGATGACTATTCCTTCCGTCTATCCTACCGCGATCCTGAAAATAAAGAGAAGTATTTTGATGACGATGCAATGTGGGAAAAAGCACAAGGCATGCTGAAGGAAGCAATGGATGAGCTTGGTCTTGATTATTTTGAAGCAATTGACGAAGCGGCATTCTACGGCCCTAAGCTAGACGTTCAAGTACGCACAGCTCTTGGAAAAGAAGAGACTCTATCCACTGTACAGCTTGACTTCTTATTGCCAGAGAAATTCGACCTCACTTATGTAGGGGAAGACGGCAAGCAACACCGCCCGGTTGTTATCCACCGCGGTGTCGTATCGACAATGGAGCGCTTTGTGGCATTCTTGATCGAAGAGTACAAAGGTGCATTCCCGACTTGGTTGGCGCCAGTACAGGTGCAGGTAATCCCTGTATCACCTGATGCGCATTTCGATTATGCAAAAGAAGTGCAAGACCTTCTGAAATCTAAAGGAATCCGCGTGGAAATGGACGAAAGAAACGAAAAAATCGGCTACAAAATCCGTGAAGCGCAAATGCAAAAGATCCCATATATGCTAGTGCTAGGCGACAATGAAATCCAAGAACGCGCAGTAAACGTCCGTAAATACGGCGAACAAAAATCCGAAACAATCTCACTAGAGAAATTTGTGGATGACTTAGTGAAAGAAGCGAAGAGATAAGCTTTTTATGAAGGGGGAATGCCTTGGCTGAAGATGCCGGGGCATTTCCTTTGTTTGATCGTTTGTCGAAAATTAGCAGAATTTGTCGTTTAGCTTGTATTCCAGGTAGTTTGGACAGTAAATGCCGTACTTTCGCTCGTATTTTTAAATTTCGGACAGTATTTCACATCGAACGGACAGTAAATGCGTAGTTTTCGACAGTAGGCTTAGCACAGAGTGATTTGACAACTCCCCCTGTCGACTGAAATGCAGGGTGGTCGGCTCCTGCGGGGGATAACGGTAGTTTGAGACGCCTGAAGCGTTGTGAGGAGGCTCAAGCACCGTCCCGCAGAAAGCGACCACCCGGAACGAAACGAGACAGGGAGTTTAACCATAAAGAAAAAAACTATTGCACAAACGTAATTTATCTGATATCATTTAAAACGTTGTTTCATTTGATACGAATTCTTGACAATCAATCATCATTAATGATATATTATACAAGGTCAAATTGAATACTTGTTTGAGGACAAGAAGAAGCACCCGCTTCTCACCTGATTGACGCAGTTCATGCAGTTGGCAGGTTTTACGAGAAAGATTCTATCTTTTACTTATGTAATCGTAAAGTGTGGGTGTATGTGTATACCCACACTTTTTTGTTTGTACAAAAGAGTAAATTGTTCGTCAAACGGTGTTCGGAAAAAACCTTGGAGGTGGCTAATTATTAGCAAGGACATGATGGTAAACGATGGCATTCGTGCCCGTGAAGTACGTCTTATCGGTCAAAATGGAGATCAGCTAGGAATTAAGTCAAAAGTAGAAGCGCTGGAAATTGCAGCACGTGCTAACCTTGACTTAGTAATGGTTGCGCCTAATGCGAAACCTCCTGTATGCCGAATTATGGACTACGGAAAGTTCCGTTTCGAGCAACAGAAGAAAGACAAAGAAGCGCGTAAAAACCAAAAAGTAATCAGCTTAAAGGAAGTTCGTTTAAGTCCTACTATTGATGAGCATGACTTCAATACGAAACTTCGCAATGCAATAAAGTTCCTTGAAAAAGGAGACAAAGTAAAAGCATCGATCCGATTCAAAGGACGTGCGATTACGCATAAAGAAATTGGTCAGCGTGTGCTTGATCGTTTCTCTGCAGCATGTGCAGAAGTTTCAACAATTGAGTCTCATCCAAAAATGGATGGACGCAGCATGTTTTTAATACTGGCACCTAAAAACGAAAAGTAATTCATATGAGGAGGAACTCCAATGCCTAAAATGAAAACTCATCGCGGATCAGCAAAAAGATTCAAGAAAACTGGATCTGGTAGCTTGAAGCGTTCTCACGCATACACAAGTCACTTATTCGCTAACAAGTCTCAAAAGCAAAAGCGTAAACTTCGTAAATCAGCTATGGTCAGCAAAGGTGATTTCAAACGCATCCGTCACATGTTAGACAACTTAAGATAATATTTTTTATAGGAGGTATTCATAATGCCAAGAGTTAAAGGCGGTACAGTAACACGCCAACGTCGTAAAAAAGTCATTAAATTAGCCAAAGGTTATTACGGTTCTAAACACACTTTATATAAAGTAGCTAACCAACAAGTAATGAAATCCCTAATGTACG
This sequence comes from Sutcliffiella horikoshii, assembly GCF_044809035.1. Taxonomy (GTDB): domain Bacteria; phylum Bacillota; class Bacilli; order Bacillales; family Bacillaceae_I; genus Sutcliffiella_A; species Sutcliffiella_A horikoshii_G. Next base: position 3,215,290 of record NZ_CP085237.1, on the reverse strand, counting down.
CTTACCGCGATCGTCGCCAGAAGAAGCGCGACTTCCGTAAGCTTTGGATCGCTCGTATCAACGCAGCGGCTCGCATGAACGGTCTTTCTTACAGCCGTCTAATGCACGGTTTGAAAGTAGCTGGAATCGAAGTAAACCGCAAAATGTTAGCTGAGCTAGCAGTTAGCGACGAAAAAGCATTTGCTGAATTGGCAACTGCTGCGAAAAACAGCTTAAATAAATAATTTTCTAAACAAAAGAGGCTAACAATTTGGTAGCCTCTTTTGTGTTTTGATAAAATATTATCGAGACTGATAGATAAATCAGTCTACATACAAAATGTGTGCACACATTCGAATCCTGGAGGATATGATGGAAGTACTCGTCGGTTATTATATCTTTATAAACATTGTAGGCTTCATTATTATGAAAGTAGATAAACAAAGAGCCATTCAGCATCGCTGGAGAGTGCCTGAATTACACCTTTGGGGAATCGCGCTACTGGGCGGGGCACTTGGTGCATGGATGGGGATGCAAACCTTCCGTCATAAAACGAAGCGTCTGTTATTCCGGATAGGTCTTCCGTTCATAACGTTTTTACATATCGGGCTTTGCGGGTATTTTCTCATAGCCTGATAAGTTAACATAATTTATGGATAGTTGAATAAGCTTTATTATTAAAACTAGGAGGCAAGCCAAAATGGACGAAAAAATGAACGTACTCTTTGTCATGATTGAAAGTCACTGGTGGCTGGCTTCTCTTGGTTTTATTCTTTTCCATATATTAAGACAAGTTTTATTTATACCAGTAGTCATCATCTGTATTGCCGGTGGTGCCCTGTTTGGTGGAGTAATCGGCAGTATCTACTCTGTTGTGGGCTTAACCTTATCCAGTTTATTTTTCTACTTCTTATATCAACAGTTTCCCGGTATTTTTGGAAAGATATTACGAATGAAAGAAAGACTCTTTGGCAACCGGGCGAACTTCTCGGTCGGACAAATCACGGTCATGCGCCTTATCCCTTTCATCCACTTCCACTTACTCTCTCTATGCTTGATAGAAACGACAAAAAGCTTTTCTAAGTATGCAAAAGCTTCTCTCCTGAGCAATATTCCTCTGGCCATTATTTATACCGTCTTCGGCCAATTTATCACGGAATTCTCTCCCACTGCCATGGTTGCTGTGCTTGCTGGTTTACTAATCCTCATGCTGGTAATGAGACAAAAAGTCGTCGTCATGAAGTGGGAACAATTCTTTCATAAAGAAAAGCAATATAAAAGAGGTTAACGCTTGCTTATTTTGGATAAAAGATAGAGTAAATAGACTGCTCTTAAATAACGATGGGTGTCCGATTAGGTTACAAAAAAATTCCTATACTTCTTACTTTAAAAAGCCGACTACCTCCAGGGTACAGATAATCGGCTTTTTTTATTTGAATACAAACTCTATTTGAAAACCAGGAAGAAAGGAGGCTGTTGTTGCTAAAGGGATATAAACATGGTGTACTGTGTATAAAGGTTTGAGGTGACCATAGTGGAACTATCAAAGGTAAATAGAGATTTGATTTGATTTCAAGATAGAACGTTTCTCATGAACCTAAAGCGAGTAGTTAGTCTTAAATTCTATTTGAGGACGCTGGTTTAATAATCAAATTGACTAGTCATGCTTCTTCCACAATTGGGCCAGATTGTGGAAGAAGAAAAATGTTATTATGAGTTGTGATTAGAAATATACTAGTCCATGTTGTGCTTATAAAAATTAGAGGAAACCCTCCTGGATTATAAGTGCATTAGCTTTTGTTTGGTACTCATTAGTTTTATTACAGGATATAACAAGAATGGAAAACGAAATTAATATTAGTGCAAAGATACTTGAAATAGATATGATGGGATTAAAAGGAAGTAACGCTATAATGGGTTGAGTAGATAAGGCAAAGATAACTAATTTATCTGTTCATGGTGAAACCAAAATCATTACACATCAAGGTAAGGATAAAACGGGTTAAATTTGGCGAGGGGGAAGATTTTTGAATATGTCTAATTGTGTCATTACAAATGATCTGAGGAGTCATCTATGAAGCTCAATGTAAGTGAAATAATTGTAGGTACATTAGTAATGATTATACTGTTATTAACAGCAATACATTTAAAGTCTGAAGTTAGGTTTCCTTTCTCATTTATTAATCTTATAGAAGTTATTGCAGCATTAGGTACAACGGTAGCTGCCCTAGCTGCTTGGAAATCAGCAAGTGCAGCTAATTCTTCTGCTAGAATAACGTCGGAACAATTAAAAGAGATGCAAAAAGCCAGGAAGAGCCAAATATAGCCAGCTATTTATATAGCAAGTGAAGATTACCAAATAAAATTTAATTCAGCTCGAGGGTTTGGTGATTTTATTTACAAGATAGGTACACCAACTTTATTAGTAACTAATATTGGGCAAGGACATGCAAAAAAAATAAACTTTAACTGGATATTTTATTCATTGGATGAAGATGTTGAGTTTATTAGGAATTATGAATTTGGAAAGGATAAAATTTCATTATATGAGCCAGGGAAACAATTTTTAGTACGAGAAAGTGGTCCAGGCCCGTTAGATGAGGATTTAAGTAATTTTACACCAATAATTTTGAAAGACGAACATTTTAAGTTAAGAATACCATTTTCGTATTTAGAAGTACTATCATGAAAATATTTCTTACCCTTAGAAAATACATTAAATAGGAACATTATTCCAGAAATAAAACTCGATGTAAACTTTGAAGATTTAGATGGTAAAAGTTATACAAAAAATTTCTTAATCTCTCCTACAGTCTTTGATCAAGAAAGTCATATTTCTGATGGAAAACTATTGGATTATATGGCTTTAGTTAATTTTAAAATTGAAGAGCTTTATAGTTCTACCAGTTAACTAGAGAGCACTGGACAAGCTGTTTCTTCTGTTTGTTTAGTGTCCTATTTTTATATATTTATTTTCGGGGCCAATCGCAACTATTTTTAACTTGATTCCTTATCGTTGTAAACCACTTTTGGCTAGTGGTAACCCTAAGAGAGCGCTACCCTGGAATAAGGATTAGCACCTATTACTCATTCTAGGGCCATATTGTGCAGGATCACTTTTATTACGTAGTAGACGTATACTGTGCAATAAAAAACTCCTATTTCAGAGGCTTTATGTAAGAAAATTTTTAGCAAATCGAGGTGTTATACAAAAAGGTACGCTTTAATAAGCGCACCTTTGTTTTTACGAATTGTATATTTCTCTGTTTATATTCACAATATCCTTATGTGAGAACTCCCTTTTTTGTGCAAAGAGCTCTGCAAAACGTTCCATCACCTTGTCCCGTAGTAATGGTGCGTTATCTTTATTTGCCTTTTTCAACGCTTCCGTAAGATCATTTTTAGTTAGCTCTGTGCAGTAAGCAGGAGTTCCTGGCTGGTGTCTCCAAGAGTCACTTAAAGAACCACTATCTACTGCGTCAAAACCTAGATCGGATACTATGTCCATGACTACTTGTTTTTGTGATTGGTTATCACCAGCAACTGCCATCGCCAATCGTTCACTAGAATCGCCAGATTTTCCTTCATGTTCTAAAGTGTAGGCTAATAAGTTGTTGAAAGCTTTTATGAGAGGTCTACCTAATTGATTTGAAACCCAAACACTTTCAACCATCCCGTTCTCTATTTCTTCAATTTTACCGTCTCGAAAAGGATAATAATTGGAAGTATCTACAATAATTACTTCCTCCCCGACTTGATCGATAATGTTCCGAATGCTTGGCAGTGCCTTTATAGGGAGAGATATTATAAGAACTGCAATATCTTTAATTGCATTCTCTGCAAGTACAGCTGTTCCAGCAAGCTCTTTTCCTTCTAAACGTTTAATTCCTCGTGCATCTGCAATTTTGACATCATGTCCATTCTTAACTAATTTTTTCGAAATAATTGACCCAATTGGTCCAGCACCTATAATTCCAAATCTCATGATTGTTCCTCCTAAAGTATTTGTATATAAAAGAATTATTCAGCTTAATGTTACACAATCATATGTTTAGCAAATGGTAAACATATATTAGATAAAAAAACTTATTGAGTATTTCTGTTACATATACTAGAATAAAATCATTTCTCATCTTTTTAAAGTAGGCAATAAAAATTGACGTAGTACATTTTTTTGTACTTAACAGTAGAAAGCAGGTGAAGAAGGTGTCTAGAATATGTAAGGATGGATTTGATAAAGAGTGTATAAAGGAGCAAAGAGAATTTTATGGCATTGCTTATACCCAAAATATCCTCTCCGGACGTTGGAAATATGTAATTCTATGGTATTTAAAGACCAAAGAGCGTCGCTATAGTGAAATTAAAGCCTTTTTATGGGATATTTCACAAGGGTCTCTTACAAAGCAACTTCGAGAACTGGAAACAGATGGTTTAATTAATCGCAAAGTTTTTCCAGAGGTTCCTCCTCGTGTAGAGTATTCACTAACCTCAAAAGGGGAAGAATTAATCCCTATTATTGATTTGATGGAAGAGTTCGGGAAGAAGTTTGGGGAGCAGGCAGACTAACCAAAGCTCTCACATTCATCATATACAAGTTACCCATAATTCAACTCAAAATGGTTTAATGACGGGGCTGTCATTGCGGTAGCTTTTTTTGTAATAACCAAGCTATTTAGGTACAAAAAAATGTACTAGGGCAATTTTTATTGCCCTCTTTTAAAAATTGAGAATTGGTTTTATTCTAGTGTTTGTAACCAAATTACTCCATACAACAAGTTGATAGGCAAAACGGTATAATATATAGAATCCGGACATTTCAGTGTTAAACAAATGATGTGGATGCATGGTTCCATCCTTTTGTCGTCCGTTCTAGATAAATTCAGCCTAATAAAATGAGAGTAGGTCTCTTAAGTTAGATAGATGGACAACTAATTTTTAACTGTAGTATAGTTAGCTTGCTAAGTAAATTTCAGTAGTGGAGGCATATCTATGAACGATAAGGTTGGATGCGAAATTCGTGAGTCATTAGATAAAGTATCATCCAAAATGCGCAGAGACTATAACGAAAATCTAAGAGAACTTAATCTTCATGTAGGTCAGGACAGATTACTCGCTCGTTTGTGGTTAGGTGATGGAATAACACAAATGCAACTATGTGAACATTTAAAATGCGAACCGCCTACTGTAACAAATATGGTTAAATCGCTGGAGTTAAATGGATTCATATATCGAAAACGTGATGAACATGATGGAAGGGTAATGCGAATTTATCTAACAGACAAAGGCAAAAAATTAGAGAAACCAGTTGATCTTAAATGGAAACAGCAGCAAGCAAAATTACTCCATTCAATCTCACCAGAAGAACTCTTAATCTTAAGAAATCTAATGAAGCGTATGGAGAGAAACTTGTTCTAGGTTTTCTCTATGTTGATAGTTAGCATGCTAACTATTTGCTTAGCGACCTAAACGTAAATAGTATCTATATCGGAAAAGGTTATAAAATCCACTAAATTAGTTAGTAAGCTAAATATTTTTTGACTTTCAAATCTACTGTAATATACTACGGCTCATTTGTTACATGGAGCGATTTAAATATAAAGGAGAAGAGATACATGGAAAATAGAAACGAGATGCAACTAGCATTACAAATGGTTTCAGGATACGGAGCTGAATTCAGCAGTTGGAGAATGCCTGGTACAGATCCAGCAGCCTATACAAATATGGATAGGTATGTGGAGGGGGCTAAATTGGCTGAACAAGGAAAATTTCAAATGATCTTTATCGCAGATACTCCTGCATTAACGGTTGATTTGGGTCCTCATACTCCTAGTTTTCCTATGGATCCTATGTTAGCACTAATGGCTGTAGCTAGAGAAACGAAACATATTGGTCTTGTTGCTACACTATCAACGACATTTAATTATCCATACAACATAGCACGTCAATTCAAAGCACTCGATGTTATAAGTAATGGACGTGTAGGATGGAATGCTGTCACCACATCCGAGCCATTAGCGGCAGCGAATTTTGGCACTCAAGTTGCCAATCGCAAAGAAAGATATGACAAGGCTCATGAAAGCATACAAATTGTTCAAGCGTTATGGGGGAGTTGGGAACAAGACGCGTGGACGTTAGATGCAGAAGGAGGAAAATTTGCCGAAATGGACAAAATTCAGCCTATAAATCTTCAAGGACAATATTATGCATCTCGTGGTCCTTTGCCTATCCCGCCATCTGAGCAAGGTCAACCAGTTATTTTCCAGGCAGGAGGAGGGCAGGAAGGATTGGAATTTGCTGGGAGGTACGCTTCTGGTGTCTATGCTAATCCTTATGACATTGAGTCTGCTCTTGAACATAGGCAAGCACTTCGACAAAGTGCAGCTCTTTTTGGCAGAAATCCGGATGACATCAAGATGTATGCAGGTTTTATGTTTTCCATAGGTTCAACTGAAGAAGAAGGTTTAGAACGTCGAAGACAACTTATGAGTTTTAACCCTGAAGAGATTCCAAGTCGGGTAAGTTATCTTGGTTCAATGGTTGGTTTACGACTATCTGTAAATTCGTTAGATATTGATCAACCTTTAGCAACTGACATGTTGAAAAATGCATACGCCAACCCTATGGATCCACGTTCCCACAGAGCTTTAGAACTTCTGCAAAAAGGTCTATCCATTCGAGATGTTCTTGCGCATGGGGTCATTAACTATCATCCAGTAATTGCAGGCACCCCCGTACAAGTTGCTGATTTCTTAGAAGAATGGTTTTTGGCTGGTGCATGTGATGGCTTCTCGGTTGTTCCGGATATAGCCTATGATGGGATTACTGATTTTGTGGAACATGTTGTCCCAATTTTGCAGGACCGTGGATTGTTTCACAAGGATTATGAAGGAAAGACACTACGTGAGAATATGGGAGTTCCTTATCAATACGGAAGGTTGAAATATGAAAATAATTAAGCGTGAGTATTTAAACAAACAAGGATTTGCTAAAAAATATACTATTTTAAATTAATTGATTTACAAGGAGACATAAAAATGAAGAATCAATACAATACGCGTGCCATTATGGCATCGCTACTTATCTGCGGTTTCGTCGGCATGTTCAGCGAAACTGCCCTCAATATTGCAATGACTAATTTAATGGAAGTATTCCAAATATCGGCTGCAACCGCACAGTGGTTAACAACTGGGTTCTTGTTGACTCTAGGTATTTTAATGCCAATGAGCGGTTTGTTGCTACAGATGTTTACAACAAGGCAACTGTTCACAGGTTCGCTCATCAGCTTAATCGTTGGTACATTGATTGCGGCCCTCGCGTTCAATTTTGAAATGTTAATGTTCGCTCGAGTTTTACAGGCAGTAGGCATGGGTTTGTTACTTCCACTCTTGTTTAATACAATCCTTGTCATCTATCCGCCTGAAAAGCGAGGTGCGGCAATGGGGTTCGTGGGACTTGTTATCATGTTTGCTCCAGCTACCGGACCGACCATTGGAGGTCTATTAATTGAGTATTTTTCATGGCATTATATCTTCTGGTTCTCGCTTCCGTTCCTGATTATAGGAATGTTGATAGGATTGAAGTATTTGGAAAATGTCACCGATATCACGAAGCCTCGGATAGATCTGCTGTCTGTCGCCTTGTCAACAATTGGCTTTGGAGGAGTTGTTTTCGGTTTCAGTAAAGCAGGCGAAGGATCTGAAGGTTGGGGCAGTGTAGTTGTGCTCACTTCAATCATTGTTGGGCTTGTCGCGCTAGTGCTGTTCGTACTGCGTCAAATCTTAATGAATGATCCAATGATGAACCTGAGCGTTTTCAAGTATCCGATGTATGTCCTTGGGCTGCTTCTGGTACTGTCATGTATGATGATTATTATGTCGAGTATGATTATTCTGCCGATGTTTCTACAGACAGGTGCAGGGTTGTCTGTGTTTACTGCGGGACTCATGCTATTGCCGGGTAGCGCTTTGAACGGTATCCTCTCCCCGCGAATGGGGCATTTGTTCGATAAATATGGACCAAAATGGCTAGTTATTCCCGGACTCGTGATTGTTTCAGTTATGTTATGGTTCTTTACTACACTATCTCCTGCTTCTTCAGTGGCATTTATCGTGGCATTACATATTGGACTCATGGTTGGGGTAGGCATGGTATGGATGCCAGCTCAAACGAACGGGCTAAATCAATTGCCGCCGGAGTTATACCCGCACGGCACGGCAGTCTTAAACACACTGCAGCAGGTGGCAGGCGCGATTGGAATTGCTGTAGCAGTCAGCATCCTTACGGGTGGTATGGAGAAATACTTGCACGGCTCGTCAGATCCGACTAGGCTGAACGAAATAGCAAAAGCGATGACAGCAGGATCACAAAACGTGTTTTGGTTCACAATGATCATAGCATTAATTGGCTTGATTTTAGCATTTTTCATTCGCCGCGTAGTTAATCACGAGGAGAGATATTCGGCTCATTGATGTTTTCATAAATAACACCAGGGTTACTTAGAAAAAAATATATAAGTTGACCCTGTGTATTTAAATACTAAATCTTAGTGGCATTGATGATGTCACTAAGATTTTTCTAATAATAGTATTGTTAATGGAAAGCAGCACTATTGCACAGTAAAAATATACTGTTCAACAGAAAAGTATATTTCGATCGGGCGCATTTGTTGTAAAAATATAAGTTCATATAATATACTTAGTGACTATATTATATAACCTTTATTTGTTATTTATTAACAAAATAAAAATGAATGCAAGGAGGAATGAAAATGGCAGAGCATCATTTTCATTTAAAGGCGCATTGGCCTGGACTACGTAATGATGTAGGGAAAATCGAAGCCGATCATTTAGTGACAAAAATCTCAATACCAAAAGAAATGAACGGTCCCGGTATTGGTACAAATCCTGACGAAATGCTCCTTGGGGCAGCAGCAACATGTTATATTATTACACTAGCTGCGATGATGGAACGTAGTCAGATAGAGAAAGATGGATTAACGATGGAATCAGAAGCAATTGTTGATGTGACAGATGGTGTATTTACATATAAAAAAATTATCCATCGACCAGAAATAGTATTGAAACAAAATGCTTCCGATCGAGACAAAAAGGTGGCACAAAAGATTGCGGAAAAAGCTGAAAAATCTTGTATGATTAGCCGTGCAATTCAAGGCAATGTGGATATTCAAATAGAAGTAACTATTAAAACTGCTTAATTGTACATTCAAATGAATTTGTGGAAAGCCCAAACTTCATTGTGATTTTATTAAGGTATATCAGTTAATGAGAGCTATAGTTTATTTATGAATACGGCGCATTTCTTTTAGCATGGAATACGCCTTTCTTATTGCGAAAAAAAGATTGAGCTGCAGGGGAATTTTTGAAAAATAATGGGTATAAAACAATAGAACAGGATTGTTGAAGAAAGAGTCTTTGTTATTAGAAAACCTTAAAAAAATCTTAGAACTAAGAAGTAGGTAGCTTATGTCGGAGATATTGGATGGTATAGAATAGAGTTTTGTTTAGAAACAAACAAAACAATTAGACTCTAAGGATTTGTTATTTGATTTTAAGGGGGAAAAATGGAGACATTAAAAGGGAAAGATATATTATCCGTAATTTTAATACATTATTTGATATTAGCTTTTGTATTTTGGACACCTTTATTTGAGTGGTTTTATTTAAATATTATTACATTTGTCCTATTTATATTGGTCTTAACTCTTTTTAAAGATGTAAGATTAACTATCAGTAAATACTTTAATCCAACCGTGTTTAAAAGAGGTTCTTTCTATCTAGTATTATTTCTTTGTATATTATCATTTTACTTTTTAGCAGCTATTTACTATGGTAGAGGAATTGACCTAGCTACAACATGGTACTATCTAACTCACCCACACTATACAATTCCAGATAAAACGCTCTATAAACTAATCTTGTTTTCTTTTGGATTAGTTGTTATTAGGCCTTTAATTGAAGAGATTGTATACCGTGTTTTAATACAGGGTTACTTACAATCAAAATTTAATAAATGGCTAGCATTATTTACGGCTTCGTTTATATTTGGGATAATGCATTTCGACAACATGATACACGCTGGTATTCACGCGCTAGTTTATGGATTATTATATATGAAATACAAATCAATATATCCTTCACTAATACTACATATAATTTGGAACCTTTACGCATTATTTTACTTTAATTACATTTAAAAAGATGATTAAACCGCAAAAACATTAATATGCGGTTTGAATTTATAACAAAAACAACATCCAAGAATAACAAAGCTTTTCAATAAAGTCTTTAAAACGATCTTCAACAATCTGGCGCTATTTTTTAAGAAGAATGTTCGAGTTCGATTGGTATAGAAATGGGGCAGGGTTAAGCAAGAATTAATCGATACCACAATGAATACTTATTTAATAGTGTATTTATTGTGGGAGATGATTAAAGTGAAAAGGTTTTTAATTAGGCTATGGAATGATTTTTGGGAGCTTTCAGTAATGTTTATTGGCTGGATAATTATCTTTACTAAAAACATCCCAATAACTTTTTTGACCGTTTTCATTATAACAATAATAGGGTATATTTTGGGTGGAGTTATCAGACTTTTTATCTGGAATAGTAAAACAAATAAAAAAATATAAAAGGTTATTTTTTTGCAAGCTGCATCCAGTATCCATACTCCGGAATCGGGCGCGAAAATTGAATTTAGCTGAGATTTCTTGGGTGCTAGAGTAGCAAAGGAATTGATATTTTGTATATATATTTATCCTATTGGGCTATTTTACTCATTTTTCCAAAAGATTCAGCTGTATAAATAGAGTTTAATATGATAATTAAGCTATATATTGGATTTTTACCCATTTGATAAGACAGGTGATGTATCTGATTTAGAGATTCCAACTCTGTGTATTGTTGGTGAAGAACAAGAAGCAGAAGTTTCTGCTACTATAATCTACAAGCAGTTGAATTCCAATATTGATATCTCAGTAATTCCTTTTGCTGGGCACTTAGTTCATAGAGAGCAACCTGATTTATACTCTCTAACTCTATTTACGTTTTTACAAAATCATTACACCTTCCTTATTCATAGAAGCCTTTCCAACACCTGATGATTACTATTTTAAAGCAGGTAGATTAACAACTCGTACTATTCGTTTCTTTGGCTTTTTCTTATCTGTATTCCTTCCTGCCATTTATGTAACACTAGCCAAATCCCATCAGAATGAGTACTCCGAAAAAATAGTAAAATCATTGTTCTCTGACGGTGAATTACTACCTCCCTTCTGGGAAATGGCATTTTTAATGTTTTTATTAAAAATACTAACAGATGCTTCTTTCCGAATTCCAAAAGGTGCCATCATTCTATTATCATTGGTTGCGACAATTGTTATAGGTGAAACAGCAGTCACAGCAAATCTTATATTTATCAGGAGAAAAATTTATAATGTTACACAGCGAGGTGCATCTCAATTATTTAGAAGGGTGTTCAATGATCATTCATATGGCAGAGAAAGAACAAATATTTGGTTTAAATTATCCTAAATATGGTAAAATTGTTACAATTCATTGGCTATCTTTAAGGATTAAAAAGGCTTCCATTTGTGGGAATAGAATGGGTGTATTACAAACAATAAAGGGATAAAAATGAAAACTATAATTTTGTAGAATCTTGTCGACGTAATTTTTAGAAAATTTAAATAAAAAGATTCACGTTATGGAATGAAGGTGGTATACTTAATTTAACTGGTAATGACATCATTACTAAGAAGAAGCATCCAGGGTTGCATCCAAGAAGGTAATACAATGCCTTATACTTCAACTGGTAATGACATCATGACAATAATTAAGGCAGGTAACTGTATATGAATATTACTTGAAGAAAGTGGGGGAAACATGATGAGAAAGGGTCTTATGGTTTTACTATCGTTAATGCTTGGGCTTTTTGGATTGCTGGTAGGATGCAGTGACAGTTCATCAGGGGATTCGAAGGACGGAAAGGTCGAAATCAGTTATGGGTTCTGGGATAAAAAGCAAGTACCAGCGATTGAGGAAATCATTAAACAGTTTAATGAAGACCACCCTGAAATTAAGGTGAAAACGGAGCTAATTCCTTACGGGCAGTATTTTCAGAAGCTCGAGACTGCCGCAACAGGAGGGGCATTGCCTGATGTGTTATGGATGAATGGTCCGCATATTGTACAATATGCAGAAGGGAAGGTGCTTTTGCCACTAAGCGACCTTGCCAAGAAAGATGATTACAGTCTGGATAATTATCCCGATTCGCTAATTGAACTGTATACGGTCAATGATGAGGTATATGGGATACCTAAGGATTATGATACGACGGGGTTATGGTATAACAAGAAAATTTTTGATGAGGCCGGTGTCCCTTACCCTGATGACACATGGGATTGGGATATGTTTAAGGAAGCGGCAAAGAAATTGACGAACATGGATAATGGGGTATGGGGATTTGCTGCAGTGATGGGGAACCAAGGTGGTTACTACGATTTGATTTGGCAAAACGGAGGACACGTGATTTCAGAGGATGGAAAATCGGTAGGATTTGATCAGCCTGAAGCAATTGAAGCATTGAAATACCATATTAGTTTCATAGAAGAGGGAATGTCTCCGACTCAAGCCCAGATGAATGAAACGGCAGCATCGGATCTGTTCTCTTCCGGAAAGATCGCCATGATGTTTGATGGTCCTTGGATGGTACCGGAATATAAGAAGAATCCTGATTTGGACGTAGCAGTACTGCCAAAAGGTAAGCAGAGGGCTGTTTCGATTCATGGATTGTCTAACGTCATCGCCGCCAATACCAAGCATAAAGAAGCCGCATGGGAGTTTGTGAAATTCCTTGGTTCGAGAGAAGCAGCCGAAGTATTTGCTGAAACAGGTACGGTTATACCAGCCTTTAACGGTACCCAGGAGGCATGGTTGAATTCTGTTCCAGAGTTGAATCTTAAAGCATATATCGAGGGTGCTGAGTATTCTTATCCACTTCCAAGCGTGAAGAATACAGGGGCAATCTGGCAGTATGAAACGGATATTCTTAAGAAGGCCTGGGCCGGTGAAGAAAGTGTGGAAAAAGTAGTAAAAGAACTGGCGGATAAAGCAAATAAGGAACTAGAAGAGTAGGAAAGGAAAGAAGGGGAGGGGGTTTCTTCTCTTCATTTCCTTACAAAGGAGGAGAAATGAAATGGAACCGCTTCATCTCCAGGTTGAAACGAAACGAAAACTTCACATGCTTTCATATGCGAATACCAAGAAACGTTCTGACTATTTATGGGCATATATCATGATCGCTCCGATGATGATAGGTCTCTTTGTTTTTTATTTATGGCCAATGCTTCAGACCTTTTACTTCAGTTTTACCGAGTGGGGGGCATTTGGGACATATGAGTGGACCGGGTTAAAAAATTATACAAGGATGCTTTCGGATGTGAATCTTCTGCAGTCATTTAAGAATACAGGAATCTATATCCTATTTACCGTTCCGTTGGGAATTTTCCTTTCCATTCTTGTCGCGGTTTTGCTCAATCAAAAGATTAAAGGGACGACGATTTATCGGACGTTGTACTTCCTGCCTGTCATTACCATGCCTGCAGCGATTGCCATGGTGTGGAAATGGTTATACAATTCTGATTTCGGTTTATTTAATTATCTGTTGTCCTTTATTGGGATAGAAGGACCACAATGGTTGACGAATCCAAATATCGCGTTGTATTCGATTATTGCTGTGGCGATTTGGAGCGGGATCGGGTACAACATGGTCATTTTTTTATCGGGCCTGCAGGGGATCCCGAAAACGTATTACGAAGCAGCCGAAATGGATGGGGCAGGTCATGTGACGATGTTCTTTAAAATTACCTTGCCGCTTCTATCACCGGTCATTTTCTTCGTGTCGATTATGTCGTTGATTGGAGCATTTCAATTCTTCGACCTGATCTTTATGATGATCAGTAAGAGCAGTACGGCGCTGGAGAGTACTCAATCCATTGTGTATTTGTTCTATCAGCATGCCTTTGTTTTAAATGATAAAGGGTATGCCGCAGCGATTGCGGTGTTATTACTAGTGGTTATTCTCATCATCACTGTGATCCAGATGGCCCTGCAAAAGAGGTGGGTCCACTATGATTGAGGAGGGAATGACCTATGCAGAAATTGATTCAGTTTGTAAGGAGTAAGACGTTTCTTATCCATTTCATTCTGATCATGGGCGCAATTGTCATGTTGTTTCCCTTTGTCTGGATGATTCTGACCTCACTGAAAACCTATGCAGAGTCCATTCAGGTTCCACCGGTGATGATACCGGAAGACTTTCAGTGGGGAAATTATCAAGAGGTATTCACGCTGCTGCCATTCTTTAAATTCATGATGAACACATTTATCATTACGGTACTCCGCACGGCGGGGCAGTTATTTCTCTGCTCACTGGCTGCCTATGCCTTTGCGCGGATCGTGTTTCCCGGAAGGAATCTCCTGTTTGTACTGGCTTTGTCCGTATTGATGGTTCCGGGCCAGGTATTCTTGCTTCCTCAATACATGATCATGGTGAAGCTAGGATGGCTCAATACGCTGCAAGCTGTTGTGGTGCCAGGGTTATTTAGTGCCTTTGGAACGTTTCTCTTAAGGCAATTTTTCATGGGATTACCAAAGGAGCTGGAGGAGGCGGCCCGACTTGACGGGTGCAATCATTTTCAAATCTATTGGCGCATCATGCTGCCACTCGCAAAGCCTGGCTTGATCGCACTAGGCATTTTCACTATTTTATGGTCATGGAATGAACTGATGTGGCCGATGATTGTGAATAGTTCACCTGAAGCTATGACATTGGCAGTGGGATTATCCTCATTGCAGGGGCAGTACGGCACTAACTATCCAATCTTGATGGCAGGGTCATTCTTGGCCGTGTTACCGATGTTGATCCTATTTATCATATTACAGAAGCAATTCATAGAAGGAATTGCGATTACCGGCGGTAAATAAGTTGGTAGATAACTAAGGAGGAATGACCATGAAAGCAGCATTAATAGGTGCTGGAAGCAGGGGATTCTATGCGTATGGATCCTATGCCCTCCAGTATCCTCACGAAATCGAGTTTATCGCGGTAGCAGAACCCGATAAAGAAAAACGGGATAAATTTGCAAAAGCACATGGAATCCCTGAAAATATGAGATTTGAAGACTGGCCGGACCTGTTGAATCAAGAAAGGGTATGTGAAGCTCTGCTAATATGTAGCCCAGACCGGGATCATTATAAACCAGTCATGCGTGCTATTGAAAAGGGATATAATATTCTACTTGAGAAACCGATGTCACCGAGCCCCATGGAAACATTGGCCATTGCGGAAGCTGCCGAGAAGCATAACACGCTCCTGTGTGTATGCCACGTGATGAGATATGCTCCATTCTATCAGTCTCTTAAAGAAGTCATGGATCGGAAGGTGATTGGGGAAATTGTCTCGGTTCAATGGAATGAGAATGTCGGCTATTTCCATCAGGCTCACAGTTTTGTCCGTGGTAATTGGCGTAATTCGAAAGAATCAAGTCCTATGATACTTCAGAAAAGCTGTCATGACATGGATATGCTTGCCTGGTTGATTGGAGCGGAATGTAAGAGCGTTTCGTCTTATGGAAGTCTCAACTATTTTAAAGAGGAGAACGCTCCTGAGGGATCGACCCACCGTTGTCTAGATGGCTGTAAGGTGGAGAAAGAATGCCCGTATTCAGCAGTAAAGTGGTACCTTCATGACAGGGATGTGTGGCCAGCGAATGTTGTGTCTACAAATCCAAGTATCGAGAGCCGCTTGAAAGCGATTCAGGAAGGTCCTTACGGCCGCTGCGTTTATCGGTGTGACAATGATGTGGTGGACCATCAAGTCGTCAATTTGCTATTTGACGGGGATGTTACTGTTTCGTTTACAATGACAGCATTTACGAAGGAAACGTATCGTAACTTCAAGATCATGGGGACAAAAGGAGAAATTACAGGTCATGACGCAAATAATGAATTGATCATTAACCATTTTGCCGGGAAGAGGGAAGTTATCTATCCTCCAACCGTGGATGGAGGTCACATGGGTGCTGATACGGGTATCATGCAGGATTTTATCAACCGAGTCCGTACAAAGGATAGAGGGACTTTGACATCTGCAAAAGTTTCTTCACAAAGTCATTTGATTGCCTTTGCAGCGGAAGAATCGAGACTGTCAGGTGTGACTATAGAATTGAAAAATTTTATTGAAGAGTTGGAGAAGACAAAAGAAAATGCTTAATCATCAAAACTTCTATCATGGCATTAAGTGAAAATTGTCTAAATTTTATGTATAATGGAATACAAATGGTTATGACAAAGATACCACTAAGGGAGATTAACATGATAGAAAAAGATAATCGCTTACCGTTGTATTACCAGCTTATGGATATCCTTCTCGAAAGGATCGAAAAGGGTGAGCTTGCGGAACAGGAGCAGTTGCCGTCTGAACGGGAGCTGTGTGAAACATACAGAGTGAGCCGGACGACGGTAAGACAAACGATGCAGGAACTTGAAAAGGGTGGTTACATCTATAAAGTTCACGGCAAGGGATCCTATGTTTCGCCAAAGACCTATAAGCAGAGCCTTGTTGAATTTTACAGCTTCACCGAAGAAATGAAGAAAATTGGTAAAAAACCTTCCACAAAGGTCCTTTCATTTGAAAAAGTACACTGTGACACCAAGATTTCGAAATCCATGAAACTGCCGTTGGAGGAAGAAGTATTCAAGATTACGAGACTGAGACTTGCTGACGAAGAACCGATGATTTATGAAACTTCTTACGTTCCGGTAGAGCGTTTTACCAAACTAACGAAGGAACAATTGGAATATACGCCAATGTATGAAATCTTTCGGTACCAATACGATGTGACAATCACAAGAGCACTGGAAAGCTTCAATGCTGTGAGTGCCGGAAAACAGGCAGCCGGCATGCTGACCATTGAAGTAAACTCACCGTGTCTCCGATTGGAACGTATTACGTATGAAGATCAACAAGTCATTGAATATACCATCTCTATCGCAAGAGGAGATAAATTTACGTACACAGTTGAATTGAAGTAGGTGCTCTCGAGTATCTATTTCATTTAACTGGTCATGACGACATTAACAGTTATGGGGGTTAGAATGGGCATGGAATTTATACAAACAAACAAATGGGACCAAAATAATCCCGGTGCTATCCATACAACAAGAGAAATTGCTCAACAGCCAAGACTTTGGAAAGAAACCGTTGAAATCTTACTTAAACATAGAGATACACTGATGTCTTTTTTTAAGAAAATAGACGATAGGCATCCTCATATTCGGGTAATTTTGACAGGAGCGGGAACATCTGCTTTCGTAGGGGAAACCGTTCTTACTTCCATAAAGGAAATGGTTAAGCATAAGAGATGGACGGTAGAAAGCATCCCTACTACCGATATTGTATCTAATCCATATGAGTATTTAGACAAGGATATTCCAACCTTGATGATTTCTTTTGCCCGTTCTGGTAACAGTCCAGAAAGTGTAGGTTCGGTTGAATTGGGTGAGCAAATTATTGATCATTTTTATGGCATCGCTCTTACATGTAATCGTGATGGTTTACTCGCTAAACAGAAGAAGGGAGACCCAGATCACCTGGTCATATTTATGCCGAAGGAAGCGAATGATCAAGGCTTTGCGATGACGAGCAGCTTTACGACCATGTTACTTTCGGGGCTGCTCGTTTTCCAGCCGGAGAGGGTTCATACCCTGGAGAAGACTATTAATGAAATAGTTTCGGCAGGTGCTAAGATTATCGAGACCGGAAAGACAGAGTTAGAAGCGCTTGCTTCCTCGAATTTTTCGAAAGTTGTATATTTAGGCTCAGGCGTTTTTCAAGGGCTTGCAAGGGAGTCATCTTTAAAACTATTGGAATTAACGGGAGGTATGATTCCAGCAATATTTGATTCTCCACTGGGATTCCGGCACGGCCCGAAATCAATCTTAGATGAAAAAACGATCGTTTTCGTTTTCTTATCCTGTCATCCGTATACGAGAAAGTATGATTTGGATGTATTGAAGGAGCTATACCATGAACAAAAGCGAGGGAAGGTGGTTGCAATCTCCTCTTATCAGGATGATGTCGCTGAACGTTACAGTAACTTGTTCTTGACTACAGGCTTGGAGACGGTTCAAGAAGATATATTCCTTACGTTTCCATATGTCATGTATGCCCAACAATTTGCCCTTTGTAAATCCATGTATTTGGGACTTTCTCCCGATAATCCCTCTCCTATGGGGCTCGTTAACCGGGTCGTAAAAGGTGTCAAAATCTATCCTTATCGGAATGGGGGAGAGAGGATATGATCGTTTCAAGTAGTAGAATTCTCGTGGATGCACAGTCAAAAGGCTACGCGGTGCCTGCCTTTAATATTCACAATCTCGAAACACTCAAAGCGGTCCTTGAAACCGCACGAGACCTCCGTTCTCCCATTATAATTGCGGCTACGCCCGGTACTGTCCGATATATGGGGAAAGAGTTCCTGGTCAAGATGATGGAAGCCACAAGAAAAAGCTATGATATCCCGGTTTGCTTTCACCTTGATCATCATGAAAACCTGGATGATATCAAGAACCTAATTCATATGGGTGTCCCATCAGTCATGATCGATGCCTCCCATTATTCTTTTGATGAGAACATTCGGATTGTCAGGGAAATTGTAGAGTATGCTGCCCCGTTCGGTGTGACAGTTGAAGCTGAGCTTGGTCGTCTAAGTGGGATGGAAGATGATTTAGAAGTGGACGAAAGGGATCAAATCTACACCAACCCCAAGCAGGCAAAGGAGTTTGTAGCGAGAACCGGTATAGATTCTCTGGCTGTGGCGATTGGTACCGCTCATGGACTTTATAAAGGAGAACCAAAGCTCGATATAAACCGGTTGTCGGCAATCCAGCAGGAAGTCCATATCCCCCTTGTTCTCCATGGGGCATCTGGATTGCCAGATGAGCTTGTTCGTAAGACCATTGAGAGGGGCATTTGCAAGGTGAATGTGGCAACAGAGCTGAAGATGGCTTTTGTGAAAGGCCTCCGCAGCTACCTGAACGCAAACCCGGAAGCCAGTGATCCTCGCTATTACTTCACTGATGGTGTCGCTAGACTGAAAAAGGTAGTAGCAGACAAAATTAAACTGTGCGGTAGCTTTAACCGTGGCTAGTCCCATTATTGCAACGGTCACTTTAAATCCGGCGATAGACGTTAGATATACACTGTCCCAATTTCGAATGGGTGAGGTGAATCGTGTTTTTTCTATTGAAAAATCGGCAGGTGGGAAAGGGCTGAACGTCACCAGGGTTCTATCTCAATTGGGACAGAAGGTTACATGTACAGGTTTCCTGGGCGGTAAGAGCGGAAAGTGGATTGAAAGCGAATTATCTCATTTGAAGGTACACAATTCCTTTATACCAATTAAAGGAGAGACTAGAACATGTCTGGCCATTCTATCAAAGGAAGGTCAGACCGAGATTTTAGAAACGGGTCCCTTAATTTCAAGCAATGAGTTAGAAATCTTTAATCGAACATTCTCTTCGATTCTAGATGTCGTAGATTTTGTAGTCGTTTCTGGAAGTATGCCAGAAGGAGTTCCTACTGACTTTTACAGTGAGCTTTCAATGAAAGCCAATCAAAAAGGAGTTCGCTTGTTATTGGATGCAAGTGGACACGGACTCGCAGAAGGAATCGCAGGAAAACCTTTTTTAATTAAGCCGAACAAAGAAGAATTTGCTAGGTTAATAGGGAGAACATTTGACTCTACGGATTCTACCGATGACATGATACGGCATGCTCAAGCTATTTGTCATAAAGGAATACACTATGTACTTCTTTCTCTTGGGAAAGAAGGTGCCATTTTGGTTAATGGAAAAAGAACTCTGAGGGCAAAGGTTCCTTTAGTGAAAGCCGTGAATCCTGTTGGGTCTGGAGATAGCATGCTCGCCGGGTTTACCTATGCGTATTCCCATGGATTTCCGATTGAAGAAGTCTTGAAATGGGCTTGTGCTTGTGGAATGTCAAACGCCATTGTGGAAAAAACGGGTGAGGCTAATCTGTTGGACATTCGAAGATTCGTGAAGAAAATAGATGTAGTTGAATGAATAGGGGAGATGGAAGATGAGCTATATCGCTTGTTTTGACATAGGAGGAACGTTTATCAAATATGGCGTTTTTAATCCAAAGGGTAAGCTTCTGGTTAAAAGTAAAATCGCCACCCCAAAAAGCCATGAGATTCCTGATGTATTAAATAACAAAGTGAAATCGCTTCAGCAGGATTTTCACCTCACTGCCATTGGCATTTCTTCTTGCGGTTTGGTGGATCCTGAGAAAGGAATGATATTATTTTCTAATAATATTCTAGGGTATAGTGGAATGAAGCTGGGTGAGTTATTATTTTCACTCACCCAATTACCGGTATCGGTTGAAAATGATGTGAAAAGTGCGTGCCTGGGCGAGATATGGAAAGGTTCTATCAAAGATAAGAGAAACGCCTTCTTTCTAACACTGGGTACGGGAATCGGTAGCAGTATTGTGATGGACAGGAAGATTGTGAGTGGCTCTTCGAGATTTGCTGGTGAGCTGGGTCATACCGTCATTGTTGTAGGTGGGAAACCTTGCAGTTGCGGTAGAAAAGGCTGCCTTGAACAATATGCGTCCACTTCAGCTTTGGTTCAAGACTATAAGGTGGAAGCACAGCAAAAAGGAGTGGCGGTTAAGAACGTTTCCGGCGAAACGATTATGGATCTTGTCAAGCAGGGAGAACCAGTTGCTTTGGCTGTATATGAACGGTTTATTCATTATATTAGTGTGGGATTAACAAATGTAATTCATCTTCTCAACCCCGAAAAGATTATCATTGGGGGCGGAATCACTGAAGGAGACGGTCCCATCATTCAAGATATCAATTTACAATTAAAGAATGAAGTAATGGATATATATGAGAAGGAGGATATAGTCATTGCTTCCTCTTTAGGTAATGACGCAGGATTATACGGAGCATGTTACTTGGCTTTAAACCGTATGAATATAAAAGAAACAGTGTAATAAGCAGCACCAATGAAGGTGTTGCTTATTCTGTTTATGTTAAGTAATAGGGGATGAGGATAATGAAAGCAGTGAAGGCAGACCATATTTATACACCGGAAGGAATCGTTGAAAAGGGGTATCTGCTCTTGGAAGATGGGTATATTTCAGGCATTACTAAGAAAACTCCACCATGTGACATCTTCGAATTTTCCGGTTGTTCCGCCATACCTGGCATGATTGATCTGCATATCCATGGCATAGCGGGACATGACACCATGGATGGAAGTGTTCTTTCTTTACAGGAGATGTCTAACTCTCTTGTGAAATACGGAGTAACAGGATTCCTGCCCACCACCCTTACCCATGATCTGGAAAGTATTCGGAATGCGGTAGAAAAAGTAAGTAGAGCGATTGGTCAAACAACTGGAGCTGAAATCCTTGGGTCTTATGTGGAAGGGCCTTACATTACACCCGAACATAAAGGGGCCCATCCCGTTGAATATATGCGAGAGCTATCAATTAAAGAACTCGAAGGGTTAATCAATGCTTCGAATAACACCATAAAAGTAATAACTATTGCTCCAGAAAAAAAACATGCCATGGAAGTCATCGATTATCTCACGGGGATGGGGATCCACGTTTCGATGGGGCATACCAACGCCGATTATGAAACAACAAATCTTGCTGTCTCCCTGGGCGCAAAAATCGCAGTTCATACTTTCAACGGAATGAGAGAATTCAAGCACCGTGATCCTGGGTGTGTCGGGGCCTTTTTGACCAATGATGACTGCCATTGTGAATGCATCGCGGACCTCCATCATGTTCACCCAGGTGCCATAAAACTATTATATAAAACAAAAGGAAACAATAAAATCCTCTTAATCAGTGATTCCATGGTTGCAACAGACTTGCCGGACGGGCATTACGCCCTCGGTAGAATGGAAGTGAAAGTCATAGATCGAATTGCGAGGACCATGGACACCAACTCCTTGGCAGGAAGCACAACCAACTTACTGGACTGCATAAAAAATATTAAAGTAGTGTTGAAGTTGCAACTTGAGGAGATTTTACCCATGGTTAGTCTAAACCAGGCAAGGCTTCTAAATATTGATCACGAGGTTGGTAGCTTAGAGATTGGTAAGAAGGCAAATATCGCATTGATTGATGGGAATTGGGGTGTTCGAGCAACTCTTGTAGGTGGAGAAATGGTGTGGAGAGCCAAGGGACCCTTAGCTTCAGATGAATATTCAATATAGTTAAGGTTTTGGGAGTTTATTCTTCCAGGACCTTTTTTAAATAGAAGAAAGAATATTTTTACATACCTGGATGCAACATGCAGGGATTTCCATATCGATGAGGGGACCAAGGAGGGCTTTGAACTTAATAATGGAATTATTGATAATGTAAACTAATGGTTTTTTACTTTCTATAATCAAAAATCTAAACTTCATGCAACGCCATATCTAACACCAATCGGTTGAGAATGTTTGGCGCTTTAATACAGTAATAATGGGAATTCAAAATTATTATTCAGCAGCTTCACACATCACTGATGATTTAACTGAGCTGAACTATCGTCTTCATAAAGCGTTATTTAATCGTTTAAAAGAATTGAGAAAAGAAGCTACGTTTCAGGACCTTACAAAATCCTTACAGAGACGGTACAAGGGATATGAGTGTAAGCTCTTCAAAATAAAAGAAATGGTACTTATCCCAATTCATGCCCAACGTTGTAAGATAAATTTGAACTTCTCTCAAACTATTTGTAACTACAGAATTAGGACTGGATGAATGGCATTGTCACCATAAGACACCGTATCATCTCACCAAAGATGATTCATACGGAAACTTATTGATATTGCATAAATCTGTCCTTATACATTTGAGAGATTTAGAGAAGATAAAAGTGCTTTTAAACTCACTCAAGTTAAATGAAAAGCAACTCACAGAAGTCAATAAGTTGCGTAAGTAATGTCTGAATGAAGCTATCTGATTCTCCATAAAACTTTGCATAATCATAAAAATCTTGATTGAATTGGATTAGTTGGAACGCCGTATGCTGGGAAACTCGCCTGTACGGTGTGAAGTGGGGGAAAAGCTGGAGATAACTTCAAAAGCTTACCTATCACTATAGTAACTCTTATATACGTAGTAGAATTAGTGCAATACAGTAATGACATAATCTTCAAGTCATTTTTCTTTGTGATAGGTTATAAGTGTTAATAAAGGCTGATATATCAAGATTTATGCGTTCGCAACTACTGGTTGCGTTGGGGTGCAACGACAAATATCTTTACTTTTCATGATGTTTTCAACAATATTGAATTATAGATTTTAATAGGGTGGTTAAAGAAATGGTCTTTAGTGAAAAATTAAAAGTTGAAAGAAATAATAAGGGGTGGTCTCAGGAAGATTTAGCTAAACAACTATTTGTGAGTCGACAATCTGTTTCTAAATGGGAGAATGGCCAAAGCTTTCCCAGCATTGAAATTATCATACGTTTAAGTGATCTCTTTGAAATAACCATCGATGAATTATTAATAAGTGATGAGGAGTTAAAACAAAAAGTAATCAAAGATAGCAAACAGTTAGCACATCCCAAACTTAAATTTTTGTTTGATGTATTGTTTTTAATTGGGTTTGCTTTTCTGATTATAAAGATAGGAATCATTTTATTAAACAAATTTACAGCCTTTGAACTAACCTTAATGGAAAGCTCTTTTTTCTGGAATTTCGGTCCTCTTTTGTTAATGGTTGGGGGAGGGATTGGTTCTGGTGTTGTTAAGGAAAAATATAAAGAGGAATAGTATTACACAAATTTAAAGAATTAGTTGGTGAAAAAAAGACAGAATCATACATTACAAGGAGAAGTTTTTGAATGCATGAACCAATCGTAACGAAAAGAAAATTAACCCCTGATTTAGCACGAGGGTTTATGTTGTTGTTTATTGCATTGGCGCACGCCAACCAATTTATAAATTTAGAAGGTCGAGAAATTACTATTATCGACCAGTTAACTGTATTTTTAAGGCAAATGTTCATCGACGGCCGCGCCTTCCCTTTATTTGCTATTCTATTTGGATACGGGTTACATCAAGTTCTTAAAGGCCAAGAAGGAAGAGGGAACAGTTGGAAGGATACGAAAAAAATCTTTAGACGCAGAGGGGGTTGGATGTTACTGATAGGCTTCTTCCATGCAACTCTCTTTTTCGCTGATATAATCGGAGTCTATGGTATTATCGCTCTTATTTTTGCAAGTTTCTTTCTTCGGTTATCGAATAGAAAAATGATGATTATAGCTGCTGTGTTTCTTATCTTCGTGGGAGTGTTTGCTCCGGCGATGCCCAGAGGGTTTGATGCATTAAACATGCAAATCACAACATCCGCAACTATTAAGGATCCTATTGAGGCATCAATTACTCGAATGTTTGAGTGGATGTTTTATACACCTGTAATGAGTTATCAAGTAATTCCCGGCGTGCTAATTGGTATTCTAGTGGCTCGGTTCCGGATAATAGATAATCCTAAGAAACATAAGAGGGCGCTTTTCACAGTTGCTGTATTAGGCCTTTTGATATCAACTGCAGGTGGTATCCCGATGGCCCTAATGTCCTCCTTGCTTTGGACAAGTTACAATGATGTATGGGAAACAACAGCGAAATCACTACATACAATCACAGGATATGCTGGTGGAGTAGGATGGACGGCTCTTTTTGGATTAGCCGTTACAAGATTAGAAGAAAAAAGAGGGATGTTTTCAAATGCAATAGCAGCGCTTGGACAACGTTCATTGAGCTTTTACCTATTTCAATCGATATTGTTTGTTATCTTATTAGCTCCTTACGCCGGTGGTCTTGGTGGTCAAATTAGTCAATTGGAGGGCGACTTAATCGGAGTACTTGTTTGGGTTCTATCAGTAACATTAGCAAATTACATGCATTGTAGATCTATAAGAGGTCCTTTTGAGACATTTTTAAGGGAAAAATCAGCAATTTCTTATACTTTTTGGGGTAAGTAGTTGAAGATTTAATTAGAAATTTTAAGCTCCTCTTTGTAAACCGGGGGATTATCTTGAAGAGGAAAAACGAAAAAACAGTGAATACACTCATGATTCCTGTAAGTGGTTCCTCATTTGAAGAGGTTCAATTTGGAAGTTACTTGTTAATGGCAACTGTAGCTAGCTTGATCAGTCTTATAATTGGATATATTATTGGAATCCTTACAAAAAACCAAACACAAACATCTTTATATACAATGCCTATCACACTACTTTTAACATCAGTACCTGCAATAAAACTGTTCCAAGAAGATTTGTCCGCTATTCTAGACTACACTTATACAGGTGTGTTAACAAACTTTGCAAACAGCATATATACCGAAACTGGATATCAATGGAATTTAACTGATATTAGTGTTCTTTTCGGTTGGTTCATTATTGCTTTAGTTATCTTTATTTACGCATACAAGAAAAATGGGTTAGATAGTTAATCTTCTGGAAGAAAATAAAATTTACTGGATAGAATCGAATGAACATGCAGTATTATTTTTCAATAGGAAATTAGATTTAGTATTTAAAAGTATTTTATAAGGAGTGGTAAATGATGTTCAATAAAAAAGATAAAAAAGATAAAAATGATGATAAACGTTTTGATGAAAAGTTGGTACAAACTTCTCAACAAGGGAGCCTAATATCTATATGGGTTGATCGTCAAACTGGCGTAAATTATCTATACACATGGAGTGCGCAAGGGTGCGCAATCACCCCTTTATTAGACGCGAATGGTAAAGTAATAGTGGCGCAAATAGGAGAGGGTAATTAATAAATGTAGGTATACAGCAATCCTTCATTAAGAAGGATTGCCTTTTAAGGTTAAAAGAGGTTAACGCCACTAAGCGTTAACCTCTTTCCTCTTTTAAAAACTCTTTTATCGGACTTTTCCAATCAATCAAAGCATCCGGGTATTGCTTTTTTACCTCTTTTTGGATAAATTCAAAGTCATGCTTTTTCAAACCTTGCAACTTTTCGGGATTCTTTGGCCAGATAAAAATCGAAATGACTTCAAATGCCCTGTCTGTAGTCCCCAAATATTTTTCGCCCTCAAACATAACTCCTTTATAGGTTACGAGAAAATTCTTCCGAACATTACTTTTTTGATCAAGGAAGTAGAAGTTCTTCTGTTCATGAGCAATCTCCAGCTTCCTCTTAGGATTCAGGAGATACTTAAAAATGGTATAAATAATAAAAGCAAAAAGTGCAAGTAAAGCAAGACGAATGAGAATCATAAACATATTTGCTACTCCTTCGCAAAAATACAGTTTGTGTTATAAAATACCTTATATACGGGTGTAGGTATGAAAAGGTTTCATTATTTATAAAATTTTTTAAAAAGAAGGCGATATTTTTGAATTTACAGCGTTTATATGACATGCAAAGAGAACTTGATGCAAAAATCGAATCACAACACGGATTGAGAAAAGAGGATTTGGTTGACCAAAAAATATTGGCTTTACTTGTAGAGCTAGGTGAATTGGCGAATGAAACACGTTGCTTTAAATTTTGGAGCGTGAAGCCCCCAGCAGAACGCGGCATCATCTTGGAGGAGTATGTGGACGGGGTGCATTTTATATTATCTCTTGGATTGACCTTTGGGTATGGTCCGGAAACTTCTAGAGAGCTTGCAAAGGAAGCACCCTCCCTAACAGAGCAATTCAATAGAGTTTATCAGCTAGTCTCTACTTTTAAAGACGATCTTTCTGAAGAGAATTACTATCTATTATTGGATTCCTACATTCAATTGGGTGAAATGCTAGGTTTTGAATGGGCGGAAGTAGAGCAGGCATACTTGGAAAAAAACCAGGTGAATCACGAAAGGCAACAGCAAGGTTACTAATCCTTTTTACATTAGTAAGAGTTTTCTGTATAATGATTGTTGGATTGATATTTATTAAGGGGGTCGAAATACATGACAAAGCTAGATGAAACATTAACAATGTTGAAAGATCTAACAGATGCCAAGGGTATTCCCGGCAACGAAAAAGAACCACGCGACGTAATGAAAAAATACATAACGCCATTCGCTGATGAAGTATTCACAGACGGATTAGGCAGCTTGATTGCTAAAAAAGTCGGTAAGGCGGACGGACCAAAAGTAATGGTGGCAGGACACTTGGACGAAGTGGGCTTCATGATTACACATATCGATGACCGCGGATTCCTTCGCTTCCAAACGGTTGGCGGCTGGTGGTCCCAAGTAATGCTTGCACAACGCGTAACAATCGTAACTTCTAAAGGTGACGTAACAGGTGTGATCGGTTCTAAACCACCACACATCCTACCTCCGGAAGCACGCAAAAAGCCGGTAGACATCAAAGACATGTTCATCGACATCGGTGCATCCAGTCGTGAAGAAGCACAAGAGTGGGGAGTTCGCCCTGGCGACCAAGTTGTTCCTTACTTCGAATTCACTGTGATGAACAACGAAAAGATGTTGCTTGCAAAAGCATGGGATAACCGCATAGGCTGTGCCATCGCGATTGACGTGTTAAAACAGTTAAAAGATGCAGATCATCCAAACGTTGTATACGGCGTAGGAACTGTTCAAGAGGAAGTAGGCCTACGTGGTGCGAAAACTTCGGCAAACCTAATTCAACCTGACATCGGGTTTGGTGTGGACGTAGGAATCGCAGGAGATACTCCTGGCGTAACCGAAAAAGAAGCACTAAGCAAAATGGGGAAAGGCCCACAAATCATCCTTTATGATGCATCCATGATCTCCCACAAAGGATTACGCGACTTTGTAACAGGTGTAGCCGACGAAATGGAAATTCCATATCAGTTCGACTCTGTTGCAGGAGGCGGAACAGATTCTGGTGCCATCCACCTGACAGCTCAAGGTGTACCTGCACTATCTATCACGATTGCAACACGCTACATCCACTCTCACGCAGCAATGCTGCACCGCGATGACTACGAGAACGCGGTGAAATTGATTGCAGAAGTTATTAAGAAGTTGGATGCAGATACAGTAAGCAGATTGACGTTTGATTGATAGATATTTGGAAGGCCCGCCGCGGCGGGCCTCTCGTTTTTAAATTTAGGAAATTAGTGATTTTTGGTCTCTTGATTGATAGAAATTAGGTCGAAATTTATTTTGGCACGAACTTGATGCATTTCGGCATGAACTCTTCATAAAACGGCACGAACTATCAGAAAATCTCTGAAGAACCCTGTTATATTATGGTAATATTAATGCAAATAAACCATTTGGAGGGAAAAGTGATAATAAAACCGCTCGAAAAACCACTAACAATTAGAAAGCTAGAAGCATTGTTAAGAAGAATCGATAAAAATCACCCCAAAAGGTCGCAAATTGAGCAAGATCTTGCAAGATGAATGGCCGGTTACAAAGGTGAGCTTTCCATACAGTATCATTTATCGTTTTTGGACGAGCACAAATATTATATCTTTCATACACTAAGGCTACAATCATCTACTAATTATATCTTTCAAATGGATGTCCTCATCTTAACATCAAAATATTTCCTCATCATTGAAATTAAAAACATCATCGGCCAAGTCACTTTCGAAAATCATTTCGCTCAATTTATCCGAACACTAAATGGCATAGAAGAAGGATTCTATAATCCCCTAGATCAAGTAAAAAAACAGAAATTAAGGCTAGATTCATTTATAGAAAACCAAAAGATAAAGCGACCTCCAGTAAAGTCCCTTGTTTGTTTTACCAATCCACAAACAATTATTAGATCAGACTCCCGAGTGAAAGCTTCCCAATCCATCATGCATGCACATAATCTTTTTTCAAAACTAGAAGAGCTTAATCAACAATTTGACTCGTCCATATTTCCTGAAAAAGAATTACTTAAGATTTCGCGAAAATTATTAAAGAAACATTGCGAGGAAGATGTTAACATCCTTGAACGATATGGTATAACCCGTAATGAAATAATAAAAGGAGTTCAATGCCCAGGTTGTTCGAATATTTCAATGAACAGGCAAAGTGGATCATGGTTTTGTAAAATTTGCAATCTGAAATCGAAAGGTGCTCATATCACAACCCTTGAAGATTACCGCTTACTTTTCGGTCCAAATATCACCCATCAAGAGTTAAACGAATTTATAGGGTTAGCAACGAATTCAACCACGTCAAAAATTATCTATTCTTTAGGGCTCACCCATTGCGGATCAAAGTATAAAAGAACGTATAAACTGAAATAAAAAACAGCCCCACAAAGGAGCTGCCTCAATCCAATACTATTTCAATCCATCCTCTAAAGTTGAGAGCATTTCAGCTTTGTCCTGCTCAGAAGAATTCTCCCAAATCACTTCAAACAACACGCCTAAACCTGGAAGCATTTTTTCTTCGCCTTTATTGATGGCATCTAAGATTGTCTCTCTAAGCTGGTCTTGAGAATTTCCTTCCACATTCTGACGGATTGCATGACGTAAATTCAAATTCATCCTTATCACCTCGTAGGAAAAATAGTATCAACACATAGCATGTCCAATAGATGGTTTAATTATATGTGCAAAATGCGTATAATAGCAGTATTGAGTAGCGGAAAAGGAGAAACAAGTATTGAAACATATAGAATCCATCAAGAACAATAAAGTGAAACAGTGGAAAAAGCTGCAGAAAAAGAAAGAGCGAGAACAATCCGGAACGTTTATCATTGAAGGTTTTCATCTGGTGGAAGAGGCCCTGAAAGTAGACAATCTTGTAGAAGAAATCATCATTTCAGAAGATCGCTCGATTCCGAAAGAATGGGATCTCAATCATGTAGAATTAATATATGCCGTTCCGAATGTACTTAAGGAAATCAGTGAAACAGAGACGCCGCAGGGAGTTGCAGCTATTTGCCGCATCCCAGAAGAAAACGAACGCACAATCCAACCAAATCAAAAAATTCTTTTGCTCGATAATGTTCAAGACCCGGGAAATGTGGGCACAATGATAAGAACAGCGGACGCTGCGGGAATAGATATGGTTATTTTGGGAGAAGGCTGCGCAGATCTGTACAGCTCCAAAGTTATCCGTTCCACGCAAGGATCGATTTTCCACCTGCCAATAGCAAGAGGAGATCTTAAAAGCTTTATCACGCAGTGTAAGGAACTGCAAACACCTGTTTACGGAACCTCCCTGCAAAACGGTGTCCCGTTCCAGGAAGTACAACCATCTGAATCTTTCGCGCTTATTCTTGGAAATGAAGGAAAAGGCATGGCCCAAGAGCATTTCGACATGACGGACCAGAACCTATATATCCCAATTTATGGACAAAGCGAATCCTTAAATGTCGGTGTTGCAGCGGGAATTTTAATGTATTATTTACGTGGATAGAGTTGCATCTGCCGCATGTTTTCAATATAATATAAAAATAGTTACATACTGAACAAAGCAATGAGAGAGGCAAGTAGCTCATTTCAGACCTTACCAGGGAAAAGGTGCCGTAGACTGAGAGCATCTTAAAGGAAGAAAGAGTGAATATTTCACCTCTTGAGTGACACTTGGACCAGTAGCGCAAATGCGATGCTGTAAAGGTGGCCCGGTTAGATAGCCGTTATCTGGAATTGAGCGAACAAAGAGTATTTTGTCTTTGTTAACTAGGGTGGTACCGCGAATATCTCGTCCCTTTTTGAGGGGCGAGTTTTTTTGTTTATTTATAGGCTCTGTTAAACGCCGCTGTTGATTTACGCACTGGGCTTCGCTTTCCGAGGGGCGGTGCTTGAGCCTCCTCACTCCGTTGCGGGGTCGCAGGTCTACCGCTACCCCCCTCCGGAGTCTTCACCCATTGCTCCAATCAACAGCTGGAAATCTTAACACCCTATTCATTTGCACATTCAAAAATGAACCAAGGAGGAATAGATGTGGAACAACGATTGAAGGAATTAGAAACGCTTGCCATTGAGCAGGTAGAGCAAGCACAAGACTTAAAGCAGTTAAATGAAGTCCGTGTGGCGTACCTTGGAAAAAAAGGTCCCATCACAGAAATTTTAAAAGGAATGGGTAAGCTTTCAGCAGAAGAACGCCCGAAAATGGGGGCACTGGCTAACGTCGTTCGTGGAAATGTTGCAGAAAAAATCGAAGAGAAACAAGCTGAAATGGAAAAAGCGGAAGTAGCGAAGAAGCTTGCATCTGAAACGATTGATGTAACATTACCTGGCCGCCCGGCACCAACTGGAAACCCTCATCCGCTTACAAAAGTCATCGAAGAAATCGAAGACCTGTTCTTAGGAATGGGATACACGATCACAGAAGGACCGGAAGTGGAAACGGACTATTACAACTTTGAAGCATTAAACCTACCAAAGGATCACCCAGCAAGAGATATGCAGGATTCTTTCTACATTACAGATGAGGTACTTTTAAGAACGCAAACTTCTCCTGTTCAAGCAAGGACTATGGAAGCAAACAAGGAAAAGGGACCTATCAAAATTATCTGTCCTGGTAAAGTGTATCGCCGTGATGATGACGATGCGACTCACTCCCACCAGTTCACACAGATCGAAGGGCTTGTTATTGACGAGAACATCAGCATGAGTGATCTTAAAGGGACACTTGAAACATTCGCGAAAAAGATGTTCGGGGAAGACCGTGAAATCCGTCTGCGTCCTAGCTTTTTCCCATTCACTGAGCCGTCTGTGGAGATTGATGTGACCTGTGCGAAATGTGGAGGAAAAGGCTGCAGCATGTGTAAAGGTACTGGCTGGATCGAAATTCTTGGAGCTGGTATGGTTCATCCGCGTGTGCTTGAAATGTCCGGTTATGACCCGACAAAATATCAAGGATTTGCTTTTGGAATGGGACCTGAGCGTATTGCGATGCTTCGTTACGGCATTGACGATATCCGCCATTTCTACACAAACGATCAACGTTTCGTGAAGCAATTCAATCGAGTTTAAGAGGAGGGGAAATTATGTTAGTATCTTACAATTGGTTAAAAGATTACGTAAATATAGATGATATTTCTGCTGAAGACTTGGCAGAGAAGATTACAAGAAGCGGTATTGAAGTAGAAGGCGTGGAAGTGTTGAACGAAGGTATCAAAGGTGTTGTTGTTGGTCATGTTTTAGAAAAAGAACAACATCCAGATGCAGATAAATTGAACGTATGCCAAGTGGACCTTGGAAACGGAGAGACTGTACAAATTGTCTGCGGTGCTAAAAATGTAGACAAAGGCCAGAAAGTTGCAGTTGCAACAGTTGGGGCAGTGCTTCCAGGTAACTTTAAAATAAAGCGCGCAAAGCTTCGCGGCGAAGAATCCAACGGAATGATTTGTTCCCTTCAGGAATTGGGAATAGGTTCAAAACTTGTGGCAAAAGAATTCTCTGAAGGTATTTTTGTGTTCCCGAATGAGGTAGAAGTAGGGACAGACGCATTAGAATACTTGAACCGTAATGACAAAGTGATGGAGCTAGGTCTTACTCCTAACCGATCGGATGCTTTAAGCATGCTAGGTGTGGCTTACGAAGTGGGTGCAATCCTTGGCCGTGACGTAAAATGGCCGTCCACAGATTATGAAGCAAACAGTGAAGAAGCTTCGGACTATATTTCCGTAAATGTTGAGGCTTCTGAAGATAACCCATTATACGTAGCTAAAGTAGTGAAAAACGTGAAGATTGGTCCTTCACCGCTTTGGATGCAAGGTCGTCTGATGGCAGCGGGAATCCGTCCACACAACAATGTAGTCGACATCACGAACTACATTTTATTAGAATATGGTCAGCCATTGCATGCGTTCGATTATGATCGTCTTGGCAGTAAAGAAATCCTTGTCCGCCGTGCTCGCAAGGATGAGAAGATTACGACCCTTGATGATGCAGAACGTACGTTAACAGAAGACCATCTTGTTATCACAAATGGCTCGGAGCCTGTCGCGCTTGCCGGTGTGATGGGTGGAGCAAATTCAGAGGTTCAATCTGACACAACAACTATCCTGTTGGAGTCTGCTTACTTCAACGCAGTGACGGTCCGAAAAGCTTCGAAAGACCACGGACTTCGCAGTGAAGCAAGTGCCCGCTATGAAAAAGGAATTGACCCGAACCGCACACGTGAAGCGGCAGAAAGAGCGGTTGCCCTTATGGCAGAATATGCTGGGGGTGAAGTGGTAAATGGTTCTGTAGAAGTAAATACCTTGAAAATAGAACCTGCTGTTGTGACGACAACTGTAGAAAAAATAAATTCCGTTTTAGGTACTTCCATTACTGCTTCGGAAGTGAAAGACATTTTCACGAAGCTTAAATTCGACGTATCCGAAGATAATGGAAGCTTCACGGTAACTGTACCGACTCGTCGTGGGGATATCACGATTGAAGAGGATCTTGTAGAGGAAGTTGCCCGTCTTTATGGATATGACAACATTCCAACTACATTGCCTGTAAGTGCTGCAACTCCTGGAGTATTGACTCCATACCAAGCGAAGCGCCGTAAAGTCCGCAGATACTTGGAAGGTGCTGGTCTGATTCAAAACATCACATACTCTTTGACAAGTGCCGAGCGCGCGAAGCAATTCGCCCTTGAAGACGGGAAAGCCATTCGTCTTGCGATGCCAATGAGTGAAGAAAGAAGCACGTTGCGATTAAGCTTAGTGCCGCATCTTCTAGAAGCGCTTCAACACAATATTGCTCGTTCTTTGCAAGCAAATGCTGTATATGAAATCGGCTCTGTTTTCATTGGAAAAGACGGCGCAGTGTTACCAGAAGAAAAAGAACGTCTAGCTGGAGCGTTGACAGGTCTATGGCAACAACACCCATGGCAGGGAGAGAAAAAAGCGGTCGATTTCTTTGTAGCCAAAGGAATCTTGGAAGGCGTGTTCTCTATGCTTGGAGTGAGTGGAGCTATCACGTATACCCGCTCTGAAAAAGACGGCCTCCATCCGGGACGTACAGCAGATATCTTACTGAACGGCGAGAGCATAGGTTTCATCGGGCAGCTTCACCCTGAGAAATTGAATGAGCTGGATTTGCCTGAAACTTACGTATTCGAGCTTTCCTTAACAGCACTACTTGGAGAAAGTATCGGAGAAATCCGTTACGAAGCAATCCCGCGCTTCCCATCAATCAGCCGTGACATTGCACTTGTAGTAGATCGCGAAACTCCAGCAGGCGAACTAGAAGCAGTCATCAAGGCGACAGGCGGTTCCCTATTAAAAGAAGTACAGGTATTTGACGTGTACGAAGGAGACAAAATCGACTCATCCAAAAAATCAGTCGCTTTCGCATTGCGTTACTACCACCCAGAACACACCCTAACGGATGAAGAAGTAACAAAAGTCCACACAAAAGTGCTTCAAGCAGTCGAAGAAAAATTCAATGCTGTACTAAGAAGCTAAAATAAAGGAAAAAGGGATTCCAAATGGGATCCCTTTTTTCTGGTTTAACTGAAAATGCCTAACCCTGGTTGATTGGGGTGGAAGGCGCGCAGACGCCCGCAGGCAAGCGAAGCGCCTGGAACGGAAATCAACCGTTAAATGCAAATATAAATCTTAACTCAATCTCCATTTTATTTTTAAAAATAGGTATTTGGAAGGAAATATAAGAACGAGTGTTCTGTTTTTCTGATAGAATGGTATAATAGAGTGGACAGTATAATAGGAACGGGTGGTGCGGTGAATCCCTGTGGAGAACGGGGGTGACCGTATGAGCGAGATGCAGCTATTCCTCACATCAGGACTATTCCTCTTTGCATTTGTAAACCTAGTAATCGTGCTAATAAAAGAAATGACAAAAAAATAACCCACCCGTGACTTCTAATTCGCTGTTAGGCAGTCGGGTGAGTTACTATTACGTTCGACTCCACAGTAGCCGTGCTTCTGCGGAACTTATTCTGTCAAGAGTCAAAGTGCGTCCAACACTTTGACTTCTTCAATCATGTGTATACACAAATTATAGCACAAGACATGCTGCTGTAAACGAACTTTCGATTGGTAATGTTATCTGACCAGTTTTTTTGCCTTTAAGGTGTTAGCGAAGTGGACTTTCGCCACTTTGTTTAGAAACCCTTCTCCATGCTTTTCGATTACCCTCGCAGCTGCAGCATCCACTTTGGAACCCGCTCCTTTAGGTATGGTGATACCTGCAAGTTCGCTCAGCTTATCCATCTCTTTCAAGAAAGAGTACCTCGCGATAATCGACGCCGCGGCCACTGAAAGGTGCAGGCCTTCCGCTTTTGTATGAAAATAAACGTTTTCACGCACAATGTTCTTCTGCTGAGCCACATGTCGGTAGTAGATTCCTGACTCTGCAAACTGATCGATTAAGATAGCATCAGGTTTCTCAGGCGCTATTTTATCCAATACATGTTGCAAAGCTTTATTGTGCAACAATGCCTTGATTTTCCCCTGACTCATTCCGCTCTGCTGCAGTTCATTGTATTTCTCGTTATGTAGAACTAATAGGCTATAGGGTATATGCGGCAGAATGGCTTTTGCGATCCTTACGATCTTTTCGTCATTCAATGCCTTTGAATCTTGGACACCAAGTTCTTTCAACTGTGCCATGTGCTCTTTTTTCACATAGGCGGCACAAACGGTAATCGGGCCAAAATAATCTCCTGTTCCCACTTCATCAGATCCGATGACAGAAAGGGAAGCAAAGCCTGCCGGTAAGGAGGATTTCCCTTT
The DNA here is from genome assembly GCF_044809035.1 of Sutcliffiella horikoshii. Classification (GTDB taxonomy): domain Bacteria; phylum Bacillota; class Bacilli; order Bacillales; family Bacillaceae_I; genus Sutcliffiella_A; species Sutcliffiella_A horikoshii_G. The sequence continues at coordinate 3,179,587 of NZ_CP085237.1, read as the reverse complement.
GTTTCCTGATGATGAAACCGTTGTTGCTTTCTTGCCAGATTTAGACGGTGCATCTGTAGCTCCAAATCCCTTCCAAATGTTCGCTTCCTCATCTGCTCCTTTTCCCTGGAACAACACTTTTCCCGACTTGTATGCGGTAATATTGCATGTAGGTGATTTGGCAACAAAAACGGCTCCTGTTGGCAGTTTATCCAGCTTGTATTCCTTATAGAAACTTTCAATTTTGTTTAAAATAGTTCCAGATACCTGAATGACTTGATTTGACAATTAATTCACTCCTACTACAAATTTTTACATTTTTCCATGTTTCTTTTCCACTTTAGAAAGTTTCGTGGTATTATAAAGATTAGGATTTTAATGAATGGGGGCATACACGTTGTCAGAGCATAAAACTCGCACAACTGTCGACATATATGGACAACAATACTCGATTGTTGGTACGGAAAGTATAAGTCACATACGACTTGTTGCTTCCATTGTCGATGAAAAAATGAGAGAAATCAATAGTAAAAATTCACACCTGGACATCAGTAAACTTGCAGTTCTGACTGCGGTGAACGTTGTACATGATTATATCAAATTAAAAGATGAATACGATATGCTTGAGAGAGAATTAAAGAAAAAGGGTTGAGTACGATGTTAGACTTAATTATTATCTTTCTATTTATTATGGGATTGATTGTTGGGATCCGCAGAGGGTTCATCATGCAGATTGTCCATCTTTCCGGCTTTATTGCAGCTTTTGTGGTTGCCTATATGTTTTATGCGGATTTAGCGCCGAAATTGAAGCTTTGGGTGCCGATGCCGAGTTTTGGCAATGCGGAATTTTCCATGTTTTTTGAGACAATCAGTCTTGATACGGCATATTACAGGGCTGTTGCTTTTGCAATCCTTTTTTTCGGAACCAGGATTGCTGCGCAGATTATCGGTTCGATGTTGGATTTTCTATCCCATCTTCCGATATTAAAGCAGTTGAACAGCTGGGCAGGTGCGGTGTTAGGATTTGTGGAAGTGTATTTGGTTGTATTTATTTTCTTATACATAGGAGCTTTGGTTCCTTTAGAGATGGTGCAGTCGTCCATCAGTGATTCTTCCATGGCGAAAGGGATTGTGGAAAACACACCGATCTTCTCAGAAAAGCTTCAAGAGTTATGGTCAGGATATATGGCAAGTAAGCAATAATAATAACGGTAAACAGGCCTTATTGGGGCCTGTTTTTTTGTGGATTCAGTTTCTTCGATTGTACATTTCCTTGATTTATTTGTATGATTTAATAAGATAAGTCTACATAAGGTCAGGTGAGGTAACGTGAATAAAAAACAAATCGTGAAATGGCTTGAAACGATTGCGACATATATGGAATTAAAGGGTGAAAACGGCTTTAAAGTTTCGGCGTTCCGCAAAGCGGCGCTGGCCCTTGAAAACGATGAAAGAAGCTTAAGTCAAATAGAGGATTTTACTAAGTTAAGTGGGATTGGAAAAGGAACTGCTTCTGTCATTCAGGAAATTATGGAGACGGGAAAATCCTCCGTTTTAGAGGAGCTTCAGCAAGAAGTTCCTGAAGGGTTGATTCCTCTATTGAAATTGCCTGGTCTTGGGGGCAAAAAAATAGCGAAACTTTATCAAGAGCTGGACGTAGTAGATATGGAAACCTTGAAACAAGCGTGTGAAGCAGAGAAGGTGCAGGCGCTTGCCGGCTTTGGTAAAAAAACCGAAGAGAAAATCCTTGCTGCCATTGAGGAAGTGGGAAAACGGCCAGATCGTTTACCCATCTCCTTTATGACGCCTATTGCCGAGCAGATTGAACAGTTCCTTGCAACGGTGGACGGTATAGTAGAATACTCTCGTGCAGGGAGCCTGCGAAGATACAGGGAAACAATTAAAGATCTGGATTTTATCATCTCCACAACAGAACCCGAAAAAGTGCGGGAGCAGCTTGTAAAAATGGACAGGGTGACAGAAATTATCGCCAATGGTGATACAAAAGTATCCATCATTCTAAAATATGATTATGATGTTTCGGTTGATTTCCGCATGGTGGAGCCACTAAGCTTCCCGACCACCCTTCATCATTTTACAGGATCAAAAGACCACAATGTACGTATGCGTCAGCTTGCAAAAGACCGTGGGGAGAAAATCAGTGAGTACGGTGTGGAAAATGTGGAAACGGGAGAAATGAAACACTTCAAAACGGAAGAAGCTTTTTTCCGTCATTTTAACCTGCCATTCATACCGCCCGAGATAAGAGAAGATGGCACAGAAGTGGATTATGCATTAGAGCATGGGGAGATACCATTAGTGTCACTGGATGACATACGAGGAGATCTTCATATGCACTCCACCTATAGTGATGGGGCTTACACAATCGATGAGATGATAGAAGCAAACCGTGCAAAAGGGTATAAATATATGGCAATAACCGATCATTCTCAATACTTGAAAGTAGCAAACGGATTAACTCCTGAGCGCCTTAGACAGCAAAAGGAAGAAATCAAGAAGCTTAATGAAAAATACGATGATATTACCATTTTATCCGGTGTGGAAATGGACATTCTCCCGGATGGTTCGCTGGATTATGATGACGAATTAATGGAGGAGATGGATATTGTCATCGCATCGATTCATTCAAGCTTTTCACAAAAAAGAGAAGTAATCATGGACCGCTTGAGAAAAGCGTTGGAAAATAATCATGTAGACATCATTGCACATCCTACAGGTCGCCTTATTGGGCGCAGGGAAGGTTATGATGTGGATGTGGAAATGTTGATTCAGCTTGCAAAAGAAACGGATACTGCGCTTGAACTGAATGCCAATCCGAACCGCTTGGATCTTGCAAGTCATTATGTTCGACTTGCTCAAGAAGCTGGCGTAAAACTTGTCATCAATACAGATGCCCATAGCATCGACATGCTGGATCATATGGAAGTGGGAGTGGCTGCGGCAAGAAAAGGCTGGATAAGAAAAGACAATGTGATCAACACCTGGCCACTGGACGAGTTAAAGAAATTTTTAACACGACACCATACGTAATGTAAAGACAGAAGGGAGTTATGGTAACGTGCAACCGAGGGTTTTAAAGGTATTGGAATTTAATAAAGTAAAAGATAAATTGGCTACTTTTTCGGCCTCCTCATTAGGAAAAGAAAAAGTGGCCCAGCTGACGCCTGCCACAAATTTTGATGAAGTGGTAAAAAGACAGCAGCAGACAGATGAGGCAGCAACTGTCCTCCGATTAAAAGGGGAAGTTCCACTTGGGGGAATTACTGATATCCGTGCACATGTGAAACGGGCTGAAATTGGCGGGACGTTAAACACCCATGAACTACTAGACATTGCAGGTACGATTTATGCGGCGAGAAAGCTAGACCGTTTTGTGGAAACCGTGCTGGAAGAAGATATATCGATTCCTATTTTAAAAGAATATATGGATCAGCTAATCATTTATCCAGAGCTTGAGAGAAACATAAAAAATTGTATTGATGAGTATGGAGAAGTTCTCGACGGGGCAAGTGACAAGCTGCGCGGAATACGACAGCAATTAAGATCAACAGAATCTAGGGTGCGCGAGAAACTAGAGAGCATGATTCGCTCTTCCAATGCACAAAAGATGTTGTCAGATGCCATCGTTACTATACGTAATGAGCGATATGTTATTCCCGTAAAACAAGAATACCGTAGTTCTTATGGTGGTATCGTTCATGATCAATCCTCTTCAGGTGCGACACTGTTCATAGAGCCGCAGCAGGTGGTAGACCTCAACAATGTCCTTCAGGAAGCGAAGGTAAAAGAAAAGCTTGAAATAGATCGTATACTTGCAGATCTCTCAGCTGAAGTGGCAGAAGTGGCCCGCGATCTTCTTGAAAACGTTCATATTTTAGCGGAAATAGATTTTATGTTTGCTAAAGCTAAATATGGTAAGCATATTCGTGGAACGAAGCCTGAAATCAATGACGATAAATTTATCAGGCTGGTTCAGGCAAGACATCCTTTGATCAATGAGGATGAGGTGGTCCCGAATACGATTGAGCTCGGAAAAGACTATACCTCTATTGTTATAACCGGTCCTAATACAGGCGGTAAGACAGTAACGTTAAAAACTCTTGGCTTATTAACCATCATGGCTCAATCTGGGTTGCATGTACCCGCCCAAGACGGATCGGAAGTCGGCGTGTTCAACGCTGTATATGCAGATATCGGGGATGAGCAGTCTATTGAGCAAAGCTTAAGTACATTCTCTTCTCATATGGTTAATATTGTAGATATCCTTAAAAAGGTCGATCATGAAAGCCTTGTTCTTTTTGATGAACTAGGTGCTGGTACAGACCCTCAAGAAGGAGCGGCGCTTGCCATCTCGATATTAGATGAAGTATATCAGCGAGGGGCATGTGTGATTGCGACTACCCATTATCCTGAACTAAAAGCTTATGGATATAACAGAGAAGGGGTAGTAAATGCGAGTGTGGAATTTGATGTGGATACATTGAGTCCTACTTATCGTTTGCTGATTGGGGTTCCTGGCAGAAGTAACGCGTTTGAGATTTCTAAACGTCTGGGATTAGGCATGGAGGTTATCGAACGGGCCAAAGGTTTTGTCAGTGAGGATAGTAACAAAGTAGAAAACATGATTGCTTCTTTGGAAGCTTCCCAAAAAAGAGCGGAAGAAGAATGGAAAGAAGCAGAAAAAATAAGAAAAACGTCTCAACAGCTGCATGAAGATCTTGAGCAGCAAATGCAGGAGCTAAATGAGCAGCGCGATAAATTGTTCGAAAAGGCAGCCGAAAAAGCCGAGAAAATGGTGGAGGATGCGAAGGAAGAAGCAGAAAAGGTTATTCGCGAATTGCGTAAGATGCGAATGGAACAGCATGCCAATGTAAAAGAGCATGAGTTAATTGATGCGAAAAAACGACTAGAAGGTGCTGTGCCTACTGTTAAGAAATCCGCAGCAACAAAAAAGCAGGAAGCTAGCAGTCAAACGCTTGAGCCTGGTGACGAAGTGAAGGTCTTAGGTCTAAACCAAAAAGGACATCTCATTGAAAAAACGGGGTCTAAAGAATGGCAAGTTCAAATTGGCATCATGAAAATGAAAGTAAAAACGAAGGATATTGAGTATGTGAGCAGACCGAAGCCTGTGGAAACGAAGCCACTCGCTACGATTAAAGGGAAAGACTATCATGTGAGCCTTGAGCTGGACCTCCGTGGTGAACGCTTTGAAAATGCACTGATGAGAGTGGAGAAATACCTGGATGATGCGACACTGGCGGGTTATCACCGCGTATCTATCATTCATGGAAAAGGAACGGGAGCCTTGCGCGTTGGGGTGCAAAATTACTTGAAAAACCATCGTTCCGTTAAAAATTATCGATTTGGTGAGGCGTCTGAAGGTGGCACTGGTGTTACCGTCGTCGAACTGAAATAAGAGGGGAGCCTGATATGTCTGGGTTTTGGGAGAATGAATTAGTCAGAACAGCCGCCAATTTCAGTGTGGTGGTTCTGTGCCTTGTGTTGTTTCTGGCTATTTTTGAACTAGTGACAAAGTATAAAAACATGGAAGAAATTAAAAAAGGCAATTTCGCAGTAGCGATGGCAACAGGCGGGAAAATACTCGGGATCGCTAATATTTTCAGGTACTCTATCAGTGATCATGATACGTTGTTGACCATGATTGGTTGGGGAGCGGTTGGTTTTGTTCTATTGTTGTTTGCTTATTTCATTTTTGAGTTTTTAACACCAAGCTTTAATATCGATGAGGAAATTCGGAAGGGCAATTGGGCTGTCGGATTTATCTCTTTTGTTATTTCTGTAGGATTATCATTTATTATCGGAGCAAGTATTGGATAAGGAGTAGGAAACTTTGGAAACTTTAGCAAAAGTATTGATCGGATGCTGTATTGTTTTTGTGGTAATAGGAATCATTTATCTTTTTATTGCATAAAGAGTTAATAACAGTGAGGAAGAAGAAGCAAATTTGACATTGCTGATTCTTCCTTTTTTTAAAAGTTAAAAAAGTATAAAATCCGGTTGATTTCCGTTCCAGGCGCTTCTTTTGCCTGCGGGCGGTCCGTGAGCCTCCTCAGGCTTCGCCTTCAGGGGTCTCACCTGTCCCTTCCTCCCGCGGGCGTCTGCGCGCCTTCCACTACAATCAACAAGGTGACTTCATTCAACTAAGATATCTAAAGAGTTACTGATAAACCAATAACATTACATATATACAATTACTAGCTGTGGATTGGAGCAAATGGCGTAGACTCCAGCGGGGGAGTAACGGTAGGTTGAGACCCCGCAACGAAGTGAGGAGGCTCAAGCACCGTCCCGCGGAAAGCGAAGCCATTTGCGGAAAGGAAAAGCGGCGATTAATCACTAACTAATGCTTTTCCCTATAAAGGACTGGTCGTTTTTTTAACCCCTGAAAAGTTCTAGAGCAGGGAGAGAAGGTGGTTTCGGAGAATATAAGTGGTAAGGGAGGGGTTCTTGAGATGCAATTTAAAACAACGGAACTGCCGGGGATTGGGAAAAAGCTATCATTTGTTACAGCTGAAGGGAGTATGGTGGTTTTGGTTGTTCACCATTCAGGTAAAAGGGAGTTGTATTTTTTTGAAGATCCCGATCAGGATGAGGCAGATTTCTCTATCTCGTTGACCTCAGATGAAACAAGGGAACTTGGTGCCCAACTGCTTGGAGCGATTTATCAGCCTGTTGATATGGACAAGATGAAAATATTTAAGAAGCAAATTATAATCGAGTGGATTGAAGTGAAAAAAGCTTCCTCCTTGATTGGAAAATCAATCGGGGAATCCAAAATAAGAACGAAAACAGGTGCATCCATTATTGGTATCGTAAAAGGAGAAGATAATATCGCCGTGCCGGATGTGGATGTAAAGCTTCATGAGGCGGATGTTCTGATGGTGTGCGGGAAAAAAGCGCAAATTGAAAAACTCACTAAGCTTTGCGAGGGAGGGTCTGCTACCTGATGCATGAAGATGCTCCGATACTTTTTAGCATAGGAGTTATATTACTTGTTCTATTTGTTATGGGATATGTGGGAGGGAAGATAAAAATCCCTGGCGTCATTCTCTATATATTATTAGGACTTGGCATCGGAACATTCATTTCAGAAAACGAATTATTGCATACTGCCAGTGAAATTGGGATTGTTCTATTATTTTTTTTACTAGGTTTGGAATTCCCTCTGAGTAAACTAAGGGAAATGTCGATTAAAATTTGGAAACCAGGCTTATTAGATGTTGTCTTAAACTTTGGATTTTCTACTGTCATTTGCCTTTTCTTTGGGCTGGACCTCCTGACATCCTTCTTGATTGGAGGTGTTCTTTACGCTACAAGTTCCTCCATTACTGCTAAACTATTGGAAAGCACGAAACGATTGGCGAATGCAGAGTCGGAATACATACTTGCCATCCTCATTTTTGAAGATATTGTGGCACCAATCATTGTTGCACTTCTAATCGGAATGGCATCAGATACTGGGATAACAGGGATGGACTTTATGATCCTTTTGGGGAAGATATTGTGCTTGACTGTTGGGGCAATGGTCATTGGTCGGTTCGGCTTCACTCGCCTGGAGAAATTCTTTGAGCGATTAATGGGAAGTGATATCTTCATCCTACTGACAGTCGGGATTGCCCTTAGCTATGCAGGCCTCGCATTGCTACTTGGTTTATCTGAAGTATTGGGAGCTTTTTTGGCAGGTATTATGCTCGCGGAAACGAAACGCTCTGAAGATATAGAACATGTTACCTTACCGGTTAGAGATTTGCTTCTTCCTATCTTTTTTATGCATTTTGGAACGACGATCGACCTTGGCGAGGGAGTGCCGTATGTAGGCTTATTGTTGACGTTGATTGGTTGGGCGTTGTTTGGGAAAATTTTGGTTGGAATGATTGGGGGTAGATGGTACGGGCTCTCGAAAAGGGTGGCTTTAAGGGCTGGTTTTTCCCTTACACCGCGAGGCGAGTTCTCCGTTGTCATAGCATCTATCGCTACTGGCGCCACCAAAGTTTTCAGCAGTGTGTTCATCCTGATATCAGCGATGTTGGGCATTCTGATTTTCATTTTTGCGCCAAAATTATTAAATATGCTTTATGGGAATAAAAGAAAAAATAAGGATATAAAGTTGAAAGTTCCTAGCTAAATTTCGGCGTCCATCCTCATTTTTTGCAAAAATCAAAAAAATGTTATAATTTTTATAGGATTACTGATATACTATAACAAACAGATATGGGCCTTTTGTAGTAGTACAGGCCGATAAGAGGAGGGAATGGAATGGAGCACGTAGTGAATAAGCCGTGGCTATCACTTTATCCAGAAGAAATACCTCATGAGATCAACTTCGAAGAGAGAACCTTGCAGTCTTATTTGAAACAAGCGGCGGAAGAATATCCAACAAAAACGGCTATTAGCTTCCTCGGAAAAAAATTAACATTTGAAGAAGTGTATGATCAATCTTTAAAACTGGCAAACTACTTAAAAGGACTCGGATTGGAAAAAGGTAACCGAGTGTCCATCATGCTGCCGAACTGCCCTCAAGCTGTTATCAGTTATTATGGCGTTCTGTTCGCCGGCGGGATTGTTGTGCAGACAAATCCCTTATACATGGAACGTGAACTGGAATACCAGGTCAATGATTCAGGCTCCGAAATAATCATCACATTGGATATTTTATATCCGAGAGTATCAAAAGTGAAAGCGCTAACAAAATTAAAGCATGTCATCGTTACGGGAATAAAGGACTATCTTCCATTCCCCAAAAATATGCTGTACCCATTTGTTCAGAAAAAACAGTACGGGATTGTGGTGAAAGTGGAGCACAGTGGACAAAACCACTTGTTTACTGAAATTATTAAACAATCCGAAGCGCAAACCATTGATGTGCCGATCAATCCTAACGAAGACCTTGCATTGCTGCAATATACCGGAGGCACAACAGGATTCCCTAAAGGTGTCATGTTGACACATATGAATCTCGTCTCCAATACCATCATGAGTGTGAATTGGATGTACAGATGCAAAAAGGCGCAGGAAAAGGTGATTGGAATTCTTCCGTTCTTCCATGTATACGGGATGACGGCGGTAATGAACCTTTCCATCATGCAGGCATTCGAAATGATCCTTTTACCAAAGTTCGACCCGGAAACTACATTGAAAACCATCCAGAAGGAAAAGCCAACACTATTCCCTGGCGCACCGACCATTTATATTGCCCTTTTGAATCATCCTGATATAAAAAAATATGATTTATCTTCTATAGATTCTTGTATCAGTGGATCTGCAGCCCTGCCTGTCGAGGTGCAGGAGCAGTTTGAACGAGTAACAGGAGGAAAACTGGTAGAAGGATATGGACTCTCCGAAGCATCACCGGTTACGCATGCCAATTTCCTTTGGCATGAAAGAGTGTCAGGTAGTATCGGTATTCCTTGGCCAAATACGGAATCTGTCATCCTTTCCATGGAAAATGGAGAGTTGGCTGCGACCGGAGAAATTGGGGAGATTGCAGTAAGAGGTCCACAGATTATGAAGGGGTATTGGAACCGAAAAGAAGAAACCGAAGCAGTCTTGAAAGATGGCTGGCTCTTAACTGGGGATTTAGGATATATGGATGAGCGCGGTTATTTCTATGTGGTGGACCGTAAAAAAGATATGATCATTGCAGGCGGATTCAATATCTATCCTCGCGAAATTGAAGAAGTGTTATATGAACATGAAGAAATTCAAGAAGTGGTAGTAGCGGGAATCCCAGACCCTTATCGCGGTGAAACCGTCAAAGCATATATCGTGAAAAAGGCTGGATCCAACTTAACAGAAGAAGCACTTGACCAATATACACGAAAACACCTTGCAGCCTACAAAGTGCCAAGGTACTATGAGTTCAGAGACGAACTGCCAAAGACCGCTGTAGGAAAAATCCTCAGAAGAGCATTGGTGGAAGAAGAAAAGCAAAAAATAGCAAAATGATAGTAATGGAGAGGGAGCTGTAGGCAGCCTCTCTCTATTTTTTATAGTATTTAGCTTTAAAATTATGATAAGATAATGATTGACAGTTTATTCATGGTACAGTATCATGAAAATATGAATGATTATTCATTCATTTTTAAAAAGGAGCGAAAAGCTTGAAACAACAAAAGCCTAAATATAAACAAATAATAGATGCAGCCGTCATCGTCATAGCGGAAAACGGCTACCACCAGGCACAGGTTTCTAAAATTGCCAAACAAGCCGGAGTAGCAGACGGGACCATTTATCTATACTTTAAAAATAAAGAAGATATCCTTATCTCTCTTTTTCAAGAAAAAATGGGATACTTTATCGAAAAGATTCGTCAAGAAATTGCAGGAAAATCGACATCAACAGAGAAATTATTAACGTTGATAGAAAAACACTTCTCTCTGCTTGCTGCAGATCACCATCTTGCCATCGTAACACAACTGGAGTTAAGGCAATCCAATTTAGAACTTCGTTTGAAGATTAACGAAGTGTTAAAAGGGTATTTACATGTTGTGGATGAAATTCTGGTGGCGGGTACAAAGAACGGCGAGCTACGTTCAGACTTGGATGTCCGTCTTGCAAGACAAATGGTGTTCGGTACGATTGATGAAACGATCACCACTTGGGTCATGAATGACCAAAAATATGATCTCACATCGATTGCACCAAGAGTACATGAATTATTAATCAAAGGGTTTGGAGCTACCCCTTAAGTAGCTCTGTGTTTTTACATAAGGAGGGATTAATCATGGAATTCTTGCAAATGAAAGTAGAAGATCGGATTGCTCTCATCACCATCAACAAAGCCCCTGCGAATGCTTTGTCATCCGCAGTTTTGAAAGAGCTTTCATTATTGATGGATGACCTAGAAAAGCAAGAAGAAGTAAGAGTGGTCCTGCTTCACGGAGAAGGTAGATTTTTCTCTGCTGGTGCGGACATTAAAGAATTTACCACGGTGGAAACAGGTGAAGAATTTGCTGAACTTGCTAAATTTGGCCAGGATCTTTTTGAAAGAATGGAGAACTTCCCAAAACCGATTATCGCAGCCATCCACGGTGCAGCATTAGGCGGCGGCCTGGAGCTTGCAATGGGATGCCATATCCGATTGGTTACAAAAACTGCGAAGCTTGGGCTTCCTGAATTGCAACTGGGCTTAATTCCCGGTTTTGCCGGAACACAGCGCCTGCCGAAATTGGTTGGTTCTGCTAAGGCGTTTGAAATGCTGTTCACAAGCGACACATTAACAGGAGAAGAAGCTGTTCAATGGGGACTTGCCAATAAAGCCGTCGATGAAGAAGTTTTAATGGATGAAGCTTTGAAGATGGCGAAAAAAATTGCACAAAAAGGACCAATCTCCGTTGTTTCAGTCATTGAATTGTCCCGATACACAAAGCATGAAGAATTTTATCAAGGGGTAGACAGAGAAGCACAATTATTCGGTAAAGTCTTCACATCTGAAGATGGCAAGGAAGGTATTACTGCGTTTATGGAAAAAAGAGCTCCCGAGTTCAAAGGGAAGTAATTTTTTTTATAATATAAAATCTGAATATTAATAATAAAAATAATGTTTAAATAGGAGGTACTGTGATGAATATTTTTGTTTTATTAAAAAGAACATTTGATACGGAGGAAAGACTAACTGTTTCAAATGGCAGCATAAATGAAGATGGTGCAGAATTCATTATCAACCCATATGACGAGTATGCGGTAGAGGAAGCAATTCAAGTAAGAGACACGCATGGCGGTGAAGTAACTGTCGTAACAGTAGGAACCGAAGAGGCAGAAAAAGAACTTCGCACGGCACTTGCGATGGGTGCTGACAAAGCGGTATTGATCAACACGGAAGATGACGTGGAAAACGGAGACCAATTTACAACGGCAAAAATCTTGGCAGAATTCTTAAAAGACAAAGATGCTGACTTGATTATCGGCGGTAACGTAGCAATTGACGGCGGTTCCGGTCAAGTTGGACCACGTGTAGCGGAATTATTGGATATTCCTTACGTAACAACCATCACGAAGCTTGATATCGAAGGCGGAAAAGCTACTATCGTGCGCGATGTGGAAGGAGATTCCGAAGTGATTGAAACATCCCTTCCATTGCTTGTAACAGCACAACAAGGGTTGAATGACCCTCGTTATCCATCTCTTCCAGGGATCATGAAGGCAAAGAAAAAGCCTCTGGAAGAACTAGAACTAGATGATTTAGATCTAGAGGAGGACGATGTAGAAGCGAAGACAAAAACGCTTGAAATCTACCTTCCGCCGAAAAAAGAAGCAGGTCGCGTGCTTCAAGGTGAATTGGATGCGCAAGTTAAGGAATTAGTTTCCGCACTAAGAAACGAAGCGAAAGTTATCTAATACGTCATATAAACATTTAGCGTTTGATTGGAGCAGATGGCGTAGACTCCGGCGGGAGGTAGCGCTTAGGTGAGACCCCGCAGGCTTGCCGAGGAGGCTCACCAAGTGCCCCGCGGAAAGCGAAGCCAGCTGCGGAAATCAAAAAGCGTTGTTATGAAGATTTTATAGATAGATACATGGACAGGAGGAGACAAACATGGCAAGAAAAGTATTAACATTAGCAGAAGTGCGTGATTCCGCATTGCGTAATGTATCATTCGAAGCAATTGCAGCAGGTAAAACAGTAGCAGAAGGTGGAGAAGTAGTTTCTGTACTAGTTGGGGAAGGCGTAGGATCTCTTGCTCAAGAATTGATCGCTTACGGTGCAGACCGAGTTATTACAGTAGAACACGCAAACTTGAAAGCGTACACATCTGATGGTTACTCCCAAGCATTAATGGCAGTGATTGAATCTGAAAACCCAGAAGGAATTATTTTTGGACATACAGCTTTAGGGAAAGACTTATCCCCTAAATTGGCATCCAAATTAAATTCCGGCTTAATTTCCGATGCAACGGAAGTAGAAGAGGTTGGCGGAAACCTTGTATTCACTCGACCAATCTACTCCGGTAAAGCATTTGAAAAGAAAATCGTAACGGACGGCGTTATTTTTGCGACAGTGCGTCCAAACAATATTGCATCCCTTGAAAAAGATGAGTCACGTTCAGGTGACGTATCTTCCCTTGATGTAGATGTGAAGGATCTTCGCACCATCATTAAAGAAGTCGTTCGTAAAGCTACAGAAGGTGTAGATCTTTCCGAGGCGAAAGTTGTGGTAGCAGGTGGACGTGGAGTGAAATCCACAGACGGTTTCGAGCCGTTAAAAGAATTGGCAGACGTGCTTGGAGCTGCAGTCGGTGCTTCCCGTGGAGCATGTGATGCGGACTATTGCGATTACTCATTACAAATTGGTCAAACAGGTAAAGTAGTAACACCTGACCTTTACATTGCTTGCGGTATTTCCGGAGCGATTCAGCATCTAGCTGGTATGTCCAACTCCAAAGTAATCGTGGCAATCAATAAAGACCCAGAAGCAAATATTTTCAAAGTAGCTGACTACGGTATCGTTGGTGATCTGTTCGAAGTAGTACCAATGTTAACAGCTGAATTCAAAAAATTGTTAGTAACAAACTAAGTTTAAATCAATAAACAGCCAGGCACTTTAGGTGCTTGGCTGTTTTGGTGTGTTGGATTGAATAAGGGATAACCTAGCTGGGGATTGGAGCAAATGGCGAAGACTCCAGCGGGGGAAGTAGCGACATTGTTGAGACCCCGCAAGCGTTGTGAGGAGGCTCAAGGTCGCCCCGCGGAAAGCGAAGCCATTTGCGGAAATCCCCAGCGGTGTATTCGAGAATCTCCCCATGAAATAAAAACCCGGAAAACGGGTAAACCTATACTGAAGCAAATAATTAGCAACCCTATGTGGTAAATGCTATACTTTACCTATATTAAATCTCTGAAAGATTTTCCATCTGTCAGAGAACACATTAACAGCATATATTGTTAATTGTGAGATAAAAGGCTTAGGAGGAATTTAACATGGCAATTACAAATGCAACTGACCAAAACTTTACACAAGAAACTGGCGAAGGTTTAGTTCTTGCTGATTTCTGGGCGCCTTGGTGCGGACCTTGTAAAATGATCGCTCCAGTTCTTGAAGAATTAGATCAAGACATGGGCGACAAAGTGAAAATCGTAAAAGTTGATGTGGATGAGAACCAAGAAACTGCTGGAAAATTCGGCGTAATGAGCATCCCGACTTTACTTGTTATCAAAAACGGTGAAGTAGTAGACAAAGCGGTAGGTTTCCAACCGAAAGAAGCTTTGGCTGAACTATTAAACAAACACGCATAAGGCGTTTTGGAGAAAGCCCGGTCCCTGTGACCGGGCTTTTTGCGTGTAAAGAGTTATAATCAGGAGGCCGAGGTAGCGATATCGAGAAAATTTGGTATATATCAAGAAAAATCAGGATATATCAATAAATTTGCGGTTATATCAAGAAAAAACGAAATATATCAAGAAAACTTTGGTTATATCAAGAAATTTCGGGATATATCAATAAAACCAACAAAATTCCCCGCACCTGTCACTTCATCCTCTCCGACCAACCTGATACTTCCAAATGGAACATACGTGCGAAACAAGGTATAATAGATTACATACGAAAATCTTAGGTTGGGAGGAAGAACTGTTGAACGACTCATTAAAAGAAAAACTTGCTATACTGCCTGACCAACCGGGATGTTACCTGATGAAGGATCGTCAAGGAACCATCATCTATGTCGGAAAGGCGAAGGTGCTCAAAAATCGTGTGCGCTCTTATTTTACAGGAAGCCATGACGGGAAGACCCTCCGGCTTGTAAATGAGATTGTGGACTTTGAATATATTGTGACGTCTTCCAATATCGAAGCGCTGATACTGGAACTGAACCTGATTAAAAAACACAACCCTAAATATAATGTCATGCTAAAAGATGACAAACGATATCCTTTTATAAAAATTACAGCGGAGAAGCATCCCCGTCTATTAATCACCCGCAAAGTGCAAAAGGATAAAGGAAAGTACTATGGACCTTACCCAAATGTTCAAGCGGCAAATGAAACGAAAAAACTGCTCGATCGTATATACCCCCTTCGAAAATGCATGACACTTCCAGACAGGGTATGCCTCTACTATCACATGGGTCAGTGCCTTGCTCCATGTGTGGAACACGTATCCGAAGAAACGAACAAGCAAATGGTGGATGGAATTGTCCGGTTTCTAAACGGTGGCTATAAGGAAGTCAAAAACGAGTTAACTGACAAAATGATGAAAGCCTCGGAAAACCTGGAGTTTGAACGGGCGCAAGAATTCAGGGATCAAATCATCAACATCGAAGCAACGATGGAAAAGCAGAAAATGGAGATGAATGACTTTGTTGACCGGGACGTTTTCGGATTTGCTTTTGACAAGGGATGGATGTGCGTTCAGGTCTTCTTTATCCGTCAAGGCAAGCTGATCGAACGAGATGTGTCATTGTTCCCGATTTACAATGAGCCGGAAGAGGATTTCCTAACATTTCTCGGGCAGTTCTATTCCAAGCAGAACCACTTTGTCCCAAAAGAAGTGATGCTTCCTAGTCAAATTGACCTTCCGGTTGCACAAGAACTACTTCAAACCAATGTGCTTCAGCCGCAACGGGGGAAAAAGAAACAGCTGGTGGATCTGGCAAACAAAAATGCAAAAGTTGCACTCGGTGAAAAGTTCTCATTGATTGAACGAGATGAAAGCCGAACGATAAAAGCTGTAGAGAATCTTGGTGAAATCCTGGGCATCATGACGCCGCATCGTATTGAAGCATTCGATAACTCCAATATTCAAGGAACAGATCCCGTTTCGGCAATGGTTGTATTTATCGATGGAAAACCGGAGAAACGAGAATATCGGAAATACAAAACTAAAAGTGTCCAAGGACCTGATGACTATGAATCCATGCGGGAAGTAGTGAGGAGAAGGTATACTCGTGTGCTGAAAGAATCGTTACCTCTACCGGACTTGATTGTAATTGATGGCGCGAAAGGTCATATGAGTGCTGTTAGGGACGTCCTTGAAAATGAACTGGACCTATTTGTTCCGATTGTCGGTCTTGCCAAAGATGATAAACATAGAACGAGCAACCTGCTCGCAGGCGAAGATGCCATGATCGTTCCGCTCGAGAGGACCAGTCAAGAGTTCTATCTTCTCCAACGAATCCAAGATGAAGTCCATAGATTTGCGATTACTTTTCATCGTCAAATTAGAAGTAAGAGTATATTTCAATCCATACTTGACGAAATTACAGGCGTTGGGGCAACAAGGAAAAAGACCCTCATGAAACACTTTGGATCTGTCGCGAAGATGAAAGAGGCCACTGTGGAGGAAATACAAGCTGCCAAAATACCGAAGCCCATAGCTGAAGAAATTTTTAAAAAACTTCGTGAATAGGTGTTGTAAGGAAACTTATTGTCTGATATAATCACTAGTAATTTCATAATGTGCCACTTCAAATCGATGAAGTGATGATAGAGGTGCGAACTTCAAAAGTATGTAATCGGAGAAGAAAGAGCTTCCGAGATGATTACGGAAAGGGGAGGATCGCCGAAGTAAAAAAAAGTCTCTTTTTCTTTTTTTTACTGGTTCTGCGTTTAAGAAATGTAGGACTGTCAGGTTGTCTTTGTGCTGCCTGGAGAGCTATCTCACCGCGTGAACGGATTCTTTATTTTACCAATCACAGCAATGAGACATTAGCTCATTGCTGTTTTTTTTATATCCAAAAAAAGCTGCCATGGCTAAATGCGTACTGAGAGCTATCTAACATTATGATGAGACTACAAATTCTGTAAATACTTAGCTGTTGATTGGAGCCCTGGGCGGAAATCAACTGCGTCGTTAAACAGAACTAATCAATGAAAAGGGAATGGTGCACATGTCAACGATTGTTGTACAGAAATTCGGAGGAACATCAGTGGGCTCGGTTGAACGAATTCAGCACGTTGCAAGTCGAGTCATCAATGAAGTGGAAAACGGCAACAAAGTGGTTGTCGTCGTATCAGCAATGGGCAAAACAACAGACGAACTGCTAACGTTAGCAAATGCGATTAACCCCCATCCAAGTAAACGCGACATGGATATGCTTTTGACAACAGGGGAACAAATCACCATCTCCTTATTGGCAATGGCACTGCAAGTTAGAGGTCATGAAGCAGTATCCCTAACAGGCTGGCAGGCAGGAATTCGTACAGAGCCTGTACACGGAAACGCTAGAATTACACATATTGAAACAGATTTGTTAAAAAGTTATTTGGATGCAGGTAAGATTGTTATTGTTGCGGGCTTCCAAGGAATTACGGCAAACAACGAAATTACTACGCTCGGCCGAGGCGGATCGGATACAACAGCGGTTGCATTAGCGGCTGCCTTGACTGCGGAGAAGTGTGATATTTATACAGATGTGACGGGAGTATTCACGACAGACCCTCGTTATGTGAAAGGTGCAAGAAAGCTTGCGGCAATTGCTTATGATGAAATGCTGGAACTGGCAAACTTAGGTGCAGGTGTACTTCACCCACGTGCGGTTGAATTCGCAAAAAATTATGGCGTACAGCTGGTTGTGCGATCCAGTATGGAAGAGGAAGAAGGAACGATCATTGAGGAGGAAGTATCCATGGAAAAAAATCTAGTTGTCAGAGGAATAGCATTCGAAGACCAAATCACCCGCATTACTGTATGTGGCTTGCCAAATGAACTACATACATTATCCACAATATTCACAACATTAGCTCAGCACAGCTTGAATGTGGATATCATCATTCAAACGAGCATGGATAAAGATACAACGAACATTTCTTTCTCTGTTAAAACAGTAGACGTAAAAGAAACGATTGAAGTGTTAGAACAGCATCAAGGGCGTCTCGGGTTCACTGGTATTGAGCAGGAGAGCGGCTTGGCAAAGGTGTCAATCGTTGGTTCCGGTATGGTATCAAATCCAGGGGTTGCGGCGGAAATGTTCCAAGTGTTAGCTACTGAAGGCATTCACGTGAAAATGGTCAGCACATCAGAGATTAAAGTTTCTACCGTTGTGGACGTTACCGAGATGGTTCGCGCGGTTGAGGCACTACATGTGGCATTTAGACTTGGAGAAGAATCTGTTGAGAGAGTATTAAGCTAAAAGAATAGTAGTTTTTGGTTGTGGAGTGCCCTTTTCTATGTGGAGAGGGTGCTTTTTTAACTGAAATAAGGGTACGACAGGTATTTACTGTCCATAAAATAGAAATACGAGCCAAACGGAGCAAAATACTGTCCGTAAAACGAAAATACGAGCCAAACGCACCAAAATACTGTCCGAAAATAAAAAATACATGCCGTTCGACAAGGAACGACATGTTCTATTAAATTGCCACCCGTCAGGCAGTAAAAAGCCAATAACTAAAGATTCTAGCTCAGGCTAACCACCCTGGAGGCAGCAACACAATTCATTACTTATCCCACTGTACCGTAATCAGTATCTCTTTTTTCTTTTTCTGTTCTTCAATCGCTTCCGCAGTTTTGCCTTTGAGGCGTTGAGTCTGCTCAGCAAGAAATCCTGCTTCAAGCTGGAAGGTGGCGTCTTTATTTAAGTCAAGACGGCGCGTTACCATTTCCCCGCGGATCACATATTTTACTTCATGCTTGTTTTGTTCCAATAATTCAAGCTCTCCCCAGCCAGCTTCTTTAAAAAATTGGCCGATTCCCTCCTGAGTATCAATTGTAAACTTGCGTGCGAGTTGTTTTCCCGCCCAATAGATGACCTGGGTATGATCTTTCCCCAATAGGTCAGGTAGGAGCATATCGCGGATCAGTTCGTACCCGAAGATAGGGACTTGAATTTGTGTGTCCATCACTTGTTGTTGGTTGTTCGATTCAGTCATTTAGTTCCCCTCTTTCTCTATCATCATTATATACCATCCGACCGTGTTAATAAATGAAACGTATGGAGTATTTTATTCTAGTAATATATTTTTATATTTTTCTGATAATTAAAAGGCAATAAAAGTATTTTTAAAAGTGCAATTTTTGGTCGCGTTTTCTTGACGCTACACATATAGGGGAGTAAAATAAATATGTCACATATTTGTCGATAAATCTGTAAAGGCTTTCATTTTATTGAAAGTTTAAAAAACAAGATGGAGAGTTCAATGATTTTTTACTATAATAGATAGTGAAAAGCAGAACTTACAAAACATCTAATCTATTTTCTTACTTGAAAAAAGGGGGTTAAGTGATGGCAACTGAACGTGAATTTTTACTTCGTAGGCTCCACTCGTTACTAGGAGTCATTCCTGTTGGTCTTTTCTTGGTTCAGCATTTGGTGATCAACCACTTTGCGACAAAAGGGCCAGAATCATTCAACAAAGCGGCACATTTTATGGAAAGCTTGCCGTTCCGTTATGCACTAGAAATTTTTGTAATCTTTCTTCCAATCCTATTCCACGCTATCTACGGCTTATATATTGCTTTTACAGCAAAAAACAATGTAAGCAAGTATGGATTTGTTCGTAACTGGATGTTTATGCTTCAACGCTTTACAGGAATCGTTACATTAATTTTTATCGTATGGCATGTATGGGAAACGAGAATCGCAGCTGCACTTGGTGCGGACGTTAACTACAACATGATGGCAGACATTCTATCTAGTCCGTTCATGTTCTGGTTCTATCTTGTTGGGGTAATTGCAACAATCTTCCACTTTGCAAATGGACTATGGTCTTTCTGTGTAAGCTGGGGAATTACAGTAACTCCTCGTTCTCAACTTATTGCGACCTACGTAACTATCGGGATTTTCTTTGCATTATCTTTCGTAGGTGTTCGTGCAATTCTAGCATTCGTTTAATCAGCAACTATTAAGGAGTGAGTTACATATGAGTAAAAAAGTTATCGTGGTCGGCGGTGGACTTGCGGGATTGATGGCAACCATCAAAGTCGCTGAAGCCGGTGTACCAGTTGATCTATTTTCATTAGTACCAGTTAAACGTTCTCACTCAGTTTGTGCCCAGGGTGGAATTAACGGGGCAGTAAACACAAAAGGAGAAGGGGATTCTCCTTGGGAACACTTTGACGATTCCGTATATGGTGGGGACTTCTTAGCGAACCAACCTCCAGTAAAAGCAATGTGTGAAGCGGCACCTGGAATCATCCATCTATTGGACCGTATGGGAGTTATGTTCAACCGTACTCCTGAGGGGTTACTCGACTTCCGACGCTTTGGCGGAACGCAGCATCACCGTACAGCATTTGCTGGTGCAACAACAGGTCAGCAACTGTTATACGCATTGGACGAGCAAGTTCGTCGTCACGAAGTATCCGGTCTTGTAACAAAATATGAAGGCTGGGAGTTCTTAGGTTCTGTTATCGATGACGAAGGCGTTTGCCGCGGGGTTGTCGCACAAAACCTTACAAGCATGGAGATTGTATCATTCCCTGCAGATGCCGTCATTATGGCAACTGGTGGACCTGGTATCATCTTCGGAAAATCAACAAACTCTGTAATTAACACAGGTTCTGCTGCATCCATCGTGTATCAGCAAGGTGCGTATTATGCGAACGGTGAGTTCATCCAGATTCATCCGACAGCCATCCCTGGTGATGACAAACTACGTCTTATGAGTGAGTCAGCTCGTGGAGAAGGTGGACGCGTATGGACATATAAAGACGGTAAGCCTTGGTACTTCCTTGAGGAAAAATATCCAGCTTACGGTAACCTTGTACCACGTGACATCGCGACTCGTGAAATCTTCGATGTGTGTGTTAACCAAAAACTTGGTGTTAACGGAGAAAACATGGTATATCTGGATCTTTCTCATAAAGATCCGAAAGAATTGGATGTCAAGCTTGGTGGAATTATTGAAATCTATGAAAAATTCATGGGTGACGATCCACGTAAAGTTCCAATGAAAATCTTCCCTGCCGTTCACTATTCCATGGGTGGGATTTGGGTCGATTATGACCAAATGACAAACATCCCTGGCCTATTTGCTGCAGGTGAGTGTGATTATTCTCAGCATGGTGCAAACCGTCTTGGAGCGAACTCCTTACTATCCGCAATTTACGGTGGTATGGTGGCCGGTCCAAAAGCAGTAGAATATATGAACGGTTTGGAAAAATCCACAGATTCCCTTTCATCTTCCCTTTTCGATCGCTATGTAAAAGAAGAAGAAGCAAAGTGGAACAAGATTATGACAATGAACGGTACAGAAAATGCTTATGTGCTTCATAAAGAGCTTGGAGAGTGGATGACTGACAACGTAACAGTTGTTCGTTACAACGACAAGCTGAAGCAAACGGATGAGAAAATCCAAGAGCTTCTGGAGCGTTATGATAATATCAACATCCACGATACAGCAAAATGGAGCAACCAAGGTGCTGCGTTCACTCGTCAGCTGCAACATATGCTTCAGTTAGCTCGTGTTATCACAATCGGTGCATACAACCGTAATGAGAGCCGTGGAGCCCACTATAAGCCGGACTTCCCAGAGCGTAATGACGAGGAATTCCTAAAAACTACAATGGCGAAGTTCACAGGTTCTAAATCTGCACCTGAATTCTTCTATGAAGAGGTAGATGTAAGCTTGATTCCGCCACGTAAACGTGACTACTCTAAGAAAAAAGGGGGTAAAGAATGATGGCTGAACAAACTAAAACTGTAACGTTTAAAGTGAAGCGTCAAGATGGTCCCGAGGGAACCCCTTATTATGAAACATTTGAATTACCTTACCGCCCGAACATGAACGTAATCTCTGCACTGATGGAAGTTCGTCGTAACCCTGTTAATAATGAAGGGAAATCAACGACTCCTGTAAACTGGGATATGAACTGTTTGGAGGAAGTATGTGGAGCGTGTTCCATGGTCATCAACGGCAAGCCGCGTCAATCCTGTACAGCGCTTGTGGACCAATTGGAGCAACCTATCGTTCTTGAGCCAATGAGCACATTCCCTGTTGTTCGTGACCTTCAAGTGGATAGAAGCCGTATGTTCGATTCCTTGAAAAAGGTGAAAGCTTGGATTCCAATCGATGGCACATACGATCTTGGACCTGGTCCTCGTATGCCGGAGAAAAAACGTCAATGGGCATATGAGCTATCTAAATGTATGACATGTGGCGTTTGTTTGGAAGCTTGTCCGAACGTAAACAGC
This sequence comes from Sutcliffiella horikoshii, assembly GCF_044809035.1. GTDB lineage: Bacteria > Bacillota > Bacilli > Bacillales > Bacillaceae_I > Sutcliffiella_A > Sutcliffiella_A horikoshii_G. The sequence goes on along the minus strand of NZ_CP085237.1, from coordinate 3,157,502 downwards.
AAGTCTGAGTTCATCGGGCCAGCACCACTTTCCCAAGTGCGTCTATTCAACGCGCATCCAACTGGGGAGATGAACAAATCTGAGCGTCTAGAAGCAATCATGGGAGACGGAGGCCTTGCTAACTGCGGTAACTCACAGAACTGTGTGCAGTCTTGCCCGAAAGGTATCCCGCTTACTACATCTATCGCTGCGCTTAACCGCGACACGACGGTTCAAATGTTCAGAAACTTCTTTGGTTCCGACCAAGGCTAATCAAACAACCAACAGAACGCCTCTTACCTAAAAGGGGCGTTTTTTACAAAAGCACATGTTAGAAAATTCAGAATGATTTAAACCACCGTTGATTTCCGTTCCAGGCGCTTCGCTTTTCTGCGGGCGGTCCGGGAGCCTCCTCGGCAAGCCTGCGGGGTCTCCCCTGTCCCTTCCTCCCGCGGAAGTCTGCGCGCTTTCCACTACAATCAACTATGAGCTTCCATTCAATATATATAATAACCAAAGTAGTTCCCCCTGTTGACTGAAGTGCAAGGTGTGAGACTCCAGCGGGGGAGTAACGGTAGCTTGAGACCCCACAGGCGAAGCCGAGGAGGCTCAAGCACCGTCCCGCGGAAAGCGAACACTTGGAACGTAAGGAAACAGGGAGTTATAACCAAAACCTATATATTTCTTAACTTAAGGGAGGTACAGGCATGAAAAAGCCAGCTTATATAGAAGATTTGCAACAATGGATGAATGAGTTCTCATTCAGTCACCGAGTAAAAGTGAGATTTTCCGAAACAGATATGTTCGGCCATATGAATAACACCGTGCCGTTCGTTTATTTTGAAGAAGCGAGAATAGAATTTTTCAAGAGTCTTGGTTTCATGCAGGACTGGACACAGGCTGGAAGCAATACGATTCCTGTCGTAGCAGACTTGCAATGTGATTTCCTGCAGCAGGTTTATTTTGGGGATGAACTCGAGATATGTGTAAAAGCAAATCAAGTAGGAACCTCTTCTGTTGATCTGCATTACCTAGGTAGAAAGGGGAATGGGGAGCCTTGTTTCGTGGGAAGAGGGAGAATGGTCCAGCTAAATAAGCACACTGGAAAAGGGGAAGCTTGGAGCGAGGAACAGCGAAATCTCTTCCTTTCGAGAGTAACATTGAAAAAATAATGATAAATACGTCTAAATACATGTAACTCCCGCCCTCCATCTAACATATTATACCATGACTAAATATACACCCATCCGCTAGTTCAGCTCTGGCTAAGGCAAGGAGGGTTACAATTATTGAAGGAGAAAGAGTTTCAACCAAAGCCATTGCTTACCAAAAGAGAAAGAGAAGTATTTGAGCTGTTAGTTCAGGATAAGACAACCAAAGAGATTGCTGGTGAGTTGTTTATCAGTGAAAAGACAGTTCGGAACCACATTTCAAATGCTATGCAAAAGCTGGGAGTTAAGGGGCGATCCCAAGCAGTTGTCGAGCTTCTTCGCATGGGAGAATTAGAGCTTTAATTTAAACTGCCGACTATCTTCTAACCATCCAGTTACGAGTGGTAGTCGGTTATTTATTTTGATTAAACCAAGTATTTCTATGTGGACAAATATGTTTATAAACCTTTACATCTTGCATTTTATATGAAAACATAAGAAAATAAACATACTAGACAAATTTACTACATGACATCTATGTTCAGATAAAAAAGTAAAAGGGAAGAAAGAGGGTCGAGAATGACTAATCAGAATGAAGCAGTATTGCAGGATCCGCAATTAGTAGCAGATATTGAAAAATCATTGAGATACATAGCGACTTTGGTAAAGCAAAAGGGTCGCGAAATTTTAAGCAATTACACGATTACTCCGCCACAATTTGTTGCGTTGCAATGGCTTCTTGAAGGTGGCGATATGACCATCGGTGAATTGTCCACCAAAATGTATTTGGCTTGCAGTACGACTACAGACCTTGTGGACCGCATGGAAAAGAATGAACTTGTTCAGCGCGTGAAAGATCCAAATGATCGCCGCGTGGTGCGCATTCACCTTTTAGAAGAAGGAGAGCGCATTATTGCAGAAGTGGTAAAAAAACGCCAGGACTATTTGCAAAACATACTAAAGAACTATTCCAAAGATGAAATTTTCATGTTAGAAAAGTGTTTAGCACGATTACATCTAGAAATGAAAGAATGAGGGATTTAGTTGCAAAGACCAATTGGAGTTATTGATTCTGGTGTCGGCGGGCTGACCGTTGCAAAAGAAATTATGCGGCAGTTGCCGAAAGAGCGCATTATATACCTTGGGGACACCGCGCGTTGCCCTTATGGACCAAGGCCAGTTGATGAAGTTCGCCTCTATACTTGGGAGATGACGAGGTATTTATTGACCCATGATATAAAGATGCTTGTGATCGCCTGTAATACAGCAACGGCTGTTGTGTTGGATGAGATCAGGGAGCAATTAGACATACCGGTAATCGGAGTGGTGGACCCAGGGGCCAGAACGGCCTTGAAGGTTACATCTAATTATCAGGTTGGTGTAATTGGAACAGTGGGGACGATTAACAGCGGTGCCTATGCCAATGCCCTGAAATCCATTAATAACGAAGTGCAGGTAGAAAGTTTGGCATGTCCAAACTTCGTACCGTTAGTAGAGAGTGGCGAATTTGAGGGAGAACGTGCAAAAGAAATAGTGGAAGACACCCTTCACCTATTTAAAGGTTCGAAAATAGATACGCTGATTCTTGGCTGCACGCATTATCCCCTTTTAACGCCTACCATTCAGGCTGTGATGGGAGAGGGAATTCAACTGATCAGCTCTGGTGATGAAACAGCTCGTGAAGTTAGTACGATCCTCAACTTCAAAAAGCTTTTGAATAAGAAACAACGAACAGAACATCATCAATTTTACACTACCGGTTCGAAAGAGCTTTTTGAAAAGATAGCAAGCAAGCTTTTCGAACAGCCTATTGAAAATGTAAAGACGATAGTGTTGGATCCGATTGGGATATAAAGAATGGTGCAAACAGGACGGAAGCTTTCCGTCTTGTTTTTTTTGCGTTCATTTAAGTGGACAAAACTTTTTCCGAAGCTCGGTCTATTTTTTGGAATAGCTCGTATACATATTAGTACAAACCGTCTTAGGAGGGAAACCTATGTCTCATAAAAAAGTAAAATTGACTGCTGCTGCCGTGCTTGCTTCTTCTGTATTGTTATCTGGATGCGGATTATTTGGAGGTGACGAGCAAGCGGGAAAAGAAGAGGATATTCCGCAAGATGTTTCCTATGTAGATGATGCTGCGAGTGAAACTGGTGCAGAAACGGATACAACAGGGGAAGAAACAGATGGGGAAGAAGCAACTGTTTCAGAAAATGTGCAAAGAGAAGTATACTTAATTGATAGCAATGGATATGTTGTTTCGCAAACATTGGAGCTTCCGAAAACGGATGAAGTGGCGAAACAAGCACTTGAATACTTAGTTGCTGGCGGTCCTGTTGATGAAATGCTTCCAAACGGTTTTAGAGCCGTTTTACCTGCAGGGACAGAGGTCGATGTGAATCTCAAAAAAGATGGCACCATTGTAGCTGACTTCTCCAAAGAATTTGCTAATTACGATGGAGCAGATGAACAAAGAATTCTTCAAGCCATCACTTGGACATTGACACAGTTTGAAAATGTGGAAAAAGTTCAAATCATGGTGAACGGGCATGAACAAACAGTGATGCCTGTCAATCAGACACCGATTGGTGATGGTGTGAGCAGAGCAAATGGAATCAACTATGATACTGCGGATGCAGTGGATTTAATGAGTTCTCGTGCTGTAACATTATACTTTATGGCGGAAAGCAGTAATGGTGATCCGTACTATGTACCTGTTACAACGCGTTTAAGCTTAGATGGCAAAGATAAATTTTCTGCGATTGTAGATGCGCTAGTTAACGGTCCTTCCCATACTTCAGGGCTGACAAATGACTTGACGAACGAAGTTGCGCTTTTGGATGAGCCGGTGCTTGTCGATGGAAACCTGGTATTAAATTTTAATGAGGCTATTCTTGGCCTTGAAGGAAGAATGGTATCAAAGTCCATTGTTGACTCATTAGTGTTGACACTTACAGAACAAACAGGTGTAGAAAGCATTGCCATTACCGTTGATGGAGAAGGCGACTTGATGGCTACAGACGGAACAAACATTTCAGAGCCTGTAGCACGCCCTGAAAAAGTAAACACAGGCAGGTTTTAACGTGTGAAATTTGTTATACTAAGGAAAGAATGATTAGAAGAGGTGCTATGCTACCTCTTCTTTATTTTTATTGGACACAAAAAGGAGTTTGTAAGTATGTCGAGATCAGATGGTAGAGAGCATAATCAATTAAGAGTGGTTGAAATAATTACAGACTACATCACTCATCCCGAAGGTTCGGTATTGATCTGTGTAGGAAACACGAAAGTAATCTGTACAGCCACGATAGAAGACAGAGTGCCGCCTTTCATGCGCGGTGGGGGCAAAGGGTGGATAACAGCAGAGTATTCCATGCTTCCGAGGGCAACAGAAAAAAGAACAATGCGCGAGTCCACAAAGGGCAAGGTAACCGGTAGGACAATGGAAATTCAGCGACTAATTGGCCGCGCACTTCGTTCTGTGGTAGAACTCGATAAAATAGGCGAAAAAACAATCTGGATAGACTGTGATGTTATTCAGGCGGACGGAGGGACAAGAACGGCTTCTATTACGGGTGCCTTTGTGGCGATGGTCCTGGCTTTTCAAAAACTCGTTAAAGCAAAGAAGTTAGCAAGTCTACCTGTGAATAACTTTTTAGCTGCGACATCCGTTGGGGTGATGGAGGATGGCAAAGCATTGCTAGATTTAAACTACATAGAAGATTCTACTGCCCAGGTGGATATGAACGTCATCATGACGGGTTCATTGGATTTGGTAGAACTGCAAGGGACCGGGGAAGAAGCTACCTTTACAAGAAAACAGCTTAACGAACTGTTAGACCTCGGAGAAGAGGGTATCTTACATTTGGTAGAAGAACAAAAAAGAGCTTTGGGAACCTTGGCTGAAAGTATCAGTGCTAACGGAAAAGGAGAAATTTGAAATGACGGAAATAATTATCGCGACCAACAACCCTGGAAAGGTCAAGGATTTTGAAGTGATTTTCGAACCAAAAGGATTTAAAGTGAAATCTCTAGCGGATTTTCCTGAAATACCTGATGTGGAGGAAACGGGTACAACTTTTGAAGAAAATGCATTATTAAAGGCGGAGGTGGTGTCTGCACATCTTGGGAAAATGGTGCTTGCGGATGATTCGGGCTTGGAAGTCGATGCATTAAATGGCGAACCTGGTGTGTACTCTGCACGCTATGCGGGTATGGATAAAGATGATCAAAAAAATATTCAAAAGGTACTTCATGGCTTGGAAGGAATTGCTGATGAAAAACGTACGGCTAGGTTTGTATGTGTCCTTGCGGTAGTGGATCCTGAAGGAGAAAAGTTTACCGTTCGCGGAACGTGTGAAGGAATCATTGCGGGAGAGCCTATTGGAGAAAACGGATTCGGTTATGATCCAATCTTTTATGTGCAAGAAAAACAGAAGACAATGGCCCAACTCTCCAAGGAAGAAAAAAGTGAAATCAGTCACAGGGGAAATGCCATTAAAGAGTTAACCAATCAGTGGGAGATGCTCTCCCGCAAAAACTAGGAGTGGAAGCATGAAAGTTTTAATTGTTAGTGACAATCACGGACAAGCAGAGGTACTACGGCAAATAAAGGCCCGTCATCAAGGGGAAGTGGATCTTTTCATTCATTGTGGAGATTCGGAACTTCCGTCAGCTAGTGAAGAAATGAAAGGCTTTTATGGAGTAAGAGGAAACTGCGATTTTGACGATGATTATCCTCAACAATTAACAAAGGAAATCGGCATCCATCGGCTTTTTGCTACGCACGGCCATTTGTATCAAGTGAAATCTTCTTTACTGCCATTAAAATACGCAGCGGAGGAAGAAGAGTCTAATATCGTATGTTTCGGACATTCCCACATAGCAGGAGTGGAATATTTGGACGGGATTCTATTTATCAACCCGGGAAGTATTGAACTTCCACGTATGACACGGAACAAAACGTATGCTATACTTGATGCAAAAGAAGCATGTTATTTTGTACACTACTATAATGAAAAGGGAGAAAAACTTTCTTCCCATACATTTGAAAAGTAACAGGAGGGAGGGATTTTCCCTCTCTTTTATAGAAGAAACAAGTGAGTTAAAATTATTTGAGAAAAGTTTTTAAAAAGTGTTGACTTTAAATACTATATCTCATATAATAAATCTTGTCGCTGATGATAATTAGTAAATATTTCTTATCGTTGGTTACATAATTTCAATAAATGTCCCAGTAGCTCAGCTGGATAGAGCAACGCCCTTCTAAGGCGTGTGTCGGGGGTTCGAATCCCTCCTGGGACGCCACTTTACCTAATAATAAACACGATGTGCATTTTTATGAACACTTTTTCTGAAGAGTGTTGATGAAAATGATGACATGGTGTTTTTTGTGTTCTAATAGACAAGATAACAACAAAAACCTTTGTCCGGTCGAATAGAGGGCTTCTATTAGACAATGCTGGAGTGGTCGATCCTTGTAAGGTCGAATAGAGGGCTTCTATTAGACAAAACTGGAGCGGTCGATCATTGTAAGGTCGAATAGACCGCTTCTATTAGACAAAACTGGAGTGGTCGATCATTGAGAGGTCGAATAGACCGCTTCTAATAGACAAAACTGGAGTGGTCGATCATTGTAAGGTCGAATAGACCGCTTCTATTAGACAAAACTGGAGTGGTCGATCATTGAGAGGTCGAATAGACCGCTTCTAATAGACAAAACTGGAGCTACCGGTCCTTGTAAGGTCGAATAGACCGCTTCTATTAGACAAAACTGGAGTGGTCGATCATTGTAAGGTCGAATAGACCGCTTCTAATAGACAAAACTGGAGTGGTCGATCATTGAGAGGTCGAATAGACCGCTTCTAATAGACAAAACTGGAGCTACCGGTCCTTGTACGGTCTAATAGACCGCTTCTATTAGACAAAATAGCAGCATTCACAAGTCGTTCGGTTAACTAAACATTTTACAAAGTTTCTCCGTCCACCCCTATCGCTTGTACTCCCTTCCAAACACTGATAAACTTGTTTCAAATATTTCCATAATAAAAATAGGACGGCTATACATATGAAAAAACCAAAAAAGATAGTGGAGTTTCCCAACTTAAAACAAAGACTGCTGGAAAAAGCCATGCAGACGATGAAAGAGAAAAAGTTTTCCGAGGCGCTGGAGCTGTTTGAACAGGCCCGCGAAAATGAGTATGCCTATGCAGAAGTAGAGCTTGGCATGGTTGTGTGCTACATGGAGCTCGGTCAGCTTACAGAGGCGAGAAATCGCTGCAAAAAAATGCTGCGCGAGGATATTGGCGATTACTTTCATGTGCTTCAAATATACATAACGGTACTTATTCAATTAAAGGAGTATGCGGAAGTCAAAACGACCATTGAAGCGATTCTTGAAGAGGATAAGCTACCGGCGCAGTATGCACAAAATTTCTATCAGCTTTTGGAGTTTGCTAGAAAGATGCTTCCTTCAGAAGAAAATGAATTAACGGAACCAGATTATAATGATCAAGAGGATGACCTGTTTTTGCTTCATGAAGGGAATGTCCAGAAACAATATGAACTCATCCAATCGTTGAAGCACCGGAATATTCGTCCGCTCATCCCAGACATTCAGAAATACCTAGAAGATGAAATGAAGCATCCGGTCCTGAAAACCTTCTTGCTCCACATTCTTATAGAACAAGGGTGGGACAAGGAAACAGAAGTAACCAAAATGGGTCAACGAATCACCATAGTTCCGACCAATTTAGTCAATGGAGAAGCGGATCCATTCTTGAATAAAATCATTTCCATACTGGAAGATAAAGTGGAAACCGATAATCCATCTCTTTTTGAGGGGCTAAAAGAAATGCTGGTTCGAATTCATACCGTCCAGTTTCCGCTGCCCCTGACACCTGAAAAACCAGAAGTATGGGCAGCAGGACTGCATAGTGCCGGACTTGAACTGTTTGGTTTAGATGCAAAGGATGATGAATTGGCAGAAGAATATAATGTTTCGAAGATGGAAGTAAAGTCAGCCATAAGGGAAATCAATAAGCTTGAAGATTTTTCATATTTACGATTATGAGGGTATGTGTTGAACTCATCTGGGATTATGTTATAATGTAAGGGTTGTAAACTGTATATACGATATAGGTTCTTAGATTAACCTCTTGTAACAAGGGGTGTTTAAGACTGTGTACTTGCAGCAAAAATGTAGAAAAACAACAACCACCATGTGTGGTTCATCAAATTAGATAGTGTGAAATCATTATCTTTTTTGAAAATAGATGTTGGAGGGAAAATTATGTCTGCTAAATGGGAAAAGTTAGAAGGTAATCAAGGCGTATTAACAATTGAAGTTGATGCGGAAACAGTTAATAAAGGTCTTGACGCAGCATTCAAAAAAGTAGTAACTAAAGTAAATGTACCAGGTTTCCGTAAAGGGAAAATTCCTCGTGGAATGTTCGAACAACGTTTTGGTGTAGAATCTTTATACCAAGATGCTCTTGATATCATTCTTCCTACTGCATACTCTAACGCGGTTGTTGAGACTGGAATCGAGCCTGTTGATCAACCAGAAATCGACATCGAAACTATCGCTAAAAACGAAAAGCTTGTTTTCACTGCTAAAGTGATCGTGAAGCCTGAAGTTACACTTGGCGAATACAAAGGATTAGAAGTTGAGCGTCTAGATGCTAACGTAACGGACGAAGATGTGGAAGCTGACTTAAAAGGCCTTCAAGAGCGTCAAGCTGAGCTTGTTGTAAAAGAAGAAGGAACTGTTGAGAACGGCGACACAGTTGTAATGGACTTTGAAGGATTCGTTGACGGAGAAGCATTCGAAGGCGGTAAAGCTGAGAACTATTCTTTAGAAATCGGTTCTAACACATTCATTCCTGGTTTCGAAGAGCAATTAGTAGGTCTTGCAGCTGGAGCGGAGAAAGAAGTAGAAGTTTCTTTCCCTGAAGAGTACCATGCTGAAGAGCTTGCTGGTAAGCCTGCAGTTTTCAAAGTGACTTTACATGAAATTAAGACAAAAGAACTTCCTGCACTTGACGATGAGTTCGCTAAAGATGTAGACGAAGAAGTAGAAACACTTGAAGAGCTAAAAGCAAAAACAAAAGCTCGCCTTGAAGAAGCGAAGAAAACAGAAGCTGACAACCACCTACGCGACACGCTAGTGGATCAAGCTGCTGCTAATGCAGAAGTGGAAATCCCTGAAGCAATGGTGAAAACTGAAACAGACCGCATGGTTCGTGAATTCGAACAACGCCTTCAAATGCAAGGTATGAACATGGAACTTTACTTCCAGTTCTCCGGCCAAGATGAAGAAGCACTTCGTACTCAAATGAAAGAAGATGCTGAAAAGCGTGTGAAAATGAACCTTACGCTTGAAGCAATCTCTAAAGCTGAAAACATCGAAGTTACTGATGAGGAAGCAAACGAAGAAATCGAAAAAATGGCTGGCATGTACAACATGTCTGTAGACCAAATCAAGCAAGCTTTAGGTAGCCTTGAAGGTCTTAAAGAAGATTTAAAAATTAGAAAAGCAATTGATTTCCTTGTAGAAAACAGCAAAGATGTTGCATAATAGAGTTTAAGAGACAAGGCGCGACTTGATCGTGCCTTGTTTTGTACCATCTAGACCCATAATGGAAGCAAAGTTTTCCGTTTTTTCCATTCATCACTGTGTTAGTAAAATGAAATCATGGATACAATAGTACGGACTCATCTTCTGAAATATCCATACATAACCAAAGTATTATTATTAGAAATGTTAGGCAAAAATGTGGTAAAATGCAGTACATAACTATTTTTTTATAAGTGATGAGTTATTTGTGATTCTTCTCATTTTTTAGGAAGCCAGCCGATGGATGGGAAAGAGAGAAATGATAAGGGGTGAAACAATTTGTTTAAATTTAATGACGAAAAAGGACAATTAAAGTGTTCTTTCTGTGGAAAGACACAAGATCAAGTTCGTAAACTTGTAGCAGGTCCAGGCGTATACATATGTGATGAATGTATTGAACTTTGTACAGAAATCGTAGAAGAAGAGTTAGGTACAGAAGAAGAAGTAGAATTTAAAGACGTTCCAAAGCCAAAGGAAATTCGTGATATTTTAGACGAATATGTCATTGGTCAGGAGTCTGCCAAGAAATCTTTATCTGTAGCGGTCTATAACCACTACAAACGTATTAACTCCAACAGTAAGATTGATGATGTAGAGCTTGCTAAGAGTAATATTGCTATGATCGGACCAACTGGTAGCGGTAAAACTCTTCTTGCTCAAACACTTGCAAGAATTTTGAATGTACCATTTGCGATTGCGGATGCTACTTCCTTAACAGAAGCTGGTTATGTTGGGGAAGATGTAGAAAACATCTTGCTTAAGCTGATTCAAGCTGCTGATTATGATGTGGAGAAAGCTGAAAAAGGAATTATCTACATCGATGAAATTGATAAAGTAGCACGTAAGTCTGAAAACCCGTCCATCACTCGTGATGTATCTGGTGAAGGTGTACAACAAGCGCTATTAAAAATTCTTGAAGGTACTGTTGCAAGCGTTCCTCCTCAAGGTGGACGTAAGCACCCGCATCAAGAATTCATTCAAATTGATACCACAAATATCTTATTTATCTGTGGTGGAGCATTTGACGGAATCGAGCAAATCATCAAACGCCGTTTAGGTAAGAAGGTTATCGGTTTCGGAACTGCTGAAACAAAAGCGGATGATCTAGAGCAAAAAGAATTGCTTGGAAAAGTATTGCCGGAAGATTTACTTCGTTTCGGATTGATTCCGGAATTTATCGGACGTCTTCCTGTGACAGCAAGCTTAATGCCTCTTGATGAAGATGCTTTGATTGAAATTCTTACGAAGCCTAAGAATGCACTTGTGAAGCAATATCAAAAGATGCTTGATCTTGATAATGTGGAACTTGAGTTTGAAGAAGGTGCATTAACTGAGATTGCTAAGAAAGCAATTGAGAGAAAAACTGGTGCGCGTGGATTGAGATCTATCATTGAAGGAATCATGCTGGATGTTATGTATGAGCTTCCTTCTCGTGAGGATATCAAGAAGTGTGTGATTACTGCTGAAACGGTTGCTGATAATGTGGCACCGAAGTTAATTTTAGATGATGGGTCAGAGTTGAAACAAGACGAAAAGACTTCTGCATAATAAATGATGAGCACTTTCCTTCGGGAGAGTGCTTTTTAAAATGAAGAATTACTTTAAGCACCGTTGATTTCCGTTCCAGGCGCTTCGCTTGCCTGCGGGCGGTCCGTAAGCCTCCTCACTTCGTTGCGGGGTCTCGCCTGTCCCTTCCTCTGCGCGCCTTCCACTGCAATCAACTGAGTTTCTTCATTTATTTCAGTTATCCCCTCCAATCATTTCGTGTGAAGCCTATTTTATCCAAATATTTTTTATTGGATTATTACCCAATCCCACGGAGATACTACCATATAATCACATCAAGAATGCAGGAGGGTTTCTATGTCTTTCACAGGTATAGCACTGTTTATACAGCTTTTCTTTGGGGTCATCATCGGCCTTTATTTCTGGAACCTGCTCAAAAACCAACGGACGCAAAAAGTTACGATTGATAAAGAATCGAAAAAGGAAATGGAACAACTAAGAAAAATGAGAAGTATTTCTTTATCAGAGCCACTTGCTGAGAAAGTAAGACCAACAAGCTTTAAGGAAATCGTCGGGCAAGAAGACGGTATCAAGGCATTAAAGGCTGCGATTTGTGGGCCAAATCCGCAACATGTCATCATTTACGGACCTCCTGGAGTAGGGAAAACGGCGGCTGCAAGACTAGTGCTTGAAGAAGCAAAAAAGAATCCGAAGTCTCCTTTTAGGGGCTCTGCCGTCTTTATCGAGTTAGATGCTACAACAGCTCGTTTTGATGAAAGAGGAATTGCAGATCCGTTGATAGGTTCTGTGCACGATCCAATCTATCAAGGTGCTGGAGCAATGGGGCAAGCTGGTATACCGCAACCAAAACAAGGAGCTGTAACCCATGCGCATGGAGGGATGCTTTTTATTGATGAAATTGGTGAACTGCACTCCATCCAAATGAATAAATTACTTAAAGTGTTAGAAGACAGGAAAGTGTACTTAGACAGCGCCTATTACAGTGAAGAGAATAATCAAATACCAACACATATTCATGATATTTTCCAAAATGGTCTACCAGCAGATTTCCGTCTTGTTGGGGCAACCACAAGAACGCCAAATGAAATCCCCCCTGCCATTAGGTCAAGATGTATGGAAGTTTTCTTTCGTGAATTGGATCAAGTGGAGTTGGAGGCTGTTGCTAGAAATGCAGCTTCTAAAATCAATATGTTGGTGGAAGAAGAAGGAATCTGCTTGCTTGCCTCCTATACACGAAACGGGCGTGAAGTCGTAAACATGATGCAGATTGCATGTGGATTAGCTATCACAGAAGACCGTGATACGGTAAAGGTGGAGGATATTGAGTGGGTGATACACTCCAGCCAATTGGCTCCTAAATATGAGAACAAAATAAAAGAAGATGCGCAACCTGGTCTTGTTAATGGACTTGCCGTATTTGGTCCAAACTCCGGCGCCTTATTAGAGATTGAAGTAACGGCGATTCCTACCGAAGAGAAAAAAGGGACAGTCAACATTACCGGGATTGTGGAAGAAGAAAGCATGGGGAATCAAGGCGGGAAATCCATTCGCAGGAAGAGTATGGCAAAAGGCTCTATCGAGAACGTCATTACCGTACTAAGAAAACTTGGAGTTCCTGCTGCTGATTACGATATCCATGTTAATTTTCCTGGAGGGATTCCTATCGACGGACCTTCTGCCGGAATTGCGATGGCAACGGGGATTTATTCGGCCATTTTTAAAATTCCAGTCAGCAATCTCGTCGCAATGACAGGGGAAATCAGTATCCACGGAACGGTCAAGCCGATCGGCGGCGTCATTCCGAAAATAAAAGCGGCCAAACAAGCTGGTGCAAAAAGAGTTATCATACCAGCGGACAATATGCAATCGATCATTAAAGAAATCGACGGCATTGAAGTCATACCAGTAAAAGAATTCCAAGAAGTATTGGATCTTGCTTTATTAAGAGAAAAGATAATGGAAACGAACGTAGAGAGCATTTTACAAGCTCCAATCAGCATCCCAAAAACAGAATCCATGTAGAGGGTGGGCAGGCCTTGTGACGGTCTGCCTGTTTTACATATACCGAGCCTTACTTATTGCACTTGGGTCTTGAAAAAGGTAAAATTTTTACTACCGTTTCTTTATTAACTAAGGCAAAGTTGTAAAAGATAATAAAACAATACTCTTTTACAGGTTAAACTGTCTCTTTAATTAGACAGGGCAATTTAATTAGGATAGAATTGAACAAAGATACATAATGGAAGAGCGTACGGGGGTGTTACTATGGCAACAAATAAGGAATATCATGTTCCATTATTGCCTTTAAGAGGATTGATGGTCTTTCCGACAATGGTGTTACATTTGGATGTCGGAAGGGAAAAGTCGATAGAAGCGTTAGAACAAGCGATGCTTGGAGACGATATTGTCGTCCTTTCTACACAGAAAGAAGTGGGTACGGACAATCCTGCGAAAGAAGACCTATATACATGGGGTACTCTTACAAAAGTTAAACAAATGTTAAAACTTCCAAACGGTACGGTCCGTGTTCTGGTGGAAGGGTTGGAACGTGCAAAAATTGAAGAGTTCATTGAAAAAGATACACATTGGGAAGCCAAGCTTTTGACTTATCCCGATACGGAAGAGAAAGATCCGGAAGATGAAGCACTAATGAGAACTTTGCTGGACTATTTTCATACATACACAAAGCTCTCCAAAAAGACAACGATTGAAACATATCATACCGTTTCAGATATAACGGAGCCTGGAAGAATGGCTGATATCATTACATCTCATTTGCCTGTCAATATGAAAGATAAACAGGATATCCTTGAAACGCGAGATGTGAAGGAACGTCTGAACAAAGTGATCAAGCATGTTAATAATGAAAAAGAAGTGTTGCAGCTAGAGAAGAAAATCGGCCTGCGTGTTAAGCGTTCTATGGAACGTACACAAAAGGAATATTATCTTCGCGAACAGATGAAAGCAATCCAAAAAGAGCTTGGGGATAAAGAAGGAAAAGGCGGCGAGATCGAGGATCTGAAAGTAAAGCTCGAAAAGATCGGGATGCCGGAAAATGTGAAAAAGACCGCATTGAAGGAAATCGACCGCTATGAAAAAATTCCATCCAGTTCCGCAGAAAGCTCTGTCATCCGCAATTATATTGACTGGCTATTGAACCTTCCATGGACAGAAGCAACAGAAGACCAATTGAATATTATCAGAGCGGAAGAGATTCTTAACGAAGATCACTTTGGATTAGAAAAAGTGAAAGAACGCGTGTTGGAATACCTGGCTGTTCAACAACTGACAAAATCTTTAAAAGGTCCAATCCTTTGTTTGGCAGGACCTCCAGGTGTCGGTAAAACCTCCTTGGCTCGTTCCATCGCAAAGTCCCTGGATCGTAAATTTGTCCGCGTCTCCCTTGGGGGAGTTCGGGATGAATCGGAAATCCGCGGTCATAGAAGAACCTATGTTGGAGCAATGCCGGGACGAATCATCCAGGGTATGAAAAAAGCGGGAACCATCAATCCGGTTTTCCTTTTAGATGAAATCGACAAAATGTCCAATGATTTCAGGGGAGATCCATCTTCTGCATTATTGGAAGTTTTAGATCCTGAACAGAACTTTAATTTTAGCGACCATTATATTGAAGAGCCGTATGACTTATCCAATGTCATGTTCATTGCAACAGCTAACAATTTAGCAACCATTCCTGGACCGCTTCGTGACCGGATGGAAATCATTACGATTGCTGGTTATACGGAAATCGAAAAGTTAAACATTGCAAAAGACCATCTGCTTCCTCGTCAGGCAAAAGAGCATGGTTTACAGAAGAATCTTCTGCAAATTAGAGATGAGGCACTAATGTCCATCATCCGCCACCATACCCGTGAAGCCGGAGTGCGTAGTTTGGAAAGACAGCTTGCATCCATTTGCAGAAAAGCTGCCAAACTTATCGTTTCCGGTGAGAAGAAAAGGGTAGTCATTACAGAAAAAAACCTTGCAGATTTCCTTGGCAAGCCTAAATTCCGTTATGGACAGGCGGAAGAGGAAGACCAGGTTGGCGTGGCGACTGGCCTTGCATATACAACCGTCGGAGGCGATACTTTATCGATTGAAGTATCTCTGTCACCAGGAAAAGGTAAACTGATGTTGACCGGTAAACTTGGGGATGTCATGAAAGAGTCTGCACATGCAGCATTCAGCTTTATCCGTTCCAGAGCGGATGAATTAAATATTGACCCGGATTTCAATGAGAAAAACGATATCCATATTCACGTCCCAGAAGGAGCTGTCCCGAAAGACGGTCCTTCCGCAGGGATCACGATGGCCACTGCTCTTATTTCAGCACTAACTGGCAGACCGGTCAGAAGAGATGTGGGGATGACGGGTGAAATTACGTTAAGAGGGCGTGTGCTTCCAATTGGCGGATTGAAAGAAAAATCACTGAGTGCACACCGCGCCGGGCTAAAAAAGGTTATACTACCTAAAGAGAACGAAAAAGATTTGGATGATATTCCAGAAAGTGTGCGAAAAGATTTAACGTTTGTTTTAGTATCACATTTAGATCAAGTGTTAGAACACGCATTAGCAGGAGAGAAAAAATGAAAGTAACACAAGCAGAAATAGTCATAAGTGCCGTTAAACCAGAACAATATCCTAGTGAGCTTTTACCAGAATTCGCCTTGGCGGGTCGTTCAAACGTAGGAAAGTCATCTTTTATCAATAAGATGATCAACCGTAAGAACCTTGCGAGAACTTCCTCCAAACCAGGAAAAACACAGACATTGAACTTTTACCTGATCAATGAAATGTTGCATTTCGTCGATGTACCTGGTTATGGATTCGCTAAAGTCCCGAAATCCGAGCGTGATGCATGGGGCAGAATGATGGAAACCTATTTGACAAGCAGAGAACAGCTTCGTGCGGTTCTGCAAATAGTGGACCTTCGCCATCCACCATCCAAGGATGATGTCACGATGTATGAGTACCTGAAGCATTACGAGCTTCCAGTAGTCGTCATTGCGACCAAAGCCGATAAAATCCCTAAAGGGAAATGGCAAAAGCACTTAAAAGTAATAAAAGAAACACTCGGTATGGATAAAGAAGACGAGTTAATCCTCTTTTCCTCCGAAACTGGACAAGGAAAAGATGAAGTCTGGGGCATGTTGCAAAAAAGAATGAAGTAACACTAAACTGCGAATCAGAGGAAGAGATCCTCTGAACGCAGTTTTTTAGTTTATAGCCAGGAGTGATATAGATGGAAAAGTTGTTTTATCAAGACCCTTACATACAGACATTCACCACCACACTAATAAAGCAAATTCAAGACGAATTTGGAAAATGGTATGCCCTTTTAGAACAAACCGCATTTTACCCAGAAGGAGGCGGACAACCTTATGACATTGGAACATTGAACAATCAAAAGGTCATTGATGTCCAGGAAATCAACGGAGAAATCAGACATTACCTGGAGGACCCACTTCCCGAAACAACTGGTGAAATCAAAGGAACCATCGATTGGGAAAGACGATATGACCATATGCAGCAACATGCAGGGCAGCATCTTTTATCAGCAGCTTTTGAAGAGCTATTTTCCTATAAAACGAAAAGTTTTCACCTGGGCAAAGAAACATCCACCATTGACCTTGATATCAATGAATTGACAGAACAGGAATTTCTGGAAGCTGAAGCACTAGTTAATAAAATTATCCTTGAAAACCGCAAGATAGTGGCCAAGTGGGTCTCAAAGGATGCGCTATCAGATTACCCGTTAAGAAAAGAGCTGTCTGTTTCGGAAAATATCCGCTTAGTAATCATTCCGGACTTTGATTATAGCGGTTGTGGAGGAACACATCCTCGTACAACTGGAGGAGTAGCTTCCCTTAAAATCCTTTCGTTGGAAAAACAAAAGAAAATGATCCGCGTCACCTTTGTAGCGGGGAATCGAGTGTTAAAGCAGCTTCAAGAGAAACAACAGGTGCTTTCTGAACTATCCATATTACTGAATGCTCCTCAGAATGGAATGGCTGAAGCAGTTTCAAGAATGTTAGGGCAAAGTAAAGAACAGGCAAAAGAGTTAAAAGACACAAAAGATAAGCTTCTTGATTATGAAGCAATGGCACTTGCTTCCCAAATGGAATCAGTAGGAGGCCGAGCATTAATCTTGGCTGTGTTTCAAACTAGAGAGATGTCAGAGCTTCAGAGTATGGCCCGGAAAATAACCTCTGGTGCCGATGACATTAACGTGTTCCTATTTGCGGAAAATGCAGGAAAGGTGCAATTTGTTGGTGCAAAGGGGAGCAAATCTGACTTGAATATGAAGCTTATTGCGAAAGATGTCTTTCCGTTAATAAATGGAAAAGGAGGCGGCAGTGAAAGCTTTGTTCAAGGAGGGGGCGAAAGAATAATTACAGGGAATGAACTGCTCCAAGAAATAAAACGTATCCTATCAAATAATTAGAGGTTTAGATAGATTTCATGGCTGTGAGGTGACACAGGCTATGGAATCTATTTTTTTGTTTTTTAAAAGTGCGAAAAATTTCGAAAAATATGTTTATTAGCGTGGAGCATTAGGGAATAGAATGTACAAGGAGTAATTCCGCGCATACATAAGATACACAGGTAGTCAGGTCTTCTGAAGTTAGAATTTACAGAAAAATTATCAAATATGATTACTGAGCTTATTTGTGGTAGTTTTCCGTAATTGTTAACATAAAAGGGAGACGAAAAAAATGGACACTAAGGGGGATTTTGGAAATTGAAAAAAAGGGTATTGTTAGTCACGTTATTTTTGTTGTCCACCATTCTTGCAGCATGCGGTGGTAAAACAACAACAAGCGAAGGGTACGAATTAGTAAAGGAAGACAAGTTTATATTTGCTTCTTCAGGAGAATTTGCGCCATTTAGTGTTACAGACGGTTCCGGAAACATGACCGGTTTTGATATCGAAGTCGGGGAAGCTATTGCAGCTGAGCTTGGGTTGGAACCAGAGCAGGAAAAGTACACTTTTGCGAGTATTGTTGAAGGAGTAAAGAATGGCCGCTTTGATGCTGCGGTTGCGAGTCATACCATTACGGAAGAGAGATTAAAAGAAGTGGACTTCTCCACACCGTACTATTACTCTGGTGCCCAGATATTTGTGCGTCCTGACAGTGATATCCAAACCATGGAGGATCTAGAGGGAATGGAAATTGCCGTTTCCAGAGGATCCACCTATGCAGATTTAGTGGAGGGTGTATCTGATAATATCGTAAACTATGATAGCGACGTTGTAGCATTAGAGGCACTTAACAATGGCCGCCATGATGCAGTGGTAACTGATTTTGTAACCGGTCGTGAAGCAATCGGAGCCGGAATGAAACTGGAGGCACGCGAACTATTGGATCGCAGTGAACAGGCTGTGGCGGTAGCCAAAGGAAATGAAGCCTTACTGGAAGCGATTAATGAAGCGCTTGAAACATTACGTGAAAACGGAAAATTGAAAGAGATAAGTGAAAAGTACTTTGGTGAAGACATTACTTCAGACCCGGGTGAGTAATACCGAACTAGAATAATCAATCCTGTCTCTGAAATGTGTGGTGTTCACTCACCACACATTTTTTATCAGCTTTAACCACCACTAATAGCACACATCAGCATAAGGGAGTGAAGCAAAGTATGCCCAGTTTAGCACATTTTATTGATGTTTTTTTCAGTTCATACGACATGTTTTTAAGAGGGATGCTAAAAACCCTTCAAATTACAGCCATTTCAATTGTAATTGCACTTTTTGTCGGCTTATTTTTTGCCTTTCTTAAAATATCTAAGATTAAAGTACTTGAATGGATTGCGAATACTTACATATACCTAGTGCGGGGAACCCCGTTAATTGTTCAAATCTTTGTTTTCTACTATGGATTAGTACAGATGGGAATCACTGCATTCTGGTCCGTCACATTGGCTCTGGCCTTCCATAATGGTGCCTATATTGCGGAGATATTCCGTGGAACCATTCAATCGATTGACAAGGGACAAATGGAAGCAGGACGCTCTTTGGGTATGACCCGCAATCTGGCGATGAGAAGAATTATTTTGCCACAGGCGTTCAGAAGGGCACTGCCGCCACTTGGAAATCAGTTTATCATCTGTTTAAAGGATTCATCCTTAGCGGCATTCATCGGTTTCTACGAACTGTTCAATGTAGCGCAAACACAAGGTGCAAACAGCTTTGACTATATGACGTACTTGTTGGTAGTTTCTGTTTACTACTTATTCCTTGTAGGGTTGATTGGAATATTTGTTAATCTATTGGAACGTAAATTCTCAGCTAGTGATAGATAGGAGATAGGAGGTAGAGGTAATGAGTAATAAAATAGAAGTCGTAAATTTAAATAAATCGTTCGGAGATCTACATGTTTTAAAAGATATATCTTTGACAGTGAAAAATAAAGAAGTTGTCTGCCTGATTGGTGCCAGCGGATCCGGTAAAAGTACGATCCTGCGCTGCTTGAACTTTCTTGAAATGAAGGATAGCGGCACCGTGGTCATAGATGGCAAGGAAGTAGACGTAGAAAAAGACAATTTAAATAAAGTCCGTCAAAAAGTTGGCATGGTGTTTCAGCATTTTCATCTTTTCCCTCACAAAACCGTTTTAGAGAATGTTATGGAAGCTCCTGTCCAGGTTGAGAGGCTGAAAAAAGAGGAAGCAAGAAAAATTGCATCCGACCTTTTGGCAAAAGTAGGCTTGTCAGACAAAGAGAATGTTTATCCCGAAAAACTCTCGGGCGGGCAAAAGCAACGTGTGGCAATTGCCCGTGCGCTTGCCATGAGGCCTGAAGTGATGCTGTTTGACGAACCAACATCCGCCCTTGACCCCGAACTGGTGGGAGAAGTACTTAAAACAATGAAGGAACTTGCCGAAGAAGGAATGACCATGGTGGTCGTCACCCACGAAATGGGATTCGCACAAGAAGTCGCCGACCGTGTCATCTACATGCACGACGGCAAAATCGTCGAAGAAGGCCCACCACAGGACCTCTTTAAAAACCCAAAAAAACAACGAACAAAAGACTTCCTAGAAGCTGTTCTGTAACCAAAAACAGGGAGTTAAATGATTTCTAGCTGTTGATTGGAGCAAAAGGCGTAGACTCCTGCGGGTTAGTAGCGGCAATGTTGAGACCCCTGAAGCGTTGTGAGGAGGCTCAAGGCCGACCCGCGGAAAGCGAAGCCGTTTGCGGAAATCAACAGCTGCGTCTAAACAATAACCAAGAGAAAAAAGACCTACAACAACGGAATAACACTCCATTGCTTGTAGGTCTTCCCTTATTTCTTCTTAAAAACAAAAAACGCACCAAGCAAAATCAACAAAACAGGCCAAAAAGTATGTAAACTAGCAACACCCGTCTCTACCACACCAAGCATCTCCATAAACGAATCGTAAAAAAGAAAGAAACTGGCAAGAATACATAACAGAACTCCTTCAAACATCCCGCCCTTCGTCTTTTGCGAACGCAGGATAAAACCAATCCCGATAATCAAAATGATTACCGCGAAATGATCGGGCCAGGCATCAACTATGTCTTTTAACTGAAAATGCAAACCTATTCCCAGTAAAACAAAGCCAGGGAGAATGTTAGGATAATCACTCTGTTTATAAGCTTGTAACAAAAGTGCAATTCCTGTAATAACAAGGATAGTGGACCAGTGCAACATCCCTTCCCACAACAATATGTTTAATTGTTGTAACAGGAAATATGCACCAAAAAACAATAAAAGCAAACCTGGCAGAAAGCTATTTTTCTTCATATTTTCCTCCTTGAGATCGAGGCTGAAACCTTGATTCTACAATGAAATTCTGTTAATGTACAAGTTGGTGAATAAAAGAATTGTAATGTTTGTAATATATAACTAAGAGAAACCATGAAAACGGTGTATTTTCATGCAGCCTAATTACTTAATTGGAAACTATTTGTTCACATTTTAACAAAAGTATCTAGCATTAGTCATGTTATAATTTTAGTAGATGATATTATTTTTTGTGGGGGTGTACGAACAAGTGCATATCATAGTAGTCGGTGTTAATTATAAAACGGCCCCTGTTGAAATACGTGAAAAATTGACATTTAATCCAGCTGATCTGAATAAAGCAATGATAGCATTGAAGGACCA
Organism: Sutcliffiella horikoshii; assembly: GCF_044809035.1. Taxonomy (GTDB): domain Bacteria; phylum Bacillota; class Bacilli; order Bacillales; family Bacillaceae_I; genus Sutcliffiella_A; species Sutcliffiella_A horikoshii_G. The sequence goes on along the minus strand of NZ_CP085237.1, from coordinate 3,136,097 downwards.
AAAGTCCATCTTGGAAAACATCATTGTTTCTACCTGCAACCGTACGGAAGTCTATGCAGTAGTCGATCAGTTGCATACTGGACGTTATTATATTAAAGCTTTCCTTGCAGACTGGTTCGGTTTAGACAAGGAAGAGTTTTCTCCTTACTTGAACATATATGAACATGACGGGGCAATCGAGCATTTGTACCGAGTGTCCTGTGGATTGGATTCCATGGTGCTTGGGGAAACGCAAATCCTAGGCCAAATCCGTACAAGTTTTCTTGCCGCACAAGAACATAAAACGGTCGGAACGATTTTCAATCAATTATTTAAACAAGCTATCACTTTAGCTAAGCGTGCACATTCCGAAACAGATATTGGATCTAATGCCGTTTCTGTCAGCTATGCAGCGGTGGAGCTTGCGAAAAAGATTTTCGGGGATTTAAAAAACAAGCATGTATTAATTTTAGGCGCAGGGAAAATGGGAGAACTCGCCGTCCAGAACCTTCACAGCAACGGGGTAGAAAAAGTCACGGTTATCAACCGTACGTTGGAAAAAGCAACAAACCTGGCGAATCGTTTCGCAGGCCAGGCAAAGTCTATGCAGGAGCTTTCCTGTGCGTTGGTAGAAGCGGATATTCTCATCTCTTCTACCGGTGCCAAAGATTATGTTTTGACTAAAGACGATATGACCTATGTCGAGCGTATGAGAAAAGGGCGTCCACTTTTCATGGTGGATATTGCCGTTCCAAGAGATTTGGATCCTGAATTGGATAAGCTAGAGAGCGTCTTCTTATACGATATTGATGATCTCGAGGGAATCGTCAATGCCAACTTGGCAGAACGCAAGAAAGCGGCAGAAGAGATTGAACTGTTCATAGAAGAGGAGATTGTGGAGTTTAAATACTGGTTGAACACACTTGGTGTGGTTCCGGTCATTTCCGCCTTACGTCAAAAAGCGCTGGATATTCAATCCGAAACGATGCAAAGTATCCAACGTAAACTGCCTCATCTTTCAGAGCGTGAAATCAAGGTCTTGAATAAGCACACGAAAAGCATCATTAACCAGATGTTGCGCGACCCGATTTTACGAGCGAAAGAACTTTCAGCCGAATCTGACGCAAAAGAATCTCTAGAACTGTTCACCAAAATCTTTAATATAGAAGAGGCGGTCCAGCAAGAAGTTCAAACACAGTACTATACTGTGAAAAAGGAGAAGAATTCTGCTTCTCCTGTAGGAATCCCGCTTCCTCAAGCTGCGACATACAGGTCGTAAGAGAGGCTGTTAACTATGCTAGAGATGACAATCGCAAGGCTGTACGAATTAACGATTCTTCTATATGCCTTAAGCGTGCTCTTATATTTCATTGATTTTCTTCAACATAACCAGAAGGCAAATAAAACAGCCTTCTGGTTACTTGCAATTGTATGGGTATTGCAAACGGTGTTCTTATTTTTGCGGATGCTTGATACCGGACGATTTCCCATTTTGACCCTTTATGAGGGAATGTACTTCTATACATGGGTGCTGATCACCTTTTCCCTTGTCATTAATAGAATCTTACGAGTAGATTTCATCGTATTTTTTACAAATGTAATAGGATTTCTGGTCTTGGCATTGCATACGTTCACACCGATACAGCATGAATCACAAGTGGTCGCGCAAGCGTTGGTATCTGAGTTGCTCATCATACATATCACAATGGCGATCCTGTCCTATGGTGCCTTTTCCCTTTCTTTCGCTTTTTCCTTGTTATATGTCATCCAATATCGGCTGTTAAAGGAGAAAAAGTGGGGCAAGCGGTTATTGCGCATTCAGGATTTGGCGAAACTTGATCATATGTCCTATGTATTGAATGTAATTGGAGTACCGATGTTATTGCTGTCGTTAATATTAGGAAGCATTTGGGCATCTGTGAAACTGTCCGAATTTCAATGGTATGACATGAAAGTGATCGGATCATTTATCGTCATTACCGCATACAGCTATTATTTTTATCAAAGACTTGCCAAAGGAATTAGCGGGAAGGCTATTGCGAGCTGGAATATCGCAGCGTTTCTTGTCGTCCTCATCAACTTTTTCCTGTTCGGTAGATTATCAAATTTTCATTTTTGGATCTTATAGGAATCCCATTGGTTTTGGGTAAGGAGGAAATATGAGAAAAATAATTGTAGGTTCTAGAAGAAGCAAGCTTGCTTTAACCCAAACGAACTGGGTCATTGATCAACTGAAGGCTTTAGGTGCGCCTTTCGATTTTGAAGTAAAGGAAATCGTAACGAAGGGAGATCAAATCCTGGATGTGACCTTATCTAAGGTTGGAGGGAAAGGTCTTTTTGTAAAAGAAATCGAGCAGGCGATGTTGGATAAGGAAATAGACATGGCTGTCCACAGCATGAAAGATATGCCTGCAGTTTTACCGGAAGGATTGACCATCGGATGCATTCCGTTCCGTGAAGATCACCGCGATGCGTTCATCTCCAAGGATCATGTGAAATTTGCTGATCTGCCGAGCGGATCGATTGTAGGAACAAGCAGCCTGCGCCGTGGTGCACAGCTTCTTGCAAAACGTCCGGACTTAGAAATTAAATGGATTCGCGGAAATATTGATACACGCCTTGCAAAGCTTCAAAACGAAGATTATGATGCGATTATTTTAGCCGCAGCAGGCCTTGCAAGAATGGGTTGGTCAAAAGATGTCGTGACAGAATTCCTTGATGAAGATCTATGCTTACCAGCTGTAGGGCAAGGAGCACTTTCCATTGAATGCCGTGAAGATGATGCAGAACTGCTTGAGACTCTATCATTATTCACAGATTCTGTTACACATAAAGCAGTCACAGCTGAACGTGCGTTTCTTCATAAAATGGAAGGCGGATGTCAGGTGCCGATTGCGGGATTTGCTTCTGTTGGACAGGATGACAATATCGCGTTAACCGTACTAGTAGGTGCACCAGACGGATCTGTTTTATATAAAGAGAGAATCACAGGAACAAATCCTGTGAAGGTCGGATTGGAAGCTGCGGAGAGTCTGACTGCACAAGGCGGAAAGACACTAATTGATAATGTGAAAAAGGAGCTGGATCAGTAATGGACCGTACTTTGCCTTTAGCCGATAAACGCATTCTTATTACAAGAAGCAAAGAGCAGGCAAGGTATTTTTCCAAACAGATCGCAGCACTCGGAGGGACCTCGCTTGAAGTCCCTCTTATTCAATTTCAGCAGGTTTCGGATACATGGCAAGTGAAGGTAGATATTAAGGCAAACATTTCACATTTTGAGTGGATTGTGTTTACAAGTGTAAATGGCGTGAAGTATTTTTTTGAACTCTATCAAGGTCACTTGCCAAACAAGATTGCAGTGGTCGGAGAAAAAACTAAGCTAGCAATGGAAGCGTTAGGCTATAAAGTGGACCTTGTGCCAAATCGTTTTTCGGCAGAAGATTTGATAGAGAGTTTTAATAAAGAGAAAAGAAGTTCGGTACTGCTCATACAGGGCAACCTTGCCCGGCCCCTTTTGCGTGAAGAACTAAGTAGAATAGGGTACAATGTTAAGCAGATAGTCGTATATGAAAACGTGATTCGAGTGCCTGATGAGAAGGAATGGAATCTGGTAAAAGAGGGAAAGGTGGACCTATACACTTTTACGAGCCCCTCTACCGTACATAACTTCATGGAACTATTCGGACTGCCTGAAGGTCCGGTCGCAACCATCGGTCCGATTACAAAACATGCTGCAGAAAAAGCAGGAATCAACGTGGCAATCAGTCCATCCTTATATACGATGGACGGTCTGCTAGAAGAAATTGTGCAATATTTCAAAAGGGAGGATACATAATATGAAAGACTTGCAATTTAATCGTCATCGAAGATTAAGAAATTCAGATAACATGCGCTCACTGGTGCGTGAAACATATTTACATAAGGAAGACTTCATCTACCCGATCTTTGTGGTAGAAGGGGAAAATATCCGAAATGAAGTACCTTCCATGCCAGGTGTCTATCATTTGTCCTTGGATCTGTTGAATGCTGAAATGGCCGAAGTTACGGACCTGGGCATTAAATCAGTGATTGTGTTCGGTGTGCCAAAAGAAAAAGATGAAGTGGGTACGCAAGCGTATCATGAGCATGGGATTGTCCAACAGGCGATCACTCAGATCAAAGTTCACTTCCCAGAACTTGTGGTCATTGCAGACACTTGCCTATGCCAATATACGTCTCATGGACATTGCGGCATTGTGGAAGAAGGACGGATTTTAAATGACCCGACATTAGACTTATTGGCGCGCACAGCTGTAAGCCAAGCGCGTGCAGGGGCAGACATTATTGCACCTTCTAACATGATGGATGGATTTGTGGCTGCAATCCGCGCAGGGTTGGATGAGAACGGCTTTGAAGATGTTCCAATCATGTCCTATGCCGTCAAATACTCCTCTGCGTTCTACGGACCTTTCCGTGATGCAGCACACAGCTCTCCTCAATTCGGAGACAGAAAAACGTATCAAATGGACCCGGCGAACCGCCAAGAAGCACTTCGTGAAGCAGAGTCTGACATGCTTGAAGGAGCGGACTTCCTGATCGTGAAACCTGCCATGGCATACTTAGATATCATCCGTGATGTGAAAAACAACTTCAATGTACCGGTTGTTGCCTACAATGTGAGCGGAGAATACTCCATGATCAAAGCGGCAGCCATGAACGGATGGATCAACGAACGTGAAATCGTCATGGAAAAACTAATCGGCATGAAGCGTGCCGGTGTTGACTTGATCATCACCTACTACGCAAAAGACGTAGCACGATGGTTGGATGAGAAGTAAGGTGGATGCCTGTAACAAAAATCCATTTCAGATAAAAGAAAGGATGATAGAAGAATGAGAAGTTATGAAAAGTCTAAAGAAGCTTTTGCGGAAGCGTCCAAATTAATGCCAGGCGGCGTCAACAGCCCAGTACGTGCCTTTAAATCAGTAGACATGGACCCAATCTTCATGGAGAGAGGAAAAGGCTCCAAAATCTACGATGTGGACGGGAACGAATACATAGATTATGTCCTTTCTTGGGGACCACTGATTCACGGACATTCCAATGACCGCGTAGTGGAAGCAATCAAAAAAGTAACAGAATCAGGGACAAGCTTTGGTGCACCGACACTTATTGAAAATGAACTTGCTAAGCTTGTGATCGAAAGAGTACCTTCCATCGAAGTAGTACGTATGGTAAGCTCCGGAACGGAAGCAACAATGAGCGCCCTTCGTCTTGCGCGTGGGTACACTGGACGCAACAAAATCATCAAGTTCGAAGGCTGTTACCATGGCCATGGGGATTCCTTGTTGATTAAAGCCGGTTCTGGAGTCGCTACACTTGGTTTGCCAGACAGCCCAGGTGTTCCAGAGGGTGTCGCGCAAAACACGATTACCGTGCCATACAATGACTTGGAGAGCATCCGTTACGCATTCAAAGAATTTGGTGACGATATCGCCGGTGTCATTGTCGAGCCTGTTGCAGGTAACATGGGAGTTGTTCCTCCACAACCAGGATTCTTGGAAGGCTTGCGTGAGGTGACAACGGAATATGGCGCAATACTAATCTTTGATGAGGTAATGACAGGTTTCCGTGTGGATTACCATTGTGCACAAGGATATTACGGCGTAACACCTGACTTAACATGTCTTGGAAAAGTAATCGGCGGTGGACTGCCTGTTGGTGCATATGGCGGTAAAGCAGAGATCATGGCTCAGATTGCTCCAAGCGGTCCGATTTATCAAGCCGGTACCTTATCTGGGAACCCGCTTGCAATGACAGCTGGATATGAAACACTCGCTCAATTGACACCTGAAACGTATAAAGAGTTCGGCAAGAAAGCGGATCGCCTAGAAGAGGGGATTGTCGCTCTTGGGGAGAAATACGATGTGCCTGTATCTGTAAATCGCGCAGGTTCCATGATTGGCTTCTTCTTTAATAGTGAGGAAGTCGTTAACTATGATGTGGCAAAGTCTTCGGATTTAGGTTATTTCGCGAAGTTCTTCCGTGAGATGGCAAACAATGGCGTGTTCTTACCGCCATCCCAGTTTGAAGGCCTGTTCTTGTCCACTGCTCATACAGATGAGGACATTGAAAAGACATTAGAAGCGATTGAAAAATCGTTTGCGGCGATTAAAGGTTAATTATTGATTTACTTGTTTAAGTGAAACCCGCTCTGGTGCATGTGAATGCATTGGAGCGGGTTTTTTTGGTTTTTCCCAACCACCACCAACATACCAGAAAAACAAAACAACCTAACATCAAACCACACCAAAAATCATACAATCTACTAACGACCTCAAATTTCCATGCACCCTTCGACGCACAGCTCAAATCTCCTGCCGGGGTCTGACCCCCCTCCTTAAATTTTCTAACTTTCATTCATATTCTCCAAAATCTCAACATACATCTTTATTGATATAGTAAATTTTTGATAGGTGTGAAAGGAGGAACCCCTTTGTCTTCAGAACAGCAATCGTGCTTGAGGTTTTCAGTTGAGGAATCGATATGGTTTCAAAAGGGACAGGAAGTATCTGAGCTTATCTCCATTGCGTTAGATCCTGATATACAAATTTATGAGCAGGACCAATATGTTTCCATACGTGGAGCTTTATTATTAACGGGGGAATATCAAGTGAATGCAGAGGGCGACGATGAGGAGGAGTATCTGCCTCAAGCCCGTGTGGTACAGGAAGTGGAGCAGCGAGAGGACGGCGTCTGCGCGTTGAACCATCGCTTTCCGGTAGATATTACAATACCGAAAAACAGGATTCAGAGTTTGGACGATATTTATGTGGCGATTGAGTCATTCGATTACAGTGTCCCAACTCGAGGCTGCCTGCAATTGGATGCGGAGTTGTCCATCTCTGGTATTTACGGCCACCAACAGAGCGCTCCTGCCTGGGAAGAGGAAGAGCAGAGTGTAGAACAAGCGTATCAATATGAAGTGGAACCGAACCGCGACCATGAAGAAGCATATGCTTCACAAAATCAAGCTCCGCAATACGAGCAAGAAGCAAATGTTGAAGAAACGGCTGAAGAGGAGGAAGCATTCGAATACGAACCGATGTATCGAAGTGAAAACTCAGATAATGAATATGAGGAAGATACCTACCAGTACTATACAGAGGACGATGAAGACGAAGAAGAAGAGATCCTCAATCAAGATGAGATTGATAGAAATATGCAATACAATTACGATGAGGATGGCGAGTATGCCCCGTTTGAAGTGGAGGCAAGAAAAGCTCCTGCGGTAGAGGAAGAAGCGCCATATAATCCTGCAGACTATATTTATCAGACTAAGGCGGAGGATGCGTATGCTCCACTACATTCTTTGCACGCAGGAACCCACCATCAGAACGAGGAAGAAGCATCCAATGTCGTTTCCTTCTTTGATAAGAGGAAGGGTCAACAGGCTACCGCACCATCACAGCAATATGACCATGATGGTTATTCCGATGAGCCGCGAGATGAAAATGATTTATCGTTGACCAAGATTTTTGCAGATGAAGGCGGGGAAGATTTCACCAAACTAAAAATTTGCATTGTCCAGCAAGGGGAGTCCATGGATCATATTGCTGAGCGATATGATGTATCCATTCAACAGTTAATAAGGGTCAATAGGCTTTCTACAGATGACCATGTTAATGAAGGGCAATTGTTGTATATTCCGGTAAAGGCTTCCTCTAAGAGTCAATAACCGGCTTTGGAGGAATGTGAGGAAGGGGCGACCTTTCTCACTTCTTTTTTACCCGAAAATACCAGAGGAAGTGAGTTTTCGCGATGCAGACAAATGAGCAAAGCGTTGAAGAGATAGTATATCAATATGGCATCAACCCTGAATATGTGGAACCGCATGCCGGGGTTTGGAGAGTTGCAACGAATAAAGGGGCTTTTGCCTTGAAAAAAATTAAGAAAGAGCAGGCCTATCCTTTGTTTCGCAATATTCATTCCCTGTTTCAACGTGGAATCAAGACGGTTGTTCCTATCTATCAAACAAGGCAAGGGTACTACTTTATTGAGAGTTACTCGGATGCATATTACCTGATGCCTTGGATTGAGGACAATGAAGAACGGGAACTGGATTTCAAGGACAGCTTAATGTTCAAAGAGCTTGCCAAGCTCCATAGCATGACGGTACAAGAAAAGGAGTATCCGGAAGAAGAGATAACAGCTTTCTATAATCGGATATCTGAGGAGTGGACGAAAGAGCAGGAGGGCCTGGAGAAGTTTGTGGATGTATGTGAAAAGAGATTATATATGTCACCATTTGAACTTCAGGTATGCACATACGCTCATGAAATTTCACTTGCTCAGAAATTTTCGCTGCAAAAGCTGGAGAACTGGCAGGAGGCTGTAAAAGAAACGAAGAAACATCGTGTGGCCATGACACATGGAAGAGTGTCGTTTCACCATTTTGTAAAAGATACAGAGGGCAGGGGCTATTTTATAAGCTGGGAAAGAGCAAAGCAAGCGGCGCCAGCAAACGATATTATCTCTTTTTATCAACGGTATTTACGGACCTATCCTCTTTTCTGCGATGACTGTATTGACTGGTTCTATGAGTATCAAAAGGGATTCAGTCTGCAAGAATATGAAAAAGATCTTACACTAAGTTATCTTTCGCACCCTGCTTCGTTCATGCAGGCGGTCGAACAGTTCCAACAGCCTCCAAACCCAAACCAAAGGCGAACGCATTCGGAACGGGAATTGGTGAAAAAAATTCAAGGAAGCTACTGGCAAGCCAAAAATATTGAGTATGTAGCAGGCAGGATCAATCAGATTGAAGAGCAAAATAAAAACAAAGAGGCCCAAACCAGTTAAGCTGGGATGGGTTTTTTACATATAAATTAGTATGTATGAATCTAGGTTTTGAATTTAATTTTGTAAAGTTTTGAAGTATAAAGAATTTAAGGGATAACTTTACAGAAAATACAGTAAATTCATGGTAATATATTCTTAAAGTAGGTTGATTGGAGTAGGGGGTAAAAATTTGAATAAACTATTATACTCAAAAAAGAAAATGTCAGAAATTGTGGGCTGGTCGGAAGCGAATGGTCGAAGGTGGGTAAAACATTTTAAGGAGTATATTCCTGAAGAATTAACTGGTACTAGAGTTATGTACAATTCTGAATCATTAAGAATTATGAAGCTTTTAAAAAGGCTGAATGAAGCTGGGTTAAACACGGCGGAGATAAAACTTCTTTTCTCTAATGAAGGAATACCAAAGAACAAAAAAGAAGAAAAGATTTTGTTTGATATGTTTGATTCCGGTAATTCAAATAAGAATATTAAAGAATCCATTCCTTCTATTAAGGATATGATGATTCCCTATTTACATATGATTAAGGACGGAAAAGCCTACCCAGCAAGTGAAATTACAGAAAAACTAGTAGATCACTTTCGATTAACGGATGAACAACAAGTAATGAAGTATGAGAATACATCTGATATCATCTTTTTATCTAGGGTTCGAAGTGTTAGGTACAGTTTAAAAAAGGAAAACTATATTGAAGAAGTAAATAAACTTACCTATCAAATTACCTCTGAGGGTCTTGAATTATTAACTGAAAATATGAATGAAATTGAAGAAGAAATAGAAGAACTTGAAAAGGTTATTGACCCCCTTACTGTAGTGAAAGAAAAATTGGATGAACTCAAACAGGAATTAGCGGAAACATTATTAAAACAACTCCGCAACGTACATTGGATTAAGTTTGAAGATATTGTAATTGAGTTGTTAACAGTTATGGGATACGGTGATGGAAAAGTTACACAACGAACAAATGATGAGGGATTGGACGGGGTTATTAAAGAAGATAAGTTGGGTCTTGATAATATTTATGTCCAAGCAAAAAGATATGGAGCTACTAATTCAGTTGGCAGGGACGTTGTACAAAGTTTTTCAGGGGCATTAGACGGCAAGGGTGCTAGGAAAGGAGTGTTCATCACCACTTCTTACTTTACAGATAATGCAAAGCAATATGCAGAACGCTTAGAAGCAAAAAAGATAATTTTAATTGACGGAAAACAATTAGCAAAACTAATGATTGATCACAATGTTGGTGTAGATATTAGTGAAACGTTTGTTATAAAAAGTATTGATTTTGATTATTTTAAAGATCAATAAATGATTTTCAAACATAATCAATTGGTCGTGTTTACCGTTAATTAGAAATATGAAATCCAAAATGGAGACGTAGTAATACTGTTGATTGTAGTGGAAGGCGCGCAGACTCTTACGGGAGGAAGGCAGAAGGGAGACCCCACAGCGAAGCGAGGAGGCTCCCGGACCGCCCGTGGAAAGCGAAGCGCCTGAAACGAAAATCAACAGATGAGTGTAACAACAAATAATAACTTGGCGTTTATTAAATCATTTATTCACAGCCTTTTGCAACAACGTCTCCGTCAGCACGGACAAACTTACAGCCGATTGATTGATTTCCTTAAATGAATTTACAATGATATCAAGATCGGCTTTATTTTTATGGAAGCGGTTGAGATAGTTGTCCATCTCCATTTTCACAGTAACAATGCCGCCCTTCACTTGTACGATATTCTGTTGAGATTGTGCGGTCACTTTGTGCATGGAGGACATCATGCTCGTTACATTGGTGATCTGCTGGTCACTCTTATCAATAAGCACTTTGATTTTACTGCTAAGATCCTTTGAACTTTCTGCAAGCTTACGTACCTCGCTGGCAACTACTGCGAACCCGCGGCCTTCATCACCGGCACGTGCGGCCTCGATTGAAGCGTTCAAAGCAAGAAGGTTCGTCTGATCGGCAATGTTATCAATACCTTGAGTCATGGTAATGATCTCTTCAGAAACAGATTTCAACGTATGCATCTCTTCTAGTGATTGGCTGACTTCCTTCATGACCTTTTCAAAATTACCTACCATCTTTTCCATCTGCATTTCATTGTCATTAGTCAAATGCAAAAGGTTCTGACTGCTTTTTTGGGTAAGGTCTGTATCCTTCAAGACCTCTTCTGCTTTCATTGTGACCGTCTGGATGGTCTCTTCCGTCTCTGTCACCGTGCCAGCAACTTCCTCACTGATCTTTGTTAGCTCCCCCTGCAGAGTACGATTGGCTTCATTTGCCTGCTCTAGCAGATCGATTCGCACATGAATGTATTCTTCCACCACGAGCTGGGAGTCAAGATTAATGATATGAGTCAATGCAGTCAAGGTTGTTACCAGATCCTTAGGGGAATCTTGAAAAAGTTCGACCACTTTAGGAAGCAAAAGAGTCTGCATAGCGGAATAGGTTGCTAAAAACCAGGTAACCGGTAGATGGACACCATTATGGGTTTGTCCGATTCTCTTTCGCATTTTGAAAAATTCCTCATCGAGTTTTCCGCTCAATAAGCTTTGGAAATACTGCACAAATACTGCCCTTAACCTCTCCTTGCTCGAATTGCTCGTGGCAACACGCTTCATCGGAGGCTGATTATATAGATGTTCCAGAACTTTTTCGAGGACTTCATCCAGTAGTTCGAAAACCACCGGCTTGGCGTTTTGTAAAGCCTGCAGGTGCTCTTTGGTAAATCCCATATAAAATAGGCGGCTTGCCAGATCCGCATCCTTTGCATGGCTGATGACAGCCTGTCTATCCGGAAACTGCATGTCAGCAGTATAAGGAACCTTTTTTGGTTTTTGCATAAATGAAATCATGGACGTCTCCTTCTAAAGTCGAAATTGGTAGAAAATTCTTATCTTTATGTAGTATTATGGATGATTTTTAGGAAATATGCTATAGGAAATGTGTCGAAGAACGAAATAAAACTGCCCCCCCAAAAAAAGAGGCAGTCATTCAGGTTGCCTAGATCCATTCCAAATGAAAGCAAATGGCAACCACGATACAGATGGCAAGAATCAGAACGTCAAAGGTTGTGGGAAGGAAGATGGTCCGTATTCCTTGAAATACACAAATAGGAATGATAAATTGCGCGCATACACCTCGAACCTGTCTTAACCACGGCGGCAAGGAATAAGGGTTGTATTTTCGCATAAGGTACCTCCTTAAGCACACTTTTCTCGAAGTATATATACCTAACATATGATAGGGTGCAGAAAATAGTGCCCATTTTGGAACAATTATTTGATTTTGTGCATAACTTAATAAAAAATTGGAGAAGCTTATTGACTATTAGCATATCCTTTATGTAACATAGTAAGGTAATAAGATAACGATCAAATACAGTGACAGGGAAGAGTACAATTGCAGACCCCTTTAGAGAGGGAAACCATCAGCTGAAAGGTTTCTCAGGAAAGTCGGATTGGAAGGTCGCCCTCGAGTAGTTTCAGCGAACGCAATGCGTCCAGTAGTTGAAACCGGTGGAGAGCCGTTAACAGATTTGAGTGTACAGGGGAAAGTATATCTTTTTCACCCTGTAAAAAAAGGTGGTACCGCGAAACTTAACTCCTTTCGTCCTTTTATTTGGATGAAGGGAGTTTTTTATTTTGTAACAAATAGGAGGAGAAAAAGGATGGAAATGAATGAAGTAAACCTTCCGACCAAATACGATCCACAAACGATTGAAAAAAACCGATATCAATACTGGCTGGACGGTCGCTTTTTTGAAGCGACTAACGACCAGGAAAAAACACCATACACCATCGTTATCCCGCCGCCAAACGTAACAGGCCGCTTGCACTTGGGGCACGCATGGGACACGACCCTGCAAGACATCATCACACGCATGAAACGCATGCAGGGCTTTGATGTACTTTGGTTACCTGGAATGGACCACGCGGGAATCGCGACACAAGCGAAAGTAGACGAAAAGCTTCGCAACCAGGGAATCAACCGCTATGACCTTGGCCGTGAAAAGTTCATGGAAGAAGCGTGGAAATGGAAAGATGAATACGCGCAACATATCCGCCAACAATGGTCCAAGCTAGGACTTGGCCTTGATTACAGCCGCGAGCGCTTTACATTGGATGAAGGGCTTTCCAAAGCGGTTAACGAAGTGTTCGTATCGCTTTATAAGAAAGGGCTAATCTACCGCGGTGAGTACATCATCAACTGGGATCCTGCTACTAAAACGGCTCTTTCTGATATCGAGGTAATTCACCAAGATGTTCAAGGTGCTTTCTATCACATGAGATACCCTCTGACAGATGGTTCCGGTTCCATTGAAATCGCGACTACTCGTCCGGAAACGATGCTTGGAGATTCTGCGGTTGCGGTTCATCCTGAAGATGAGCGCTACAAGCACTTGATTGGAAAAATGGTAACATTACCTATCACAGGACGTGAGATTCCGATCGTTGCCGATGACTACGTAGACATGGAATTCGGTTCCGGTGCAGTTAAAATCACTCCTGCTCACGACCCGAATGACTTTGAAATCGGGAACCGCCATAACCTGGAGCGTATCCTAGTAATGCACGAAGATGGCAGTATGAACGAGAAAGCCGGTAAATACAATGGCATGGATCGTTTCGAATGCCGCAAGCAGCTTGTAAAAGACTTGCAGGAAAGTGGTGTTCTTTTCAAAATTGAAGAGCACATGCATTCCGTTGGTCACAGTGAGCGTAGCGGAGCAGTTGTTGAGCCATACCTTTCTACACAATGGTTTGTTAAAATGCAGCCGCTTGCTGACAAAGCGATTGACCTTCAGTCTCAAGAAGACAAGGTTAACTTTGTACCGAACCGCTTTGAGAACACATACATGCGCTGGATGGAAAATATCCGTGACTGGTGTATTTCCCGTCAATTATGGTGGGGCCATCGAATTCCGGCTTGGTATAACAAAGAAACAGGCGAAATCCATGTGGACCATAATCCACCGGAAGATATCGAAAATTGGGAGCAAGATACGGACGTTCTTGATACATGGTTCAGTTCCGCGTTATGGCCATTCTCCACAATGGGCTGGCCTGAAACAGAATCACTGGACTATCAACGTTTCTACCCAACAAGTACCTTAGTAACGGGTTATGATATCATCTTTTTCTGGGTTTCCCGCATGATTTTCCAAGGACTTGAATTCACAGGTGAGCGACCATTTAAAGATGTTCTGATTCATGGACTTGTACGTGATGAGGAAGGCCGCAAGATGAGTAAGTCCCTTGGAAACGGTGTGGATCCAATGGATGTTATTGAAAAGTACGGAGCGGATTCCCTGCGTTACTTCCTATCTACTGGAAGCTCTCCAGGTCAGGACCTGCGCTTCAGCTATGAAAAAGTAGAGTCTACTTGGAATTTTGCGAACAAGATTTGGAACGCATCCCGTTTTGCCTTGATGAACATGGGCGACATGAAGTTTGAGGATATCGACTTGAGCGGCGAGAAGTCCGTAGCAGACAAGTGGATCCTTACTCGTTTAAACGAAACAATCGAGACCGTAACAAAGCTTGCAGAGAAATATGAGTTCGGTGAAGTGGGCCGTGCCCTTTACAACTTCATCTGGGATGATTTCTGTGACTGGTATATCGAAATGGCGAAAATTCCATTGTACAGCGAAGATGAAGCGGCGAAAAAGACAACACGCTCTATTTTGGCTTACGTATTGGATAACACAATGCGCTTGTTGCATCCGTTCATGCCATTCATCACAGAGGAAATCTGGCAGCAGCTTCCTCACGAAGGCGAGTCCATTACGGTTGCAAAATGGCCGGAAGTTCGCGATGAGTTGACAGACAAGGAAGCGGCGGCAGATATGCGTTTACTTGTGGACATCATCCGCAGCGTACGTAACGTTCGTGCCGAAGTGAACACACCAATGAGCAAGCAGGTTAAATTGCTTGTTAAAGCGAAAACTTCTGAAATTGCCGGGAAGCTTGAAAGCAACCGTTCTTACCTAGAGCGTTTCTGTAATCCAAGTGAGTTGTTGATTGGAACAGATGTTGCGTTAGACGGTGGCGAAAAGGCAATGACAGCAGTCGTGACTGGCGCGGAATTGATCCTTCCTCTTTTAGGATTGATTAATATTGACGAAGAAATCGCCCGTCTGAACAAGGAACTTGCAAAACTTGATAAAGAAGTAGAGCGCGTGCAGAAGAAGCTTTCTAACCAAGGTTTCATCGCGAAAGCCCCAGCAAATGTCATTGAAGAAGAAAAAGCAAAAGAGCAAGACTATGTAGAAAAGCGTGATGCCGTTCAAGCTCGTATTGATGAGTTGAAGGGATAATAGCTTTTTGTAAAATAAGATCCTAGGTAGATGTCCTTTTTAGAGGGGATGTCTGTCTGGGATTTTTTTATTTTTTGGATATGTCGGTGGGTGTGTCGAAATGTGTTGAAAGGTCCAAGGTGGCTTGGAAATGGTAGGAGGTCTCTCTTTAAGTGTAGAAGGTTTTGCCAAAACGGTAGAAGCTGCTCCGGGAAATGTAGAAGGTCATCGGGGAAAGGTAGAACCTCCAATCTCAAACATATAATCTCAATCAAAAACGCTTCGGCGACCCCAAGAGAGGTAACCGAAGCGTCAATTTAACCAATATCCAACAATGAATCCTTCCAAATCTCTTTGGCACTTCCAATCATCGACTGCGTTCCGACTACAAAGATAAGAGTAGGCTCCAATGTTTGCACCAAAACAACAGCCTCTGACAGCAAGCCCACTTCCACAGCTCCCTCGTCGTATCTCCGGGCAACTGCAAGTGCATCATCTGGAAAAGCTTTGTGAGAGTTATCAGGCCTCGTCACAACCAATATGTCCGAAAACTCACTGCAAACCTTAATGACACCTTCATAATCTTTATTCGAAGGAACCGCAATGATAGTAGCAACCTTGCTGGAATCTACAAGTGGCAGAATTTCTTTTAAATATGCAGCAGAGACACGGTTTATGGAACCGTCCAACACGACAGTCGGATTCTCGGCAACCACCTCTAACCTACCTGGCCACTTAAGGTCTTGTAGTGCTTCTTTCAATAGGTCCTTAGGCAGGGCTCCTCCCAACACCGTTTCACATGCTTGGATGGCAAGTGCTGCGTTTTCCACTTGAAAGGATCCCAATAAGGGGAGAGTGAGGTCTTCGTATCTCGCGAACAACGTGTTTAATGTAAATTTACTTCCCACTAAACTGGTCGAGGTAAGAGCAGGGGCGTAATCGAAACCATAGTAAGCTGGTCCATCACCAACCAAATCCTTCATCAGTTCCAACGCTACCACTGATTGCTTTCCGATAACCGCATAGTCTGTACACTCTTTAATAATCCCCACTTTATGCCGCACGATATCTTCCAATGAATGCCCAAGATACCCAAGATGTTCAGCCATAACCTTCGACACAACAGCCCATTTATTTTCCAGAACATTTGTGTCATCATATGTGCCGCCGCGTCCTATTTCAATGACATTGATGTCGGTTGCTTCTGTTTGGAAATGAGCCAGCGCAACAGACAGCAGGATTCCAGTCGGTCCCAGATAATGCTTGGGATTTTCAATGGAAGCTGTGATCTTTTCCATGACAGGTACATGCCTATTTAAATAGGTGAGAAACGCTTCATCCGAGATTGCTTTCCCGTTGACCCGTATACGCTCATTGTAATCAATCAGGTGGGGAGAGGTGAATAGTCCAACCTTTAACCCCATTATCCGGAGGATTGCGGCAATCATCCGGGAAGTGGAGCCTTTTCCCTTACTTCCGGTCACAAGGATGACTTTATCGCAGGAAGGGATGAGGTTGAGTTTACTCAATAGTTCCTTCGTTAAGTAAGGCGCCCGCGTTAGCGCGTCGTTTTCCTCATCTTGAAAAGGTTTTGCTTTTAGCAGAGAGGAGTAGATATAAGGCACAGCTTCCTTCATTGTCTGAAATGTCATGTGAATTCCCCTCCAAATGAAAGCTTTTGTAAAATAAATTCTAAGTACTTTTTCACGATATTGATGTCGCTTGTTAGGCATAGTGTGCGGCAACCGACAACATCTTCAATTTCATTGAAAAGCAGACGATCTTCTTTATCAAATAAAAAATCAATGCCAACGAGGCCGAAATCAAACTGCTGAATAATCTTGTTTACAATAGAACGTTCCATGTCACTAAGTGTATATGCCTTTGCCTGTCCACCGAGAGTATAGTTTGCTTTAAAGCTTGTTTGATTGGAGCGAAGCACGGAACCGACAATTTCCTTCCCCAACACATAAACACGCAAGTCTTTTCCAGGTGAACCGGCTACTGGTTGAAGAATGATGGAACGAGAGGAGAGTTGGGCAACGACTGCTTTCAATTGTACGAGATCTTCCACCAAAAATACCTCCCCGCCGCCTCTGCCTGTCCGCGACTTGATGATAAACGGGAATGATAGGGGAAGGTTTCCTGCAAGGAGCTCGTCAGAAGTGCTGAAATACGTATCCAACATCGGTATCCCTTTACCTGCCAAGTATTGATGGGTCCTTGCCTTATCATTACAAATAACAGAAACATGGTGGGAGTTGAAACATGTAATGCGCATCCGTTCAAGCTGTTCATTGAAAAGTGGATCCATGTTTCGCATGATGACAAAGTCTGGTACGTGAATGGATTGCTGGTCCAGATGTATTATTAATTCCTTATTTTGTACGCCAAAAGATATGCGGGACTGTAGGATAAAGTCTAATTCTATCCCAAGCCCTTCTGCCTCATCTAGAAACCATTGAATGAATCCCAGGTTCTTTTTAGCGTGTTCTTCTTCGTAAACAAGCCAGCCTTTAGTTTTCATTTTTTTGCTCTTTCCACTTCTGTAAAATATGAGGGACGATGTAGGTCGCAACATTGATTCCCGTGCAATCATAGATATTTTTGATGTGGGCATTGGAGTTGATTTCGCAAACTAGCGGCGATCCGTCTTCTGCGAACAGGAGATCCACCCCGGCAAAATCAGCACCAACGAGCTTTGCACTTTTAATAGCGACTTCTTTTTCATAGGTGCTCGGTGTATAGTTGAACATTTTTCCGCCGTTACTCACGTTTGCCCGGAAGTCTGTCTCTGAAACACGCATCATGGAAGCAACAACTTCATCTCCCACCACATTTAACCGGATATCTTTGCCTTTACTAGAGGTGATGAATTCTTGCATAAGAAAAGGTCGGTTCCCTATTTCCTTCACTTTCACGAGTAGTTCTTCCATGCTAGCAATCAAGTAAACCTGCATACCAAAAGAGCCGTAAGCTTCTTTTACGACAATTGGAAAACCTAGGGTATCTGCCGCATGGTAAAAGGGTTCTAGATTCTCATGGGAATGGAATACCATTGGTGCAAATAGTGTTTTCGGCATTGGGATTCCGTGGCCTGCAAGAGCTTGGAACGTGAGCGATTTATTATCACAGATTTCAATGCAAGAAGCACTGTTATAGACTGGGATGCCCATCTTTTCTAGGTGGCGGGCAAGTAACACATCTTTATCAAGGAAGAAAACAAAGTCTGGCAACTCCTGATGGTTATGAAGTAGTTCCAATGTTGCCTGGCCATTTGTTACAGTCGGAAATAGTTCATTGTTTTTTATTAACTTAGTAGAGACGGCATGTTTTTTTGCTTCCGTATCGAACCATTCTGCCAATTCAATAAATTTTTGTTCAGGGAGGTTTCCGTTATAAATGATCCAGCATACTAAATTTTTCATGAGTGATCCTCCAAATTTATATATTATCTAGTCTATAATATAGTTTGTGTTGAGAGTGTTTTGCTTGTATGGAATCTATATCATTAATTTTAACCTAATGGGGAAAATTAGAGTATCCCCTAACCAAAAAGGAGATTAATATGTTTTTGTCATTTAAGGATTTGCAGAAGCAAGTACATTTTACTATAAAAAATGAAATTAACCTCGGTTTGGACAGGATAGTCCGGTTTTTAGAGAAGGTCGGGAATCCTCAGGATCAAATACAGGTCGTACATATCGGCGGGACTAACGGGAAGGGCTCTACATTGCGCTTTTTAGAGAGCATTTTAAGAGAGATGGGATTAAAGGTCGGGGTGTTTCATTCGCCTTCGTATCGCTTTATCAATGACCAAATATCGGTCAATGGAACGGATATAACCGATGAAGAAATGATGGCAATGATTGAAGTGTTTAATAAGCATGGGCTGGAAGAAGCGGGGTTAACCGAATTTGAACTGCAGACGGCGATGGCTTTTTATTATTTTGCAAAAGTGAAAAAGGCGGATATTGCATTGATAGAGGTGGGATTAGGCGGAAGAGAGGACTCAACGAATGTGATGAATCCGGTGCTCTCCATCATTACCAACGTTGGACATGATCATATTGGATTTCTTGGAACGTCCGTTGAGGAAATTGCCCTTCATAAAGCAGGTATCATCAAAAGTGGCGTGCCGATTATTTCCGGTGAACAAAAGCCTGCAGCGAAAAACATCATTCAGAAGGAAGCTTTGTCCCATCAAAGTCCCTTATATTTTATGGAAGAAGATTTTTCCTATGTCATAGGAGAAGAGGCATGGGGGGGTGAGCAAATTTCCTTTCTATCGGCAATAAGAACCATAAATAATTTAAAACTATCGATGCAAGGTGAGCATCAGGCTGCCAATGCCTCATTGGCCATCATGGCGTATTTACAATTGATAGATAAGTGGAACATGGAGTATGATGAGCGGGTTCTAAAAACGGGGCTGTTAAAAGCCGAGCATCCCGGGAGATTTGAAATAATCCAAAAGGAACCTGCTATTATCCTTGATGGTGCGCATAACAAAGAGGCCATGGACGCATTAGTAAATACAGTGAAAAAAAGATATGCCGATCGAAAAGTAGTCGTCTTATTCAGCGCTTTAAAAGATAAACCAATTGAATTTATGGTAAGCCAGTTGGAAAATATCGCAGATGAAATAATTTTTACCTCATTTAATTTTCCGAGAGCGGCAAGTGCAGAAGAAATTTTTACCAAGTGCAATCACCGGAAAAAGACGTTTGAAGAGGATTGCAAAACAGCGTTACAGATGGCTGTATCAAGCCTTGATGAACATTCTATCTTATTGATTACGGGGTCTCTCTATTTCATTTCTGAAATTAGGACTATACTCACATAGGGTAGGTAAAATAAATTAGGGAGAATTATCCTATTTTTGTTGTGACAAATGTTAGAAAATTTGATAATATTTAATTATTGTGAAAGTGTGTCGAAAAAAGGATAAAGAAGGGAGGGGTTAGTTTGGTGGTTCAAGCAGTAAGTCGCCAAAAAGAAGTGGTGATCTGGACAAGCTTTATTGTCATGGTTCCTATCTTTTTGTGGTTAGGGTATCAGCTTTCTCCTGTTGTGTTTGAAGATTTGCCGATGGGGCACATTATTGGATTTCTGGGGTTGGCTATCATACTTGCCCTAATTCCAATCGTCGTCGGAGAGGTACCGTTGTTTCTGGCACAGGGTGTTTCCTTGGCAGCCCTCTTATCCTTCGGTTTATTCATTGAAATGATCGTGACCCTGGTCTCCGTTATGGCATTAATGGCTTATATGCGCTTTAACAGTGAGAACAGGCTTCGCATCCCTATCAATATGCTTATGTTTTCAAGTATTTCTTTAATTGCTGGGTTTGTATTTTACCTGCTCGGTGGGACTCCGGGAGATACGAGATTATTGAATATTGCCGTCATTGGTCCGATTCTTGCTCATGAATTCGTTTATTTCACGTTAAATACAGTAGCCCTTTATTTTATCCAAGTGCAAATCTATGAACGTAAAAGTAAGTTCATTACGCCTGATACAAAGTGGGACGCTGTAACAAGCATCATGGTTCTGCCTGTCGGGTTGATTCTCTACACTCTCTATGAGCAGGTTGGTCCGGTGGCACTACTTTATGTAGGTTTGCCTTTTGTCATTTTGACTCTGATTCTTCAACTCTATCATTCCAGTCAGAAAGTAAATGTTTACCTTCAGCAAGCAGCGGATGTCGGACATCAGTTGACAGAAAGGCTTGATACACAAGGTGTTCTGGATGTTTTCTTAGATAAAATTTCCACGCTTTTCAAGGTGGATTATGCCGCCATCATTGATGTGAACGGTGAAAAAATCATGAAAGTACTTCGTGTCATGGACAAAGAAAACAGTGTGGAGACTAATTCAGTTCTACTGACAGATGATGAAGAGCTCCTTGCTTATATGCTGAAACGTGGAAAAAGCGTGTGCTATTTCACGAAAAAAGAGTGGAAGCATATGTCAAAAACACATCTTCCTAAGAATATTGAGAGTCTAATGTGTGTTCCGGTCATTCGAAATCACAAAATTGAAGGATTGGTTTTGTTAGCGAGCACATCCAAGCGGACTTATGATAAATCTCAATTAATGATTGTCGATATTCTTTGCTCTTACTTCGGGGTGGCAATGGAAAAGGCCCGACACTATCAGGAAACCAAGCAAAAAAGTGAACGCTGCGCATTAACCAAGTTATACAACTACCGCTTTTTTGAAAGTGTATTAGATAAAGAATACGAGAAGCTAAACAAGGGTCATTCGAAATGCCTCTCCCTAATAATGTTGGATTTGGATCACTTTAAGAAAGTGAACGATGTTTACGGGCATCAAAGTGGGAATGAGATACTTATGCAGGTCGCGGAAAGACTTACGATCCTTGTGGGCAGCAAAGGAACGGTTGCCCGCTATGGCGGAGAAGAATTCGTCATTCTACTTCCTGATATGGAACGCGGACAATGCTTTGAACTCGCCGAACGCATCAGGGTGCATCTTGCCACACGATCATTTGCACTCAAACAACATATTCGTGAAACCCAGGGAGCTCAAATGGTGAAAGTAACGGCAAGTATCGGGTTTGCCACAGCGCCAGATGATGCAGAGGACACACTTGATCTGATCCGCCACGCAGACAGAGCAATGTATGTGGGGGCGAAGAAGGCTGGTCGAAATAAAGTTGCGGAATATCGGAAAACATCATAACGAAAGAACTCTCGCCAATTTGCTGGCGAGAGTTTTTTATTAGTTACTCCAGTTCCATAAGGCTACTTCATCCACTTGAATGGCTCCGATCCATTTTTCGTCTTTCAAGGAGAGAATCTCTTTAGTTGGTCCGGTTATAACAACCCCATGATGGGCAATATCATTTTTCTCGAGATAGCGGACAAGTTCATTCAACTTTATATCATTATGCATGTATTGAATCTGATTAAATTCTTTTTGATAATCTTTTAGAAAGTGAAGGGTCTTTAAAAACTGTTCATGCAACATCTCTGTATCGCCTTCTTCATAAACAGGTGCAGACCTGCTTTCCGTAGAGATAGAACCGAAAAGAGAACGTTCCTCCGTTCTCGAAGTAAGGGACCAATCATCTGTGTGAAAGATAGGATAGTTTGGAAAACCTATGTTGGATATCGGATGATAGTTATCCCTTTCATCAGGAATATCCACTGGAAACCAGATTACCTCAAGATCTTTCCCTTCAAATTGTTCAAATACTTTTTCCGTGGACATTAATTCTGTAAAAGTGATAAAGGTGGTAGCAACTGTTCCTTCAGGTAGCATTTCAAGTCTTTCCCACTCCGATGAGGAGTCATATTTATATTCTGAAAGGAGGGAAGGATGCTGAAATTCTGCAGGGGTATTTTCATCTTTTCCGTAATACTTTTTCTCCACTGCCCCCATTTTAGAAAATAGGAAATCTACATTCATTTCTCCGACAGTATAGAATTCTTTTCCGACCTGCTTTCTTAACTCCTTCGTTACCCCCATTTTAAAAAATGTTCCAACTTCTGTATCTGCACTATACTTTTCAGCAAAAGGATCTGTTACCAATTGAGAAAAGCTGATAACATCAGCCAATTTCTGAGAACGTGTATATTCTTCCGATAAACCAGTCGAAAATCCATGATAATAGAGGTTTGTTAAGACAGAGGAGGCCATCATAACCAACAGGAGAATTGGTATAGCGGTCAAAGCCGTCCCAATCCGCGCCTTCCACTTACTTGCTCGCAATATCTTCCGTTGCTTCTTTTTATCCATTAAGGGCTTCATCCATTGTTCTTCCCGAGCGCTCATTTCTTTTTCAAATTCTTCCTTTTCTTCGGGGCTCATTTCGCCTTTATCATAACGTTCTAATCTTTCCTTAAAATCATCGTTCATTCTTTTTCGTTCTCCTTTCCTTGAATGCTTCTAACTTTTTGACGAGCGCGGTAGAGCAGAACTTTAAAATACGTATCAGTGACGCCCATGGCATCTGCCGCTTCCTTATAGCTAAAGCTATGGTAATCATAAAGGAGGATGGCTTGAGCTTGCTGCTCGTTCAACGTGTTGATTGCTTCCATAACCTCGGCAACCTCTGATTTCAAGAGCACTTCCTGTTCGGTGCCTTTCCCTTTGCCAAATAGCCGATGGAAAAAACCTTGTTCCTTCACAATGGTCCGCTTGTGTTTCCGGTAGTGGTCGATAAACGCATTATGAGCAATCCGGAACAACCAAGGCTTCACATCCTCACCCCGATAATTCTCCAAATATAAATACGCACGCAAAAATGTTTCCTGTACAAGATCTTCCGCTAGATGATGCTCCCTGCATAAGGAAAGGAGGTACCTGAAAATATCCTGCATATGCTCTTCATAAATATCATCAATAGATTGTTTCATCTGGCCCCCCTCTCACCACAACAACGTCCGAAATCAAGAAATGTTTCAAAGATATGTAAAAAAAATTATTGGTTTAATAAACAATTTCTTCAATAAAATGTTTTATCTTGTAATCTACTATTTCAAATTACCTGGCTTTATTATACAATTACAATAGTCTACTTCGTTCAACAAAAAACGTAAAATACACAGAAAGCGGTGACGAGTTGGGGGACTATTTATTTGCCGGTCTGGCACTACTACTACTGTTGGCACTATTCTTTTTATTTCCAATGAAATTTTCTAAAACAGGAAAATGGGTTATTCCCACAATTGCTTTTGGGGTTAGCGTGTTAGGAATATACATATTTGAACTTCTCACTTTATGGCATAGCATACTATCCATGATACTTCTCCTGCTGCTTACCGCTATTCTTCTTCAAAGATTGCCATTATTCAAATCTTCAACTGAACAACAACACACAATGGAACAAAAAAATAGCATAACAAATGACTCATCCAAAGGTTTTTAGAGTGGAGGGAAAGGAATGCAAAGTTTAAAACTATTGGCAGCTTTGCTTGTTTGTACATTATTTATTTTTGGTTTTATCCAAGTCGGAACCATGGTCACCAATCAGTGGCTGCCACATACCAATTCGTTTTCTGCATCCACCCTTATCGCAAATGCAGAAGTAAGCAACACGTCTAAAACAGATGCATTGGATAAAGTGGAGGCAGCTAAAAACAGTTGGTTATCCAATGGAACGGTTTATTTGGAATGGGCGGGGGAACTACAACCTTTTCCGAAAGATGTTTTTACTTTTTACATACCCGAAACAGTGGAGTACGCAGAGGACGGTTCCCAGAATCCATTGAAGGTAGAGCTACCTAATGGGATCTTATTGGAGCAAATCGAAGTTCTCTCCCAAACATCTGACATTTTTTCTGCCATGGATACGGAAAAATTGAAAAAGGACTTGGAAGAAGTAGCCTCTCACCTCAAAGAAGGGGACCATACTTTCTCATTTTCTGATTACCTTGTAGATGATGAAGTGATGGATCAGACTGCTCTTCAAATTACATTGAATATTGCTGGCCAAACTGGCGTAAACGAGCTTCAAGGAGCATTGAATGGCAAAGAAATCAAACTTCGCGAAAGTGAAGTATTCTCGGTGAAGACTTGGCTTGAGACGGAAGAGCTTACTTTATCCGATGAGGCTGCGAGCATGTTTGCCTCTATGTTATATGAATTAATTGCACCTACCAACTTCGGTGTGGTAGAACGCCATATCTCCAAAGAGCTTCCTACATGGGCTTCTGATGGATTTGAAGCACGTTACCAAAAAGATAAGATGGATTTCGCTTTTACCAACACAAATTCGAGTGAATACACCATCACTTTGTCAGTAAGTGGAACTTCCCTCACAGGCGAGTTAAAAGGTGGTCCGCTACCATACACCTATGAAGTGGAGCAAGTGGAAATGCAGACCCTTTCACCGAAAACGGTTGTCCAGTATTCTGCGACGATTCCAGGATCCGGGACGCGTGTAAAAGAGCCAGGTCAAAATGGCTCCTATGTACAACTGGTGCGCACTGCAACAGACGCTGAAGGAAAAATTATGGAAACTATCGTCTACAGTGAAGATTTCTATGCTCCAATACAGCGCGTGGAGCTGCACGGATTAACAACGCCTGTCGTTGCTACAGATCCAAACAATCCAAATACAATCGGAAATAATACCGGAACAAATACGAATACGAATACGAATACCAATATCGGCTCTAACATTAACACAGGAACAAACACGAATTTCGGCAACTCCAACAATAATACAAATTACAATCCTAATACGAATACAAACACAAACACATCTGGTTCCAACACCAATACAAATAACACTAACGGAAATCAAAACACGAACACTGGTGGATCAAACAACAATACAAACACTGGTGGGACAAACAACAACACAGGCTCAGGGAATGGAAATGCAGGCGATGATGATAACAACAACCCGGGATCTGGCAGTGATTATACGGGCAAATAAGTGACGCAAAAGGATGAATCCAATGGTACAAATCAGAAAAAGACTTGGTGACCTGCTAGTTGATGCCGGGATCATCACAGAAAGTCAATTGCAAAGTGCATTAAAAGAAAAAACACGTGAACAAAAAATAGGAGATGTGCTCCTTCAAAAAGGATATATCACCGAACAGCAGCTTATAGAGGTACTAGAATTTCAATTGGGAATCCCTCATGTCAGCTTGTATCGTTATCCGCTGGATGAAAAGCTCATACATCTAGTTTCCAAAGACTTTGCAAAAAGAAATTTAATCATCCCGTTAAAAAAAGAAGCGGATAAACTATTTGTTGCGATGGCAGATCCAATGGATTTTTTCGCCATGGATGACCTTCGTTTATCCACAGGCTTTGAAGTAGAGCCTGTCATTGCGACAAAAGATGATATTCTGCGTTCCATCAATAAATATTACGAAACAAACGATTCCATGGACGAGCTTTTAGATGGTTTTGAACCAAATGTGGAAATGAAGGTGCAGGAAGAGAGCATCACAGAGGATGATTCTCCAATTGTACGAATTGTGAATCAGCTCCTGCAAAATGCAGTTCAGCAAAGGGCAAGTGATATTCACATCGACCCTCATGAAACGAAAGTCGTTGTGCGCTACCGTATTGACGGTGTGCTTCGAACAGAGAGAACGTTACCGAAACATACACAGAACGTTTTGATAGCAAGAATCAAGATCCTTGGAAAAATGGATATCACCGAACACCGTGTACCGCAGGACGGCAGAATCAAAACGAATATTGATTTTCATCCTGTAGATGTCCGGGTATCCACCTTACCAACGGTTTTCGGGGAGAAAATCGTAATGCGTATACTTGATATGAGCAGCGCATTAAACGACATTTCTCAGCTAGGGTTCAATATAAAGAACAATGAACGATTTATGGATCTGATTCACAGACCTACTGGAATCATTCTTATTACTGGTCCGACTGGTTCAGGGAAATCCTCCACCCTCTATGCAGCGCTTAACCATCTGAACAGCGAAGAAGTCAATATCATAACTGTCGAAGATCCTGTTGAATACCAGCTGGAAGGAATCAATCAAATCCAGGTGAATACAAATGTCGGGATGACGTTTGCCAAGGGACTTCGCGCCATTCTCCGTCAAGATCCGAATGTGATCATGGTAGGGGAAATCCGTGATAGAGAAACAGCGGAAGTGGCCATCCGCGCTTCCTTAACTGGTCATCTAGTACTTAGCACCCTACATACCAATGACTCTATCAGTACCATTACGAGATTGATTGATATGAAGGTAGAACCGTTTCTGGTTGCATCATCCATCAATGGCGTCCTTGCTCAACGGTTGGTGAGAAAAGTATGCCGTGATTGCACCAAAATGGAGGAACCGACGGCAAGAGAGATCGAGATCTTTGCAAAACGCGGGTTAACCGTCGAAAAGGTACCAAGAGGAAAAGGCTGTGGAACATGTTATATGACAGGCTATAAAGGCCGTCTTGCCATCCATGAGCTATTAGTCATCAATGATAAAATGAAAAAACTTGTCATGAACAATGAATCCGTTCAGACCATTCGTGAACTTGCTTATGAACAGGATACCGTATTTTTAATAGATGATGGTTTAGAAAAAGTGAAAAAGGGATTAACGACTACCGAGGAAATCTTGCGTGTCGCTTTATCGGAGTAGGTGAATGACCATGATTGAGAAGATAAACAATTGGCTTCACGCCGCATATGAATTCAAAGCATCGGACATCCATCTATCTGTTGGAGTGCCGCCAGTCTTTCGGGTCAATGGAGAGCTGAAGCGATACGGGGAAGATACCCTGAGTCCTGAAGACACGGAAACATTGGCAAAACAAATGATTCCTGAATTTATGTGGGACCGCTTTGAAGAAAAAGGGGAACTGGACTTTTCCTACAGTGTTCCGGGCATTTCGAGGTTTCGAGTGAATGCCTACAGACAACGAAACTCTGTAGCGATAGCGATCCGTATCATTCCAACAAGAATTCCTTCATTGGAAGAATTGAAACTGCCGTCCATTCTTCAAGCTTTGATGGACAAACCTCAAGGCTTGATTCTCGTAACCGGTCCGACAGGAAGTGGAAAATCGACCACTCTGGCATCGATGATTGACTTTATGAACAGGTCGCAGAAAAAACATATCATTACGCTTGAAGATCCGATTGAATATTTGCATCGACATAATCAATGTATGATTGATCAGCGTGAAGTTGGTATTGATACAGGAAGCTTCGCATCAGGTCTACGCGCTTCACTGCGTCAAGATCCAGATATCATTTTGGTTGGGGAATTGCGTGACCTAGAAACAATACAAACAGCGATAACGGCAGCAGAAACCGGTCATCTTGTTTTAGGAACCCTACATACGACAAGTGCACCATCCACGATTGACCGGATTATCGACGTTTTTCCTGGGCCGCAACAAGCTCAGATTCGTATTCAACTTGCGTCCGTATTGGTTTCCATCGTTTCACAGCGCCTGTTCCCAACCATTGATCGGCAGGGAAGAAAGGTGGCCACAGAAATACTTATCAACACACCGGCAGTGGCCAATCTTATTCGTAACGAAAAAATTCATCAAATCCAAAACGTGATGCAGACAAGTAAATCACAAGGAATGCACACACTTGATATGAGTATTAAAAGGCTTATTCAACAAGGCGATATAAGCAGGTTGTCAGCCGAAAGCTTCCTACAGGAGTCGATGCAACATGCCTAGATTTACCTACACCGGAAGAAATACAGCCGGCAAGCAGACAGGAAGCATCACAAGCAGCTCACGCCGGGAAGCCATTGTGACGTTAAAAGAAAAAGGCATACGAGTAATGAATCTAGAGGAAGTACCAGAGTCCATATTCACTAAGGAAATCACCATCGGGAACCCAGTCAAGCTTCGGGACTTTGTTATCTTCCTGCGCCAATTTTCCACCCTGATCCGCGCCGGGATATCAGTGGTAGAAGCAACCAATGTTTTAGCCCAGCAGACCTCAAGCAAAGCATTGAAACGAGTGCTGTTTGATGTAGAAGAAGAAATGAAACAAGGGAATCCGCTTTCTGAAGCGGCAGCCAAGCACCCAAAAGTATTTTCGACTATGTTCATTAACATGATCAAAGCCGGAGAAGCAAGCGGTGCACTTGATGATACGCTAGATCGCCTCGCAACTCAGTTTGAAAAACAGAACGAGACAAGGCAAAAGATTGTTTCCGCCTTGACCTATCCATTAGTTCTTGGAGTTATCGCCATTGGAGTTGTAATCTTCCTCCTTGTTGGCGTGGTACCAACATTTGTTGCGATGTTCAGCGATTTTGGAGCGGACCTGCCGTTGATTACAAGATTTGTCCTCGGGGCGAGCGAGTGGATGCAAAGCTTTTGGTGGCTGTTCCTATTATTAGTGTTCGGTGCTGTCATGGGGTTGATGGCAATGAATAAGCATAAACAGACCAAGTATTATATTGACTATGCTTTACTGCGTATTCCGATCTTCGGACCGTTACTACAAAAGGCAGTTATTGCAAGGTTAACAAGAACACTTAGTTCCTTATTTTCCAGTTCCGTACCTATTCTGCAGGCTATCTCCATTGTAGAGAAGATTGTCGAAAACGAAGTCATTGCACGCGTTCTAGCTGCTAGTAAAATAGAACTAGAAAAAGGGGAGTCCCTCACAGGTCCGATGAAAGACCACTGGGCGTTCCCGCCGCTTGTCACCCAAATGATTACCATTGGAGAAAGCACAGGATCACTGGACTCCATGCTGGATAAAATAGCGGAATTCTACGAAAAAGAAGTAGATTACGCAACAGACAGATTGAAGAGTTTAATAGAGCCATTAATGATTGTGGTGCTTGCTGTCATAGTTGGGACTATAGTCACATCCATACTAGTTCCAATGTTCGATATTTTTAACCACATTCAGATGTAGAAACGTGTAAAATCTTATTGAAATTTGGAAGATAGTATAATAGAATTATAAATAGAAATAAATACTACATATTTCCAATTAGGGAGGAAAATTACGATGTTACAAAAATGTAGAAAAATGCTTCGTAACGAAAAAGGGTTAACGCTTATCGAATTACTTGCTGTTGTTGTTATATTGGGGATTATTGCTGCGATTGCTATACCGAGTATAGGAAATATTATTGAGAAGAGCCGAAATGATGCACACTCTGCAACAGCTTTACAAGTAATGAGTGGGGCAAGGTTAGCAATAGCTAATGGCGATATTCAGCCTTCTGGTGATGCGACAGAAACAGAACACGGACTTGAAACTTTCTCTACATACGTTGAGAAAATTGACTCTAAATATACTGTGGTTAAAGTAATTACTAAAAATGGGAAAGTATCAGGTGCTACTTTAACTTATGATGGCTCAGCAAAGATATTTAATGCGGACGGGGAAATCGTTCCACCTGCAGGAGGTTAATCTTATTTTAATTATTGTATCAATCTTCGCCCTCCTCCTAGGCTCCTTCTACAACGTAGTAGGCCTACGGATTCCAAAGGGTGAGTCAATAGTCACACCAAGGTCACATTGTACGAATTGCAAGACCACATTGACGGGGCTAGATTTAGTTCCCGTCCTTTCATATGTATTTCTTAAAGGGAGATGTCGGCACTGTCAAAAGTCCGTGTCTCCTATTTATCCATTATTCGAGCTTTTAACGGCTGTGCTATTTGTCCTAGCTCCGCATTTGATGGGATGGACGTATGAACTGATTGTCGCATGGACCTTTATTTCCATGCTGATTATCATTGTGATATCAGATTTGCATTATATGATCATCCCAAACAAGATTTTACTGTTCTTCATGGGGCTATTCATTTTCGAACGGTTTTTTATTCCTTACCAGACCATACCAGACCACCTGATTGGATTGGCAGTTGGATTCTTGATTCCCTTTTTGGTCGCCGTAATTTCCAAAGGTGGAATGGGTGGTGGGGATGTGAAGCTTTTTGCTGTTTTAGGTTTTGTTTTAGGGTGGGAGCTTGTAATACTGACGTTTTTCCTATCCTCGCTCATCGGCATGATCGCGGCGTTGTTCGGGATGGTGGTTGGAAAAGTGAAAAGGGGTGTCCCGTTTCCGTTTGGACCTTCCATCGCACTGGCTGCACTGATCACTTATTTTAAAGGGGAGCAAATACTAGATTGGTATTTTGCTTTACACTTCTAGTAAATCATCTTACATAAGGAGCTTTTTGGATGGAATTTTCGTTTCTGCAACCAAAGCAAAACAACTTCATAAATATAGTTATCCGCGACCATGTCATTCGAATGGTAGAGTTGAAGAGTTTAAATCCTTTGATAGTCAAACGCGCAAATGAACGATATTTGCCGCCAAATATCATTCGTGACGGGAAGATTGTCGATGAAAATATTTTTCGTCTAATATTAGAAGAATGTGTGGAAGAATGGGGACTGAAACGGAAGCATGTCCGCTTTGTTGTTCCAGATCAGTATGTGGTTACACGGAAACTGACCATTCCCTCCAATATCATGGACGATGAAATCATTGGTCACTTGTATCTAGAGTTAGGGTCAACCATTCACTTGCCCTTTGAAGATCCGGTTTTTGATGTGCATGTTCTTCACCGGTCGGAAAAGACCGAGCTTGTACTTTTTGCTTCGCCAGAAGAGGTTGTTACCGAAATGTCAGCCATGTTAGAGGACAATAAGATGAAACCGGCAGCAGCAGATGTTTCATCTCTCTGTTTGTACAGACTTTATTATGAATTTGGTCAGCGCAATGAACAGGATCACCTTTTAGTTATACATTTTGATGTGAGCTGTATTACTCTGAGCATCTTTGTGAACCATGTACCTGTATTTATGAGG
Source organism: Sutcliffiella horikoshii (assembly GCF_044809035.1). Classification (GTDB taxonomy): domain Bacteria; phylum Bacillota; class Bacilli; order Bacillales; family Bacillaceae_I; genus Sutcliffiella_A; species Sutcliffiella_A horikoshii_G. Next base: position 3,104,704 of record NZ_CP085237.1, on the reverse strand, counting down.
ACTGTTGCATTTCCTCAAGACATGAAGGTTTGGGAAGTATCGGTTACCAATACGCAGCTGGAGTGGGCGGGGGATATTGTCCAATTTAATGTGTTTTTAGAAGACTTCATTATTGAAGTGGAACGAATCATGAACTTTTTCCGTTACTCCTTGAACCAAGGAAACGAGGAAATCAATCGGGTTCTTCTCCATGGAGATCACCCTAATTTCCCATTAATATTAGCAAAGATCCGAGAAAAAATTTCTGTAAAAGTTGACACGTTTGAACAGGAAGTTTATACACAAGACCAAGAGACGGTTGACCCGAAATATTACTATCCTTTAGGGTTGGCATTAAAAGAGGTGCAATGATGCTAGTTGATATCGACTTATTACCAAAAAGAAAATCACGAAATATCACGACGCCTCTTGTGTATGGCATTTGTGCTTTTTTCCTGTTATTTGCGGCAATTATTATTTTTATTTTTTCTACTATGATAAATAATGATGTCAAAACGGCCGAACAAGATCTCGAGATGACGCAGCAATTACGGATTGCAAAAGAAGAGGCAATGAATCGCCCGCAAAATTCTTCCGCACAACGTCTGGAAGACACGGTCGCATGGGCAGAGGAATATCCGCTTGAAATGGTTCCGGTCATGCAGGATTTAATTGGGCTGTTGCCAGAACGCGGGTTCATCCAAAGTTTTTCATATGATGAAACGGGGCTTCTCAATCTTTCTGTTCAATTTGATGAATCAAGGGATGCAGCCTACTTTCTCTATCATTTAAATGAATCCCCTCAATACCATTCCATTGATCTTTCTTCCATATCTACGGTAGAGGTTGGCGACGAGGAAACGATGGATGTCCTTCCTAGATATGTCGGCCAATATACTCTTGGTTTTGACCGTAGTGCATTTCAAGCAGTGGATGAGTTAGAAGAGGAAGAAACAGAATCAGAAGACGGCATAGAAACGGATACGGAAACAGATGAGGATGGAGGCGAAGAACTATGATGATAGAACTTGAACGGAAGCATTATGTTCTTCTAAGCTCCTGCGTTCTCCTCGTTGTACTGGGTATTGCGGGTTTCTATTATTTATCCTATGCACCAAAGGAAGCACGAGCAGAACAGTTGCACCAAGAAAAAAACATTGAAGAGCAGCTCATTCAAGTTTTAGAGCAACAAGAGCAAACCGCGCAGGCGAACGGCAACACAACTGTTGAACTGCAACGAAAAATTCCTGTTACTCCTTTTTTAGAACAACTGATCTTGGAGTTGGAAAAAGCGGAAGTATTATCTGAAAGCACCATCGTAAGCATGTCTTTTGGAGAAGGGGAATTTGTCCCTGCTTCTACCACATTGGAAGAGTATGAGACCATGCATGATGAGGAAGAAGAGACTGTGCAAGAAGAGGTGTACCTGCCGGAAGGGTTGAAAAAAGTAACAGTCAATCTATCGGTTGAATCGGAAGTATATGAAGACTTGTCTACCTTTCTAACTGCATTAGAGAGTTTGACTAGAATTACGCAGATTGAATCAGTCAGCTTCACCGGACTGCCGGAAGTCACTTCAACGGATCAGGAACTAGAACCTTTAACTTACTCGGTTACCGTATCTGCTTTTTATCATCCGGAGCTGGATGATTTAATAGAAGAACTTCCGCCATTATCCGTTCCTGAGCCTGGCAACCGAGTTAACCCATTTATCGACAACAACTAAATTATTTCCGTGGAAATGGTCGAAATGATTGAACCATCATATAATGTGTCGGAAAAGAATTAGGACAAGACGACAAAAGTCTTGTTCTTTTTTTTATGGCCTATGATAGGATGAAACAAATCTGACCAAGACAAAAATTGTAAAATGTACACGGAGGTGGGAAAAGTGGACAATCACCAGGTTAAAATAAAAATTAATGGAAAAGAAAACTCGTATGGCTACGGCAAAAAGAAGAAAAAGAATACGAAAGAAAAAGGAAACCCCCAGCAAAAAGATGTCCCGGAAAAGGAAAATTTCCCGGAAGAGGAACGGCCAATTATCATTGTGAATGAATCCGCAGCGGCAGCAGAGAAAAAAGAGGAAGACTTCGAGTGGGTCCTTCCGGAAGAAACACCAACACCAACAACAGAACAAAACACGAAAAGTTCTTCAACTAAGCCCTCTTATATTGAAGATCTCCGTCAGTTGAAAAAAGATAAGGGGGAAAAAGCGCGTCAAGTGCCCTTTGGAAAAAAGAAAAAGTTCGTGCCCCCATCCTTCTCAAAACAGTTGTTAGTTTCCATCGGTATGGCAATCGGAATCGGAACATGTCTCGGTTTTCTCATTCTTGGAGTCATGAACATGTCAGAATCACCATTGAATCCTGCCGTACCGACGGTTGCCCCTGCTACACCAGAAACAAGTAATACACCAGATGCTCCAGCCGTAAGCGGTGACGACAGTGCAACGATTTCTGCCCAGAACATTTCTGTACTTCAGGCAGGTGCTTTTTCTACAATGGATGGTGCGAATGCAGAAATGGACAGATTAAAAGCTGCTGGTTTTCCTGCCGTCGCTGTTGGCTCTGAACCTACTTTTGTCTTGATGGCAGTGGGACAAAGCGTGGATGGCATGAAACAAATTGCAACGGAAGTCCAAGCAAAAGGATTTGAACCTTTTGCAAAAGAAATGGCTCTCTCAGAAAAAACAATAGACTCTCTTACTCAACAGGATACACTGTTAATCCAAGAAGGTCAGGTGTTGTACAATCAACTAACCGTGGCAACGGCCTCACTTTTACAAGGCAGCTCTTTGGACAGCTCTACCGCAGACAGCCTAAGTGCGTCCTTTGAAAAAGTGGCAGCCATTAAAGATGCCGAACTTACAGACGCAACTAAAAGTTGGAAGATTTCCCTTGCCGGCGCATACGAAGATCTACAGTCCTACCAAGAATCCAATAACGCACAATCCCTATGGAATGCCCAACAAAAACTCCTAGACGCCACAGCATTTTTGTATTAAGAAACAAGTGACTGTAGCGGAAAGTAACGTTAAACTTCTAGTTGATTTCCTGATTCATCAAAGTCCCAAAAACAAATTTTGGGGCTTTTTTTCTGCCCAAAAAACAATCTTCACAAAACCACATAAGAAATTTGTTCCATCGACTTTCTTTGTGATAGGATTAACCTGTATCTCTCAAAATTTTTGACTACTTGCGGAAGGTGATAAAACATGAAACCTCTTATTTTAGCCTCAGGATCCCCCAGAAGAAAGGAACTTCTCCAACAAGTACATCTCCCGTTTACCGTGAAGGTGAGCAACATAGAAGAAACCTTTGACCCTGAACTCACACCAGAAGAAATTGCCACCACTCTTGCTTATCAGAAAGCGCAAAATGTTTTCCAAGAAAATCAAGATGCCGTTGTTATCGGCTCTGATACGATTGTCGTCCTTGGAGATAAGGTCCTTGGAAAACCGGAAAGTGAAGAAGAGGCAAGAGCCACATTGCGAACTCTGAGCGGAAACACCCATTATGTAATTAGCGGGGTGGCGATACTCAGTAAAGAAAAAGAAGTAACTTTTTATGAAAAGACCTCTGTGACATTTTGGGAACTGACAGATGAGGATATCGAGTTCTATATTCAGTCTGGGGAGCCAATGGACAAAGCTGGTTCGTATGGGATCCAGGAAGTAGGGGCTCTTTTTGTAAAAGAAATTAAAGGAGATTACTTTTCTATTGTGGGGCTTCCGCTTTCAAGAACGGTTCGTGAACTGAAAAGCTTTGAATAAAATGGCCGTTGCATGACCCTCCATCTTTATTATGAGGGGGAAGAGTGAATTGGAATCCACTAAAACCACTGCACTGATGATAAAAGATTACCCCGAAGATCAACGGCCAAGAGAGAGGATGCTCCAAGATGGGCCCAAAAGCCTTTCCAATCATGAGCTCCTTGCCATCTTGCTTCGGACCGGTTCCAAAGAGGAATCGGTCCTGCAATTAGCAAACAAGCTTTTAGTGAATTTTGAAGGCTTGCGATTGTTAAAGGACGCTTCTATTGAAGAAATCACGGACTTAAAAGGGATCGGAAAGGTAAAAGCTGTCCAATTAATGGCAGCGGTGGAGCTTGGAAGAAGAATTCACCGGCTGCAGTATGAGGACAGGTATGTCATCCGTTCTCCTGAAGATGCAGCCAATTATGTAATGGAAGATATGCGTTTCTTGTCTCAAGAGCACTTTGTCTGCCTTTACTTGAATACAAAAAATCAGGTGCTCCATCAACAGACCGTCTTCATCGGGAGCTTGAATGCTTCCATAGTCCATCCGCGCGAGGTGTTCAAGGAAGCTTTCAGGCGGTCGGCGGCATCCTTTATTTGTATCCATAATCATCCATCTGGAGACCCGGCTCCAAGTCGTGAGGACATCGATGTGACCAAGCGTCTTAGTGAATGCGGAAAGCTTATCGGCATAGAGCTTTTGGACCATTTAATCATCGGCGATCAGAAATTCATCAGTTTGAAAGAAAAAGGCTACGTGTAAGTACTATGCTTTTTTCCTATCCTACGCTATAATATTACTCATGAGTTTGGAAGGACAACCTTCTTAATCCATCAAATTTCTACAATAAACGTTATCCACATGTTAATGAAAATATATGGGCATGCTTCGTCCGACTTATCACTTTTCATTTACCACTATTACGCATTAGTATCAGAAAGGGAGATACACTTATATGTTTGGAACGAGAGATCTTGGTATTGACTTGGGAACAGCCAATACATTAGTTTTTATTAAAGGAAAAGGGATTGTTGTGCGTGAGCCGTCTGTTGTGGCGCTGCAAACTGACACAAGATCCATTGTTGCTGTCGGAAACGATGCAAAAAACATGATTGGTCGTACGCCGGGGAATGTTGTCGCATTGCGTCCGATGAAAGATGGAGTCATTGCCGATTACGAAACAACGGCTATCATGATGAAATATTATATTAAACAAGCGTTGAAAAACAAAAGTTCCTTCTCTCGTAAGCCATATGTTATGGTTTGTGTTCCATCCGGAATCACAGCGGTAGAAGAAAGAGCAGTAATTGATGCGACTCGCCAGGCAGGCGCACGTGATGCCTACCCGATCGAAGAACCGTTTGCAGCAGCAATTGGTGCGAACCTACCAGTTTGGGAACCTACTGGAAGCATGGTTGTTGATATCGGTGGAGGAACGACGGAAGTAGCGATCATTTCCCTTGGTGGAATTGTTACCAGCCAGTCTATCCGTGTGGCCGGGGATGAAATGGATGATGCCATCATTGCGTACATCCGTAAAAACTACAACCTGATGATCGGGGAGCGTACAGCGGAAGCGTTGAAGCTTGAGGTTGGTTCTGCCGGAGATCCAGAAGGTATTGAACCAATGGATATCCGTGGACGTGACCTGTTGACAGGACTTCCTAAAACAGTGGAAATCACCGCTAAAGAAGTGGGAGAAGCACTGAAGGATACCGTAACTGCCATTGTTGATTCCGTAAAAGCAACATTAGAACGCACGCCGCCTGAGTTGGCTTCTGATATTATGGACCGCGGGATCGTACTTACTGGTGGCGGAGCATTACTTCGCAACTTAGATAAAGTCATTAGTGAAGAAACGAAAATGCCGGTTATTATTGCTGAAAATCCATTGGATTGTGTTGCTATCGGAACAGGTAAAGCACTGGATTATATTGATGAGTTTAAAAAGAAATCAAGAGATTATCGCTAAGTAGGTGTTAAGTCATGCCACAATTTTTCCTCAATAAAAGGTTGATTATTTTGTTGGTGAGCTTAATTTTTCTAGTGGCATTGATTGGTTTCTCTTTAAAAGAACGGGACGATTTGACATGGCCTGAACAGTTCGTAAAGGACTCCACAGGCTTTGTCCAATCTATCTTTTATAGACCCGCACATGCTATGGCGGGTTTCTTTGATAATGTAGGATATATAAAGGATACGTATGAAGAGAATAAACTGCTGCGTGCTAGACTAGAAGAATATGCTCTCTTAGAAACGAAAGTCCAGAAGCTGGAACAAGAAAACGAAGAATTCCGCGAAGTAATCGGCGAGCTCGATTCACTACGCGATTATGAACCAAAACCTGCCACTGTTATCGGCAGAAACCCAGATCAATGGGTCGAACAGATTACAGTTAATAAAGGCAAACAAAATGGCGTGGAAAAAGACATGGCCGTTATCACCTCAGGTGGCTTGATCGGTAAAATCAAGCAGGCCAATGCATTCACTTCCACAGTCCAATTGTTGAGCTCGCTCGATCCTAAGAATCGAATCTCTGCCTACATACAAGGAGAAGAAGATATCTTCGGATTAATCGAAGGATATGATGAAGAAAAAGGTGCACTGCTCTTAAAGCGTATTCCTCACCAAGCGGAAGTGAAAGAAGGAGAGAAAGTTCTTTCCTCAGGGCTTGGCGGCGTATTCCCTGAAGGACTAATGATCGGGGAGGTAACCGAAGTAGTTGCAGATGAGTACGGATTAACACAGATGGCTTATGTTAAACCTGCAGCTGACTTTTACGACATCAATCAAGTCATGATTGTAAAACGCACACTAATATCAGGTGATGAACCAGTCGAATCAGAAGAAGAAGCATCTGAAGAGGGGGGCTCTGAGTGAGAAAATACGTCTTACCAGCCCTGCTTCTTTTCTTGTTTATTCTTGAAAGTATAAGTGTCGATTTCTTTGGACTGCATAGTTTCAATGAAAATTGGGTTATCGTGCCCAGGTTTATGCTCATTGTCATTGTCCTTTGTGCCATTTACACAAGTCCATATGTGGGTTTGATCTGCGCGATGCTGTTTGGCTTTTTGTATGATGTGGTTTACACGGAAATCTTGGGTGTTTACCTGTTTGCGTTCGGAATTTCGGTCTATATTGTGTCTAGTATTTTACGGTTTGTCCATGCAAACTACTTGATCGCTTTTCTAATGGTATTGGTCTCCATTGCCATCACAGAGCATCTTGTATTTGGCATTCATTCCTTAATAGGAACCACCGAACTGACACATTCCGACTTTTTATCCGTACGCCTGGTACCCACTATCATTTTCAACGCCATCATTACACTAATCCTACTCTTCCCAATCAAACTGTTCATGGAACGCCTGGCAATCGAGCAGAAAGATGAGTTGACCTAAAAAAGCCCCATCCCCATCAACGGGACGGGCTTTTCCATTACATACTAAATCTAGCAATCTTTTTTTATTTTATGAGTATAGGAAAAAGGAAATAGAAGGACGATGTCGAATTATATACTTGTTGAGGTGAACGTCGTGAATAGACAAAAACAACAGTATGTAACCATTAAGGGCACAAAAGAGGGCCTAACCCTGCATCTCGATGATACATGCTCATTTCAAGAACTTTTAGCTGAAATTGAAGCAAAACTAACGTCGAATAGCAATCCAGACGAAACCCCGCTCCTTGGAGTCCGATTAAAGGTGGGGAATCGTTTTCTAACCAATAAGCAACAAGAAAAGCTGCGTGATGTAATACGAAGCAAGAAAAACTTTATTGTGGAAGACATTGAAAGCAATGTCGTCACAAAAGAACAGGCCAATCAGTGGAAAAAGGAATCAGAAATCGTTCCTGTTGCCAAAATGATCCGTTCGGGACAGGTTCTTGAAGTAGAGGGCGACCTTCTCCTCATTGGAGATGTGAACCCCGGCGGAACAGTAAAGGCTGGAGGCAATATTTTCATCCTTGGTGCACTTCGCGGCAGCGCGTATGCAGGGCTTCAAGGAAAAAAAGATGCCATCATTGCAGCCAGCTTGATGAAGCCAACCTTGCTTTCTATTGATAACACGATAAACCGCGCTCCAGATTTAAGTGAACAACTAGAAGGAAGCAGTGAAATGGAGAGCGCCTATATAGATGATCAAGATCAAATTGTCATAGACCGCTTACAATTGCTTTCACAACTAAGACCGATGTTAACACGGCTTGAAAGGAGAATGTAACAAGTGGGAGAGGCTATCGTAATTACTTCTGGTAAAGGTGGAGTCGGCAAGACAACAACTTCTGCAAATATCGGGACGGCTCTTGCCTTACAAGGAAAAAGAGTATGTTTAGTAGATACAGATATCGGGCTTCGCAACCTTGATGTTGTCATGGGGCTTGAAAACCGAATCATTTATGACCTGGTCGACGTCATCGAAGGACGTTGCAAAACGCACCAGGCCTTAATCAATGATAAACGCTTTGAATGCCTGAAGCTCCTGCCGGCTGCACAAACAAGTGACAAGTCGGCAGTAAAACCTGAACAGATGAAGAAACTGATTGCAGAGTTAAAACAAGACTATGATTATATCATCATAGATTGCCCTGCAGGAATCGAACAAGGCTTCCAAAATGCCATTGCCGGCGCGGACAGAGCCATTGTCGTGACCACACCTGAAATTTCCTCTGTGAGGGACGCAGACCGTATTATAGGGCTGCTTGAAAAAGAAGAAAATATTGAACCGCCAAGACTTGTCGTCAACCGTATCCGTAACCATATGGTGAAAAACGGAGAAATGCTTGATGTGGATGAAATAGTATCCATCCTAGCAATCGACATCATCGGAATTGTTGCTGATGATGACAGTGTCATCCGTGCATCCAACAGTGGTGAACCAATCGTCATGGATCCGACCAGCAGGGCATCCATCGCCTACCGCAACATCGCAAGACGCATCCTTGGTGAATCCGTTCCACTTCAATCCCTAGAAGATGAAAATAAGGGAGTTATGTTTAAAATTAAAAAATTCTTTGGTGTACGCTAAGGATTTGATTGGGCCGCCTCTTTTATAGGGGCGGTTTTGTTTTGGGAAGGAGACTGATTTTAAATGAAAAAAATTAAAAAGGTTTTCAAATATTTTGGCATAGGCATGTTCATATTAATTGTTTTCATGTTCTTCAATAACACCTCTCTCTTTTTAGATAACGAAAAAAGTGAACCAAAGCTCTTGGCTCATAGGGGTGTTCACCAAACATTTTCCATGGAAGGAATTGAGTGGGACTCATGTACGGCAGAAAGAATCTACGAACCGGAGCATTTCTATATCGAGAACACGATTGCTTCTATGGAAGAAGCTTTCCGGCTTGGAGCAGATGTTGTGGAGTTGGATGTTCATCCCACAACAGACGGGGAATTCGCCGTTTTTCATGACTGGACATTGGAATGCAGAACAGATGGAGAAGGTGTAACGCGAGAACACTCAATTGAAGAACTTCGTCAGTTGGATGTTGGCTATGGCTACACGGCAGACAATGGAAAGACGTACCCTTTACGTGGAAAAGGAGTTGGGCTAATTCCGACGCTTGGGGAGGTCCTGGAAAAATTCCCTGATAATGAACTGCTGATTCATATAAAAAGTGATGATCCGAAAGAAGGCGATTTACTTGCGGATTATTTGAAAAGCAATCCTTTAACGAATTTGGAAAGCTTGGCCGTTTACGGAGGAGATCAGCCGATTTCTAGCTTTAAGGATAAGCTGCCTGATATGAGGGTGATGTCCAAAGGTACCATCAAAAGCTGCCTATTCCATATATCGCAATCGGCTGGACAGGTTATGTTCCTGAAGCTTGTGAAGAAACCCAGCTGCATATTCCTGAGAAGATAGGTCCATTTTTATGGGGATGGTCCGGAAAATTCCAGGAGCGAATGGATAAAGTGGATACAAGGGTAATCATCGTTGCTGGCGATGGGGGATTTTCAGAAGGATTTGATTCAGAGGAGGATATGGTGAGGGTTCCGGACGGGTTCTCGGGGTATATTTGGACGAATCGGATAGAAGTAGTACCAGAAAAATAAAGTAAAAAGCTGCTCAGGTTTGTGAGCAGCTCTAATTATTCAAACGGAAGTGCATTTTCATTTGGGAAAAAGTTTTCAATATTGTTGAATGTAATGGATGGGTTTGTTTGTGTATAGAAACCGTCTCTAGCAATAACAATTCCTTCGAATGATGCACCACCAAATGTTACTTTCCCGTATGGAGCAATAAGAATTCCTTTAAAACCCTTTGCACCTAATCCTGTAATGGTAATGTCTCCTTTACTTACCACTACTACATTATTTAAGTTGCTGTGATTGTAAGAAGTGGAAGAGTAAGTATTAGCAAATATTTTCGAATTTTCCTGAAGGACTCCTCCAGTAGCATATCCGTTGTTTCGATACCAACTATCTTCCTTTAAAACTGGCATCACATTCTCAAATAAATCTTCATTGGTAGGCACATCCAATGGATTATATGTTTTTTTACTACCTATAACATTTCCACTGTGCCGTTCTGTAATTCTTCCTGCAATATACACTTCATCTGCTTGTATCAGTGCAGACCAGTTTCCAAAATTAACATTCCCACTTATAAAAACTTTTTTGGCGGTGATTTTTCCACTACTTCCGAAGTGCACATTTCCATTAATAATAACGGTATCTGCATTAATTTCTGATCCACCATTATTCAGATTAACATCCCCATTAATATGAATAGTCTCAGTTGTTCCAATTCTCCCAAGTTTAGTACTACTATCAAACGTTACGGCATTCCCTTTTTTATCGATTAGAATTCGATGCACTACTACTTGGTTGTTACCGGTAAATCTTAGATCTTTTTTGTTGTAGTTGTTTATCAGAATCGTTCCTAACCTTTCTTTTGGTACCCCATTTACAGGTGTTGAACCATAAATACCAAAATCCGATCCGAAAATAAAAATATTTTCATATAGGAAAGATTCGTAAATAGTTGGTGGTGGTTCTTCTATAAGTGGTGGGTCTTTTTTTATATTTATAGAACTCTGGACATGACTAGGATCTAGCGTTGTACTTACATCAAATGTTTTGTTTAATTTATCTATAAGTGTAAAAGACACATTTGTTTTTTCAGATGGGTTTATTTCTATGCAATTATTTTTGTCTACGATTGTATCATTGATGGAGAAATCCTGGAATTTCAATTCGTCATTTACTAATAAGTCTTTAGGACACAGATTGTAATTAGGTGACGTTTCATGATGATTTTGTCTAATGGTTGAAATAATAATATTTGATTCTTGCCTTAAAGTAATGTGGGAGCTGGTTGTTTCTTCATGTTTAATTGTGGTAGTAAGCACACTGAAAGTTAAACTTCCTACGAATGCTAGAATGGCAAGGGAAACTAGCACTTCTAAAAGAGTGACACCGGATTGATCAAGTGAATTTTTTCTATTCATTAGTAATAATCTCCTGTTTTTAATTTTCCCTTATTTCAAAATCAATTTTGGGAATGGTCATCTCTTTTGTAAAATACCTCGGTGCACCATTATTAAAGGAAGTTGAAATTTGATAGTTAATTGTTCCAGTTACTTGCATGACACGAATATTTGTCAGTTCAATTTTATATTCGTCAGTATCTAAAAAATTGGAGGTATGATTTCCCTCAATATTGTTTGTTACACTTTGGAGAACATATTGATTTAACGTTTCATTTTTCTCTTCACTTGACTTTGCGTTCCAAGCTTCTCTATTATCAGGTACCCAATCATCAGGTAACTTCCAATCTTCAAGTATATCAATTACTTTTTTCTCGAAAAAAATAGTTCCCATTTCAGCAAGCTTTTCATGTTGAATGCTTTCCTCTGTTTTTTTATATTGGAGATTACTTGAAAGCACTGAATTCATTAAAGGTGGAATAAATAATCCAATCAATACAATAGTTAACAACACATATAAAAGTGCATAGCCTTTCTGGGAGTTTTGATTTGTTTTCATTTTATTTTGCCTCCATATAACTATAGAGTTCTGTAGTTAACGACTTAGGTGTAAGAGATGGATCAGTATACACTTTCACAGCTAACGGTATTAAGTCCTTGGTTTGATGAGCAGTGAGTTCAGCAACATCAACATAATAAATTTTCCCGTTTATATTGTGCTCTGAGGTATAAGAATTACTCGCCTTATATTGAGATAGCACTTTTTCGGCTAAGTTTATGGAAGTAATCTTGTTTTCATTTTGAGAGGAGTACTTTACCGTTTGAGAAAAGAACCCCAGCATAGCAGTAAGGATAATTCCTAGAATAACAATGGAAACTAGAATTTCTATCAACGTTAATCCTTTTTCTTTATGTATTCTTTGTATCATTTTCACTACATTCCCCTACTTTTTTCAAGGTTATCAAACATTACTTTTTTCCTATAATCCTATTATACTAAAACTTGTAAAACTTAATATGTTTTTACTTAAAATAATAGATTTAAAAAGCTGCTTGACGACCCGTCATATCCTCCCCGGACAAGTCATAAAATGGTACAAACCTATTTGCGGGAAGGGTGTTTGTATGAACGATCGGATAGCGGAAATCAGAAGAAGGGCCGCGAAGAGAAGACGGCAGCGCCAGACGCAGTTGCCAAAACGGAACAACTTAGGACCGACACAACACATGGTGCGTGATGAAGATAAATATGGAGGTTCAAGTTATACCTCCTATGAAGGGGGACCGGATGGTGGCGGGGGGCATCCGCTATTTAACAAGGAACATTTTTTGTTTAAGATTTTGGCTTCTGCCATCCTTGTGTTGGTCGTGGCAATAATGTTCCAGAATCCTTCCAGTGCTTTTGAAAAACCGCGCCAGTACGTTTCAAAAACGATGGAGCAGAGTTTTCAGTTTGCGGCGTTCACTTCTTGGTATGAGGACAAATTCGGGAAGTCGTTGGCATTGTTGCCTTTGCCGAAAACGACAGAGCAGCCAAATGTTAATGCGGACGATTATGTCATTCCCGTATCTGGACGAGTTTTCGAAAGTTTTGAAGCGAACGGGCAGGGTGTGATGGTGGAAACAATTGCCCATTCGAATGTTGAAGCCATGAATGGCGGGTTTGTGTCGTTTGTCGGAAATAGGGAGGACACAGGCAAGACGATTATCATCCAGCACCCAGATGACAGCTACACGTGGTATGGACAGCTTGGGGAAGTAGATGTGAAGCTGTTTGATTTTATCGAAACGGGCGATGTGCTTGGTAAAACAACGGTGCTGGAAGATGGTTCAAAAGGGATGTTTTATTTTGCCATCCAAAAAGACAATGAATTTATCGACCCTATGCAGGTGATCTCATTTGAATAATAAATGGCTGAGGCTATTACAGAAGATTCATGTACATCCACTTATGTGGTTTCTAGCGGGGTTGGCCATCATGACGGCGAATTTCAGGGAGCTGCTGATCTTATTCTTTATTGTGCTTGTTCATGAACTGGGCCACGGGATTGCGGCGACCCATTACAATTGGCGTATCAAGCAAGTGTTGTTGCTGCCGTTTGGAGGGGTCGCCGAAATGGAGGAACATGGAAACCGACCGTTGAAAGAAGAGTTAGTTGTGACGCTTGCTGGTCCGTTGCAGCATGTATGGCTTGCAGCGGGTGCTTTTCTTTTTTTCAAGCTGGGCTATCTTTCTATTGAGATGTGGGAAATGTTTTTCACTTTCAATATAATGATTTTCCTTGTAAATCTATTGCCGATCTGGCCATTAGATGGCGGGAAAATAATGGGGTTGCTGTTTAGTCGGACGGCAGCTTTTGCACAGGCTCATGAGCGGACTTTGCAGGCGTCCTTTGTTTTTTTAGCGCTTTTTTTTGCGACGTATCTCGTCATTGATCCATTGCATTTGAATATTTGGATTATCACCGTGTTCTTGTTTTATTCCTTATATACGGAATGGAAGCAAAGGCATTTTGTCTTTATGCGTTTTTTGATGGAGCGGTATTATGGAAAGAACAATACGTTTTCAACGATAACACCGATTGTGGTGGATGAAAAAGAGAAGATTCATCACGTTCTGCAAAAGTTCAAGCGTGATTGCAAGCACAATATTATTGTGATGAAAGGGAGCGACAAACAGCCTCCGCTTGATGAAAATGAACTGCTGCATGCTTATTTCAAGGAGAAGTTGACGACAATTGATATAGGAGATATCCTGTATTCATATTAAAAAACTTCACTTCGAAAGCTGAGGCTAATTCATTGATAGAGTTAATTATGGATATGAAGGCGACAGAGAAACGAGTCGCGATAAAAGAGGATGATAAAATTGTCGAATTACTGCTGGACCGGCCGACATCTCATCCGATAGAAGGGAATATTTATGTTGGTCGCGTTGTGAATGTCCTGCCCGGCATGCAAGCCGCTTTTGTTGATTTTGGACAAAAGAAGCCAGGATATCTTCACCGCGACCATTTATGTTCCTATCAAACCTCCACCCTTTCTAAAACGGAAAAGGAGCAAAAAGGGATTTCCCATTTTGTCCACCAAGGGGAAGCAATCCTTGTGCAGGTAGTGAAGGAGGGCGAGGGGACGAAGGGTGCCAAATTGACTGGGCTTCTTGAGTTTCCAGGCAAGCATATCGTGTATCAGCCTTACGGTAAGTACAAAGCCATTTCCAAAAAGATGTCGGAAATTAAAAGGCAGGAATGGCGTAAGCTTCTCCAAGAATGGCTGACTGCGGAAGAGGGAGTTATTTTACGAACGGCAAGTGAGCACGTTGCCGCCGATGTGGTCGAAGCAGAATTGCTTGAGCTGCAGCGGCAGTTTCTCGAGGTGCAGGAGAAGGAGAGTACGTCAATCAAGGTGCCTTCCCTTGTTCACGAGGAGGACCATTTTTTATCAAAAATAATTCGCGAGATTTCACCGGCTGAGGTAAAACTTGTAGAGGTGGACGATGCGGGAATCTCCCAGCTCCTGAAAAAGAAAGGCTATCCTGTCCGTTTTTATCAAGGCAAGGAAGGCATTTTTAAAAGAAGGGGCATGGAGCAGGAGCTTGAGAAAGCGTTGAAACGGATTGTTTGGCTGCCAAGCGGCGGGTACATCATTATTGAACATACCGAAGCGATGACAGTCATTGATGTGAATACAGGAAAATACATAGGGAAGACCGGCTTGCAAGAGACGGTGCTGAAAACAAATATCGAGGCGGCAGTGGAAATTGCGAGACAGCTTCGATTAAGGCAGATCGGCGGCATCATCATTGTTGATTTCATTGATATGGCAAGTGATGGTGAGCGGGAGCAGGTGTTGCGAAAGGTGAAGGATGCGGCTCAGAAAGATCGTTCCCATGTGAGAGTGATTGGATTTACGGAATTAAATCTGCTGCAATTGACGCGTAAGAAAGTTCGGGAGCCGTTGACGAAGATGTTGTTGCAGCCTTGTTCGCCATGCGACGGAAAAGGGGTGGTGTTCTCAATGGACACCGTCACCTATCAGCTGGAGCGGGAACTGTTGGAGTTTAAAGGAAGCGATGTGGAAGCCGTTGTAGTGGAAGCAAGTTCGGAAGTGGTGGACAAGCTGGTGGGGTTACCTGATATAATGGAACGTAGCGGCCTTCAGATTTATTTTATAAAAAAGGACGGGGTTCCGCGTTTTGAAATACGTTTTGCCGGATCTGTCGAGGATGCGAAAGAAAGGGTAAAAACGCTGTGAAACCTTATTGACATAAGGGTTTGAAATATGCTAAGATGTTCTTTGTTAGTTTGTAGCACCCGTGCTACAACCGCACAGTCCAGGTTCCATGAAATATGAACGTGAATTCGTTACATATACCTGACACTGGCGAGTCTGAGTCTATTGAGGAGGTGCAAGAGAATGTACGCAATTATTGAAACAGGTGGTAAGCAAATCAAGGTTGAAGCAGGTCAATCGATCTACATCGAAAAACTTGATGGTGCTGCTGGAGATGTAGTAACTTTCGACAAGGTTCTTTTCGTTGGTGGCGACGATGTTAAAGTCGGTAGCCCATTAGTAGCGGGAGCAACTGTAACGGCTAAAGTTGAAAAACAAGGTCGTGCGAAGAAGATTACTGTATTCAAGTACAAAGCGAAGAAAAACTACCGTAAAAAACAAGGTCATCGTCAACCTTACACAAAAGTTACTGTTGATGCAATCAACCTGTAATTTTAAGGTGATCGTATGATTAAAGTTACAATAAAGCGAGACGATCACAAGCTGATCCAATCGTTTACCATAACTGGACATGCTAACTTTGCCAAAAAAGGTGCAGACATTGTGTGTGCCGGTGTTTCTGCTGTATCATTCGGTGCAGTGAACGCGGTCATGTCATTATGTCAGGTTACTCCTGATATTGAGCAAGGGGCAGATGGATTTTTAAAGTGTTCGGTTCCATCTGGCTTGGATGAAGCGACACATGAGAAAGTACAACTGTTGCTGGAAGGTATGGTTGTGTCTCTAGAGACTATTGAACGTGACTATGGAAATTATATAACCATTTCTAAGTAGGAGGTGGAATACATGTTAAGATTAGATCTTCAGTTCTTTGCTTCCAAAAAGGGAGTAGGTAGTACTAAAAACGGTCGTGACTCTCAATCAAAACGTCTTGGCGCTAAGCGTGCAGACGGTCAACAAGTTTCTGGTGGTTCTATTTTATACCGTCAACGCGGTACTAAAATTTATCCTGGAGCAAACGTTGGACGTGGTGGAGACGATACATTGTTCGCGAAGGTTGACGGAATCGTTCGTTTCGAGCGCCTAGGCCGTAACCGCAAACAAGTTAGCGTATATCCTGTTGCTCAAGAAGCATAATTAACAAAAGGAACTCTAGCCTATGTTTAGGTTAGAGTTTTTTTAATGCGCTAAGCGCGCGTATTCCCGTTGAACAAGAGGAAACTCTATGCTATTCGAAGTCATTAATGAAAATCCTTTGGGGGTCTGACCCCCTTTTCTTCTTTTTTTATGCTATAATCGACATAGTTAAGAAGGTATGGAATTTATGTTTGGACTAGGAGTACGGTATTATGAGAAATAGAGGGACGTTGGATGTGTTGCGTCATTCGAGGCATGATTGGCTTAATCGTATTCAGTTGATTAAGGCGAATTTGTCGCTTGGACGCTTGGAGCGAGTGAATAATTTGATAGATGAGATTGTGCTGGAAGCCAATCACGAATCTTTCTTGACGAATTTACAAGCCCCTGCATTTGCGGAATATCTGATTACTTTTCATTGGGAACCGAGATTGTTTTCGATGGAATACGAAATTATCGGAGAGCCTGTAAATCTGTCAAAAGCAGATGAACCATTATACAAATGGATTTCTTCTTTGTTTACCGACCTGGAACATGCGGTGAACAAAAAAGCAGATAACCATTTGTTTTTAAATTTGCATATAGAAGAAGCGGAAGTTCGTTTCTTTTTTGATATAAATGGAATACTAGAAGATACAAACTTTTTAACGGAGTGGCTGCAAACACAGCCGGATGGATTCTCAGTGGTAGGACAAGAAGTAAGCCAAGAGCAGAGCACCATCCAAGTGTCTTACAAGCTTTAAAAAATGAACGCAAAAGGTTGTTTTTTACCTTTTGACATATCGGAGTGAATAATCAATGTTTGTCGATCAGGTCAAGATTTATGTAAAAGGTGGCGACGGCGGGAACGGAATGGTTGCCTTTCGTCGTGAAAAATATGTACCGGATGGTGGACCAGCCGGCGGTGATGGTGGTAAAGGGGCGGACGTTATTCTTCAAGTAGAAGAAGGCTTGCGCACACTGATGGATTTCCGTTACAAACGCCACTTTAAAGCAACTCGTGGAGAGCACGGAATGTCCAAAAACCAGCATGGAAGAAACTCTGAAGCCATGATTGTCAAGGTTCCACCTGGAACTGTCGTCATGGACGATGATACAAAAGAAACGTTGGCTGACTTAACAGTGCACGGCCAACAGTATGTTGTAGCAAAAGGTGGCCGCGGAGGTCGTGGTAACTCACGTTTTGCAACGCCTAGAAACCCGGCTCCAGAAGTTGCGGAGAACGGGGAACCAGGTCAAGAGCGTTATGTTGTTCTTGAGTTGAAAGTGCTTGCGGACGTCGGTCTTGTTGGTTTCCCAAGTGTAGGAAAATCAACTCTTCTATCGGTTGTATCTGCAGCGAAACCCAAAATTGCTGAATACCATTTCACCACTATCGTACCTAACCTTGGTGTAGTAGAAACCGAAGACAGTCGCAGCTTTGTAATGGCCGATCTACCGGGATTGATTCAAGGTGCACATGAAGGTGTGGGGCTAGGACATCAATTCCTTCGTCACATCGAGCGTACTAGGGTTATTATCCATGTGGTCGATATGGGTGGATTAGAAGGCCGCGATCCATATGAGGATTACCTAACAATTAATGAAGAACTGAAACAATATAACATGCGTCTGACAGAGCGTGCCCAACTTGTTGTAGCCAACAAAATGGACATGCCGGATGCAGAGGAAAATCTGGAAATATTCAAGCAGCAGCTTGGGGACGATGTAAAGGTGTTCCCTATCTCAGCTCTGACTCGCAGCGGTCTTCGTGACCTTTTATATGCAGTGGCAGACGAGCTTGAAACAGCTCCGGAATATCCATTATATGAAGAAGAAGCAATCGAGCAACGTGTTGTTTACACGCATGAGAAGGAAGAACTTCCATTCATGATTACACGTGATCCAGATGGTGCATTTGTCCTTTCAGGTGAAAAACTTGAAAAACTGTTTATCATGACAAACTTCAATCATGAAGAGTCCATCAAACGTTTTGCGCGTCAACTTCGTGGTTTGGGAGTAGATGAAGCCTTGCGCGAACGCGGTGCACAAGACGGCGACATCGTTCGCCTACTGAAATACGAATTCGAATTTGTTGAATAGATTGGCCGGAGGGGATAATTCATTTTATCCTCTCTTCTTTACATATACGGAAAAAAGGAGAGATATCCGATGTTAGAGGAGAAGTTCTTTTTAGTGCGGGAGGATGTCCTGCCAGAAGCGATGAAAAAGTCGATTGAAGTAAAAGAAATGCTTGCGCGCGGAAAGGTAGACTCCATCGCCGAAGCGGTTCAAAAAGTGGACCTCAGCCGCAGTGCCTTTTACAAATACCGCGACACCGTTTTTCCGTTTCACACGATGGTAAAAGAAAAAATCATGACATTGTTTTTTCACCTGGAAGATCAAACAGGTGCATTATCGCAACTTCTGGCAACAGTCGCAACTGTCGGCTGTAACGTGTTGACCATTCACCAAACTATTCCACTTCAGGGGAAGGCAAACGTGACCCTTTCTCTTGATATGTCTGGGCTAAGAGGGGATATCAACGCTTTACTTTCCATGCTGAAGCGATTAGAATTTGTAGATAAAGTAGAGATCTTAGGGACAGGCGCTTAGTATTTTACTGTGATCCTAAGGAAGCATAGTGGAGATAAGGGAGTAGAGAGCATGACAAGAATTGGATTTTTAGGACCGAAAGCAACATTTACCGACATGGCGGTAACAAATTTTTTTCCAGAGTCGTTTAAAAAGGCTTATTCCACGATACCGGAATGCATGGATGCGGTGTTAGAAGGAAAAGTCGACATGGCGGTCGTGCCGCTCGAGAACGCAATTGAAGGATCGGTGAATGTGACGCTTGATTACCTTATTCACGATTGTCCCTTGCCAATTGTCGGGGAGCTGACCATTCCAATCAGTCAGCATCTGCTGGTTCATCCTGATCATTTTAAAAATGGCGGCGAGCTGGAAGTGATTTATTCACATTCCCATGCGATTGCCCAGTGCCATAAATTTTTACATAAAAAGTACCCGAATGCAGTGTATGAAACCACTTCTTCCACTGCGGCTGCCGCAAAACTAATTTCTGATCACAGAGTTTCCAAGAAGGCTGCATGCATCGCAAATTCTCTTGCTGCAAAAGAATATAACTTACGTGTGCTGCAGGAAAACATCCATGACTACGACAACAACCATACTAAGTTCATCATCCTCCATCGCGATGAAACGGTGATGATTCAAAATGAAGAGTATGATAATATTGGCGAAAAGACAACACTGATGGTGTCGCTCCCTACAGACCAATCTGGAGCACTTCATCAAGTGTTATCGGTATTTGCCTGGAGAAAACTAAACCTGTCGAAAATTGAATCCCGACCAATGAAAACGGGTTTGGGTAATTATTTTTTCATTATCGATGTTAATGAGGAAGTGGATCACCCTTTGATCCCGCCTGCGATTGAGGAGCTGGAGGCGCTGGGGTGTTCTGTGAAAGTGTTGGGGAGATATAATAGTTATTTGTTGAAATAGTAGGGAAGAGGGAACCTGTCTAGGGGTGCAGAGGTAGTGTGCATTTTTGGGCAGGTTTCTATTTGTTTGTTTTGGCGTGGGGTTGTTCTATACGCCAGAAGCAACCCCACGCTCTCCCTACTCCACCACCATCCCAGCTTCCTTCAACGCCGCACACGCTGCATCCAGCTTCTCCTCAGAATCAGCCTCTATCGTATGCAAGTGTGTACCATCGGTTAACTGTGATAAGTAGGAAGCGTTGGTTTGCTTTATTTTCCGGATAAAGGCGTCCACTTCCGAGCGGCTTGAAACCATGACAGATGCATTTAAATCGCCGTATACCGGGTGCTCAATGCGGACGTCTTTTACTGTTACGCCGTGGTCGACGAGAATATAGAGTTCTTCTTTTGTCCGATGCGGTTCATGGAAACTTACGATGATTCGCTCTTTTTTTACCTGCTCGCCGAACGGCTTCATGTAGACGTAGCCTTGGCTGGTTGCCAGGATTGGTTCGTTTTTTGCTTTTAAAAGGGAGATGTCTTGGACGATGACTTGTCGGCTTACATTGGTCCGGCCTGCTAATTCTCCGCCTGTCAGTGGCTTGTCTTCCGTTTGCAGCCAGTGCAGTAGGAGGTTTCTCCGCTCTTCCCCCAGTACTTTCTTTTCTTGCGTCATAAGTTTAGCCGCTCCTTTTCATCTGTTCTTCTATGATTTCCTTGAGTGCCTGTACAGCTAGCTCGAGGTCTCTGATGGTGGTTTTTTTGCCAAATGAAATGCGAATGAATTCTCTTGCTTCGTCGGCAGTTTTTCCGGTGGCTAGCATCGTTCTGGAAGGGGATTGGGAACCCATTTGACAGGCACTTCCTGTTGAAATGGCAATGCCTTTTCGGTTGCATTCAAGCATCACGTGCTGTCCTTCCAACCCAGATAGTCTCAGGCCGAGAATATGCGGCAACGCTTGACCATGTTCTCCTTCGATGACAATGGGAAGCCATGATTGGTGAATCAGCCTTAGAAAATGAATTCGCATCGTTTCATATTTTTCTTTTAAATCTTTCATGGACGACTCCATTTGTTGAGCAGCGGTCAGGAAGGCTGCAATGCCTGGAACGTCAACCGTTCCGGGGCGCATTCCTCTTTCATGAGTCGTACCTTGATAGATGGATTTCCAGGATGCTTTTGGATTGATATATAAAGCTCCGACTCCCTTTGGTCCATAAATTTTATGGGATGAGATTGAGAGGCTTGTTAGATGGAGCTTCTTTACGTCTATTGGTATTTTACCAAATGTCTGGACACAATCGCTATGAAAGTGGATGTTTTTCTCTTTTAATAATGCGCCTATCGCTTCAAGCGGTTGCAAGATCCCTGTTTCAGAGTTGGCATGGTGGATGGATACAAGGCAAGTATCGTCCCTTAATGCGGCTTTTAACTGTGAAAGGGCAATGATTCCATTGGCGTCCACAGGCAGCCAGGTTACTTCATAGCCCTCTTTTTCTAAAACCTTGCACAAAGAAAAAATGGAAGCATGTTCGGTTGCTGTGGTGATGATATGCTTTCCTTTCTGTTCATTCCCTTTCAACAGGGTGCGCAAGGCCAGAAAGTTCGCCTCACTTCCTCCGCTTGTAAAATAAATTCCTTCCTTTTCCCCTGAAATCATACGTGCAAGCTCGCCACGGCAGGTTTCCAACAAATCCGCTGCTGTGGTGCCTGTGTCGTGCAGGCTGCTGCTGTTACCGTAATAGTTCCGTGCCACATGTTGGTAGGCCTCCAAGGCTTCGTTGCTCATGGGGGTAGTAGCTGCGTAATCGAGATATATCATGTTTGAAAAACTCCTTCCCCGCTAAAAGACTGCTAAATCTAGCAAACTGTTGGTCTTGTAAAAAATCTCTTGTCATTAGTATAGAAATATGTAAATATAGGTGTCAAGACACTTATATACACAGGAGGTTTTTTTGTGTCTAGTATACAGCGAGATGTCATTGTAGTCGGAAGTGGACTATCCGCTTTGTTGACTGCAAATTATTTAAGTGAGCATATGAATGTGATTATTTTCACAAAGTCGAGTAAAAATGATAATAATTCTTTTCTTGCACAAGGAGGAGTTGCTTGTGCCATCGAACATACAGATTCTTGGCAATTGCACTATGAAGATACCCTTTCGGCAGGATGCTACCACAACGAGGAAGATGCAGTGGAATTACTTACAAAATGCGGGCCAGGTGAGTTGCAGGCATTGATTCAAAAAGGGATGCAGTTTGATCGAAACGGTTTGGGTGAATTTTCACTGGGGATGGAAGGAGCCCATTCGAAAAGGAGGATCCTTCATGCTGGCGGAGACCAGACAGGGAAGCTTTTAATGGAATGGCTCCAATCAACGCTTTCTGAAAAGGTTTTAATGGTAGAACATGAAACCGTTATCAAGTTGCATGTTGAAAATGAACGTTGTTGCGGTGTTCAAACCCTCAATTCCAATGGGGAACGGACAAACTATTTCGCCTCAAGAGTAATTTTAGCTACAGGTGGTGCGGGCTCCCTTTATCCTTATACCTCCAATAATGAAAGCATTACAGGAATGGCGTTGTCACTTGCCTATCAGGCGGGAGCAACTTTGACAGATTTGGAATTCATGCAATTTCACCCTACGATGCTTTCTGTTAATGGAAAAGCGGTCGGGCTAGTTTCGGAAGCGGTTCGAGGGGAAGGGGCATTTCTCCAAAACGGTCAAGGACAAAGATTTATGGAGGATGTTCATCCAATGAATGACCTGGCACCAAGAGATGTAGTGTCAAGGGCAATTTTCCAAGAGCTCGATTCCGGTGAAAAAGTATACTTGAATATCTCCAAAGTGGAGCATTTTGAAACTAGGTTTCCTGCCATCACTAAACTTTGCGCCAAGCACGGAATTGACCTAAAGGCTGACCTTATTCCGGTTGTGCCGGGTGCTCATTTTTATATGGGTGGGATTTACACCACCGTTCATGGAGAAACCTCGCTGAAGGGCTTATTTGCTGTTGGAGAAGCTGCCTGCAATGGGGTGCATGGGGCAAACAGGTTGGCAAGCAATTCATTACTTGAGACGATTGTTTTTTCAAAGACGCTTGCTGATCATCTGTTGGCAGAGAGAACGTTAGTCCATCCTTTAATTTGGCACAAAAAATCGAACAATACATTTGATATGGATTTGCTGCAGCAACGGGTTGTACCACTTCCGTTAAAGGCGGAGATTCAACACATGATGATGAAGCATGCAGGAATTGTCCGTAACGAGGAAGGGTTGGTAGAGTTAAGGAATTGGCTTGAACTTTTCCAGCCTTACTGCAAAGCGATCACTCAACTTACGGATATTTTGCAAATAGAAGAAATAGAAACCATTCACATGCTTCAGTTATGCCAATTGATTACAGAAGCGGCCCTAAAACGAAAGGAAAGTCGCGGAGCCCATTATCGTTCTGACTTTCCTGTAGCAAAAGAATCCTGGAGGCAGGTCCGGATTTTGCATGGTCAAAAAGGGGAAACCGCATTGGGGAAGGAGAAAGAGTTAGATGAATACAATCATGCTGCAAGAGATGCTGCGTCATTTTTATAAAGAGGATATTGGGGAAAAAGATCTTACTTCGGAGGCGCTTTTTACTCAAAATGAAAAAGGTTCAGGGACCTTTATTGCAAAAGAAAATGGTGTTTTTGTAGGAGAACAGATTGTGGAAGAAGCAATGCGCATACTAGATCCAGCCATAAGCGTGACTCTTTTCAAAAAAGATGGTGACAGCCTGGAAAAAGGGGAAATCATTGCAAAAGTGGAAGGAAACATGAGGGCGTTGCTTGGTGCCGAAAGAGTGACATTGAATTTGATGCAGCGTATGAGCGGAATTGCGACGCTGACGGCAGCGGCCGTAGCAATACTTGATAGCACTCTTACAAAAGTCTGTGATACGAGAAAGACGACACCGGGGTTGAGAATGTTGGAAAAATACGCGGTCACATGCGGCGGGGGATATAATCACCGTTTTGGTTTGTACGATGGAGTGATGATTAAGGATAATCATATCGAATTTGCCGGTAGCATCACAAACGCGGTAAACCGTGTCCGTGAAAAAGTCGGGCATATGGTCAAAATTGAGGTGGAAACGGAATCGTTGGCACAGGTGCAGGAAGCTGTCGAGGCTGGTGCAGATGTTATTATGTTCGACAACCGCACACCTGAAGAAATAAAAGAGTACATCGAGCATGTGCCAAAGCACATTACAACAGAAGCTTCCGGCGGCATTAATCTTACCAACCTCGCATCCTACCGGGACACTGGTGTTGATTATATTTCGTTAGGACTGTTAACCCATTCAGCAAAATCACTAGATATCAGTTTTAACGTTGGGGCGAAGGGAGTTTGACATGATGAACATACTAGATTTGGTAAAAAAAGATAACGGGCTATTGCCTTCTAAATATCGTGAGATGACTACAGATGAAATGAGAGCAAGAGTGAAGGAGATAAAAGAGAAGCTTGGAGCGGATCTATTTATTCCGGGGCATCACTATCAAAAAGATGAAGTGATTGAATTTGCCGATGCGACTGGCGATTCGCTACAACTTGCGCAAGCTGCAGCAGACACGACCGCGACTTATATTGTTTTTTGCGGCGTCCATTTTATGGCAGAAACAGCAGATATTTTGACCAATGAAAATCAAGTGGTGGTCTTGCCGGATATGAGGGCAGGCTGTTCGATGGCGGATATGGCGGATATTCATCAAACGGAGCGTGCATGGGAAAAGCTTGAAAAGGTTTTTGGGGACACGATGCTGCCTTTGACTTACGTAAATTCCACCGCAGCCATTAAAGCCTTTTGCGGCAAAAGAGGAGGAGCGACTGTTACTTCTTCCAATGCCCATAAAATGGTGAACTGGGCATTCTCGCAAAAAGAAAGAATCTTGTTCCTGCCAGATCAGCACTTAGGCAGAAACACAGCCTTTGACTTGGGAATTCCACTTGAAGAAATGGCCGTTTGGAATCCCATAACAGATGAGTTGGAATATGACGGTGATCTTTCGAAAGTGAAAGTGATTCTGTGGAAGGGGCATTGCTCTGTTCATGAAAAGTTCACGCTTAGCAATATCGAACAGCTGAGAACGGATAAGCCTGAGATGAACATTCTCGTACATCCGGAATGTACATGGGAAGTCGTACAAAAAAGTGATTTGGCAGGAAGCACAAAATATATCATCGAAACAATTGAAAAAGCGGACCCAGGCAGTCAATGGGCGATCGGGACAGAGATGAACTTGGTAAACCGAATCATCCAACAACACCCAGACAAGGAGATTGTCTCGCTTAATCCAAACATGTGTCCATGCCTTACCATGAACCGGATCGACCTGCCCCACCTTTTATGGGCATTAGAATCAATCGAGAGCGGACAAATCATCAACAGAATCCAAGTCGAACAAGAAACAGCACACCAAGCCATATCCGCCCTAAACAAAATGCTAGAACACGCTTGATAATATCAGAAATGTAAAATATTTAAGGGAATTTCTAGCTGTTGATTGGAGCAAAAGGCGTAGACTCCAGTGGGGGAGTAGCGACATTGTTGAGACCCCGCAGTGAAACGAGGAGGCTCAAGGTCGCCCCACGGAAAACGCGGAAATCAACAGCGGTATTTAAGGCAATCATAAAAATGGGCGCAGCCGGGTAAAAAATTTATTTTTCCTAGGAAAAATTTTATTTTCCCCAGCGGTGTCCATGTTTTTTATCATAAACTCCCCTTTTGACGCATAAGTTGAGTTGAAGAATAGTGGCAAAATGCCTACACAACTCATAGACTGTAAAGACTTTGCTAAGGAGGGAAAATCCTTGAAAATCCATATTGTCCAAAAAGGGGATACATTGTGGAAGATTGCCCAGAAATACAATGTGAACTTCGAAGAACTAAAGAAATCGAATTCACAACTAAGCAATCCTGACATGATTATGCCTGGAATGAAAATAAAAGTGCCGATGGCAGGAGTACCTGTCAAGAAAGAAAGCCAAGTGATGGGTGTGACGAAAGAAGCACCAAAACAAGTAATGGGAGTACAGGCGCCTAAAGCGCAGCATCCTTATAAGGAGATGCCTAAAAAGCCTGCGGTGAAAGAGCAACCGGTGAAAGAAGCTCCCAAAACTCCATACACACCGAAAATGCCGCAATTAAAGCCGTATTTTCCAGAAGTGGATGTAAATAACTATCTGACTGTTAATGTTCCGCATAAACAGCCTAATGAAAAAATGCCGAAGATGCCAAATATCAAAATGCCAAATGCGAAAATGCCAAACATAAAGATGCCAAATGTGAACATGCCTAATATCGGAATGGCTAATGAAAATATGCCAGTGAACATACCAAAACCTAAAGAAGAAAGTCCTGAAAGTCCGGAGCAAGTGATGGGAGTGCAACAGCCAGCAATGGAAGAGTGCTATCCTGTATCACCAGTACTGCCGGGAAGCGGTTTATGTCCTCCATGTCCTCCTAAACACCATCATCACCACCACGGATGGGGTCCAGGATGGGGTGGCGAAGGAATGGGTATGCCAGGGATGATGCCAGGGATGCAAGGAATGGGCATGCCAGGGATGATGCCAGGGATGCAAGGAATGGGCATGCCAGGGATGATGCCAGGGATGCAAGGAATGGGCATGCCGGGGATGATGCCAGGGATGCAAGGAATGGGTATGCCAGGGATGATGCCAGGAATGCAAGGAATGGATGGATCGCAAGTAATGGGGGTTCAGCAAGGCGAAGAATCTCCTGATGTGGATTACGGGCAAATGCAACAACAGATGATGCAGCAGATGCAACAACTGCAACAAATGGGGCAAATGCCGAATATGAGTAATGAAGAGATGGAGACTGCCGTAATGGGCGTTCAAGATCAAATGGCTCAAAACGGAATGCAGGGAATGGGCATGCCACAAATGATGCCAGGAATGCAAGGAATGGGTATGCCTGGAATGATGCCAGGGATGGGCATGCCGCAAATGATGCCTCAAGGAATGCCAATGGGACCAATGGGAGGCTATCCTTGCTATCCGATGGGGCCGGTTGCTCCAGGTTCAGGGTTCGGACAAATGGGCGGTGACCAGCAACAGCAACAAGTAGCAGGAGCAAGTTCCGGTGGAGATTGCGGTTGTGGAGCGCCTCAAGGATATCGAAATGATGTACCTTATGGGTATGCACCGTATGGATACCCTGTAGCTCCAGGTTATTATAATCCTCAAGGTTATGGCTACGGCTATACAGGTTACACAAATGAAGAGCGACATGAAGGATCAGATTTTGATGGTCCAGAAAATGATGATGAGAACTAATCAGCCGGTATTTAGAGACGATTTCAATAGAAATCGTCTTTTCTTTCGTCTCTCTCAGGAAACAAAGCTTACGATCCATTCCTACAATAAGATAAAAAACAATTTGTTTAAAATTCTTACTGGAGAAGGCATCTACGTTTTAAAGGGATATGAAGAATCTGGAAACCTCGAATCCATCATACGGTTTAGTCAGCATTTACATAAGAGCGGTTTTCATGCGGGGCTTATGTACGAGAAATTTAATGACGGCTTTTTTCTTCTCCATGAACAGGGCCGATACTGGGTGCTGTTAAAATATATCGAGCCAAAGAGAAAATTTAGTTTTTTAAAGGATGAGGATAGAGTGCAAGGACTTCTCACCCTCCAAAAATTTCACCTGCACAGTAAATCCATTCTTTCGAGCATTCCGTCTGACCTTCCAGAGGAAAACATGATAGCCAAATGGGAAAATCGACTTCAGGTTTTTGAAAGTAATCTTCCCTTTTTGATAAAGTGGTTTAATCCCCAAGTAATTGGTGAAATTGTATACTATAGCCACCTTTCTCTGAATAGGCTTTCAAAAGAATTTGTAAAAACAGAAGAAGTGGTTCTTCATGGGGATCTGGCAAGTCATAATTTTATTCGAACTGCAAATAATAAAGTGTATTTAATTGATTATGATCTGCTTTCTGTAGGAAGTGCCGAATGGGATTATGTGCAATATGCAAGCAGAATTCTCCCTTTCATCAAATGGAATCTTCCCCTTTTTCAAGCTCATTCTTCCTTTATTGATATGGGCAAAGAAACAAAATGGTTTGCGACGGGACTTTCTTTTCCCATGGACATTTTACGGGAGGGTAACCATTTTTCCAAAGCGATCGGCGATGAAGGGATGCCAAGCAGCTTCGCCAACCTTTCTTTCTTTATTTCTACCTGGGAATTGCGCAAACAATTTTTGACGAATTACAACAATCTGATACAATAATCAATATTGCTAAATGGAGGGAAGAATACGTAATGGAAGAAAAAATTGCCAAGTTGGTACAGTGGATACAAGAAAAAGTGAAAGATGCAGGCTTGAACGGAGCAATCGTCGGGGTAAGTGGAGGGATTGATTCTGCGGTCGTTGCTCATCTAATTAAACGGGCATTTCCGGAAGACTCCCTTGGTGTCATTATGCCATGTAAAAGTGATCCAAAAGATCAAGAATATGCACTGGAAGTCATTGAAAGCTGTGGAATCTCTCATACGACGGTGGACCTTTCAGAGACGCATACAGTCCTGTTTTCCACAATGGAAAAGCAGTTAAAGGAAAAGGGAGAATGGAACGAAGAAAGCGCCAGACTTGGAGACGCGAATACGAGGGCACGCCTTCGCATGACCACGCTTTATGCCGTGGCCAATAACTATGGCTATCTTGTAGTCGGTACAGACAATGCAGCGGAATGGCACACAGGCTATTTCACTAAATTTGGTGATGGAGGAGTGGACCTTGTTCCGCTTGTTCATTTTACTAAAGGAGAAGTCCGTGAAATGGCTAAAGTTCTTGGAGTGCCGGAGGGCATCATCAACAAGCCCCCAAGTGCCGGTTTATGGGAAGGTCAAACGGACGAAAATGAAATGGGAACAACTTACAATATGATTGACAGCTACCTTAAAGGGGAAGAAATTCCCGAAAAAGACAAGCAAATCATCGACAGAATGCATAAACGTACAGAACATAAACGTCAATTGGCATATGCCCCTCCAAAATTTTAAAAGCTTGGAGAGAACTAACAAAATAAAACACCCCTTAACTTGTCACCCTAAAGGAGAGTACATCTATTGTACTCAACTGACTCGTTAGGGGGTTTTTACATTGAGGAAGTCACTATTCACTGTAACCTCTGCGGCACTTTTAGTTGGCGGTCTAGCCGGATGCGGCCAAAAGGAAAGTGCAACAGACAATAGGTATTATGAGGAAACAAGACCTATTGGGTACTATACAAGCGAACACAATCCTTATGTAAACAATGACCGTACACGTCGCGAACCGGAAGAAAAGGGCAATGCCCGTCTTTTGGAAGATAATGATGGTCCATTAAACGAAATTTTGGACCGTTCTGTTGTCTATGACGAAAACAGAGTAAGACGTAACAAAGAGATTGGAGTCAGAGAAGCAAGAAACCGTAATGATCAAGGCGGTATGATGGATATCGGGTACGATTCGCCACATTATAGCCGTACGGACAAAAATTATCACGGCCATCTTAACGGGGTCGAGAATGTGGGCAACCCATCTTATTACAATAATTATGATGGGAAACTTGCTGACCGTATTGTGAAACAGGCTACAAAAGTAGAAGGTGTGGAAGATGCCCGTGTTCTCATCAATGGGAATGAAGTGCTTGTCGCGATAAATCCAGAAAATGGGACAGAAGATACACGCCAAGTAAAACGCGAGGTGCGTCAAGCAGTAGAGTCTCTTGTGAAAGATAAAGAGCTTCGCATTGCTGCTGATGCAAGTGTATACAGTACAGTCCGCAGTGTGGACAATGACTTGCGTAATGGAGAATGGCATTTGCATGATTTGGATCACACGATGCGTGGCATTTATCGCACCATGACAAGATAATGTAGGAGCAGCCTCTGTATTTTTAGGGGCTGTTTTTTTATGCAGAAAAATTCCCTTTAAGCTCATGGTTAATATTCCTAAATATGGTCAAACTAAAAAAGATGAGATCATCCATATTTAAGGAATAGAAATTAAACTAATGAGAATGTGAGGGGGCAATGTAACAATGAAACCCATCATAATTAAAAAGTGGATCCTTCTGGTAGTTGTGTTCGTTGCCGCATCTGGATTGCTTTATACGTTTGCCACTTATGAAGGTGCAGCAGATGAAAATGAATATGTGGACGAAGAAGTTCTAGAGGATGCGTTTGAAGTGAACGGTCCGTTATCATTGAAGGTCGTGTTAGAGCGCATCTATCTCGATGGCGAGGTCAGTGAAGAGATTTTAGATGAGACCGTTTGGGCAATGGAGGATTTCTGGGCTCAATACGAAGACTGGCAAGTAATTGACTTAGACGGGGAACAAGTTGTGTTCCAGCAATACGTGGATGATATCTCGCCGCTGTTGAAATCCAATGGATATTTTGGAATCTCTGAAGATGGAATTCTTACCATCTATGAAGGGAAGCCAACAGAAGCATCCAAAATCATACAATCCTTCTTCCAGATCGATGTAGGCAAACTCGAAAGCCATCAACATGAACAATTAAAGGGTGGAATCAGAGTGGTATCTAAAGATGATTATGTACAGGTGTTAGAGACATTCAAGCCATATACAACCAAAAAACAATAAACAGACCGGCACTTTGCTGGTCTGTTTTTGACGTTGATTGGAGATCATGGTGATTTGCCTTAACAATTCCTCTAAAATATGCTATCTTTTTCTTTTGAGCCGATTGTTTCTTCTATTCATGGTAAAATGAAGAGTAGAAGTAGAACGAAAAGGGGAGTAATTTTAGTTGATCGATTTTATTAGAGGTTTTGTGGAATATGTGTCACCGGAATATGTGGTGGTGGAAGTGATGGGAGTTGGGTATCAGGTGAATGCGCCAAACCCTTTCATTTATCAGGTGGACCGCGACAAAGAAGTGACCATTTATACATATCAGCATGTCAGGGAAGATATTTTGGCCCTTTATGGATTTAAAACAAGGGAAGATAAGAACCTGTTCATGAAGTTATTGAACGTAACGGGAATCGGTCCAAAAGGGGCGCTTGCCATTTTAGCATCAGGACAGCCTGCACAGGTAGTCCATGCCATTGAAAATGAAGACGAGAAATTCCTCGTTAAATTCCCGGGAGTGGGAAAGAAGACAGCCAGACAGATAATCTTAGATTTAAAAGGCAAACTGAATGATCTTGTTCCAAGCGCTTTCCCGGACTTGTTTCAGCCTGATGTAGAGATTAATGCATATGCGGCAACCAGTTCTGCCTTGGACGAAGCTATAGAGGCATTGAAAGTGTTAGGGTATGCGGATAAGGAAATCAAAAAAGTGGTGCCTGCCCTGAAGAAAGAGGACCTTTCAACAGATCAATATGTAAAACGCGCGTTACAGCTGCTCCTGAAATAATATGGAGCCTATTAATATGCTTCGGAAAGGGGGAACCACATGATGGATGAACGGATGGTATCTCAAGATGCGACCTTAGAGGAGCATTCTTTAGAATATAGTTTGCGACCGCAAACATTACAGCAATATATTGGTCAAGATAAAGTGAAGGAGAACCTCGAGGTGTTTATCCAAGCGGCAAAAATGAGACAGGAAACATTGGATCATGTGTTGCTTTACGGACCACCTGGACTTGGTAAAACGACACTAGCGGCCATCATTGCAAATGAGATGGGAGTTCAGCTTCGCACTACTGCAGGACCCGCCATCGAAAGGCCGGGAGATCTTGCGGCAATCTTATCTGCGTTAGAGCCGGGGGATGTCCTTTTTATAGATGAAATTCACCGTCTTCACCGCTCGATTGAAGAGGTCCTTTATCCAGCAATGGAGGATTATTGCCTTGATATCGTGATAGGAAAGGGACCAACCTCTAAATCTGTCCGTTTGGATCTTCCTCCTTTCACGCTTGTCGGAGCCACAACAAGGGTTGGTCTATTGACAGCACCGCTT
Organism: Sutcliffiella horikoshii; assembly: GCF_044809035.1. Classification (GTDB taxonomy): domain Bacteria; phylum Bacillota; class Bacilli; order Bacillales; family Bacillaceae_I; genus Sutcliffiella_A; species Sutcliffiella_A horikoshii_G. The sequence continues at coordinate 3,072,682 of NZ_CP085237.1, read as the reverse complement.
AGAGACCGTTTCGGGGTACTGAGCAGGTTGGAATATTATAACGAAGAGCAGCTGACCGAGATTTGCCTGCGCACTGCACAAATTCTTGAGATTGGGCTTGAGCAAGACGCAGCTATAGAAATAAGCAGAAGAGCAAGGGGCACCCCGCGTATTGCCAATCGCCTGTTGCGCAGGGTCAGAGATTTTGCCCAAGTATTAGGAAAAGATACGATTAGTGCTTCCTTGGCAAAAGAGGCGTTGGACCGTTTACAGGTTGATAAACTGGGATTAGATCATATCGATCACAAACTATTGATGGGGATTATTGAAAAATTCCGGGGCGGTCCTGTCGGCGTGGATACCATCGCTGCAACCATCGGCGAAGAATCGCATACCATTGAAGATGTGTATGAACCGTACCTTTTGCAAATTGGATTTTTGCAACGGACCCCGCGCGGTAGGGTAGTGACGGACTTGGTATATCGTCATTTCAATATGGAGGTGCCAAAAGAATAATGGAACTGCCTAAAATGCTGATGGTGCTAGGAGCGGTACTATTAATAGTAGGACTCCTCTGGCAAGTGGTCGGAAAAATACCTGGAGACATCGTCGTCAAAAAAGGGAACGTCACATTCTTTTTCCCAATCGTAACCTCCATCATCATCAGCATCCTACTCAGTCTAATATTTTATTTCATTGGCCGATTTAGATAAAAAATAGTCTACCTGTAGACTGAAAGTGCAAGGTGTGAGACTCCTCGAAAATGCTAACGCATTTTCTTCGTGCGATGTAATGCTGTCGCAGCGTTCCTTGTCCTGCGGGGAAACGGTAGGTTGAGACCTCTGAAGCGTTGTGAGGAGGCTTAAGCACCGTCCTTTGGATAAGCGAACACCTGGAACGGAAGGATACAGGAGTCAACGAAATACTCTAAGATAGCAAACAAGAAAAGGTGACACTATGAAGATAGATTTATTTGATTTTCACTTACCAGAAGAACTTATCGCACAAACACCATTAGAACAAAGAGAAGCATCTCGCCTGATGGTGCTCAACAAAGAAACTGGGGCACTAACGCACGAACCCACTTTCCGTTCCATAATGGATTATGTTAACGAAGGCGACTGCCTTGTCTTGAACGACACAAGAGTCCTGCCTGCACGTCTTTTTGGGGTCAAAAGTGAAACAGGAGCAAAAATTGAAGTTCTCCTTTTAAAACAGCTCGAAGGCGACACATGGGAAACCCTCATTAAACCTGCCAAGCGTGTAAAAGAAGGCACGATTGTATCATTTGGTGACGGAAGACTGACTGCTGTATGCACCGGCGAAAGCGAACATGGCGGAAGAAAACTTGATTTCCGTTATGAAGGCATCTTTTATGAAGTGCTGGATAGCCTTGGAGAAATGCCGTTACCTCCTTACATTAAGGAACAATTGGAAGACCGAGACCGTTATCAGACGGTTTTTGCCAGAGAAACAGGTTCAGCTGCTGCACCGACTGCCGGTCTGCATTTTACAGAAGAATTGCTACAAGCATTGAAGGATAAAGGCGTTCATACCGCATTCATTACTCTTCACGTAGGACTTGGAACATTCCGTCCTGTAAGTGTGGATACCGTGGAAGAGCATGACATGCATGCAGAATTCTACCAGGTGTCAGAAGGAACAGCCCGCCTTTTGAATGATGTCCGAAGTAAGGGTGGCAGAATTATCACAGTGGGTACCACCTCCACACGAACACTAGAAACCATCGCCCGTGATCACGGTGAGTTTAAAGAGGCAAGCGGTTGGACAAACATATTCATATACCCAGGTTACAAGTTTGCAGCCATTGACGGTATGATCACAAACTTCCACCTGCCAAAATCAACCTTGATCATGCTGGTCAGCGCACTTGCCGGCCGTGACCACGTCATGCACGCCTACGAAGAAGCCGTAAAAGAACGGTACCGCTTCTTCAGCTTCGGCGACGCCATGCTAATACTTTAATTAAAAATGAAAGAGGCTGTTTCTTTTGTAATAAAGGTCCCCCTGTAGATTGAAGTGCAGGATGTGAGACTCCAGCGGGGGGAAACGGTAGGTTGAGACCCCACAGGCGAAGCCGAGGAGGCTCAAGCACCGTCCCGCGGAAAGCGAACATCCGGAACGGAAATCTACAGGAGTCCGAGAGAACACTTTTTTAAAGTTTTATAGAAATCCTAAGGAGAATACCATGACAGCAATCAGATACGAACTAATCAAAACATGTAAACAAACAGGCGCACGCCTTGGAATCGTCCACACCCCACACGGAAGCTTTGAAACACCAGTATTCATGCCAGTAGGAACACTTGCGACAGTCAAAACAATGTCCCCAGAAGACGTGAAAGCAATGGGAGCAGGCATCATCCTGAGCAACACCTATCACCTATGGCTGCGTCCAGGCAACGAAATCGTCAAAGAAGCAGGCGGACTGCACAAATTCATGAACTGGGACCGCGCCATTCTTACGGACTCAGGTGGTTTCCAAGTATTCAGCCTGAGTGACCTCCGCAAGATCGAAGAAGAAGGAGTTCACTTCCGCAATCACATGAATGGAGACAAACTTTTCCTATCGCCAGAAAAAGCGATGCATATCCAAAACGACCTTGGATCTGACATCATGATGGCATTTGACGAGTGTCCTCCATACCCTGCAACACATGAATACATGAAAAAATCCGTAGAGCGTACATCACGCTGGGCTGAACGCTGCTTAGAAGCACATCAACGTCCGCAAGACCAAGGACTGTTTGGTATCGTTCAAGGTGGGGAATTCGAAGACCTGCGTAAATTAAGTGCTCAAGACCTTGTTTCGATGGACTTCCCAGGCTATGCTGTTGGGGGACTATCGGTGGGAGAGCCAAAAGATGTGATGAACCGCACTCTTGAGTTCACAACTCCATGGTTACCGACAGATAAGCCGCGCTACCTGATGGGTGTTGGATCTCCTGACTCCCTGATTGATGGAGCGATTCGCGGGATTGATATGTTTGACTGTGTATTGCCGACTAGAATTGCCCGAAATGGGACATTAATGACAAGTGAAGGCCGTTTGGTTGTGAAGAATGCGAAGTTCGCACGTGACTTTGGACCGCTTGATCCAGAGTGTGACTGCTATACTTGCACAAATTATTCCAGAGCTTACATCCGTCACCTAATCAAATGTGACGAAACTTTGGGAATTCGTCTTACAACTTACCATAACCTTTATTTTCTGGTAAAATTAATGGAGAATGTCAGACAAGCGATCAGAGAAGATCGTCTGGGGGACTTCAAAGAAGAGTTTTTTGAGAAATATGGATTCAATAAACCGAATGCAAAGAACTTCTAAAATCTCTTCCCATACATGACTGATGAGAAAGGAGGCGTTACAACATGGAAGGAATGGCTGGTGCTATTTTACCTTTAGTATTAATGTTTGCTATTTTCTACTTCTTGTTAATTCGCCCACAACAAAAGCGTCAAAAGCAAGTTCGTGAAATGCAGACTAGCCTGCAAAAAGGGGACAAAGTTGTTACAATCGGTGGATTACACGGTATCGTGGATGCATTGGATGAGGACAAGATTGTCATCAAAGCAGGAGACGGATCTCGTCTTACATACGACCGTCAAGCGGTTAGAGATGTAGTTCAAGACTAATGAATAAAGAGCATGTTCCCTTGTTGGGTCATGCTCTTTTTTTCTATGCTTTTGAGGTATAACCACCGCTAACATTCACTCCGATAATTCCCCCAAGAGCGGCTGTTCCGATAAAACCAAGGTGAAACAACATCTGATGCATGGTGAACAGGGAGTCGTTGCCTAAATACTGAAAAAGAAAAATGACAAGCGTGTAGGCACCGCCTGTTGCTCCGCCAAGCAGCCATCCTTTTTCTTTTCCTCTGCCACCAGAAATGAATCCACCGATAAACAGCGTAATAAACGATAAGGTCACAATGATCCATGCCACACTAGTTTCTTGAAGTGACGTGAACCGCAATAGTAAGGAAAATATAAAACTGATGACAACTGCCAACATAAAAACGGTAATCAAGCCGTACATGATAGCTAAACCTAGTCGTTTTGATTCCATGTGTAGTTTTCCCCTTTCATAGTACATGCTAAGTAATACAAGCATATTCACCAGAAAGACATATTAGAATATAAATATTTTTTGGGTGAAAACTAAGGATATTAGTGTCTATTTTCAGGGGGAGGTGGGTGTATTGGAAGAATACATATTGATTATCGCAAGAACCATTTTTCTTTATGTCCTTATTCTTATCATCTTCCGTGTAATGGGTAAAAGAGAAATAGGAGAACTTAGTGTCTTGGACCTGGTCGTCTTTATTATGATTGCCGAGATGGCTGTTATGGCTATTGAGAATCCGAAAGACCCACTGATTCATTCGCTGTTACCAATGTTTTTACTAATGGGAATACAAATATTGCTCGCCTTTGTATCGTTAAAAAGTCAACGTTTCAGAGATCTTATTGATGGGAAACCGAGTGTCATTATCAATAATGGCAAGATAGATGAAGAGGCGATGAAAAAACAACGATATAACTTTGATGATCTCCTTGTTCAGCTTAGGGAAAAGAATGTAAAAAATGTGGCTGATGTAGAATTCGCCATTCTTGAACCATCAGGAAAGCTATCGGTATTCGAAAAAGAGACAAAAAGGGAAGAGGAAACTATTCCTGACGAAGAGGGCTCCATGAATCTGCCGCTCATTATGGACGGAGTCATTCAAGAAGAACATTTAAAGAATATAGGTAAAACAAACCTTTGGCTAAGGCAACAACTCAGATCTCTTGGGTACAAAGATATTCAAAAGATTTCCTATTGCAGCTATGATAAGGGAGCGCTTTTTGTCGATTTAATGGATGAGTAAAGGAAAGAGACGGGGTGTCCAGAATGAAAATTACCAGACACCCCAAGAGGTTAATCTCTTTATTTAGCCAACCACTTTTTTAAAAATGGCAGCCTTGCAAGTTCTTCTCTTTTTACTAATCCAAAAATCAATAATAATACGAGATACAACAGGCATGTCAGGATTATCATCAACCCGCTCCGTTGTCCCACTCCAAGACCTAACAGGAAATGATCGACCATCCACATTCCTGCTATCACGCAAATCCCCATTGTAATAAAGCTTTTTACATAATCTCGAACGTAAAGGGAGTAGTTAAGGGCCTTCATGATGGTAGCCATATGCAGTAGGGTAACCAGCATCATACCTATGACAATACCAAGTGCCGCACCCATTATCCCAAAAGCCGGCTTACTTGCCAAAACAAAGATGACAGCTGTTTTTACCGCAGCACCAATGAAACTATTGATCATCGCAGCTTTTGCAAGATCGAGTGCCTGCAGTGTTGCCTGCAAAGGCCCCTGGAAATAGTAGAATAAAAAGAATGGTGCCATCACTTTAATGTAAATGGCCGCTTTGCTGCTGCCATACATCAATAACATGATAGGATCCGCATAGACAAAGAGAAGTACCACGGCTAGTCCACCCGTGACAAAAGAAAGCCTCAATGCCTGTTGAAGGCGATGTTCAATTAGGATGTTATTTTTCTTTGCTGCTGCTTCACTTATTGCAGGAACGAGGGCAGTGGATAAGGAATAAGTAATAAAAGACGGCAACATCATCAACGGAAGGGCAAAACCGACTAGTTCTCCGTACTGTTTGGTGGCCATGGCTGTAGCGACGCCGGCAATAGCTAAGCTTTGGGCCACTACAATCGGCTCAAAAAACCAGGCAATAGAGCCGATCATCCGGCTTCCCGTTGTCGGTAGGGCTATTCGCATCAAATCACGGAATGTTTCTTTTCCTTCGCCAACATAGTTAAAAAACTTGCGACGCAAACGAAATGATTTTTTGTTTTTGAAAACAAAAAGCATATATAGCAAAGACATCAGTTCTCCAACGACTGCGGAAAGCATGGCGCCTGCAGCTGCATATTCTATTCCGTATGGTAGCAGTGCTTTGGTACATGCGGCGACCAAAGAAATCCTGACCACCTGTTCAATGACTTGTGAGATGGCGGATGGTTTCATGTTCTGCCTGCCTTGGAAATAGCCGCGAAGAACAGACGAGATGGCGATGATTGGAACTACAGGAGCAATAGCCATCAATGGATAATAGGTTCTTGGATCTGTAAATAAGTTATTGGATAAGTATGGAGCGAGGAGAATCATGGCGGGAGTGAAAATAATGCTGAGTGCTCCTGTCGTGGCAAGGGATACGACCAAAATCTTTTTGATCTTCCGATGGTTACCCTGTGCTTCCGCCTCTGCGACCAATTTGGAGATGGCAACAGGCAGACCCAATTGGGTAATGGTAATGGTCAGTACAAGTGTAGGTACCGCCATCATATAAAGACCCACGCCTTCCTCGCCAATAAACCTTGCCACCACTATCCTGTTTACAAACCCCAAAACCCTTGTAATCAGTCCGGCAATGATTAATATTAAGGTCCCTCTTAAAAATGTTTGCTTTGTCATGCCATTCCCTGCCTTCTCAATTACTGACTTATCATATACAATTATCTATATGCACAAGAGTGGGCCAAGCATGACAAGGAAAGCAACAGCAGTTGTAAAAGATTGATAAAAATAGAGTGATTTGAATGGGGGTTCAATGAACGATGAAGAAGAATGCAACTGACCATGCTTACGACCTGTTCCGATATGAATTAGGTCCTGTCCTACAAAGCAAGCTGGAGGAATTTCAGCTTTTTGGGTACGACACGATAACAGAGGATGCACTTTGGGAGTGCCTGACAAAAAAGAAGTGGAAGAAACCCGAAACAAAAAGATTGTTCGAGCTTGTGAACGATGTATACAGTTTATCGCTTTCCGATTACATGAGTTACATCACGATCGAGGCATACAAAGCACCAAATTACTTTGAAAATCAAAATAATTAAATTTTCAGCAAAAATTGACAGACAATAATAGATGAATCATAATGGTACATGATGGCATTGAATCGGCTTTTATTGAACATTTTTACATAATTTTTCGTGAAGCATGTCAGAAGCCAAGTGTCCATAATACGGAATTATTTCATCGATTGTAAGTGCAGAAGGAGGATTTTTCACGCATGGTCAAAAGAGGACGGATCGTTGCATTCTTTTTACTTCTTATTCTAATTGGAAGCACAATTGGAGTGTTTACGAACCCAATTACAAAAGATATTAAACTTGGTCTTGATCTTCAAGGGGGCTTTGAGGTCCTTTATGAAGTAAAACCTATCAATGAAGATAGTAAAGTGGACCGTGATTTGCTTGTTAGTACGGTTAGTGCCCTTAATAAACGTGTCAACGTTTTGGGAGTCAGCGAACCGAACATTCAAATTGAAGGCGATGATCGTATCCGCGTCCAGCTTGCCGGAGTGGAAGACCAGTCAAAGGCAAGGGAACTTTTATCCACCGAAGCAAAATTAACCTTCCGTGATGTGGATGACAATCTATTGATGGATGGTTCAGCTTTGGCAGAGGGTGGAGCAAGTCAGTCCTTTGACCAAAATAATGCACCAAGTGTGGCTCTTACACTTCGTTCTGCATCTGAGTTTGGGGATATCACACGTCAAGTCCGTGATATGGGAATTGGAAGCAACCTGATGGTTATTTGGTTGGATTTCGAAGAAGGCGTGGATTCATATGAAGCCGAATCAGCAAAAGCGGATCCTAAGTATCTTTCAGCAGCTCAAGTTACCCAAGTCTTAAATCAAACAAACGTACAGATTACAGGGAACTTCTCGATTGAATCTGCCAAAGAATTAGCAGACCTTCTAAATGCCGGGTCCTTACCGGTAGAGTTGGAAGAGATTTACTCCACTTCTGTTGGAGCCAAATTTGGAGAAACAGCACTTCAGAAAACAGTGCTTGCCGGAATCATCGGTATCAGTGTGATCTTGATCTTTATGCTTGTGTATTACCGTTTGCCTGGATTGGTTGCGGTAGTAACATTAAGTACGTATATTTTCTTGATTTTACTTGTGTTCGAATTGATGAATGGGGTGCTGACCTTACCGGGAATTGCTGCATTGATTCTTGGTGTGGGTATGGCAGTAGACGCCAATATCATTACCTATGAACGCATAAAAGAAGAACTAAAGCTTGGCAGATCTGCGATGTCCGCCTTCCGGGCAGGAAGCAGAAACTCGTTTTCAACCATTTTGGATGCCAACCTGACAACGCTTCTTGCAGCAGGGGTAATGTTCGTCTACGGAACAAGTTCTGTTAAAGGATTCGCAACGATGTTGATTGTCAGTATCCTATTAAGCTTCATTACTGCTGTGTTCGGTTCAAGACTTCTTCTTGGACTATGGGTGAACAGTAGATTCATGAATAATAAGCCACATCTGTTCGGTGTGAAAAAAGAGGATATCCTTGACATCAATATGACGGATGAGAACACAGAGCCTCCAAACCGTTTTGAAAACTGGGATTTCTTGAAGCATCGTAAAAAGTTCTTTATGCTTTCAGGTGCTTTGATTGTTGCCGGGATTATCGTACTTGCGGTTTTCCGTTTGAACCTGGGAATTGATTTTGCAGCCGGAACAAGGGTGGAAATATTAAGTGAGACAAGCCTGAAAGCGGAAGAAATTACAGAAGAATTAGCTTCCATTGGCTTGGAGCCTAAAGATGTAGTGCTTGCAGGTAATAATAATGAAATAGCGGTTGCTAGATATGTGGATGATTTTTCACAAACAGAAATAGCAGAAATTAAAGAGTATGTGAAGAATAAATACGGAGAAGAACCTAGTGTCAGCACTGTTTCCCCAACTGTTGGTGAGGAACTTGCAAGGAATGCGTTCTTCGCCATCCTGATAGCTGCCGTGGGAATCATAATCTATGTAACCATCCGATTTGAATGGATGTTTGCACTGGCAGCCATTGTGGCCCTGTTCCATGACGCATTCTTTATCGTTGCATTCTTCAGTTTAACAAGACTTGAAGTGGATATTACGTTCATTGCAGCCTTGTTGACGATTGTCGGTTACTCTATCAATGACACCATTGTTACGTTTGACCGGATTCGTGAAAATCTGAAAAAGAAAAAGCGCGTTAAAACATATGAAGATCTAGAAAAAATTGTAAATAAAAGTTTACAGCAAACCTTTGTACGATCTATTAATACGGTTGGAACAGTAGTTATTGCCGTTATTGCCTTGCTTATTTTCGGCAGTGAGTCGATTACGAACTTCTCCATCGCCTTATTAGTTGGATTGGTCGTCGGTACGTATTCCTCTCTATTCATCGCTTCACAACTATGGATGAATTGGAAATACAAACAAATCTCTAAACCAAAGAAAGCTTCTGAAGAAGATCCAGAGCCAGAGGTATAATGAAAAATGTCACAGTGGCAAAACGTGCCCTGTGACATTTTTATTTCATAAGTTTTAAGAGGGATATGCTCTATTTCGGGTACAATAGAAAGTAGAGAATGAATGCAAAGGGGTGTCGTACGTAATGGAACATAATGAACGATTTAAAAAAGCCGAATTTGCAGCCCTCGTAGGTGTGGTGGGGAACATCGTATTAGCCGCATTGAAAGCTTGGGCAGGAGTTGTAGCAAACAGTCGAGCCCTTGTTGCAGACGCTGTTCACTCTGCGTCGGATGTTGCAGGGTCCTTAGCAGTTTACATAGGTTTGAGGGCAGCCAAGCAGCCACCTGATGAAGACCATCCATATGGCCATGGAAAGGCGGAAAATATAGCTGCCATCATTGTTGCGGTACTTTTATTAATCGTCGGCTTTGAAATCGGAAAATCATCTTTTCAAGCTTTTTTCGAACCGATCCAGGCACCAAAGGCTTTGGCTATTTATGTAGTTGTTTTTTCCATCATTGTAAAAGAAATAATGTTTCGATATAAGTACAGTTTGGGAAAAAGAATAAAGAGTGATGCTATCATTGTTAACGCGTATGAACATCGGTCCGACGTTTTTTCCTCAATCGCCGCACTGATAGGAATTGCCGGTGCTGTATTGGGAGGGTATATCGGAGTTGATTGGTTAGTATATCTAGATCCTGTAGCAGGAATTGTTGTAGCTCTTATGATAATAAAGATTTCTTGGCAGCTAGGCTCAGAATCCATTCACAATACGATGGACCATGTTATGCATGAGGAAGATACGGAAGAGTTCCGGGAGGTTGTCTTGACTGTCCCTGGGGTTATGAAAATTGACAGCTTGCATGCAAGGGAACATGGTCATTATGTCATCATTGATTTGAAAATTTCCGTAGATCCATACATTACGGTGGAAGATGGTCATAAAATAGGGAAGAACGTGAAAGCAGAACTCATGGAAAATAGAGAAGTGCAGGACGTGTTTGTGCACATCAATCCATACTCTGAATAAGAGGTAGAGGGGGATATTTTTATGAAGACGCAATGGTACCTATTGGCTGGAGTGCTCTTTACGATAGTTGTTGCTATTTTTGCGGTATTAAATGTGGCGCCTGTCGAGGTGAATTATTTATTTGGTACGGCGGAATGGCCGTTGGTGTTAGTCATACTGTTCTCCACTTTAATGGGAATTGTCATTGCAGGATCTATCGGGATTTATCAGGTGGTCATGGTGAAAAGGAGGCTGCAGCAGAAGCATGCTGAGGCATCTGTGGAAACACCGGTATCTTCTGAGCCGGTAACTGACAAAGAGAGTGCGGTAGAAACAGTAGGGGAGAGACGCAGGTCGCGGTAGGTGTGCGGTACCAGACCCCAATATTAGGTGTGATAAGAATTTTAAGTATCAGTTTTTGGGGTCAGGTACCTGTAAAAAAGGTGTGTTTTTTTAAAAAACATGCTTTTTTTGTTGTGGAAAAATGGTTCGGACATTTATGTTCTTTGTTCGGTCAATTTTTGTTGGAATTTCGAAGGCTTCGGACATTTTGGGGTGGTCTTTGGACAAATATACTAGGGGGTCGGTCATTTGAAATTTTGGTTCGGTCAACTTTTGAAAATCTTTGGACAAATTCGCGGGATCTTCGGTCAACTTTCGGAAAACTTCGGTCAAAATCGGAAAATCTTCGGACATTTGTTAGAATCAGCAACAAAACATAAACGATTGATAAAAAAAATTAAGAGCTTAAGTGCGGTACCAGACCCCAGCAGTAGGTTTGGTAAGTACAAAGGTTGTTTGTCTTTGGGGTCAGGTACCCTTTTTAGACCCATTGAAGCTACCACAACTCTCTTGTATAATTAGTTAGGCTAAGGGAGGAATTAGTTTGTTAGCTTCTAAATCTAGGTGGAATGTAAATGAGTCAAGTAGTGAGCAAGTTGAACAGTTAGCAGCTTCATTGGATATTGCCCCTCTTATTGCTTCACTTTTGGTAAACAGAGGGTTTGACACAATAGATACAGCAAGAGAATTTTTATATACAGATGATCAAGAATTCCATGATCCTTTTTTAATGGAGGATATGGATAAGCTTGTGGAAAGAGTAAATAGAGCAATAACAAACGAAGAGAAGATTCTTGTGTTCGGTGATTATGATGCAGATGGAGTCAGCAGCACCACCGTTATGGTGACTGCTCTACGTGAAGTTGGTGCACTGGTTGATTTTTATATCCCGAATCGCTTTACAGAAGGTTATGGGCCCAATGAAAATGCCTTTAAACAAGCAAAAGAAAACGGATATTCTGTCATCATTACAGTTGATACAGGAATCTCGGCCATCTATGAGGCAAAAGTGGCGAAGGAATTAGGGGTGGACCTTATCATTACTGACCACCATGAACCTGGTCCGGAGTTGCCTGATGCTTTTGCGATCATTCATCCTAAAAAAGAAACGTGCTCCTACCCGTTTGATGACCTGGCTGGTGTCGGTGTTGCCTACAAAGTGGCGCATGCGTTGCTCGGAAAAAATCCAGAGCACCTTCTGGATGTGGCTGCCATTGGTACCATTGCAGACTTGGTTCCATTAGTTGGAGAGAATAGATTGCTTGCGTCTAAAGGAATTAAAAAGATGCAGCAAACCACACGGGTCGGACTGAAGGCTCTTCTCCAAAAGTGTGGCGTTGAATTGCACACCGTAACAGAAGAAACGGTAGGGTTTTCGATTGGGCCGAGAATCAATGCGGTAGGACGACTGGATAATGCAGATCCAGCTGTACATCTCCTGATGACAAATGATCTTGAAGAAGCCAAAATGCTTGCAGAAGAAATGGAAAGTTACAACAAAGAAAGACAGCAAATAGTGACTCAAATTACAGAAGAAGCGATCCAACAGGTGGAAGAGAAATACCCGCCTGAAGAGAATGGTTTCATTATAGTGGAGGGAAGTAATTGGAATGCAGGAGTGATCGGGATAGTAGCCTCACGCCTCGTCGACCGCTTTTACAGGCCGACCATCGTGCTAAGCCTTGATGAGGAAAAAGGGTTGGCAAAAGGATCTGCCCGTTCCATTACTGGTTTTGACCTCTTTGAGAACCTTTCAGAGTGTCGTGATATTTTGCCTCATTTTGGTGGGCATCCGATGGCGGCAGGAATGACATTAAAAATGGAAGATGTGGATGAACTCAGACGAAGAATGAATCAAAAGGCATTAGAAATTCTGACAGAGGAAGATTTCACCCCTATTACGGAAGTGGATATTGAATGCAAGGTGGAAGAGGTAACACTTGGAACAATCGAGCAGTTGGAAATGCTTGCCCCATTCGGTGTGGCCAATCCAAAACCGAAAGTGCTGGTTAAAGGTGTTCTGCCACAGCAAATTCGTCAAATCGGAAATAAAAGCAACCACCTGAAACTTGTCATTGAACAGGAAGGGACTTCGCTTGATTGTGTAGGTTTTGGCTTTGGAGAAACGTATCATCATGTCTCCCCGGGGGCTTCCCTTGACGTGTTAGGAGAACTCTCCATCAATGAATGGAACAATTTCCGCAAGCCGCAACTATTTTTAAAAGATATCAGAGTGGCAGATTGGCAGCTGTTTGATATTCGTTCAATCAAACAATTGAATCAAACATTAGATGGAATAGATAAAAATAAACTCCACATCCTATATTTTAACGAATCAACGCTCGATGAAATAAACCTGCATGCTGAGTTGCGACCATATGCAAGTATGGTAACAGAGGGCACTTATGAAGATGTGACAGGAAAGTATATCGTCATCTTGGATATCCCGGCTGAAGAAGAGCTCCTATCGAATTTATTAGATAACAGTACACCAGAAAGAATTTACGCTTCTTTCTATCAAAAGGAAAATCATTTCTTCTCTACGATTCCAACAAGGGAACACTTTAAATGGTTTTACGCATTACTTGCTAAAAAGGGGTCCTTTGATCTTAAAAAGCATGCAGAAGATATAGCCAAACATCGCGGCTGGTCAAAAGAAACAGTGGATTTCATATCACAGGTGTTTTTTGACTTAGAATTTGTTACAATAGACAAGGGTTTTATCGCGTTAAACCATGCAGCGAAAAAACGGGACTTTGAAGAGTCTCCAACTTATCGTAAAAAGCAACAGCAAGTGATGCTTGAAAACTTGTTTTTATACTCTTCATATAAACAATTAAAAGCGTGGTTTGATCAGCATCTAACCAAGCAATGCACTGTTCATTCATAGGAGGAAAATAGAAGATGGATTTAAAGAAATTCGTAACAATCGTTCCTGATTGGCCAAAACCTGGTATACAGTTTAAGGATATTACAACGTTAATGGACAATGGTGACGCATACCGTTATGCAACTGACCAAATCGTTGAATATGCTCGCGATAAAGAAGTAGATTTAATTGTTGGACCGGAAGCACGTGGATTTATCATCGGTTGTCCGGTAGCGTATTCTCTAGGAGTTGGCTTTGCGCCGGTTCGTAAAGAAGGGAAGCTTCCACGTGAAGTAGCTCGTGTTGAATACGGTTTGGAGTACGGTAAAGATGTACTAACTATCCACAGAGATGCGATCAAGCCTGGTCAACGCGTATTAATCACAGATGATCTGCTTGCAACAGGTGGTACAATCGAAGCGACAATCAAGCTTGTTGAAGAGCTTGGCGGAGTAGTTGCAGGTATTGCATTCCTTATCGAGCTATCCTACTTAGATGGACGCAACAAGTTAGACGGATTCGATATCCTTACATTAATGAAATATTAATTTTTTCTAAAGAACTAGGGCAATGGGATTGCTCTAGTTTTTTTCATATATGATTATAACTGCCTAGTACTATTTCCTGCCCTCCTAAATAAAATGAAATGATAGGTAAAAAGACCGCTTTTATTAGAAAAGTATATTTTTTACACCAATTCCTGAAAAATCTGTCGACAAATCTTTATTTTTCCCTCATAATCTCTTTACATCTACATAAAATTTCACGATAATAAAAACAATATACTTTTTTGTTCTATTCAAGTAAAGAACGAAAGAATCTTGACCATAATGTTAAGAAACTTATATGACTACAATAAGCGCTAGCGCTTTTTAATAGGATTTGTTTAGAAAATAAAAAAAGAAAGTCAAAAAGGTGAGTAGAAATATGGCAAATGAGCAAGTATTAACTGCAGACCAGGTGATAGATAATGCAAGGCGCTATCTAAAGGGTGAGGACATCGCCTTTTTGGAGAGAGCGTATGAGTTTGCGAAAAACGCTCATGCAGAACAGTATCGTAAATCCGGTGAGCCTTATATCATACATCCAATACAGGTCGCAGGAATCCTTGTGGACCTTGATCTAGATCCATCCACCATTGCGGCTGGGTTTCTTCATGATGTTGTAGAAGATACGGCCGTTTCCTTGGAAGAGATCAAGCAAGCCTTTAATGCCGAAGTCGCAATGCTTGTCGACGGTGTGACCAAGCTTGGGAAAATCAAGTACAAGTCCCATGAAGAGCAACAGGCGGAAAACCACCGGAAAATGTTTGTGGCAATGGCGCAGGATATCCGCGTCATTTTAATCAAGCTTGCAGACCGCCTTCATAACATGAGGACGTTGAAACACCTTCCGCAAGAAAAGCAACGGAGGATTTCAAACGAAACCCTTGAAATTTTCGCACCGCTTGCCCATCGCTTGGGGATCAGTAAAATTAAGTGGGAACTTGAGGATACGGCTTTACGTTATTTGAACCCACAACAATATTACCGCATCGTTAACCTGATGAAACGCAAGCGTGCAGAGCGTGAGCAGTATATTTCTGAGGTTATGAATGAAGTAAACGACCGTCTTGAAGAAGTAGAGATCACTGCAGAGCTATCCGGTCGTCCGAAGCATATTTATAGCATCTATCGTAAAATGGCTAAGCAAAATAAGCAGTTTAGCGAAATTTACGATTTATTAGCTGTGCGCATCATCGTGAACAGCATTAAAGACTGTTATGCCGTCCTCGGAATCATTCACACATGCTGGAAACCGATGCCTGGCCGCTTTAAAGATTATATTGCCATGCCAAAACCGAATATGTACCAGTCCCTGCATACGACCGTCATCGGACCAAAAGGGGATCCTTTGGAAGTGCAGATCCGCACAAGCGACATGCACCAGATTGCCGAGTACGGAATTGCTGCGCACTGGGCGTACAAAGAAGATAAAGAAGCGGACGACCGCGCATCTTTTGAAGAAAAATTAACATGGTTCCGCGAAATCCTTGAGTGGCAAAACGATGCTACAAATGCAGAAGAATTCATGGAGTCTTTAAAAATCGACTTGTTCTCGGATATGGTATTTGTTTTCACGCCAAAAGGGGATGTTATCGAGCTTCCTAGCGGTTCCGTGCCAATTGATTTCTCTTACCGAATTCATTCTGAAATTGGAAACAAGACAATTGGTGCCAAAGTGAACGGAAAAATGGTCACATTGGATTATAAATTAAAAACTGGTGATATCATTGAGATCCTGACGTCCAAGCATTCCTACGGACCAAGTCAGGACTGGTTGAAACTTGCTCAAACTTCCCAGGCGAAAAATAGAATTCGACAGTTCTTTAAGAAGCAGCGCCGTGAGGAAAATGTGGAAAAAGGCCGTGACCTTGTTGAAAAAGAAATCAAGGGAATGGACTTTGACTTGAAGGAAATCTTGAATGCCGAAAACATTAACAGGGTTTCTGAAAAGTTCAACTTCATGACAGCAGATGATATGTTTGCCGCAGTCGGTTATAACGGAATCACCGCTCTTCAAGTGGCCAACCGTCTGACTGAAAAGCAACGTCGTCAGCGTGATAAAGAACAACAAATCACAGATATAACTGAAAATGCAGAGAAAAAGAAGACGGCTCCTGTTAAAAAACGCAAGGACGCTGGTGTTGTTGTACAAGGAATCGACAGTTTGCTCGTTCGTCTTTCTAAGTGTTGTAATCCTGTACCGGGGGATGAGATTGTAGGTTTCATCACAAGAGGACGCGGGGTGTCTGTACACCGTTCAGATTGTGCAAATGTTGAAGCGGAAGGTACCACTGACCGTCTGATTGATGTTGATTGGGAAAGCGATGTAAAAGACAACCGTGAGTACAATGTGGAAATCGAAATAACAGGCTATGATCGCCGTGGCTTGTTGAATGAAGTTCTGCAAGCTGTTAATGAAACGAAGACCGATATTACGGCAGTTTCCGGCCGTTCTGATCGTAACAAGATGGCAACCATTCACATGGCAATTGCCATCCACAATATTAACCATCTGCATAAAGTGGTGGAGCGAATCAAACAGATTTCCGATATTTATGCTGTTCGAAGAATTATGCAGTAAGTAAGTGAGGTTTTGATAGGATGAAGGTTGTATTACAAAGAGCAAAAAGAGCAGAAGTGCGCGTAGATGGGGAAGTAGTAGGGAAAATAGACCGTGGTTTGATGCTGCTTGTCGGCGTTACGCATGAAGATACTCCTCAGGATGCAGTTTATATTGCGGAAAAAGTGGCCAACCTCCGCATTTTTGAAGATGAACAGGATAAAATGAACCTTTCCCTACTTGATGTGAAAGGCCAGATTCTGTCTGTTTCACAATTCACCTTATATGGCGACTGCCGTAAGGGACGCCGCCCGAATTTCATGGATGCGGCTAAGCCTGACCATGCAGAAACCATCTATGAAGCGTTCAACGAAGAATTGCGCGGCAAAGGCGTGACGGTGGAGACAGGCCGGTTCGGTGCCATGATGGACGTGGATTTTGTCAATGACGGTCCGGTAACGTTGATTTTGGAAAGTAAATAATTTTTGAAGCTAAAAAGAGGACCTGAAATCATAGGTCCTCTTTCTTTTTTTAACTAATTAGTTCCCTCTAAAATACTGAGCCAACCCCTGATATATTGCAGTCGATGCCCGTTCCTGGAAATCTCCTGAAAGGGCGGTTATTTCCTCTCCGCGGTTACTGATATACCCAAGTTCTAAAAGAAGGGAAGGTTGCATGCTTTCTCTCAATACTAAGTAATTTTCTTGACGTACTTCTCTGTCTCGTAAATTCGTAAATTGTACAAGAGAGGAATGTACACTATCCGCCAAGTCCTTATCAGAAGAGCCATAATAGTAAGTTGTGGTTCCGGTAACGCTTGTATCATCAATACTATCATAATGCAGGCTAAGGAAAGCATCTGCACCATGATAGTTTGCCATCTGCGGTCTGGATTGCAATGGGACGGATGTATCAGACATTCTAGTCATGTACACCGTCGCACCTGCAGCTTTCAACTTGTCTTGTAAGAGTAGCGAAGTTCGAAGTGTTAGATCCTTTTCAAACGTTCCTTGCGCACCAATTGCTCCAACATCCCGGCCACCGTGACCAGGGTCTATGACTATCACCTTATTAGATAAATATTGTTCTGCACCGGCCCTTTTAATGCTGGTGGCGTTTCCTTTCGTTGCCACGATCCATCCAGCAACATAGCCTTCCGATCCGTCATGTAGCTTTATTTTGTACCAGTTGTCTTCCAAAGCAACAATGGAGAATTCCTCTCCCTCATCTGCACGCACTATCACTTTGGAATCGGTGGAAGGTGCACTTCTAATATTGGTCGCATCATCCACGATTACAATGGTTCCATCAGTTCTTTGAGATGGAGTTGGAGATGAAACGCCGCTTTTTTCTAGAAACCATCCAGCTATCCAGCCTGTTTTCCCATTGTCATATTCTATTTCACACCAGTTGTTTCTCTCGCTGATGACCATCACCACAGTACCTTCTGCTAGCTGATCGGTTACTTTTCCGTTAAGTGTCGGTTCACTTCTTACATTAAGGCCTGCTACCTTAATGGTTGCTTCCGCTTTTGGAGAGCCTGACCTTTGCGAGGCGGAAGGGGTTTTCATCATATTTGCGTAATCACTATGTATCCAGCCGACTGTCCCGTTAAAGGAGATGTTCAACCATTCGCCACGGGTTGCAAGGACATCTACCTGCTGACCGCTCGATAAAGAGCCAAGCACTTCACTATTGGTAGTTGGTTCACTTCTGATGTTCAAGCCGTCTGTCGTGATGGTGGCACTTTGACCACTTGTTTGTTCGGTTTCTTCGGTCTCGTCCGTTTCAGGTGGTGTTTCCTCTTGTTGTTCTTTCTTCCTCTTCTTCTTGGCAAGAATCGTCACAAACTCTTTCGCCACCCAACCTTCCACTCCGTCAAAATGAACCTTCACCCAGTTTTCATTTTCTTCTAGGTATTGTACCGAAGTAGCGTTTGTATGAAGAAATCCTACAACAGAAAAATTTGTGCCTGGTCCTGATCGAACACGAAGGTCATCGGTCAAGACTTGAACATCCGCACCATCGCTTGATCTAGATGCAGTGGAACGAGCTCCGTTGCTGCTTTCTGTCACAAGAAATGATGCTACCCATCCGGTCTTTGAAGAAGTGACTTGAATCCTCAGCCATTCTCCTTGGCTCTCTACAACCGGGTAGGATTCACCTCGTTGCACTTTGGAGACGATAACGCCATTTGCATCAGGTGTTTCCCTTACGTTTAACACGTCTGTTGCCACTACGACCGTTCTATTAGCCTGCACAGTGGAAGGGTCCAAAAAGGAAAAGATGGTAGAAAATAATAAAAGTGCAATAAGAAAAATATGTACTTTGTGACCCAAATTTTGTCCTCCTTAATTTTTGTTCAAACTTTCTTTTTCTACAAAAGTGAAAAAAATTCCTGCTATTTTTGAAAGAAACAGGCAAAAAAGGGACAGGATAAGTACTAGTGTAGCAAAAAAGGAGCGTAAAAAGATGAAATTTAGTGATAAACATAATCGTGCATACGGAAGTAGAGATGTTTTTGGGGTAAGTTTTCATGATTTCATTGAAAAAGAAAAGGATTCGACCTACGTGGAACTGGCATCAGAGTTCGGAATTACGATGCGTGATGTCAAGTCGTTGAAAAAACAATTGAATCGAATTCAATAAAGTCTTGACAATTAGATTTGAAAGTATATATACTAGCAAGTATCTTACATAACAACTAGTCGCGTTAATGGACTAAAATACTAGATACCGATGATGGAGAACAGTAGTTGGGAACCACATGGAAAGAGAAGAAATGCCCTGGGCTGAAAGCATTTCCCCTTGATGACTCAATGAATGAACACTCCTTAGGATCCGCTCTGAAAAAGCTTTTTCACAGATCTGCAGCTTTGATTATTGATGCAGACCGTGTAAAACCCTCTACTAGGAGATGGACGTTGCAGGCGTTAACTGCTTGAGTGGAAGTAACCGAAGGAACAGAGCATAATGCTCATATGCCTTCAACCTACTTCAATTAGGGTGGCACCACGGGACATACAACTCCCGTCCCTTGTTTAGTTAATAAACAAGGGACGGGAGTTTTTTATTTGGAAAAATAGGTAAGATGCTTTATTGATGTAATGAATTAACGTAGAGAGGGTCAGACCCCTCTTTACCACTTTAAATAACGAAAGAGGGGTCTGACCCCTTTATAAGGAGGAACCGTTAATGGCGATTCAGATACCGCGTGGTACGCAGGATATTTTACCTGGTACGGTGGAGAAGTGGCAGTATATTGAGGCGAAGGCGAAGGAGATTTGTGAGTTATATAATTATAAGGAGATCAGGACGCCGATTTTTGAGAGCACGGAGTTGTTTTTAAGAGGTGTGGGGGATACGACGGATGTGGTACAGAAAGAGATGTACACATTTGAAGACCGCGGTGGCAGAAGCCTGACACTACGTCCAGAGGGAACAGCTGCAGTGGCTCGTTCTTATGTAAATAACAAAATGTTCGGATCACCAACTCAACCAACGAAACTTTACTATATTGGCCAGATGTTCCGTTATGAACGTCCACAAGCAGGCCGCTTTCGTCAGTTCGTTCAATTCGGTATTGAAGCACTTGGAAGCAATGATCCATCCATTGATGCCGAAGTAATTGCATTGGCAGTGGAATTATATAAAAGCTTAGGTCTTAACAACTTAAAGGTGGTTATCAATAGCCTAGGTGACAAAGAGAGCCGACAAGCTCACAGAGATGCACTGATCAACCACTTCCAACCGAGAATCAACGAATTCTGTGGGGATTGTCAAGGCCGTCTTGAGAAGAACCCATTAAGAATCCTTGATTGCAAGAAAGACCGTGATCACGAGTTGATGGCAACGGCTCCATCCATCCTTGATTACCTGAATGAAGAATCCAAGGTCTATTTTGATAAAGTGGTAGCCTATCTTTCCGCACTGGGAATTCAATATGAAATTGACCCGAACTTGGTGCGCGGACTTGATTACTATTATCACACGGCATTCGAAATCATGAGCACGTCAGAAGGTTTTGGTGCAATCACCACACTTTGTGGTGGAGGTCGCTACAATGGCCTTGTTCAAGAAATCGGCGGACCCGAAACACCTGGTATCGGATTTGCTTTAAGCATCGAGCGCCTAATATCCGCCATGGAAGCAGAGAATGTGAAATTTCCTTTTGAAGATTCCATCGACTGCTACGTGGTTGCACTTGGAGACAAGGCAAAAGAAGCAGCAGTAAAGTTACTATTTGATTTAAGAAAAGCTGGAATAGTAGCGGAAAAAGACTATCAGGACAAAAAATTAAAAGCACAATTCAAAGCTGCCGACCGTTTGCAATCAAAATACACCATCGTATTTGGCGATGATGAGCTTGATAAAGGCGTTGTTTCCATTAAAGAAATGCAAACAGGCGAGCAACAGGAAGTTTCTTTCGAAGAAGCAGTAGCATTCATCACAGAAAAGAAAAGTGGGGAGAGATAAATGATGCAAGGTAGAACTTATAACTGTGGCGAAGTCCCACAATCATCCATCGGAGAAACAATTGAATTAAAAGGCTGGGTGCAAAAGCGCCGTGACCTTGGAGGACTTATTTTCTTAGACCTTCGTGACCGTAGAGGAATCGTTCAAATCGTATTCAATCCAGACGTATCCGCAGAAGCTCTACAAACAGCTGAAAATGTTCGTAACGAGTACGTTTTATATATTAAAGGGAAAGTGGTTGCGCGTGACGAGGCGACAGTAAACCCTAACCTGAAAACAGGTGCAATCGAAGTGCAGGCCGAGGCAATTGAAGTCTTAAATGCTGCGAAAACACCTCCATTCGTAGTGGACAGCAAAACAGAAGTGAACGAAGATATCCGTCTGAAATACCGTTACTTGGACCTTCGCCGTCCGGTTATGTTTGACACATTGAAGATGCGTCATGATGTAACGCGTTCTATCCGTGAGTTCTTGAACGATCAGCAGTTCATGGAAGTGGAGACACCTATTTTAACCAAAAGCACGCCAGAAGGTGCTCGTGACTATCTAGTACCTAGCCGTGTACATCCAGGTGAGTTTTACGCGTTGCCACAATCACCACAAATTTTCAAGCAGCTGTTGATGGTTTCCGGTGTAGAGCGCTACTACCAAATCGCTCGTTGCTTCCGTGACGAAGACCTTCGTGCAGACAGACAGCCTGAGTTCACACAAGTCGACATCGAGACTTCCTTCTTATCACAAGAAGAAATTATCGGCATGATGGAAGATATGATGAGAATGGTGATGAAAAATACGAAGAGTGTGGATGTGCCAGAATCCTTCCCGCGTATTACGTATCAGGATGCCATGAACAGATACGGTTCTGACAAGCCGGACACTCGTTTTGAAATGGAACTTGTTGATCTGTCCGAGCAGGTTGCTGACTGCGGATTCAAAGTATTCAGCGCAGCTGTTAATAATGGGGGTCAAGTCAAAGCAATCAATGTAAAAGGTGCGGCAAGCAAGTACTCCCGCAAAGACATCGATGCCCTTACTGAATTTGTCGCTGTTTATGGAGCGAAAGGTTTAGCATGGTTAAAAGTAGAAGCAGAAGGATTGAAAGGACCTATCGCAAAATTCTTCAATGAAGAAGAACAACAAGGTTTCATTCAATCTTTAGACGCTGCAGAAGGGGACTTGATCCTATTCGTGGCAGATAAAAAATCTGTTGTTGCAGATGCCCTTGGCGCTCTTCGCTTGAAGCTTGGAAAAGAACTTGGGCTGATCGACGAAAGCAAATACAACTTCTTATGGGTTACTGACTGGCCGTTACTAGAGTACGATGAAGAAGCAGGCCGCTACTTTGCTGCTCACCACCCATTCACAATGCCGGTACGTGAAGACCTTCCATTGCTGGAAACAAATCCAGGTGAAGTCCGCGCACAAGCGTATGACTTAGTACTGAACGGATATGAGCTTGGCGGTGGATCCTTACGTATTTACGAACGTGACATTCAAGAAAAAATGTTTGAAGTACTTGGCTTCAGTAAAGAAGAGGCAACAGAACAATTCGGTTTCCTTCTTGAAGCATTCGAATATGGAACTCCTCCACATGGTGGAATCGCCCTAGGTCTAGACCGTTTAGTTATGTTGTTGGCAGGTAGAACGAACTTGCGTGACACCATTGCATTCCCTAAAACCGCAAGCGCAAGCTGCATCCTGACAGAAGCGCCAAGTCCAGTTGCAGGTGGTCAATTAGACGAGTTAAGTTTGTCGCTAGCTGTCAAAAAAGAGTAGATTTTGCTAGACGGTGATGGCTTGAAAATACAATACCTGTGTGTTAAGATTACTTCAAGAAGTCGCAAGTCCTGATGTGTTCGTCGTATAACCTATTGTTTTGACCGAACAATAGATTATACGGGAGCTCAGAGTTTTCGTCGCTGCGTAAATGCCTTCCTCGTGAGGACTTACTACATGCATGAAACAGAGCACCCACCTGCTGTGAGCGGGGATCAAAACGAAGGCATCGACGACGGCACGATTGGGACTTGCCTACATACGAATCAAAAACCGGTATCTCGCATTATTGCGGGATACCGGTTTTTTTGTGGAGATTTGTATGACTCCTGTAGCAGCCAAAGTCACGTCAACATATTCCTCATACCCCGCCGCCCAACACAAAAAAACAACCCCCACAAAAAATGAAGGTTGTACCACAAACAATTATTACCTCGCAGATTTCCGATACCCCTTCGCCTGCGCCTCTTCTTCCGTATGAAACCATTCCACTGGCGTCGTCCGGTTATAGAAAACGCCGCCCGGAACATGATAGATGTA
Source organism: Sutcliffiella horikoshii (assembly GCF_044809035.1). Lineage (GTDB taxonomy): Bacteria > Bacillota > Bacilli > Bacillales > Bacillaceae_I > Sutcliffiella_A > Sutcliffiella_A horikoshii_G. Next base: position 3,049,242 of record NZ_CP085237.1, on the reverse strand, counting down.
TTCACCACGTGCGTTCTTGTTTGCTTTTATCAAAGGGGGATTTTCTTGTTGTTCCTCGGCAGCTTCTTGATCATTCTCTTCAACTTCTATATCCGAAATCATCACGTCCGAACCCCCAACTTCAGTAAGCTCCAAAGTTTGCTGCTTGCTTTCTGCTGGGGTGGAACGCTCACTTTCTTGTGTCTTTTCCAATGTTGCAGCAATCGCTTCCAATGTTTGCTTCACTTGAAACGAAGTTGTTTCCCGTGCCATCAACTGCTTATTTGTTTTGTTCAAGCGAAAGATTGTTACTAAACCACTGCCAATCACTAAGAAGTAAGATAAGGCCTTTAATAGATTTCTCAATACAAACTCCCCGCTTTCAATAAAAAAATAATATCCAGTTACTATTCCCTTCATTATAAGGTATTGAAACCCAATTCGTAAAAAAGAAAAATTCCTATCCGACTACTTGCTTTTCACCCAAAGTATGTTATATTCGATTTCGGGTACAATCTTTAAAAGACATTTAAAAAGAAACAAGCGATAAATGGAGTTGATATGCAATGTTACACCAATTTTCACGAAACGAATTGGCAATAGGTAAAGAAGGTCTAGAAACCCTTAAAAATAGTACGGTTGCAGTATTAGGAATTGGCGGAGTAGGATCTTTTTCAGCAGAAGCGCTAGCACGTTCCGGCGTCGGCCGTCTTATTTTGGTTGATAAAGATGATGTGGATATCACAAATGTGAACCGTCAGATTCATGCACTTATGTCCACAGTGGGACAACCAAAAGCAGATTTGATGAAAGCCCGAATCCAAGACATCAATCCTGATTGTGAAGTAATTGCACTAAAAATGTTCTATACAGAAGAAACGTACGAAGAGTTCTTCAGCTATGGCCTTGATTATGTCATTGATGCATCCGATACGATTTCTTATAAAATACACTTAATGAAAGAGTGTCTAAAGCGCAAGATTCCGATGGTTTCCAGTATGGGTGCTGCAAATAAGATGGATCCAACCCGCTTTAAAATGGCGGACATCTCTAAAACTCATACAGATCCTATTGCAAAAGTCATCCGAACACGTCTGCGTAAAGAAGGCATTCACCGTGGAATCAAAGTGGTATTCTCTGACGAGAGCCCGATTGTCATTCGTGAGGACGTTCGTAAAACGGTCGGAAATGATAATGCTCCAATCCGAAAAGCCAAAATGCCACCTTCCTCCAATGCATTCGTTCCGTCTGTAGCGGGACTTATCCTTGGTGGATATGTCATCAACGACATTTTGAAAGATGTTAAAATCCAACGTGTCGGTGGACAACAATAATAAAGAAAGAAGGCCTCGTCAACTCATGACGAGGCCTTCTTTTCTGTTTTTTACATTACTTCATCCTGCACGCCGTTGCCGGTCAATCTTCTTGCACGATCCATAATCTGGACGAGCATTTCATAATCTTCTTTTATCGCAACTTGTTGTTCTTCTAAATTCTTAAGCTGCTTTTCGAGGGACTGATTTTTCTGTTTAAGCAATTGATTTTCTTTTTGCAACCTCTCACTTTCCAACCGCAAGCGGTAATCAGAATTCTGATTTTGTTGGAAGCTCTGTAAAAAGTGAATGCAATCGTCTAGGGTAATGGAAGTTGGAGCAGCCGCAACTGCAGTCGCATTTCGAACTGGGAGCGGTGCATACTCTTCGTCTTCTTCTATATCATATTCAAATGGCAGGCTGACATTTTCACTGGAAGCCGCTTTTGGTGCAGGCAACCATTCCATTTCCAATAATTGATTGGATACTGTCTTAGCTGAAACAGTATCGATTTTTTGTTGTAGTTTTGCTAGTTTATCCTGCGCACGCTTTTTCTCTTTCCGTTGCTTTTTGGCTATGGCGACTGCAGGTTCATATTTTTTCCTGACTTCGGCATTCCATCTGAATCCGCATGCGGCTGATGTGCGGTTTAGTGCATCTCCCACTTCTTCAAAGGCAGCAAGTTGTGTACCACCATCTCTTATGTATCGTAAAACAGTCTCTGCAAGCAATAAATCATCCTCGTGAGACCATGCGTCTTGTCTAACTTTCATTTCAATCCACTCCTTAAAACGGTCGTTTTCTACCATCTTTTCCAGAAAAGAGGAATAATATACGAAAGTTTACTAGATTAACATAAAAAAATAAGGGGCAACTCGGCCCCTTATTTTTTCTTCTTGGTTTTTTCATATATTTGCCCAAGCGCTGTTTCGAATTTGCTTGTATCTTTCGGCTTGTAATAGGATTTGTGCTTGAGTTTGTCGGGTAAGTATTGTTGCGGCACCCATCCACTCGGATAGTCATGTGGATATTTATATTCAACCCCTCGTCCAAGAGCGGCGGCACCTTTATAGTGAGCATCCTTCAAATGGGCAGGAACTTCGCCGACAAGTCCTTTTCTGATATCCGCCAATGCCTCATCCAGCGCTTTATATGCTGAGTTGGACTTAGGAGATAGGCAGAGTTCAATAACTGCATTTGCCAAAGGAATTCGTGCTTCTGGAAATCCGAGTCTTTCTGCGGCCTCAATTGCTGATAATGTTCGTGCGCCCGCTTGTGGATTAGCCAGGCTGATATCCTCATAGGCAATTACAAGGAGTCGTCTTCCAATGCTCACTAGATCCCCCGCTTCAATCAAGCGTCCCAAATAATGAAGGGCTGCATCGACATCACTGCCGCGAATGGATTTTTGGAACGCCGAGAGAACGTCATAATGCCCGTCTCCATCTTTGTCATGATAGAAGCTTTTCTTCTGCAGGCATTCTTCAGCTGTTTCCACACCAATCATTATTCTTCCATCATCACTTGGAGTGGTGGAAAGTACCGCCAGCTCCAAAGCATTCAACGCAGAACGAACGTCCCCGCCGCAGCCATTTGCAAAATGCTCCAGGGCACCTTCAGAAAGTTCAACTTGATAATCTCCAAGACCTCGTTCCTTGTCATCCAATGCTTGCATGATGACGTGTTTGATTTCCGTTACAGACAGAGGATGAAGCTCGAAAATCTGGCATCTGCTCCGAATGGCAGGGTTAATCGCATGATAAGGGTTGCTTGTGGTGGCCCCAATCAGAACAATTCGTCCATTTTCAAGGTGAGGCAACAGGAAGTCCTGTTTTGCCTTATCAAGTCGATGCACTTCATCCAAAATAAGAATGACCTTTCCTGACATCTTCGCTTCTTCTGCCACTATTTCCATATCTTTTTTATTGTGTACTACCGCATTTAATGTCCGGAATGCATATTGTGTGCTTCCGGCAATGGCAGTGGCTATAGACGTCTTTCCTATACCGGGTGGACCGTAGAGAATCATGGAGGAGAGATGTTTTGCTTTTACCATTCTTTGAATGATTCTGCCTTCTCCTACAAGGTGCTCCTGACCTACCATTTCATCTATTGTGCGAGGCCTCATCCGAAAGGCCAGTGGTTTATTGTTCATTTAAACACCTTCCTGCATACAATGACATCTAGTGTCCCATACCCACTGTACCATAATTATCATCATGCATTAAAACAAAACAGACAAAATGTAAAACCTTTGAAATTATGCTATAATAGGATAGATTTTAATTAGAGACAGAAACGAGTAAAGACAGAAGGGTAGAGGCAGCATGCAGGAAGAGCGGAGTATAGTCAGAAGGTTGTTTTTGGCAAAATGGGGCATCTATTTTATTGGGCTGTTGATCATGGCTTTTGGAATTGTCTTAATGATACGAGCTGACTTAGGCAGCGCGCCATGGGATGTCTTTCACATCGGACTCTTCTACCAAATCGGACTCACGATTGGTACATGGTCCATCATTGTGGGCTTTTTTATTTTGATGATTTCTTCTATGATTACCAAAAAAATGCCGCCATTAGGAGCTTTTTTAAACATGCTGATGGTCGGAATATTCATTGACTTGTATATGATGATTCCACAATTGCACACACCGGAGATGTTTATCGGTAAGGTGACCATGCTCTTATTAGGCGTGGTAGTCATTGGAATTGGAATAGGCGTTTATATTTCTTCCAGATGCGGTGCAGGACCAAGAGACAGTTTGATGATTGCCCTGACCGAAGTGACAGGATGGAAAGTGCAATATATTAGATTAGGAATGGAATTAGTAGTATTATGTTTAGGTTGGCTTTTGGGTGGACCGGTCTTTATCGGAACCATACTATTCAGCCTTTCCATTGGAAGCATCGTCGGTCTGACTTTGCCTGCCTGTCAAAAAGCAGCGGACTCATTACTATATAAAATACAACATAAAAAAGATAAAAAAGTAACCTTTCCAATATAGAGACTGAATAGAAAGAGTAGAGGTGTTCGGAGATGAAAATTTCAACCAAAGGACGTTACGGATTAACCATAATGATTGAACTTGCAAAAAATGTGGGGGAAGGTCCTCTTTCGTTAAAAACGATCGCACAAACGCATGACCTCTCAGAGCATTATTTAGAGCAATTGATTGCACCTCTTCGTAATGCAGGGCTAGTAAAAAGTATAAGAGGCGCATACGGTGGCTATATTCTAGCAGATGAACCAGCGAAAATTACGGCTGGAGATATCATTCGTGTTCTTGAAGGACCAATCAGCCCGGTTGAGGTAATCGACGATGAAGAACCAGCAAAACGAGAGTTGTGGATCCGAATTCGTGATGCGGTAAAAGACGTATTGGACAGCACAACACTTGATGATCTGGCCAATTATGAAGGCGGAGATCAAGAAGCATATATGTTCTACATCTAAGAAATAGATCAGGGGAATATTAACTGTACGAAAGGAGGCGTCCTCATTGAAACAGATCTATTTAGACCATGCAGCAACGGCACCCATGCATCCAGCTGTCCTCGATAGTATGCTTCCTGTAATGAGGGAGGATTTCGGAAATCCTTCCAGTATCCATGGATTTGGAAGAAAAACAAGGCATCTGGTGGATGAGGCCAGACATGTTGCAGCCACTTCCATTGGTGCGAAAGAAACAGAAATCATTTTTACAAGCGGCGGGACAGAAGCAGACAACTTAGCCATCATCGGAGTCGCTCGCGCCAACAAATCACGCGGAAATCATATCATTACAACGCAAATCGAGCACCATGCGGTTCTGCATACATGTGAACAGCTAGAAAAAGAAGGTTTTGACATAACGTATTTGCCTGTCGATGAATACGGCCAGATTAATCTCGATGACTTGAAAGGTGCACTGACTGATCAAACTATCCTTGTCACCATCATGTATGGAAATAATGAGGTTGGAACGGTTCAGCCAATCAAAGAAATCGGCGAATTACTAAAAGAACATCAAGCTTATTTTCATACAGATGCTGTACAAGCTTTCGGACTTCTTTCAATTAATGTAAAGGAACAAGGCATTGATTTTCTTTCTATGTCTTCTCACAAAATCAATGGACCTAAGGGAGTAGGCTTCTTATATGCAAGGTCTGGGGCTACTTTTACAAACTTAACCTACGGCGGCGAACAAGAACGGAAACGCCGTGCGGGTACGGAAAATGTATCAGGGATCGTCGGCTTGAAAACAGCGATTGAACTGAGCATGGAACAAGCAGAAGAAAAAGTGGCATTGTATAAAAAATATAAAGAAACCATGCTTCAAATTTGGCACGAAGAAGACGTCTCGTTTCAGGTTAACAGCGGAGCAGAAGAAACATTGCCGCATGTGTTGAATGTTTATTTTCCAGGGACAAATGTAGAGTCCTTGCTGGTTAACATGGATTTGGCAGGAATTGCAGTGTCTAGCGGATCGGCATGCACAGCAGGCTCCATCGACCCATCCCATGTCCTAGTCGCCATGTTCGGAAAAGACTCAAACAAAATTGCTTCTTCCATCCGATTCAGCTTCGGACTAGGAAACACAATCGAAGACATCACACACGCTGCCAAAGAAACAGCCAAAGTCGTAAAAAGATTAACACGAAAGAAATAATAATACGGGGTGATCAAGATGACAAAAGAACCAAAAAACACCCGTGTAGTAATAGGAATGTCTGGTGGAGTAGATTCATCCGTAGCAGCCCTTCTCCTAAAAGAACAAGGCTACGATGTAATCGGCATTTTCATGAAAAACTGGGACGACACCGATGAAAACGGGGTTTGTACGGCAACAGAAGACTACAACGATGTCATTCGTGTCTGCAACCAAATTGGAATCCCTTATTACGCGGTAAATTTTGAAAAACAATACTGGGACAAAGTGTTCCAATACTTCTTAGATGAGTACAAAGCAGGACGCACGCCAAATCCTGATGTTATGTGTAACAAAGAAATTAAATTCAAAGCTTTCCTTGAGCATGCATTGGACCTTGGTGCGGATTATTTAGCTACCGGACACTATGCACAAGTGGAATTCCGCGACGGCGAATATAAAATGCTACGCGGGCTTGATGACAACAAGGACCAAACATATTTCTTGAATCAACTAGGTCAAGAGCAATTATCTAAAGTAATGTTCCCAATCGGCAATATCGAAAAATCAGAAGTGCGTAAAATTGCCAAACGTGCCAACTTAGCAACCGCAACGAAAAAAGACAGCACGGGAATTTGCTTCATCGGGGAGCGCAACTTCAAAGAATTCCTAAGCGGATACCTTCCTGCGCAACCTGGAAACATGTTGACAATGGATGGAGAAGTGAAAGGCAAGCATGACGGTTTGATGTATTATACTATCGGGCAACGTCACGGTCTTGGTATCGGCGGAAGCGGAGATCCTTGGTTTGTTATCGGAAAAGATTTGGAGAAGAACGTTCTGTATGTTGGGCAAAGTTTCCACAACGAATTACTATACTCTGATTCCATTACTGCTACCGATATCAGTTGGGTGTCTGACAACCCACCAGCCGATGGAACTTCACTAACTGCCAAGTTCCGTTACCGTCAAGCAGATAACAAGGTTACGATTCAGCATTTGGAGGATAACCAAGTAAAGGTTATTTTTGATGAGCCAGTTCGAGCAATTACTCCTGGTCAAGCAGTCGTTTTTTATAATGGCGACGAATGTCTTGGCGGGGGAACCATCGACCATGTCTTTAAAAACAATGAAAAGCTTTGGTATGTAGGATAAAAGTGAAAACCTCGATTCCATAAGGAATGGAGGTTTTCTCTATGATATACTAAAAAGACTTATGAAATAGATGAGGTGTCTGAACAGATGAAAGATAATAATGCGTTAGGTATTCAATACCTTCAAGAAGGAAAATACGAAGAAGCACTTGCGGCTTTTTCAAAAGAAATAGAAGAGAATCCGGATAATTCGGTAGCATATGTGAACTTTGGAAATGTCCTAAGTGCTGTCGGTGAATTAGAAAAAGCGATGAAGTTTTTTGAACGTGCGTTGGAAAAAGACGACACAATCGGAACTGCGCACTATGGTCTTGGAAATGTTTATTATCAACTAGAAAAATGGAACGAAGCAAAAGATCAGTTTGAACTTGCGATGAAAAAAGGTGTGAACGACAGTGATATCTTCTTTATGCTGGGGATGACTTTATTGCAATTTGATCAGCCAAAGCTTGCTCTTCCGTATTTTCAACGAGCTGTAGAATTGAAGCCAGAAGATGCCGAAGCAAGATTCCAATACGGATTGTGCTTAGCAGGACAAGGCTTGATTAAAGAAGCGACAACGGAATTTGAAAAGGTGGTAGAAGCTGATCCTATGCACGCCGATGCTTTTTATAATCTAGGGGTTGCCTATGCCTACCAAGAAAATAGGGAAAAAGCGTTGGAGAATCTGGATAATGCATTGAACGTACAAGCAGATCACATGCTAGCTGCCCATGCGAAAAAAATTCTTACAGAAGAAAACTAGGGAAAGGAGGGAAATCCCATGAAGGACCAAAAGCAACAATCCTCTCTCGATTTATTCGAGGAACATGAAAAGTTTATAAAAGGATCGCATCTAGTCACCATTTTCCATAATGAATCCAATATGTATTCAGTGGTGAGGATCAGGGTGACGGAGACGAATGTTGCATATGATGAAAAAGAAGCGGTCGTTACTGGTTATTTCCCTCGTATCCATGAAGACGAGACATACATATTTTTTGGACAGATGAAGGAACACCCCCGGTTCGGTCTCCAATTCCATGTAGAGCACTTTCGTAAGGATATTCCGCAAACAAGACACGGTATTGTCCAATATCTTTCAAGTGATCTCTTTTCAGGAATAGGAAGAAAGACAGCAGAGAAAATAGCGGATGCACTTGGTGAAAATACTATTTCCAAAATATTGGAAAATCCTTCTGTGTTGGATTCCATCCCAAAGCTTGCCGGCGATAAGGCAAAACTGCTGTATGACACGTTGATGGAACATCAAGGTTTAGAGCAGGTCATGATTGCCCTGTCACAGTTTGGATTTGGACCTCAGCTTTCCATGAAAATTTATCAAGCCTATAAAGATCAAACGATTGAAACCCTTCAGAAAAACCCGTATGCGCTTGTGGAAACAGTGGAAGGCATCGGGTTCGCTAGAGCAGATGAACTTGGAAATGATTTCGGGATATCAGGCAATCATCCAGATCGCATCAGGGCAGGCTGCTTGTATATGTTGGAACAGCATTCCATGCAGGATGGCCACTGTTATGTGTACGAGAATCAGCTTACCGAAGCGGTCGTCAGGCTACTAAACGAAAAGCAACATGGTTTAGTTGCAGACTCTGACATTTCTCGGGAAATTTTGCAACTGACTGAAGAAGGAAAACTAAAAGCAGAAGAAGGTAAAGTGTACTTACCTAGTCTCTATTTTTCAGAGCAAGGTGTTGTTACAAATATCCAAAGGGTGCTGGAACAGACCCAATATGCCGAACAGTTTCCAGAGTCGGAGTTTTTGCTGGCATTAGGTGAACTAGAAGACAGATTGAAGGTTCAGTATGCTCCTTCGCAAAAAGAGGCGATTCAGCAAGCATTAATGACTCCGATGCTACTTTTGACAGGAGGACCTGGTACAGGTAAAACGACCGTTATTAAAGGAATTGTTGAACTGTACGCGGATCTTCATGGTTGTTCTTTGGAACCTAATGATTACAGCAAGGAAGATCCATTTCCCATTATGCTTGTGGCCCCAACAGGCCGTGCTGCCAAGCGAATGAGTGAAGCAACTGGGCTGCCTTCTGTGACCATCCATAGGCTACTCGGCTGGAACGGTTCGGAAGGGTTTCAACATGACGAAGAAAATCCCATCCCAGGGAAACTTCTGATTGTGGATGAAGTGTCAATGGTGGATATTTGGCTTGCCAATCAATTATTTAAATCTCTTCCACAAGACGTCCAGGTTGTTTTAGTAGGGGATGAGGATCAGCTTCCTTCCGTAGGTCCTGGTCAGGTGTTAAAAGATTTACTCGCGTCCAAAGTGATACCTACTGTTCAGCTGACAGATATCTACAGACAAGCAGATGGATCGTCTATCATCGAGCTTGCGCATGATATGAAAGACGGTCTAGTGCCAGCAGACATTTCATCTGGACAGAAAGACCGATCTTTTATAAAATGTGGCCAAACGCAAATATTGGATGTAGTAAAAAAGGTGTGTGCAAATGCGCAAAGCAAAGGGTATTCAGCACGTGATATTCAAGTGCTTGCTCCGATGTATAGGGGAACAGCTGGAATAGACAAACTAAATGAAATGCTTCAAGAACTTTTTAATCCTAAAAGTGACCAAAGAAGAGAACTGAGCTTCGGCAATGTCGTCTACCGAACAGGTGATAAAGTCCTGCAGCTTGTCAATCAACCGGAAAGTCATGTTTTCAATGGTGACATCGGTGAAGTTGTCTCCATCTTTTATGCGAAAGAAAATACCGAAAAACAGGATATGGTGATTGTATCCTTTGATGGCAATGAGGTAACTTATACCAAGCAGGATCTTGGGCAGATAACCCACGCCTACTGCTGTTCCATACATAAGTCTCAAGGAAGTGAGTTCCCTATTGTGGTATTACCCGTAGTGAAAAGTTATTACAGGATGTTACGAAGGAATCTACTTTACACTGCTGTGACACGTGCCAAACGTTTTTTAATTCTTTGCGGCGAAGAAGAAGCATTAAAACTCGGAGTGCAGCGAGCGGATGAAATGGCAAGGCAAACATCATTGAAAGAAAGGCTTCAAATAAAACAGTCCGGAACGTTGCCAGACGAAGAAGTCATGGATCCTGTCCTCCAAGAAGTCCCTTTCTGGAAAGACGCCAGCATCGGCATGGAAAATATAAGTCCATACGATTTTATGGATGAAGAATAATGGCGGTGTCAATAGGCTAAATTAGGGTAATTACAAATGGGAAAGAAGCTTGTCCACCAATGGGCAAGCTTCTTTGGGTTTTTACGTGTTCACCTTACTGTTTGATTTCTGCAACAGTAAAAGTAATGGGACCGTATGCAAAGACACTTAAGTCGTCAGAAAACGGACCTTTTTGAGCTGTCAGATAATAGGTTACATTCTTTGCATCAGCAGGAATCACATCCACGAACTGAGTAACAGATTCTGTTGCATCGTCGTTTCCTTCTGCGTCAATTTCTACAATGCTTTGATAAATTAAATTTGCTGGAGAGATGTTCCCTCGATAAATTCTTGTAAATACATCTGCAAATTCCGGCGAGTTGTTGTTTACATGGTAAAGGCCATTTAGCCATACGACATTCCCTTTTTCGACATCCTTCAGAGTGGCTGTAGCAATGACTTGTGGTTGTGTGCTTAGGGGAAAGGTTAGAGATAACGGTAATACTGTAATAGGGTCGGATGTTTCATAAGCAAATTCCACTAATTTTGAATGATCCTTTTTGTGATCTTTCTTGTCATGCTTGTCGCAATGATCTTTCTTGTCATGCTTGTCGCAATGGTCCTTCTTGTCTTGCTTCTCACAATGATCCTTCTTATCATGCTTCTTATAGTCAAATTTTGCTGCATCGTCTTCCATAGCCATTTTGTGTTCACTTTTGTAATAGTAATATTTAAGCATAAATTTTCACCTCCTTTAATTGAATTCTTTACATACTATTCGATTTGCGAAATACTGCTTGGTCAAAGGTGGAGAAAATTGGCCTGTTTTTAAATGAAAACACCTATTTTAAAATGGAAAACCTTTCGCAGTATCAACAGAACCATTCAAACAAAAGCTAGTAATGTTCGAAAAGAGGTGGATTCTTTGAGAACATTTTCTCGAGTGATTGGGATGCTAATTTATGATACGGCATCAGGCAACAAGATTGGCCGAGTAAAAGATCTTTGCATGGAAGAACCAGGGCATATTAGAGGACTGATCATCGATGGAAAAGGTTTGTTCCGTCGAGCAAAGTTTCTGCCTTTTGAATACATCCGCTCCTTTGGTGATGAAGGGATCATGGTAGGAGATCATGCCCTCACACCAATTGACAAAGAGGACGGCCAAGTGTATTATCATCACTTTCACGGTATAAAAGGGAAGTCCTTTATAACGGCCGAAGGAGATAAGCTTGGCCTGTTGGATGATGTATACTTTGAGGAAGAAACGGGCACAATCGTAGGATATGAAGTAACGGACGGTTTTTTCGCAGATTTGTCAGAAGGAAAGAAAATAGTAAAGAATCCTTCAGACCTTGTCATTGGAAAAGATACCGTCGTCGTTTCTGTACTATCCTAACGCGAGGTGTCAATGATGGTCCTTTGTTGTCCTAATTGCAAAAGTAAAGATATCGGTAAAATCGGTGTGAATCAGTATTATTGTTGGGGTTGTTTTATTGAGCTTTCCGTATCCAAAGGGATGGTCCATACTCATCAAGTGGAAGAGGATGGAACGTTAAGTTCTTTGGATGATTTGTTTCATGAAGACGATCGACAAATTAGTATGTAACTAAAACTTGGGAGTGAGTCGCATGAACAGAGCTATGACATCCTTGTTAATGATTGGCCTTGGAGCCGCTGCCACTCGACTTAGCCGAAATAATGATGTGCAAAACTTTTTGGGAGATATGACTTCCAAACGCAATATGAAGAAAATGAGAAAGCAAGCCAAGCGATTGTTTTCTTAATGCATGAGCCCGTTCCTTTTAAGAGGAACGGGTTTTTTTCGTTTGAACAGTTGATTTTCGTTCCAGGTGCTTCGCTTGCCTGCGGGCGGTCCGTGAGCCTCCTCAGGCTTCCGCCTTCCGGGGTCTCACCTGTCCCTTCCTCCCGCGGGCGTCTACGCGCCTTCCACTACAATCAACTAGGTTGCTGCCGTTTTACATTTTGGACAGTCCTCCCCCTGTATCATTTGACATTATGTATAGTGAAATAGGAGCCTAAAGACAGTAGAATATACATAAAGTTCTAATTATTCTAATAATTTATTTTTCGAAAGCATGCACTCATCAAAAAGGAGGCTCATATATGTCCGACAAAGTGATGATAGGTTTAATCCAGGCATCCAATGATGTGGATGGTTCAGAGGCAGTGGAGGTCCATAAAAAGGCAGCCATTGAAAAGCATATTAAACTTGTAAGAGAAGCGAAAGCAAAGGGTGCTCAGATCATCTGTCTGCAGGAGATCTTCTACGGTCCATACTTTTGCAGTGAACAAAATGCCAAATGGTACGAGGCTGCGGAAGAAATCCCAAATGGTCCGACGACAAAATTGTTTCAAGACCTTGCAAAGGAGCTAGGTGTCGTTATTGTCCTTCCGATCTATGAAAGGGAAGGCATTGCGACGTATTACAATACCGCAGCGGTGATTGATGCGGACGGAAAATATCTCGGTAAATACCGTAAACAACATATTCCTCAAGTCGGTGTAGGAGACCAAGGACACGGGTTCTGGGAGAAATTCTATTTCAAACCGGGAAACCTTGGCTACCCGATTTTTGATACAGCATATGCAAAAGTTGGCGTGTACATATGCTATGACCGCCATTTCCCTGAAGGAGCACGCTTGCTTGGTTTAAAAGGAGCGGAAATTGTATTTAATCCATCTGCTACAGTGGCAGGACTTTCTGAATACCTTTGGAAGCTTGAGCAGCCGGCACATGCCGTGGCAAACGGTTATTATGTCGGTGCCATTAATAGGGTCGGGGTGGAAGGACCTTGGAAGATGGGCGAGTTTTATGGACAGTCCTATCTGGTCGATCCAAGAGGGTCCTTTGTTTCCATAGGAAGCAGGGATCAAGATGAAGTAATCATTGGTGAAATGAACAAAAAACTAATTCGTGAAGTGAGAGATGTGTGGCAGTTTTACCGTGATAGACGACCGGAGACATATGAAGAAATGACCGCACTTTTGCCGTAAAGGACAGAGGTAACTCATTCGCAGTTTGTGAACCTGATTCCAGTATTGAATATTGGGCACATCCGTGGATATGGGTTACCTTTTTTTATTGCGAGATGGGATAAAGGGGAGTGGGTATGTGAAAGGGACAGTGAAACGAATCGATTTAGAAGATTTAGCTGTGAATTTTATGGAAGCTAAACCGGGTTTAACGGATAGGGAAGCGCTAGAAGAAGCAAACCGCTGTTTATATTGCTACGACGCACCATGTATAGTAGCGTGTCCGACAAGTATTGATATTCCTTCTTTTATAAAAAAAATCGCATCAGGAAATTTAAAGGGTTCAGCCAAAACAATCATGAGTGCCAACCCTGTAGGGGCAAGTTGTTCGAGGGTATGTCCGACGGAGGAGTTATGTGAAGGAGCATGCGTTCTAAATCATCATACTAAACCGATTGTCATTGGTGACCTTCAACGTTATGCAACAGATTGGGCCATTCGAAACGAGCAGATTCTCTTCCAAAAAGGAAAATCCAACGGGAAGAAAGTGGCGATTGTCGGAGGAGGTCCGGCAGGTCTTTCTGCAGCGCGGGAATTGGCTCTACTTGGCTTTCAGGTGACCATATTTGAAGCGGAAAAAGAAGCGGGTGGACTTAATACGTATGGCATTGTCTCCTTCCGCTTACCTAAAAGTGTTTCTTACTGGGAAGTGGAACAGGTCAAAAGCTTGGATGTGGAGATACGGACCAATACAAGAGTGGGAGTGGACATTTCCGTAGAGGAAATATTGACTGACTATGATGGTGTGATATTAGCAATTGGCATGGCCAGTGTTCCGATGCTTGGAATTGAAGGAGAAGAACTTAATGGAGTATATGATGCCATTGATTTTGTAAAAGAAACAAAAACCAACAGCATTACCGACAAATTCAAAGGAAAGAATGTGGTGGTCATTGGGGCAGGAAATACTGCAATCGATGGTGCGACATGTTCGGTAAGACTTGGAGCGGAAAATGTAAAAATACTATATCGAAGAACTCATGAAGAGATGACCGCCTATGACTTTGAATATGAGTTTGCTAAGCAGGATGGAGTGGAATTCCGCTGGCTTACAGCGCCGAGTAAAATAATCGGTAACGAAAAAGGAGAAGTCACTTCCATTGAATGTATAAAGATGGAACTTGGAGCACCAGGTGCCGATGGAAGAAGAAGGCCTGTGAAAGTGGAAGGTTCTGAATTCACACTGCAAGTAGACGCAGTAATTAAGGCAATCGGGCAGACGAGGTATACAAATCTCATTGAACAATTTGGTCTCATTCACGACGATGGCGTTGTGAAAATAGATACGCATACTCATCAAACCTCTAATGAAAAAGTATTTGCCTGCGGAGATGTCGTGTTTGGGAAGGGGCAAGGAGAAGCCATGGTGGTAACTGCTGCGGAACAAGGAAAACTTACCGCATATGCCCTTTATGAAAAACTGGTGAAAAATAAAGTAGAGACGGCTTAAAAATTGTGTGAGGGGGAAAGCATTTGGCAGATCTATCGATAAATTTGGCAGGTATTAAAGCGCCTAATCCATTCTGGCTTGCTTCTGCACCGCCTACTAACTCAGGTTATCAAGTACAGCGCGCTTTTGAAGCAGGATGGGGAGGCGCTGTATGGAAGACGCTCGGCGATCCGATTATAAATGTGTCGTCTCGTTTTGCAGCGGTCAGTTTCAATGGCCAGCGGGTAGCGGGCTTCAACAACATTGAGCTCATTACCGACAGGCCTCTGGAAGTGAACTTAAGAGAAATTGAAGAAACAAAAAAGAAGTTTCCAGATCGAGCGGTCATCGCTTCTTTGATGGTGGAACCAAAACAGGAAAAATGGCATGAGATTGTGAAAAAGGTAGAAGCTGTCGGGGTCGATGGACTTGAGTTGAATTTTGGCTGTCCACACGGAATGGCTGAACGGGGAATGGGTTCTGCATCCGGTCAGGTTCCGGAGCTTGTGGAGAAGCAAACATATTGGGCAAAAGAAGCGGCCAATACACCTGTAATTGTTAAATTAACGCCTAATATCACTGATATTACTGTTACGGCAGAAGCAGCAGTCAGAGGGGGAGCAGATGCTGTCAGTATGATCAACACCATAAATAGCCTCGCAGGTGTGGATCTTGATAGTTGGAACACGATACCTCATGTAGGCGGTAAAGGTGCTCATGGCGGATATTGCGGACCTGCTGTAAAACCGATTGCCCTGAATATGGTGGGGGAATGTGCAAGAAACCCAAGAGTAAATGTGCCGATTTCCGGAATGGGCGGAGTCTCTAATTGGCAAAATGCGGTCGAGTTCATGTTGATGGGGGCAACTGGTGTTCAAATCTGTACGGCAGCTATGCATCATGGGTTCAGAATTGTGGAAGACATGTTGGATGGGCTGAACAATTACTTAGATGAAAAAGGAATTGCCAGGGTCATGGACCTTGTTGGAAAATCTGTTCCGAAGTATTCAGATTGGGGCAACCTTGACCTAAACTACAAGATTGTAGCAAGAATCAATCAAGACACCTGTATTAACTGCAACAAATGCCATATCGCTTGTGAGGATACTTCCCATCAATGTATTGATATGCTGAAGGATTCATCTGGTAAATCGTACTTGCAGGTAAGAGAAGAGGATTGTGTTGGCTGTAATTTATGTTCGATCGTCTGTCCGGTGGAGGATGCGATCACCATGGTGGAGCTTGCGCATGAACAGCCGCCGATGACTTGGAATGACAGACAGTCTGCTCTTGGATTATTGAAGCAATTTGAAGTGGATACGGTTAAATAAGGGGGAAGGACAAATGCCAGCAATAAAACTAATTAAGAACGGAATAATTGTGACGGCAAGTGACCAGTATGAAGCAGATATTTTAATTGATGGAGAAACCATCACTTCTATTGGCCTTAATCTTTCATCAGCAGATGCGGAAGTAATTGATGCAAAAGGCTGCTATATCTTCCCGGGTGCGATAGATCCCCATACTCATCTGGATATGCCATTCGGGGGCACTGTAACAAAGGATGACTTTGAAAGTGGAACAATGGCGGCAGCTTTTGGAGGAACGACATCCATCATTGATTTCTGTCTGACAGAAAAGGGCAGACCGCTTCAAGATGCTATTAAAACCTGGCATGACAAATCAAAGGATAAAGCGGTTATCGATTATAGTTTCCATTTGATGATCGGTGAAATGAATGAATCGGTAATGAAGGAGCTTCCACAAGTCATTGAAAAAGAAGGGATCACCTCTTTTAAAGTATTTATGGCATATAAAAATGTGTTCCAAGCAGATGATGCAACCCTCTTTCATACTTTAAGGGCAGCGAAAGATCTTGGCGCACTTGTGATGGTTCACGCGGAGAACGGAGATGTCATTGATTATCTGACCAAGGAAGCACTCCAAAAAGGAAATACAGACCCGATATATCATGCTCTTACAAGACCTCCAGAGGTGGAAGGGGAAGCGACTGGAAGAGCTGCACAACTTACTTCTCTTGCAGATTCGCAACTTTATGTGGTTCATGTATCCTGTGCGGAAGCAGTAGAAAAAATTGCCGAAGCAAGAAATAAAGGGGTGGAAATTTGGGGAGAAACCTGTCCACAATACCTGGCGCTTGATAAAAGCTACTTGGAAAAACCAAACTTTGAAGGCGCCAAATATGTCTGGTCCCCGCCGCTTCGTGATAAATGGCATCAAGAAGTATTATGGAATGCCTTAAAAAGCGGCCAGCTTCAGACGCTTGGCTCTGATCAATGCTCGTTTGACTTTGAAGGTCAAAAAACGTTGGGGAAAGGTGACTTTACCAAAATTCCAAACGGTGGGCCGATGATCGAAGACAGAGTCAGCATTTTGTTTTCAGAAGGTGTGAAAAAAGGAAGGATATCCATCAATCAGTTCGTTGACATTGTATCCACCCGAGTTGCTAAGCTTTTTGGCATGTTTCCCCAAAAAGGGACCATTTCCGTTGGCGCCGATGCCGATATCGTCATTTTTGACCCAAACCATGAAAGGGTAATATCCGCTTCTACACACCATATGTCCGTTGATTATAATGCATTCGAAGGAATGAAAATAACCGGTGAACCTGTATCTGTCTTGGTTCGAGGTGAGTTTGTCGTCCGCGACAAGCAATTTGTCGGTAAGGCCGGAAGCGGGCAATATATTAAACGCAATAAATATGGAGCAACATCCCAACTTAAACAGAACGAGACCTTGTCCATCTGACCTACCAAACCTAAAAATTCTATTCCATCAACCTCCGTATGCTTGACCTACACTATCACCCTAGGTCAAGCATTTGTTATATCAAAGAAAATAACGATATTTCCTTGCAGTTCGGAGTGCAGGGTGAGAGACTCCGATAGCGGTAGGTTGAGACCCCTGAAGCGTTGTGAGGAGGCTCAAGCACACGCCCCGCTGAAAGCGATCACCCGGAACGGAGATCTGCAAGAATTGGTAGAAATCATAAATTCTATAATGGGGTGTTGTGATGAAAAAGAATGAAAGTTACCTGAAATCGCCTGACCTGCTGCCAATCTCTCACTCAAACAGAAAAATCGGCACACTCGGCTTTGCCGTCATGTGGGTCGGTATGGCGGTAGTCCTCGCTGCTTTTGCCATCGGTGGAGCAGGCGTGCAAAGCTTATCACTCGGCTGGGTAATAGTTGCAACGATCATCGGAAGTGTAGCCATCGGATTGTTCATGACCATTACAGGGGACATAGGGATTGAACATGGTCTCTCCTTCCCGGTTTATATGCGGGCGCCGTTTGGAACAATAGGGACACACATCCCTTCCATCATTCGCGGTTTGGCGGCATCCTTCTGGTTTGGTATCAACACCTACTTCGGTGCCACTGCCATGAATGCCATTCTATTTACACTAACAGGCTTTGATAACTGGTTTGTATGCTTTCTCATCTTTGCTGCTGTCCAACTATTAAATACAGCACTTGGCATTAAGGCGGTGGAGCGTTTTGCTGATCTTGCGGCACCAATCATTATCATTATTTCTGCCTGGATGTACACCACCCTTTCAGACAGGGCTTTATCACAAGGCAGGGAAGTATGGTCTTGGATTGAAAGTCCTGTAACAGGAGGGGCGGCAGTAACGGCATTCCTGATTGTCATTTTCACCAACATGGGATTCTGGGCAACATTGGCAGCAGATATCCCTTCTATCTCCCGTTTTATTAAAGCGCCTAAATTTGAACGAAACTGGTTAAAGAGAAACAAATCCAGCATTGTCGGAAGCGTCATAGCCTTACCACTTACACAAACCTTCATGGTAGCTATCGGCGGTGTCTCTTATATCGCAGTATCAAACTATGATCCTGTTGTGGCATTGCAAGAAGCAGCCAGCGGTATTGTTTTAGGCGTACTGTTATTGATGATTATCTTTGCACAATGGTCCACCAATGCTTCTGCCAACCTCATTCCGGCTGCAACTATCTTCTCCAACGTTGGAGGCCCAAAAGTTCCGTTCTGGGCAGGCGTTGTCATTGCTGGGATCGTCGGTTCTGTTGTTCAACCTTGGAACCTTTTTGGGATACTTATTCCGGTTCTGTTAATTGTCGGCGGGATTCTTTCTGCAATCGTGGGGATTTTGTTTGCAGATTACTATTTATTAAGAAAACGCCGCGTGAATGTTCATGATCTCTATGAAAATAATGGCCAGTTCAAGTATACAAAGGGCTTTAATTTAGCAGGTTTTATTTCTTGGTTTGTAGGAGGAGCAGCAGCATACTATCTTGCGAACTACTCTTTTATCGTCGGTTTTGTAGTGGGCGGAGGGTTATATTACATTTTGGCAAAATATTGGTATTTTAAAAAGTACCAGCAGGCTGAAATTGAGGATCCTGATGATAAGAAGTATCTTGGCATTACAGTTGGAAGAGATTGGATTATTGTGGACGAAGCAGATGCCTATGAGGAACCAAAAGAACTTTCAAGTTAATATGTAAGGAGGAATATATTTTGAGTGATTATCAACAATATGTAGCAGAAAAAGAAAAGATAGACTTTTTCATAAATAAAGGGTTTCGTATTAAAGATGTAGAAGAGAACTTAGAGGGAGCCTTTCTTGTTCTAGAACGAAATGATGGCAAGAAAGAAATATCCCATGAAGAGACCCTACACATTAAACATGCAGATTCCAGGAAGTATTTTGCCTCCCTTTTGATTAAGCAACAAAGGCAAGAAAATTAACGAAACCTTCATAGTTTCCACCTGCTGTGAATAAAATCATGTAAACTGCATCGTGAAAGGAGTATTCTTTATATGGAATATCAATTGAAATGCAAAGAAAGCGCCTATCCCTGTGAAGTAACAATCGATGAGGATAATAACAGATTCACCATCCGCAAAGCAGATTCTAGTGGAGAGTTTTTTAATTCGCCTGAAGAACTGGTAAATTGGATTTTGGAGAATTGGGATTCAAGCGATTTCAATGATGAAGGTGAATTTCAAGAAATGGTTCAAGAGATTCAATTATATTTTCCAATAAATAATTAAGTGAAAAAGTGGATGACATGTTGAGTAACTACCAACATGTCATCTTTTGTGTATTTTTGTCAGAATATTTAATCAAATAATACCTCTGCTTACGTTATAATAAAAGTATCAAGTTAGGACCTAGTCATACATAATAGTAGCAACCATCTTGAACAAAGGGGTGAATACATGAAAACCATGCTGTCCTTACAGGAGATCATGAAGCGGAAACACTTTGAAAAATCAGAAGTAATAGCAGGTGAGCAAGGCATGCACCGCCAAGTGAAATGGGTACATGTCGTAGAGATAACCAATATAGAAAAACTGTTGAATGGACAGGAATTGATTTTATCCACGGGGGTATCCTTTGGCAATAATACGGAAAAGTTCATATCCTTTGTCCAACAGCTCATTAATTGCCAGGCTGCCGGATTGTGTATTGAGAAAGGCGCATACATCCCCTCCATCCCACAAGAAATCATTGACTTAGCCAATGCACAAGCATTCCCTCTCATCCTCTTTCATCAAGAAGTGTCATTTGTAGATATAACGCAAGATATTCATTCTGTCTTGATAAACCAGCAATATCAAATGATCTCTCAACTCGAAAGCTACTCTCAAACATTGAACAAAAAACTTTTGACGATCACCCATGAAATTCAGATACTACACTATCTTCAAGAACATTTGGAAACACAAATTATATACGAAAATAATAATCAAGAAAGATACTTCATCCCTGACGTTCCCATCCACGAGAGGAAAAAAATTCTATGCTCGCTTAAAGCTGAGCCGGTAAAGGAAAGGTATTGGAAAGAGTCTGTACAGGTATTGGACAAGCAACATGGCGTCATTCACATTCTTTCCCATGGCCGGGTCTTGAGCGAGTTTGATCATCTGCTTTTAGACCGGACCATTACAGCGCTTGCTCAACATATTTTGAGAGGGTTATATGTGGAGGAGAAAAGAAGACTAGAAGAAAGTGAATGGCTCCGCAGTTGGCTTGAGGGTGGTCAAAACAAAGAATCGATTCGAGATTTCCTTGGTCGCAATGAGGCGGTTTTTCATAAAGGCGGGGTGGTACTTCTATGTAAAAAGAAAAATCAGCAGGCGCCCGCGTTGGATAAAACCTATCTCACCCTTTTATTTCGCTCTGTTTTCGAGCAACAAGGCTTTTCTGTATTTTTTACGGAAATGAAAAATACGCTCACGGTCATTCTTATTAACAGAAGAGAGGAGTGGGGCTGGAAGGAAAGACTATCAGAAGGAGTAGCCAACATCCTCAGCAAACAAAAAGACAATAAAGGGAATTATTCGCTCCGTTTTGCCGTTGGAAAGTATGTCCTGCCGCTTGATCAACTCTCGAAAAGTTATCAGTCCTCCTGGGAGGCTATGCAAATTCAGGAACAGTTGTTAAAAGAAGAACACTTTTCCTTTTTCGAGGATCTTCACATTTATCGGTTGATATCGTTCATGCAAAAACACCATGACTTGCGTGATTTTGTTATGGAATATTTGGAGCCTGTCATTGTCTATGATCACAAGCATAACGGAAAACTTCTTGAAACATTAAAAATATATCTTGCCTGCAATGGATCTAAAAAAGAGACGGCAAGCAAGCTCTATATTGTCAGGCAGACTCTCTATCATCGAATTCAAAAATTAGAAAGTTTACTGGGAGAGGATTTCATGACTTCCGAAAAGAGACTGGTCATTGAGTTCATGGTGATGGTATATGAATATTTGAATACCACCAATTCTTATTTGGACGGAGATAGCAAAACATATAGTCTTTAACTTGCAAAAAAAGTTGGTCCTATAGGAATCAACTTTTTTTCTTGGCAAAATGTCAGGAGTGAAACCTTATCCATTTTACATTTTGTCTAATGAAAGCCTTTCTATTTTGTCAGATAATAGTCATAAGTTCTAAAAATTCAAAAAACTAATAAGGAGGACAAAATTATGACTATTACTTCAAAAGACACAGAAGTATTGCAAAATTTTATAGATGGTAAATGGGTGGACTCAAAAGGTGCGGATCAGATGGAAGTCATCAATCCGGCGACAAAAGAATGTTTGGCAAAGGTCCCAATCTCCACTAAAGAAGATGTAGAAGAGGCAGTGAAAGCAGCTAAGACCGCTTTTAAAACATGGAAAGAGGTGCCTGTGCCTAAACGTGCACGCATCATGTATGCCTACCATCACCTTCTAACAGAAAATCATGATGAACTGGCAAAGCTGATTGTGCTTGAAAATGGAAAAGCGTTCAAGGAAGCACACGGGGAAGTACAGAGAGGGCTGGAGTGTGTAGAGTTTGCAGCAGGAGCTCCAACACTGATGATGGGGGAGACCTTATCCAATATTGCCGAAGATATTGATTCTAGCATGTATAGATATCCACTGGGAGTGGTAGGGGGAATAACTCCTTTTAACTTCCCGATGATGGTTCCGCTTTGGATGTTCCCGCTCGCTATCGCATGCGGAAATACGTTTGTGTTGAAGCCTTCAGAACGGACTCCGATGCTAGCCAACCGATTAGTCGAGCTGTTTACAGAAGCGGGAGCGCCTGACGGGGTGTTGAACATCGTCCATGGTGCCCATGATGTGGTAAATGGACTTTTAGATCATGCGGATGTTAAAGCAATTTCCTTTGTTGGTTCCCAGCCGGTGGCAAAATATGTGTATGAGACCGCCGCCAAGAACGGCAAACGGGTTCAGGCGTTATCTGGAGCGAAAAACCATCATGTCGTCATGCCGGATGCCAACATCGAAAAAGCTGCTCAACATATTTTGACATCGGCATTTGGAAGCGCAGGTCAGCGCTGCATGGCTTGCAGTGCAGTAGTGGTAGTGGGGGATAACGATCAATTTGTAGAAGAACTGAAAAATAAAGCAAACTCTCTGACAATCGGGAACGGCATGGATGAAGAAGTATTGTTAACGCCTGTCATCAGGGAAAGTCACAGGGAAAAGGTACTTGGGTACATTACACAAGGTGTTTCAGAGGGAGCATCCCTAATTCGGGATGGACGAAAAGAAATGGATGAAATGACAGAAGGCAACTACCTTGGACCGACCATTTTCGATCATGTAACCCCTGACATGACGATAGCCAAGGAAGAAATTTTTGCTCCGGTCC
Source organism: Sutcliffiella horikoshii (assembly GCF_044809035.1). Classification (GTDB taxonomy): domain Bacteria; phylum Bacillota; class Bacilli; order Bacillales; family Bacillaceae_I; genus Sutcliffiella_A; species Sutcliffiella_A horikoshii_G. The sequence continues at coordinate 3,026,364 of NZ_CP085237.1, read as the reverse complement.
TCAGCCTCTTGCGTGCAAAGGATTTAGATGAAGCTCTGTCCCATATTGAGAAATCCCGTTTTGGCAATGGTGCAACCATCTATACTAAGGATGCGAAGGCAGTTCGGCAGTTCCGGGAAGAGGCTGATGCAGGAATGATCGGAGTGAATGTAGGTGTGCCTGCGACCATGGCATTTTTCCCATTCTCCGGCTGGAAAGATTCTTTTTACGGTGATCTTCATGTAAACGGCAAAGATGGAGTCAATTTCTTCACCCGCAAAAAAATGATCACATCAAGATTCGATTTTTAAAATAAGGTGTAGAGTATAGAGTCAGATAGAAAGGGTGTTTCCGTTGGCTAAAATAAATCAAACGCAAGAACAAAATCTACTTGCACAGGATGATCGCTATCTATGGCATTCCATGAAACCCTATAGTCCCACTTCCACCATGGTAGTAAAAGAAGCAAAAGGAGCTTGGATCACAGATATAGACGGCAACCGCTATTTGGATGGTATGTCAGGACTTTGGTGTGTAAATGTCGGGTACGGCAGAACGGAACTTGCAGAAGCAGCATACGAACAACTGAAAGAACTGGCGTATTTCCCTCTAACGCAAAGTCATGTACCTGCCATTAAACTTGCAGAAAAACTCAATAAGTGGCTGGGAGAGGAGTATGTCATTTTCTTTTCCAACAGCGGTTCGGAAGCAAATGAAACAGCCTTTAAAATTGCAAGACAATATCATGCACAGCGCGGTGAAAGCAACCGGTATAAAATTGTATCCAGATACCGTTCCTATCATGGAAACACAATGGGTTCCCTCGCCGCGACAGGACAGGCGCAGCGGAAATATAAATATGAACCACTTGCTCCAGGTTTTGTGCACGTACCTCCGCCAGATACGTACAGGATGGAGGATAGCCAAACAGAAGATCCGATGAAAATGCGATGTGTGAAAGACGTAGACCAAGTTATGACTTGGGAGCTGAGTGAAACCATTGCAGCGATGATCATGGAACCTATCATAACTGGGGGAGGAATCCTTACCCCTCCAGACAGTTACATGGGAGCAGTCTCTGAAATTTGCAAAAAACATGGTGCGCTTTTGATTGTAGATGAAGTGATCTGCGGTTTTGGAAGAACTGGAAAGCCGTTCGGTTTCATGAATTATGGAGTGAAACCTGATATCATCACTATGGCAAAAGGTATCACAAGTGCCTATCTGCCACTATCTGCCACTGCTGTGAAAAGGGAGATCTACGACCAATTTAAAGGATCAGAGGAGTACGACTACTTGCGTCATGTTAATACCTTTGGCGGAAGCCCAGCATCATGTGCCTTGGCTTTAAAGAACCTTGAAATCATGGAAAATGAAAAGCTGATAGAGCGCTCTGCAGAAAAAGGAGCAGAATTATTAAGTGAACTAAAATCCCGTTTATCAGATCATCCGTATGTAGGGGATGTTCGCGGAAAAGGGCTCTTAGTAGGGGTGGAGCTTGTGAAAAACAAAGAGACAAAAGAGCCGATTGAAATAGATAAAATAAACGGTGTCATTGCCTCTTGTAAAAAGAAGGGCTTGATAGTCGGGAAAAATGGGGCGACTGTAGCAGGTTTTAATAATGTCCTGACCTTGTCACCGCCATTGACTATCAGTGAGGATGACCTGCAATTTATCATTAAAACGGTGGCCGATTCCATTTTAGAGGTGATATAAAATAACGTATAAATACCTTTAACTAAATAGAGAATAACGAGTAGGAGGCGTTTCTCTTGGAAAATCAGAAGAAATGGCTGTTACGCCTAGGTACACTTCTACTCGTTATGATCATCTTATATGTATTTATGAAACTGAGTCCATTGTGGGCGCCTGTATTAAGAGTTTTGTTCATCATCAGCATCCCGTTTTTCATCAGTATTTTTATCACATACTTGTTGCATCCTGTCGTAGAGTATACACACAACAGAGGGATGCCAAGGCCATTGGCAATACTGATCATTTATCTCTTGTTTTTTGGTGGAATCGGTCTCATAGCTTATAAAGGAATACCAGTCATCATAGATCAGCTTTGGGAGCTCTCAGACAACTTTCCCCGATTGGCTCAGACATACAGCGGTTGGATCAAACAGATTCATAGTTCCACGTCTAGTTGGCCGGACGGAATTCATGAGAGGGTAGATCAGACCTTCAGTGAATTCGAAGCAATGCTGTCTAGTCTTATGGCAAAAGTAGTAGCCGGGTTAAAAGGGCTGTTAAATTCCTTTTTTATCTTGATTGTGATTCCATTCATTGTGTTTTACCTCTTAAAGGATTATGATCAGGTCAAGAAAACAGTCTGGTACTTGACCCCTCGAAAGTGGAGGGAACCAGGAATCGCCTTTTTAAAGGATGTAGACATTTCTCTTGGTAGTTATATAAGAGGGCAGTTGACGGTATGCTTAATCATTGGAGTATTGGCCACGGTAAGCCTCTGGCTGACCGGCATGAAATATCCACTGGTGCTTGGTGTTATTATAGGCATCACCAACATCATTCCTTATTTTGGCCCGATTATCGGGGCGTTTCCGGCAGTAATCATCGCTGCCACTATTTCTGTGAAGATGGTCCTGCTTGTGATTATCATTATTTTTGGTCTTCAGTTTATAGAGGGGAATATCTTATCCCCGTTGATAGTGGGGAAAAGTCTCCACATTCACCCGGTTTTCATCATTTTGGCTCTGTTGATTGGCGGAGAGGTGGCAGGGGTGGTCGGATTGATTTTGGCAGTACCAGTATTTGCTGTGCTGAAGGTTACGTTGACACATCTGACAGCTCACTTTATCAAACATTGACAACCGACTTTCTGTTGCATATAATCGAAGCATACTAGCTACATAAACTAATTCAAAGAAGGATCTTAGTACATTACAGACCATCCTGACGAGCAATGCTCACATAGAGAGGAATTCCACGGCTGAAAGGATTCCAGGATGAAGGGTAATGGAAAGCTAATCCGGAGAGCAGGGTAAAATCCTGCCGGCCTGCACCGTTAAAGCAATCTGAGAGATGACAGATTTTTTCTGTCATAATCAGGGTGGTACCGCGAGAACACTCTCGTCCCTGTTATTAGGGACGGGAGTTTTTTGTTTTTTAGTAACATTTTAAGGAGGAAAACCACATGAAACACTTAACATCCGCTCAAGTACGACAAATGTTCCTAGACTTCTTCAAAGAAAAAGGACATTCGGTAGAACCCAGCGCATCCCTTGTCCCGCACGAAGATCCATCCCTGCTATGGATCAACAGCGGCGTCGCAACCCTGAAAAAATACTTTGATGGCCGTGTCATCCCAGCAAATCCACGTATTTGCAATGCACAAAAATCCATCCGTACCAACGATATTGAAAACGTAGGGAAAACTGCCCGTCACCATACGTTTTTTGAAATGCTTGGTAACTTCTCCATCGGAGAGTACTTCAAAAAAGAAGCAATCGACTGGGCATGGGAGTTCCTTACGAGTGAAAAATGGATTGGATTTGATCCTGAAAAACTATCCGTTACCATTCATCCGGAAGATGAAGAAGCATACCAGTACTGGAATGAAATTATTGGAGTTCCAGCTGAAAGAATAATCCGCCTTGAGGGCAACTTCTGGGACATCGGCGAAGGCCCAAGTGGGCCAAACACAGAAATCTTTTATGACCGCGGGGAAAGCTACGGAAACGATTTAAATGACCCTGAACTTTATCCTGGTGGAGAAAACGAACGCTATCTTGAAATTTGGAACCTTGTATTTTCTGAGTTCAACCACAACCCAGATCATACATACACACCGCTTCCAAAGAAAAATATTGATACAGGTATGGGCCTTGAGCGTATGGTATCTGTTATTCAAGACGTGCCAACGAACTTTGATACAGATCTTTTCATTCCAATTATTGAAGCGACTGAAAAAGTTTCCGGTGAAAAATATAGAGTAGACGCAGAGAAAGATACGGCGTTTAAAGTAATCGCGGACCATATCCGTACCGTGACATTTGCAGTCGGTGATGGTGCACTTCCTTCTAATGAAGGTCGTGGCTATGTTCTTCGCCGCCTATTAAGAAGAGCGGTTCGATACGCAAAGCAACTTGGCATCAACCGTCCATTCATGTACGAGCTTGTTCCGGTTGTAGCGGAAATCATGGTAGATTTCTATCCAGAAGTAAAAGAAAAACAGGACTTCATTCAGCGTGTAGTGAAAACAGAGGAAGAGCGTTTCCATGAAACACTGAATGATGGTTTGGCGATTCTATCAACTGTCATCGCAAAAGCTAAAGAGGATGGCAGCACCACAGTATCTGGTGCAGACGCTTTCCGTTTATACGATACGTACGGGTTCCCTGTTGAACTTACAGAAGAATATGTGGAAGAACAAGGTATGACTCTTGATCACGAAGGATTTGAAAAGGAAATGGAGATGCAGCGTGACCGTGCTCGTTCCGCTAGACAAGACTCCAATTCCATGCAAGTTCAAAGTGGTGTCCTTGGAGAAATCCGTGCAGCAAGCAGCTTCATCGGATATGACCAGCTTGCTGCAGAAACGACTTTGTCTGTCATTGTTAAAAATGGTGAGCTGGCGGATTCAGCTGTAACAGGTGATGAGGTTCAAGTAATTTTGGCAGAAACACCTTTTTACGCTGAAAGCGGAGGGCAGATTGCTGACCACGGCTACATGGTAACCGAGTCCGGCAGAGGGTTTGTGAAGGATGTTCAAAAGGCTCCAAACGGCCAAAATCTTCATACCATTATAGTGGAAGAAGGCGTGTTGAATACAGAGCAAACGGTTAAAGCTGAAGTGCACGCGAAAAACCGTGCGCAGATCATAAAGAATCATACTGCTACACACATTCTGCACCAAGCTTTAAAAGACGTGTTAGGGACTCATGTAAACCAGGCGGGGTCTCAAGTAACGGCAGACCGTCTTCGTTTTGATTTCTCTCACTTTGGTCAAGTAACGCAAGACGAAATCGAGAAAATTGAAGCGATTGTCAACGAGAAGATTTGGGCAAGCATGAATGTTGTTATTGAGAACAAATCCATCACAGAAGCAAAAGAGATGGGTGCGATGGCATTGTTTGGTGAAAAGTACGGAGAAATCGTCCGTGTCGTTCAAGTTGGGGAATACAGCCTTGAGCTTTGCGGCGGTTGCCATGTTCCGAACACATCTGAAATCGGGTTATTCAAAATTGTGTCAGAGTCTGGAATTGGAGCAGGAACACGCCGTATGGAAGCTGTTACAGGGGAAGGCGCGTATCGTCTGTTAAATGACCAAGTGCAGTTGTTGAAAGATGCAGCGGCAAAGCTTAAAACGAAACCACAGGAAGTAGGAGCAAGAATCGATGTCCTTCTTACCGATATGAAAGAATTGCAAAGGGAGAACCAATCCTTGGCTTCCAAGCTTGGAAACATTGAAGCGTCCAGCCTTTCTTCCAAAGCAAAAGACGTCAATGGCGTAACGATGCTTGTGAGCAAAGTGGCAGGAACCGACATGAATAACCTGCGCACGATGGTAGATGACTTAAAAAATAAGCTGGGTTCTGGTATCATAGTACTTGCAAGCGTTCAAGATGGTAAGGTGAACATTTCTGCAGGTGTTACAAAAGATCTGATCGAAAAAGGCTACCATGCCGGCAAGGTCGTGAAAGAGGTTGCTACACGTTGCGGTGGAGGCGGTGGAGGCCGACCAGACATGGCACAAGCGGGCGGAAAAAACCCGGAACAAGTCGATTCTGCATTACAATCTGTTGAAGATTGGATAAAATCCGTTTAACATTGCCGACTTTTGGTGTACAATAAAGGTAACAATTTACAAGCAGATAGAAAAAAGAAGTCTAAGAGAGAGGTGCAAATGATGAGCTCCTTTGACAAAACAATGAAGTTTAACTTTCCGGAAGATGCATTGGAAGCTAATGTGGATGACGTATTAATAACAGTTTATGAGGCGCTGCAGGAAAAAGGATACAACCCTATTAACCAGATTGTCGGTTATTTGTTATCCGGAGACCCAGCATATATTCCGCGTCATAAAGAAGCAAGAACGCTTATTCGGAAAATTGAAAGGGACGAGCTGATTGAAGAATTAGTGAAGTCCTACCTAGAACAGCACCGCAAGGAGTAATACATGCGCATTTTGGGCTTAGACGTCGGTTCCAAAACGGTTGGTGTAGCCATCAGTGATGAAATGGGATGGACCGCACAAGGTTTGGAAACGATAAAAATTGATGAAGCAGTAAAAAATTTAGGTTTTAAGCGATTGAAACAGATTATCGCTGAATATAAGCCTGATAAAGTCGTCGTTGGCTTACCTAAGAATATGAATGGTTCCATCGGTCCCCGCGGAGAAGCCAGCAAGCATTATGGCGATATGCTGACTGCTAAAACGGGACTTCCTGTCATCTATTGGGATGAAAGGCTTTCTACTGTAGCAGCAGAAAGAATTCTGCTTTCTGCTGACGTAAGTAGAAAAAAAAGAAAGCAAGTAATAGACAAGATGGCTGCAGTTGTCATTTTACAAGGATATCTAGACAGCCAACAATAAATTAGAGGTGAGCATAATGGAACACGGAGAACAAAATATTACAGTAGTAGACGAAAACGGTAACGAGCAATTATGTGAGGTGCTTTTCACATTTGATTCTGAGGAATTCGGAAAATCATATGTACTTTATTACCCAGTAGGAGCGGAAAATGATGATCAAGATGACATCGAAATCCATGCATCAAGCTTCGTTCCTAGCGAATCAGAAGAAGGCGGCGACCTTCAGCCTGTCGAAACGGACGAAGAGTGGGATATGATTGAAGAAATGTTGAACACTTTCTTGGCAGAAGAAGAAGAAGAGTAAAACAAAAAGAGAGCAAACAGGGTACTCCTGATTGCTCTCTTTATTTTTGCCCGCGCCCTTTACCATCTGTAAACAACAGAGTGGTTAATTGCTCTTTATTTACAATTAAATCTTCAAGGGTATATTGATCTAACACAGAGATAAAAGCCTGTGTGGCTTGATATAACACCCCTTTTAGCTTACAGTGTGGCGATATCACACAGGAAGAATGATCTTGAAAACACTCAACGATATGAAAATCCTCCTCTGTTTGCCGTACCAATTCGCCGATATTCACGTCCTTCGGTTCTCGTGCCAATGCCAATCCGCCATTGCGGCCGCGAATGGTCTCCACATATCCTAACTTGCCAAGGTGAAATGTTACCTTCATTAGATGGTTTTTCGAAATGCTATAAGCTTCCGCGATTTCTTTAATTTGAATAAGTTTGTTTTGATCAGGTGAACTTGCTAAATATAGTAGAACTCGTAACGAGTAGTCAGTGTAAAGTGTAAGTTTCATAATCTACCTCCAATTTTATTTTACCATACCCTTTATTCTGAATGAAAATGGTAAAACTACTAAATGAAAGTATGTCCATCACCCTAATAATTCAAAATATTTAGGAAAAAAGTAATGATTATTACGAAAAAAATGGTAAAATATGATGTGGGAATGTGTCGGAATAGAGAAAATACAAGCTTTTTTGTCAAAATTATAATGAATTTGTTGTATAATTGTTAGGTGTGTGAGAGGGGGTATTTTTTTGTCTGAAAAAAATAATAAAGACTATATCCAAGAAAAGCTTAAAGAAAAACATTTTGAAGCAAAGATTGTGCGCCGCATTGTCTTTACCGTATTTGTCATACTTATGCTAGCCTTGACTGGAATCATTGGCGGAGGTTATTTTTATATAAAAAATGCTTTGCAGCCTGTAAATGAGGAAGATACAAAAACAGAAAAAGTGGATATTCCCATAGGGTCCTCCCCAACATCCATCGGCCGCATTTTAGAGGAAAATGGGATCATCAATAATGGGAAGGTATTCCGTTATTATGTAAAGTTTAAAAATGAATCAGGATTTATGGCTGGTGAATACGAGCTGAGTCCTTCCATGAACCTTGATGAAATCATCGGTCACCTAAAAGAAGGAAAAGTTCAACAGGAAGTGGTTTTCCAGATTACGATTCCTGAAGGACGTCAACTGGAGCAAATTGCTGTCATTTTGGAGAACAGAATGGGGCTTTCAGAAGAAGAGTTTCTAGAAAAAGCCAGCGACAAGGAATTCCTCGAAAAAATGAGAGAAAAGTATCCGCAAGTAATCACGGACGATATGTTTAAAGAAGATGTCAAATATGCGTTAGAGGGCTATTTGTTCCCTGCAACCTATCCTTTCTATGTAGAAAATCCTACAGCTGAAGAAGTCATTGATACGATGCTTCAAAAGACTAATGAGGTCCTACAGGATGATCAAGTTCGCATTGGCATGGGAAATAGAGATATGTCCACACACGAATTGTTAACCATGGCAAGTTTGATAGAAGCAGAAGCAACTATGCAAACAGACCGTGAGAGCATTTCAAGTGTATTCTATAACCGTCTTGATGTAGGCATGCCGCTTCAGACCGATCCGACTGTATTGTACGCGCTTGGTGAACATAAAGAGCGGACGTTATATGAACACCTGGAAGTAGATTCTCCGTACAATACGTATAAGCATCAAGGGCTGCCACCTGGACCTATTGCCAATGCCGGCCTTTCATCCATTCAAGCTGCATTGAATCCTGCGGAGACCGAGTATTATTATTTCTTGGCAACTCCAGATGGCAAGGTTTTATTCAACGAAACGTTGGAAGAACATAATATTGACAAAAACGAACATATTACAAGTCAAGACAATGGGTAAGTCATGTAGGGAAGTGCGAAATTAATTCGCATTCCCTATTTTTTTGTGGTAAAATATATCGAGTTGTTTTGAACTGAATTGATTGTAATCTATAAGAGGGTTCCTCCGTTGAGGTGACCTCTATTTTCTTTGTTTTTAGCAAGAATAAAGGAGGCGTCCCACTGTTGGAAGCCAATGAAAATAAAGTAATTACCTATTTGAATATACTCACTCCCCCTAGGAATGAACTTGTCAGCAACATGGAAAAGCTTGCTGAAAAAGAGAATGTCCCGATCATGGACCTGGTGGGAATGGAAACACTTCTTCAACTCTTAAGATTATCTATGCCAAAAAGAATCCTGGAAATCGGCGCCGCTATCGGTTATTCCGCAATAAGGATGGCACAGGCTTTACCTGAAGTGAGCATTGTCACCATAGAGCGTGATGAGCAAAGATACCTGCAAGCAAAAGCTCATATCGGACAAGCCGGGCTTGAAGATAGGATTGAATTGATTTTTGGTGATGCACTGGAAGTGTTGGACCAAGTGGAAAAGGAAGCACCGTTTGATTTCATTTTTGTTGATGCAGCAAAAGGGCAATATGAACGGTTCTTTACGATGTATGAGACTCTGTTGAACCAAGACGGGATCATTATTACAGATAACGTCCTCTTCCGTGGAATGGTAGCTGAAGACCATGAAGCTCTAGAACCGAAGAGAATCAGAAATCTGGTCAAAAAGATTGACCGTTACAATAGATGGTTGATGGAACATCCGGCCTATATCACTACGATCCTACCTGTTGGTGATGGGATAGCAATCAGTAAAAAAAGAGGTGAAGAACGTTGAAAAAACCAGAGCTTTTAGTGACACCACTAGACTTAACCAATATGAAAGACCTAATAGTAGCTGGAGCAGATGCATTCGTAGTCGGAGAAGAGCGATACGGTTTGCGTCTGGCAGGGGAATTCAATAAGGAAGCAGTAAAAGCGGCTATTGCTCTTGCGCATACACACGGGAAAAAGGTTTATGTGGCGATGAACGCACTATTCCATAATGAAAAAGTGGATGAACTGTCCGAATACCTTCAATTTTTGAATGAGGCAGGAGCAGATGCTGTCATCTTCGGAGACCCTGCTGTATTAATGGCGGCCAAAGAAGTTGCTCCAACTATGCCGCTTCACTGGAATACAGAAACAACGGCAACCAACTACTACACCTGTAATTATTGGGGCAGAAAAGGCTCCAAACGTGCTGTGTTAGCTAGGGAACTCAATATGGATGCCATTGTAGAAATCAAGGAAAACGCTGAAGTGGAAATTGAAGTGCAAGTGCATGGCATGACCTGTATGTTCCAATCCAAGCGTTCCTTACTTGGCCATTATTTTGAGTACCAAGGCAAACAAATGGAAGTGGAAAAAGGCAAGGAACGCGCCATGATTCTTCATGACAAGGAACGAAGCAATAAGTATCCTGTTTATGAAGATGAAAATGGCACACATATCATGAGTCCAAACGATATGTGCATCATCGACGAACTAGAAGAAATGATCGATGCAGAAGTGGACAGCTTCAAAATTGACGGTGTCCTCCAAACACCTGAGTATATTGTTGAAGTAACAAAGCGATATAGAAAAGCAATAGACCTCTGTGTAGATGACAGAGATGCCTATGAAGATATCAAAGAAGACCTGTTAAATGAAATGGCAGAACTTCAACAAGGTCACCGACCACTCGACACAGGGTTCTTCTTTAAAGAAACCGTCTATTAAGCAGAAAAGGAGGTAGCCTTTTATGACAACCTATATAAATGATAAGATCTCTAAAGTAGTTGACGGGAAACGAGTTATTGTCAAAAAGCCAGAATTACTAGCACCAGCAGGTAATCTGGAAAAATTAAAGATAGCCGTTCAATACGGAGCAGATGCCGTTTTCATCGGTGGTCAGGAATATGGACTTCGTTCCAATGCTGGAAATTTCACCTTTGAAGAAATGGCAGAAGGTGTTCAATTCGCTGAAAAATTCGGAGCGCGCATCTATGTTACCACCAACATTTTTGCACACAATGAAAACATGGACGGACTAGATGATTACCTTCGCGGCATTGAAGGTGCTGGGGTGCACGGTATTATCGTCGCTGACCCGCTTATCATTGAAACATGCAGAAGCGTGGCGCCAAAGCTTGAAGTTCACTTAAGTACGCAACAATCCCTGTCCAACTGGAAAGCGGTCCAGTTCTGGAAAGAGGAAGGCTTGGAGCGTGTCGTTCTTGCTCGTGAAACAAGCGCAGAAGAGATCCGTGAAATGAAAGAAAAGGTCGACATCGAAATAGAGACCTTCATTCATGGTGCAATGTGTATCGCATATTCCGGACGCTGTACATTAAGTAATCATATGACCGCACGGGACTCTAACCGTGGAGGCTGCTGCCAATCATGCCGTTGGGATTATGACTTGTACGAATTGAATGGTGGCGAAGAAAAGCCGCTATTTGCAGAAGGCGATTCACCATTTGCGATGAGTCCGAAAGATTTGAAGCTTATTGAATCCATTCCTAGAATGATTGAACTGGGAATTGATAGCTTGAAAATTGAAGGCCGCATGAAATCCATTCACTATGTTGCGACAGTTGTAAGTGTATATCGGAAAGTAATTGACGCATACTGTGCAGATCCTGACAACTTCACGATTCAACAAGAATGGCTAGAAGAGCTTGATAAATGTGCAAATCGTGAAACGGCACCTGCTTTCTTTGAAGGGGTACCGGGGTATAAAGAGCAAATGTTTGGCAACCATAGCAAGAAGACAGACTTTGACTTCGTTGGTCTGGTGCTTGATTATGATATGGAAACACAAATGGTAACGTTACAACAAAGAAACTTTTTCAAACCAGGCGATGAAGTAGAATTCTTCGGTCCTGAAATTGAAAACTTCACACAAAAAATAGAGAAGGTTTGGGATGAGAAAGGCAATGAGCTGGATGCTGCCCGCCATCCATTACAAATTGTGAAATTTAAAGTGGAAAAGCCGATTTATCCGAACAACATGATGCGAAAGGGGCAGTAAGACCATGGGGAAAAAACCGATCGTAATCGGTGTAGCCGGAGGATCTGGCTCAGGAAAAACAAGTGTAACGAAAGCTATTTTTGATCATTTTACAGAGAAGTCTATTTTAATGCTAGAACAAGATTACTATTATAAAGACCAGACAGACGTGCCGATGGAGGAAAGGTTGAAAACAAACTATGACCATCCTTTGGCATTTGATAACGACTTATTGATTGAGCATATTCAGCATTTACTGAACTATGATAACGTCAATAAGCCTGTTTATGATTACACCCTTCATACAAGATCAACGCGAGTGATTGAAGTGGAACCGAAAGATGTTGTCATTGTTGAAGGAATTTTGGTATTAGAAGACGAGCGTTTGCGTAACTTAATGGATATAAAGCTTTTTGTGGATACTGATGCGGACTTACGTATCATCCGTCGCATGCTGCGTGACATTAAAGAACGCGGTCGCACGATTGATTCTGTTATCGAACAGTATGTGACAGTTGTCCGTCCAATGCACAATCAGTTCATTGAGCCGACGAAGCGATATGCGGATATCATCATTCCAGAAGGCGGACAAAATCACGTTGCCATCGACCTGATGGTAACAAAAATTCAAACAATTCTTGAACAAAAAGAGATTTTGTAATAACATATGAGAAGCTAGAGAATTTTCCAATTGTGGAAGGAGCGACGATGTATTCCATTTAATGGGTACATCTTTTTCCACATTTACATAGGCTTTGAACTTTATTGCCATAAAGATACAACGTAAATTGGGGAATGCAATTACAGAAGGAGTGAAAAGTCATGGCACAAGAGAAAGTATATCCAATGACACAAGCGGGGAAAGACAAGCTTGTACAAGAATTAGAGAACCTGAAATCTGTACGACGTAAAGAAGTGGTAGAACGTATTAAAATAGCAAGAAGCTTCGGGGACCTTTCCGAGAACTCCGAGTATGATTCTGCAAAAGAAGAGCAGGCATTCGTGGAAGGCCGTATCACGCTTCTTGAGCAAATGGTCCGTAACGCAAAAATCATCCAAGAAGACAAAGAAACTGATGCAGTCGGTCTTGGTAAGACAGTAACGTTCGTTGAACTTCCAGATGGCGAAGAAGAAACTTACACCATCGTAGGTAGTGCAGAAGCTGATCCGTTCGAAGGAAACATCTCCAACGAATCCCCAATGGGAAGCTCCCTAATGGGCAAACGCGTAAACGATGAAGTAACGATTCAAACTCCAGGCGGAGAAATGAACGTGAAGATTGTTTCGGTAAAATAAGCAATTGATTAAAAAGATCGCACCTCGTCAACAATGTTGATGAGGTGTTTTTTTATGCAACGGTTAATCAAAGGGAGAATCAATAAACTCGGAATCTGCGTCGTGCTGCTCTTAAGCCTCCTTGTCGGAAGGCTTGTTCAAGTGCAGCTTATCAGCACAGAATCCTTTACAGACCAACATATTAATTTAATTGAAGCCAGTGTCAAACAGCGAACGCAATCTCTTGTGATTGATGAAGGCCGCGGCAGATTCATCGACCGCAATGGCCTTCCGCTTACTCACGACTATTTTCCAAGTGTCATCTTATTTCCTTTCCTTAATGGACTAGAATGGCCTAAAGATAAGCTTGCGAGCATACTGGAGATGAACTCGTCTGAAATTGACAGACTCCTTGCAGATGCAGAAAAACCAGTTGTCTTATCAGAAAGCCTGACAGATGAGAAAATGGCACAAATAAATGAACTTGATTATCCGGGTATTGTAGCTTTGTATCGACAGTTTGAACTCGAGGAAAAAACGGCAGAACATGTCATTGGGGTGACGAGGGAAAATTCCGATACATTTATGGAACGTTATGCTGAAAAAGTAGAGAAAGAAAACTATTCCCCGCATACGCCTATCGGGGTTTCAGGCTTGGAAGAGGCGTTCGACGAAATCATCCTGCCTGAAGGCTCCACAAAATTGCTCTATCATGTTGATCGCTTTGGCGGCCCGTTATTCGGTATTGACGTCCGGTATATGTCTCCATCGAATCCCTATTACCCGCTTACTGTCAAAACCACCCTTGACAGGAACATTCAGCAGCTCGCGGAAAAAACGCTGAATGATTTTCAAGTCAAAAAGGGTGGGTTGGTCGTGATTGATATTGAGACAAATGAAGTAGTTGCGATGGCATCACATCCATCCTTAGACCCTAACAATCCGACAGAGGGAGCTGGTGCACATAATCTGATGCTAGAACTACATTTTCCAGGCTCTGTTTTTAAAACAGTCGTAACGGCAGCGGCAATCGAGGAGAACATCGTAGACAATGAAATGGTGTTCAACTGTGATCTGGATATTAGAGGGGACATGCAAAAAGAAGAAAAGGATCGAAAAGGCACCCTCAACCTGGAAGCGAGCTTTGCCCAAAGTTGTAACTACACGTTTGGAGAGATTGGTAAGCTTTTGGTGGAAAAAGATAAGGATGCATTGGATAAGTATGCAGCAATATTGGGTTTGACAGAAACCGTAGGATGGAAGGGCGATATGTTCGGCTTTGATAATTTTGTTCAGATTCCTAAAGAAAAAAAGAACATGGTGTGGCGAAACGATGAGGAAAAAGGAGTTCCTCTCGCTGTTGCCCAAACATCGATTGGTCAAAAAGATGTCAAGGTAACGCCGCTTGCAGTAGCGAATATGATGGCTACGATTGCGCGTGGCGGAGAGTCGAAAGAAGTGAAGCTTGTCAGTGACATTCTGTACAAAAACGGGACAACATTGTTTACATTCCCTGAGCATGAAAGAGATGTGGAGAAGCTTTCTTCCTACACGGTCATGCAGCTTCAGCATCTTTTAAGAGAAGTAGTAGAGGGAGATACCGGAACCGGATGGAGGATGAAGGGACTCTCCTATGAAGTGGCAGGAAAAAGCGGTACAGCGCAGACAGGTAAATTTACAGAGGATAACCGAGAATTATATAATAGGTGGTTTGCAGGTTATTTTCCAATCCAAAGTCCTAAATATGCTATGGTTATGGTCGAATTAGATGTGGCCGATGAGAACAATGTCTCATCCGTATATGCCAAAATGGTCCAGGATATTTACAACTTGGAAAACCAAGAAAGATAATGGGAATCCTTTTCACTGTGCTTTTTATAGTATTGATGGTACAATAAGCTATTGTAATTATACTATATATGGCTTTGACTAGGAGGGACTAATGTGTCTTTAAACTTTAACAAAGGTGGCTCACGTTACGGCCGAACAACCAAACGTAAAAAAACTAACATGATCTTGAACATCCTGATTGGTGTTGTATTCATATTTATCGTTGTTCTTGCTTCTTCCCTGTTCTTTGGAAAGAATGACCCAGCTACAGATAGGGAAAACCAGCTGGCTACAGGGGAACAGGAATTAAGTGAAACAGAAGAGAACGAAGCGGAGCAAGAATCCGAAGAAGGAGCTGCTCCTAAGGAAGAGGAAGAAACTGACGCTGATTCTGAAGCAGAAGAATCCGAAGAGAAGGACGCGGATAAGGAAAAAGAGGAAGAATCCAACGAAGCTGACGATTCCGAAACAGAGGTTTCCGAAAACTCCGATGATCCAAACGTCATCAAGACGATGACCAATCCCGGCTGGGGGCCTGTTGGCACTACTCAATCCGAACCGCATACATCGGTTTATGAAGAAGGCCATGTAGACTGGGACGAAAAGTTGAAAGCCGTGGAAGCAGCTACCCGTCTGAACAGCGGAGATTACACATTATACTTCTTAGGTAATGGCGGCAGCGAGCATTCATCTGTAGCGTCTATTAAAAATAAATCCACCGGTGAGAACTTCAAAGTTTATTTGGAGTGGGTGACCAACAAAGGTTGGAAGCCAACAAAGGTGGAGCAGGTTAAGTCATTGTAATTTCATAGTTAGACGGTGCCTGGCCTATCCCTTTGGGGGTGGGTCTTTTTTTGTTGTGGACTAGGGCTCGGTGTTCGGCTTTGGGGAAGGTCAAGGGATTGAAGTGTTGAAGGGCTTTTAGTGGGAGGAGCTGGTTTGCATGAGGTTCTGGGGTGGGGTTTATGGTAATAGGTTACCGAGGGGTTTGGTTTTGGGATGAGGTTACCGGAAATGCATACTTGTGTCGAACCTTTTAGAGATTTGTCGATTGGCATGTATTTGACCTAGTTTGGACAGTATTTTGATAGTCTTGGACAGTATTTTGTGAATTTCCGCTTGTATTTGCCCTGAATCCGACAGTAAATGGGCCTTTTCCGACAGTGTTTTTCAGGAGAGGAGCTCATACATAAAACGTGAAACTAAACTTTTGAAAAAATACCCACTTTTTTGCAGGAAACTACCCTTCACACATAGAAATAACAAGAATCGACAAAAAAGGAGGACTAAAATGATCAAAAAGAAACGAGAAAAGTCTCATAAATTAATGTCACATGAAGCGGGGATGCGAAGAGTTCCTAAAAGTCATCCAAAGTATCCAATTTTAGAGCAAGAGTACGGTAAATTGTCATACGGACATAAGGGGGAAGAGGCGCTAGATTATTTCTTAACCTTTCTGCCAAATGACGACTATTTAATTCTTAATAGTCTCAGGCTAGAAGATCCTAAAGGCAGGTTTTTTCAATTAGACAGTTTATTGCTTGCTCCCACACATTGTACAATCCTTGATTCAAAATATATGTCTGGAAAGTTGGAATTTGATGAAAGTGCTAACCAGCTTTTAAGACACTTGCCAGGTAGCCCAGATATTGAAAAACTAGGAGATCCTATTTCGCAAATTTCCAGGCAACGTCATCAGCTTTCCCTTTGGTTAGAGAAAAATGGTTTTCCCCCTATGCCTATTGCAAGTTTAATAGTACTCACCCACAATAATGCTGCACTCATAAAAACCACTCCGTCCATCATCAGGAAAGTCACCTTCCATACTAATTTGCCAAATCGTCTGAAAGAGATAGATGAAAATATCTCTAAGGGAAATATCCTGCTAAGTAACAAAGACCTCTATAAACTCTCCAGAACACTCATAAAAAAACATACACCTGACAATTTTCAACTCCTCAGCCATTATAATATTGCTGTTAATGATCTGATAACAGGAGTAATTTGTGTAAAGTGTTCTTATGCTCCAATGCTAAGGGGAAGGGGAATTTGGGGGTGTATGAGGTGCAACGCCTATTCTAAGGATGCACACAATGACGCGATTAGAGATTACAAGCTATTGATTGGAGAGACGATCAGCAATAAGGAGCTAAGGAGTTATCTTAATTTACCTTCTGCTTCTGTTACATCTAAGTATTTAGTGTCTCTGGGGTTTAAGTTTGAGGGGAGCTTTAAGAATAGGAGATACTTTCTATGAAACCTTCAAACATATAACGTGTATAACCAAACAAAAAACGCCCCATCCCGAGCGTTTCCATCCCTTCTATTTCCCCTTCAACCGAAAATGCACAACCGCACTATAAAAGCGTCTGCCTTCTTCGTCCACGTGCATCTGATGAGATACGGAGTGGACTCCGAGCATGATAGCGCGGTTATGATCAATCTGTTCATTTATTTTCTTTTCTAACGATTTCAAGTCAAGTGCCTCAAAAAACTCCACTTTATCTTCCAGTAAACTAAATTCAAAGTTCCTCATTAATAATTCCAAGTCCTTTCGTCGGGTATATTCTACAGAAAAAACAGAACATTCGCAACCGCTCTCATCCTTCTGTTATAAGGTTCCCATGTACATCCTACCAAACATTTTCATTGAAGAAAATAGAAAGATGTGATAGATTGAGAACAGTTATTTTTTTAAAACATACTATACTGATAGGAATTATATAAATTATTCGTGGAGTGATCATCTATGGGACGTGAATTCGTCGAACTGTTTAATGACTGGGCAAATTATTATGATGTGACAGTAAGTGGGAAGGATCAAGAGTATGCGGAAGTTTTCCGCGGATACGAAGACATTTTGAAGGATGTGGCCTCCAAGGCATTAAGTCCTGTCGTAGAATTTGGAGTGGGGACAGGGAATCTTACAGCCGAGCTTCTGAAAAAAGGCAATAAAGTGTATGCAATTGAGCCTTCTAAAACGATGAGGGAGAAGGCGGCAGAAAAGCTTCCACAGACGGTAAGCCTTGAGGATGGTGATTTTTTGAGCTTCCCTGTGCCAACCGAATCCATCCAATCCATCGTAAGTACTTATGCGTTTCACCATCTGACAGATGCAGAAAAGGAAGATGCGGTGGCGCACTATGGAAAGTTACTTGATAAAGGTGGTAAAATAGTATTTGCTGATACGGTCTTTGAAAATGAGGATGCGTACAGAGCGACAATTGAACAGGCAGAAAAGCATACGTTCTTAAATTTAGCTAACGATTTAAAGACTGAATACTATACAACACTGGATGTCCTGACTGCAATTTTTGAAAAACATGGATTTAAAGTGGAGTACCAGCGTTTTAATCATTTTGTCTGGGTAATGGAAGCGACAAAACAGTAGCAGGCGGGCATTCACACTCTCTCTTTTCGAAAAAGTGAGTAAGTCCGTTCGCTAATTCTACGAAAAGAGGGATACTCATAATGAAAGTAGCAATTATCGGAGCAATGGAAGAAGAAGTGACCATCATGCGTGAAAAGATTCAAGGTATGGAAACAACAACTGTAGCAGGTTGTGAATATTATACAGGAACGTTGAATGGCGTAGATGTAATTTTATCTAAATCAGGGATCGGCAAAGTGAATGCGGCACTCAGCACGTCTTTACTTTTAGAGCGTTTCAAGCCGGAAGTGGTTATTAATACTGGATCTGCCGGTGGGTTCTCGCCGTCCTTAAATGTTGGAGATGTGGTGATTTCTTCGGAAGTCCGTCATCATGATGTGGATGTGACGGCTTTTGGATATGAATACGGACAAGTACCGGGATTGCCTGCAGCATTTGAAGCAGATGCAAAGCTTATGGCTGTAGCGAAAAAAGCTGCTGAAAACGTAAGCGGCATGCAGGTAGTGGAAGGCTTGATTGCGACAGGGGATTCTTTTATGAACGATCCGGTACGCGTGGAAGAGGTTCGTGAAAAAATGCCAGAATTGCAGGCAGCGGAAATGGAAGCTGCGGCAATTGCTCAAGTCTGCCATGCATTTGAAGTGCCGTTTGTGGTAATTCGTGCTCTATCTGATATTGCTGGAAAAGAGTCTAATATCAGCTTTGATCAATTCTTAAGCAAAGCAGCATTGCATTCTTCCATGTTGATTGAAAATATGCTGAGTGAGCTGAAAAACGCTTAACATACGGAAGTAATGTCTGCGGGGGGATAAAGGATGAATGTTTTTAAAAACGTCCACGGCTTGATAGGCAATACACCTGTCGTGGAGTTGACTAATTTTGAAGTTCCGCAAGGGGTGCGCCTCTTTGCAAAACTTGAATTTTACAACCCAGGCGGAAGTATTAAAGATCGGTTGGGGAAAGAGCTATTAGAAGATGCGGTTCGTTCTGGGAAGCTGAAAGAAGGCGGCACCATCATAGAGCCGACAGCCGGAAATACGGGTATTGGCCTTGCGCTGGCTGCAGTCGGAACAAGCTACAAGGTGATGGTATGCATGCCGGAGAAGTTCAGTGTGGAAAAGCAGGAACTGATGAAAGCGCTCGGTGCAACGATTGTCCATACACCAACACCACTTGGGATGAAGGGTGCGATTGAAAAAGCCAAAGAGCTTAACAAGGAGATCCCAAATTCCTACTGCCCTCAGCAGTTTGGCAACCCTGCCAATCCAGAAACCTATTACAAGACATTAGGTCCCGAGCTTTGGGAACAGTTGGACGGGAATGTGGATGTGTTTGTGGCGGGAGCTGGGACTGGTGGAACCTTTATGGGAACGGCAAAGTTTTTAAAAGAAAAGAATCCTGAAGTGAAAACGGTCATCGTCGAACCAGAGGGGTCCATCCTGAACGGCGGCGAATCTGGCCCGCATAAAACGGAAGGCATCGGAATGGAATTTTTACCGGGCTATATGGATGAAACATATTTCAATGCCATCCACACGGTTTATGATGTGGATGCATTCGACCGCGTCAAGGAATTGGCGCAAAACGAAGGCTTGTTGGTCGGTAGCTCTTCAGGTGCAGCGTTGCATGCTGCCTTGGAAGAAGCAAAACTTGCAAAACCGGGTACTAATATTGTGATGATTTTTGCCGATAGCAGCGAACGCTATTTAAGCAAAAAGATTTATGAAGGAGGCATTTAATATGCATAAGAAAACAAAATTGATACATGGTGGAATTTTTGGAGATCCTCATACTGGTGCGGTTTCCACGCCGATCTATCAAGTTAGTACGTATAAACAAGAAAGTGTAGGGAATTTCAAGGGGTATGAGTACTCCAGAACAGGAAACCCGACACGTCATGCGCTAGAAGAATTAATCAAGGATTTAGAAAATGGAAAAGCGGGCTTTGCTTTCGGTTCTGGTATGGCGGCTATCACGGCTGTCATGATGTTGTTTGACAGCGGGGATCACGTTGTCCTGACTGATGATGTATACGGCGGAACATACCGTGTCATGACAAAGGTGTTAAACAGAATGGGCATCAGCTCTACTTTCGTAGACACAAGCAAGGTGGAAAATATTGAGGCTGCCATTCAAGAAAATACGAAGGCGCTTTTCATTGAAACACCGACGAACCCATTGTTAAAAGTGACAGATATTCAAAAAGCGAGCTTAGTTGCGAAAAAGCATAATCTCTTAACTATCGTTGATAACACATTCAGCACACCATATTGGCAGACTCCAATCAACCTTGGAGCAGACATTGTCCTTCACAGTGCAACCAAATATATTGGAGGTCACAGTGACGTGGTGGCAGGTCTTGTTGTTGTTAATTCAGAGAAATTGGCTGAAGAGCTGCATTTTGTTCAAAACTCTACAGGCGGCATCTTAGGCCCGCAAGATTCTTGGCTGTTAATGCGCGGGATTAAGACCCTTGGACTTCGTATGGAGGCGACCGAAAAGAACACTCGCCGTATAGTTGAGTTCCTAGAAAGCCATCCATTTGTAGGAAAAGTTTACTATCCTGGTTTAGAAGACCACCCGAACCACGATGTTGCGAAACAGCAGGCAGGAGGCTTTGGCGGGATGGTATCTTTTGATATCGGTAGTGCAGAAAAAGCCGATCAGCTGTTAGCGAGAATTAAGTACTTCACCTTGGCGGAAAGTCTAGGAGCGGTAGAAAGTTTAATATCTGTTCCAGCACGTATGACACATGCATCTATTCCGGCCGAGCGTCGCGCAGAGCTTGGGATTGTTGACGGGTTAGTGCGTATCTCCGTTGGTATTGAAGATGTAGAAGATCTTATTGCAGATCTGAAGCAGGCTATTGAAGGTTAAGGTAGGAATAATAGAAGACCCTATGAGAGTAAAGTTCTCATAGGGCTTTTTTAGTACAATTGATTAGTGTTCTAGTGAAAATCTGATATAATAAAAAAATAATACATAATTTTCATACTATTTTTACTAGGAGGGTTTCAATGTCTACAGTACCTGTATTAGAAAAGAATGTTCAAGAAAAAGTGGATGCTTTCAATAAGCTGGATGAGAAGCTTTGTCATTATAATGATGTGTTGGGGCTTCTTAGTTGGGATTCTAAAACGAAAGCACCTAAAAAAGGACGTTCCTTGTTTGGCAAAGCGAGAGGAACTTTGTCAACAGAAGCTTTCAAGCTATCTATCTCAGAAGAAATGGGCGAATTGCTGACTTTCTTAACAGAAGAGAAGGTATGGGAGCAGTTGGATGAAGAGACAAAAGCCTGTATAGAGGAACGTAAAAAGAATTACGACAAATCAATAAAAATCCCTGCAGATGAGTATCAAGAATATGTCATTCTTGTTAATGATGCAAATGAGGCATGGGAAGAAGCGCGTGAGAAGAATGATTTTGCTTCCTACGCCCCCGTCCTAGAAAAAGTGTTGACATTCAAAAAGAAGTTTGGAGAATATTATGGGTATGAAGGGCATCCATACAATGCGATGCTGAACGAATTTGAACCTGGATTGACGGTTGAAAAACTAGATCCATTATTTAAAGAGCTTCGAGAAAAAAGTGTAGAACTTTTGAATAAAATCAAAGCTTCACAGTCCCAACCACGTGAAGATATTTTCGCACAGGAATATGATGTAGAGGCTCAAAAGAAGTTTAATCAATACATCTTGCCATTAATTGGTTTTGATATGGAAGGCGGCCGTCTGGATGAAACGGTGCACCCTTTTGCTTCTTCTGTCAATACAGGTGATGTTCGACTCACTACCCGTTACTTAAAAGACAATGTCCGTTCGGCAATTTTTGGAACAATCCATGAGGCAGGACACGGAATGTATGAGCAGGGAGTCAATCCTGCATTTGAGGGTAGAGTGATCAGACGCGGAACATCATTTGGTATCCACGAATCACAATCTCGCTTCTTGGAAAACATGGTTGGACGCAGCAAGGAATTTTGGACGTACTTTTATAAAGACTTACAAGAACATTTTCCGACACAATTGCAAAATGTCTCATTGGAAGATTTTTATGCTGCTACAAACAAAGTAGATCCATCCTACATCCGAGTGGAAGCGGATGAGCTGACATACAATCTTCACATTATGATCCGCTATGAAGTTGAAAAAGGTTTATTTGCCGGGGAATATGAAGTGAAAGATCTTCCAAAGGTCTGGAATGAAAAGATGGAGGAATACTTAGGAATAACGCCACCATCAGATACGCTGGGTGTTCTTCAGGATGTTCACTGGTCCTTTGGCGGGTTTGGTTATTTCCCTTCTTATTCACTAGGAAACCTTTATGCCGCACAAATTCTCTATACGTTTATCAAAGAAATGCCTGATTTCTATGACAAAATTGAACAAGGCAATTTCATGGCAATTCGCGGGTGGTTAAGAGAGAATATCCATCAATATGGAAAGCTATATTCGCCAAACGAATTAATTGTGAAGGTGACAGGGGAAGAACTGGATGCAAAATATTTGGTGAGATATTTAGAAGAAAAGTATTCTGCTATTTATCAATTTTAATTGAAACGAAATGCCTTCTGTATAGCTGCAGAAGGCTTTTTTACACAACCTCCTTACAGTCACGTTATCCTATGTTTAAGGAAGAAATTACATACCGGACAACCTATCAAACTATGTTAAAGTGAATAGTAGATGGGGGGAATCTAGATGAATGCGAAAGTTTTGCAAGCAAAGATTCAAGACTATACTAGATATGCCATTATATTAACGACCGTCAGTGTATTTTTATATATAGGAGTAGCTTTCCAGCATGCAGGGAAAGAAGCTGCACAGATCTTTACGATGATGGGTGCCACTGTGATTTTACTTGGTGGGGCTGTGTTTTTTGTATTTAGAGCAAGAAAGTTGAAAAAGTTGTTGCAAGAGCAGGATGAACAATAAGAAGAGGAGCCCACAATGGAGGCTCCTTTTCGTTTGAACTGTTGATTTCCGTTCCAGGCGCTTCGTGAGCCTCCTCACTACGTTGCGGGGTCTCACCTGTCCCTTCCTCCCGCGGGCGTCTGCGCGCCTTCCACTCCAATCAACTAGGGCCTCCATTCACCAAGAGTATAAAGCATCTTATCTCTTTGACTTACGGAATCCTGCCAATTCTGCTTCCTCTTCTGTGTTAAAGCACTCTTCGGGAATGGTTCGGTCAAAGTAGGCTCCTGTTTCCACGTGATAGATTTTTTCTCCGCTTGAGCTGATATTCCCTTTTACCATGCAGTTTTCCGTCACTATATTTTCCTCAGATGGAGATTTTAGGTTCGGCTCCTCTACGTATTCAGGGTAAAAACCATCTTCCTGTGCATAGTTCTCAACACTCCAAATCCCGACCCCATCTGCTTGGGCCTTTTCTTGGATAGCTTGATAAGAATCCACATATCGAGTATTAGGCGGGAATATATATGCCACGCGAGCTAATCCTCGCTTAAGAAGCTCTTCTTGAGCAGACACGCCGTTTACATAAACATAGGCTAAAATTCGTCCATAATGATCCCGCTCGCCAACATCAAACTCTAACTCTACTTTTCCTCCGGTCATAAAGTCTTCCATGAACTTCTTCGCGTCATGTCCAAACGGTTGTGGTCCGTCCATTCTGGGATGATTGGTTTCTGGAGTATCGATAAGCAAGAATCGGACATTCTCTTCTTTGTTATGGATCATTACCTTAATTGTATCGCCGTCTATAACCCGAACGAGCGGAACCTCTATTTTGTCGTATTCAGGTTTGGTATCACCAGTGCTTGCTGTTTTCGTTTCATCTGAATTCTCATCTTGTGGATCAACCTGTTCTTGGACTGCCTCAGATGTGGCATTCTCCACTAGAGGGGTAGAACTCTCTTCCAAAGAACAGCCTGCCAAAACAAGAACAACAAATAAACACCACGTATATAATTTCATTCTCATAGGTGTCTCCTTTCTGCGCAAAAGTATTACTCATTATATCATGCCAAAGACAATGTATTACGGACTTTTTATCACTAAGTTTAACGCGGATAAATCTAGGGTATTTATAGTTTGTGCTTTTAGGAAATACTTAGAGAAATAATAATTGTATGGGGAGTGAGAAGGTTTTGATAACCTTTCAAGATGTAACAAAAACGTATGAAGACGGAACCACCGCCGTTCAATCCTTTAGTTTGGAGATAGAAGAAGGAGAATTTTTCGTCCTAATAGGACCGAGTGGATGCGGAAAGACAACCACATTAAAAATGATTAACCGATTACATAATGTAACAAATGGGGATATCCTCATTGATGGGAAGAGTATCTCCGACCATAATATTCATGAGCTTCGTTGGAATATTGGCTATGTTCTTCAACAAATTGCGCTTTTTCCACACATGACAATCGAGGAGAACATATCCATCGTTCCAGAGCTGAAATCTTGGAAAAAAGGAGATATCTCCAAAAGGGTAGATGAGCTGCTGGAGCTTGTCGGTTTGGAACCGGCTACGTATAAAAAACGAAAACCCTCAGAGCTATCAGGAGGTCAACAACAACGGGTAGGGGTAGCAAGAGCCTTGGCTGCCAATCCGCCAATCATCTTAATGGATGAGCCGTTTAGTGCCCTGGATCCGCTCAGCAGAGAACAACTGCAGCAAGATTTCCTGAGCTTAAAAAAGAAAATCCAAAAAACCATCGTGTTTGTCACTCATGATATGAACGAGGCGCTGACACTTGGTGACCGGATTTGCCTTATGAAAGATGGAGAGGCAGTTCAAGTAGGGACTCCGCAAGAATTTGTGAATAACCCCAAAAATGAATTTGTAAAATCTTTTATAGGAAATAGACGCAGCATACTTCAGAAGACCCTTGAAGAATTAACAGAGGATTTTAGAATGGAGCCTCCTGTAACGCCAATCAAAGAAGTGGATAGTACAGTAACGCTTGGACAACTCCTTGCAATTTTCGCAGAAGAAGAGGCCGTTACAATCATGAGAGCAAATGAACCAATTGGTGTGCTGTCTCGAAAAAATGCACTTCAATTCCTTCATGCCCATAGCGAAGAAGGGGGGCTTGTATAATGACTTTCCTTCAAGAACTATATGCAGCTCGTGGAGACCAACTTTGGACAGCGCTTTTAGAACATATTCAAATATCAGTCATTGCCTTGGCGATAGCAGTATTCATCGCCGTTCCATTGGGTGTGTTATTAACGAGAAAAGAACGAATTGCAGAGCCGATTATTGGTGTAACAGCAGTCATGCAGACCATTCCTTCCCTCGCGTTACTGGGTCTCTTGATTCCCTTGGTGGGTATAGGGTTTGTGCCCGCAGTTATTGCATTATTCCTTTATGCATTGCTCCCCATTTTAAGAAATACCTATACAGGTATCAAAGAAGTGGATTCTTCCTTGCGTGAAGCGGCAAAAGCAATGGGGATGACGTCCATGAAGCGATTATTCCGTGTGGAGCTGCCCCTTGCATTACCTGTTATCATGGCAGGAATTCGTACTGCAATGGTTTTAATTATCGGTACTGCAACGATCGTGGCATTAATCGGAGCAGGAGGGCTGGGGAGTCTTATCCTCCTAGGGATTGACCGAAACGACAATGCTCTAATATTGTTGGGTGCTATCCCTGCCGCCTTGCTTGCCATTTTGTTTGATATCATTTTGAGGATGATTGAAACTGCCGCAAGAAAAGGATCGGGAAAGAAAGCACTCATCATAGGGATGGTTGTGGTCCTGCTTTTCCTATCTCCTTTTGCTGTTATGAAAGCGACAGAGCCGGACCTTGTTATCAGTGGGAAAATTGGAGCAGAACCTGATATCATCATCAATATGTACAAACTTTTAATCGAAGAAGAGACAGATCTCCGTGTCGAATTGCGCCCGTCACTTGGAAACACAAGCTTTGTTTACCGAGCCCTGAAAAATAAAGACATTGACATCTATCCGGAGTATTCAGGTACGGCGATTGTCACCTTATTAAAACAAGAACCGGTCAGCATCGATGACAAGGAAGTGTTTGAACAGGCAAAAAAAGGCTTGATGGAACAGGATGAGCTGGTGTACCTGCCACCAATGGGCTTTAACAACACATATGCTCTAGCTATCCCGGAGGAATTTGCTGAACAAAACGACATTAACACCATATCTGACCTTAACGGTGCAAAAAACGAAATTAAAGCTGGGTTCACCCTAGAGTTCTCTGACCGTCAAGACGGGTACGTCGGTATACAAGATGTTTACGGAATCACATTCCCTAAACTGACAACCATGCAAGCAAAACTAAGATATCAGGCAGTAGAAAGTGGCGATGTGAATTTAGTAGACGCGTACTCTACAGATGCAGAAATCAAACAATTTAATTTAAGAGTGCTAGAAGACGATAAAAATCTCTTCCCTCCATATCAAGGAGCCGCATTGCTCAGAAAAGACACCCTTGATGAGCATCCGGAACTTGAAGACATCCTGAACCAATTGGAAAACCAAATAAATGATGACGAAATGCGTGACATGAATTACCAAGTAAGTGTGGAAGGCAAGACCACTTATGAAGTGGCAAAGGAGTTCTTGGAGAAGAAACGGTTGCTGGGGGAAAAGTAAAATGAAAAAACTAGGCTGAGATGCCTAGTTTTTTTAGTCTATTAAGACGGACAGTTCATCAATTTTTTCTTTAATATGTTTGACGAAAACTTTGTTCTCTTGAATCATGAAAATCTGAATGGATTTGTTGTAGTATTCTATGGCGATGTCATTATTAAGTAAAAGGCTGAAATTGTAGCCTATATGGTAGTAAAGGTTTCCTAAACCATACATACTATTTTGTTTCACGCACCATTTTACTGCTAGCTTACATGTATCATTAGATTCTTCTAATTTATTCATTCTTGTTAGTGTTTTTGCTTTATTGTACAAAATCTTTGTTTTTATTGTAGGGTCATGGTGATAAGGTATTTTCATGTAACAATTGATAGCGTGATTAAATATTCTCAATGCCTCTTCAAAATTTTTGGTTTCAAAATGAACAATAGCCATGCTATTAAGAATTTCAATTTCTCTCTCGCCTAGAAGTTTTGAGGTCATTTTGGTTAAGTCCAATGCACTTTGTAATAACCTTAAAGCCTCGCGTTTGTTCTTTTTTAGGTGATATACACATACTCCTTCGGTAGATAGTAAGAATTGCTTATTTTTTCTATTGTTAACAAATAGCGGGTTTTTTCTTTCACTTTCAACTATAGCGTACACTTCTTCGAATTCACTTCGGTTTAAAAGTTCTTTTACTTGTGAAAAGACTTCTTGTACATAGGATAGTTGAGGGTTAGTTGCTAAATCGTAAAAATAATTTATATCCACTCCAAGTCTTTCTGCTATATAATATAAAGTGTTAGCAAGAGGATACACTTCCCCCTTCTCAATTTTACTGATTTGTGATTGTGTACAGATCCCTTCACTTAACTCAGCTTGTGATAAGTTAAGAGCAGACCGCAGGATTTTTATCTCTTTCCCGATTAATGAAAAATCCACTAAATATCACATCCTAACTAATAAAATATTCCTAGAGTTATAATTTAAAACGAAAATCGTAGGAAACTGAAGAAAACCATAGATTATTTGGACGTAACATTGAATATCGAGGAAAATATGATTTTTTAATATAGTGTAAAATACTTATTAAAGATAGCTCAATAGTAATCCAAATAAAAAGTAGAAAGAGGTAATGATAATGAAGAAGTTTATCTTAACAGTTCTAGTAGTTTCCTTGACTTTGTTTGGTGCAAATGCAGTTACTTCCCATGCTGGTCCTTCTGAAGATTATAAGACGAATGAGTTACCACCTTTATATTAATAAATAATTTTACAAAGGAAGGTTGATACCATGTCAGCGACTAGTACAAACACTTTTGAGCTTACATGCTTTTGGTTTATCGTTGTGGATCGTGAGCAAAAGGCGCGTAGGCGTTACCGGGTTGCCCAGCTTGTGGATTACAAAAATAAAACATATGCAGAAGTTTCTAAGTGGTTTGAAGCATTGTTTCAAGAGTACAGTGTGGTGAAAGTCGGCAAAGGTACCATTCCTTCCAAGTTGAAAAAATATCCTTATATTAAGTATTAAGATCTTCCTAGTTACTAGGGAGGTCTTTTTTCTATTTATTGAACATTTGTTCTTCTAATTGAAATTGTACCATTAATCGTCAGAATTGTAACATAAATATAACACTTCAATTACATGTTGATATACCATTTTTATTTGGATTAATTTTGCAGTGTACTTGCACATGAATGCCTTTTCCTACATAAGAATTATTACTGGGCTCTTGCCTAAGCATTTCTTATGGAGGTGAAAGTGTGTCAAGTATATTAGCATCGGTAGGATACTTAATCAAAGAACTTGTTTTTCTAGTTTCTTACGTCAAGAACAATGCATTTCCACAACCATTGTCATCCGGGGATGAGGCGAAGTACCTGAAATTGATGGCAGAAGGAAATGAAGAGGCAAGGAATCTACTTATTGAGCATAATCTGAGGCTTGTGGCACATATCGTGAAAAAGTTCGAAAATACCGGAGAAGATTCAGAGGATCTAATTTCAATAGGAACTATTGGGTTGATCAAAGCCATTGAGAGTTTCCATTCTGGAAAGGGGACGAAGCTAGCAACCTATGCAGCTCGTTGTATTGAAAATGAAATATTGATGCATTTAAGGGCGTTAAAGAAAACCAAGAAGGATGTTTCATTACATGATCCAATTGGTCAAGATAAGGAAGGGAACGAAATCAGTTTAATAGATGTATTGAAATCAGAATCTGAAGATGTGATTGATACCATACAGCTTAATATGGAACTGGAAAAGATAAAAGTTTATATTGATGTGCTCGATGAAAGGGAACGTGAGGTTATTGTCGGCCGCTTTGGCCTTGATTTAAAGGATGAAAAAACGCAGCGGGAAATTGCGAAAGAACTAGGTATTTCCAGAAGCTATGTATCCCGGATCGAAAAGCGCGCCCTCATGAAAATGTTCCACGAATTCTACCGTGCCGAAAAAGAAAAGAAAAAACACTAACTTAATCACAACCAACCCCTTGGCAAAAAACGTGCCAAGGGGTTTCGACGTGAAGGGGGAAAATCCTGTGGGGGTCTGACCCCCACACAGGAATTTAATCTCCCTGTAACACAATTATCATGAACTTTCCCGAAATTTATTGGGGTTTTCTCCGCGTTTGCCCTGTCTCTTTTGTGGGATGTGCATAAGGTAGTAGTGTAGATACCTAGTTGGAGAAAGGGGTTGTTGGTATGTACGGGTACCCTTACGGAGGTTTCGGTTGTTGTCCTCCTCCATATCCTGGACCATGCGGACCTGGATATTATGGTGGATGGTTGTATGGACTTCTAGTAATTCTGTTTATCTTGTTGCTTATTGGCGGCGCATATTATTGCAAAAATCACTTATACAGATAAGCTTATGCTTTTTGCATAGGCTTTTTTCCAATTGTAGGTTTGGCTAAGTCTGTGGAAAAACTTCGTATAACGAAATTTACGACAATCAAATAGTTTGGAATTGTAGAAATATTTACACTCTTCCTTTATAATGGTCTTATAAAGTTAAAAGGGGGAAATTGCAACGTGACAACGAAAACATACAGCGAAACTTGGGACTTGGATGTGTTTTTCCAAGGAGGAAGCAATTCCAATGAATTTCATACATATTTAACGGAAATACAATCAGAGCTTGGGGATTTTGAAAATCAAATAGAAGGATTCTCCACAGAGAACTTACAGGCGATCTTGGTTTCCTATGAGAATGTCGTTAAAAAAGTGGTACAGGCTTCCGCTTTCATCAGCTGTCTGCTTGCACAGGATGTTAAGGATAAGGCTGCCTCACAGCTACAAGGTAAAGTAGCTCAATTGCATGCAAAATTACAGGTCCAGTTAGGCGCATTAGATGAAAAACTAGTAGATATTGATGAAGCGGCATGGGCAACTCTTATTCAACGAGATGTTTTTCAGCCACTTGAGTATGTATTAAATGAAAGAAGACGTAGAGCTGGAGACAAATTACCGGCTGCACAGGAAAAACTGGTTACCTCCCTAGCGGTTGATGGTTATCATGCTTGGGGGAAACTATATAACTCTATCGTGGGCACTATTAAGATTCCAGTAGAAGAAAACGGTGAGGTGAAACAACTATCCGTTGGGCAAGCCCATAATCGTTTTTCAAATGGAGACCGCAGTGTCCGTAAGAAGGTTTCTGATGCTTGGAAAAAAGCATGGGAAGGTCAAGCAGATACAATTGCTGCCGCTTTAAACCATCTTGCTGGGTTCCGTCTTCAAGTATATGAGCAAAGAGGTTGGGACTCTGTACTTAATGAACCGCTTGAGAACAACCGAATGAAGCAAGAAACATTGGATATGATGTGGCAGGTAATCACAGACCATAAAGGCACATTGAAAAAGTATCTTGAACGTAAGGCGGAGCTTTTAGGACTTGAGAAATTGAACATGTATGATGTGTCTGCTCCATTATCATCAGAAGAGACGATTCTTTCTTATCAAGAGGGTGCGGAATTCATTATCGAACAGTTCTCCAAGTTTGGCCCTGAGCTTACAGAGTTTACCAAAAAATCATTTGAAGACCGATGGATTGAAGCCGAAGATCGAGCAGGAAAGAGACCTGGTGGTTTCTGTACCAGTTTCCCAGTATCCGGTCAGTCCAGAATTTTCATGACTTATTCGGGAACGCTTTCTAATGTATCCACATTGGCTCATGAATTGGGACATGCTTTCCACCAGCATGCCATGCACGGAGTTCCAACTTTGAACCGCTTTTACGCAAGTAATGTTGCAGAAACCGCTTCTACTTTTGCTGAAATGATAGTCGCGGATGCGGCAGTAAAATATGCGAAGGATGAGCAAGAGAAAATTTCTCTTTTAGAAGATAAGATTCAGCGCAGCGTTGCATTTTATATGAATATCCATGCTCGTTTCTTATTTGAAACAAGATTCTATGAAGAACGCAAAAACGGATTGGTAAGTGTGGAAAAGTTAAACGAACTAATGGTAGAAGCACAAAAAGAAGCATATTGCGACTCTCTAGGGGAGTACGATCCAACGTTCTGGGCTTCTAAAATGCACTTCTTTATCACACAGGTTCCTTTCTATAACTTCCCATATACCTTTGGATACTTGTTCTCATTGGGCATCTATTCTCAAGCGCTTGAAGAAGGAACAAACTATGAGGAAAAGTATATTGCCTTATTAAAAGATACAGCGTCCATGACAGTTGAGGATCTGGCGATGAAGCATTTGGGTGTAGATTTGACACAACGCGATTTCTGGGAAAAGGCAGTCAAAAAATCGCTTGAAGATGTGGAAGAGTTTTTACAACTTACAAGCAAATAAATAGACAAAAAAGGCATTCCTGAATATGGGGATGCCTTTTCTTATGTTCAAATGTTATAATATCACTCATGGAGTTTAAGTAGACCATCTTACACAACAGATTATTTCATTATATATAGAGGAAATATAAGCTTGGAGGAATGCAATTTGTTAAAAAGTATCTATAGGATAGCAATTGAATTGACAAATCATAAGCTATCTTCAATGGCTGTCAAACAATTTGCCAGTTCAAAACTTAGCAAGCGGTTTATCCCATCGTTTGCGAAGGTATACAATATTAATACGGAAGAAATGCAGGAAAAAATCGATACGTTCCCTACCTTGCAACAATTCTTCATTAGAAATTTAAAGCCTAACGTAAGGCCAATAGACTCAGGCAAGAACTCTGTAGTAAGTCCGGTTGATGCGGTCGTGGAGAAGAAGGGGTTAATTACTGATTCTCTTTCACTAACGGCGAAAGGGATTGATTACTCTGTCGGGGAAATGCTATCAGATCCCGAGTTAGCCAAGAAATATATGGGCGGCTCTTATATGGTCCTTTACTTAAGTCCGAGCCACTATCATAAAATTCATACTCCTATAACAGGAAACGTTACGAAACAATGGACATTAGGCGGTAAATCTTATCCAGTTAATCAGATGGGATTAAAGTATGGGAAAGAACCACTTGCGAAGAACTATCGCAGGTTGACAGAAATAGAGCACAATGGCAAGCACGTTGTGGTGATAAAAGTTGGCGCCATGTTTGTTAACAGCATCGAATTGACGCACGAAAGCGAGCAACTTGTAAAAGGAGAAGAAATGGCATACTTCTCATTTGGCTCCACAGTTATATTGTTGTTTGAGAAAGATGGTTTCATGATGGAGAATACATTGAAAGAGAAGGAAGAGGTAAAGGTCGGTCAAAAAATCGGTACTTGGCTAAGCTAGTGAGCGCACTAGCTTTCTTTCTTTTTTAGGAGGTCAGGAGGCAAAAAACAAAAAGAGCCAGTAGACCGGCTCTTTTAGGAAGTTGCTTTAATTTTGTAGTTTAGGGAACGGCGTTTAATCTCTAACTCGATCAGTAGAATGAAGTCCGTGCTTAATTTCAATTCGGTCGCTTTGTGATAGGATTCTAGTAAAAGTTCATCGGAAAGTTTTCTCATCAGATTGGCCTCTGCCCTACACCTCCTATTATTACGTCACTATGTATGGTTGAATGAATTATGTTTTAAGTTACGTTCTATTCGTTATTTGTTGCGCATATAATTGTATGTTTTGTTAGGTTGTACGATAACTCTACCACGTATTAATTTTTAGAACAACCGTTCTGTTATCCACAGTTAACAGTGGATAACATGTGGGTATATTGTTTATAATTACCAGTAAACGTTATAGGGCACACTGTATAATGTAGATAAGTTTATCCACAGGTGTTGAAACCGACAGGAATTTGTCGAAAACTTTTTATTTTGATTATTTTTAATTTGAAATTAGAAGCATGCTAACACTAGAAATATCAATAATATGCTTAACACAGAGAAGGAATTTAGGTAAGATGGTAAAGTGTTTATATTGAACGTGAATCGTCCATTTAAATAACTTATGAGAACAACTATCTAAACCAATTGAGGGTGATAAAATGATTAAGTATTTTCTGCCTGCACAACACGTAAAAAGCGTGTTTGAAATAAAGCCAATGGAATTAAAGGAAAAGGGCATTAAAGGAATTATTACAGATTTGGACAATACGCTTGTGGAATGGGATCGCCCAGAAGCGACACCTGCGCTTATTGAATGGTTTAAGGAAATGCAAAAGGTTGGCATCTTAGTAACGATTGTTTCCAATAATAAGTTGAAAAGAGTGAAGATGTTTTCTGATCCACTTGGAATAAACTATATATATGGAGCAAGAAAGCCGATGCGTCGGGCATTTCGAAGAGCGCTGAGAGATATGAAACTTCCAAAAGAAGAAGTGGTAGTAATCGGGGATCAGCTTCTAACGGACGTACTTGGAGGTAACCGTCTAGGATTACATACTATCCTTGTGGTGCCGGTTGCTCAAACGGACGGCTTTATAACGAAATTCAACCGCCGTGTAGAAAGAAGAATCCTTTCGTGGATGAAACGAAAAGGCATGATTAATTGGGAGGACTAACATTTATGGAAGAACAAATAGTATGTATCGGGTGTGGAGTGGCCATACAGACAGAAAACCCGGATGGATTGGGGTATGCGCCTCCTTCTTCATTAAATAAGGAAGCGGTTATCTGTAAAAGGTGCTTTCGCCTGAAACATTACAATGAAATACAAGATGTTTCCCTGACAGATGACGATTTTATTCGAATATTGAATTCCATTGGCCACACACAAGGCTTAGTGGTGAAAATTGTAGACATATTCGATTTTGACGGAAGTTGGTTGCCGGGCTTACACCGATTTGTAGGGAATAATAAGGTATTATTAGTTGGAAACAAAGTGGACTTGCTGCCAAAGTCAGTTAAGCCCAATAAGGTGATCAATTGGATGAAGCAAGCAGCAAAAGAGCTTGGCATGAAACCAGAAGATGTTTTCTTGATCAGTGCGGATAAAGGAACTGGCGTCAAAGAATTGGCTCAGGCCATTGAAGACTACAGGGACGGGAAAGATGTGTATGTGGTTGGTTGTACGAACGTCGGAAAGTCTACCTTCATCAACCGCATCATCCGTGAATTCTCAGGAGAAGAAAATGTCATCACGACATCTCAATTCCCTGGTACGACACTTGATATGATTGACATTCCATTGGATAACGGCGCATCCTTGTTTGATACACCCGGTATTATCAATCGCCATCAAATGGCGCATTTTATAGACAAAACGGAATTGAAAGTTATTTCGCCTAAAAAGGAAATCAAACCGAAGATTTTTCAATTAAATGAAGCTCAAACGCTTTTCTTTGGAGGTTTGGCACGATTTGATTATGTAAAAGGCGGCCGTAACTCTTTTACTTGCTACGTATCTAATGACCTTTATATCCATCGTACTAAGCTCGAGAATGCAGATCATGTCTATAAAGAGCATTTAGGAGATTTGTTGCAGCCACCTGGAAAAGACTATGTAGAATCGTTTCCTGAACTTGTCGCACATGAGTTTACGATTAAAGAAGAGAAAACGGATATTGTATTTTCAGGCCTTGGCTGGGTTACGATTAATGAGCCGGGAATTAAAGTGGTGGCTCATGTACCAAAAGGTGTCGGAGTGATGGTAAGAAAATCGTTGATCTAAAGGGAGGAGAGGCTGATGAAGAGTCTATACGGAGTGATAGGGTCTCCTATTGCACACTCCATGTCTCCGCTCATCCATAATGATGCGTTTCAACAAAAAGGAATGGACGCTCATTACCATGCCTTTCATGTGGAACCTAATGAATTAAAGGCGGCGGTTGCTGGTATGCGTGCCCTTGGTGTCAATGGATTTAATGTAACCATTCCCCACAAAGAAGCAATCATCCCTTTGTTAGATAGTGTGGAAGATGCCGCTCTGAAAATTGGCGCGGTTAACACTGTGTTAAACAGAAACGGCAGGCTCATCGGGTACAACACCGACGGCAGAGGATTTGTAGAAGCCTTAAAAGAAGTGACGGAGCTAAAGGATAAGCAAATTCTTATAATTGGTGCTGGTGGTGCAGCCAGGGCCATATTCTATACTCTGGCTCAGGAGGAAGGCGTACGGCTTGATATATGTAATCGGACCGTATCCAAGTCAGTGGAATTAATGGAAGAGTTTTCATTACAGGGAATAGCACGGAGTATCACAACAGAACAAGCGGCAAAAGAAATACAGAGGTATGACGTGGTAGTTCAGACGACTTCAGTGGGAATGTTCCCGAAAATCAATGATACCCCACTGCCTTTTCATTCTATTAAACAACATGCCGTATTCAGTGATATTATTTATAACCCTTTAGAAACAAAGTTATTACAAGAAGCAAAAGCCCTTGGTGCTGTTACTCAGAACGGCATCCATATGTTTGCCTATCAGGCGGCTTTAGCATTTAAGATTTGGACTGGAGAGCTTCCAGATACAGATAGAATGAAAAAACTAGTACAAGAACATCTAGGAGGAAAACCATGTTAACAGGTAAACAAAAAAGATTTTTGCGTGCAGAGGCACATCATCTTGATCCGATTTTTCAAGTAGGAAAAGGCGGAGTGAATGAAAATATGACAAAGCAGATCTCAGAAGCTTTAGAAGTAAGAGAGTTACTTAAGGTCAGTGTGCTTCAAAACTGTGACGAGGACCGTAAAGAAGTAGCAGAAGAACTTGTTGCGGGTACGAAGGCTGAACTTGTTCAGGTTATTGGAAGCACCATCATCCTTTACAAAGAATCGAAAGAAAACAAGCAAATCAAATTACCAAGATAACAGGATGGAGGGATCATCATGAAAAAAGTGGGCATAATCGGCGGGACATTCGATCCGCCGCATCTGGGTCACCTACTGATTGCGAATGATGTAAGACAAAAGCTCTCGTTAGATGAAATCTGGTTTATGCCAAATCACATTCCTCCCCATAAGCAAAATAAATCCTTAACCCCGACTGCTATCAGAGTTGGAATGCTAGAAGCTGCTGTTGAATCCAACAGCAGCTTCCGGGTGGAGACTATTGAGCTTCAAAGGGAGGGTCCCTCCTATACATATGATACAATGTTGTTATTAACAGAAAAGTATCCTGATACCCGCTTCTATTTTATAATCGGTGCGGATATGGTAGAGTACCTGCCCAAATGGATCAATATAGAACTACTGCTTAAACTTGTCACATTTGTTGGAGTGAAGCGTCCGGGATACACGTTTGAATCAGCTTACCCTGTGATTGAAGTGGAAACCCCTCAAATGGACATTAGCTCTACCCTAATAAGGAAGCGTGTGCAAGGAGGATGGACTTCTCAGTATTTGGTCCCTGATCAGGTAAAAGAAATCATAGAGGAGAAACGCCTATATGAATAGAGAAAAAGCGTTACGGTTGGTTAGAGAGCAATTAACGGAGCGTCGATATATCCATACAGTCGGGGTCATGGAAGCGGCTATAGAGCTTGCGGAACGCTATGATGTTGATACACAAAAAGCAGAGCTTGCAGCCATCTTTCATGATTACGCCAAGTTCCGCGATAAAGAGGAAATGCGCAGGATCATCATCGACCAGAAGATGCCGCATGACCTACTGCAGTTTCATGATGAACTATGGCATGCGCCGGTCGGGGCATATCTGGTAGAAAAAGAGGCAGGCATCACAGATGGCGAAGTTCTAGAAGCGATCCGCTGTCATACTTCTGGTAAAATAAACATGACGCCACTTGACAAGGTATTGTATGTAGCGGATTATATCGAACCTGGCCGGGATTTTCCCGGTGTGGACCAAGTCCGGGAATCTGCCAAGAGTTCGCTTGATATAGCCGTTATTCAGGCCATGAAGAATACGATCATGTACTTGTTAAAGCGAAATCAACCGATTTACCCCGATACATTCCAAGCTTATAACGATATGACTATGAAGGTAAAAGAAAGGAAGTTAACATAAATGTCAAACGAATTATTACAACTTGCAGCAAAGGCTGCAGATGATAAACGTGCAGAAGAATTAGTAGCTTTAAATATGCAGGGGATTTCCCTGGTTTCGGATTATTTCTTGATTTGCCACGGTAACTCAGACAAGCAGGTTCAGGCAATTGCCCGTGCCATTAAAGAAGTTGCTGAAGAAAACGGTCAAAACGTACGCAGAATGGAAGGCTTTGATGAAGCCCGCTGGATTCTTGTGGACTTAGGCGATGTTGTTGCCCATGTATTCCATAAGGATGAGCGCGGTTATTACAACCTAGAACGTCTTTGGGGAGACGCTCCTCGAGAAGATATTCAACTTGAGTTAACGTAACATGGCCTACGGACAATTTGCTCATATCTATGATCAATTGATGCAGGACGTTCCTTATGATAAATGGGTCTCCTTTGTGCAAACTGTTAAACAACGGTATATGGGGGAGGACTCCAATCCATTTTCCGTCGTAGATGTTGGTTGTGGTACAGGGGAGCTTGCTGTCCGATTTGCCCAACAAGGATGGGAAGTGTCAGGGGTAGATCTTTCAGAAAGCATGTTGGCAATTGCGCATGAAAAAGCTTCTGCTTCTGGGCATTCCATTCCTCTTTTTGAGCAAAATATGGCAGAACTTGAAGGGTTTAATGGAGTGGATTGTATCACGATTTTCTGTGACTCCTTAAATTACCTAGAAACAGAAGAAGACGTCAAACGAACGTTTCAATCTGCGTTCAATCAGTTGAAAAAAGGCGGATTGCTGCTCTTTGATGTGCATTCCCTTTATAAAATGAGCCAAGTTTTTATGAACAATACGTTTACAAGTGTAGAAGAAGAAGTATCATATATTTGGAATAGTTTTCCTGGAGATTTTCCAAACAGTGTCGAGCATGAGCTTTCCTTTTTTGTAAAAGAAGAAGAATCTGACCGATATTTGCGTTTTGACGAGCTTCATTTCCAGCGGACTTTTGATGTGGAAACATACAAAAATTGGTTAAAAGAAGTGGGGTTCGCGGTTAAATCGATAACAGGCGACTATTCCACGGAACATCTGGCCGATCATACTGAAAGAGTGTTTTTTGTTGCACAAAAATAGGCGTCCTTTAAAGGGCGCCTTTTTTATGAAAAAAATAAAAAATATAAAGGGATTTGTCGATTGTTAGCGAATACTTTAATCAGTGAAACTGTTTTTTTACCTCTGTAATGTCTTCATCAAACTTCTCATGAGTCTTCTGAATCACATGATGGAACACATCACCCAACTCGTTCTCTAACACCTTGATGCCTTCTCCGGTGACACCGCCCTTTACACAAACCTTTTCTTGTAGAGTCTGTAATGTATAAATATCTTTTTCAATCAATTTCCCCATGCCTATAATCATCTGGCTGGCCAAATCTGTCGCCTGTTCTTTAGAAATGGACGTCTCACTTACCGCGCCATCAATGAATCTTTGTAAAATGTAACTGAAAAATGCAGGTCCGCAGCTAACGATGTCAGAGGCAACTCTTGTAACATTTTCCTTAATATGAATCGGAGTTGAGATCTTCGAACAAATGGTGAGAAGAAACTCACGATACTCCTCTTCCACGTTTTCTCCAAACGTTACTAGGGTAACACCGGCGAGTGCACGGTTGGTGATGCTCGGTATAATCCTTGCCACCTGGCATGAGACCAATGTTTGTAGTTGTAGAACAGATACAGGGCTTGTGATGGAAATAACGCACTTATCAGGTGTCAGGTCCTTATTGATCTTTGTTAAAAGGGGGTGAATATCCAATGGCTTTACACATAAAAAAATGATATCAGAAGCTCTAACCACCTCTTGGGCGGTCTCCGCAACATGGAGATCAGGATATTTGCTCTGTATTTTAAACGCCTTCTCTATTGAGCGATTAGTAATGGTAATCTGTTCAGGAGGTACTGCTTTCGAGTCGACAAATGATTCCACCAAGATTCTCCCCATGTTGCCTGTGCCGATCATTCCAATCTTCATGTTTCATTCCCTCCTCCATCCAAAAAAGTTTCTCATACACTATATGTTTTCAGACTTACTAATATGAATAGAAGGTGAAATGAATGAAAGAATTATGGTCCATCCATAAAACAAAAATAATGGTAGCAACCTTTGGTTTAGCACTGATTTCCTTTATTGGTTGGTCGAATATGAATGGAGATAAAACAGATTCTTCTATGGAACAAATAAGTTTT
This sequence comes from Sutcliffiella horikoshii, assembly GCF_044809035.1. GTDB lineage: Bacteria > Bacillota > Bacilli > Bacillales > Bacillaceae_I > Sutcliffiella_A > Sutcliffiella_A horikoshii_G. The sequence continues at coordinate 2,986,979 of NZ_CP085237.1, read as the reverse complement.
GCAGGAACAGTACAAGGGGAGGAAACCGAAGAAACCACTTCAGAAGAAATAGAAAACCATGAGGAAGAAGCGGTTTCCAATCAAGAAGTCCTTATTGATATTAAGGGACAAGTCCAACAGCCTGGAGTTTATCGGATGAAAACCGGTGACAGAATTATAGATGCGGTAGAAAAGGCAGGCGGCTTTATGGAAGGAGCCGATTCTGATAAGGTGAATTTGGCAGCACTGTTGGCCGATGAAATGGTCATAATCGTCCCTAAAGAGGGCGAAGAAGTAGATGAAGTGATTCAGCAACCGGACATCACAGGTAAGAATCAATCGGCATCCGCAGGCGGGCTGGTCAATATTAATACAGCATCAGAAGAGGAATTAACAACATTAACTGGTGTCGGCCCTGCAAAAGCCAAGGCAATTATAGACTACAGGACGGAAAATGGATTATTTAAAAAAGAAGAAGATATTATGCAGGTTACAGGGATTGGAGAAAAGTCTTTTGAAAAATTAAGAAATCAAATTACTGTTGCCAATTGAATTGACGAAATTCTAGTAGAGCCGATACACTAGTGTTATTGCATATTGTCTTAAGGAACTGGAGGTCTGATGGAGGATGACGAGAATATCATGGAATCAATACTTTATGGCACAAAGCCATTTGCTTGCATTGCGCAGTACATGTACAAGGCTTGCTGTTGGTGCAACCATCGTACGTGACAAGAGAATCATTGCAGGCGGATATAACGGATCGATAGCAGGCGGCGTTCATTGCATCGATGAAGGTTGTTTTGTTATTGACAATCATTGTGTACGTACCATTCATGCTGAAATGAATGCATTGCTTCAATGCTCTAAGTTTGGTGTTCCTACAACCGGAGCGGAAATTTATGTCACGCACTTTCCTTGCCTTCACTGTTGTAAGGCCATTATTCAGGCAGGAATTAAAACGGTCTATTACGCGATGGAATACAAAAATCACCCATATGCTCTGGAAATGTTTGAACAAGCAGATGTGCAAGTCGAACAAGTAGAGTTGAAGGAGATGGCGGTTAGTTTGAATGACCCTGAGAAACTAGCGTTTATTAACAGTCTGATCGAGAGGCTGAAGGAGTCCGGTGCCAGTGAGGAAGAAATGAAGAACTGGTACGAACGTTCTACTGATTTATTCAGCAATAAGGGATAGCGAGCAATGAAGATCAGGACAGGCTTTTATGCCTATTTGGCCATTGCAAGCTGTTTGGGAATTACAGTCTCCAGGTCAGATTTCCATTGGGGACTGCTTTTCCTTTCTCTGCTATTCTTCCTCATGATCTACCGTATAGATGAAAAGCCTCGAGGCTTGTTTTTACTGACCATCCTGTTTACCGCAGGTTTCTCAGCCTATATGTTATACGTGGATAGTGCTAATGCTTCCATTCATCATCTGAGTGAATCTGAATTCGCAGGCACCGTTTATTCCCCTGTCATGATTGATGGGAATAAGGTTGGTTTCCAAATGAAAAGCAGCCAAAATGAAGTACTAGTCGTGGAGTATTTTATGGATATGGCGGAAGAAGCATTGCATTTCAGTGAACTGGAAATTGGCGACAGTTGCAAGTGGTCAGGAATAGTAAAACAGCCTCAACAAGCAAGTAACCCACACGCTTTTGACTACCAAAACTACCTTTATGAACAGAAAATCCATTGGATACTTACGTTGAATTCCCTTCCCAAAGCTTGCACCTCTACATCAAAAACATCCTTCTTCACTTCCATAAAACAATACCGGCAACAAGGAATACATTTAATTAACGCCTACGTGGACCAGCCTCAAGCAAGTTTTATGATTTCGCTAATATTTGGAGATCGTAGCAGTCTTGATGGAGAGTTGTTGGATGCCTATCAGCAGCTGGGACTTGTCCATCTGTTGGCGATTTCCGGCTTGCATGTTGGAATCATCACCGCAGCAACTTTTTTCCTTGGCATCCGGATTGGATTCACCAGGCAATGGATGAATCTGTTATTGATATCCATCTTGCCGATATATGCCTTGTTGGCAGGCGGAGCACCATCTGTCATGAGAGCCGCAACCATGACAGGAGTGGCACTTACCCTATTGCTTTTGAAAAAGAAGGTTTTCTCGATTGATACAATTGGCCTGGCCTGCATCTTCGTTTTACTGTTAAATCCATATTATCTATATCATATCGGGTTTCAGCTCTCCTTTTCAGTCAGTCTCTCGTTACTATTAGCTTCTAAAAGTATTCAGAAGGTGAAAAACGGCACTGCTCAACTATTCATTGTATCCCTTATTGCTCAAGTGGCCTCCTTGCCTTTGCTTCTCTACCACTTTTATCAGTTCTCTATTTGGAGTCCGCTTCTAAATATCATATTTGTGCCGTTTTACTCCCTTTACGTGCTTCCAATTTCTTTTCTGCTCTTTTTTGTACTTTTGCTTTCCCCCGATGATGTATCCTTGTTCATCCCTTTTTTATCCTACCCATTGGAAATCATGAATTCCCTGGCAGTCTGGATTGCTCAATTTCCGCTAGGGACCATGGTGTTTGGGAAGCCCGCCATTCTGTTAACGGCAGTCTATTGTGTGTCTGTCATCTTCTTTTTTTGCAAGTTGGAAACAAATAAAGTAAGTGCTGGCGTGATTGGCCTACTTATATGCATGGTTTTCCACTGGAATATCCATTATTTTAATCCTTATGGAAAAATAGTGGTCCTTGATATTGGTCAAGGAGATGCGATATATATAAGCCTGCCTTTTAATAAAGGAAAATATCTGATTGATACAGGAGGGATGTTTTCCTTCCCCGAAGAAGAATGGAGGAAAAGAAAGAAGGAATTCCATAACGGATCAGATGTTTTAGTGCCTTTTTTAAAAGCAGAAGGAGTTAGGCGGCTAGATAAATTGATTCTTACGCATGGGGATTTTGATCATATAGGCAATGTGGAAAGTCTTTGGGGGCAAGTGGGTATAAAGGAGATCTTAGTGCCTCAAGGATTCGGTGTAAGCGAAGTGGAACAGGACATCTTAAAGGAAGCGAAGCGCAGAAGTGTATCTACAGGAATCGCTGTTTCAAACACTGGCTGGAAAGTGGGCGACGCAAGCTTTTCATTCCTTCATCCGGCTAAAATATATGAAAGTAAAAATGAGGGATCTATTGTGCTTTTTGCCATGATAGGAAAAAGGAACTGGCTGTTTACAGGAGACATGGAGGAGGAGGCGGAACGCGATTTCATACACGCCTACCCAACCCTTAATGTGGATGTATTAAAGGTTGGACATCACGGAAGCAAAACGTCTTCTACCGAGGGTTTTCTGGGAAGAACCAAGCCAAAGGTAGCTATCATCTCAGCAGGAAGGAACAACCGCTTTGGACATCCCCATCAAGAAGTGCTGGACCGTTTGTCACAAGTAGATGCTAAAGTGTACAGGACAGATCTTCATGGTGCAATTATCTTTGAATTTACACATCGTGGAGGAACGTTTTCCACTATAATCCCATAGGATACAGTATCAAAAATGAAAAAGAGACTGCACCATGTAGGACGCAGTCTCTTTTATAGCGAAGCTTTTTGAGTTATCCCCATTCTTTTCACAACATGCTTTGGAAAAGAATCACGACGGTATGTATCTTATCCCGTCATTAAGATCCTAAGTACTGAATCAATGTTGCCATTGCAAAGATTGTTGCGAAAAAACCGAAGGATACGACAAAACCGACACCAGAATCTACTGCATCGTTACGTTTACTTTGGACGCTTTTCTCAAATTCGTTCATAAGTATCCCTCCTATCACACATTAGTATAAGCTATACAACAAAAAAAATCCACCAGACATTTTTGCTTTTCCTCCATTGACAAGAGTTGTCACAAATAGTTCGGAAATTCGGGGAGAACATAGTATTACACCCAAACGGGGCAATCGTTAACGGGCGAGTTACCTGGGGCTTGCATCGTTAACGTTCATATAAAATGGAGATTAGTTCTTTGTAGGTGAGAACTAGTCTCCTTTGCATTTTACTGCTCTATTGATGCTTGTCAATTAACAACATTCTCATGTACGATAAGGTAGTAAAGAAACAGATGACAGGAGCATACAAATGGGAATTGAAGCGTTGAAAAAAATAAAGGCCAAACACTTTGCGCCAATATACTTACTATTGGGGACGGAAACTTTTCTAATGAAAGAAATCAGGGATTCCATCATTGAACATGCACTCGATGAAGAGGAGCATGATTTCAATCTCTCCTTTTATGATATGGAAGAACAACCGGTCGATGTAGCGATTGAAGATGCAGAGACCTTGCCCTTTATGGGGGAAAGAAGAGTGGTGGTCCTATCAAATCCATTCTTTCTGACTGCAGAAAAAAATAAAAGTAAGGTCGAACATAATACAGATCGATTTCTTGCATACATACAAGAAGCGGCTCCATATACCATAATGGTCATCCAGGCATCTTATGAAAAGCTGGATGAGCGCAAAAAGATTGTGAAGCAGTTGAAGAAATACGCAGAGGTCATGGAAGTACAGCCTTTAGGGGAGAGAGACCTTAAAGCGTGGATGAAGGATAAAGCGATGCAAAACGGAGCGGATTTGAGTGATGCGGCAGCTGAAGAGCTGCTGAAAATTGCCGGTGTCAATCTTTCTGTCCTTTCACAGGAGATCAACAAAATGGCCATGTATATCGGCGTTTCGGAACCTGAGATTTCTGTTAATGTTGTAAAAAAATTAGCAGCAAAATCCATTGAACATTCTGTGTTTGAATTGATTGAAAAAATGGTACATAGGAAAGTGGACGAAGCATTGGAGCTGTTTTATGACTTGGTGCGCAATAATGAAGAGCCAATCAAGTTACACGCATTGATCGCCAATCAGTTTCGTTTATTGTATCAGGTAAAAGATTTAAGTGAGCAAGGATATAGTCAGCAGAAAATGGCAGGAATTTTGAGAGTTCACCCCTATCGAGTAAAGCTTGCGTCCCAGCAGGGCAGATATTTTGAGCGAGGAGAGCTGATGAAAATGGTGGACGATCTTGCAGAGGCCGATTATTTGATGAAAAGCGGAAAAATTGATAAACAGCTCGCGATGGAAATGTTACTGATTAAACTTGCACCTATTAAATGAACAACCAAAAAAGAAAACTTCTCTGACCGCCGAACATGCAGATTCGGTGGTTTTTTGTCGTTTTTGGACCCTTTGAAGGCAGAAAAGCACAGTATCTTTAAGTATTCGACATAAATCAAAAAAATCCTTTGGGGGTCTGACCCCCAAAGGACAAAAAATAAAAAAACGACCCATCCGGATCGCCCTTTTATTATGCAGTAGCTCCGTTTACTTTTTTCGCTAGGCGAGATTTTTGACGGTTTGCTGCATTTTTGTGGATGATACCGTTTTGCGCAGCTTTGTCTAAACGTTTAGCAGCTTCTAGGTAAGCAGTTTTTGCACCTTCAACATCGTTGTTAGCAACAAAAGCTTCTACTTTCTTCACAGCAGTACGCATAGAAGACTTGATAGTAGCGTTATGAGCACGACGTACATCGTTAGTTTTTACACGTTTGATAGCAGATTTAATGTTTGGCATATCTTTCACCTCCATACAATTCAACGATCGAGATTTTATATAAAACTCGACATTTCTATACTTATGAGAACAAGTGATATTTTATCAAATCCATAATGATTATGCAATAGGGAGTCAAGGGAATTTTCTTGAATGTTCATTCCACGGGTTTTTTTATGCATGAAAAAAGATTGTAAGGTCAAAATAAAACTAAAATTTGGAAATGCTGGAGGCGTGCACAGATGACTCAACCTAAATCACGACAACCTTTGGATTTAAGTAAATACGAAGTAAGAACCGATTTGGCGATAGAAGCCAATCAGATGGCTATAGAAAAACAAAATCGTCAGAACGGGGAGAACCCGAAGGCACCGACCCAAACCCAAACCCAAAATCAAAACCAAAACCAAAACGAATCAAACGCAAACAATCAATCATCCGGACCGGTTTCACAAATTGAAGGGGTAGTCGTGAAAGAACGACAAACCGATGGAATAAATATTACCACTGTCACCATATCCGACAAAGGAGCGGAGATGACGGGGAAGAAACCGGGAAACTATCTTACGCTTGAAACGGTGGGAATTCGCCAAAAAGACAGCGACTTGCAAAAGAAAGTAGAAGTAGTTTTCGCAAAAGAATTTAGTGCGTTCTTGAATTCGCTTAATATCTCCAAGGATGCTAGTTGCTTAGTGGTAGGTCTTGGAAATACCAATGTTACGCCAGATGCCCTAGGTCCTCTAGTTTGCGAAAATCTACTAATAACCAGACACCTTTTTAAGCTGCAGCCAGAGTCGGTGCAAGATGGATTTAGGCCAGTAAGTGCCATTATCCCTGGAGTGATGGGGATTACAGGAATTGAGACAAGTGACATCATTGTCGGAGTGGTGGAAAAAACGAAACCTGATTTTGTGATTGCCATTGATGCATTGGCAGCGAGATCGATCGAACGAGTGAATGCGACCATTCAAATTTCCGATTCTGGGATTCATCCAGGATCAGGGGTTGGTAACAAACGAAAAGAGCTTAGCCTGGAAACGCTTGGAATTCCGGTAATTGCAATTGGTATTCCTACCGTAGTCGATGCGGTTTCAATGGCTAGCGATACAATTGATTTCATCTTGAAGCATTTTGGAAAAGAGATGAAAGAAGGGGATAGTCCTTCAAGGTCTCTTGCGCCAGCAGGAATGACGTTCGGGGAAAAACGCAAGCTTACCGAAGAGGACCTGCCAGGGGAAGAACACCGCAAAAACTTCCTTGGTATGGTTGGGACGCTCGAAGAAGAGGAGAAACGCAGGTTGATTCATGAAGTCCTTTCCCCCCTTGGTCACAATCTGATGGTAACACCGAAAGAAGTGGACGATTTTATTGAAGATATGGCGAATGTCGTGGCTGAAGGATTGAATGCGGCTCTGCATTACCATGTTAACCAAGATAACGTAGACGCCTATACACATTAAGCCACCTAGTTCTACTTTTCATCCTTTCGCATACATATAGTAGCAACAAGTATGTGAAAGGGTGAGAAAATGAAGGGCTACCGCTCCTCACGCATCGTCATATTAAATGGGACAAGCTTAAAAAAATCAGTCGTAGCAGTGATCTTAGGATTTATTCTTGTATTTGCGGTATCCGGTGTCATGACCTCTCTAAAACCAGAATATCGAGTCAGCTCAAGCTCCATCCATGAGTTTTCCAAACGGTTCTCAGGGGAGTCGCTGTTACATATATTCGGTTATACGAATGCGTATTTTACCCAAGGTCTGTCTAGTGAAGCAAAGGCGCCGAATTACGCTTCTGCTTTGTTTGAGTTAACGACAAGCCTTAACCTTGATGATCCGCGCAGCCTTATCCGTAATGAAATCCCTGGCTTTGCACACTATGACGGAGAAATTCTTGTAGCGGGATCTGGAGTCAATTATACAGATATGCCAGTGGAATCTTCCCCTCCGATGGAAGTGCTGTTAGAAGAGAGACAAGCTTCCATTATTGAAGTGGAGGAGGAAGAAGGGGAGAATGCTCCGCCTCCAGCTCAGACAACTGGAGATAAACGTACCGTCTTTATCTACCATTCCCATTCAAGGGAATCATTTTTGCCTTATTTAGAAGGCGTGACAAGTCCGAATGCTGCAAGTCACCCTGAAGTCAATGTAACGCGTCTTGGCAAAAAACTTCAGGAGGAATTGACGCAACGTGGAATCGGGACGGACATAGATACTACCGATACAGCACTAGCGTTAAAAAATAGAGGCTGGGTATATGGACAATCCTATGATGTCACTCGGCCGATCGTGGAAGAGGCTTTGGCAGGCAACCAGGATTTAAATTACTTGATCGACGTTCACCGGGATTCTGGGAGAAGAAAAAGCACCACCATGGACATTAACGGTGTCCCGCATGCCCGCCTGTATTTTGTAATAGGAAAGAAAAACCAAAACTATGAAAAGAATCAATACTTGGCTGAACAGATTCATCATGAATTGGAGAAACTGCATCCTGGTTTAAGTAAAGGTATATTTGTTCCACCAGCTGTCGAAACTCGTAATGGTATTTATAATCAGGATCTTTCACCTAATTCCATGCTGATAGAGGTTGGGGGAGTCGATAATACATTTGAAGAGATGAACAGGACCCTTGAAATTTTTGCAGAGGTTTTCAGTGAAATCTACTGGCAGGCAGAAAAGGTGGACGGGACTCCTGAAGGGGACGCGCAATAATAAATAATAAAAAGATAGGAGCTGAAAGTGCGATGAAGAGGTTCATGGTAAAATGTTTGTTCATTTCCCTGGTGTTGTTTCTTGGAGTGCTTTTGGGGATGCAGCAGGCCAATGATGGAATGCGGAAAATGAAGGGATATGATGATCCGGCTTTTCAAGGGGAAGCATTTCATGTGGCGGAAACGGCGGAAGGCTATAACGGGACAATACTTGGTCGTCAAATTGATTCACAGGACATGAAAGAGAAACAAGAAAAGCTAGAAGGCATCAAAGCCTACAATGTTTTCTCGTCTGCCGGCAAAAAGTTAGCAGATGGAGTCTCTGGACTAATGAGCGGACTCTTCAACAAAGTCCAAGACACCGTAGAGGAAAAAGCGGGATAATTTTAAAAGAAAGCTTACACCCTTCGGAGCCTGAAATCTCCATGGTGGAGGCTTTCTTTTTTCCTAGTAAATCCAAACCCTTGAAATATCATTGAATCTTCTTGTTCGTATTGATATAATCAAAAATAGTGTATGTTGCCGAAAGTGTAGGAGTGAAACAGATAATGAACAGAGAAGAACGGTTAAAACGACAATCAAAGATAAGAAACTTTTCAATTATTGCCCATATTGACCATGGGAAATCAACTTTAGCAGACCGTATTTTGGAAAAAACGTCTGCATTGACACAAAGGGAAATGAAGAATCAATTGCTTGATTCCATGGACCTGGAACGTGAACGCGGGATTACGATTAAATTGAATGCCGTTCAATTAAGATATAAAGCGAATGATGGCGAAGAATATATTTTCCATCTTATTGATACACCTGGACACGTCGATTTTACATATGAGGTCTCCAGAAGTTTAGCCGCATGTGAAGGTGCCATTCTAGTGGTAGATGCAGCGCAAGGTATTGAAGCCCAAACGCTTGCAAACGTTTATTTGGCATTAGACAACAATCTGGAAATTATGCCAGTTATTAATAAGATAGACTTGCCTAGTGCAGAGCCAGAGCGTGTTCGCCAAGAAATAGAGGATGTTATTGGCTTGGATGCTTCTGATGCAGTTTTAGCTAGTGCGAAGGCAGGCATTGGTATTGAAGATATTTTAGAGCAGGCTGTCGAGAGGATTCCTGCGCCACAAGGTGATCCTGATGCCCCTTTGCAAGCACTTATTTTTGATAGTTTATTTGACCCATACCGTGGAGTTGTCGCTTACATTAGGGTAATGCATGGTACAGTTAAGGTTGGCGATAAAATCAAAATGATGGCAACGGGAAAAGAGTTCGAGGTTAACGAAGTAGGTGTATTCACACCGAAAGCGTTGATGCTGGATGAACTGACAGTCGGTGATGTAGGCTTCTTAACTGCTGCTATCAAAAACGTTGGCGATACTCGTGTAGGTGATACAATCACGAGTGCTAAGAATGGTGCTGTTACGCCGCTTCCTGGTTACCGAAAATTAAATCCAATGGTATACTGCGGACTTTACCCAATTGATTCAGCTAAATTCAATGATCTTCGTGATGCATTGGAAAAACTGGAACTTAATGATTCTGCACTACAATACGAACCTGAAACATCTCAAGCGTTAGGCTTTGGTTTCCGTTGTGGCTTCTTGGGATTGCTTCATATGGAAATCATTCAGGAACGTATCGAGCGAGAATTTAATATTGATTTAATTACGACAGCCCCGTCTGTAATTTACCAGGTACATTTAACGGATAGAACAGAGCTGAGTGTAGATAATCCATCAAATATGCCTGATCCACAAACGATTGATCGTGTGGAAGAGCCTTATGTGAAAGCAACAGTGATGGTTCCAAACGAATATGTTGGAGCAGTTATGGAGCTTTGCCAGGACAAGCGTGGAAACTTTATTGATATGCAATATCTCGATGATATTCGAGTGAGTATCGTTTATGAAATTCCATTAGCTGAAATCGTATATGACTTTTTTGACCAATTAAAATCAAATACAAAAGGGTATGCCTCCTTTGATTATGAGTTGATTGGGTACAAGCCTTCCAAACTTGTGAAGATGGATATTCTTCTAAATGCTGAAAAAGTGGATGCACTATCCTTTATTGTTCATAACGATTCTGCCTACGACCGCGGAAAAATAATCGTGGAGAAATTAAAGGAACTTATTCCAAGACAACAGTTTGAGGTTCCAATCCAAGCTGCAGTAGGTCAAAAGATTATCGCTAGGTCAACGATTAAATCGATGGGGAAGAACGTTCTTGCCAAATGTTACGGTGGAGATATTTCACGTAAACGTAAGCTTTTAGATAAGCAAAAAGAAGGTAAAAAACGTATGAAACAGGTTGGTTCTGTTGAAGTGCCACAAGAAGCGTTCATGGCGGTCCTGAAAATGGACGATGCAGCGAAGAAAAAGTGATGGCTTAATTAAGTTATAGTCGAAAAATACCGCAGAGATGCGGTATTTTTTCATAATGGAAATGCCTGTGCTATAGTTTAGATACTATTTAATGAAAGTGTGATTGTTGTGATTAAATCAGCCTATATCCATATTCCATTTTGTGAGCATATTTGTCATTATTGCGATTTTAATAAAGTTTTTCTAAAAAATCAGCCAGTGGAGGCCTATTTGGAATTCATGGATGTGGAAATGAAAAATACAATAGATCGTTTTCCGACTCAACATTTGGAAACCATCTTTGTTGGAGGTGGAACTCCGACGGCTTTAAACCAAAAGCAGTTATCCTACCTATTGGAATCCATTCAACGAAACTTTGATGTGGTGCCTGACATAGAATATACCTTTGAAGCAAATCCTGGAGATTTATCTCTTGAGAAGCTGCGGTTATTAAAAGAGGGTGGGGTAAATCGCCTAAGTTTTGGCGTTCAAAGCTTTAATGATGACCTCTTGAAAAGAATAGGAAGATCTCATCGTAAAACGGATGTTTTTAAATCGATCGAGCATGCCAGAGAGGCTGGCTTTGATAATATTAGTGTTGATCTCATATACAGCCTTCCCGATCAAACGGTGGAGGATTTTCAGGATACCCTTCATACGGCATTTTCCCTTGGAATGGAACACTACTCTGCCTACTCATTGATTATTGAACCGAAAACGGTGTTCTATAATCTGATGAGTAAGGGGAAACTCCCGCTTCCGACTCAAGAGGAAGAAACCAGCATGTATGATGTTCTTTTGAATGAAATGGAAAAGCATGGGTACCACCAGTATGAAATATCAAATTTTGCCAAGGAAGGTTATGAGAGCAAGCACAATCTCACATACTGGGATAATGAGTCCTATTACGGAATCGGAGCGGGTGCTCATAGTTATACAGAAGGTGTTCGCCGAGCAAACCATGGACCACTGAAGAAATATATGGATTCCATCAGGGAGACTGGATTTCCTTATAAAGAGGAACATGTGGTGACAAGAGAAGAAAGAATCGAAGAAGAGATGTTCTTAGGCTTACGCAAGACACAAGGAGTTTCTATCTCTAGGTTTGAACGAAAATTCGACGCAGAGATGCTAAATATTCTTAAAGGGCCGATTGAAGAAAACATTCAAAAAGGGCTTTTGGAACAACAAGGAGACTTTATCCGTTTAACAAAAAAAGGGAAATTTCTGGGGAATGAAGTTTTTCAAGCTTTTATTGGTGCGATCTGATTGACATGTGAATAGGTATTTGGTAATTTATTTATAGAATTAGCACTCGATGAATAGGAGTGCTAACAGAGGTGATGCTGAGTGCTTACAGAACGACAGTTGTTAGTCTTGCAAGTCATAATTGACGACTTTATCCGATCTGCACAACCTGTTGGCTCCAGAACGCTCTCAAAGAAAGATGAAATTTCGTTCAGTTCAGCCACCATCCGAAACGAGATGGCAGATTTGGAGGAATTAGGATTTATTGAAAAAACACATACTTCCTCAGGAAGAGTCCCGTCCGAAAAAGGGTACCGCTATTATGTGGATCACCTGCTTTCACCTGAAAGGCTTACAAAACGGGATGTGTTTGAAATTAAATCCATCTTTCGCGAGCAAATATATGAACTAGAAAAAACTGTTCAAAAATCAGCTCAGATTCTTTCTGATCTGACCAAATACACATCCATTGTCCTTGGACCAGGTGTAAGGGATCACAGGCTTAAGAACCTGCAAATCATCCCTATTAATGCTGAACAGGCAGTTGCCATCATTGTGACGGATACAGGCCATGTGGAAAATCGTATGTTTTCTTTTCCTGCCAACATGGACTCTTCCGATATACAAAAAATGGTCAATATCCTAAATGAACGCTTAGTCGGAGTGCCTCTCTCAGAGCTGATCAACAAGCTTTACAAAGAAGTGGCTACCCTTTTAAGATCTCATATCGGAAACTACGAAAATATCCTGCAATCCTTAAGTTCCACTCTTTACATGGAAGAAAAGGATAGGGTGTTCTTTGGGGGCAAAACGAACATGCTTGCCCAACCCGAATTTAATGATATCAATAAAATACGTTCATTGATGTTGTTGATTGATCAAGGCAAAGACCTTTCTCAGCATATTCGTGCAAAAGAAGCTGGTATCCATATTAAGATAGGCAGTGAAAATAATATTCCTGGTATGGAGGGCTGCAGCATTATTTCAGCCAGCTATTCCATCGGACCCGAACAATTAGGAACCATCGCATTACTCGGGCCTACCAGAATGGAATATTCCCGTGTCGTCAGTCTCTTGCAACTCGTCAGTTCCGACCTATCACAGGCAGTCAATAAACTGTATCAAAAGGACTGAGCATGGAAATATTGTTAGAGGATGGAGTTCTTGCTCCGTCCTATCATCATGAAAATACAACATGATTTGTACACTTTGAGGGAGGTGAAACCATTGGTAAACGAGAACGAACAAGCAACAGTTGAAAATGAAGAAGTTACAACAGAAGAAACGCAAGAAACGACAACGACGGAAAAAGTAGAAGAAGTGGAAGTTTCTGCTGAACAACAGAAAATCTCCGAATTGGAAGCTAAGCTTGAAGAGTCGGAAAATCGCCTTCTTCGCTTGCAAGCTGATTTTGATAACTACCGTCGCCGTGTGAGACTTGACCAAGAGGCTGCACAAAAGTACCGTGCGCAAAATCTTGTTACAGATATACTTCCTGCTCTTGATAACTTTGAGCGTGCGCTTAAAGTAGAATCAGAGGATGAGAAAATCAAGACATTTTTACAAGGTATGGAAATGGTGCACCGCCAGTTAGCGGAAGCTCTTAAATCGGAAGGTCTAGAAGCAATCCCTGCAGTTGGAGAAACATTTGACCCGAATTTACACCAGGCAGTCATGCAGGTGGAAGAGGGAGAAGGAGAATCCAACACCGTTTTGGAAGAGTTCCAAAAAGGGTATAAGCTAAAAGACCGCGTCATCCGCCCATCTATGGTAAAAGTAAAGCAATAAAAATAACCTCGTTGATTGTAGTGGAAGGCACGAGACTCCTGCGGGGGAGTAGCGACATTGTTGAGACCCCGCAGTGAAACGAGGAGGCTCAAGGTCGCCCCGCGGAAAGTGAGTGCCTGCAACGGAAATCAACAGTTAAACGGAAAAAACAAAAAACTACATATTAATGTAAGTTGCAATAGGAGGAAAAACAAAATGAGTAAAATCATCGGTATTGACTTAGGTACAACAAACTCATGTGTAGCTGTGCTTGAAGGCGGCGAACCAAAAGTAATTCCAAATCCAGAAGGTAACCGCACAACTCCATCTGTTGTTGCTTTTAAAAACGGCGAACGCCAAGTAGGGGAAGTGGCAAAACGCCAATCTATTACAAACCCTAACACAATCATGTCTGTTAAACGCCACATGGGAACAGACTATAAAGTGGAAGTAGAAGGCAAAGAGTACTCTCCACAAGAAGTATCTGCCATCATCCTTCAACACTTAAAAGGCTACGCAGAAGAATATCTTGGTGAAACAGTTACAAAAGCTGTTATCACAGTTCCTGCTTACTTCAATGATGCTGAGCGTCAAGCTACAAAAGATGCTGGTAAAATCGCTGGTCTTGAAGTAGAACGGATCATCAACGAACCAACTGCTGCAGCACTGGCATATGGTCTTGATAAAATGGACGAAGATCAAACGATCCTTGTTTATGACCTTGGGGGCGGAACGTTTGACGTTTCTGTACTTGAACTAGGAGATGGCGTATTTGAAGTTCGCTCTACTGCTGGTGACAACCGTCTTGGTGGAGATGACTTTGACCAAGTAATCATCGACTATCTTGTAGCAGAATTCAAAAAAGAAAACGGCATTGACCTTTCTAAAGATAAAATGGCGCTACAACGCTTGAAAGATGCAGCGGAAAAAGCGAAAAAAGATCTTTCAGGTGTAACAAACACACAAATTTCCCTGCCGTTCATAACTGCTGGTGAAGCAGGACCTCTTCACTTGGAAGTAAGCATGTCTCGTGCAAAATTCGATGACATTACTTCCGGTCTTGTAGAGCGCACGATGGGACCTGTTCGTCAAGCATTGCAAGATGCAGGGATCTCTGCTTCTGAACTTGACAAAGTTATCCTTGTAGGTGGATCTACTCGTATCCCTGCTGTTCAAGATGCAATCAAGAAAGAAACTGGTAAAGACCCACACAAAGGGGTTAACCCGGATGAAGTTGTTGCTTTAGGTGCAGCAATCCAAGGTGGAGTATTAACTGGGGACGTGAAAGATGTTGTACTTCTTGATGTAACACCACTTTCTTTAGGAATCGAAACAATGGGCAGCGTGTTCACGAAGCTTATTGAAAGAAACACAACTATTCCTACAAGTAAGTCTCAAGTGTTCTCTACAGCTGCTGACAACCAAACTGCGGTAGACATTCACGTACTTCAAGGGGAGCGCCCAATGGCAAGCGACAACAAAACATTAGGTCGTTTCCAATTGACAGACATTCCACCAGCACCACGCGGCGTTCCGCAAATCGAGGTTTCTTTTGACATCGACAAAAACGGTATCGTAAACGTTCGTGCAAAAGATCTTGGAACTAACAAAGAGCAAACGATCACCATCAAATCTTCTTCAGGTCTATCCGAGGACGAAATCAACCGCATGGTACAAGAAGCGGAATTGAACGCGGATGCAGACAAAAAGCGTAAAGAAGAAGTAGAATTACGCAATGAAGCAGATCAGCTTGTATTCACAACTGAAAAAACACTTAAAGAAGTAGAAGGAAAAGTGGAAGAAGCAGAAGTGAAAAAAGCGGAAGATGCGAAAGAAGAATTAAAAGCTGCTATCGAAAAAGGCGACCTTGAAGAAATTCGCACGAAAAAGGATGCGCTTCAAGAAATCGTCCAACAAATTTCCATGAAGCTTTATGAGCAAGCTGCACAAGCACAACAAGCGGCTCAAGGAGCAGAAGGAACTGAAGGCGCTACGAACAACGACGACAACGTAGTCGATGCAGAATACGAAGAAGTAAACGATGATAAAAAGTAAGATAAAGTCCTAGGGCTTTTCTGATAAAGATAAAAAGAAAGTCGAAGCCATGGCTTTGGCTTTCTTTTTATGTAATAAGAATTTCCCTTGGTGCCTGGAGTGTAGGGTGGTCGACTCCTGCGGGGGAGTAGCGGTAGATTGAGACCCCGCAGGCTTGCCGAGGAGGCTCAAGCACCGCCCCGCGGAAAGCGACCACCTGAAACGGAAGGTACCAAGGAGTTAACCAGAATGGGATTTAAGCACATAACTTTTATTGCTTTTTCCCTCTTTCAGGTGATACAATAACCTTTATGTGAATGAAACGGGAGTGGGTATTTAATGAGTAAACGCGATTACTATGAAGTGCTTGGCGTCAGTAAAAGCGCGTCGAAAGATGAAATAAAGAAAGCTTACAGAAAGCTATCCAAACAATACCATCCGGACATCAATAAAGCAGACGATGCAGCGGACAAATTCAAAGAAATCAAAGAAGCTTACGAAGTGTTAAGCGATGACCAAAAGAAAGCACACTATGATCAATTTGGACACACTGACCCTAATCAAGGGTTTGGCGGCGGCGGTGGTTTTGACGGCGGATTTGGTTTTGAGGATATTTTTGAAACCTTCTTTGGCGGTCAAGGCGGCGGAAGAAGACGTCGTGATCCGAATGCTCCAAGACAAGGTGCAGATCTACAATACACCATGACTCTTGGTTTTGAAGAAGCTGCTTTCGGAAAAGAAGCGACCATTGAAATACCTGTGGAAGAAACATGTGATACATGTTCCGGTACAGGTGCGAAGCCTGGTACAAAGGTAGAAACATGTTCTCAATGTCGTGGAACAGGCCAGGAAAGTGTAGAGCAAAACACCCCATTTGGTCGTATCGTTAACAGAAGAACCTGTTCTAAATGTAACGGTTCCGGGAAATCCATCCCTAACAAATGTACAACATGTCATGGCGCTGGCCGTGTGAAAAAACGCAATACAATCAAAGTCAACATTCCGGCTGGTGTGGATGAAGGACAACAACTTCGCGTAGCTGGAAAAGGGGAAGCTGGAGTGAACGGCGGACCTGCTGGTGACTTATATGTAGTCTTCCATGTCCGCAGACACGAATTTTTCGAGCGTGACGGGGATGATGTCTACTGTGAAATGCCGATTACATTTGCACAAGCAGCACTTGGAGATGAAGTAGAAGTGCCGACTCTCCATGGTAAAGTGAAGCTGAAAGTACCAGCTGGAACACAGACAGGCACGAACTTCCGCTTAAAAGGCAAAGGTATTGCCAATGTTAGAGGTTATGGTCAAGGAGATCAACACATCAAGATCAGAGTGATCACTCCTACCAAACTATCGGAGAAACAAAAACAAGTAATCCGAGAATTTGCCGAAACAAGCGGGCAAGCACCGGATGAACAAGAAGATAGCTTCTTTTCAAAAGTAAAACGTGTTTTAAAAGGTGAATAAAAGTATCAATAGCTTTTAGTAGCTAGGATTGGAGTTGGTATGTATGAAATGGTCAGAAATAAGTATCCATACAACAAATGAGGCGGTTGAACCAATATCACATATTCTTCATGAAGCAGGCGCTAGTGGAGTGGTCATAGAGGATCCATTCGAACTCACAAAAGAAAGAGAAGATCAATTCGGAGAGATATACCAACTCAATCCAGATGATTATCCAGAAGAAGGCGTCGTAATGAAAGCATACCTTCCTGTTAACAGCTTTTTAGGTGAAACGGTGGAAGGTATAAAAGATGCAATCAATAACCTTTTGGTCCATGATATTGACCTTGGATTAAACAACATTTCCATCAGTGAAGTGAATGAAGAAGAATGGGCAACAGCATGGAAGAAGTATTACAATCCCGTGAAAATATCGGAGAAGTTCACCATCGTGCCTACGTGGGAAACGTATGAACCAGTTAGCTCTGATGAGAAAATCATTGAGCTTGACCCGGGAATGGCGTTCGGTACGGGTACCCACCCAACAACGGTCCTATGTATACAAGCGATTGAACGTACAGTCAAGCCACAAGACAAAGTCATTGACGTGGGCACTGGTTCCGGTGTTTTAAGTATCGCAGCAGCCATGCTTGATGCAAAGGAAGTACTCGCTCTTGATTTGGATGAGGTTGCAGTCGAATCTGCCAAACTGAATATCAAGCTGAACAAAGTACATCCAACAGTTACAGTGAAACAAAACAATCTGCTTAAAAATGTAGAAGGTCCTGTTGATGTAGTTGTTGCTAATATTTTGGCAGAGGTTATCGTTCGATTTACAGATGATGTTTACCGCGTGTTGGAAAACGGCGGGACATTCATTTCTTCCGGAATCATCAGCATGAAAAAGCAAGAAGTGAAAGACGCCCTAATCAAGTCAGGTTTCAAAATCCAAGAAACGATGATGATGGAAGATTGGGTGGCGTTTATCGCCAAAAAAGAAGCATAAGCGAGGGTGAAGGTCGTGCAACGTTATTTTGTTAACTCCAATCAAATAGATGAAACATCCATAACCATAGCAGGAGAAGATGTTCATCATATCACACGGGTTATGAGGATGAACGTAGACGATCAACTCCTATGCAGCTGTTCGGAAACCAGGCAGACGGCCCTTTGCCAAATTGCTGAAATTACCAATGATATGGTAGTCACAGATATTGTAGAATGGATAAAGGCTGAAACAGAAATTCCAGTTCGTGTAACGATTGCGAACGGGTTGCCTAAAGGGGATAAATTGGAACTAGTATTACAAAAGGGTACAGAACTCGGAGCCGAGTCTTTTATCCCTTTTAATGCTGCTCGTTCGATTGTGAAATGGGACGAAAAGAAGGGCAAAAAGAAAGTAGAACGCTGGAATAAGATTGCCAAGGAAGCAGCGGAGCAATCACATCGTTCCATGGTGCCTATTGTGGAGGAGCCTGCTTCTTTCCCACAAATTCTAGAGAAGAGCAAAAACTATACGTATAAAATCGTGGCCTATGAAGAGAGCGCGAAGGAAGGGGAACGTTCCGCATTTGCGAACACCTTAAAAAACATGAAACACGGGGAATCGATTCTTTGTGTGTTTGGTCCTGAAGGGGGCCTCGCCGATAAAGAAATGGATCGACTTTTGGAACATGGCTTTGTTCCGTGCGCGCTCGGCCCAAGAATATTAAGAACGGAAACGGCACCGCTATATGTGCTTGCCGCAATTTCGTATCATTTTGAATTAATGTGAGGTGGAAAACATGCCAACTGTTGCCTTTCACACACTAGGGTGTAAAGTGAACCATTATGAAACAGAAGCGATCTGGCAGCTTTTCAAAGCAAATAATTATGAACGTACAGAATTTGAAGGTACGGCAGATGTGTATGTCATCAATACCTGTACCGTTACAAATACGGGCGATAAAAAAAGTCGTCAGGTTATTCGTCGCGCCATCCGTAAAAATCCCGATGCAGTTATTTGTGTAACTGGATGCTACGCACAAACATCTCCGGCTGAAATCATGGCGATTCCTGGAGTAGATGTAGTGGTTGGAACACAGGACCGCGTAAAGATGCTAGAATACATCGAGCAATTTAAGCAAGAGCGCCAGCCGATTAATGGCGTAGGAAACATCATGAAGGCTCGTGTTTATGAAGAGTTAGACGTGCCGGCATTTACTGACCGTACTCGTGCTTCCCTAAAGATCCAAGAAGGTTGCAATAATTTCTGTACTTTCTGTATCATCCCTTGGGCTCGCGGTCTTATGCGTTCCCGTGATCCGCAAGAAGTTATTACACAAGCACAGCAATTGGTGGATGCAGGATATAAGGAAATCGTCTTAACAGGCATTCACACAGGCGGTTACGGAGAAGACATGAAGGATTACAACTTTGCGATGCTTCTTCGTGAATTAGATGAAAAAGTGAAGGGCCTTAAACGTATTCGTATCTCTTCCATCGAAGCAAGCCAAATTACAGACGAAGTAATTGAAGTACTGAACAATTCTGATAAGATTGTTCGTCACCTTCATATCCCGATTCAATCAGCATCCAATACGGTACTAAAGAGAATGCGTCGTAAATACACGATGGAATTCTTTGCAGAACGTCTAGATCGCTTGAAAGAAGCATTGCCTGGACTTGCTATTACATCCGATGTGATTGTTGGTTTCCCAGGTGAATCCGACGAAGAATTCATGGAAACATACAATTTTATCAAAGATCATAAATTCTCCGAGCTGCACGTATTCCCGTACTCTAAACGTACAGGAACTCCGGCGGCAAGAATGACAGACCAAGTGGATGAAGAAGTGAAAAATGAGCGAGTTCATCGCCTGATTGCCCTTTCTGATCAATTGGCAAAAGAATATGCTTCCACCTTTGAAGACGAAGTGTTAGAAGTAATCCCAGAAGAAATCTATAAAGAAGCACCAGATCAAGGATTGTACGTTGGCTACACGGACAACTATCTAAAAGTTGTTTTCCCGGCAACAGAAGAAATGGTCGGAAAGCTTGTGAAAGTAAAAATTGCTAAAGCTGGATATCCTTACAACGAAGGGCAATTCGTTCGCGTGCTTGAAGATGCGCCACTACTTGAAGAAGAGAATATTCGTTTAAGCTCATAAGAAAATAAAGAGAGTGATTCCATAATTATGGAGTCACTTTTTGTCGTGAAGAAAAAATTGCAGGTAATACTAACATTGTACTCGCCAAAATATTGGAATCATGTTATGATGTTAGAGGTCAGACCTCTTAATTTGAAAGGAGTATGAACATGCATACAAACGTTGGAGAAATGATTGATCATACATTATTGAAAGCCGATACAAAAAAAGAACAGGTAGAAGTACTTTGCCAAGAAGCAAGAGAATACAACTTTGCATCTGTCTGTGTGAACCCGACTTGGGTAAAAACATCTGCTGAACTTTTAGAAGGAAGCAATGTAAAAGTTTGTACAGTAATTGGATTCCCTCTAGGAGCAAACACTCCAGAAGTGAAAGCATTCGAAACGACGAATGCAATTGAAAACGGTGCCACTGAAGTGGACATGGTTATCAACATGGGCGCTTTGAAAGATGGCGACAACGAGTTAGTAGAAAGAGACATCCGTGCGGTTGTAGAAGCAGCAAAAGGACGCGCTTTGACTAAAGTCATCATCGAAACTTGCCTTCTTACAGACGAAGAAAAAGTTAGAGCATGCCAATTGGCTGTTAAAGCTGGAGCCGACTACGTGAAAACTTCCACTGGTTTCTCAACTGGCGGAGCAACTGTAGCTGATATCGCTCTTATGAGACAAACTGTAGGACCTGAAATCGGAGTGAAAGCTTCCGGTGGTGTTCGTGATGCAAAAGGTGCGGAAGAAATGATCGCAGCTGGAGCAACACGTATCGGAGCAAGTTCCGGTATCGCTATTGTTAAAGGTTTAACTGCTGATACGGATTACTAAGATCAAATTTTAAGCACTCCCTTGGGCATTTATGCTTGAGGGGGTGCTTTTTTGATTGCTTTATCACCCATGCACCCTCTCCACAAACCGCGCAAACGGGCGAACAAACGGCAACGCAGCCACAGAACACAGCACATTAAATATCACGCTTGAGTGAGCAAGCTGTACATCAGCACTGGAAGCCAGCATTGCCACTAAACTCCCCAACCAAGGAATCAAAGGGAAAAATACCGCCACACCTATCACATTCAACCATATATGCGCATACGCAGTTAACTTGGCCTCTCGTATTGAACCAATGCTTGCCAAGTAAGCAGTCACACAAGTTCCGATATTAGCACCGAGCATAATTGCAATCCCTGCCGGAAGGGACAGTAAATCATTATTCAAAAAGCTCATGCTGATGCCTGTTGTAGCCGAACTGGATTGGATGATAGCCGTAAGCAATGTCCCGATACCCACACCATATAGATGATGGTCATTTGTCATCGCAAGCATATCCTGTACAGATGGAAAACCTGCTAACGGAACAGCAAGGGACTCAAATCCATTCATGGCGACAAATAAACAACCAAGCCCGAACAAGCTGGATCCAAAGCTGAATGGTAATTTCTTTTTCGAAAATAGAAACAAAAATCCGATAATCAGCATCGGGAAGATAAGCTGAGAAATATCAATTGTAATGAGCTCGGTGATGAAAGTGGAACCGATGTTGCTGCCAAGCATGATGCCAATGGACTGATAAAAGGTAAGATACCCCGCCGCCACCAATCCTACAGTGATGACCATCACAGCAGAGCTGCTCTGCAAGAGTCCGGTAATCAGGATTCCTATCAACAAACCTTTCCACGGCATATCAGTGAATTTGGTCAGGTACCCTTTTGTCCTCTCCTCGGACAATTGAAGTAGCCCTGATCTCATCACGGTCATACCGATTAAAAAAATCGCTAAATATACAGCCAATAACGTTATAATAGAAAACAAGCCCATCACCTCTATCACAATATATGGCGGGTGATGGACAAGAATGACAAGAAAACACGAGAGGAGATCACACACATGAGAGAGTGGACGGCCAATACCGTTATGCATAGCTATCCAGGCATGGTTGCCCTGGTAACTGCCAATTGGAACGGAGAAAAAAATATAATGGCAGCAGGCTGGCATAGCTACATATCATTCGACCCGCCGATCTATGGTGTCGCGATTGCAAAAGAAAGATATACCCATCATTTAATAGAAAACTCCAAAGAATTTGCAATAAATTTTGTGCCGGAAAAGTTTGCTCATTTTATCCAGGAATCGGGTATGCTTACAGGAAAAGAACATAATAAATTTGATGAGCTACATATAAAATATGAACAAGGGAAGACAGTTTCCGCACCTATTTTAAATGAAGCGTATATTGCCTATGAATGCAAAGTGATGGACCAGCAGACGTATGGAGATCATGACTGGTTTGTCGGGGAGATGACCGGATTTTATAAAGATCAAAGCTTATTTACCGAAAATGGATTGCCAAAATGGGAAAAACTTTCGATTCCACTTTATCTCGGTAGGTCCCAATATATGTTGGCAGGCAAGGATTCCAAGGTGATAAACCTATTTCGAAATAATAGTTGAGTAAGATTGTTTTAAAGCATTTCCTTATAATTGTTGACCAGCATTAGTGAATATATTATAATTGGTAAGTACATGTTCTATACATGCTTTTTTGCATTTATGGGATCATGTTTTTTCTGAAAATGTTAGTGGTTGTTCTGGAGGGAGGGAATTAGAATGTCAAAAACAGTTGTTCGTAAAAACGAATCGCTTGAAGATGCTCTTCGCCGTTTCAAACGTTCAGTTTCAAAGACTGGAACGTTGCAAGAAGCAAGAAAGCGTGAATTCTATGAAAAACCAAGCGTAAGACGTAAGAAGAAGTCTGAAGCTGCTAGAAAGCGTAAATTTTAACAAGAGGGTGTAAGAATGAGTCTTCTCGAGCGTTTAAATACCGATATTAAGCAAGCTATGAAGGATAAGGACAAAGAGAAGCTTTCCGTACTCCGAATGGTTAAGTCTTCGATTCAGAACGAATCGATCAAGCACGGCAGAGACTTATCCGAGGAGGAAGAACTTACCGTATTGTCTCGTGAATTAAAGCAACGTAAAGACTCCCTCCAAGAATTTGATAAAGCCGGTCGTGAAGACTTGGTTCATAAATTACAGGGTGAAATTGCAATAGTTGAACATTATATGCCCGAGCAGTTATCCGAAGAGGATCTTTCAGCAATCGTCCAACAGACGATTGCTGAGGTGAACGCCAATTCGAAAGCTGACATGGGTAAAGTAATGGGAGCACTGATGCCTAAAGTTAAAGGCAAAGCGGACGGTAGCCTTGTTAACAAACTTGTACAACAACATCTTTCATAAAAACCCAAAATAGCACCTTACCTATGTAAGGTGTTATTTTTTAATCATGTTGACCAATTATCCCTTCTAATTCCTTTCTGTGTTCACTAATTAGCCACACTTTGAGCCTGCATCTAAAAAAATATCAATCATAATGAAACTTTAAGGTTTTCCGTGCGTATTACATACTGGTTACGGTGAATATAAAATGAATAGGTTCTGGAGAGGAGGACATGATGAAAAAAGTTCTTCGTATTAGTTATGTTAGCGCTTTTGTTCTAGCACTTATTTTATCGGCATTACCGCTTTTGCCATCCAACGCGAGCAGTGCCGAGAAACTGGTTCATGTTATACCGGTCAATGGCACCGTTGAAAAGGGCCTTTTGTCTTTCATTAATAGGTCCATTCAAACTGCTGAGGAAGATGGTGCTGACTTAATAGTCTTTGACATCCACACACCAGGTGGTTTGGTGGATGCAGCCACTGAAATAGCCAATAAATTCGAGGGCGCATCCACACAAACAGTTGCTTTTGTAAACAGCCAAGCCTTATCTGCCGGTGCATATTTGGCTTTATACGCTGACCAAATCTACATGACCCCAAATGCTTCCATGGGAGCAGCGGCGGTTATTACGGGTGATGGAAGCGCGGCTGAGGATAAAGCGCAATCCTTTTGGTTACGTGAAATGCAAAATGCAGCGGAGTCAAATGGCCGTGATCCGAAATATGCACTTGGGATGGCGGATAAAGATTTAGATCTCCCTGAAGTTGGAGCGCCTAAAGGGGACTTAGTTACACTAGGGGCATCTTCTGCTCTTGAAGTTGGGTATTCGGAAGGAACAGTAGCCAATCTGGATGCCTTGCTTACCGAATTGGGATATGAAGATGCCGAGGTTGTCACATCAGAGGTTACATTTGCTGAAAACGTGGCAAGATTCTTGACCAATCCTGTTGTTGTTCCTATTCTCTTATCAATAGGTTCTCTTGGGCTGGTACTAGAGTTATATTCTCCTGGGTTTGGCATACCCGGTGCGATGGGAATCAGTGCTCTATTGTTATTTTTTTACGGACATATGGTAGCAGGGCTTGCGGGAATGGAAACCATCATTC
This sequence comes from Sutcliffiella horikoshii, assembly GCF_044809035.1. Classification (GTDB taxonomy): domain Bacteria; phylum Bacillota; class Bacilli; order Bacillales; family Bacillaceae_I; genus Sutcliffiella_A; species Sutcliffiella_A horikoshii_G. The sequence goes on along the minus strand of NZ_CP085237.1, from coordinate 2,962,383 downwards.
TATTTGCGGTAGGAGTCGTGCTCATTGTCTTAGAGCTCTTTGTGCCGGGAGGAATACTTGGAATACTTGGCCTTGGTGCTGTGGTGACGAGTTTCTTTTTGGCAACAGATGATATTGCAGGAATGGGGTTATCCTTGTTGATTGCTATGCTTGTAACAATTATTGCGATGGTACTGTTATTTACGGTATTTGGTAAGAAAATCCGATTTTTTGACCGGATTGTACTCCGCGATTCCACCAATACAGAGCAGGGATATGTATCAAATGTATCCAGAATCGAATTGGTAGGGCAGCAGGGGGTAACAATGACTCCATTAAGGCCTTCAGGAACCGCGGTCATTAACGACGAACGAATTGACGTGGTCACAGAGGGTAATTTTATTGGAGCAAACAAAAAAGTAACGATTGTAAAGGCGGAAGGCTCTCGTATTGTGGTACGGGAAATGCATTCTGTTGACTAATATTTAGGAGGAATTTTATTATGGATCCAGGTACTTTAATTATTTTATTAGCAGTTGTTCTTGGAATTATCTTTTTATCGGTATTACTGACATTTGTTCCAGTAATGCTATGGATTTCCGCGTTAGCAGCGGGTGTGCGAGTAAGTATTTTCACGCTTGTTGGGATGAGATTAAGACGTGTAATTCCAAGTCGTGTCATTAACCCGTTAATTAAAGCACACAAAGCCGGCTTAGCGGTTACAACCAATCAATTAGAGAGCCATTACTTGGCAGGTGGTAATGTTGACCGAGTGGTGAATGCTCTTATCGCGGCACAACGCGCAAACATTGAATTGACATTTGAACGTGCGGCTGCCATTGATTTAGCTGGCCGTGACGTATTAGAAGCAGTACAAATGTCTGTTAATCCAAAAGTTATTGAAACTCCATTTATCGCCGGTGTTGCGATGGACGGAATTGAAGTGAAAGCAAAAGCTCGTATTACTGTTCGTGCAAACATTGAACGCCTTGTCGGTGGTGCGGGTGAAGAAACAGTTATCGCGCGTGTAGGGGAAGGTATCGTAAGTACAATCGGTTCTGCAATAGATCATAAGAAAGTACTTGAGAACCCTGATATGATTTCACAAACAGTTTTATCTAAAGGTTTGGACGCGGGGACAGCGTTTGAAATCTTGTCCATTGATATTGCCGACATTGATATCGGTAAAAACATTGGTGCTGAATTACAAACTGACCAAGCGGAAGCAGATAAGAAGATTGCTCAAGCAAAAGCAGAAGAACGTCGTGCAATGGCCGTTGCCCAAGAACAAGAAATGCGTGCCCGCGTAGAAGAAATGCGTGCAAAAGTTGTGGAAGCTGAGGCGGAAGTACCTCTTGCCATGGCAGAAGCATTGCGCTCTGGAAACATTGGGGTAATGGATTATATGAACATCAAGAACATCACAGCTGATACGGAAATGAGAGATTCTATCGGCAAACTGACAGATACCCCTGAAGACGGTGAAAAGTAAGCATGAAAGATTAAGCAGGAAAAGAATGAACACTTTTCCTGCAACTCCTTTAAGGAAGGGAGGATGATGTGCAATTGGAATGGATTTTTGAAATTCTTCAGCAGGCACCTTGGCTGATTTTTGTATTGCTTGGTATCTTCTCGACCCTTTTTAAAGGCGGAAAACAAGAAGAGCAGCAAAAACAAAAACAGCAGCAACAAAGACAAAAACAACGTCAGCAAACTGCTTCACAGGCATCCCAAAGGCAAGAAGATTATGAGGATTATCGACGCGAAAGTGCGCCGAACCGAAAAAGAGAAGAAAAGCCTCGTTTTGACTGGGATATAGATGTCTTTGGAGAGGGCAAACTGGAAGAACTGGAGCAGAAAGTCCGGGAAAAAGTGAACCCGTATCTACAAAAGGCAGAACAAAAGAAAGAACAGGTATCTTCTATACAGAAACAGATGAAGGACGAAGTGAAGGAGTTGTCGATTAAAGGACAGGAAATCTCCAAGAACAGTCCGATTCTAAAACAGGAGCTCAAGCTTTCAGAAGGGAAAGTGGTTTCTTCCCGTTATCGGATAAAACCAAACCGAGTGGTGGAAGGGGTCATGTGGTCGGAGATTCTAGGCCAACCCCGATCAAGAAATCCACATCGTCCTGTTTACACAGAGCATTTTTCCAAAAGAAAATAGTAGATATATTTATCCCTGCATAAAGGAGACTTTGTGCAGGGATTTTTTTTGAAAAGATAAGAAAGTGTATAATACTGTTGATTTCCGTTCCAGGCGCTTCGCTTGCCTGCGGGCGGTCCGTGAGCCTCCTCAGGCTTCGCCTTCCGGGGTCTCACCTGTCCCTTCCCCCCGCGGGCGTCTGCGCGCCTTCCACTCCAATCAACAAGGTGGTTTCATTTAACGGTAGGATTATAAAAAGTAATCTAACTGTGTTAGCTGAATAAGCATTAACGTATTTGATTATTTAATTATCAGCTGTGGATTGGAGCAAATGGCGAAAACTCCAGCGGGGGAGTAACGGTAGGTTGAGACCCCTGAAGCGTTGTGAGGAGGCTCAAGCACCGTCCCGCGGAAAGCGAAGCCATTTGCGGAAAGGAACAGCGTCTATTAAGTAACAACTAATGTTTTATCCCAAAAAAGACCGAGCGTTTTTAATCGGATATTTTTATTCTCCCCTCACCCTTTCTCCCTTGAAAAATTCTGTATTAAACCCTCTGATTCTTTCATACATATGAAAGGAAAGGGGGTTTTTCCATGCTCAAGAAGTTTCGTTCCCGCATGAATAATTGGATCACCAACAATATGGAATTACCCGCAGATGTCATGATGGATCTGCCGAGAATTACAATGATTGGACAAATACATATATATATTGAAAATCACCGAGGTTTATTAACGTTTAGTGATAAGGAAATACGGTTGCTTCTAAAGCAGGGGCAGCTTCTTGTTAAAGGAGATTCGTTTGTGATCAGGACCATATTGCCAGAAGAAATTTTGCTTGAAGGGAAAATCAGTCAAGTGATGTATCTGGAAGAATAAATTAGGAGGATACGCATGAAAAATCAATGGATGAACTTTTTCTCTGGTACTGTAAAGATAATTATTCATGGGAAAGGTGTAGAGAGATTCCTAAACGATTGCACAAGAAGCGGGATACAGGTGTGGCAAGTGAAGAAGATGGGGGAAGAGGCTTACACATGCCACGTTCTCCTAAAAGATGTCCGTAAATTGAGGCAGCTTATTAAGAAACAAGAATGCAAATTCCGTTTCCTGACAAGAAAGGGATTGCCATTTTTAACTCAGTATTCACTTAAAAACAGCGGATTGATTGTTGGGGTCATCGGGGCCTTCCTTACTGTTTTTTTATTATCGAATATGGTCTGGAGTATTGAAATTAAAGGGGCGGAACCTGCGACGGAACATAAGATTATGCAAGAATTAGACAAGCTTGGAGTCAAAAGAGGGAAGTTTCAATTTTTTATTCAAGATGTGGAAAGTATTCAACGTAATTTAACGGACACAATAAGTGAAATTACTTGGATTGGAGTGGTTTTAAACGGGACATCCTACCATTTTGAAGTGGTGGAGAAGAATGAACCTGAAAAGTTGGAAGCATTGTCACCGAGAAGTTTAGTGGCGAAGAAAAAAGCGATGGTAGCTAGAATCTACGTTGAAAAGGGACAACCACTCGTTCAGGTGAATGATTATGTGAATCAAGGGCAAGTACTGGTTTCTGGTTTGATTGGGAGAGAAGATAAAAAAAGATCGATTGCAGCAGTAGGGGAGGTATTAGGCGAAACATGGTACCTTACAAGTGTGGATGTCCCGATTAAAACCACTCTCCCTGTTTTGACAGGAGAAACCTACTACAAGCATTACTTGAAGGTAGGAAGTTTGAAAGTTCCTGTCTGGGGTTTTTTTAAAAAAGAATACGAGCGCCAAGAGGAATATGAAGCAGAGAGGCCTTTCTACTTCTGGAAATGGCAATTGCCTATATCCTATGTGGGCAAAACCGTTCATGAGCAAGAAATAGTAGAGCGAATTTACGATGATGAAGAGGTCATTGAGCAGGCTTTGGAGATTGGAAGAGATCAAGTGCTCTCCAATTTGGATGAAGATGCAGAGATAAAAGGTGAAAAAGTTTTGCGCACTCATAAGGAGAATGGTAAAGTAAGGGTAGATATACATTACCAAGTCATTGAAAATATTGTAAAAATCGAACCAATTATTCAAGGAGACTAATGAATGTCAGAAGAACTAGTGATGATGAATCAACAACTAAAAAATCCAAACGAAGCAATCGCTCTTTTTGGGAATCAAGATGTCCACCTAAAGAGAATTGAAGAAGAATTGAACGTATCCATTGTGACCCGCGGAGAAACAGTCAATGTTTCCGGCGATGTCAAACAAGTGGAAATAGTGGATAGCGTCATACAGAACTTACTGGAAGTTATTCGAAAAGGTATTACCATCAGTGAAAGAGATGTCATCTATGCGATCCAACTTGCAAAAGAGGACAATATCCATTCTTTTCTGGAATTGTTTGATGAAGAATTAACTAAGAATGTAAAAGGAAAATCCATTCGAGTTAAGACTCTAGGGCAAAGACAGTATGTTGCTGCCATCAGGAAAAAAGATCTTGTTTTCGGGATTGGTCCTGCAGGAACTGGAAAAACATATTTAGCTGTGGTGATGGCCGTTACCGCATTAAAAAACGGACAGGTGAAACGTATTATCCTTACTCGTCCTGCTGTGGAAGCAGGGGAGAGCTTGGGTTTTTTGCCTGGAGATTTGAAAGAGAAAGTGGATCCGTATTTACGTCCATTGTATGACGCGCTTCATGATGTCTTTGGTTCAGAACATACCCAAAGGTTAATAGAAAGAGGGACGATAGAAATTGCTCCCTTAGCCTATATGAGGGGCCGTACATTGGATGATGCATTTGTCATACTGGATGAAGCGCAGAACACAACGGCAGCGCAAATGAAAATGTTCCTGACAAGGCTTGGATTTGGGTCGAAAATGGTCATTACAGGTGACATATCCCAAGTCGATTTGCCAAAAGGAATGAAGTCGGGTCTTGCTGTAGTCCGGGATATCTTGAAAAACACATCAGGCATTCAATTTATAGAACTCGAACAATCAGATGTCGTACGTCATCCATTGGTAGCGAGAATTATTGATGCTTACGAAAAGTTAGAATCAAAATAAAGCCCCTTAATTGGGGCTCTTTCACTTGTATCGGATTTTATCTGTAGGGATGTCGTTTAGGGAGGGAGTCAATTAAAAGTGAAAAAAAAATCGAAATCCTGGAAAATTTCTTTGCAAGACTTGAAGGCCTTTAAATTTTACCATGTGGTTATCTATGTAATCTTGGGACTTATCATGTTCGGTATTATGTTTAGTAATGTTAAGCCTGAGGAGATAAATGTCCAACTGTTTAGCAATGCTGAAAAAACAATTGTGGCACCACATAGTTTTGAAGATAGAGAAGCGACAGAAATACTTAGAGATGAAGCGGAAGATAAAGTCCCAGACCAGTTCATCCGTGATAAGGACAAAGCATATCAGCAAATTGCAAGGGTAGAGAACTTTATAGAAGTGCTGATTGATACGAAAAATCAGGTAGCAGAACTTGAAAAAGTCCCGGAAACCGCACCTCCTGCCGAGGGAGAAGGTGCCGATGAGCAATCGGAAGAAGTGCCTGAGCCTGTTAAACTGACTGATGCAGAAAAGTTGAAGCTTCTTAAGGAAGCGCTTGCTGGACAAGTTCCCAGTCAGTGGAACGAGGAGCTGGAAGATGAAGATCTTTTGTTTTTGCTCAGTTTAAAGGAAGCCGATTTAACTAGGTATAAAAATGCAGCAGTAACGGCGATTAATAATGCCATGTCTAGGGATATACATAAGCCTGAGGACACAATAGAAGCAAGAAATCTTGTCAGAACAGAGCTTTCGCAATCTGGCAATGTCCCTAGTGTGATTATTAATATTTCTAGCCTTTCTGTTATTCAAAATGTAATTTATGATTCTGCTCTAACGCAGGAAAAGAGGCAGCAGGCGATAGATGCTGTTGAACCAGTGCGGATTTCACAGGGTGATACACTTGTGAAGGCTGGGCAATTCATTGATCGAGATATCTATAGACTTTTAACGGTAGCCGGATTTGCGGACCAATCTGACAATATTGCGCCGTATGTCGGATTACTAATTATCATCGGATTAATGATTTTTGCGCTTGTTTACCTGTTTAAAAATATTGATACAACGATTCACAGCAAAAATACGTATTTGACCATGTATCTATTAATCTTTTCCATAACGCTGATTTTATTGAAAATTTTTAGTTTCTTCCAAACGTTGAATACAACGGAGATCGGATATATCGCCCCGGTTGCTATGGGCGCAATGCTGATTAAAATGCTGATTACCGATCGTATAGCCGTCTTTTCCAGTATTATTTTTGGAATTTGCGGCAGCTTTATTTTTAATATGGTTCCAGGTACCATGAACTATACTGTCGGGTCTTACTTGATCATTTCGGCAGTTGCCTCTGTTCTATTCTTGAACCAGCATAACAGACGCCTAACCATTCTCCAGACCGGCCTATTTGTTTCATTGATTAACGTTGTAACGGTCATTGCGTTAGTTCTATTGACCAACAGGGACCTTACTGGAATGAACGAATTGTTGGAACTTGGTATAAATGGGACAATGGCGGTTGGTTCTGGAGTGGTCTCTGCCGTTCTTACTATTGGAATTCTGCCATTCTTTGAAGTGGGCTTTGGAATGCTTTCTACCATGAAGTTGCTTGAGCTATCCAATCCAAACCATCCTTTGCTTAGGAAAATTCTAATGGAAACACCGGGCACGTATCATCATAGCGTAATGGTGGCCAATCTATCAGAATCAGCGTGTGAAGCAGTTGGCGCAAATGGATTGCTTGCAAGGGTTGCCTCTTATTATCATGATATTGGAAAAACAAAAAGACCGCATTATTTTATTGAAAATCAAATGGGAAGAGCGAATCCCCATGATAAGCTTCCACCCCAGACGAGCAAGAATATCATTATTGCCCATGCAACAGATGGAGCTCAAATCCTCCGCGAACATAATATGCCGAAAGAGATTGTAGACATTGCGGCCCAGCATCATGGTACGACGCTTTTGAAATTCTTCTATCATAAAGCGAAAGAAAAGAACGAAAATATTAGAGAAGAAGAATATAGGTACCCAGGACCGAAAGCTACTTCCAAGGAAGCGGCAATCGTTGGGACTGCTGATAGCATTGAAGCGGCGGTAAGGTCTTTAAATAACCCGACGCCAGATAAAATTGAGACGATTGTAAAAGCTATCATTAAAGACCGTCTTCAAGATGGGCAATATAGTGACTGTGAACTGACTTTCAAGGAACTTGAAGAAATTGGCAAGTCCTTCTGTGAAACGTTGCAAGGAATATTCCATTCAAGAATTGAGTACCCGAAAGGAGAGGAAGAATCATGATGGAAATTGATATGTTAGATGAAACATCCAAGCTGACAGATGAGCAGTGGAAGGATATAAAAGAATTATTGGTATTTGCTGCTGAGAAAGAATCGATTCAAACAGGTGCTGAACTCTCCGTGACTTTTGTAGATAATGAAAGAATTCAGGAAATTAACCGTGAATACCGTGACAAGGACCGTCCGACAGATGTTATTTCTTTTGCGATGGAGGAGATGGGAGAGGGCGAAATGGAAATCCATTATGAACAAGACGCTCCCCGTATGCTAGGTGATATTATCATCTCTATTCCAAAAGCGGAAGAACAAGCGGAAGAGTACGGGCATTCTGTAAAAAGAGAGTTAGGGTTTCTAGCTCTTCATGGTCTTTTGCATCTGTTGGGATATGACCATGAAAACGAAAAAGATGAAAAAGAAATGTTTGATAAACAGAAAGAAATCTTGGACGCCTATGGACTCAAAAGATCGTAACCAGAAGGGGTATCGAGGATCGTTTACTTCTAGTTTTTCTTATGCTTTTGATGGATTGATGTTTGTCCTTCGAACGGAAAGAAATATTAAAGTTCACGTTTTTCTAGCTTTTGTGATGATTGGTTTGTCCTTATTCTTTCAAATCACAAAAGTAGAGTGGCTCATTCTATTTTTAGTCATAGCCGGGATGTTCGTCATTGAAATTATCAATACGGCCATTGAAAACGTGGTGGATCTTGTTACCGAGGAGTATCATCCCCTTGCAAAAACCGCAAAAGATGTGGCTGCTTCTGCGGCCTTAGTTTTTGCTTGTATCTCTGTTATAATTGGTGTAATCTTATTTGGCCCTTATTTATTGACCTATCTTTAAATAAATTGAAAATTTTAAATTTTTTAAAATTTAAGGGTGATTTAAGAATGAATTTGAGGTAAAATATAAGTAACGCGCACCCGAAGCTTACAGAAGAAAGGAAGATTAACTGTGAACATCGAAGCTTTAATCCAAGAATCAAAAACAGCAAGAGAAATGGCTTATGTACCCTACTCCAAGTTTAAAGTAGGCGCGGCATTATTAGGTAAAGACGGTAAGGTCTATCGCGGATGCAACATTGAAAATGCTGCATATAGTATGACTAACTGCGCAGAAAGAACAGCCCTTTTTAAAGCGTATTCAGAAGGCATCACAGAATTTGATGCAATTGCCGTTGTCGCCGATACAAAACGACCTGTCCCACCATGTGGAGCTTGCCGTCAAGTAATATCGGAGCTATGTGCACCTGAAACGAAAGTGATCCTGACAAACCTTCAAGGTGATATTCAGGAACTGACAGTAGCAGATTTGCTACCTGGAGCCTTTTCACCGGAGGATTTAGATGCATAACCATACTACAACAGACTTTAAATCAGGGTTTGTCTCCATCATTGGCAGGCCGAACGTTGGAAAATCAACATTTTTGAACAGAGTAATCGGCCAAAAAATTGCGATAATGAGCGACAAACCACAAACAACTCGAAATAAAATTCAGGGTGTATATACACAAGACGATGCACAAATAGTTTTCATCGACACGCCAGGAATCCATAAACCTAAGCATAAGCTTGGCGATTTCATGATGAAAGTGGCGCAAAACACGTTAAAAGAAGTTGATTTGGTTCTATTTATGATCAACGCAAAAGAAGGTCTAGGAAAAGGCGATGAATTTATTATTGAAAAACTGAAGGAAACTTCTACTCCGGTTTATTTGGTAATAAATAAAATCGACGAAGTACATCCTGATGATTTGTTGCCCTTAATGGAAACCTACAAAGCGTTGTACCCATTCAAAGAGATAGTTCCGATTTCTGCATTGCAAGGCAATAATGTAGAGGTTTTGTTAGAACAAATCAAGAAATTCTTGCCAGAGGGTCCGCAATATTACCCGGCTGATCAAGTCACAGACCATCCGGAACGTTTTATTGTTGCCGAATTGATCAGGGAGAAAGTTCTTCATCTGACAAGAGAGGAAGTGCCTCACTCCATCGCTGTAGCAATTGATTCCATGAAGAAACGTGAAAATAAGGATATGGTCGATATCCAGGCTACCATTGTAGTAGAGCGGGATTCTCAAAAAGGGATTGTTATTGGTAAGCAAGGGAAAGTCTTGAAAGAAGTGGGACAAAAAGCCAGAGTGGACATAGAAGCATTACTGGGATCAAAGGTGTTTTTGGAGCTGTGGGTGAAGGTCCAAAAGGATTGGCGTAATAAGCAGTCGCAGCTTAGAGATTTTGGTTTTAATGAAAACGAATACTAATTGGGAAGACGAGCGAAACATAGTTCATTCGTAGCATTGAATTTACAAAATTTATCTAACATGTTTTGACCCTTCTACGGTCATCATAGTCATATAGGAATTGGAATAGGCATGCTGGTCTTTACTACAGAAAGGGTGGAGTTTACAATGTTGGATTTTACCTGGAAGGTCTTTAAAGAAACAGGTAATATTGATACCTATCTTCTTTTTAAAGAGCTTGAGAAAGAAAATGGCGATATACCCGAACAGACAGAAGAGCTAGCAAATAGTGACTTACCAATTTCATAATGACAGATGATTAGTTATTAAGGTGATTTACACACATAAGTGTTGTGGATTGCCTTTTTATTATGCAAACCTTACAATTAATAAAAGCCTAAATAATGGACGGTGTACGATTTGCTACATAAATGTGAAGGCATTGTCATTCGAACGAATGCTTATGGAGAAAATAATAAAATTGTTACCATCTACTCAAAAGAGTTAGGAAAAGTAGGGGTAATGGCAAGAGGTGCAAACAAACCAAGCAGTCGCTTTACTGCTATTTCCCAATTATTTTCTCACGGGACCTTCGTTTTTCAAAGAGGGACAGGTTTAGGCAGTCTCCAGCAAGGAGAAATCATGGACTCCATGAGGTCCATCCGGGAGGATATCTTTCTCACAGCCTATGCATCCTATATCGTAGAGTTGATGGACAAAACAACTGATGAAGGAAAGCGGAACACGCCGCTTTATGAGCTTCTCTACCAGGTGCTTCACTGTATTGATGACGGATACGATGCAGAGATATTGACGTTCATCTTTGAAATGAAGATGTGTGATGTTATCGGTATTACACCGGAACTTAACCGCTGTGCATCTTGTGGAGCAACAGAAGGAACATTTTCCTTTTCTATTAAAGAAGGAGGTTTCCTCTGCAACAGATGCTTTCACAAAGATCCATATTTAATAAAGGTCGCTCCATCAACGCTGCGCCTTTTACGTACGTTTTACTATTATGACCTCAATAGAATCGGGAATCTGTCTTTAAAAGAGGAGACAAGGAAAGAGCTGCGTTTCATTATAGATGAATATTATGAAGCCTATTCTGGGATAATGTTAAAATCCAAGCGCTTTCTGAAGCAACTAGGTTCATTGCGAGCAAATCTTCCCGAAAAAAAGGGGAAACCAGATTGACTTTGTAGTAAAAATCATTTATTATCCAATTACATCTATAAAGATTGCGTTGAAGGAAAGTAGTACTTATCAAACTCGATTAAAGCGAACCTAGGGCGGTGGGAGCTAGGGAATCAAGAGATAAGGAAGGCGTTCTGGAGCAATACGGATAAAGTGGTAAAAAGGCTATTCCTTTTTACAAATAGGGTGGAACCGCGGGAGAATCTCTCGTCCCTATGCTGACAACAACTGTTGGCATAGAGACAAGAGGTTCTCCCTTTTTGTCCTACAGCCAACATATTAAAATCAGAATTAGTGGTGGCTAAGGATGAGTAAGTTTCCCTGTAGATTGGAGTGCAAGGTGTGAGACTCCAGCGGGGCAGTAACGGTAGATTGAGACCCGCAAGCGTTGTGAGGAGGCTCAAGCACCGTCCCGCGGAAAGCGAACACCTGGAACGGAAATCGAAAGGAGTCACCAGCAACAACTAAAAAAGGAAGGTGTCAAAATGAACATCCAAAACATGATCCTGACCCTGCAAAACCACTGGTCAGAACAAGGCTGTATCCTCATGCAAGCCTACGACGTAGAAAAAGGTGCCGGAACAATGAGCCCCTACACATTCTTAAGAAGCATCGGACCTGAGCCATGGAACGTAGCATACGTCGAACCATCCAGAAGGCCAGTTGACGGCCGTTACGGCGAAAACCCAAACCGCCTGTACCAACATCACCAATTCCAAGTAATCATGAAGCCATCTCCAGACAACATCCAAGAACTATACTTGGAATCACTAAAAAAACTAGGAATCGACCCACTTAAACATGACATCCGATTTGTAGAAGATAACTGGGAAGCACCAACCCTTGGAGCAGCAGGACTTGGATGGGAAGTTTGGCTGGATGGAATGGAAATCACTCAATTTACTTACTTCCAACAGGTAGGCGGCATTGAATGTAAACCGGTTTCAGTAGAAATCACTTATGGTATCGAGCGTCTTGCCTCTTACATTCAGGACAAAGAAAATGTATTTGACCTAGAATGGACGGAGGGATTCACTGTTCGTGATATCTTCCTTCAACCAGAATATGAGCATTCCAAATATACATTTGAAACATCTGATCCAGATATGTTGTTCACATTGTTTGATATATACGAAAAAGAGGCGCACAGCCAGATGGACCATGGTCTTGTGCACCCCGCTTATGATTATGTTTTAAAATGCTCCCATACATTCAACCAATTGGACGCACGCGGAGCCATTTCTGTAACCGAACGAACAGGCTATATCGGTCGTGTAAGGAATTTGGCCCGAAAAGTGGCAAGAACCTTCTATGAAGAAAGAGAAAAACTTGGGTTCCCAATTTTGAAAAAGGAGGAGAGCACTAATGAGTAAAAGAGACTTTTTATTTGAAATCGGTTTAGAAGAGATGCCGGCTCGATTTGTAACGGATTCCATGAATCAGCTTCAGGAAAAAGTGAAATCTTGGCTTGAAACAAACCAGCTGGCTTACGAAAACATCCAAGCATACTCTACTCCAAGAAGGCTTGCAGTCCTAATCAAAGGCCTTGTAGAAAGACAAGAAGATGTTACCTTGGAAGCGAAAGGTCCTGCTAAAAAGGTTGCCCTTTCAGCGGACGGTGAATGGTCAAAGGCCGCTCAAGGCTTTACAAGAGGCCAAGGGTTAACGGTTGAAGATATCTATTTTAAAGAAATAAACGGCGTGGAATATGTGCATGTCCAAAAGCATGTAGAAGGAAAAGATACCAAAGAAATACTAAGTTCCATTGCTTCTGTTGCAACAAGCCTGCATTTTCCAAAGAATATGCGTTGGGCAGATGAGGACCTAAAGTATGTTAGACCGATTAAATGGTTGATTGCTTTATTCGGTGAAGAAGTAATACCAGTTGAGATTGCAAAAGTGAAGTCCGACCGAGTTTCCACGGGGCATCGTTTTCTTGGAGGTCAAGTGGAGCTGAAGGACGCCGGTAGTTATGTGGAAGAACTGCTTTCCAACTATGTCATTGTCGACGCAACGGAACGAAAAGAAGCAATTAGAAAGCAACTATCCACAATAGGAGAAGAGAATGGCTGGAACATTCCTGTGGATGAAGATCTTTTGGAAGAAGTAAACAACCTTGTGGAGTATCCAACTGCATTATTCGGTACGTTTGAGTCGGACTATCTCAGCTTGCCTGAAGAAGTACTGATCACCTCCATGAAGGAACATCAGCGTTATTTCCCTGTGAAAAGTGAAGAAGGAACTCTTTTACCGTATTTTGTAACGGTGCGTAATGGTAATCATGAGAACTTAGATAATGTGGCAAGAGGAAACGAAAAAGTATTACGTGCAAGATTATCTGATGCGGCCTTTTTCTCTAAGGAAGACGAAAAGATGATCATTGAAAATGCGGTCAAAAAGCTCGATAAAATCGTATTTCATGAGGAAATCGGAACGACTGGCGATAAAGTGAGACGTGTTCAGAGCATCGCAACAGACCTGGCTAAAATCGTAGATGTGGACAATGAAGCACAGAAGCATGTAGCACGTGCAGCCTCTATCTATAAATTTGATCTAGTGTCCCATATGGTTTATGAATTTCCTGAATTACAGGGAATCATGGGTGAAAAATATGCCCTGGCAAAGGGTGAAAGTCCGGTAGTTGCAAAGGCGATCAACGAACATTATATGCCTCGATCTGCAGAAGATCAGACAGCTTCCTCCGATGTAGGTGCTATTTTAAGTATTGCAGAAAAGATGGATACCATTGTTGGATTCTTTGCTATAGGTGTTATTCCTACAGGTTCACAAGATCCTTACGCGTTAAGACGTCAGGCATCTGGTATCATACAAACTATTATCAATAAAAAGTGGACCTTTTCTTTAGAAGCATTCATGCAATCAGTAGTAGAACGTTATGCAGAAAAAGGAATTGCAAAGAAGGAAACAGAAGCTATCCTGGAAGACTTACTTGTATTCTTTAAGTTGCGTCTGAAAAACAACCTTTCAGAGCGTGGCGTTCGTTACGATATTGTGGATGCACTGTTAGAACTTCCGCTAGAGAATGTTTGTTCCACTGTGAAAAAAGCAGAGACGCTTGAAACGAAGAAAAATGAAGAAGGATTTAAAGATACAATGGAATCTTTAAGCCGAGTATGCAACATCGCCAAGAAAGCAACCCTTTCTGCTGAAGTTCAAGAAAACCTGTTAAGCCAGGAGCAAGAACAAGAGCTTTATAAGCAATTTAACAACAAAAAAGAACAGGTTATCCGTGCGGCGGCAGACCAGGATTTCTCTGTAGCGTATGAAGAACTTGCTTCCTTAAAACCAGCCATCGATGCATTCTTTGATAACATCATGGTAATGACAGATGATGAAGCGGTAAAAACAAACCGTCTCGCCCTTATGGCGGATATGGCTAAGGTTATCTCCATTTTCGGAAACGTAAATGGCATTATGGTTAAGTGATTAAAAAAGACAAACCTATAACCCTATGGTAAAATAGTTAACACACGAAAGAGGCTGACTAAAGCATTCCTCACAATATTTAGTCAGCCTCTTTCCAATTCTTCTGTTTATCAGTATAATTAGTATATATCATTTACATATACAGTATGTCACAAATAGAAAAGCGGAGGGTGCCCGTTCAGCTGCGTACAAACTGGACTGAGCCGTATGAGATAAAGGAAACACGAAGAGCGTTAGCGATTCGATGTTGAGCTTATCGTAAGGAGGCGAGGGAAGTTTGATAGCCGCTGGGTGCCCGGAGCTGGACAATAGAGTTTGACATTAACCCAATAGGTGGTGAACGAAAATCGAACTGAATAAGCGGCAAGAAACTATATTGCAAATAGTCAAAGAACAAGGGCCCATCACCGGTGAAGCAATAGCTGATCAACTTAACTTAACTCGGGCAACCCTTCGTCCCGATCTAGCAATTTTGACCATGGCAGGATACTTAGATGCTCGCCCTCGAGTCGGTTATTTCTATACGGGAAAAACGGGATCGCAGCTACTATCCGATAAAATAAATAAAATTCAGGTGAACGACCATCAGTCCATCCCGGTTGTTGTCCATGAAAGTGTTTCCGTTTATGATGCAATCTGCACCATGTTCCTAGAAGATGTAGGAACGCTCTTTGTGGTGGACAACTTCTCTATCATTGTCGGAGTGCTTTCAAGAAAGGACCTTTTGAGGGCCAGTATCGGTAAACAGGAGTTAACTTCCATACCGGTTAATATTATTATGACAAGAATGCCTAATGTTACCTATTGCTTTAAAGAAGATTTGATTATTGACGTGGCGAAAAAATTGATCGAAAAACAAATAGATGCTCTTCCAGTCGTTAAGCAAACGGATAAAGGCTATGAAGTAATCGGTAGAATTACAAAAACGAATATTACAAAAGTGCTGGTTGCCCTGGCACACGATGAAATTATCTAGATTGGAGGAGAATCATGGAAAAGCGTACCGTATATATCGTATCTGATTCTGTCGGAGAAACTGCAGAGTTGGCAGTAAAAGCGGCTATAAGCCAATTTAATGGGGCGAACTTCCATCTCAAAAGAATTCCTTATGTAGAAGACATTGCAACATTGTCGGAAGTAGTCTCCATTGCAAAACTTAATCAAGGCCTTATCGCCTTTACACTTGTTGTCCCTGAAATGAGAAAGCATCTGTTGGAACTGGCCATCAAAGAAGGCGTGCAGGTCTATGACATCATCGGACCGCTAGTGGACTTAATGGAACAGGAATACGGAATCAAACCTAAGTACCAACCTGGGTTGGTTAGAAAGTTGGATGACGATTATTTCAAAAAAATTGAAGCAGTAGAATTTGCTGTGAAATATGATGACGGAAGAGATCCGAGGGGAATCATCAAAGCGGATATCGTGTTGGTAGGGGTATCAAGAACGTCTAAAACGCCTTTATCCCAATATCTAGCGCATAAACGCCTAAAAGTGGCAAACGTACCGATCGTTCCAGAGGTTGATCCGCCAGAAGAACTTTTCAAAGTGAATCCTGAAAAATGTTTCGGTCTGAAGATCTCTCCTGAAAAGTTAAATGATATCCGTAAAGAAAGATTGAAAGCATTGGGGCTTAACGATAAAGCGGCATATGCAAACCTTGAAAGAATTAAAGAAGAGTTGGCATTTTTTGAAACGGTCGTAAATAAAATAGGTTGTGAAGTGATAGATGTTACGAATAAAGCCGTAGAAGAAACGGCTAACCTTATTTCTAACATTTATAATAACCGTCTGAAGTAAAGAGCGCTTTTAGGAGTGCTCTTTTTCTTGACCTTTGAATACGTTTATTTCGATGTGAAACAGTAGTCAATTTGAAAAGTTTATATTATAATAAAAAATTGTGATAAAAAATTCCTCGATAGGGTTTAGAGTGATGGATTATCGAATAAACTAAAAATAGCTATAAGTCAAGGGCAATATAACAGTTTCGTTCGACAACTACAAAAAACATATCGAAAAAAGAAGGTTTTTGGGAAGGGATGTAGAAACCATTTAACATGCAAAATAATCGCAAACCTATTATTTTGGTGGACGCGGATGCGTGTCCTGTTAAAGATGAAATAAGTAGAATAAGTCATACATATAAAGTGGATGTGTGCTACGTAGCTTCTTATTCCCATGTCATGACCAATAAAACTGAAGGAAAATGGGTCTATGTGGATGATGAAAAAGAATCTGCAGACCTTTACATTTTGAATCATTCAAAGAAGGATGATGTAGTAGTCACCCAAGATATTGGTCTAGCAAGCATGCTTGTGTCCAAGAACGTTTATGTTCTCACTCCTCGTGGAAAAGAGTATGAAGAGAGTGAAATGGAACTGAGCTTGCATATGAGATTTTTATCTGCGAAAGAACGGAGAAAAGGGAACTATTCCAAGGGCCCGAAAGCTTTCACAATGAAAGACAGAGAAAGATTTGTTCAATCGCTTAAAAAAACTTTGTCGAAAATTGCAGGAATTCTCGAATAGAGATAGAAATAGTAAGTCACGGAGTGTTGTTATGAATTATCGGATTCCTGAACAAACAATTGATCAGATTAGACAGTCTACCGACATTGTTGATGTTATAAGTGAATATGTGCAATTAAAAAAGCAAGGACGTAATTATTTCGGACTATGTCCCTTCCATGGTGAAAGTACTCCTTCTTTCTCTGTTTCCCCAGACAAGCAAATCTATCACTGCTTTGGTTGTGGTGCAGGCGGTAATGCTTTTAATTTCGTCATGGAGATCGAGGGTGTCAGTTTTGTAGAAGCTGCCCAAAAACTTGCCAAGTCCTCCAATGTGGAAGTGGAAGTGCCGGAATTTACTGCAACAGAACAATCAGGACAGTCGAAAGAAACAAAATGGATGATGGATGCACATCTACTTTTGCATAAATTTTACCATCATTTACTCTTGAATACAAAAGAGGGCCAAGAAGCATATGATTATGTGACCGGAAGAGGGTTTACCGATGAAACGCTAAAAAAATTCGGTGTTGGCTATGCACTTAACAGCTGGGACTTTGCCTTGAAATTCCTTACGAAAAGGGGTTACAACCAGCAGTTGTTGGAAAAGGCCGGTCTTTTAATTGAAAAGGAGCATACAGCTGAATATTTTGACCGTTTCAGAAATCGAATTATGTTTCCGATCCATGATCACAAAGGAAATGTTATAGCCTTTTCTGGGAGGGTGCTTGGAGAAGGTGAACCAAAATATTTGAATTCACCCGAGACCCCACTTTTTAATAAAAGTAAAATCCTATACAATTTCCATCAGGCCCGTCCTCACATAAGAAAGCAGGAGCAGGTTATCCTATTTGAAGGATTTGCCGACGTCATCGCTGCAGACGGAGCGGGGTTACCTAATGGAATTGCCACAATGGGAACCTCCTTGACAGAGGACCAAGCCCGCATTATTCGGAGACATGTTGAACATGTTACCATCTGTTATGACGGGGATAATGCAGGAATTGAAGCAGCGTACAGGGCAGCAAACATCCTTATTCAACAAGGGTGTTACGTGAGAATTGCCATGATGCCAGATAAAATGGACCCTGATGACTATATCCGTAGTAAAGGATCAGACTCGTTTAAGCAGGATGTAATAGGGGCAAGCCTAACGTTCATGGCATTTAAGCTCAGGTACTTACGTAAAGGCAGGAACATGAAAGATGAAGGCGAACGGATGCGGTATGTGGAAGATGTTCTGAAAGAAATTAGCATGCTGACAAAAGCGGTTGAACGGGATCATTACCTTCGTCAGCTAGCTGATGAATTTTCCATCTCTTTGGACGCTTTAAAGCAGCAACAGTTTCAAGTGTATAAATCTTTACTGCAAAAAAAGGATTATAACGAGCAGAATAGAATAAATATACCTAACAAGCCCAAAATCTTCACACAAGCGTTAAAACCGGCTTATTTAAATGCTGAACGCTATTTGCTCGCACATATGCTCAAAGATAGGGCAGTTTCTGAAAAGGTGCAAGCTTCGATTGAAGGCGCCTTTATCATCGAAGAGCACCGTGCGATTGCAACCTACCTATATGCTTTCTACGAAGAGGGCTACGAGCCGAATATCAGTATATTCATGGAGCGCATTCCTGAGCAGGCGCTTAAGAAAATCATTTCTGAGCTTGGTATGCTGACACTTGAAGACGAATTAAGTGATGCAGTGCTACATGATTATATGAAACAGGTGTTTAATTATCCAAAATTGTTAACAATAAAAGAAAAAGAACAAGACAAGAAACAAGCAGAAGCACAAAACGATTATCTTGGTGCTGCACAAATCGCGATGGAAATAATCCAAATGAAAAAAGAGTTAAAACAATAAATATACCTCTTTATCGCGTTCAATGTTGGAAGGAGGGGACAGTTGATGGCTGAAAAATCAGCACAATCAAAAGAGATGGAAACAGAATTGACCATCGAACAAGTAAAAGAACAACTAACCGAAGTAGGTAAAAAACGTGGTGTCCTAACCTATGAGGAGATAGCCGAAAAAATGGCTGGCTTTGAGATAGAGTCCGATCAAATGGATGAGTACTACGAGTACCTTGGCGAACAGGGTGTGGAAATCATCGGAGAAGCTGAATCAGACGATGATCCAAATACGCAGCAGCTTGCTAAGGAAGAAGAGTTTGACCTAAATGATTTGACTGTACCGCCTGGTGTTAAGATCAATGACCCGGTTAGAATGTATCTTAAGGAAATCGGACGCGTCGATCTACTTTCCGCGGAGGAAGAGATCAGTCTGGCAAACCGAATCGAAGAAGGTGACGAAGAGGCGAAACGTCGACTTGCAGAAGCAAACCTTCGTCTAGTTGTAAGTATAGCAAAGCGTTATGTAGGCCGTGGAATGCTATTCCTTGATTTGATCCAAGAAGGCAACATGGGTCTGATCAAAGCGGTAGAAAAATTTGATTATCGTAAAGGATTCAAGTTTTCTACATATGCAACCTGGTGGATTCGCCAAGCTATTACCCGTGCAATTGCTGACCAAGCAAGAACGATCCGTATCCCTGTGCATATGGTTGAAACCATCAACAAGCTTATTCGTGTTCAACGTCAATTGTTACAAGATCTAGGGCGCGAACCAAGTCCTGAAGAAATCGCAGAAGACATGGATTTAACACCAGACAAAGTACGTGAAATCCTTAAGATTGCCCAAGAGCCTGTGTCACTGGAGACACCAATCGGTGAAGAGGATGACTCTCATCTTGGAGACTTTATTGAGGACCAAGACGCAACTTCGCCTTCTGATCATGCAGCATATGAATTGTTGAAAGAACAGTTGGAAGATGTACTTGATACACTCACAGACCGTGAAGAAAATGTATTAAGACTGAGATTCGGCTTAGATGACGGACGCACTCGTACTCTTGAAGAAGTAGGAAAAGTCTTTGGAGTAACTAGAGAACGTATCCGACAAATTGAAGCTAAAGCTCTTCGTAAGCTGAGACATCCTAGCCGCAGTAAACGTCTGAAAGATTTTCTTGAATAGAATCAGGCATATAGAAATAGTTTGCTTTTTCTTGAAAAGAGTAAGCTATTTCTCTTTTTTTGCAATTCGATACTTTTATAATATTCAGTTATCGATATTTAGACCTGTAATTGGAGTGTTAACACAGTGAATAAACAACGAAAAGAAACCATCATTCAAGAAATCGGGTATTGGAAAAGAAACCGTCTCCTGCCAGAACAATATTGCGACTATCTGCTGGCCCTTTATACAGAAGGTGAGGGCGAGGAACAACCAGCAAAAGGTAAGGGGAAACTATTCTCCATCTTTTTTGCATGTCTGATTTCTTTATTCGTTCCAATAACATTTCTTGTCATTTATTTTACTGAAATGCCAGTTCATTTGCAAATGCTCCTGGTAACTTTTTTTGTTCTTCTTTCTCTGTTCGGATATTTTGTTTTTCGAAAAGAACAATCTTTCATACATATACCAGTCTTTGTCATTGCTTTGCTTGTGCTTATTTTTTCCATAAAATCCCTTGAGGTTTTATCCTTTCAGTTGCCATTAACCTTTATCATTATCACCTTTCAGATTCTAATGTGGTTTACAATCGGCTACATGAAGAAATGGTACTACTTAAACATTTCTGCAATTATCATGATGATTATATTTGTCGCTAATATTATATTAATGTAACTTCTTGATAATTTAGGCATTTTTAAAAGTTGTGAAAATTCCCTCATATCTATTATAATACAAATGAAAGCGTATTCAATATGATGCAGGTTGGAAGAGAAAGACTAGCTCTAGCTAATGTTTTCCAAACAACAAGGGGGGAAAGATTTTGAACTTTGATTTAACGTCAGAACAAGCGATGATTAAGAAAACAATTAGAGAGTTTTCAGATGAAGTAGTTGCTCCGGGAGCTCTCCAACGAGATCGGGATAAAAAATTCCCTGTTGAAGTATTTCAACAGTTATCACAATTAGGTATGATGGGGCTTCCTTTCCCAGAAGAATATGAAGGAGCAGGCGCTGATACGGTCAGCTTTGCCATAGTGGTGGAAGAGTTGAGCAGGGCTTGTGGATCAACAGGTATCACATACTCCGCCCATGTTTCATTAGGTGGAGCACCGCTTAACCTTTTCGGCACAGAGGAACAAAAGCGTAATTACCTTGTTCCTATTTGTACAGGTGAATCACTCGGTGCATTCGGATTGACCGAACCTAACGCCGGCTCTGATGCAGGTGGTACCATGACAACCGCTGTAGAAGACGGTGAGGATTATATCATCAATGGCAATAAGTGCTTCATTACGAATGCCTCTTACGCAAAGCATTTGGCCTTAACCGCCATTACCGATAAAAAAGGTAACGAAAAAGAAATCTCAGCTGTCATCGTTCCAACGGATGCCAAAGGATTTCAAGTAATTGATAACTATGAAAAAATGGGTCTGAATGCATCAAACACCACAGAATTAGTCCTCGAAGATGTACGTGTGCCGCAGGAAAACCTTTTGGGTAAACGAGGAGAGGGCTTTAGACAGTTCCTGATTACTCTTGATGGAGGGCGTATCGGTATTGGCGCAATGGCTGTAGGAATCGCACAGGCAGCTTTTGAGCGAGCGCTCGCTTACTCGAAAGAGCGAAAACAATTCGGCCGTTCCTTATCTAGTTTTCAAGTCAACCAATTTAAACTTGCAGACATGGCAATGAAACTTGAACTTGCCAGAACGATGGTTTATAAAGCGGCCTGGTTAAAGGACCAAGGAAGACCATTCTCTAAAGAAGCATCCATGTGTAAACTATATGCATCCGAAGTGTGCATGGAAATTGCAGATCAAGCTGTTCAACTCCATGGCGGCTACGGATACATGAAAGAATACCACGTAGAACGTTTCATGCGCGATGGAAAACTGCTAGAAATCGGCGAAGGAACCTCCGAAGTCCAAAGAATGGTTATAGCAAGATCTTTGGGTGTATAGTAAAAGGATTTCTAGCTGTTGATTGGAGCACAGGGCGTAGACTCCAGCGGGGGAGTAACGGTAGGTTGGACCCCTGAAGCGTTGTGAGGAGGCTCAAGCACCGTCCCGCGGAAAGCGAAGCCCGGTGCGGAAATCAACAGCGGTGTTTATCGGTTTCAAAATTATTTTTCCAAAAACACATCACTTTTCTCATTTTGAGGTACAATATAACCAACAAATATAGAAACCTTCATCTATGTGATGAAGGTTTTTGTCTAAACTGTGAATTTACGAGAGAAGTTGGCAATTAAGTCTTTTCCTATAGTAAAATATAAAGTAAAATAGAGAGTGCTTGTATAAGATAAGACACACGTACATGTACATAAGGAGGTTTGAATAGCATGAATCGTAATCCGCTTATTCCTTTTGCATTTATCGCGGTATTAGGTCTTGGACTAATGTTCCTATTATCTTTCGTTGGACTTGATCAGGCTGAAAAAATTGCATCCGGTGAAGATGAAACTGTAGAATTGACTGCAGAAGAGCTTTACCAACAAAACTCTTGTATCGGCTGTCACGGCGGTAACTTGGAAGGCGCAGGTGCTGCACCTGCATTGACAGATGTTGGTGAACGTCTATCTCAAGAAGAAATCGCAAACGTTATAGTTAACGGACAAGGCTCTATGCCTGCTAACCTAGCTACACCTAAAGAAGCTGAAGTTCTTGCAGAGTGGCTTGCAAATGGCGGCCAAAGTGAAGAGGGCGAAGAGTAAGAGTGATTTTTTTAGCAAAATGTTACACATATAAAAGATCCTTTGCATTTGTGAAGGATTTTTTTTTATACTTGTTACATAGAAATTCAAATACATAAGTAAAGAGGAAACAGACATGAATGAATTAAAGCTCTCAAAACGATTGGAAGCAGTGGCTTCATTTATACCTAGAGGTAGTGTATTGGCAGATATCGGCTCAGACCATGCTTATCTTCCTTGTTATGCCTATCTGCAAGGTATGATTGAAAAAGGAATAGCTGGAGAAGTGGTGGAAGGTCCTTTTCAATCTGCTGTTCAACAGGTTCGCAAAACGGAACTGGACAAGGTCATTGAAGTAAGAAAAGGGGATGGGTTGGAAGTAATCTCTCCCAGTGAGGTTACCTGCATAACGATTGCCGGAATGGGTGGAACCTTAATTCAATCCATCCTTGAAAAGGGGAAGGAGAAGCTGGCAGGAGTTCAAACGCTTATCCTCCAACCAAATATAGGGGCAAAAAAGATCAGGGAGTGGCTGCTTGAGAACGGATGGGAACTTGTTGCAGAACAAATTTTGCTTGATGATGGAAGGATCTATGAAATCCTCGTGGCAGAACGCGGGCAAAGTGGAAAACCTTACGCTGATAAAAAAGAGGCTTATTTGCTTGTAGGGCCGTTTCTTGCAAAGGAAAGAAATGATGTATTTGTGCAAAAGTGGACCCATGAGCTTGCTCATTGGAAAAAGATAGTCTCTCAACTGGACGAAGCCGGACATAAAGAGGCAAATGAACAAAAAAGAAAAGAATTGACCGGGAAAATTAGACTTGTAGAGGAGGAGCTGGGTATTGAAAACAGTTAACGGGTTGCAGGTTATCGAGTGGTTCGAACAGTTTTCCCCTAAAAAATATGCAGTTGAAGGGGATAAAATTGGCCTTCAAATTGGTACTTTGAATAAACCGGTTCATAAAGTAATGGTGACACTAGATGTGCTTGAAGAGGTAGTAGACGAAGCGATTGAACGGAATGTTGATTTGATTATAGCCCATCATCCGCCAATCTTTCGGGCACTTCCAACAGTTACGGATCATTCTCCTGCTGGGAAAATCGTCACCAAATGCATTAAGAATGATATCAGCGTGTATGTGGCCCATACGAACCTTGATGTGGCCCAGGGAGGCGTTAATGATCTCTTAGCTGAGGCTTTAGAGCTTGAGGATGTAAAAGTAATGGTTCCGACATACCAAGAGGAACTTCGTAAACTGAGCGTATTTGTTCCAGTGTCTCACGCAGAAACACTTTTAGAGGCTTTAGGTGAAGCAGGGGCAGGGCATATCGGAAACTACAGTCACTGCTCGTTCACAACGGAAGGGGAAGGACGTTTTCTTCCGTTAGACGGGACAGAACCTTTTATAGGTAAGAAAGGGCAGCTTGAAAAAGTCGAAGAGATGAAGGTGGAAACTGTATACCCAATCTCTATAGAAAAGCGAGTCATGAAAGCTTTGTTTAAAGCTCATCCTTATGAAGAAGTAGCTTATGATGTTTACAAGCTAGAAAATGAGATAAACTCACTTGGGTTAGGTCGCGTTGGAAAGTTGAAGACAGGAATGTCGTTAGCTGACTTTGCCTCTCATGTAAAAAAAGGGCTGGAAGTGGAAAATGTACGGGTGGTAGGAGATTTAAACAGTGAAATTAAGAAAGTAGCGGTATTAGGAGGAGACGGTAATAAATATATCCATGCTGCCAAATTTGCCGGTGCGGATGTTTATGTAACGGGAGATCTTTATTTTCATACCGCCCATGATGCCATGGCCATCGGACTAAATGTTGTTGACCCTGGTCATTATGCGGAGAAGATTATGAAAAAGGGTGTATCGCTGCGGTTAAAAGAGGCAGTGAGGGAGAGGAATTGGGAGCTAGAGGTATTCGTTTCCGAAACGAATACAGATCCATTTACGTTTATGTGATGTTTGGAAGAAGCGATCCTTTTTGGGTCGTTTTTTTTGAACAAAAAACACCCTCTAAAAAGAGGGTGCAGCAACCATTAAGAAGTTTTCGCCTTTTTCACTTTAGGCAAAATCTTTTGCAAAGGAACATTTTTCGTCGTGTTCCACGTATCTTTATTCAACGGATCAAACTGCTCTACAAATTGGATAACTTCTTTTGTGATCGGAGTCGGTGTAGAAGCACCTGCTGTTACTGCAACCATGCTGGCGTTCATCAGCCACTCCACATTCAACTCGCTGATATCGGAAATGCGGTAGGCTGGAGTGCCGGCGATTTCTTGGGAAACTTGAGCAAGTCTGTTGGAGTTGTTGCTTTTAGGATCGCCGACAACAATAGTCACATCAGCTTGTCCAGCTTGTTCTGCCACCGCTTCTTGTCTAACTTGGGTAGCTAGGCAAATCTCTTTGTGTTGCTCCACATGCGGGTACTTTTCCTGAACCTTTACCATGATGTCGGCTACATCCCACTGACTCATGGTAGTTTGATTTGTCACGATAACTTTCTCACTATCAATCGACAATGCTTCCACGTCATCAAGTGTTTCCACTAGGTGAACGATGGAAGGCGCTACTCCTACAGCACCTTCTGGCTCAGGATGTCCTTTTTTACCGATGTAGATAACTTCATACCCTTGTGCTTCTTTCATCCGAATCAGGTCATGTGTACGTGTTACATCCGGGCATGTTGCATCAATGGTCGTTAATCCTTTTTCTTTAGCACGGATCTTTACTTCCGGTGAGACACCGTGAGCAGTGAAAATAACGGTACCTTCGTTAATTTGATCAAGAATCTCAAGACGGTTCGCACCATCCAGTGTAATGATCCCTTCTTCTTCAAACGCGTCTGTAACATGTTTATTATGAACAATCATACCTAAGATATAGATTGGTCGTGGTAATGTTTTATCTAATGCTGCATTTCTTGCAATCACCATAGCATCCACTACACCATAGCAGTAGCCTCGAGGGGCGATTTTAATAAGCTCCATATAGGGGAAACCCTCCTTACATCAAATAAGAGAGTGATAAACACTCTCTCACTACTTACATTCTATTATAGTATAAATAAGAAGGTTAGTACAAAAGAAGATATTAGGAACTTCAGATATAAAGCCTTGGAGCGGAACTTCCTATTGGTTTCTCCTCGGGTTCAGTGGGTTCAGTGGAAGCAGGCTTTATCTTTTTCTTTATTGCTTTTTTCTTTGTACTGTCTTTCACTGCTTTCTCACTTTTGTCATCATCCGTTTGACCCTCATCTGTAGAATCTTCTCCTACACTGTTATCTGTTTCATCGTCATCATCCACATTTTTCAGTTCATTGTAAAGCTTAAGCATGGCGGGCATATTCCTTACAAGAGGTCCATATTGCTGAACCATCGGCATGACACCTTCTGCCATTTTTAACGCTTTTTGAACATTTCCAAGCATCCCCGTCAGGTTGTTTGGATTGATGAGTTGCTGAAGTGTTCCGGCGTTCGCCAGTTGGCTAAGCCCACCTCCTGCACCTGTATTGGCTAGTTGGCCAAGTCCGCCCATGTTCCCGATGCTTCTGGCACCGGTTCTTCCCAAGAGTTTGGCAAGCAATCCTCCGCCACTTCCTCCGCTATTTCCTCCTATACCTCCTATACCCATACCCCGCCCAGCGCCTCCCATAAATGGGGAAGAAGGGTTTCTAAACATTTGATTAGGGATATTGGACATGTTTGAATTGGGCATATTAAACATATTGAACATGTTATTCGGTTGTTGCATAAACGGAGAGGGACCCGGACCCATTCGGAATGGGGAAGGTCGCATAGGTTGTTGCATCGGCGGCATTGGCTGTTGCATAGGTGGCATCGATCGATTTGGTCCAAAAAACATGGTAATCCTCCTTTCTTTCTTGAAAAGTAAGCAAATCATTGCTGGAATTCAAGGAACTTTTCTGGTCTCCTATAATTTATGCGGATAGTGCTTGGCATGTTTATTGTCTGGAAAGAATGGGCACAACCGTAGTGTAGCCAAAAAGCAAAAACTGCTTTATAATAGTTGTTTGGGGTTAAATAGAACGTATCGGAACGCGAATAATAACTCATAAATTGAAAATAGAACCTTTAAAATAATGACATAGATACATATTCCATGCATGATTTTAAAAGTGGAGGTAAATAAATGAATACATCGTTTGAAAAATTTAAATTAAAACCGTTCATTTTGGAAGCGGTAAAAGAACTTAGATTTCAAAAGCCTACAGAAGTGCAAGAGAGAATGATTCCTTCTTTATTAAACGGAGAAAGTGCGATCGGACAGTCTCAAACTGGAACAGGAAAAACACATGCGTACCTGATTCCTATTTTAAGTAAAATTGATCCTTCCGTGCAGGAAGTACAAGCAGTTATCACAGCTCCTACTAGAGAGCTTGCTAACCAAATTTATCAAGAAGTATTAAAAATCACTAAATTCTGTTCTGGGGAAGATATGATCACTGCTCGTTGTTATATTGGCGGTACCGACAAACAACGTACGATTGATCGTCTTAAGCAACAGCCGCATATTGTTGTCGGGACACCTGGTCGTATTAAAGATTTGATGGTAGAAAATGCGCTTTTAGTCCATACAGCTAGAACCATTGTCGTAGACGAAGCCGACCTTATGCTTGACATGGGTTTCATCGAAGATATTGATAAGGTTGCTGCAGCAATGCCGAAAAATCTTCAAATTATGGTATTTTCTGCAACGATTCCAGAAAAGCTAAAGCCTTTCTTGCGCAAATACATGGAAAATCCAAAATATACACATGTTGCTCCAAAACAAGTAACGGCAGCTAAAATCAAGCATCTGCTTATGCCGGTAAAATCGAAAAGCAAAACGAAATTATTGCATGATCTACTTGTGGAATATAACCCGTATTTGGCGATTGTATTTACCAATACAAAGAAAAAAGCAGATGAAGTGGCAGATGCATTGCTTGAACAAGGTCTTAAAGTAGGTAGAATCCATGGTGATCTTAACCCTCGTGAACGCAAGAAAATGATGAAGCAAATCAATGAATTGGAATATCAATATGTGGTGGCAACAGACCTTGCGGCAAGAGGAATCGATATTGCAGGTGTCAGTCATGTCATCAACTATGAGCTTCCTTCAGATCTTGACTTCTATATTCACCGTGTTGGACGTACTGCACGTGCGGACTATTCCGGTAATGCCATTACTTTTTACGAACCAACAGATGAGAACGCGCTTGCTCAGATTGAAAAGATGGGAATAGAGTTTACCCAAATTGATTTCAAAAACGGTGAATTGGTAGAAATCGGCCCACGTAACAAACGACAAAACCGTAAAAAACAAATTAATGAACTCGATGTAGCGGCGAAAACATCCGTAAAGAAATCGACGAAAGTTAAACCAGGCTATAAAAAGAAACACAAATATGAGGTAGAGCAATTTAAGAAAAGACAACGCCGTTTAAAGAAAAGATAATCATGACCAATCCGATCACCTTTCATGGCATCCTTATGATAAAATAAAGGCTGATTGTTAAAAGAGGTGATGTTATGGAAAACTTACTAATTGGTTCTCATGTATCCATGAGCGGAAAAAAAATGCTGCTTGCTGCAAGTGAAGAGGCTGCATCATATGGTTCAAATGTATTTATGATCTATACAGGTGCTCCTCAAAATACGCGAAGAAAAAAGATAGAAGACCTTAACATAGAAGCGGGTCTTGCACATATGAAAGAACATGGTTTAAAAGAAATTGTTGTACATGCTCCCTATATCATTAATATCGGGAACTCGCAAAAGCCGGAAACTTACGAGCTTGGAGTGAACTTCCTGGCAGAAGAAGTAAGAAGAACGGATGCTATCGGGGCAAAACAGATCGTCCTCCACCCGGGTGCCCACGTTGGGGCGGGAACGGAAGCGGGTATCAGCCAAATCATTAAAGGGCTAAACGAGGCATTGACGAAAGAGCAGAATGTACAAATTGCATTGGAGACCATGGCAGGAAAAGGCTCTGAATGTGGTCGGACTTTTGAAGAATTGGCTGCCATATTTGATGGAGTGCATTTAAACGAAAAGTTATCCGTTTGCCTAGACACCTGTCACGTGCATGACGCTGGATATGATATCGTAAATGACTTTGATGGAGTATTAAAGCAATTTGATGATATCATTGGTTTAGACCGCCTGAAAGTGCTTCATATAAATGACAGTAAAAATGTAAGTGGTGCTGCCAAAGACCGCCACGAAAACATTGGATTTGGTCATATTGGTTTTAATGCGATCAATTATATTGTCCATCATGATCAATTGAAACATATCCCAAAAATATTGGAGACACCATATGTTGGTGAAGATAAGAAAGACCGTAAACCGCCATATAAACATGAAATTGCCATGCTTAAAAACAAGCAGTTTGATGAGGAACTTTTAACGAAAATCGTGAATGATTGATCAATAAGAAAGAAGCAAGGGACATAAAAAGTGCCCTTGCTTCTTTTTTGAAAAAAATGAAAATATAAACTACAGTTGATTTCCGTTCCAGGCGCTTCGCTTGCCTGCGGGCGGTCCGTGAGGCTCCCTCCGGGGTCTCACCTGTCCCTTCCTCCCGCGGGCGTTTGCGCGCCTTACACTCCAATCAACAAGATGACTTCGATCAACTCGGGTATATGAAAAGCATCTACCCGAGTTAACTGAATAAGCATGGACGTACCTTATACGTGATTTTCAGCTGTGAATTGGAGCAAATGGCGTAGACTCCAGCGGGGGAGTAACGGTAGGCTGAGACCCCTGAAGCGTTGTGAGGAGGCTCAAGCAAGCACCGTCCCGCGGAAAGCGAAGCCATTTGCGGAAAGGAACAGCGGTGATTAACCAATACCTAAAGTTCTTTTGTTTTTAAGTTGACTTTTTCTTTTACTTTGTGAACTCCAAAAATAGTTGATTAACTTTTTTTGCTGTTTCGTGGCCGGTAATCTTTGCCACTTCCTTCATCAATTGAATTCTCTCAGATGTATTAAACACATTTACCTTCTTGGACTGCAAAAGAGCTGACACCTTTTTTGCCTGATCAGGTGTCAAGGAGATGTTATATTCCCCGCTATACTTCATCAATTCGTCGGCCGTCATGTTATGGAGCTTCTTGTTTACGATTTGTTGATAAATGTTCATCATATTATCCCTCCCAGTTTAGCCTATGTTGGAAAAACAAAAAGGCTACCTTTACGAAATAATATGACAACTGTTGGGAAATTATTGTATAATTAAAATATTCCATATATATTTGATATTTAAAGGGTAACGAGGGGGAGTCACCTTGTCGTTTATTATAGATAAAAATGAACAAGATATATTTCAGCATTTAAGTTCAGATCTTAGGCTTATTCTGAATGCGAATGGCTTTATTGAGGAATGGAATGAGAGGGCTAGCGCATTTCTATCTGTGCTGGAGGAGAATCGGTCTTTTTTTCTCAGTTTTCCATCAAGCTATCGTCAAGAAGTCTATACATACTTAAAGGATATATATGATTCGAACGGGAAAGAAGTAAAAAGGCTCCTATTTCACCGCATAAACGGAAGTTTCTATGAGGTCGTTTATACAGGTATCCTTTCTGGAGAGCGTATCTATTTGTCAGGGCATGTAATTGAGAATAAGGACAACTCCGCCGTTCTGCCACTTCTTTACGGTACAATTGAACAATCATTGAAAGTCAATGAATTTATGACCAATTCATTGGATATTGCCATACTGGTCCTTTCCAAAGGCGGAATGATTGAATATATCAATCATCGCTGTTTAATATTGCTGGAACTTGATGTAGGGGAGGACTATACCAATCTTGAATTTGATGATTTATTGACTCCAGTTATTCTAAAGGATAAATTATATGAGATATATGAAGAAGTAATCTCCAATAAACATTTCAAAGAACGGATCTGCTATGACGATGAAGTGTTATATCAGATTCAAGGCATTTTATTTGAGCGCTCGGAAAAGGTTTTCTTCATCATTCATGACCGCTCGTACCAGCAGAAATTTGAAAATCTCCTAGTATACAAACAACAGATGGAATCTGTCTCCCAAATTTCTGCAGGGATGGCACATGAGTTAAGAAATCCCTTATCTGTTATCAAAGGATTTATTCAACTTTCCCAGATTACGAATAATTGGAGTAAATATTACGATACCATCATGGCTGAGATCAATCGCATGAATTCAATCATTGAGGACTTTTTATCTGTCTCCAGGAAAAAAGTAAAAAAGCAGCTGATCCAGCCACAACATATTTTTCAGTCATTGGTCTATATCTTTCAATCAGAATGCTTATTACATAATATAGACTTTGATTTTGAAATTGACGAAGTAGAAGAACAGGTAATGGTCAATGAGGCCATGATCAAACAAGTCATGCTGAACTTTTTAAGAAATGCAATTGAAGCCTACACGCCGGAACAGAAAAACAAGCTGTTCCTATTGCGAGCCAAAAAAACGGATACCTTCTATGAAATTACAGTGGTAGATAATGGAAAAGGAATGGCTGAAGATGTATTAGATCGAATCGGCAAACCGTTTTTCACAACGAAGGAAAAGGGAAATGGCCTGGGCATACCACTTTGCAAAAAAATAATAGAAGATCATGATGGAGAATTATTCATCGATAGCAAACTAGGGGAAGGGTCTACCTTTTGCTACCGATTACCTCTGCTAAAGGAAAAGCCTGAGTAGGGCTTTTTTTGTTGGTGCAAAGTCGCTTATATTTACTTTTTCCTCCGGCTGATGTATACTAATCTATTGTTAGAAAATCGTAATGATTCTTATCTTTTAAGGTGTGATTTAGTTGGAAAAAGTACTCGAAATTAAAGGGCTATCCTATAAATATGAAAAACAAAACGTTATTGAAAACATAAATCTGAGCATACCAAGAGGTGCATTTCTAGGACTTGTAGGACCTAATGGCTCAGGAAAATCCACACTTCTAAAATGTATCCTTGGACTACTGCGTCCTCAAAAGGGAACGATCGAACTGTTTGGAAAAGACATCAAGAAGTTTAAGGATTGGAGCAAAATTGGTTTTGTCTCTCAAAAGGCAAACAGTTTTAATTCCGGTTTTCCTGCAACAGTCTTTGAAGTAGTCTCAACCGGTCTTGTTTCAAAGGTTGGCTTATTGCGTTTCTTCAACCATCAGCACAAAAAGCAAGTTTTAGAAGCCATTCGGGCGGTTGGTATGGAAGAATTTACGGATAGAAATATTGGAGATCTGTCTGGCGGACAGCAGCAAAGAGTATTTATTGCACGTGCTTTAGTCAGTGAGCCTGAGCTCTTGATCTTAGACGAGCCTACAGTCGGAGTCGATATCAAAAATGTGCAAAATTTCTATTCAATGCTGGCTCATCTAAATAAAAAGCTAGGTATCACCTTGATTTTGGTGACACATGATGTTGGAACGATCACAGAGAAGGTGACACATGTGGCCTGCTTGAACAAAAATTTACATTTTCACGGTGTGACAGATGAGTTTGAAAAATTACGCACCAATGACCTCTCGCAGTTTTACGGCCATGATGTGCATGTTTTAAGTCATGATCACCATCAACATGATGGAGGGCAAATGTAATGATATCAGCTTTTATGCAATTTGAATTTTTAAGAAATGCATTTTATACAGGAATCTTGATTGGCTTTTTGGCACCTCTATTAGGTGTTTTTGTCGTGGTAAGAAGACTGTCATTGATTGCAGATGCTTTAAGCCATGTTACGTTGGCCGGGATAGCGGCAAGCTTGCTTGTGGAAAAACGCTTCGGTTTAATGGTCGGTGTAAGCCCTATTTATTTTGGGATGGCGTTCTCTGTGACTGGTGCATTGTTTATTGAAAAGCTTAGAGGAGTTTATAAACACTACCAAGAGCTTGCCATTCCCATCATTTTATCATCAGGAATCGGGCTTGGGGTCATCTTCATTTCGCTTGCGGATGGATTTAACACAGATCTTTTCAACTTCTTATTCGGTAGTGTGAGTGCTGTTACAACATCAGATTTTTGGACGGTTCTTATAGTAACTGTAGGGGTGCTTCTCACCATCATTTTATTTTACAAAGAGTTCTTTATCCTTTCGTTTGATGAGGAACATGCCAAGGTGTCGGGTGTGAATGCAAGAGTTTTTCATTTAGTATTCATTATAATGGTGGCACTTGTCATTGCCGCATCAATGCGGATTGTCGGCATTCTTTTAGTATCTTCCCTAATGACTTTACCTGTAGCTGCAAGTATGAGGTTAAGCAGAGGTTTTAAACAAACGATAGTCTTGGCTATCATTTTTGGGGAAATTGCAGTGATTGGTGGATTAATTTCCTCTTTCTATTTTGATCTTGCTCCTGGTGGAACCATTGTAATCTTATCTGTTCTTATTTTGATTGTCACCATTCTTTGGAATAAGGTAAGGGGTGGAAAGAAATGAACGTTACACAAGCGCTAACTTTAATGAAAGATAAAGGCTATAAATATACGGGTAAAAGGCAGGAGATGCTGGAGCTTTTTGCCACTGAAGATAAGTATTTAACTGCGAAAGATGTATTGGATTCCATGAAGGACAATTACCCTGGTTTAAGCTTTGATACTATTTATCGCAATCTTGCCGTCTTTGTGGAACTTGGGATATTAGAGAGCACAGAGCTATCAGGTGAAAAACACTTCCGTTTTACCTGTTCAACACACCACCATCATCATCATTTTATTTGCATGGTGTGTGGAAAGACAAAAGAGATTGAAACCTGCCCGATGCAAGATTTGGCGGATAACTTGAAAGGTTATGATATAACAGGTCATAAATTTGAAATCTACGGCAAGTGCCCGGAATGTGTCTAAAGTAACAAATTTAGAATTATCTCATATATAGTTATTACCACCTATTTTAGATATGTGCCCTCTGAAACTGGGCGGTTATCCACGAAACATGTTCTAAAAGATGCGTAAGGGTGTATGAGATGACAGCAGAGAGTGAACAACTTTCTTCTTTAAGAAGAGAAGATTTAGTTGACATAATGATTAGAATCCGGGAAATGGGATCTAACAGACAAGATATGAGCACAGAAGACTTTGTGAAAGTGATTGAAAGGCAACTTCTGCATGCAATGTCTCGGTCAAAATAAAAAGGAGAGTGGAATCATCCACTCTCCTTTATTATGTTTACCGGGAAACGCTGATTGTTTGAAGCAGGGACTGTACTTTTTGATCTGCTTCTTCCCAATTTGAGACTCTGTGTACATTGGCAGGGATCGGATCCCTGTTGTAGGGGGTATCGAATAAAATGACGGGTATTTGACATTCTTCACTAATATCACAGGCATTGTCATGTTTATCTTCAAAAAACAACTCAATGTTATGTTTTTTTACGGCAGCAATTTTGTTGTGTGTACCAATTAGTTCTAAGTGATCGTAATCAATTTCTTGTTGGGAGAACCAATTTTTTGTCACATCAAAAAGGTGGTTTCTGCGGGCACTGATGAAATAGAGATCAAATTCATCTTTCCATCGTTGCACAATTGGTTTTGCTCCTTTGGCCAGCGGGGCGTCTTTGTATATGATTGGTTCCATTTCGTCCATCCAGCTCCAAAAACCCGCTTCATCCAAGCCCATTAGAGGCGTTAAATCATATTGCTTCATGTCTTCAAGTGTTATATTTTTTTGCAGAGTTTTATTAATAAAAGGTACAAAAGTGGAAGGGCAAGTTAATGTCCCGTCAATATCGATTCCAAATCTTTTTCTCATAATTGCCTCCAGTCCTGTTGCTACACCCATTTTAACATATTTTGTCCTTTTTTCAGTTATTTTGTTGATGGAATGATAAAAGAGAAGCTAACAAAACTTAACAAAGATTAACACCGATGATTTTGTCTTGTCTTGTTTATACTAAGTAATGCTCCTAACTTCTTTAAGAAAGCGAGGGATACGAATGGCAAGTGAATTTGAGAAAAAC
Source organism: Sutcliffiella horikoshii (assembly GCF_044809035.1). Lineage (GTDB taxonomy): Bacteria > Bacillota > Bacilli > Bacillales > Bacillaceae_I > Sutcliffiella_A > Sutcliffiella_A horikoshii_G. The sequence goes on along the minus strand of NZ_CP085237.1, from coordinate 2,927,871 downwards.
GAAGAGAAACTTGACCGTTTTGATTCAGACTTGGCTTACGAAGAACCTCATGTTTCTAGAGCGAAGGGACATCGGGATTTCATAGAAGAGCACGCAGCTGAAGTTGCAGTGCCTCCTGTTGTACGATCAGATAGAAGCAGAGAAAGAGAAGCAATTTTTGAAGAAGAGCGCAGCGACGTGATGGGAATGAGTGGACGAGGACTAGGGATCTTAGGGTTAGCCTTATCGATCCTGTCATTGTTCTTTCTACCTATCATTATGGGAGCTGCCGGTATTATCGTCGGCTTTATTGCCCGCAAACGTGGGGCAACAGGGTTAGGAGCATGGGCAATCGGAATCGGTATCGTTTCCATTGTTGTTGGGATTTTTGTTTTACCATTGTTTTAAAATCACCATAGACGGTGGGACGTAATTTCATCGTCTAAAAAGCAAAAAAAGCTTGGCACCCAATGGTGTCAAGCTTTTGCTTCTTCTGCTTGTTTTGCAAAGTATTCTTCTGCAATTTTATCGATTTCTTTTTTCAATTCTTCGACCATTGTAGCTTCCGGTACCTTCCGCACAATTTCGCCTTTGCGGAAAAGTAACCCTTCGTTACGGGCACCTGCGATACCGATATCAGCTTCACGTGCTTCACCAGGTCCGTTTACAGCACAACCAAGTACTGCTACTTTAATTGGCGCTTTAATAGTGGAGATGTATTCCTCCACTTCATTTGCAATACTAATTAAATCAATTTCAATACGTCCACATGTAGGACAAGAAATGAGTGTTGCTGCGTTAGAAGATAGGCCAAATGATTTCAATAGCTCGCGTGCAACTTTTACTTCCTCTACAGGATCTGCACTTAAGGAAATACGTAACGTGTTTCCGATTCCCTTGCTTAAAATTGCACCAAGGCCGGCTGCGCTTTTTACCGTACCTGCAAAAAGGGTACCGGACTCTGTGATACCTAAATGAAGTGGATAATCAAAAGCTTTTGCTGCTTTTTCATATGCTTCAATCGCAAGGTTCACATCAGAAGCCTTCATGGACACGATGATATCATGGAAATCCAGGTCTTCTAAAATTTTGATATGGTGAAGGGCACTCTCTACCATGCCGTCTGCAGTAGGATAGCCGTATTTTTCAATGATACGCTTTTCCAAGGAACCTGCGTTAACACCGATACGAATTGGAATCCCTTTTGCTTTACAAGCTTTTACTACCGCTTCAACCTTTTCACGGCGACCGATGTTACCAGGGTTGATACGGATTTTGTCTGCTCCGCCTTCAATTGCTTTCAAAGCCAGTTTGTAGTCAAAGTGAATATCTACAACAAGTGGAATGTTGATTTGTTTTTTTATATCAGCGATGGCATTTGCTGCGCGTTCGTCCGGACATGCTACGCGGACTACCTGACAGCCTGCTTCTTCCAACCGCTTAATTTCTGCAACCGTTGCTTCCACATCATGTGTCTTGGTGGTTGTCATACTTTGGATAAATAGTTCGTTACTGCCGCCGATGGTAATGTCTCCAACTTTAACAGGGCGGGTTTTTGTACGATGTATTATTTCATTCACGAATGAATCGCTCCTTTAGGAATGATCTATAGATCAAAACATCTTTCTTTCATCAATGTACCTTTTAATGAGGAAAAAAGCTAGTATTATCCACTAACTCCCAACATATTTTAACAATCGTAACCCCATCTGACAAGTGAAAAAGTTTCAGGGACTCCCGCGGGCGTCTGCGCGCCTTCCACTTCAATCAACGGGTTATCTACTTCACAATAAATGTAATGAAAAAGTTTCCTGGCTGTTAGTAGACAGGAAACTTGTAGGTTTTACCGATTTGAATTTTTTCAGGGGTAGTGCCGTCGTTTAGGATTTGGAAGTCTTCCACTAGTTGTGTAATGGAGACGGGAATAGGTTTGTTGGCAATTTTCTCTGCGATTGTCAAAACAGTATCACCGGCCTTGACTTCCACTTCTATGTAAAGGTTGTTGGTAGGTGAGGGTTGGGCAGAACTTTCCGCTTCTGCTTCAGAGTTGCTCGGTTGAGAAGTAGCGGTAACTGGAGCTGCAGGCTCAGGTATGGTGCCAGATGATAAATCATAGTAAACGCTGTATATGGTGATAAGAATAAGAGCTGCAATGAATAATCGGATCATTTTATTCTTCCTCCTCAGTCAAGCATATTTAACTATATGCTTGTCCGATAGGAATATAACTAAAAAACACCTACAAATGTTTGTCGGTGTCATAAATTATATGTTTGTAGGAGCTGGTTTCTTAACTTTTACCTCTTTAACAATAAGATAGAGAATAAAAAGAGAAACGGCAAAACTTATTAATGATGAAAAAGGTAGCTCCAGACCGCTTGCTTGCAGGATGGTGAAAATTAGCGTTGGAAGCGTGACCGCATAAGCAGACAGGACCCATGTATGGCGGTATTGCAATTTATTTCTTTTTAACGAATTCTTAATTATTAACCCAAACAACCCTAAAATGGAGATTTGAACAAACTTGGTGGCCGCAAAAAACAGATAACCCACTACTAAGAATACAGTAATGATGATTGGAAATGCACTTCCCACAGAATCCATGAACTGAAGCAAATTCTCTTTCGTTACCTCTGTTCCTTGGAAGTCACTTAATGGTACAAAGTCTGTCTGTCCTGCTCCTTGAAAAATAATTTCTTTCGATTGGATCGCCACGACATCACCATATGAATGAATCTCATTTAATGATAATTGATTGTCGGGATCTAATATAATGGTGAATCCTTCTTCATCTACAATAAAAGGTTCATTTACATCGGCGTAAAATTCTCCGTCCTGGATGTAAAAGTCCGGGGTTTCATTTTGTAAAAAGTCTTCGGTGCTGTTTACTAATTTCACTGCACTAGTTCCAAAAGTGATAAACATGGGGATAGAAGTTATAAGAACGAGAAAAAATACGTACAGGATGGTTTTGCCTATTCCTTGAAAGCGAAAGGAGGCTATTGCTTTCGGGGAATACAAGCTCTTAACAAATTGAGAAAAAATATTCAATTCCTAATCAGTCCTTTTAATAAAATATATGAATTTAATGTTACCTTAAATTGGGTGTGCGAACAATATTTAATTACTTAACAGTCGCTAATGTAAATTTCAAGTTACGGTTTGTAAAGATAATGTAAATTTATCAGAAATTCTATTTACATTAGAATCATATTAGGTTAATAATTGTATTTGGTTTTGTAGATTTTTGTCGATACTAAATTGTTTTTGATTAAGGGGTTGAATGTATTGGACTTGGATGTTCAGAAGTTAATTTTTGAATTTATTGGTGGTCTGGGTATTTTCCTTTTCGGGATTAAATACATGGGTGACGGACTGCAAAAATCAGCTGGAGATAAGCTGAGAGATATTTTAGATCGTTTTACAACAAATCCGTTAATGGGTGTACTAGCGGGTATTCTAGTAACGGTCCTTATTCAATCAAGTTCAGGAACCACAGCACTGACAGTCGGATTGGTTAGTGCAGGATTTATGACGCTTCGTCAAGCGATTGGTGTCATCATGGGTGCAAACGTCGGGACAACCGTAACAGCATTCATCATCGGTATTAAAATCGACGAGTATGCCTTACCGATTATCGCAGCAGGTGCGATCTTATTATTCTTCTTCAAAAATCAAAAAATACAATATTTTGGTCAAATCGTTTTTGGTTTCGGTACGCTATTCTATGGTCTAAGTACCATGGGAGATGGACTTAAACCATTACGAGAGCTACCTGCATTTATTGACTTAACTGTATCTATGAGTAACAACCCAATCCTTGGGGTTGTAGTCGGAACAGTATTTACCGTTATTGTTCAAAGCTCGAGCGCAACTGTTGGTATTTTACAAGAACTGTATGGACAAGGTGCCATTGATCTTAAAGCCTCCTTGCCGGTATTGTTTGGAGATAATATCGGAACCACGATTACTGCTGTGTTAGCTGCTATTGGGGCAAGTGTCGCTGCAAGACGAGCTGCATTATCGCATGTAATGTTTAATGTAATAGGGACAATAGTTGTATTAATACTATTGGTTCCTTTCCAAATGTATGTGGAATTTTTACAACAACAACTTAATCTTAATCCTGAAATGACGATTGCATTTGCACATGGTTCCTTTAACATTGCTAATGTAATTATTCAGTTGCCATTCATTGGACTGCTTGCGTTGATTGTTACAAAAATTATTCCTGGTGAAGACAGCTTTGTTGAATACAAACCAAAGCATCTTGATCCAATCTTTATTGAACAATCACCTTCTCTTGCATTAGGACAAGCTAAAGAAGAAGTTCTGCGTATGGGGGAGTTCTCTATTGTAGGACTTGAATCCACACATGAATATTTAAAAACTGGTGTAACAAAGTATTCAGAACAAGCTTATCAGGTGGAAGAAGCTATTAATAATCTTGATCGTAAAATTACGGATTATCTAGTAAAGCTTTCTTCAAGCTCTTTATCTGATCACGAATCAGAAGAGCACTCCGTTTTAATGGATACAGTCCGTGACATCGAAAGAATCGGTGACCACTTCGAAAACATCGTGGAATTAGTGGATTATCAAATTGCCAATAAAGTGGAGTTAACTGAGGCTGCTGAAACAGATCTTGAAGAAATGTTCACACTGACTCAATCAACGGTCAAAGAAGCTATTGAAGCTTTGAGAACGAACAATAAAGACCTAGCGAATGAAGTTAGATTGAAAGAAGACAAAATTGACAAAATGGAGCGTTCTCTTCGTAAGAAACACATCTTGCGTATGAACGAGGGATTATGCTCCGGTCAAGCTGGAATTGTGTTTGTTGATATTATCAGTAACCTTGAGCGTATCGGGGATCATGCTGTAAATATTGCGGAAGCAGTTTTAGGAGAAGATCACGAAACTTTATAATAGGTACGAACGTATAATAAAAACCAGACTCTAACGGGTCTGGTTTTTTTAAAATGTTTGAAGGAGGTTTTAAGGTGGAAATCCTTTATTGGACTATTATCATTGCATTGTTTGTCTTTGCTTTTATAGGGCTGGTCTATCCAATCATCCCGAGTGTTCTCTTTTTAGTAGGCGGATTTGTCCTTTATGAAGTATTTTTCTCTTTTGAAGAGCTAACATTTCTATTCTGGACTATCACCGTATTATTTGTCATTTTGCTTTTTGTGGCAGATTATTTTGCGAATCTATTAGGAGTAAAAAAGTTTGGTGGAAGCAACGCATCTATCTGGGGCAGCACCATCGGCTTATTGGTCGGCCCCTTTATTATTCCCGTAGCGGGGATCATTCTGGGACCGTTTTTGGGAGCGGTAATAGGCGAGCTTTTATTTAATAAAAACGGACTGAATGCATCAATAAAAGCAGGATTCGGATCTGTGGTTGGTTTGTTCAGCAGTGCCTTGGTGAAAGGGATCATCCAGGGTATTATGATCATTGTATTCTTTATTTTTATATAAACAAGGTTATACTAGAAGTGTTTAAAAGAGATACATTTGTGCTATAGCAATTATATGTACGAAGAAGGAGTGGATGGCTTGAAGACAATTGGAGTATTAACAAGTGGCGGTGACTCGCCGGGAATGAACGCGGCTGTCAGGGCAGTGGTAAGAAAAGCAATTTACCACAACTTAAATGTTTATGGCATCTATCAAGGCTATGCAGGCCTAATGGCTGGTAATATTAAAAAATTGGAGCTTGGGTCGGTTGGGGATATCATTCATCGTGGCGGTACGGTTTTATATACAGCTAGAAGTGAAGAATTCAAAACGCTTGAAGGTCAGCAAAAAGGGATAGAACAATTAAAAAAGCACGGTATTGAAGGTCTTGTGATTATTGGTGGAGATGGATCTTACCGTGGAGCGCAGAAGCTGACGGAACATGGATTTCCATGCATCGGCTTGCCTGGCACCATTGACAATGATATTGCGGGAACAGATTATACCATCGGATTCAATACGGCACTTCATACGGTTATTGATGCTATCGACAAAATAAGAGATACGGCAACTTCCCATGAACGTACGTTTATCATTGAAGTGATGGGCCGACACGCAGGGGACATTGCTTTATGGGCAGGACTTGCTGGTGGAGCAGAGACCATTGTCATTCCAGAGATAGGGTATAAGATTGAAGATGTAGTCGGCCGAATAAAAAGCGGTCAAAAACGAGGCAAAAAACATACAATCATTGTTTTGGCAGAAGGCGTTAGCAGTGGAGTGGATTTTGCTAAATTGATTGAAAAAGAAGCTGGGTTAGAAACGCGGGTTTCCGTTCTAGGACATATTCAAAGAGGTGGAACACCAACTGCATTTGACCGTGTACTATCAAGCCGCCTTGGCGGACGGGCTGTAGAGTTATTGATGGAAGGAAAAGCCGGCAGAGCAGTAGGAATGGAAAAAAACCAGATTGTCGATTATTCCTTTGATGAAGTATTCTCCATACCTCACAAAATAGATGAAAGCATGTACCGTCTGTCACAAGAGTTATCTATTTAATTCAGAATAAATAATTGAGTCAAGGCAAGCAGATTAATTGAAAGATTGTACAAGTTTTGGTAATCTGAAACTAACGAATCAAAAAGGTTATGCTTTTTTGGTTCCATTATAATATTACATAACAATTAGGAGGAGATAATTATGGCATACGAACTACCACAATTACCTTATGCATACGACGCATTGGAGCCTCACATCGACAAAGAAACAATGAACATTCATCACACAAAGCATCACAATACTTACGTAACAGGTATCAACGCTGCACTAGAAGGACAAGCAGAGCTTCAAGGTAAAAGTGTAGAGGAATTGATCTCCAACATGGACGCTGTTCCTGAAAACATCAAAACACCTGTACGCAACCACGGTGGCGGACACGCAAACCACAGCCTTTTCTGGAACATCTTGACTCCAGGCGGAGCTACATCTCCAAACGGTGAATTGGCTGATGCTTTAACAAGCAAATTCGGTAGCTTTGAAAACTTTAAAGACGAATTCGCGAAAGCTGCAGCAACTCGCTTTGGATCTGGTTGGGCTTGGTTAGTAGTAAACAACGGTGAACTTGAAATCACAAGCACACCAAACCAAGACTCTCCATTAATGGAAGGCAAGACTCCAGTTCTAGGCCTTGACGTTTGGGAGCACGCTTACTACCTAAACTACCAAAACCGTCGTCCTGACTACATCAACGCATTCTTCAACGTAATCAACTGGGATGTAGTAGGAAAACTTTACAACGAAGCAAAATAATTTCTGACCCAAAAAGCTCCCATCCTTAATTGGATGGGAGTTTTTATTATTAATTAGATATTTAGCTGATGCTTGGAGCAAATGGCGAAGACTCCTACGGGGGAGTAACGGTTGGTTGAGACCCCTGAAGCGTTGGGAGGAGGCTCAAGGCACCGTCCCGCGGAAAGCGAAGCCTTTTGCGGAAAGCATCAGCGGTGTTTAATACTAATTGACCAGATGTTCAAAAATCAAAGTACATAACTCCCACTCCTTTAAGCCACAATAAACGTAGATAAAGGAGCGGGGTAATAATGGCAGCACTAAAAAAACTGATCGGCGATGTCGAAGTCAACAAAGACCTGATGCTACTCTTAATCATCGGTGGACTATACTCTCTCAGCATCGCCCTATCCAATACATTCGTAAATGTATACCTATGGAAGCAATCAGGTGAATTCAGTGACCTGGGCTTTTACAATTTAGCAATAGTCGTCTTTCAGCCATTAACATTTATCTTGGCAGGCAGATGGGCAAAAAAAATTGACCGAGTCATTGTGCTACGTTTAGGAGTCGTATTCTTAGCACTTTTTTATTTGTTTGTTTTGTTCATCGGAGACAAGGCTTCCACGTATTTATTGCTTCTTGGGGCACTACTTGGTATAGGGTATGGTTTTTACTGGCTTGCATTTAATGTATTGACCTTTGAAATCACCGAGCCGGAAACAAGAGACTTCTTCAATGGGTTCTTAGGGATTCTAACTTCAGTAGGTGGGATGATTGGGCCCATAGCGGCAGGTTATATCATTTCGACTTTAGAAAAATTTACAGGTTACACGGTAATATTCACCATTTCCCTCATCCTGTTTTTTGCTGCTGTAATTTTAAGTTTATTTTTACAAAGGAGAGGAGCAGAAGGAAGCTTTGAACTCCGTCGCATTTTACAGGAAAGAAAAAACAATTCAAACTGGGGATACATAACGAATGCGCATTTCTTCCAAGGATTGCGGGAAGGTACGTTCCTTTTTGCCATCTCCGTATTGGTATTCATTACTACCAACAGCGAACTCGCCCTAGGAACGTTTGGCCTGTTAAATTCGGCCGTCGCATTTGTATGCTACTATTTGGCGACAAGGCTCATCAAAAAGGAATATAGAAAGAAAGCCATTCTTCTTGGTGGTCTCATCCTTTATGGGTCGATTTTCTTTCTTATCTTTGAACTGACATATGTAAAACTTCTGATGTATGCTGTCACTATTGCTATTGCCTACCCTTTGTTATTGGTTCCATATGTCTCGTTAACCTATGATGTTATAGGAAGAGGCTGGAAAGCGGCAGAGATGAGAATTGAGTATATTGTAGTCAGGGAAATTTTCTTGAACCTAGGACGTATTGCTTCTATCGTCCTGTTTTTAATTGCCGTTATCTTTTTTGATACGCAAAAGAGTATTCCAATCCTAATGTGTGTAATTGGAGCAGGGCATGCTTTGATCTATCCGTTCGTCCGAAAAGTAGAACTTGAACCCGTACCGTTGCCAAAAGAAGAACCACATCCAATTGTGACAACTTTGCGAGACGGCGAGGGAGAATCAACTCCATAAAAGGGATTTAATAATAGAAATTTGTTGCGTTTTCCTATACAATAGTAAAAGACACAGGCACCTATACAGACAAACGTAGGTGTCTCTTACTTTTTATAAACATGTTGCTAATAAGCCCATCGAAATAAATAATGAAAAGGTGTAAAGTATGACCAATCAAAAGCAAAAAAAGAAAAAGAAAAATTATGTCCCGTCGCGCTTAAACCTTTTGTTTTTTGCGGTTTTTTTACTGTTTTCAGCCCTTATCCTAAGACTTGGATTTGTCCAAATCGTTTTTGGGGAAGATTACCGAAAAGAAGTCGATCGGACAGAGAATGTGACGGTGAATACACTGGTACCGAGAGGAAAAATTTACGATCGCAATCAAAATGTGGTAGTGGACAACACACCTCTAAATGCAATTACATATACTCGTATGCAATCAACAAGTCCACAGGAACAGCTGGAGGTTGCAAAAAAGCTTTCTGAAATTATCACCATGGATACGAAAAAGATTCAGGAGAGAGATAAGAAGGATTACTGGATCTTAACCCGTCCAGAAGAAGCCGCTAAATTAATTACGGATAAAGACCGCAAAAAGGTAGCGGATGGGGAACTGGAAGAAAGTGATTTATACGATCTGCAATTAGATAGAATTTCGAAAGAACAATTGGCGGAAATCACAGAAGAAGAAAAAGAGGTACTGGCTATCTTTCGCGAATTTAATAAAGGCTATGCCCTCACCCCTCAGATTGTGAAAAACCAAGATGTTACAGCAAAGGAATTTGCGATGGTTAGTGAAATGTTGACAGACTTGCCAGGTGTAGATATTACAACTGATTTCATCCGTTCGTATGCATATGGATCAACCTTGGATTCTGTGTTTGGTAAAGTTTCAACATCAGAATCCGGGATACCAAGTGAGAAGGTAGATGAATTCCTCGCACGTGGTTATAGTCGAAATGATCGAATAGGTACCTCCCAACTCGAAGCTCAATATGAAAATGTTCTCCAGGGACAAAAAGCAAGGGTTCGTAATGTTACAGACACAGGCGGTAACCTGCTTCATCAAGAAAAGGTTTATGACGGTCAGCGTGGAAAAGATTTAATCTTATCGATTGATATGGAATTACAGCAAAAGGTGGAAGAAGTATTAATTGAAGAAATGCTCCAAACAAGAGCCACACCAAGCGCTAAGGCTAGATTCCTAGATCGTGCTTTTGTTGTTGTTATGAATCCAAAAACAGGTGAAGTCCTTTCTCTTGCTGGAAAGCAATTGATCAGGGATGAAGAAGACGGGCAATTGAAAGTTTATGACAACGCATTAGGTGCTATTCAGGAAGCATATGAACCTGGGTCAACTGTAAAAGGAGCTTCTGTGCTTGCTGGTTACCAGCATGGTGTTATCCAACCGGGCTCTTATTTATATGACGCACCAGTATATATCGGTCGTGGTCAAGATGCGCTAAGAAAAGCTTCTTATACGAATATGGGTAGCATTAATGATTTAACGGCGCTTGAAAGATCCTCCAACGTATATATGTTTAGAATTGCGATGGCAATTGCCGGCGCTAATTATGCACCTAGGCAGCCGCTATTCATACCTCCTGAAGCCTATGATACATTCAGGTCTTATTTAGCCCAATTTGGGTTAGGTGTGGAAACAGGCATTGACCTTCCTCGTGAATCTTCAGGGGTGGAAGGAACAGATACAAGTATGCCAGGTCTACTTCTGGATTTATCCATCGGACAGTATGATACGTATACTACGTTGCAATTAGCCCAATATGTTTCTACTATCGCTAATGGCGGATATAGAATGAAGCCGCAATTAGTAAAAGAGATAAGAGAACCTAATAGTGATGGAGAAGGTTTGGGTCGTTTAGTGGAACCGTTCAAACCACAAGTGTTGAACAGAGTCGATATGACGGATAGACAAATAAAGCAGGTGCAAGATGGCTTTATTAGGGTTTACAATGGATCAAGAGGAACGGCAAGCAGTTCTAAAATGAAACAATATAAACCTGCAGGAAAATCAGGTACTGCTGAGTCAAGGTATATAGAAACCCTTCCTAATGGAGAAAGACGCACCTATGAAACGCTTAACTTTAATCTAGTAGGATATGCTCCATATGAAAATCCTGAAATCGCCTTTGCGATCATGGTGCCTTATGCATCTACTGACTTTAATGTAACAGGAGGCATAAGTACCCGTATTGGTGATGCGGTGATGGATGCTTACTTTAACTTAAAGAAAGAACGTGCAAAAGGGGAACCAGAAGTGGAACAAACCGAAGAAGAGAATACAGAAGAAGATACAGAATAATAGTAGAAAAGCACTCCAATAGGGGTGCTTTTTTGTGTCTAAATGCCCTGATACCAATTTTGCAATAAGAACCTTTCACTAAATCCCCCCATTATTCCCTATAAAACAGCAGAAAATCCGACATTTACAAAACCTTTACACTTGATTCATACCCCGTTAACACACAAGTTATATTCTATTACTCGTAGGGCAAGACAAACAGAAACATCAACTAAACAGAAACCTTAGGGGGAATTAAGAAATGAAAAGCTTCAAACGTTTTTTATTACTGGCAATCGTAGCATCTCTAGCGGTATTCGCTGCAGCATGTGGCAACTCGAACAACGGAGCTTCTGAGGGAGCAAATGCAGAAGGAACGGCAGCTGCTGATGGAGAAGAACTTGAAGGTAGTGTAGTTATTGATGGATCTGGTACGGTATATCCTTTCATGTCGGTAATGGCGGAGAAATACATGACAGAGGCTCAAGAAGGTGTTTCTGTTGAAGTAAGTCGTGCTGGTACATCTGCAGGATTCAAGAAATTCCTAGTAGAAAATGGTACAGACTTTAATAACGCTTCCCGTCACATTAAAGACGAAGAGAAGGCACAAGCCGAAGAGCTTGGCATGGATGTTCATGAAATGAAAGTGGCACTTGATGGATTAACAATCGTAATCAACCCAGAAAACGACTGGGCTAAAGAACTTACAGAACAAGAAATCATCGACATCTTCTTAGCAGAAGGCAACAAGAAAAAATGGTCTGACGTACGTCCTGAATTTCCGGATGAAGAGATCAAAACTTACGGACCTAATGAAAACCACGGAACATACGAATTCTTCTGGGAAACAATTCTTGGAGAAAAAGATTTAGCTGAAGGTACAAACTTACAACAAGAATACTCTACACTTGTAGACCTTGTTTCTAAAGATAAAAACGCAATCGGATTCTTCGGTTACGGGTACTATGCAAGCAACACCGACAAATTAACGGCTGTAAATGTAGACTTTGGTAATGGACCTGTAGAACCGTCTCTTGACACAATTGCTGAAGATGGTGAGTATGCAAACTTCACTCGTCCAGTATTCACATACTTGAATAAAGGTATGGCAAAAGAAAAGCCACAAGTGTTAGACTATGCGATCTTCACAATGCAAAATGCACAAACTATTGCTAGTGAAACTGGATTCGCTCCATTGACAGATGAAGAGATTAAAACTGCAGTAGAAGAGCTAGAAGGTTTAAAGTAAGGAACTACCTGAAGATGAGGAGCTAATGGCTGCTCATCTTCCTCTTGTATTTTCAACGAATAGGCCTTGGATGGTCCTTGTTGCAGGGTGAAGGATGAAAGGGGATTTCAAATTGGCTAATCAGAAAGATAGCATCAATGTGAGAGAGTTAATCAATGAGAAAAAGACCACTCTTAACATAAATCGTTTTATTGAAGCTTTTGTGCCAAAATTTTTACTGGTAATAGCGACAATTTCTATTTTCACAACGCTTGGCATTATTTTTACTTTATTATTTGAAACGGTGGAGTTCTTTAAAAGAGTACCATTTCTAGAGTTCTTTACTGGAACTGTCTTAAAACCATTAGGAGAAAATGCTCAATTTGGTGTCATTCCGTTGTTAACGGGTACATTGATTTCCTCATTGATTGCAATGGTTGTGGCCATTCCGATCGGATTGATGTCTGCCATCTTCCTAAGTGAATATGCTTCCGATAAAGTCAGAAGAGTATTAAAGCCAATCTTGGAAGTACTTGCAGGTATCCCAACGATTGTTTATGGATTCTTTGCATTCACTTTCGTCACACCAATCTTAAGGGCTATCATCCCGGGATTGGAACCAACCAATATCCTCAGTCCGGGGATAGTGATGGGAATCATGATCATTCCGATGGTTGCCTCTTTATCAGAAGATGCGATGAGCTCCGTTCCTAATGCAATGAGAGAGGGAGCGTTGGCACTCGGATCCACTAAATTGGAGGTAGCTTGGAAAGTAGTCGTTCCTGCAGCTATGTCTGGAATTATCGCATCATTTGTTCTAGCTATTTCCCGTGCAATCGGTGAAACGATGATCGTAACGATTGCCAGCGGAAGTACGAAGAATTTTACGTTTGATGTCACTCAATCTATGCAAACGATGACTGCATACATTGTGGAAGTAACCGGTGGAGATGCACCAGCTGGTTCAACTTTATATTATAGCTTGTATGCTGTTGCGATGACGTTGTTCGTGTTCACATTAATCATGAACCTGATCGCTCAGTATATCTCTCGCAAGTATAGGGAGGAATATTAAGATGAAGTATGTTGATGCAGCGCAAGTACAAAAGAAAATGACTTCAAGATTAACAGTCAACAAAATAGCCAAATCATTATTTTTAGCTGCAACATTGATTGGTCTAGTTGTACTCGTGATTTTATTTTACCGTGTTATTTCTCAAAGTATGGGTTGGATAGATCTTCAATTTATTACGAATAAACTTTCAACAATGGCTGATAGAGCCGGAATTATGGGAGCTATCATGGGTACATTGTGGCTCATGCTAGTGGTAGCACCAATTACTTTGTTTCTTGGTGTCGGTACGGCTATCTATTTGGAAGAGTATGCAAAAAAAGGACGCCTACAGCGATTTTTACAGACGAATATATCTAATTTAGCAGGTGTACCTTCTATTGTATTTGGTATCTTGGGATTGACTATTTTTGTAAGGGCGGCAGGACTCGGAAACATTGTACTAGCCGGTGGTCTTACAATGGCACTATTAGTTCTTCCTATCGTAGTTGTAGCAAGTCAAGAAGCAATTCGCTCTGTTCCTGGATTTTTAAGAGAAGCATCTTATGGTATGGGTGCGACAAAATGGCAGACAATCAAGAATATCGTGTTGCCAGCCTCTTTACCGGGAATCTTAACAGGAGTAATCTTAGCGTTATCCCGTGCAATCGGGGAAACTGCTCCACTAGTTGTATTAGGTATACCGGCGTTATTGATTCCGCTACCTGAAGGGATTTTCGACAAATTCACGGTGCTACCGATGCAAATTTACTATTGGACCATTGATGCTGCTCTTGTAGCAGAATATGCAAATCTTGCAGCCGCAACAATCGTGGTATTACTATTCATTCTATTAGTCATGAATTCTATTGCAGTTATTATTCGAAATAAATTCCAAAGAAGATTTTAATCCTAGGAGGAATCATCTATGCAAATTGCAGTGCCTGAACGTGAAACGAAGAACAATACTTCTTCAACAACCAACACTCCAAAAGACAAAAAGATTGTTTATCATACAAAAGATTTAAACTTATGGTACGGTGAAAACCTGGCATTGAAAAACATCAACCTGCCTATTTATGAAAATGAAGTAACGGCTATTATCGGACCTTCTGGTTGTGGTAAATCCACCTATATTAAAACATTGAACCGTATGGTGGAATTAGTGCCAAGTGTAAAAGTCTCTGGTGACATCCTATATCGTGAAAAGAATATTTTAGCAAAATCGTATCAAGTGGAAGAACTGAGAACCAATGTAGGAATGGTATTTCAAAAGCCAAATCCGTTCCCAAAATCCATTTATGACAATATTGCTTATGGGCCAAGAATTCACGGCATCCGTAACAAAAAAGTCCTTGATGAAATCGTGGAAAAAAGTTTACGTGGTGCAGCTATCTGGGACGAAGTAAAGGACCGTCTGAAAGAAAATGCATACGGTCTATCTGGTGGACAGCAGCAACGTTTATGTATCGCCCGTTGCTTGGCAATTGAACCAGATGTAATTCTTATGGATGAACCAACATCTGCACTTGATCCTATTTCCACCCTGAAAGTAGAAGAGTTGGTCCAAGAATTGAAGAAAGACTATAGCATTGTCATTGTGACACACAACATGCAACAGGCAGCGCGTATATCTGACAGAACAGCCTTCTTCCTAAATGGAGAAGTAGTTGAATACTCAGAAACAGATAAACTATTCTCCAATCCGGCAGATAAGCGTACAGAAGACTACATTACTGGCCGTTTCGGATAATTAAAAGCAGAGAGGGAGAGTCAGATGGTATTACGTCAATTTCATGTAGACTTGGAGAGTTTAAGAGATAAATTATTGGAGCTCGGAAGCTTAGCGGAAGTGGCAATGGGAAAATCTATCACTGCATTAACAAAAAAGGATGTAGACCTTGCACTTCAAATCATTGAAGAAGATAACAAAGCGGACAGATTGGATGAGGAAATCAATGATTTTGCCATCCTTCTGATTGCCAAGCAACAACCTGTAGCAATTGATTTAAGAAGAATTTTTGTGGCCATTAAAATTTCAACAGATGTAGAAAGAATAGCGGACTTTGCTGTAAACATTGCAAAGTCTACCATCCGAATCGGGAAAAGTGAACAGTCGTTGCTACAGATTGAAAAAATTGAGAAAATGCATAGTATAGCTACAGAGATGTTATCTTTGTCTCTAAAGGCATATTACGACGAAGATATTGTTTTAGCTAAAAAGGTAGCTGACATGGATGACCAGGTGGACGAGTTATATGGTCAAAACATCCGCGAACTTTTGCAGCTGACAAAGGATTACCCGGAAATGATACCAGAAATTACGCAGTTGAGCTTCATTTGCCGTTACATTGAGCGTATGGCCGATCACACGACCAACATTTCCGAGAACATTTTCTACCTTGTTAAAGGAACCCATTATGAATTGAATGATTGACTTGCTGAGCTTTGTTCTTAATTGAACAAAGCTTTTTTTATGTAATTTTTTTACAGACATGCAAAAACATCAGATAAATAAAGAAATAAGTAGAAATTAAGAGATAATCTCACTTGTTCGCGTTTTCACTCTGATTTTCAGCTTAGCTATTATGTGGTATGATTTTTCCTGTTGCAAACGGACCCGACTTTCTTGAGAGTAGAAAGTCACAAAACTAAATATGAATGAAAGAGGTGTGCTATGAACGTAGCAAACTTAAAACAAGAATGGTTTGGTAACGTGCGTGGTGACGTACTTGCCGGTATGACCGTAGCATTAGCCCTCATTCCAGAAGCTATCGCATTTTCCATCATTGCGGGTGTAGACCCGATGGTAGGTTTATATGCGTCCTTCTGTATTGCTGTGGTCATCGCCTTCACAGGTGGACGACCAGGGATGATTTCAGCTGCAACCGGAGCGATGGCATTATTAATGATCACATTGGTTGCAGATCACGGAATTGAGTACTTGTTCGCAGCTACTGTATTGACAGGTGTCATCCAGATTTTGATGGGTATATTTAAGCTGGGGAAATTTATATCTTTTCTTCCTCAGGCAGTAATTATTGGATTTGTTAATGCTTTAGCAATCTTAATTTTCACCGCACAATTAGTGCATTTTACTCCGGAAAAAGGTGGATCCTGGATAATGGTCGGTTTTGTCATTGCTACCCTTGCCATTATATACTTGCTTCCGAGAGTCACTAAAGCTTTACCATCTGCATTAGTGGCAATTGTCGTAATCACAGCGATTACCCTATTTGGTGGAGGCTTTGGTTTAAGTACAGTAGGAGATCAAGGAGAAATTTCAAGAACCTTACCTTTCTTCCATATCCCTATGGTTGAATTGTCTTTAGAAACATTGATGATTATCCTGCCATATGCATTTACACTTGCTATCGTAGGTAACTTAGAGTCCCTTTTAACTGCAACAATCATTGATGAAATGACAGATACAAAGAGTAATAAAAACCGAGAAATGAAAGGTCAAGGTATTGCAAACGTCATAACTGGTTTCTTTGGTGGTATGGCTGGTTGTGCCATGATTGGACAATCTGTAATTAACGTTAAATCAGGTGGACGGGGAAGGCTTTCTGCACTAGTAGCAGGTACATTTCTTTTATTCCTGATCATGGTACTTGGAGATGTTGTTGTTCAAATTCCTATGGCAGCACTTGTAGGAGTAATGATTATGGTTTCCATCGGTACTTTTGACTGGCAATCTATCCGTGAACTTCATAAAATACCTCGTGCAGATGCAATAGTCATGATTGTAACGGTTGCTATTGTTGTTTACACACATGACCTTGCAAAAGGTGTGGCATCAGGAGTTATATTAAGTGCATTAATCTTCGGTTGGAAGATGGCCAAAATCAAAGCAACTATGACGTTAAAAGAAGATGTCATGCATTACCAAATAACTGGACAAATGTTCTTTGGAACGATGAGTCACTTTGTCGATTTATTTGATTATAATAATGACCCAAAAGAAATCGTCATCGATTTCAGTAACACTCATATTTGGGATCAATCGGCCGTTACTGCAATTTCAAAAACCGTACTGAAATATCAAAGACTCGGTAAGAAAGTAGAAATTACAGGCCTTAATGATGAGAGTCAAATCCTTATAGACAGAGTAGGCTTATCTGCCACTTCTGGTCACTAATACTATCTAATTAACGGGACATTTCATTTGTCCCGTTTTTTGTACATAAATAGCCATAATAAAAAGGAGCATATGGGCTCCTTAAGAGGTGTGATGGAAAAATGAAAAAAATGCGGTTATGGAAGCCATCATTGATTTAGATTTTTCAACTTTTTGTTTTAGTTCTATTTTTGCTTCTTCTTGTTCCACATGTAGGTTTTGAAAAGCTCGTCGTCTGTACTGATAATCCATCATAACACAGCATCACCTTTCCTACTCATATGTATTTGGAAGCGCTGTCTTAAAGTGATTATATCAATTGACAGATAATTCCGCAATTAACCTTCACAATTTCTTTACAAAAGAAAGCTTGAAACTAACATATAAGTGTTTTATTATATAAACATATTATTATATAAGTAATCGTTTATATAAGATTATCTTTATCAAAGGCAGGTGTACGTATGCAACAACTATTGAAAATGGAAGAAGCGGCCGTCACGCTGAAAATCTTAGGTGATAAAACGAGGCTTTCCATGTTGGCACTTCTACAAGATCACGATTGCTGCGTTTGTGAGTTTGTTGAAATCTTTCAGATGAGCCAACCGTCCATTAGCCAACATGTCAAAAAGCTAAAAGAAGTTGGTCTGGTAAAAGAATCGAGAAAAGGTCAGTGGATCATGTATTCCATTAATACAGAACATCCACACTATGGCTTAATCTCGTCGATTCTGGCGCATGTTCCTTCACTAGAAGAGAAGATGAAAGAGCTTGAGGAAAAGGGACTTAGAATTACTTGTTGTTAGTACAGGGGGGATGAAATTTGCTTGATATTATTTTGGCATCTGTGATTTTTTTACTTACCTTAGTTTTTGTTATCTGGCAGCCTAAAGGATTGTCCATCGGCTGGTCAGCCTGTGGGGGGGCACTACTGGCATTGCTCTTCGGAGTTGTTACCTTTACGGATGTCATTGATGTAACAAGCATCGTTTGGAACGCTACATTGACGTTTGTTGCTTTAATTATCATCTCCCTCATATTAGATGAAGTAGGCTTCTTTGAATGGTCTGCGCTGCATATGGCTCGATTCGCCAAAGGAAGCGGCGTAAGGATGTTCATCTATATTACCTTGCTTGGAGCGGTGGTTGCAGCATTCTTCGCAAATGATGGAGCGGCACTTATTCTGACTCCGATTGTTCTGGCAATGGTGAGGAACCTGCAGTTTAAAGAAAAGATGATCTTACCGTTTATCATGGCAAGTGGATTTATCGCGGACACTACTTCGCTACCACTAGTGGTTAGTAACCTTGTGAACATCGTGTCGGCGGATTTCTTTGACATAGGATTTGTGGAATATGCTTCAAGAATGATTGTTCCGAACTTCTTTGCGCTTGGTGCAAGTATAGTGGTACTTTACTTGTTCTTCCGAAAAAGCATTCCGGAAAACTATGATATGTCCGTATTAAAAGCACCTAGAGAAGCGATAAAAGATGTGAAACTATTCAACTTATCATGGATTGTACTTGCGGTCCTGCTTATCGGATACTTCGCAAGTGAATTTGCAGGCATTCCGGTTTCGTTCGTAGCAGCATCTGTAGCCATCATTTTTCTTTTAATAAGCAGAAACAGCCCTGTTATTCATACAAAACAAATTTTGAAAGGTGCACCATGGGCTATCGTATTCTTCTCGATTGGTATGTATGTGGTGGTGTATGGCCTAAGAAACGTAGGCTTGACCAATATATTGACAGACGTTATCCAAATGGCAGCAGACGAAGGACTGTTTGTTGCAACCATATCTATGGGCTTCATTGCAGCAATCCTTTCATCCTTCATGAATAACATGCCGACTGTCATGATTGATGCAATTGCAATTAAAGATACAGCAACAACGGGAACCATAAGGGAAGCGTTAATCTATGCAAATGTCATCGGATCCGACCTTGGTCCAAAAATAACGCCAATCGGTTCCTTGGCAACCCTTTTATGGCTACATGTATTAAGCCTGAAAGGTGTAAAAATCAGTTGGGGATACTACTTCAAAGTTGGTATCATCCTCACCATACCAACCCTATTCATCACGCTACTCGGCCTATACTTCTGGCTTTTAATAATTGGCTAACTAACTAAAACGTAAAGGAGTTTTTCAACATGACTAAAAAAACAATCTACTTCCTATGCACAGGTAACTCTTGCCGCAGCCAAATGGCAGAAGGCTGGGGAAAAAAATATCTAAGTGACGAATGGGACGTATACTCTGCAGGAATCGAAGCACACGGTGTAAACCCAAATGCAGTAAAAGCTATGAACGAAGTGGACGTGGATATTACCAACCAAACTTCCGACACCATCGATCCTGAAATCTTGAAAAAGGCAGATTTAGTTGTAACGCTATGCGGCCATGCAGCTGATGTTTGCCCGGCAACACCACCGAACAAAGAAAGAGTACACTGGGGATTTGATGACCCTGCCAAAGCAGAAGGTACAGAAGAAGAGAAGTGGAAGTTCTTCCAACGTGTACGTGACGAGATTGGCGACAGAATCAAGACGTTTGCTGATACTGGAAAATAATAAAAATGGCCGAGTGAAATATCCTCGGCTATTTTTTCTATATCGGAAGATTGGAAAGGGGAAATAAGAAATGACTAAAATTGAAATTTTTGACCCAGCATTGTGCTGCGCAACCGGAGTATGTGGTCCAAGTGTCGACCCTGAACTGATAAGAGTAGCAAGTGCTGTTTTTTCCTTACAGCAAAAAGGAATGGAAGTCATCCGTTATAATCTAGGCTCAGAACCTGAACCGTTTGTAACAAATCAAAGGGTAAACGATCTTCTTATGGAAAAGGGACCTGACTGCCTTCCGATAGTTTTGGTGAATGGTGAAGTGACGAAGTTGGCTGATTATCCGTCTAATGAGGAGTTAGCTGAATGGACCGGTGTGAAAATAGAAGAACTGACCCACGAAAAACCAAAGAAAAAACTTAACATCACCTTAAACTCAATCAATTAGGAGGGTGCCTATATGCTCCCAACATTTCAACCAGCAAAAGACATAAAGACGCCATATTTATTTTTCACAGGCAAAGGCGGGGTGGGAAAAACGTCGACAGCCTGTGCCACTTCTATCGCTCTAGCAGAACAAGGCAAGCAAGTGTTGATTGTAAGTACGGACCCAGCCTCCAACCTACAAGATGTTTTTGGCATTGAATTGACGAATGATATATCAGAAATACCAAGTGTTGAAGGGCTCTATGCTTGCAATCTCGATCCTGAGGAAGCGGCAAGGGAGTATCGTGAAAATGTTATAGGACCTTATAAAGGAAAACTCCCGGAATCGGTTGTAGCAACCATGGAGGAACAGTTATCTGGGGCATGCACGGTTGAAATAGCGGCCTTTGATCAGTTTTCCACGTTACTTACACAAAAAGAGATAACGGAAAAATTTGATGTGATTATATTTGATACAGCACCAACTGGACATACCCTTAGGTTATTGTCTTTGCCGTCTGCCTGGAACAATTTCCTCGAAGACAGTACCCATGGAGCTTCGTGTTTAGGACCTCTTTCAGGGCTCGGCGCAAAAAAGAAGCTATATGAACGGACTGTAGAGGCATTATCCAATCCCTCACAGACTCAATTGTTTCTCGTAACGCGACCTGATGAGTCTCCCATCCTAGAAGCAGCACGAGCTTCCAGGGAATTACGTGAGATTGGCCTTAATAATCAAAAGTTGATTGTAAATGGACTAATGGAAAAACCAGTTATGAATGATGAGGTATCCTTGGCATTTTTTGAAAAGCAGCAGAAAGCCTTGGGTGTTGCTATGGAACAATTCCATGAGATACCGATGACATACCTGCCATATATCTCGTATTCTTTAACAGGAATTCAGTCGTTAAAAGCATGGTTAAATGGAGATACGGTTCAAGTAGACGAAACGGCCAAGGTAAAAGGTGAAGTGCTTACTGAACTGTCCAATTTTGAACAAGTGGCTGAAGATATCGTAAACAAAAATCTCCGTGTAATATTCACAATGGGGAAAGGTGGCGTCGGAAAAACAACCCTCGCAGCCAAACTTGCTGTGAAACTCGCGGAAAAGGAAGTAAACGTCCACCTTACTACCACCGATCCGGCAGCCCATTTAGAGCATGCCTTAAAAGACCGTACAATAACGGAACATTTAACCGTCAGTAAAGTTGACCCGAAAGCTGAGATTGAAGCATACAAAAAGCAAGTTCTCAAACAAGCTGGAGATGGATTAACTGAGGAGCAACTTGCATACCTGGAGGAAGATCTTAATTCACCATGCACCGAGGAAATAGCCGTCTTCCAGAAGTTCGCGAAGATAGTTGGCAAGGCGGACGAGGAAGTGGTTATCATCGACACTGCGCCAACAGGACATACATTGCTGCTACTAGATGCCGCCCAATCCTATCAAAAGGAATTATTGCGTTCGACAGGGGAGGTTTCAAAAGAAGTGCAAAACCTTCTGCCACGTCTTAGAAACCCCCAAGAGACAGCGGTACTTATTGTGACACTTCCAGAAGCGACACCTGTTCTCGAGGCAGAAAGATTACATGCTGACCTGGAGCGGGCTTCTATCACTCCACGTTGGTGGATCATCAATCAAAGTTTTGCCTTTACTGAAACAAATGATCCCTTATTATCAGGGAGAGGGAAGCATGAACTATCTTGGATAAAGAGAGTAAAGGATACGAAAAAAAAGTGCGCCATTCTACCATGGGAAAAAGAGAATCTGTTTTAAGGAGTGAAGGAATATGACAAACGAAAAATATTATCAAGAATTAACGGAGAATGTTTTTATCGGAGGAGCAGATCAAGTTAAAGAAGCTCACACAAATGAAGACCTAGATGTTATCATAGACTTGCGTGCGGAAACGGATAACGTTGAAGACGATCTTCCTAGAATCCACATGCCGATCGTCGACGATGCAGCAAAACAGGATGAATCAGTAAAGGCAGCTATTGAATATGTGTTACAAGCTCAAAAAGAAGGAAAGAAAGTATACTTCCATTGCTCAGGCGGGCGGAACAGAACAGGTACGGTTGCCATGGGTACCCTGCTTCACATGGGGAAAGCTAGTACTGTGGAAGAAGCGGAAAAGCTTGCAACTTCCATCCGACCTGTTATTAACGTGAAGCAGGAATTAAAAGAAGTGCTGCAAAATATGTACGAAAAGAAATAATAGCCATACTAAATAAGTTAAAAAGGTAGGTGACTGGCCGTGAAGGTATCAAACGAAGCTAGAGATGTACTGACTGATGTCCTGCGTGAAAACGGGGCAAGCAACATCCGTGTCTACTTTGCAGGCTGGGGCTGAGGAAGCCCACAATTAGGATTGTCTCTGGATGAGGCAAAAGCAGATGATAAATTGGAAACATTAAATACCATAAAAGTAGCAATCGATCCGAAAATAGAAAGCATGACAACGGATCTTGTCCTGGATGTCCAGGAAACTCCGCAAGGTAAAGGACTTGTCCTGTTAGGGATGAAGGATAGCGATTGTTGTTAAAGGTAATGGAGGAAGCAATAGGGCTTTCTCCTTTTTTTTATAAATGCAAATAAAATAGTTGCAAAATGCAAATAAATAACTATAATAAAAAGTAAGAGGTGAAAATAATGGAAGATGTAAGGGCAATCCTTCAGGTCACAATGCGACGGTTCGGGATGTTGAATAAAAACTGCTGCTCGGTAGAAGACCATGATATTTCACAAGTACAAAGTCATATTTTATATGAACTGGCAAGAACAGAAAGTCCATCCATGCAACAAGTTGCTGAAACGATTGGCATGGATATCACGACATTCAGCAGACAAATTCAAACATTGGTTAAATTGGAACTGGTGGAAAAAAGACAATCAGCTGAAGACAAAAGAGTATATCACTTATACCTCACTGAAAACGGAAAGAAAGTAGAACAAGAAATTAATCAACAAATGCTACACTACTTAAAAAACGTGTTTTCAAATTTAAGTGAAAACGAAAGCGTTGAGGTGGTAGAGTCCTTAAAGGTTTTGAATGCAGCGATGAGCAAAAGCAGTATGTGCTGTAAACCTTTATATTGAGCAAGTATCAAAGCTTGCTTTTTTACAGAATTAATACTTGCAAAATACAAGTAATTAAAGGGAGATGAAATTTATGGTTAAAGATATTATGACAAGTTTTATGTATATCGCTTTGGAGTTAACGGTCTTGTTTGTTCTCATTACCTTTCTAGTTTCCATCATTCAATCTTTGGTCCCGTTTCATAAAATGGAGAAGTGGCTCAATCAGAGAAATACGCTTCTAGGTGCGGTAATAGCCGTCTTGTTTGCTTTTATTACTCCCTTCTGTTCATGTTCCACCATCCCAATGGTGGTCACCTTGCTGAGAAAGAAAATACCATTTGGAATTGTGATGGTTTTCCTTTTTGCCTCACCTGTACTTGACCCGACCATACTTACAATCATGACTGCATTGATGGGGTGGAAGGTGGCACTTATCTATACTCTAACCACAACAGTTCTTTCCATTATTATTGGATTGTCGCTAGGTAAATTAGGTTTTGAGAAGCAATTGAAAAATGTGTTGCTGAAAAACTATCATCCTAAGAGTAAAGGAATCGATCTGAAAAGATCAGTAGCAGAAACGCTTACTCTCATGAAAACCGTTTATCCTTTCTTATTAATAGGTGCCGCTATCGGTGCAGTGATTCATGGAGCTGTCCCTACATCCTTTATCACACAATATCTTGGGGGAGATAATTGGTGGCTTGTTCCAATAGCAGCGATCATCGGGATTCCGTTATACATCAGACTATCGACCATGATCCCTATTTCCCAGATGATGATAGCGAAAGGAATGGCTTTGGGACCTGTCATGGCATTGCTAATCAGTTCAGCTGGAGCGAGTCTTCCTGAAGTGGCACTACTAAACAGCATTTTTAAGAAAAAATTGGTGGTAGCGTTTGTTATTTCAGTGATATGTATGTCCACGATATCAGGATTCTTATTTTATCTAATTTGAATGTATTGACTATTTTATAAGTGTTGGCATATACTAATATTCAAACGAACGTTTGAATGTGAAGGGGAGTTTGTTTATGCCGACCAAGTCCAGTTCAAAAGTTTTGTCCGTGCAACAATGTCAGGAAGAATGTGCAGATGAAACAAAAGTAAATGAAGTGAAGAAACAGATAGATGAAACAATGACTTATGATGTGGCAAAGATATATCGAGCGTTGTCTGATCCAACCAGGTTGAAAATAGCACAAGCGCTTAATCTTGCAAAAGAACTTTGTGTGCATGATGTCGCAACCATTACAGAATCAACAGTGGCAACAGCTTCACACCATCTCAGGCTTTTAAGGGACCTTGGATTGGCGAAATTCAGGAAAGACGGGAAGCTTGTGTATTACTCCCTGGATGATGACCATGTTAAGCAATTAATTGATATTGCCTTTACCCACCAAAAAGAGGTGAAGACACGTGAAAAATAAAGTGGAACAAACTTACCGCATTCAAGGATTAACTTGTGCAAACTGCGCACAAAAATTCGAGAATAATGTAAAAAAGATAGAAGGTGTTTCCGAGGCTAGAGTGAACTTCGGTGCATCTAAGATTTCAGTCAGTGGAGTTGCAAGCATAAGTGATATCGAAAAGGCTGGGGCGTTTGACAAGCTGAAGCTGTCTTCCGAAAAAGAGGATCTACCGGAGGAACCGGCTGTTCCGTTTTATCAAAAACATGCAACCGTCCTTCTCTCGTTCCTGTTCCTTGTCGCAGGCTGGGTGGCATTTTTTCAACAGGGAGAAGATCATCTATCTACTATTATTCTTTTCGCTGCTTCCATTGTAATAGGCGGTTACAGATTATTCTTCACTGGACTTAATAATCTTATTAGGCTTCAATTTGACATGAAGACCTTAATGACGATTGCCATTATCGGTGCTGCGATTATCGGAGAATGGGGTGAGGGTGCAACTGTCGTCATTCTTTTTGCAATCAGCGAAGCTTTGGAATCCTATTCGATGGAAAAGGCACGAGCTTCTATTCGGTCCCTGATGAATGTATCACCTAAACAGGCGACTATATTAATAGAAGGAACGGAAAGGCAAGTGTCTGTAAAAGATATAAAAATCGGTGACCGGATGTTGGTAAAGCCTGGCCAAAAAATTGCAATGGACGGGATCATTGTTAAAGGTGGGGCTTCCATCAGTGAAGCGGCGATTACAGGGGAAAGCATTCCTGTATCCAAAAGCGTAAATGATGAGGTGTTTGCTGGAACCTTTAATGAAGATGGGCTGTTGGAGGTAGAGGTTACTAAACGGGTGGAGGATACTACCATTTCCAAAATCATTCATCTTGTCGAAGAGGCTCAGGCTGAAAGAGCACCTTCTCAGGCTTTTGTGGATAAGTTCGCTAAATACTATACACCGTTAATTATTGTCATTGCTATTCTAGTAGCAATAGTTCCTCCGTTGTTCTTCGGTCTGGACTGGAACACTTGGATCTACCAAGGCCTGGCAGTTCTTGTTGTTGGTTGCCCTTGTGCACTCGTCATTTCTACTCCTATTGCAATAGTGACAGCAATAGGAAATGCTGCACGAAACGGGGTTTTGATCAAGGGCGGGGTTTTCCTTGAAGAAGTGGGTAGAATCAAGGCCATTGCCTTTGATAAGACGGGGACATTAACTCGAGGAGCACCGGAAGTGACCGATGTTCTGGCCTACCATTTTAGAGAGGAAGTGTTGTTAAAAATCATTGCGACACTTGAAGGTGGTTCCACCCATCCATTAGCATCAGCCATTCTTCAGAAAGCGGAAGTGGCAGGGGTAGCCGATACGAATTATACCATGGAGCATTTTGAATCTGTTGCGGGTAAAGGGATAAAGGGGTCCATTAATGGTATTCTTTATCAAGCGGGAAGCCCCAATTGGTTCTTGGGTCAAAAGCATCCGGAAGTGGAAGAGCTGTCAGAAAGTATCCATCTACTTCAGAATGCAGGAAAAACAGTGATTGTAGTGGGGACTTCTGAAAAAATTCTAGGGATCCTTGGTATCCGCGATGAGATAAGAGAAAGTAGTGCCTCCAGTATAAAAAGTTTGAAGGAAATAGGCATTTCTCCTTTATACATGCTGACAGGAGATAACGATAGAACCGCAGAAGCAATTGGACACGAGGTAGAGATAGACCATGTGAAATCGAGTCTGCTGCCGGAAGATAAGCTTCGGTATATTAAAGAACTACGTGAGAAACACGGTAGCATAATGATGGTAGGGGATGGAATTAACGATGCACCGGCCCTTGCAGCTTCCTCAGTAGGAGTGGCAATGGGAGGAGCGGGAACCGATACTGCGCTTGAAACGGCAGATGTAGCATTGATGGGAGACGACCTGCGCAAACTTCCGTTCACCATCAGACTGAGCAAGGAAGCATTGGCTATCATCAAGCAGAATATTGGGTTCTCTTTAGGGCTGAAGGTTTTGGCGCTACTGCTGGTGATTCCAGGATGGCTGACCTTATGGATTGCGATCTTTGCGGATATGGGAGCAACACTGCTTGTGACGTTAAATAGTTTGAGGCTTTTGAAGGTAAAAGATCAAATAAAGAAATAGCAAAAAGCAGCATCCTCTCCGACCGTTTTGGAATCATCCGGCGAGGATGCTGCTTTTTTATGAAGTAGATCGCTGTAAAGATAATTTGGGATATATAGGGAATCGCCCGTTTTTTTAAATTATCGCCCGAAATGGGTCATTTTTCGCCCGTAATTTTGAAAAATCGCCGGTAAAATTTTATTATCGCCCGATTACTCTGAAAAATCGCCCGTAAATTCAGATTATCGCCCGATTCAGTTTAGAGGCTATTTCAGGGCATCTTGCTAACGGGGCAAACCCTCCGTTTACCAGTTGAAAGCTATACAAAAAAGCACCGTCCCAAGTAGATCGGTGCTCATGCAAAATTATTTAATCAACACTTCTGCTGCTTCTTCGTAACTCATGCCTTTTTTCATGGTAAATGTACCAGAACGGACCTTGGTGGCAATGTTATTGTCTTCAAGGTAAGCGTCAAACTTCTTGTCATCCTCGATGATCCCTTCGCGTGCTAACAATGCGGTAATCTCATAGGTTGCCATTCCATCCGGTATGACAATTTCAAAAGGTTCATTCGTTTCTTCTTGCACTTCTTCTGTCTTTTCTTCTTCGTTGCTGTTACTCTCTTCTGCCAAATCTTCTTTTTGTTCTGTTTTTGTTTCCTCTACTGGTTCAACCTCAGGCAATAACTCGTCATACTCTTCCTTTGATAAAAGATGCAGTTCATTTTCTGCCGCATATGCCTGAACAGACTCTTCATTCAATGTAGTTGCTCCTGCGCTGACAATCGAATAGGCAACTCCCATTACTCCTGTTGCGAAGAGAATACCGATTGCGAACGCTCTAAGATTAGTTCTCATTGGCTACATTTCCTTTTAGGTTGGCAGATTGAAGAATCTGTTCCACTTTGTCCATGGAAGTGGAAGTGAATTGAGAGATTTGAGAAGGAGTGTATCCTTTTTGATAAAGGGAAATAGCAACATCTTCTTCGCTTACAGTTTGGTGGGATGCTAGTTTTTTAGCCTTTGACTTATGTATAGGAGTGGATCCACCTAATAGTTCTTCTTCTAATACTTTCATTTTTCTTTCCAACTTATATTTGTCCTGAACAACATCAAAGGATAGTTGTTCCATTTCCTTTTCTAAATCTGCAAATTTGTCATCCACAAAGAAGGAAATCACAATCACTGCGACTGCAATAATAATCAAACTTATACTTGCGATTAACATTTTTTCACCTCAATAAATAGTTTCTCTCTTTTTTATATCATAGGAGTAGAGATGGAAAAATAGTCTTTCGACAAATTCCTCAGAAACATATGAAGGTTTTGTGAACGTTTTGTGTCAACGGACATAAAAAATTTACGCTTTATCACAAAAGACGACAAAAACCGGCTGTTGTGGAAAAGAAAATCCACGTGATAAGATGAAAGAAAAGATAGAGTCGTGGGGGAAGAGGTTTGGACCATGAGCATCATTGAGCCAAAAAAGGAATTTATTAGGTTGATGTTTTGCGATGACGGAAACATGAAAGCAGAATGGGTCGTGCATCAATGGAGGAAAGATTTCGTTAAGGTCTATCAGTCATCAGGAGAGGATGGGCTGAACATCAGACTGATAGGATGGAAAAGAAGCTCACAGGTCAGTAGAAAGGACGTCTTCTTCTTGGATATACTAACAGAAATGAATCATGGTAGCATAACACTTCCGGAAATCAAGGACTACACTTTTATTCGAGCGGAAATTGGTGTAGGAAAAGAGGAAGTATTTTTTCCTTTTTTCCAAAGCAACAAGTTGAAAGTAGAGGGTGGGAGACGCGCAGCGGGAGAAACGGAAGCGATATGGACACCGATAAACGTAATTGACAAAGAAAAATGGCAACAGATGTCAGCCGCATACACATATTACGCAAAATCCCCATATGAATTACTAAAAGCACGTCAGTTAAATGATGGAACATTTCAGGAAACTGTTACTTCTGATGTATTCTATTCTGAACATCAATCACATAATCATTTGTTACATGAAGAAATAAAATATACCTATCATATTATCATGTTGTCCTGGGAGTGTCCCCCTGCTGTTCTGGGGGGGCTAGGGCAGCATGTATGGCAACTTTCCAAACAGCTGGCTAAGGCAGGGCATCTCGTGTCGCTTGTGACTCCTCATTGCCTTGGAGCACCTGAGACGGAAACAGTGGAAGGGGTAACCATATACAGGGCAAAAGAAGTGGAATGCACGTATGAAGATTTTCACCTATTTGTCGCCCAGACCAATATGAACTTGGTAGAAAGAGTGCGGAATCTATCAAGTAGAAATCAATTTTCAGTCTTACACGCCCATGACTGGCTTGTGGGATTTGCTGCAAGAGCTTTAAAAGGGTTTATGGCACTTCCTTTGGTTTCAACTATCCATGCACTTGAAGAGGGAAGGAGTAGTCTTGAATACTCTATCCAGCTTCAAACCGCTAAATGGGAAGAGTCCCTGATTCGAAATTCTGATGCGTTAATAGTTTGTAGCTCTTTTATGAAGACTGAAGTGAAAAAAAAGATGATTGGTAAAAAAGAGGTTCGTGTCATCCCGAATGGGGTTCACCTTTCTAAAGAGGAAAGTGAAAGTGTATCGGACTTTTTAAATCGAAAATCATATACCCATCTTGCATTATTTTTAGGCAGAATGGTACCTGAGAAGGGCATTGCCACTTTACTAGATGCTACAAAAAAAATTCATGAAACCCATCCTGAATGTCTGTTTATCTTAGCTGGAAAAGGCCCTTACATGTCGGACTATCAATCATTAGTTTGTCAGGCTGGGCTGGAGAAAACGATGTTATTTGTCGGATATTTAAATGACCGTGAAAAAGCAACTATTCTTAAGCGTTGTGACATGCTAGTCGTACCAAGCAATTATGAGCCATTTGGAATAGTGGCAATTGAAGGCATGGCAGCTGGCAAACCTGTTATTGCAGCAAGGACTGGAGGGCTCTCCTCCATCATTAAAGACGGAGAGACTGGTTTATTGTTTGAGCCAGGGGATGCCATGGATTTGAGTAAAAAAATTTCTTCGATTATCGAGAATCCAACCTTAAGTGCTAGCTTCGGGGAAAAGGCATTGAATGAAGTGAAGCAAAAATATAACTGGGAAGATGTAAGAGATGAGACAGAGGCGGTTTATGAGACAACAGTTACTACTTCTTCCGTCCAGTAGGAGGGATAAAGCTTATGAAAGCAGTCATTTTGGCTGGGGGTAAAGGTACCCGGCTGATGCCGTTAACACAAAAACTCCCTAAACCCTTGGTGCCACTGCTGAATAAACCTGTTATGGAATATAGTATTGAGCTCTTGAAGGAGCATGGAATCACAGAAATAATTATCACTCTCCAATACTTAAGCGATAAGATTAGGAACTATTTTGGTGATGGATCGCAATGGGGAGTGAACATAACCTATCTCCAGGAAACGGTCCCCTTAGGTACTGCCGGGAGCGTAAAAAATGCAGAGCATCTGCTTGATGAACCTTTTCTAGTTATCAGCGGTGATGCCTTGACTGATTTCGACCTAATGGCAGGAGTACATTATCATGTACAAAAACACTCCTTGTTCACCATTTTTACGAAAGAAGTCAAAAAACCAAATAAGTTTGGCGTGGTTGATACAGACGAAGAGGGGCATATCACCAAGTTTGTGGAGAAACCATCGAAAGAAGAGGAATTCAGCAAAGTTGTAAATACCGGCATCTATGTAGTAGATCCATTTGTTTTGTGCATGATGGAAAAAGGGAAAGAGTATGATTTTAGCAAGGACATTTTTCCAAGACTGATTAAAAACGGCATGAGCCTCTATGGTTACCACACAAATGGTTATTGGAAGGATATTGGCAGTCATGAGGATTATCGTCAGGCACAATACGATATGCTCGATAAAAAAGTACGGGTCCATATTGCGGCCGAAGAAGTACTGCCGAACTTATGGGTTGGATCCAATGTTAAAATGGAAGACAATGTCACCATCAACCGGCCGGCATATATCGGCAATGATTCTTATCTCGGGGATCATGTGGTTATCGGCAAGTACACCATCATCGGTAAGAGCTCTAAAATTTCGAAAGACTGTGAGTTAAGCAGGAGTATTGTCTGGGATGATGTGACCATTGAGCAGACTTCCCCATCATCGATAAGAAATGTAACGATTGCCCCAAGGTATCAGATTAGTGAAGGATACAAAGCGGGTCCATCGGTCAAGGTCAAAAATAAAAAGAATATAAGCCCAGTAGAAGCTGGTTAATGGGCAAAAAAAATAAGCAGACAGGAAAATCCTGCTGCTTATTTTGTTTCACGGTGTACAGTTACTTTTTTCAATCTTGGGCTGTATTTTTTAAGCTCAAGACGATCTGGGTTGTTACGTTTATTTTTAGTAGTGATATAGTTACGATCACCAGTTTCAGTACAAGCTAAAGTTACGTTTACGCGCATCGTTATCCCTCCAAACATATAGTGCATTCAATTCAGACCTTACTATAATATCATTATTTTTTTTATAATGCCAGTTTTTTTTCGGGAAGGGGAAAATAATGTTTAGGGGCTCAGTAAACTCCTTGTTTGCTTTCGTTTTTGGTGTGGGAGTGAAAGTATTTTGGTATGGTAATAGTAAGGTGTGTTAGGAGGCAAAGAAATGATAGAGAAAAGTATCTTAAGGGAAGAGATGAAAAAAATATTAGGGGACATGGACCGTTCAAGCCATGAATTAATGAGCAAAATCATCCAAGCTAAACTGTTTTCTTCCAACGAATGGAAGGATGCGCAAACGATCGGTGTAACCATTTCGCGTTTTCCTGAAGTGGATACAGAAGGCATTATCACCCGTGCTTGGGAGGAAGGAAAGAAAGTCGCTGTGCCGAAATGTTTCCCAAAGGATAAAAGCATGAACTTCTATTATCTAGAAAACTTCAACCAGCTTGAGTCCGTCTATTTTGGATTAAAAGAGCCTATCGTGTCAGAAGTCGAATTATGCCCTAAAGAAAAGCTGGATTTCATTCTTGTTCCCGGTCTAATTTTTGATGAGAAAGGATATAGAATAGGCTTCGGTGGCGGATATTACGATCGATACTTAATGGATTATAAGGGCTATAAAGTCTCTTTGGCATTTTCACAACAGCTATTGAAAAGAGTACCAACTGATCATTACGATATTCCCGTACATAAAATCGTGACAAATGAGGCTGTATATGACTGCATTATTAGAAAATGAGATTCTATTAATTATCGGGATTATTGCATTGGCTTGGGGAGGATACAAGCTAAAAGCATTGGCGGCTTCCGGCGCTGTTGGAACATTCCTTGTAGGGATATTTATAGCTCTAGGTTTTAAAGGATATGGTCTCCTTTTAATTGGATTATTCTTTGTGACTTCTAGCTTGTGGAGCAAATACAACCGTAAGCAAAAGGAAGAAGTAGCGGATTTGCATGAAAAAGGCTCCCAACGCGATATCGTGCAAGTTTTTGCGAATGGCGGTGTGCCAGCACTTATTGCAATCAGTGCTTACATGTTTCCTTCAGATTTTTGGATCTATGGCTTTGTCGTCTCCATTGCTGTCGCAAACTCAGATACTTGGGCATCGGAAATAGGGTCACTAAGTAAGAAGCGGCCGTTTTCCATCAGAAAAATGAAAACAGTGGATCCTGGCACGTCTGGGGCCATCTCTTTACTGGGAACTCTGGCAGCAGTTGCTGGTTCAGCGCTAATCAGTATCGCTTCCTACATTTTATGGAGTGAAATAACGATAGAACTAGTTCTTTTCCTTGCTGCAATGGGGGTAGTCGGTTGTTTTATTGATACGTTTCTTGGGGCAACGGTTCAGTCTGCTTACCGTTGTAAAGTATGCAGCAAGCAAGTGGAAAGAAAGGAACACTGTCAACAGTCCACACAATTAGTAAAAGGCAACAAGTGGGTGAACAATGATGTGGTCAACATATCGTCTATATTAATAGCAAGTGCCATCACCATACTAATTTATATGTAACAAAATAGTTACAATTTGCTCAGTGTTTCACAAACTTTTTTGATACAATAAAGTTGTAATAGTTAACCTAGGTGAAAAGAGGAGATACCATGAGAAACGGAATTAGTCGTGTTGCTTTGATAGGAACAGGGTTTGTCGGGTCAAGTTATGCATTTGCCTTATTGAATCAAGGTGTTACAGAAGAGCTTGTATTGATCGATCTGAATAAAGAAAAATCAGAAGGCGATGCAATGGACCTCAATCATGGAATAGCATTTGCACCAACGCCAACAAAGATTTGGTATGGCGATTATAAAGATTGCAAGGATGCAGACATTGTGGTGATTTGTGCAGGTGCCAATCAAAAACCTGGTGAAACTAGATTAGATCTTGTCGAAAAGAATACAAAAATATTTAAGAGCATTGTGGATGAAGTAATGGCAAATGATTTCGATGGCATTTTTCTTGTCGCCACAAATCCGGTGGATATCTTAACGTACGCTACTTGGAAATTCTCAGGTCTGCCTAAAGAGAGGGTGATCGGCTCTGGAACCATTCTCGATACTGCCAGATTTCGTTATGTACTCGGTGATTATTTTCAAGTGGATGCTCGCAATGTGCATGCTTACATCATTGGGGAACATGGAGATACAGAACTGCCAGTATGGAGTAAAGCGGATATCGGCGGAAAACCAATTTTAGAGATGATGACGAAACAGGAAAAATACAAAGAGGAAGATTTAAATAATCTATTTGTAAGTGTAAGGGATGCCGCCTATCATATCATTGAAAGAAAAGGTGCAACCTATTACGGAATTGCCATGGGTCTTGTAAGGCTGACAAAGGCAATCCTTCAAAACGAGAATTCCATATTGACCGTTTCAGCCTATTTGGATGGGGAGTATGGTAGTAAGGATATCTACATCGGAGTACCTGCCATCGTCAACCGAAACGGAATAAGAGAAATTCTTGAGCTTGATTTAAGTGAAAAAGAGACAGAGCAGTTTAAACATTCTGTTCAGATCCTATCAGATATTAAAGAGAAAGTATTCTAAAACATGCCTTTTCATGGGCATGTTTTTTCTGTTTTTAAGCAAGATATAGATAGGAGGGATGATAATGGGTTTCTTGCTAAGAATTTTTCTGATTGGTGTCGGTACATATGCCATTTACCAAAGTCGTTATAAAATCCTAAATTACATTTTAGCAATCGGTAGCATTAGGAGATTTGTTGTAGCATTTGGGATGGACATTCCGTTTGTACGCGACCGCTTTTTACAAACCGTATTTCGAGGATAAACTGCCAGTTCATGCTGGTGGTTTTTCTTTTACCTCTATCACTGGAATAATTACATAAAATTAACATTACATTAATATTCTTCCTCTATAATTTATTTTGATATACGAATAGATTTGCAGGGGGACCAACTCGATGAGACAACTTGTCAGTAATAAACAGAGAATGACGGAGAAAGTACAGCATTTTGCAGGGAAAATAAATTTGGGAACTAGACTCTTCATACTCTTTATCACATTAATGCTCGTTTCCATATCGGCAGTCGGACTAGTTTCCTATACAAAATCTAAAGAGATGACCATTAATAGTATCGAAAACCGTCTTGTAAGAGAAGTGGAACTTATGAGCTATATTGCTGAGAATTTAAAGTTTACTTATATAAGTGACGACGCGTATTTTATGCAGCAGTTAGAGGTAAACATCCGCTCCCAAAGGGATACTTTGAAAGAAGACGGTATCATGTCCGAGTTTTTTTATATAACCAATAACAACATTCAGCCATTCAAGATAAGTGAAGACAGTCTGCCGGCGGTACCAGATTCCTTAGTTAAATCAATGGTCAGCAACAACAATGGGATCTTAAAAGACTCCATTAATGGGGTGGAATATACCATTACCTTCAGGGAGATGAAAGAGGTCGGTGGCATATATGGGGTTATTCTTCCGACCAGTTCTTATTTAACTCCTGTTCATGAAATGGGCTTTTTCACTCTCATAGTCATCCTTGTGAGTATCGTGATTTTCACCATTATTACTATCATTTTTGTCCGGACCTTGACCAAGCCTTTATCCATCCTTCGTGAAGCGATGAAAGAGGGAAGGGAAGGGAACCTAAGGCCTGCAAAAAATATCAAAACGTCTATACCTGAAATTGTATCATTAAACAAGAGCTACAATTCGATGATCCATAACATGTCACAAGTTGTAGATGAGATCAAGCAAACCACTAAAGAATTAGAGGATACAGGAATTCATCTTGGCCTTTCTTCTGAAGATTCCATGGTTTCTACCCATCAGTTAATATCATCCATTAATTTGGTGAAAGAAGGAGCTATGCAAACTGCTGCTAGTTCTGAGACGAGTGTTCAAAGTATTAAAGAAATGAAGGACATTGTAGGTGAAATGCAAAATAATATGATGCGCGTTTTTTCTAGCTCGAATAGAATGGATAACTCGGCTGAAATAGGAAAAAAACACATGAATACTCTTATTTCTACCATTGTGAAATTTGAACAGGATTTTGAAGACTTGTCGAACACGGTGAGAAATGTAAAAAACTATTCTGCTTCCATTACTGGACTGGTAGGACTGATTAAAGGAATGGCAGAACAAACGAAGCTGCTGGCATTAAATGCAACCATTGAAGCCGCTAGGGCAGGAGATGCCGGGAAGGGATTTGCTGTGGTAGCCACTGAAGTGAGGAACCTTGCTGAACAATCAACAAGTGCAGCTGAGAAAATTACCAATTCCATTGGAAAAATGGAAAATGTAACAGCCAATGCTGTAAATGAGTTTGAAAACATGCATGTAAAGATAAAGGATAACTTACGCATGGCAAACTTATCTAAAATTACTTTTGATGAGCTTATGTCCGAAATGAAAGAAGTTAGTAATAACCTAACCGTCATCAATGGGGATCTGCTAGGGTGGAAAGAGTTTCTACCCAATTTAGAGTGTGCTGCGGACAGTTTGCTTTCTGTTTCTCAAGAAACCTCCGCTAGCTCTGAGCAAATGCTTTCTGCAAGTGAAAATCAAGTGGGACAGATGGAATATACAAATGAAATAGGAAAGAAACTAAGTGCCCTTTCCAAATCCTTATCTGTCATTACTGCAAGATTCAACTGCGACTCATAGAACGAAATCCATATAGTTATTTTTTTACTTTTCTCCTTGGACCATTTAAAATAAAGGAACGAGGAGGTGGGCAATTGAGGCAAGATATCTTATTTTGGCAGCTTGTTCAACATTTTGTTGTAATAAAAGAATATCGAATTTTACATATCTCTCCAGATCAGAACGAACTTTGGCTAGAAAACCTTACTTATAAAAAAGCACCCATTATCAGGCTCTATCGACATGATCTAGATTGGAGCACATGGCTTCAACGTGATATAGAGAATGCATCCGGACACGTGGTGAACTTTAAACAACAACTGAGAAAGCGTCATTTACATGCGTTCAATATTTATGTTTCATCATACCCTCCTGTGGATGATTGGGAATTCAGGGTGGAAGAACCGTATGTTAGGGAAAAAACGGAACTTCATTCCATCGTAATTCATGAGGGGAATATTCAAAAAGCATTAAGTAGAATTTCTCAGGTAACTGGGGATGAAGTAACTATTAAAGAAGAGAATGACTTAGATGATCTCGGACTCTATCAGCTCAAGCAGAGGGTTCTAAGTGCTTCTTCCCAAAGAGTTAAAGAGGAGAGATCCCTGTTTCAACATGGAAAACCCTTTTTTACATATTTTTTTATCTTTTTACACCTGGTTATGTTTTATTTATTAGAGACAAATGGGGGGAGCCAAAATCCTGAGACGCTGGTGAAATATGGTGCGAAATATAATCCCGCCATCCTTGAAGGGGACTGGTGGCGCTTCTTTACACCTATCGTCCTGCACATAGGGGTGCTTCACCTGTTGCTAAATACGATGGCTTTATTCTATCTAGGTAGTGCAGTGGAACGAATCTATGGTAACGCAAGGTTTCTCGGCATCTATTTATTTGCAGGGTTCGCCGGTTCTTTAGCCAGTTTCGTATTTACTTCCTCGCTATCTGCAGGTGCTTCTGGAGCCATCTTTGGTTGTTTTGGTGCTCTTTTGTTCGTTGGATTGATCCATCCCAAGTTGTTCCTCCGTACAATGGGAATGAACATTTTTGTATTGATAGGTATCAATCTTGCTATTGGATTTACGATCCCGGGCATTGATAATGCAGGTCATATTGGTGGATTGATAGGTGGTTTCTTGGCCTCGGCGATTGTGCATT
The DNA here is from genome assembly GCF_044809035.1 of Sutcliffiella horikoshii. GTDB lineage: Bacteria > Bacillota > Bacilli > Bacillales > Bacillaceae_I > Sutcliffiella_A > Sutcliffiella_A horikoshii_G. The sequence continues at coordinate 2,890,484 of NZ_CP085237.1, read as the reverse complement.
TACCCAAGCATACAAAATTTATCCAAAGAATACTTGGCTTAGGTGCGGCAGTGGTACTGACATACTTTTTGCTCCAAGAAGGCTACAACGCCGAGAATCCGACTGCTCTCATTAAACAGGCAGAAACGTTGATTCAGCAAGAAGAATATGAAGAGGCACAAACCTTGCTTATTGATCTGGAAGATAGGGAGGAGGAATTCCCCGAAGTTCTGTTCTACCTTTCCTATATCGATATACAAGATGGCAACATAGAGGATGCGAAGAATCGATTAGAAAGACTTACTTCTCTTCAATCTACCTTTCATGAGGCGCACTATAATTTGGCTTTGGTTTATCTTGAGCTAAATGAGACAGAAAAGGCATCGGATTCCATTAACAAAGCGATCGAACTAGATTCAACTGTCGAAGCTTACAATACCTTACGCACAGAAATAGAGGCTTTGTTAAAAGAAGGATGATATTTAGCAGCAGCAAGGACTTCCATTCCCTCGGGATGGCGGCCCTTGCTGTTTTTGTGGAGTTCTGTATTTTTTTGATGGTATTGGCAGAAAATGAAAAGATAATAAATACTTCATACCTAATACATCAAAAATTAGGAGGAACTCATTTTGACTTGGCATAAACCAACAAAAAAAATGTCGGGCAACTTCGATGAGGACATCGGATATTTAAAAGAAAGAATGGCTGTGGATAAAAGTTTTGATTTAATCTTTCTGGATCTTCATTATGCAGGCAGAAAAATAGGCATGTTCCTGGTGGATGGTTTCGGTAAAGATGATATCATGTTGTTTTTAATGAAATTTTTATCTGATCTTTTGCCGGAAGAACTAGACGAAAAACCTTTAGATAAATTATTAAAGACTTACATACCTTATGTCGAAATAGGTAAAACCGACGATTTAGAAACAGTAGTAGATCAAGTCCTTGCAGGTCCGACGGTCATGATTGTGGAGGGGCTAGAGGAAGCCATCATCATTGACTCCAGGACCTATCCTGTCAGAGGACCGGAAGAACCTGACATGGAAAGAGTGGTACGGGGTTCCAGAGACGGCTTCGTTGAAACGATGATTTTCAACTGTGCTTTAATCAGAAGAAGGATAAGAGACAGTTCACTCAGGATGGAATATCTCCAAGTCGGCAGAAGATCAAAAACGGATATCAGTATCTGTTATTTGGACGAGTTGGCAGATCCCGATTTAGTGAGGGAAATTAAACAGTCATTGGAAAATATTGATACGGACGGTCTGCCAATGGCTGAAAAAACACTGGAAGAATTTGTTGGGGGACGTCACTGGAATCCTTATCCTACTGTCAGATACACCGAAAGGCCGGATACAGCAGCCGCCCATTTGTATGAAGGACATGTGCTAGTCATAGTCGATGGGTCACCAAGTGTCATCATAACTCCAGCTACATTTTGGCACCATCTGCAACATGCAGAAGAGTACAGAAACAAACCGGTGGTTGGGGCTTACTTAAGACTTGTCCGATTCCTGGCAGTCTGGGCGTCCATATTCATCCTGCCTTTATGGTTCTTGTTAGCAACGAATACGCAGTTACTACCTGAACAACTATCATATATAGGCCCAAGTGAAACGGGAGAGGTCCCCTTAATCGCTCAGATACTCATCATAGAAATCGGGATGGATATGCTCAGAATGGCAGCCATTCATACGCCAACTTCTTTAGGGACAGCCCTTGGACTGGTGGCGGCAATTCTAATAGGAGATGTGGCGGTAAAAGTAGGTCTCTTTGTACCTGAGATTATCCTGTATCTGGCTATTGCGGCGATTGGAACATTCTCCACCCCAAGCTATGAACTTAGTTTGGCAAACAGGCTGTTCCGGATTGTGCTTCTTTTACTTACTTTCATGTTCGGAGTAATAGGCTTTATGGTGGGACTTGTCATACTTGTGGTATTCCTAATGATGATGAACTCGTACAACGTCCCATATCTATGGCCGTTTATCCCATTCAACTACCGAGGATTCCGGGACGTATTAATCCGAGCGCCGATTCCTCTGAAGAACAGGAGACCAACCATTCTCCACTCGGAAGACCCAGATAGATAACAAGAAAGTAAATGATCCTTGTAAAAAACGGATGGGCGTGATTCCATCCGTTTTTTCCTGTTTTCTTGCTTGACGTTGAAAGGGAATCCTTTATACTGAAAATGGAGCACAAACCCTTTCAGCTAGTAAAGAAGAAAAGGTGAAGTCATGAAAAATATGGTAGACATAAGACAACTTTTAAAAAGCTATGGAGCATATATCTACACAGGCGACAAAATAGCAGACCTAGAGCTAATGGAAGATGAAATTAGAGAGCTCTATCGTTCTGGAGTCCTGGACGCGAGTGTGTTCCAATCCGCAATGATTTTACTGCGACAAGAATTATCCAAATTAAGATAAAGAAAAGGTGAAACAAATGGAAAACAAATGGTTGGTTGGTGTTGACCTGGGCGGCACAACAATTAAAATGGCGTTTATTACACAATACGGTGAAATCGCTCACAAGTGGGAGATTGTTACAAATATAAGCGAAAAAGGCAAATACATTACTACAGATATTGCTAAAGCTATAGACAGCAAACTGGAAGAACTGGGCGAAACAAAGTCTAAATTAAGAGCACTTGGAATGGGTGCGCCAGGTCCTGTAAACATGGCAACAGGATTAATATATGAAGCAGTTAACTTGGGATGGGAAAACTACCCTCTAAAAGATCTGCTGGAAGTAGAAACAGGATTGCCTGTGGTAGTCGACAATGATGCGAACCTTGCTGCGATCGGTGAGATGTGGAAAGGTGCAGGGGAAGGATCTAAAGACCTGATATGTGTAACCCTTGGAACGGGAGTTGGGGGAGGCATCATTACAAATGGAGAGATTGTTCATGGTATTAATGGAGCAGGTGGAGAAATAGGCCATATCACGGTCATACCAGAGGGTGGAGCACCGTGCAATTGTGGAAAAACAGGATGTCTGGAAACGATTGCATCTGCAACCGGAATTGTTCGTCTCGCTAAAGAAGCAATGGAAAAAATTCCGGGAAGCAAGCTGGAAGAAATAGCACAGCAACAAGGATTGACTGCAAAATTAATTTTCGAACAAGCTGATGCAAAAGAAGAAATATCGCAATATGTTGTTGATCAAGTCTCTTCTTATTTAGGACTCGCTTTGGCGAATCTTGCAAATGCTATGAATCCTGAAAAAATCGTTATTGGTGGAGGGGTATCAAAAGCAGGTGAAAAATTATTAGAACCTGTTCGTCATCATTTTGTAAAATATCTCTTCCCAAGAACTAAAGTGGGCGTGAAAATTGCGGAAGCGACATTAGGAAATGATGCAGGGGTAATTGGAGCGGCTTATCTGGCAAAAACGAAATTGTAAAAAAATGTGTAGTTTATTCTTTCAGTCTCTTGGGTAAAAGAGATAGGAAGAAGCGAGAATAACGCGTTAAGGAGGCTTCTTGACAGAAGTCTCCTTTTATTTGACTATTCAAAATAAATAAACATTTACTTTTCGTGAAACTTTTTGGCTTGTACTGCGTCTATTATATATAGCTGCAAACAACGCCAAGACTATTATTCTAGCTCTTTAATATAAATGCAGTATTAATTATCCATTGATTTTTTGTAAAAAAAGTTTTAAGATATGTCGTAGCCAAATTTTTTGAGTGATGAAAAGTTGGTTGTGGATACATCTAAAATGTTTTTTTTAACAATACTAATACTATAATAAAGAGCTTCCCTGTCTTTGCTATAAGGAGGTAAATAAAAGATGAAGCAAGCCTTTAAATCAAAAGTACCTTTTATCCTGATCGCAGTTGTCCTGCTATGGATAAAAACCTATATCGTATATAAAACAAGTTTTAACATTACAATTGAATCCCTAAAACAGGAATTTATACTATTTATTAATCCGTTGAGCTTTATACTGCTTATTGCCGGATTTGCACTCTTCTTTAAGGAAAAAGGAATGAAGCGGTACCTGATTATTACAAGTTTTATCGTTTCGTTTGTCCTTTATGCAAATGCAGTTTATTACCGTTTTTTCAATGATTTCATTACAATCCCGTTACTTTTCCAATCGGGGAATATGAGTGATCTTGGCGGTAGTATTACAGAACTTATGACACCAATTGACTTATTGATGTTCACAGATGTAATTATTCTTATTGCTATTGCTAAATGGACACCGTCCTTTGTCAGCATGAGTACATGGAGACCGAAAGTTCGCAAGATGTACTTCTTATCCGTTGTTGGTATTTTCCTTTTTAACTTAGGTTTGGCGGAAACAGAAAGACCGCAATTATTGACTCGTACATTTGACCGCGAAATCCTTGTGAAAAACTTAGGAACATACAACTACCATGTTTATGATGCTGTTCTACAGTCTAAAACACGTGCGCAGCGTGCGATGGCTGATGGGAGCGAACTTGCTGAGATTCAAAACTACATCAATGCAAGTTACAAAGCACCTAACGACGATTTGTATGGTGTTGCAAAAGGTAAAAATGTCATTGTCGTCAAATTAGAATCTATGCAAAGCTTTGTCATTGACAAAGAAATCAACGGAGAACCGATTACTCCGTTCTTAAATGAATTAAAAGATCAGAGTTATTATTTCAATAACTTCTATCATCAAACAGGACAGGGGAAAACGTCGGACTCTGAATTTTTATTAGATAATTCTTTATATCCAGTTGGCCGTGGTGCCGTGTTCTTCACTCATGGAACGAATGATTTCCATACGGCAACGCCTAATGCAGTAAAAGAGGAAGGTTATACACCTGTAACATTCCATGCAAATAATAAAAGCTTCTGGAATCGTGATGTAATGTATAAGTCTTTAGGCTATGATCAATATTTTGATATTGAAAGTTATGATGTAAATGAAGAAAATTCCGTAGGTTGGGGTTTAAAGGATATTGAGTTTTTTCAACAATCAATCCCATACATGCAAAATTTAGAAAAGCCTTTCTATGCTAAATTCATTACTTTAACCAATCACTTCCCGTTCGTATTGGATGAAGAAGACAAATTTGTTGATGAGTTTGATTCTAACAGCCGTACATTGAACCGATATTTCCCTACAGTAAGATATAGTGATGAATCCATTAAAGTCCTTTTCGATGAGCTGAAGAAATCAGGTCTTTATGAAGATTCCATCATCATCCTGTATGGAGATCATTACGGGATTTCAGAAAACCATAATGAAGCGATGGGCCAGTATCTAGGAAAAGAGATAACTCCTTTTGAAAATGCTCAATTGCAACGTGTACCAATGTTTGTTCATATTCCAGGTGTAACGGATAAAAACCCGAAAGAGTTTGATACAGTTGGCGGTCAGATTGATCTTAAGCCTACAATCAAACACTTACTTGGAATGGAAACGAAAAATGATATCCAATTCGGTGCAGATCTATTCTCCGAAGACAGAAATGATTTTGTTGTATTCCGTGACGGAAGCTTTGTGACAGACGAAGTGGTATATGCTAAAAATGCTTGCTATGATAAGGAAACAGAAGAAGAAACAGATCAATCAGCATGTGAGCCTTACATGGAAAAAGCTAAAAAAGAGCTTCAATACTCGGATGAAATTATTTACGGAGACCTGCTTCGCTTTTATGATGGTACTTCCATTCAAGTCGATGATAGCAAAATAGAAGAATAATAAAACGCCGAAAGCAAACTACATTGCTTTCGGCGTTTTTGCTTTCTCATTTCGATAAGTTCTAAATATCATTGGTTCCCCATATGGTTAGTATAAATGCGAATGGTGGGCGGTGATATAGAATGAAGGTTGTAGCTAGAAGAGGCGACTCCCTATGGTATTATAGTCAGTTATTTGGGCTTCCTTTGCAGTTAATTAGCGATTCAAACCCAAATACCTCCTCTGACTCAGAACCCCTTAAAACGGGGCAGGAAATAGCTATACCAGGTTTTATTCAGATAGATTATGAAGTAGAAAGAGCCGACACCATCCAAACGATCGCTCAAAAACTAAACCTCTCCTCTGATGGTATGGTGTTAATGAATCAAGATAAAGACATTGCCAATATAAAGGCAGGAGATGTGCTCCAATTGCCTTGTAGAATGACCCAAAATATAGTTCATACAAAGAAACGGTATGATTATCAATCAATGGCACAGGACATTAATAAACTCAAAGAAATATATCCTTTTATACAATGCACTTCCATTGGACAATCTGTGATGGGAAAGCCCTTGCATCACATTCAAATAGGAAAGGGGAAAAAGAAGGTCCATTGGAATGGAAGTTTTCATGCGAACGAGTGGATTACAAGTGCGGTTGTAATGAATTTAATCAATGACTACCTTAGATGCCTTACAAACTTCACACCATTAAGAGGGCTTCCTTGTCTGCCTTTGTATAATCAATCAGCGCTTTCCATTGTTCCGATGGTAAACCCTGATGGGGTGGATCTTGTCCTAAATGGAGCGCCATCTGAAACGTCCTTCAAAGAGCTGGTGGAAGAGATTAATCAGGACCGTCCTGATTTTACAGCTTGGAAGGCAAACATCAGGGGGATAGATTTAAATAAGCATTTTCCTGCTAATTGGAAGATTGAAAAGATAAGAAAAGAGGAGAAAGTACCTTCCCCACGAGATTATCCTGGTGACATGCCTTTGACGGAGCCAGAAGCACTTGCGATGGCAAGCCTGGCTGAAAGAGAAAACTTCGATAAAGTGATTGCCGTCCATACTCAAGGAGAAGAATTTTATTGGGGATACGAGGGCCATGAGCCGGTGGAGAGCGAGTTGATCGCGAAGGAGTTTGAAAGGGTCAGCACCTATAAAAGCGTCCGCTATGTTGACAGTCACGCAGGATTTAAAGATTGGTACATTCAAGAGTACAAAAAACCGGGATTCACTCTGGAACTTGGCAGAGGAATTAACCCGCTGCCCTTGTCACAATACAATACCATTTATCAAAAAACACTGGGTATCTTTTTAGCTTCCCTCTACACGTAAAACGGCAAAGGAACCATCTTGCCGTTTTTTAAAATTGGAAAAAATATTACTGTAGGAATAATTATTTTTTTAGCTTGTATTGAAACCTTTCCTGCCTCATAATCGTTAATAAGATAGGAAAAAAGGAGGGGTGCAATGAAAAAGGTTTTTTGGGTAGTCTGTATCATTATTTGTTTTTTGATAGGATGTCAATCTCCTTCTCACCCCAAGGAAGTTAGCAACGCGCCTGCACTCTCTAATCAAACAAAACAAAAACCTTTCAATCCGTCATTCTTTCTAACCGAATCATTTAAAAAGCTCTCAGTACCCGCTGAACAATTCAGTACAATCTCAGAATGGTTGAATGATGAAACCATATTATATATAGTAAATGATGGCTCCGGCTCTGCGGTTCATTCCTATCATTTAATTTCCGGAGAGACAGATGTCTTTTATAAATCTGAAGAACCTATACTGTCTGTGGAAGCAAATAATAACCATGAAATGTTTCTTGTACGATCTGCTGTCTCTGCTACAGAAGGGAAGCTACTAGTGCTTTCTGACGAAGGGGAAGAACTAGCAGATTGGAGATTTGATCATTCAATAGATCTCGTCTATTCCTGGAATCCCTTCTCCGGCCAGCAGCTAGTTGTTTCGTCTTTTAAGGAGGACTGGACATTTGATAGCTTTCTGCTTGATGTTCCCAACAAAAGTATGGTAAAAAAAGATGTGAAAGATCCGTTTGTCCAATGGCTTTCAAATGAAGAAATAGGGTATATAGATTGGAATCCTGATATGCCTGTTTTGGAAGCGCCGTTGTATACAGAGGATTTAGGAACGGAAGAAAAGAGCGAACTCAAGGAAAGAGTCGTCATGTTTCATACTAATGAAAGCCTGTTAATTACTGTTGGTTCAGTAGATGAAAATGAGATGGCTTCTTATTCCTTTTATCGTTTTCCAGAGTTAGAGGAAGTTCAGTCTTATGAAGCACCTTTGTTAACCTTGTATTCTAATTACTTTATTCCTTATTTTGATTTTGTGGGGAGCTCCAATCTCTTCTATTCATTTGAGGCAACTCGTGCAGGGAATGCAGATGGATATTCCGATGGTTTTCAATTCATCTCTTTTGACAGTACAACTGGGCAAAAAGAAGTTCTTGTAAAAGACATGGAAAACAAGCCTTTAAAATGCTCACCTAGTGGAGTGTATTGTTTGTATGGCTATCAGTTGGAACAACTAATCATTCCTTTAACGAAAAAATTAGTTAATCTTGTGGAGTTATCTTAGTAAAGGGGAGAAAAGAATGGCAATTGTCGATGTTACTGTTATTCCCATTGGAACAAATGGGCCAAGTGTAAGTGACTATGTTGCAGATATACAAGATATCTTGGAAGGTTTCAAAAAGGAAGGGAAAATCAACTATAAATTAACGCCAATGAGTACCATTATTGAAGGAGAACTTCCGACATTATTGCACGTGGTACAGGTTATCCACGAAGCACCGTTTCAAAAAGGATTGCATCGGGTAGCAACAAATATCCGAATAGATGATCGCAGAGACAAAAGTGTTCAGATGGAAGATAAGCTTCGAGCAGTGGAATCCAAACGTTCCAATTAATAAAAATGCCAGTCACTTTGAAAGCGAGTGACTGGCATTTTTTTGCTAAATATAAAATCCTTTGGTTAAGCGGCCGTGCCCCTTACATTTCGTACATTTTTTGTAGAAGGGCAGTATGAAAAGCTTTTTCTTCCCTGTCCCATTGCAACTTCCACACAATGTCTTTAATGCCAAGCATATCACCCTCCTAAAGTTCTTTTGTCTACAGTATGTCCCTTAACACCGATGTTTATAGCTTAATCTAAGTCTGCTATCAGTATATTCACAACGTCTGTTTTTGTTTGAGAATTTTTGCGTAAAAAAAAAAGTATCCCTACCATTTGGAAGGAATACTCTTCTCTTGCCTTAGCAAGGTACATATGAATAGTAATTAGTGTGCTACAGGGTAACCGGATTGAATGACAGTCATTACTGTAAACCAACCAAACACTGCAACAGTTCCGAAAGAGAAAACAATTCCTAAGAAGTTTTTTTCTTTAAGGGAACGGACAAGTGCAAATACGCATAAAAGTGTTACAAGTCCAAAAATAATAACTAATGGCAAGGTTTAACGCCCCTTTCAGAGATCATATTCATTTCTATTTAAAAGAAATTCCATAAAATAAGTATGTAATGGAACATTACAATACACTCCATTAACATTTTAAATGTTTTCTCACTATTTGTCGAGGTCAAAAAATGACACTTCTATGTCATATGCCCGAGCCACTTTCAACATATATTCTTTATTTTCTTTATCAATAATATAGGATCTATTATATTGTTCCTCCATCGCAATAATTGATTCCTCCATTTGTATGAGGAACATATTAATATCTTCTTGTTTACCGCTTTCAATTTTGAAGATGGATATCATATCTTGATACATGAAATGATTATTTTTTTCTGAAACAAATCCGTAGTCGGTAAAAAGACTGCTGGCCACCGGATTTTCTAAGAGGGAAAGTGTATACGTTTCCTCGAGGATACAACGGTCCAACAGCAAGTTTTTTACAACTTTCGCTTCCAAGGCGGAATCGGTAATAAGCATATTCTCATCTGAATCAAAGATACTGGCTATCTGTTTAAGCTGCAAGAGAAGGTTCTGAAAGTATTGCGGTTTATCGTCTGCGCATTGTATTTCCAAACCGAACATAGGCTTCATAGGCAATTTCCTTTCGTTTCTCAAGTTCTACTTCTTAGTGTAAAATAGATGAAAAGATACTTCAAGGAAAGGTGTGGAAAGAAATGAAATGGAAACAACTACCACTTGGTCCGTTGCAAACAAATGCTTACCTTCTAATAAATGATAAAAAAGAATGCATCATTTTTGACCCAGGAAGTGAGGGGCAGGCTTTTAATACATACTTGGAAGAAAACGCTCTAAAACCATTAGCTGTTTTATTGACCCATGCACATTTTGATCATATAGGAGCAGTGGATGCAGTACGCAATCATTGGAAAGTCCCGGTATATGTACATAAAAAAGAGAAGACTTGGCTTGGTGATCCAAGTCTTAATGGCTCTAAGTTCTTCCAGCTTGGACCTATTACGGCTGAGCCGGCTGACCATCTTATTCAAGCTGAAGAAAAGTTGGTGATATCCAATTTTGAATTGGAAATCTTATATACGCCAGGTCACTCGCCAGGCAGTGTGAGTTTTTATCATGAACCGAGCAAAGTGGTATTTGCCGGAGATGCCCTTTTTGCTGGCAGCATTGGACGAACAGACCTTCCGGGAGGCAATCACGATCAGCTTATACAAAGCATACACAACAAGCTGCTGACCCTGCCAGAAGAAACGACCGTTCTAGCAGGGCATGGGATGACCACAACCATAGCAAGGGAAATGGATAGCAACCCATTTCTTAATGGCTTTTAAAAAATGATCCCGGCATTTTTACAAGAAAAGATAGAAAAATCCCCACAAAAAAAATTGGATTTTGCCGAATATATGACGGCTGTACTCTATCATCCTTCAGAAGGATATTATATGAAGCAAAAAATTAAAGTGGGCACTGAAGGAGATTTTATCACGAGCAGCAATGTCCATAATGTCTATGGAAGGCTTTTCGCGAAACTGTTGGTAGGGTATTTTCAGGAATCTGATATTCCACCGGTAATTATTGAGATAGGCGGCGGGAATGGCAGGTTTGCTAAGCACCTATTAGAGGAGGTAAAGTGCCTGGATGAAGCTCTTTATGGCCAGATGAAGTATATCATGGTGGAGACAAGCTCTTATCATATTTCAATGCAGAAGTACTCTATTCCGGACACCGCACCTGTCAGCTATTATACTTCATTGAATGATGTGCCTAAGAGTCTCAGAAAGGGTGTGCTTTTTTCCAACGAACTATTTGATGCTTTACCTGTACATATAGTCGAATACACAAACGGAGCACTAATGGAAGTTTTCGTCACCCTAAATGAAGATGGGAAACTGTCGGAGAAAAGCATTAGGATGGTTAATGAGGATATTCTAAGCTATATATCTAGGAACAAATTGACTTTTGTTGAAGGTCAGCGAATGGAAATTCCGTTAACGATGGTGGATTATGCAAAGATCCTTGGAGAATGGTTGCTTGCAGGTACCATCATTACAGTGGATTATGGATACCGTTTTTCGGAATTGGCCAGTCCAGAGTTGGTAGGGGGCAGTCTTAGGGGATATTATCAACATCACCTAATAAAGAATCCCCTGAAATATCCTACGGAGATGGATTTGACCTCACATATACATCTGGACGCATTGGAAGATAGCTTTCGTGACTCGGGATTCAACCATGTTGGAACCTTTAGGCAGGGAGAATTTCTCGTGGCGGCAGGTATTCTTGAATATCTTCAAGAAAATCAAGACCCAAATCCTTTCTCTGAAAAAAGTAAGCAGAACAGAGCGATAAGAACCCTCATTATGGATAGCAGTTGGAGCAACTCTTTTCATGTGCTTATTCATGAAAAGGGGACGAACACATGGGACAAGTTAATAGGTTTTGACCACAATAAAAAGCGATGACATAAGTCAATCGCTTTTTATTGTTTAGCTACGTATGTTTAATGACCACCAGATCCAGGCACCATCATAAATGTTGTCCAATACGAGAAGGCAACAAAGAAAATTGTTAAATATGCTCCGAAAATATAGATGTACATACGTTCAGATAGCTTAAGATAACTTAATAAAATGAAGAATACCGTTTGTCCGAAGAAAAGTAAAGACGTTTGAGTCATGTGGCCAAGATAGAACATAACTGCAAAAATCCCAGTCCAGAAACCCATTACACGGTACATACGATCCATATGTATCCCCTCCTTACGCACTAATCCTTATGCTTGTCACTTTCCTATTATAATGTACCAATACTTTACTTGTAAATAAGCGTTTGTTTCTAGTTTGTGACGATTACAAGATAAGTACATTTTTCTCCAGTTCCACATTGATTATGCAACTATTTTTCTATCATACCATTATAGTCCAAAGTTAAACAAGAAGCCTTATTTTTTTGTGAAGAAAGAATGTTGTCGTAATTTGTTCAATAAATAGTTATCATTTTACTGTACAAAAGTTATACAATTGGTATACAATGAGATTAACATAAAATATTGAAGAAAAAATAAGAACGGGGAGGTAAGTATGATGAATGAAATCATTTTTTACAGTTACCCAAGTTGTACGTCATGTAGAAAGACGAAGAAGTGGTTGAAGGCCAACAATGTACAGTTTCAGGAAAAGCATATTTTCAGGGAAACGCCCAACAAAGAAGAAATGATGAAGATTCTTTCGTTAACAACAGAAGGAATTGATGAAATATTAGCAACTAGAAGCCAAACGTTTAAGGATCTTGGGATAGATGTTAATGAACTGTCACTATCCCAGCTTATTGAATTAATCATAGAAGAACCAAAGCTGCTTAGAAGACCGATCATCACAAGCGGGAAAAAGTTGATTGTTGGCTATAATGAGTCTTCCTTGCAAAAGCTGTCCAGACAAAAAACTAAATTTGATAATTTAAAACAATCCGTTTCCTAAATATCGAAAAAAACCATTCCTTTAACTGGGATGGTTTTTTTATGTGAAATTATATAATTCTGTTGATTTCATTTATTGAAGGGCTTTGAAAAGCAATCTACCTGTGTTAACTGAATAAGCATTACGTATTGATTATGTAATTTCTAGCTGTGGATTGTAGCAAATGGCGAAGACTCCAGCGGGGGAGTAACGGTAGATTGAGTCCCCTGAAGCGTTGTGAGGAGGCTCAAGCACCGTCCCGCGGAAAGCGCAACCATTTGTGGAAAGGAACAGCGGAGTAACCAAACAACTAATAGTTTTTAAAAAGTTTTCACGTGTTCACTACTTTTTCCCTTTAACTTTTTATATAGAGGGTGAAAGGAGGTGAGAGCATGGCAGATTACGCAGTAGAAAATGTCCAACTTCGTTTAATGTACGAATTAGGGGAGGATGACAAAGGCAAGTTGTTGTACCGTTCAAAAAACTACAACAACATCAAAGTCGATGCAGAGGCGTCGGCGCTTTTACAAGCTGCAGAAGCAATTTCTAATCTTCAGATAACACCAGTTTCAAATGTTAGACGCAGTGAATTGCACTTTCTAGGCTAATAGAGGTGTGACGCTAGAAGAGGAGAGAAAGGAGGTGGGTACATGTTCACATTGGAATTATTTTTTCTGAATGAAGAAGGTACAAAGGTGAAAGTCTCTGTTGATGATCCGAGAGCAGGTCTAACACAAGTGGAGATCGAGGAGGCGATGGATAGCATCATTGCAGCGAATGTCTTTACATCTAAAGGTGGGAATATCATCACAAAAGACAGCGCCAGAATTGTTGAACGAAATGTCACGGACTACGAACTAGCTTAACGCATTATGGAAAGGTCTACTCTACATCAGTAGGCCTTTTCTATTTAAATGGAAAGGGGGAGAGCACATGGACCAGTGGTGGACATGGATAAGCGAAGTTGGTTTCCCGATTGTTGTCACGTTTTATTTGTTGCATAGGATAGAACAAAAACTAGAAAGTGTAACAATAGCGTTGCAACAGCTTCCATATCAACTATCCAGGGAAACACTGCCTTCACGCAATATAAAATAAAAGATGAACAGGCTATTGAACTTGCAAGATGGTTCAATAGCCTGTTTTATGTTTCACATAGATTGTGGTAACGTCAATGATGGCATAAACTCTTTGCCTTTAACACTTTTTTCGTTAATAATAAGAAGAAAGAGAATGACATGAAGGATGTTGATACCATGACAAATAAGAAGATAGTTTTTACAGGCGGTGGCTCTGCAGGCCACGTCACACCTAATATAGCCATTATGAATAAATTAAAAGCCACAGGATGGGATATTACATATATAGGTTCAAGAAAAGGAATTGAAGAAGATATCATAGGAAAGGAAAATATTCCTTTCCACGGAATATCAAGCGGTAAGCTTAGACGCTATTTTGACTGGAAGAACTTTTCCGATCCTCTTAGGATTATTAAAGGGGCAATGGAAGCATTAGTGATCCTAAGAAAAGTGAAACCTAGTGTGGTTTTTTCAAAAGGGGGATTTGTAACGGTACCTGTAGTGATGGCGGCAAAATTGTTGAAAATACCCGTCATCATTCATGAATCAGATATCACGCCGGGTCTTGCCAATAAAATTGCGACGAAATTTGCGACTAAAGTTTTCGTTACATTTGACGAGACATTAAATCACTTTCCGTCTGATAAAGTACTTTTTACCGGTTCTCCGATTAGAGAAGAGTTATTCAAGGGAAAAGCCCAAGAAGGAAGAGCATGGCTTGGTTTCCACGAGAAAAAACCGATTCTAACCATAATGGGTGGAAGTCTTGGAGCGAAAAAAATTAATGAAACCTTACGCCAAATCCTACCGACATTAACAGAACAATACCAAATTGTTCATCTTTGCGGAAAAGGAAACGTGGACCGTTCACTTGAAGGCGTCAAAGGGTACAAACAATTTGAGTATATCAATCAAGAATTGCCAAATGTGCTGGCAGCATCCGAGTTCATCATTTCAAGAGCCGGGGCCAATTCCATATTTGAATTTCTTGCTTTACGAAAGCCGATGCTACTAATCCCTCTTTCTAGAAACGCAAGCAGGGGAGATCAAATATTAAATGCCCAATCATTCGAGAAAAAAGGGTTTGCTAAAGTATTGTTTGAAGAGGAACTTACAACCGATACATTGTTAAAGCAATTGGAGGCACTCCAGAATGATCAAGAACAACTGCAAACAAACATGTCTCAAGACAGTGCCCCAAACACACTGGAAATCATCTTAAAAGAAATCCTAAATACAGCAAGATAATACAGGAGAAGCAATCTATTAAGTATTAGTAGATTGCTTTTTCTTAATGAATTAGAGAGTATGAAATCCTGTTGATTTCCGTTCCAGGCGCTTCGCTTGCCTGCGGGCGGTCCGTGAGCCTCCTCGGCTTGCAGCCTGCGGGGTCTCACCTGTCCCTTCCTCCCTCGGGCGTCTGCGCACCTTCCACTTCATTCAACTAAGGTTGAAAAAATTCTCTAATTTAATTGTCTGAAAAAGGCAGTAACAATTCTTAACATATATACCAGCTGTGGATTGGAGCAAATGGCGAAGACTCCTGCGGGGGAGTAACCGTAGATTGAGACCCCTGAAGCGTTGTGAGGAAGCTCAAGCACCGTCCCGCGGAAAGCGCAGCCATTTGCGGAAAGGAACAGCGGCGCATAACCAAGCAACTAAAAGCGGACCGGGGTTTTCCTGGTTTTTTTATAATAATAATTTCTGATTTAAAATAAGTAGGATTTTCCATTAAAGGGTAAACTACCTTAGAACTAATACCATCTATTAGAAAGAGGCCGATACCGATGAAAAAACAAACATTAAAATTATTCACCATCTCCCTTATAGGATTTGTCATCATCATATCCGTCCTTTTGTATTTTTTCTCGGAACGTTTTACCCGCTCTTGGCTCCCGATTGACAATGGTTTTGGGGAAACAGTCACCCTGTCTCCTGACGATAAATCCATTGTTTTTCCATTCTATCAAAGCGGGGATGGAGCACTCTATAAGGCAGATGTGAATGGCAGCAATGTAAGTCAGTTAACTTATCCAAGACAAGAAGAAAGCCATGTGCACCCACGCTATTCTTCCAAAGGCGATAAAATACTTTTCTTATCGCAAGAAAAAGGGGAGGACACATTAACCAGATCACTTTACATTATGAATAGTGATGGAAGTGAGCTTGTGCGACTATCAGAGGATGATGAGCTGATAACAGACGCCATTTTCTCACAGGACGACCAATCCATCTATTACCTTGCAGCAAAGGATTATCAAGAAGGAAATGAAATGGAAGAGGGACCTTCTAACATTGATTTATATTCCATCGCTGTGACAGGGGAAGGGAAAGAGCGCCTCACACATGATGAAAGTTTGAAAAAACGAAGCCTATCACTCACAAAAGATGGAACAAAACTTGGCTATGTGGAATGGAATAAGGATGAAGAAAATGGCCTTCACTCTTCCTTTATTGTGATGGACACTCAAACTACTGAAAGAGAGTATGTCAAGCCCAGCTTTGACTTTCCAACAAATATCATCTATACCGGTAAACTTTCGCCTTCTGGGGATCTTGTAGTGTTTTCTGCAGCAAGCGAAAACCCTCGTGATAAATCTCAATTTATCTATGAAATGTACACAATGAAAAGCAGCGGGAAAGAAGTGCAACCAATTACAAGTTTTCGCACTTTGATAACCGATCCGGTATTTTTTAGAGACAAAGAGAGGGTGCTTTTTATTCAGGATCAAAGCTGGTTGAGGGGAAAACCTAATTACAAGTTATGGGCCGTGGATATTAACGGAGAAAGAATACAATCCATAACGCTACAAATGCCGCAGTTTTCCGGAACAATACTTTAATAATCTGAGACTTTCCTAAAAAAAAATCCCAAGTCACTTCGACTTGGGATTTATGCATGCTATGGCAGCATTGGTAACAGATAGCTGATAATGAACCAAATGATTCCGAAGAAAATGATAAGGTAGGCTGTGTATTTTATAAAGGTTGAAGCAACCAATCCGCGATCTTCTTTCGTCTCCGTTTTATTAACCCTTACATCTCTATCTTCGACACGTACATCTCTTTCTTCCATATTAATTCCTCCCTCTATAATGTATCGTTTTACCAATATATACCCTGATTGAACCAGGTTAAACCCTGCCTTGTATGAGGAAATGGAACTATACTGCAAAAGTAAGTAGAAATATTGGTGTAGGAAAGTGTATAATATTTTTTAGGTTTAATTCCATGAAATTCCGACGAACTTTCCCAAGTGGGACTTTATATCTATATCCGCCATAAAAAGATATAATAAAAATGACAAAAAAATTCACATTGATATTTATTTAATTAGACTATTTCACAAGATATAAGAGGTAATATATGAAAAGGAAATGGCTGAAATTTATACCTTTAATATATCTGCTTTTTGGCATCATATGGATTGCCCTGACGGATTATTGGCTATATGTCTTAAAGCAAAATGACAATTTCGTTATAGCAGAATATATCAACCTTATAAAAGGCTGGCTTTTTATACTCATCACCACCCTATTACTATTTTTAATGCTTAAAAAGCATGAGGCACTAAAGGAGCTCGAACAAAAAGAACAGGAGCTTTCTACCCTTATTAACAACATGCCTGACTTTGTATGCTTCAAAGACGGTGTTGGCAGGTGGTTGCAAACCAATGAATATGGTCTGGCGCTTTATGATTTGCATGAGGTTGATTATAAGGGAAAAACAGATATTGAATTAGGAGCTTATTCTCCGCATTTCATGGAAGCTTTTGAATATTGTATGAAAACGGATGAGCAAACATGGTTGGAAGCTAAGATCTCACGTGCAGAGGAGTCATTTAGTCTCGAAGACGGGGAGAGAAAGACATTTGATGTCATAAAGGTGCCTTTGTTTCACTCAGATGGTAGACGAAAAGCACTTGTCACTATTGGCAGAGACATTTCGTCCTTGAAGAAAACAGAACAGTTGTTGGTTACAAAAGAAAAATTATCAGCAGTCGGTGAACTTTCCGCAGGTATCGCCCATGAAATAAAAAACCCGTTGACTTCTATCAAAGGATTTATTCAATTGATTCAAAGGTCTGGAAAAGCAAACAAAAACCATGTGGATATGGTTTTATCTGAAATTGATAGAATAAATGATATTGTTTCAGAGCTCCTTGTGTTATCTAAACCGCAGACAAAGGAATTAACGCTTATTCCATTACTAGAAATTCTTGAATATGTCATTCGTCTCGTGGAGCATGAAGCTAACAATAAGAATATCAAGTTTTCTATAGAAAACTTGAGTCCTGATATGTTGGTAAGAGGGGATAAAAATAACCTTAAGCAGGTATTTATCAATCTTATTAAGAATTCCATGGAAGCAATGCAAAGCGGAGGGACCATAAAAATCAGCGGTTCTTCACTTTCAGATGGTAGAGTAAGCATTCTGGTTAAAGACGACGGAATAGGGATTTCATCATCCAACCTGGTTCAAATAGGCAACCCGTTCTTTACTTCAAAAGAAAAGGGAATGGGGCTTGGATTGACCATAACCAAGAAAATCATGGAAGAACATCAAGGCGCCATTCGTATTGAAAGTGAGGAAGGAAAAGGTACAACTGTCACTATCGAACTACCAACAACGTAAAAAATGTGCGTTTGATAAGAGATAGATGACCAAGCAGTTCATAGAAACATGCATAGAATATATCGTGTGCAGCTTCCTTCTCCTTTCGTACACGGGATTTTTAGACAGAGACTAAGTCTCTGTCCCTTTTTTTATGAAAATAATCAAATTAATAAGAAGAAAATCTTCTGAATCAGGGTATTAATAAGACATTACAGATAAAAGCGGGGGAACTAACATGTCTGAAAATAGAATGTTTGACCTGATTGGAATTGGTATTGGACCATTTAACTTGGGTTTAGCTGCATTAATTGAAAATAACGAAAGCATCACATCCATCTTTTTTGATAAAGAAGAAGCGTTCAACTGGCATCCTGGTATGCTTATTGAGCAATCTGATTTGCAGGTACCCTTTTTGGCAGATCTGGTTTCTTTTGCGGACCCGACAAACAAGTATAGCTTCATAAACTATGTCCATAAACAGAATAGATTGTTTCAATTTTTCTTTTACCGCCGTTTTGATATTCCGAGAAGAGAATACAATCTTTATGCTAAATGGGTATCAGTAAAGCTACAAAACTGTCACTTTCAATCAGAGGTAGTGTCTGTGGATCATACTGATGATGGTTATGTTGTTAAGGTGAAGAGAACCGATACAGGAGAGGTTGCCATCTACCATGCAAAACATGTCGTGGTTGGTACAGGAAGTGTGCCGTTAATACCTAAAGGCATCGAGAAGAATGACCAGGTTGTTCACACAAGTGAATATCTACATAAAGAAAAAGAAATGAAAGCTTCCAATTCCATCGTTATTGTTGGATCTGGTCAGAGCGCGGCAGAGGTTTTCTACGAGTTGCTGGAAGAGCAGAAGCATAACAACTATTCATTGAAATGGTATACGCGTTCCTCTATTTTTTCACAGCTTGAAAGTGCCAAACTTGGGCAGGAAGTTTTTTCGCCAGATTATGTTCAGTATTTCCACGGTCTTTCTTATGAAAAAAGAAAAGAGGCATTGAAGAGATTGGATACTGCCCGGAACGGAGTAGATAAAGAAACGTTGGTGAAAATATATGACCTGCTTTATAACAGGTCTGTAGAGGGACGAGATAAAAAAATCACCATTCAACCATTAACAGAAGTAAATACCATAAAACGGATAGACGGCGCGTTGGAAGTGGCGTGCAGACAGTGGGAGAAGGAAGAAGATTTCACCGTTAAGAGTGATTATGTCGTATTGGCAACAGGCTATAAACCTCATATACCACAATGGATTTGGGATAACAAAGATGAAATACAGTGGGAAAGTGACAAAGAATTTAAAGTGGATGCGAACTACCGGTTAGTTTGGAAGGAACCCAGACAGCATCATATGTATATTTCCACGAATCTGGAACACTCACATGGGACAGCAGCAACCAATTTAAGCCTTGCTGTCATGAGAAATCAAACCATTATTAACGATGTGGCCAATAAAGAAATATATCCAGTTCAAAAAGACACCGTCTTCCAACAATTCATGCCCGATGCGTAATTCTACGTTTAATATGCCAGCTGAGGGGTACTTGAACATATAAAGCTTTGTTGAGACACATAGCTGTTGATTGGAGCACAGGGCGAAGACTCCTCGAAAATGCTACGCATTTTCTTCGTGCGATGTATCGCTGTCGGAGCCTTCCTTGTCCTGAGGGAGATAGCGCTAGGTGGAGACCCCGCAGGCTTGCCGAGGAGGCTCCAGCAGTGCCCCTAGGAAAGCGAAGCCAAGTGCGGAAATCAACAGCGGTGTGTAACAGAGCACTAATAAAAAGGAGATGTTTTAGCATGAGTAAAAAAATCGCAGTATTGCTTACCAATGAATTCGAAGACTCCGAGTACACAGAACCCGCAAAAGCCTTTGAAGAAGCAGGACATCAACTAACAGTAATCGAAAAATCAAAAGGACAAACCATAAAAGGGAAAACAGATGGAGTTGAAATTACCACAGACGCAGGAATCGACGATGTAAGTCCAGCAGACTTCGATGCCCTGCTGATACCTGGTGGATTCTCTCCTGACATCTTACGGGCAGATGATCGATTTGTTGCATTTACAAAAACATTCATGGATGATCAAAAGCCTGTCTTTGCCATCTGTCATGGGCCTCAGTTGCTTATTACGGCAGAAGCGCTAAAAGGAAGAGATATTACAGGTTATACTTCTATTAAAGTAGATCTGCAAAATGCTGGGGCGCACTTCCACGACAAGGAAGTAGTCGTCTGTCATGATCAACTGGTTTCTAGCCGAACACCAGATGATATTCCGGCATTTATAAGGGAGTCATTAAAGCTTTTAAAATAACACCCAAAAAAATCATGTTGTCCCATAGTAATTGGGCAACATGATTTTTTTTGTTTGAATTATCTGGATAATTAGACCCATATTCTTGAAGTTCCGTTGTAGAGGAAAAATAATACTGTTATAATATTAAGAATATTACAACGGAAAGGAGGAGAATGGTTGAACTTATATATTTCAGTTGATATGGAAGGGATTAGTGGGCTGGTAGATTATACCCATGTAGATTCCAAGCTACATAATTATGAGCGCGGCCGTAGAATAATGACGCAAGAAACGAATGCCGTCGTAGTAACAGCTTTTGAAAAAGGTATAACAGAGGTTGTGGTCAATGACAGTCATTCTAAGATGAATAATATTCTGATTGAAGAGCTTCACCCTGAAACAAAGCTGATAACTGGTGATGTAAAACCGTATTCCATGGTGCAGGGATTAAACGAAAGCTTTGATGCAGCTATATTTATCGGCTACCATGCAAGAGCGTCGATGAAAGGCGTGATGACGCATTCCATGATTTTTGGTGTGCGAAATATGTTCATAAATGATGTTCAAGTGGGAGAGTTAGGATTCAATGCATATGTTGCAGGTTATTATGGCGTACCGGTCATCATGGTAACAGGAGATGACCAAACCGCATCAGAAGCAGAAAGTCTCATTCCAGGCATTCATTGTGCGGTAGTGAAAGAAGTTGCTTCACGTTCCGCTGCAAAATCACTGACTCCAATCAAGGCACAAGAACTTATTAAAGAACAAACATTAAAGGCATTGAATGACATACATACAATCAAACCCTTAGTACCTCCAGATCATCCAACGCTCCGCATCGAGTTTGCCAACTACGGTCAAGCGGAATGGGCAAATCTTATGCCAGGAACGGAACTAGAACCGGGGACGACCATCGTAAAGTTTCAAGCTAAAGATATCAAAGAAGCCTATCAAGCCATGCTAGTGATGACAGAATTGGCAATGAGAACGACATTCTGTTGATCTATTTATTTTAAAAATACATAAAAACCCAATAGTGAAGAAAGTGTGAGTGGGAGAATGGGAACATTTGTAGCAAAACGATTACTAGCAATGCTCATAACTTTATGGGTCATCATCACGTTGACCTTCTTCTTGATGCATGCCATTCCGGGTTCACCGCTCAATGAAGAGCGCTCCACAAGTGATGTGGTTCAGCGGAACCTAGAAGCGCACTATCATTTGGACAAGCCAATACCTGTTCAATATGTAATGTACTTAAAAACATTAGTAACACTAGATTTCGGTCCGTCTATTAAACAACCTTCGCAGACGGTAAATGACATGTTGGGAAGGGGCTTTCCGATTTCGTTCGAGCTTGGTATGATCACCCTAATTATTTCCGTCATTTCAGGTATCTTTTTGGGTGTGATTGCGGCTCTTAAACGCAATGGTGTCATTGACTATTTGGCGATGACCTTTGCAGTGTTCGGAATATCCATTCCAAACTTCGTCCTTGCTACCATGCTTATACAGCAGGTTGCGGTCACCTGGGGCTTGCTGCCTCCTGCCACTTGGTCTAGCTGGAGACATATGATTTTGCCAACCCTGGCCCTTGCAACCGGTCCAATGGCAATTATTGCGAGATTGACGAGAGCCAGCATGATGGAAGTATTAACACAAGATTACATACGAACTGCAAAGGCAAAGGGGTTATCTCCTGTAAAAATAGTGTTTAAGCATGCGCTACGAAATGCCATGTTACCGGTTGTGACCATCCTGGGCACACTTGCAGCAGGTATTTTGACAGGAACCTTTGTGATCGAAAAAATCTTTGCCATCCCTGGCATGGGAAAATATTTCGTAGAAAGCATTAATTCCCGTGACTATCCTGTCATTATGGGGACGACAGTATTCTATAGCACTTTCTTGATTTTAATGCTCTTTCTTGTAGATATAGCGTACGGGATATTAGACCCTCGTATTAAGCTTCATAAAAAGGAGGGGAACTGATATGGCGCAGCGTAAACTTCAAGAAAATCAAGGAAACCCTGTTCCTGATGAATGGTTTACACCAGTTGACAAAAACAAGGGGGAAGCAGAGGCTGTAGTCCGTCCGAGTCTTTCTTATTGGCAGGATGCTTGGCGACGACTGGTTAAGAACAAGCTTGCAATGGCAGGATTGGTCTTTTTGATTTTATTGACTATCATGGCCATCTTCGGCCCGATTTTTTCCTCTCATAGTGTGACGCAGACAAATCTGCCTAATCAGAATCAGCCGCCATCATCTACCCATCTTTTTGGAACGGATGAACTAGGACGAGACGTGTTCACACGTACCTGGTATGGTGCAAGAATTTCCTTGTTTGTCGGGTTGATGGCTGCATTAATCGACTTTATTATCGGAGTCATCTACGGAGGCATTGCTGGCTACAAAGGCGGCAGAACTGATAATGCGATGATGCGTGTTGTGGAAGTGCTCTATGGCTTGCCATATCTGTTAGTCGTTATTTTATTGATGGTTGTGATGGGACCTGGATTATTGACCATCATCATCGCCCTCACCGTAACCGGATGGGTCGGTATGGCCAGGATAGTCAGAGGGCAGGTATTGCAAATAAAGAATTATGAATTTGTACTGGCATCCAAAACATTTGGAACGAAGACTTCACGGATTATAAGGAAAAACCTGCTGCCGAATACAATGGGACCTATCATCGTTCAAATGACGTTGACCGTTCCGGCAGCCATTTTTGCAGAGGCTTTTCTGAGCTTCCTTGGTCTAGGTGTACAAGCTCCCTATGCCAGTTGGGGTGTAATGGCTAATGATGGATTGTCAACGATTATTTCAGGACACTGGTGGCGCCTTTTCTTCCCGGCATTCTTCATCTCCATGACCATGTTTGCCTTTAACGTGCTGGGAGACGGACTACAAGACGCACTAGATCCAAAGTTGAGGAGGTAAGTGACATCATGGAAAAAGTACTTCAAGTAAAAAACTTACATGTTTCCTTTACAACCTACGGTGGTGAAGTGAAAGCGGTGCGGGGTGTAAGCTTTGATCTGCATAAAGGAGAGACGCTTGCCATCGTTGGAGAGTCAGGCTGCGGGAAAAGTGTGACGTCCCAAAGTATCATGCGTTTAATTCCAGAACCTCCTGGCCGCATTACGCAAGGGTCCGTTCTTTTTAAAGGTAAAGACCTCACGAAAGTGTCCGAACCGGAAATGAGGAAAATCCGTGGAGCGGATATCTCGATGATATTCCAAGATCCGATGACCGCATTGAATCCAACGCTGACGGTTGGGGATCAGATCATGGAAGGAATCATTCAGCACAAGAAAGTATCCAAAGCAGAAGCAAAAAAACAAGCAGTGGACATGCTCAATCTTGTCGGGATACCAAGCCCGACAGAACGTCTGAAGCAATATCCTCATCAGTTTAGTGGGGGAATGAGACAACGTATTGTGATTGCGATGGCCCTTGTCTGCCAGCCAGAAGTGTTGATTGCAGATGAACCAACCACGGCACTTGATGTAACGATCCAAGCCCAAATTTTAAATCTTTTTAAAGACATTCAAAAGAAAACAGGCGTTTCCATCATTATTATCACGCATGACCTTGGAGTGGTGGCGCAAGTGGCAGACCGTGTAGCTGTCATGTATGCAGGGAAAATAGTCGAGTCAGGAAATAGGAGAGAAATTTTCTATAGAGGAGAACATCCGTATACAAAAGGACTATTAAACTCTGTTCCTCGCCTTGATTTAGAAGATGAAGAACTTGTGCCTATTATCGGATCTCCGCCGGATCTATTTTCCCCGCCCACAGGCTGTGCATTTGCAGCAAGGTGCGAATATGCCATGGAGGTTTGTGAGCGCGTCTATCCGATGAAGACTACGCTGTCTGAGGAACATCATGTAGATTGCTGGCTTCAGGACCCACGAGCTCCCAAGCCCATAAAAACCGTAATTTCAACTATAAGATAAGACTTATAGTGAAATAGAAGTTGTTCATAGATTCCATAGCTGTTGATTGGAGCACAGGGCGAAGACTCCGGCGGGAGGTAGCGGTAGGTTGAGACCCCTGAAACGTTGGGAGGAGGCTCAAGCATCGCCACGCGGAAAGCGAAGCCCAGTGCGGAAATCAACAGCGGTGTCTTACAGAACTAAAATTGAAAAAGGGGGAGTAACACATGAAAAAGGTAATGTCATTACTTATGACAGCGTTGCTAGTATTCGTATTAGCAGCATGTACAGCAACCAACAACACAGGTACCGACACAAGCGATGGCACAAGTAACAACGACAGCGCATCAGGAGAGAAGGTCCTTAAATTGAACAACGGATCTGAACCAACCTCATTAGATCCACCAATCGGGTTTGACTCTTATTCCTGGAACGCGTTAAACAACTTGATGGAAGGTTTGACCCGCCTAAATGACGAGCACCTGCCACAAGAAGCGACAGCGGAAAAATGGGATGTATCTGAAGACGGAAAAACATACACGTTCTATATCCGTGACAATGCAAAGTGGTCCAACGGGGACGACGTGACTGCTGGCGACTTTGAATTTGCCTGGAAACGACTATTGAACCCTGAAACAGCATCTCCAGCCGCATTCCTTGGCTACTTCATCGAGGGTGGAGAAGCCTACAACAACGGCGAAGGCTCTGCTGACAACGTGAAGGTAAAGGCAGTGGATGAAAAAACATTGGAAGTGACACTTGTAGCTCCACAAACATATTTCTTAAGTGTTATCACGAACCCGGCATTCTTCCCGATTAATGAAAAGGTGGCTACTGAAAATTCAGAGTGGTTTGCAGAAGCGGAATCTTTTGTTGGAAATGGTCCTTTTAACCTTGCTGAGTGGGAGCATGAAAGCCACTTTGTTATGGCTAAGAACGATCAATATTGGGATGCAGACACAGTTAAGCTGGATAAAGTTCATTGGGCAATTGTGAATGATACCAACACCGAATACCAAATGTACCAAGCTGGTGACCTGGATACTTCAGGAGTGCCTGCAGATGCAAGTGAAGCGTTATTTGCAGAAGGAAAAGTTAATATCGGCGAACAAGCCGGAACGTACTTTTTCCGATTTGGTGTAGATAAAGAGCCGTTCCAAAATGCAAACATCAGGAAGGCATTTGCAATGGCGGTTAACCAGCAGGATATTGTTGACTATGTTACTAAGCGTGGGGAAGAAGCAGCAACAGGATTTGTTTCTTCTGGGTTTACAGATCCAACTGGTAAAGACTTCCGTGAAACAAACGGAGACCTTGTGACATTTAATGCAGAAGAAGCAAAAGCATTACTGGAAAAAGGAATGGAAGAAGAAGGGTATGAAACATTACCTGAAGTAACATTGACGTATAACACAAGCGATGAGCATAAGCGTATTGCTGAAACCATGCAACAGATGTTCAAAGATAACCTTGGTGTAGAAGTGAAGCTTGCTAATATGGAATGGAATGTTTTCCTTGATATGCAAACGGCACTTGAATTCCAATTCTCTCGCAGTTCTTTCTTAGCGGACTATGCCGACCCTATCAACTTCCTAGAAAACTTCCAAACTGGTCATTCCATGAACCGTACAGGTTGGAGTAACGCGAAGTATGATGAGTTAATTCAATCCGCGTTGAACGAAACAGATGAAGCAGCTCGCTATGAGCAAATGTATGAAGCGGAGAAAGTGTTATTTGAAGACATGCCGATCATTCCGTTGTATTTCTACAACCATGTCTATCTTCAAAACGAAGCAGTAAAAGGAATTGTTCGCCATCCGGTTGGATACATCGAGCTTAAATGGGCGGACAAAGAATAATAGGTTATACGTTCTAACTGGAGAAGGGTGTTCACTGAACACCCTTTTCATTGAAATTGGAATACATACTGATGAAGCAACACCCTACATATACATAATTTGAGAGAGGAGTGGGAACCAATGAAGCCACTACGTTTGAAAAAAGGAGACACGGTAGGCGTTATCGCGCCTGCAAGCCCGCCGAAACAAGAAAAACTTAAACTCGCCATGCCATTCCTGGAAGAGGAACTTGGATTGAAAGTAAAGATGGGCAAATATGTTGATGCTCCATACGGCTATCTAGCATCAAAGGATGAAGAAAAAATTCAAGATCTACATGCCATGTTTCAAGATGATGAGGTAAAAGCTATCTTTTGTGCTTGCGGGGGATTTGGAACGGCAAGAATTGCTTCTGACATCAATTATGATCTTATCAAAAATAACCCGAAAATCTTCTGGGGGTACAGTGATATCACTTTTTTGCATCAGGCATTCTATCAAAAGGCAGGTCTAGTAAGTTTTCATGGGCCGATGCTAAGCTCTGATATCGGGCTAGATACGATTCACCCTCTTTCAAAAGCTTATTTTCAGCAGCTGTTTGATCCAACTGAAATGGTGTATACGGAAGAGCTATCTCCCCTTGAAGTGATGAACGAAGGAGTGGCAAGCGGGGAACTGGTGGGTGGAAATCTGACTTTATTGGTCAGTTCGCTTGGAACACCTTTTGAATTGGATACAAAGGGAAAAATTCTATTTTTTGAAGATATTGATGAGCAGCCGTATAAAGTGGACAGAATGCTGAATCAATTGAAAATGGCCGGTAAATTCGCAGATGCGAAAGGCATTGTCATTGGGAACTTTCATAACTGTGTTCCAGATGAGGGAAAAGCATCCTTGACACTTGAGGAGGTCATCTCTCAACACGTGAAAAATGCAGGAAAACCGACCATGAGTGGATTCCAATTTGGACACTGTTCCCCGAACATCGCGATTCCACACGGAGCAAAAGCGGAATTGAACACATACAACAAGACATTAACGATCCAAGCGGGAGTGGAATGAAAGGAGAGCAAATCATGAAAATACAGCAAATCGATACCTTTCGTAGCGCAGTACCTCTGTCAAAGCCATTCAAGACAGCTTTGCGTACGGTGTACGTCGCAGAGGCTGTAATGGTAAGAATCACATGTGATAACGGTTTGGTAGGATGGGGAGAAGCACCTCCAACCCATGTCATCACAGGGGACAGCCTTGATAGTGCGGAATATGCCATTCAGCATATTTTCAAGCCGGTCTTATTAAATGAGAACCTACTGAATTACGAACCTTTATTGCAAAAACTACATAAATCGCTTGTCCGTAATTCAAGCGCAAAGGCTGCGGTGGACATGGCCATCTATGATTGCTTGGCCCAACACAGCAGGTTGCCTCTCTTTCAATACTTGGGAGGTGCCAAGAAGGATCTTGAAACAGATTTCACCGTAAGCGTGAATTCCCCGAAAGAGATGGGAGAGGACGCCCTGCTATATGTTGAAAAGGGTTTTCGTGTGCTTAAGGTCAAAGTGGGCAAAGACGATATGGCAACAGATATTGCTAGAATAAGAGAAATTAGAAGTCGGGTAGGTGACTCGGTCGGGATTCGTCTTGATGCTAACCAAGGCTGGACGGCTAAAGAAGCGATTCGCGGCATTCGTAAAATGGAGGATCTGGGAGTAAATATCGAACTGGTCGAGCAACCAGTCATTGCTCATGATGTCGAGGGCTTGAAACAGGTGACAGATGCAGTGGAAACACCAATCATGGCGGATGAGAGTGTTTTTACTCCAGAGCAGGCACTTCAGGTCCTTAAAACTCGCAGTGCGGACCTGATCAATATCAAATTGATGAAATCAGGCGGCATTTTTCAAGCGGAAAAGATTAATAGTATTGCAGAGGCCTTCGGAGTCGAGTGCATGGTAGGTAGTATGATTGAAACAAGGCTGGGCATTACGGCCGCTGCTCATTTTGCCGCAAGTAAAAGCAACATCACCCGCTTTGATTTTGATGCACCGCTTATGCTGGCCGAGGATATCGTAACAGGCGGGATCCAATATAATGGGCATAATATCAGTTTTCCAGATGCAAATGGTTTAGGAATTACAGAGGTAAATGTTAAAGGAGGAGTCAGTGTTGAATAAATATGTCATAAATGTACCGGTTGCCACCATCTGGACCTCTTATGATTCACCAAGAAAGCAAGACGAAAAAGCTATCTCGAATCCTACCGATATCAGAAGCTGGCTCGATTCCTTGAATTTTGAAACGAGGTTAGAATTGTGTGATGCAAACCTGATCCAATCGCAATTGCTTTACGGGCAGGAAGTACTCGTTCTAGAAGAAAAAGAAGACTATTATCATATTATTGCCCTGACACAGGGCTCATCAAAAGATAACAGGGGATATCCTGGTTGGGTGCCAAAATGTCAGATCACCTCGGTAGAAGAATGGAAACTTGCGGATGGCCCTGTGGCAGTGGTAACGAGTAACCTGACTTCACTTTTTTCACCAGAGGGAGAGGAATTACTGGAGCTCAGCTTTCAGACCATACTGCCGGTAGTAGAGAAAGAGGCTGCGAAGGTCAAGGTTCAACTTCCAAATGGAGCTGTTGGAGTACTTAAAGTAGATGATACTGCTGTATATGATAGTCTCGCTTCCATTCCAAAAAGGTCGGGAGCAGATATCGTCCGAACAGGTGAAAAATTTCTCGACCTCCCATATTTATGGGGTGGCATGAGCGGATACGGGATGGATTGTTCCGGTTTCAGCTATACCATGTGTAAAGCAAACGGATATATCATTCCACGGGATGCCCATGATCAGGCAAAAGAGGGAGTGGAAGTAAAGCTTGATGCCTTGGAACCAGGCGATCTATTGTTTTTTGCTTATGAAGAGGGCAAAGGTAAGCTTCACCATGTTGGAATCTATCATGGAGAGGGCAAACTCTTACACTCTCCAAAAACAGGCAGGGATATTGAGATCCTTCCGATGGAAAACACTATTTATGAAAAAGAACTATGTGCAGCAAGAAGGTACTGGCAAAAGGACGGGGAATAATCATGCAAAAGAAACTACTTCAAGTGAAAAACCTGCAAAAATATTTTTTTCTTGGGAAAAAACAAACCTTAAAAGCGGTAGATAATGTCTCATTTGATATCTATCAAGGAGAAACATTTGGCCTTGTCGGAGAGTCCGGATGCGGAAAATCAACCACTGGTAGAACCATCATCGGCCTCTACGGTAAAACTGCCGGGGAAGTAAACTTTAACGGAAAGGATGTTCATAATCTTACCGAGAAAGAGAAGTTTACCTTTCACCGGAACATGCAAATGATTTTTCAAGATCCGTATGCCTCGCTAAATCCGCGTTCCACGGTAAAAGAAATCATTTCTGAACCAATGGAAGTGCATGGAATCTACAAAAATAGCAAAGAGCGGACAGAACGTGTCTATCAGCTGTTGGAAGATGTCGGCCTGAACCGCGAGCATGCCAACCGTTATCCTCATGAATTCAGCGGAGGACAAAGGCAGCGTATCGGAATTGCACGTGCACTGGCATTGGATCCGGATTTCATCATTGCCGATGAACCGATTTCTGCATTGGATGTATCCGTCCAGGCGCAAGTGGTGAACTTAATGAAACGGCTCCAGAAAGAAAAAGGCTTAACTTACCTGTTTATTGCCCACGACCTTTCCATGGTCAAGCATATCAGTGATCGCATAGGGGTCATGTACCTTGGGAAAATGATGGAGCTGACGGAAAGTAAAGCACTTTATAAAAAGCCCTTGCATCCTTACACACAAGCCTTATTATCCGCGATACCGATACCCGACCCTGATGTGGAAGACAGGCGGGAAAGGCAGATCGTCCAAGGGGAGATTCCAAGCCCGATTAACCCTCCAAGCGGCTGTGTTTTCCGAACTCGCTGTCGGCATGCGATGGAAGCCTGCAGCCAATCCGTTCCAAAGTGGCAGGAAGTCGAGGAGCGACATTATGTTGCCTGTCATTTATACAATGAAAAGATTGTTGGACCAGATAAAGCAAGGGAAATGGTGGCAAGTGCGCATGATGGGAACTAAAAGCAGGTTGCAAGAGTTGAAGAAACGTGTTCAGGCAGTGGTGGATTCCACTGCAGGGCACGTTAGTTTTATGTTAGAAGACAAGGATGGCAATGGGCTGAAAATGGATGCTGATGTCCAGAAAAAGGCGGCTAGTCTGATAAAAATCCCTATTTTGATGTCGGCTTTTAAACAAGTGCAAACCGGCAAATTAAAACTTACCGACAGGTTTTCAATAGATGAGAAGAGTCGCGTCGCTGGAGCTGGTGTTCTTCAATTTATAGATTGTAAGACGAGTTTCTCGTTCTGTGACTTATTGACGCTAATGATTATTGTATCTGATAACACTGCGACCAATAAGGTTATAGAGATTATCGGAATGGAATCTGTCGATGATTTTTGTGTGGAGCAGGGCTTGAGCAGGACGAAACTGGAAAGGAAGATGATGGACTTTAGATCAGCAGAAGCAGGATTTGAAAACAGCACAAGCGTCCGTGATATGGTCACATGTCTGAAGCTTCTTGATGAAGACAAGTCCGTTTTATTTACAAATGAAAACAAGCGGCTGATGCTGGATATCCTAGGTGGCCAGCAACTATTGGATAAACTACCTTTCTATATGGACCTTGAATCTGTAAAGGTTGCCAACAAGACAGGGGAACTTCCTGGTGTGGAACATGATTGCGGAATTGTGTCCCGTGGAGAGACAAACCTGTTCATAGCAGTGATGGCAGATGGTTTATATGAAAATTCTGAAGGGAAAAGGGTAATACAACAAATTGGGAGAATAGTGGACGACTATTTGAGAGATTCCTGCTCTACATAAAAGAGCGGGGATTTTTTTATTTTTAAAAAAATAAAAACCTTGAAGGAATCTGTCGTTTTATGAAGAATACTTTAAAGGCAGGACATTCTTCAGAAAGGAGAAACAGTGTTGCGCTACCATATTCTGCTGCTAGATCCACCCACCTTCCGCTCGCTCCAAACATCTAGGAGGCTCCTCCACACTTTTGCATGTCCATCACCCATCCCTTTGTACCCTATCCTTATAACAATTTGAATGAGGTGACAAATGAATATTGAAAAAAAATGCGAAGACATCGTTCGCCAAGCAGTCCGTTTACAAGTTTCGGATATTCACATCAAACCCCTTGAAGCGTCCGCAAAAGTACTTTTTCGATTGGACCACTACCTCTATGACCAAGAAGAGCTTCCACTTGAAATCTATGAAAGAATGCTGTCCCACTTAAAGTTTCAGGCCGAAATGGACATTGGAGAAATAAGAAAACCCCAAAATGGCGCCTTGAAACTATATGTTGACTCCAAACAAATCAACCTTCGACTCTCAACTTTGCCGACCGTTAACCAAGAAAGTTTGGTTATCCGTATCCTGCCGCACGATGAAAACCAATTTCCTTTGAAACATCTCTCTCTTTTTCCTAATTCAACAAGAAAACTATTTTCCCTTATGAAGCATTCCCACGGGCTTGTTTTGTTTACCGGGCCTACTGGATCTGGGAAAACCACCACATTGTATTCCATTCTCGAAGAATCCAAGGGATTGCTGCAACGGAATATCATCACATTAGAAGATCCTGTTGAGCGAAAAAGCAGGCATGTTCTGCAAGTTCAGGTAAATGAAAAAGCGGGTATCACCTATGCTTCTGGGTTAAAGGCAATACTCAGGCATGACCCAGATATCATTATGGTTGGAGAGATAAGGGATGAGGAAACAGCTAAGATTGCGATAAGGGCGTCGTTGACAGGACACTTAGTTTTAAGCACCTTGCATACGAGAGATGCAAAAGGAGCGGTGCATCGCCTGTTAGAGTTTGGAGTCACTCAGCAGGAGTTGGAGCAAACATTAATAGCAATCTCAGCACAAAGGTTAGTAGAGTTGAAATGTCCATATTGCCAAGGGGAGTGTACGACCTTTTGCAGAAAATATCGAAACCACAGGCTTGCAAGTGTATATGAGCTTCTGTACGGGCGGGAACTAACGAAGGTGATGGAGGAATGCAAGGGGGCACAAGTGCAATTATGTTATCCGACCTTGAAGGAAGTAATTAAAAAAGGGATAGCGTTGGGCTTTATTCATCAGAGGGAATATGAAAGATGGGTAACAGATGGAAAAGGCAAATAGAGGGTGGTCGCTTAAAGTACAAGAAGATTTCTTGAAAAGGATGGGTGAACTCTATGCTAATGGGTATTCCTTAATGGAAGCACTTGAGTTAATGAGCATCCACTTAGAAGCGGATAAAAAGCGCAACTTACTAGAAGCAATACAGGAACTGCAAGAAGGATACAGTGTTCATAAAGTGCTAGAAGGGCTTCGTTTCCATCCAGATATTTTATCCTTGTTGTTCTTTTCCCAGAAGCATGGAAACCTTGGGCAGGCATTTAGGTCTGCTGGGGCTCTGCTTGAGCGGAAAAGGTATTATCGTGAAAAAATTATCTCTATCCTTAAATATCCAATCTCCCTCATTTTTTTAGTGTTAATCATGTTGATTTTTGTCCAAATGATCCTCTTGCCCCAGTTTCATCTACTTTTTTCGCAAATGAATATCTCCTTAAGTCCAGTCATCTCCTTATTCTTCCAACTGGTAGTCCATATTCCGATTGCGGTGGCGGTATCCGTGGTCTTTTTACTGGCTGCCTATATTCTTTTAAAGATTTGTGGAAAAAGAACGTCACCCTCCCAAAGGGTAAGCATGTTAATGAAGATACCTATTATTAAAACCTTCCTCTCCCTTCACTATTCACACTACTTCACCCAACAGCTTAGCAGCTTGCTTTTAAGTGGCTTGACGATCAATGAAGCCATCGCCGTTTTTGAGCAGCAGCGCTACCACTCTTTTTTTCATGTAAAAGCACAAGAATTTCGCAGCAGACTGGTAGAAGGTGAAAAGCTAGAGAAGTTGGTGGAAGGTGAGAAGGTATTTGTAACAGGGCTTTCGATCGTTATTGTTCATGGACAAAAAAACGGAAAATTGGGACTGGAGCTTGAGCAATACAGCAAGCTTTTACTAGTGAAGATGCAAGAATTCAGTGAAAAGCTGTTAGGAAGAATTCAACCGCTATTGTTTCTGGGAGTGGGCGGATTTGTGTTTGTTTTATATCTTTGTATTTTCATTCCGATGTTTCAATTATTAGGAGGGATATAGTATGAAAAAATGGTTGAAAAATGAACGAGGTTTCACGTTGGTGGAGATGCTCTTGGTCATGCTCGTGATCACTGTATTGTTGTTAATCATGATTCCTAATGTAACAAAAAACACAAGTGTTATCGGGGAAAAGGGATGCGATGCCCTCATCAGCATGGTGGTTCCCATTAACAAACTTTAATACACAGTATAACTAATAATTATCAAATATATGTAAAATAAACCTTGACCTTACATGTAAGTTTGTTTTAAGATGAAGTTAGTTAAAACTTACATGTAAGGTTGGTGAATGGAATGGAGAACTTACATCCATTGAAATACATCTCTCAAACATTTCAAATACCTCTTTCTGAGGTCGCTAATGAATTAGGGATAAAACGGCAGTCAGTAAATGAATGGGTAGGTAAAAAAAGAAAACCTATTCCAGAAAAGCACATTGGTAAAATAGCATCTTTGTTCAATTTAGATGAGAAATGGTTCCGCAAACAAACCTTGTTGGGTTCCGAGCGATTAGAATTACAGAGAATCTTTGTAGATCGGAACGCTACTTTTGAAGAATACACAGATTTTGTAGAGGATAAAGATGGAAATGTTTATGAAATACAAAAATTCTATAGTCCTGAACAAGATTTATCTAGATACCTTCAAGATGAACAACAGGCTAACTTGTTAATTGAAGAAGTCACTACCCTAATAAATAATGAAGTCGGTTCAGATGAGGGGTATTATCAAGAATTATTGAGTGAGGTGATCAAATTGACCAAAACAAAAGAGAAATACAAATTAAAAATGTTGAAAAGCCTTATTGAATATCTGAACTACAATGATTTTGAATTTGGATTTTCAACATTAAACGATGATGTCCTAATTGAGAAATTAGACAATTTGAAATCCTACTACACCACTAAGAAGTAATAAAATTTGTATTTCTAAAGCTAGGAAACGAATGAAAGGGGGTGAATATTACTTGAGATTTCATAAAAAGTACTTGATAACTCATCTTAGGCAAGGTCGGGGCGGTGAGATAATTCACACAAAATTAGGTAATGTTCATGTGGAAGCTCATGAGTATATAGCGACTAACTATTTAGGAGAACAGTTTATAGTTACAAAAAGTTATTTAGAAAAGAACTTTGTTAAGGTCTTACATACATAAATACTTATAAACTTGGAGGTTAGCAGAATGGCAAATGTAACAAAGGCACAATCCCTTGTTCAACTATCTACATATAAAAAACTTCACATCATGACCGAATTTATATTAGCTCAAGACTTAGAAGACAATTTTGTTCTGTTTCTAAAACAGATTCAGTTTCATCCTGATTTTGTTGGAATGCATCAAGAAATCACTCAACTCATCAATGAATACGAAATCACTGACACCGAGATCCAACAAACGATGAAACAACTATTCATTATCTAATAGGGGGATTATCAATGCCAACAGCCAATCTAGCAACCAACCAAGCACAGAGAAACGCGGCAAATGAATTTGTAACTGAATGTGTCGAGTTAAATCGTCAAAGTGTCGTTAAAGCAGTTCAGGATTTAAAGCAATTTTCACCGGATTTCATCATAGAAACATATACTGATCAAATTATTGCTGCTATGTTGTCAAACAAGTCTCAATGTGAGTTGATTAAGCTCATTGCAAATGGTCAGTTATTCGAGGCCAGAGAGAGAATTATTAGCGAGTTTAAGAGTGATTTTGCGATAAGACATGTTTTATAGTTTTGTCAAAATAATTTAAAGGTGGTGAAACGATGTGAAGGTCACGGATTACGGATAGCTGAGTTAGTTGTACATAAAATAGACGGAATGTTGCAAACTGCCAAATGATTATAAATTTAATGAAAACAATATAAGGAGGAAGTATAAAATGGCTGAAATTGAAATCAAAT
Source organism: Sutcliffiella horikoshii (assembly GCF_044809035.1). GTDB lineage: Bacteria > Bacillota > Bacilli > Bacillales > Bacillaceae_I > Sutcliffiella_A > Sutcliffiella_A horikoshii_G. Next base: position 2,854,960 of record NZ_CP085237.1, on the reverse strand, counting down.
TAAAAAATGATAAATCTCTACATGTGAAAGTTGAGCTGGATGAAGGTCAAACACTTAAAGAATATATTGAAGATTTATCGGGGCAATTTGAATATAAATTTGTTCAAATTGAAGATTGTATATTTAACACTGAAGAAATTGCTTATGTTAAGCCAGTAAGGGCAATGCCAAAAGGCTTTGGAACTGAAGCTAAAGAAATTGATCCCAAAATAGCAGCCTTACTTAAAGGCGAAGGTTCCAAAACAATATTAGATTACTTAAATGTAGACGTTAGTAATCTGCCCAAAGTATAACCCTTAAATACTGAAAGTGTAAAACTGAAAGCTGGTTTCTTAGTGAAACTGGCTTTCTACCAACCTATTAAAAACAAATTATACAATAATGGAGGTAACAAACTAATGACAAATGAACAATTAATAAAAAATCTAGAGTTTTCTATCGCTTCAATTAAGCCTAATGGACACTACCACCTAAACATACCTGAGGAATTATCAAAGGATATTGCAAACATTAAAGCTAGACTTAGAGAATACGAAACTAAAATTAATCCTGCACCTCCTAAAAATGAATTAGTCGCAATGATCACAATGAAGGATGCTTCTTGCCAAGTGATTGATGTGCATAGTTCCGGTAACATTACTGCAGAAGAGGTTTCTAATGCAATAATTTTTGCACTAAATAAAGGAATTGACTCAGTGAAAATTGGTTGCACATCTATTAAGGTGGATGATGTTTGGCAGGTGACAGATGGTATGAATAAGAAGTCTGTTGTTATCAATCCAGCTAATGATCCGCACCTTATCCCCATCTCATCTGAAAATATGACTAAATTCAGCGACAATGCACTCAGAGATAGCATTAATATTCTACTTGAACTGATTGATAACGAAGATGATGAGGACATTCGAGGAGAATACACATCTGTTACTTATGATGCTGTAGATGAGTTAGAGGAGAGGTTCTTAAACGCACGCTATGAGTACGAAAGGCTAGATAATATACTATTCAGCTTTATGGCAGAAAACGGCTTATATCAGCTATTTGAGAATCATATAGAGCAACTAAAGGTGCTGCAGAATGACCCTAACGATAAATATGAGGTTGCCGATGAGTTGTACGGTGATCTGGATGAGTTTATGAGTAAGAGAAGTCATCTAAAAGTAAATTTTTCTGAGTAACTTTGGCTAAATGATGCAGACCCTATACAATAGATAATGAGGGATGCTTATTATATCTCACCGAAGGGTTTTAGATGAGAAAGGGGTGAGTATATTGCGATTATGACAGGAAAACAGTTAAAACAGATCATCCAGCAACAAGGTATCAGTCAGAAATACATATCGAAAGAAATTTGCCTAAGTTACACCAGTTTAAATAGTTATCTCAACGGACATACACATATAAGCAAGTCGAAATATTATAGACTCTGTGCCCTTTTACAACAAATGGGTGAAGATGTCCTATTATAACATTTAATACATAACTAATACATATTATACAGACTAGTACTCTACAAGACAAGGAGAATATTAAAAATGGATATTAAAGATAAGCTTTTCTTTTGTTACGACACTGCATTACATAGAAAAATTCAAGCTGCTGGGATTAGATATATAACTTGTTCCATTAGTCTTAGTAATCAAAAATACTGGCTTTATGAGAAGACGGATGAGTTACAAAAAATCATTAATCAATAACTGGATTTAATCAATTTAATCAGATGAGAAGGAGAAAGAATAATGAGAGTAAGTGAAAAGGTAACGATAGATGAAGTTAAATCTTGGGACTCTGGAGGCATTGTCACAATTAAAGCTGGAACAGGCCAAGGAAAAAGTTATTTCATCAAGAACAATCTATATGCAATTGCTAAGAAGAACAAAAAGAAAATACTTATGCTAATACATAGAGTGAATTGTGTGAATCAATTTCAAGATGAACTAGTTCAAGCTAAGAAAACTGACTCATTAGATATAAAAACATACCAATACATAGAAGCTTTATATAAGAACAACAAAGAATTTGATTTTAGTCCTTACCAATATATAGTTTGCGATGAGTTCCACTATTTCATGAGTGATGCCAGCTTTAACAATACAACAGACATGTCTCTAAATGCGATATTAAAGCAACAGGGCAAAGTAAGAATATTTATGTCTGCAACTGGTGACTACATGCAAAGGTACATAAGTAAATATAAAAAATTAGAAACAAAAGGTTACGACCTCCCGATTAAATTCAACTTTATAAAAGACTTACGATTTTTCAACAAAGATGAAACTATTGAGGAATTTATTAAAGAGGCAATAGACAAGAAAAGGAAAGCGATATTCTTCATCCAGTCCGCAGAGAAAGCCTTTAAGTTATACAAGAAGTATCAAGATTACATTTTATTTAATTGTAGTAAAAATAATGAAAAATTTTACAAGCATGTTGATCAAGACAAGATTGGAAATATGTTAAAAAATGAACGATTCGAGGAGTTGATTCTTATCACCACAACTTGCATGGACGCTGGTGTAAATATTATAGACAAAGAGTTGCAACATGTGGTCTGTGATGTAAAAGACATCGGCACACTGATACAATGCTTCGGCAGAAAGAGAATTGTAGATAAGAAAGATGGAATTTACCTTCACATTAAAACCATTACAAATCAGCAACTTGGTGGAATGGAAACTCAGTTAAACAAGAAAATTGAAATGGCTCAATATTTAAGGAAGCATAGTGTGCATGAATACATAGAGAAATACCCCAGAGAATATGATAAGTGGTCTATCGTCTACAACGAGAAAGTAAATGATGATAAAAATATTACTACTTTAAAAATTAATGATCTCATTTACTTTAAGTGTTTGACCGACATGAATGATATTCAATACATGAAGCAGTATGGAGAATATGGATATTGTAAGTTTCTTGCTAGAAAGTTCGGCTTTTATGATGGATTTGAGGAATATACATATACGGTTGTTGAAGAAAAGAATCAGCAAGAATTATTAGAATCATATCTTGAGAGTATTGTTGGAAAGAGACTTTATTCTGCCGAGCAAAAAGAACTGATAGAGAAAATTCAACTTAGAGATGGAAGAGGTCGCATACAAAAAGGTATCAATTTATTGAATGCTTACTTTGTAGAAAATAAGATGGAGTATTTGATTGTATCTAAAAGGACTAGTAAGGCTAAAGACAAGAAGCGTATTACATACTGGGAAGTTTTAAGTAATGTAGCAAGATAGTGTCAAAAATATGGATAAAGCTCTTTATAGAGGTTACTCCATAAAAAAGGTACTAATTGTAAGAAAATAACATTTATACATAGGTTAAAACGTACAAATTGACATGCCAAGGTACGAAACGCTCCACCTCGTACCTTGGCCGAGGAACTTCCCCCGCACTTGGGGAAGTGGGCTGGCAAGCCTAATCTTTTGAACTTGAACTATATTAATCAAATTAATCGGAGGTAAATATTAATGGCACTAGATAAGCAAATGTTCATTTACTCATTGGGTACATATTCATTTTTAACGGATGAAGAGAACAAGTTACATAGAAAAATTCAAAATTTGAATGGTTATAGGAAGCTGCTCACTAACGAAAAGAAGAAGAAGCGTAAAGATGAACTTAAACTCATAGCAATGAGAAAGCAAACTGTACTATCCAAAGATAAATTAGTTGAAATTAAGCTGTCACTAAATCAGATTGTCGAAGAGAAGAAAGAAATGAGACAAGAAATAGATAAGGTGAAAGAGGAAATTGGCAAGTTGAAAAGTGAGTTTAATAAAGCTCTGGACAAACATAAAGGTGTCCGCAATCTGAGAGTAGAAGAGTTGAAGCCTAGTAATGTAATAGCAACCTTTGACTCTGTGCTTACGAGGGCACTAGGAATGCCTGAGGGTGAGATTTCGACTGATATTATGGTAGTGGAGTCTTATCATCTTGGAGTGTTAAAAGAGCTTATTATCGAAGGATTTCAGTATTCTGGAGAGCAGTATTTATACTTCGCTTCGAGTGCTGGGCAGATTCGCACGAAGAAAGGGGTTTGGATCAAGGAGTCAGTATGGAATAAATACGCTGATACACTGACTTGTGGATTGTCTATAGATGAGATTAATGCTAAAGGGTCACTGAACATTAATAAATTTATAAGCTACAAGGCCTTGATAAATTCTGCCTCAGAGGAATGGATTGGCTTCCCTATAGATAATGCAATTGTAGTGAATGATTTAGAATTAGATGTCCCTGCTGAAGTAGATTACATAGACAATAAAACATATGAGATTAGCAGAAAGGTAATGAATGTACCGATGAACGTAACTGATGGAGTGGGGATGATGCTTCCATCTGTGTCGGATAAAAATTGCATGATACGTTTGCCCTGGATTAAAGGTCTACTTTCTGTTTACGACTTCACCAAGCATGGTAGAAAAGTGACGGATATTTGGAATAGGGAATGGGATATTGTGGATGATAAAATTTCAATAATTTTCACAAAGTCCCAGATGAAGCTTTGGTCATTTTATGATAGCTGGGAAGATTATAAAAATAGATTTAAAAAATACAATTGTCAGGCTGCAAAGTTAAATGAAGAAGCAGAATTCAACGAAGGTAAGCTCAACTATCAAATGTTACAAAGTTTGGTGGATGTGACAAATGAGGAGTTAGAGGAAATAGCTTCTGCAACAATTGAGGAAATTAAAGCTATAGGAAGCGACCAAAATGTCATGTTAAAAATTCTTGGTGCCACAGAATCGAATGAACGAAAGAAAGAATTTCAGAAAGCGTTAATGATGTACCCTGCTTTGCTTAACGATCCTCACGCCAAACAAACGATAATGAAAAGAAAAGAATCGCTTGTCAAAGAAGCTAAAACAGGAAAGTTAAATGTAAATGGCTCGTTCACCTTCATTATACCCGATTTATATGCCTTCTCAGAGTACCTATTTACTGGTGTAGCGAAGAGTTTGTTGAAGAAGGATGAAGTGTATTATCGGAAGCATGATGAGGGCAAAGTGGCAATCCTAAGAAGCCCCCACCTTGCTAGGGAATGGGGATTGAAGAATAATGTAATTGATGATGAGAAAGCACAGAGATTTAATACTGATGCTATCTATATTTCGAACGATTGCGTTCTAGCACGATTAATTCAGTGTGATTTTGACGGTGACAGGGTTTTGGTGCTATCTGAGCATAAGGATAGAAAATTATTAGAAGTAGCTGAACGCAATATGAAAGGGATTGTACCTCTGTATTATGAGATGGGTAAAGCAGAGCCTGAACAAATTAAGAATAAAGCAATTTACGAAAGTTTGAAGATTGCATTTGATGCAAATATCGGGGAAATATCGAACCTAATATCAAAATGCTGGAACTCGGATAAGCCAAATTACGATGTTATCCGTTGGTTATGCCTAGAAAATAACGCTCAGATCGATTTTGCTAAAACAAGATGGGAACCAACTAGGCCTAATGAGATAAATGAAATCATTGAAAGTAATGTTAGAGGAAACATGCCTCACTTTATTAAATACGATGCTAAACGTCAGAAGAAGGTCAAGGGTAGAGTGGTAAAAAAACCTAGAGTAGCAGAAAAGACAAATAGCACAGTTAATCGCTTGGAGGATATTATTCCTAAAACAAAGATTACATTTAGTAAAGTAGCTGGTGGGAAGTTGGAATATAAACTGTTGATGAGTGATCCTGAAGTTGAAATGAATCAGGAGATAGTTGATAAATACATAGAGCTAGACCGAAGTAAGGGAGACGTATTAAAACAATTAAAGGATGAGGGGAAGACTAAGAAAAAGGCAAAAGCATATGTTTTTACCCACATAAAAAATGAATTGTTGAAGATAAAGAATCATCCGAGTTATGTAGTCGATGTGTTAATTGAATATCTGTATAAACAAAAGGATAGTAAATATAAAGACACCTTATGGGAAAGTTTTGGAGATATAATATTAGAGAACTTAGAAGTGAATATGGAAAAAGTGTTGGAATGTGTTGGTTGTGGTGAAGAATTTGTGAAAGAAAAGCAGAGACAAGTAAGGTGTGAAACATGCCATAAAGCTAGAATTAAAGAGTTGGGTAAGGAGCGACAAAGGAAGGCGAGAGAGTTGAAAAAGAAGCTTGAAAACTCAGCGTGACATTATTTGGATAGTGTCTTCGAAACCCCTATATAAAGGGGTTTTTACTATATTAATATATTTAATATAAGGGTATCTTAGGGATAAATAATTGTATTTTTAAATATAGGTATTTACTTCTCTCATCGGAAAATGGAAGAGATTTTTTCCCTTTCTAACAACCCTGTATGCTTTTTAAATTGTTGTTCTTACAATTTCCAAGTTTGAGCATTAGGTTTCGGTCACCTAGTGCTATTTTTTTATTCAATTTTCAGGTAAATATATGTGCATTAATAAAAGTAAAAGGAGGGAGTTGAAATGCACTTTGATGAAGTAAGACAAATGAAAGAAGATGCTAAGAGAAAAGAAATTACAAATAAAGAACTAGCTGAGAATGTAGGATTATCTGTGAGTATGATTTCTAAAATATTCAACTATAAAGCTAGTACATCTGAGCACAATTTAGCAAAAATGAAACATTACATAAAGACAAAGCAGACATATATTTGGGTTAAAATGCCCGTTAATTAATATTTGTCGTTATCATCTACCATGTGATAGATGCCACTTGGGTTAACCAGCGACACTAAAAAAATGGGAACGCCTGATTGATAAACCGTATCGCAATGATTAGTTTATTAGTCCTCCTAAAACTGTTTTAAACACTTGGTATCACTATATGTGCCCCGTCTTTGCTCCAAGTCTAAATAAAAGCTAGACATGTGATGTTCCTGCTAATTTCAAGGTTCATTACCTCCGTGTATAATTTTTTGATTATAACCTGTATGAGGGCTGTAGCAACAGTTGGTGTAAGACTACAGCTTTGATCGTACAGGAAACCAAAGGAATGAGGGAAAAAGGATGAGTAAAAGACTAATACACATAACTGAAGAAGAGTTAAAGGATTTAATTTATTTCCATTGTAAATCTGCTTGCAATCAATTATATAAAGGTTTGAGCAATCATCATTTTAAGAATATAGAGTTAGATATGGCATCTTTAATTGAGGATGTTCATTACATAAAAACCTATCTACAAAGTTTACCTGAGCAAAGGGGAAGCTTAAAAGGTGAAGAAGTAGCAAAAGCAGTTATCAAAAAGCTGGATTTTACAAAGTTGGTTGAAGAAGATTCTGACTTTGAAGATGAATCACCAAAGAAAAAGAAAACACCTAGACGTAAAACTAGAGAAGTATCTGCATTAGAGCTGCAAGAGGCTATGAGAAATAATCAAATTAAACAGGATGATTAAAAGGGGAAAATAATGAAACTATATAAATTAGTCTTTTCAGATATTGTTGATGCCAAAGATGTAATATTTGTGTATGCAGAAAATGAGTATCGTGCCTTTAAATATGCCTGTGAAAAGCATATGCAGGATTATAAGGAGTATTTACTTGAGATGTCTTTAGAGGAATTTCTAGTGGAAACAAAGTCATTTGAGGGTGAAATGAGGTACTTATTTAGCAAAGGTGACATGGATCAAATTGCAAGAGTTTATTTCGAAAAGGTAGTTCTTAATGGCTGGACAGTTGAAGAATTAGAGCATAATTGTATGAGTTCAGAATGGGCAGTTTATCCGGAACATGTAAATGCTGAAGATGAAGTGTATTTAATCTCAGTAGATAAGAATGCAAAATTAGATGAAGTTAAAGATACTCTATCTATTAAATTGAGTATAGATGTAAATTTTCGAGAGTATGTAGAAGATAACTCTGTAGATATGGGCTTGCTTGCAAAAATGCATCATGATGAAATGGGCTGGCTGTTCATGAACAATCCACCGTTGCGATTAAGGAAAGATTTAATGACAGAAGCGAATAGAAGAAACATTAGTCAATGGCAGTATTGTGATGAGATTATGTATAAAAACATTGATGTGTACTTTGGTGATGATGTTGGATTGAAAGAAGAGTACTTGGATTTTCTTAAGAATGAAACAAAACTTAGTGAACAGTTTTATCGACATGTTGCAAGAAAATGCATTGAGAATGATGATTGGGATAGATATACGATAAAGCAGGTGGAAGTTGCATGAGCAAAGTAATTGATGATGGTGTGTACTGTTACCAATGTGAAAGCTTCTTGAACAGACAAGAATTACTTGAGGCTGAATGCTGGTGTGCCGCTGAGAAGTGGGTAGGGGCAAAGTTGATTATTGAGACAGAGGAAAATGATAATTGATAACACTAAAAAATATTGGGCTAGATGAAAATGAAGAGAAGGTAATAGTGGATTTTACTTATGAGGGTAATCACATGGATTTTAAAGGAAAATTGAAAATGACTCCACATGAATATTTGGCAAGTAGAGAGTATGGCGATTTAGCTATGATGGAAGGTATTATTCAAACAGAACTAGAAGAGTGGTTAGAATCGTAAGTTTTTGACGTTACTTGTGTAACGCTTTTTTGAAGATGCAAGTTGCTTTGTAATGGTGCAATTCCATTAGTCTTCTAATATTTATATAATAAATAATTAAGGAATTATTATATTTTAGTAGAATATTGTATGAAATCCCTTGCTTTTTCTCTAAAGGAAATTTAATATTGAATTAGGAGATAATGGTAAAGGATAGATAATTATGTTAATGGTTTTTTTGAGAGTTGCATTCATCTTAGTTGGTTTAATCTTTCTTAGTGAAATTCCAACAACTGAGAAAGTATTCTTTAATGCCAGATTTGCATTTTATGGGATGGTTTTACTTGATTTTATTAATGTTTATAAATCAAGTGAGAATTTTGAAAAGCACTATGCTGGTTTTGGACTTTCTTTTACAGCCATAATCACATTTATTGATTTCTTAGGTGTAATTGACATTATTATGCTAAAAGAGGGTATGATAATACCAAATGTAAAATATAGATTAATTGAATGGGTACCAAGTATTCCAGTAGATGGATATATTATTAGTTTCTCCTTTTTTACTGTTTTCTTTAGTGCAGCAGAGTTGGTACTTGTTTATGTTCGCAATAAATCAAGTAAAAAAGCTGTTCCTAAGCAAACTGCTTTCGATACTTAAAGGAGGTGTCTGTATGATTTTATTAAATCACTTAGAAATTCTTTTGGCGGCTATTATTTTAGGTGCGTTTTTTGCACTATTTGTAAAAAGTATTTATCAAAGTAAGAATTTAAAACTATCCTTAATAATGACGTTTAGTGGTGTATATGCATTACTCTTTCCCCTTTTAATTTACAAAAATTTAAGGAAAAACAAAACTCAAATAATCCAAGAGGTTAACCGGGACAATAATCTTAGTGATGAGCAGAAGAAAGAAGCAAGAAAGCTTTTATCTTCAGATCGGACGTTATTATGGGAATTGTTAAAATTCTCTATTGTGAAGTATAGACAAAATGTAGAAATTATAGCAGAGATTAAAAAGGAGAGTTATGAAAAGATTAACTCTAATAATAATGAGAGAAATAAAATAGTTATAAAGAATATTTATAAAGAATTAAATAAAATTCTTTATAAAAGCCTTACAAAACCTTTTGAGACATTTATAAGTAGAAGCATTGCTTAACTTTGCACCTTAATGGTGCTTTTTTAAGTTTAGCAGGAATTTTGTCCCTCGTTGCCGAATATTGGAAGAGTGAATATTTGGAGAGGGTGAAGGAATTATGAAAAGGGATATGGAGTTAATTCGAACTATACTTATTTCAATTGAAGAAAATAACAGTCAAATGGGATGGATAGATCTTGATATTCCAGAATATGAAGACGATATGATTTCTTATCATGTTGAGTTACTTAATAATGCTGGATTTATTGAAGCAGTCGATTTGTCCTCAATGGATGGGTATGAATGGAAACCGAAAAAGATTACGTGGAATGGACATGAATTTTTAGATTCTATTAAAAATGACACGGTATGGAACGAAGTTAAGGAGCAAGTAAAAGAAAAAGGTGGAAACATATCTTTTGAAGTGTTAAAAGCATTAGCTTTACAGGTTTCTAGTAAATTATTTTTAAGTTAAAGTAAAAAATGCAGGGAAATGTCTCCTTTTGTCGAAATAAATGTGTTTAGGACAATAGGAGGTTGGATTATGGATAAAAAAACAATTTGGATAATAATTTTTTGTGTTGGTTCACTTTTAATTATTTTTCCAATCTTAACAAATACATTAATGTTTATTAAAACAATTCCTGTAGCTGGTGACGAAAGTGTCTGGATAGGTTATATAGGTACTTTTGGTGGAGCGATACTTGGTGGAGTTATTTCTGGAGCATTAACTTTGATCGGAGTAAAACTAACAATTAGAGATTCTGAAAAAATCCGTGCGTTGAATGAGTATCCCAAAAAGATTAATAGTCTTGAAAATCTAATTACCGCTATAGAAGAGAATTTAATAGAGTTAGAAAAGTTCACTAGAGTAAAAGATCCCTTTGATATTAATTCCAAAGATGAACTACAGCTATTTTGGATTGATCATAATTTGCAACTACAAGCAACTGAAGAATATAAGAAATTAACAAGTGAGTTTTTAAAAAGAATTAAAGAAGATGTGCTACATATCGACTCAAAGGGGTACAGAGAATTTTTTATTTTAAGAAATAAGTTAGATGGTATAAAGAATACTTTTTCAACTAATGAGAAGTTAAACGAATTATGGCATGAAGCACAGGATTATTTTTTGCATCACTATGATCCACTGATGACTTGGAAAGATTATGCAGAAAAAATTAAAAAAGATGAATATAATGAGATTTATACAGAGATTACTAGAGATGAGTATAAATTAATATTTGATATTTATGAACTTTTTAGTAATTTTAAAGTGCAAGCAGAAATACAACAGTTGGAGTTACTTAAAGCTATTGAAAAATAAGAATCATTTTGGCATCCTTTCGAGGGTGCTTTTTTATATGGAGGAAAAGGAATGCGCATTGGCTATCTGTGGCTTTCTAAGATTTATCGCTTTAATGACAACTGATCTTATCTCTAATAAAATATGAAAATCTAGAAACAGAATTTGAGATTATAATAAATAAAAAAGCTCACATAAAGTGAGCCTATGTAGGGGAATGCGATATTAGTAAATTAATAGTGAATGTTGAAGCTATGGGAATATGCATAGCCATGATGAACTAGGTGTGGAGCTTCTAAAGAAAGTTTTATTCTATAGGTACCTGAAGTTTTAAAATATTCATTGATATTTATTAGTTTTGTTGGGGTTCTATAGGAAAACATTCCACCAAGTTCACCCGCTGTACCAATATATGTCCATTTTCCATTTACGTATTTCTCTAAATCTACCATATAAGGAATGGATCCTCCGCATGTTGAAGATGGTTTCGTAGCGTAGAAATCAACAGTACCTGCACCAGGTTGATAATAATTGTATGCATCAACGTTAACTACTACACTACAATTTCCAGTCGGCCCATTTGCTGCACTTGCGTTTTGAATCGGTAAAAGTAATACAAGAAAAGTTGCTATTGACATTAATAGTATTTTTTTCATTATAAATACCTCCAATATTAGATTAATTTCCCTACAGTGTATTATTGTACCATATATAAATCTACAAGTTTATTTTATTTTGGAATTAATTATGTGGAAATGTCCTAATTAATAATCTAGTAGCAGACATACCGAATGTTTGTAAAAAGTATAAAGAGGCGTTTTATTTTAGATTAAAATTGTAAATGATGGTGCATTTTAATTATGAGTGTTCTTCTAAAAATAAAGTCTTTTTTATTATCTTGAAAGTAGTAATATAGTCATATATCATAACTTGGAGGAAGATGTGAATTGAACTATATTGACTACTTTGATGCTGTTGATGTCCTTGGATGTTTAAGTGATCGGCTCAATGAGTTGTTGAATTTTATGGGAGACTATAAGAATGAGTTGTTTATAGAAGGTAACAGTAAAAGAAATGTAATTAAAGCAAAGTTTCAAGAAATAAAAACAGATGTAAAGAAGCATTTACAACTTTTAATCCAAGATGATTCAGGTTATTACGCCTCTGATTTTTTAATTCCTTCAATATGCATTGCGTATGGGTACTTTTCAAACATTGGTACTAATCGGATAAACCCGAACAGTTATGAGAAAGTGTACATTATGTTGAAAAAGGTTCAGTATCATGTTCAAGTTTATTACAATAAATTAGTTAACGCATAAAGCAAAAAAGCTTAATAAATAAATCTCAGAACATCTCCTTCACTGAGGTGTTTTTTATTTGGAGGAAAAAGGATGAGGGAAATTAAACTGAGAGATAAGTTTTTCATACAAGATAGTTGGAGTATTGGCGAGTCAACACGGGAATATGGAGAAATATTTTTTGTATATAAAGTGCCTAAATGTGACTTTTATTGGATTCAAGAAAACACTGAAACAGATTATTATGATTGGTGCTATGACTGTTCAGGTTCCATTGAGGTAGAGGAATTAATTGCAAACCTCAAAGATGGGACTTATAGATTAGTTGACGATAGAGACGGATGGATGGAGATATAAGCGGTGGAAAAAGGATGGTGAGCAAGTGAAGGAAAGTTTGCATTTTGTACATGATGGCATATCCAGTAGAGATATGAAGTGTAAACAAGTTAGCTTGGATGCCGGTTTGTATGAAGAGATATTTTTGCCAAACAAGACGATTATCGAGAAAAAGGTCAGATACAATCATAAACCTTATTTCGTAGGGGCTGAGTATGATCCTCTTGAGATACCGATGACAATCCAATTTGAAAATGTGACTGATGAGGAAGTTAGGTCTATTTGTCGTTGGTTAGATCAGGATTATTATAAAGAGTTTTATTTTGAGAATAGGCCTGAGAGACGATTTTATGTTATTTATAGTGGTGATTCAAGGTTGCTGCACAATGGCATAAGAGATAGTGGTGGGATTGTCAGTCTTGTGTTTAGGACGAATAATCCATTTAGCTATTCTCCTGTGTTTGTGAGTGAAACATATGATTTAAGTGTAAATGGTACTAATGGGACAGATATAACATTTGTGAATAGTGGAGATTTGCCATGTAAGCCGATTCTTGAGTTTGAAAAGGTTGGAAATGGTGATCTGAAAATAGTTAATATGAGTAATGCTGGACAAGAGTTTGAGTTAAAAGCGTTACTGAGTGGTGAAAAGATTAGAGTGGATAATCATCATAAGGAAATAGAGACTGATATCGTTGGTACATACAGATACGATAATCATAATGATGTGTTTCTGGAGATGCTGAGAGGTAATAATTATTTGAAGGTATATGGAAATGTGAAGATGAGGTTTGTTTATCAGTTTGAGACTAAAGGGTGATTAGATGCCCACTACAGATGAGAAATTCGCTTATGTTGCTGCTAAATCAGGCATTAGTATAGATGAGCTATATGAGGTGTACTGGAGAAGTGTAATAAGGCTATATGACGCTTATAAGAAGTGTGAATGGGATATAAGTAAGCATGAAGATAGAGAGTGTTTGGAGAAGTTTATAGAGTTAAATTTGGAGCTTTGTTTGGAAGAAGTGAATAGGTTGATAGGACGAAATATCAAGTAAATTAGTGTAAGGAAACTGTAGAGTGTAAGGGGTGAGAAAATGATAGATGATAGGAAGGCTTTAGCTATACAATACTTAGCTGATGGACAGTTACCAAAGACTGAGATAGCTAAGAAATTAGGAATAGCTAGACAGACTATATATGAGTGGTTAGACAATGTAGAGTTTAAGGCTGAGCTGGACAAACGGTTACAACAGAGGAAAGTTTTAGTTGAGAAGATTATAGATGGTAAGTTAGAGAATGCAGTGGATTCGCTGTTTGAATTAGCTGAGACTACTGATAACGCACGTGTTAAGGCTCAGGTATTGCAGTATATTATTGATCGAGGCCTAGGTAAACCAGTAGCTAAGCACCATATAGAAGCTGCTAATAACAACGCTCATAACGTATCTGATGACATATTAGATGCAGAGTTTGAAGAGTGGGAAGTAGAAGAATAATATGCAAAGTATTATACAATCTTATTAATGGGATTGTATTTATTTTTGTCTTTAATTATCAATTAGATTCATGGGAAATAGAGTGAATGCAGTGAGAATAACACTGATAAATTATTAGTAGTTGAGAACGTTGATATATCAAGGTATTCACAATGAATCGACTTCTTATAAGCAGAGTTATGTAGACCTCTCAGGGGAATTCACAAACTTTTCAAGAAGAAAGCAATAATTAATATAAATAAATAAAAATACATTAAAACGCATAAAAATTAACGAGAAGGTGAGAGGCAGGGGGATTCTAATTTTGAATTCTGAAAATCCTCCGCAGCAGTCTCTACAATTTTTTATAAAATTTTTCAAGTCTTGGAGGTGGAATACATTGAATGGACATAATTAACACGAAGGAGAATCGACAACTCCTCTTTAAATATCTTACCAAATTATATGATTCGAATAAAGCTAAGGAACTAATGAAGAAACATAAAAGTAATTTATTCGGTGCAAATGGTTTAGCTTATGCTTGCGGACGTAGATCAATTGAATACTTCTGTCTTCATTTCCTCCAAGACTTCTTTGTTCCTAAAGATAATAACTTAACTCGACCATTAGCAGATGTACATTATCAAGTTTGGCGAGAGTTAGAAAATATATTTATACATAATACGCATGATAAGCAAGAATTTATTCTCCCTCGTGGTTGCGCTAAGACCACCATAATTGATATGGCTCTAAGTTGTTTTCTCCATTGTTACGGTATCTCACCATTTACTATTGTCCTTGCAAACAGGGAATTAGATGCTGTTAACTTTGTGGATCAAACAAAGAAGGCTCTCAAAACTCCATACATAGTACACACATTTGGTCAATTGGTAAACGAGCGGAAACGTACTGTAAACAAACTAGAATTAGAGCTTGATAATGATACTAAAATTCAAGCATATTCTTCAGGCTCTTCTGTTCGTGGTGCTTCTTATGTATCACCTAAAGGGATTTTTCGTCCTACTACCTATCTTGCGGATGATTATATTGCTGAGAGTGATATTCTTACTCCGGAAAGTAAACAAAAGAAATATCAGAAATGGTTAAAGGAAGTAGAAGAAGGTGGAGATGAAGCGGTTTATCGAAATGGTAAACTAATCAAACCTGCTACGAAATTCCTTGTATTAGGCACTCCATTAGCAACAGGAGATTTTATTGACCAAATATCTAAGAATCCAGAATACAAAGTATTTCAGCGTTCTGTAGTCGACTTTGATGTGGATGAATTCTTTGATAATCATGAACATTGGACTGAGTTTAGAAACATCTTATTTGATGATAAGCTTGAAGATTCTCTTCAAGATGCTAAAGAGTACTATCTATCCAACAAACCATTAATGGACTTCCCTACTATATGGGAAAAGTATCGCATTCATGCAAGAACTAATGTGTAACGTAGAGAATATAGGCGATAAGTGGTTTAAATCAAACGTCTCAAAGTCTAGAGATGACATTGAAGAAAATACTTTCACCAAGACGATGCTTACCATTGATACAGCAGGTGTTAAGAATAAGGATAGAAAACGTTCTGACTCATTCTCATTTGTAGTGGGTTCTGCTGCAACTAACAACTTTAAATATGTTCGAAGCGGTCAATTAAGGAAATTCAATGAGTTTGATGAGTACATAAATCATGTGATTGATTTACTTTATACATACGAAGATATAACTCATATCTACATAGAAAAGAATACTTATAACGGTTTAGATGTGGAACGAATTCAGCAAGAAATTGCAAAGGATGAGCACAGTAAACTTGCTGTCAGACAGATTGTATTCATTAATGAAATGCAAAGGAAAAATAAGGACGAGAAAATTTCTACTATTGTTTCTGATGTAAACAACGGTAGAATTATTTTTTGCTCAGAAAGAGTTGAAAATGACTTTCTTGAACAGTTAATGGACTTTGCAGGTCAAAAGTTTACTCTTCATGATGATGCTGTGGATTCTGTAGCTGAATTTGCTAACAGGATAGAGGACATTGAAGTGAGGAATAAACGTCTACAAACGCTCGATAGAAAATTATTAGGAATATAGAAAGACGGTGAGAAATTGATTACTTCAGAACAAATCAAAGAAGGTATTCGAAAACAAAAATTAGAATTACCCAGGTTACAACAACTATTCGATTATTACATAGGTAAGCATAAGATTTTATCTAGGAAACTCCTAGACCCAGATAAGCCAAATAATAAAGTTGTTACTTTGTATCCTAAGAAAATCATAAATACTATGCTAGGCTATTTTGCTTCTATTCCTTTATCTTATGTTTCTAAATCAGGAAACGAATCATTTGTAAACGATCTTAAATTAATTAATTACATAAACAATGAAGAAGATACAAATGCTGAGATAATCAAGACATTTTCTATATATGGGAAATGCTATGAGCTTTATTATATTGATGAGAATGGTCAAATACGTTTTAATTATTATTCTCCAATTGATATGTATGTGGAGAAGGATAGCAGGAATAATATTCTCTTCGGATTACGTCATTGGGAAGAAACAATTAGTGATGACAAGGCAATTAAAGTTGAGGTGTACGATTCACAAGGTATTTACCATTACATCTCCACAGATAAAGGTGTCACCTTTGTTCCAGATACTTCTGAAGAAGACAAAGAGCATTATTTCGGTGAGGTTCCTATTGGTATTTACCTTAATAATGAAGAAGAACAAGGTGACTTTGAAGAAATCATCACACAAGTGGATGCTTTAAATGTACTCCTTTCTGATTCTATAAATAGTAATGAGAGTTGGGTAAATGCTTATCTTGTACTAGCAGGATTAAACGGCACAACTAAAGAAGATATTATGAAATTAAAGCAAGATGGTGTTCTTTTAGTTGAGGATGCTAATCAAGCAAAGTTTTTAACTAAGGATGCAAATGCAGAATTTCAAAATAATCTTTTTGAGACATTGGATCATTTGATTCATGAGCAATCTGATACTCCACGTTTAACCTCAAGCAAATTCTCCAGCAATCTTAGCGGTCAAGCTCTTAAATTCCATCTGTTTGGACTTGAAACAAAGAGTAGTATGAAAGAACGCAAGATGGAAAAAGCATTGCGAAAGAGAATTAAAATGATTGTTACCATGTTGAATAAACAAGGGAAATCTTATGAGGCTTCCGATTTAAGTTTTAAATTTTCAAGGGATATTCCTGCTGATGAGGCCTCTATTACAGATCAAATTGCTAAATTGGTAAACATTGTTCCACTGGAAACATTATTGTCTTGGCATCCTAAAATACAAGAGCCTTCATTAGAAATTAAAAAGCTTAATACTGCTTCAGATTCTTCAAATTTAGATGCTGATCTTGTCACACGTAACCAACAAACTTTAGGTGTTCCAAATGGACAGCCTCAATAAAGATTTATTAGAACTCTTAGAGGGACTATTAAGTGAATCTGATGATGAGTTTGATGCTGTTCTGAAACAGTATGCCAACAGTCGAGACAAGATTAAGCAATTAATAGCTAAGTTGTTTATGGATTATTCGGTGGATGGAGAGTTAAATTATTCTCAAATCTATATGACCACCATTATTGATAATCTTGAGGAGCAAGTTGTTGAGGAACTAAATAAAATTGGCACATTGGAAATTGCTACAATTACAACTATTCTTGGGGCAGCATATGTGAATGCTTATTATAAATCTGCATTTACTCTGGAGCAGCGAATAGGGATTCAGATAAATTTCATTAGGGTTAACGAAGCAATCTTAAATCAATTCATCAATCAGAACTGGTCAGGTAAACACTTTTCTGAGCGTATTTGGATGAATCAAAATGCATTAAGAGAAGCATTAATTGTTAATTTAGAGCGTGGAATTCGAGAAGGTCACAAATTAGATAAGATTGCTAAAGTTTTCGATAATGAGTTTGGAAGTAAATCCTATCAATCTCAAAGACTTGTACGAACTGAAACTGCTCGAATTATTAGTGAATCTAAAGAGCATCTCTATCGAGAAAATGGAATTAGACAAGTAGAACATTTGGCAACTTTAGAAAAAAACACCTGTTCCATTTGTGCCGATTTGGATGGACAGATATTCGATATAGATGATGCAAGTAGACCTCGTGTACCGATTCATCCTAATTGCAAATGTGATCAAATGCCAGTTATTGAAGGTGGTACGAATTTTAGGAAAGACAACGAAACAAAAGAATACATCCCATACAAGAATTATCGGGAATGGGAGAAAGCAAAGGGATTATAGTCACTTAGTGGCTTTTTTATTTTGTCTTTTTTCATGTGGTAGACGTAAAAGAACAATGTGAAAACAAAAATATTTACACTTATCGGCTTGAACGGTAAGGGTAGGAGGATAATCATTATGAATTTAGAGGATATTAAAAAGTTTTTAGAAGATAACAAAGACCAAGAAGAAGTGAAGGCATACTTACAGGGGTTAACTCAAGTAACACCTGAAGGAGTTCAAGCTTTTCTTGATGCAGAAGATGGGAAGAAACTTTTACAACCTAAACTAGATAGTTATTTCACTAAAGGTTTAGAAACTTGGAAGTCTAATCATCTTGAAAAACTTATTACTGATGAAGTAACTAAGCGTACCAGTAATAAGGATGCAAAAGATTTAGAAATGGATCAACTTCGACAAGAGATTGAGAGTATTAAGCGTGAAAAATTACGTGAGTCTCTTCGTAACTCTGCTTATAAATTTGCTTCCGATAATTCATTGCCAACAGACTTAATTGATTTCTTTGTACGAGTTGAAAAAGACGATGATGACAAAGGGACAAAAAGTAAAGAGGTAACAGATGCTAATTTATCAAGTTTAAAAGAAGTATGGTCAAATCATTTACAAACTGTTGTAAATGACAAGTTAAAATCAAGCGGATTTACTCCTAAAGATAAAGGTGGAAAATCAGAAGCTTTAACATTGGAACAACTTAAAACTATGAGTCCTGATGAAATTGCAAAGCTAGATCAGAATTTAGTAAATGATGCATTAAAACAAGGAAACTAGACTAGCTAATTGTTAGTCTATTTATTTTGGTTTCGGGCTTCCGTTCAAAAAGCACTATTATGAAAACAAAGGTGATATTAACATGTCAGTACAATCTTTTATTCCAACTATTTGGGAAGGTAAACTATTAGCAAATTACTCTAAGGAGTCTATCACAGAATTAATCACAACTAAACCAATGAAAATTGAAGGTAACAAAATTACTTTTAACCGTGTAGGTGCTGGAAATGTAAAGGATTATGATGGAACTGTATCTTGGGATGAAGTAAATACTACTCCAATTGAGTTAAACATGGATCAAAAGAAATACTTCGCCTTTTCTGTAGATGATGTAGATAAGGTTCAAGCAGCTGGTGATTTAGTTGACAGCTATACTGCTGAAGAAGCTACAAAAGTTAAGGAAGAAATTGATACATTTACTCTTGGTTTCTATACGGAAGCTCATGCAGATAATGTAATTGGGTCAGATGTTGAACCAGTAACATTAGATGTAGGCTCCGTATATAACTACATTGTTGATTTAGGAACTAAGCTGAACAAAAAGAAAGTACCAAAAGCAAACCGTTTTGTAATTATTGAATCTGAGGTTTTAGGCTTACTTTCTAAAGATAGCCGATTCACTGCTAATCCTACTGTACTAGAAAACGGTGTAGTTGAGGGGCAGAAAATTAACGGTATGCAAGTTGTAGTATCTGAAGAACTGCACAGTGTTGGTGGAGTATATAAGATTATGGCTCTTCATAAATCTGCGGTTGGTTTTGGGAAACAAATTGATAAGACAGAAGCAATGCGCCTACAAAACACATTTGCAGATGGTGTACGTGGACTAGTAGTTTACGGTGCAGAAGTATTGCGTCCAGAAGGTCTAGCTGTTTTAACTGCTGGGATTGCAAATCAATAATACATATCATTCATTTGAGTATGGGGATATTCTCCATACTCTTTTTTAGTATGGAGGTGTTTAAATGCTATTTAAAAATAAACAAACAGGACTTGTTTGGGAAGTAGAGCATCCCGACCATATTAAACGTTGTCAGAAAAGTGATAACTTTGAATTGGTAAAGGAAGCTAAGCCAAAAGAAACACCTAAACAAGAACTAGTTGAAACAAAACCTAAGCGAAAAACACCTGCTAAACCGAAAGCAAAGCAAGGTGATAAATAATGGAAGATATTACTCGCTTAGACAATTTAAAAATTCTCTTGGATAAAGCGTTAGATGAAACTGATGAGGACAGTGTTCTAACACTTTACCTTAATCGTGCGGAGAATTATGTGAAAAGTTTTTGCAATATTACGGAACTAAATAGCGAACTCATAGAAATTGCAGAGGATATAGCTGTTTTTAACTACCGTAATAAATCTGTGGAGAATTTAGTTTCTGAAGGAAAAGGGAGCTTGAGTGAAACATACAGAGAAGATTTACCTCCTGATATTATTCGTAAGTTGAATAATCATAAAAGGCTGCGTTTTATATGAGAACACCTAAAACATTCTACACAATCCATGAAACTGAAGGTGAGCTTCTTGGTCATGACCACCTTGGAAGACCTGTATATGGTGATCCTACAACTGAATACAGAAAATTCAAAGGTGAGTTAGAACCTTATTCATCCAAGTTAGCTGAGACGAATTATGGCTTGTTTGTCCAAGTAACTAATAGGTTGTTTTGTGAGCCTAACCCTAACATTTTAACAACTTCTCAGATTCTTTATAAGGATGAAATTTACACAGTGACTGATTACCTTCAATATGATAAGCATTTTGAAGTATTGATTAAGAAGGGGGTAGCTTAAATATGGCTCTTAGAATTAATCAAGCAATTAAAGATGCGAATCAAAAGAGAATCAAAACTGCTAACGATATTTCTATGTTGTTAGAGAGGGAAATCAAGCAACGTGCTCCTGTTGGTGAGACTGGTCATTTAAGACGTAATAGTGGATCAGAAGCAAGTCATGAAGAGAGCAAGTCAACTATACTGGCCGGAGCTTCAAATGTTGAATATGCTGCCGTGGTTCATGAGGGATCAAATGTGAAGAACATCAAACCTCAGCCATACATAAGAGATGGTATAGAGCAGAATTTGGATAATATCAAGAAAATGATTCAAGAAGGAATGAAGACAGTATGAATGCAACCATATATAACTATCTCGCTTCAGACTTGTCCTTATGCTCATTATTGAACCATATGCCCTCACAAAAGAGCCATAAGATATTTATGGGTAGACCTCAGAATATCTACAATAATCCTGCACTCGTAAATGAGAAAGGGAGTTTTATAGAATATCCTTATATTATTTTCGATGTGTTGCCTCTTGATAATAACGTGGTTACTCAATTTAGAGTAAAGGTTACTACTATAGTTTCAGATGATTTGCAAATAGACGCTATCACAAAAAGATTAAATGAAATATTAGACTTCAATAAACCTAATATCAGTCGTCCATCTAACATAGTTAATGGTACGACAATATTACATTCCCAACTTATTTCAGGTGGGAATTTTCTTTATCATGATGAAGAAAAACTGTTCGAACAAATACAATACTTTTTGGTAAAAGTGAAAGGATGAATTTTTAATGGCAAATCAAGAAATTTTATTTGGAGCAGGGACGTTATACATTATTCCTGATGATATTGATATAGATAACAGTTTAGATGAATTAGTTAAAGACGCATTAATTAAAATTGGTGAGTCTAGTGGGGAAGCAACACTAAACGTCACACAAAACTTCGCTGATGTTAGAGGTGGAGCATTAAACCAAGAATTAGGTAGCTTCATGACAAGTGAGGAAGTACTTTTTAATGCAGGTATCTGTACTTTTGATATGGAAAAGATTGCAGAAGTTTCGGCAGCATACTTTAACGAAGATGTAACTAATAGTAAACGCACCTTAGGAATTGGTGGTATGCGTACTGTTCCTATTAAACAACTTCGTTATGTCCATACAAAACGTTCGGATGGAAAAGAATTATACATAGACATGTTCCGTGCTCAAAACAGAAGTGGTCTACAAATGACTTTCAATCCAGAAGCTGAATCTGTATTTAATTTTGAATTTAAGTTACTTGCAGACCCAGATAAAGAAAATGGGAATATCGTAAGAATTACAGAAGAATTTTAATCGGAGAAGGGGCAACCCTTCTTTTTTTATTTTCAAGATTATAAGGAGGACATACAATGTCAAAAATTATTGATTTATCCCTATTAACAGCAGAACCATTAGTACTTAAATTTTCAGAAGATGATAAATTCACCATTCCATCTGAGCCTAGTGTGGAATTAGTAAACCACCTATTAGACTTTGAAGATAAAGCTTTAAAGGCTACTACAAATAAAGAACAATTTAATTTATTTGTAAAAATGGCTTCTATGATTCTTAATCAAGATGAATCAAGGGAAGTAAGTGAAGAATTTGTAAATAAGAATGTAAGTCTTAGTCAAATGAAGGCGATTGTAGAGTTATACAAAGCAAAAGTGACTGAGAACTCACAGAACCCAAACTTATGATCCCGTACTTTCCCGATAGCAAGGGAAGTACGGGATCTTCTTATGGGGAGAGTCAAGACTATGAGTTGTTTGGGGATTTCGCATTATTAGCCCACTATTATACTTTTTCACACAAAGATATTTTAAAACTTCCTCATAGCCACTTTAAAGCTTACATAAGACAAGCTCATATTCAAGAATTAAAGAAAACGGAAGAGGGACGTGAATATCTGAAAAAGGCATACCGTTATGCTAATCCTAGAGTAGATGCTGATCTTTCTGCTATTCGTAATCTTACTGGTTATACCTCCAAACAGAAGGGAGGTAATTAATAAATGTCTATGTATGATTTAGGTGGGTATCAAGCTGAAATTGTTCTTGATAATTCAGGCTTAGTTAGCGGATTAAACGATGCTGATAAAGCAATGGGCAATAGTGAAAAGAAAGTGTCAAGCATGGGGAAAGTAATCGGTGGTGTAGCTTTAGGAGCTGTTGCAGGCTTAGGTGTTGCTCTACTCGGTATTGCTGGTGCTGGATTTAAGGCTTCTGATGATTTACAAAAGGCTTTAAATGGACTTCAATCTTCAACGGGTGCTACAGAAGAAGAGATAAAAGGCATGGAAGATAGCCTAATGAACATCTACAATAATAACTTTGGAGAATCATTCCAAGATATTGCTGATAGTATGGCATTGGTTAAGCAAAATACTGGATTATCTGGTGAAGCTTTAGAAGAAATGACTCAGAATGCTTTAATGCTTCGAGATACTTTTCAGTTTGATGTTGCTGAGTCAACCCTTGCAGCAGATACAATGATGAAGCAATTCGGTATTACTTCTGAAGAGGCTATGACTTTAATAGCTCAAGGTGCTCAAAATGGTGCTAATAAAAATGGTGACTTACTCGATGTATTAAATGAGTATAGCCCACAATTTTCAGCGATTGGATTGACAGCAGAAGACTCTATGAACCTTTTGATAAACTCGGCTGAAAATGGTGCATTTAGTGTTGATAAAATTGGCGATAGTATCAAAGAAATGAACATTAAAATGAAAGACGGTAACCCCGAAACTATTGCAGCATTAGAAAGCATGGGTCTTAATGCTGAAGAAGTGACGAACGCTTTTGCTCAAGGTGGAGATGCGGGTAAAGAAGCATTCCAGAAAGTTATGGGCGCACTTAATGAAGTAAAAGATCCTATGGATAAGAATCAAATT
The DNA here is from genome assembly GCF_044809035.1 of Sutcliffiella horikoshii. GTDB lineage: Bacteria > Bacillota > Bacilli > Bacillales > Bacillaceae_I > Sutcliffiella_A > Sutcliffiella_A horikoshii_G. The sequence continues at coordinate 2,831,156 of NZ_CP085237.1, read as the reverse complement.
GGTGTCGCATTAATGGGTACAATGTACGAGGATTTAGAAGCTGGTGCAGTAGATGCTATGGCTAATATTTCTGGGTCTGCTGATATGTCTGCGGATACTTTAGCGAAAATAAATGAAGTGAAATATGACACATTCGGAGAGGCAATGTCTGGTATTGGCCGTAACTTCCAAACTGCACTAATCGAACCCATGAGGGAACATGTTCTTCCGTTACTGGGAGATTTCACTGACTTCATTATTGCAAATATGCCTCAAATTCAAGAATTCATTTCAACTACCTTTGAAACAATTGGAAGTGTGATTGGAACTGCAATCGAATATATATCCAAAATCAAGACTGCTTTCACAGAGGCGAACGAATCCACGAATACCAATTTCTCAGCCATAAAAGAAGTGATTTCAAGTGTTATAGAAACAGTGAAAGAGATTATTGCTTCATTCACTGAATCTGCAACCGTTATTTGGGAGAAGTATGGCGATGACATCTTAAACTATGCATCTACAACTTTTGATAATATTTCCAAAGTCATAAGCGGTGTTCTTGAGGTAATCAAGGGTATTGTAAACACTGTAATGGGAGTGCTTTCTGGAGACTGGGATAAAGCGTGGAAGGGTGTAAAGCAAATTGCAAGCGGTGTTTTGGAAGCTATTTCAGGGGTTATTTCTCAAGCTCTTAATGTAATAAAGACAGTAGTAGGTACTGCCCTAAAATTTGTTAGTGGTGTATTTTCGGATATCTGGAATGGTATTAAAAATACAGTATCTTCAGTCGTTTCGGGATTAGTGGATAATGTAAAAAATAAGTTCGATACAATGAAAACAGTAGTTTCCACCATATTTAATAATGTATGGACTTCTGCAAAAGATATTTTTAATAAAATTAAAAACTCCATAACTACTCCAATAACAGATGCAGTCGATACTGTGAAGCGAATGATCCAAAAAATTAAAGACGCATTTAACTTTAATTTAAGTTTTCCAAAGTTAAAACTTCCGAGAGTATCAGTTTCTATGGAAAAGAACTCCTGGGGGATTCCTTACCCTAATTTTGATGTAAGCTACTGGGCTAAAGGTGGTATTGCTGATCGCAAAATGCTTTACGGTAACATTGTCGGAGAAGCAGGTAAAGAAGCAATTGTTCCACTTTCCAATAAATCTGCAATGAATCCATTTGCCGATGCAGTATATCAAAGGCTACAAGATAGAATTCTTAGTGGAAATACATATAATAAAACGCAAAATGTAACAAATGCACCGCATCAAGATGTAACTGTACATACTACTCTAAATGTATATCCAAAACAAAACATGACACAAAAAGAAACAGATGCATTGATTGAAAAGTTTTATAACTCAACAAATAAAGCATTTGCTAAAAAAGGTGTTTTATCATTCAAAATGTAGCCTCTCCCAAACTGGAGGGGTTATTTCTATTTAAAGGGGTTGATTACACTGACAGAGACATGGAGATTAGACAGTGACTTCTATGCCTTATACACAGAGTCCACAGATATAATAAGACGTATTAGAAGATACTATAATGATTTTATTTTTATGGGCAATTACTTTCACCCAAATGGGAAAGTAAAAGCTTGTCAATATCGTGTGCCAATTAAACGTAAAAGGGTCGCTTTGAGGTTATCTAAAATAGCCTAGACCGATTATATGGCTAGGCTATAAACACTTTTTATATGGATTGATTTTGTGAAAAGTGTACCAAATGCACTCATTTTGCTTCTAAGATTAAAGAGGCATTGAACCCTAGTTTTTCCTTGGTAGCTTGTACTTCTTCAGGCTTTAAATCATTTATTCGATGTATAATATTGTCCATCATTAAGATGATTTTTAAAGAAACTTCCTCTCTAGCGTACAATGAAGGTTTTGCTCCTCCGTGTAGTATCGCGTGTCTACTTACTTCAGAAGTTATTTCTGTTCCATGATCGAAATTTACTAATATAAATTTCAGATAAAAGTCTCCAACTTCATTATCGAAATTAAAAGATTCCTCTTCATCATTTACAAATAAAGCTGAAACTAATTTCCTAAACTGTTTGCCACTTACCCTTTGCTTAATATCATATCCTTGAATAATTAATCCTTCCATTTGGGTTATTATAGAAGGTATTGAAAGAGCATACATACCAAGATTATGAGCGTTGATTGCTTGTCTAAGAAGGGGCAATCTATCAGTTAAGAAATTATAACTTTCCCAATCTCGTTTAATCTCGTTGAGTAAAGTGGGGTTATAGTAATTCTTCATGATTTCATCAATTGAAACTTCTAAATTATCAGTATTATTTTCAAGAAACTCTCTACCAATTTCTCTCATTAATATTATATCGAGACTGATATTAGGGGGATAGCCAAGTATGAGCATAGCTTTTTTATAATTATTAATATCTTCTTCTGTTTGCTCAATACCTTCAATAATATTTTTAAACGTTTGCTGCATTTCATCAGAGCTAATCCATTCTTGAAATTTTATGGACAGTTCAACTAATGGTTGTATCGACTTAGAAATGGCATTAGACCATTCTGTTACTTTTTGATTAATTGCCCCAATCGTTTCAAAAAATTCAATTAATCCACTCTTTTTCATCGCTTTATCCTCCTCTTAAACCTCGCCAAACTCATATAATACTCACCTTTCACCTTCTGTTGTATCGCATACTCCAACCATTCCATACTCCAATTTTCCTTACCTGCCTCATTATGTAACTCTTCAATTGTTTCGCCATCTATCCTACATATCACTAAATCATCAACCGTCTTAGGTGTCTTGTTTGCTGCTACTACTGGTATTATCGCATATAACTTTGCATTTCCTTGTTTAGCTAAAATGTGTACAAATCTCTTATCCTCTTTGTAACATGCTTTAGCAACAGAGGATATAAACATTGATTCATGATTTTGAAAGTCCTGAAACAAAAAAAAACACCTCCCACTTAATGGTAACAAATACCTAGTGGAAGGGGTAGAGTTATTTGTTGAAATATGGAATTATTTAAATAACTTTCCTAATCCTCTTCCGGTAATCTTCCCAGCAATCCTCCTAGCAACACGCTGCTTAACTTTCCCTTTTTTGACTGCATTTACGTCACCCAAAAACTTCGCTAACCAATATAAGAATCCTCTTGTTTTATTGATACTCATTATTTCATCCTCCTCAAGTACTGTCCTTATAATCCATACGTAATTATAGGTAAATAGTTTCATCTAAATTGAATAAGTTTTATTTACTCTGTCCATCATTTATATGAGGTGAAATATAATGATTTGGATTGAGATAGCAATTGCAATAGGAGTTATCGTATTAATTGCTCACTATATGCTAACAAAGAAGAAAGATCAGTTTGAAACTTCATTAATTGCATCACATTTAGACACAAGTATTGAAATGAAAAGAACATTAGCAATGGGTTTGTATATGCGCTTTTGTAAAGAAGATGCTGAGAAACCTAAAACTATTTCCTCCATTTATCTAAAAGAAGATCCATATCTTTTTGAAGATTTCGTTGCAAAAGTGATAGTAAGAGCAAAAGGTGGTAGTGCTTATGTCACAGGTGCTTCAAATGATTATGGAGTTGACATTGAACACACGTCCTCAGATGGTTTATATCTAGGGCAAGTAAAATGTTACATGGGTGACTTGTCATTTAACTCTATAGCTCTAATTCATTCTAATATGGTAAAACAAGGTGCTGTAGGTGGTTTTGTTGTGACCACTGGTTGCTTTACTCAAAATGCTAAGAAATATGCTGAAGGTTTAAATATTGAGCTTATCAACGGTGTAAGTTTAGTTGAATATTGGCTAGAAGGTTTAAGCCAGAAAGAAGCACAGCTGCAAAAGTTTAATCTAGTGGAAAACCCTACTTCTACAATTTGAGGAGTAGGGTTTTTTGTTATTGTATATTTAATTTGAGTTTACCTGAACCAGAAGAGGTTAGCTTAGTTGGTTTGAATTGCTCCTTTGGTCTAATGGATTTCATAAACTGAGAGATTGACGTAGCTTGAAGTACCCTGAATGGATAACCATTGTCAATCGCATACCTTTGATCAGACAGGATTAAAACATGAGGGAATATTTTTCTTTCGACTGGTTGCCAAGGTTCATTTGTCATAATTCCACTACTATACAAATCTAAATATCTATTCAACTTTTCTTTCATTTGTTTTTCACTATAAACCGTCCTTTGAACCTCAATGAAGAAAGGGGAGCCTTGGAAGATGCAGAAAATATCCGGCTCACACATTCCTTTGGAGTATTTTGGCTCAACCTGGAATGTGCTTGTTTTCTCAAATCGCTTCATTTCTTTGTAAACATTCAAAATAGATAGGAAGTGATTGATCTTTTGGCTATTTTTCTTCATTGTAGAGTCGGTGCAAAAATATACGTAAGGAACAAAATGAGTTGACCTTTGGATGTGATTATCCCTAACTAACCTTAACAGAACATTATTTGCAGCATACTGAGGATTTTTTAATTTACTAAAATGTAACTCTGCTATACTGTCTCTATCCATGCAACGGAAACGATTAAGGTCATTTAATATAGCTTTATCACGCTTTCTCATCATCCAACACCCCAAATATAGAATCACTTTCCTCAGAAGTACCCTCCAGACTGTCACATTCTTGATTCTCAACAGCTTCCACTTTCACAACCTTGTAGGACTCCAATATTTCTTTAGCCTTATCTATGCTTAAATATGGTGCCTGAATCTCCTTTAAATCACGCTCGCCTTGTATCTTCAGTAACATTCTTCCTGTTTGATCTAATTTTTCAGCACCAACTTTATCAATCACAATTCTTGAGTTTATACCATCAGAACAACGAAATGCCATTCTCACAGTTAAATTAACTTTGAGCTTACCATCAAGTAGTTTAGCATCAGGTCTTTGCATGGATAAAATTAAAAACACACCTAAACTTCTCCCAATTGAGCTGATTTGTTCGATTATATCCATACACTCTTTTTCTTTCTTTAATAATGCAACCTCATCTATTGCAAGAATGATGTAAGGGAGTTTGCTTGGTAAATCATCAATATGTGATACTTCGTGTTCAAGCAATTTTTTCCCACGCTTAGTCATTTCTGCTTTTAACTTGGTTAAAGTTAGTTTTAATTCGTTTGCGTTAGTGTCAAAGGATTTAACGTGTTCAACATTGCGAAAGATGTGAAAATCCCCCATCTTTAAATCGCACAAAAATAAATGAAGGGAAGAGGGGGCTTTGTATTGAATTAAAGATGTAATAATACTTCGTACCTCTGTTGATTTGCCACTACCTGTTTCACCAGCAAGTAATAAATGAGGGTGTGTAGAAAGTTCATAAAAGTAAAACTCACCATTTTTATCTAGGCCAACTGGTATAGGAAGTTTACCTTTAAGGTTCATTTTCTTATAGTCGTATTTAACAGTTGAAGGAAGAGTTTGAGTAAAAATGGTTAAAGTGAATGTTTTAATTTCACCTTTTATCTCGATATTTTTAGAAAAGAACTGTTGAAAGACATACTCTTTTTTCTTCAGTATTTTTGGATCAACCCCATACGGCAATGTAAATACATAAGTTAATGTTTTCTTTTCGTAGTTGAATCTGACATCTTGAATTTTAGGATAGATGAAACGAGTTGTATCATTAAACTTTCTTTCAACTCCAATCTCAGCAGTCTTAAATGCGTTAAGCAACTGACCCTTTGCTTTTTGTTTAGCAATAAGATTTTTAATCACACACAATCACCATCCTATAAAGGGGTTTGTAAAGAAGAAGTAAATAATTGCACCAAAGAGAAGAACTGGACAAACTGCATTAATAAACTTTCCAAGAAACTCTCCGAGATGAAACAAGTTACCATTTAGAAGAAATTTTTCAAGGAATACAATACTCAATATTCCAGCTGCAATTGATAGTACAAGTGGATCAAACATTGCAAGTGGGCTAATCATCAAAGAATTAAGACGAATATCTCTAGGGTGCTTGGTGGAGTATTGACCGTTCGTAAACTCTTTGAAATTTATAGACTTAATTTTATGAAAATAAAACATTCAACCGCCCCTTTTCTAAAAAATCTTCATTACCATTTCATCTTTTTTAACAGAAATTCAAATTACTATTAAATCAATACTTTTACTTTGTACATGTGCATTTGTGCAACTTATTGGAAAATATTACGGAAGAGAAAAATAACTTCATTTACTTTATACCAACAACACATTTCCAACTGTTTAGCTTTCGTGTTAGTAATCTATGCAGATAGGATTGTCCAACTTTACAACTTTTGTTTGAAAATTTTTAAAGGAGACTTGGAAATGAAACCAAGAACTGAATTAGGCAGGTTTTTAGATCATAGAGGAATTACTCAGGAATGGTTGTCTAAGAAGACAAAGATAAGCAGGAATACAATAAGTAAAATTGCATCAGATGATCAATATTCACCTAATATGGGGACGATAAAAAAGATTATGGCAGCAATTAGAGAAGTGGATGAGAATAAGAAAGCTGAAGACTTTTGGAGTATGTAATATAGTATAATTTATTTAAATAACTGAATATTTTGACTTATAATCATTTAGATGATATTATTGCCCCTTAATTACAATTTAGGAGGCAGCTTCAATGGATAGAAAACAACTAGATAATCCTAAAGCAGGAGAAATATTTGTTAAGGACGGAATTGAATATATTTGTTTAGATCATTATGTAGCTGAAACTGGGGTTCCGGTTTTGACAATGGTTGAAAACGTAAGAAAGGATTTTTCTCTTGAGGACTACAAGGATAAGCTCGCTGAAGGCATAGCAAGAAATATTGCGCAGGTTGCTTCTGATAGTTATTATGAGTTGGTTCAAAAAAATCAATTGCCTGATAGCGAAAAATTTAGAAAACTATATATAGATACTACTGCTAACAAGTATTATAAATGGGACAATTTTGATTATGAACAAAGGTTTATTGAAGCAGTAAGTGATTACTATAAAATTTCGGAGCAAGAAGCTAAAGAAGTATTAGAGAAAAAATAAACGAATAAAAACCACTGGACATTAATTTGTCGGGTGGTTTTCTTTGTTTCTTATAAAGGTAATTGTCTTTCCTAAAACAGTGTCCGATGTTTTCCAACCTGCTTGCAACCATGCTTTTGCTTGAACATGACCTTGTCTTTCGTTTGCCCACCATGCATTATGTTTGTACGCTGAAAGGGGAAGTTTAAAGGAAAGAATCTGTTCTATATCTTCAAAAGTTAACGTTAATGAATTCTTATCGGGTTTAGTATTGGATAAATAAGTGCAAAGTGGTTGGTATTTTCCTAAACCCTTAATCATCTACTTCCACCTCTTTAACTACCTCAATCACATCTTCAATATTACATTCTAACACCGTACAAATGCTTTCTAGTGTTTCCGTACTAATTGATTTCACCCTCTTTCCTGGCTCAAGAGTGTTATTGTTAACCCATTGACTAATGGTATTTGGTCTTACGCCTGAAGCCTTTGAGAGTTGGTACATTGTCATACCTTTTTTCTTTAACATCTCGTCTAATTTAAACGTAATCATTAATGTCCCCCGAAGAATAAATTTTTTTCAATTATATCACAAATTAACGCTTGACGTTAATAACTATTTAAGTTAGTATTAACTCAAGAAGTTAATAACTGTTTGAGTTAATAAAGCGAGGTGAGTAAATGGATCACGTAATCAACTCAATTATGAAGTTTTACGAAATTGAAATTGATTATCTAGTTGAAGAGTGGGCTTCAGGTGAATATAAAAAGCTCTCGGATTGTCCTTTATATGCAAGTTGCAAAGCAATGAATGATGCAATATTCACTCTTGAGAAGTATTACTATGGAGAGCGTAAGACAGACACTATTCAAGAAGAAATTAAGTGGAGAACTAGTTATTAGGAGGGAATGCGATGATTAAAGTTAGAATGCACTTTGGAGAAATACTTGATGGGATTTTTATCAAAGATAATTACACCATTGTAAATGATGATCATGATGTATTCTTGGTCAAAGTATTAGATGAAAAAGATGGCGACTACTTTGTGGAAGATATAGGAGCTTTGTTAAGCCCAACATTAGAAGAGCATATGACATTTGATAATAAGGAAGCATTCTTGGAGGCAGTGGAAGAGAAGTTGATGAATATGACGCTATTTGAATACCTGACAACGGTGTGTAGGAACAAAAATGAGTTTAATCTTGGGTTGCTGGGAATCAAACATTTTTCTTCTAAGGGGAGAAAGTAGAAAAAAAGTGGAGTAGAGGTTACCAGTCTCTACTCCGAAAAATATACTAATACGAACATTAGTTCTTATTATAAATCAAAATGTCATTTTAGACAATATAAAATTTTAAGGGAGATGGATGGAATGTTAACAACTCAAGTAGTATTTTTCGATGGAAACGGTCAGTGGGATATTGCAGGAAGCGTATTGGAAGCTTTGAAAATGGGTGCTACATATATTGTTGAAACAATCGAAGAGTTAAATGATCTATCTGCTGCTGGAGTAATTATTAACGAAAATGAACGTGTAGTTACTAAAGAGGGAGTTGTGCATTTCTATTCTGAAACAATTGTGGACGAGCATGGGGATGAAGATTGTTTTTGTGAGTATAGGTTGGTGGGTTGAAAAATGAGCTAATTCAGTTCCTCCCTTTTACAACTTTTGATATAATTTACATGGATTAAATGAGGTGAAACTGATGAAAAAAGTTGCTATTTACACAAGGGTAAGTACTGGTTCAGATGCTCAATTCACATCAATGAAAAACCAGAAAGAATATTATGAAGATTTCTGTAAGAAAAATAACTATGAACTTGTAAAATTGTATGCTGATAAAGGTATCTCGGCTACCAGTTCTAATAGAGAACAATTTCTAAACATGCTTTATGATGCAGGCTTAGATTACAAAAAATTAGAAAATACAAACGTACTGTCATTTGGCCCTTCGCATGAAAGAAAACCAAAGTTCAATTACATTATAACTAAAGACATATCAAGGTTTTCGAGAAACATGGACTCATATGTCGTAGCAAGGGAACTTCGAAATTTAGGAGTTTACTTAGAGTTTGAAAATATGGGGTTTACAACTGAAAAGGAAAATTGGCATTTAGAATTCGGGATTTTCTTATTGGTATCTCAGCAAGAATCAATTGATCGCTCGAAAAAAGTAAAGTTTGCATATAAACAAAGAGCTAAAAAGGGACAGTTTCACATGTCAAGACCTTTGTATGGATACGAATTTGTTGAAAAAGATGGCTCATATCGAATATTAGAAGAAGAAGCTGAAGTAGTAAAAGAAATTTTTAATTTCTATGTGAATGAAGAGAAAGGTGCTACTCAAATTGCACGTATATTAAACGAAAGAGGACTTAGAACTAGACAAGGTACACAGTGGATTGCAACTACTATAAGAAGAATGATAAGAAATGAAAAATACAAGGGAACTGTTGTGCTTAATCGCTTAACCAAACCCGATGTGACTACAAACAACAAGAAAATTAAACGGGATAAATCTGAATGGATCGCGCATCAAGGCATTATAGACCCTATTGTGAATGAAGAAACTTGGGAGAAAGCACAGGCACTAATGCAAGGAAGAGTTTCGGAAGTTAATAAAAAGAAAGTTGGTAAGAATACTGCAATAGTAAATGTCTTTCACGATAAAATAAAATGCGGTAAATGTGGAAGTGATTATATAAGGATTTCTTCAACTTCTACAGAAAGAGGTGTAAAAAGGAAAAAAGTAACCTACATGTGTAGAAATCGTAGAATGTTCAAAAATTGTGATGCCAAAGGAATTTCACACAATAAGCTAATGAAAGAAATGGACGAGCTAATGAGGTGGAAACTGGCAGCCTACAACAGAGAGCATGATGCTGAAAATGATCGAATAACTCATATCCTAGTTGAAAGACTGGAAAATAGTAAGATTGAAGCAAAAGACAAACAGGAATCTTTAAGGAAAGAAATTGAAGAGATTGATGATAAGTTGGATTTACTTTTCAATAACTTCATGGATAACCCAGCATTAAAATCTGTATTGGAAAAACAACTTGAAGATTTAGCTATAAAAAAGGAAAAGCTCCAATCACAGCTACAAAGTGCACAAGTAGTTGAAATTGAAAGGTTGCAGGAAAAAATAAGGTTACAGTATGATAAATCAAGAAAATTTATGAGTAAAAGAATTTTCACTTTGGAAGAGGTACTTGAGGCTATAGACTATATAAAAATAAAGCCTGAGAAAAAATTAGAAATTAGACTTCACTTTCCTAGCTTGAGGTTATTAGAAGTAAAATGGTTTCAACTGAATGAATTTTTAGAGAGTCAGCACAACGCATCTTTGACATTCGAGTCAGAGTATTAATTTTTTGAATAAAAAAGTTTGTTAATGGGTGCGATAGGTAGCATGGTGGAAGCGCAAATGCAGGCATACCGGTTAGATACCGGGAATAACGTGGCAACTATTGATGAATTGAACACACCGGACTATTTGGAAGATCGTTTTGATGATACGGATACGTTGAAGTGTCCGAACGGAAGTGTCATCACTATTGTTAATAATAAGGCGACAGCAAGCAGTGCAGGAGAGTAAGGATAAAGTTAATGGAGGCTATACCCTTCTTGAATCGTTGCTTGTTCTATCTATTGTTTCGGTCATTCTTACGGTGACTGTTCTTACCTTGAACTCAACAAAAGAAACGTACACCGGAGAACAGTTTCGCGAGCAGCTGAGCAATGATTTGTTGTTCGCCCAACAATACGCACTTAGTTCAAAGACCAGTGTTTACATCATTTTTACCCCAAGCGAAAATTATTATCGCATTCGGCAGGGGGGCTTTCGAGTAGAAGAACTTGTTTACAGGGAATATCCTTCAAAAATTAAAATCAACACGAGAACAATGGGGGAAAGAATTACCTATCACGGGAACGGAAGCATTACTAAATCAGGTGCAATTGCGATTTATGTGGATGAAATAGAACAATACCGATATGTCTTCACTCTAGGAAAGGGACGCTTTTATGTGGAAAAATTGTAAAGGATTCACCTTGTTGGAAGTACTTGCATCACTAGTCATTTGGATGGTGATTGCCTCTGTCCTTCTACCTGGTCTTGTAAGAATTAATCAAGAGCGTAAAGGCTTTGCATTAGAGCAACAGGCCCGATTTATATTGACGATGGAACTTGAGAATGTTCGCTCTGACGATGCGGTGTATCAGGAGAAAACGGTAAATAAAGATGGCACATTCTATTCTGTAACACTAATAGAGGAATCTTTTCCCCCTATGTTGTGCGTCTCCTATGATGATTATCGGCTATTGGTAAAAGAAAGGTGCATGTATGTCCATTATCCGTAAAGAAGAGGGATTCACACTTTTGGAGGTGCTGATTTCCTTCTCCTTAGTACTAGTCTTGACAACCTTTTTTCCATTATTAATAAAAAATTTAATCACCTTGACAGAAATAAATAATGGCATCAATCAAATGGAGCTAGAGGTATTTATTCAACAAGCAAACAGAGAAATAAAAATTGCGAAACGGGTATTTGTTGAGGGGAAAGTATTAGTGATTATTAATCAAGCCGATCAGAGAGTCACATATGAATATTATCAGCAAAAAATTAGACGCAGAGTCAATGGAAGCGGACATGAATTGCTTCTTCATCATGTTAAAAGCATCAATTTTGTCGAACAAGAAAACGGGGCCAGCTTCAGATTGGAAGGAAGTGATGATGTGGTCTATGAATTCAGAATTAGTGCCATACCAAACAGTTGGTATGCAGAATAGGAGGGAAAGGGGCTATATTTTTCCTGTAACAATTTTTATAAGTGTCCTGCTGTCTTCTTTTTTGCTGCATCAAATGGAGAATTATAGACTGGAAAAAATGTTTTATCACGAAACCAATCAGCAGTACGAATTGGAAGCAATGATGAAATTTTCTTGGGATATGGTGGAGGAAATGTTGAAGGTGGAGAATGAATTAGTTTCTCATACCGTCACTTTTCCAAAGGGGAACGCTGTTATTACCGTGAAAGCCCTTGATATAGAAAGGGAGATAGCAATTGTTTGCACAACTCTGGAGGGAAGGCAATACAGGGCGACCATCATTTATAATGTGGATAAGAAGAAAATTGTTGCTTGGTATGAAACGTATTAAATTTAGATTTACCTCCTCACCTTCCCATTGTCCCATTCATATAAATGTATAATGATAAAGGAGGTATTCGCCTAATGAATCAAGCGGACAATGGAATGCCCATTCAATATATGGTGGTAGAGCCATATGTGTACCATACCTTAAAGAGTATTATTGGAACAGAAGTGGTGATTGAGACCACACGCGGCTCGATAAGAGGTAACTTAAAAGATGTTAAACCGGATCATGTTGTCCTAATGGCTGGTGACTCCAGTTTTTTCATTCGGACCGCAGAAATAATTTGGATCATGCCAGATAACTGACAATTGTACACAAGAAAAAGTGCTTGCCGTTTCCAGCAGGCACTTTTTCTCCTATAATGGGAAGAAGGATTAGTTCTGTCAAGAAAGAGAGGGATCAGCATGCAAAACGTCTATCTTACTGGTTTTATGGGAGCTGGAAAAACAACAATAGGACAGGCAGTGGCGAACAAACTAGGTGTCGCTGTTTTGGATACAGATGTAATGATCGAAAACAAACTAAAAATGAAAATTAAGGATATCTTTGATAAACACGGAGAAACTTATTTTCGTGAATTAGAAACGGAAATATTAACAGAGCTTCCTACTAAGGATGCTATTGTAACAACTGGCGGAGGAATAGTAACAAGGCAGGCAAACATAGACTGGATGAAAGAAAATGGATGTGTTGTTTTTTTGTATGCAGATCCCGAAGTAATTTGGCAACGATTAGAAAATGATACAACAAGACCTCTTATCCAACAGAAAAGTAAAGAGGAAGTCTTGGAACTATTTCAGACACGTCTCCCTTTGTATAATCAAGCCCATATTACGTTGGATACAACTGATTTAGCATTTGATGAAGCGGTTTATGCCCTACATAATGCGATTAAAACTTGGAATAACCGTCAACACTAAAGGTAAAGAATTTCTCTTTGGTGGTGAAATTAATTGAAAACAAATGACTATGTAAAGTATGTGACACAGCAATTGGTTACGTATATGGACCAACCGAAAGAAGTAAAACGAGAACAAAGGCAAATCAGAAAGCAGGAACGTTCTCCGATAGCCTTCCAACTCTTTGGTGTTATTCCTTTTGCCATCATGATGATGTTTAAAAAGAAGAAGAACTAAGTCAAAAGTATTGCCAAGCTTTTGTTTTTTATGCTACAATCTCAACGGACAGTTAAGAAGCGTTCAACTATATGTTCATGCAAATGCTTTCAACATAGATAAGAACTTTACGTGTTACTGATTCGATCAGGCATGAGTGAAGAGGTTTTGATCCATACTAAGGGGACGAGTGTACCCTTTTATAGAGACAAGCCCCCGCTCATGCCTTTTTCTATATTCTTTTCTACATATTCACCGAGATTACCGGTGAAAGCGACAGGGTATAGGAATAAAAGGAACAAGGTTCTTTTAGTTGAATAGTTTCTGAGTAAAAAATACACATATCCCAAAGGAGTTTGATTACAATGGCAGAAAAAACTTTTAAAGTAACAGCAGATTCAGGAATTCACGCACGTCCGGCAACACAATTGGTGCAAACTGCAGGTAAATTTGATGCAGACGTAAACCTTGAGTACAACGGTAAATCTGTAAACTTGAAATCCATCATGGGTGTTATGTCTTTAGGAATTCCTCAAGGTGCGGAAATCAAGATCGTTGCAGAAGGTTCTGATGAGAGCGAGGCAATTTCTGCAATTGAAGAAACTTTGAAATCAGAAGGGTTAGGGGAATAATGTCAAACACGATTCAAGGGATACCTGCTTCTAGCGGGATTGCCATTGCGAAAGCATATCGTCTTGAAAACCCAGAGCTTTCTGTGGACAAAAAGACGATCAGCAATGCCCAAGCGGAAGTAGAAAGATTTGAAAAAGCAGTAGAAATCTCAAAATCCGAATTGGAAAAAATCAAGGAACACGCACACAAAGAACTTGGAGCAGATAAGGCGGAAATCTTCTCTGCACACTTGCTTGTATTGAGTGATCCTGAACTTTTAAATCCAATCAAAGATAAAATTAAAAGCGACAGTGTAAATGCGGAGTTCGCTTTGGATGAAACAGCTGGAATGTTCATCAACATGTTTGAACAAATGGATAACGAATACATGAAGGAGCGTGCAGCGGATATCCGCGACGTGACGAAACGTGTTCTTGCGCACCTTTTGGGTGTGACAGTTTCTAATCCTGCACTTATTTCAGAAGAAGTGATCATCATCGCAGAAGACTTGACTCCTTCTGACACTGCCCAGCTTAATCGTCAATATGTAAAAGCATTTACGACTGATATCGGTGGACGTACATCCCACTCTGCTATCATGGCTCGTTCTATGGAAATTCCAGCAGTTGTTGGAACAAAGAACGTCATGGAATCCATTCAAAATGACACAATGGTTATTATTGATGGTTTGGACGGTATGGTAATCGTCGATCCGACAGAAGAAGAAATTGCTTCTTACAAAGAAAAGCAAGAGAAGTACGAAGAGCAGAAAAAAGAGTGGGCTAAGCTTGTAAACGAGAAGAGTCTTTCTTCTGACGGACAAGAAGTCGAGCTTGCTGCAAACATCGGTACTCCTAAAGATGTGAAAGGTGTTCTTGCCAATGGCGGAGAAGGCGTTGGTCTTTACCGTACAGAATTCCTTTACATGGGCAGAACCGAACTTCCAACAGAGGACGAGCAGTACAAAGCCTATAAAGAAGTTCTTGAAAGCATGGAAGGCAAACCGGTTGTTGTCCGTACATTGGACATCGGCGGTGATAAGGAACTTCCTTACCTGAACCTTCCAAAAGAAATGAATCCATTCCTAGGCTTCCGTGCCATTCGCCTTTGTCTGGAGGAACAAGAGATTTTCCGTACACAGCTTCGTGCATTACTCCGTGCGAGCTCTTATGGAAACCTGAAAATCATGTTCCCGATGATTGCGACATTAGACGAGTTCCGCCAAGCAAAAGCAATTCTTTTAGAAGAAAAAGAAGAGCTTGTGAAGAACGGTACAACTGTTAACGAAAATATCGAGATTGGGATCATGGTGGAAATTCCATCAACTGCGGTCATGGCTGATATTTTCGCGAAAGAAGTAGACTTCTTCAGCATCGGAACAAACGACTTGATTCAATATACAATGGCAGCGGACCGTATGAACGAGCAGGTTTCCTACTTGTATCAACCATACAACCCTGCAATCTTGCGTCTTGTGGATAATGTCATCCAAGCTGCACACAAAAACGGTAAATGGGCCGGCATGTGTGGAGAAATGGCTGGCGACCCAATCGCGATTCCAATCCTTCTTGGACTGGGACTTGACGAGTTCAGCATGAGCGCGACATCCATCCTTCCTGCAAGAAGCCAATTGCGTGGCATCTCCAAAGAGGAAGCTGCTTCCTACCGTGAAGAGATCCTTGGCATGAGCACAGCAGAAGAAGTTGTGGAATTTGTTAAAGAGAAATTTAATGTGTAATATTCGGGAGACCGACTTTCCTTTTTGGGGGAGTTGGTCTTTTTTTTGGTGGGGATATCTATGGTGATGGACAAAACTCATAATAAGCTTCGGAAAAGTCACAATAATAGGTCTAAAACTCACAATAACGCTTGAAAAACTCACAATAAGCTTTGTAAAACTCACAATCATACTCAAAAAACTCACAATACCCTCAGGACCCAGTTAAGTCCCCTCTAAAATTATAAAAAATCTCCTTAAACCTACAGTCGGCATCCTATGATACAATATTCTCATCAACCAAAAGGAGGAAATACATAGTGATACAAGAAAAATTGACCAAATACGCTGAACTTGCGCTAAAAGTTGGGATCAACCTGCAAGAAAATCAGCCTCTAGTTATCAATGCCCCAATATCTGCAGCACCATTTGTAAGAGAAGTTGCAAAAATCGCATATAAGCTGGGTGCTAAATACGTACATACCGAATGGAACGACGAACAACTAACAAAGATTACATATGAAACGGCCTCAACAGAATCTCTCAGTCACGTTCGTGAGTGGAAAGTAAAAGGAATGGAGGAGATGGCAGAAGAAGGAGCGGCATTTATGTCCATCGTTGCGTCCAACCCAGACCTTCTAAAAGACGTCGATCCTGAGCGAGTATCCATCTCTAACAAAGCGCAGGCAAAAGCCATGCAGAACTACCGAAAATACATTCAAACAGCACAGGTAAGCTGGGCGATTGTTTCCGTGCCTTCTCAAGAATGGGCAGCTAAGCTTTACCCGGAAAAATCTCCTGAAGAACAGGTTGCAAGCCTATGGGAAAACATTTACCAGGTAACACGCGTCAATGAAAATGACCCTGTTGAAGCTTGGAATAAGCACATTAAAACCCTCCAGGAAAAACTACAAGTTTTAAATACGAAAAAATACAAAAAGCTTCATTACAAAGCGCCAGGTACAGACCTAACAATCGAGCTTCCAAATGAACAGGTATGGCTTGGCGGTGGAATGAACAATGATCAAGGTACTTATTTTGTTCCAAACCTTCCAACAGAAGAAGTTTTTACGGCACCTGTAAAAACCGGAGTTAACGGTGTCGTATCCTCCACTAAACCTTTAAACCTAAATGGAAATCTTGTGGACAACTTCAGCCTTACATTTAAAGAAGGCAAAGTTGTTGAATTCACTGCAGAGCAAGGATATGAAGTGTTGAAAAAGCTTTTAGAAACGGATGAAGGATCACTGCATCTAGGTGAGGTAGCGCTTGTCCCGCACAGTTCACCAGTTTCCAAACAAGAAGTGATTTTCTATAATACACTGTTTGATGAAAATGCTTCTTGTCACTTGGCGCTAGGTTCTGCCTATCCCATCAATATTGAAGGCGGCGCGAAGATGAGCAAGGAAGAGTTAGAAGCTAAGGGAATCAACACCAGTATGATCCACGTCGACTTCATGATTGGTTCGGAAGAGTTGAGCATTGAAGGGGAAACGGAAGATGGCGTGAAAGAAAAAATCATGACAGATGGAGAATGGGCCATTTAAAAATAGAGCAGGATAATTTCTTTTTTAATAAGAAGTTCTCCTGCTTTTTTCTTTTGGTACAATTAAAAGAAAGATTTTCCAAACTTTCCAAGGAGAAGTGTCGTCTAACTTTTATTAGTGAAAGAATGGAAGAGAGGGTGAAGGCAGCCTTGGAAGAACCTTTGCATGTTTTTGACCATAAAGAAAGACATCTGGAAAGTGTGATGAATCAATACGGAAATAGTATTGTAAAATTGGCATATTCCTACGTGAAGGATTTTAATATAGCTGAAGATATTTCACAGGAGGTATTTATAACCTATTTTAATAATCTGGATATTTTTCGTGGCGAGTCCAGTGTGAAAACCTATCTATACAGAATCACCATCAATAAATGTAAGGATTATTTGAAGAGTTGGAACTATAGAAAAGTGAAAATCACAGAAATGTTTGGAAGGGTGGTTGCGGACCATACAAGCACACCTGAACAACCATTTTTAGAAAAAGAGCATGTTACTGATTTGGCGGATTTTGTGTTAGCCCTACCATTGAAATATAGGGAAGTCGTTTTCCTCTTTTATTATGAGGTAGCTTGAAGGAGATAAGCAGTTTTCTTCATACCAACCTCAGTACTGTCAAGACAAGACTGACTAGAGGAAAAGAGCTATTGCGAGTTCACTATACGGATGGAGGTAGGGGTAATGATTGAACAAGAGTTGAAGCAATTTCGAAAAAAGATGGACACGACTGTATTTCAATATGCCGCACTTTCAGAAGAACGTAAACAAAGTGTATTAAAAAATATTAAGAAGAATCCTTCTAAAAAGAAGCCTGTCTTTCTTTCATTGGGAATAGCGATGTCGCTTTCTGTCTCCTTATTGGTAGTGATACTTATTTTTAAGCCTCTATTCGAACCGACCTCTTCGGTAATTACCGATTCAATTACTTCACCCGATATTGAGAGGGTAGTGTACGAGGATGACATGATTTTATATGAATGGCATAGTGATGCCATGGATAGGGGAGATCACCATTTCTATAAAGATCTGCTTGTCATCGATCCGGCATATTATGAAGTGAATAGTGTAAACCGTGGGGATGTAGTGAATTTTACGTATCCTGAAGAGGTGAAAATCGATCCAAGTATGCTTGATAAGTACAGTGAACCTAAAAATATATCAAGGGTTGTGGGGTTGCCTGGAGAAACAATTCACTTGAAAGATGCTCAAATATATATAGATGATAAGAAGTTAGATGCGTTTTATGGAAGAGGTTTGGATAATGTTTATAATCGTCCTTTATTCGAGGATGCGAAAGAATATGATACAGAAAAATATACCATTCCTGAAGGTCATGTCTTTTTATTAGGAGATGCGTGGTGGAGAAGTTTTGATAGCAGGAATTTTGGAGTGGTTCCGATCGAAAATATAAACGGGAAGGTTTTAGGCTATCGTAAGTGGAAGTAATATTATGGACTTTAGACGGGGGATAGAGAGATGAAAAGGGGTCTATTATTTTTTGTAATTTGCTTCTCAATGGTTTCCTCTACGGCTCATGCGCTTAGTTGGGCATATAAGTTTGTTGTATGGGGAGGTGGAGTGTACGAAGTCACAGAGGAATTCGTGGATGCTTCAGACATAGGGAAAAAGATTGGCGAGGTAAAAAGGATGGCTGATGATAGGACGGGATCTTATTATGGCGACGCCTCCAACTATTATGAAAAGGGTGCGAAGTATTACAAAATTATGGGAATCGACTCGGCTACTGCCATCGCAGTCGAAGAGCAACAAGAAATATGGGTTAAAGCGGTGTACCTCCATGAAGCACCTTTTCATTGGACAGATATGCTTGCCTATATTTTGATGGGAATTGGTGCTTTTGTCCTTTTTATTGTTTTATCCTTACGATACGCAAGCAAAAAAGAGCCCCGTCAGCATTAACAGGGCTCTCCATCGAGATCTAATTACTTTTCGGCTTATACGTATAAGGTGGAAAGCTCACAACAGGTTCCTTCTCTTTTCGTATATTTTTTGTAAAAGCGGAGCTGACATTAACATTACTGTCCACCAGTTGTCTCGGCGTTAATGCCATCCACTGGGCCAGGGATACGTCTTCAAACCGGTCGCTTTTAAACATTTCGAGGAACCAGAGCGTTTCATCACCTGTGTTCTGGATATAGTGTCCAGTTGCAAAAGGAACATATCCTACATCCCCCGCCATGTAATCAAAGGTTCTGGCTGTTCCGTCCCCAAGAAAGACGGTCATGCGTGCTTTTCCTGTAAGGTAATACTGCCACTCATCATTATTCGGGTGCCAGTGAAGTTCCCGCATGCCACCAGGCTTCACTTCCACAAGGGCCGCTGCGACGGTTTTGGAAATTTTGAAAACGGTGGAGTCAACAATACGAACAGATCCTCCGGAAAATTCCAGTGGTGGCTGTTTTAACATTTCGTACTTGAATGGTAATGGAACTTTCCCGTTAGGCGATTGGACAGCCTGTGTTTCAAGAGGTCCGGGCACCTCACTTTGATAGATATAAAGCTGGCCTTTTGGACGGTCGTCAAAGGTGCTCTCCGGAACTCCGAAATTAGCCGATAACACTTCCTTTGGTGTATGAGCAAACCAGTCGGAAATGGAGAGAGTGCTCAAATCGGAAAAATCGCCAGAATCAAAAACCAACAAAAATTCACAATGCTCCAATCCTTGAATGGAGTGGGGAATGCCGGGTGGAAAGTACCACAAGTCACCAGGTCCGACATCGGCAATGAAATTCCTTCCGTCCTGGTCTACAGCTGTAATGCGGGCACGGCCGAGTATCATATAGGACCATTCTGCCTCTTTGTGCCAATGGAGCTCCCTTACACCACCGGCGGTCAGACTCATATTAACACCAGCCAGAGTGGTGGCGATGGGAAGTTCTCTGACCGTAATCTCTCTGGACCATCCACCGTGTTTCAGAATCATAGACGTATCCGAGAAGGAGAAACGCAGATTTGGAACGATTCCGGCATCGGTTTTTGGGGGCACGAGCAAATCAGGATTCTGTAAATCTCTCAGCACGTTTCTCGGACCAAGATCTAATGCTCCGGCACCATCGCTCCTGATGGGTTGAGGAATTCGTTTGTCAATTTTATCATCAGTCATCTAGAATCACCCTTCATTAAAGATAATGGGTAAATACACACTATTCTATTGGTATGAACAAAACTAAAAAATAGAAGAGGGACAAAATCATGAAAATCACACTACGACAAATTACAGCTGAAAATTGGCAAAAGGCAATTCAATTAAAAGTTTCAGAGGACCAACAAAACTTCGTGGCATCCAACCTCTATTCCCTTGCACAGGTGCAATTCTTACCGGATTTCAAAGCAATGGGAGTTTATGCGGAAGAGGAAATGGTGGGTTTTGCGATGTATGGGATTGATCCGGATGACGGGAATTACTGGATCTACCGATTGATGATAGATGAAAAATTCCAAGGGAAGGGGTTTGGAAAAGTAGCGCTTGATGAAGTATTGAAGGATATTAATAAAGAAAACGCCACCTCCATCCCGTATGTCGTGCTTGGCTATGAACCGACCAACCATCTAGCGAAAAAGTTATATAAAAATGCTGGTTTTGTAGAAACGGAGATTGCTTCGTGGGGGGAGCAATTGGCTAGGCTGGAACTTAAAACTTCAGAAGACCGTATGGATGAAAACGTTGTAGTTGCTTCGAACAATCATATAGACTACTACACTGAAATGTCCTTAGATCTCTGGCCGGAAAGCACGAAGGAAGAGTTGCAGGAGTCATTCCAGGAAATCCTGGCTTCCAATCGGGACAAGATTCTATTTTACCGCTTAGGTACAGAGTTTGTTTCCTTTATCCATCTCTCTATCAGAGTCGATTATGTGGAAGGGACAGAATCCACTCCGACAGGATATATAGAAGGGGTATATGTGAAACCAGAGTTTAGAAGGAAAGGATACTCTGCAAAGTTAGTAGAAGTAGGCGAGCTTTGGTTAAAAAAGAAAGGCTGTAAGCAAATAGGCTCAGACATCCACTTAGATAATCATGTTAGCTATGATTTTCACATTGGAGTGGGATTTAAGGAATCAAGCAGGTTAATTGCATTTATAAAAGATATAAAGGGGTAATGGTCATGAATCAACTATTGGAAAGTAATCGCAAGAGCTGGGACAAGGTCGCCCATTATTTCAACGGGGTGGATGCCCTTCCGAGTTATGGGCCTTTTACTCAAACGGAAGATGAATTGAAACTGTTAGACAATCTTCAAAGTAAAAAGGTGTTGGATATCGGGTTTGGAAGTGGTCATTCTTTAAAGTATATGGCGGAGGAAAAGGGCGCAGGTGAACTGTGGGGAGTGGACCTTTCTTCTGAGCAGAAATTAGCTGCCGAAAAGACACTTCAAGGATGGAAACCTCGCTTATTTTGTGCGCCGATGGAACAAGAAATCGACCTTCCAAAAGATTATTTTGATTGTGTTTATTCCATCTATGCTTTGGGTTGGACCACAGATTTAAAGGCAACCTTGCAATTGATCTATTCTTATCTAAAACAAGGAGGAAGCTTTCTTTTCAGCTGGGATCATCCTTTATACGCTCATATTAGTAGCGAGAATGGTGTCATGACTTTAGAAGGTTCCTATCAGAAAGAAGGCCTGCACACCTTTGAGAAATTTAAAGGTGAAGATGCACCGATGACCATCCACACAAGAAAACTTGCAACCTACATAAATGAACTGATTCAAGCGGGCTTTACCATCGAGAAGGTGGTGGAAAGTGAGGCGGGAGAACGTTTTAAAGATGAGGATGCGCCGGTATCCGACCGCTACTATTCTCTTTATAAGACTCGCAGGTTTCCATCGACTTTGATTATTAAAGCAAGAAAATAAGGGGGATTAGGATGTTCTTAATAAATGTGGAAGGTGCTGTGTATAGAGGGGATAAATGGTTGATGATAGAGAGGAGCCACAAAGAAGAGCATGCAGGAGGGATGCTTTCTTTTGTTGGCGGGACGGTTGACCCAGAAGGCGCTTCTTCTGATATTTTGGAGCGGACCTTGAGGCGAGAGTTGATGGAGAAAGTGGGAATCAGCGTTCATGAAAATATGACGTATGTGCGTAATACCTCCTTCGTTTTACCGGATGGCCGGGAAGTTGTGGACATTGTATTTCTATGTGAATGGCAGAGTGGAGAACCATTTCCGAAGAGTCCGGATGAGGTGGAGGCTGTTCATTGGATGACGACCGAAGAAATTCTATATCATCCACAGACGGAATCCTATTTACATGACAATATTAGAGAGGCAGCTCGATTAAGAAACCTGCCAAAACAAAGCACAAACGAACAGGAATCCAATCGTTCACGCTGATAGGATAGACATAAGGAGTGAGGTCATATGGCGTTGGTGGAATCGATTCAGCGGGCAATCGAATATATGGAAGAGAATTTGACAGAAGATATAACAATCGAGGATATAGCTAGACATGCAAATGTTTCTTCCTTTCATTTTCAACGGACTTTCGGATTGTTGACGGATACATCGGTTGCAGAGTATTTAAGAAGAAGAAGGTTGACGCTTGCTGCACAGGAATTGCTTACAACGGACAACAAGATCATTGATATCGCCTGCAACTATGGTTACGACACTCCCGAGGCTTTCACGAAGGCATTCCGAAGGCAACACGGCACTTCTCCAACAGAAGTGCGGAGGCATGAAGGGAAGCTGCAAACTTATAACCGCCTGGTCATCCAGGTCACATTGGAAGGGGCAGAACCGATGAAATATAGTGTAGTGAACAAAGAGGCATTTACCGTGGCTGGGAAGAAACGAAGATTTTCATGTGCCAATGATGAGCAATCTTTGGAGATCCCGAAGTTTTGGCAGGATGTTAATGCAGAAGGTTTTACAGATAAGCTGTTTGCATTAAATAATGGGGCCATCAAAGGGGTTCTTGGTGTATGTGAAGGAACAACAGAAGAGATGAAATCAGAACAAGTGATGGATTACTGGGTGGCTGCGGCGATAGAAGGGGAGATTCCGGAAGAGTTGGAGAAGTTGGAGATTCCTGCTTCAAAATGGGTAGTTTTTGAAGTGCATGGTCCGATGCCACATGCCATGCAGGACACGTGGAAACGTATCTTCTCAGAATGGTTCCCTTCCAATAGCTACGAACATTCCGGAGCGCCGGATTTTGAATTGTACACAGATGAGGATCCGTCGAGTCCGGACCTTTACTCGGAGATATGGATTCCGATAAAATAATTAAGAGATTGTCCACCTTGTCTTGATAAGGTGGGCTCTTATTTTTTTGAGAATAGAGAGGAGAAACAGTATGGAAGATTATATCGCTAAGGCGCATAAATTCAGCAGCCATCATAAAAAAGAGTTAGAAAAGGATAAGGTATGTGGGTGTTTTTTCTGCATGGAAATTTACAATCCTTCTCTTATTACGGAATGGATTGATCAAGATCAAACGGCCGTGTGTCCCCATTGTGGAATTGATTCTGTTATTGGTGAAAGTTCGGGGTATTCCATAACAAAAGAGTTTTTAGAAAGTATGCATCGTGCTTGGTTTTAATACTAAAGACTCTATAGATTCCAGAAAAAGCGGATTTTCGAAAACTCTGGCATCTAAGAGGCGGAACAATGCCAGAAAAAGCAATATGACGTTAAGTTTGTCATCTAAGGAGCAGAACGATGCCAGAAAAGGCGAAATGATGTTAAGTTTGTCATCTAAGGAGCAGAACGATGCCAGAAAAGGCGAAATGATGTTAAGTTTGTCATCTAAGGAGCAGAACGATGCCAGAAAAAGCAAAATGACGTTAAGTTTGGCATCTAAGGCCACGAACGGTGCCAAAAAAGGTAGAATTCCACGAATTCTAGCATCTGAAAACTTCATCCCCTCAAAAACCCTTCTACAGTGCCCTACCAGATCTTATAATCCTACTCAAAGTGGAAAGACTGAAAAGATACCACTAATTAAATGTTCTTAAAAAAAAACTAAAAGCTTGCCTTGCAAAGAATATTAAAGGTATAATCGTTCTTATTAAAGAACAAATTGCAATCAGGAGTTGTGCCATGGTCAAAAAACTATTGATCGCGCTGTTGCTACTGAATATTTTTGACGGAGTTGCCACATACTTTGGCCTGCATTTCCAGTTAATTAATGAAGGCAACCCGCTGATGAAATCCCTCTATGAAACAAGCCCGATCTTATTTTTACTCTTTAAACTTGGTATTTCCCTACTTCTACTGTTTTTCATAAAAAATAACCTGAAACTTAAATCGCCTATGCTTAAAGCGGTCTGCGTAACGGCCGTCTGCGGGTACGGCATGGTCACTATCCTACATATGTACTGGATTTACTACTATATAACTTAAAAAACCTTCACAATGGTAGTCTTCATTTACCATTGTGAAGGTTATTGATAAACGATGGACCCAAATAGAAAAGACCGCCGTTAATGATTGATACGTGAATTTTTGGCTCATATTGCTCTTGAAGAGCCTTCATCTCCGTTTCATAGGCTTCAGGTTTTTCTTCATCATCCTCATAAAAATGCTTCAAAAGCTGAAGATCTTGATCCCATCTTTTCCTTGCGTCCTCTGCCCATTGATGATCTTGACTGGCGATAAATCCATTTACATAATGCTCGAGCCTAGAAAGGCCGCTCGCCGGTTTAATGATGGGAGTCATGGTGAAACAAAAATCAGGAATTTTAGGTGTCAAATGAATCTTTTCCACTTCTTCCTGAAACTTTTCCAGGATGGTACCTGTAATCAAGTGGATCCCAAGGGACATAATCACGTCCTTCTTGCGGTCACACTGATAGCTCACTTTCATATTTACATTCAGCCACGGGTGAAGAGGAAGGTGGCCTGCGCCGGGATGAGAAGGAATATTTTCATACAGGCGAATATACCCTGCAAGACTTTTGGTCGATTCAAAAATTTGGTGCATCCTCGGTGAGCCAAAATGAACATGATCTCCCTTTAGGTCTTCAGGTGCCTTGTTGCTGTCTGTAATCAATGTCATCTTCATCGGATTTGGCACACCGCCCGTTTTTTCGAGATAATGCCAATAAAAAGGACGGTTCATCAATTCTTTATCCATATCAATGGTCAATTGAACGGCTAGATGGCTGTTTGTGTTTTCGATTATTTCACAACTGTTTGCCGTAAAATACCGCTCTAAAAACCTATGAATTTCCCGCTGCTGCATGTGGTCCGTCCTCCTTTTTCATCTGATCGGCAAACTCAATAATAGATGACAGATTTTCCATCTTTATTTTCATTTCACCCTCTGATTTAGAATGAAGCATGATGTCTTGAATATGTTCTTCAAGATTCTTAATATCCATCTTTGTCAAGATATCATCAAGCTCCCCAATGACACGTTCAAACAGATTGATCTTTTCATAAAGCAGCTTTAGTATATGTTCCTCGACGGTGTTGCTTGTAGCAAAATTATAGATATTCACATCACGTTCTTGTCCGAGCCTGTGAATCCGGCCGATCCTTTGCTCAAGTCTCATAGGGTTCCAAGGAAGGTCGTAATTAATGATATGGTTACAGAACTGCAGGTTGATACCCTCGCCACCGGCTTCTGTTGCAATAAGCACTTGAACATGGTTTTTAAACAGTTCCCTCATCCAATCCTTCTTGCCCCGCTTAAAACCGCCGCGGAATGGAACGGAGGTAATGCCGTTTTGCTTTAAGAACCATTGAAGGTACATTTGTGTTGCTCTATATTCTGTAAAAATAATGACCTTATCCTTTACATTTTGAATCAACTCTAACACTTTCTCTGCCTTAGAGTTACGTCCAACCAAATCAATCTTTTCAAAAATGTTCAGCAACCCCTGTGCAGGCTGATAGTGAGGATTTTCCTGCTGCTTCCGTTCAATCATATTTTTAACGGTATAGTAGACAGCCTCCCTGCTGCTGCATGCTTCGCGCTGCAAGGTCATAATGGAGAACTGACTAGTAATGGGCACATATGGATCTGTTTTTAACTGATTAATGGCATCATAAAGATCCTGTTCCTCTTTTGAAAATTCAATGATACAAGACTCCACATTCCGTTTTGGCCAATCGATTCCCGTGTCCCCGCGCCTGTTTCGAATCATCACTTTATTGACGAGTTCTTTTAAATAGTCATCGTTCTCAAGCTTCCGGTCTTTTGCACGAAACACCTCAGTAAAATTGCTTTCGCTGCCAAGATGACCGGGTTTAAGAAGGGAGACCAGGTTAAAAATTTCCTCCACTTTGTTTTGAATAGGCGTAGCCGTCAACAAAAGGCAAAACTTCTTCTTTAAATTCTGCACAAATTCATAGTTTTTGGTTTTATTGTTTTTCAGTTTATGAGCCTCGTCAATGATCACCATGTCGTATTCGAGACTGTTGATGGTTTCGCGATGCGGGCTCCTTTTTGCCGTATCAATAGAAGAAACAACGACATCGCATTGCTCCCATACATAACTCTTTCTCTGGCCGATAGCAGGAATATAGAATTTTTGATTCAATTCAATGGCCCATTGAGAAACAAGTGAGGCCGGAACCAATATCAGAACTTTCTTCACTAGTCCGCGAATCATATATTCTTTAAGAATCAGCCCTGCTTCAATTGTTTTACCAAGACCTACCTCGTCAGCCAGTATCGCTTTCCCGTTCATCTCCTCCACCACGTTTCTGGCAACTTCCAATTGGTGAGGTAGTGGGGTAAGTTGAGGCAGATGGGAAGGAGCAAGCAATCCTTCAAATTCTGGTATGCTAAGATGATTTTCTACTTCTAAAGCAAGCTTGAATAATTCGTAATTTGCCCAAGGACCGTCATCCGTCATCCGTTTTAGCAGTTCGTCCTGCCATTCCTTATCAAAAACAATCTCTACATTCATTGTTGTGCATCCTTTCTGAATTATCCAATTTATAGTATGTTGTAAAAGGATAGCGTTTTCATTAGAAAATATTGATAATATGCTTGTTTAAACACGAACGTTTAGCTATATAAAAATAATAATGATAAGTGTTTTTGTATTGCCAGAATCCTTTATCTAATGGTAGGATAATAGTGAGCTTTTAAAGGTAGTATGCTTGGCTATATAAACATGAATGTTGTAGCTTCTTATCTAGTATGGCCATGTTTAAAGAAAATATTATATTGCGAATGAGAACAAGGGGAGAGACTGCCAGAAAGAATACGGCAGCGCCGAAGGAGCAAGCAGAATGACTGTGAATCTCTCAGGCAAAAAGACTCTTGTTGGACGCGACTCTGGAGAGTGTTTATTCGTAAATTTTTTGAATAAACCACCAAAGGGGAAAGCCTTCTACATAAGGTAAACTTTCAGGTGCAAAGGACAGAGAACTCTTTTTATGAAAAAGGAGTTTCTCTGTCCTTTTTTGGCAGCAAAAACGGAATTTAGTAGGTTGACATTCTTTTGGTTAGTAAAAGGAGGAGAAAAGTAATGACTGAACTTAAAAAAACACCATTATACGACGTGTACAAAGAACATGGTGCCAAAACTATCGATTTTGGCGGATGGGATCTGCCCGTTCAATTTTCAAGCATCAAAGAAGAGCATGAAGCGGTTCGTACGAAAGCTGGATTATTCGATGTTTCTCACATGGGAGAAATTGAAGTAAAAGGAAAAGACAGTCTTGCTTATCTACAAAAAATGATGACAAATGATGTTTCCAAACTAAAAGACGGTGGCGCGCAATATACAGCTATGTGCTATCCGGACGGTGGAACGGTAGACGATTTGCTTGTCTACAAAAAAGCGGATGAGGATTATCTGCTTGTTGTGAATGCATCCAATATAGAAAAAGATTTTGACTGGTTAAAAAGCCATGTAACAGAAGAAGTGGAAGTAATAAATATTTCTGAAACGATTGCACAGCTGGCAATTCAAGGCCCGATAGCGGAGAAGGTTCTGCAAAAACTGACAAACACGGACCTTTCAGAAATTAAATTTTTTAAATTTAAAGAAAATGTAGATATCGATGGAGTGACAGCTCTGGTTTCCAGAACAGGTTACACAGGGGAAGATGGATTTGAAATCTATTGCCAGCAAGAAGATGCGGTTCAACTTTGGAACACATTGCTTGAAGCTGGAAAAGAAGACGGGCTAGTTCCATGCGGATTAGGTTCCCGTGATACTTTGCGTTTTGAAGCAAAGCTTGCACTTTACGGGCAAGAGCTGTCAAAAGACATTACTCCGATTGAAGCTGGTATCGGTTTTGCTGTTAAAACAAACAAAGAAGAAGATTTCTTTGGGAAAGAAGTTTTACAAGAGCAAAAAGAAAACGGAGCACCTCGTAGTATCGTTGGGATTGAAATGATAGACAAAGGAATTCCTCGCCACGGATATGAAGTGTTTGTTGGTGATGAGCTAATTGGAGAAGTGACAACAGGTACGCAATCTCCAACGTTAAAGAAAAATATCGGCCTCGCACTTTTAAAGAAAGAGTTCACAGAGCTTGATACAGAAGTGGAAGTGCAAGTTCGTAAAAAACGTCTTAAAGCTAAAGTGGTTAAAGCGCCATTCTATCAACGCCCGAAAAACTAACCGGAGAGGGGAACTCACATGAAACACCGTTATTTACCGATGACAGACCAAGACATTCAGGAAATGCTGCAAGTAATAGGAGTACAAAATATTGATGAACTATTTTCAGACATCCCAGAAAGCGTTCGATTTGACGGAGAACTGAAAATTAAACAAGCAAAATCAGAATCAGAATTGATGCGCGAGCTAACTGAATTGGCTGCGAAAAATAAAGATCTAAGAAAACACGCGTCCTTCTTGGGAGCTGGCGTATACGATCATTACATGCCTGTCATTGTGGACCATGTTATCTCACGTTCTGAATTTTATACAGCATACACGCCATACCAACCGGAGATCTCACAAGGGGAACTGCAAGCGATTTTTGAATTCCAAACCATGATCTGTGAACTAACAGGCATGGACGTGGCAAACTCCTCTATGTATGACGGTCCAACAGCCTTTGCGGAAGCAGCGATGCTCTCTTGCGGTCATACGAAAAAGAAAAAAGTGCTTATCTCAGGTGCAGTACATCCTGAAGCAAAAGCCGTGGTAACATCTTACGCAAAAGGACAATATGTCGAAGTGGTAGAAATCCCAACGAAAGACGGAGTAACCGATGTAACGGCGCTTGAAGAAATGATGTCTTCAGACGTAGCGGCAGTTATGGTTCAATATCCTAACTTCTTCGGTCAGGTGGAGCCTCTTCAAGAAATAGAAAAGCTGGCGCATACAGATAAGGGAATGTTCGTTGTTTCTTCTAATCCGTTAGCGCTTGGGGCTTTGACTCCTCCGGGGAAATTCGGGGCTGATATCGTAACAGGTGATGCACAGCCGTTCGGTATTCCAACACAATTCGGCGGACCGCATTGTGGTTATTTTGCAGTAACGTCTAAATTGATGCGTAAAGTTCCTGGTAGATTAGTAGGGCAAACTGTGGACGAGGAAGGCCAACGCGGGTTCGTTTTGACGCTTCAAGCACGTGAACAGCATATCCGTCGTGACAAAGCGACTTCTAACATTTGTTCCAATCAGGCATTGAATGCCCTGGCTGCTTCTGTTGCCATGACTGCACTGGGCAAAAAGGGTGTCAAAGAGATGGCAGTACAAAACATCCAAAAAGCGCAATATGCGAAGCGTTCATTGGAAGCTGCAGGCCTTGAAGTAACGTTCACTGGTCCATTCTTCAACGAGTTTGTTGTAAAGCTTTCCACGCCAATCAAAGAAGTAAACCGCAAACTTCTTGAAAAAGGATTGATTGGTGGGTACGACTTAGGAACGTACTACCCAGAACTTGAAAATCATATGCTGCTTGCAGTTACAGAACTTCGTACAAAAGAGGAAATCGACACACTAGCGAGAGAAATGGGGGCTCAGCAGTAATGAAGAAGCAAAATCAACCACTCATTTTTGAAATGTCCAGAGAAGGTCGTATCGGATACAGCCTGCCTGAAAACGATGTACCTGAAGTAGATTTAGCGGAGCTTTTCCCAAGCGAATATATCCGCGAGGAAGCACCAGAACTACCGGAAGTTTCCGAGCTTGATATTATGCGTCACTATACAGCTTTAAGTAATCGTAACCACGGTGTGGATTCTGGCTTCTACCCGCTAGGATCTTGTACGATGAAATACAATCCGAAAATCAATGAAAACGTAGCACGCTTCCCAGGATTCGCTCATATTCATCCGTTACAGGATGAGTCCACTGTCCAGGGCGCGTTAGAGTTAATGCACGACTTGCAAGAGCACCTGATTGAAATTACGGGAATGGACGAAGTAACCCTTCAACCAGCAGCAGGAGCACATGGTGAGTGGACAGGTCTTATGATGATCCGCGCTTTCCATGAAGCGAACAACGACCTTAACCGTACAAAGGTAATCGTTCCTGACTCCGCACACGGAACAAATCCGGCATCTGCAACAGTAGCTGGTCTTGAAACTATCACGGTAAAATCCAACGAAAACGGTTTGGTGGATTTAGAGGATCTTCGCAGAGTGGTCGGAGAAGACACGGCTGCTTTGATGCTAACAAACCCGAACACGCTTGGACTTTTTGAAGAAAACATCCTAGAGATGGCGCGCATCGTCCATGATGCAGGTGGAAAACTTTATTATGATGGTGCAAACTTGAATGCCGTATTAAGCAAAGCACGTCCTGGAGACATGGGCTTTGATGTGGTTCACTTGAACTTGCATAAAACATTCACAGGACCTCACGGTGGCGGTGGCCCTGGTTCCGGACCGGTCGGCGTAAAAGCTGATTTAATCCCATACTTGCCAAAACCGTTAGTTGTGAAAAAAGAAGACGGCACGTTCGGATTCGATTACGATCGTCCAGAATCTATCGGCCGTGTGAAGCCGTTCTACGGTAACTTCGGCATCAATGTTCGTGCATACACGTATATCCGTTCTATGGGTCCGGATGGATTGAAAGCAGTAACAGAATATGCTGTTTTAAATGCGAACTATATGATGCGCCGCTTGGCAGAGCATTACGACCTGCCGTTTGACAGACATTGTAAGCATGAATTCGTATTGAGCGGTAAGCGACAGAAGAAACTAGGTGTTCGTACATTGGACATCGCCAAACGCCTGCTTGACTTCGGCTACCACCCGCCAACGATTTACTTCCCACTGAACGTGGAGGAGTGCATCATGATTGAGCCGACAGAAACGGAATCAAAAGAAACATTGGATTCCTTCATCGAAGCGATGATTCAGATTGCGCGTGAAGCGGAAGAAAATCCGGAAGTGGTACAAGAAGCACCACATACGACCGTAATTAAAAGATTGGATGAAACGTTGGCCGCGCGTAAGCCGGTGTTGCGTTATAAGAAGGAAGCTTGACTAGGATATTGATTGGAGAGGACAGGGGGACCTGTTCTCTTTTTTGTGTTGGGGGTGAAGATGTCAAATTTTGACGAGCTATGTAAATTTCTTGATATAATCTGATTTTTATTGATATATCTCGAAAATTATTGAAATTTCCCAGATTTTATTGATATAAGGAAATTTTTCTTGATATCGACAGCATCCCGACTCCATTCTATCGTCATAGTGTCACAAATCAGCACACCTGGCTGCTTATCACTTCTCAAACTCTTCAAAAACCCGTAAGATATAACTAGAACCAAAGGGAGGGAAAGCAAATGTACTATGAGCAAACCTACAAAGCAAGAGAAGAGCTACTTGAACTACTAAAAGGAATCTCAGAAGAACAACTGCATCAAAACCACGAAAACCTCTGGACAGTTTCACAAAACGTCGAGCACTTATACCTGATTGAAAACAAGATCACCAACGGCCTAAAAAAAGCGATTGAAGTGAAAAACGAAGTAGAAGAAAAAGATTTGCCACTAGCAAAAATGCTGGCCAATCGAACATATAAGGTGGAAGCGCCAGAAGACATCGTACCTTCCGAACATCCTTATACAAAAGCAGAACTAGTTGAGCTGTTGGAGCAATCGAGAAACAACTTGAACACATTCATCCAAGAAGTGGACGATCAAGCTTTACATAAATACGGTTTCAATCATCGCTGGATAGGGGACCTCTCCGCACAGCAATGGGTACAACTGATTGGATTCCACGAGCGCCGTCATATTGAACAAATCAACCAAACATTAAACAATACCGTTCAATAAACACAAAAGAGCACCTGCAGTGTTACTCTCTCTGCCAGTGCTCTTATCTATTAGTTCTTCGTTCTAATTTTGCCGCCCCATTGCTTGAAGCCGCCCTTTAGTTGATAAAGCTGTGTGTAGCCTTTACGCTTTAACATTTGAGCTGCACGACCACTGCGAATGGTGTTCTGGCAATAAATGTAGACAGGTTGGTCTTGACGAACCTCTCTTATTCTCATTTTCATTTGAGATAAAGGAATGTTTCTTGCGCCAAGGATGTGTCCGCCTTCATACTCTTTCGGTTCACGGACATCAATCAGTTGCGCTTTACGATAGCCAGCGCGAAATTCTTCTTCCGTTAAGGTTGTTAAAATTTTACGTTGGTAGATGAACATGATCACTGAATAGACAATAAATGCTGCCAAAATTCCTAATGTTACGTACAAAGCCAAGCTAGACAACCCCTCTTTTTCTTTTTATACCAAAGTATATTATATAAAAGCTTGAACGAAATGTCATCCTTTTCTACTATTCCCTCAAAAAAACTGCCAAGCTTTAACTTTGAAATCCACGTTTACTTTTGGTAGACTAATTCATCATATAGAGATAAATGAGGTACATAATATGACGAAAGAAACATGGCGGTTTATTGATTCCCAAAATCAATCTCCTGCATTTAATATGGCGCTTGATGAAAAGTTGCTAGAATGGCATAGTGAGGGACTAATTCCTCCTACTATTCGTTTTTATGGCTGGAATCCCCCGACTCTTTCTGTCGGTTATTTTCAAAAAGCAGAAAAAGAAATCAATATGGAACGTGTGCGAGGGTTAGGACTTGGCTTTGTAAGGCGTCCAACAGGAGGAAGAGGTGTCCTTCATGATAAGGAACTTACTTATAGTGTCATCGTAACGGAAGAGCATCCAGAAATGCCGCAAAGCGTTACAGAGGCATATCGAGTGATTTCAGAAGGCATTTTGGAAGGTTTCAAGGCACTTGGACTTGATGCATACTTTGCTATTCCAAGAACAGAGGAAGAAAAGGAAGGGCTGAAGAATCCACGTTCTTCCGTTTGCTTTGATGCACCATCCTGGTATGAGCTTGTGGTGGAGGGAAGAAAGGTTGCCGGCAGTGCACAGACACGTCAAAAAGGTGTAATCCTGCAGCACGGTTCCATCCTACTAGATATTGATGAAGACTTACTTTTTAGCCTGTTCAACTACCCTAGTGAACGAGTGAAGGAACGGATGCAAAAGAATTTTAAAAATAAAGCGGTGGCGATTAATGCCCTTCGCGAAACTCCAGTAACCATCGAAGAAGCAAAAAAAGCTTTTTATGATGGCTTTGAAAAGGGATTGAACATTACGCTTGAACCACATGAGCTGACGGAAGCGGAACTCGCTGAAGTTCATGCCATAATGGAAAAGAAATATTCCACAGACGAGTGGAATTATAAAAGATAACGAGGATTTAAATTCTCGTTATCTTTTTGTTTTGCACTACATGTAGTAGGGTAGTGTAAAGAGTCATCTAGATATGTAAAAGTCAAAGATGGAAAATAAAAAATATTTTTCGTCAAATAGGAAGGATTTTCTTAAAACGTTGATACAGTAGGCTCCCTATATTTCGTAAAAATGTGCAAGCGACAAAAAAAGTCATTCTGCCTCGAAAATAGATTATATTCTTCGTTTCTCTTGATATTCCTCCCTGATTTGACGCTTTTACAATTTGACAAATTTAGATTTATTCTGCGGAAAATCAATATATAGTAGTGTCGAAAATATTTCATATACTATATGTTGATATTTTGTTAGAAGATATGATACCTTATCTGTACAAACAAATTTTACAAAAGTAACTTTTGGTAGAACTACTAGTTTTAGAGGAGTTGTAATAATGACGATCGCAATTAATGAAAACAAATTGAAAATCAATGTAGAACGCTTGAACAAGGACATCGGCTTGTTTCCTCAAGTACACCCCGTTACAGAGGACATGACCACCACACATAAAGGTGTTTCCCGCCTGGTCATGCTCGATCGTTACGCATTCAAAGATACAGAGAAAGTAACCCTTACAGCTGGAGATTTTGTTGTATTAACGATAAAGGAAGATCCTAAATTCCCTGCAAGAGGTCTTGGTTATATTCAAGACATAGACTGGTCTACCAAAAAGGCTTCTGTACTAATTGAAGAAGAGTATCGTGGAGTTTTGACAAAGCAAGGTGAAGCCGAAACTGGCGTTGTCGTTCGTTCCCTGGATGTTATTGAGAAGCCTCTCGAAGTCTTCTATGAGCAAATTGCCAAACGTAACGCTAAAGGATTGGCAGCGGTAGAAACGACAGAAGAGAAGCGCCAGGAATGGTTTGAAAAGTTCTATCATGAACTAGTTAACATGAACTTCGTGCCAGCAGGACGTGTCTTATACGGAGCTGGGGCGGACACAGATGTAACTTACTTCAACTGTTACGTGATGCCATTTGTACAAGATTCCCGTGAAGGAATTTCGGAACACCGTAAACAAGTAATGGAAATCATGAGCCGCGGTGGCGGGGTGGGTACAAACGGATCCACGCTTCGCCCACGAAACGCGCTAGCAAGAGGGGTTAACGGTAAATCCTCTGGAAGTGTATCCTGGTTGGATGACATTGCAAAATTGACACATCTTGTGGAACAAGGTGGATCAAGACGTGGAGCACAAATGATCATGCTAGCAGACTGGCATCCAGATATCGTAGAATTCATCATCTCCAAAATGCAAAACCCTAGAATTCTTCGTTATTTAATTGAAAATACAAATGACGAAAGCATTAAAAAAGCGGCAGAGGACAAGTTGAAGTTCACTCCATTAACAGACCAAGAAATCACCATGTACCAATCTGTGACAAACTTCAAACACATCCCTGGATATGGCGGATTTACTGAAGCTATCATCAAGGATGCAGAGCAGAAGTTAAAAGTAGGCGGAACGTACACGGTTCATAACTCAGAGTTTCTGACAGGAGCCAATATTTCCATTACCCTCACGAAAGAGTTCATGGAAGCTGTTGAAAACGACGCTGACTTTGATCTTCGTTTCCCAGATGTGGAAGCATACGATAAAGACGAAATGGCCATCTACAATGAACAATGGTCAGAAGTTGGAGACGTACGAGAGTGGGAGAAACTTGGTCACAAGGTGAGAGTGTACAGAAAGATTAAGGCAAAAGAACTTTGGAACCTGGTCAATATCTGTGCAACATATTCCGCCGAGCCTGGAATCTTCTTCATCGACAACGCTAACGATATGACAAATGCAAAAGCCTACGGACAAAAGGTTGTAGCAACCAACCCATGTGGGGAACAACCCCTCGCACCATTTTCCGTCTGTAACTTGGCAGCAGTCAACCTTGCTCAATTTGCGGACAAGGAAACAAAAACAGTAAACTTTGAAAAGCTGAAACAAACAGTGGAAGTCGGCGTAAGAATGCAAGATAACGTTATCGATGCGACGCCTTACTTCTTAGAAGAAAATAAAAAGCAAGCATTGGGAGAGCGCCGTGTTGGACTTGGAGTAATGGGTCTTCACGATCTTCTAATCTATTGTGAAACAGAATACGGCTCTGAAAAAGGCAACGAGCTTGTAGATAAAGTTTTCGAAACAATCGCAGTTACCGCGTATCGTGCTTCTATGGAACTTGGAAAAGAAAAAGGAAGCTTTCCGTTCTTACAGGGTGCAACAGAAGAAGAAACAAATCGTCTTCGTGACGCCTTCACGAAAACAGGCTTCATGAGCAAAATGCCGGAAGATATTAAAGAAGGCATCTTGACTTCAGGTATCCGTAACTCTCACCTGTTAACGGTAGCTCCAACTGGTTCTACAGGAACAATGGTAGGAGTATCAACTGGACTTGAGCCGTACTTCTCCTTCTCTTACTTCCGCAGTGGACGCTTAGGGAAGTTCATTGAAGTAAAAGCGGACATCGTTCAAGAGTACTTGGATGCGAACCCAGAAGCAGATGCGGAGAACCTTCCAAACTGGTTCATCTCTGCTATGGAACTTGCTCCTGAAGCACATGCTGACGTTCAATGCATTATCCAAAACTGGATTGATAGCTCCATATCCAAAACGGTGAACGCACCGAAAGGATATACAGTTGATCAAGTGAAAAAAGTGTACGAACGCCTTTACAAAGGTGGAGCTAAGGGTGGTACCGTTTATGTAGACGGAAGCCGTGACTCCCAAGTCTTGACGTTAAAAGCAGAAGAGAACACAATGGATGACACAAGCGAACAGATCCAAATGGAAGACGTAGTGAAGAAACCGGTCGTGCTCGTTGAAACAATTAACGACCTGCGTTCCACCAATGTCCAATATGGCTCAGAAGTAGGGAATACTTGCCCGGTCTGCCGTATTGGAACGGTTAAGGAAATAGGCGGCTGCAATACATGTACGGATTGCGGCGCGCAGTTGAAGTGCGGATTATAATGTAAATGGAAGGAGTATGGAATCTTGGCGGATTTCATACTCTTTTTTAGTTTCTAAACTACCCCACTTATCCTCTCTATGCAACGACATCCAAGATGGAATAATTTATCATCTATTGGTAAAAATAACAGTACTTCTATGAAGCTGGAGATGTCTATGCAGAACTTAGTGAAAGTCCTACTCCCAAGGCAGCTGTTCATGCTGCTTGTTTTGTCTACTGGGCTACTTAATCATGTTATCCTAATACCTAATTTATTGAATGCTGCTGGCAGGGACAGTTGGTTAAGCGTGATACTGGCTTACCCTATTGCTCTTCTTTTCTTATGGTTGGTTTACTATATAGCCAAAAATAGTCCCGAAGAAGGTTTTTTTTACATGATTGAAAAGAGAATGGGTAAAGTAGTATCCTTTCTGTTATCGATGCCTGTGGTTCTATTTCTTTTTGTTAGTGCCTATATCACGTTAAGAGACTTGATGATATGGTTGAATGCGTATTTCTTAGCGGACGCTTCTGTTACGATAATTAATATGATTCTTATTGTGGTATGTTGCGTAATTACGTTGGGTGGGATAAAGTACATGGCTATTTCGAGTGGATTTTTATTGCCGCTAGTTATGCTTTTTGGTATTTTTATCGCTTTCACCAACACCTCAATAAAGGATCCAAGCTTACTATTCCCGCTGTTGAGTGAAGGGTCCGCTCCTCTTTTGCAAGGAATTGTCTATTCGTTATCAGGCCTTCTTGAAATATATATCGTAATATTGGTACAACCGTATTCTCAAGCCCCTATAAAATTCAGTCAATTATTCATCCTTTTAACAATTTTGACTGGTTTGATTTTAGGACCTTTAACTGCTTCCATCATGGAATTTGGACCTGTTGAATCGGCAAATTTCCGCTATCCTGCCTATGAACAGTGGCGTGTACTAAAAATAGGGGATTACATCTCGCATCTTGATTTTTTTGCTCTTTATCAATGGCTTAGTGGGGCCATTATAAGGGTCGGCTTATTTATTTATCTAGCTGCAGCTTTCTTTACCAAGAAGAAGAGACATTATAAGTTGAACCCAATACTGATTGGAGTCATTTACCTTATATTCTTCGGTGTAATGTGGGTGAAAGTGGAAACCTTTTATTTCTATGAGTTTATCTTTCGTTATTTTTTACCAGCATGTATGGCATTTTTCCTTTTTCAAATACTAGTATCATCCTTACTGATGCTAGTACTGAGGAAAAGAGATGAACGCCGTGGAAAAAGCAACCAAGTCGGATTTTAATGATAATCTCACCAAAAAGATTGTACAATTGAAATCACAGTTTAGTCAGAGCCAGGATGTAGTATGTAAAAAGCATACAACAGACTCCGAGACATTTGAACTCCTATACATAGAGAGCCTCATAAACCAACAATATTTGGATCAATACATACTACCTAAACTTAACGAGTGTAAGGGTATTTCTGTTAAATTGAACCTGCAAACGTTATTTCAAGTGGAAGAAGTCACTTCCAAATCACTAGAAGAGATGAATTCTCTGCTTTTTGAAGGAAATGTCCTTTTTTTAGTGGAGGATAGTCTTTTAAGTATTAAAGCAGGAGAATTTCCAAAGCGTCAACCTGAAGAGTCGGCATTGGAAACTTCGATCAGAGGACCTAAGGACGGGTTTGTGGAAGATATAAAAACCAATATCTCGTTAATCAGACGGCGTCTCAATACCCCATCACTATGCCTGGAGAAATTCACGATTGGCAAGAGGAGCAAGACAAAGGTTGTACTGATGTATCTTGACGATGTGATGGATGAAAAGGTCCTGATGGAAATACGGAAAAAATTAGACCAAGTAGAATTGGACGTCTTGACTAGTACCTATGAATTGGAATCATCCGTTCGTGATCATCCTTATTCCCTTTTCCCGACAATGGATTTTACAGGGAGGCCAGACTTTGTGGTGCAAACCCTGAATCAGGGAAGGTTCGCCTTACTGGTGGACGGAAATCCAACTGTTTCCTTTGCGCCGATAAATTTACTATTACAAACGAAATCTCCGGAAGATACTTATATAAATTTTGCATATGTATCGCTTGAACGGTTGATTAGAATGGTTGGCATCATGGTTTCGGCTTTTCTTCCGGGTATTTGGATTGCATTCTCATCCTTTAATATTGAACAGATTCCCTATTTGCTAGTTGCCACTATTTCTGTTTCGCGATTTGGCCTGCCGTTGTCGGCGCCTATAGAAATGTTCACTATCCTCTTTTTATTTGAACTATTTAATGAAGCAGGGGTGCGCTTGCCCAGAGCCATCGGACAGACTGTAGCGGTATTAGGAGGATTAATTGTTGGGGACGCTGCTATCAGAGCAGGTCTAACCTCCCCAACCATGTTGGTGGTAGCTGCGATCACATACATTGCTTCGTTTACACTAGTAAATCAATCATTAAGTTCTGCCATAACAATCATTCGCTTCACCGTTATCCTGTTAAGTACCTTCTTCGGATTATTCGGGGTAGTTTTAGGATTTATCTTGACCGTTTTTTATTTTTCAACTTTGAGTTCATTTGGAGTTCCTTATTTTGGTTCCTTGGCTCCAATAAGTCTAAAGGAAGCAGTGAAATCCTTCTTGAGGGCCCCTGTTCAATTTTACAAATCTAGAAATGCATCCACGAGTCCGGATGATGCAACAAGGGGGAATCAAAATTGACCTACAAAAGCACCATTAGCATTCTTATTATCATGATTCTTCTTACTGGTTGTGGAGGGGTAAAGAATATACAAGACCTGACCTATATTGTAGCAATAGGGATGGATTATGATGATGCCACAAAGGAGTATATCGTGTACCTCCAAGGACTGAATTTTGCGAATGTAGCAAAGCAGGAAGGAGGAAAGCCTGTAGAGAGCATTCCAAGTTTTGTTGCTTCTTCAAGAGGGAAAACCTTGAATCTTGCAGTTAGCGAGTTGTATAAGAAATCTGAGCCCCCCATCTATTTTGGGCATGTAAGAACGCTAATTTTAAGTCAACGTTTGATAAATAGTAAATCACAAGAGGTCTTGGAAGAGGTGGCAAGAAATCGATCTTTAAGGCATACATTACGCTTGGTGACAACAGAGGAGGAGATAGAGGACATTTTTAATATAAAAGCTTTATTCAATTACCCTGCGATATACACAGTCCTTTTTAAAGGGAAAGTGAAAGGACAGGGGCAACAAGAATTAAAGCCTACTTCACTAATGATTTTTTTGAGGAATTACTATGAACCAATGGGGATAGCAAAAATTCCTTCCGTTAGTATTGATAAAGATACATGGAAGGCAGACCAGGATTATCCGGTTCTTTTCTTTGATGGGTACACGGTATTTGAGCAACAAGAATTTGTGAGAAATGTCCCTTTCGATGAAGCCGTGGTTCTCGACTGGTTAATAGAAAAGGAAATTTCCATGGACCACGCTGTGGAAGAAGAGGAAGAATTGGTTGCGGCGGTGAATCTATCAAGTCCAGATATGAAAGTAATATATGATGAAATTTCTTCTGAACCGACATGCTCCTTAGAAATATCGGCAAGTGCTGAACTACTTGAAAATATTGGGGAAATCTCAATAGACAAGTTAAAAAAAATAATAGAGGATGATATCAAAAAGAAAGTCGAAAACGTTTATTATACCGGAGTTGAAAACCGACTCGACCTCCTAAATGTAGGGGAAAAGTGGTTTAGAGAACGTCCTCAGAAATATAAGGAATTAAAGAATTCCAAAAGCTTTTATCTCAAAAGAGAATCTTTAAAAGAAGTAAATGTTAACGTCCAGATTTTTCATTTCAATAGCTATGAATACGAGAGGAAATGAAAAAGTGGAAGAAAGAATGTGGTCTCCCAAATAAGCCCAGCCTTCTCTTTGTAACAAAACCCTAACTTGTCATACCCCATCAGTTAGGGTATCATTTTATATGACGGCTTAGAACGTGGATTGGAAACGGAGGGATATTATGCCTACCCCAAGTATGGAAGACTACATAGAACAGATCTATATGTTAATTGAAGATAAAGGATACGCAAGAGTATCAGACATTGCCGAAGCATTGGCGGTACATCCCTCTTCTGTAACGAAAATGGTCCAGAAGCTTGA
This sequence comes from Sutcliffiella horikoshii, assembly GCF_044809035.1. GTDB lineage: Bacteria > Bacillota > Bacilli > Bacillales > Bacillaceae_I > Sutcliffiella_A > Sutcliffiella_A horikoshii_G. Next base: position 2,790,258 of record NZ_CP085237.1, on the reverse strand, counting down.
TAAGGACCAATACTTAATTTATGAAAAATATCGCGGACTGGTTCTTACCTCGAAAGGCAAGAAAATTGGGAAGCGATTAGTATATCGTCACGAGTTGCTCGAGCAATTTTTGCGAGTGATAGGTGTGGATGAGGAAAATATTTATGAAGACGTGGAAGGCATTGAACATCACCTGAGTTGGAATGCAATTGATCGTATTGGTGATCTTGTACAATATTTTGAAGAAGAAAAAGAACGGGTGGAAGCACTGCAAACTATTCAGAAGCAAAATGAAGAAAACCAATAAAGAGATAGACCTTGCCGGTTGGCAGTGAGGTCTGTCTCTTTTTTTTAGTGGAACAAGGAAAACGGTATATTTCCCCTTCTTCCTTATTAAAGATGTAAAAGGAAGGTATTCGGTTATATGTGATGGAGGGGTTCCATTGAAGATAGATGGTGTTTTTTCTGGAGGCGGAATTAAGGGCTTTGCACTTATTGGGGCTCTGCAAGCTGTGGAGGGTAGGGGAATGACATTCCAGCGGTTAGCGGGCACCAGTGCAGGATCCATTGTAGCTGCGTTTACAGCCGCCGGTTATACAGCAACCGAAATTCATGACATGTTTGATGAAACAGATATTATGAATTTCCTTGACCAAAGAAGAACGTTTCTACCATCGCCGATGACAAAGTGGCTGCTTCTATATTGGAGGCTAGGATTGTATAAAGGGGAAGTGTTGGAGAGGTGGCTAGAGAAGAAGCTTGCTGACAAGGGGATCAGAACATTTGGAGATCTTCCTAAAGATCATCTTAGAATCATTGCATCTGATCTTACTAGTGGGACTATAGCGGTCATTCCTGATGACCTTCCAAAATATAATATGGACCCGAAGAAGTTTTCTGTAGCGAAAGCGGTAAGGATGAGCTGCAGCATCCCTTATTTTTTTGAACCGGTCAAGATAAAGGGGAAGGGAGTTACTTATCTATTTGTGGACGGCGGGGTATTGAGTAATTTTCCTATTTGGCTTTTTGATAATGATCGAATTCCTAAAGTACGGCCTGTACTTGGAATCCAGTTAAGCGCCAAGCAAGAAGATCGTCCGGTCAACCAAATAAACAATGCCATCACTATGTTTGGCGCCTTATTTGAAACGATGAAGGATGCACACGATGCCAAACATATCTCAAGCCGTCATGAAAAGGATGTCATTTTCATCCCGATGGACCATATAGCAGTAACGGAATTTGCCTTAACAGAGGAAAGAAAAAGGGGACTTGTGGAAATAGGAAAGAAGCGAGCAGAGGCATTTCTGATGAAATGGTGCTATTAATAGAAAAAACCGAGCTTCCTTATTTAAAAGAAAGCACGGTTTTTCTTTTTGCCCTTTTTCCCTTCAATGACGGTCAGATGGGATGGGGCTTTGCGTTTGGGTACCGATGGCTTTGACGGTTTCGAACTTGCGCGATCCCTGCTAGTTGTAATCGGACTGATAGATGGTTTTGCGCTTCCTGTAGGAGCATATCTCTTTTTTGATTGCTTGACAGCTTTACTATACCGGGCATCCGTTTTCGCACCGATTTTCCCCTGGATAAAATAACGGAAAATCAAATAAAATACGGTTGCACCTCCTACAATTAAAAGGAGATTGGTAAACAACCCTCCTGGATTCCTGATTAATTCAATGATCAAATAAAAAGCTGCTAAGGAAACGAGGGAGTAAAAAATAGGTTTTCGATAGCTTCTTTTCATTTTCGCCACCTCCCAGGTAATCGGTTTGCTTTATACAACCGTTACCACCACTGATTGTTTTAATAGTATATTTTCTAGGATAAGGCTTGTTGCGGATTTTTATACTATTTCTTCGGTAATCTTTTTCTCGGAATCTTGTTCTAGCTCCAATAATTTGTTAAAGGAAAGGATGGCCACTTCCACTTGATCGTCCGTTGGTTCCTTTGTTGTCAATAGTTGCAACCAAAGGCCAGGATACCCTAAAACTTTTAAAACAGGAATATCTCGGACTTTGTTCGTAAGCTGTAAAACTTCAAAAGAAATACCTAAAACGACTGGGATCAGTGCAAGACGGTTTAAAACCCGCAGCCATAAAGGATCTAGCGGAACCGTTAGGTAAACAAAGAATCCCACGATAACTGTGAAAAGAATAAAACTGCTGCCGCATCTGTAATGCAATCTTGATTGCGCTTGGATGTTGCTTATAGTTAATTCTTTCCCATTTTCATAAGCGTTAATCACTTTATGCTCCGCCCCATGATATTGAAATACCCTTTTAATGATCGGGGTAAAGGAGATGATATATATGTATGCCAATAACAGCATCAATTTAAAAACAGTTTCTACTAATACCTGCGCAAAATCACCCGGGAAAATCGGCTTGGTCAATTCAGCCAAAAATACTGGAACAAGCGTGAAAATGAACTTCCCGAATATAAAGGATAAAACCCCGACTGCTGCCACACTTAGAATCATTTCCAGCTTGGAGGGCTCTTTTTTGTTGTAAATTTCTTCCTCATCTTGACTTGGGTCCACATCATACCGTTCCGTGGAGAAATTAAGATGCTTCGATCCGTTCCCGGCTGCTTCCACTATCGCAACAATCCCACGGATAAAAGGAATTTTTTTGAGAGACTGTAATGTCGGATTTGTTTTTCTTGGGACATGGAGGTATTCAATGGAATTATCTTTTCTGCGGATGGCAGTGACATAATGGCGTTTTCCGCCGAACATGACTCCTTCTACCACAGCCTGTCCGCCATAAACAGGTTTTGAATCTTTTGACATAAATAGCACCAACCTAACTTTTCTAAGAAGAAAAAATTTCTATTACTTAATATTCTACCCGAATCTTCAAAAAACCTCTACTCCTTGAGATTCTTTGTTTTTAAAAACTGCTCTTGTTTTGTATGGTTCTGTCATTCTAATGGAAAGATATGTGTATAGATGCAGAAGAAAGGAAGCCAAATAATGAGTGAAAAGAAGAAATTAGAACAAAATCAACGTGAAGAACCGATGGGCTTCATGACAAAAGTTATTGTCACCGGCTTTGTTGGTGGGGTGCTGTGGAGTATGATTGGTTATATTGCCTACATTTTTAGCTTTACCGAAATCAGCCCAAACGTGGTCCTTCAGCCATGGGCTCTTGGTGATTGGAAAAAAGGATGGCTGGGTCATATCATTAGTATTATCCTGCTTGGGTTGTTTGGCATCGGCGCTGCCCTTATTTATGCAGCAATATTGAAGAAGTTTCAGCAATTCTGGATAGGAATCGTTTATGGAATCGCCCTATGGGGACTTGTTTTCTTCTTATTGAATCCAATGTTTCCTTCTATCAAGACAGTTGGGGAACTTACTCTTGATACGAACGTGACAAATGTATGTTTATACATACTTTTCGGGGTTTTTGTGGGCTATTCTATCTCCTTTGAACACAATGAGATGCAACACCAGAATCAGCATTCGAAACAACAAACACAATCCTCATCGAATGAGTAGTAGGGAATAGCGGAATGTGATAGAATGTTCAGTAATTGGACATTCTTTTTCTTTTGAAATCAGGGTGTTGATTTGAGTTACTTTTTTTTGAAAAGGAGATTTAGGAATGCGCTTACTTGTTCTTAACGGACCCAACCTAAACCGACTGGGACTTAGAGAACCCGCAGTATATGGCAGTCAAACATTGCAGGATCTAGAAGCGCAACTTCAAGTATTTGCAGGCAAACATTCATGTGAACTAACTTGTTTCCAAAGCAACCACGAAGGAGAGCTTATCGATCAGCTTCATGATGCGGAAGGTAGCTATGAAGGGATTGTCATCAACCCTGGTGCATTCACTCATTACAGCTATGCCATCCGCGATGCCATTGCAAGCATATCTGTACCGGTGATGGAAGTCCATATTTCCAACATACATAAGCGGGAAGAATTCAGACATACATCCGTTACCGCACCTGTAGCAGTAGGCCAGATTGTAGGGCTTGGCTTTTATGGATACGAACTAGCACTATTAGCTTTATTGAATCAGTACAAGGGGGAATAGCAAGATGACAAAATTAACAAAACTTAGAGAAAGCTTTCAAGCTTCAGGGATTGACGCATTACTAATTACAAGTGGCAAAAACCGCCAATACATCACAGGATTCACCGGCTCAGCAGGTATAGCAGTAGTTACAGAAGACAAAGCTGTATTCATCACTGATTTCCGTTACACGGAGCAAGCTGCGAAGCAATGCGAAGGCTTTGAAATCGTCCAGCACACAGGCGGACTAGTCGACGAAATTGCAGCTGTAGTGAAAGACCTTGGAATAAAAAAGCTTGGCTTCGAACAGGACCATGTCACTTTTTCCACATACCTAAACTACAAAACAACCATTAAAGCAGATCTTGTCCCTGTTTCTGGCGTTATTGAAAAGTTACGCTTGATTAAGAGTGAACAAGAGATTAAGATATTAAAGGAAGCTACACAGATTGCTGACGCAGCTTTTGAACATATTCTTACATACATCAAGCCAGGTCTGACAGAATTGGATGTGTCCAATGAGTTGGAATTCTTCATGAGAAAGCAAGGAGCTGTTTCCTCATCCTTTGATATTATTGTCGCTTCAGGTTACCGCTCTGCACTGCCTCATGGCGTTGCTTCAGATAAAGTGATTGAAAAAGGTGAATTTGTAACGCTTGATTTTGGGGCTTACTATAAAGGCTATAACTCCGATATTACAAGAACACTTGCTGTGGGAGAGCCAAGCGATGAGCTGAAAAAGATCTATGATACTGTATTGGAAGCACAGTTGCGAGGCATGAGAGGCATCAAGGCAGGTATTACCGGACGCGAAGCCGATGCACTTACTCGTGATTACATTACAGAAAAAGGCTATGGAAAGTACTTCGGACATTCTACAGGCCACGGACTTGGAATGGAAGTACATGAAGGGCCATCTCTATCTGTGAAATCAGAAACTGTTTTAGAACCGGGAATGATTGTAACAGTAGAACCTGGTATTTATGTTGCAGGATTAGGCGGAGTTCGTATCGAAGACGATACAATCGTTACAGAAACAGGTAACGAAACACTTTCCTTCTCTACAAAAGAACTTATTATACTGTAAAATGTATCTAGCGTGGTGTAGACTAGAGTATGGGTCTCAAGGATACAATACGTTTAGGGCATTATTTTACATAGCTTTAGGAGGAACTAATAAATGATTTCAGTAAACGATTTTCGTACAGGTTTAACAATTGAAGTAGACAATGGCATTTGGCGCGTAATGGATTTCCAACACGTTAAGCCAGGAAAAGGAGCAGCATTCGTACGTTCAAAATTACGTAACCTACGTAATGGTGCAATCCAAGAAAAAACGTTCCGTGCTGGTGAAAAAGTAGCAAAAGCACAGATCGACAACCGTAAAATGCAATATCTTTATGCAAACGGCGACATGCACGTATTCATGGACAACGAGTCTTATGACCAGTTGGAACTTCCATCTGCTCAAATCGAATACGAATTGAAATTCTTGAAAGAAAACATGGAAGTTGCCATCATGATGTACCATAGTGAGACTCTAGGTGTAGAACTTCCAAACACAGTGGAACTGAAAGTAGCGGAAACAGAGCCTGGTATCAAAGGCGACACAGCTTCCGGTGGATCCAAGCCTGCTATAATGGAAACTGGAGTAACAGTTAACGTACCGTTCTTCGTAAATGAAGGCGACGTATTGATCATCAATACAACTGATTCTTCTTACGTTTCAAGAGCGTAATTTGAGTTGATTTTTAATAAAAAGGAGAAGATCCCGTGTTTGTAAGGGGAGCTTCTCCTTTTTTTGTTGTTTGGTGATGGGGACTTAGTGTGTGTTTTCCAGTATAAGGATTCTGTATGCCTGAACGATAGGCGGATTAGTGTGAAATGTCTAATAGAGGCGTTCTATACGACCGAACGGCAGGGAGGTCGTGGTGAAATGTCTAATAGAAGGGCTCTATACGCCGGAACGGCAGGGAAATAATGGTGAAATGTCTAATAGAAGCGTTCTATACGCCGGAACGGCAGGGAGATCGTGGTGAAATGTCTAATAGAAGCGTTCTATACGCCCGAACGGCAGGGAGATCGTGGTGAAATGTCTAATAGAAGCGTTCTATACGCCCGAACGGCAACAAAATTCGCGCGAACTGTCCAATAGAAGGAAATAAAAGGAATCTCTACTCCCGAATAGCGATCAAATTCACAAAAATGGTCAAAGAGAAGCTCTTTCTACGCCCGAACAGCGATCAAATTCATAAAAAAGGTCAAAGAGAAGCCTTCTCTACTCCCGAATAGCGATCAAATTCACAAAAACGGTCAAAGAGAAGCCTTATCTACGCCAGAAAACCACCCAAATCCACGAAAACGGTCCCATAGAATCTCACCCAACCTCAATCTCCAAACCAAACCACATCAAACACATTCTCCACAACCATCCGAGCATCCGATCCATCCACCTTACTCATCCAAATATGCCTTCTTCCATCCCCATCAACCCGAACCCATGCCAACGACGAACCCCCTCTAAGCACCACGGGCTCAGCATCAGAGTAACCTTCCGGTGTTTCAACAATCTTAACTGCTTCTTTTTCCTTCAAACTCACCATATACAACGAGGACTTAAACTTATCCGAACTGTCACTTGTTTCACGACCCCGCGCCACCACAATTCTCTCATCATCCACCCAGTCAAAATCCACATCCGCAAAGCCTTTTGGCGTATGTGCCTTTTTATAATTTGGGATAATGGTGCTTGTTGTCAGCACTTTATTTTTAACACCGCCACTGGTCATCCTGCCACCGCCCTGAATAGAGGCAAGAAGAGGCTTAGTCGGCGCCCACTTAATCCAACCGGCATCAAGAAGGACTTCCCCAAGTGGAATAAAAAGCTTATTTTCTTTTACATAAACGCTCAGCATGTTGCTGTCTGCAGACCACGAAGCAGTCGGAGCCACCACCATTGCCAGGCTTTTCCCGTCATGTGACCAGGAGAAGTCCTCTACATCTACCGAGAGTATCGAAATATCTTCATACTTTAATGGAGATCCAATCGTGTGGATGGGTGTTACTTTTACATCCATTTCATGTGCTTCCTTTTCTATCCCCCAGTGAACCTCGTAAAGCCTCGGATGACTCCAGCCATCGGGAAACAAAGCGGCACCAGCAGATGCAATTAAATTCACACCTTCAGCATCCCAAGTGAAACTAGACACACCACCCGTAAGCTGATGAATAATAGGTGTTCCCGAAGAGAGCTCCACGACACAAAGAATGGACCCAGACAGGAAAGCCAATGAACGGTCCGTCGGGTTCCACTGTGGATCATGTCCGGCAATTTTCAGTTTGCTAGAACTCATTGTTTCAGCATTATATAACCAAATGTCATATTCCTCTGATTCTGATGCCATCTCCATTTGCTTTGCTTCATACACAAGCCATTTACCGTCATTTGACCAACTGAACTTACCTACATCGATGTTTTCATGTAATGGAACTTCCTTAGTTCTATCAAACAGCCATAAAGAATGGTATCTCGTAAAAGCTGCTTTTGGGTGTTCAGTGGTTGCAGCATAGCTAGATAAAGGTGCGAAAACAACGGATGCAGCCAATAAACAAATCAATAAATATTTCATGGTAAAATCCTCCTAAAATATTCCTACCAGTTAGTGTTACCATCTGCCAACATTTCATGAATAAAACAAAATCAGAATTTAAGTTGAAATTAGCGAAAAAGATGGTATAGTAAAGTAGTGGAATTATTCCAAGTGATATTTTTTTTGTAGATTTGTGCAAACGGTTACGCAAAAACATGCAACCGTTATCATAGTTCAGTGTAGTTAATAAGGGAGTGTATCAAGATTGAAAAAGATATGGTGGAAAGAAGCAGTTGCCTATCAGGTATATCCTAGAAGTTTCATGGATTCCAATGGGGACGGTATTGGTGATTTACGTGGAGTTATTTCTAAACTAGATTATTTAAAAGATATGGGTATAGATGTTATTTGGATCTGTCCGATGTATAAGTCTCCAAACGTAGATAATGGCTATGACATCAGTGATTATCAAGATATCATGGAAGACTTCGGGAACATGGCGGATTTCGATGAGTTACTTGACGAAGTGCATAACCGTGACATGAAGCTTATCATTGATTTGGTAATCAATCATACTTCTGATAAGCATGAGTGGTTCATTGAATCAGCATCTTCTAAGGACAATCCAAAACGCGATTGGTACATTTGGGAAGATGGAAAAGACGGCAAGGAGCCGAACAACTGGGAAAGTATTTTCAATGGTCCCGCTTGGAAGTTGGACGAGAAAACTGGACAGTACTACATGCACATTTTCGCAACAGAACAGCCTGACTTGAACTGGGAAAATAAAGATGTTCGATTTGCATTGTACGACATGATCAACTGGTGGTTGGATAAAGGGATTGACGGTTTCCGTGTGGATGCTATTTCTCATATCAAAAAAGAGCCAGGATTCCCAGACCTGCCAAATCCAAAAGGCTTAGATTATGTTCCATCTTTTGACTACATGATGAATGTGGAAGGAATTCAAAAGCATCTTGAGGAACTGAAAGAGCAAACGTTTGCGCGTTACGACATCATGACTGTCGGGGAAGCAAATGGTGTGAAGCTGAACCAAGCAGATGAGTGGGTTGGGGAAGAGAACGGGAAGTTCAACATGATCTTCCAATTTGAACACCTTGGCCTTTGGGAAAAAGGAACAGAAGGCGGCGTAGACCTTCTTCAACTGAAGAAAACATTGACAAAATGGCAAAAAGGATTGGAAGGGAATGGCTGGAATGCATTATTCCTTGAAAACCATGACCAGGCTCGTTCTGTTTCTACATGGGGTAACGATAAAGAATACCTAGTAGAAAGTGCGAAATCACTAGGTGCGTTGTATTTCTTGATGCAAGGAACTCCTTTCATCTATCAAGGTCAAGAGCTTGGTATGACGAATGTGAAGTTTGACAGCATTAACGATTACGATGATGTTGGCATGAAAAATCTTTATGACATAGAGAGTGCTAAGGGCGAAGAGCATGCTCAAAAAGTGATGGAGATCATTTGGGCTAAAGGCCGTGACAACTCCCGTACACCTATGCAGTGGAACGACGAGCCAAACGGAGGCTTCACCACTGGTACTCCATGGATGGGCGTGAATGAAAACTACAAAACCATCAATGTAGAAAAGCAATGGAATGATCCGAATTCTGTATTAAGCTTCTACCGCGACATGATTAAAATTCGTAAGGAAGAAGAAGTATTTGTTTATGGCGGATACAATCTGATTCTTGAAGATGACACACAAGTTTATGGTTATACAAGAACGCTTGATAACAAAGTGGCGATTGTATTATGTAACTTGAGTGAAGAAGAAGTAACAGTAGAGCTTGAAGACCTTGAGGTTTCTTCTGCAGACCTTCGTCTTCAAAACTATGAGGTTGCTGCGCATGAAAGAGTGTCTGAATTGACATTGAAGCCTTATGAAACTCGTGTTTATATAGTGGCGAAATAATAAATGTGACGGGAAAGTCTCACCTTTTGGGTGAGGCTTTTTTCATTTTTTAGGTTATTGAAGACGTCAGTTTGGTGAAGTAGGGAGGAGAGAGGTCCTCATCAATCTTATGAAGACGTCAGTTTCGTGAGAAATAGGAAAGAGAGGTCTTCATCGCCTCTATAAAGGCGAGATGAACAGCCCATTAAACTATCAACCCTAAGTTTTCTTGTGTACTTTTTATATCTATCAAAAAAACATTGACACTTCTCCTTTAAGGCGGTAAAGTAATACTTAATTCTTTTAATAAACTAAATATTTCGATCTCTTATCAAGAGTGGCAGAGGGACTGGCCCTATGACGCCCAGCAACCGTTCCGTTTGGAATTGGTGCTAAATCCTGCAAAACAGTGATGTTTTGAAAGATAAGAGAGGGACAAGTCTATTTGTTTTCATTTAGCGCTCAAACCTCTCTTTCTTGGAGAGGCTTTTTTATTTTATTAAAGCAATAAAGCAAAATGTAAAAAGGGGAGTAAAAAGAATGAAAAAAAACTTTTTCAAAAAAGGAATTGTTGCATTAACAACTGCAACTTTATTATTGACAGGTTGTAGTGGAGGAGGCGACTCTGCTGCTAGCAGTAAGCCGACCGGGCCGATTGAAAATGTACCAGAGAAGTTTGCAGATGGAGAAGGTGCGAAAATTAAGGTGATTCGAAAGATTGGCGGGGATGATCATACGGCTCAATTTTTAGCTGGAGCGAAAGAGGAAGGGGAGTCCCTCGGATTTACAGTGGATGTGTTTACGGCAAATGGAGACAGTCCAAAATTTCATGATGCCATTAATCAAACCATTAACCAAGATTATGACGGGGTGATCATTTCTCATGGTGATGATGCGGCAACAGTGGAAGGTGTTCAGCAGCTTGTTGACAGCGGCAAGGAAGTGGTTACCTTTGATTCCAATGGAGACCTTGCAAACATTGATGGGGTAGCCTTAACTTCTCAAGATGATGAGGAGCTGGCAACGTTAGCCCTTGATCAATTGGTCAACGATTTCAAGGGGGAAGCAAATGTAGTGTATCTGTGGGTAGACGGTTTCCCGCCAATGGTTCGACGCAACAATGTGTATAAAGAAACATTAGAAAATAATCCTGGGCTGAACGAAGTGGAACGCTTTGGCGTTGCAGCGGCAGATACTTCCGTTCAAACACAGAACGCAGTTGCGGCAATGTTGAACAAGCACCCAAAAGGAAGCATTGATGCTATTTTTGCCACATGGGATGCATTCGCAGTGGGTGCGGCACGTGCGTTGAAAGAGGCAGGCCGTGAAGAGATCAAGATTTACGGAATAGATGTTTCTAATGCGGACTTACAGGAAATCAGTACGGAAGGAAGTCCATGGAAATACACGGCTGCTGTGGATCCAAAATTGATCGGTGCTGTGAATCTTCGCCTACTTGCTAAAAAAATCGCCGGCGAAGAAACCCCGCAAACATATGATTTGGAAGCTTCCTTAATCTCTCAAGAAGAATTGCAACAATCAAGTGAAGCGGTAAACATGGGCAACCTTTCATCAGTCGTGGAAGGATGGGGTGAATCAGATGCCTTTTTAGAAGAATGGATGAACACGTTGAAAGAGCATTATAAAAAATAATAAAACGCACTCTCTTCATCAGGAGAGAGTGTTTGTATGTTTGAAGAGAGGGGGAGCAGAATGACAAACACAACACTTGAAATGAAAGGCGTATCCATTGAGTTTCCAGGAGTGAAAGCTTTGGACCAGGTAACATTTACAGCGAAACCCGGAAGTGTGCATGCCTTAATCGGCGCTAATGGAGCGGGGAAATCGACGTTAATGAAAGTGCTGGCTGGAGCGTACGATCATTTTAGCGGGGAAATCCATCTCGGAGGAAAGCAACTTTCTATTTCGAAACCAACTGACTCCCAAAAGGCCGGCGTGCAAATCGTTTATCAGGAAGTGGATGCGGCGTTGATTCCGACTCTGACGGTAGCGGAGAACATCATGCTTCAGGAGACGGTGCAGAATTCTGGAAGCAAGCAGTGGATCCGTTGGAGAAATGTACATAAGAAAGCAGCCACACAATTGGAGAAGTTGAATAGCAACATCTCGACCAAACGTCTAGTAAGCTCGCTGACATTGGCAGAGAAACAGATGGTCCTTTTGGCAAGAGCTATTTCAACAGATTGCAAGTTTTTGATTCTAGATGAACCTACAGCGCCACTTAGCAACAGGGAGACAGAAAAGCTATTTTCCATCATCAAAAGATTGAAAGAGAAAGGGGTAGGGATAATCTTCATCTCCCACCGGATTCCTGAAATCGTGGAGATCTGTGATGAAATAACCATTATGAGAAATGGACAGGTAGTCAAGCGCGACAACGTGGCAAACCTAACTCCTGAAAAGATAGTCGAGTGGATGCTTGGTCAGAAACTGGAGCAGCAGTTTCCAGAACACCATCCTTCCATTGGTGAGACTCTGCTAGAAGTAGAAGGACTCAGCGACCATACTATAGTTAAAGATGTTAGCCTCCACGTAAAAGCAGGCGAAGTGGTGGGAATTGCTGGACTTGTCGGAGCGGGGAAAACAGAACTGTGTAAGGCGTTGTTTGGATCATCTAAAACCACAGGGACAATAAAAATCAAAGGAAATACGGTCAAAGTAAAAAGCCCCCATGTAGCGGTACAAAATGGGCTGGCATTTGTTCCAGAGGAGCGGAGGAAGGAAGGTCTCATCCTCCATGAATCGGTGCAAACCAATTTAGTTTCCGCCAATCTTCACGCATTCACGAAGGCCCTGCATTTTCTTGATAAAAAAGCGCAGAAAAGTAAATCCCAAGAGATCATCCAAGCATTAGGGATTAAAACGCCATCACCGGAGACAAGTGTACACACCCTTTCAGGAGGAAATCAGCAAAAGATCGCCATAGGCAAATGGCTTGTCTCCGATGCGGAAATCTACATTTTTGATGAACCAACAAAAGGGGTCGATGTCGGAGCAAAACGGGATATTTTTGAACTGATTGCAGCCCTTGGGAAACGCGGCAAAGCCATTCTTTATGCCTCTTCTGAGCTTTCAGAGATTGTGGGCCTAACAAAAAGAGTGTATGTCCTTTACGATGGCAAGGTTACAAAAGAACTTTCCACCGCAGAAACAGACGAACAAGAGCTTTTATATTTTTCAACAGGGGGAAAAAGAAATGAAAACTGACATACCAGTGCAGGAGAACGCCAAACCGGCCTTCCGCTTTGAACTGTTCGACTTTTTATACAAATACGGGACCATCATTACCATTTTTGTATTGATTGCCGTGTTTGCCCTTGCGAATCCAGCATTCATCCAATCTAATAATGTGATAAATATTTTAAGGTCCATCTCGATCGTTACGATTATCGCGATCGGCATCACCATCTCCCTAACAGTAAACGGCTTCGACTTATCCGTGGGGTCTGTTGCATCCCTGTCCAATGCCATCGTTATCTCCATGTTTGTCTGGTTTTCGCAAAATACTGCAGTGGCAATCTTTTCAGCAATAGCGGCAGCACTGGTAGTCGGGGCTTTCAATTCTTTTATGATTGTAAAACTGAAAATTCCTGATATGCTGATGACTCTTGCGACCATGTTCATCATTCAGGGCATTGCGTTGACTTATACAAAAGGCTCTACAATTTCGCAAAATATGGTCATGGCTGATGGAACGTTTGCAACGGGAACCATCAGCCCGCTATTTCAGAAATTTGGACAGGTACCATGGATCATCGTCATCATGTTAACGATTGTGGTGGTGGTTCATATTTTCCTCACCTACACCAAGCACGGTAGATTCATGTACATCATCGGAGGAAATGCAGAAGCGGCCAAACTTTCTGGGATAGCGGTGAACAAATACAAAGTAGCGGCTTATTTATTTTCCGCCTTATTAGCAGCAATCGGAGGGATGGTGCTTGCTTCACGGATTATGACAGCAGAAATCAATGCAGGTACCCCGTACTTAATGGATTCTGTAGCGGCCGCGTTCATTGGTTTTGCCGTCCTTGGAGCAGGCAAACCTAACGCTTTCGGCACATTCATCGGGGCGGTATTGATCGGGATCCTACAAAATGGCCTCGTCATGATGTCCGTTCCTTATTATGCGATGGATATCGTGAAAGGGCTTGTGCTCGCCTTTGCGTTGGGGATTACGTATTATAAGCAAAAATAAAACTATTGACATTTGAAATGAAATAGATAAAATAACTATTAATATCTGCATAACGAAGATTTGTTATAAACATTTCGGAGTATAAGAACAAAGGCTATGATAAGAAAGAGTAGCAATCATGTAAACAGACAGAAAGTTACCGGCTGATGAGAGGTGCATGTTGAACGATTGTGAATACGTCTTGGAGCTGTGTACCGAAGAGTGAAGACTTGAGTAGGCTACACCGGTGAAGCACCCGTAATCATGTGCTGGAGTATCGTCGTATGACTGTACTTTCAAAGGTAGGCAATGTGAATTGCTTATGAATTAAAGGTGGTAACACGAGATAATCGTCCTTTTGGTTAATCCAAAAGGGCGTTTTTTTTATTCCTTTGGTTCTTATAGAGCTTGCAATATTAGAAATAATATTCCAAGGAGATGTTAGTATGTTAGTAAAACCAGAAGAACAATTGACCATCATCATGAAGGGTGCTCAGGAGATAGTAAACAAAGAGGAGCTATTGGCAAAATTGGAGAAGTCCTATGAATCAAAGACACCTCTGACTGTTAAACTAGGGCTTGATCCTTCCGCACCTGATATTCATTTAGGTCATGCAGTGGTGCTTAGAAAAATGAAACAAATGCAAGATCTAGGCCATAAAATTGTTATCATCATTGGGGATTTCACAGGGCGTATCGGGGATCCGACTGGAAAGGCAAAGGGTCGCAAAGCCTTAAGTGATGAGCAGGTAAAAGTGAATGCTCAAACATACTGTGAACAAATCTTTAAAGTGTTAGATGCAAAAAAAACGACGGTGCGATTCAATAGTGAGTGGCTATTTAAACTAACCTTTGAGGAAGTAATCAAACTAGCAGCCACCACATCTGTGGCAAGAATACTAGAGCGTGAAGATTTCCAAAAGAGATACAATAACCAAGTGCCGATCGGCATTCACGAATTTTTCTACCCATTAATGCAAGCATACGATTCCGTAGAAATCAAAGCGGATATTGAACTAGGTGGCACAGACCAAACATTTAATATTCTCATGGGACGGACTCTCCAAAAACAATGGGGATTAGAAAAGCAAGTTGCCATTTTCATGCCATTGCTTGAAGGGTTGGACGGAGTAGAGAAAATGAGTAAGAGCCTTGGTAATTACATCGGTGTCAATGAGCCAGCTGAAGTAATGTTCAAAAAAGTGATGGAAGTACCAGATGAGCTCATTATCAAATACTTTGAACTAGCAACGGATGAACATCCGAGAGAGATTCAAAATTGGATCCAACAGTTAGAACAAGGAGCAAATCCTAGAGATATCAAACTTGAATTGGCTAGAATCATTACGAATCTATACTGCGGAGAAGAAGAAACGAAAAAAGCAATCACATTCTATGAAACGGCCTTTAGCAAAAAAGAAATCCCAGATGACATCCCAGAGTTATTGATTGAAATCGGAGCAGAAACGGTCGTAGCCATCATTCCACAGCTTGTAGAGAAAGGATTTGTGAAAAGCAAAAGTGAATTCATGCGCTTAATCAAGCAAAACGGAGTCCAACTCAACAAAGAAAAATTAAGTATCGATGAGCTAGATCGCGTACTAATGAACGATGAAGTGTTGCAAATCGGTAAAAAGAGATTTATACGGTTTATAAAATAAACATCAAGTAAGTATGGTTTTATAAATACTGTAAAAAATATAGGAACCCATATATTAATTAATTATGCAATCAATATCGTATGTTATTAGTAAAGGAGTTTGAAAATACTAAGTAGGATAAAAACTTCCCATTACGAAGTTTTATGAGGTAATATTCGACTATCATGGAGGTGGAAATCACATAACAGGGATGAAGACAGATTGCTGTTACGTTGATACATGGTTGCCTATGAGGTCTTTTATCAGTTCAATGAGCTGGTGGAAGACCTTTTCTTTATATTTGCATTCATAATTATAGAGTCGCTTTATTATGAAGCAACAGAACCCCAATTCGTAATATTGGCACCCAAAATCTTGGATAAACTATTAACCTCCAGAGAAACATCTTAGAGATGATTTATATCAAACGCAAAGGAAGCAAAATAAAAGTAATAATATTTTATGAATCGGAGGAAAATAATGGGAAGGGAGGATGGTTTGTGAATGTCTATTAAAAAATGGGTAAAAAGATTGGTCGTTGTGCTTGCCGTTGTTGTGGTTGTGACAACACTAGGTTCAATCGATGTAATAGCCGAATCTCGTGTTGCAATTCATCCGATGGAGAGGGTGAATACAATTGAGGTCGAGTTGAACGATGATTACTTTGATCCGAAAGTCATCACTATTCCGAGTGGTGCATCCCTAACGTTGGTATTAAAAAACAAAGGTAACAAAGAGCACACCTTCACAGTGGAAAAGCTTGGAGTTGACGAAGAGGTCCAGCCAGGAGAAGAAAAAAGCATTGCCGTGAAGCCGACACGGCCAGGTACATATGAACTGATTTGCAGGTACCATCTCCAGCAAGGAATGGTTGGAAAAGTAATAGTTCAATAAAAGCAGGGCCAGTATGGCCTTGCTTTTTATTAGAAAAAGGTTATAAGCCAAAGTCATCATAACAGTAAACTTTCCTACTTTCCTACTTTCCTCACTAAATGAAGGTTTGAATTATTAATAAATGTTCCTCCTCTAATGAACGGTAAATATAATGTATGGTTACGTATAAACCATTTAGAATGAGGTGGAAAGGTGTACTTTTTGAAACCTATTTCAGATGAAGTTCGTTTATCACAGGTTATATTCAACAAGCATAAAAAAACGATGAAGCTCATTTTAACGTCTATTCTTGCCTGTATTGCTGCTATGCTGCAGTCTTCCGGGGGGTTTTTACCGGGCATAGGATATGTATTAAGTGCGCTTGCCTCTGCACCTATCCTGTTATGCTCCATGTTTTCCTTTTCAATTGGAATAATGTGCTATTTTTCGGCAATGATGCTGTTGTTCATCCTACAGCCAACGGAACTGATAATATTCCCTCTTACAACAGGATTGTTGGGGCTTGGCATAGGGGGAGCCTTTAACTTTTTCAGAAAGAGACTGAGTATTATTGCTACTGGAGCGATTCTTTTATTGGCAGGAATTATGAGTTTATTATATATTTTCCGCTATCCAGTGTTAGGTCCAGTCGTCTCCTCTACCTTTTCATTTCTAACAACCGGAAGTATCTTACTGTTTGCTTTCCTTTATAGCTGGTTATGGGTGGAAATGGCTTTAATCATTTTTAAAAGATTGCCCGCTGTTAAAGAATAGTGTTTTTAAAAAATTTCATACTAGACATAGGTGGTGATTGGAGCGAAAGTTGAAGTTTCCAGAGGGAAATAGCGGTAGACTGGAAACTTCGCAGGACGAAGAGGTGCTCGTCAGCCCTGCGATTGCTACGCCTTTTGAGGAAATCAAGGTTTTAACAGATCAAAAAGGAAAAAAGATGATTATATTTTTTGATCATCCTGCCCGGTTTTAGTTGTGATTCATGGAACTATCTCAAAAATGGTACCTTGGTTAAAATCAGTCACCTTCATAGAACCATAAACGCCTAAATATAATCTTGTTTGATTCAGATTCGTTCCCAAACTAACATAATAGGCTGATTGGGACCCAAAATCATATTCGGTTTGAATCACGCTAAAATCATTGCTTTTGCCATTTGGCTTAACTCTGGTATAAGCTAAAGCCCCGCTAGCCTGAGATTGGGATTCTTTCCGAGCAAGATCGGTAAACACAACGCTACCGGTTAGACCGGGGATTCTGTTCCCCATATAGACTTGCACTCCCGTAAGGGCCGTTCCTGCAAACTTATCGGGTCTGGCATCCTTATGAAAATAACTGGTTAAAGGCTGAAGACGACTCTCTAAAATTGCTATTGCTTCATTATAAAAAGCAATTGTTTTCTCATCGATTGCGGGATTGGTACTGCAGCCTCTTATAATCGAAGTGGGAAAAGCACCTTCCCAACCCCTCCAGCCAAAGTTGATCAATCCTTTTGTCTTAATACCGGATTTCATGGTGATCTGAGGGACAGGTATTGTCTTATAAGGACCGAATGAAAAAATTGACTCGACTAGATCCTGACCGACATTTCCCGCATATTTAATATACTGATTATGAAATCTTTGAAAGGAAATACCTGGTATATTGCGAACCCCTTTGGCCATTACCGTGAGCGTTTCCTGAATTGCTGCGGGAAGTTCATTAAAGCGGGTGACATTGGGTGGATGATCGATGTATGTTTTCTTACTTACATCCACCTCAATTATTTTCCCAGCTATTTCCATATCGTCCTGGCTTAAATTAAATGGATCATAACCTGATCCACCATCTCCAGTGGTTAAAACTAACCTTCCTGTTTCAGGTGAAAAGTTTAAGCTATTGAAACCATTGTGATTACTAAATGGCCTTCTTAAGTTAAGTAATGTCCGTCTTTTTTGGGGTTGACCATTCGTTTTTAAAACCCATTCTTCCAATGTATCAATATGATCATATTGCGTTTCCCTATCTACCCACCTTAGATTTAAAGTGTCAGGATTACATGGGTCAGGATTCAAAGATTCAGGGAGAGCACCTGGTCCCTGTGTTCCAGCTAACGAATAATGAAGGTAAAACAGACCATTATAATAAAATTGTGGATGAAATGCTAACCCCAGCAATCCCCGTTCATCATAACCGTCAAGTTTTAGAATCCGCTGGCGAATATCTAAAAAAGTCCTTAAACCAGAATTTCCTACGAGAAAGATTTCTCCTACCTGGGTTGCGATAAATAAACTTTCAATGGAGTCGCCTGGAAGAACAGTTGTTTTCAAAACTGTAGGTAAATTTATCTTACTTACGATGGGGCGTAAACCAACCTTAACTTTTATCAACAGTCTTAGCACTCCTTCCTGTGTTTTTCTTTTTATAAGGCTGTTTTGTAAACTTTGATGCTGTTTCGTATATTCAAATCAACCGTATATATTACTTACTGTCGTGCTCTTTTCCCTGTTGTACTAAGAATACTACTTGCAATTTCTAGAGTATGTAAGCAGTAAAAAGTCCAATTGCCGACTTTTTACAAGTGAATAGCAACAATCTTTGAGAAAAGAGCCTTTTATAAGAATATGATTGGAACTGTCTAATAGTACCAAATTTAGCCGGGGAAACGGATAAGGCATTGCACCATTTCTATAACTAGTTTTACGATTGATACAGGAACAACGAATCATGAGAGAAATATGAAAATTGTTCATTATCTAGTAGAAAAACGAATCAAACTTGAGGACATAGCTTGGATTCAAGAAGATGAAAATCCTTTACATTCGAAAATATATACTCCGATGTTATTGTACTAACTAAAAGGCGTATTACTGAATCGTTTTTTAAAAACTGAAATTACTGGTATTAAGAAAAAGGCCATTATTGAAGAAAGAAAGCCTCAATATTTTCCCGTTTAATAAATAGATTCCTCAATGGAGATAGTAAAAATAAATATCGATTTGGAGGGGAAATTCTTGAGGACAAACGAGAATGTATTATCTATCTTCGCTTTGGGTGGTCTGAATGAAATCGGGAAAAATATGTATGCAATTGAATATTCAAACAATATCGTGATTATCGACTGTGGTAATAAGTTCCCTGATGAAAGTTTATTAGGGATAGATTTGATCATTCCTGATATCACCTACTTGCTTGAACATAAAGATAATATAAAAGCATTAATTGTTACACATGGCCATGAAGATCATATCGGAGGAATCCCGTTCTTCTTAAAAAAACTTAATGTACCCGTCTATTCCACACGTTTCACTTTAGGATTGATTGAATTGAAATTAGGAGAGCATAAACTTTTAAGGGAAACGGAACTAATCGAAATAGATTCAAATTCAAACTTAAACTTTGATGAAATTAGTATAAGTTTTTTTAAAGTGAATCATAGTATTCCAGATTGCTTAGGGGTAGTGTTTCAAACACCAGAGGGAAGAATAGTACATACGGGTGATTTCAAATTTGATTTAACTCCTGCAAATAATGAGCATTCTGATATTCATAAAATGGCCCAAATCGGTAGGGATGGAGTACTTCTTCTATTGTCTGAAAGCACCAATGCAGAACGTCCAGGTTTAACCCCGTCGGAACAAATGGTAGGGAAACATGTAGAGGAAGCCTTTATGAAAGCGGAGCAGAAAGTAATCCTTTCTACCTTCGCATCCAATATCAATAGAATCCAGCAAGTGGTCGATGCGGCTCAAAAAACCCATCGTAAAGTTGCGTTGCTTGGACGTAGTATGGTGAATGTAGTAGACGTTGCCATGGAAAGGGGGTATTTAACAGTACCAGATGGAATGTTGATAGAACAACAAGAAATCGATGAAATGGCCCCTGAAAAAGTGGCTATTTTATGTACAGGGAGTCAAGGAGAGCCGTTAGCTGCCCTTTCCAGATTATCAACTGGAAACTTCCGTGGAGTTGAAATCTTAGCGGAGGATACAGTTATCATTGCCGCTGGTCCTATACCTGGAAATGAGCGAAATGTTACACGTGTCGTAGACAATTTACTTACACTAGGAGCAAAAGTGATTTATGGAACGGGAAGTTCCTCAGGAATGCATGTTTCTGGACATGGTTACCAAGAAGATTTAAAACTGATGCTAACTTTAATGAAACCAAAATATTTCATTCCTATTCACGGTGAATATAGAATGCTATATCATCACCGTTTATTGGCTGAATCAGTTGGAGTAGAGCAAGGGAACACCTTCATTATGAATAATGGGGATGTTGTTGACATTACCGATTCCCTCGCCCGCCAAACTCGCAAAATACATTCAGGAAATACTTATATTGATGGTCTTGGAGTTGGTGATGTTGGGGATATTGTCTTACGTGATCGTAAACAACTTTCTGAAGACGGTATGCTCGTAATTGTTTTAACAATGAGTAAAAGGGAAGCAAAGCTAGTTCATGATCCGGACATCATTTCCCGGGGGTTCGTGTATCACAAAAATTCGGAAGAGCTCCTTAGAGACGTTAACACACTAATAAAAAATACGGTTAACGAATTGAAAAAAGGAGACAGAAATCAATGGACCGTTATAAAACAAAGCATTAGAAAAGCGGTTGGTCAATATTTGTTTACTCGAACTAAACGGAAACCAATGATCTTACCTATAATTATAGAGATATAAACATGAAAATTATTACTCCATCACCATAACAAGAATAAATTTAAGTAAAGAAGGATGGTTTACATGGTGTCGCTACAATCAAAGCCGATAATAATGCTTGTAATTGACACATTAATGGACACGCCTCTACAAGAAGCTATCAAAGGCGACCGGGCACCAGCACTGAAATTTTTGATGGAGAAGGGCAAGTATTTCCCTGATGTGGTCAGTCCTTTTCCTACTATGTCTGTTAATGTGGACACGACAATTCTGACAGGAACTTATTGTAATGAACATCGTCTTCCGGGATTGGTCTGGTTTGATAGTGAAGAAAATCGACTCGTAAATTATGGCACACATATTCGTGAATTATGGAAACTTGGTATAAGCCAATCGTTAGAAGATATTTTATTTCATATGAATGGAAGCCATATAAGTAAAGATGTAAAAACCATCCATGAACAGATTGAGGAGCAAGGTAAAAAGTCTGCTTCAATAAATGCACTCGTTTATCGAGGCAATACGTCCCATACATATAAATTGCCGAGATTAATCACATGGTTTACTTCCATAAAAAAAGACCGTCCCACATTTGCACCAACCGTTTTTACGTATGGATCGTTGAAAAAAATCAGTGGTTCTAATCGATTTCAACGGCTTTGGCAGAAGTTTGGGTTCAACAATTCTTTTTCCGTCCAGGAGTTAACTCATTTAATTGAAACTGACCAATTACCCGCATTTACAATTGTATATTTTCCGGAACTGGACCAACGTGTTCATAAGAATGGTCGTATGGATATTCAAGGCATAGAAAAAGTTGATCGGCATTTGCAGAAACTGCTGAATATTTATGATACATGGGAAGAAGCCATACAGCATAATATCTGGATTACCATTGGTGATAATGGGCAGGCATGGATTGATTCTAATCGTAAAATTGCCCTGATAGATCTAAGGGAGTTATTTGGTGAATACAACATTATGAAGCTGAAAAAAGGAGTTCAGTCACACGATCAAATTGTCTTGGCGGTAAATGAACGGATGTCTTATGTATACACATTAGATAAAGAAAAATTATCAATGGATGAGCTTGTTCATGTCGCGAAAAATGAGGAACGAATTGACGTGATTGCTTGGAAAAAAGGCTCCTACATAGAAGTTAAGGCCGGAAAAGAGGAAGGGGAACTTCGTTTCCGAAAAGGAGGACCATTAATTGATTCCTATAACCAATCATGGGATATCGAAGGAAACTTGAATTTATTGGATATGACAGTCAAGGGCAAAAGCATTCATTATGGGGACTATCCTGATGCATTGGAAAGGCTATATAGCAGTCTATATTCCCATCAAGGGGATTTCATCATTGTTAGTGCGAAGCCAGGTTATGAGTTCATCGGGGAAGGCTCCCCTACTCATGTAGGAGGTGCGAGCCATGGCGGCCTGCATAAACAAGACTCCTTGGTCCCTTTAGTTGTTACAGGAACTAACTCACAGCCTTCCTATTTACGAATGAAAGAAATAAAAGAATGGGTTTTGTCACTAATTGGATGAGGGATTAGGTTGTTTAAAATTATGAATAGAAGATGTACATATGAAGATAGAGATTTACATCCCGGATAATGGAAGTTAAAGTATTATTTAAGTTAGTAACCGACAGACCAGGATTCTTTCTGATGATTTAGAATGCTTTAGCGCACTGTTAATAATTGATTGTTCGTGTGAAAAAGACTTTTCTTACTCAAACTTAGAAAGAGATTAAGATAAATCGGTATATTTCTTAACGAGGGAATAAGAAGTATACCGATTTTTTTGGTTATGTAAGGGAGGAACACTTATGAAATCAAAAGGTTCAATTGAATCAGAAATTAGTAAAGCCTTGACACAGTGGGAAAAGGACTATTTGGGACGCGGCTCTGTGTCTGTTAAAACTGATATAATGCGCGATATGATTATTGTAAATTTAAAGGAAGTTCTAACACCCGCTGAGTTAACGATATGTGGCACGAAAGAAGGGGTGATATCAATAAAAAGAACTCGTTCCGATTTAGTCGAGTCTGGGATTGAAGATTTCAAAGAAATTATTGAAAATATTACTGGGGAAGATACCAAAAGTTTTTATACAAATATTAGTACTGTTACAGGAGAGCGGGTTATAGTCTTTAAGCTGGGTAATAACTTCGAAGAGATAGTTGGCAAGAAATAAAAGTAAGCAGGGAGACTTTCCAAGGGTTTATTTTAACAATTGGAAGTAAACTGACAAATTTGAAAGAAAGTGGCTGTAAACGGCTATTTTTTCTGAATTTGTCGGTTTTTTTATTGAATAATATGTAGGAGGGAAGCCTGCAATGTCAGAAGTTATTGTACCAAACTTATTATCACCTGTAGTCCTGTTCTTTGTTTTAGGACTTTTAGCAGCAATTTTTAAATCCGATTTAAAATTTCCGAATGGCCTAAGTGAAGGTTTGAGCATTTACCTTCTAATTGCCATAGGACTTAAAGGCGGAATAATATTATCTCAATACTCCCTTCCTTCTGTTATTGGACCGATTATGGCTACGCTGCTAATAGGGGGATGGTTCCTTTTATCATACTCTGTATTATGCGACTGATGAAGATGGACTTAAAAATTCCATTGGCCTTGCAGCTACCTACGGCTCTATAAGTATTGTTACGTATGGTGCTGCCATTTCTTTTCTAGATAGCAATGGTATAGATTATGAAGGTTTTATGAATGCAATGGTTGTGTTGATGGAAAGCCCTGCAATCTTGGTTTCTATTTTTTTGATGGAAATAACGGAGAAAACCAAATCGACGTTAAATATGCCGACTCATAGCGTAGGGTTTGTACCAACATCCATCAAATTATTTGATAAAGAAGTAATTAGAGAAAGCCTTTTTGGTAAGAGTATCTTACTTTTACTTGGTAGCTTATTGATCGGGCTGGCTCTTGGTGAAGAAATTATTCCAATGTTTTTGCGTTAGGAGATGTTCTTGCGAATAAGGAAGATATCAAGAAGCCACAAGTGAAAAACTTCATAAGAGGGTATAGGACGGTAACCAATCTGGATGAAAATTACCTTCAACAAATCTAGGGGTTTCTAAGAATGCATCAACTGTATTCGTATACGAGAATCCTTCGTTCAATTAGATATTCTTGAATCAGAAAAGCATCCTGAATGGCTGAGAAACCTTCGGGAGAAATTTGTTATAAAGTTATCCTACTCCCGGCAAATTTTTAGAACGCTTGATGATATAGGATAAGTTTTTCTGAACTGTTAAATGGAAAAGAGCCGGATCATGACAGCCCGGCTCTTTTCCTATTGCACCCGAAGTGGTGGTACTTTTAAAAGAATTCAATTCTCTTTCCATACTTATTTATCAATTCGTTATTGTGCTCCTCAGAACCGTCAACATTCCCGCTTTTAAATATAGGAATCTCCCTTCCTTTTTTAGTAAGAAGTTCAACGGAATTAACAATTATTTGATTCAGGATGGCTGCATTTATGATAGTGGATCCTGGTCCTATACTATTGGTTGAATGGTGATTATGTAATGTTATCAATGCATCTCCTACAGGGATAAGGTTATCAAGAGCAATATCAGCTGCAGCCGCTAAATGTAAACCGGTAGAATGACGAGAAGAAAGGGTGTGGTATGCATGAGATGATATAGTCATGATCCTCAGTCCCATCTTTTTCCCATACTGTGCAACATCTATTGGAACAGGATTTCTTCCAGATGTGGAGACAACCAATAATACATCATTTGGTTGGAATGGTTGTGAAGGGAGAAAGGTTTTTGCGAACAAGGGATCTTTCTCTAAATCAGAGGAACGTAGAGCCCCCTTATGCAGCATGAGATCTTCCACAAATAAAGGTCTGATTGGGACAATTCCACCTGCTCTATAAAATACTTCTTCGGCGATCATGTGGGAGTGGCCGCATCCAAAAACATGTAGAATGCCTTCATTTCCAAAGCAGTCAGCAAGGAGAGAGGATGACTGCTCTATCTCTTTACTGTTTTTTTCTTCCACTTTTGTCAGGAGCTGTTGAACAGCTGATAAATAACTCGTATCCATGAAACCTCTCCCTTACTATTCGAATCTCTTCATTTTGATGTAGAATTTATATCGGTCACCCCTATAATGGGATTTTACTAGTTCCAGAGGAGTCCCATCTTGTAGAAATGTGTTTCGCTTAATGTATAACATTGGATGATCTTTATTAATTTTTAAAAGTTTGGCATCTTCACTGGAAGCTTGTATGGATTCAATCATCTGATCTGCATGGGCGATTTCAAGGTTTAGCTTCTCTTCGATATAAGCATAAATGGAAGTGTTTACTACTTCTTCCGTTAGTCCTTTGACTAAATTAGCAGAGAGGTAATTTGTCTCAAGTGCCATCGGTTCACCATCAGCCAAACGTATCCTTTTTATCTCATATACAGGTGCATGTTCCTTGATATGAAGTTCATCAGCTATATTAATGGAGGCTGGCACTATTTCAAAATGAATCAATTCACTTGTCGGGTTCATCCCTCGTTTTTTCATATCCTCTGTAAAGGAGGTCAAGCCTTGAAGTGGCTGTTCGATTTTTTTATTTGCTACAAAAGTGCCGCTTCCTTTTTTACGATAGAGAAGCCCCTCGGTCACCAGTGAATTAATGGCTTGCCTAACGGTCATCCTGCTTATTCCGTAAGCTTCGGCATATTCTCTCTCTGAAGGTATAGTATCTCCAGGAACAAGATTACCTGAGTTAATTTGATCCTTAATGAAAGATTCTAGCTGGTAATAAAATGGTATGGGGGAACTTTTATCTATCATTTACCCTGTTTATCTCCTTTCAAGCAATAATACTGGAGTTTTGAAGAACTGTATTGTCTGCAATAATTCTAACACAAGGATGCTTTTTTAGGATAGTTGCAGGAAAGGAGTCAGAAAGGCTGCCATTCATCAGTTGTTCATAAGCTTTGGCTTTGTTTTTTCCAGACACTAAAAGTAGTATTTCTTTCGCATTCATAATGGAATCTATACCCATTGTGATAGCGTGAGAGGGAACATCTTCCATCGTTTCAAAAAAACGTGCATTGGCTTTTCTAGTCGATTCTGTAAGTTTTACAACATGAGTTCTGCTGTCAAAACGGGTTCCAGGTTCATTAAAACCAATATGTCCATTTTCTCCTAAACCTAAGATTTGGATATCTACAGGACCTTTGTTATGGAGTTTCTGTTCATAATTTCTGCATTCTATTTCGAGATCTTCTGCTTTTCCGTTCGGAATATGAGTATTTTCTATACTGATGTTGATATGTTTGAATAAGTTTCTATTCATATATTCGTAATAACTGTTCGAATCATTTTTATCTAAACCAACATATTCATCCAGATTAAAAGTAGTTATACCTTGATAGGAGGTACCGTTTTCCTTATAGTCTTTTATCAAAAATTCGTAGAGTTTTGTTGGTGTGCTTCCTGTTGCCATTCCAATTACAAGGTTAGGATTCAGTTTAACTTTATTAATAATAATTTCAGCAGCTACTTGACTTAGATCGTCATAAGTATTAGCGGTGATAATATCCATTTTGGCCTACTCTCCTTTATAAACTAATTGACCCTTACAAAAGGTCATCTTGACTTCGCAATTTTGATTCATGATTACAATATCAGCATCTTTACCAACTTCGATACTTCCTTTTCTTTCCCAAACATTAAGTCTTTTTGCAGGGGTTGAAGAAGCCATTCTGACGGCTTCTACTAGTGTACAGCCTGTGAATTTTTTCATATTTCTTAATGCTTCATTCATTTTTAGAACACTTCCTGCAAGTGTGCCATTTTCAAGTAGTGCAGTATTGTTTGCCACTTCGACTTTTTGGCCACCCAATTCATATTCTCCATCTTCGAGCCACTTTGCTCTCATGGAATCTGTTATTAAAAGAATTCTATCTGCTCCCTTGGCAAGATAGGTTGCTTTTACGACTGCAGGGTGAACGTGAATACCGTCAGCTATCATTTCGACCAACAGGTCATCATGGGCAAGTCCGGCACCTACAACACCCGGTTCACGATGGTGGCTGCCGCGCATCCCGTTATAAAAATGTGTAACGTGTTCTGCACCTGCTTCCATAGCTTCGAGCATTTCATCATAAACAGCATCAGAGTGTCCGATGGAAGTGATGACCTTATTTTTCGTTAAATGATGGACAAATTCTATTCCGTTAGGCTGCTCGGGTGCCATGGTAACCACTTTAATTTGGTTTCCGGACTCAACCTGCCAGCTTTCAAATAATTGGATATCTGGATTCACAATATGTTCTAATGGCTGTGCACCTGCGCGCTTCGGGGATATAAATGGACCCTCCAAATGTATTCCAAGTAATTCACTGCCTATTGAATCATTTTTCTCTATTTTTAAATAGTTATTTACTGTGCGTAAGGCTGCTTCAATAACAGATCGCTCTTGCGTAATAGTTGTTGCTAAATAGCTAGTTGTACCTTCCTGTGGCAATGTTGCTGCCATTGTTTTCAATGACTCTTCAGAAGCATCCATCGTGTCAGCTCCGTTTAAACCGTGTATATGGATGTCTATGAACCCTGGGGCAGCATACAGATCGGAGGAAAATCGAATTTCCTGCAGATTTTCAGTGTTTTGATAGTGATCCATAGCTCCGATTTCGAAAATTTTTCCTTCTTTAACTTTAATAAATCCAGTTTCTTGAATTGTTTTCTCTTTTATTAGATTGACGGAAAGCAGGGAATAACTATTTAAGAAAGTACTCATGTAAGTCTCCTTTCACGACTATTATATGTTGATTCTAACAGAATTATGTATAGTTGTATATACCAATTTTATTCTGTTGATCGTTTGATAATGGATATCTTAAGTGTTTTTCAGAAATATTGGTATAGACAACTATTTGTAAGATGTGCTAGTATTACTTCGTTGCAAGCACTTACAAAAGATTAAGGAGGATTGATATAAATGATTGGTTTTTTACAGAAAATCGGAAAATCACTAATGTTGCCGATTGCTGTGCTTCCCGCTGCAGCAATATTATTAAGAATTGGACAAGAGGACTTATTGGGTATTGAATTTATTGCAAATGCAGGGAACGCAGTATTTGCTAATCTTGCGCTTATATTTGCTATTGGGATAGCGATTGGTTTCGCCAAAGACAATAATGGATCTGCGGCCTTGGCTGCTGCTATAGGATACCTGGTATTGGTAAGTGGCACGCAAGCAATCAATGAAGAGATTGATATGGCCGTACTTGGCGGGATAATATCAGGGGTTGTAGCAGGATTGCTTTACAACAGGTTTCATGATATTAAAATGCCTGATTGGCTTGGGTTTTTCGCAGGAAGACGATTTGTTCCTATTATTACCGCTACTGTGATGGTAATCTTAGCGGGAATATTTGGTGTCATTTGGGCTCCAATCCAAGAATTTATTAACAACATCGGTCAGTGGATAATAGATGCAGGAGCTGTAGGAGTTGGTATCTTCGGATTCTTGAACCGTCTTCTCATTCCAATAGGTTTGCACCATGTACTCAATAGTTTAGTATGGTTTGTATTTGGAGAATATAATGGTGCTACTGGGGATTTAAATCGATTCTTTGCTGGTGACCCTTCAGCTGGTATTTTTATGGCCGGTTTCTTC
The DNA here is from genome assembly GCF_044809035.1 of Sutcliffiella horikoshii. GTDB lineage: Bacteria > Bacillota > Bacilli > Bacillales > Bacillaceae_I > Sutcliffiella_A > Sutcliffiella_A horikoshii_G. The sequence goes on along the minus strand of NZ_CP085237.1, from coordinate 2,761,719 downwards.
CCTGTCATGATGTTCGGTTTGCCTGCTGCAGCGCTGGCGATGGTTGCAACAGCAAAAAAACATCGCCGTAAAGCTGTATCAGGAATGCTGATTGGTATCGCCTTTACTTCATTTTTAACTGGTATTACAGAGCCGATTGAGTTTACTTTCATGTTCCTGGCTCCGTTTTTATACGTCATACATGCATTATTAACAGCAAGCTCCATGGTTATTGTTTACTTATTGGATGTTAAGCATGGTTTCGGATTCTCTGCCGGTGCCATCGACTTTTTCCTGAATTGGGGGATAGCACAACAGCCGTTGTTACTTTTAATCATCGGTTTGGCTTATGGTGCAATCTATTTCTTTGTTTTCTATTTTCTTATTAGGACCTTTAATTTAAAAACACCAGGTCGGGAAGATGAAGAAGATATAATAGAAGAAAAAGGAACAGGTGGAACAGGTGAAGATAAATATTCTGTAATGGCTCGTAATTTTATTGATGATATAGGTGGTAAGGAAAATATTGCTGCGGTTGATTACTGTACAACAAGACTCAGGTTAACAATCAAGGATATGAGTAAAGTACAAGAAAATTCATTAAAACAACATGGGGCCAAAGGGGTCATAAAAGTAAACCAAACAAACCTGCAAGTAATTGTTGGAACAGATGTCCAATTTGTAGGGGATAAAATGAAAGGATAAGACCAGTCTAGTATGGCTGGTTTTTTTTTATCTATTTAGATTTGAAATGAAATTATATACTAGTAGAAAGCATAGAATACTAGAAAGGTGAATCATCATGGAAAACCTACAATTAGAAATCAAAATGCAGAGGAAAAAAAACCTTCCTGTTGGTGGGGCTTTGTTATATGGTATTTTGTACATTCGTAATCTGATATTTTAACTTAAATCATTCCTCCATAGGGCGCGATCTAGGAACAAGGATCAGCGCTCATTTTATTTTTACCAGAGTGTAAGCATATTGTATGGATTTGTAAATTATAAAATATTGGAATTAAGCAATGGGAGCAGAATACTTTAGAAAGCAAAGATGGCAGCTTATGGTAAGCTATTTTACAAAGGGGGAGTTTAATTGGGTAAAAAAGAAAATTACTTTTCAGAGTTTCGATAGGTTTGATCATATTACTGGTAGCAATTGTAGCACCGTCCACTCTACGGAAGAGTTGTTTCACTAATGATTTCATACGTGTCCATGTTTTGCAGGCGGACATTTACGTGATAGTTGTCCAGTGAGGCTCCATTGTACAATAGGTACAGAGCAGCATTCATGCCAATTAACAAAGATACAATTCTATCTAATCCAAGACTCCCCTCACTCTTAGACCTATCTATGAAAAAAGTAAATTGTTAAGGGATTTGTTATGGGTCACATCATTTATAGGTTCATAGTACTCATCATCAGCTATGATATCTTGGATGGTATGTAGAATGTTTTCTTATGTTCAGACTTTTTCTCGTAATGTTTTAATCTATTCATTCTATATGTCATGGATCCATCCTCATTTTTGGTAACCAGGATTCCTTCCTTTTCTGAGCTGGAAATTCGCTCCTCCTCATTAATATCACTAATAAAGACGAAGGAATGGTTACCTCAACATAAAATAAATCATATCTTTGAAGTGTAAAATAAACAGTTAGTCCAATTAATGAAGCGAGCACTACAATCCACCATTTCATCATATCATTCACCTCACTCAAATTTCTTCCTAAAGTGTAATGTTTCTACCGTTTTCTTACAACGGTTTTCCATATGGGAAATTTTCAATGATTAGGTCTAAAGAATTAATTAAAAACCCCAACTGACAAAAAACCTTCTCTATTATAGCCTTAAGTAGAAAGAAAATTTAGAAAACTAGGAGGTCAAAATGAGTAGGTTTCGGTATCTATTATCCGTTTTATTCGTAAGTTTGTTGGTGATTAGCAGTGTATTTCCTGGACAACATGAAGTTAGAGCAACAAGTGAACAGATTGATGACGTGGAAGAATACTTAAAAAATGTAACAGGTTATGATCGTGAAAAAATGAGAGAAATCTCTGGAACAACAGGTATGCAGTCTAAAATATTATTTCCAGATTTGAATATTCAGTCAGACAAAGATGTGAATATTATTGTTCAATTCACTGATGAGCCATCAATCGTGGAAGTCGAGAATAAGAAAGCAAAAGGAATTTCTACAACATTAAGTAAAGAAAGAGAAAAAGTAAGTAAAACACATCATAAATTTAAAAGCTTCGTTCAAAAAAATGTCGCAAAAGTTAAGTCTTCGGAAGCAAAAATCAAAAGAAATTATGATCTAACTTTTAATGGGGTTTCTATGACACTACCTTCCAAAGAAGTCCCTAAATTATTGGAATTAGAATACGTAAAAGCGATTTGGGAAGATTTTGAGGTGACAGTAGAGCCTGTAGCATCTCCTAAAGTTTCGAATGAATCTCCTGCACTTGATAGTATTAAACAAATCAATGCTGATAGATTACATGAGGAAGGAATTACAGGTAAAGGCATTAAGGTAGGGGTCCTTGACACAGGAATTGATTATAACCACCCTGACTTACAGCAAGTGTACAAAGGTGGCTATGACTTAATAGACGATGATAATGACCCAATGGAAACAACATTTGAAGATTGGCTCAATTCAGGTCAACCGGAAAGAAACCCATGGTCAGAAACCACCTATTATACGTCACATGGAACACATGTTGCAGGTTCTATTGCAGGAAACGGGGCAAATGAATCGGAATACGCTGTAACAGGGGTTGCTCCAGAAGCAGACTTATACGGTTATAGAGTCTTAGGTCCCTATGGATCAGGAATGATGTCTATCGTCATTGATGGTATTGAAAAAGCTGTAGAAGATGGGATGGACGTTATTAATTTATCGTTAGGCTCTTCTGCAAACCATCCATTTGATCCTAGTGCAGTGGCAATTGATAACGCAGTAAAAGCGGGTGTAGTAGCGGTAATAGCTTCAGGAAATTCGGGTTCGTTAGGCTCTTTCTCTATTGGTTCTCCAGCGACTTCCACACTGGGAATAGCAGTCGGAGCATCCAGCTACTCCATCTCAAGGCCAACAATGGATGCAACATATGAATCTGGAACAGCCAATGACACTTTTACACAATTACCTTTACTAGGTAAAGATTATATGGCAGATTTACAGTCCTTCTTGAAAAGCCCTACAGAAATAGTTTATGTGCAAAAGGGGACAAGGCAAGATTATCAAGGGAAAGATGTGCAAGGAAAAGTTGTTTTAGTAGCCAGAGGTGATTTTGCTCTACATGACAAGGTGGTCTTTGCGAAAGAAAATGGTGCCAAGGCAGTTGTTATGTACAATAACAACCAGGAAGAAGGGCATATCCCATTTTACTTAGGAGAGGCAAATGCATATATTCCTAGTTTTTCATTAACGTATGACCAAGGTTTGATAATTAAGCAGTTAGTAGAAAAAGAGACAACAAAATTATCTTTTCAAAATGTATCTTCAGTGAAAACCGATGGGGACGTACTTGCAGGATTCAGCTCAAAAGGGCCAAGTCGACTGACTTACGACATCAAGCCGGAAGTGGTAGCTCCAGGAGTGGACGTTTTCTCTACGGTTCCTGCCTTTACAGTGGATCCAACTAACACAGAAGATTATACCTCTTCCTATAGAAGAGCATCTGGTACTTCTATGGCGGCACCTCACGTAGCTGGGGCAGTTGCACTACTACTTCAAGCTAAACCAGACCTTACTCCAGAGCAAGTCAAAGCAGCATTGATGAATACCGCAGAAAAATTGAACGGAAATACAAGTGTTTGGGAAAGTGGTGCCGGTAGAATCAATATTTATGAAGCGGTACAAACAGAAACCTCGATTTCTGTTAGGCAGGAAACAAAAAATCACCAAGGAGAGCTTTTAGTAGAAAATGGCGGCAGCTTAAGCTTTGGCAGTTACTATACTTCTGAAAAGGAAATGAAGTATAAGTTGCCAATTACAGTTTCCAACAATAGTAACAAGGTCAAGAAATTCTCGGTTTCATTTATAGAAAACCATACAAATGGTTCAAAGAAACTAGATGAAAACGGAGTGAAACTAACTCTACCTAAAAATCTAACAGTACCACATAAAAAATCGATGACAAGAGATGTGACGCTCGAATTTTCTAAAGATGCAGAGCCTGGTTACTATGAAGGAATGGTTGTATTGACAAATCGGGAAGACGAGAACGAACAATACCATATTCCATTTGGCACTGTGTTAATGAAACAAGGGATTAAAGAATTAATTGTTCCATACACGAGTTTTACAACGCGAAGAGACTATAATCATGGCTATATGGGTTATACTCCTGTCTTATTCTCGTTTAATAGCCCGATGGTAGCCCTAGACTTGGTTCTTAAAGAAAGAGATACTGGTAAGGCGTTAGGCATCATTGAATCCTATCAAGGAGATATAAACGAAGACACATTATTCGGTATGGAATTTGGGTTTGTTGGATTATACTTCCCGTTTACCGGCAACCAAGATCATCCGGTTGAATATGCGAAACAATTAGCACCTCCCGGAAATTATGAGATAGAGGCAGTTTCAAGAGCTGATAATGGGAAAGTTTTCAGTAAAAGCCAGCCGTTATTTATTGAAAATACATTGCCAGAATTAACAATGAACAATCTTGGTGGAGTATATGAAGTAGATGAGAATGGGCTAACTATTTCTGGAAAAATTTTTGATGAACACGTAGAAGTATTAAACCAATATGGTATGGAAACATCACAGGCTCCTAACGAAGTAACCCTTTTAAACCTTACACGTTATAACGCGAAAAATTTAGAGGTAGCCGATGACGGAAGTTTTACTACGGATTTGAAGTTGAATGAAGGAACGAATACTACAAGGTTTACACTTAGAACATTAGACTTAGCGATGAACGGGATGCAAGAGCATCCGCACTCAACCTACCATTTAATCAAAGCAGGCATACCTTACGTAAAGCTTGCTTCTGAAAATATTGATGTAAAATATGGAGAAGATGTATCTGTTAAGTTATCTTCACAACATATAGAAAAAATGCAAAAAGCAAATTTAGAATTACGATTCCCACAAAATATTTTTACGCTTGAAGATGTGAAGATTAGTAGTGAATTGCAACAATTACTAGATGACAAAGGAGTAGAAGGGACAATCAGTACTAGTTCATCTACCATTGGTACAAATGCAGTGTTGGGAATTCAGCTTGAATTAAATAGTCAAATTGAAGGTATTCATGAAATGCCGTTACTTGATCTTTCGTTTACTGTGAAGGAAAATCACGCTACTTATGCAAAGTGGATCCAGAATATTAATATAACTAAGGCAACCGTTCATGATGATAACGGTTCTAGTGATGTGCAAAGGTTTGGTCAAGGATTCAACATCTTGCCAACTGTTTCGCAACTTGAAGGCGGAATTCTACCGGAAGCATTCATGAGCGGAGTTTGGTTAGATTATACGAAAGACATGCTAAACGCAGGAATAACAGCTACTCTGACTTCAAAAGATGGAACCGTGTATGAAGGGACTATAAATAGTGCAGCAAGATATATCTTCAAAGGCCTTCCTACAACAGATGAACCATATACACTTTCTGTTAAACTACCAGGTCACTTTGAGCGAGTAGTGGAAGTTAGCCACCTTGGAGATGAGTTTAACGGAGTAGACGTAGGTAGAATGACATACATTTTTTATGCCATGACACTTGCTGGAGATGTAAATCAAGATGGAGTCATTGATATCATAGATGCTCTAGAAATGAAAAAGCATTACGGCTCAAACGAACGTCCAGCCGATCTTGACCACGACGGTACTGTGGGTGAAAACGACATGAGGTTTGTCGTAAGGAACTATTTAGAGCAAAATACTTTGCTGAAAAATGCCCCTGAACCCAAAGAAGAAGTAGATGGTGTAAACCTATTAAGCATTCTAGAAGAATTAGGATTAACTCACTTGCTTGAAGAAGAAGGGCATGGACATACTCATTAATATTAACTTATGAAAAAAGTAAATGACCTCGGTATTGGACCGGGGTCATTTACTATTCATCCACAACATAAAAAAAATTTATTGATATCTACCGTAATTAAGAGCTTAAATTCAACTAAGGTAAGATTCCTTTTTTATGGGAAATGCACCTTGAGTAAATGTCTTTCATTTGAAATAATAGGTTGTACTTGAATATATGAGAGGGTGACGACTTGAAGAAGAATGTCTGACCCAAATAAAATTTTTATGGATTGTAAAATGAGATTAGAGAGTTCTTGTTTAACAGATACATCCGTCAAAAAAGGAGTTGTATAAAATGGATGAAAAAAAAGATACAGAAATAAAACGCTCTTCAAAAGCAGAAAATATTCTATCTCAAATTAATAGTAATACTAAGCTAGGCGACTTACGAAAAATCGCAAAGGACATTAAAAAAGATCACGAACTAGCCATGGAACTTTGGTCAACCAAAGAGTTTATGCCCAGACTATTAGCAATTTTAATTATAGACAAAAAACTTCTTTCACAAGACGTGCTAAATAAGCTTGATAAGGATATGCAGATCCACACTTTTGATGAGCGAAATAACTTAATGGATTGGTTAATGGCTAATCAACTCACCAAAGACAAGAAGAACATTGCATTGATGGTGTCATGGGAAAATAGTCATTCTGCTCTTCAAAGGCGTGCCTTCTGGTATTATCAAGCTCGATTGAGATGGACTGGTCAGACACCGCCTGATAACACCGCAGACTTACTATCTACAATTGAATCTAATATTACGCAGGAAGTACCGGAAGTTCAATGGGCTATGAATTTCACCGCAGGATGGATAGGCGTGTATGACGAAAAGTATCGAGCACGTTGTATAAAACTTGGTGAGAAAACGGGACTCTACAAAGATGAAATGGTATCAAAAGGATGTACACCAAATTATTTGCCGGAATTCATTACGATTGAAGTTAACAAACGAATTATAAATTAGTTTCCACTGAAAAAATCATCAATAGAACACACAAACACACCGCATTATGGCGGCTAGTTAGAAATATATATACGTTCTTCAACAAATGGGCGCTAACCTGTAACAAGGATTAGTGCTCGTTTTTATTTTGGCCAAGGAAAATATCTTATTGAAGGAATTTTTAGATTATGAAATAATTGGAATTAAGCAAACGAAAAAAATGCAAAGAAATTGAGATGAAGCAATTTTGCATTATTTTATAAAAATATTTGGAGGAATTGTTATGTGGGTAGTACTAGGGATTATTGCAATAGTGATCACTTTTATAAATCTTTATATGTTTGCAGCAGGAAAGGATTATAGGCTCGCTATGGCGATGGGATTGTCATTTACAGCATTAACACTTTGTGCAGAATACAGTCTTGTATCGATGTGGGTAGAAGTAGAAGATTGGGCTGCGTTAATGGATGTAGTACCTGGTATGGAAAGGGCATTATGGTTTTTGACAATTGTTTCTATCTTACTAAATATAGCACCTATACTTTTAGAACGAAAAGGTAAGAAATAATGACTTATTGTCACACCATTTATATAATATTCAATTATTGTGTAAAAGAAATGGAAAGTCATTTTTGAATCTTACTATAGACAAGTATTGCAAGTAGTTAAACTCAGTTTTAGGAAGCTCTTTTGAGAGTGTAGGAAACTTATTACATAAAGAGGATTGAGCCCCATTCACAAGCGGTTATGATTGTCATTTATAAAACCTTTCTGCCACTTAACAGTTTTTTCTTATTTTCCTTTTAATATCCAAAAACCAAATAATATAATTGTAATACCGAATCCTGTGCGCCAATTGGGGATTTCTTTGAAAAATATGTATCCAATTACAATACAAACTAGGATTTCCATTCCTTTAGATACAATAAGTGAAAAGGTTAAGTTACCTACAATTTTTGTTAAATATTTCACACCGTATCCGATCATCATACTCGCAGACAGGAAAAAAGGTACAAGTTTAATATAGTACCATAAAGTATGAAAAAAATTAGAGTCAATATGCTTAGATTGGTAAGCGTAAATTGCATTAATAATCAATAACCCACCTAACATTAATAAAAGAGAAAGTAAAATCATAAATGTTATACTCCAATAAGTTAAAGTTTTGTTTCTATAATTTTGCCCAAATGCAAAATTTTTATGTAAGGTGAAATTAAAAATGGGCGGAATACATGAACAAGCAAATAATTTAAACCAGTTGGACGTACAGATAAACAAGTCCATAAACGGGGGAATAGAGATGGATTTGATAATTTTAACAGCTATCGTACTAATTGTGTTTTTCTCATCAAGCATAATTGAAAAAAGGTTAAAAACTATTGAAAAACAAAACAATCGTGTAATAGAAATATTGGAAGAGATAAGAGATAAAAAATAAATTGTTATTCCGCAAACTGGGAGCTATTGCTGCAAGTGGACCGCTCCTTGCAAAAGAAGTGGGCATTTAAATGGAATAATAAGTATATAATCACCAAATAAAAAATCTTAAAATTTGGCAGGGGTGAAATGTGTGAGTATTTTTCTTTTTATTATTTTTCATTTATTTATAGGATTAGCAATAATTTATTTGTATGGAAAAATACCAAAAGCAATTACTGTATTTGGATCTGTGTTTTTAACTATGAGTTTTCTTTATTGGGGGACAGTTTATATAACTTCGTTGTTAAGATAAGAGGGAGCGATGGCAGCAAAAGGGAAAGGTTGTAATCATGTTGATCGAAAATTATGATATTTCTAATCTGATTGCATTAGTTAATTCTAATCACATCCTTGCCGTAGATGGATTAAGCCGTTCTGGAAAAACAACTTTTGTAGAGCATTTAAGTGATTACTTGAAAAAAGAAGGTATTGATTACACTATCTTTCATATTGATGATCACATCGTTAAGCGAAGTCAACGTTATAATACGGGATTTGAAGAGTGGTATGAGTATTTTTATTTGCAGTGGGACGTAGATAAATTAAGAAAGAACTTATTTGAAAAACTAAGAGAATGCCAACATGTTGAACTACCGTTTTATGATAATAAAACTGATAGGCATGACAATAGAAAAATCAAGTTGCCTCAGGATGGACTAATAATTATTGAAGGAGTTTTTCTCCAACGCAAGGAGTGGAAAGACTTTTATGACAAGGTATTATTTTTGAATTGTTCACGACAAAAAAGATTTTCTCGTGAATCTGAAAAAACAAAACTTAATCGAGAAAAGTTTGAAAAGAGATATTGGCAGGCAGAAGAATATTATATTAATAGCTTTACCCCAATAAAATTTGCTGACACTATAATTGAGACGTAGATACTAACTAGTGAAGGAATCTGAATGGATCTTCCGCAAATTTGGAGTGATTGCAGCACAATGGATCGCTCCATACATAAGAGTTGGACTGAACTAGGAATGGGGAGAGTTTGGAATGATAATTAGAGAAATTAGAATCGAAGATGCAGAAAGTTTATTAATCTTAATAGAGGAAGTTGAGACTACATCTGCTTTTATGCTTATGGAGCCAGGGGAACGAGAAATGACTCTTGAACAGCAGAAAAAAAGGATAGAAATAATTGATAAGCAAAAAAATTCAACAATATTTATAGCAGAAGAGAATGGCAAATTCTTTGGATACTTATTTGTAATGGGCGGAAGCGTTAAAAGAACAAAGCATTCTGCATATCTTGTAATAGGTATTTTACAAGAATATAGAGGAAAAGGAATAGGTACAAAACTGTTTGATCATGCTTCAATTTGGGCTTTAAAACAAAACATTTCACGATTAGAGTTAACAGTTGTTACCGAAAACGAGTCAGGTGTAGCACTTTACAAGAAAAGTGGTTTTGATATAGAAGGAACGAAAAGAAACTCACTTATGATAAATGATAGAGCTTATGATGAGTATTATATGGCAAAGTTATTGTAGCGGACATTCCCTGAAAGTTGCTTTTTAATTATTTTAAAGGAATCAAAGCTGGATGAGTCGAATAATTCATAGTGCGTGATTGGTTGTATTTTCATTTAAAGAATGGCGTATTTCCTTTGGAAGCAATTAAACAGTGAGGGGATTGATTTTATGCAAGTTGTAACAAAAATGTTTTTAGAACAACTTGACATGCATTGCCATGAGAATGAGTGGTTTGCATCTATGGATCAGGCGCTTCAAGGAGTTACTGCAGCAGAAGCGGCATGGACAAGTTCTGGAATCAGCAATTCGATTTGGCAGATTGTCAACCACTTGATATTTTGGAATGAAGACGTAATCCATCGAATGAAGGGCACAGAGAATCCTCATAAGGCAGAAGATAATGAAGAAACCTTTGGAAATCAAGGAGAGCCAGAAGATGAAATTGGGTGGGCCCAGACAGTGCATCGCCTTAATGAGGTCATAGATAAATTAAAAAAGGTCATTGAGGAACTTGACGATGAAAAGTTGAAAAGTCCGTATGCAGCAAACAGCTCCTCTACTGAGCGTTTACTCAGTAATATCATGATGCACGATACGTACCATATCGGCCAAATTGTCCTGCTCCGTAAGTTGCAATCCTCTTGGGGTGGTGTTGATTGGACTTAAAGGATGTTAAAGGCGCCTTTCCATAACGAGGCGCCGAAATTATTTGTTTTATATCGTACTATAAGATACAATCTGTATATACGATATAAAAAGGTGGATTTAAAATGAGTTTTAACGTCAAGGAGTTAAATAAGTACTGGACGGATATTTATTTTCATTTGCATTATCCGCATAAAGAAAAGATTACACACCAGGTCATTAGGGTTCTGCAACTTATTGAGAAAAAACCGAACATTGGCATTAACGAAGTTGCTTGCTACCTAAATGTGTCTCACAATACAGCGTCTGAAAATGTTAAACGCATTATCGAACGAAGTTATTTAATGAAAGAAAGAGATCCATTAGATGAAAGAAAGGTAGTCTTAAAATTAACCGATCTAGGAAGAGAGGTATTACAAAGAAATACAAGTCTAGACGAAAACAAGTTAACTGATATATGGGGGGATTTGTCTTCAGATGAAAAGTCGTTAGTAGAGTCTGCCTTTAAATTATTGAGGGAGCGTGCGAAAAATGTACCTGTTGACTAAGATTCTCGTATCAGCAGTGATAATCGGTATAGTAACGGAGATTGCTCGGCGATTTCCTACATATGGAGGAGTTATAGCAGCCCTTCCTCTCGTAAGTTTGTTAAGTATAATCTGGTTATATGTTCAAGGTGAATCCAGTGAGAGCTTGAGTAAGTTTGTTCTTGGTGTTTTATGGGGATTTCCTGCTACTGCTGTTTTACTACTTATGGTTTATCTGTCATTAAAGCAATCAATTAATTTATACGCTTCTATTTTTATTGGAATTAGTGGATGGTTAGTATTCTTATTTATTCAACAGAACCTAGTGGATTTTTTAAGAATAAATCTTTTCAAATAATGGAAGATGATTTGAAACAAAAGAATAGGGCTTTATTAATCACTTTAAATAATTTTCTTCTGCAATCGGGAGCTTATCTAGAACAGGGTAGGTTCTTTTTCTATGTACAATAGTTATTAATCTTGCAGTATAGTGAATAAGGTAAAACAGTACTTCAGAAAAAAATGGACTCTCGTAATGAGATCTTAATACAAACCGCAAACTATTGGCCAGCCAGTTGAAGAATTGATCCAAACAAATGTCTAAAAAGCTAAGAATGAATTTAATAGACAACTGAAATTCGAATATATATTTCTAACAAAATAACAAAAATGGATATTTATGTTATAATAGAGGTGTGAATGAATAGCGATAGATTTCCTTAGATCAATTACAGAGAAGACTAAAAAAATAATGCATTCCACTCTATTGGTAAAGAATGTTAAAATGTGTGTTGTTAAAACTATCTGAATCTTTTTACTTTACTAATAAACGATCAAATTATTAAGTCGCAATAGAATGACAAAAGGTATGGAGGCTTTAAAATTGCAAAACAAACGAAAAATTATAATGGTAAAGTTGACGTTATGGTTATTTATATTGGCTGCTTGCGGAACCACAACTGATCAGTCAGGTGCTACTCAAAACACAAATGATGATTCTTCAAAGGAAGTCATAACTGAAAAGCCTTTGGATAATGCCAGTACGGCAACCGATATGAAAGACAAGAATGAAACAAACGAAGAAGTGGATGTTGCTGCAAATGAAAAAGAATCTGCCACTAATGAAATAGAAGCAAGTATGCAGGAGAAGTATCTCCAACAATTTGATGATACTAAAAAAGAAACGGAAGAATGGAATGCAACAGATTCATCTACCTACGCTTTGAAAAAAGTAGAAAATGATAGATGGGAACTTTGGGATGAATTATTAAATGAGATTTATAGTGTATTAAATGACCAACTGCCGTCAGAAGAGATGAACCAATTACGGGAAGAACAACGGAACTGGATAAAATATAGAGATGATACTGCATTGGAAGCATCTCTCAAATTTAAAGGTGGCACCCAAGAACACCTGGAATACGTGGCTGTGCTAGCAAATCTTACAGAAGAAAGATGCTATGAGTTAGTTGCAAATCGGATGTGAAGTGACTGTATCCTCTAGTCTCAATAAACCGACTGTTTAGATAGTTTGGATGTCGGTCAGTTTAGATGGTGGTTCGAGGATACTGACAATAGTAACAATTTCGCCGATTTTTAGCAGCTAGAATTGGTGTAATCTTAATCTTTGGGAAAAAGCAATCTAGTGATATTAATATCAACTATAAGGCACTTATCTGTCAAAAGGTAAGTGTCTTTTTAATTATTTGAGAATCCCGCTTTTTCGTCTTTTCCAAAACGTGAGTAGAAGAAGAAAAAGAGGAATATAAATCTGGAACGAATAATGGAAAAAGTAAATGGCTAATTTTCCTTCTATCAATTCATTCAAAAAATCAGCATCTTTATAGGAAGGTAAAAAATACAATGTAGTAAAAATAATGATGATTCCTATATTCATTGAGTTGGCTGGGAATGCATCTTTAATGAGTCTAGCTGAAGCATAAGCAAGAAACGATAACTTAAAATATGCTGTGGAAAGAATAAAAAAAACTACTAACAAATCTGCTCTTTCGATAAAATCAAAGTTAGATACTTCCTGGATTAACATAATAAACGGATAGAAAAAACCAGAGGCGAGTTTGGGGTGGAGTACCCCAATAGCTAAGAAAGCAGTAAAACTAGTGAACAGGGTATATAAGATAATTGCTATTATTGCTCCTTTCCTTATTTTCTTTTTCCCCTCTTTATTGAGTAAAGGTAAAAGAATCATAAAAGCTACAAGCTCACCTAAAGGATAGGTGAGTAAGTAGGGGACAACTTCCCATATTTTTTCAAAATCCCCAATGAAGAGGGGCTGAGTATATTCAAAATGAAAATCTCCGCTAATCAAGACAAATAAAGGAATACATAAAATAATTAGTAAAATACATGCGCCATATATTAAAGAGCTTCTTAAAAATGCTTCCACTCCTTTTAAATATGTGTAAATAAGTATTAAAAAGATACTCGTCTTTATGAAGAAAGGGTGGGTCTTATAAAGAAGATTGCTGTTAACATAATTCGTAAAATCCGTCAAAGCTTTAGAACAAATAAGTATAAAATACAACGAGTAAAAAATGGCTACTGCTTTGCCTATAATTCTACCTAGGTTTAGCTGCAATATCTCGTATAGGCTCTTATCACCATTGATGGTCCATAAAGTATGATAAAGCAAGAATAAAATAATGCCACCCACACCCACTGCAAGGAGAACACTCCAAGAATCATTTTCTAATTCAAGCGCATTTTTTATTGTCAGTAGAGTACCAGTCAAAAACAAGAACATGGTAAAAGCTATTTCCAGCACACCTATTAAAGATTTTTGGGGCATTCTAATCACCTGGTTGCGTCGTATTTTCCAATGTTTTGGAAGTCTAGATCTGTTGTTATCTTTATCTCGGCTTTTTGAAGTTCAGCATCCCAATTTTTTTTGATTTCTTCCCATTTATGATTATTTTTTTTCCGTAATAAACTTCCAAGTCCCATAAAATCAGTATTGTTTTCCTTTGAAAGCACAAATAGCTCCTGAATGTTTTCATTGATTTCTTTTTGGATTTCCATTTTGATTTTATTGTTATTATTAGGGTTGTTTAAGGTTAGTGAACAATTATATTGTACAATCTCACCAGTAGCTTGAATGTTGAAACTATACTGAAGATTGCCTTCTGATTGCTTTATATTCTCTGATTTCGTTTTTCCATCATAAATTCGGTAAGTGAATGTGTTCTCATCTGTAGGACAAGAAGAAACGACGGTTAGCTCAGAAGTATGTTTCTCAAGCAGAGCCAAATACAACGATTGTATATAGCTTAGCTCCACCACTAACTTTTCATTTTTAAATGCACCAATACCACTATAATATAAATGTACAGGACTGGTTGTTTCGTAATTCTCCTTGCTGCCTCCTTTTTCTACATCACCCATAATACTAATGAATGGGATGGTAAAATCTTTTCCTTCCTGTATGGTAACTATATTCACTTCCATTAGTGTGGTCAAACTGGCCTTTTCTACCCTTCGCATTGTTTTAGAAATATCAAAGGCAGTAAAACCTTCAATGGGGGAGTATGTATTAAGGAGGTCTATAGCATTTGTATCTTTAGATAAGACCATAACCACTCCTACTGGAATTTCTGTACGACGTAAAGCGTAGTTCATGATTTCACGGAGCTTACCTTGCTTTGCTGCATCCATTCCCACTACAATTACTTTTAGGTGGCGCATATCTAAATTCCTAGATACATACGAAGTGAGTTGATCGATTGCTGAGTCAATGGTTGACCCCCTTGCTTCATATACTATATAAGGTGAGTGTGGGAGCTGTGTTTTACCTGATATAGCTGCAGGATTGATAAGTTGGATACCCACCACAAACTCCTCATCAATATAGTCAATGGAAGTAACAAAGCTTAGTGCCTTATCATTTAATTCCAATTTGTCATCGCCTCCCCAAAAAACAGAAGTTACAGCGAGCAAGGCGAACACCATATAAAGATACTTCATCATACATCACTCACTTATTTGTTTATTATTTTAAGTCATCCTTGTTATACTTTTTGGGAGAATCTATTATTTTTCGTAAAGGGAATCGGAAGAAGGTATCTTTCAGGTCCTTGCTGTTAAAAGGAGTTAAAGGTGACAAATAGGGAACGCCAAAACTATTGATAGAGCAAAAATGATTAACAAGTACAAAAGAGCCTATTATAACACCGTAAAGACCGAATACACTTGCGAGAAAAACTAACATGTATCGAATAAGCTTAATAGCAAATGCAAAGGGATGAATAGGGATCGCGAAGTTAAATACATATGTAGCAGAGACAACTACCAGCGTTGAAAGCTGAACAAATCCTGCTTCCGCAGCAGATTGCCCTAAAATAATCGTTCCTATAATGGCAAAAGCCAATGTTATCCCTGTTGCAAGTCTTATGGAACTTTCTAAAATCACTTCGAAAATGAACATAAATAAAACCGTTTCTATTACTACAGGTAATGGGACATCAAGCCTTTGTGCAGTCAGGCTTATCAGAAGTTCACTTGGGATCAATTCCTGATGAAATAAAGTAAAAGCAATGTATAAAGGAATGAGAAATATTGTACAGAAAAATGATATGATACGAACAATTCTTGTGAATTGGAAAAACGGTTTTTCATAATAGTCATCCGGAGACTGTAGGAACTGAATAAAAACAGCTGGTGCAATCAAAACATCAGGAGAACCATCGCAAATTATGGCAACTCTGCCCTCTAACAAATTACCTGCAACTGTATCAGGTCGTTCTGAGGAAAGCATAATAGGAAAGGGGGTGACTTGATCGCTTGTCATGTGTTCCTCTAAATAAGATGCATCTATGATAGATGAAAGCTGAATAGACTGAAGCTTCTTTTTGATTTCCTCCAAAATGTCCTTGTCTACTCTATCTTCTAGATAAAGTAAATATATACTCGTATTGGTACGATTCCCCAGTTGAAAGTCTTCTATTTTTAAATCCTGATTTTTTATGATTCGTTTTATTAATGAAATATTTGTATTAGCCAGTTCAATAAAACCTATTTGGGGTCCTCTTAGCACCCTCTGAGACTGTGGAACGGTTGGAGTTCGCTCTTTCCAGTCTGCGGTGTCCGCAACCAAAAATTTTTCTTCACCGTCTATCATAATGATTGTATTTCCATCATTTAAAGCGGAAATAACCTTATTAAAATCTGACTCGCTTTTTATTTTGGCAATTTCAATAACATCGCATAGTTCTGTTACTCCTATCCCATTCTCCTTAAATGGAAGCTGAAGAATCGGCCTAATAATATGTTCTTGAAGCGCTGTAGTATCAACAATTCTGTCTATATAAGTCAACATTATCTCGTGACCCCTAAGTGAGAGAGTACGAAATACAATATCCGTATTATACTGAAATTCCTTTAAGAGAAAGTCTTTTCGTTCATTTAATGAATATCCTAACTTTTTCACATTCACCCACCATACCCATTCAAGTTTGAAAGTAGTTTATGTATTTCTAAAAAATAACATACAATTTTATTGAGCCAAATTCATTTAATCAAGTTAAAATTCGGACGCGAATTATATTTCAAGAGTTTTGGGGAAATATAATGTTTCCACTAGAAGATATGACTGACCAACTTGAAAAAGAGGGATTTGATGAAAGTATTAGTAATAGGCGCATCCGGTAATGTAGGTCAATATGTTACACAGGAACTATTGAGAAGGGGAGAACAGGTGGTTGCTGCTGGAACAAATGTTAAAAAACTGAAAGATATGTTTGGAGAAAAGGTCACTCCTGTAATGTTAGATCTTTCAGATGAAGAAACATTTAACATAGGCCTTGAGGAGGTAGATAGGGTTTTTCTAATGAGACCTCCCCACCTTGGTAAACCTGAAGACTTGTATCCTTTTATTGATGCGATGAAAGCACACAAGATAAAATTAGTATCATTTTTGTCCCTAATGGGAGTGGAGAAAAATCCAATTCCTCCACATCATAAGATTGAAAAATACATCGAACAATCTGGAATTCCTTATGCCCATGTTCGACCAGGGTTCTTTATGCAGAACATATCAGGTATTCATTCCCCTGAAATTAGAGAGTTAAATCAGATTTTTATTCCTGCTGGAAACAGTAAGACAAGTTTTATTGATGCTGAGGATATTGGGCTTGCAATAGCAAACTTATTAACCAACCCTAAGAAATATGTAAATACAGCCCACACAATTACAGGTGGAGAAGCCTTAAGTTATTATCAGGTTGCAGAAATTCTAAGTAAAGTAACCGGAAGAGCAATTACTTATGCTAAACCAGGATTTCTTAAATATAGAAAGTATTATATTCAAGAGAGAGGGCTTGATAAGGAGTATGTAAATGTTACCGTTGCTCTATATTTTATGACAAGAATGGGAACAGCGAAAGCAATAACCAATGATTTTTTTGCTTTGACAGGCAAAAAACCGAGATCTTTTGAAGAGTTCGCAATGTTAAATTTACATTGCTTTTAGCAAGGAAACCTAAGGGTTGGCACTTACCTGAAATAGGTAAAGTGTCTATTTTTTTGAAAAAAAGATTGAGATGTTCAATGTGTTTTGAAATAATTGGTATTATGTAAAAGGTTAGTAGAGTTGATGAAGTGAAATGAATAATACGTCTAACTTGAAAGGAGCTATTAAATGAATTGGTGGTATAGAATTTACTTTATAATTATTGGGATAGTGTCTTTTTTTACAGGTGAAATTGTAACTTTTATTATGTTATCGTTTATCTTTTTAAGTTTGAATAATATCCACTCAACATTGCAACAGATCTATATTCAGAATAAAGAAAAAATAATTAAGATTAAACAATGCTAATGATCATTTAATTTAATAATGCTGCGAGGAGGGTGAATGGCTATGATACTGTGGTTTCGCCACTTATCACAGGAGGGTTTAGATTCGGCAGAATGGACTCCTTTTATACAAAATATTTGGTACCGAGAACATTATATGAAGTTTGTATACCTTCTTTAGCTAATCCTTGTATTCATACCATCTATATTCAGCATAAGATTCTTAAGTATACATATTTTTGGACTCATCTTAATTGGTATCTTAGTCTTCATTCTTCATGAATGTTTACACATTTTGGTCATAAAGCAAAAAGGTGATATAAGCCTAACTTTTAGCGGTATTTTTTTTTGGATCAATACAAATGCCATCCTCTCTAAAGCTAGATTTTGGGTCTTTATGAGCTTGCCTTTTGTTGTATTATCAGTTGTGCCTGCCATTCTATCGTTCTATGTTTCAGGAGATTTGAAATTAATCTTATTATTCATAAGTTGGTTCAACACGTTGATTTCTGCCTCAGATATCATCAATTCAGTTCTCATTGCACTTAAACCAAAGAACACGCTTTTTTGCAGAGGGTATGTGAGGGTGGGGAAGGGCATTTTATAAAATGAATGGGCCACTAAATTAATAAATTTGAGGTGAATATATTGCCAAATATAGCACTCCTAACAGTTACACATGACCCAACAGGCAAAAATATTAAGCTGTTTAAAGAATTACAAAAAGAATTTGAGGACATCTATTCAGAGCTTTATGTAACTATAAGTGATGAATCGTCTAATACACTATTGGAACAAATTCAAAAAAGTAAATTTAATGTAAAAGTAATTCCTAAAAAAGGAGCAGCTGCAGCAAGAAGAGAAGCGCTCAGTTTGGGACTCACGGGGCATAGTGATTATTATCATTATTGCGACCTCGACAGACTTCTAACTTGGGGAGCATACCATATTGATGGGCTGAAATTATTGACCTCAAAACTACCGAGTTGTGACTATCTTATTTTGGGGCGTTCAGAAAGAGCCATGAAAACACATCCGGAGGAATGGATTGAAACAGAAAAAATTACAAATAAAATTTGTTCTCTTGAGTTGGGTATGAACGTTGATATAACAGCTGGTTCCTGCTTATTTTCTAGAGAAAGTGCAGAATATATAAATGACTATTCTAAAGAAAAAATGACGGATGCCGAATGGGCAATGATTGTACATAGAATCGCAAAACTAGAAATCGGTTACGCTCCTGTTGAAGGTTTAGAATACCACGAAGAAATAAACGGAATTTCGAGAAGTCTAAGTGAATCGGAAAAGTGGATGGGACGTTTAAAACTAAGTTCAATTATCAGTGAAACTGCTATTACTACAGGGAAGTAAATTCTATACAAAATAAGGGCAGTAAATGAGATTATCTTCTTTTCTTAGAAACTCTTTAAGAAAGATGAAGATTAAACAGTTGGAGTGAGTTTATGGAAAGATTTTTATTTGTCTTTGGCATTATCGTATTTTTCTTTAGTTTTATATTTTTTGTAATGAATTTTTTTTTCTGATTCTGAAAGTACCACAATGGTAGGTTCTATATTAATAATGTTAAATGCGAGTATAGCAGTGTGTGTTTCAGAGATTCTAAAAAGAATTAAAAACATAAAATAAAATTATAATGTTAGTGAGTACTTGTGAAAAGGAGAAGGTTTAATGCCTCTGATTGAGCATCAACAATTTATTAAAGCACCTATTCAAAAATGTTTTGATCTAGCAAGGAACGTAGATATCCATATTCAAACAACCTCTAAAACTAAGGAAAGAGCTGTTGGTGGAGTGACAGCAGGCTTATTAGAAAAGGGAGATACAGTCACCTGGGAAGCTACCCACTTTGGTATTAAGCAAAGGTTAACAGCTGAAGTGATATTAATGGAACCACCCTATAAATTTGTAGACATTATGGTGAAGGGAGCTTTCCAGTCCTTTGTACATACCCATCAATTTACCGAAGCGGCAGGCGGAACCATGATGATAGATAAATTTCAATATAAGTCACCATTCGGTATTATTGGCGTTGCTGCCGACAAGTTGATTTTAGAGAGATATATGAGAAAGTTCATTATTTCGCGTGCAAAGGAATTAAAAAAGATTGCTGAAAACGAAGACATTTTTGAATAGTGGTTCATAGATGGGCGGAAACACTTCTAGAATGAACTACACTTTTGTTGAAGTATAAAATGAAAATGGGGTTGGAATTTATGAAATCTATATATAAATGTTCTATTGATATCCGTTTCGAAGGCGGCGATATTAAGATTGACGTTTCAGATGGAACACAGTTGTTTAGTTTTAAATCGGGTGTAGGTTTTATTGCTATTCCACATTTCTTAATTACACTTGCACAAATTTATAGAGGAGAAGTCAACGAAGCGGAATTAGATTGTCATGGGAATTCGGATTATTATAGATTTTCTAGCGATGGTGTAATCCTTTTTATTGAACATATAACCAAATATCCCAAAGACGAAATTTATAAATATCAATTTAATTTAGTAAAGTATATAGAAGCTATTGATAACGGATTTAAGAGATATTTAAACGAACTTGAAAATCAAGGTGTATTACCCTTAAAAACCCAAGAATTTGCGCATCCCTTAGGCGATGATGTACTAAATGCATTCTATGAGTTTTCAGGACAATTGTAAATTCACTTTAATTGTCATAGTTTAATGCTTGCTCCCTAATAGGGCATTAGCCTGGAACAACATGTTTTAATCAATATTTATTGAGAGGTAGGAGATAAATATGTAAATATGGATATATCAATCCGAGAAGCTACAAAAAGTGATTACGATTCTCTATCACCCTTATTCAGGCAGGTTCATGAATTACATGTTTGTGAAAGACCGGATTTATACAAAAAGAATTCTATTCCAGTAGGTCAAGAGTTCTTTGAAAGCCAGCTAGCTGATGCGAGACAGCATATTTTTGTGGCAACCATAGGTATTGAAATTGTCGGAAGCGTTGTAATGAAGGAAGAAGAAATAATTGAAAACTCATTTGTGAATGCGAGGAAAATACTATATATAAACAGTTTATGTGTTGTCAAAACACATAGAAAGAAAGGTATCGGAAAAAGTCTTTTACAATATGTGTTTGATTTTGGGAAAAGCTTGAAAGTTGAGAGTGTTGAATTGGGAGTATCAGAAAAGAATCCTTCTGCAATTAGATTCTATGAATCAATTGGTATGGCTACAAAGAGTAGAAAAATGGAGATATTATTGAATTAACCTGGAGGAATCTATTTGAATCTAACAAAGAATAATGGAAGAGAATTTGTAGATTTCATTAGGATGTCTGAGAAGGATATGGTTAATTATCTGCCATTAGCTGGTTCATTTGCGGTTATTAAATGTGAGGGTAAATATTTAATGTGTTACAACGTATGGCGGGAACAATGGGAATTACCGGCTGGACGTAGAGAAGGAAGGGAAACTCCAAAGGAATGTGCGATTAGAGAGCTGTTTGAGGAAACTGGTCAAATGGTAAGTGATCTAACATTTAAAGGGCTATTAAAATCTCAAAAAGCAATTAGTGGAGAATTTAAATTCAATCCAGTTTATTTTTCGGAAATGAAAAAGCTACAACCATTTATAGAAAATGGAGAAACCTCAGAAATAAGGCTTTGGGACTTAAAAGAAAAATTAGGCTACTTTGATTCTGTGGATATCAGGATATTTGATTATATTTAGAACAAATGATAGTGAATATTAAAATGGGAGGGATTTTAATTATGGATAATACATTTAGAAAGTTCCTAGATATATATTTAGATGCTTGGCGTTCTTCCTCTTTAGATAGGATGAGGGAGTTAATATCAAAGGATTATAAAGCCAGAGAGATTAAAGATGGAGACATTATTGATTTTGGATTTGAAGAGTCGATAATTGGTTGGGAACAAGGATTCCTTTTTGCTAAGGAAAATAATGCAGAGTGGGAACTAAATGAGATTTCTATTATCCCTTTGAGGACAGACGAAATAATGGTAATTATATCTGCAACTATGACTTTTAAAGGTAAAAGTATAAATTCTGCACACTTATTTTTCCAAACCTTTAGGAAAGAAAGCTTTGAAAATTGGAAACTTATAAGAAGTTATATAGAAGCAGGGATTTCATTAGATAACATAAGGAAAATACAATTGACCTAGGGAGAGAGAGGGCAAACCTTATTTGCTGAAACTTCAGCTAGTAGAATTACTTCTATATTACAAAGGGGAGATATTATGTCTGTGAAGGATTGTTACACTTTAAACAAAGATATATCCATTCATTATCTTGAATCAACTGATTATTCTCCTGACCTGACGCCATTAGTATATGTTCCTGGAGCTTTAGGTTTTGCTGAACATTTTGAGAATGAAATGAGAATTCTATCACCTAGACATTGTTTATCACTCAGTCTCAGGGGTAACGGGAAAAGTGATGCTCCCCTTGAAGGTTACAGCTTGGAAGATCACGTTTCAGATATCGAAGCAGTGATAAATGAAAGTCATCTTAAAGGCTATTGTTTGATGGCGTATTCAATGGGTGTACCATACGCAATTAAACATGCCTCTAATTCTCCTAAACATATCAAAGGAATAATTATATGCGATTATCCAGCTAAGTATCCTTCTATTCCGGAGTCTTGGGTTGATACGGTTTTATCAAAGGGATTTATGAAGGAAGATCGTCGACACGTCGTTAGAGGCATCCAAAGAGACTCAAAAGAGGTTGGATTATGGGAGGATCTTCAGCGGATAAAGTGTCCGGTTCTAGTTATAAAGGGTGGGACAAACAACTCCTTATTAAAAGAGAATGCTACGGAAAAATACATAAATTATTTGAGTAATGTGAACGTGGTTGAGTTCTCAGATTCAGGTCACGAATTATGGAAACCAGATTATAACAGATTCATTAAAACTGTCACTGAATTTTTAGAGGAGTTGGATCAGCTGCAACGCAAATTAAATTTAAAGGGGAGAGTAATAGATGAAAGCAGTCATTCAAAATGAATTCGGTGATGCAGATGTTCTCATGTATACTGAGGTCGAAATACCAAAAATTCGTGAAAAAGAAGTTTTAATAAAAGCAGAATATACGAGTGTAAATTATGGAGATATAAAAAAACGCATAGGGAATAAGGGGAAAGGTAAGTTTCCATTCACACTTGGATTGGACGTTGCTGGAACGATTGAAGAAGTTACGGATGATTCACTATTCTCAGTTGGGGATCGGGTAATAGCATTCCCAAAAGGTGGTTCATATGCAGAGTATGTTGTAGCAAATGAACAATTGGTTTTTAGAATCCCAGACAGTCTTTCTTTCAAGCAAGCTGCAACAGCACCAACCGTATCTATTTTAGCCTATCTACTAATTCATGAAATTGGACAAGTAGGAACAACTGATACCATCGTGATACATAGTGCTGCAGGCGGGGTAGGGTCCATGCTAGTACAATTAGCCAAGCTAGCTGGTGTAAAGAAAATTATCGGAACAGTTGGAAATCTTAATAAAGAAGGTTACGTGAAAAATCTAGGTGCAGACGTTGTGTGTACCTATGAAACGTTTGTAGAGGAAGTTTTAAAGTTAACCAGTAATTTAGGAGCTAATGTCATCTTTGATTCAGTTGCTGGTGAGGTTACAAGTAAGAGCCTAGAGTGTTTAGCCTTATATGGCACTCTTGTTCAATTTGGGAATAGTAGTGGCAAACCAGGAAGCTTTAAAACAAGTGATGTTCATAGCAGTTGTAGAAACATCAAAGGGTTTAGCTTAGGTACAACGAGAAAACATGATCCGGAAAGATTAGCTGATGTAGCAGAGAAAGTCTTAGAATTTTTTGCTTCAGAAAAGATTACGCTTCCTATTGCCCAGGTGTTTGATTTAAAGGATGCAGCTCAAGCACACAAACTAATCGAGAGTCGCAACTATGAAGGAAAGATTTTAATTAAGATGTAGAGAGGGGGGCACTACTTGAAAGTTTTGTTCCTGTGTACGGATAACTTCACAAGAAGTGTTACAGCTGAATTTTGTATGAAGCATTTTTTAAAACAAAACAATATAACCAATATTGACGTTGCATCAGCAGGCTTTAAAGCAGATAGCGATTTGAGTGCGTTTTCCTCTATTCATTTTGATAGGATGAGACAATTAAACATTAGTACGGATGGATTTAATAGAACGCAATTTAATCGGAGATTTATAGATGAGTTTGATGTAATTATCGGAATGGGAAAAGAACATAAGAATTACATACAGCAAGAATATAATGAGAAGATTTATCTCTTTAATGAGATATATAAAGATGATGAAAGCTCTATAACTGTGCCTCCTCCGGATAAGGATGGAGTTTATTTGGTGAAGATATCTGAGATGGTTGATTATATTAACGAAGCAATCCCGCAGTTAGTAAGAAATCTACATTATAGGAAGTAAAATGATATACAAAACATATAGTATCGGAAAGGGTAACCATGTTGATTTATGATTATGATATTTCAAACCTAATCTCATTAGCTAAATCTGACCAAAGATACATATTAGCAATTGATGGACTAAGTCGTTCTGGAAAAACAACCTTTGTAGAACATTTAAGTAAACACTTAAAAAAAGAAGATACTGAATTCTTTATCTTTCATATTGATGATTACATCGTTAATAGAAGTCAACGTTATAATACGGGATTTGAAGAGTGGTATGAGTATTTCTATCTCCAGTGGGATGTTGAATGGTTAAGAAACAACTTCTTTGAAAAACATAGAGACTGTAATCATGTTGAATTACCATACTATAATAATGCAACTGACTGCTATGAAACTAGAACAATAAAGTTACCGAAAGTCGGGTTATTTATTATTGAAGGTGTTTTTCTTCAACGTCATGAATGGAAAGACTGTTATAACCAGATTTTATTTTTGGATTGTCCTCGTGAAAAAAGATTCGCGAGTGAATCAGAAGCAACAAAACTTAATCGGGAAAAATTTAAAAAGAGATATTGGAAGGCTGAAGAATATTACACGAATACCTTTAGCCCATTAAATAATGCGGACATCATTATCAAGACATAAACCATGCCTGTTGAATTAAATATAAATAATTCAGGTAATATTCTAAATAATATGGATACTTTTACTGTTTTAGTGTAAAATTACCCTAAAGGGGAGTTTAACTAAAACATTTTTACAAAGGGGAAAACTATGAGAGTTCTTGGATCGCTTATCATGTCAATTGCTATTTTATATTTTGGGTTTTATGGAACAATCATTTTATTAATCTCCACTGGCAAGGATCTATATGGCCTTGTATCAGCTGCATTTGTGCTCACACTGCTCATTTTCGTAAATTTAGGGGTGTGGGGACAGTTTGTTAAAAAGGCCGTGAAGTACACGTTTATATGCTCAATTAGTATATTTGTGCTTTTTGCCACAGTGGAAGGCGGGAGAGCTTGGTATCAACATTCTCTGAAAATTATGAGTACCCAGGATGTTGATTTAACCCAATATGAGCCATTCCAAAATAATGATCGTGTTGCCGATTTGGGTAAAGAAGCATCCATGCAGCTAGAGAAACCTCTTTTAAAGCTAGATGGTTCAACAGCATTATACCCTGTGTTTGCTTCCTTCGCTCAGGCAGTTTATCCTAAAGACACGTATGATTCTACTATGAGTGAAGTGCAATCCACCCAGACCTCAGGTGCTTGGGCAGGTCTCCTTAAAGAAGAAAGAGAGCTGATTTTTGTTCCAGAGCCACCAAGCTCTATCCAGTCTCAAGCAATGGCAAGAGAAGTCGAGCTGGTGTTAACACCGGTTGGAAAAGAAGCATTTGTTTTTTTTGTACATAAAGATAATCCTGTTACTAATCTTACTGTGGAGGATATTCAAAACATCTACTCCGGTGAAGTCACGAATTGGGAAGAACTTGGAGGAAACGATGAGCCAATCCTAGCGTTTCAGCGACCAGAAGACAGTGGCAGTCAGCAGATGCTTAGAAAAGTAATGGGAACCAAACGATTAATGGACCCGCCAAGTGACCAGCGAGTATCTGGTATGGGGGGAATCATTGAAGAAACCTTAGACTATGAAAATAGGAAAAATGCCATTGGTTTCTCGTTCCGTTTTTTCTCGGAAACGATGGTGCAAAACAATAAAATTAAGCACTTAAAGGTGGAGGGAGTGGCACCTTCCATCGAATCTATACAAAAGGATACCTACCCGTTTGTCAGTCCGTTTTATGCCGTGCATCTTTCCAGTGCAACAAATCCTAATCTTGAATCATTTTTAGAATGGATCAAATCGGAAGAAGGCCAATTGCTTGTAGAAAAGTCGGGGTATGTTCCATATCATAAGTAATTTGAGTGGGTAAAAGAATCCAGCCGCAAAGAAGGCTGGATTTATTTTTTTGCCTAATGGAAGAACCCCTGCAAGTACACCTTTTTATACTACTAAAAAGGAGTTCGCTGACCAGTATGGAAATCCTCATCATTTATGTGATCATCGGGGTATTGCTTGGTGCTTTCATTTACCTTGTGGCAGACTTTTGCCCTTGGTATTTCTGCGTTGCATTGTGCATTGCCTGGTTACCTCTCATCATCATCGGAATAATTATAAGTTCATTTATGGATATAGAAGAAATCTCCAATAAGCTAAACAAATAAAAACGCAAATCCAAGAAATAAATCCAAATACCGTGACAATAGTCGTTTCGGACCAGCCATATTTTAAGCCGAAATGATAGTGAATTGGTGTCATTCTGAAGATGCGTTTATGCGTAAGTTTAAATGAGGAAACCTGTAAAATAACAGACAGTTGCTCGGCAAAATATATAAAGAACAAAATCGGAATTAGAATTTCGACCTTCTCGAGGACGGCAAGAAAGGATAGAGATCCACCTATAGCTAATGATCCCGTATCACCCATAAATGCCTTTGCAGGGTATATATTATAGATGAGAAAGCCAAGTAAACAACCAATCATAACTAAACTAAAAAGTTGCACCTCTGTTTTATCTGAAATCACAAAAAAGAAAAAGTATGTAGGGATCGCTACAACTCCTAAAAGACCGTCTAATCCATCCGTGAAATTAATGGCATTTGCAGATCCTACGACGAATAAGGTAATGACAATGACATATAACACCATTGGAAAATCCAAGGTAATGTCTTTGAAAATATTAATTTCGGTGTCTATGCCTAATTCGACAATGACGTAATAAAGTAATGTACCTGTGAACAAAAATTGAAGAATAAGTTTAGTCTTGCCTGATACTCCCCCTGGATCTTGACGCGAAGCCTTCCAAAAATCGTCCAAAAACCCAATAAAACTAAAAAGAATATAAGTTATACCCAAGAAGTACATCAAAGGAGTAGGCGAAAAAAGAATCGATAGTATAATCCCAACAAACAGAATAATACCAAACATTAACGGAGTACCTTTCTTTAATTGATGATCGGAAGGTAGTTCTTTTCTTATTGGTTGAATCAATTTAAGTTTCCTCAAGGCGGCGATAAATAGCGGGGATAAAATGGCAACAACTATAAAAGCAATTAGCGCTGGAATTATTTGATCAATCACTCTTCCATTACTCCTTTTTTCTTCGTCATCTCTAATAAATTCTAAAGAACTTAATCATTTCCTCTATTTCAATCAAAATAGTGTAATAATTTAGTGGTAGGACATTGCCTAAAAGATTTATTTGTGCTAATATTCTAAAAAACATACGGAATATACGGCTGTGAAGAGAAGAGTAATTAAGATATATGATTTCCAGAGAGCTTCGGTAGGTGAGAAGAAGCAATAATGATCTTAATGAAAAAAGCCTCGGAGCCTTTGCACGGATCTAAGATTTCTTAGTGATACTGCGACGGGATCTCCCGTTATAGAGATAGGGTATAATTCTTTGCTGAAAACTGAAGTACCCGAAGAGGTTGATATGGCAACATGTCAGCAAACTGGGGTGGTACCACGAAGTTAACAAACTCTCGTCCTCAAGATGAATAATCTTGGGGGTGGGAGTTTTTTTGTTTTTTAGAAAACTAGTATAGGCTACAAAAATAAAATGGGAGTTGATAAAAAATGAGTCAAGAACAAACAGCCCTTAGAATGGAAAAATTAGGCTTTAAAGTCACAGGGGGTTACAGTATATCCTGACAAGTACCAGACAAATTACGAGCTATACGAAGCGTCTTCACTTGAGGATGGGACATCTGGGGTTCGGGTAGCTGGAAGAATCATGGGGATCCGTCAGTTTAGTAAATTCAGTTTCATCACCATTTCCAACATACAAGGTAAGTTGCAACTTCTTCTGAAAAAAGACGAGGTTGGGGAGCAGGCGATGAGTGATTTCCTAAACTATTTCGATATAGGTGATTTCATTGGTGTAGAAGGAAAGATGTATTCCACGAAAACAAATGAAAAAACGCTTCGTATCGAAAACTACGTGCTGCTCGGGAAAGCGTTACACACACTACCGGAAAAATGGCATGGTTTAACGAATACTGATA
This sequence comes from Sutcliffiella horikoshii, assembly GCF_044809035.1. Lineage (GTDB taxonomy): Bacteria > Bacillota > Bacilli > Bacillales > Bacillaceae_I > Sutcliffiella_A > Sutcliffiella_A horikoshii_G. The sequence continues at coordinate 2,733,304 of NZ_CP085237.1, read as the reverse complement.
CACGTTATAGACAACGATATATTGATTTGATGATGACAAAAGAAACCCAAAACCGTATGTTGATGCGAACAAAATTAGTGCGTGCCGTTCGTAGATTTTTAGAAGAAAAAGATTTCTTGGAGGTGGAAACACCTGTATTGCAACATACTTCCTCTGGTGCTTTAGCACGCCCGTTTAAAACGTATCATAACTCGCTGGATATGGAACTGAATCTACGTATTGCTCCAGAGACTTATTTAAAAAGGCTAATAGTAGGGGGCTTTACAAAAGTATTCGAATTTGCCAAATGCTTTAGAAATGAAGGAATCAGCCCTCAACATCTCCAAGAGTTCACCATGGTGGAAGGCTATGCAGCATATTGGAACTATGAAGATACGATGCAACTCATGCGGGAAATGGTTGTCTATGTTCTTAAGCAAACATTTGATTCAACAGTTATTAGTATAAAAGGACAATCCATTGATTTTTCATTGGAATGGAACGTAGTGTCGTTTAGAGAATTAATTTTAAAGGATACAGGCATTGATATTGATTTGTATCCAGATGTGAAAAGCTTATATGAAGAAACAAAACGAAGGAATATTTATTTAGAAGGAGAGGATATTAAAACTTTAGGGAAAGGGAAATTTATTGACCTTCTATACAAAAAAGTGTGTCGTCCACAATTAATCGAACCAACATTTCTAGTTAACCACCCAATAGATTTATCACCATTAGCCAGAGCAAATGATGACAACCAAGCAATAACAGATCGTTTTCAGTTAGTAGTAAATGGTGCTGAAATCATCAATGCCTATTCGGAATTAGTCGACCCTGTTGAACAGAGGAAACGATTAGAGGCCCAAGCCATGTTGAAAAGTGGCGGTGATACGGAAGCCATGGAAATGGATGAAGATTACTTATTGGCGATGGAGTATGGGATGCCGCCAATTTCCGGCTGGGGGTTTGGGATTGAGCGATTATTAATGGTATTAACCGATTGTGAAACGATTAAGGACTGTGTTTTATTTCCGTTAACTAGAAAATAAATTATACCTGTGGAAGCTTATCCGAATAAGGGGAAGCTTTTTTTATGAAATTTATATTGTGTATAGATTCAGAATTTGAAATAATTGGTATCAAGAAGTAAGCCAGGGGAATCGTTAATTGTTTATAAGTTTTTTGTTGAAGGGGGATAAATATGTACCAATTTTTCAATGGTTTAGTAATAAGAGAAGGAACAGAAGGCGTTCCTGCTGAATATGTGGAAGCTTTGTTTGAAGATGCAGGTTGGGCGAGGAATACACCGTCTTGGCAAAAAGAGAAGTTCTCGCTTATTTTCAAAAATTCAACTTGGGCATTTACAGTCTGGGATCAGAACAAGATGATTGGGATGGTTAGAGTAATCTCAGACCAAATAATGGTTGCTAACATAGTGGATTTAGTTGTTTTATCCGAATATCGCGGGAAAGGTATCGGGAAGAAAATAGTAGAACTGTGTGTTCAAAAACTTCCTCACGGTGATTGGTTTGCCCATACCTCTGCTAATAATTTCCGTTTCTATGAGAAGTGCAGTTTTGAGGTGAAAGACTTAGCCAAGAATGGGACTTGTGCGTATTATGGATATATTCAAGCGAGGAAAGATGGGCATAGGTAGAGATTGTTATTGAAAAAGGGAGATGTTTTAATGGAATTCAGAGGAGCTAGTGTTTACGATCAGGCGGATTTTTTTACAAATTATATGAAAAGAAGAAATAGAGAAGACAGTCCCAATAATGCAATTGAAGGTCCCATTATGAACGAGCTAGTAGGGGACATTCAAAACAAGACCATTTTAGATTTAGGGTGTGGGGATGCCTCGTTTGGAAAAGAACTATTACACCTAGGTGCAGGTCACTACACTGGAGTCGAAGGTTCTGAACAAATGATAGAAGCAGCTCGCTCTAACTTACTTGAACTGGATGCCACTATACATAATGAAACAATGGAATCGTATGATTTTCCTAGCGAGTCTTATGATCTCGTAACCTCTCGTTTCGCTATTCATTACGTATCAGACATTGACCGCCTGTTTCAAAATGTTTATCAAACCCTGAAAGAGGATGGGAGATTTGTATTCAGCATTCAACATCCGCTTACAACTTCATCTTTTGCCAGTAAGGAAGCTGGAGATAAGCGTGGGAGTTGGATTGTGGATGATTACTTCCGTGATGGTGAAAGGAAAGAGCCTTGGATTAATCAAGTGGTGGTTAAGTATCATCGCACAATCGAACAATATTTCACAGCACTTAGACAAGCTGGTTTTACTGTTCAAGATTTACGCGAAGGAACACCAAAACGAGAACATTTTGCTAGTGAAGAAGAATTTGTTAGAAGGCAGCGGATACCAGTAGTTTTGGCGTTTGCTTGTGGGAAATAAGGTGGAACGCAAGTCTAAAATTTAGCTATAATGGATAAAGTTGATGTAAACATGGATATATCTTTTTTATAATGGATAAATTGTTTTTACAATTGATATAAGTGTCTTTACGATGGATATAATTATTTTACAATGGATATCCGAAAATATCTTTTACAATTCTGTCCTGTGTGTCATAATAAGGAAAAAATAAATATGAAACGCTATGATAAGGAAAGTAAATCAGCCTTCATTTTCTTACAGAGAGCTTCGGTAGCTGAAAAGAAGCAGAGAATAGTTGATTGAAAATGGCCTTGGAGCAGCAAAGACGACTTTCTAATGTAGAAATAGACTTTGACGAGATTTGGCACTCGTTACAAATGTCAGAGTATAAGAGTGAGCCTTTCTTTCACTCCGTACTTATGGAGGCTAGTAATGCGAATTACTAGTAAATTAAGGTGGTAACACGAGATAAACCTCGTCCTTAGACAATTATTTTGTCTATGGGCGGGGTTTTTTTATTTATGTTTAGGAGGATAAGAAGATGACTATTTTTATTGGTGGCGCATGGCCTTATGCAAATGGTTCCTTACACCTAGGGCATGTGGCAGCATTATTACCTGGAGATATTTTAGCAAGGTATTACCGACAAAGAGGAGAAAAGGTTTTATATGTTTCAGGAAGTGACTGCAATGGGACGCCGATTTCCATAAGAGCCAATCATGAAAATACTACAACGGAAGCAATAGCCAATCGCTATCATCAAGAATTTTCGGAGAGTTTCCGAAAGCTAGGTTTTACCTATGATTTGTATACACGAACAGATGCAGAACACCATCATAAATCCGTTCAAGCAATATTTTCACAGCTTCTAGAAAATGGTTACCTATACAAGAATTCGATTGAGCAGGCCTTTTGTGAGACAGATCAACAATTTCTACCAGATCGTTTTGTTGAAGGGTTATGTCCAAATTGCGGCGCGAAAGCACGAGGAGATCAATGTGATCATTGTTCTACCATTCTAGATCCACTGGATTTATTAGAAAAGAGATGCAAGATATGTGGGAACCAGCCTTCTATAAAAGAAACCGAGCATTTTTATTTTTCCCTTAGTAAGTTCCAGAAACGTTTGGAAGCTTTAGTGGAAGATGCTAAAAAAGAAAATAGATGGCGAGAGAATGCGAGTAGCCTCACACAAAGATATCTAAATGATGGTGTGCCAGATCGAGCAGCTACTCGCGATTTACCTAATGGGGTTGAGGTTCCGATAGCAGGTTTTGAAGGGAAGAAAATATATGTGTGGATTGAAGCGGTGGCAGGCTATTTGACAGCCAGTAATGAATGGGCAAGACAACACAATGAAAAGATAGAAGACTTTTGGAATAAAGAGACCACTTCCTATTATATTCATGGAAAAGACAACATCCCTTTTCATTCGATCATTTGGCCTTCCATCTTAATGGGTATTGATCATCCAGCTCTACCAACACACATCATCTCCAATGAGTATTTAACACTTGAAAAACGAAAGATATCGACAAGCCAAAACTGGGCTGTTTGGGTTCCAGATATGTTGGAAAGATACAATGCAGACTCTATCCGCTATTTTCTAACGATTAATGCTCCTGAAAATAGAGACACTGACTTCTCATGGCGCGAATTTATCTACAGTCATAACAGCGAATTGCTAGGAGCATATGGAAACTTTGTTAATCGAACATTGAAGTTTATCGAGAAATCTTACGCAGGAACATCGCCAATAGGGAAGATTGATTCAGGAATCAAGGTTAAGGTGGGGGGACTATATAGTGAAGTTGGCACGTTAATTAAAACGGGTCAATTTAAAAAATCCTTAGAGCAAGTTTTTGAATTCGTGCGGTATGCCAATAAATACTTTGATGAGCAAAAGCCTTGGATTCAAATTAAAGAAGACAAAGCTTCTTGTGATAAGACAATGGCTAATTGTGTCTACATCATTGCAAACCTCATTCAGTTGTTAAATCCTTTTCTACCTTTATCCAGTGAAAAAGTTAAAGTGATGATGGGATTGCAAAAACTTAGATGGGAAGAAATAGAAGTTATATCTGTCAATCTGCAAGGTATAAAACCACTTTTTGAAAGAATTGATGTGAAGAGAATAGACGAAGAGTTGGAGAGATTAACGAACGAAGCATTATTATAATCAATTTTCCTTTAGCTCTTGGCACTTACAAATCCCCTTATCCCGAGAAAAATCTATGTTATATTAGGTACACCATAATCATTAGGAGTGGTCAATAATGAAAACAGAAAGAAGCTTAAGAGTTTGTGAAAACGGCCATGAGTATTACAAAAGTAGTGATTGTCCAAGTTGTCCTACTTGCGATAAAGAGAACAAACCAGATAATGGCTTTCTGACGAAACTAAGTTCACCTGCTAGAAGAGCCTTAATACACGAAGGGATTGATTGTTTACAAAAGCTCTCTAAGTACACGGAGAAAGAAATTCTGAAAATGCATGGTATTGGACCAGCTTCCTTACCAATTATGAGAACTTCATTAGAAGACGTGGGCTTATCATTTAAAGAGTAACAATTCAATTTTTTCATGTCGCTCGTCACCAACCTACCCACAAAGCTTCCTAAACACTTTGACTTTTTATGGGAGATGTTTCAGAATGAAGGGTAGATGAAGAGGTGAAACAATGGCTGAAAAGGTAACGAGTACAAAGTGGTTTAGTATGGCGATTCAGGCACTTGTGGTGCTTGCTAATAATGAAGGCCTATGTCCGAGCGGAAAATTGGCTGAGAAACTTGATTCTAAATCTGAATTTTTAAGAAAGATATTAAGGCATCTGGTCAAAACTGAATTGATACAAGCGAAAGAAGGCCGGGATGGTGGCTATTTTCTTGTAAAGGACCCTAGTGAAATCAAATTGTCCGAAGTATATGATGCAATGAAAGCAGAAACGTTTCCTAAAGGGTTTTTTAATGTAGAAAGTAAAGAATGTTTTGCTCCCACTACGCGCGAATCCCTCTGTAAACTGCGTGATGAAATGGAAGGCTGGGTTGTAACGGGATTAGAACAAAAGACGATAGCTGATTTAATGAAAAAGTGAAACATTGCTGTTTCGCTTTTTTATTTTGTCATGATTAACTGTAGTTGACAAAGGAACAGTTAAAGACCTATACTGTTCTTGTATAAAATACAGTTAAAGGGGAATGAATATGTCTAAAAACACGATGAGTAAAGAAGAATATTTAAATAAAGTAAAAGAAATAGACACTACGAAAGAGGCTCCAAAGCAGTTAGAGGATACAGATTTTCTGACTGTTGCCAAAGAACGCCGCTCTGTACGTCAATATGATCCTGAATTCAAAATGGATAAAAGTGAAATACTGGAGATTTTAGAAACAGCTACTCTTGCTCCATCATCTAGTAATCTACAACCTTGGAGATTTCTAGTTATTGAAGATCAAAAAGAAAAAGAGCGTTTATTGCCAATCGCTAATAACCAGCAACAAATTGTCGATGCTTCCGTGGTCATCGCTGTACTTGGAGACAGAGAAGCATACAAGAATGCCGATCGTATTTATAGTGCAATTGCTGAAAAGGGAAGAATGCCGGAAGACGTGAAAGACATGTACGTTAACAGCATTTTGGATGGTTACGGATCTTTTCCAAAAGAACGCTTAGCGAAAATTGCTCACATAGATGGTGGTCTTGTCGCTATGCAGTTAATGCTGGCAGCTAAAGCAAAAGGCTATGATACCGTTCCGATGGGCGGATACGATGAAACAAAATTCATAAAAGAATTCAATGTACCAGAAAACTACGAGGCTATCATGTTAATCTCCCTAGGCAAGGGCGCGAAAGCAGGTTTTGAAAAAACTCGTCTTCCACTTGATGAGCTTATAAATTGGAATAAATTTGAATAATAAGAGTGCGCATTCTCTATGGAGGATGCGTTTTTTTTACTTCTTCTTTTAATCTTCCCAGCATAGGTTGTACAAGGTGCTCTAGTTGTGTAGTTGCAAGAGGGAGGACGAATTCTATTGAAAAAATTATTCAGTCACTTTGATCCATCTGTTCTATCCATGGCAGGGATTCGAATCTTTTCCGGATTATTAGAAATTACTGCTGCCATTATCATGCTCAGCTTAAATGATGTGAAAAAAGCTGTTGTCGTGAACTCGATGTTAGCGGTAGTGGGACCGATCATTTTTATATCCACCATGATGATTGGTCTGATTAGCATGGCAGACGAGATTTCGTTTTCTAAAATGATATATATTGCCATTGGATTGGGATTTATCTTATTTGGCATCTATAAATGAGAAATTGTATTCCGTTGTTATATATTGTCCAAGGGCGCATACATTGTAAGTAACAATAGGACAAGAAGGGGATATGTATGCTTGCAAGTGTTACTACCGTATTACCACCCGAAATTACCGGTGTGATTGATACACTATCACCACCGTTACTGGAGAGGATGGAAGAAATCCGAGTTCGGGTAAATCGGCCTTTGGAATTGATTGTAGACGGAACTCCATATTTTCCGGCATATATGGTGACAGCAACTGATGCCATGCACATTTTAAATAAAATTAGCAAGCATTCCATCTATGCACTGGAAGAAGAGCTTAAACGAGGTTATATCACGATATCAGGCGGACATCGTGTGGGACTGGCTGGAAAAGTGATTACAGAGCAGGGGAAAGTGAAGGCAATTAGAGACGTATCTTCCTTTAATATCCGTATTGCCAAACAAAAAATTGGAGTTGCCACACCGTTAATTCCATATCTATACGAAAATAGCAGATGGCTCAGCACAATGGTGATAGGACCTCCGCAAACCGGCAAAACGACGTTGCTTAGGGATCTGGCTAGAATTATGAGTACAGGGAGTGAGGAAAAGCGAGTGGCATCATGCAAGGTGGGAATCGTGGATGAACGTTCTGAAATTGCGGGCTGTGTCCACGGAATTCCTCAGCATGATTTGGGACAAAGGGTAGATGTGCTTGACAGCTGTCCAAAAGCAGAAGGCATGATGATGATGATCCGCTCCATGAGTCCAGATGTCATCGTGGTAGATGAGATTGGCAGAATGGAAGACAGTGAGGCAGTCATGGAAGCGGTTAATGCAGGAGTGGGGCTTCTCATGTCGGTACATGCTTTTTCATTTGATGAGCTGAAAAGCAGACCGAGTCTTCGGGAAATCTTATCGTACCGGGCAGTAAAACGATTTGTGGAACTGTCCAGGTCAAACGGCCCCGGTTCCATCAAGCGAATAGTGAATGAACATGGCGAGGAGATCTACCGGGAAGAGGGTGTGAGGAAATGATTAAACTAATTGGTGCAGTCTTAATCCTAGTGGCAACTTCCTGGGCAGGGTTTGAAGCAGCCAGGCACCTGACAGAAAGACCCAGGCAGTTAAGACAGCTAAAGGTAGCATTGCAGTCGCTGGAAGCTGAAATTATGTATGGCCACACACCTCTTGCGGATGCGACAAAAAACATCGCCAAACAACTGGAAAAGCCGCTTTCCTGGTTCTTTGAAAGCTTCTCCAATAAATTGGACAAAGCAAGTCTTACCGTAAAAGAAGCCTGGCAAGAAAGTTTGGATGACGTATGGAAAAACACTGCATATAAAACCGCTGAACTCGAAATCATGAAACAATTCGGCGAAACACTCGGGCAACATGATCGCTACACCCAACAAAAGCACATCCAACTGGCCCTGACACACCTTGAACGCGAAGAACTGGATGCCCGCGACAAACAAAACCGCTACGAACGAATGGTCAAAAGCCTCGGAGTCCTATCAGGATTACTGCTGGTAATTTTACTGATTTAACCGGACAAAAAGTAGAAGGCAGCTGTTAATAATTGAAGTCTTCTAGCTGTGGATTGGAGCAAATGACGAAGACTCCAGCGGGGGAGTAGCGACAATGTTGAGACCCCGCAAGCGTTGTGAGGAGGCTCAAGGTCGCCCCGCGGAAAGCGAAGTCATTTGCGGAAAGGAACAGCGGCGTGAACGTAACAAAGCAAACCGCAAAAAATAGGAGGAGCGTCCATGGGCATTGAAGTAGACGTAATATTTAAAATCGCCGGCATCGGTATCGTCGTAGCTTTCCTGCACACCGTGCTGAAACAACTCGGCAAAGAAGAATACGCACACTGGGTAACCCTACTCGGATTCATCTACATTCTTTTTATGGTAGCAAGCATCGTCGACGATCTATTCAAAAGAATCAAATCAGTATTCCTGTTCCAATGATAAGGGGTGTTGACCTATCGAAATTCTCCAAATAGTAGGTCTTGGCTTAATCGCCACGTTTCTTGCGTTAGTAGTAAAAGAGCAAAAACCGACATTTGCCTTCATGTTAGTCGTATTTGTCGGTTGTGCCATCTTCATATTTTTAGTAGAGCAAGTATTTGATGTCATCCGCATGCTAGAACGGATTGCCATTAATGCCAATGTAAATTTGATTTACGTCGAGACCATTCTCAAAATCGTTGGAATCGCCTATATCGCAGAGTTCGGTGCACAAATTACAAAGGACGCCGGCCAGGGTGCCATCGCATCTAAAATTGAATTAGCCGGAAAAATATTAATTTTGGCGATGGCGATTCCCATTTTGACTGTCATCATCGAAACCATTATTAATCTCATTCCTTCTTAAAATACCTACAGAGGGGAGCATATCAATGAAACTCTTTTTTGCAATCATTGCAGCCCTGTTGATCCTACTTTTCCTTCCATTTGAAGTAGTACAAGCCTCGCCCTCTACGCCGTCAGAATTGGTATCAGAACAGATTGAAGGGATTGATGTAGAAGAAATTAAGGTGTACTGGGAAGAAGTCATGGACGAGTATGGTGGATTTTTGCCAGAAAGCCAAAAAGGATCTTTTATGGAATTTGTAAAAGGGGACAAGTCCTTTTCCATGGAAGAATGGTCAAAGGGCTTTCTGAAATACTTATTCCATGAACTGCTTGCAAACGGAAAATTATTAGGAAGCCTTATTTTACTAACGATCTTCAGCATGTTCCTACAAACGCTACAAAATGCTTTTGAGCAAAAAACGGTCAGTAAAGTGGCCTATAGTGTCGTGTTCATGGTCCTGATCATCATTGCGCTCAACAGTTTCCACATTGTTATCTCTTACACACTAGAAGCAATTACCGCTATGACAGGGTTCATCATTGCCTTAGTTCCACTGCTTATCGCTCTTATTGCGTCATCAGGCGGTTTGGTATCGGCAGCTTTCTTTCATCCTATCATTTTATTTTTAATGAATACGAGTGGCCTGCTGATCCAATATGTCGTGCTTCCGCTCTTGTTTCTTTCAGCAATCTTAAGCATTGTCAGCACACTAAGTGAGCATTACAAAGTAACCCAGCTTGCACAATTATTGCGAAATGTAAGCATCGGAATTCTAGGTATCTACTTAACCGTATTCCTTGGGGTTATTTCCGTACAAGGTGCAACGGCAGCGGTGACAGACGGGATCGCTATTCGAACAGCCAAATTTGTGACCGGGAACTTTATTCCTGTGATTGGCAGAATGTTTACAGACGCGACAGATACCGTTATCACAGCTTCTGTATTACTGAAAAATACAGTCGGGATCCTCGGTGTTGCCACGCTAATTTTACTGGCTGCATTCCCGGCAGTAAAAATTCTTTCTATAGCAATTATCTATAAACTTGCTGCGGCGTTGCTTCAACCTCTAGGTGGTGGGACCGTCATTAAATGTCTCGATATTATCAGCAAAAGTATTATCTATATTTTTGCTGCGCTGGCCATTGTATCCTTTATGTTCTTTTTAAGCATTACGGTCATCATTGCAGCTGGAAATATAACCGTCATGGTCAGGTAAGGGGGGAATACGATGAGTTACTTAACGGAATGGATAACCAGTATTATTCTATTTATCCTTTTAGCAACCGTGGTAGAAATGTTGCTTCCGAATTCTTCCATGCAGAAATATACGAAACTAGTGATTGGTCTTCTTCTGATCATCGTCATTCTTACCCCCATCCTAAAGCTGTTATCAACAGATATGGATGAACTTTTTGCTAAGATGACCACGCATTCTTCTTACACATCAAAAGAAAACACAGAAAATTTAATAGAAATGAAGAAAAAAGAAATACAAGCCTCCCATGCTGCATACATTTTAAATAAAGCGGCTGTCCTAATGAAAGAAGATGTGGAGGAGGAGTTGAAGGGAAGCTATGGTTTAACCGTGAAAGACTTACAAATTGTCGTGAAAAATGAGGACCAGCTTACAGAAATGCCCATAGAGGAAAATATAGAGTCCGTTGTGATTCTACTCGAACAAGCAGAAGAAGAGACAGCCATTCAAGTTGTAACACCTGTTCAAATTGACACCTCCAGACAAAAGGAACCAGCTCCTTCCTCAAAAGAAGAAGGAAAAATAGCAAATTTCCTAGCAGATCGTTGGCAACTACAACCAACCAATATTTCAGTAGCAGTCGAAGGGGGGGATTAGTACAAGGTGGAAAAGAAAAACCAGGCATTCATTCCATGGCTAAAATCTCTGCTTAACAATCAGTCAAAAGATAAAAAAGCAAAATACCAATACATGACGGTCATACTCGTCATTGGTGTAGGGACCATTTTATTCGGAAATCTGTTCTTTGGAGAGGATACTGCAAACTCTCCAGACGGCGGCATTTTGCCAGCCATGAAACAGCAAGAAACAGAAGATGAACCAGTGTTTGGACACAATGACGATGCCAACGCACCTTCTACTATCTCTGATTACGAGGCAAGCTTTGAGAATCAGTTGAAAGATGCACTGGAAGCAATCACCGGAGTTAATGACGTCTCTGTCGTCGTAAATATCGATGCCTCCGAAAAGAAAGTCTTTCAGACAAACACAACCACCTCACAGCAAACAACCGTCGAAACTGACCAGCAAGGTGGGAAACGCGATGTCACTGATACCTCAGAAGAAGAACAAGTCCTCGTCATCAGGAAGAATGAACAAGAAATTCCGGTGGTAACCGAAACCAAAAAACCGGTCATACGCGGAGTTCTGATTGTAGCTAAGGGCGCTGAAAATATACATGTTAAACAAATGATATTGGAAGCTGTCACCAGAGTGCTAGACGTACCACAGCACAAAGTGGCCGTACTTCCGAAAAAAACCGAGGGGGAATAAATCCATGTTATTAAAAAAACAAACTGTCTGGTTACTAACCATGCTAAGTCTAGTATTTGTCTTATCTGCTTACTACTTTATCGGTGATCAACAAGCCGGCGAACAACTGGCAAACGATGCCACAGAACAACCGGCAGCCACGGAAACCGCTGAAAATCACGGCGGTGAAGAAGGCGAAGCAGCTGGAACTGATGGTGAAGAAGGAACAGAAGAAACTGATGGAACAGAAGGTGCAGAAGGCGTTGAAGGGGAAGAAGCTACAGAGGAAGATGGCAGTGCTGTAGTCAAATACATCTCTTCAGACGAGACATTAGCAGAAATGCGCTATGAACTGGAAAACCTTCGCAGCGTTCACCGTGCAGAATTAAAAGAAATGATGGCAAGTACAGACCTTCCGGCAGAAGAAATCTCCAAAGCGGTCGACCAATACAACGAACTTGCTCAAATCTCTGAAAAAGAACTGATCCTAGAATCCACCATCCGTTCCCACAAGGACGTAGATGATGCACTTGTTCGCGTAACTGACGGAAAAATCAAAATTACAGTCAAAACGGCAGCACACTCACCTCAAATGGCAAACGATATCTATCACATGGTACGCCAAGAATTCAAAGACGTACGTAACGAAGACATCGCATTCGACTTCCCACCAGCAACAGAAGAAGGCGGCGAATAATATAAGTTAGGCAAAGTGCCGAAGCCCTGGGATAGTGGGGGTTTCGGTTTTTTGTTATAGATAGTAGACTCTTTGACTTGTGTTACCAGCATATGAAAGACCAGATGAAAGCAATAAACGTCTAGCAGTACGTTCATTTATTATTCCTGTTATCATTTGAAACTCGGAAACAGTGATAGTAGGGCCAACTAATAACTTATAATCTGTTAAAAGTTTCCGATGTGCATCTCTACAAGTGTTGTTGCATTTTTGACAAAGCCAAGTACCAAATACTTTCTCACAACCAATATTAAGACATTTCGGGCACTCCACACCCTTGAGTATACAATTCGAAGTTACCCCATAATCTTTCTCCAGATCTATAAAGGTGATAGGCTCGTTCTTTTTGATAATAAGCGAGCTTAGTTTACGCAAACCTTTTGCATCCCAAATTAATTTAGTGTGTTTTTGTGTGAATTCTTTAACTTTTGATTCAACGCCTGAATTGCGTACTACCATGTTTTTTACGAGATTGGGGTGAGAAATACATCTAATTTCTGCCCGTGAGTTCGCAATAACTACTAAACTTTCACTAGGGCCAGGTGGGATTTTCAACTCTTTTAGCCAGGTTTTGAATTTACTGAGTTGGGTCTGCACTTGGATAATAGGATCGGAGTAGGTGATAGCTTTCTCGACTTCATTTTCGGTGATTTTTTGAATGAGTTGTTGAAAGGCTGGGTCAAACTCGAGGGTTCCCTTCATATACTTCGCATCTAATATGAGGAGAAAAGTAGGAAAGATTAAAAGTGTGTCAATTTGAAAGTGATGCATTTTAAATGGTAGCCTTATATCTTGTAAAACATAAAACTCTCCCGCTGTGTCGGGTAACAATTCCAAGTAGTAGTTGAGTGACTCTTCTCCTTTAAAACCAGCTATGTTTTTCCCAAGATCTGATTGTATTCTCGGCAACATGTGGTGTGAGGCAGGCAGGCGCCGACTTAAAGCTTCTAATACTTTGATTTTCAAAGACATTTCACGCTCTTTCAATATGATCATAGGCATACAACTCCTTTTATTTATGTAATAAGTTTTGACAAAGTGGAAGGTTACTCCTGCAAGATATGACAATTTTTTTAAAATCTTTTTATTTTGGGAGAAGGGGTTTAGTTGAAAGCTTTTAGCAAATTAGTCTTTTGAACTTTTGATGAAAAATCGTGTGGAATTCGCGGAAAAACTTATGAAATGAGGGTGTTTTTGGGGTGATTAAATTGGTTCGGACAAATTATTCGTAACTTCGGACATTATAGTCCTGATTTGGAGAAGTGTTCGGACAAATAGAGGTAGTCGTTCGGACAAGAATTCGCGGTGTTCGGTCATTTGGAAAATTGGTTCGGTCAACTTTCGGGAAACTTTGGTCAACTATGTAGAAACTTCGGTCAACTTTCTAAAATCTTCGGTCAATTTCCGGAAAACTTCGGACATTTAGCGAAAATCAGACGTTGGTGACAGTGTGCTGCTTAACTTTTGTGGGAATTAACGTAAAATTTGTGAAGAACAAAAGAAATAAGGGTGTTTTAATCGCGTTTAAAATGGTTCGGCCACACTCTTCGTGACTTCGGACATTTTTATACTGATTTATACATGGGTTCGGACAATTAGACGTAGTAGTTCGGACAAGAATTTCAGATGTTCGGCCACTTAAAAAATTGGTTCGGACAACTTTCCTGAAACTTCGGTCAACTACGCAAAATCTTCGGTCAACTTTCCGAAAACTTCAGTCAAAATCCGCAAATCTTCGGACAACCTCCACATCTCCCACTCTAAATGAGTGCTGCATCTCCCTAACCCCCTATCCACCACACCCAAAATCCCCTATAATAATAACTAAAGCGTTTTCATTCACTTATACAAAGCAACACTCACCAGAAATTCACCGCAACACCCGAACTTAGCACTAGGTAATAATATCTATTACTATTTTTAGTTGAATTTCAGGAGCTTGTATCGTATGATGAATATGAACTACTTTGTTAAAATGTACATAGCAACAGCCAGGCAACAACAAATCAACAGCTAGGCAGCAACTAATCATCAAAAGGACCGAGGAGTGAACCAAATATGTTAAAGATCCAAGAAATCAGAGAAATTATTAAGTTGATTGACCAATCCAATATAGATGAATTCACGTATGAAAATGAAGGTTCCAAAATTAAAATGAAGAAGCATGCGGCGCAAACTGTCGTGAGCACCCAACAAGTAGCTGCACCAGCACCACAAGCGGCACCACAACAGGCTCAAGCACCACAAGCACCTGTTCAGCAAGCTCAAACGCCAGCTGCAGAAACTAAACAAGAAACAGCGGCACCTAAACAGGAAGACGCAAACTTACATAAAATCACATCCCCGATGGTTGGAACATTTTATGCTTCTCCATCACCTGATCAAGCGGCATATGTGCAAGAAGGGGACAAAGTGGGCGAAAGCTCTGTCGTTTGTATCGTAGAAGCGATGAAGCTGTTTAATGAAATAGAAGCAGAAGTCAAAGGCGAAATTGTCGAGGTTCTGGTTGATAATGGCCAATTAGTAGAATATGGTCAACCTTTATTCCTTGTAAAAACAGTATAAGGAGGGGGCGACACTCATGATAAAAAAATTATTGATTGCCAATAGAGGAGAAATAGCGGTACGAATCATTCGTGCATGTAAAGAAATGGATATCGAGACAGTAGCGGTGTATTCGGAAGCGGATAAAGAATCCCTTCATGTGCAGTTGGCAGATGAAGCGTATTGTGTGGGACCGAAAACTTCCAAAGACAGCTATCTTAATTTTACCAACATCATCAGCGTGGCAAAACTTACGGCGTCGGATGCCATCCACCCTGGATACGGATTCCTAGCGGAGAACGCAGATTTTGCCGAGCTTTGCCGAGAATGTAACATTACATTTGTAGGGCCAAGTCCTGAAGCGATTAGCAAGATGGGTACGAAAGATGTTGCGCGTGAAACGATGCGTAAAGCTGGTGTTCCCATTGTTCCCGGTTCTCAAGGGATCATTGAAAATATTAACGATGGCATTACAATTGCTAATGATATTGGTTATCCTGTTATCATTAAAGCTACGGCAGGCGGTGGAGGAAAAGGTATCCGTGTTGCCAGAAATGAAGAAGAACTAAAAAAAGGCATTTCCATTACACAGCAGGAAGCAGCAACTGCCTTCGGTAATCCAGGCGTGTATTTAGAAAAATTCATTGAAGATTTCCGCCACGTCGAAATTCAAGTAATGGCAGATGGTCACGGGAATACCATCCACCTGGGTGAGCGTGATTGTTCCATCCAACGCCGTCTGCAAAAGCTTGTAGAAGAAACTCCGTCACCTGTACTAGACGAAGAAATTCGTGCTCAAATGGGTGATGCGGCAGTAAAAGCTGCTGAAGCAGTGGACTATATGGGTGCAGGTACGATAGAATTTATTTATGACTATCAGAATAGAAAATTCTACTTCATGGAAATGAACACCCGTATCCAAGTAGAGCATCCTGTAACCGAAATGGTAACAGGGGTGGATCTAATAAAAGAAATGATTCGGGTCGCATCTGGGGAAACATTATCTCTGAAGCAAGAAGATGTCGTTTTCAACGGATGGTCGATTGAGTGCCGTATCAATGCTGAAAATCCTGAAAAGAACTTTATGCCTTCTCCTGGGAAGATTGGGATGTACCTTCCGCCAGGTGGTCTTGGAGTTCGGGTGGATTCCGCTGTTTACCCCGGTTATAGCATACCGCCATATTACGATTCCATGGTGGCAAAGCTAATCACTTATGGAGCAACACGTGAAGAAGCTGTCTCACGAATGAAACGTGCGTTAAGCGAATTTATTATTGAAGGCGTTCATACTACGATTCCTTTCCATCTGAAACTAATGGATCACGAAAAGTTCAAAGATGGGGACTTTAATACGAAATTTCTTGAGAAATATGATGTCATGAATTCTTAACTATTTTTAGGAGGGTTAATTATGAGCGAAAGAAACTTATTGGAAATGGAAAACAACAATTCACTTGGCAAAGTCGAAATTGCTCCAGAAGTCATTGAAGTTATTGCTGGTATTGCTGCTTCCGAAGTGGAAGGCGTTATGGCGATGCGCGGTAACTTTGCTGCCGGTGTGGTAGAGAGACTCGGGAAAAAGAACCACGGAAAAGGCGTAAAAGTCGATCTTTCTGAAGAAGGCATTAAAGTGGATGTATTCTGTGTGATGCAGTTTGGTATTTCCATCCCGACAGTTGCCCAAAAAGTACAAGATAATATCCGTCAAGCATTGTTGAATATGACTGCTTTGGAAATCACAGAAGTTAATATTCACGTAGTCGGAGTACAGTTTGAAGCACAAAAAAATGATGTAGAAGTAGAACAAGAAATTTAATATGACTCCACCTTGTAGGCACTCTCATTAGAAGGGTGTCTACAATTTTTTTTGCTAAAGAAAGGTACGGTCCCAAGTTTCCCTTGTGTTCCCCCACATAATTAGGTACAATTTTAGTCGCTACTTTTAACTAGACTTTATTGAAAAGTATAGTGGGGTATTATCTCGGTAAAGATGAAACTGACATAGTTAAATAGAAGAATTACACCTTTCAAGCTCCCCCAGAGCATAGAATGAAAACGGTTAATTCCGAACATTTAATGAATATGTGATAATTTTGTATGTAAATAAGGTAAAAAACGAATGAAAAACATGTGTTTTTTGATAAAAATGTGCTATTATCTTTTTATACTAGTATAGGCACGATAAGGAGATCGAACAATGAAACGTAGTGAATCAAGAGAAAAGGCGCTTCAAGCCATTTTTCAAATGGATATAAGTGACATAGCGCCGGACGAAGCAATCGCAAACGTATTAGAAGAAGGAGAAAAACCAGATGAATTCTTAACCAGTATCGTGCTTGGTACGAAAGAGCATCAGGAAGAAATCGATTCCACGTTGAAAGCCCACTTGGAAAAATGGTCACTTGCTCGTCTTGGTACAGTGGACCGTACCATTCTTCGCATGACTGTATTTGAAATGATGTTTGTTGAAGAAATCCCGGTAAATGTCAGCATGAATGAAGCAATCGAGCTTGCCAAAACATTTGGTGATGACAAATCAAGCGGATTCATCAACGCCGTCCTTTCTAAAGTAAAAACTACCATTGAAAATAATGCATAAGTAGTAGCATAAAAGGGGGAGCTATTCATGTCAGCAGTAATAGTATCAGGTAAAGATCTTGCAATGGAAAAGAGAGCTTTTATTAAGGAAAAGGTTTCTGAGCTACATACAGAAAAGAATATCCAACCAAGCTTGGCTGTAATTTTAGTAGGACAAGACCCAGCATCTCAATCCTATGTTAGAGCGAAACAGAAGGCTTGTGAGGAAGCAGGAATTCGAAGTATTTTGGAAAAGTATCCTAGTTCTATTACACAAAATGAACTGTTGGAGAGGATAACCTACTTTAACGACGATGCTTCTGTTCATGGCATTTTGGTGCAGTTACCTTTGCCTGATCATATTGATGAACTGGCTATTATTGAACATATATCCCCTAATAAAGATGTGGATGGGTTTCATCCTGTTAATATCGGTAGAATGATGATCGATCAAAAATCATTCCTTCCTTGTACGCCTTATGGAATTGTGGAAATGATTAAATCCCTTGATGTTTCTATTTCCGGTAAGCATGTTGTCGTGATCGGAAGAAGTAATATTGTGGGCAAGCCGGTCGGTCAATTACTGCTGAAAGAAGATGCTACCGTTACGTATTGTCATTCTCGCACCAAGGATTTGGCTTCCATTACTAAACAGGCTGATATTTTGATTGCGGCTGTTGGACGTGCCAAACTAATCGGTCCTGAATATGTAAAGGATGGGGCAATAGTAATTGATGTTGGAGTCAACAGGCTTGATACAGGCAAACTGTGTGGAGATGTGGATTTTGAAGCGGTGAAAGAAAAAGCAAGCTTTATCACACCTGTACCTGGAGGGGTAGGTCCGATGACGATTACGATGCTTTTACACAATACGTTACAATCAGCCCAAAACGAGGCAAGTGAAAACAAGACGTTTTCCAGTTAATATGGTATCTTAGAAGATGGATGGGACTTAAGGTTCTTCCGTCTTTTTTTCGTATTACCATGCTTCAAAAAGGAGTTAACTTATATGAGTGAACGCAGGTACTTAACGGTTACTGCTCTAACGAAATACATAAAAAGAAAATTTGATGTGGACCCTCATTTGCAAGATGTGTGGCTAAAAGGGGAAATATCCAATTTCAAACAACATAGCAGAGGGCATATGTACTTTACGCTTAAAGACCAAAACGCACGCCTTCAGGTTGTCATGTTTGCAGGTCAAAACCGCAACCTTGCCTTCAAACCACAAGAAGGGATGAAGGTGCTTGTTCGTGGAGAAATAACGGTTTATGAAGCAAATGGCTCCTATCAGATGTACATAAAAGAAATGCAACCAGATGGTGTCGGCAGCCTGTTTTTAGCGTATGAAGAGTTGAAAAAGAAACTTTCCCAGGAAGGTTTGTTTGCCTCTGAATACAAAAAAACGTTGCCAAAATACCCCCGTGCTGTAGGGGTCATCACCTCGCCAACGGGAGCGGCTGTCAGGGATATCATCACCACCTTGAAAAGGAGATATCCATTGACGAAAATAATCGTTATTCCTGCTCTAGTGCAAGGGGTAAATGCAGCACCATCCATTGTAAAGGCAATTCAAACCGCAAACATTCAGCCTGAACTCGATGTTCTTATTGTGGGGCGTGGTGGAGGGTCGATTGAGGAACTTTGGGCCTTTAACGAAGAAATCGTAGCAAGAGAGATTTTTGCATCTAAGTTGCCGATCATTTCTGCAGTAGGTCATGAAACAGACTTTACGATTGCGGACTTTGTAGCGGATATGCGTGCACCGACCCCAACTGCAGCGGCAGAATTGGCTGTTCCGCATATAAACGAATTGATGGAGCGCCTTTCAGACCGGAAATTTAGGTTGCATAGGGCTTCGAACAAATTGATGCAGCATTACAAGGACAGGCTGACAGCACTGCAAAAATCATATGCGTTCCGATTCCCTAAAAATCTTTATGCGCAAAAGCAACAGGACCTTGATCGGACCATGGATGACTTAGAAACGGCCATGAAAAGAATGGTGGAACGTAAGCATGTAAACTGGGAGCAGTTATCTGGAAGGCTTGCTAGAAACCACCCGAAAAAGCAATGGGAAGCAGAAAAGCTTACACTAGAACAGCGGACGAAGTTGCTAACCAAGCAGATGCAACAAACGTTACAAAAGAAACAATGGGAATTTCAACATAAAATATCTAAAATGGATGCGTTAAGCCCCCTTAAGATTATGAACAGAGGATACAGCCTTGCTTACCAGGAAGACGGCACCATTATAAAAAATGTCAGCCAGGCGGAAAAAGGAGATACCATACAGGTTCACCTTCAAGATGGTCGGTTGGAATGTGAAATTCAAGAAGTAAAGGAGCGAAAACATAAATGACTGAAAAAAAGGAAGTTACATTTGAAGAAGCAATGAAAGAGTTGGAGACTATTGTGGAAAAGCTGGAAGAAGGAGATGTTCCATTGGAAGAAGCGATCTCTTTTTATAAAGAAGGAATGAAATTGTCCAAGCTTTGCCACGACAAGCTTTCACATGTAGAGGAAGAAATGGAACATATTTTAAAAGAAAACGGCGAGTTGGAGTCATTCCAAGTACAGGAGGATGAAGCTTAATTGTCACAGGTGATGGATTTACAAACTTTTATGAAAGATAGAAAGAAATTGGTGGAGGATGCCCTCTATTCTTATATGAATTCTGTTGAAGCACCGGAAGTTTTAATTGAATCCATGAACTATTCCCTAAAAGCAGGAGGGAAAAGACTCAGACCACTGTTAGTACTTGCGACATTGAAGTCTTTTGGTAAACAAGAAGAACTCGGAATGCCAGTTGCTTGTGCGGTGGAGATGATCCACACATACTCTTTAGTGCACGATGATCTTCCGAGTATGGACGACGATGATTTCAGACGGGGAAAACCAACGAACCACAAGGTTTTCGGCGAGGCAATGGCCATTTTGGCTGGGGATGCCCTGTTGACGCACAGCTTTGAAGTGATGGAAGATTTGTTGAACCATGGCGTTGATTCCATAAAAGTTGTCACCCTCATGAAGGAATTAGCAAAAGCTTCAGGGCCAAGAGGGATGGTTGGAGGACAGGTTGCGGATATGGAGGGAGAAGGAGCACAACTTTCGCTTCAAGACCTTGAATATATACATAGAAATAAAACTGGGAAACTTCTCGGCTACAGTATAGTGGCAGGCGCCATACTAGGCGATGCTACAGAGGAACAGATAGCCAAGTTAGAACTTTTCGCAGACCACTTGGGCCTTGCATTCCAAATCAGGGATGACATACTCGATATCGAAGGGGATGCGACTAAAATCGGCAAGCCGGTAGGTTCTGATACATTAAATGAAAAAGTAACCTATCCGTCCCTTTTAACAATGAATGGCGCAAAAGAAAAACTGGAATATCATATAAAAGAAGCAAAACATATACTAGGTGAGATTCCGTTGGAGTCGGATCTTTTGGTGCAACTTTGCGACTTAATTGCCAAAAGGGACCATTAATCGACAAAAAGAGCGGCTAAAATTGAGCATTTCCTCTTTTTGTGGTATAGTATATGGTACAAATGAGTGGTGCAGTATTCTAGTCAGTCCACCTTTTCTGAAGGCGGGCCTAAAAATCCGCTAAAGGGCACATCGATGAAGTTCCTTGTGTCGGCTTGAGGCGCCCAGCCTTGGGTTGATGCTGGGAGTTAAGGCAGTAGGGCGATCCACAATGGCATGTGGGCGAAGACCCTACTTCCGTGGAGGCCCATTCTTATCCTTGTTTATCCCCTAGGGGAGCAAGTGGTGGAATGGTGATAAACCTGTAATATGTCTAACTGGGTTGGACATAAACAGCGTAGCCTGCCTTGAGTGGAGTCGGAGGGGATTATGGTATGGGATCTATTCGCTAGGCCAGTGAATCTATCTATGTATTCCATATGAAATCCGTTCTGCAAAAGAGGCTAAGACAAGGTTTAAGGGCTGTAGAGGAAAACTCCTAGACTGTTCTGAAATTAAGACATGTATTGGGGATTATAGTGCGGACTAAGTGGTAATCCAGTCTAGTCGCTGGCGACACGGCTAAGGCAGGTTTAAAGGGAAACCGCCAGTATGGCGACATCTGGTACTTGCTTGGGAAAACCTACTGGACCTAAGCCGCAGTTTTTACTCAATGCATGACCACTTTTACATAATAAACGATTGAAGTTTGGTGGATTAATAATTATTGTCTATAATAAAATGTAGGATAACTACAAAAGCTTACTTATATAGAGTTGGGATTTTATACTATGGTTAATAAATGGAAAGATGCAATAAATTGGAGTTTAGCTATCGCCGTTATCACACTCGTGTTAGCGGCTATTTTTTCAATCGTTTCCACCTACCTGCTTTCAGGAGTAACATGGGCAGTGGGAATGGTCATTGTCTTTATCATCGTCTTCATCGGGATCTTTTTCGACATGCTTGGTATTGCCTCTACGGCAGCAGATGAAATTCCGTTTCATGCCATGGCGGCAGAAAGGGTAAACGGTTCCAAGCAGGCGATTCAGATTGTCAGGAATGCGGATAGGTTTGCAAGTTTTTGTAATGACGTTATCGGCGATATTTCTGGGATTATCAGCGGGACCGCATCAGCAATCGTTGTCATTTCCTTCACCATATCAGTGGGGCAAACAGAGGACTCCTTGTTTCACTATATTGTAGCAGTCGTATTCACGAGTGTTGTCGCGGCGGTTACTGTTGGAGGAAAGGCATTTGGAAAGTCCATGGCAATTCGATACTCGACACCAATCCTGTTCCAAGTGGGAAGGCTGTTTTATATACTGGAAGACAAGTTTAACATCGTTGTGTTGAAAGAAAATAAAAAGCGTAAAAATAAGCGAAATTAGCAAGGAAAGAGAGTGATCCCTTTTGGATCTTACAAAGATTGAAAATCCGCAATTTTTAAAGAAGATGTCTATAGAGGAATTGGAGAGCCTTAGTGAAGATATCAGACGTTTTCTGATTGAACAGCTCTCCACATCAGGCGGCCATATAGGGCCTAATCTTGGAGTGGTTGAACTTACTGTTGCCCTTCACAAAGTATTTGACAGCCCTAGAGACAAGTTTTTATGGGACGTTGGGCACCAAGCATACGTTCATAAAATCCTTACTGGAAGAGCCTGTGATTTTGGTACTTTGCGTAAATACAAAGGTCTCTGTGGGTTTCCGAAAAGAAATGAGAGCGAGCATGACGTTTGGGAGACCGGACATTCTTCCACCTCTCTTTCCGGAGCGATGGGAATGGCTGCTGCGAGAGACATTAAAGGTACCGACGAATATGTTATTCCGATTATCGGCGATGGCGCTCTGACTGGCGGAATGGCACTGGAAGCCTTGAATCATATCGGGCACGAAAAGAAAGACATGATTGTCATTTTGAATGATAATGAAATGTCCATTGCACCAAATGTCGGAGCCTTGCACAGCGCGCTTGGAAGAATGCGTACGGCCGGTAAATACAATTGGGTAAAAGACGAACTGGAAGTGCTTCTTAAGAAAATACCTGCAGTTGGCGGGAAACTGGCGTCAACGGCTGAGCGCATCAAAGACAGTTTGAAATACCTCGTTGTCAGCGGGATGTTTTTCGAAGAACTAGGTTTTACGTACTTAGGACCTATTGATGGACATAATTATAACGATTTAATTGAAAATCTTAAATATGCTAAGAAGACAGAAGGGCCTGTCTTGATTCATGTGGTTACGAAAAAAGGAAAAGGCTATGAGCCTGCTGAACTGGACACAATTGGTACATGGCACGGAACCGGTCCATATAAAATTGACACAGGTGATTTCCTTAAGCCTGTTGGCGGACCGCCTGCGTGGAGTAGTGTGGTGAGTGAAACGGTCCGAAGGCTTGCGCGTGAAGACGAGCGAATCGTTGCTTTAACACCTGCCATGCCTGTTGGGTCCAAGCTCGAGACTTTTGCAAAAGAATTCCCAAACCGTATGTTTGATGTGGGAATCGCAGAACAGCATGCTGTCACGATGGCTGCAGGTCTTGCAACACAAGGAATGAAACCATTTTTAGCAATCTATTCTACCTTCTTGCAACGTGGATACGATCAAGTCGTCCATGATGTATGCCGACAAAACTTAAATGTATTCTTTGGAATTGACCGTTCCGGTTTGGTTGGGGAAGATGGCGAAACGCATCAAGGTGTTTTTGACATCGCCTTTTTAAGACATTTACCAAATATGGTGCTTATGATGCCAAAAGATGAAAACGAAGGCCAGCATATGGTGTATACAGCTAATAAATATGATGATGGCCCTATTGCGCTTCGCTATCCGCGCGGCAACGGTTTAGGCGTCAAAATGGATGAGGAATTAAAAGAGCTTCCAATTGGTTCATGGGAGGTTCTGAAAGAGGGAACTGACGCGGTCATCTTGACATTCGGAACGACAATTGGAATGGCACTTGAAGCTACTGATTATCTTAAAAAAGAAAACCTGTCGGTGAAAGTGGTGAATGCAAGATTCATTAAACCGATGGATGAGGCGTTATTGCATGACCTCTTCAAGTCAGGCATTCCTTTTGTAACGATTGAAGAAGCTGTTCTTCAAGGCGGATTCGGTAGTGCGGTTGTTGAGTTTGCAAGCGATCATGGCTATACGAACCGTGTTGTAAGAATGGGAATTCCTGATCGCTTTATTGAACATGGAAGCGTGAAGGAGCTGCTACAGGAAATAGATTTAACAACAGAAAAAGTCGTAGAAAACGTTAAATTGATTGCAGCTAGAAGAAAACAAAAAAGGGCTTAAGGATATATGGCGAAAAAAGAAAGAGTAGATGTACTTTTAGTGGAGCGTGGGCTTGTGGAAACACGGGAAAAAGCGAAGCGCTCTATTATGGCAGGACTTGTATATTCAAATGAACAACGCCTGGACAAGCCAGGAGAAAAAGTAGCAATGGATGCACCTTTGACGGTAAAAGGCAATGTCTTGCCATATGTAAGTCGAGGCGGATTAAAGCTAGAAAAAGCGTTAAAAGTCTTTGACTTGGATGTGAAAGACAAGATACTTCTAGATATAGGTGCTTCTACGGGCGGATTCACCGATTGTGCTTTGCAAAATGGTGCAAAGCTAAGCTACGCCCTTGATGTGGGGTACAATCAACTTGCGTGGAAACTTCGTCAAGATGAGCGAGTTGTCGTGATGGAACGAACAAATTTCAGGTACGTTACTCCGGTGGATCTGAACGAAGGTATGCCAGATTTTGCAAGCATCGATGTATCATTTATTTCACTGAAATTAATCTTACCGGTCTTAAAAACTCTGCTTGTTTCAGGAAGCAACGTGGTAGCTCTTGTTAAGCCTCAGTTTGAGGCAGGAAGAGACCAGGTCGGGAAAAAAGGTATTGTCCGCGAACCGAAGACACACGAAGCGGTGATGGAGAAAATCATTGATTTCAGCTTGAAGGAAGGATATGACGTGATGAATGCCTCTTACTCTCCAATTAAAGGGGGAGAGGGGAACATTGAATTCCTCCTTCATCTGCAGTGGAACGGGCATTCAGAAGAAAATGCCGCAAACCATCTCGGCACTTCTGTATCGGATCTTGTTGCAGATGCTCACCAACAATTGAAGGTTGAAAAAGGGGAATAACTATTACGATGGTTGTTCCTTTTTTCTTTTACATATTGAAAGGTTTCCATTAACATAAAGCTAGGTAAAAAAGGTATATAGATCATTTAAGGGGTGCCAACATGACAAAGGGCCAAAGACACATAAAAATCAGAGAATTGATTACAAATAGCGAAATTGAAACACAGGACGAGCTTGTCGATCGTTTAAAAAGTTTGGGGTTCAATGTAACCCAAGCTACTGTTTCAAGAGACATCAAAGAACTTCACCTCGTAAAAGTTCCGCTTCTAGACGGCAGATATAAATATAGCCTTCCGGCAGATCAACGGTTCAATCCTTTGCAAAAACTAAAACGCTCTTTAATGGATGCATTCGTTAAAATAGACATCGCCGGCCACATGATTGTCATGAAAACAATGCCAGGTAATGCCAATGCTATTGGTGTATTGATTGATAACCTGGATTGGTCGGAAATCCTCGGAACAATCTGCGGAGATGATACATGTTTAATCATTTGCCGCACGCCGGAGGATGCAAAAGAACTTTCCGATCGTATTATAAATATGTTATAAAATCACGCGAGGATGTGATGGTATGATTGCAGAGTTGACCATAAAGAATTTTGCTATTATTGAATCCCTTTCAGTTTCTTTTGACAAGGGGCTAACCGTTTTAACAGGGGAAACCGGAGCAGGTAAATCCATAATCATCGATGCCATTCACTTATTGGCAGGTGGAAGAGGCTCCCACGAATTTGTCCGTTTTGGTGAAAAAAGAGCAGAGTTGGAGGGGCTATTCCTTCTTGAGGATACCAATCATCCTGCTTATAAAGTTTGTCAGGAACTTGGTATAGAAATTGAAGATGAAATGGTCGTCTTAAGACGAGAAATCCATGCAACCGGCAAAAGTGTCTGCCGTGTTAACGGCAAGCTTGTGACCATTGCCCTGTTAAGGGAAGTCGGGCAAACATTGGTGGATATTCATGGGCAGCATGAACATCAAGAACTAATGGACCCAGATTTGCACCTATCTCTTTTAGATCAGTTTGGCGGAGTGGCTGTGCAAAAGGAACTTAAAGAATATAGAAATATTTATACATCTTTTAAGGACGTCGAAAAAAGGTTGCTAGAACTCACAGAAAATGAACAAAAGGTTGCGCATCGCCTTGATTTATTGCAGTTCCAGGCAGAAGAAATCAGCAACGCGCAATTAACCGTGAATGAAGAGGATGAGCTGCTCGAGGAACGAAATAAAATCAGCAACTACGAACGTCTATATCAATCGCTTAACAACTGTTACTATGCGATGCATGGTGAACAAAAGGGGCTTGATTGGGTCGGACAAGCCATGTCTGAATCCGAGGGTCTGGAGGAAATCGATAAAAAACTTAAAGATGTTCACGAAATTATCTCTAATTCTTATTATCAATTGGAAGAGCTCTCTTACCGCATTAGAGATGAAATAGATCAGCTTGAATTTGATCCAAACCGTCTTGATTTTATTGAAGGAAGGTTAAATGAGATTAAACAGCTAAAACGGAAATACGGCTCTACGGTTGCTGAAGTTTTGGAATATGCTTCTAAGATAGAAGAGGAACTAGAGACGCTCCAAAACCGTGATTCGCACATACATCAACTTCAGGAGTCATTAGAGTCGCTCAAACAAGATCTTGCACTTGAAGCAAAATCTCTAACTGATGCACGTAGAAAAGCTTCCGAGAAATTGATGAAAAGCATCCATAAAGAGCTAAAAGATCTGTATTTGGAAAAAGCGATCTTTGATGTGAACATGGATGTGAAAAAAGAAAAGGCATCCGGTGAGGTCGTGTTTGGTAAAAATGGTGTGGATGTTGTGGAGTTCTACCTTACTACAAACCCGGGAGAACCGTTAAAGCCAATGGCAAAAGTCGCCTCTGGCGGAGAGCTTTCAAGGATTATGCTTGCTTTGAAGAGTATTTTCTCCAGACATCAAGGAATCACTTCCATTATTTTTGATGAGGTTGATACAGGAGTCAGCGGCAGGGTGGCACAGGCTATCGCCGAGAAGATATATCAGGTCTCGGTTGATTCGCAAGTACTTTGTATCTCCCACTTACCTCAAGTCGCGGCTATGTCAGACACCCATCTTTTCATCAGCAAGGAAGTATCCGGTGAGCGCACAAAAACGAAGGTGCGTGGGTTGGATCAGGACGAAAAGGTCCGTGAAATTGGCCGGATGATTTCTGGTGTCGAGATTACTTCTTTGACGAAGGAGCATGCCCGTGAGTTATTGGAGATAGCGGGGAGTATTAAGCAGGGCTAAAGAATAAGAGTATGGACCGTTCACATTTGTAGTTGTGGACGGTTTTTTAATTTTTTTTGTTAAGAATCTGCAATTTTTATGTGTTTCAACATTTCTCTTGCATAAAATCCCTCATCCTTATTTACTCAAAATTTATCCCCATTCTCCTAAAATTACATAACTATCCATAATGGGTAGCATTTAAATTAATATCGTTGTTATAAATGTAGCCGGACAAGGCAAAATTATATAATGTAGCCATGAATGGTGTGGGATAGGACCGAGGAGAGTGAAAATGTTTGAGAGAAGATATAATTAGAAAAATTGTTGGTGTATTTCTCCTTGTTTCAGTCATGGTATTATGTGTAAGTCAACCATTTAATGAGTATGTCCAAATCCCGAATAAAATAACGATGTTTGAAGGTCAAGGATTACATTTCCAGTCATCTGTTCCGGTGACTGCCAAAGTTGATGAAGATTCTTCCTCCTCTCTCGGGATTGAGGCAACCAATAAAACGTTAGCATTTCAAGGTAAGCAGGCCGGAGAAGGGCAAGTTGTATTACAACTCGCAGGTATCCCGGTTAAGCAAGTCAATGTAAATGTCATACCTGAATATAAAGTGTATCCGGGTGGTCAATCAATCGGAGTGAAACTAAATACTTTAGGTGTATTAGTAGTAGGTCATCACCAAGTAGACACAGAAGAAGGCAAGAGATCACCAGGAGAGATTGCAGGCATTCAGGTTGGTGATATTATTACCAAGATTAATGGGAAAACCATTGAACAGATGAGTGACGTTGCTCCATTCGTACAAGAGTCCGGTGTAACCGGAAACCCCCTTGATGTTGTCATCACACGAGATAAAGAAACCATTGAGACGAAATTAATTCCTTTAAAAGACAAGCAAGAAAGCTCCTTCAGAATTGGATTATATATAAGGGATTCTGCTGCAGGTATTGGAACCATGACATTTTATGATCCGATTACCATGAAATATGGAGCGTTAGGGCACGTAATATCCGATATGGATACAAAGAAGCCAATTATTGTCCAAGACGGACAAATTGTTCGATCCACGGTTACTTCCATTGACAAGGGCAGTAATGGGGTTCCGGGAGAAAAGCTTGCAAGATTTTCAAGCGACCGTTCAGCCATAGGTGATATTTCAAGAAATAGTCCGTTCGGGATATTTGGTACCTTGCATAAAGATATCGAAAACGGCATTATGGATAAAGCCTTGCCAATCGCATTATCATCAGAAGTGAAGGAAGGACCAGCGAAAATTTTGACAGTGGTCGATGGTGATAAGGTGGAAGAATTTGATGTAGAAGTACTCAGCAGCATTCCGCAAAAATTCCCTGCCACCAAAGGCATGGTCATAAAGATTACGGACCCTGAACTATTGGAGAAAACAGGGGGAATTGTTCAAGGAATGAGTGGGAGTCCTATTATTCAAAACGGTAAAGTAATCGGAGCCGTAACACATGTTTTCGTAAACGATCCAACAAGCGGTTATGGCGTTCATATTGAATGGATGCTAAATGAAGCGGGAATTGATATTTATCAGAATGACAAAGAGAAGAAAGTGGGCTAATTCAGCTCGCTTTTTTTCTTTTGTTTTGATTCCGTTTGCGTTATGATGGAATGAACAAAGATTATTCGACAAATCATCCAATAAATGTAATAGATTGCGGTTTTCGTCGAATTTAAGAGTATTCTGGAGAAAAATAAAGATTTTATATAATTTTTACGGTTTTTTAAATTTTTTAAAGGAAAAGAGGTTGCATTGTCGAATTTAACATTTAGAATAAAATTAAAGGCTTCATGCTTTGTAGAAAGTATAGGGACTGAGGAGGAAACTAGTTATATGAAAATTAAAGTATGTGTCGTTGACGACAATCGGGAATTGGTCGGTCTATTGGAAGAGTATATTTCAGCGCAAGAGGACATGGAAGTTGTAGGGGTAGCTCACAATGGTCAAGAATGTCTTCAGTTGCTTCAAGATAAAAATCCGGACGTATTAGTGCTAGACATTATCATGCCTCATCTCGACGGTTTGGGAGTTCTGGAAAAAATGCGAGGGTTAAATCTCGAGAAATCTCCTAATGTTATCATGTTAACGGCTTTTGGCCAGGAAGATGTAACGAAAAAAGCGGTAGACTTAGGGGCTTCCTATTTTATTTTGAAACCATTTGATATGGAGAATCTTGTAGGCAACATCCGTCAAGTAAGCGGAAAGAGCTCCCCTATCCTTAAGAGATCCAGTTCTTCTGTTCGTTCCTCCAGCCCGGAATCCAAAGGTAGAAATCTTGATGCGAACATTACAAGCATCATTCATGAAATTGGAGTACCTGCTCACATAAAAGGTTACCTATACTTACGCGAAGCGATTTCGATGGTATATAATGATATCGAGCTGTTAGGGTCCATCACAAAGGTTCTGTATCCTGATATCGCTAAGAAATATAATACCACTGCGAGCCGTGTAGAACGTGCTATTCGCCATGCAATTGAAGTTGCCTGGTCGCGTGGAAATATCGACAGCATCTCTTCTCTATTCGGTTATACAGTGTCTATGACAAAAGCAAAGCCTACAAATAGTGAGTTCATTGCGATGGTAGCCGATAAATTAAGATTAGAGCACAGAGCTTCTTGAGAGGGTAAGAAATAAGAAATATTAGCATACGAAAACCCAACATGCAAAATTGTATGTTGGGTTTGTTTATGTTACATATTAATGAAAGCTTTACAATGAGCAGGATTTATTTTTGTATAATAAAAGTGATGATTACTCTTCATTATTATTTCTGGATTCATTACGTTCAATTTCTACAAGCTTTTGAATAAGGATGTGCTGTGGTAAATGCATAACTTGTTCCATGGGGACATCTAAAGCCTTAGCAAGCTTTTGGGCTGTTTCAGCGGAAATTTGTAATGGGCGCATATGGTTCACCTCGCTTCATTTAAAAATTTTACTAAATAATACGTACGTTTACAATTAATTCTGACATGTTTCAAGAAGAAAGGTGTGAAAAAATGACGAAAATATTCGGCCATAGGGGATCCGCTGGAACTCATCCGGAAAATACGATGATCAGCTTTGAACAGGCATATAAAGATGGGGCAGATGGCATTGAATTAGATGTCCAATTAAGTAAAGACGGCAATCCTGTTGTCATACATGATGAAAAAGTAAACAGAACAACAGATGGAAAAGGATTTGTGCAAGACTTAACCTTACGTGAATTAAAACAATTAAATGCCGTACATAAATTTAAGAAACAATATAAACATGCAGAAATCCCCACTTTAGAAGAGGTGTTAGAGTGGGCATCAAGGAAGCAGACGATTGTCAATATTGAATTAAAAAACAGCGTCCTTCCTTACGCGGGTATGGAGGAAAAAGTGCTCGCATTGGTAGACAAATACAAAATGGATCATTTAATTATTTTTTCAAGCTTTAATCATTACAGCATTGCTCGATTGAATACATTAGCACCAAACATAGAAAAGGCTATCTTATATATGGAAGGTATTTATAAGCCGTGGGATTATACTAAATGGGTTGGAGGCAGTGGGATTCATCCGCATATCAAAGCTGCAACAACGAGCATCATTCAGCGCTCCCAACATGCGGGGGTTCCTGTCAGGCCTTTTACAGTTAACGATGAGAAAGTGATGAAAAGATTGTTTGATGAGGGGTGTGCAGGGTTCTTCACGGATTATCCTAAAAAAGCTGTACAGTTAAAATATCAAAATTAAAACCGGCTGCATCGACAGCCGGTTTTTTTATTCTTGTTTTTTCTGAAATCTCTTTTGTACATTGTTTCGCTTGCGGTCGCGATGAAATATAAATCCGGCGACAAACCATAATCCAATTAAGAAAAATAAGAATCCAATAATGAACTGTAAGGTTAATGAAGGGATTAATGGGTGTGCAATATTAAATACCATATCACGCATTAGTTTTATTCCATATACGGCAAGAATTCCTGGGATCAATAAAATTATTAAAGCCATTATACGTTGCATATCAGTTGGTGCCCTCACTTTCAAAACTTTCCGTTTCCATTATAGCAGAAATTATCTTGCATAGAAGAGAAAAGTGATTTAAGATAAAAGTGTGCAAGAAATTTCATACCTTTTAAAGAAGACTGTGAATTTTCTTTCAATTTACTAGATATGCGAAATATATGTTTCAGGTGTAGAGGGGTTTTATATGCAGACGATATTAGTGGTTGGTGCTGGTAAAGGTGGCTCTGCGATTTTAAAAATGTTAACGCATTCAGGAATGTTTGATTTGCTTGCTGTAGTCGACATTAACCAGGCGGCACCTGGCTTGGAGCTTGCCAAAGACATGGGGATAACAGTCGGACAAGATTGGAAGGATTTCCTGTCTGAGAAGATTGACATCATCATTGAAGCGACTGGTTCAGACGAAGTATTTCGTGAAATTCGTGAGGCTAAGAATCCGAAAACGGTTCTTGTGCCGGGAACGGTAGCTCACATTACAGCGACGTTGGTGGAAGAAAAAGAAGAACTGATTGCTAAAATGAAATACGAATCCCATAAACGTGATCTCATTTTCAATCTTTTGCATGATGGATTGATGGTGGTCGATCAATACGGGAAGGTCATTATCTATAACAAGAGTGCTGAAAAAATAGTAGGAATTAAAAAAGCGCATATGCTTGGTCAACATATCTTGGAAAATGTTCCGACAAGCAGATTGCAAGATGTGATACATACGCAAAAGGTAGAAAAGAACAAAGAAATGCTGCTTGAAAATGGAAAAAAGATCATTACCACAAGATCTCCCCTTATTGATGAGGATGGGATGGTAATTGGAGCTTTTGCTGTTTTTAAAGATATTACAGAAGTTATGAACCTTGCAGAGGAAGTAACGAATCTTAAAGGGATACAGACCATGCTTGAAGCAATCATCCAATCCTCCGATGAAGCCATTTCTGTAGTAGATGAATTCGGTAGGGGTTTGATGATAAACCCTGCATACTCCAGGCTCACCGGGCTTGAGGAACAACAAATCATCGGGAAGCCAGCGACAGCAGACATTTATGAAGGTGACAGTATGCATATGAAGGTACTTGAAACCAGAAGAGCTGTCCGTGGGGTGAACTTAAAGGTTGGTCCATCGAAAAAAGAGGTTATTGTAAATGTTGCGCCCATCATAGTGGACGGCAAGTTAAAGGGAAGTGTGGGTGTCATCCATGACGTCTCTGAGATTCAGACGCTTACCACTGAGTTGGACCGTGCAAGGCAGATTATAAGAACGCTTGAAGCGAAATATTCTTTTGAAGATATCATCGGATCCTCAGAGGAAATGAGCCTTGCCATAGAACAAGCAAAGTTGGGGGCTAAAACGCCAGCCACTGTTTTATTGCGAGGGGAGTCAGGCACAGGTAAGGAACTTTTTGCCCATGCTATTCATAACGCAAGCAATCGAAAATACAACAAGTTCATTAGAGTGAATTGCGCGGCGCTTTCTGAATCTTTACTCGAAAGTGAGCTGTTCGGCTATGAAGAAGGTGCTTTTTCTGGTGCTAAACGAGGTGGGAAAAAGGGGCTTTTTGAAGAAGCGAACAACGGTAGTATTTTCCTCGATGAAATTGGAGAATTGTCTGCTAATACACAAGCTAAACTATTAAGGGTTCTACAAGAAAATGAAATCATGCGTGTTGGTGGTACGAAAGCGATATCCATTAACGTCAGGATCATAGCTGCCACGAATGTTAACCTTGAAAAGGGAATAGCGGACGGGTCCTTCCGTGAAGATCTTTATTATCGATTAAATAGGATGCCTATCCACATCCCTCCGCTTCGGAAGAGAAAAGAAGATATAGAGGCGTTGAGTGAACATCTTATCAGAAAGATTAATCAGGATTACGGCAGGAATGTGGAGGGATTGACTCCCCGTGCAATCAATCACCTTGCCGCATACGATTGGCCGGGAAATGTAAGGGAACTTGAAAATGTTCTCGGACGAGCCATTATTTTCATGAAATTTAACGAAGTGTTTATCGACACGGAACATATTCCAGATCTTGCTACCAATGGAGACAAGGTGGTGCAGGATTCTACTGAAGCTGTTAGCAGTGATTACACTTTAGCGGAAATGTTAGAAGGATATGAAGCGAAAATAATTCAGAAGACATTGAAGAAGAATAAAGGAAACAAAACCAAGACAGCAAAAGAGCTCGGAGTTTCCATCAGGAACCTTTATTATAAAATGGAAAAATTTATGATTGAATAATGTTGCGTGCAAGAATTTGCATGGTGTGAATATTTTTGCGTATTTTTATCCGATAAAATAAAGCGTTTTCATTAAAATGAAGTTGGCACGCTTCTTGCATAGATAATATTGGAGTAGAAAGGAAGGGTTGAGAAAATGAAACTAGAGGAACTTATCACCAAAGCAACCCAACTCACTTCTAAAGTAGTAGCAATTGCAGCTGCCGAAGATGAAGAAGTGATCGAAGCGGTTTCTCATGCCTTAGACAAACAGTTGGCTTCCTTTATTCTGTTTGGGCATGAGGAGAAAATACTAACATTATTGAAAGCACATAATGTGGACACATCACATCCAGCACTGAAAATAGTGTCCGCCGATGGTGCTAAAAAGGCATCAGAACTTGCAGTGAAAGCTGTATCAAGCGGCGATGCGGATGTATTGATGAAAGGAAATGTCCCGACAGCAACTATTCTAAAAGAAGTGTTGAATAAAGAATATGGCTTGCGTACAGGGAATGTCTTATCGCATGTTGCCGCATTTGAAGTGCCAGGCTATGAACAATTAATCTTTGTAACAGATGCAGCAATGAATGTGGCACCTGACCTTCAACAAAAGGTGCAGATTGTTCAAAACTCTGTTCAAGTTGCAAGAGCATTAGGGATTGAACTTCCGAAAGTGGCTCCACTGGCGGCTGTGGAAGTTGTAAACCCAGCAATGCAAGCAACAGTTGATGCAGCCTTACTTACACAAATGAATAATAGAGGTCAAATCAAGGACTGCATCATTGATGGCCCACTAGCATTGGACAATGCCGTTTCAGCACTTGCTGCTGAACACAAAGGAATCCAAAGCGATGTGGCAGGACAAGCAGACATCCTGTTTGTTCCAACCATTGAAGCAGGGAATGTTCTATATAAATCTTTGATTTACTTTGCAAAAGCAAAAGTCGGAGCAATCATTGCCGGCGCTAAAGCACCAATCGTATTAACATCCAGAGCTGACTCCGCGGAGAGTAAACTAAACTCACTAGCACTTGCAGTTTGTTCTGTTAAATAAATCAAATTCTTAAACTAAAATCATTTACTATCTTGGGGAGGAATTTTATCATGGAAATTTTCAAATATATGGAGACTTACGACTACGAGCAATTGGTGATCTGCCAAGACAAACAATCAGGATTAAAAGCAATTATTGCGATACATGATACAACACTTGGGCCAGCACTTGGCGGTACACGCATGTGGACTTACGCAAACGAAGGTGCAGCAATTGAGGATGCACTTCGCCTTGCAAAAGGAATGACATACAAAAACGCTGCAGCTGGATTAAACCTAGGCGGTGGTAAAACAGTTATCATCGGTGACCCTCGTACTGACAAAAACGAAGAAATGTTCCGCGCTTTCGGCCGTTACATCCAAGGATTGAACGGACGTTACATCACAGCAGAAGATGTTGGAACAACAGTTGCTGACATGGACTTAATCTATGAAGAAACAGACTATGTAACTGGCGTATCACCTGCTTTCGGATCTTCTGGTAACCCATCTCCTGTAACAGCATTTGGGGTGTACCGCGGAATGAAAGCTGCAGCGAAAGAAGCATTCGGAACTGATTCATTAGAAGGTAAAGTTGTCGCAGTCCAAGGTGTAGGTAACGTAGCATACAATCTTTGCCGTCACCTTCACGAAGAAGGGGCGCAGCTTATCGTAACCGATATTAATAAAGAAGCAGTAAACCGTGCAGTGGAAGAGTTCGGTGCAAGAGCAGTAGATATCAATGACATCTATGGTGTTGAATGCGACATTTATGCTCCATGTGCACTTGGCGCGACAATCAACGACGAAACAATTCCTCAATTAAAAGCAAAAGTAATTGCCGGTGCAGCTAATAACCAATTGCTTGATACAAAGCACGGCGATATCATCCATGAAATGGGCATCGTATATGCACCTGACTATGTAATCAATGCAGGTGGGGTTATTAACGTAGCGGATGAACTTTACGGTTACAACCGTGAGCGTGCAATGAAAAAAGTAGAAGGAATTTACGACAACATTGAGAGAGTTATTGAAATTGCAAAACGTGACGGTATCCCAACTTACCGTGCAGCAGATCGTCTTGCTGAAGAGCGTATTGAAAGAATGAAAAATTCTCGCAGTCAATTTTTACAAAACGGACATCATATTTTAAGCCGTCGTAACGGACGCTAATATATAACTAAATTAAGTTTCTCAGAAGGGGCAAACGCGGTGAACCTAATAGTCACTCGTTTGCCGTCCGTCTGAAATGGAGGTTTCAACAGTGTTAGAAAAGGAATATCGCATACTTGTCATCAACCCAGGATCTACATCAACGAAAATCGGCGTATTTGATAATGAACGCTCTGTTTTTGAGAAAACATTACGTCACGATAGCGAAACGATTAATTCCTTTGCAAGTATCTTTGATCAATATGAATTCAGAAAGACCACCATTCTTGAAACATTGGATCAAGAAGGAATCAATATTTCCAAGCTTAGCGCAGTGTGTGGCCGCGGTGGACTTCTTCGTCCAATTGAAGGCGGAACATACGCAGTTAACAAAGAAATGCTACATGATTTAAAGATTGGCTTTGCAGGTCAGCACGCATCCAATTTAGGTGGAATCATCGCGTATGAGATAGCAACTGGCCTAAATATCCCGTCCTTTATCGTCGATCCCGTTGTTGTGGATGAACTTTCTGACATCGCACGTATCACAGGTTTCTCTTTAATTGAGCGCAAAAGTATCTTCCATGCTCTGAACCAAAAAGCAGTTGCACGCAGAGTGGCAAAGGAACTTGGTAAAAAGTATGAAGATTTAAACCTTATCGTAACCCACATGGGTGGTGGGATTACTGTAGGTACGCATATTGGCGGTCGGGTTGTCGATGTGAATAACGGGCTTCATGGAGACGGCCCATTCAGCCCAGAACGTGCCGGGACGGTTCCAGCTGGTGATCTTGTTTCATTATGTTTCTCTGGTGACTATTACCGTGATGAAATCATGAAAAAGCTAGTAGGACAAGGTGGACTTGTAGGATACCTTGGCACAAATGATGCAGTTAAAGTGGAACAAATGATAGAAGCAGGTGATGAAAAAGCCGCTTTAGTATTTGATGCAATGGCATATCAAGTTGCAAAAGAGATCGGATCTGCAAGTGCTGTTCTGGCAGGGAAAGTAGATGCGATCATTTTGACTGGCGGACTTGCTTATGGAAAAGGATTTGTCAAACAGATATCCGAGCGAATCAGCTGGATTGCAGATGTCATTGTACATCCGGGCGAGAACGAATTGCAGGCTCTAACAGAAGGTGCATTGCGCGTTTTACGTGGTGAAGAACAAGCAAAAGAATATCCAGGAACGGTCGTAGATACAAAAGTAGTACAGAGCTAGAAGGGAGCAAGGAATAATGGCACAAGAATATGATTTAGTCATCCTAGGTGGCGGAACAGGCGGGTATGTCGCGGCTATTCGTGCATCTCAACTTGGCTTAAAAACAGCAGTAGTAGAAAAGAAGAAAATTGGCGGAACTTGCCTGCATGCAGGTTGTATCCCAAGTAAAGCGTTACTTCGCAGTGCAGAAGTATTTGCTCAAACCAAGAACAGTGAAGAGTTCGGCGTAATCTCAGGTGAAGTGAAGCTGGACTTTTTCAAAGTGCAAGAGCGTAAACAAAAAATTATCGACCAGCTTCATGGCGGCGTACAGCACCTGATGAAGCAAGGGAAAATCGATGTATTTTACGGAACTGGCCGAATCTTAGGGCCTTCTATCTTCTCTCCGATGCCAGGGACAATCTCCGTTGAGTTTGAAAATGGTGACGAAAACGAGATGTTAATCCCGAAAAACGTAATCGTTGCAACAGGTTCTCGTCCACGTTCACTTCCTGGACTTGAAATTGACGGCGCGCAAGTCATGACCTCTGATGAAGCATTAATACTCGAGGAACTTCCAAAATCCATCATCATTGTAGGTGGAGGCGTAATCGGTATCGAGTGGGCATCCATGTTAGATGATTTCGGAGTAGAAGTAACTGTTCTTGAGTATGCTGATCGCGTATTGCCTACAGAAGATAAGGAAGTTTCCAAAGAAATGCAACGTCTCTTGAAAAAGCGTGGCATCAAAGTGGTGACAAGTGCGAAGGTATTACCAGAGACTCTTGAAAAAGCAGATGGATCTGTAACGATCAAAGCCGAGCATAAAGGGGAAGAGAAATCCTTTACTGCTGAAAAAATGCTTGTATCTGTTGGGCGCCAAGCTAACGTGGAAGGTATTGGCATTGAGAACACAGACATTCAAGTAGAGAAAGGGTTCATTACAACCAATGACCGTTTCCAAACAAAAGAGTCCCACATTTACGCAATCGGTGATGTAATTGGCGGCTTGCAGCTTGCACACGTTGCTTCTCATGAAGGAATCGTAGCTGTGGAGCATATTGCAAACGAAAATCCTGCTCCAATCGATTATTCCATGATTTCTAAGTGTGTCTACTCGAGCCCTGAAGTGGCATCTGTTGGTTACACGGAAGAAGAAGCAAAAGAAAAAGGATTTGAAATAAAAACAGGTAAGTTCTCTTTCCGTGCAATCGGAAAAGCGCTTGTTTACGGAGAGTCTGACGGTTTTGTAAAACTTGTTGTCAACAAAGAAAACGATGACATACTAGGTGTCCACATGATCGGGCCGCACGTTACGGACATGATATCAGAAGCTGGCCTAGCGCGCGTCCTTGACGCAACTCCGTGGGAAATCGGACACACTATTCACCCGCATCCATCCCTATCCGAAGCAATCGGTGAAGCTGCTCTTGCAGTGGATGGGAAAGCAATACATTCTTAAGAAAATGATATGGGAGCTAAGTTACGCTCCCTACTCTCTACATATAGGAGGTAAACTTAAATGGCAGAAAATCGTCACCAAGCTCTAGGGCTTACAGATGAAAACGTACTAGAAATGTTTGAAACAATGTTATTAGCGCGCCGCATTGACGAGCGCATGTGGTTACTAAACCGTGCTGGGAAAATCCCATTCGTTATCTCTTGCCAAGGTCAAGAAGCAGCTCAAGTAGGAGCAGCATTCGCATTAGACCGTGAAAAAGACTACGTGTTACCATACTACCGCGACATGGGAGTTGTTCTTACTTTCGGTATGACAGCAAAGGAATTAATGCTTTCCGGTTTCGCAAAAGCGGAAGATCCAAACTCTGGCGGACGCCAGATGCCTGGTCACTTTGGTCAAAAGAAGAACCGTATCGTAACAGGTTCCTCACCTGTAACAACACAAGTACCACACGCAGTTGGAGTGGCACTCGGTGGCCGTTTAGAAGGAAAAGACCTTTGTACTTTTGTAACGTTTGGTGAAGGTTCTTCCAACCAAGGGGACTTCCATGAAGGCGCTAACTATGCAGCGGTTCACAAGCTACCTGTTATCTTCATGTGCGAAAACAACAAATATGCAATTTCTGTTCCTTACGAAAAACAAGTGGCATGTGAAAAAATCTCAGACCGTGCAATCGGATACGGAATGCCTGGTATTACAGTAGATGGAAACGACCCACTTGAAGTATATGCGGCAGTTAAAGAAGCAGCAGATCGCGGTCGCCGTGGAGATGGCCCGACTCTTGTAGAAGCAATCTCTTACCGTTTGACTCCTCACTCCAGTGACGATGATGACCGTGCATACCGTGAGCGTGACGAAGTGGATGCAGCAAAAGCGAAAGATCCAATCATCAGCTTTGCAGCTTACTTGAAAGAAGCAGGCGTTCTAACAGATGAAAAAGAAAAAGAAATCAACGATAAAATTGCAAAAGAAGTAAACGACGCAACAGAATACGCAGAAAATGCTCCATATGCAGATGCTGAATCCGCAATGAAGCATGTCTACGCAGAGTAAGGGGGAACTATCATGGCAGTTATTTCTTATATAGATGCAGTAACAATGGCCATCCGTGAAGAGATGGAACGTGATTCTAAAGTATTTGTACTTGGGGAAGACGTTGGAAGAAAAGGTGGAGTATTCAAAGCGACTACGGGCCTATATGATCAATTCGGTGAAGATAAAGTTATCGACACACCTCTTGCAGAATCAGCAATCGCAGGTGTAGCAATCGGTGCAGCAATGTATGGCATGCGTCCAATTGCAGAAATGCAATTCGCTGACTTCATCATGCCTGCAGTCAACCAAATCATTTCAGAAGCGGCGAAGATCCGTTATCGTTCCAACAACGACTGGACTTGTCCGCTAGTTGTTCGCGCGCCATATGGCGGGGGAGTTCACGGTGCACTTTACCACTCCCAATCCGTAGAAGCAGTATTCGCAAACCAACCTGGTTTAAAAATTGTGATGCCTTCCACTCCTTATGATGTGAAAGGATTATTGAAAGCGGCAATCCGTGATGAAGATCCAGTTCTATTCTTCGAGCATAAACGTGCATACCGCCTGATCAAAGGAGAAGTACCTACAGATGATTACGTACTGCCAATCGGTAAAGCAGACGTAAAACGCGAAGGCGAAGACATCACGGTTATCACGTACGGTCTATGCGTACATTTTGCACTGCAAGCGGCAGAGCGTCTTGCACAAGACGGAATTTCGGCACACATCCTGGATTTACGTACGGTTTACCCGCTTGATAAGGAAGCAATCATGGAAGCTGCTTCTAAAACAGGAAAAGTACTTCTACTTACAGAAGATACAAAAGAAGGAAGCATCATGAGTGAAGTATCTGCCATCATTGCAGAAAACTGCTTATTCGACCTTGATGCACCAATCATGCGCCTTGCTGGACCAGATGTACCTGCAATGCCATATGCACCGACTATGGAAAAATACTTCATGGTTAACCCGGACAAAGTAGAAAAAGCAATGCGTGAGCTAGCTCAATACTAAAATCTGATTTTTAAGTGGAAGAGTGAATGAATGGTAATGTTGATTTTCCTTGCAGTTGATCGTAGTGGAAGGAGCTTGACTCCTGCGGGAGGAAGGGACATGGGAGACCCCGCAAGGCGTAGCCTGAGGAGGCTCCCGGACCGCCCGCGGAAAGCAAGCTCCTGGAATGGAGATCAACTGCAAAGTTCAACAGAGCCCACCGATTAAAGGAGGTTCTCATCATGGCAGTAGAAAAAATTACAATGCCACAGCTTGGAGAAAGCGTAACTGAAGGAACAATCAGCCGCTGGATCGTTAGCGTTGGCGACAAAGTAAACAAATACGACCCGTTAGCAGAGGTCATGACAGATAAAGTTAACGCAGAAATCCCATCTTCTTTTACAGGAACAATCAAAGAACTTGTAGCAGAAGATGGTGACACACTAGCAGTAGGAGAAATCATCTGCTATATCGAAACAGAAGGTGGCGGAGCAGCTGAAGCAACTGCTGACGCACCGAAAGAAGAAAGTGCACCAGCAGCTGCATCCGCAGCGAAATCCGAAGCTTCATCAACACCAGCTGTACAAGAAGATGCAGACGCACCAAACAAACGTCGCTACTCTCCAGCAGTACTTCGTCTTGCACAAGAAAACAATGTAGATCTTGAGCAAGTAAAAGGAAGTGGAGCAGGCGGACGTATTACAAGAAAAGACATCCAAGCGGTGATCGATTCCGGTAACATCCCGACTGCAGATTCCAAGCCGGCAGCAACTCAAACTCCAGCAGCGGAAGCTCCGAAAGCTGCACCAGCGGCTCCATCTGCACCGGCAGCAGCAAGTGCACCAAAGGCTGCTCAACCAGTAAACGTACCAGTGGAAGCAGGCGACATCGAAATCCCTGTAACAGGCGTTCGTAAAGCGATCGCTGCCAACATGCTGCGCAGCAAGCACGAAGCACCACATGCTTGGACCATGATTGAAGTGGACGCTACAAACCTTGTAGAATACCGCAACTCCCTGAAGAGCGAATTCAAGAAAAAAGAAGGCTACAACCTTACTTTCTTCGCATTCTTCGTAAAAGCTGTTGCGCAAGCATTGAAAGAATTCCCGCAAATCAACTCTATGTGGGCTGGCGACAAAATCGTCCAGAAGAAAGACATCAACATCTCCATCGCCGTTGCAACTGACGACGCACTTTATGTGCCGGTTATCCGCAATGCTGATGAAAAAACAATCAAAGGTATCGCGCGTGAAATCACAGAACTTGCCAATAAAGTTCGCGCTGGTAAATTAACATCCGCAGAAATGCAAGGTGGAACATTTACTGTCAACAACACTGGTTCATTCGGTTCTGTGCAATCGCAAGGTATCATCAATTACCCACAAGCGGCAATCCTACAAGTGGAATCCATCGTGAAACGTCCAGTAGTAATGGACCACGGCATGATCGCTGTTCGTGATATGGTGAACCTATGTATGTCTCTTGATCACCGAGTACTTGATGGTCTTGTATGCGGACGCTTCCTAGCTCGCGTCAAAGAAATCATCGAGAAAATGTCTAAAGAGAATACGTCGATTTATTAATAGTTTGGAACCGACGACCGATAAAGTCTTCCTTGAGTGGAAGGCTTTGTCGGTTTTTTTGCTTTCGCCCGATTATTCGTGAAAATCGCCCGTAAAATCAAAATATCGCCCGATTGCCGTCCATTTTCGCCAGTAAATTTTAAAAATCGCCCGTTTTTCCGAATTATCGCCCGAAAGACCTCTTGAATCGCCCGAAAAGCTTTTTGGACGCCATATGGACCGGGAGATTTTTCACAGGCTGACTTATTTTCCTGTGAATCAACATACAATGATTGCAGGCAAATAAAAAACTCTGATCCAAGGGAGGCAGCACATGAAAGCTGTTGTGTATACCAAATATGGTCCACCAGAAGTACTTCAATTGAAAGAGGTCGATAAACCTGTTCCAAAAGATAATGAAATACTAGTTAAAATAGTGGCGACAGCGGTAAATGCAGCAGACTGGCGATTGCGAAAAGCGGAGCCGGTTGCTGTTAAATTGTTCTTTGGGCTGACTCGTCCCAAAAAGACCATTCTCGGAGGTGTCCTCTCAGGAATAGTGGAATCTGTAGGCAGTGATGTTAAACGATTTAAAGCAGGGGACCAAGTCTTTGGATCTACAGGAATGAATTTCGGTGCTTATGCAGAGTACTTGTGTCTGCCAGAAAACGGAGTTATCGCACTAAAACCACACAATTTAAGCTATGTTGAGGCGGCAACTGTTCCCTTCGGCGGGCACACTGCCATTCATTTTCTAAGAAAAGCAAACATACAATCACGGCAAAAAATTCTCATCTATGGGGCATCAGGTGCGGTCGGTACAGCAGCCATTCAATTGGCCAAATTATACGGTGCCGAGGTTACAGGGGTATGCAGCACAGCCAATGTAGAAATGGTGAAGTCTTTAGGAGCAGACAAAGTAATTGATTATACAAAAGAAGAGATTGCTGGAGAAAATTATGATGTCATTTTTGATACGGTTGGGAAAATACCTTATGAAGCAGTCAAGAAGACACTTAAGAAAAAAGGAACTTGGATCCTCGGTGGAGCAGGAGTTACTCAGATGGTGCAGGGATATTGGAGCGGAGTGACACGGGGCTATAAAATAATTTCTGGTCTTGCATTGGAAAACGAAGACGATATTAGATTTTTAAAAGAACTGATTGAAAAGGGCAAGTATAAAGCAGTTGTCGATAAAAGCTATCCGATGGAACAATTATCAGTTGCTCACAGCTATGTGGAAAAGGGACATAAGAAAGGGAATGTTGGGGTTGTTATAGACGAAACTTTAGAATCGTTATAAGTAAATAATAAGAGTGTATGAAATCGATATGTTTTCATACACTCTAATTTTTCGCAGTTAATATGTTTATTTGTTTGTTAAGAACGTCCTATCCAACTCTTGCATTTTATCATAAGCATACAGCAGATGATCAGGCACAACGGTCCTTCCAAACACCCACGCATTCTTCTCAATTTGCCGCATCAAGATGACTTTTTCATCTTCTCCGCCATACATCAATATCCTTAAATCATGTTTGTTCTTTTTAAAATCCAGGTAATAGCCGACTTCATGAAAGAGTATGAGCTTCACAAAGTTTTCATCTGTCTCTCTGATTTTATTGTTGATCTTCGCTTTGTATCCATTAATCTGTAAATAATTGAATTTGATCGTATTAGTAGATATGTTAAAGCTCATTGGTGCTTTTAAGTTATTGTCAAATTCAAAGTTGATGTCAAGGTTGAGTTCTTCTAGCGTTTCTTTAATTATGTTTTCAATATGCCATATGTATAACATCTCTACAAATCACTACCTTTTTAAGAAACTATCATTTATATAGTAAGTATAGTTTTTCTTTATAAGGAATACCACTGAAAAATAAGCACCTCTATTGCTTTCTTTATTTGCCGTGCTCACATAACTATATTAAAATAAATATATGAACTTTTTAAAAATTTAAATTTGTAAGCGATTACGTAATTGAGGGGACGAGGGGATGAAGATGAGTAGATTGAAAGAGATGAAAAACAATAGTTTCCCGAAAGTGACTATGGACGATTGGGTGAATGCGGCGGAAAAGGCGTTAAAGGGGAAGCCTGTTTCCAAGCTAAACACCGCTACATATGAAGGCATTACGCGTAAACCGGTTTATACAGAAGATGATAAAAATAACCATACTTCCAAACAATTAATAGATAAGTCTGATTGGAAAGTCAGTCAGCAATTATATGCATCTACTTCATTTG
Organism: Sutcliffiella horikoshii; assembly: GCF_044809035.1. Classification (GTDB taxonomy): domain Bacteria; phylum Bacillota; class Bacilli; order Bacillales; family Bacillaceae_I; genus Sutcliffiella_A; species Sutcliffiella_A horikoshii_G. The sequence goes on along the minus strand of NZ_CP085237.1, from coordinate 2,689,094 downwards.
AGGAAATGAATGCTCAACTGAAACAGGAACTAGAAAGTGGTTTGCAATCTATTTATTTTTCCACTTACCCATCTATGGAGTCACATGCTTTATTGATAAAAAATCAAACAGACCTTAAGGCTTTACTAAAAGATATTTCATTAAACGACGTAGCTCTCCAAATACATGCTGGAGCAAGTGCCACAACATTCATCAATGCGTTGATTGATAGCGGGATGGAAACGAAGAACTTGCAAGGAATCATTGGAGCAGATCCTGTGGGCGAGTTAGCAGCAACAGGTAAACTGAAACAGCCATTGGAGCAGTATTATGACGAGATGAAATCCAATATAGAGTGGAAAGAAAACAATGCTCCGCACCTTAAAACTGTGTGGGTACAATCCAATGCCTATCACAACGGGGGAGCAAATGCCGTGCAGGAGCTCGCAGTTGTGATGGCAACGGCGGTTGAATATTTGCAGGCACTACTCAATAGAGGATTATCCATTGATGAAGCTTCCCAGGAAATAGCATTTACTTTTCCGGTTGGAAGTGACTTTTTCATGGAGCTTAGCAAGTTGAGAGCGGCAAGAGTGTTATGGGCAAATATCGTGGAGGCTTATGGCGGAGATGAAAAAGCACAAAAGATGACAGTGCATGCCACAACTTCCATGTTGACAAAGTCTAATCTTGATCCGTATGTCAATATGCTCCGTTCAACAACAGAGGCGTTCTCAGCTGCCATAGGTGGAGCAGACAGCATCCATGTAGACAGCTATCAGCAAGGTGCTGATGCTTTCTCTCGAAGAATTGCCCGAAATACCCACTACATCTTAAAAGAAGAGAGCTTTTTAAATAAAGTCGTCGATCCAGCAGCAGGCTCTTACTACGTTGAAAAGCTGACAAATCAATTGGCTGATGAGGCATGGAAGCTGTTTCAGGGGCTGGACAAGCTTGGCGGCATCGTAGAAGCTCTGAGAACGAATTTCCTCCAGGACAGCCTTGATGAGGTGAAAGAAAAGCGACTTAAGGACGTCCAAAGCAGGAGAAAAGTGTTGGTCGGTACCAATATGTATGCAAATCTTCAAGAGGAGCTAAAGTGGCAAATAGGCACAAAACGTGTAGACGATAATGAATATGCTCCGATAAAAGTACAGGCCATTCAACCCTTAAGATTATCTGAAGTCTTTGAGATCTTGCGTTACCAAGCAAAAGTTTATCAAGAAAAACAGGGGACATCTCCGAAAATCACCTTGATTAATCTTGGTTTATTACCATCACACAAGCCTCGGACAGACTTTGCATCAGGCTTTTTCCAGGTAGGAGGTCTGCAACCTATAGTTAGTCCAAGCTTTGAAGAGGCGAAAGAAATAGTGAAATGGGTGTCAGATCAAAACATAACGGGGTTTGTATGCATTTGCGGAAGTGATGACACTTATGAAGAGTTGTTAAATGCAGCGGTTATGGCTGTCAATTCGCCTATTCGAAAAATATTAGTTGCTGGCTTTCCTGAAGCAGCTCGTCAAAAAGAGTTGCAGGGAATAGGGGTTAGTGATTTTATCCATATGCGCTCCAATTGTTATGAGCAATTAGAAAAGATACATCAAGAAATGGGGTTGACCGACTATGAAGCCTGATTTTTCAACCAAAACTCTGAATAAAACTGCTACATCCACTCAAACAGTGCCACTAACAAACGAAACGGTGGAAGAACTATTTTATGAAACAAATGAACAGATTAAATTGAAGGCTAATTACACTCATGCTGACTTGGATGGAGCCGATCACTTGGAAACTCTTCCTGGTATTGCCCCGTATTTACGTGGACCTTACCCGACGATGTATGTTAACCGTCCATGGACGATCCGTCAATATGCCGGTTTTTCTACTGCAGAAGAGAGCAATGCATTTTATAGAAGAAATCTGGAAATGGGGCAAAAGGGGCTGTCGGTTGCATTTGACCTTGCGACACACCGTGGCTATGATTCCGATCATCCCAGAGTAGAAGGGGATGTTGGAAAAGCAGGTGTGGCCATTGATTCCATTCTTGATATGAAGGTATTATTTGATGGAATTCCATTGGATAAGATGTCCGTATCGATGACGATGAATGGGGCGGTTCTGCCAATTATGGCTTTTTATATCGTTACGGCTGAGGAACAAGGGGTAAGTCCAGATAAACTTTCTGGTACGATACAGAATGATATTTTAAAAGAATATATGGTTCGTAATACGTATATTTATCCGCCAGAAATGTCCATGCGAATTATAGGGGATATTTTCGCTTACACGTCCCAGCATATGCCGAAGTTCAATAGCATCAGTATTTCCGGGTATCATATGCAAGAAGCAGGAGCACCGGCAGATATTGAGCTTGCCTATACGCTTGCAGACGGTTTGGAGTATGTGAGAACGGGACTTGAAGCTGGCATTGATATAGATAAATTTGCGCCAAGACTTTCGTTCTTCTGGGCAATTGGCATGAACTTCTTCATGGAAGTCGCAAAAATGCGTGCCGCTCGATTTATTTGGGCGAAGATGATGAAGGAATTTTTACCACAAAATCCAAAATCCATGGCTTTAAGGACCCACTCTCAAACTTCGGGTTGGAGCTTGACTGAACAAGATCCATTCAATAATGTGACGCGTACTTGCATTGAGGCACTAGCGGCTGCAAATGGACATACGCAATCCTTACACACTAACGCATTGGATGAAGCCATTGCACTACCAACAGACTTTTCCGCCCGTATTGCCCGTAATACGCAATTGTATTTGCAGGAGGAAACGGAAATAACCAAAGTCATCGACCCTTGGGCTGGTTCGTATTATGTGGAATCCTTGACGAAGCAATTGATTGATAAAGCTTGGGCACATATTGAAGAAATTGAAGAGCTTGGAGGTATGGCAAAAGCTATTGAAACAGGCTTGCCGAAAATGCGGATTGAAGAAGCATCTGCACGCCGTCAAGCAAAGATCGATTCCGGTAAAGAAGCAATTATTGGCGTTAACAAATACCGTTTGGAAAAAGAAGATATGGCTATTGATGTTCTTGATATTGATAATGCCGAGGTTCGTAAAAAACAGATCCTCCGTTTGCAGGAGCTTCGTGAAAACAGAGATGAAACGGAAGTTGTTTCTGCTCTAGAAGCACTGACAGATGCCGCTCGTACAGGGAAAGGCAATCTATTGGAGCTAGCCGTGGACGCTGCCCGTGCGCGTGCAAGCCTGGGTGAGATTTCAGATGCTATTGAACAGGTAGCAAATCGTCATCGTGCTGTTATCCGTTCCATCAGCGGCGTGTACAGCAGTGAATTCTCCAATGAGGAGGAGATGAGGGCCGTGAAGGATAAAATTGAGGAATTCCTCGAGCTCGAAGGAAGAAGACCGAGGATTATGATTGCGAAAATGGGCCAAGATGGGCATGACAGAGGGGCAAAAGTTATTTCAACCGCGTTCGCCGATCTTGGATTTGATGTGGATATCGGACCTCTTTTCCAGACACCTGCAGAAACAGCGCTGCAAGCAGTTGAAAATGATGTGCATGTTATCGGAATCAGCTCCCTTGCTGCCGGACATAAAACACTTCTTCCGCAACTCGTGGAAGAGCTGAAAAAATTGAACCGTGAAGATATTATCGTTGTAATTGGTGGGGTAATCCCGGCGCAGGATTATGAATTCCTATATAGGAAAGGCGCTTCTGCTATTTTCGGACCTGGAACGGTCATACCGCGTGCAGCGGAAAAGGTTCTAGAGGAAATCTACGATCGCCTTGGCTATGAGGAAGTGGAAGAGACGCATGACTAAAGAGCGCAATCCTCGAAAAAAGGTGCTAAAAAAGGAAGAGCGGAGTACAGCGGATATCATTTCAGGTATCCATGCAGGAGTCCGCTCCGACCTCGCCCAAGCAATAACCCTTGTGGAAAGCAATGCAACACGTCATTTTCATAAAAGCCAAGAGATCATACAAGAGATCATGCCTTCGACTGGTCGCTCTGTCCGCATCGGCATTAGCGGTGTGCCGGGTGCCGGTAAGAGTACATTTATAGAAGCGTTTGGATTGTATTTATGCGAGCAAGGCCATAAAGTGGCTGTGCTTGCAGTCGATCCGAGCAGCTCCAAGACAGGTGGTAGTATCCTAGCGGACAAAACGAGGATGGAGCAACTCGCAAGGCATCCGCAAGCCTTCATCCGTCCATCTCCTTCTAGTGGCACGCTAGGTGGAGTTCACCGGAAAACGCGTGAAAGCATTCTTTTATGTGAAGCAGCAGGCTATGATGTGATTTTAGTGGAGACTGTTGGCGTCGGACAGAGCGAAGCCATTGTCCGAGACATGGTGGATTTCTTTTTGCTGCTTGTTTTAACTGGTGCCGGGGATGAGCTTCAAGGCATGAAAAAGGGCATTATGGAGCTTGTTGATGCGATTGTGGTGAATAAAGCGGATGGAGATAATAAAAAAAGAGCAGAAAAAACCGCTCATGAATACAAACAAATCCTTCATTTCTTGCAGCCTGCAACAGAAGGATGGGAGACGAAGGCATTTACTTGTTCAGCTATGAATAATGTGAATGTGGATGAGACGTGGAAGATTGTTCAGGAGTTTTTAAAAGAGACGAAGAAATCAGGGGTTCTTAGTGAACGCAGGAATGCACAAAAGAAGACTTGGTTCTATACATCGTTAAAGGATCAGATAGAGCGGATGTTTTTTGAGGATGAAAAGGTGAAAAAGCTGTTGCCGTTATTAGATAAGCAGATTGTGGAAAATGAAGTTTCGGTTTCGATGGCGGTGGAGAGGTTGATGGAAGGATATATTGGAGTGAAATAGAAGAACACGACTCAAAATCGTGTTCCTCCTGGAGTGGCGGTTCGCTCCCCTACCACCGGTATCATTTATTATTAGAAAACCAAGAAACTCAATTCTTTGAATTAATCATGGCATTGGCGTTTTTGTATTTCCCCTGTTAAAGAGCAAAAAGCTATTCGTGTGGATATCAAGTTGCGATTAAGAAGTACCTTTGAGACCAATTTATCTTTTCAATGAAGTAATATTGTCAATGCAGTTTTGTTGATGAGTTTATATAATTAAGAATCTAAGTTGTGCTCATGGGAAAATGAAAATAAGGAAAATTATTGAAAACTTAGAATTACCTTTAGTCTTTGTATCGATTAAAATATAAGAAGAGACTCTTTAGATAAATACTTGTTTAGTTAAATCAGGAATGGAAGGAGTAAGTCTTTTGGGGAATTACGATTTATCTGTATTATCGCCTGATGAATTTGAAATAATGTGCAAAGATTTACTTGAGGTAGAGAGAAATATAAAGTTAGAAAATTTTAAAACTGGCAAAGATGGGGGAATAGACTTAAGGTATTCAAAGAATAAAAAGGAAAATATCATTATTCAATGCAAGAGATATAATAATTTTCAAAGTTTAAAAGTTAATCTTCAAAAAGAAGTAAGCAAAGTAAGAAAACTTAATCCGAAAAAATACATAATTATGACTTCTGCGGGCTTGAGTCCAGGAAATAAGGAATATATCCAAGATTTATTTCAAGGATATATAATTAAAACATCAGATATTATTGGTGGAGATGAAATAAAAAGTTTATTAGGAAATCATAAACAGGTAGAAAGAAAGCACTATAAATTGTGGCTTTCAAGTACTAATACTTTACAATCCATTGTTAATAATAATATATTAAATCGCTCTGAATTTACTGAGCAGCAAATAAAAAATAAAATTAGAGTTTATGTTCAAAATGAAAGTTTTTCAAAGGCACAACAAATGTTAAAAGAGGAAGGCTTTCTAATTTTATCAGGTAGTCCTGGAGTAGGAAAAACAACTTTAGCCGAAATTTTAAGTTATAGCTACATTGCAAGTGGATATAATTTTATTGAAATATCAGAGGATATAGATGAGGGAGAGAAGGTTTTTATTGAGAGTGAAAAACAAATTTTTTATTATGATGATTTTCTTGGGAGAAATTTTTTAGAAAGAAACTTATCAAAAAATGAGGATAGGAGATTACTAAATTTCATAAACAAGGTCGTTTTGTCACCAAACAAAATTTTTATAATGACCACCAGAGAATATATACTTAGACAAGCACAATTAAAGCATGATCTTTTAAAAGATAAAAGATTTGATTTCAATAAGTACATTATTAATGTAGAAAATTATAATAAATTTATCAGAGCAAAAATTCTATATAACCATGTTTACTTTTCTGAAGTTCCTCCATCATATGTTAGGATATTAGTAGAAGGGAAGGCGTATCAAAAAATTATTCAACACAAAAATTATAATCCCAGAATTATTAATTTAATGACTAACAAAATGATTATTGAAGATATTTCAGAAGAAAATTATCCAAAAGAGTTTATAAATAAATTGGATTATCCAAATGAAATTTGGGAACATGTCTTTGAAAATCAGATTGAGGAAGCATCACAGAATATATTACTTTTGTTAATGGTAATGGGAACAAAGGTTGATTTGTTGCAGTTGGAAAATAATTTTAATAATTTTAATATTTTATTAAACAATAAATTTAATAATAGGGCTTTTAAAAATGGTATTAGAGAATTAGAAAAAACATTTATTAGAATATATAAAGAAAGTATCACCAATACCTATATTGTTACTTTCCAGAACCCCTCAATACAAGATTTTCTTTTAAAGTATAGTTCAAAGGATAACTCTATTATTGAAATGATCTGGAATACAACATTATACCTTGAGCCCTTGTTGAAAACTTTTTCAGGCTATGAGATTCAGGGGAAAATAAAGATTCCAGCTATTTTAAAAACACGACTTGTAAAAATTTTAGTAAGGAGATTTGATGAGTATGAAGATTGTGGAAACAACAATTTAAAGCTATCTCAATTAAGAATCATATCAGATGTTTTCAATATTAATGAATATGAAGAACTAAAAACTATACTTACAACTGTAATAAAAGAAATTACAAGCCCATACTTAGGGAACGTGACAGATTACCTTTTCCTTATTAATAAGTTCAAAAATATACTATTTACCGAAATAGACTATAAAGAATGTTTATTTAGTATAATAGATAACTCTCAACTATTTAGTGATCTAGAACATATCATATTTATTAAAAATAATTTTTCTGAAATATATAATGAAATATTGAATGAAATAAATTTAGGGAAAATAATTGACTTGATTTGGGAAGATACCGAAAGTGATTTTGAAAATTGCGATGTTGGAGAATTAGAATCAGTATTGAATACCTTTGAAGAAGTAGGGTCTACATTGGATATTGATACCTCTGATTATATTTCCAGATTAGAAGCGTTTATAAGTGAAGTGCCTGAACCTGATTATGAGGATATGGAAGAATATTACATGGACGACTATAGGGAACGGTTTTATGAGGGCAGAGAAGATGAAGAAATTGAAGCCTTATTTGATACTTTGTTAGAAAAAATAGATTAGGATTGCTTTATTGACTTTATTGATTCATGTTTTAAAATAAGTAATGTAAGGTATTTCTTTAATCGTATGGACAATATCAAGGCAATCATTGATTGGTTTTTTTTGAATTTGCTGATATATCAACGGTGTGGCGGAATTGAAAGACACGCACGACTCAAAATAGTGTTCCTCCTGGAGTCGGTTCGCCTCGACCACCTGTATCATCATTTAACTAAACCCGCTTTTCTGCGGTATAACAAGGATTGTGAGTTTAGTTTTTATGACTGGACACGCAATCCTTATTATTTTGGTCGTGTCTTATAATCGTGCGAGTAAAAATATTGCACTACCACCTCTATTAACCTTAAAGGAGTTTAGAGAAATAGAAAAAAGAAGAACCATTATTGAGGAGTTACAAGAGGAAGAACAAACATTATTAGTTAGTGGCGATGAGGACTGTCAGATATACCAAAAATATGTTTAACTTTAAAGACTTGAGAAAAGAATGTCAAATATAAATATTAATAATTGTAGTTCATTTTTTATTATTTTCACACAAATTTTATACATCACTCTTTCAAAAGCTTAATAATTGAATAGTTATGAATTCAAATTCGATTCTGTATAGTCACAAAAAAAGGAAAGTGAGCATATCACTTTCCTTCATCTAGGGAGTATAGGGGTATGGATATCTAGATGTTATTGATATAATACCCGCCAAAATAGAAAATAAACCTTTTTTGTTTTTTTATTTGAAAAAAGTTGGTATGATAGAGATAGTTTAAGAAGAGGTGATACAACATGAATATCGATTTTAATATGTTTATGAATGATGTTGTTCGTACTGCCAGAGAAGAAATGGATAATGCTGGCTATGAGCAACTTAGAACGGTAGAAGATGTGGAAGAAGCATTTGCTCGTAAAGGGACGACACTTGTAATGGTGAACTCTGTTTGCGGTTGTGCCGGCGGAATCGCGCGTCCAGCTGCAACGCATGCGGTGCATTATGACAAACGTCCAACACATTTAGTTACTGTGTTTGCAGGTCAAGATAAAGAAGCGACGGAGAAAGCGCGTGAATATTTCGAAGGCTACCCGCCATCCTCTCCATCTTTTGCTTTATTAAAAGACGGCAAGATTGTAACGATGGTAGAAAGACACGAAATCGAAGGCCATGCGCCAATGTCTGTTATCACAAAGCTACAAGGGTATTTCGAAGAGCATTGTGAAGAGCTATAAGATTTAAGAAAATGTCGATTCCGAATATGGGATCGGCATTTTTTTGTTGCGCAGAAAGCTAATATTTACCGCTACATCCTCCACCCATAGCATATTACAATAATAGATAGGCAGGTTAATAGGAGGAAGTAACAGAACATGCAGCTTAGACGGAAACTTACGTTATATTTATTGGCTATACTGGTTCTTGTGAGCGCTGTAGCTATATATTTAATGAATTCTACAAAGTCGGTCCCTACTAATACCTCTTCAGAAAAGAAACCGGAAGTCGTGGAAGAGTTAACTGACAATCCACCTGAAATTATTAGATTCAGCCATGCTTCAAATGAGAAGGAAGAAGCTGTAGTAAGTGGGGCTGTAGAACTTCAATTAGAAGCAAAAGATGACAACTCAATCAGTAAAGTTGAATTTTATTCAAGTAATGGGGACTACTTAATTGGTGAAAAGACAGATGCGCCATTCACTATTAATTGGTCCACAGATCCTTGGGTGGAAAATGGGGAGCAGATACTAAAAGTCGTTGTGTATGATAGCGCCGGACAAAAGGCGGAAGCAACGAAAAAGGTAATGGTAGAAAATAAAGAAGAATCGGAAGCGGACTACAAAATGGTCGGTTATTATGCCGGGTGGGCCAGCTATTCCGGTTTCCAGGTTACCGATATTGATGCTAGTAAACTGACACATATCAACTATGCGTTTGCTAATATTTCAGACGATGGAGAAATTATTGTGGGTGATCCAGGAAGCGACTATGAAAATTTCAAGCAGCTGCAACAACTAAAGAAGAAGCACCCTCATCTGAAAACAATGATTTCTGTGGGAGGTTGGACTTGGTCAAAGAACTTTTCTGATGCAGCAGCTTCTGAAGATTCTAGAACCAATTTTGCAGAAAGTGTTCGACGCTTTATTTTAGAAAATGGATTTGATGGGGTGGATCTGGATTGGGAGTACCCGGTGAGTGGGGGACATCCTGATAATGTAAACCGGCCAGAGGATAAGCGAAATTACACACTTTTACTTAAAAAGATCAGGGGAATCTTGAACGACCAAGAAATGAAGGATGGCAAGGAGTATTTGCTTACAATTGCAGCGGGAGCGAGTGAGTCACATGCTGCAAACATGGAATTATCAGAGCTGCATCAATTTGTGGATTATATTCAGTTAATGACCTATGACATCAATGGGGAATGGGATGAATTGACCGGTTTGAATGCGCCATTGTATAAAGATCCTAATAGTACGTTCAGTTGGCAGTGGAGTGTACAAGATGGCATACAAACCTATAAGGAAAGTGGTGTGCCTGCAAATAAGCTTGTAATGGGATTTCCTTTTTATGGTAGGGTGTTCCGTGGTGCAGACCCTGCTAACAACGGATTATACCAGCCGTTCGATGGAGGTACATCGTTTAGCTATGCAAAGCTTGATTCCGATTATATTAATAAAAATGGCTTTGAACGTTACTGGTTAGAAGATACAGAGGTACCGATTCTTTATAATGGCAAAACCTTCATCAGTTATGATGATGAAGAATCGATTACGAAGAAAACTGAATTCCTGAAGGTCAATGCACTTGGTGGAGCGATGATGTGGGAATTAAGTCAGGATCCTGATAGAGTATTATTGGAAACAATATATACAGAATTAAACAGATGAAAATTAGCATGAAAGCCAGTAACTAATAGCTAGTTCCAAGAAGCGCTCCTTAGGGGCGTTTCTTTATAAGTCACTGTGAGTATGTGCTTACTATAATCTAAAGTAAAAAAATATAGGAATTTAGATTCATTATTTTCAGAATAAAAAGAAAACGTTTGCGCGGAAGAAAATCCTCGTGTTAATATAAATTTGAAATATACAACTTAGACAAAGATGCCAACGTTTGCACAAAAAAAGATAAAGTGTTGGGAGATGGAGATGATAGTAACTAAAAATCTATTTTTTTATCTTTAAATGAAAGCGCTTGCACAAATTGTGGGGAGGGGTATTAGATGAGACCGAAGAAACGTTTTATAAGTGTAATATTAATCCTAATTTTATCGTTAGCAGCACTGTTGCCGTACACAACTGAACCAGCGCAAGCCCATCATAATGGCACAAATGGCACCATGATGCAGTATTTTGAGTGGTATTTGCCAAATGATGGGAATCATTGGAATAGGTTAAGGGATGACGCTGCTAATTTAAAGAGTAAAGGTATAACTGCTGTATGGATTCCGCCTGCATGGAAGGGGACTTCCCAGAATGACGTTGGATATGGAGCCTATGATTTATATGATTTGGGTGAGTTTAATCAAAAAGGAACCATTCGTACTAAATATGGTACTCGCAGCCAGTTGCAGTCGGCTGTGACATCTTTAAAGAATAATGGCATTCAGGTATATGGAGATGTCGTTATGAACCATAAAGGTGGAGCAGATGGTACGGAAACAGTAAATGCGGTGGAAGTGAATCGGAGCAACCGAAACCAGGAAACATCAGGAGAGTATGCAATTCAAGCATGGACAAAATTTGATTTTCCTGGCAGGGGAAATACCCATTCCAGCTTTAAGTGGCGCTGGTATCATTTTGATGGGACAGATTGGGATCAGTCTCGCCAGCTGCAAAACAGGATATATAAATTCAGGGGAACAGGCAAGGCTTGGGACTGGGAAGTCGATACAGAGAATGGAAACTATGACTATCTAATGTATGCAGATGTTGATATGGATCACCCGGAAGTAATTACTGAACTTAGAAACTGGGGAGTTTGGTATACCAATACACTGAACCTTGATGGATTTAGAATTGATGCTGTGAAACATATTAAATATAGCTTTACTAGGGATTGGCTAACACATGTGCGCAACACCACAGGTAAACCGATGTTTGCAGTCGCGGAGTTTTGGAAAAATGACTTAGGTGCAATTGAGAATTATTTGAATAAAACAAGTTGGAATCACTCGGTGTTTGATGTTCCTCTACATTATAATTTGTACAATGCATCTAATGGTGGTGGATATTATGACATGAGGAATATTTTAAATGGTTCTGTTGTGCAAAAACACCCGACTCATGCTGTCACATTTGTTGATAATCATGATTCTCAGCCCGGAGAAGCATTGGAATCCTTTGTCCAATCTTGGTTTAAACCACTGGCATATGCATTGGTTCTCACAAGGGAGCAAGGTTATCCTTCTGTATTTTATGGTGATTACTACGGAATTCCGACTCATGGTGTTCCAGCTATGAGATCAAAAATAGACCCTCTTCTTCAGGCACGTCAAACTTATGCCTATGGAACGCAACATGATTACTTTGATCATCATGATATTATCGGGTGGACAAGAGAGGGAAATAGTTCGCATCCAAATTCAGGACTTGCGACTATTATGTCAGATGGTCCAGGAGGTAACAAATGGATGTATGTCGGAAAAAATAAAGCTGGACAAGTCTGGAGAGATATTACTGGAAATAGGACTGGTACCGTCACGATTAATGCAGATGGTTGGGGTGACTTCTCTGTTAATGGAGGGTCTGTTTCAGTTTGGGTGAAGCAATAAAGATAGAATGAGAGACGGGGGATATATTTGAAAATATCGTTGCTCCATGCAGAGCTTACTGATCAATCATATAACCTGTATAAATTAGAGGCCTATGCGAGGGTGCATAGCGCAATAGTGAACGAAGAACTGCTGATAAACTATTCCATAGGTAAGAACAATATATCTATCCCTTATTCAAAAGTAACAGCAATTGATAATTATGAAGTGGTTAAGTTCATGACATTTTTAGAAAAACAGTCTGGACTGTCCTCAGAAGGTATTTCTTTTCGTTTAAGCTCTTCATCTTCTATGACGGATATTTATTATATTGGTGGAAGACATGGAGAAATCATCATGGAAGAAACTAAAATTAAGCATCATCAATTATACCTACATCATGACAACCTTACCGGAGCGATTATAATTAAGTCTTCGTCAAGGAATAAAAAGGTTCGGTTTGTTTGTTTTAATGGAAGTCACTACATTTCGACAGAAGCTATATTCAGAGAAGGTATAGCATATAGTGAGAATGAAGTTTGGGAATATAGCGTTGTTCTTTCGGAAGAAAGCTTAAACCAAGACTGGTCCTTCTATGTTGAACTATTGGAATCCAATGCTTCTTCCAGAGATGATAATTTTACTCGCTATTATAAGTTATGGGAGCAAATCCCTCGGTCAATGTAGAATGTTTCACTGTAAAAGTTATTGATTTTTAGTGGTACAAGAACTGGGTGATTGGTACTCGGTTCTTGCTACTTATATTAACTTAGGTGTACCGTCTAGAAAACTAAAAATACACGTTGTATGCTACACTTCGTCAATACCAAGTCAACAGAGTTCCTCATATAACTGCAAGTCCGTGACAACACTGCTAAGTATAAAAGTGAGGTTCTCTTAGAGACTCAACATATACACTGGCACCATCATTGGCACCTACCCTATTATGTACGATCACTTCTGTCTTGTATTTTTCGAGGAAGAATTTCTCCACAGCCTTCGTAATTTCTTCTTTATTTTCCTTGGCTATCTTGTCGGTTTTTTCTCCATTTTTAAGAGTGTAACCTTCACCTAATGTAATCCTGTACACGGACTAATCTATCATCAGAATTTTAATTTTCAGCGTTTGTTGTTTCGTTTTGTTCATTTCCTTCATTTTCGTTTGTTTTGATTCATATTTCCACACCAACCTAACATTTGTGATAGACCTATACTTCCAATTAATATTCTACTTTTGTTTAATTTCACGTTATTGTCCTCCCTAGTGGATGTTATACAATCACCTAATTCTGTTAGTGTTTTATAATAAAATACAAGACGGTCAAAAGCTGCCTAAATAGTGAAAAATGGGAGATTGGTAGCAGGAACGAGTTGGTAAATAAAATGGATATTGCTGTTTTACATGTAAGAAAGTCCTGCTGTTTGAAAAAATACCCCAATTAATAAAAGGTAATCCTAAATTTATTCAATTTTTTTCAATATAGTTTGGGAAAAATCGTCTCCCACTTCCCAACAATTATATAATAGGTTAGTAACTTAAGAAATTCTTAAGAAAATACTTCAATAATACTTAAGATTTACCATATATGATGTGTACATAGAGAAGAATGGTAAGTGGGAGAAGGGTGAGAGATGTCGAACTATACGGTGTTGGTAGTGGATGATGAGAAAGAAATAAGAGATGCGATTGGAATCTATTTAAAAAATGAAGGTGTTAGGGTCTTAAAAGCTCAAGATGGGGTTGAAGCGTTAGAAATGCTTCATGAAAACGAAGTGCATCTAATTTTATTGGATGTGATGATGCCGAGGCTTGATGGCATTTCTGCAACACACAGGATTCGCGAAGAGCGGAACATTCCAATTATTATCTTAAGCGCCAAAAGTGAGGATACCGATAAAATCCTTGGGCTGCAGGTGGGAGCGGATGATTATGTAACAAAGCCTTTCAATCCGATGGAGCTTGTCGCAAGAGTGAAATCCCAGCTCAGAAGATATGTCACACTTGGACCGTTTGAAGGAATCAAGAAAGTCATTGATTTGAATGGACTGACCATTGATAAAGAATCAAAGGAAGTTACGGTTCAGGGAGATCCGGTCAAGTTGACACCGATTGAATATAAAATAGTGGAATTGTTAATGACCAATGCCGGACGTGTGTTTTCCATCAATGATATTTACGAGCGGGTATGGAAAGAGCCTGGCTTCAATGCGGAAAATACAGTGGCGGTACATATTCGAAAAATTAGAGAAAAGATAGAGATAGATCCGAAAAATCCAAGATATTTAAAGGTGGTATGGGGGATTGGGTACAAGATGGAGAAATAGAATAATAGCTTTTTTAATGGCACTGGTTTTTGTTTGTGCGTTAAGCGGAAGCTTTTATTTTATCAATAATTTAGATCGATTTGGCCAGGAAAATTATTTTGAAACGCAAGAGTTTCAAGTTGAGCTTGAGCAATATGCAAATTACTTAATTACAAGCGAATTGGGAACGTTATCCGAAGATAGTGTAAAAGAAAAGATTACCGTTTCCTTGGAGGAAATAGATGAACACCGTTATAGATACGGTTCGTTGGACGCTCAACTTGATAACATCCGCTATCAATATGAGGAGAGAATTCAACTAGCCGAAAATGGGGAACTAAGTGAAGAACCAGAAGAAATTATAGCAGAAAGAGATAAAATATTAGATGACATTCGAAAAAACTTTTCAAGCGATGAACATGTAGAGGGAAAAATAAGAGCGGAAAAAGAAAAATTAGTAGAAGACTACTTTGAAGATGCGAGTAATTTCGCTCCTGTTTCAACTATTTTCAACGAGGATTTCTTATACTATTTTGAACAAAACGGAGAAATTTTTACTAACACAGATGCCCAGATTAAATCAAAAGAACAATTACTCAGTGAAAACAACATGCAATATGTTACTAATTACACGATATATGCAGATAGGTATTTTCATTCATACAATTGGCCATATGAGGATTGGCTCTACCAAGCACTGGCGGATGTTAGAGGTGATTTTAATGGGAAGATTGGTGTGCCATTAGAACTTTCATCCGATAGCGAATTGATGACTTTTAAAACTAGTTATGAAGAGAATAGGATTTGGTTTTGGAGACTAGGGATAAGTTCCCTTATTGTATTATTATTATGGTTTGTCACGATAGTAAAAATGATATCTTTGCCAAAAGAAACGGGGAAATGGCAAAGCCTATATGATAAAATTCCAGTGGATCTTAGGATTGGAGGGGCGGGAGTCACTACCTTTTTATTATTGTTCGGTCTAATGTGGGTGCATGATTGTATCAATCAATTGACGTACCGCTTATCAACGGTATGGGCTACTGAATTCGTAATTAGTATTCTAGCATCAGCATGCATGAGTTTACTAACCTACTATCAACTAAGATATTTGATAGCAACGATGCGAAGTTTATCGGACTTCAAGCAAGCGTGGACAAAAAGTGTGCTTATAAGAGCATTAAGAATTTGTAAAAAAGTGTATCGAAAGTTCTCCCGGATTGTAAAGGATGCATTTTTAAATACAACTACAGGTATCCAAGTGTTCATTCTCCTGGCGATAGTCTTTGGACTAGGCTTTGGTTTCTTTATGATTTTTATTGATATAGCTTTCTTTCTTCTTTATTTCTTCTTCGCTATTTTCATAGGAGTGCCGACGTTCATTCTTTTAGTAAAAACTGTCGGTTATTTCAATAAGATCTCCATCAAAACAGAGGAGATGGCATCAGGCAAATTAGGGGAGCCAATAGAAGTAAAGGGGAATTCCGTTCTTTCTAAAATGGCAGCAAATTTAAATGTATTGAATCAAGGGGTAAAGCTGTCTTTAAACGAACAGGCAAAAAGTGAGCGCTTGAAAACAGAGCTGATTACAAATGTCAGCCATGATCTTCGAACACCGTTGACCTCCATCATCACTTACACGGAGCTTCTGAAGAAAAACGACCTGACTGCTGAGGAACGATCCGCTTACCTTGAGATTATTGATAGAAAGTCACAACGTTTAAAAGGGTTGATTGAGGATCTATTTGAAGTATCCAAAATGGCAAGCGGGAATATCGAGCTTGTAAAAGAGCGAGTGGACCTTAATCAACTTCTGCAACAGGCGTTGGCGGAGTATGATAGTTCATTGAAGGAATCCAAATTACAATTTCGGGTTGCTAACACTGATAAGCCACTTTATGCATTGGTGGATGGACAGAAAATGTGGCGGGTGTTTGATAACCTAATAGGAAATATCGTGAAATACTCTTTGGGAAATTCGCGTGTATATATTCATGTGCAGCAGTTGGATGACAAAGCCAAAATCACATTTAAGAATGTTTCAAAATACGAATTGAATGACCAAAGTGAAGAACTATATGAGCGCTTTAAAAGAGGAGATACTTCACGGAATACGGAAGGATCTGGCCTTGGTCTTGCAATTGCTAAATCCATCATCGATCTTCATGAAGGCAGTCTTGACATCGAAACGGACGGCGATTTGTTTAAAGTGAATATCTGTTTGAAAGTGGTGGATTAAGTGGATTTCACTACTATATATAATGAGCATTATGACAGAGTGTTTCACGTAAGCTTCGCCGTTATTCGCGACCGCCAGTTAGCTGAAGACAATGTGCAAGAAACTTTCATAAAGGCGTATAAGAAATTGGATAGCCTGCAAGAGAGTGATAAAGTTGGTGCTTGGCTTAGCGTGATTGCAACGAGAACAGCCATTGATTTTGTCAGACGAGAGAGAAAAAATAGAGGATGTCCGATGGAACTAGATGTGTTAGATTGTCTAGGAAAAGAAGCAGGTCATAACGTTGAAGCAGAAGTGGAAATAAAAATGTTAATGGAGCTCCTAGATGAAAAGATGGAAGAAGAGTTCACAAAAGAAGACAAAAAACTGCTTGTTCTAAAAATGGAAAGTGGGTTAAAGGAGCGGGAAATTGCTAAAGCATTGAAGATGAATCCAGCAACAGTTAAGTCAAAGATCCATAGAGCCAGAAGGAAGTTAAAAGAGCGTATGGCTGTAGAGTTGAGTGCATAAGGGATTAATGGTGTAGGGAACACTTTTCTTCAAAGTGCTCCCTGCACTTTTTTGAAAAGGAATTTGTATAAATGTTTTACTTGAGAAGTTTTAACGGGGACAAACTCCAAAGGTTACTTAAACGGGATTGATTAAGTTGATTCAAAATCACGTTGATCTCTTTCATCCAATTTTGCAGATATTTCCTCAAGGATGGCTTCAATATCTTTGGTTTGATCCTCTTCTATTCTAGTCAGGCTAGCGTTGATTTCATTAAATCGGTCGTTCACATCATGCCTGATTAAATAGAATTCCTCGCGAAGTGTGCTTGTTGTATTTGTTAAAGAATGAACTGCTTCTTTAATTTGGTGTTGTCCAGCTGAAAGCATGAATGTCTTTTCATTTAGCCCCTTAACCTCATCCTTCATAAGTACCTGATTGTCAGAGAGGATGGAGGTTTTCTCGTTAAGCCCCTTAATCTCATCCTTCATAAGCAACTGATTGTCCGAGAGGGTGGAGGTTTTCTCGTTAAGCCCCTTAACCTCATCCTTCATAAGTAACTGATTGTCAGAGAGGATGGAGGTTTTCTCGTTAAGCCCCTTAATCTCATCCTTCATAAGCAACTGATTGTCCGAGAGGGTGGAAGTTTTGTCGCTAAGCCCTTTGATCTCATCCTTCATAAGCAACTGATTCTCAGAAAGGGTGGAAGTTTTCCCGTTTAACTCACTTAATTCTTTTTTCATTTCATCCTTAAAGTCCAACATCCTATTCAAAATCAAGTCTAATTTTGCATCTGTGTTCATCTCCTATCACCTCCTTTTTCTAGTTCATTGTAATTATAACATGAACCTAGTCTAATGGAACTATAACAGAAACAGTATATTTCAGAATAATAAAAATACAAAAACTTTATTTATCTTTATAAACTATATTGCATAAATATTAACCTGTGTTAAAATACATTTATTCGAATAAACATACATTATAATAATACTTGATTTAAATGTAGGTTTGTTTCATAATTAGATTAAATTTTTAACTTTTCTGAAAAAAGAATAGGGGGAAATTATTGTGAAAAAATGGTTTTTGTATTCATTAATTAGTATTTTAGTAGTAGGCTTGTTGTCCGCTTGTGGAACATCCGGTAATGGAGATGAAACGAGTGGAGAAGGTGAAGATGGAAAGAAAGTTCTAGTCATGGGGACTTCCGCTGACTACCCTCCATTTGAGTACATTGATACAGAAGTTGGAGAAGAGATTATTGGTTTTGATGTGGACCTTGCAAAAGCTATTACAGAAGAACTTGGTTATGAGTTGAAAGTTCAAGATATGGACTTTGGAAGTTTAATTACTGCCATGAAATCAGGTAATATCGATCTTATCTTGGCAGGTATGACACCGACAGAAGACCGTGCAAAGCAAGTTGATTTCACAGATGTATATTATACAGCGAATCATATGATTGTTTCTTTGAAAGATAGCAATATTACTAGTTTAGAAGATTTAGAAGGTAAAACGGTAGGGGTTCAAATGGGTTCTATCCAGTATGATAAAGCAGAAGAAATTGCGGAAGAAGTGAATATTACTATTGAAAACCGCGACCGTATCCCGCAAATTGTTCAAGACTTGAAAACTGGCCGTTTTGATGCAGCGATCATTGAAGATACTGTCATGAAGGGCTTTATGGAGAAGGATGCCGATTTGACAGGATTTACTCTTGAGTCTGATGAAGAAGGATCGGCCATTGCCCTTCCAAAAGGTAGCGAATTAACGGAAGAATTCAACCGTGTTCTAAAAGAAATGGAAGAGAACGGTGAGATGGAAAAGTTAATTAACAAATGGTTTGGTGGAGAAGAAGAATAAGTCTTACTGAGATCAAAAGGGTGCAATAACCGCCCTTTTGATTTTCTTGTTAATATGACAGAAAGGACTGGTAGCACTTGACGATTGACTTCTTAGATTTTAGCGCCATCACAGGTTCGATGGATTATATCCTTGCCGGTGTGAAGGTAACACTTCAAGTTGTATCACTAGCGGGGATTATTGGTTTTATCATCGGAACGTTGTTGGCTTTATGTAAGATTGGTAGAATCAAACTACTTAGAATTTTTGCGGATGTTTATACATCCATTTTCCGAGGAACACCGCTTGTTCTTCAATTAATGTTAATATTTTTCGGGCTGCCGCAAGCAACTGGTATCACGTTTGAACCTGTCACTGCCGCCATTCTTGCATTTGGGTTAAACTCTGGAGCCTACATATCTGAGGTAATCAGAGCAGGAATTATGGCTGTTGATAAAGGACAACGAGAAGCTGCCATGGCCCTTGGCGTACCCTATCGCCAAATGATGAAAGATATCATTTTACCACAAGCATTGAAAAACATTTTACCAGCACTTATGAATGAATATATTACACTTACAAAAGAATCAGCCATTGTTACAGTTATCGGAGTAATGGATGTTATGAGACGTTCTTTTATGACAGCATCGAGTACTTATGCATATTTAGAAGCATTCATGTTTGCCGGACTTATTTATTATGTTCTAGTAATGATTCTCACGTTAATTGGCAAGCTCATTGAAAGGAGAATGAGACGCTATGATTAAAATACAAGATTTGCATAAATCCTTTGGCAAGTTAGAGGTGCTAAAAGGGATTTCTGCTCAAATAAAAGAAGGGGAAGTAGTGGCAATCATCGGGCCTTCGGGGTCTGGTAAATCTACTTTACTTCGCTGTATGAATCTATTGGAAGAGCCAACTTCCGGTCACATCTGGATTAAAGATCAGGATGTTGCAAATAGGAAAACGAACATCAATAAAGTACGTCAGAATTTAGGAATGGTGTTTCAGCACTTTCACCTGTTTCCTCATAAGACGGTTCTTGAAAACTTAACATATGCACCTGTTTCGGTAAAAGGACTTTCGAAAAAGGAAGCGGAAGCAAAAGGGATGGATCTGCTTGCAAAAGTGGGACTAGCTGAGAAAGCAAAGGAATATCCTAACCGCCTGTCCGGTGGGCAAAAGCAACGTGTGGCAATTGCACGTGCTCTTGCGATGGACCCTGAGGTTATGTTGTTTGATGAACCAACTTCCGCACTGGATCCAGAGATGGTAAAAGAGGTGCTTGAAGTAATGAAGGCACTGGCTCATACGGGAATGACGATGGCTATTGTGACACACGAAATGGGCTTTGCCCGTGAGGTGGCTGACCGCGTATTGTTCCTTGATGATGGAATGTTAGTGGAGGACGCTCCTCCTGCAGAATTTTTTACAGCTCCAAAGTCCGAGCGTGCTAAGGTGTTTTTGGAGAAGATGTTGTAGGATTGATGTGGAACCAGCTCTCTTTGAGGGGCTGGTTTTCTTTATTATGTATGAGGACAAAGTTAGCGAAAAAAGGAGAAACATTGTCCTCATAAAACACCTTCCCATACATAATTATTCATGCTAACTTAACACTAACAAACAATAACTCTTGCCAAAGAAAGGAGCACAAAAAATGACCAAACACGACCACAACCTCCAAACGGCCACTCTCGGCATGGGCTGATTTTGGGGAACCGATACCCGGTTCGGGTATTTATATGGAGTTATCCGCACAAGAGTAGGCTATGCAGGTGGCACCACACTTTCACCTACCTACAAACAAATGGGAGATCATACCGAATGTCTACAAATTGACTTTAATCCTACCCAAATAACTTTTGAAGAAATTGTCCGACATTTTTGGAACTCACACAATTCCAATCGAGGTAACTATAAGGGTCGGCAGTATCTGTCTATCTTTTTATTTCATGACTACTACCAAAAAGAAGTACTGGAAAAGATTAAGCAAGAAACCCAGGATATAAATTCTCAAACAATTGGAACTGAAATTGCACCACTAAATTATTTCACACTTGCAGAAGAAAGGCACCAGAAGTATTACTTGAAAAGATACCAAAATGCGACACAAAAACTACGCAAGTTCTTTCTGACAGAGGAAGCATTTAACAATGCAACTTTGGTAGCGAGGTTAAACAGCTTTGTGAAAGGACATGGGACCCTCTATTCCTTAAAAGATGAAATAGAGACGTGGCAAACAGGAGAAAAAAACGAACTACTTTCGTTAGTGAATACCCTAAAGTGGTAACCAAAATCTCTACTTTAAAAGCAGCCCATAGCTGCTTTTTTCAATGTAAGCACCGTACGCACTTCCCTTTACTAAGTTCATCGTCTATAATAAATGTATGAATATAAAATAAAATTATTCATATATTCATATTAGGGTGGAGGTTTGAGTAAATGGCTAAAGGTTTTACTGATCAAGAACGTGATGCTATTCAAAGCAAATTGATGAAAAACGGAAGAGAGCTATTTGAGAAGTTTGGACTAAAAAAAACATCCATGTCCCAGCTCACTAAATCTGTTGGAATTGCGCAAGGATCTTTCTATCTGTTTTTTTCCTCTAAAGAAGAATTATATTTTTCTATACTTGAAAAAGAGGAAGGATTGCTGAAAGAAAAAATCCTTCAACAGATTGAAAGCCCGATGACAGCAGGAGCTTTTAAAAATTTGTTGATGCTGTCAGTGCGAATGGTAGAGGAAAATTCTTTTATCCAGCAGCTTTTTAAGCAGGAAGAAATGGAGCAGCTCATTCGAAAGCTACCATCAGAGAAATTGCAGCAACATATTAAAAAGGATACTAATGACCTTACACCTCTTATTGAAATCTGGCAAAAGGAAGGAAGCATGGTTCAGGAATCGCCAGAGGTAATAAGTGGAGCATTTCGTTCGATGATTCTGTTAGCCATGCATAAAAGAGAAATAGGGGAAGGAGTGTACGATTCTACAATGGAGCTGATTGCAGAAGGATTAGCAAACCGGCTGTTTAAGGAGGAGCAAATGCGGTGATTGAAGTTAAAGGGCTAAGCTATCGATATAAAAAAGCAAGAGATTCCACTCTGAATGATGTGAATTTCCATGTGAAAAAAGGAGAGATATTTGGGTTTCTTGGACCATCAGGTGCGGGGAAAAGTACCACTCAAAAAATAATGATCGGCTTACTATCTGATTATCAGGGAACTGTCAAAATAAATGGACAGGAGATGAAACAAAAAAGCAAGGACTTTTACGAACAAATAGGAGTGGCTTTCGAGTTTCCTAACTTTTATCATAAACTGACTGGATTGGAAAATATAAATCTTTTTAAAGGTTTATATAAAAGAAAAACAACAGATGCGATGTCCTTATTGAAGCAGGTTGACCTTGAAGACGCTGCAAGTCTGAGGTTCCATAAGTATTCAAAAGGGATGAAAATGAGGTTGAATTTTTGCAGGGCACTTTTGAATGATCCCGAAATATTGTTTCTGGATGAACCCACTTCTGGACTTGATCCAAATAATAGTAGACGTTTAAAAGACATTATGTTGCAGAAAAAGGATGAGGGGAAGACTATTATTCTCACAACCCATCATATGCATCTTGCAGAAGAGCTTTGTGACCGTGTGGCGTTTATGGTAGATGGAAAAATAGCGTTGATAGATACCCCTGATAAATTGAAACGAGAAAATACCAGTAAACAGGTGATTGTTGAATACATGGAAGGTCAAATAATTAAAATAGCTATTTTTGACCTTCATTCCTTAGCATCAAATGTCCACTTCCAGCAATTGTTACGGTCAAAAGAAATTCTTTCCATTCATACAAAAGAACGTACGTTGGAAGAAGTATTCTTGGAAGTGACAGGAAGGAGCCTTCGATAATGAAGAAACTATTTTGGATGTTATATACAGACATCAAATTTCAATATTTGCATGGGTTCTACTATGCTTATTTATTTATGGTAACAATCTATGTGTTGTTGCTTCACGCAACACCCGTATACTATTTACAACCACTAACTGTTCTAGTCGTTTTTACAGACCCGACCATATTAGGTTGTTTTTTTATAGGAGGAATTGTTTTACTTGAAAAAAGTCAGAGCGTATATCCTTCGATTTTTATGACAAGTCTTAAAGTTAAAACATTTATCGCCTCTAAAGTAATCTCTTTATCATTCCTTTCCCTTGTATCCAGTTTAGTTATTTTAATCTTAGTTCATAAGGTAGAATTTCATTTTGTTCCATTATGTATAGGTATTGTGTTGAGTTCAGTCGTTTTTACGCTCATCGGTTTTCTTCTTGCAGTCAGAGTCCGGACAGTTAACCAGTTTTTACTAGCATCACCATTAGTGATAACGGTATTTTTTTTGCCTATAGTGATTGTCTTTGAATGGTGGGACTCAATCTTTTTGATGTTACTTCCCAGTTATGCTGGTATCTTGATGATCCAAAGCGCTTTTGAGCCTATATCTTGGGGAGAAGCAATGTATGCCATCACTACTCTTGTCGTTTGGAGCCTCGCTCTTTTCAACATTGCAACCAAATCTTTTAGCTATCATGTTTTGGAAAGAGGAGAGGATATCTAATGATTTCTCTGGTGGATAGAATAGTAAGTGATTTTCGATTAATTAAGAGGGATGGTATTTTATTAGTAGGCATTCTTGCCCCAATATTTATCGCGTTTCTTTTCCGAGTTGGTTTTTCTCATGTAGCAGAAATAGCCTACCAACTTGCAGGCTTAAATCTATATAATCATCTCCAATTAATTATGGGGGTTACTCTCTTGATGACACCATCTATGCTTGGGATGATGGCAGGGTTTATGCTACTGGATGACCGTGATGAAGGCTTGCTCACCTACTTTGCAGTAACGCCACTCAAAAGGATAGGGTATATAAGATATAGAATCATGGTAACGTTCATACTTTCTCTATTTCTATTTTATGTAGTCGTGTCCCTTTCTGACTTGTTGGAACTTTCTTGGTGGGTCAATTTCCCACTAAGCATTCTTTATGCTTTGGAAGCTCCAATTTTTGCGTTGTTATTAGCGCTGTTTGCGAACAATAAGGTAGAGGGGTTAGCGTTGAATAAAGTGCTAAGCGTCAGCATTATCGTTCCAATTATTGCCTACTTTGTACCGGAAGGGTGGGAGTGGCTTTTTATGTTGGTTCCTACTTTTTGGCCGGTATGGACGCTTCTTTTTGCAGGGACATTTGATTTTTGGCTGTATCTTATTGGAGGAATGATACTCCACATTATGATTATCCTATTTTTAATCAACATGTTCTTAAGGAAAACAGAGTGACCAAACACCAAAATGTATAGAAAAAGCTGGAAAACAAACACTAACCCTTAGCAGAAAACTAAGGGAGGCCCACAATGACAATGAAAACCACACGAATCATTACATCACTATTAATAACCGTCATTATAAGTTTCACGTCAACTCTAACCTATGCAGAAAGCCCAACCTACAAATCTCGCGCAGATATTCCACCCGAATATAAATGGAACCTCCAGACTCTATATAAGAATGAAACGCAATGGAAACAGGATGTGTATAAAGCCAAAAAGCAGGCAGACCGTTTTGCGAAAAAAGAAGAAAAGCTGGACAGTGACAAGCAAATTCTCACTCTTTTAGAGGATTACTTTGAGCTGTTTCGTTTGATGGAAAAAATCTTTGTTTATTCCCGAATCAACCTGGATGTGGATATTAGCAACACATCTGCTCAGGCCTTATCTGATGAAGGTCAAAATATGATGATCTACGTGGTGGAGCGGACAGCGTGGTTCTCGAATGAATTGCAGGCAATTGAAAAGGAAGATTGGGAAAAGCTTCTCGAAAGCCCAAAACTCAAGCCATACTACAACCATCTAAAAGATACGTATGAAGATAAAATACATTCCCTGCCTCCAGAAATGGAGAAAATGCTAATCAAAACAATGCCGATTGTTAACGCACCAAGTGAGCTTTTTACGATGATGTCTAAAGACCTTGTCCTCCCAAGCTTTACGGTAAAGGATAAAGTGTATGAAATGTCGGCACCTTTATATTCTGTCTATATGTCAAGCAAGGATAGGGAAGTGAGAAAGGCTGCTTTCCAAACATATTACCAAACCCTTGGGAATTACCAGGATACCTTTGCTTCCATGCTTGCTAATATTGTAAAGGCGAATAACTTTTTTGCTACAACGAGAAACTATCCTTCTGCATTAGATGCGCATCTGGAAGGGAAAGACATAGATCCGAAAGTTTACACGCAACTAATCGAAACAGTAGAAGAAGGACTACCGCTTTTTCATCGATACCTTAAATTGAAAGAAAAATATGTTGGCATTGACGACTCCATGCACATGTACGACCTATCTGCTCCGTCTCCTTTTACAAAAGAGGAAAAGATCCCATATGAGGAGGCAAAGCAAATAGTTATGAAAGGATTATCGCCGATAGGAGAGGCTTATATCAAAACACTATCAAAGGGGCTCTCTTCCAATTGGGTGGATGTCTATAACACTCCGGGTAAAGCAACAGGAGCATATCAGATAGGATCATATGACTCTCATCCATTTGTTTTGTTGAATTATCAGGGTCTGCCAAGTGATGTTTTAACACTTGCGCATGAAATGGGACATGCGATGCATTCTTATTATTCCAATGAAAATCAGCCTTACCAAGATGCAAGGTATGTGACATTTACGGCGGAGGTTTCTTCTACTTTGCAGGAGCATCTTCTTCATAAGCAACTGATGGATGAAGCAACGACGAAGGAAGAAAAGATTCATGCTCTCTATCAATACTTAGAAGATTTCCGCGTAACGCTTTTCCGTCAGACGCAATTTGCGGAGTTTGAAAAGATTATTCATGAAATGGGGCAAAATGAAGAACCTTTACACGCAGAGGCTATTAAAGGGGTCTATCATGATCTCAATAAAAAGTATTATGGAAAAGACATGGAAATAGACAAAGGAATTGCGATGGAATGGGCAAGGGTGCCGCACTTTTTCCATTCAAGCTTCTATACGTATCAATATGCTACAAGTTTTGCCGCTTCCGCAGCCCTTGCGGAACAACTGGAAGAAGGTGGCTCTGAGTCGCAGAACAAGATAGTAAAAGAGCTATTTTCTTCAGGTGGCAGCCTACCGCCAATTGATATTCTAAAGCGGGCGGGTGTGGATATGAGTAAAAAAGAACCGATTGAAGAATCGTTAAAACGGTTTGAAGAACTGGTTAATGAATTTGAGGAGTTATTAAAATAATAGCTCAGAAATAAGTAAACAACTCCCCACCATTTTCATGTATAGTAGTACTATGTGATATGTTGAACAAACGAAAGTCGGGAGAGTTTTATGTATGAGAAAATTTAAAATCGGATACCGAACAGCAAAAACTGCATTGGGTACAGGGATTGCAATCAGTATCGCTCAGTTATTGAACTTGGACTTTTACGCATCCGCTGGGATCATTGCAATCCTCTGTATTCAGAATACAGTAAGAAAGTCTTGGAAAGTGGCAACTGCCCGCTTTATCGCATGTTCCTTAAGCCTTTTATTCGGCTTTGTGTTTTTTGAGCTGTTAGGGTACAATCCGGTATCCATAGCATTGTTGTTGTTATTTTTTATACCGGTTACTGTTATGCTCAGGATAACAGAGGGTATAGCAACCAGTTCGGTTATTCTTCTTCACGTCTATTCAGTAGAGGCCTATTCATTATGGCTGGTAGTCAATGAGTTAAGTATCATCTCCATCGGAATCGGTGTAGCGCTAATTATGAATACATACATGCCGAGCGTAGAAAAAGAACTAAAAAGCTACCAGCTACAGGTGGAAGAAAATTTTCATAAGGTGTTTTCCGAGATAGCCTATTTTCTTCGACACGGAGATCGAGGTTGGGGTGGGCAAGAGATACCGGAAACGAATAAGATATTAAAAGAAGCGAAAAGTTTGGCCTTTCGTGATGTCGAGAACCACTTCAGGCGTGAGGAAAATCATTATTATTTTTATTTTAAAATGAGGGAAAAACAGCTGGATGTTATGGAACGGATGCTTCCTATAGTAGCTACGATAGAACATGATGTGGAACAAGCACATATGGTAGCAGATTTTATTGAGGATCTTGAGCATGCCATTCATGCAGGAAATACGGCTTATCTTTTCTTACAGCGCTTGCGCGATATGCACGAAGCTTTTCAAGAAATGCCGTTGCCACAATCACGTGAAGAGTTTGAAACAAGAGCGGCCCTTCGTCATCTCCTTAAAGAATTTGAACAATACCTCATACTTAAAAGTGATTTTATCGGATTGAAAACGAAGAAGTAAACGAATGGAATGAACATCTTTTAACCACACTATACCTAAAAGGCAGGTGGATGAAAGGTGTTCATTTTTTCATTGATATTTGCATTGGTGACATCACCACTTTGGCCGCTTGGACCAAATCCTCTTCCAGGCGATCCATATATTATCGTTAATAAACAAACAAATCAACTTGCCTACTTTCAAGGAGAAGAATTGAAAGAGGTCCATACCGTAGCCACCGGAAAATCTAAAGAGCTTACTCCTGAGGGGGAGTTCACGATCACCGTAAAAGCAATTAACCCATACTATCGTAAAAAAGACATCGCTGGGGGCGATCCGAAAAATCCGCTAGGAACAAGGTGGATTGGTTTTGACGCAGAAGATACGGACGGGCGTACCTATGGTGTTCACGGGACAAACAATCCTTATTCGATAGGGGGTTATGTGACACAAGGTTGCATTCGTTTGGAAAATAAGAATGTGGAGGCATTATTCGACAGGGTGCCGGTAGGGACGAAAATATGGATAGTGAAGACAGGGAAAACTTTTGAGGAACTTGGTAGGGAGAAGGGTGTATTGAAGTGAGGTAGAAGGTAGGTACATTGCTATAAAAAAGAGTCAGTTCTTTTCCTAACAAAAAGAATTGGCTTTTTTTGTTGGGATTTCACTATTTGAAATTTTCTGATTGTTTCAATAAAACTTTCGGCCTATAGTTTAGAAAGAGAGTTTGTATGGAGGTGAAACTACATATTTTTGGAGACTGAGCTTCATAAAATGAAAGCGATTTCAATAAAAGGGGGAAATAGAATGGGAATCAGGACAGGGGAGCAATACATTAACTCTTTAAGAGCTAGAAAGCCTGAAGTCTGGCTTGGTGGTCGAAAAGTGGAGGATTTATATAACGAAGATGTGTTCAAGCAACCAATTCATGAAATTGCCAAACTATATGACATGCAGTTTGATCCCGAGTATCAAGACAAGATTACGCATGTGTGTGAAGAGACAGGGGAACGAGTGAACAACGCATTTCTTGTACCTAGGTCCCATGAAAATCTTATGGCTCGCAGCAGATTGTTTGAGGCTTATGCACGTGCAACGTTCGGACTGATGGGAAGAACTCCGGATTTCCTGAATGTGGTGGTCACCTCCATGGCAAGCAACTCCTGGTTTTTGGATAAATACAATCCGGATTGGTCTGTGAATATACGAAACTATTACCGTCATATCAGGGATAATGATTTATTTTTAACACATGCCATCATTAATCCGCAAAATGATCGAAGTAAAGCTTCCTATGAACAAAAGGATTTGTTTACCCATTTAGGAACGGTAAAAGAAACAAAGGATGGGCTAGTTGTTAGAGGTGCCAAAATGTTGGCAACACTAGCTCCTATCACAGATGAAGTGATTATCTATTCTTTCCCGGGCTTCCAACCGGGTGATGAGAGGTATGCACTTGCATTTGCCATTCCTATTGATACACCAGGATTACGGATTATTTGCCGGGAACCAATGCAGGATGGAAAGCGCTCAGTTTTCGATCATCCATTGGCCTCTAGGTACGAAGAAATGGATGCTATTCTTGCATTTGACGATGTAACGGTTCCGTGGGACAGGGTGTTTATGTATAACAATGTGGAAGCGGCCAATTCCTTGTACCCAATGACAGGAATTGCTCAGCAGCCTGCACATCAGTCAGGAGTCAGAGGATATGTGAAACTGGCCTTTGCAACGGAAGTAGCGTGTAAAGTTGCAGATTCGATCGGAGTAGACGGATTTTTGAATGTGCAAAATGATCTTGGAGAACTAGTTCAGGCCGTAGAAACCATTCGAGCATTATTACGGGTATCCGAATATGAGTATGAGGTCACAAAGGACGGCGAATATCGTCCAGCGCCTGCACCACTTGAAACAATCAGAGGCTTGTTACCAAAGATGTATCCACGGGCAATCGAAGTGATGCAGATTATCGGAGCGGGTGGTTTGCTGATGTCTCCTACAGGTGCCGACTTTGAAAATATGGAATTGCGCCCTGATTTGGACAAGTATTTTGGTGGCCGAGAAGGAGTTTCTGCAGAAGAACGTGTTCGCATATTTAAGCTGGCATGGGACCTTTGCGGAGAAGCATTCGGCCAACGCTTATTGCAATATGAACGCTATTATACTGGAGATCCAATTAGAAAGAGAGCAATTTTTTATAACCAATATAAGCGTAAGAGTAAATTTGAAATGGCGGAAAAGGCCCTAAAGGATACAACTAAGCCAGAAAAAAATCTCATCTAAAATAAAGGGAAATGGCGTTCTTTGTGTAAATATTAGAATATTACATATATTCTGATACTTATTGTAGAACTTTGATGGAAAAGGGGCAAAGACATGATATCCTCTGTGCTGAAAGTAGCAAAGATTTTGGACTGTTTTACAGGAAATGAGC
This sequence comes from Sutcliffiella horikoshii, assembly GCF_044809035.1. GTDB lineage: Bacteria > Bacillota > Bacilli > Bacillales > Bacillaceae_I > Sutcliffiella_A > Sutcliffiella_A horikoshii_G. Next base: position 2,659,295 of record NZ_CP085237.1, on the reverse strand, counting down.
CGGTTTTGGGTAATCGGGAAATCGCAGAGAAGTTAGGGATGAATGTTAGTACTGTTCATCATATTGTCAGTACGCTATGCCATGAAGGTATCTTGATACAAGACAGTCGAAAAAAATATCGACTGGGTTGGAAGCTATTGGAGTGGAGTAACCATGTTATGTATCAGCAAGAAATATACAGCGAAGCCATCCCGATTGTAGAGGACCTGGTCCGTCAATACAACGGAACGGTTCATATCGGTATGTTCGATGCTGGGGAAGTTCGGTTTGTCCTGAAGGTTTCTGCCAAAAACTCCGTACCTGTTCCGACTTTTGTAGGTGCCAGAAAGCCTGCCTATTGTACAAGTACAGGAAAGATATTATTGTCTTTCAATCCGTCATTCATCCAGCCTACCATTTCTAAAGGACTGTTACAAAGAGCGCCAAATACCATTACTTGTGTGAAAAAGCTAAAAAAAGAACTGGAAGAAATAAGAGAACAAGGGTATGCGATCAGTAATAATGAAAATGAACTGGGATTATACGGCATTGCTGCTCCCATTCATTCTTATACAGGGCAAACTGTAGCCGCGCTCAACATGGTTGGGCCCATTTCTTATATGCAAGGGGAACAGAAACAGGCCATCATCCAAAGTGTTCTGCGGACCTCCAGGCAAATTTCAAAAGAGTTGGGTTATATTAGCGCAATTTGATAGCGCTTACAAAATAATGAGGAGGAATTAGCTATGGCATTGAAGACGAGATCCATGAACATTATGAGAGTGATCGAGGATAATAAACATTTATTGAAGCCGCCGGTTAACAATAAAGTTCTTTGGGAGGATTCTGAATTTATCGCGATGCTGCTAGGCGGTCCAAATAGAAGAAGGGACTTCCATGTGGATCCATCAGACGAGTTCTTTTATCAGGTAAAGGGTGACTGCTACGTAGAATGCATCAATGAAAATGGAGAGCGCGAAGTGGTTACGGTAAAAGAAGGGGAAATGTTTATGCTGCCTGCAAACGTACCGCATTCCCCGCACCGAGTGGCGGACACGTACGGAATTGTTTTAGAACGGAAACGGGACAAAGGGGAGCTTGAGGACTTTGTTTGGTTCTGTGATAACTGTAATGAGGAAATGCACCGGGTGACGGTTCAATTAACCAATATCGAAACGCAGGTAAAGGGAGCGATAGAGGAGTTCAATGGAAGCGAAGAACTGCGTACATGTGACCATTGCGGTCATGTAATGCCAGAGGAAGTAGATGTGTGGAAATGCGAATAGATTTTCACACTCACATCATTCCAAAGGAGTTTCCGGATTTTGCAGAAAAATATGGCGGAGACCGATGGCCAACACTAGATCAGACTTGTACGTGTGGGGCAAACATTATGGTGGCGGGAAAGGTATTTCGCGAAGTGACCGATCAAGTTTGGTGTCCGCATAAGCGTATACAGGATATGGACAGAGAGGGTGTGGATATTCAAGTACTCTCTCCGATACCTGTGACATTTTCCTACTGGGCTGATAAAGAGGCGGCACTTGAAATGGCACAGATTCAAAATGATTTTATTGCAGATACCGTAAAAGAATATCCTAAAAGATTCATAGGCTTAGGTACCGTACCGCTTCAAAATACGGTGGTTGCCATTCAGGAAATGGACCGATGCATGCATGACCTGAAGCTTGCCGGAATAGAAATCGGAACAAATGTAAACGGGGAGAATCTCGATTCCCCGCATTTAACAGAGTTCTTTAAGATGGCAGAAGAGTGGAATGTACCGCTATTTATTCATCCATGGGAAACGATGGCGAAAGACCGTACTCCAAGACATAATTTCATGTATACCATCGGGATGCCGAGTGAAACAGCTCTTGCTGCCGCAAGCTTGATTTGGAGCGGGGTAATGGAAAAGTTCCCGAAACTTAGAATCTGTTTTGCCCATGGTGGCGGTTCTTTCCCATATATATTACCACGCTTGGACAAGGGTTGGGAGGTATGGCCGCACCTCAGGCTTACGACACATCCTCCTAGTCATTATGCAAAGAAGTTTTATTTCGACTCTTTGAACTATGATTCCCTTTCCATGAAGTATCTGATTGAACGATTTGGTATCGATAAAGTGATTATGGGGTCTGATTATCCCTTCCTGTTACGAGAAATTGCACCGGGAAAAGTGATCGATGCAATGGAGGAATTGTCTGAATCAGACAAAAATCTGTTATTAGGGAAGAATGCATTGGAATTTTTGAATATAAAGGAGACCGCCTATGGAACAAAAGCTGATGACTCCAGAGGAAAAGCTGAAACAATTAAATCTTGAGTTAAGAGATGTCCGTCCGGCAGTCGGTACCTATGTTAGTCATGTCAGAGTGGGCAATTTAATTTTCACAGCTGGCCAAGGAGTGGATCAATACCATGGTAAGTTGGGCAGGGATTTAACCATGGAGGAAGGGTATCTTGCTTCCCGCCAGTCCATGCTAAATCTATTAAGTGTGTTAAAGCATGAGCTAGGTGAATTAAGCAGGGTGAAAAAAGTCGTGAAAATGTTGGGCTTTGTCAATAGTACAGAGGATTTCACTGATCAACCTAAAGTGATGAACGGGGCATCAGACTTATTGGTTGAGGTATTCGGTGATAGAGGAAAACACGCCCGTTCTGCAGTAGGAATGGCACAGCTGCCGAATAATACAGCTATCGAAATAGAACTGATTGTGGAAATTGCAGAGTAACGACTCCTTCTCTCTCTAGGATGAGAGGGAGTCTTCATTATGGAAAGGAAGGGTTGTCTCATGCAAGTAAAAGAGTTTATTCCCGGCAAAATAAAACCAATCGACTGCCGCCACTTTATTGACGGCGATTATATCGATTCTATGAACCTGAAAACCTTCGATAATATCAATCCTGCAACAGAAGAAGTGATGGGAAAAGTGGCAGAAGGCGGGAAAGAAGAAGTTGATCGTGCCGTATCTGCTGCAAGAAAAGCGTTAAAAGGTCCGTGGAAAAAGTATACAACCAAGGAGCGATCAGATTTATTACGAAGAATTGGAGATGGAATTTTACAGAGAAAAGAAGAACTGGCTGTCCTGGAATCCATGGATACAGGTAAGCCTTATGAATTGGCTCTTGAAATGGACATCACCAGATCTGCCTACAATTTTTATTTTTTCGCGGACTTTTTAACATCGATGGGAGGGGAATCCTACCAACAAGATAATGTTGCGCTTCATTATACCATTAGAAGACCGGTTGGAGTCGTCGGGATGATTAATCCTTGGAATCTACCATTACTCTTATTGACTTGGAAATTGGCCCCGTGTCTTGCGGCAGGAAATACCACAGTCATGAAACCTGCGGAATGGTCCCCGATGACAGCAACTGTTCTGGCGGAAATTTGCAAAAATGCAGGGGTGCCAGATGGAGTTATAAATCTCGTACATGGTTTTGGTGCTGATTCAGCTGGGTCTGCATTAACGGAGCATCCGGGTGTAGATGCGATAACTTTTACAGGGGAAACCAAAACAGGATCAGCCATTATGAAAGCGGCAGCTCCCACACTTAAAAAGTTATCCTATGAGCTCGGAGGGAAGAATCCCAATATTATCTTTGCCGATTCTGATTTGGATGAGGTCATTGATACCACGCTAAAATCAAGTTTCATGAACCAAGGGGAAGTATGTCTTTGTGGTTCAAGAATTTATGTAGAGAGTTCTATTTATGATTCGTTTTTAGAAAAATTCACTGCCAGAACGAAAGAATTACAAACAGGGGATCCTTTTAATCCAGCTACAAAAGTTGGTGCGGTTATTAGTAGAGAACACTATGAACGAGTGCTTTCATACATTGAATTAGCTAAAGAAGAAGGTGGGGCCATCTTGACAGGTGGAGGTCGACCGGACTCTGTTGATAAAGGGTACTTTATTGAACCGACGATTGTCGTTGGTCTTGACCGACAGGCAAGATGTGTCAAAGAGGAAATCTTCGGGCCAGTCGTCACCGTCATTCCGTTTGAAACAGAAGAAGAAGTATTGGAACAGGCAAATGATACTCATTATGGGCTGGGTGCGACAATCTGGACGAATGATCTCCGCCGTGCGCATCGTGTTGCAAGAGAGATTGAAGCGGGAATCATCTGGATCAACACGTGGTACTTAAGAGATTTAAGAACGCCATTCGGCGGCATGAAACAAAGCGGCATCGGCAGGGAAGGCGGCATGCACAGCTTTGACTTTTACAGTGAATTGTCCAATGTTACGGTAAAACTTTAGTGCTTGAAAGGAGTTCTGGAAATTGACCATTCAAACTAAAAATCTATCTGACTTGTTATGGAATGCTGAAAAATCTAGAAAAGGCGTCTCGGCTTTAACCGACATGAATCCAGATTTGACAGTGGAAGAAGCTTACAACATTCAATTGGATACCATTCAGGCGAAGCTGGAAATCGGAGAAACGATCAGTGGGAAAAAAATCGGACTTACCTCTCTGGCTATGCAACAACTTCTCGGCGTAAACGAACCCGACTATGGTCACCTTCTTCAATCAATGGAAGTGAAAAATGGTGAGGTTATTTCACGCCAGCAGCTTCTCGAACCAAAAGTGGAGGGTGAAATCGCATTTTTTCTAAAAAAGGAGTTAGCTGGGCCAAATGTGACCGTTGCGGATGTATTGGATGCTACTGAATATGTTGTGGCTGCATTAGAAATCGTCGACAGCCGGATAGCTGGATGGAAAATTAAACTTTGTGACACGGTAGCGGATAACGCTTCTTCGGGTCTTTATGTTCTAGGGGATAAAAAGCTCCCGCCACATCAACTGGACCTTAAGGAAGAGAAGATGTCGTTTTATAAGAATGAACAACTAATCAATGAAGGAATGGGAAAAGCAGCTCTAGGTGACCCAGCCTATTGTGTAGCTTGGCTTGCTAATAAACTATCTGAGTTTGGAATTACATTGAAAGCCAATGAAGTAATCCTCTCAGGTGCTATATCGGCGGCAGTGAACGCAGAAGAGGGCGATGAGTTTGTGGCCAAGTTTCAAACACTCGGAGAAGTGAAAGTGAACTTTAAATAAAGATAGGAGGAGTGAGAGTTGGAAAAAGTGAAAGTAGCGATAATAGGTTCAGGAAACATAGGTACCGATCTAATGCTCAAACTTCACCGTTCCAAGTCCCTTGAACTGACTGCCATGATAGGTATAGATCCTAATTCAGACGGTCTCAGACGGGCAAAAGCATACGGTCATAATATTATCATGGACGGAGTGGATGGTTTTTTAGAAAAGCCGGATCTTGCAGACATCCTTTTTGATGCAACTTCAGCCAAAGCCCATTACAAACATGCGGAGGCTTTGAAAAAAACAGGCAAACATCTTATTGATCTAACTCCAGCAGCTATCGGCCCATTTGTCGTACCAACCGTAAACCTAATGGAACATATAAATGAACCTGTTGTGAACATGGTTACTTGTGGGGGACAGGCAACCATCCCTATCATTCATGCTGTCAGTACAGTGTGTGAAGTGGAGTATGCGGAAATTATTGCGACTATTGCAAGTAAAAGTGCTGGCCCTGGGACCCGCATGAATATTGATGAATTTACTACCACTACAGCACGTGGGATTGAAAAAATAGGTGGAGCTAAAAATGGAAAAGCGATCATCATTCTTAATCCTGCAGAACCACCGATTTTAATGAGAGATACGGTTTATTGCCAAGTGAAAAACCTGAAAGGAAATGAAGAACAAATTAGTGCCGCGATAGCTAGACGTGTAGAAGAAATCCAAGAATATGTACCAGGATATCGACTTCGCACGGAACCAATATTCGATGGTGATAAGGTCAGTATTTTCATTGAAGTAAATGGAGCGGGGGATTATCTCCCAGAGTACTCTGGCAATTTGGATATCATGACTGCAGCTGCAGTTAAAGTTGGAGAAGAAAAAGCTACTAGATTGGTAGGGAAAAGATCTAGACCCGTAAGAGCTACATAAGAGAGGGAGGGCAAAAGGTTGATACGTGATGTATGGATTACAGAGGTTGCACTAAGGGATGGTAGTCATGCCATCAGTCACCAATTTACCGTGGATCAAGTGAAAAATGTCGCCAAAGCACTAGATGATGCGGATGTTCCTGTTATTGAAGTGTCACATGGCGATGGACTTGGAGGATCTTCCCTTCAGTATGGGTTGTCCCGTACAAATGAAATGGACCTCATTAGCGCTGCGGCGGATGTTGTTACGAAAGCAAAAATAGCTGTTTTGTTGCTTCCGGGCATAGGTACCGTTCAGCATTTGAAGGAGGCGGCAAACCGTGGTGCAAAAATAGCCCGGATTGCTACCCATGTCACAGAAGCGGATGTGTCAAAGCAGCATATTTCTTTTGCAAAGGAGCTTGGTTTAGAAGCCGTTGGTTTTCTCATGATGTCCCATATGGCACCAACGGAAAAGTTGCTCGAACAGGCAAGCTTGATGGAAAGTTATGGAGCAGACGTCGTTTATGTGGTTGATTCTGCAGGAGCTCTTTTACCGCATCAAGTAAAAGAAAGAGTTCGTTGTTTGCGCAACAGCTTAGACATACCAATCGGGTTCCATGCCCACAACAATCTCTCATTAGCAGTCGCCAATTCTTTAGTAGCAATAGAACAAGGGGCAACCAGAATTGATGGAAGTATCCGTTGTCTAGGGGCAGGAGCTGGTAATACACAGACTGAAGTGTTGGTATCCGTGCTTGACAGGCTAAACATTCAAACTGGTATTGATGTATATAAAATGATGGATGTGGCGGAAGAGATTGTCGCACCTATTTTGCAGAAGCCCCAAGAAATTACAAGGGAAGGCCTGCTTCTTGGGTATGCAGGGGTGTACTCTAGTTTCTTGGTTCATGCAAACAAAGCGGCAAAACAGTTTCAGGTTGATGCAAAAGATATATTAATAGAATTAGGGAAACGGAAAGTTGTAGGTGGGCAGGAAGATATGATCGTCGACATTGCTGCCGAGATGGCTAAAAAGACCGTAAAACTCTAATAGGAGGGAATATGTTTGGACTTACTTCAAATTGCAAAACATGTAGCTGATCACCAAAAGAAGGGACAAGAGATGGACAAAATCACTCTATCTCATCCTAATATGAATGTCGATCATGCTTATGAAATTCAAAAGCTGAGCATGGACCAGGCAATAAATAATGGAGACAGATTAATTGGTTGGAAGATGGGATTGACCAGTAAGGCAAAACAATTGTCGGTGGGAGTTGAAGAGGCCATTTATGGTAGATTAACCTCTTCCATGGAATTGATGGAACCTACCTTACATATTGGCAATCTCATTCATCCTCGGGTGGAGCCTGAGTTTGCATTTATTCTTAACAAAGAACTTAAGGGTGAGCAAATTACCGTTCGTGATGTCTGGATGGCAACAGAATGCATCTTCCCTGCAATAGAGGTCATTGACAGCAGGTATCGAAATTTTTCCTTTACTTTAGAGGATGTTGTGGCAGACAATGCATCATCATCCAAGTTCATTTTAGGGAATCAAGCATTTTCCCCATATTTCACCTCTTGGGATAAGGTTGGAGTGACATTGTCAAGAAATGGAGAGACGGTCCAGTCAGGAGTAGGAGCGGCGGTTTTAGATCATCCTGTGAAGTCCATTGTGGAATTAGTGAAAATGCTGGACCGCGAAGGGCTTTCCGTCCAACCGGGAATGGTGGTTCTTGCTGGTGGGATAACGGAAGCTGTAAATGTATACCAAGGCGATGTAATAGAGGTTCACTACGATCATTTAGGGACACTGAAGTTGAACGTGGAATTATAAAGGAGATTCGATATGCCGATTACTCATATTCATTTGCTGGAAGGCAGAAGTGTCGAGCAAAAACAAGAACTGATACAAAATGTCACCAAAGCCATCACCCATACGCTTGGAACTGCTCCTGAACAAGTGAGGGTGTTGCTCATGGAGATACCCAAGGAAAATTGGGGAACAGGCGGTGTTACTAAGGCACAAAATGATGAATAAAGGAAAAAAAGGGGGAGAACGATGAAAAAGGTGAAGCAAAATATAGTAATGATGATGGTCGTGTCACTGGTATTGTTGCTCGCAGCATGTGGAGGAGACGAAACAAGCGGAGATGAATCAGGTAAAACATATTCCTTTAAATTAGCACATATTACCCCAACCAACCATATGTGGCATCAAGCTGCAGAGAAATTTGCAGAAGAACTGGAAAGCAAATCTGATGGAAGAATGAAAGTGGAAGTCTATCCAGCAAGTCAGCTTGGAACAGAAGCAGATATGGTTCAACAAATTGAAGCAGGATCTGTTGACTTCGGACTAATCACGGCAGCTTATATGAGTTCTCGCTCTCCTTCTTTTGCCGCATGGTTCATGCCATATGCATTTGAAGACATCAATGCTGCACATGAAGCAAGAACATCTGATGTTTCTAAGAAGATTTTGGCTACTTTAGATGAGCAAGGCCTTATCGGATTGGATTATCTGTTTGCCGGTCAACGTGTCATGCTTTTTAAAGATAAGGAAGTGACTTCACCAGAAGATATGGCCGGTTTGAAATTGCGTGTTACACCAAGCCCGCCAATGCAAGATTTTTATCGTTCCGCAGGTGCTTCGCCTGAAGGATTGCCTCTTCCTGAAGTTTATGCAGCCGTTCAAACTGGCGTAATTGATGGGATGGACATGGATTTGGATGCTGCCATCACTAATAAATATTATGAAGTCGTAAAATATGGAGCTGTTACCAACCATATGGTATGGCCATCCGTTGCCATAGTAAACAAATCCACATTTGAGGGTATGTCTGAAGCGGACCAAAAATTAGTCCGTGATGCACTGACAGTAGCCACCGATTTTGCAGTGAACACTCGCTCTGGTCAAGAGGAAGAATTCAGACAAACATTAAGCGACAATGGAATGAAAATTTATGATATCCCTGCAGATGCATTTGCCGACCAGATTGCAGAGTTTGATGCAAAATACAAAGATTCAGACCCTTTAATTAAAGAATTTATTGATACGTATAGAAAATAAGATTTAAGGGGGAAGTCACAAGAATGATGAGAATCAGTGACGGAATAGCCAAAGTCGAGAAATTTCTCGGTGCATTCTTAATGTTGTGCATGGCGGTTATCATAACATTATCAGTAGCCTTCCGATACTTCCTGAACTCCCCCTTGTCATGGGCCGGGGAAGTATCTATCTTTCTATTAATCTGGATCAGCTTTATTGGAGGTAGCTTGGGATTGAAATATAAGTCCCAGGCTTCTGTTACGATTTTTTTGGAGTATGTGTCAACATCAATTAGGAGGTCATTAATCCTGATCAGTCATATTTGCATGCTGATTTTTCTTTTAATCATTTTATACTATACCTACACATGGATACTATCACCCAATGTAGCTTTGCAAAAATCCAGCGGTATTCTGTTGCCAATGTGGATTCCTTATAGTGCAGTCCCAATTGGACTCACATGTGCAGCGTTTCATATTTTGACTAACTTTCTAGTTGTTTTCCGGGAGGGGGAAGTAGAATGACGGTTTTAGTAATTGTCATGTTTTTTGTATTTTTAATAATCGGTATTCCTATCTCTCTCGTATTAGGTATGACAACAGTATTGTACTTCTTGCTTGTAGGAAGCCCGGTGTTGCTAGAATCGACACCTATGCGTTTGTATTCCGGGTTAGAGAATTTCGGACTTTTGGCAATTCCACTCTTCATGCTCGCAGGAGAATTGATGAATAGCGGTGGAATCACAACAAGGCTGGTGAAGTTTTCTAAAACATTAATTGGTCACGTGAGAGGCGGGCTAGCATATGTAACGATTATATCCAATATGTTTATTGCGTCCATATTAGGTTCCGCAAATGCGCAGGCTGCTATGATGAGTAAAGTCATGGTCCCGGAAATGGAAAGAGAAGGGTACACAAGAGAGTTTTCCTCCGCGCTCACCCTGGCCTCCTCCATTGTCGCCCCCATCATTCCTCCAAGTATGATATTCATCATTTATGGGACTCTCTCAGGCACCTCCATAGGTGGATTGTTTATGGCAGGAATTATTCCCGGAATTATATATGGCTTAGGTTTTATTGGTTTAATTGCTTTTATGGGTTATAAGTACAATTTTCCCAAAAGTGAACGTTCGTCCTTCAAAGAGATTCTACATCACGGGTTGTATGTCATACCTGCATTAAGTGTTCCATTTATCATTATCTTCGGTATTTTAAGTGGTGCATTTACCCCTACAGAATCGGCTGCCGTTGCATGTTTTATCGCGCTGATAGTTGGTATGTTTCTCTACAAAGAGTTAAAACTGAAGAATATTCCAAAGCTATTAATGAACACCGTAATTAGTACTGCCACTGTGACGTTTCTTATTGCGATGGCAAACATATTTGGTTGGATGATTGCGTTTGAACAAATCCCGCAACTTGTTGCGGACAGCATGTTAAGCATTTCAGAAAACCCGCTAGTATTCTTATTAATGGTTAATTTGATGCTTTTATTGCTTGGTGCCGTACTAGATGGCATTGCTGCACTTATTATTTTGATTCCAGTATTGATGCCCCTTGTGGTTGCTTTTGGTATTGATCCTATTCACTTCGGTGTTATCATTTGTATTAATTTGACCATTGGACTTTTAACACCTCCTGTTGGAACTGGATTATTTGTTGTCTCCTCCATTGCGGATGTGAAAATCGAAAAGCTAATAAAGGCTACCACCCCATTTCTAATAATGGGAATTTTCATCTTGATGATCATCACATATTGGGCGGACGCTGTATTATTTATTCCAAGAATGCTGGGTTTTTAGTAGTTAGCCGGACCGCATTGGTTCGGTTTTTATGTTGGAAATAATAAAATGAAACCTCCTATGGTTCTTAACGTATTACTAAGGGGGAGATTTTCACTATGTGTGATTAGAACGGAGTATGAAGCCCTCTGTGAAAGGGAAATCCAGGAAGTGAAGTCCTCATAGAGATATGAAGACCTCTGTGAAAGGGAAATCGAGGAACAGAAGTCCTTGTTATGTTGATACAAATTGGGGAATTCCGCAAAGTCTTTTAGGAAAGGGGTGTGTTGGCATGACTTTTGTGTGGTTGATGTTGACAATAGCTGTAGCGCTTGTATTCGTGGATGTAGCAGTGAGAAAGTTACTGGGTATAAAACGTGCGAAGCTTACAGATCCAAAAGGGAAGAAAATAGATATGCTCGGAAGAATTATTTGTGTCATTTTAGCATTTATTATGTATCCTGCTTTTATTGAAACAGAAGTACTAGAAATGAATTATCTTTTTATCATATTATTTACAGTTCTATTTTGTTTTCAGGCAATCATCCAATATACTTACATTAAGGAATCTAAAGAATTTATCATTACACTAATTATGAATGTTGTCTTTGTGGTTTTCCTGTTCAATATTGACTCCCTTTTAAAACTTTACAGTTAATCAAAAAACGAGCCATGTATCTCTGGCTCGTTTTTGTCTGTTAATCTATTAAAAAAACATGGACGCTCCAGCTAATAGTGTGGTAATTAGCATAACGCCGATCATTAAATATACGACAACCTTTTGGAATTTGCGGTTCATCATTTGAGTTCATTCACTCCCCATTCATTCTACTATCTCTATTTTACATGGATTTCAATTCTTTCTCAAGTTAGGATTCTACACTAAAAAGGAAGGAATTTTGCACAAAAAGTCGAATTGTTATAGAGTCATAGTTAGGGGACATACAACAAGGGGGATTAGCATGATCAAAAGTGTAAATCATATCGGAATTGCTGTCAGTTCCATTGAGACAGCGCTTCCATTTTATACAGAGACTTTGGGGTTGACCTTTGAAGCCGTGGAACATGTAGCGGAGCAAAGGGTGAGAGTGGCATTCATCAATGCCGGAAATTGCAAGCTGGAGTTATTGGAACCGACCTCTCCGGATAGTCCGGTTGCCAAGTTTATTGAAAAGCGTGGGGAAGGAATCCACCATGTAGCCTTAAGTGTAGAATCAATAGAAGATAGAATACAAGAAATGATGGAAAAGGGAATTCCGATGATCGACAAGCAATCCCGCGTTGGGGCAGGCGGAGCGAATATCGCTTTCATGCACCCGAAAGCAAGCAATGGCGTATTGGTAGAATTCTGCGAAAAGGCGGCGAAACACCATGACAATTGATATCTATGAAAAAATAAACGAGCTTTATGATAAACGTCGCGAAGTAGAACTTGGCGGTGGAGACGATCGCATTGACAAGCAGCATGAAAAAGGGAAATTGACTGCAAGAGAGCGAATCGAACTTTTGGTGGATGAAGGGACATTCGTGGAGCTAAATCCTTTTATTGAACACCGTTGCAATGACTTTGGTCTGCAGGGGAAAAAAGGTCCTGGAGATGGTGTCGTTACAGGGTATGGGAAAGTGAACGGAAAACCAATCTACCTATTCTCACAAGACTTTACTGTATTTGGTGGAGCTCTAGGAGAAATGCATGCAAAGAAAATCGCCAATGTCATGGATATGGCAGCAAAAAATGGTGCACCAATTGTCGGCTTGAATGATTCAGGGGGAGCGCGAATCCAGGAAGGTGTTCTTTCTTTAGATGGATACGGGCATATCTTTTACAGAAACTCCATCTATTCAGGTGTGATTCCGCAGATCTCAGTCATTATGGGACCATGTGCAGGCGGGGCTGTCTATTCCCCAGCCATTACCGATTTTGTATTCATGGTAGAAAAAACTAGTCAAATGTTTATCACGGGACCAAAGGTAATTGAAACGGTAACAGGAGAGAAAATCAGTTCAGAAGGCCTCGGTGGAGCAAAAGTACATAACGCGATAAGCGGGAATGCCCACTTCTCCAGTTCATCGGAGGAAGAGGTACTGGCACAAGTGCGAAACTTGCTAAGTTACCTGCCACAAAACAATGAAGAAAAGCCGGAAAGAATTTCTTGCGAACAAGGTGATGATTATCGTCCGGATTTAGCGGATGCGATCCCGTTTGACGCTATCAGACCTTATGATGTTCGAATCGTTATCAACCAGGTGGTGGATGAAGGGTCCTTCATGGAAGTTCATAAAGATTTTGCCAAAAATATCGTAGTTGGATTGGCAAGGCTGAAGGGAGAAGTAGTTGGGCTAATTTGTAATCAGCCAAAAGTGATGGCAGGCGGCCTTGACATCGATTCATCTGATAAAGCATCGAGATTCATTCGTTTCTGCGATTCTTTCAACATTCCATTGATTACGTTTGAGGATGTCACTGGATTCTTTCCGGGTGTGAAACAGGAGCACGGCGGAATCATCCGTCATGGAGCGAAAATCCTTTACGCTTATTCCGAAGCGACTGTACCAAAACTGACTGTAATTTTGCGTAAAGCCTATGGAGGCGCATATGTAGCTCTAAACAGTAAATCCATTGGTGCGGATCTTGTTTTTGCATGGCCGAATGCGGAAATTGCAGTTATGGGACCTCAAGGAGCTGCAAACATCATCTTTGCCCGTGAAATCAATGAGAGCGATAATCCCGAAGAGACACGCGCACAGAAGATTGAAGAGTATCGTGAAAAGTTTGCCAACCCATATGTGGCCGCAAGTCAAGGAATGGTAGACGATGTGATTGATCCAAGAGAGACAAGGATTAAATTGATACAATCACTAGAAATGCTCCGCAATAAAAAAGAAACAAGACCATATAAAAAACACGGGAATATCCCGCTATAATTCATGAGGAGAGATAGTAGGTCGAAAAAGCCTGCTATCTTTTTTAACTAAAAAGGGGAAGAACATGGTTAATCTGAAAAAAGTGAACCAGGATGAGGAAGCGGTTCTTCATAATATTATTCAGTTTTATATTTACGAATTCACAAGATTTAATAAACAAATTAAATTAGAAACAGATGGAAAGTATAAACCATTTGATTTGAACAAGTATTGGAATAACAATGAGTATCATGCATTCTTTATTAATTATGGAGAAGAACTTGCCGGGTTTGCCTTGGTTGAAGTGGAACACGGAGACTCACCAAATGTTATAGAAGAGTTCTTTGTCCTGAGAAAGTTTCATGGAAAAGGGGTGGGAACAATAGCTTCTCAGCAGCTGTTTTCTATGTTTCCCGGTAAATGGAAAATTTTTCAGATTGAAAATAACTATCCGGCTCAGGCTTTTTGGAGAAAAACAATCAAGGAATATACAAGTAATACCTTTACGGAGCGTTACGATGAATATAGAAGGTCTATACAAGAATTTGATACCGCTACTTTGCCGAATAATTAGCCTGAGCAAGGAAAAAATCGCATGAATAGGTTATAATAGGATGGGATTTAAAAAGTAGTAGGAGGAACATACATATGATTAACAGAGACAGACTTGTCGAAGAATTTTTAGAGCTTGTACAGGTAGATTCAGAAACAAAATTCGAAGCAGAAATTTGCAAAGTATTAAAAGACAAATTCTCTGCTCTTGGTGTCCACGTAGTAGAAGATGATACCATGAATGAGACGGGACATGGTGCAGGAAACCTTATCTGTACACTTGAAGGCACAAAAGATGGTGTGGATACCATCTATTTCACGTCACATATGGACACAGTGGTTCCTGGTAAGGGAATCAAACCATCCATTAAAGACGGTTACATTGTGACTGACGGTACGACTATCCTTGGAGCTGATGATAAAGCAGGTCTTGCTGCGATGCTTGAAGCGGTAAAAGTACTAAAAGAAAATAACATTGAACACGGTAAAGTCGAGTTTGTTATCACAGTTGGTGAAGAATCTGGTCTTGTAGGAGCAAAAGCTCTTGATCCAGCTTTAGTAACTGCGAAATTCGGTTTTGCCCTTGATAGCGATGGGACAGTTGGAAACATCATTGTTGCAGCACCAACTCAAGCAAAAGTAAAAGCAACAATTTACGGTAAGACGGCGCATGCAGGAGTTGCACCGGAGAAAGGGATTTCTGCGATTACAATTGCAGCAAAATCTATCGCAAAAATGCCATTAGGTCGAATTGATGAAGAAACAACTGCAAACATCGGGCGTTTCGAAGGCGGCGGACCGACAAATATCGTATGCGATCGCGTAGATATTCTAGCAGAAGCACGTTCCTTGGTTCCAGAAAAAATGGAAGCTCAAGTAGCAAAAATGAAGGAAGCCTTTGAAACAGTTGCAGCAGACATGGGTGGCCGTGCAGAAGTTACGATAGACGTTATGTACCCAGGCTTCAAATTTGCTGATGGCGATCACGTGGTGGAAGTGGCAAAACGTGCGGTTTCTGAAATTGGAAGAACGCCTGAGTTACAACGCAGCGGCGGAGGCAGTGATGCCAATGTTATCGCAGGATTTGGCGTTCCAACGGTCAACCTTGCAGTCGGATACGAAGAAATTCACACGACAAATGAAAGAATGCCGATTGAAGAATTGATTAAAACAACAGAGCTGGTTGTAAGTATCATGAAGGAAGTTGCAAAATAAAATGGGAAAGCTTGGTGAAAATGCCAAGCTTTTTTTTATGCCTTGTTTTATAATAGAGAAAAAGGGCGAATAGGAGAAAAGTCATGGAATCCCAAAAACTAGTGATTTTTGAAGCGAAGGAAGAAGAGTATGCCATAGCAGTTGAACACGTGGTTTCCATTGAAAAGCTCGGAACCGTAACGGCTTTACCTGAAATGGAGGCTTACCTAAAAGGTCTTATGAAAGTAAGGGGGCAACTAATTCCGGTTCTTGATATGAAGCATATATTATTCTCTGACCCGATAGAAGTGACCGATAAAACACGGTTAATTGTAGTGCAAACCTTAGAACTATCTGTAGGATTATTAGTGGAAGATGCAAAGGAAATACTAGATGTAAAAAAAGAGGCAATCAAAGATTTAAATGTTTTGGCATTTCAATCCTCTCCATATATAAGCGGGATGGTAAATCTTGATAGTCGATTGATTGCAATTATTGATCCAACTGGATTAGTGGGTAGCCTTGAAAAAGTCCATCATATTAAAGATGCGGTAGAAGCTTCTACTGTATAGGAAAAATACATATTAAGTTTTTTAAAAACATAAGCCCACCCGCTTTTTTAGCTGGTGGGCTTGTTGTATTAATGTGCTTTTGTTACTAATTCTACTTCAATATTTCCTCTTGTAGCTTTAGAGTATGGACACACTCCATGAGCTTGTTTAACAAGATTCTCTGCTTCCTCTTGAGTAACTCCATTTATGCTTACATTTAAAACGACAGCCAGTTTAAAACCACCATCAATATCTTTCCCTATAGAAACCTCTGCAACAACTTCTGATTCAATTTTTTGGCGCGCCTGACGTGCTACAAGGTTTAGTGCACTGTCAAAACAAGCGGAATACCCGGCAGCAAATAGTTGTTCAGGATTAGTTGCGCCTTCTTTTTCTGTTCCACCTAATGATTTGGGCATTGCAAGTGCAAGATCTAAAGTCCCATCTTCACTTTGAATTTTTCCTGCTCTACCACCTGAGGCTGTTACTTTCGCTGTATATAATGCATCCATGTAAAATCCACTCCTTTAAATTGTGTAAAATTATATTGCGTAAAACTTAATTCCTTACTATCTTATCGTGCATCAATTATTTAGTCAACTAATAAGTTGTGTAAAAGGAATTTGTATATAAGGAAAGTGAGTTGTACAATAGTATTATTGAGATTTAAAGGAGATATATGTATGAAAAGTAACTTAAAACTAGATAATCAACTTTGTTTTAAAATTTACTCTGCAGAAAAGAAAATGATGAAAGCATATAGGCCTTATTTAGATGAGTTGGGAATAACTTATTCTCAATATCTAGTACTATTGGTACTGTGGGAAAGGGATGCCATTTCTGTGAAGGAGTTAGGTGAAAAACTAATTCTGGATTCAGGTACTTTAACTCCAATGTTAAAGCGTATGGAAACCAATCAATTAATTACAAGAAGCCGCTCCAAAAAAGATGAACGAAGTGTTGTGATAACTCTTACCCCTAAAGGCAAAGACTTAAACAAAGAGGTAGAGTGTATCCCAAACAAGTTTTTAGAGAAAATTTCATTAGATACGGATGAACTAAAAGTATTAAGTGAACTTCTGACAAAGTTGGTTGCAAAATAAATTAGGCATAAAAGTTTAGGGTGGGTTTTATGAATGAAAAAATTACAAAAGGACACCGAATAATCTTTCATGTAGATATGAATAGCTTTTACGCATCAGTTGAAATGGCCTATGACCCTTTGCTTAAAGGAAAGCCTGTAGCAATTGCGGGAAATGTAGAAGAAAGAAAAGGAATCATCGTTACTTGTAGTTATGAGGCAAGGTCCTTTGGCGTGAAAACAACGATGCCTTTATGGGAAGCAAGACAGAAATGTCCCCAGCTTATTGTGCGAAAGCCTAACTTTGACAGGTACAGGAAAAGTTCCCAAGCCATGTTTGAACTGCTAAGGGAGTATACAGAGCAGGTTGAACCGGTTTCCATTGATGAAGGTTATATGGATGTTACAGATTATTCAGGACCTTTAACACCCATACAAATTGCCAAAGAGATCCAGTTAAGGTTACAAAAAGAACTTTTGTTGCCTTGTAGCATAGGGATTGCCCCGAATAAATTTTTGGCGAAAATGGCGTCGGATATGAAAAAGCCTATGGGAATTACTATCCTAAGAAAGAGAGAAATCGAGAAAATTCTTTGGCCTATGAATGTGGGGGAAATGCATGGTGTCGGGGCGAAGACTGCCGAAAAATTGAAGACAATCAATATCACTACAATAGGAGAATTGGCTAAAGGCAATGATTATCAACTAAAACATCTACTAGGTATAAATGGAGAGAGGTTGAAAAAGCGAGCAAATGGGGTTGATACTCGCCCGGTTGATCCCGATAGTGTCTCTGAATTTAAAAGTATTGGAAACTCTACTACTTTACCAAAGGATTCAGACGATGAACGTTTGTTAGAAAAGACCATCGAAAAGCTGTCATCTTCCGTGAGTGCAAGAATGAAAAGAAAGTCAGTGCTCAGCCATAATATTCAATTGATGATAAGATACGGTATTCATCATACGGTGACAAGAAGCCGGAAGCTTTCCAATCCAATAGAAGGTGAAAATGAAATTAAAAAAGCTGCAATGTTTTTACTTAGAAAACATTGGGACGGAGAACCTGTACGCTTATTGGGAGTAACTGCTCAAGAACTTGTGGAAAAGGATGATTCCGTCAAACAGCTTGATTTATTTACATTTCAAGAGGATGCCAAGAAAGAGCCGTTGCATAAAACCCTTCAAGATCTAGAAGATAAATTTGGGAAGGGTATTATTAAAAGGGGTATTAAGAATAAGAATACTGCTGATGCGGGCTCAAAGGCTAAAATAACAACTAGTTTTCAGAAGGATTTTTTAGAATAAGAAATTTCTTATCTGTAGGCCATATTGGTTTACAGTTTTTTTATGTAAAATAAATGTGGCGTTGTAACACCGCTGCTGATTTCCGCAAATTGCTTCGCTTTCCGCGGGGCGACCTTGAGCCTCCTCACAACGCTTGCGGGTCTCAACAATGTCGCTCCCCCCCCCCCCGCAGGAGTCTACACCGTTTGCTCCAATCAGCAACTAGAAAACTTATAATATCATAGTCCTATTACTAAAAAAATGATTAATAATCTGTCCACCAGTCTTATATATATAAGGGGAGGAGGATTGCAACTATGAAGAGAATGCGTCGGACTTCCCTTTTAAAAAGTGGGCCACTGCCACTAAAGTACGTTTTTTTAATTTCTTTTATTTTATTTAACATTTTGACGGTTTTTAGTTTAATTATCATTAATAAGAATTTGGAACCAAGTTTAAGAAGTATTGCGGAGACTAAGGCTCGACAGATTGCAACGCAGGCTATAAATGATGCGGTTTCAAAGAAGGTTGCTGACAGTTTAGATCCAAGAGAATTGATTATTGTGCACAATGAAGGTACAGATAATATGGGTTATAGTACAAATTATAAAGTGGTAAACAGGGTGATTTCTGAAACAACTTTAAGGGTCCAAAGGTATCTCGACTTTCTGGAAGAAGGAAATCTGGAAGGAATGGAATCATATAAAAATGATTTGAACATAGATTACGAAGCATCAAAAAAACAGAATGGTATCGTGTATAAGGTTCCGTTAGGGATGGCGACCAAAACGACCCTTTTTTCCAATCTAGGTCCAAAAATACCCGTTAGGTTTGAGATACTGGGAGATGTTATCTCGAACGTAGAGACAAAGGTGCTGGAAACCGGGATAAACAATACGATCATTGAAGTATACGTAAATGTCAGTGTGAAAATGAATATTATCATTCCGTTGGTGGAACAGCCAATGGAGATCAATAACTCCGTTAAAATAGGTGATTTGGTTATTCCGGGTAAAGTGCCAATGTACTATCAGCAAAGCGGAAGTGGTGGCGGAGGAGTAGCACCAGTTATTATCCCAGAGATTCCAGTAGAAGAAAAAAAGAATAATAACTGATTAGCCTGTCCTGTGATGTTCGGTCGCAGGGCTTTTTTTATTTTTGTATGCTGATTTCTTTAGGTAGGCAACCACATCTTCCTTACAAACATCTACTACGGAGCTGATAATATCTAAATCATTCGTTACATTATAATTGATCAATCTTTTGGCAATTTTGAGGGAAGTTTCCTTGGAAACGGAAGAAGCATCAGGATTCATGATGAGTCTCTTCGTAGTTATTGATAACATTCTTCATACCAGGGATTGCAATTAAACAGAGCGAAGTCATCAGGCTGAGCATGAACATTGGGGCATGGCTTGTCTTATCTGTCATCATGACATAAAAAAGAAGGGCAAAACCGGAAACAGCCAATAGTTTCAAAATGACGTAGAAAGATTGTTGGATTAATTTCATTAGAATCACCTCATAAGTTATTAGAACGTTTGTTCTATCTTTATTATAATCGAACAAGTGTTCTAAAAGCAAGCGTTTTATGCAAAAAAAAATAACACCGTGAAGTGTTATTTCAAGAAGGCTTTATCTAAAAGCATGGAAAGTTCTGTTAACCCGGAAACTGTATAGGTTGCTTCGCTTTCTTTAAATAGGTCAAAAGGATCGATACAAATAGTTTTACAACCCAATAATGCAGCTGGAAGAATTTCATTTATATAGTTATCACCCACGCTGAGCATTTGACTGTAAGGAACATGGTGTTGTTGAGATATGTATGAAAGACGATCTGCTGTATGTACCGGTTTATTGGCTTCATAAATTTTATCATGGAAGTAAGAAGTGAACCCAAGTTTCTTCAATATGACATCGCTGTCTGTCTGCGGGCTATTGGTCATAAGAATTAATGTATATTTTTGATGGAGTTTTTCTAATACATTAGCAAACTCTGCTAGTGGTTCTAATAGGAAGTCTTCTGTCATCATATGTTTTCTTGTTTGCAGGAAGGCAGCATATGCTTCTTCGCTGCTTAATCCGTAGTGCTTGGCAATCGAAACTGGTACCCACCATAGGTCTCCGATGCTGAGCATGTCAAACAGGTCAAATTGAAGAGTGTCAGGATAATAGGAAGTAAGTTTTACTTGTGATACTTCCACTCCATCCCAAGTCCAGCCTTTTGTTACCTTGCCATCAATATGTGCTAGAATTAGATTCCTCTTAGCATCATACACCCTACCCATCTTAAGCGTATGCGTCCCTGCCTCAATAGCTTTGTAGTCTTCTTCAAACTTGGTCTGTTTTTCCGCAGGCAACTTGTTTTTGAGAAGATCGGCGTAATACTGAAAGTGGTGGGTGTCCTCATAAAGCGTACCGTCAAGATCAAATACGATTGTAGAAATGTTGTCCATAGCATCCATACTCCTTTATCCGTGATATTATCATTGTACTATATTCATTGTTTGTATTATGGAAAATTTCTTTTTTGAGTATAATGGAACAAGAGGAGCGGATGAATATGAAACTAACTTTTTTAGGTACAGGATCCGGTGTTCCTGCAAAGCACCGAAATGTATCCTCGCTGGCATTACATATAGATGATAAAGATGGTTCGGTGTGGCTGTTTGATTGTGGAGAAGCGACACAGCACCAAATTTTACATACATCATTAAAACCAAGAAAGATTTCCAAAATATTTATCACCCACTTGCACGGAGACCATATCTTTGGCTTGCCTGGTCTATTAAGCAGCCGTTCTTTTCAAGGTGGGGAAACACCTTTGACGGTTTACGGACCTGTGGGGATAAAAGAGTTTATCGAAACCTCTTTGCGAGTTAGTATGACACATGTGAAGTATCCGCTAATCATTGAAGAGTTTGAAGAAGAAGGGTTACTCCTAGAAGATGAGGATTTCACCATAATAGGGAAGAAACTTGTCCATGGAATTCCCTCCTTTGGCTTTCGAATTGTTCAAAAAGACTTGCCAGGTGCTTTATTGATGGACAAAGTCAAGCAAAGAAATATTCCTTCAGGTCCACACCTCCAAGACCTAAAAGAGGGGAAAAGCGTTACCCTTTCTGACGGCAGAATAGTAGAAGGAAAAGATTATATCGGTCCTCCCAAAAAAGGGAAGGTAATCACGGTCCTCGGAGATACTAGGTATACGCCTGTTTCTGTTGAGTTGGCAGAAGCTGCGGATGTCCTGATCCACGAAGCCACTTTTGCAGCAAAGGACGAATTGCTGGCAAAAGAGTATTTTCATTCTACTACAGTCCAGGCGGCAAAGGTTGCCAAGGAGGCAGAGGCGAAACAATTGCTCTTAACGCATATAAGTGCGAGGTACCAGCAAGAGGACATACTATCATTAATGGAAGAGGCAAAAGAGATATTTTCAAACACGGCCGTAGTAAATGATTTGGATGTCATTACGATTAAATAAAAGGCATAATTGATAGAGAAGAACGATTACTTTTGAGGTAATCGTTCTTTTTGTTGCATTTACATTACAAATGTTACGAATGGAGAGAGTTAGTGTAAAAGGGGTCACTAATCTGAATGATTTTAGGTCGGATAGAACATCATTTAGTACGTCCTTATCCTATATGTCTATTAGTGTTAATAGAGAAGAAATAGGGGTAGTAATGTTGCGGTAGATAAAGATTTAATAGGGAGTAATGGTTTCCAATTTTACCTATTTTACCTAACTTTAAAGGCGGTGTAACAATAGATTGATAGTATATTGGTACAATATTACATATAAGGTGAGGGGGAGACAAGATGGCTAAAGAAATTGTCAATAATGATGACCTTTTTCAGATGTTAGACGGCCTTTTACGAGAGCCGAGAACTTTTTGGAACGACTTTTATGAGGACAGAAACAAGGAGATCCCATTCTTTAAAGTGAATGGTCCAGATGAAAATTTAGTTTCCTATTTGGAGAACTGCCTGTTACCAAAACGAGTATTAGAGATAGGATGTGGCCCAGGGAGGAATGCAATTTTTCTAGCAAAAATGGGCTGTACAGTAGATGCTATAGATATTTCGGAAAGGGCATTGACTTGGGCCAGGGAAAGGGCTTTTTCTGAAAAGGTGGATATTAACTTTCACCATGCCTCCCTTTTTGAGTATGAAGTGGAACCCCATACTTATGATTTTATCTATGATTGTGGGTTGTTCCATCATCTTCCGCCACATCGCCGGCTGAGCTATGTAGAAACGATAAAGAAAGCACTAAAAAAAGGCGGACACTTCGGTTTGGTCTGCTTTAATACAAAAGCGGCTGCAGAAACTGCTGACTGGGATGTATATGAACAAAAAAGCATGAACGGTGGAATTGGCTATACGGAAGAAAGACTGAAACGTATTTTTTCAAAAGACTTTGAGATAATTGAATTCAGAGAAATGGTAAAAATTTCGCTGACAAATGATTTATTTGGTGAAGATTTTCTGTGGACAAGTTTGATGCAAGTTAAATAAAAATCCTTTTTAGGGAATCTGTAACTAATGGAGCCTTCGTTCGTAGATAGATTATGAGATTTTAATTAAAGGGGGATTTATTTTGTTTGCAGATTTAAATCAGGAGTTAATGGAAGTAAAGGACAACTTGCGTAAGAAAGCAAAGTACGAAGAACATATTGAAAGATTGCATACATATTTGACAGAAGAAGAACGTAAAAGAAGTCAGTTAAAGGCACTGTTGGAAAAAGAAGAAGAGGATGTTGCTCGCCTTGAACGATTTACTCTAACAAGTGTGTTCTACTCAATGACTGGTAAAAAGTTAGAGAAGCTTGATCAAGAACAAAAGGAAGTACTTGCAGCAAAGTTGAAATATACCGAAGCTATGGAGACGATTGAGGACGTGGAGAAGGAGCTGGAAGAGTTTCAATTGTTATTAGCACCCGTTGCTAATTCTGCGATTAGATACGAGAAAATCATCCGTGAAAAGGAAAGATTAATTCACGACACCAATTCGGTGTGGAGTGAAAAATTATTTGATCTTGCGGATAAAGAAGCAGAACTGCAAACGAACCTGAATGAATACGATGAGGCAATAGATGCCGGTCAATTGGCATTGCATGCTTTGGAGCGGGCGTTATCTTCCTTAGATTCTGCTAAAGGCTGGTCCACGTTTGATATGTTCGGCGGCGGGATGGTTTCCACTGCGATGAAGCATAGCCGATTGGATGAAGCAAAAAAACATATTCATCAGGCACAGAATAAGTTGAGAGTGTTCCAAGATGAGTTACTTGATATCAAGCATCACTTTGATTCCACGATTGAAGTAGGCGGGATGCTCACTTTTGCTGATTACTTCTTTGACGGGCTGATTGTCGATTGGATGGTGCACGGGAAAATTACAGAAAGCTATGAACAGACGTCTCAGATTATCGGAAGAGTTTCCAGGTTGCTTGGAAGCTTGAAAAGTCAGCGGGACCAAATGGAGGAAGAGTTGCTTTCTGGTAGAGAAGAAAAGAAAAACCTGCTTGAGTCTTCCATTTAAAAAAAGCGGCCACTCTTCGATGAGTGGCCGTTTGTCTTACCAAGAACGATCATATTGTTTTGGAGATTCAATCTCAACACCGAGTTGTTTAGCCGCTGTTCTCGGAAAGTAAGGATCACGCAGTAGCTCTCTTGCCACAAAAATCAAATCTGCACGGTTATTTCGTAAGATTTCTTCCGCTTGCAAACCGGAAGTGATCAGTCCAACCGCACCAGTATCAATGTCTGCACCGGACTTGATGGTTTCAGCAAAGCCAACCTGGTAGCCAGGGTACACATCAATCGCTGCCGGCACCACTGCACCAGAGCTAACATCTACAAGGTCCACTCCTTGCTCCTTCATCCATTTTGCATAAGTTACATAGTCTTCTGCAGTTAACCCCTCAGGCTGATAGTCATTAGCTGATACACGGACAAATAATGGTCCGTCCCATACTTCCTTCACGCCATCTATGATGCCACGAAGGAAGCGATAGCGATTTTCTGGACTTCCACCGTATTCATCCTTACGTTTGTTCGTTAGTGGTGATAAGAATTCATTGATTAAATATCCATGAGCACCGTGAAGCTCAATAATATCAAATCCTGCTTCCTTGGAACGCTTGGCGCCTTCCACAAATGCAGCGATTGTTTCTTTTATGTCCTCTGTAGACATTTCCACAGGAGTTTTCATTTTTTCGTTAAATGCCAACGCGGTTGGTGCATAGATATCGCCGTCTACCATTGCCTTTCTCCCGGCATGAGCAAGCTGTATGGCAGTTTTAGATCCATGGACCTTTATTTGTCTGTTTAGTTCTTGGAAACCTTGAATATGTTCGTCGTTCCAGATACCAAGGTCTTGAGGGGAAATGCGCCCTTGTGGCTGGACAGCTGTTGCTTCCACCATGATAAGACCTACCTGACCGACTGCACGGGAGACATAGTGGGTCATATGCCAATCTTGAACATGCCCGTCTTCATTATGACTGGAATACATGCACATCGGGGACATGACAATCCGATTTTTCAGTGTGACACCTTTTACTGTATATGGGGAAAATAATGCTGATTTCATAAATGATTCCTCCTATATATTTCGAGTTCCTAAAATATTATATCAAACGTTTTTGTTCCCTCCAAAAGATAGGTGTTCAATTCTTGAAAATAGTAGTATGATAGGAGCAAAATACTACTATCTAGAGGAGGATGGGAGATGCACTGGCAAACGAAAGAGCAGCTGACAAATCTACTTGTATCCCTTGTCCAGCACGGAAGTGTGACATTATCCGGGGAAGAGAAGCGCTTAGCTTCCTTTATTTATTATCAACTGAATCATTTAGATTATTTTCAAGAAAACCCTGGTAATTTGGAACTCCATCGTATGGAAGATGGGCGTTCTTTTGTAACCGCTTTAGTGAAACAGTCTGAGAAAAAAGAAACGATTGTGCTTGTCAGTCACTTTGATGTGGTAGGGGTGGAAGACTACGGGTTTTTGAAAGATCTTGCGTTTCAGCCGATTGAGCTGACCCGGGAGTTAGAACACCATGCAGACGCCCTTCCTGGTGAAGCGAGGGAACACCTACTATCAGGCGAGTGGATCTTTGGTAGAGGGGTCATGGACATGAAAGCTGGACTGGCTCTTCAAATGTCCCTCCTGGAAAAAGCGATTGAGGAAAAATGGGATGTAAACTTGCTCCTATTGGCGGTTCCGGATGAAGAGGTAAACTCACAAGGAATGCTTCAGGCTTTGCCGGCATTGACTGATCTAGCTTCAAGGCATGAGTTGAATTATAAGGCCTGCGTCAATTCCGAACCAATGTTTCAAAAATATCCTGGAGACAATAATCTTTATCTTTATACAGGCGCCATTGGAAAGCTTTTGCCAGGCTTCTTCTGTTATGGAAAAGAAACGCATGTCGGGGAGCCTTTGGCTGGCTTGAATGCTAATCTGATGGTCTCGGAAATTCAAAAGCTGATGGAGTGGAACACAGATTTGTGTGAACAGGTAGGCGCTGAGGTGACACCACCCCCTACTAGCCTGATTCAAAAGGATTTGAAAATGGAATATTCGGTGCAAATCCCTCACACGGCAGTGACATTATATAATGTTTTGTTTATGGAGAAATCACTCACTGATTGGGAGGCAGATTTCCTTCGTATAGCAAAGCAGGCGGCAAAGAATATCAATGAATTTTGCAAAGGAAAAGCCGACCAGTTTAAACGCTTCACGTCTTTTACAGAAATGCCTGTAGACGTAGCGGTATATACCTATGAAGAGCTTCTTGAAAAAGCGAAGGCCATTCATGGTGACCAAGAAATGGACATGAGAATTTCTTCGGTGATTGTTTCCAACTCCCATTTAGATGAAAGGGAGCAGTCCATCAAAGTGGTAGAAGAAGTTGCGTCTTTATGTAAGGATTTGGGACCGATGATCATTCTGTTTTTTGCACCACCTTATTATCCGGCGGTGGCGACAGACAATAAGGAATTATTAGACTCTGCGCGTCAGTTCATCCAGAAGTGGAAAGTGAATGCGGATGTTGAATTTAATGAACAGCGCTATTTCTCAGGCTTATGTGATTTGAGTTTCATAGGAAAAGGGGACTTTTCTGCAAAAGATCGACTTCCATTTAATATCCCAGTGTATGGGGCTACTTACTCGTTACCTTTTGCAGAGATGGAAGCATTGCAGATGCCGGTATTCAACTTGGGGCCAGTGGGAAAGGATCCTCATCAATGGACGGAAAGATTAAATGTGAAATTTTCATTTGAGGAATTCCCGCCGATATTGGCTGATTTTGTGAAGAATTTATAGTTGCTGTAAGTCTGTTTGGGAAGCTTTAGTCTTTCTGGACAGGCTTTTTATTGTTTAGGAATTGTGAAATAGTTGTTTGGGTAATTCTTGATAGTCTTCGGGATGAAGACCTGAGTGACGAGGGAAAAGGAGAAGAGAGGTCTTCGCCTCCGATATGAAGACCTTGGTGACAATGAAATTTTATTGAAATGGTCAAGAATGAAGCGCAAAGGCAAGATAAGGCCAATATTTCAAAGAATCTGGGATCATAATTTCATTTTGGCAGTTACCCGAGGGTAGCTGCTTTTTTGTGTAATTAACCATTATTTATTGGTTAATTATGTTAAAATTGTTATATATGATTAACGACAGGAGTATGATGCACATGACATCTATTCAATTAACTTGGGGCGAGTCAACCGTTCTATTAACCTGGGAAAAGCAGGCTCAACTACCGCTAAGAACTTTGATTACCAGTGTTCACGGCTATTGTTTTTATCAGGATAAGTTGATGCTGGTCAATCTGCGAGATAGAGGGTGGGATTTTCCTGGTGGACATATCGAACTTGATGAAACTCCAGAGAGGTGTTTTCAAAGAGAAGCAATGGAGGAGGGGTATGTGGAAGGAGATTGCAGCTTGCTCGGCTCCATAGTGGTCGATCATCATAATAATCCAAACTGGAACGAGGATAGTCCTTATCCGAGAGTAGGATATCAGGTTTTTTATAGAATGGATATTACGAAGTTTCATAGTTTTAGGGCAGAATATGAATCCTTTGAAAGGATTTTTATAGAACCTATAGATTTACAAAACTACTACAGTGGCTTCAATAAAGTCTATCAAGCCATTTTGTATGATAGCTTAAAAATCAGTTGTTTTCCAAAGAAGGAGTAGCCAATGATCATTGAGTTAAAAAAGCAAGATTTTAAAAAGTGTATAAAGCTATTACACGACAATGGACTTATAGAAGTGAAGGCAATAATCCGGGGGTTCAATTCAGGTCGAGTCTTTGTGGATGATCCAATTTCTCCTTCCACAGGTTTTGTATGGCAAGGGAATAACGACGGTTTCATTTTTTTTGGAAATGAGAACAATCTTTCATTTAACCAAGAGTTGAATAGCTTTATTGAAGAGAAAATAAAACCCGAAGCAGCAAAGGTGGGTCTAAAGTGGTTTGAAGCACTTGGCGATCATGTTGATTGGCATAAAAGCTTAGAAGGAATTTTTCTACATCGCCCACTTGGTAGCTGGAATCAACGAGTCTACCAGTATAGGGGCAACTTTCATGCATTACCTAAAGAAGCTTTCTTACACAATGGATATAAAGTACATAAAATGGATCACTGTTTTTATGCTAATAAAGGAGTGACCAACATGGAAGTTATGGTGGATAAAGTTTTGGATTCTTGGTCTTCGATGAGGGAATTTTTTAATAGTGGTATTGGGTATTGTGTCACCTTCAATAATAAAATTGTAAGTACTTGCTTTACTTTATTTACAGATGGAACATTACACGCTATTGCTATTGAAACGGCGATAGAGCATCGTGGGAAAAAGTTGGCCCAGCATATAACCTATCATTTCATTCAAGCATGCGTGGAAGCGAAAAAAATACCTTACTGGGACTGTGTGGAACATAATAAGCCGTCCATTGCAGTCGCAGAGGCTTGCGGGTTCAAAATGGTATATAGATATTCCGGTTATGAGTTCCCTATTCACTCATCATAAATAAGGTGGATTGCACTTATAAAGGAGAAGCCCTTGGAGCGGGTACCTCCCCAAGTGCTTTTTTCCTTTATTATTTCGACGCTTTCTCCTTCATCTTCTCCGCCATTTCCATTCCCATTTCTCTGGAACGCTCTGTCGCCCCTTCAATACAACTCTCGAATGCTTCGGAGACTTTTCGTTCATCTAGCAGTGAAATCCCTCGCTGTGTCGTTCCTCCTGGACTTGTAACTTCCTTTCTTAAGACTGCTGCATCTTTATCTGTCTCTTGGAGCATGTGTGCGGCTCCAATTAAGGTCTGACTGACAAGCTTTTTGGCAACATCCATATCCAAACCTTGAGCCAATGCTGCTTTTTCCATCGCCTCTGCAATGTAATAGATATAAGCAGGACCGCTTCCGGAAACGCCTGTGACAGCATGAAGTTGGTCTTCTTCCACAATGGTGCATAGACCGATTGCTGAGAACAACGATTGTACTAGCGCCAGGTCGCTTTCCGTAGCAAAGGAGCCTTTTGCAATGGCAGTCGCAGATAGTCCAATGGCTGCTGACGTATTTGGCATGGAGCGGATGACACGCAGCTCTTGTTCGAAAAGGTCTTGGATGACTTCAGTCGAGATGCCTGCCAGTACAGAAACAATAAGCTGCTCTTTTGTTACATATGATTTAATTGTTTGGATTCCATCTTTGGCGTCTTTAGGCTTCATGGCCAAGAAAATCACATCTGCATCTTTAACTGTTGCTTCTTTATGTTCCATAATGGTTACGCCATATTTATTTTTAAGGTTTTCTAGACGTTGTTGGTCCTGTTTGTTTGTCACCCTTATGTTCTCTTTTGTACAGATTTCCTGTTTCAACAGTCCGGCCATAATCGCTTCAGCCATGGATCCCGCCCCTATAAATGCTATCT
Organism: Sutcliffiella horikoshii; assembly: GCF_044809035.1. Classification (GTDB taxonomy): domain Bacteria; phylum Bacillota; class Bacilli; order Bacillales; family Bacillaceae_I; genus Sutcliffiella_A; species Sutcliffiella_A horikoshii_G. The sequence continues at coordinate 2,629,994 of NZ_CP085237.1, read as the reverse complement.
TCATCGTTAACACGCTCCTTTAAGAATAGAAAAAAGACCTATCTGTCCTATAGAAAAGGACGGATAGGTCTTATCCGCGGTACCACCTTAATTGGTTAGTTGAACCCAGCTTTGATTCCCGTATCGTGGGAGGGCGATCAGGTTTACCTGATTGTTCCTGGGTAGGTTCAAAAGTGCAGGGGATGAGGAGGCCTTTCAGCCGGTGAACCTCCATCTCTTTTCATCTTGCAGCATTCTACTGGTCCCATTCGTCACGTTATCATTTGTAATTTTATACATTATCCATCGGAAGGGGTGGAAAGTCAAGGGGATATTTGTCATGATTTTGAGATTTTTTTGGAGAAAGGTGAACCAACATTCCTTTATAGCGGTTGACGTTATTTCAAAAAAATGAACTGGGAAATTTTATTAGTTATTGAGGAATAACTCTTTCTTTTTTTTCTTATTTAGTGCATTCTATAATTGAATGGTTATTCAATTACGATTATGGGTCTATTATTTCGTTATAATTTTATTGTACATTACATACATATATACATACTAAAACGAATTAAAAGGGGATTATGATGAACGACGTTTCTTGTAAGCAAGAGATCAAACAAATTACAATCCCGACTCCGTTTGCGGTTGGGGACGTACATACTTACATTATTATCACCGATAAAGTGACATTGGTTGATGCTGGTGTGAAAACGATGGAAGCTTGGGAAATCTTTCAGCGCGAGCTTAGCAGTCATGGACTGAAGGTCTTGGACATTGATCAAGTGATCGTGACACATCATCACCCGGATCATGTAGGTTTATTGGATTATTTTCCGGCCAATATACCAGTATACGGGCACAAGCGTGCACATCCTTGGATGACGCAGGATCATCGTTACTTTTCCACACATGAAATTTATTATAAAGAGCTATTTGAGCGTATGGGTGTCGAGCAACGCTTTTATCCGGTATTGGATGCGATCGATAAGCCTTTGCGTTTTGCTTGTCACAGGGGGCTCACTTCTTTCGTCGGAGAAGGAGATCGCCTTGACGGTTTGGCGAATTGGCGCATCATGGAAACACCAGGACATGCAAGCAGTCACCTTGTTTTATTTGATGAAAAGAGTAAAACATTGATTGGTGGGGATTTAATTTTAGCAGATATCTCACCCAATCCATTGGTAGAGCCGCCTTATGTCGACGAAACGGAACGGAAAAAAGCCATGCTTGAATACATTCACTCTATTGAAAAAATGAGGCGGTTGCCAATAAAACAGGTGTTGCCAGGACATGGAGATATTGTCGAAAATGTTCCGGAATTATTAGAGACCCGATTGAAGCAACAGGATAAACGTGCAAACAAGGTATTGAAATTTCTTCAAAATCAACCTGCAACTGCCTATGAAATCTGTCAGTACCTTTTCAAATCTGTCTACGAAAAACAACTTCTGTTGACACTTTCTGAAACGATCGGCCAGGTTGATTATCTTCTTGATAAGGGTTTGATTGTAGAAGATGCAACATCAAAGCCCTATACATATACAGCAGGAGGGAAGTAAACGATGGCTAGTCTTCAAGGTAAATATATTGTTATTACTGGTGCATCAGGGGGAATTGGGAAAGCACTTGCTTTTGAGGTTGCCAAGCGGGGGGCGACACCGGTACTCATGGCAAGATCCTTGGATAAGTTGGAGAAAGTGGCAGCTCAAATAAAGTTGAACCATCAGGTAGAGGCTCCTTCTTATCAGCTGGATGTTCGTAAACAGAAGGATATTGAGCATACTTTCCAACAATTAATGACAGACATACCAGCTGTGGATGTGTTGGTGAACAATGCTGGTTACGGAAAATTTGATGATATTGCCGACCTTTCCCTTGATGACATGAGTGGAATGTTTGAGGTGAATGTGTATGGATTAATCGCCTGTACGAAGATGGTCTTGCCGTCCATGCTCGAGCAAAATCAAGGGCATATCATTAATATTGCTTCACAGGCAGGGAAAATTGCGACCCCTAAATCAAGTGTATATGCAGCAACTAAGCATGCTGTTCTCGGGTTTACTAATAGCATGCGAATGGAGCTTTATGATACGAATATTTTTGTAACATCCGTTAATCCTGGTCCAATCAGGACGGAGTTTTTTGATATTGCGGACTCATCCGGAAGCTATAAGCAGAAAGTGGATAAATGGATGCTTGAGCCTGAATATGTTGCCAAACGGATAGCAGATGCGATGTTCACTCGCACCCGGGAAATTAATCTTCCTGGCTGGATGAACATGGCCAGCAAACTGTATCAGGTGTTTCCGGGAGTGGTGGAGAAATTCGGAGGCAAAGCTTTTCGACAAAAATAATTGGAAAGAGCGGATTCTGTAACCTTTTGTTTTCTCATCCGTCCAATAGAGCAAGAGGTGATTGACAATGAAAACAGTAAAAGTTATGTCACTGTTGGCTTGTTTCCTCCTTTTATTTGGCTGTGGAACAACAGGTGGAAACGGCAATAACAGCTCAGGATCCAATCCGGGGTCTGATGAGGAAGTACCGAATGAAGAACCTGTAGATGACGAGAAACAGGCAGTTGAGGACTTGACTGGGTATATCGTTTCGATTTCAAATGAAGGACAAACACGTATTTTAGTGACGGGTCAGCACCCAAGTAGCGGCGGCTCAGGCACTTCTGCCACGATGTACACTCTTGAGGAGAGTACAAAGGTAGAGAATTCTGAGGGTGAAACGTTGGAAGCAGCTGATCTTATGGTGGGAATGAAAGTGACTGTTTGGAACTCGGGGATTGTAGCGGAGTCCTTTCCAGCCCAGTCTGGTGCCATTAAAGTGGTAGTGGATGCAGAGCAGGATGAATATGAGCAACAGGCTGTCGCCAAGGCGTTAGAGGAAGTGGAAGCAGGTAACCCATGGCACGTCGAGGAAGTGTCGGAACAGGCAGAGGGATTGTATAAGGTGACCTTGAAGAACCTGTTGGATGATAGCGAGCCAGTGGATATTGAGGTGGAAGTGAAAGAGGGATAATATCCTTTGGTGAGACGTCTTGTGTGATTGGTGCAGGGCGTCTTTTTGTTCATTGAGGGTTTCTTTAGTGAGGGTGTTTGTCGATATTTGGCGGAGTTTGTCGGTTGGCATGTATTGCCTTGAGTTTGGACAGTAAATGGGTGAGTTTCGCTTGTATTTTAAATTTTCCGACAGTATTCTCCTCGTAACGGACAGTAAACGGGTTGTTTTCGACAGTAAGTGGTGGCGGATAGGTGATTTTCGTAGCCCTACACATGAAATGGAGGCAAAGTACATATGAATTTTATTTTAGAAGATGAGGATTTAGGTATCGAGGTTATTAAAGTCATTCAAACGGGTGATATTTCAGCGCTTGAGCGTTTACTTGCTGATCATCCCCATCTTGCCATGGCAAGAATTATCGCCGAGGGCTATCAGGATGAAAAATCCGACGCATTTGGAGTATCCCGCACATTGCTTCATGTGGCGACCGACTGGCCTGGTCACTTTCCGAACGGAGCAACCGTTGTACGCACATTAGTGGAGGCGGGAGCCGCGGTGGATGCCAGATTCACAGGTCATCACACGGAAACACCCCTTCATTGGGCTGCCAGCAGTAATGACGTGGAAGTGCTTCAGGCGCTTCTTGATGCAGGTGCGGACATAAATGCCACCGGAGCAGTAATCGCGGAAGGAACTCCATTAGACGATGCGGTAGCATTTGGCCAATGGGAGGCAGCCCGCCTGCTTGTAGGAAATGGAGCACAAACTAAGCTCTGGAATGTAGCTGCACTGGGGATACTGGATGAAGTGAAAAGATACTATGAAGATGCCCAGCTGTTTCCTTCCGCATTTGAAACCACTCAAGCCTTTTGGTTGGCATGCCATGGTGGTCAACTGCTGTCGGCAGAATACTTATTCAGCCAAGGAGCGGATCTTAATTGGATCGGTTATGATGGGCTAACTCCACTTGATGCAGCAGTTCGCAATAACAAGGATGTTAAGCTAATTGAGTGGCTTCATGGGAAGGATGCTTACTCTGCAGGGGACATGAAGTAAGGTCTTTCTTGCACAGGTTCTTTGGCTGAACTCTTACGGACGTACTTCTCCCACATAGCCTGAAAACCATACATCAATATGGATTTTATTAAAAAAAGCCCAAAGAGTTGATGGCGGCTCATTTTTTTCATTTTAAATATTCCTATATGTTCAAATAGAGCACTAAAAGGATAAACAAAAATGGCATCCACAAATGCATTCAAAAGAAAATACAAATAGAATCTTCCATAAGTAAGGCGTAATATCCACAGGGATCCAGCAAAGAACGGTCCCACTATAAATGCAAACTCATTCACAAAATACGGCGGGATTTTTTTATAGATGGCCCACCATTTGTACTTCTCGGCAACAATGCTCTCTAATGCAATCAATATTGACATAAATAATGTTCCGGGCAAAAAACGTTTAAAGTGCTTCCACCCAAGAAAAGGGAGTGTCAGAATGGAGATGAATACCATTATCCATAATACGAGCACAGGCTTTTTCTTCATGATGTCGCTCCTTTTCTAGATGAACTCATTTTTATCATGTGTAATTACCTAGGATTTATGAATTATTTTGCCATGTGCTCTTATCATTTACTTAAATATTCATACACCGCATCTTGTACTACTTCATATACATCCGATTCAGGGTCATTGGCAATTAATTCTTTTATTTCCTCTGCCATTTTTTCATACTCTTCCTCACTAAGGGGAACGGATTCCCAATCATGCTGATATTGAATAAAACAATTTCGAATCATTTTTTTTACTAAATTTCTCTCCATGTCGTTCACCTCATTTCCTTTATTATAAGGGTTTTTCCCACTTCAACAGAAGACGAAAAAGCTGATTGTCGAAACATGTAGTGGAATTTACCATTGAAACCGAACGTATATTCGCTTATTATTAGGTATATACTACTAATACGAACATACTTTCTGTTTTGGTGAGGTGTAAAGGTTCGTGGACATGGATTACAGCAAGATGCCAAACAACAAGATTTTGTGTGTAGATATGAAAAGTTTTTATGCCAGCTGCTCTGCAGTAATGATGGGTCTTGATCCGCTCACCTGTTATTTGGCGGTGGTTGGGGATACGGAACGGCAGGGGAGCGTTGTACTTGCAGCCTCTCCCATGCTAAAAAAAGAGTTTGGAATTAAGACGGGTTCACGCCGGTTTGAAATTCCGAACGACAAACGCATCCATATTGTAAACCCGAAAATGGCAACCTATCTGCGCATCTCCACAGAAATCACCCGACTTTTCAACCGATATGTCCCAAAGGACGCCATCCATACTTATAGTGTCGATGAAAGCTTCTTGCAAGTCGACGGGGTAGAGGCGCTTTGGGGAGATGCCACCACGATTGCTCAAAAAATAAAACAGGACATGGAGCGGGAGTTTCAGCTGCCATGCGCCATCGGGATTGGTCCTAATATGCTCATGTCAAAGCTTTGCCTGGATCTTGAAGCAAAGAAAAAGGGTATAGCGGAGTGGACCTATGACGATGTGAAAACCAAGCTTTGGCCGCTTTCCCCTCTCAGTGAAATGTGGGGAATTGGATCCAGAGTACAAAAAACGTTAAACCGAATGGGAATTTTCAATGTTGGACAGCTTGCGAATTATCCCCTCGAGCTGCTGGAGAAAAAATTTGGTGTGATGGGAAATCAGCTATACTATCATGCCTGGGGGATTGATTTATCAGACCTTGGCGCCCCAATTATTCAGGGGCAGATCAGCTTTGGAAAAAGCCAGATTTTAATGCGCGACTATACAGATCCGAAAGAAGTGAAACAAGTTATCTTGGAAATCTGTGAGGAAGTGGCCAGAAGAACAAGGCATCACCGAAAAGCCGGTCGTACCATCAGTCTTGGAATCGGCTACAGCCGTGATGAACTTGGTGGAGGATTCCATCGCTCCCGGACGATGGAACGCGCAAGCAACGTGACAATGGACTTATACCGTACCTGCCTTGAGCTATTCGAGGAAAATTATGAGCCAAAAACAGTCCGGAAAATTGCCGTTTCGCTCTCTAACATTGTAGAGGACAGCGAAATGCAACTAAATCTGTTTGAACTTGAACAGCCGAAAAAACGCGAACTAGGCTATGTGATGGATACCATCCGCGGAAAATACGGAACCAATGCGCTGTTAAGGGCTGTATCCTATACCAATGCCGGAACTGCCGTGCATAGAAGCAGGTTGGTTGGCGGACATAAGGCTTAGGCTAGAACTTAAGAAAAGGATGTTGAGGATGATACGAGATCGCGGAACCATTAAATGGACGTCCATGATGCTGCCGGAGCATGTCAAAATGCTGCGCGATTGGACCAAAGAGGATCTATACCAAACCAAGCCGGAACTGGATGAACAACGGCTCGAAGAAATGAATGACCTGTTTTGCGAAGCGATGGAAACGGGTAAGGAAGTAACCATCACCTATTATGAAAAAAGAAGATACCATCTGTTTGTAGGGGCGGTACATCATCTTGATGCCTACCAAAGACGATTGCATGTGGTGGATAAATTCGGCGAAGCGGGCAGTTTGAGTGTAGATGATATTTTGGATATTTCCTGACAGAAACAAAACATCCTTCCTAATGAATAAGGAAGGATGCTCCATTATTATTTCTTTTCAAAATAGCCAAGAGCCAAAATGGCTTCAAATACTTCTTCGCCTTCATCAGAAGTAACTTCCACTTCCTGGCCTGGTTGAAGGGCAAGCGCCAAGACACCAAGCAAGCTTTTTGCATCCACTACCCAATGCTCCTTTTTAAATAAAACCGTTCCAGAATAAGAACTGATTGTATTAACTAGATTGCTTGCAGACTCGGCAAAAATAGGTTTTAAAACTGTAAGTACCATATGTATCTACCCCTTTTACATTGTAATACTTTAAGTATAAAGAAAATGATGGAAACAACAAGAGAAAAATATTGATATTAATTATGGAAGGAGGGAGAAAAGGATGAGAGTTGAAGTAACCGAGAAGACACCACAAAAACTTTTAACCAAAGCAAGCGGATTCCTGAAAGGCTATACTCACACCCTCAATCCCTACATAGGTTGTGCCTTTGGTTGTTCCTACTGCTATGTAAGACAAAGCCCGGTTGGTTTGTTCCGCAAACAAGAATGGGGCACATGGGTAGATGTCAAAAAGGATGTAAAAGAGAAGCTGGCGAAAGAAATGCGACTTTTAAGGAAAAAAGACCAGCCCATCAGCATTTTTATGTCTTCGAGCACGGATCCTTATCAACCGGTAGAACAAAAGGAAGAGGTTACCCGAACTCTTTTAGAAGTAATGGTAGAAGAGCCGCCTGACTTTCTTTTTATTCAGACAAGAAGCCCATTGGTAACAAGAGACATCGATCTCCTAAAGAAATTAGGAGACCGCGTGATAGTAAGCATCACAATAGAAACAGACCTGGAAGAGGTGCGTAAAAGATTTTCACCCTCAGCTCCACCAATACCTGCCAGACTTAAGGCGTTAAAAACATTGCATAAGGAGGGAATACCAACCCAAGTGGCTATTGCACCGGCCTTGCCGTTTTCCGAAGAATTTGCGTTAAAACTAAAAGGGATAGTAGACAGGGTATGTGTGGATGATTTTACAGGGGATGGAAGTGGAGGCAAGCGGACGGCACGTTTAGGTGTATATGAAAAGTATGAGGAAATGGAGAAGGTAAATTGGTTGGAGGGGGATGTTCAGCAGGAGGTATTTAGAAAGGTACGTGAGGTATTTCCTGAAGAACAAGTTATCCGAAGTCCAGAGGGGTTCTTTCCGCCAAAGGTGTAAGGAGAATTCAAAGCTTAGAAAGATAATGTTCCTACGCCATTATTCGCAGAAAAAAGCACAAAACGATACAATAGAAGAAATGGTTAGAAGTAAGGCCGGAAAAAACAGAATGAAATCAAGGAGGGTAACAAATGGACAGCATTATTTTTGATTTAGATGGTACGTTATGGGATTCAAGCGAAACAGTACTGGTGGCTTGGAATGAAATTCTGAAAAATGATAAAAAGATTGAGAAGGAGTTAACAAGTGATGATTTGAAAGCTACCATGGGGCTTCAAATGCATGAAATAGAAAAAATTCTCTTTCCGGAAATGGAAGAAACGTATCGTACTCAATTGTCGAACAAATGTTGCGAAGCAGAGAGAGTGCTTCTAGAGCAAAAAGGAGGTCAGCTTTACGACCAGTTAGAAGAAGTGTTAGAGAGCCTATCTCAAAAGTACAAACTTTTTATCGTGAGTAATTGCCAAGAAGGATACATAGAAGCTTTTTATAAATACCATCAATTGGAGACACATTTTATGGACTATGAGAATCCAGGTAGGACAGGACTCTCAAAAGGTGAAAATATAAAATTGATCATGGAACGCAATCAACTTAAAAGCCCCGTTTATGTAGGGGATACACTAGGAGACCAGCAAGCAGCAAAGGTAGCGGGTATTCCTTTTGTTTACGCAAGTTATGGATTTGGAGAAGTGGAAGAATATGATTATATCATTCATTCACTTAATGATCTTCAGGAGATTTTTTAGTGTTCATTTAAAAACCTTGAGGGAATTCCCTTAAGGTTTTTTTATTCAATTAATACGAGTTTGTTTGATTTTGTTGTTGACGGTTTATAAGGGGAGGTGTATAGTAAAAAAATGCAAATAGTAATCATTACGCTTTGTTAGGATGCGCAGTTTTTTAAACGATAGAGTGCAGTATAGTGTTTAAATCGTAATCATTCTATTCTATAGTGTTTTATTAGATAGTGTTTTATTAGACCGTTTCAAGGAGGGGGAGTATTGAATAAAGGGATCCTACTTGCAATTGGGTCATCATTAACATTTAGCATCATGAATGTTTTTGTTAAAGCTGCAAGTGAAACCATTCCAGTGTCTGAGATAGTGTTTTTTCGTAGCTTTATTGGAGCCTTTCTTATTTTCTTTATCATGCGAAAAGCGAAAGTTGCGTTTTCCAAAAGTGGCATTCCGATGCTGGTGCTACGTGGAGCCCTTGGAGCACTTTATCTGTTGGCTTATTTTTTTACCATTGCCCATATTCCTCTTGGGGATGCAAGTATTCTCGCGCATTTATCACCCTTCTTTGCGATCATACTTTCCGGATATTTTTTAAAAGAAAAAATGAACAGGAACATGTTTATGTTGTTTCCTCTATTCATTGTGGGTGCGATGCTTTTGATAAATCCACTTAGTTATGATTCGTACACTGTTTATGCGTTAGTCGGTGTTCTGGGCGCTTTTTTAGCGGCATGTGCAGCCACCTCGATTCGTTATCTGAGCACGAGACATCACAAGTATGAGATTGTTTTTTATTTTCTTGCATCAGGTACATTAGTATCTCTTCCTCTCATGTGGAATGAGTTTGTGTGGCCGACGGCTCTTGGGTGGTTCTATCTACTCTGTATTGGAGTGGTGTCACTAATAGGACAGATCGTGTTAACTAGTGCTTTTACACATGAAAATATCATGGTAGTAGAGGTTGTTCGATACATAGGGATTTTCTTTAATGTAATGTGGGGATTTGTTTTTTGGGGAGAGACTTTAGGAGTCCTCTCACTGGTTGGCGGTGCATTGATCATTGGTGCATCCATTGCGCTTTCCAAACAGAAAATGCCGGAAGCTAAAATCAAACCGAGTCTAGCTAAGGCTGAATAGTTAAAAGGAGAGAAAAATATGAAATCAAAAAAATTACTTATATTTTCCATTTTTATCGTATTGTTATTAACCATCACAGGTTGCAGTAGTGCAAAGGAGAAGGCATCATCAGAAGAGTCCAATGAAAAGTCTGTAACGATGCTATTCAGTTTTGCTTCCAAAACAATGGATCCGCATCAAGACTGGATGGGGGTGCGTGCTGGGGTGGCTGAAACTTTGGTTCGAATTGACGAAAACCTGGAAATTCAGCCGTGGCTGGCTGAAGCATGGGAGAGAAAAGACGAAAATACCTGGACATTTAAAATTCGTGAGGGTGTCACCTTTCATGATGGGACCCCAGTTGATGGAGAAGCGGTAAAAGCTTCCTTTGAACGAGTGTTAGAAAAGAATGAAGCCATCTCTTCCAGTTTGAAAATCGAGTCGATGGAAACGGACGGACAGGAGATTACATTTGTCAATACAGAGGAATACCCGGCCTTTCTTTCGGAACTGGTACATACAAATGCCTCCATCGTTAAAGCGGATGCAGAAAACATGGAGGAGCAGCCGATAGCGACAGGTCCGTTTAAGGTCACAAGTTTCACTTCAGAAACGGAAGTGAACTTAGAAAGGTATGAGGATTATTGGGACGGAGCAGCAAAATTGGATCAAGTGAAAATCAAATTCAATTCAGATGGAAATGTTAGGGCACTCGCTCTTCAATCAGGGGAAGCAGATATTGCCTATCATCTTCCACCTGAGTCGTTGGAGCCGATTGAAAGTAACGATAATCTAAGAGTTGAGTCGGTACCAAGCCTTCGAGTCCATTTTCTACTCTATAACAATGCTAACCCTGTATTACAGGATATAAATGTGAGAAAAGCTTTGGATTTATTAGTGAACCGTCCAGTGGCAGTAGACGAAATTATGAATGGTCACGCAACAGAGGCGGCTGGCCCATTTAATCCTAACTTTGCATTTGCGGGTGAAACGGAGCCGACCAGTTATGACCCTGAAATGGCGGAGGAGCTATTGAAAAAAGCAGGCTATCAGAAGAACGCGGACGGAAAGATGGAAAAAGACGGAGAGGTGCTTACGCTTAAACTGGCAACGTATGCAGGAAGACCGGAACTGCCCTTGCTAGCTCAATACCTGCAGGGTGAAGCGGCATCTGTCGGAGTTACAATAGAAATTGCCACCATCGAAAACATTGATAGTTATTTATGGGAGCAACAAGATGAATGGGATATGGTGACGTACTCAAACTTGACGGCTCCCCGTGGGGATGGCGGTTATTTCCTTAATGTTGCTTATCTGCCGGATGGGGCGTTGAATCCTGGCCAAATTAATATTCCGGAATTAAACGAACTAACCCAACAATTAAACACAACAACAGATCCAGAGAAGAGAATGGAGTTACAGAAAGAAGCTGTGAATGCCATTCAGAAGGAGGTTCCTCATTCCTTCATCTTACACCCGCACATTATCGTAGGCGTAAATGATAGAGTGAAAGATTGGGAGCCGGGATCAGAGGAGTATTACCTTATAACAAATAAGATGGATGTAAAATAAAATGATGAAGTGAAAGTATCATAGATGCTTTCACTTTTCTTCATGAATAGAAGTGGGTGGAAAAATGCGACAGGTTGTTTCTATTATCAGCTCAAGGCTGTTTCAATTGACTATCATGATTTTGATACTTTCTTTCGCAACATTTGTCCTAATGAAAATAACCCCGGGAGACCCAGTCAGGACATTATTGAAAGTGGATGATGTTATATCAACCACAGAGGATAAGGAAAGGGTCATGAAGGAATATGGATTTGATGAACCGATTTTAGTTCAATATGTTCAATGGCTATGGAATGTAGCGCAATTGGATTTAGGAGAGTCTATTATCTCTAAACGGCCAGTATTAGAAATCATTTTGGATAAACTCCCAGCGACCTTCGCCTTATCTGTAGGAGGCTTGATTGCCCTTTTTGTTATAGCTGTACCACTCGGCGTACTAGGGGCGGTATATGAAGGAAAGTGGCCGGATTATATCAGCAGATGGTTTGCCATACTCGGTGCATCCATTCCTAGCTTTTGGCTTGGGTTACTACTCATTTACTTTTTTTCATTAAAGTGGAACTTGCTGCCTGTCATGGGAAAAGGAACAATTTCCCACTTTGTCCTGCCTTCTATCACCTTGGGGATTGCAATGGCACCTTTATATATAAAATTACTGAGGGAAAGGCTCGTTTCTACCTTACAGAGTACATATATCGAATCTGCTTATGCGCGTGGATTGGGAAAAGGAAGAATCCTTTTATTTCATGCTTTACGCGGTAGTCTCGTTCCGCTTGTGACTATGTTTGGATTGAGTATTGGCAGCCTTCTCGGAGGGATCACCGTAATTGAGATTCTATTCTCCTGGCCGGGTATGGGAGAAATGATTGTTCAAGCAGTGATGCAACGGGATTATCCGCTCATCCAGGGATACATTTTGGTGGTAGGTCTCTTAGTGGTCATGACCAATTTAATAGTTGATTTACTCTATTTAATCATAGATCCACAGATTAGGCATGGAAGGGAGATAAGTTGATGGAAAGCATGACGATAAAATGGAAAAGTACTAGTCTTCTTCGCAATCCTAATCTAGTGATTGGTTCCATTCTTGCGAGCATACTGGCTGGTGTCCTATTGTTTGGAAGTGCAATGGCTCCCCATGATCCTTTTCAAATAGATATGGGAAATAGGCTTAAACAAGCTTCATCCATCCATTGGCTTGGAACAGATCAATTGGGCAGAGATGTATTCTCAAGAATTTTGTATGGAGCCAAATTAACCATCGGGCTTGGATTGCTTGCAATTTTCCTTGCAATTTTAATTGGTGTTCCTATTGGCCTTCTCTCCGGTTATATAGGAGGGAAATTGGATGCCGTTTTCATGAGAATAATAGATGGTATTTTGGCATTTCCCGACTTTATCCTGGCAATAGCTATTGCCGGCATACTGGGTCCGAACCTGACCAATATCGTACTTGCCATCATTTTAGTCAGGTGGATCATGTATGCGAGAGTGGTCCGAAGTCTGGTTATGGCAGAAAAGGAAAAAGAGTATATTCTTGTGTCTAAGATTTCCTACTCTAGTACATGGAAAACCATTCGCATGCACCTTTTGCCACAAGTGCTGCCGGAGATCATTGCGATGGCAGCCATTGACGTAGGTAAGGTGATACTCATGATTTCTGCCTTATCCTACATCGGACTTGGGGCACAACCACCTATTCCGGAATGGGGGGCAATGTTGAATGAAGGCCGAGGATATTTTCAAGCAGTACCTACCCTAATGATTTATCCTGGTCTTGCCATCATGATAACCGTCTTAACATGCAATTTATTTGGAGATGGATTAAAAGATCACTTTGACATTAGAAGGGGCAGTGATAAACGATGAGTGAACCGTTGCTTACTATTGAAGGATTAGTCGTAGAAAAACAGAATGAGACAAAAGCAATTATCAACCAAATAAATCTCCAGATTGCTAAAGGGGAAATGATTGGATTGATAGGGGAAAGTGGTTGCGGGAAAAGCATGACGGCTAGAGCCATCTTGAACCTGCTTCCGGGACAAATGAATGTGAAAGGGAAGATCCTCTATAAAAATAGAAATCTATTAGGTCTGTCACATCAGGAACACCTTAAGCTTCTTGGGAAAGAGATAGGAATTATTTTTCAAGATTACAGAGGGAGTTTCACGCCTTTTATCCGAATAGGAAAACAAATAATGGAAACCATACAGGTGCATCATTCTCTCTCCAAAAAAGAATCAAAAAAAGTGGTATTGGATGTACTTGCCGAAATGGGTTTAGAAGCAGAAAGAGTCTATAGAAGTTATCCATTTCAATTAAGTGGAGGGCAGGTACAAAGGGCTGCTATAGCGATGTCCCTAGCATTGAAGCCCTCATTGCTAATTTGCGACGAGGTGACCACTGCCCTTGATGTCATGAGTGGGGAAAAGGTATTGGATTATATTGAAAAAATGAGAAAAGAGACGGGATGTGCCGTTTTGATGATCACACATGATCTTACCCAGGCTTACAAGCGGACGGATAAGATATATGTGATGGAACATGGTGAGATTGTAGAAAGTGGAACCCCCGAAGTGATTCGATGTCATCATCAACACCCTTATACGAAAAAATTATGCGGTTGTGTATTGGCTCTACCTGGAGAAGAAATTGTGGTGGAGCCGACTAGGGAGAAGGTGATGTCCATATGAGCCAATTAATCGTAGAGAAGCTCGCGATCGAATATTCCAAAGGAGTTAAAGCCCTAGACAATGTGTCTCTCGCAGTAAAAAAAGGGGAGTGTGTGGGGGTTGTAGGAGAAAGCGGTAGTGGGAAGAGTACGCTTGCGAAGGTACTATTGGGTCTTCAACCTTATAAGGAAGGTTATATAGCATTTAACGGGAATCCAATTGTGCCAAAAAAGAAACAGGCGTTGCGGGAGTACCGCAGACAAGTCCAGATGGTATTCCAAGACGCTAACAGCACTCTTAATCCCAAACTTCCAATATGGAAAAGTGTTTTGGAACCATTAGATAATTTCAAGGAGGTCCAGCCCTCTTTTCTAAATAGAGAAGAGGTATCCCGTAAAGAATTAGCGAAGGCACTCCTTGAAATGGTCGGCCTAGACGCGCATTTGTTGGAACGCTTTCCAGGCGAATTGAGTGGAGGACAAAAGCAACGTGTCAGTATTGCCAGGGCACTAAGCCTAGAACCGAGTCTCCTAATCTGTGATGAACCTACCGCAAGCCTTGATGTTACTGTCCAAAAGCAAATCCTACAGTTACTAAAGCAGCTTCAAGAAAAAACAGAAATGACGATACTTTTCATTTCACATGACATAAGAGCTGTCACTTTTTTATGCAGCCAGATAATCGTCTTAAAAGATGGAATAGTAGTGGATCGGTTCCCGTTGGAAGACCTCTACCACGATAAGCGGCATACATATACGAAAGCACTGATCAAGGCTGCTTCGTTTTAAGGACAGAAAGGAAAAGAAGGAATGGATATAGTAGTAGCAAAAGAGAAAGCAGCCTTTAGTAACAGGCAGTATGTAGCATTGGCATTTCCCCTAATTATTGCGGGAATTACCACACCGCTAATCGGAGCGATCGATACGGCGGTTGTTGGAAGGCTGCCTGATCCCTCATCCATAGGTGGAGTGGCGATTGGTGCTGTTATCTTCAATACTATGTACTGGCTTCTTGGATTTTTAAGAGTAAGTACAAGTGGCTTTACTGCACAGGCACAAGGATCAAATAATACCAATGAAACTATATTAACTTTTCTAAGGCCGATGATTATCGCCATAATTTTTGGCTTACTTTTCATTATTTTTCAAAAGCCGATCCTACATATTGCTTTAAATGTAATTGAGGGGAGCGAAGCAGTATCATCCTTTGCCTCCACCTATTTCTCCATTCGTGTTTGGGGTGCGCCATTTATCCTTATGAGTTATGTGTTTATTGGGTGGTTAATCGGAATGGGAAAGGTAAGGCTCTCGCTTGCCACCCAACTCGTTATGAATTTGATGAACATAGTCCTTAGTATTGTATTTGTATTGGTTTTAGGACTAGGGGTAGCTGGAGTAGCGTATGCTACGCTAATTTCAGAAGTCGGTGCCGTTCTCTTTGGTGGGTTAGTCATTGCAAGGCACAACAAAGCAGGGTTCTCGAGAGTGAAACTTTGTATGAGTCTAGAGCCAGAACCTTTAATGAAAATGGTGAAAGTAAATAGGGACCTCTTTTTAAGAACGGTATGTTTGTTGATCATGACCGGAATCTTTACATCAAAGGGAGCTAGTATGGGAGAAATAACACTAGCTGCAAACGCCATTCTGTTACAAATTCATTATATAATGGCTTATTTAATTGGAGGGTTTGCAAATGCCTCCAGTATTTTGACGGGCAGGGCAGTAGGAAGAAAAGATTCATTCCTTTTTAAAAGAGCCGTAAATCTGTCAGCAGTATGGGGGTTAGGAACTGCTGTTACACTTGCTGCCCTTATATGGCTATTTGGAGATGGTGTTGTCTCATTGTTTACCAGTATAGACACGGTAAGGGTTATGGCCACTGAAAACTTGGTTTGGATGGTGATATTCCCAATTGTGGGCTTTTGGGGTCTGCAACTAGAAGGGATATTTTCAGGGGCGACAGATGCTAAGTCTATCAGAGATTCTATTTTTCTTGCACTACTTGTATTTTTGCTGGCCATCTGGTTATTCGTACCGACACTTCAAAATCAGGGAATCTGGCTGGCTTTTGTTTTATTTAGTCTGGGTCGTTCTTTCTTTTTATCCTTTTACCTTCCGAAACTCCAACGCCTTCATTTTTCGTAATGCAACGGAGGGGAAAAAGGTTTTCCCCTCCACGCTTTACAGGTTATGCTGCGCCAAATCAGTCGTTCAGTACTTGGGCAGCGCGCACACAGGATTCAAAATTCCCTTTATGGGAAGCGTCACAATAAGGAAGTTTTTTGGAAAGCCCACAGCGGCAAAGGGTAAAAGCCGGCTTGTCCTCGAACTTGTTTCCTTCTGCATCAATTAACTCCACATCACCTGTTACACGGAAGCCTCCGTTATCCATCACTTTAATTGTTACTTTTGACATTGGTAATCTCCTCCTTCTAATAAAGATATTAGTATCGTACCTACAATTATCCATTTTGACAACAAGAACTTATCCACTACCATCCTTTCCAAATGCCTTCTAGTTATACTAATGAGCAATATATGGTACAATCATGCTAATAATGAAACAGTTGGAGGCATGAAACGTGAAAGTGACGTTCACAGAGAAAGCAGCAGAAAGAGTAAAAGCAAAGCTTGAAAACCAAGAGGGAAAATGGTTGAAGCTAAAATATGATACAGATGGATGCGGATGCGTCGTTAGCGGAGTTTCCGCACTATGGATCACACCGGAAAAAGACGATGACGATGTAGAGCTAGAAACAAACATTGGCCCATTGATAATGGAAAAGTCAAAGCTTCTCTTTTTTGATGAAGACATGACAGTTGATTTTGTGGAAAGTGCAAACTGCTATATGTTGAAATGTCCGAGTCAGATTCTAAATCCACGTATGAGTTTATTGGTAGTGGAGGGAGCAAAATGAGCAATGGGGGCAAAATCAACTCATTGAAAAATGTGGCCCAATCCAAAACGTGGGCGTCCTTTTTAAATCATAATCACCCTTACAGCCTGTTGCACTGGTCGATTGGTGGCATCAATCATGAAGACAAAGATGTATGGCTGCTTCAGGATGAAGTGACATTTGAGGTTCAAGAGTTTGAGAACCTAGATGTTGCGGTGGAATGGATCTCGGAAAATATGGACGGGATTACGGATGTGCTAGGTTGAGCCATGTTTTAGTTCGAGAGTCGGGGAACTTTGTTCTTCGGCTTTTTTTGTGTTGGGAATATCTTTTTAATGTCGATGCTTGCCGTACCGTGTCGTTTGGCTTGTATTGTGTGAAGTTTGGACAGTAAATGGTGCGCTTTGGATCGTATTTTTGATTTTCGGACAGTATTTTACTCCAAACCGACAGTAAACAGTGAGTTTTGGACAGTAAGTTGTATTGGCGGAAATGAAGAAGTATTAAATTCTCTATTTTCCCGGTGAAAATAAAACCAATTATTTACACCTTACCCAATCTTCTCTATAATTACAGTTATAATTTTCAGAATGGGGCCAAAAATATGAAAAAAGCAATTGAGGTAGAGAACTTATCAAGAACATACAAAATGAAGGGGGATAAAAAGACGGCACTTAATCAAGTGAACTTTGAGGTTATGGAAGGGGAAGTGTTTGGACTTCTGGGACCAAATGGTGCAGGGAAAACCACCACGATAAAAATTTTAACAACGTTGCTGCTTCCATCAGCAGGAAGCGTCAAAGTGCTCGGATATGATGTGGTAAAAGAAAGCAGTAAAATCAGAGACAAAATAAACTTCGTCTACGGAGGGGAGCGCGGAGTTTACGGGCGTCTTACAGCAAAAGAGTATATGCACTATTTTTGCACCTTATATAAAATTCCCAATAAAGATCAATCCCAACAGATCTCCGATTTACTTGAATTAGTAGGACTAAAAGAAGCGGAAAATCAGAAAATACATACCTACTCTAAAGGAATGGTACAACGACTACATATTGCCCGATGCTTAATCAATGATCCGAAAATCATCTTTCTTGATGAACCAACAATAGGCCTCGATCCAATTGGAGCAAGACTTCTCCGTGACATTGTGAAGGAACTTACCCAAAAAGGTATTACCATCATTTTAACAACACATTACATGCAAGAAGCAGATGAACTGTGTGATCGAATTGCGTTTATCAAAAATGGGGAAATCAGTATGATTGGGGATCCGACTCATATAAAAGATAGTTGCAACCATCTAAAGCTGTTTGAAGCTACGATGCAAATCTATGATACTGGCAAGCTAAAAGAGGATAAGTTCCTGCAGCAGGTAGACGTGACAGAAATTAAAGCGCCTTACTATTCTGTTATGTTTCAGGTGGCAGAGGACGAAGCTCATTTGGAACAATTGGTAGAATATCTTGGGAAGTATGGCGATGTCATTAAGCTTGAACGACGTGAGATATCGTTAGAAGATGCGTATGTTCACCACATGAAGGATGTGGGATGATAGGTATGAATTTTTTCTTCTTATTAGTAAGAGAGCTCAAATATTTTACTAACTTTCAAAACAAAATGTATCAGTTCCTACTATTTTTCCAGCCTTTGATGTTCCTGGCTATCGTCTATTTTCTGCAACAAATGCGAGGGGATGTAAACGTTGAAAAGTTTGTGGTGGCGTCTGCTTTAATTAGTATGTGGAGCTATGTACTTTACTCTTCTGGTTCGGCGTTGATTTCTCAAAAATGGAGCGACACGTTGAAGCTTTTGATTGCAGCGCCTGTATCCTTATTCCAAGTTATTCTTACCAAGGCAATCAGCAATGCATTTATCGCTCTATTATCAATGATTCTTAGTTTCGTATATGCAAGATTCATTTTTCAATTACCGGTTGGTATTCAAAATTATGGACTCTTTTTTCTTTCCGTTCTGGTACTGTTGTTCTCCTTGAGTGTCGTTGGTATGATACTTGCCATCGTCTTTGTTGCGTTTCAAAATGTATTTGAGTATCAAAACTTAATTTTGATACCGGTACTTTTAATATGTGGGGTATTTGTGCCGGTGGACAGTTTGCCAATGGTTTTTAGAGCGATAGCCTATGTCATTCCGATGACGTGGGGAATTCAGGGGGTATATGAAACCCTTGCATTGTCACCGCAAATGTTTACGACCATGGGAATTGCATTACTGGTAAGTGTTGTTTATTTTCTGCTGTCCGTTCTCATCATCAAAAGAATGGAAATGGTGCTAAGAAACCACGGAAGTCTGGGGGCGATATAAATGATTCTACTTAATAAATTTGGTTTTACCTATTTATCCTATAAAGCCCTCTATTCTTTTCACACACTGAGATTGTTTATTCTTTTTAGGATTTTAGATCCTTTCATGCACTATTTATTTTTTGCCACATTGGTCAGTGCAATTGCGGGTCCGGAGTATTTGTCCTATGTTGTACTTGGTAACGTTGTTTTCTATACGGGTCGGACGATGATGATAAATTTTATGTCGATGTTCAGAGGGGAGAGGCAATATGGAACATTGGAGCTGAATATTGCTTCGCCAACATCAACGTTTGTCATCATCTCCAGAAAAGCAATAGTTCCGTTACTAGATGGATTGTTTGTTTTTATAGTGGGACTCATCATCGCAAGACTTTTGTTTGGAATTGAACTTCCGGTGGAGCAGTTTGGTCATTTGTTACTCCTATTTTTGGTAACCATGTTTTCTCTTTTGAGTTTTTCTCTGCTTTTTGCATGTGTGAGTCTATTGTTCTCCAATGTGAATCTGTTTTTAAATTTCATGATCGCTTCGTTTCAAGTTTTCTGTGGAGTGAACTTTTCGGTCAGTCTGCTTCCCGGACCGATGGAGGCTGTGGCGAGAGTATTGCCTCTTACCAACAGCATAGAAGCAATTCGATCCATTTATCAGTTGGAAAACAATGCAATAAGTCCGCTTTTGTTAAATGAGTTAATGGTAGGGGCCGCGTATTTCATCATTGCTCTCATACTGGTCAATGTGATGGAGCGGCTTGCAAGAAGGCAGGGAGCTTTGTTTAAAAATGTGTAAGGAATAATAAGTTTAGGATGTGTAATCAATGCAAGCAATAATTTTTGATATGGACGGAACTCTTTTTCAAACAGATAGAATACTAGAGTTGGCTTTAAATGATACATTCGAGCTGTTAGCAAAAATGAATGTTTGGGAGAAAGAAAAGCCTACTCCCATTGATACCTACAGAAGAATTATGGGAGTCCCCCTGCCGGTAGTGTGGGAAACGCTTTTACCTTCCCAATCACGTGAAGTTAGAAACGCGGCAAATGAAATTTTTCATGAAAAGTTGATAGACAACATTAAGAATGACAAAGGGGCTCTGTACCCAAAAGTACAGGAAGTACTAGAAGATTTGAAGGAACAAAAACTGGATCTTTACATAGCAAGCAACGGGCAGACGCCTTATCTTCGTGCGCTAGTGGAACAGTATGATTTAATGCAATGGATAACGGAAGTGTTCAGTATCGACCAAATTGAATCCTTGGACAAGACAGAGCTTGTGGGGGAAATAGTGAGGAAGTACTATATTCATCATGGTGCGGTTGTTGGGGATCGACTATCAGATATAAATGCGGCAAAAGGAAATGGATTGACCGCAATTGGATGCAGGTTTGATTTTGCACAGGAAGAAGAGCTTGCACAAGCGGATTTGGTGATTAGTAGTTTTGAAGAGTTGAGAAGTGTAATAGGTGAAAAAGCAGGAAAATAATCATTGGAAAATGGAACCTTTTTCCCTTTATAAACGTAGTATTAGGACAGGCAACATCTCTAAGAAAATAAGGGTGATACATATGAAAACAGAAAAAATAAAAAAAGAACTGTTTAGTTGGGGGAAGGCCTGCGTAATCGGACTCTTTTTCGCATTTCTTGTCAGTGCATTAGTAGTGCAACCATTTACCGTAAAAGGAAGTTCCATGGAACCGACGTTGGATGGAGAGGATATCTGGACCCAAAAAGATGATGGTGATAAAGTTTTAATCTTCAAAAGCGGGTACATGGTAGGGGTCGATCCAAAGTATAACGATATCGTTGTAATTGATAGTCGGGTGGAGCGAGAAAGAAGCCTAACAGATAATTTCAAGGAGAGTCCACTAGTGAATGCGTTGCTAGATGAAACCCAGGGAAACAATTACTGGATTAAACGAGTGATTGGTGTAGAGGGCGATACGTTGGAATATCGTGAAGGAACCGTGTATCGGAATGGGGAAGCGCTGGTAGAAGAGTACATTCAAGAAGAAATGTTGTATCCGTTTGAGGAAGTGACTGTTCCAAAAGGCCATGTTTTTGTGATGGGGGATAACCGTAATGAAAGCAGGGACAGCCGGGAGATTGGCTCTATTCCAAAAGAAAACGTGATGGGTAAAGTAGTTCTGAGATATTTCCCATTTAATCGGGTGGATACGCTTGAATAGTTAGGAGAGAAGCGATATGACTAAGAGAAAGATTAGAGGCATGGCAATACTTTTGACCGTTTTAGTGGGATTGACAATTGGTTGGTCAATCTGGAATGGGAAGTTGTATGAATATGACCACGAAGCGTTCCAAGCGATAGCAGAATCCCTAACCTTTGAAAAGAAGATACCCATGAAAATGCCTTTTAAAAAGTTAGAAGTGAGTCAACGCAACTTAAATAAAGTGGAAGAAAAGTTGAATGTGACATTAACTAATGTAAACAAAGAGACGATGGAAGTTTATATAGGAATAGAACCAAAAGAATCATTTGATGGATTAAAGGGAGAAGAAGTGCAAATAAACAACAATCGCGGAACCTTTATATCGGAGGATTCAGGAAAGCGTATCTTGGCTTGGCAAGAGGATGATGTACATTACCAAATCACCTACTTTTACAAATTAACGCCAAAGGAAGTAAGTAAAAAGACCTTGATTCGTATGGCGGAAGCATTTGCTTAGGATATGAATATGGATAACTATTTTAACAAACTAACAAATACGATCAGAAATATCACAAAAGAAAACTTCCTTGGTCTTTATATCCATGGTTCGTTGGCACTGGGTGGCTTTAATCCGGATCGCAGTGATGTAGACCTACTCGCTATAGTGAAGGATTCGCTAGACATCGCTACGCAAACCGAACTAGCAAAATCCCTGCTTGCCATTTCTAACGACCCATACCCGATTGAAATCAGCTTTTTAACACAGAAGCAACTTGAAAACTGGACTCATCCAAGTCCCTATGAATTCCACTATAGTGAAGGGTGGAGACAAAGCTTTGAGCGGGAACTGTTAACGGGTCATTATGGAGCCATTAATAATGATCATAAGGTGGACCATGATTTGGCAGCTCATATCACTATACTCAATCATAGAGGGATATGTTGGGAAGGTCCGCAGATACATGATGTTTTTCCTGTCATTCCACGAACGCACTATTTATCTTCTATCCTCGCAGATTATAAAGATTGTTTGCAAAATGTAGACGCGGATCCGGTATATTGTGTGCTGAACCTGATAAGAGTGTATTGGTACATAAAAGAGGGTGTGATTTCTTCCAAACTAGAAGCGGGGGAATATGGGCTGAATTCCTTTCCACAAGAGTACAAGCAGACGATCCAAAAAGTGTTAGTAAGCTATCAGGGAATTAGAGAAAGAGAACTACAGAAGGTAGAGTTAACGACTATAAGAAATTACATACAAGATGAGGTAGGAAAACGCGTGGGGGGGCCAGTCGTATGAAAATAAGAAACATACAAGACGAAGACTTTCTCCGTATATCCACCAACCTTAACACATGGTGGGGCGGTAGGAATATGGTCGACATGCTACCAAAATTATTCATCCATCATTTTAAAAACACGAGTTTTATTATAGAAGAAAACGGAGAAACACTTGGGTTTGTGATAGGTTTCGTTTCTCCATCAAATCCAGAACAAGCATACATACATTTTGTAGGGGTAAATCCCAAGGCGCGTAAGAAAAATATCGGAAGAACACTTTATGAACATTTTTTTCATGCAGTTAAGGAAAAAGGGTGTACAGAAGTGAGTAGTGTAACCTCGCCTGTAAATGCCACATCTATTAACTTCCATACAAAAATGGGTTTTACAATGAAGGACGGGGACATGGTGGTAGACGGCATTCCCATTCATCAGAACTATGATGGTATCGGGCAGGATCGGGTTGTATTCGGTAAATCATTAGAAGCCTGGAGTGATACTCATTTCAAAAATTAAAACAAAACATCTTTTTATTGCTTATATACTAATTTCCCTTAGCCTTATACTATTTACTACGGTGACCAACTTCAATCTAACAGGATATTCGTATCAATTCCATGAAAATGGAGAACTGACCATTAAAAAGGGTTACATAATAAAGGATCAAGTAATAAGCACTCCCACCAATGAAGCAATACAAGCAATCGAACTGATATCCAAAGCAGATGCTTATTGGAATGTGACATACGTATTTTGCTTGGTACTTTTTTTGTTGTTATTCAAAAATGCGTATAAGTCATTAAGAGCTGAAAATAGCTGGAAAAGGTATGTAACCTTCTATTCAATTGTCTTAATTGTTTTTCTGATTTGGATGATTAGCAGTCAAATAACTCTAACGGAACAAATCTCAACCATAATAAATGATCTCAAAGGAGGCGAATAGAATGGATGTCGTTTTCCATACAGAAAAAGCCGTTTTCAATTACAGGGTAGCAGGAATCTGGATACAGGACGGCCGTATCCTCCTGCACAGAGCAAGCGACGATAAAATTTGGTCGCTGCCAGGAGGAAGAGTGGAGATGAACGAAGCATCCCCCCTCAGCCTGCAACGCGAATTTAAAGAAGAACTGGATCTATCCGTAAATATTGAAAGATTGGTTTGGATCGTTGAAAATTTCTTTGAATACCGCGAAAAGAAAGTGCACGAAATAGGCTTTTATTATCTTGTTTCGACCGAGGATAAACAAGCCCTTACTAATGGACCGTTCCATGGGGTGGAAGGGGAAAGTTTGGTTTATGAATGGGTACCAATCTCTGAGTTAGAAGGTGTAGTCTTATACCCTGAATTTTTAAAGAAATCATTAAAGGAAATACCTGAAACCACCGAGCATCTAATAGCGAGTAACTAAATCTCAGGATATTATCAGTAAATCAGGACATCATATTTCGAAAAGAGATATGAGGAGTTAACCATGATTTTAATCTTGAAAATATTGACCATATACATAATAACAATTGCCATTATGAGATTAATGGGGAAATCAACAATCGTACAGATGACCCCATATGACCTGGTAGCCATTATTATCGTTGGAACGGTGGCATCAGAACCGCTAATCAGTACAGAATACCTACCGACACTCGCTGCTCTTGCTGTACTCGTTATCATCCACATAATATTTTCAAAACTGACACTTTGGCAATGGGGGAACCGTTTCTTTCTCGGAGAACCAACTATCCTCATCAAGCACGGACAAATAGTAGAGGATAACATGGAAAAATCAATGGTTTCCATCGCACAACTGCTTTCCATCCTAAGAAGTAAAGGGTACCCGAAAATTTCTGACATTGACTATGCCGTTTTAGAACCGATTGGGGAGATAAGCATCATTCCAAAGCCGGAAAACACTCCTGTGACAGTCCAGCATCTTGAAATATCTATTGATGATGAGGGGTTACCTATTTCGGTTATCATTGATGGGAAAATTCAAGATAAGAATCTAAAGCTGCTGGACAGATCCAAAGAGTGGCTGCTTGACCATTTAACGATTCGACAAATCGATGTGAAGGACATACTCTATGCCTATGTTAATGAGAAAACAAAGAAATTGATCATTAATAAACGGAATGACATACAAAATTAGGCGTGACTTTCAGAAGTTCATCCATTATAATGGAAGTATCTTCAAACAGAAGGAGTTTGTTTTATGGAAAAGGTAGTTCTTAACTAAACGTAATCAAATACGTGCGATATGAGAAAAAAGTTCGACATTGTCGAGCTCTGTTTGAGTACGCTTTTTTTCTCATAGCGAAATGTTAAGAACACGGGTTTGCGCCTGCTCCATAAAATGATAGTTATAGCATGAGTATAGGTATTTTTCTACCTATCGTGCATTCAATTTTAAAAACTACCATTCAAAACGCAAAGGACGAGTGTTGTTCTTTGTGTTTTTTTATATGTAAAAATAGTTATGGCCCTGCTCTTATCATTTCCTCGCACGGTTTTAGTGGCTGCATCCACCAAACTGCTTACTAATTACTAGGAGGAAAAAACAGTGAATAACGAAACAATTAAAGCTTTACAATTTACAGATTTAAAGAAAGACGTGGCATCTTTTGCACTATCAGAGCCTGGGAAGAATGCTGTCTTGGAATTGGGACCATCCGTAAATAAAAGACAAATTGAAGCATGGTTGAATGAAGTATCAGAAGGAAAGAAGATACTTGCCATTAGTTCAAGCGTACCCATTCACGGTCTTCATGGCATTGAGTATATTCTTAAAAATCTCCACAAAGGAATTGCATTCAGGCCAGATCAGCTGATGAGCCTACATGATTTCCTAGATACCATAGAAAAGCTCAAACGTTTTATGAAAGACAAGGAGTACGCAGCACCTGTCATTACCAGCTATATTTACTCTGTTACGGAGCTTTCTCATGTAGCAGAAGAAATAATCCGATGCATTAGAAATGGAAGGGTAGACGATTACGCCAGCAAGGAGCTGCTGAAAGTAAGAAAACAGATAGCTACCTTGGAAGAGCGTATTAAGAGCCGAGTCGAACAGTTGGTTAAGTCGACCAAATACAGTAAATACCTTCAAGAAAACCTGGTAAGTACGAGAAACGGCAGGTATGTTATTCCGGTCAAAAAAGAATACAAAAATAATATAAAGGGCTCGGTTCTCGATGTTTCTGCTTCAGGATCCACCGTGTACATGGAGCCAGAAGAAATCAGCATCATCCAGGATTCCATCAGTATGTTGAAGTTCCAAGAAGAAGCAGAGGAGGAACAAATTCTATTTGCACTGACTGGGTTGGTCCAAGAACATGAAAAAGAAATCAAATTAGCGATGGATTTAATGGTCAGCTATGATGTGATTTTTGCAAAGGCAAAGCACAGCTTACTGCTTGACGGAACGGCACCGCACATAAATGAACACCATGTAATCCGATTGGAAGGTGCCAGACATCCGTTACTAGGAAAAAATGCAGTACCTTTAAACTTGGTGATTGGTGAAGAATACGATGCACTTGTTATCACAGGTCCTAATACCGGTGGGAAAACAGTGACGATTAAAACGGTAGGACTCCTGACTTTAATGGCCCAATGTGGCATGCATATCCCTGCAGAAAAAGGGAGCGAGATAGCAATATTTCACAAAGTGTTGGTAGATATCGGGGACGGACAAAGCATTGAACAGTCTTTAAGTACCTTTTCATCCAGGGTGAAAAACATTATCGGAATTTTAGCGGAGTCTACACCGCAGACATTGGTGCTGCTAGATGAACTTGGTTCCGGTACAGACCCGGCAGAAGGGATGGGTCTTGCTACTTCCATTTTAGAAGAGTTATATAACAAGGGTACGACGATGCTAGCCACCACCCATTACAGTGAAATCAAAGAATTTGCCAATGAACAAGAAGGATTCTGTAACGGATCTATGGAATTCAATGTGGAGACACTTAAGCCCACGTATCGTCTTATCGTAGGAAAAGGCGGGGACAGCCAAGCATTTGCCATCGCGCTTCGTCTCGGTATGCATCCGAAGTTGATAGAACGGGCGCATCAAATAACCTACAAAGAAACTAAAGACTACACAGATAAATCCGATAGGCCAAAACATGAGCTAGACAGGCAACTAGCGATGAATCAAAAATATGTGAGAAAAATGAAGCATCCAGAAAAAGAAAAAATAAAGCAGGAAATCATTTTCAAAAAGGGCGACAATGTAAAGATCCCATCTATTGGTGAGTTCGGTATCGTCTATAAACCAGCAGATGATAAAGGGGATGTGCTGGTTATGGTAAAAGGAAGCCTGGAAATCTTTAACCATAAGCGACTTTCACTCTATATCAAAGCGGAGGATTTATATACGGAAGACTACGATATGGACATTGTGTTTGAATCCAAAGAAAATCGTAAGCTTCGAAATAAAATGAAGAAACATCATGTGGAAGAGGTTATTTTAGAGGAGTCAGACGACTGATATTTAAGGGATGTAAAGCGTGCGTAAAAAATGTTTAATTGTTGTGAATTATTGGTAAATTAACTTCCTTTTGTACGAATTTCTTGTAAGATTAAGCTTGTAGTCCACTAATACAAGCATAGCTCAAGGAGGAAGTTCAATCATGAAAAAAATGTTAATGGCTTTATCATCTTCCGTATTATTATTAGCTCTTGCCACTGGATGCGCAGCTGAAAATGAAGAAATGAACAACAACGAAACAAATATGGAACAAAATGAAACGAATACCGAACAAAATGATACAAATACAGGGGAAACGAACGAAGAATAGGTCTGATGAATGAAAGTATCTAGGAGTGCGCAAGTTCCTAGATGCTTTTTTAATGAAAAGAAAACTTCATAAAACCACAACAAAAACCACCGCAACCGAAAGATCTCACTCTCTCAGCCGCAGTGGTGGTTTACCCAAAACTCAAATTTAGTTCACAATTGCCAATGAAAACGCCTGTGGTCCTTGAGGTACATTGTATGCCTGAACCTCTACTGTATACGTTCCACTCTGAGGAGCATTGATAAATACATTCTCCACGTTATTACGTCCGTCCCAGTTATTGTTAAATGGAGCGGTAAAGTCGTTTCCTACATATTGCGTTCCGTTCGGAGCAGTGATTACCAAGTCAAGGTCATTTACCAGCGTCACAGAAGCGGATGTGCTTGCAGGGGCATCAGACCAAACTAGAGAGATCTTAAGTGGCTTGCCTGCAGTTGCCGTGATAGAATAGGTTGCTTTTTGGCTAGTAGAAAGGGATGTTGTCTCGTTCACAAATGTTGTGTTCAAAGACTTGTCCAATGTTACACGGCCCCAACCTTGGTTACCGTTCGGAAAGCCTAATCCAACATCAGTCGCACCAGCGATAAGTGCGGCCTTCAACAGGGACGGCTTAGGTGTGATGCCTCTGTTTTTGATAAAGTGCTCACGTAATTGTGCTACGTTCCCAGCAACAATCGGTGTTGCCATGGAAGTTCCACCCATGTAGGCATATTTGCTGTCATGGTTTGCCCAGAAAGAAGAATCCGGTGCAAGGGAAGAGCGTGCCGATAAAATAAATGTTCCAGGTGCCATTACGTCCGGCTTGATACGGCCGTCACGAGTAGGTCCACGGGAAGAGAACTGTGCAACATGGTTGATGTTGTCTGCATAAGATCCGAAGCTTGGACGAAGGTTTTCAGTTGCTCCGACTGTGATCGCGTTTTTCGCAGTACCCGGTGCACTGATGGTTCCACCGTTAGGTCCTTCATTCCCTGCTGCGAAAAGAACAGCCATGTCATTTTTACGAACATAATCATCCACGTTTCTGGAATCAGTCGTATACGCTCCATTCACTGCAGCTCCCCAGGAGTTGGTGTGAATGCGTGCCCCAGCAGAGTAGGCTTGGCTGAACAATGTACTAAGGTTCGATGGAAGTCCCCCTAATCCGCCGCTGCTGTCCATGATAGATTGGAATACAAGGTTTGCCTGTGGTGCCATCCCTTTATTGGTTGCTCCGTTTCCAAGTACAGACCCGGCAACGTGCGTACCATGCCCATTTGGATCATTGGAGTTATTGGATCTTCCTAATGCATATAAAGCAGTAATTTTCCCGCGGAAAGCTTCATGCATGGAGCTGTCGTTGCGGCCGGTATCAAGGCCTGTGTCTGCTACAGCAACAACTTGTCCTTGTCCGTATAATCCGTAGCTGCTTTGAGCGACATCCGCTTTAACAATGCCTCTTGCTACATCATTCATTACCTTATATTCCGGTTTTGGAGAGATGTATAGAACGTCATTGTTAGCAGCATATTGGACAATTTCGTCTATGCCTTTAAAGTTGATTTCTTTGTTGTTTTGTTTTGCGTCAAGTGCAACAGCCTTTACTAAAGCAGAAGCTCCTTTGGTGAATAAAAGTGGATCGACTTTATAAAGTGGTAGATATGGCTCTACTGATTCTAAATGAGCGATGCCGTTTGTGGCTTTTGCAACATCACCTTTGTATTCCACAATGAATGCATAGTCCGGTATGTAATCTACGATGGTTGCCCCAGTAGACTCCAGCTCTTTTTTCGTCTCTTCTAAAATAGGACCATCAAATTGTACAATATAAAGACTATTATCTTTTGGCACCACTTCTAATTTCTTTTGAAGACCTTTAGGTATTTTGACATTCTCCGTGTCTGCTAGAAAAGAAGCTTCACCAGTTTTTCCATTTTTAGAAACGGCCTTCTTCTCCGTTATCTGGCTGACTCCCTTGAAATCTAGTTCAAAGCTGCTTGCCCCCCCTATTGATGGACTGCTTAGCGCAACAGTTGATAGAATAGTTGCTGCTGATAAAACGGATAAAAACACTTTCTTCGATTGACCCTTTTTCTTCATCCTTATGCTCATCTCCTCTCAATTGGTAACACAAGAATAATTTAGCATATTAAAGGAAGAATATATATTGGGAAAATTCAGAATAAAAAACCAGAATAATAGAAGAAAAAACGGTTCATTTTCCCAATGGAAAGATTTGTGTTGTTATGAATGTTGATCAATGGGCTTTTTCTAATAAGGGAGAGGACTCTATTGAAAGGATAGAGTCTTATTTAATTGGAAAAAAATATTGAGTTAATGAATGTGATTTGAAATAATTGGTATGTGTAATAGGAAACACACCAAAGTTTTTGGGAGGCAATTATGGACATTACAAATTTTAATGCTACGATCAATGAGCTTTTTCCTAAACAATTACTGGAAGAATTCCATGACGATTACGGATTTTCCAACACTTCCAATAACAAAATTAAGACGATTGGATTTTCAACCAATCTTTCAATAGAAGTCATTGAACAGGCCAGGGCTGCAAAGGTCGATTTAATCATGACTCATCATGACGCATGGGATTTTATTTATGGTTTGAAAGAAGCGTGTATCAAAAGGTTAAAAGCATATAACATCAGTCATTTTTGGATACATGGTCCACTTGATTATATAGCGTTCGGAACATGCACATCCTTGATGAATAAAATTGGTATTGATAACATCATACGTTTTTCAGAGTACAAGAATACTAGTGTACCTGGTATCGGAGAGTTTAATGAATCTAAAAATTTTGAGCTCCTTGTAGAAAGAATGAGAACGGAGTTGGACGAGCCTGTAAGAGCGTGGAAAAACCATGATAACAAGGTAAAAAAAGTAGGAGTACTGACAGGTGCAGGTCATTCAACTGACCATATAAAATTTGCCTTGGATCATGGCTGTGATACATACATAACTGGAGAGGCAAGTTTATATACCATTCAATATGCACAATTTGCAGGTGTAAATTTACTGGTAGGGAGCCATACCTTTACGGAAATTTTTGGAGTGGAGAGTTTGGCAGTGAGAGCGAAAGAAATGAATGAAGGGATATCCCTCGTAAAGCTGGAGGAAGAGCATTTTGAACTTAATCACGGAGAATAATGATAAAGCCTTTCTTCCATAGAAAAATTCAAGTGCAATAAAAGTAAAGGAGCAAATCGATGTCCAATAGACCTACAATCATGATTTTAGGTACTGATCACTTTGAAAAGTCTACTGTTCAGGATTATGGAAAAACGGAAGAGTTGGACATTTTCTCTAAACGAAAACAAATGGAGATACATAATGTCTTAACTTGTCTGAAAGAGTACGCCCCTACGAAAATATTGTTGGAATATCCATTAAAATACCAGTCAAATCTTACAGATGAGTATCAAAAATACCTAGCTGGAAACGTCAATTTATCGGCTAATGAACGCCATCAAATCGGTTTTCAGTTAGCAAGAGAATTGGGTCATACAAACATTTTTGCAGTGGATTGGAATGAAGAAGAAAGTGTACCAGATATATTTGAGTATATGCATAATCACGAAACGCAAAATTCCAGAAAAATATTCAAGGAAATAGAGAAGATGGTCGCTGAAGCCAATGAAAAATCTTGTATCTCTACAATTGGAGAATATCTATTATTTTTAAATGAAACTGAACAAGTGAAGAATAATCATAGACTTTATATGGATATTGCGTTGGTAGGGAATCATGCCAATCCAATTGGAGCTAAATGGGTCGCAAATTATTGGTATTATCGTAATTTACTAATATATAAAAACATAAAAAGTCTAGCTTGCGATAATGATCGTTTATTAGTCATATATGGGGTAGGGCATGTTCACCTGTTATATCAATTAATTCTTGAAGGGGATGGCTTCACTATTGAAAATGTGAGGGATTACTTAGTCTGTATGAGCACTAATTAAAAAAACGCTCAATCTTGAGCGTTTTCAATCCTAAAAATCATATTCATCAATAATCTTTTTAGTAATCAAATCATATCCCTTTTCGTTAGGATGCAAGGAATCACTGAAATACTCCTTTGATTTTTCTTTAAAAAGATCATTAGTGGAAATAAATTTAATGCGTTCATAGTCATCGACCATCTTTTGGCTATTTTCATTCCACTCGATAATGATATCTTCATGTTCAGCAGAATCTGGATAGGAATTGTATAGCCCGAGAAATAATACTGGAACATCTTTGTTTTCTTGACGAATTGATTTAAGGATTTCTTGAACATTCTTCTCGTATTTTACAGCGCCTTCTTTGATTTGTTCTTCATTGATGCCTTTCAAGTCGCCGCCATTGCTTTGAATTAGATCATTGGTTCCGATAAAAAGAATAATATAATCAGCGTTGCGAATATCCTTTTGAATGTTAGTAAGTTTTACTTGTTTTACTACACCATCCGATTCTTGTCCTGGGATGCCGTAGTTTTCCACTTTAACGTTTGCGTCTTTCTCTTTCTGGATTAGCTTCTCCAAATTATCAACGTAACCTTCACCGGACTTGTCCCCGACTCCATATGTCAATGAGTCACCCAGTGTTACCATAGTCTTTGGCGAATGATCCGCTTCCTTTGCGTTTGTATTTTCTTGATAGCCACTATAAAAACCTGCCCCGATAAGAGCAACCACAATTAAGGCGGCAGCATAGATGATTGTTTTCTTCATAGGTGAACCTCCTCAATGTTGTAGTAGTTCCCTATCATAAAAATAATTAAACAGGCTGCTTGAAACTTTTCCGTTATCAGTTTCGTTTAATTGTATAGGTATATTTTAAAAAGGGGGAAGTTTATGAGTTATAAAAGAACGATTCTATTTGGTCTGGCATTAATGTTTTTCTTGATGGCCACTTTCGTTGCATGGTATGAAGGGAGCGAGTTGGTAGATAAGTCGTTCGAATGGAAGCACACAGCAGTTATTACCTCTTGGATACATGATGGGGAAGTGGAGAGGGGAAATATATCTCAACTAGATTACTTTGTGTACGCTATTAAATTCAAGCCGATTTTTCCAATAATCATGATGGTAACTTTTATTTATATGGTCTTGGCAATTGGTCAAAAATTGCTTCAGCCTGGAATAAAACATAACTTGTTTATTAGTATACTGGGAGTTATTTTACTTGTTGGAGCGGTGGTAATATCCGGTTCCCCAACCACAGGTGCAAAGGTTTTTATGATATCACAATTATTGGTGGGGACTTTACTTATTGGTCTAGCAGCCTTTTATCAAATTAGAAAAGTACAAGTAGACTAATGTAAAAAGTGCTCTCCCATTGAGGAAGAGCACTTTGTCAAATCAATACCTATTGCCGTTTTTATCTACATAAACAGATTTCACGATTGTCCGTTCAAATGGATTTCCGTCTTTTGTGGTACCTTTGACATCAAGCGTGATAGTGTAGACACCTTCTTCTTTAAAGTCCACATCTACCTTCCCTTTATTAGCAACCTTCATCCCGAAGTCTGCTTTAGCCTTACCATCTTTATTGATTTTGACTTCCACATTCATATTTTTCACTTTTTGCCCTTTGTTCTTCAGTTCAAATGTAGCGTCTTCCAATACTACTTCCTCATTAAGATCTGTATGGAAGCCAACAGTCATTAAATAGGCAGCTTTATCTTTTTTAGCTTTAACGGTCCATTGTCCTTTTTCAGGTGATGGGATTTGGAAAGTGTGGTGGTGGCCACCCTTGAAAATTTCCTGATCAATCGAATGGACAAAGTTTGTATACACCTTTCCAGACGGACTAATCACTTCAACATCTTTCGTCTGCTTGTCGCTCAGCCAATCCAGGTCGATTCTTTGAACATTTTCCTCCACGGTAAAGGTTTGTTCCACTTCTTTTTGGAATTGGCCGCCACGGTGAAGGGCACTGATGTTGATTGGCTCCTGTTCCATTGGTTCGACTGTTGCTGCTGCCTCGCCAAGTGCAAAGCCGGCTGTTTGTGTAGTTGTCAAATATGGACGGAAGTATTGGAATGTTCCGCCTTCACGGACGGTGGTATGGTTCCAGTTGCTTACCCTGACTTGCGTGCTATAGGTTAAACGGGAGTTATTAACTGTAACCGCACCATCATTAGAACCATATGAACTTAAGTATAATCCACCCCAATAAAGAGCAGAGCCGAACCCGCCCCAACTAGTTCCTGCTAGAGTGTAAATTTTATTGCGATTTCTATTTGCATGATTATCCATTTGAGGTCGGTAGCTGTTCATATAACCGGTTTGAAGAGAGTAGGTTGCATCATTTTTACTTCCAAGAATACTTGCAAGCCAGCTTGCCCAGCCACTGTAAGCAAGATCAGCGAGTTGCGAGCCATAATGAGGGGTGGATAGGGTAATGAGGTTAGATACATAAGGATGCGCTCCGTAATGAACAAGTGCGTTTTGTGAATCAATGCCGCCTTTGCTATGCGCAACTATCACTATCTTCTTTTGGTTGAAATGATTGGATATATCACGGATTCTACTATTAATGATGGCACCATTATCCCACATGTTCTTATCAGGATGAACATCGATAAACGCTGTTTCATATCCGTTATTCAAGGCTGTTTGATACA
Source organism: Sutcliffiella horikoshii (assembly GCF_044809035.1). Taxonomy (GTDB): domain Bacteria; phylum Bacillota; class Bacilli; order Bacillales; family Bacillaceae_I; genus Sutcliffiella_A; species Sutcliffiella_A horikoshii_G. The sequence continues at coordinate 2,595,993 of NZ_CP085237.1, read as the reverse complement.
TATTGTTGTTTTCCCACCAAGTCTTTGAGGAGCTGTTAATTCCGTGAACAAATACAATAACCGGTTTGTTTGGGTCGACGTTACTTGGTGTATCACCAACATACCACTGACCTGGCACACCACCAGGATTGTCTTTCCCACCAATGGTGCCGGCATTCACGGATACTGGTACAACTAGCAAAGCTACTAACAATAAAATCACCAACCTTCTCATTTCAACACTCCTTTTGAATAAATTAGGAGATATCTCCCCATCTATTCTATCTGAAAAGGGAGCGCTTTCAGAATAGATTTTCAAAAAATGAGCGGATGGACTTGGAGTACGAACTAAAATAATAGGAAGAAAGATACATATTCGACAAAAGGAAGCAGGATTTTTTATAAAAGAAAAGAATTGTATGGAGTAGAGTTCAACTAATAACAAAAAGAGGGTTGCAGATGATTTTTATTTTATGGGCTTTGTTAAGCATAATTTCAATTGGTAGTATTTATGGCATTGTCGTAGCCAGTTCAACATCTGAGATGATAGCTAGCATTATTTTTCTAGTTATTAGTTTGATTGGACTGTTTGCGAGCATCCATTACTATATGAAAAGAAGCGAAAAGAAAAAGAAAAGTGACGGATGGTGTGATTGCTACTATTGCGATATTCCACTTCCAAGGTCTTCAGGTAAATCAAATGGATTGGATTGCACAGACTGTGATTGCAATCCATTTAATTAATACGGTGTAAAGCAAATGAATGATTATATTAATGCTGTTATAACACTACGCTTTTTTCCATGCCATAAAAGAAAAGAACGCTCACTTGTCATAGGGGGCAAGCAATTCCCTATGTGCTACAGGTGTATGTCAATATTGCTGGGTTACCTTGCTGTGGTTCCATTACTATGGCTAGCAGCAGACGTCGCGTTTTTTAAGTTGGCTTTTATAGGTATTCTTTTGAACATTCCAATGGTAGTGGACGGCTATACACAGGTAAAGGGCTGGAGAGTGAGCAACAATTTCCTCCGATCCTTTACAGGTCTGATTAGCGGCCTTGGGATGTCTTGCATTATTGTGGCTGGTTCTATTCAGTTTCATCGGGGGATAGAAGGGTTTGCAAGTTTTATTGATTCCTTTATAGGTTGATTATTGATAGTTTTTAGAATGGGGAAATGAAATTGAAAGTAATAGGGAGAGCTTTAGTTTACTTGCTAGGGTGTTTATTGGTTCTCATTTTAAGTTTTTTCCTGTTTAGTTTAATAGGGCATCTTCAGTACAAATTTTTTATCCCTGAGGATTACGCGTTATGGGTATTTAAATACCCATACTCTAGATTTATCATCATAATTGTTTTCTATTTATTTTTAGTATTCTTTTATTTCTTCTTTAGGAAATATAAAGAGAAGACTCCGGTCACAAGAAAGCGTAGAGTTTTGTGGATCAGCTTCATCGGAGCTAATATTATTGGCTTTTACATTATCTTTTCCTCTGTCACTGCAATAACAGATCAGAAGATAATTGACCATTCTTTCCTGCATCCACAAGGCAAGGAGTATTACTTTAAGGACATTGTTAAAATAGAGGCTGGTGTTCGTGGAAATAAATATTATGTTCCTTTTACACACAATAGAGGTGATTTCTACTACAAGATTGAGTTAGTGGATGGGAAAATAATAGACTTGAATGATGAAGTCAGCGGTTATAAGAATGAAGATGAACATCCAACTTTTGTTCTAAATAAGCTTGATGCTCGCCTAGTAGAAATGGGAACTACTAAAGTATCAAGTATGGAGAATTTCCGTTATGCAACGGAAGGACTAGACAGGATGTATACAGACCAAATTAAAAGCATATTGGAACGAAAATAGGCATTGCAAGTAGCAATGCCTATTCGCATGTGAATTTTGTTAGGCTCCATAAACTGCTTTTTTCTATAATTGCAGTTCTCCCTTTTTCCATACATGCTTCCATCTCAAGAGGTATACTTTGAGCATGATAATGGATTTGAGCCAGCCTTCCAACAGATAGAGCAACAATGATGAAACATACAACAGTAATCCCTAGAACAATTCTTATATTAGCTTTTGAGAGTTGGGAATCCGTCTTTTTACCTTTATTGCCGAATGTATAATTGCCAGAGTAGTATCGATAAATTTCATTGTAAAAAAGGAGGTTCTGAAAGATAATTACAAGCAGAATCGCCATAATGAATACAGATCGGTGAAGAGGGATAACCATTAGTAATGCTAGTACCGGAAGTGCATTTGCAAAAAGTATGTACACCTTTTTAGTGGCATTTTTCGATACTTGTTGAAGCATTTCATCATCTTCAAGTAACTCACCAGGCTTGTAAAAAACGAAGAAATATAGTCTTTCTCTGGGGTTATCCCTATTATGCTTTCTATACCTACGATAAAATGCAATATAGAAAGAGATTAGTAATAAGCTACTAACGATAAATAGATGAAAGGGTATTAAACTCCAATTAAAAGAAGTCTTTGTATCGTTTACAACGAATAAAGCATCAAAATTATGTATCATTAAATCCATTAATTGAACCAGACTAAATGTCAATGGCATCAAAAGAATGCAAAAAGCGATTGTCCAAAGTGGAAGCTGAATCCGTAAATCTTTATTCATTTTCCTTCTCCTCTCCTTCTAACCAAAATAACTCATCTACGTTAACTTTCAAATGCTTGGCAAGCCTTAAAGACAAGGCGATGGACGGAGAAAATTCACCTTTCTCTATAAAGCCTATTGTTTGCCTGGTTACACCGACTAAGCTACCCAAATCAGACTGGGAAAAGCCATGTCGAGCCCTTAATTCCTTCACCCGATTACAAAGCATAAGGTTCTCCTTTTTGTTAACTTTTATATACTTAATGTAAAGTATAATTAACATAGTGTCAATAATACTTTACCTATTACTCATAAAAAAACAGTACAAGTAGTTTCTTGTACTGTAAGAAATTTAGTTTGAAAATTGGATAACACCGTCTATAACATTCTTAAGCATATCGATCGAATCTAGTACATCTTCTTTATTTTCAAGACTGTGATCTCCATTAGGAATTAATAGTGTCTTTAGTGTTGGATTAGATGTTAGGTGTGCAAATCGGTCTTCACGATAACAGAAATCTTTATCTCCAATAATACAGAAAGAGTTATTTTCACCCTGTAACATAGCTTGATACACATCATCGCGATGCAGTAATGGAGTTAGCCATATTGCAGAGGTGTTTTTGAAGGTTGTGTGTTTCAATAGACTTGTCAGTGCAATCGTCCCTATTGATTTTGCCACAATTACAAATTGGTCATAGTTGCTCTCTTTCAGAGTTTCCTCCAACGTATGTAAAACATTATCGGAAAATCCTGCGGCGTCAAAAGGATCGAGCTCCGCGTCGCTAAAACGATAATTAATTTGAAGTAAATCGAACCCTTGGTTGAAGTAGTGTCCTGAAGAAAAGTGCAATAAAGGACCTTGAGACGTGTAACCTGCTCCCGGAAGAATGATGGCAAGTTTAGTAGTGGTTTCTTTTTGTTTCATTAGATTAGTAGGAAAAACTTTGACTTCTGATGTCTGGTTTATCATAGATTCACCCCGGATATGAATTTTAAAGAATTATATCATGTAAATTAGCAATATAGGGAAAAAATGTATAATTAATTTTGAGAATAAACTATGCTATGCTAATAAGAGTGAAAAATTGAACATAAGTGGAGGAACTCGATCAATGTCGACACTACCAAACTGTCCAAAATGTAATTCTGAATATACATATGAGGATGCAAACCAAATTGTCTGTCCAGAATGTGCTTATGAATGGACACCAGGCACAGACGCAAATGAAGAAGAGAAAGTGTATAAGGATGCAAATGGTAATATTCTTAATGACGGAGATACGGTCACAGTCATAAAGGACCTAAAAGTAAAAGGTAGTTCTTCTGTTGTGAAACAGGGAACAAAAGTGAAAAATATCCGTCTTGTTGATGGGGATCATGATATTGATTGTAAAATTGATGGATTTGGTGCTATGCAGCTGAAGACGGAGTTTGTGAAAAAAATATAACATGGACCCTTATGGGGTTCATTTTTTTGTGGTCTGTTATTGGAATTTAATGTTAAAATGAGGTATCAGTCATAGCGGAAAAGGAGATAAAGGGTGAGGTATTTTACATATGATTTATTTCTTGCTCAAAGCGATGAGAATTTGAGTCAAATAGAAGAAGAAAGAATTCAGGGGCGGTGGGATCAAAGTGTAGTAGATTATAGGATATCCTATAAAGCGTTGGCTGATAGGATGCCGAGGGAGGTCTATTCATATTTTAGTGGTTGGGGGTTTCATGATTACCAACTATTAAGCTTTGAAGTAAACCATAAAAGTTTGAGAAAAATGGACTTAAAGCTAATACTTAGTAATGATGATGGTTTGAGTAGAATTACCCTATTATTTAAAGATGTGTCATTCTTGGAGTATCATCATGAAAACTATTTCAATGAGAAATCAGTGATGAATCGTGATATGGATTTATGGTTATATGAAGAGTTTCTTTCAGTCGATTCTTGTACCCTATCTTTTGAAGTGATTTTCTCTTCAGGGGCTTCAATTGCAATAAATTTTCCAAACCATGCTGTAACTATTATAGAGGAGCGATAATAAATGAAAATCAAGATTGATGATGTTACACACCCAGCTGTCATTACTTTTGTTGAGGAGCATATGAGAAATTTAAATCTGCTTTCTCCACCAGAAAGTAACCACTATTTGGACTTAGATGCTTTACGAAAACCAAATGTTACTTTTTGGAGCGTGTGGGAAGGGGAAGAGGTTGTTGGGTGTGGAGCTTTAAAAGAGTTGGATGCCAAGAGTGGTGAGGTGAAATCCATGAGGACTTCGTCGCTTCATTTAAGAAAGGGTATAGGGGCACAAATTCTCCAATGTATTATTCAAGCGGGGAAAGAGCGTGGCTATCAGAATTTGTATCTTGAGACAGGGTCCATGGAGGCTTTTTATCCTGCGCAGAAACTATATAAAAGTTTTGGATTTGATTATTGTGAGCCGTTTGCCGATTACGAAGAAGATCCTAATTGTGTTTTTATGTTGAAGAAAGTATAAATAGGTAGGAGTCTTTTGGTACCTTAGCGATTTTATTTCAGCAACAAAACTAGGTATGCTGTTTAGGTTTTTATGTCGCTATTTGTCGGTTGGCTAATATTTGCTAGAGTTTCGACAGTAAAGGGTACAGTTTGGACCGTATTTTTAATTTTTGGACAGTATTTGATGCAGTTTGGACATTAAATTAGAGGATGCCATCTTTTGGCGGATAAAAGCTGCTGCATAAGCAGCAATAATGAGTATAAATAACCTATGTAACCCATTAAACTTAAAAGAGGGGGGCGAAAACATGACCACAATAAAGGATAAAACGTTTATATTGGAATGTAGGGAAGGGTATACACCTGAGATTGGTCGGCTTCTAGCTATGATGGAGTATGCAAGAAGAACAACAATTGAGGCTACCCAACATTTAACCGTGGAAGAGTTAGATTATAGAATAAACGGACAAGGAAACTCAATAGGCAGTCTACTATTACATATCGCATGCGTAGAAGAGGTTTATCAAATACTAACCTTCGAAGAAAGAGACCCTACAGAGCAAGAAATGGAGAAGTTGAGGGCTGGCCTGACCCTAGGTGATTGTGCGTTTGAAGCATCCAAAGGCAATGATGCTTCCTTCTATATCGAAAAACTGAGTAAAGTTCGAGAGATCACAATATCAGAACTAAAGCAGAAAGAAGATAAATGGTTGGATGAAGAGTTTCCGTTTGGTCCTAACCATCTTGCTAACAATTACTTCCGTTGGTTTCATGTCTTTGAGGATGAATTAAATCATCGAGGGCAAATCAGGTTAATAGTGGGCCATAAGCAACGGAATACTGACTAAATAAAAGAAAGGTGCCCATCCCTATCCGGAGGTAGGCACCTTTTACTTCACAAACTCCTTAATATACTCATCCTTTGCCTTCTTGACCACACCACTTAAACATACAATTCCAATGATATTCGGAACCACAATGAAGAACAGCAGCAAATCTAAAAGTTCCCAGACGAACTTTAATCCACCGATAGCCCCGACTACAATGGCGGCAAGGTAGACGAATCTCATGAAATAGCGCATTTTACGACCAAATAATAATTCGGCCTGACTTTCCCCGTAAAAGATGATCACCCCGACGGTAGCCAGAACAAAAAAGACTAGAAATACAGAGATGGAAAGGGAGCTGAGCCAATCCGGCAGTGTGGTTTTCATTGCATAGGAAACCATGGAGGCAGCTTTCTTCACGCCAACTTCTTTCCAAACATCGGTTATCAATACGGTAAGACCGGTGAGGCTGCAAATAACCAATGTATCAATAATGACGGCGATCATGCCCCAAAATGATTGTCTAACAGGTTGGTCCGTATCAGCAGAAGCGTAGGCTATGGAGGATGTACCCATTCCTGCCTCACTTGTGTAAAGCCCCCGAGCAAGTCCCCATCTCATGGTCTGGACGACAGTGGCTCCTGCAAACACACCTACAGCAGAAGTCGGAGTAAAGGCATCCGAAATAATTAAGGACAAAACGCCTGGAAGTCTTTCAATATTGATGCAGATAATAGTTAAGGTTAAACCGACATAGGTAAGAACAAAAATTGGCAGCAATCTTGAACTGATTTTCCCGATTCGGTCAATTCCACCAAAGACGATAAAAGCAGTGACGATGGCTAGAAGAACCCCAACTGCTAATAATGATATGTTATATTCATTTTCCAATTGCACACTCACGCTATTGGATTGCACCATCACACTTGGTACCACTTCAAGCATCAAACCGAATGCATAAAACCAGCCAAGTTTATCCCAGCGCAATCCTTTGGAAAGATAGTAAAAGGGCCCACCCACCCATTTGCCTTCTTTATTTTTTTCTCTATATGTAATCCCCAACACAAGCTCTGCAAAAATGGTCGACAACCCAATGAACGCCACGACCCACATCCAAAATAAAGCCCCAGGTCCTCCAAAAGCGATGGCAACAGGGACACCGACGATATTCGTTGCACCTGCAGTGGCAGATAAAGCAGAGGTAAAGGCCGCAAAGGGACTGATGCCACCCGCTGAACCGGTTGTTTTTTTACCGATTTGACCTAATGTCATTTTCACAATGTGTGGAAAATAACGAAAAGGAAGAAAGCCTAGTCTAATCGTTAAAAAGATTCCTGCAACCACAAAAAGTATAATCATCGGGAAGCCCCAAATAAAGTCAGTGAACGCCGATAGCATGTGTTTCACGTGTATTCCCCCTCTAGTCTATCTTTTTCCAAAGGGAGGAATCTATTCTATAAAATGAGGTTTATAAATCTTGACAAAAAAGGGAAAGCAGAAACCGTTAAAAAGATCCCCGCCCCAATGTTAACGATTTTAAGGATTCTTTCTTTAATAAATGCCCTGGCGAAATGAACCGTAAAAGCGATATTCAAGTTCCACAGAAAAATGCCGAGTAACAAGGATAAACACCCTACTAAAGCAAGTATCCAACTCTCGGAAAGGGAATGAATGGAGGAACCGAATATGCCGAACCAAAAAACGAAATTAATGGGATTAAAAGCAGCGATGCTAAATCCAACAACATATGAATTCCTCTGAGTGGGTTGTCCAATCTCCAGTATCTTTCTTTTGGTAAATGAGCCATAGATAGTCGATATCCCAAGGTATAGCAATAAGGTACCACCTATGCCATACATGCATATTTCCACCCATTCCACTTGGAGATAGGGAGCCATCCCAATTAAAATGATCAGTAAAAATAATATATCGGCTGTCATTCCCCCAAGACCTACGAGCCAGGAAGCATAAAATCCAGAAGAAATACCCCGTTTGATCATCTCTAAATTTATTGGCCCAACTGGAGCAGCTAGGCTTATACCAAGCACCACAAAATGAAGCACTGTCCAAATTAAATCCATGTCCATAACTCCTAACCACAAGACTTGTCCATAAATTTATATGTAGAAGTAAAGGAGTTTCATGCATAGATGAAGAGAATTGTTCGTATTTATAATTAGTACTTTGCTTAATTAAAGGGGGAGAAGGGATGCAGCAATTAGATCTGGAGATACTTTACTCAGTTAAGAATGTGCCTCCCTGGGGAAGGCATGTCTTTTCGGAATTTTCAAAGGATATGTTGTCGGAGACTCGTCCGTTTCCTTGTGTATTTGGTGTAGAAGGGTTTAAACAGGGCTCACTCCGTTTTGCTTTTATTGAAAGTACGACTTGTCCCGTTGAAATGGAGAACTTGGCCGATGCCTTGAGATTGTATCTGGAAGAAGCCAGAGATCTTGGGAAAAATACTTCGTTTGTTGCATTCTTTAAGCCAGAAGAGAAAAAATCACTAGAACAATATGAAAAACAATTCTGGAATATACTCCAGCACTTACATCAGTTCGATGAAAAAGATTGGCCGAAAAATATCCCATCAGATCCAGAACATTATCTTTGGGAATTTTCTTTCCAGGATGAACCGATATTTGTTGTATGCAACACCCCTGTCCATGAAAAACGAGCAAGCAGGAGAGCATCAACGTTTATGATTACCTTCCAGCCAAGATGGGTGTTTGATGGCATAAGCGGTGACACTCACCTCGGAAAGTTGTTTCAAAAAACGGTAAGGGATCGTTTGGAAGTGTATGATAGTGTTCCTGCTCATCCTTCACTTAACTGGTACGGTAAAAAAGAAACAAGAGAATGGAGGCAGTATTTCTTGATGGATGATAACAATGTAGATACATCAAAATGCCCATTTCACGCGTCTTTGGAAAAGGAGAAAAGCAGTACGTCAGAGGTTACTTATTCATTCTCCTCAGACTTTAAAGAGTTTCGAGTAGAACGAGGGGTAGGCGGTAGTCTTGAAAAAGTAACAATGGAGCTATTACCTATCAGGGGAACAGGGTATGTCGAAGTACAGAAAGACGAACCGTTCAAAGCCCATCCCACTCATACCCATCCAACCAATGAGATCCTACATATTTTAAGTGGGAGTGTCTCTATGGAAGTGGGAGGGGAGCTTTTTACCTGTCAAGAGGGTGACCGAATATACTTGCCAAAGGAAACGGTACACGGATCATTAGCAGGAATGGATGGCTGTTTATATGTCATTGCGGTTTTAAAATAATTTGGTAACTCCATTTTCTTTCTGGAATGGAGTTTTTTCTATTTAACGGGGAAAAATAATAAATAATGGGCATTTCCATAACTTACTAATGATAGATGAAGATTCCAATTATCTTGAATGCATATATTTTGACAGTGAGATATCCGTGTGGTAAATATAAAAGGTATTATAATTCAACTAGAAGAAGGAGTGAATTCTTCATGAATAACACTACTACTAAATCGGCAATTGAAACAATGAAAGAACGCCATTCGGTTCGTAAATATACGCAATATGAAATGCCTCAAAAAGATCTACAAGACATATTAGAGGCAACTATCACGGCACCATCTTCATGGAACCTGCAACATTGGAAGTTCCTTGTGATTCAATCTGGTAGCCAGAAAGAAAAGCTCTTACCCATTGCCTTCAACCAGCAACAAGTAGTCGACAGCTCTGTCACTATTGCGGTGTTAGGTGACCTTGAAGCAAATCACAATGCGGAAAAAGTGTATGGGGAAGTGGTGAACAAAGGATTCATGACTCCAGAGGTAAAAGAAATTTTAACAAATCAAATCCACGGTGCTTATACAAATGATCAGTTTGCACGTGATGAAGCGGTAATGAATGCTTCTCTTGCTTCCATGCAATTGATGCTTGCGGCTAAAGAAAAAGGGTATGATACTGTCCCAATGGGTGGATTTGATAAAGTAGCATTCAGAAAAGAATTTAACATCCCTGAACGTTATGTCCCTATTATGTTAATCTCTGTTGGTAAAGCAGCTGTTGAAGCCCATGGAACGTTACGCTTCCCAGTTGATGAAGTTGTGGCATATGAAACGTTTTAAATAACAATATGATGGAAAGGACTCACTCCCAGGGGTGAGTCCTCTTCTTTTTAGTTATACAAAAAGCCAAACATGGCAGGAAGCCTTTTGCGCCAAGCAGCCTCGTTATGAACTGCATCTTCCACCACATCAAAGCATACCTTTCCGACCTTCTTTACCAATAAATCATATACACTTTGGCTTGAGTCAATATATATTTGATGATTGATAAAAGAGGTATCTTCTTTCGTCCCAACATCTAAGTAAAATCGCTCAACCTCACTTAAATCACTTTCTAGTATGTATGCTTCTATTTCACGTTGATTAATCCAATATGCAGAAGACAAAGATGCAATCCGTTTATAAATATGGGGGTATTTACATACCGCATATGTAGAAATTAGTCCACCCATAGAACTGCCTGCCATTGCTGTTTCTTCCGGAAGTGTACGGTATTTTTCATCAATCAAAGGCTTTAACTCCAAAGCAAGGTAATCTATATATTCTTTCCCTTTTCCACCTGTAAGGTTCTCATCATTGAAAAGCCTTTGTCCCAACTCTCTATTTTCCCATGGTGCATATTCGTTAAATCGTTCAAAACCTTCATGGTTGCAATCGATTCCCACCACAATAATCTCAAGATTTGACTCTTGTTCTAAATAGTCCTTAATCCCCCAGCTTACTCCAAAGCTTGCTTCACTATCAATAAACAGATTTTGGCCATCGTGCATGTACAATACAGGATATCGCTTGTCTGTTGTTTCATATCCTTTTGGTAAAAGAACGCTTATTCTTCGGTCTGATTGAAATGGGGTGATAGTTACGGTGAAATAATCCAGCATGCTTAACTACTCCTTCATATTTTTGATTCTTTTATTATATTAGTAAATATTGGAGTAGGGTAGGCAAATTTAAAAATGTATATCTATAAAAATAGAGGACAGTGTCAACTACACCGTCCTCGTTCGTTCCCTATTTTAAATGTTTTCTCAATAATTCAATATGCTGCTTATGCTCGTTCAATATGGACTGAACCATATTCTTACTCTCCAAATCAAGGTCACCTTTCACAAACTCTGCCATCATATCGGACCCGAATTCCTCGCCATGAATAGCGCCTTCAATAATGGCGCTTGAATCCTTCGGGTAGCCCTTTACCTGCTGGACTCTCTCCTGAAAAGCTCCAACTAGGCCTACGTCATCGACTGCCTCGCCACCAAGGTTCTGAATTCTTTCCGCTACAAAAATAGCATGCATCTTATGGTTTTGCTGGATTGTTTGCAAATCTTTCTTTATCGCTTCATCCTGTGTGTTTTTAATATAATGCTCATATGCATGAATGCCCATGAACTCGCCCTCCAAAAAGGCATTCAATTCTTTGATTTGCTCATCCATTCCTTTCACTCCTTCATAATTGTCGCTATCTTTATGATTCAATTAAAAATAGGAAATTATTCTTACCAACAAAAAAGGGCAACCACCGGTATGGTTGCTCCTTAGGTTTTACTCTTTCAAGCCAAAACCAATTTCCTCTAAGAACTCATCAATCGCCTTTTCGTACTCCTCGCGATTTTCACTATAGCTCATTGCATGCATTCCGTTTCTAGCGACATACAACTGCTTTTTACCTTTCTTTTTTTCAAAAAGTTGCTGTGTCATCATAATCGGAATAAAGTCGTCAGGTTCGCTGTGGATAAACAAAACCGGATTATCAATGTTTTCAATAACATTGATTGGTGAGACATCTCTGATGGAGTACTTATCTCTTATGCGTAAAAAAGTATTGGCAATTGGCATGACAAGCTGCTTTGGAATTTTGAAATCCGCTTTTAAACGATAAGTCAGCTGTTCCTCAAGATCTGAAAAAGGACAATCAGCGATGTAGAAGTCGGCACCATCTTCAATTCCCCCGGCATACATCAGTAATGTCGCAGCACCCATGGATTCTCCATGAATTCCGATGGTTGCTTCACTTCCAGCATGTTCGCGAACCCAATCTACAACCGCTTTTAAATCGTGCTTTTCATAAAAGCCATAGCTTGTTGTCTTCCCACCAGATTTACCATGTCTACGATGATCATATAATACGACATTCCAATCTCTTTCAAGGAATATATTCATGTATTTAATGGAATTGAGGGTGTTTTGCGTCACACCATGACTGAAAATCATATAACGGGTTGAACCCGGTACATCAAACATTTCCCCGTAAATATTGTAGCCGAGTGGGGAAGGGATGGTAAGTTCTCGTTTAGGTAATTTCAAATAAACATCTTCTTTAAAGTGGCCGAGGAGTTTTTCACGTTGCAGAATCTCTTCGTTTGTTTTTTTGCGAATGTACATTACTTTATTGGTGAAAAAAATACCGACAAACAGGATATAGGAAAGTAAAATGCCCATTACAATTAATACACGTTTTAGCTGTTTCACCGTAAAACCTCCAAAAGGATATATATACCATAGTTTAACATTTGGATAACCTAGAAGGGAAATGGGAGGGGAGAAGAGAGCGGAATTTTATCTAATAATTGTTGTATTTTTATGATATGCTTTGGGGAAAAGAGGTGTTTAAATGATGAAAGGAGATCATCTACAACGATTACCTGCAATAAAAGCTGCAAAGAAAATCATTGAAAAACATTTTCCTAATTGTGACGGTGCGATTCTCGCGGGGAGCGTAGTCCGTGGACAAGAGAGTTCCACGTCAGACCTGGATATTGTGGTTTTTGATCAAAAGTTACCAGCTTCATACAGGGAATCCTTCCTAGAATTAGGATGGCCGGTTGAATTATTCTGCCATAACCTAGAATCCTATCAAGCCTTTTTCAAAAGCGATTGCGAAAGGGCACGTCCATGTATGCCAAGAATGATTGCAGAGGGAATTGTTCTAAAGGACAATGGAATTATTGCTGGTGTAAAACTAGAAGCGGAAACACTTTTAAATTCTGGTCCGGAGAAATGGGACGCATCAATAATTAAGTTGAAACAATATTTCCTTACCGATGTGTTAGATGACTTTATTGGTACTTTGAACAGATCTGAAGCAATATTTATAGCCGGAACACTTGCTGAACTTGCAGCTGAATTTGTTTTAAGAACTAATAATAGGTGGATCGGTTCTTCCAAATGGATTCATCGTTCTCTTGTAGAATTTGATAAAGACTTTGCAGGGGCATTTACGGAAGCGTTTGATTTATTTTATACAACCAATGATAAGAGCAAAGTTATACATATTGTAAAGGAAATATTGGAACCACATGGTGGTAGATTGTTTGCGGGGTTCTATCTAGGAAAGGGAAGCTCAGATAATTAGTGATATACTAGTGCTACATTACTTTAGAAAGGAGTGTAAAAAGAATGAAATTATCAGATTTACATCATGTCAGTCTTGCAGTGAATGACGTGGAAGAAGCGAAACACTTCTACGGAACACTACTCGGGTTTCCTGAGTTGAAAAGACCAGACTTTGATTTTCCCGGTGCATGGTATCAGATTGGGAATTCTCAGCTTCATTTAATAGAAAATAAACAGGCTGAAACCTTGAGATACAAAGATAATATCGACAGTAGAGATGGTCATTTTGCTATCAGAGTAGAAGATTATTATCAAACGGTGGAATTTCTTGAGAGTAAAGGTATTGAAATCGTACAAAAACCTAATAGTAAAAGCGGTTTTGCACAAATCTTTTGTATGGATCCTTCCAATAATTTAATTGAATTTAATGTAGAACAGAAAGACCTAAATGGAAGGGAGTAGCCACTTTATTAACTACTCCGTTCCTATTATTTCTTTTGGCAAACATAGACCATTTGGGGACCTTTAGGAGTTAATGAACTCTTCTTCCAGTCCCCATATTCATGTAATATCCTAAATCCATGCACATGTATTAGACGTCGCATTTCCAATGGGAAAACATAACGCAATGATATTTTATCGTTCTCTACCGATGCTACATTTGTGCCCTTGAAAAATCTTCTTTCCGTTTCACAGTGAAGTATCTGTGTCATAGGATTATACGTTTCTTTATGATACTCTCTCACCTGCAAACCATTAGAATGCTTAAAATGCTCTTCATACTCATCCACTTTTGATAACTCCTCCATAATCGGATTTCTCGTATCAAAAATGAATATCCCTCCATCTTCTAGGTGCCTGTGGACGGATTGGAAAAGTGCATCTTGTACCTCATTGGTAAAGAAATGTTGAAAGGAGTTGCCACACATGAACATTAACTTAGTGGATTGTTTAAGAGATAACCGAGTGCAATCCTGTAAGAACCATTGGATTGGCAAATTCTTTTCGATAGCTTTGGCTTTAGCCCAATCCAGCATGCCTGCATGAATGTCCACTCCTATCATTTCATGCCCTAGTTCTGCTATTGGAACTGTCAATCTACCCGTTCCACACGCTAATTCAATTATTGGTCCATCTACTGGTGCCCATTCCAGAATTAGAGGTAAATCTATTAAAAAATTCTCGTGTTTACGGTCATATTCATTTGCATCTGCATATTTTTGAAGATTATCACTGAAAATGTTATTCATTGATTTCCGCCTTTTCGTTTCTTAAAACTGTAATAAACCCATCTAAAATCTGCCTTACAAAAAAGCCCTTTCGCTTATAAAACTCAAGTGCCTGCTCATTCCCATTTGCAACAAAGATAAAATAATTCTCTACTTGATTACCATTAACTCATTACATATTTCTTTGCAAATTTCTAATCTATCAATAGGTACTTCTTCATATGTAAAATTCATCTATATCTCCCCCTATAGACTATTATAAAATAAATTGAATGAAAATTCTCTACTTTCTCTATCCGTATTGTTGATATAATAGAGTGGAGAAAATTTAAACGGCTAGGGTATTCCTATCCAGGGGGAGGAACGATGAAACTAGGCGCATTTTCAGTCAGTTTAACGGTTAAAGATATCCATAAATCAAAGGAATTCTATGAGTGTCTAGGCTTTGAAGTATTAGGAGGGGAAATCAGCCAAAATTGGTTGATTATGAAGAATGAAAGTTGTGTGATTGGGCTTTTCCAAGGGATGTTTGAGAAAAATATACTGACTTTTAATCCAGGGTGGAATCAAAATGCAGAGAGTTTAGAGGACTTCACAGATGTAAGAGTCCTTCAACAAAGCCTTAGGGAAAAAGGGATTAACATCCTAACAGAAGCAGATGAATCAACTAAGGGACCTGCAAGCTTTACAATAGAAGATCCAGATGGAAATCCTATCTTAATGGATCAACATAGATAAAAAAAGTCGACTTGTAAAGGGAGGGTATCCCACAACAAGTCGACTTTGTTATTTTATCGATTAAAAATTTCGTCCCAGCTATTTACCATATCCCAAGAAAATCTTGGGAACATTGAAAATATATTTTGGTCAGTTACCATAGATGAGATTACAATCGACGTAAGAAACAAACCTGTGATAGCAATTAAGAGCGCATAAGTTTCCATTGATTTTTGAAATTCAGTTTTCTGATTCAACATCTTTCCTCTTTTCTGTGATTTAGTATCCAATGTGTATCTAAATCACTGCAAAGGAGAGAAAACCACCTTGATAAAAGTAAGGAGTAAGGAATAGGTGGGGGTTTGCTAAGATATCTTCACTGATTGAATGTTTATATGGAAAATGATGAATATCTATTGATATAAAATGTGTGTATTCACACGTAACATCCTTCTTCTTTTTTTGCCAACCATTTGTACTAGGAGTCTGAACGGCCGGTTCAATTTGCATATCATTATGGGCTGATATGGTATCACTGGATAGTGGAAAAGAATGTGCCACTTCTCCATAAGCCAAACAAGGAAAAGAGAGAAATAAGAGAGCTATAATTGTGTAAAGGCGTTTTTTCATCTAAATCACTTTCCTTGTTAGGTTAATTAGATTAATTTTACTCTCATATAATGTTATTGGCAATGTCAGGTTAAAATTGCTTAGAAATCAACAAGAAATATGTTATATTATGTTAAATTTGTTATAGATTAATAGAAAATAAAAAAAAGGGGAGTTTGGATGGTTGAAAGTGTTCTTACCTTAAAGTTTCTTATAAGCTTAGTTTTGTTTGGAATATTACTTGTAGGTGCGTTTATGCTCCTACTTCGCAAAAGTCGTTTCGGACCACTATCTATTGCTTTGGTTATTCTCGTTGGAGGGTACTATTTGTATGACCAAATGATTTCCACTACATCAGATGCAGTGGTGCTTGAAGAAGTACAAGAGGATAGTGAGATAAGGCACTTGGAAATTAGGAAGTTAGAATTTGAGAGGAGTTCATATTCATTCAAGAAAAGGATTTTGATTGAAGAAGAAGAGACGATTCGGAAAATATTGAATGACTTGTCAGGCCTGGAGTTAAAAAAGGAACTCAACATGGAACCAGGTGGAGCGGAGTATATGCTGAATATTTTGGTATCTAATTCAAAGGATAATAAGATTGAAACTGGCCACATCCAGATTAGAATAGGAGAAGAGTATATTGATGATATTTATAAGATAGATAGTGAAAAGGATCATCTAAAGACAATCAAAGAGTTGGAACGTGATTTAGAGTGGGAGAAGGAATAAGGGGAATTGTTCTTTCTCCTTCGTTTTCTTGTTGCGTGTAAGGGAAGTAGCGATTGCAGCAAAAATGTCACCTATTAATGTAAGTAGAGCAGCCAATGTTTATCACCTCATTTAACCGGTTTTAAGTTCAGAACTTTCGCTCAATCATAACATGAAAAAGTGGACCGATTCAAAGTTATAAGGGATAATATACTGTCCAACCGTTAATAAAGGGGATGTGTCTAATTGGTTAAAGTTATCGAACAAGAAATTCCGTTCTTGAGAGAAGCCAACAATGTACAGCAGCTTATCAAGGAGTTTTCCACTGACCAGAAGTTCGTAATTGATGATAAGTACCTTATCCGTCTTTTTCCTTTAGAAGATGCAATTCATAGAAGGAAAGAATTTGAAACAATTGTTAGGTTATCGTTACTCTCGGATTTTGTGCCTAAAGCCATCGAATTTGGTGTAAAGGAAACCTTAGGATTGGCTTATATGGTATTGAACTATCTGCCAGGGAAGGATGGGGAAGAGGCGCTAAGTAGTTTGACAGAAATGGAACAGTATCATATTTGGGTTTCAAGCGGGGATGGAATTGAAAAAATTACATGAATATCCTGCTCCTGAAGGCATCGAACTATGGAATATACATAAAAAAAGAAAAAGTGATAGATACATAGAAGAATTAAAGCTACTAGAAGATGTAGACACAGAGGTTATTAGTAAACTTATAAGCTATATAAAATCAAATGAGTACTTGATGGATGGCCGCCCTAACAGATTCCAGCATGATGATTTTCATCCTTGCAACCTTATTGTAGAGGGAAGGGAATTCAATGGGTTTATTGATTTTCAGAGGATGGACTGGGGAGACCCCATACATGACTTACAAAAACTCGGCTTTTTTGGGATAAAGGTAAGTATTCCTTTTTCTATTGGTGCCCTCGATGGATATAATGAGGGAGAGAAAATTAGTGAGGAGTTTTGGCAGCTATTTGCTCTTTATAGTGCGATGCATGTAGTCTCCTCATTCGTATGGGGAAAGAAGATGGGAGACGAGCAATATGATCTATTGTCCGGGTATGCGATGGATGTTATGAGAGACCATGATGATTTCAAGAAGATTATTCCTCGCTGGTATAGGGAGATGAGGTAGAGAGAGAGGTTCTATTAGACAGAGTATTAGGATCAGGTCGTGCTTCGGTTGTATAGGGCGCATCTATTGGACAGAACGCTAGGTTTGGTTGAGGCTTCGTTTGAATAGAACGCTTCTATTAGACAATTCACCATGGTCGGAAGGTGTTTCGGTCGAATAGAACGCTTCTATTAGACAGTTTACCATGTTTGAGAGGTGCTTCTGTTGAATAGAACGCTTCTAATAGACAGTTCACCATATTTGAGGGGGGCTACGGTCGAATAGAACGCTTCTAATAGACAGTTTACCATGTTTGAGAGGTGCTTCGGTTGAATAGAACGCTTCTAATAGACAGTTCACCATATTTGAGGGGGGCTACGGTCGAATAGAACGCTTCTAATAGACAGTTCACTATGTTTGAGAAGTAATTCGGTCATATAGAAAAAGAGGTTCTTCCATTGAGAACCTCCCTACTTTGAATTTATTTTTTCTTCTTTTTCGATAAGTCCACAAATCCTTTTTTCACTACTTTCTCTAAGGCCACATGAACATTAATGTGACGGTCATCAACATGAGTCACACTTAAGACTTTCCCTTTTCTTCCCTTTATCCTTAATTCCTCATCCACATTCGGAAACTCTTTCCGGTACTGACTTAATACAACATTCTTATTTTCCATAAAATAAACGAAATACATAGGGATCTCACCTGTTTCATTTAGAATAGGTTATAGGAGTTCGCTCTTATAACACTTTTTACAAAATATGTTTGTATGCATTGATTTAGACCTCATATGGAAGTATGGTAAATAGAATTTAAATGAATATTTTAATTTTGTAGGGAGGGGTTCACAACAATGAGGACAATGTTGGCAGGAATTGCGAGTTATCGGGATTCATAGGAGTTCAATGAGGACAATGTTCCTATTAAAATTCAATCACCTGTATTCATACATAATAAAAATCTAAAAAAAGAAACTGCAAGCAAAAATCCCGCTGCAGTTTCCATCAAAAATAACAAATGATTATTGCTCCGAGTTCTGACGCTTTGTCGGATGGCTCGCGCGTTCCACTTCTTCAGCAGAAACAACTTGCTTCACGCTCTCAGCGTTAGGCTGGCCCTTTTGGCTGGGACCTTTATGATTATTATGCTTGGACATTTCAGTCTCTCCCTTCCTTATTCTCCCTAATTAATGTGAGTAAGGAAACGAAAATTTATACACCGGGAGGCACAGCTGTTCCATTGGCTTGTACGAGTTTGTAATATTGACTTTCATATTGTTTATCTAAATGAGGCAGGAGATTCTCCAATGCTCTTACGACGCGCTTCAAGTTGATCCCTGTATCAATGCCCATCTGTTCAAGCATATAGACAACATCTTCTGTTGCAACATTTCCAGAAGCGCCGGGTGCGAATGGACAACCTCCAAGGCCTCCAGCAGATGTATCAAATCTGTCCACTCCTGCTTGAAGTGCGGCAAAAATATTAGCCAAAGCCATACCACGCGTATTGTGAAAATGTGCGGTTATCAGGACGTCTCCTAGTTCCTTTTTCAAAACAGAGAAAAGCTGAAAAGATTCCTTTGGATTCGCCATTCCAATTGTATCTGCAACACTCAACTCATCCACTCCAAAAGCAACAAAGCGCTTACACAATGAAACGACATCCTCCATTGCTACTTTCCCTTCATATGGACAATAAAACGAAGTGGAAATACATGCACGGACAAAGTACCCCTGTTCTTGTAACTCGTATATTAAAGGTTCCAGTTCCACTAAGCTTTCCTCAGTAGTTTTATTTATATTTTTCTTGTTAAATGTATTGCTTACCCCTACAAACACAGCGGCATTTTTACATGAGGTACCTCTTAATCTCTCAATGCCTTTTAGGTTTGGTACCAACACAAAATTTCTAGTTTCACTATCATTGCAACTTTCAATGATAGTAGCGGCATCTGACATTTGTGGTACCCATCTTGGAGAGACGAAGGAGGTTAGCTCCATCTCCGGAATTCCTGCTTTCTTCAATTCTTTGATAAAATCAATTTTCGCATCCGTTGGTACAAATGTCTTCAAATTTTGTAATCCATCACGTGGACCGACTTCGATTATAGTAGCTTTAGATGGCAATTTCATGGTTGTTTCCCCCTTTACGAATAATTTCTCCCATCTTTAATTTTATGGAATAGAGGGGGCTAAAAGCAAGAATAATAGAAATTTTATAAAAAAAGAAGGAATTTCGACATGAATCTCGAAATTAATCAATCGAGAGGAGAGGAAATTATGTCGAATAAAGAAGTAGTTATTGTAAGCGCTGTCAGAACAGCGATTGGAAGTTTTGGTGGGGTATTTAAAGATGTTTCCGCTCCACAGTTAGGATCAGTTGTAATTAAAGAAGCGCTCGCAAAAGCAGGGCTTGCACCAGATAGTGTAGATGAAGTAATCATGGGAAATGTTCTTCAGGCGGGACTTGGGCAGAATCCTGCAAGACAAGCGGCAATGGCAGCAGGCCTTCCTCAAGAAGTGTCTTCTATGACAATTAATAAAGTGTGTGGATCAGGGTTAAAAGCAGTTCACCTTGCAACTCAAGCAATTCTTACTGGAGATGCAGATATTGTCGTAGCCGGTGGAATGGAAAATATGTCCCAAGCTCCATATTTGTTAAAAGGTGCACGTGACGGGTTCAAAATGGGTGATCAAAAATTAATAGACACCATGGTGGCGGATGGATTGACTTGCGCATTTAACGATTATCATATGGGAGTGACAGCGGAAAATCTCTGCACGAAATATGAATTAACACGTGAAGAACAAGATGAATTTGCTGCAAACAGCCAACAGAAAGCAGTCCAAGCAATCGAAGACGGCAAGTTCAAAGACGAGATTGTACCTGTAGAAGTGAAAAAGAAAAAAGAAATTCTGACGATAGATACAGACGAATATCCTAGAAAAGGAACCACAGCAGAAAAGCTTGGCGGATTGCGTCCTGCATTTAAAAAGGATGGTTCTGTTACGGCTGGTAACGCATCAGGGATAAATGACGGAGCTGCGGCTGTCGTGGTAATGAGCAAGGAAAAAGCGGAAGAGCTTGGAATCAAACCACTTGTCAAAATTGTGGCAAATGCAAGCAGTGGAGTAGACCCAAGCATCATGGGGATTGGTCCTGTTACTGCCGTGAAAAAAGCGATGGAAAAAGGCGGCCAGTCCATGGAAGAAATGGACCTGGTGGAAGCAAATGAAGCTTTTGCAGCTCAAGCACTTGCTGTCGGAAAAGAATTGCAGTTTGATCCAGAAAAGTTGAATGTTAATGGCGGTGCAATTGCGTTAGGTCACCCTATTGGTGCAAGTGGAACTAGAATCTTGGTAACTCTTATCCATGAAATGAAACGCCGAGAAGCGAAAAAAGGACTTGCAACACTATGTATCGGCGGCGGACAAGGTGTCGCTACAATAGTAGAAAACATATAAAGAGAGAGGTGCAACTTAAGATGAAACCAATTTATACATCCTTTACAGAAGCGGTAAATGACATTCATGATGGGGCAACCATCATGGTCGGCGGATTTGGGTTATGCGGCATACCGGAAAACTTAATTCTTGCACTTGTGGAAACAGGGGTGAAAGATTTAACGGTAATCTCCAATAACTGCGGCGTTGATGAATGGGGCCTTGGACTCTTATTGAAAAACAAACAGATCAAGAAAATGATCGGTTCTTATGTAGGGGAAAACAAAGAATTTGAACGTCAAGTTTTGTCTGGCGAGCTAGAAGTAGAGTTAACACCACAAGGTACACTTGCGGAGAAAATTAGAGCAGGCGGAGCGGGGATCCCTGCATTCTACACACCAGCGGGAGTAGGAACGCCAATTGCAGAAGGCAAAGAAGTCCGTGAATTCAACGGAAAAGAGTACTTGCTTGAAGAAGCATATAGCGCTGATTTTAGTCTAGTTAGGGCTACCAAAGCTGATAAAATGGGGAACCTCGTTTACAATAAAACGGCTCGTAACTTTAACCCGATGATTGCTGCAGCAGGGAAGGTTACTATTGCGGAAGTGGAAGAGCTTGTAGAAATCGGTGACTTGGATCCAAACCTGATTCAAACTCCAAGCATCTATGTTCAACGACTAATCGTAGGACAGCAAGAAAAGAAAATCGAACGTGTTACCACAAGAGACTAGCAAGGAGGGGAACAAACGATGACAACTATTAATAACCGTGAAAAAATTGCCAAAAGAGCTGAGAAAGAAATTGAGGACGGCTACTATGTAAACCTTGGAATCGGTATGCCCACTCTTGTGGCGAATTACATATCCGATAACAAACAGGTAGTTCTTCAATCAGAAAATGGCCTGTTAGGGATCGGCCCATACCCGACTAAAGAAAATGTGGATGCAGACTTGATTAATGCCGGAAAAGAAACGGTTACAGCAATTCCTGGAGCTGCTTACTTTGACAGTGCGGAATCATTCGCGATGATTCGTGGCGGTCACGTAAACATTGCAATCTTAGGCGGCATGGAAGTGAGCGAAAACGGTGACCTTGCCAATTGGATGATTCCAGGCAAAATGATCAAAGGCATGGGAGGCGCAATGGACCTTGTGCACGGTGCCGAGCGTATCATCGTCATTATGGATCACGTCAATAAGGCAGGGGAAGCAAAAATCTTGAAAGAGTGCACATTGCCATTAACCGGGAAAGGTGTGGTGGACAGAATCATCACAGATCGTGCTGTATTGGATGTTACAGAACAAGGCTTAAAGCTTATCGAAGTTGCAAGCGGCTTTACGGTGGAGGATATCCAAAACTCTACGGAGCCGACGCTGATTGTGGATGAGCATGTGAAACTTGAGGCATTTTAAAATTTATAACATAAACAGGAGGGAGCACGAATCCTTCCTGTTTTTTCTTGAATTAATATCTCTATCTTCTAACATAAAGAACTACTATGGCCAAAAATATTAGACCACCTATAAAGAATGGACCTACACCA
Organism: Sutcliffiella horikoshii; assembly: GCF_044809035.1. Lineage (GTDB taxonomy): Bacteria > Bacillota > Bacilli > Bacillales > Bacillaceae_I > Sutcliffiella_A > Sutcliffiella_A horikoshii_G. The sequence goes on along the minus strand of NZ_CP085237.1, from coordinate 2,573,307 downwards.
GAACTATAAACAACATAAATTCGTACATGACGAACAATATTAACAACAAGAAATAGCAATAAAAAAATACCTAAAAATAGGATTAATTGTTTATGTTTATTCTTGTACAATGCAATCAGCCCCTTGATTGAACCTTGGCAAAAGATTAGGAAGGAATATCTCCTTATAAAACACTATGTTAATTTGATCTTGTATTATTCTTAAAGTTCCGAATGGGTCTTTTTGCCTATAAAATGATGATAAATTGTACATGATATCTTGTAGACATGCTATAATTACAAAAAGGGAGGTGAGCTAAAGTGGAAAATGAACTCTTGAAACAAATCCTGCAAGGAATCAATGAAATGAAGGTAGACATAAGAGAGTTAAAGAGCGATGTTAGTACATTAAAGAGCGATGTTAGTACATTAAAGAGTGATGTTAGTACATTAAAGAGCGATGTTAGTACATTAAAGAGCGATGTTAGTACATTAAAGAGCGATGTTAGTACATTAAAGAGTGATGTTAGTACATTAAAGAGCGATGTTAGTACATTAAAGAGTGATGTTAGTACATTAAAAAGTGATGTTAGTACATTAAAAAGTGATGTAAACACGTTAAAAACTGAGTTCAAACAATATAGAGTTGAATACAGTCGTGATATAAAAATGATTGATTTACGTCTTAACGCCACAAACGAAAGACTTGATTCATTTAAATTTGATACTGATCTTCTAATTGAAAAGAACGCCAAATTGGAATTTAGGGTGAATAGATTAGAGAAAAACACAGAAGTGTAAGATAACCATCAAAAAGCTTCTTAAGACCCCCTAAAAATTACACCTCTAGCATAATATCTTCATTAGCACAAAATTTCATTAAATGAGTTAGAACACCGGATTTAGTTTCGGTGTTTTTTGTGTATATTTCTCTATAATGAGATAATTCGAAATTATTGAGTTTCGCTATATGGTACAATATACCATAAATAACTCGTTACACTTATAAAGGAGAGAATGGATATGAAACAATTGATTGCCCTCGGTGGAGGAGGCTTTTCAATGGAACCTGAGAACCCATTGTTAGATCGTTATATCCTTAAACAATCAGGTAAGTCCACACCCAAAATATGCTTTATTCCCACTGCAAGCGGTGATGCGGATAATTATATTGCTAGGTTTTATCAGTTTTTTGAGAAGCAGGAGTGTGAACCTTCCCATCTTTCTCTTTTTAACCCTCCTACGAGAGACTTTGAAACATTTTTATTAGAAAAAGATATCATATATGTGGGAGGTGGCAACACTCGAAATCTATTAATACTGTGGAGAGAATGGAGGCTAGACGGCATTCTCAGAAAGGCATATGACCAAGGAGTTTTACTGGCCGGCATTAGTGCAGGGTCCATTTGTTGGTTTCAAGAAGGTGTTACTGATTCCTTTGGGGATGTATTAGAACCTATTCAGTGCTTAGGTTTCCTGGAAGGTAGCAATTGTCCTCATTATGATGGTGAAGTAAAAAGAAGACCGTCTTATCAAGAATTGGTGGCAAGTAATAAAATTATCCCAGGTATTGCAACCGATGATGGTGTTGCCCTTCATTACGTGAACAATAAACTCGAACATATCGTTAGTTCAAGGCCAAGTGCAAAAGCATACAAAGTTTATTTCGAGAAAAAACTTATTGAAGAAGAGCTTCCAACAAAGTATTTAGGGAGTTAAGAGAGGGATGCAATGGTGGTACACAAACTAAGTTGGGTAGGAAGCAAGAAACATTTTGTGGACGAAATCAGTGTAACGAAAATTGGAGAAGAGGTCATTCTCGGTCGTTTTGGTGGGAATTCCACCGCAGGACAATACAAAAATGAAGATGGTTGTTTAATCTGGTGTGATGTTAAAGAAGATTGGGAGTTTGTGATTTTACTAGATGCCCATTTTACAGCGGAGAGTGCTGAATTGGTTATTTCAACAATGGAAAAGAATGAACAAAGGTTTTTGGACATTTTTACATTGCCAGTCAAACGTTTATTTACAAGTCTGAATGCCTTGATATTGGATATCTTTCAAAGCGAGATTTTCATACAGGAGTGTGAGAATGTTCAGGGGGAGACAGCTTGTTTATTTGCATTGCGCAAAGGGAAGTATTTATGGTGGTTTTCAGTAGGGGACTGTCTATTGCTTATACATCACCCTGAACTTGTTAAGTTAGGCGAATTCCAACAGAACCACCGCAGCTTTTATGAATGGGTCGGTAATGAAAGTACATTCAACAAGGACGTTCCTTGTTATAGCACTGGTGTGAAGGAATTGCGTACTGGCAATAACCATATATTCATGACAACAGATGGATTAGTGGAATGTCCTCATACTTCATATAGTGAATCAAAAGAGATCTATCATATGTTCCAGGGTGTCGAGACTTGTGAGATAGGAGTCCGGAAACTATTGGAGGATATTCAGTCAAAAAACGTTAAGGATAGTACAACAATGGTTTCTTGGATTGTACATAACAATCAAGAGGCAACCATTCCGAGTGATTTAAAATAAAAAGGTAGGTACTAGATGGATGTCATTTCATATTAGAGTAAGAGCTGGTGCTTTGATCATACAGGACGCCTCAATTTTATTAATTGAATTTAATGATGAAAATGGATTGCATTATAATTTGCCTGCTGGAGGTACAGAGCTAGGCGAAACGGTAAAGGAAGCGGTAAAAAGAGAAGCGAAAGAAGAAGCGTCCATTAATGTGGAAGTTGGCCCATTGGCGTTTGTTTATGAATATGCCCCTCACTTAAACAACAATAAGTATGGAGACACGCATTCATTGGCATTAATATTTGATTGCAGTATTAAAGAAGGGAATGCCCCGACGCTACCTGTTAACCCAGATCCTAATCAGACAGGAGTCATATGGGTTCCTTTAACCGAATTGGATAAAGTGATTCTATATCCAAATATTAAGGAACACATTCTTGCTTATGTAGCGAATAAACGAAGCGTTGAAATTATAGAAGAGCATCACTTGGAGTAGTACGTAAAAGATAAATAGGAGTGGGTAGGTTTGCAAATTATCCGAGATAAAAAGAGAAGCTTTGACCTTGAAGCATTACTAGGAAAACCTTTGTTTGCTCATTTGGCAACCGTTGAGGGGGATGTCCCTAAAGATTCTCCTGTTTGGTTTCATTGGGAGGAAAATGAATTATGGATAATTGGAACTGCCAAAGACACCTTTCCAAAAAGAATTCAGAATAACTCAAAGTGTGCAATTGGGATAGTAGACTTTGATTTTTCTACTGGTAAAGTGCACCATGCAGGATTCCGTGGAAATGGTATTGTAGAGCCTTTTAATTCAGTTATCGCATATAAAATCATTTCGAAATACCTTGGGAAAGATGAAACTAAATGGGATCAGAGGTTTCAAAACCTAGATTCGTCTAATGTGTTAATTAAATTTCAACCTAAGACTGTAGTGATTAGGGATCAGTCATATCAAATTTAGGAATGAAAAATAAAATAGGAAAAAACTGATTGGGGTAAAACTTTGGACTTGAAACAAAAAGCCATAGAGATGGCAGCCGTATACAAAGAGAATACAAAGGTAGATGCCATCCTCCTAGCCGGATCCGTTGCAATGGGTTGGGAGGATGAGTTTTCAGACATTGAATTCCATATTATTTGGAAGGAAGCTCCTACCGATGAAGATAGAAAAGGTCCAATTCGATCTGTAGAAGGGAATATTTTAACCTATCATCCTTATGAAGACGAAGAATGGTCAGAGTCATATGTAACACATGACGGGGTTAAATTGGAGATTAGTAGTTTTCTGACTTCAACCATACAATCTCACATAGAAGATGTAGTGGTGAAATCTGACGTTAGTTTTGATAAACAGTGTCTAATTGCTTCGATTCAAAAAGGGGTAGGTTTGTATGGTCAAAGTGTAATCAATGTGTTTAAAAAAAATGTGGGTAAATATCCAAGTGAACTCGCAGGCAAGATGATTTTAAACAATCTTGATCTTGGAGCCAGGTGGAATAACCGCCATACTCTTCTAGAACGAAAGGATTGGCTGATGTTTTACAGTGTGTTATGTGATGTGCAAAGGAAACTAATGGGGGTTTTGTTTGGATTGAATTCCATGTATGTTCATCATCCAGCATACAAGTGGATGATGCATAAAATAGAGGAAATGCAAATTAAACCCGATGACTTTCTACCAAGAATGAGTAATATTTTACTAGGGAATCCGAGTGAAAGTCTTGCAACCTTAGAACAATTAGTAGACGAGGTATTTAAAATGGTGGAATTATATAAGCCTGAAATAAATATTGAGAAACAAAAGCAAGATATCAACTATGTAAAGTAGGGAGAATCGGAATGAATGATAGTAAATTAAATTTAAACGATATTCACTTGGAATGTAAATTATATGGGGAATTAAGTCAATTTCCAACTGTCATCATGGACGCTGGGTATGGAGACTATTCCAAAGCATGGGAATCCATCTATCCTACTATCTCAAAATTAACTCAGGTCATTCTTTATGATAGAGCTGGACTTGGGAAAAGCGAAAGAAGCTCTAATCCGAGGACCAGCCTATTTATGGTAGAGGAATTAAGAGAACTCTTAAAGAGTAAGAATGTCTCGGCACCCTATATTCTCATTGGTCATTCTTACGGTGGAGTAAACATGCGTTTATTTAATAATATGTACCCTCAGGAGGTAGCTGGGTTAGTTTTGATAGACTCTACTCCCGAAGAATATCCTGAAAGGTTTCTACCTTCCATGTCTGATGAATTCAAAGAGGCATACAATAAACAGTTTACTCTTGAAGGAGACTTCGATGAGTTCAAGGAAAGTTTGGACCAGCTTCATTTAAGTAATAGAGTTTCGGATACCCCTACAATTGTATTGTCAGCAGGAAAAAAAGCACATTACTCTAGAGAATCCCAACTTTTATGTAATAAGATGCAGGAGGAGATTCTAAGTTTCACGACAAATGGCCAATTTATCATTGCTGAAAATAGTGCTCACTATATCCAAAACGATGAACCTCAGCTAGTAATAAACACAATTGAAAGATTGATAAAATCACTGCCGGCTATTGATTACGCAAATGAACAAGAAAATATCGACAAAGATACTTTAATAGATGCTTTTTCTATATCTTGGTCTAGTGGTACAAGTTCCAAGTGGAGTACAGAGAATCCTGCCGAAGGGCAATGTGGAGTTACTTCACTAGTAGTACATGATTTTTTAGGTGGAGTAATAGTAAAGACCCTACTGCAAGAAGGATGGCATTTTTATAACATGGTAAATGGAGTTCGCTATGATTTTACAGTCTCTCAATTTGAGAACGAGATATCTTACACGGATATTCCTTCCAACAGAGCAGAAGCTTTCCAAGATACAAACTTAAAACAATATCTAACATTAAAAGAAAATATGTTGAAGGCTATAACGTAATCACCTTTCAAGGTACATAGCAACCATTGGTGCAGCAATGGCTAAGATTGTGAGAATAATGAAAAATACCTTTCGTCCTATTGGAGTTGAAAAGTATAATTGAACAAGAAGAAAATAAATGATGCTAGATATTAGTAAAAAGATTGCAAAGTTGTATAGCTCTTTTCCTTTAATAACAGCCTTATCAGTTTGATAGATTCCTAAGTTTGGATCTATGGTTAATGGGTTAGTAACGGCCATGATAATCATGCCTAGAAAAATAAAGAGGCCTATGATGTTTAATAAACTTTTCATCGATAATTCTTTTTTCATCGTTGCCTCCTTGAATAGGTATGATAATGTTTTTACGTATAATGAAAAGGAAAAGTTTCAAAAAACAAAAGAAATACCAGCCTTATAAATCCAAAGGAGAAAGACGCGGATGGAACCAAAAGAAACATTGCAAAATGAACTGAAATTAATAGAAAAATGGGAGAAAGATCAGAAGGGGCTATGGTTTTGGGAGAGGATAGGACGTATTCCTTTTAAATTGCTTGATAGATTGACACCACGATTTATTCAAGAGAAGGTAGGGACCCTACTTGATGAATTGGGGAGCTTTATCCAAAACGGAGGGAACTATCTTTCCAACGAGAAGAGTGTGTTCCATTATTTTGAGAAAAAAACAGGCAGGATGATTACAGATCTAGAAGATTTCCAAGAGGTGCCTGTGGTTGAAATGAAAGATGCTTCTCTCGCATTGGGAAAGACCCGAAAGAACGCAGCTACCATCCAAGGAGCAAGCACTGGTATTGGGGGAATCTTCACTTTAGTAATAGATATTCCTGCCATATTGGCTATATCTTTAAAGACGTTACAGGAAATAGCCATTTTACATGGGTATGATCCGAAAGAAAAAACGGAGAGGATATTTATCTTGAAATGCTTGCAGTTCACATCGGCAGATATTGTTGGAAAGCAGGCAATATTGAATGAACTAGCTGATTTTTCGAACAAAGAAATGAAATCGAAAGAGGTATTCTCTCAACTCCAAGGTTGGAGAGAAGTAACGGTGACATTCACAGAGTCTTTTGGTTGGAAGAAGCTTTTTCAATTGGTACCGGTCGCAGGGATTCTTTTTGGCGCATTCGCCAATCGGGCCATGGTAGGCGACCTAACGGAAACAGGTACGATGCTGTATCAGAAAAGAAGAATCATGGAAAGAATGGAACGCATAGACCGTCATACCGAGGAAATTAAAGGCGTGTAAGTCTTTTGTAATTTAATATTACTGCTTCACATTTTGGGCCTTTAGAACATCTACGACCATCTTGCCTATTTGCCGACCAAGCCTTAACCCTTCATCATTGTCTACCTTAAAATGCACGCCTGCATACAAGCGGGACTGTGCAGCAGCATCCATAGTAGCCTTGACTCTTGCTTGTTCTTGCGGGAAATAATACATCATTATTTCTTGAGCAGCACCCGCTAAGCATGCATGTGCAGAAGGATAAGCTGGAAAACGAGGTGTGTCCATGATTTTTCTAATATTTCTCCCATATTGATTGGGACGGGCAACATCCCATAAATACTTTAAATCCCAGCAAATTACAAAAACGTCATTCATGGTGGAATGGAAAAATCCTTGCATGCGGGCAATGTTTGAGGATCCCATTGGATATTGCTCAGCGAGATCATATAGCATAGTTGAAAACCTTTCCACTATTTCACCAGTTGCCCAGTATTGAGCACTTTGTATCTGTTGTGGAGTTAGTACACTCATCGTCTGTTCTACAATTTGTAGTTCACTGTTCCAATCTATAGATAAAGGATCTTTTATTTGCCAAGTGATTTCCTTTCCGAAAGGATCTAGGAATTTATTGCCCCCCTCTCGCCTGATGAAAAACATTGGCCAAGATGCAGCGTTAGGATTTCCGATAGGGGGAATTCGTTCTCCTTGATAGGGATATTGGGACCATCTTCTGTACTCTGTTCGCATAGGTTCAACCCCTTAAATATTCTTCTAAATTTCTTTATGATGGGTTAATCAAATATATGTTAAAAACAGTAAGCCTTTTGATGGAAGCGTGCTAAAATAAAAAGAAAAGTTGGTTCTGAATAAAAGGGGAGAATATAATGCATGATCATAAAACAACTTCGGAAGAGATAATTGCTTCCCCTGAAAAATTAGATCAGATATATCGACGAACACTTATTATTGTTGTTCTATCACAAATATTTGGTGGAGCAGGTCTTGCTGCAGGTATTACGGTAGGGGCATTGCTCGCTCAAGATATGCTAGGTACAGATGCATATTCCGGTATACCCGTCGCCTTATTGACACTAGGTTCAGCTGGTGCAGCATACTTGATTGGGCGTGTATCGCAAAAGTTTGGTCGCAGGATTGGCTTGGCGGGAGGATTCTTAACCGGAGGAATTAGCGCTCTTGGTGTGGTGATAGCTGCTGTCAACAATAGTGTGTGGTTGTTGTTTTTTTCCTTGCTATTTTACGGGGCTGGGACGGCTTCCAATCTTCAAGCGAGATATGCCGGAACAGATTTGGCATCTGCTAAACAACGAGGTAAAGCCATAAGTATTGCGCTAGTTTCGACTACTTTTGGGGCTGTCGCGGGTCCTAATCTAGTCGGTGTGATGGGAGATTTTGCAGTATCAATAGGTGTTCCGTCATTAGCGGGACCATTTATATTAGGAGCGGCAGCGTTTATTTTGGCCGGATTTATACTGTTTATTTTCATGAGACCAGATCCTTTACTTGTTTCTAAAGCTTTGGAAGATGAGAAAAAGATAGATTCTGAGAAAACACTAAATACCACTCATACAAAAGATAACAGGGGAATTATCATCGGTGGATCTGTAATGGTGTTGACTCAGATGGTGATGGTTGCCATCATGACGATGACACCCATTCATATGGGGCACCATGGACATGGGCTGGATGCAATAGGTCTTGTAATAGGAATTCATATTGGCGCTATGTATCTGCCCTCATTAATTACCGGTGTTCTGGTCGATAAGTATGGTCGAACAGCTATGGCTTCAGCGGCAGGCGTAACGTTGCTACTTGCCGGGATCGTGGCAGCGACTGCACCTGGTGACAATTTATATGTTTTAATTTTGGCTTTGGCACTACTCGGTTTGGGCTGGAACTTCGGATTGATAAGCGGCACTGCTACAATCGTAGATGCTACGACGCCTTCCACTCGTGCAAAAGTCCAAGGTTCCATGGATGTACTGGTGGCATTATCTGGGGCATCTGGAGGAATTATGTCTGGAATGATTGTAGCCCAATCAAGTTACGCCACCCTTTCCTTGGGCGGTGGCCTTTTATCCCTTCTTCTATTGCCCTTAATCATATGGGCTAGCAGAGGAACAACAAGTGTGAACCACGAGAAAAATAAAAGAACGGCGTAAGCAGTCTGTTTTCTGCTTACGCCGTTCTTTTTAGTTAAGAATCCTATTTTTTCTTTGCTTTCTCTATTTCCTCTGACACAACAAAAGCCAAGTCATCATTACCAAACATAGCTAATACCCCTAGTACCGTATCGTTTGAGATATCCCCGGCTTCTTCTTTAGACACTGTCAATTCCAATGCTTGAGCAAGTGCGGGGTTATTAGCCTGATCAGGGTATGCTTTTGTATAAAGCGTAAATGGATCGAGGTCATGATTAATACACCATTGAGCAAATACCAATATCATCATATTTTCTTCTTTTTGGTAGTTTTGTATGATTGCTTGTTCTAATTCCTTTTTCTCCATTAGATATGTACTCCTTTAATTCTAGTACTCTCATTATAATCTAATTCACCTTTAGAACCAACTCGTTCTTTTTAAAGAAATATATTGAGAAATTAGTAAAAAAGTCATGAATATTGTTATATAATGAGGTGGATACATATAGGGATATTTTACCTGATTTAATAGTTAATGAGGTGGTACGATGAAAATGGTAGTCGGAGATTTAATTTTTGTAAAAGGAAATTGTAATTTCAGCCCTTTTATCCGTTTTTTTCTGAAATCTGAATATACCCATGTGACCATAGCAGTGGATGAAGAGCATATATGTGAAGTGGATCTATACCGCAAAATGGAAATTATGAAGAATCCATATAAAGAATATGATTTATATAGATTGAAAGAGAACTTGACGGTTGAGCAACAAAAAGAGTTGCTCCATTTCATCCATAAAAAGGTCACCACCTCTAAAGGGTATGATTGGTGGCGGCTTGTTTCACTATGTGTGAAACGTTATTTCCGGTGGAACATCATTATTCATGAACAAGATCGTTACATCTGCTCCGAAATAATTGACAAAGCATTTCAGCATATAGGAATAGATATAGTAGAGGACTTGGTCACAGGAGATGTAACACCAATAGATATCATGAGGTCAGAACGAATCAAATTTGTCTCCTCTGTATATAGAGTCAAGGGTTCCCTAATAGAAAAAGGGAGTTTTAAGAAAAGCGGATAAATGAATATGCGGGTGTTTGATTGTACCAATTTAGGATGCTACTATAAGTAAATGCTAGCCTAAGGAGTGAAAGAATGAAACATGATAGAAAAGTAATTGTATACATTGCACAAAGTGTGGACGGATATATAGCAAAAAAAGACGATGATATCAGCTGGCTTTCCATTGTGGATGCTCCTGGTGAAGATTATGGTTATGGGGAGTTTGTTGAAAATATAGACACGGTAATCATGGGTCGTAGAACTTATGAGAAAGTATTGTCTTTTGGCATGGAATTTCCCCACAAAGAAAGAAAAACCTATGTGCTCTCCAATTCTAAAAATGGTTCAGATGATAATGTTGAATACTATTCTGGCGATGTAAGAGAGTTAATTAATACCATTAGTTCAAATAGTGGAAAGCATATATTTGTTGATGGAGGAGCAGAAGTGATTAAAGAATTTGTCAGGCGAGATCTGATTGACGAGTATGTCATCTCCACCATACCCATTTTGATAGGGAACGGCGTGAGATTATTTAAAGGAACAGAACGAGAAAATAAGCTTGAGCTTGTTGAGAGCAATTCGTTTCCTTCAGGACTTGTTCAAAATCGATATAAAGTGGTAAGAGGGGAAGATAAGCAGGTGTGACTCTATTGAGAGTGCACCTGTTTTTTATATTTGGTGGGGAAAATAGGAGCTTCGACCATGATTGTGTCCGCTTCGACCGTTTAAGTGCTTACTTCTACATTTCCCGGACCTCTTTCGACATTTCCCAAACGAACTTCTACCGTTAACCACAAACCTTCTACAATTTTGCATAGACTGTTGCAATTCTGTGGGAGATAATAAGTATTATATGGTGGTTATTGGGAGTTAATGGATATCAAAAAGTTTATAGACCTATTAAAGAAAGGTGTTAAATATGTATTTTAATAAATTTATAGGAATAGAAAAAGTAGAAAACAACCATATAAAAGAAAGGGAAGCAGTCAGGGCTATAGTTATCCGCGACGGCAAAATATTGATGCTTCACACCAATAAAGGTGATCTCAAATTTCCTGGCGGTGGTGTCGAATCTGGAGAAACCCATAAACAAGCCCTTATCCGAGAAGTGTTAGAAGAAACGGGTTATGTGGATACATTTGTTGGAGAGAAATTTGGCGTGTTTGTGGAGAGAAGAGAAGACCTTTTCAACCAAGGTATTATATTTGAAATGAACTCCCATTATTACTTGTGTGAGTGCACAGGAGAAACGGTTGCCCAACAGTTGGAGGCTTATGAGACTGAACTTGGATTTACCGCTAAATGGATTTTAATAGAAGAAGCCATACGGCAAAACGAGCGTGCACAAAAACTTACTGGACATAACGGTTGGATTGAAAGGGAGACCTACGTCTTACATAAAATAATGCAGTTTACTAAGGAAAAATCACAAATCACCTGACTTTTCCTTGCATACAGAACCTTAATCGTTCTCGCATACAAGCTAGGCCTTCACCTATTGTGGCAAAACCCCATAAGATATCAAAAACTAATGGGGTGACCACATATATGTTCGGAAGAATAATTAAACCGCGTTTGTTTCCAGCTTCCGTTAGAACAGTTGAAGGAACAAAGTGGGGATATATAGATGAAAAGGGGAAGTTTGTGTTAAAGCCGACCTTTAAAGATGCCGGTGAATTCCAGCAAAATGGATTGGCGATTGTTCGCAAGGGTGGGGCAGGGGTCATTACACAAACCGGTAAATTTGTGGTTCGCCCCATGTACAGCTCTATTTTCCCTTTTACGGAGGGCCGTGCCATTGCTATGTTAAATGAAGGTGGTTCCGTAGTCATTAATGAGAAGGGGAAAGTATTGACGCAAAGACCGTACTCATTCATCAGTCCTTATCAAGGAGGCCGTGCGGTTTTCCAAGATACCAAAAATGATGGAACCACACTTTATGGATACTTAGATCTTAACGGAAATGTAGCGATACCTGCCCAATATCAGTATGCCTTTGATATGAGTGAGGGAAAAGCACTTGTTCAGGTAAAAAGTAGCTTGTATGCTTTGTTAAATTCAACAGGGACCCAGCTTCAAACCTATCCATATGAACAGATGAATGGGTTGAGCGAAGGGTTGATTTCTTTTAAGAGAACTTACCAGGATAAAGCTGGGTATGTGGATGAGGCAGGGAATGTCGTCATTAAACCACAATTCGGTATGGCCTTACCTTTTCAGGGGGGAAGGGCTGTTGTCAATGCTTCTAATGACTATAAAAATAAATACGGATTAATTGATAAGGCTGGAAATTATATCATTCCTCCAAGATACAACGACATTAACCAACTTGGTGGAAACAGGGCAGCAATCGGAAGGGCCATTAACCTGGAGGAACCAGTTGTCGGCTCCACTTATGCAATTGCTGATACGGTTAGCGGGCAAATTATCACGGATTTTCAGTATGATGCTGTGAACAATTACAAAGGGGAATACAGCTCGGTTACGCAAGGACTTAAGAGCTTTTTTATCAATAAAAGTGGCAGACAGGCAAAAGATCTTCCTGTTATAGATGGGATTGGGACTCTGTCCATTGAAGGGCAATTAGTAAAAGCCTTCGTAGATCAGAGATTGTCTTACTATGATAAGAGTGGCAATCTAGTCTACGCTCAAAATTCGGTCATCCCGGTAAATCGGAACGTGTCTATTCGTGAGGAGAAATATCGGCCAAACAAGGATTACCTTGTGTATTATCCACAGCTACAAGGATTGAATAATAAAGAAGCAGAGAAAAAAGTGAACGAAGTGTTGCGCACGCAATCTCAAATTGTTCCCATCCCGCCTGATAAACAGTTGGATTATAATTACACAGGTGATTTTTCTGTGCAATTTTATAAAAAGAACTTATTAATCTTAGAACTAAACGGCTACAACTACCCGTTTGGAGCAGCTCATGGCATGCCTACACAATTCATGGTGCCGATAGACATAGATACTGGTAAAATATATGTGCTAAAAGATTTGTTCAAACCGAACAGTGACTATGTAAAAGTGTTAAGTGATTTGGTTGCAAAGCAAATTCAGAAAAACCCTGATAACTATTTCCCTGATTCTTTTAAAGGAATTCAACCCGATCAGCCATTCTACGTGTCGAGTGATTCCTTGTTTCTTTATTTTACACCTTATGAAATAGCACCATATGCAGCAGGGTTTCCGACTTTTGAAATACCTTTCAAGGAAATTAACAGTATAATTGATAAAAAAGGAGCTTTTTGGCGTTCCTTCCATTAATGTAAGAGGCAAAAAGGTAGCTCGCTATTAAGCTGCCTTTTCTTTTGAATAAAGTCCATAAAATTAGTTAGGAGTTAAAGGTGATGAATGTAAGAACAGTATTAAATTTATTCATTGTAGCAATTTTGATTCCTCTTTTGAGCGGCTGCCTTTCTAAAGAAGGTAGAGCCATTATGAAAAATGATGATATAAAAGAACAAATTGAAGAACAAGTATCCGCCTATGGCATTGATTTTTACGACTTGGAATTAGAAGCCGACACCGATGACATGGAATTTGGGCCTGATCAGAAGTTTCCATTAGTGAAAAATATGGACGAGCTGAGGGTTCCGGTTAAAGTTATTGGGGTACCTGCCTTTGTGGTAAGTGCAGATTTCAGTATTAAGGCTGATAAAGATGGAAAGAGAGAGCCTAGCTTAATGGAGATTGAGGGAATTGAAGAATTAGGAGATTTTCTCTTAACCCACCTTTATTTACTACATCATGAGAAAGACCTAAAAGCGTTAGATGAAATGGATGGGGTGCATTTGGAGGAAGTACTCGTAAAGTCTGAAAGTGCGCAAGAAGGAAGTCTGATCTATTCGCTTATTGAGGATTACAATGATGGAAAATTTCGCAATGCAGTTCATTATGATAAATTAATGGCTAAACACCAGTCTCAACTTCCTAATTATCTCCCAAAGATAACGGTAAATGTTTTTTCATCAAAGGAAGATACGATGAGAGAAAAATTTGAGAATTTCGTTGCTCATTTAGAATCGGGGCATACCTCCATCCCGAGAGCGGAATATCATATATATTCTTCCAGTTCAGAAGAAGATTCTGAAAAGCTCACTAAAGAAATAAGAGTAGATGGGAAAGGTTTGTAAAATTTAGTAATTCTGGTATGAAATTTTTGGGATGGATTAGGAGGAATAGAGATGGCTAAAGTAGTTTTCGAGCGGGATGATCAATTTGCAAACAAAATGAGAAACTATCAAATCCTAGCTAATGAAAAAATTATCGGTGAAATTGCAAATGGTGGTAAAGAAACGATAGAACTGGAGCCTGGAACCTACACTTTTCAAATTAAAGTGGACTGGTGTGTAAGTAGGACCTACACAGTGGAACTTGAAGAAACTCACACGATGCACTTTAAATGTGGAAGTCCTTTGAAGGGATGGAGGATTCTTTTATCTTCTGTTTCCATGTCAAAAGAGAATAAATTCGTCTATCTGGAGAAGGTAGGGAGCTAAGACGAAGGGGACTGGGGGAATCTTTGCATTCTTCCGGTCTTTTTACATCGAGTTATACTGCCATTCATTTGAGAAGTATCTTCACTCCACACCCACATAATATAGTATGCTTCAATTTTTTTGCAGGCTTCTCACAGATTTTGCACATATTTTTGTTCATTATGATAACCTCCGCATGTTCTAGATTTAAGGCAGGCACCAACAATAATCAGTGCCTGCTTGACAGAAGTGAGAATAAAAGAGAAATATTAAGTTAGTAAACTATATAACTAGCGTACTTTTTGTGGGACTTGTAACCCAAGTCCTTCTGCAACGCGATTTCCGTATTCCGGGTCAGCTTTATAGAAATGACCAATTTGGCGAATCTTGATTTCCTCATTTTCAACAGGCATCATTGCCCCCACAATATTTTTAACCAAGCGGGAACGTTCTTCCTCACTAAGCAGGCGATATAAATCTCCTGCTTGTGTGTAGTGATCATTATGATCATGAGACACACTGTCTGCCATTCCAGAAACAGCAAAGGAAGCTGGTTTATTTTCAACAGTTTCGGTTGGACCATTAAAGCTGTTGGGTTCATAATAGACGGAATCTCCACCATTGTTATCAAACCTCATTTGGCCATCCCGTTGATAGTTATGCACTTCATTTCGTGCTCGGTTTATAGGTAGAGCCTGGTGGTTCGCTCCAACACGGTAGCGATGCGCGTCATGGTAGGCAAAAAGGCGTCCCTGCAGCATTTTGTCTGGAGAGACATCAATTCCAGGGACAAGTGTGCCTGGAGAGAAAGTTGCCTGCTCTACCTCTGCAAAATAATTCTCAGGATTTCGATTCAAAATCATCCGTCCAACTTCCATCAATGGATAATCTTTTTGAGACCATACCTTGGTCACATCAAATGGATCAAATTGGTAAGTATCAGCATCCTCCATCGGCATTATCTGTACATAAAGCTTCCATGCCGGATAATCTCCTTTTTCAATGGCATTAAACAGATCCTCTGTATGATAATCAGGGTTTTCACCTGCAATCTTCGTTCCAACCTCTTCAGTCAGATTTTTTATGCCTTGTTCTGTTTTAAAATGATACTTGATCCAAACTCCATCACCATTTGCATTTACCCATTTGAACGTATGGCTACCGAACCCATGCATATGCCGATAAGTAGCAGGAATACCACGATCAGACATCAGGATGGTCACTTGATGAAGTGATTCAGGTGAAAGTGACCAGAAATCCCAAATGGCATTAGGATTTTTAAGATGTGTTTTAGGATGACGTTTTTGTGTATGAATAAAGTCAGGAAACTTGATGGCATCTCTGATGAAGAACACCGGCGTATTGTTTCCTACAAGATCATAGTTGCCGTCTTCTGTATAGAATTTAACCGCAAACCCACGTGGATCACGAACTGAATCCGCAGAGCCGTTTTCACCAGCTACCGTGGAAAATCGCACAAAAAGTGGCGTGCGTTTTCCTACTTCAGAAAGGAATTTTGCCTTGGTGTATTTTGTAACATCGTTCGTAACCTCAAAATACCCGTGTGCACCTGCACCTTTTGCGTGAACAACACGTTCAGGTACACGTTCTCTATTGAAATGTGCGAGTTTCTCTAGAAGATGTACATCTTGTATAAGGGTAGGTCCCCTGGAACCGGCAGTCATGGAATTCTGGTTATCTCCAACAGGAGCCCCCCAGCTAGTTGTTAGTTTATTATTTGTTGTCAAAATCCTTCACCTCAATTAAAAAAGTAAGATCACATTAATAATGATAACAGTTATCAGACGAAAATCAATACTTTTTTATAATTATTATAAAGTAATAATATTTATTTTAAAGAAACGAATATATTTTAAATGATTGTTTATGGTTAAATCGTAATTTGCTATACTACTAAAAAATGTGTTTATGGGAGTGTACATGCCGTGAAGAAAAAGCATAAGAATAATCTAAGGCCTTTGACGAATAAAAAGGAAGAGAAAGTATCATTAAAAGATCAGTTAGAGGGGGATGTTTATTCGAAATTGAAATCAATGAAGGACCAACTTGTTCAAACAGAACAAAAACAAAAAGCGGAAGAAGATGAAAGAAAAAAAGAAGAAAAACGATTAAAAGAGAAGAATAAATCGTTTGAAGAACTGTTTGAAGAAAGTAATCAAAATTGGAAAGAATTCAAGTAAGAATGGAGAGAAAAGGAAAGAGAGAATGGCCTGCTAACATGACCATTCTCTCTTTTTTATGAGAGGTAAAAAGCCATGATGAAATAGACGGCCAAACATAGCAGGGATCCAAGCAAAAATGGACCGATATGTAATGTTGGTTTTTGTTGTTGCGGGGTGTAACGTCCAGCCATGGAATCAAAAACGGCTGCTTCTGAATTTTTGGTGAAAATGTCTCCTGAGGAGCTAGTGAAGAATGCAAGGAAGACAAAGGCAAGCGAACCGAAAAACATGGTGCTTAAGAGGTTAAAGTCAAAGTAGGTGGAGATTCCGAGTAGGATTCCGATTTCTACTGCTAAGACAATGATTAGTGTAATAAGGTATTTAATCATCAAGTTTCCCCCTTCGGTACTTAGATAGATTATTCTACGTTTCAAAATGGAATAAGTTTCAAATTCTTGAAATTAAAGATCAGCCAAACACCGCTGTTGATCTCCGCAAAAGGCTTCCTAGAATTTAAAAAAGCAGTTTCCCTAAGTGGGAGACTGCTTGATGTTAGCTGCGATGTGAGTCGTAAGTAGACTGCTTGACGATTTCTTTTATTGTTGCGTACTCTTCTTCTGAAAGTGCATCTTTCTCCATGGCATGGACGTTCGCCTCCAATTGTTCAATGGAGCTTGCACCAGGAATAACTGCTGCAACGGCAGGGTGTGCCAAACAATAGTGGAAAGCAGTTGTTTGAAGTGGCTTCTCACCAGCAACATCCAATAGTTTTGGTAAGAGATTTTCCAACTCCTCGTGACTATAGTCAAAAAAATCTTTTCCTTTAAATTTGCCTTGAAGCTTATTAAGTCCATTGTCGGACAGTAATCCTTTGGCCAGTGGACCCCGAGCTATTACACTCACTTGATTTTCGTGTAAGTAATTTAACCACTCTTCTGGCCGTGTATCCAGCATGCTATATTGCATCATTACCGATACTACCGAGGAGTTTTCTACAAATCGCTTAATAACGTTCGGTCTAATAGAAGATATCCCGTATTCACGGATGTATCCCTCTTTTTTTAACTCCTCAAATGCCTCAATCGTTTCTTCGGTCGGATCGTCTATCGTACCACCGTGAAGCTGATATAAATCGATGTAATCTGTTTGAAGGCGGCGCAGGCTATCTTTTATTGCTGTTTGAATATGCTGTTTAGAAGGATCCCATTCCCATCCTTCCTTTCCTTCTGTCCATTTGTTTCCAGCTTTTGTGGCAAGCACGACCTTGTCACGTTGCCCTTTTAACGCTTTTCCTACCAGTTCCTCATTCTGTCCAAAATCGTATAGATCTGCAGTATCTAAATAATTGATACCTAAATCAAGCGCTTTTTTCACAATATCTATTGCTTTAGTTTCTTCCGTACCAAGGGACATACAACCAAGTCCTAATTTGCTTACATATAAATCTGATTTGCCAAGTCGGTTTTTAGGTAACAAGAAAAACCCTCCTTTTTCTCATTTTACCGAAAAGGAGGGTTCTGCTACAAATCATTCATCTTTTAGGGCGTTTATCCATGTTTTTACATACACGTGATGAAGGGAATATTCCCTAAGCTTGTTACGGATTTCCCAAGCCTTTCCTACCAATACGATATTGTTTGGGCGGACATAGACCTTCAATTTGCTCCCTCCTAACCCTAGTATGGTAGAATGTATGAAGAAATGGATGACTACAGAACAAGGAGCGGTCGGCATGAATCATTTAAAAGAAAAAACTATACATAGTGAGAAATTATTTTCAGGAAAAATCATTGATTTATATTTAGAAGATGTGGAACTTCCAAACGGTAAAACAAGTAAGAGAGAGATTATTAAACACCCTGGTGCAGTGGCAGTAATTGCTGTTACAGAAGAGAATAAGATTATCATGGTTCGCCAATATCGAAAGGCTATGGAACGTACGTTGGTGGAGATTCCTGCGGGTAAACTAGAAAAAGGTGAGGAGCCAATCGTTACTGCAAAAAGAGAACTTCAGGAGGAAACTGGTTATACATGTGATGAGTTGGAACCATTGATTTCTTTCTATACTTCACCAGGTTTCGCAGATGAATTGGTACACTTATTCATTGCAAAGGGGTTGCGAAAAGACACGGAAGAACATCACTTAGATGAGGATGAATTTGTGGATTTAATGGAAGTATCGCTAGATGAGGCACTCGAACTTATACAAAAGAAAGAAATCTATGATGCGAAAACTGCTTATGCCGTGCAGTATTTGCAGTTGCAAACTTTGCTTCGAAAGTAGGGGACGGGCATGCAAGATTATTTTGTAGATTTACATATACATCTGGGCCGGACAGTCAGTGGCAAGCCGGTAAAAATCACAGCCTCCAATAAATTGACATTGGAGGCTGTTTTGGAAGAGGCCCGTTTTCGTAAAGGATTAGACATGGTCGGTGTCATTGATTGCCATGTGCCGGAAGTGCTTATCGGTCTTAGGAACCGTATTGCGACCGGTGAGTTGAAGGAGCTCGTAGATGGCGGTGTGCGCATGGGAGATATTTCATTGATCCTTGGTGCGGAAATTGAAATCTATGATGAGAACTGTCGGGGCTTAATTCATGTACTCTGTTATATGAAGACGGTGGAGAAGATGGTTGAGTTCTCAAACTGGCTAAGCATGCGAATGAAAAATGTGACTCTGTCGACTCAGCGTGTGTATGAGAATGCAGTGGAAGTTCAGCGTGAGGTAAAGAGGTTAGATGGATTATTCATCCCAGCCCATGTTTTTACACCTTTTAAAAGTATGTATGGCAAGGGTGTGAGAAAAAGTTTATCCGAAGTATTTGACCGAGACTTGATTGATGCAATAGAGCTTGGGTTAAGTGCGGATACATCTATGGCAGAGAAATTGGGCGAATTGGGGAAGTACGCTTTCCTTTCTAATTCCGATGCCCATTCAGTCGGCAAGATTGCGAGGGAGTACCAAAAGATACGCATGAAGGAACCGAGCTTTGAGGAGTTGCGCCTTGCATTAAAGGAAGTGGATGGGCGAGGAGTGGTTAGTAATTACGGATTGAGCCCGCAGCTAGGTAAGTATTATACGACAGTTTGTGAAAAGTGCTATTCTCCATTTATACAGGGGGAAGTTGATTGTACTAATTGCCAACATAGCAAATTTGTTAAAGGTGTGTTTGATCGGATTGAGGAGCTCGCTGATAACGAAGGGCCCTTGAGACAACGCCCGCCGTATATACATCAGGTCCCTTTGGACTTCATACCAGGTGTAGGGCCGAAAACTTTGATGAAGTTACGGGGAGTTTTTGGAACCGAGATGGGCATTCTGCATGAAGCAAGTCACGAAGAATTAGTGGAAGTTGTCGGGGAGAAGGTCGCGTCTCTGATTGTTGCTGCCAGAAGCGGAAGGTTGGCATTTAAAGCCGGCGGTGGGGGCAGGTTTGGTAAGGTAAGTGATGAATGAGGCGGTGTAATTTTAAATTGGGGAGATTGATATAAGGGTTCGTCTGGAGCACCAATGACGCCTTCGTAAGGGAAAAGTGCATAGCATGGTGGTCATAGAGTGGCAAAGACGCCCTCAGGCAGGGAAAAGTGCACAACACGGTCGTCACACAATTCACCCTGTTCATCAACCCAACCCAACCTAACCACACCTAACATAAATTTCTCCCCTAAAACAAGTCATACTTCTCCTCCTCTATCATACAATCTAGTAAGAGAGTGATAGGAGGAAGAGGGATGAAAAAACAGTCGCGGTTTAGTATTTTACTAGGGCATATAAAAGAACACTCCTCTCTATATCTGTTTATAGTGGTGCTTTTTTTTATGGGAGTGATATTCGGGGCCATTGTGGTCAATAGCATGAACTTTTCGCAAAAACAGGATCTGTTCGTTTATTTGAGCCGTTTCTTTGGACAGGTGGAAGAAGGACAGTTTGCAAGTTCGAAAGACATTTTCTTTCAAAGTTATTTTCATAATATTAAATATGTGCTTCTAATGTGGGTGCTTGGGATTTCTATTATCGGACTGCCGGTTATCCTAATCCTGCTGTTTTTAAAGGGGGTGGTAGTGGGATTCACTGTTGGATTTTTAGTGAATCAACTAAGCTGGAAAGGCTTCCTGTTTTCCTTCGTTGCCATTCTACCTCAGAATATGATAGCTATTCCAGCGTACATTATCATTGGTACCTTATCTGTGGCATTTTCCTTGAAAATGATCAGACAGCAATTTGTGAAAAGAATTCAAGAACCGTTTTTTCAGCAGTTTATGAAGTACACGGTTGCGATGGGATTCATCTGCTTGCTGCTCGTTGGTGCTTCCTTAATTGAAGCCCTAGCTTCACCGGTATTTATGAAGTCGGTCATATCCATTTTAGAATGAACATTATTTAATAATTATTATTTATGCTTATTTATAATCATTATTTTTTTCTTTGACAGTTTCCCGCGCTTTCGATAAAATGAAAAGGTAAAGCGAGGGAGGGAACGAATATGGAAAACAGGATAGATCGCATAAAAAAGCTACTGCACTCCGCAAGCTATAAGCTAACTCCTCAGCGAGAATCAACAGTTCGAGTCTTGCTGGAACATGAAGAGGACCATTTGAGCGCGGAAGATGTATACCTCCTCGTTAAAGAAAAGTCACCTGAAATTGGACTGGCTACTGTATATCGAACTTTGGAATTACTAACGGAACTGAAAATTGTCGATAAAATAAATTTTGGCGACGGAGTATCTCGCTATGACCTGCGTCAAGAAGGTGCAAAGCATTTCCATCATCACTTGGTTTGTATCGAGTGTGGAGCGGTAGATGAGATCCAAGACGATTTATTAGAAGATGTAGAAGCAATTGTAGAGCGTGATTGGAACTTCCAAATAAAAGATCACCGTTTGACTTTTCATGGAGTTTGCCATCGATGCCAAGATACCGAAAACCAAACTGAAGAAGAAAGTACATAAGCCTTTTCCGACAAACACGGAAAAGGTTTTTATTTTTGAATTTTTGATTCACAGGTATAATTCCGCTTTAATTTGTCATACCTTCTAATAAGACAAGTTTAATGTAATAACTTGCATAGTTGGAGGTTGGCTTTTATGAAGAATATCATAGATTCATGCTATAATACATTTAAAGTGTTTATTTTATTCACCGGTTGCACGGTTTTATTTTACTTTGGAATCATGTGGATTAATCAAGAATATCAGAATTATCACCGTTATGATGAGCCTGAGGGGGCGGCGGTGAAAGTGACAAAAATGATAGAAGAAAGGGATGAGGGCTGGTTGCAGCGCTTGGTGTTCTTTTATCATTACGGGGAGTAGAGGGTATTGCAGGATCATTTAAAAGATTTTATTCATTTTTTAGTAGTCGAAAAAGGATTGGCGTCTAATACTGTGATTTCCTACGAGCGAGATCTGAAATCTTATTTGCTCTATTTAAATAAGGTAGAGGAAATGTCGTCGTTGGATGCAGTAACACGTTCTACCATTATTCAGTTTTTGAAATTTCTCACTGAAAAAGGGAAATCGGCCAAAACAATTGCCAGACACATCGCCTCGATCCGCTCATTTCATCAATTTCTGCTACGGGAAAAGGTTACAAACCAAGATCCTACTGTACATATTGACCGTCCTAAACAAGAGCAAAAGCTTCCGCAGGTGATGTCATTGGAAGAAGTGCAGGCTTTGTTAGATTCACCTGATACTAGCAAAGTGTTCGGAATGCGCGATAAAGCGATGCTAGAGCTTCTATATGCAACAGGAATGCGCGTCTCTGAGCTAATATCGCTAAATCTTAGTGATGTCCATTTAACCATGGGGTTTGTTCGTTGTATTGGGAAAGGAAACAAAGAAAGAATTATTCCGCTTGGTTCCATGGCTCAAAGTGCCATCACCAATTATATAGAAGAAAGCCGGAGTCAACTGTTGAAAAAGAAAACAACCGATGCTTTATTTGTGAATCTTTATGGCAACCGTCTGACAAGGCAGGGCTTTTGGAAAATATTAAAAAAGTTGACGAAGGAAGCCAGTATTGAAAAAGAATTAACACCGCATACGTTGCGACATTCTTTCGCCACGCATTTGTTAGAAAACGGGGCAGATCTTCGTGCTGTTCAAGAAATGCTTGGACATGCCGACATTTCTACCACTCAAATATACACACATGTCACGAAAACCCGCATGAAAGATGTTTATTCCATGTTTCACCCAAGAGCATAATGATACTATTGATTGCGGGAACAGAAAAAGAGGCTGTTCGAACTATCTGAACAGTCTTTTTTTATCATTTTAATTGCAACTTTGAAAGCGCTTGTTTATACTGGTATCAGAGGTCAGACTTCTGACAAGTGGAAGTGTGTACTTGTATGACTATCCTATGTGAAAAAGGGGAAAATACAAGAGGTGAATTCAGATTGAAAGTTTATGGGAGGTTATGAAAATGAGTTCTTATACATATAAAAGAGTATTTCTAGTTGTAATGGATTCTGTTGGAATCGGCGAAGCGCCAGATGCTGAAAAATTTGGTGATAAAGGGGCTAATACATTAGGCCATATCGCAGAGCACATGAACGGGCTGAACATGCCGAATATGGCAAAGCTTGGGCTTAGTAATATTGAAGAAGTGAAAGGTGTTCCTAAAGCTGACAAACCCCTTGCATGTTATACAAAAATGGAAGAGGCTTCAAGCGGAAAAGACACCATGACAGGACATTGGGAGATCATGGGCTTGCGTATTGATACACCTTTCCGTGTATTCCCCGACGGATTTCCAGATGAGCTTATCAACGAACTAGAAGAGCGAACAAGCCGAAAGATCATCGGTAACATTCCTGCCAGCGGAACGGAAATTCTTGATCAACTTGGTCAAGAACACGTAGATACAGGGGCGTTGATTGTTTATACTTCTGCAGATTCTGTCCTTCAAATTGCAGCACATGAAGATGTTGTTCCTATCGAGGAACTATATGATATTTGTAAAATTGCGCGTGAATTAACATTAGACGAAAAGTACATGGTAGGCCGTATCATCGCTCGTCCTTTTGTTGGAGAAGCAGGTAACTGGAAGCGTACGTCCAACCGCCATGATTATGCATTAAAACCATTTGAGCGAACAGTTATGAATGAACTTAAAGACGGTGGGTATGATGTAATTTCCATTGGTAAGATATCCGATATCTATGATGGTGAAGGAGTGACAAAATCACTGCGCACTGTTTCTAACATGGACGGAATGGACAAATTGGTGGAAACAACAGCTATGAACTTTACAGGTATCAGTTTCTTGAACCTTGTTGATTTTGATGCTGTATTTGGTCATAGAAGAGATCCTGAGGGATATGGAAAAGCATTGGAAGAATATGATGCTCGCCTTCCTGAAGTATTTGCAAACTTAAACGAAGATGATCTTTTAATCATTACAGCCGACCATGGTAATGACCCAACAGCGCCTGGAACAGATCACACAAGAGAGTATGTACCGTTATTAGCATACTCCCCTAAACATAAAGAAGGTAAGCAGTTGGATATCCGTAAAACATTTGCCGATATTGGGGCTACGATTGCAGATAACTTTAATACAAAAATGCCTAAGCACGGAAAAAGCTTTTTACAAGATTTGAACTAGGAGGAATGATTAAATGAACTTAGAAGCTATTAAAAAATCAGCTGAATATATTAATGCAAAATTGTCAAAGAAACCAGAAATCGGCCTAATTCTTGGGTCTGGACTTGGTGTGTTAGCAGAAGAAATCCAAAACCCTGTAGTAATCCCTTACACAGAGATTCCCGAATTCCCTGTGTCTACTGTAGAAGGTCATGCAGGTCAACTTGTTATTGGTGAATTAGAAGGAAAAACTGTTATTGCCATGCAAGGACGCTTCCACTTTTATGAAGGGTATGCAATGGATAAAGTAACATTCCCAGTACGTGTAATGAAGTATTTGGGTGTGGAAAAATTGATTGTTACTAATGCTGCCGGAGGAGTGAACGAAAGCTTCGAAGCAGGTGATTTAATGATTCTTACTGATCACATCAACAATATGGGAACTAATCCGCTAATCGGACCAAATAACAATGAGCTTGGAGCTCGTTTCCCTGATATGTCTGAGCCATATTGCAAAGAACTTCGTAAATTGGCTAAAGACGTTGCAACAGAAATAGGCTTAAAGGTACAAGAGGGCGTTTATGTTGGGAACACAGGCCCTTCCTATGAAACACCTGCAGAAGTAAGAATGCTTCGAACGCTTGGAGGAGACGCAGTTGGTATGTCCACGGTTCCGGAAGTTATCATTGCCCGTCATAGCGGCATGAAAGTACTTGGAATCTCTTGCATCTCAAACATGGCAGCAGGAATCCTTGACCAGCCATTAACACATGATGAAGTAATGGAAACAACAGAAATGGTAAAAGCAAACTTCCTTCAATTTGTTAAAACAATTGTTAAAGGTATGTAATTAAGAGAATATATTAGCTGTTGATTGTAGCACAGGACGAAGACTCCGACGGGAGGTAGCGGTAGCTTGAGACCCCTGAAGCGTTGTGAGGAGGCTCAAGCATCGCCCCGTGGAAAGCGCAGTCCGGTGCGGAAATCAACACCGGTGTTTTATGGTATCTATTTTACAGAAAATAAGAGGTGTTTCGGAATGAGAATGGTAGACCTTATACAAAAGAAACGTGACGGAAAAGAACTAACGACAGACGAAATCCAATTCATCGTAAAAGGATTCACAGACGGATCCATTCCTGATTATCAAATGAGCGCTTTCTCCATGGCAATTTTCTTCCAAGGAATGAGTGACCAAGAACGTGCTGACTTAACAATGGCAATGGTACACTCTGGAGACACAATCGACCTATCTGCAATTGAAGGAATCAAGGTTGATAAGCACAGTACAGGCGGAGTTGGAGACACAACAACATTAGTGTTGGCACCACTTGTAGCGGCTGTTGGAGTTCCTGTTGCTAAAATGAGTGGCCGCGGTCTTGGTCACACTGGTGGAACAATCGATAAACTTGAATCTGTTCCAGGTTTCCACGTGGAAATCGACAATCAAGAATTCATCGACTATGTAAACAAAAATAAAGTTGCAGTTATCGGGCAAAGTGGTAACTTAACCCCGGCGGACAAGAAGCTTTATGCTTTACGTGATGTAACAGCAACTGTAAACAGCATTCCGTTAATTGCAAGCTCCATCATGAGTAAAAAGATTGCCGCTGGAGCAGACGCAATTGTACTGGATGTAAAAACTGGTGCTGGCGCATTCATGAAAGACTTGGATGAAGCAAAAAAACTCGCGAAAGCAATGGTTGATATCGGGAACAATGTTGGACGCAGAACAATGGCTGTAATCTCAGATATGAGCCAGCCACTTGGCTTTGCCATCGGTAATGCATTAGAAATTAAAGAGGCAATCGACACTTTGCGTGGAGAAGGTCCAAAAGATTTAGAGGAGCTATGCTTAGAACTAGGTAGCTACATGGTTCTTTTAGCAGAAAAAGCTTCTACATTGGAAGAAGCTCGCGGCATGTTAGAAGAAGTAATCCGTTCTGGAGCTGCAATTGAAACGTTAAAAACATTCTTGGAAGCACAAGGTGGAGACGCTTCTGTTGTAGATAATCCGGAGAAATTGCCTCAAGCAAAGCATGTGGTGGAGCTTGAAGCAAAAGAAGCTGGTGTAGTTTCTGAAATCGTGGCTGATTCTGTTGGTACAGCAGCTATGTTACTTGGTGCTGGTCGTGCGACAAAAGACTCTGAAATTGATCTTGCAGTAGGAATTGTTCTACGCAAAAAGATTGGTGATAAAGTAGAAGCAGGCGAATCCCTTGCCACAATCCACAGTAACCAAGAAGATCTTACAAAAGTAAAAGAAGCATTATATGAGAGCATTAAAGTGGTAAATGGTGACGTTAAGGTTCCGCCGCTTGTATATGATACGATTTCTGAATAAGATTGATTGCGTTAATAGCAGCCCTGCCATTTTGGTGGGGCTGTTTTTTGTGTCAAAGTCCATTTTATATACACCAGGAAATTATTAAATAATCGAATTGTGGAGACTGTCCTCATGCTAATTCTTCATCGCCATGGTGAAGACCTCAGTGACAAGGAAAAAGGAGGAGAGAGGTCCTCATGATCAGTATGAAGACCTCGGTGACAAAGAAAAAGGAGGAGAGAAGTCTTCATCGCCATGGTGAAGACCTCGGTAACAAGCAAAAAGGAGGAGAGAAGTCCTCATCGGCGTAATGAAGACCTCGGTGACAAGCAAATAAATCAAGAGAAGTCTTAATTCGACAGAAGATGAAGCGAAAAGGCAAGGTGGCCATTATTGCATCTTTGCAGTTTCCCGAGGTTAAGTACTTTTTTATTTTGATAAAATTATTTCCCTCCATTACCAAAACTTAGTATAAATTTAATCTTTTTGGAAAAAATGTGAAGTAGGAATATGAATGGAGGTCTAAGGATGAAAAAGTTTATTACCGCAATAATTGCAATTGCTTTTACTTTTTCCGCATTTAGTCCTGTTGCAGGGGCGGAAGAAAAAAGTGTTCAACTTACTGAAAATGCTAGATCTGCAATATTGATTGAACGCGACACGGGTCAAGTGTTGTATGAGAAAAACGGACACGAAAAATTGCCTCCGGCGAGTATGACGAAAATCATGACGATGCTCTTAATCATGGAAGCCATTGATAAAGGGGAACTAACGTGGGATGAAAAAATCAGGACGAGTGAATATGCAGCCTCTATGGGAGGATCGCAAATCTTTCTTGAACCTGGTGAAGAAATGACAACAGACGAAATGCTACGCGGTATTGCGATTGCTTCTGGAAATGATGCATCTGTTGCCATGGCAGAACGTATCGCAGGATCTGAAGCTGCATTCGTAGATAGAATGAATGCTAAAGCAAAAGATCTGGGCCTTGAAAATACCATGTTCCAAAACCCAACAGGCTTGCCGGCAAAGAATCATTATAGCACGGCCAATGACATGGCTGTGATGGCAAAAGAATTGTTGAAATATGAAGGCATAACCAAATATACAGGCCAATATGAAGACTATCTCCGACAAGATTCGGAAAAGAAATTCTGGTTGGTGAATACAAATAAGCTGGTCAGATTCTATCCTGGTGTGGATGGAGTGAAAACAGGATTCACACAAGAAGCAAAATATTGCTTAACCGCTACTGCGAAGAAAGACAATATGCGTGTGATCGCTGTTGTATTCGGTGCACCAACACCGAAAGATCGAAATGCTCAAATTACTAATATGCTGGATTTTGCATTCAGTCAATACAAAACCCATCCTATGTATGAAAGAAACGTAGCGGTAGGCAGAGTGGAAATAAGTAAAGGCTCTGAAAAAGAAGTAGATGCAGTTACGAGTGAACCTATTTCTGTTTTAACAAAAAAAGGTGAAAATACAGATGATGTGGAACAAGAAATCACTGTAGAAGAAAATGTGAAGGCTCCAGTTAAAAAGGGAGATAAAGTAGGTAAGATTGTTCTGAAAAAAGGCGGAAAGGTTCTTTCAGAAAGTGACCTTGTTGCTGCGAAAGACAGTATGGAAGCAAGTTGGTGGCAGCTTTTCAAGCGGTCTATGGGACACTTCTCCAAGCTTGGATGATTTCAAGTAGTTTCTAAAATATAACCTGTTTTTTTAGCGAATAAACACTAGTTTTGTCTTTAGGCAGGAAAACGGAAAAAGAATATAGAAATTGACTCACTGAACAAAGTTTCCACAAGGGGGAAAGTGCAGTGAGTCTTACCGTTGATTTGGAAGTAAAACAAAACGTTCTTTGCGTACGTTTGGCAGGAGAATTGGATCACCATACTGCTGAAAATTTACGTAATCAAGCAACAGCAATAATTGAAAAACATCAGATTACTCATATTATTTTAAATTTGGAACAGTTGTCTTTCATGGACAGCTCAGGGCTCGGTGTCATTTTGGGTCGTTATAAGCAAATTAAAAATAATGGTGGAGAAATGGTGGTTTGTTCTATTTCACCTGCTGTTAAACGTCTGTTTGAAATGTCCGGGCTATTTAAAATTATCCGTTTAGAGGAAAGTGAAGAAAACGCTCTGCAAAAATTGGGGGTGGCATAATGAAAAACCACATGAACCTTCAATTTTCAGCACTTAGTCAAAATGAATCGTTCGCAAGGGTGACGGTAGCTGCTTTCATCATGCAATTGGACCCAACCATGGATGAGTTGACTGAGATCAAGACAGTCGTATCAGAGGGAGTAACAAATGCAATCATTCATGGTTATAACAATGACCCTAATGCCACTGTATACATCTCTGTTGAACTAGAAGACGGAGCTGTCCATATCACCATCAAGGATGAAGGTATGGGAATTGAGGATGTAGAGGAAGCTAGACAGCCGTTATATACTACTAAGCCTGAGCTCGAGCGTTCTGGTATGGGGTTTACCATCATGGAAAACTTTATGGATTATGTAGAAATTCATTCATCAAGAGAAACTGGCACCTCAATCCGTATGACCAAGTATTTAGCTAAGAGCAAAGCGCTTTGTAATTAAGGAGCTAAGCCTATGGATGTTGAGGTCAAGAACCAAACACAAACATACCTAAAAGATCATGAAGTGAAAGAACTGATAAAAAGAAGTCAATCTGGGGAACAAGAGGCAAGGGATACGATTGTGCAAAAAAACATGCGTCTTGTCTGGTCTGTCGTTCAACGCTTCATGAACAGAGGCTATGAGCCAGACGACTTGTTCCAGATAGGCTGTATCGGCCTATTGAAATCAGTAGATAAGTTCGACCTGTCCTATGACGTAAAATTTTCCACTTACGCAGTGCCGATGATCATTGGAGAAATCCAACGCTTCATCAGGGATGATGGAAGTGTGAAGGTGAGCCGCTCGTTAAAGGAAGTCGCGAACAAAATCAGAAAAGCAAAAGATGAATTATCCAAAAGATACGGTAGAGTACCGACCATTAATGAAATAGCAGAATTCCTTGAGATTACGGCTGAAGAAGTGGTGCTTGCGCAAGAAGCAGCCCGCGCTCCTTCCTCTATCCATGAAACTGTCTATGAAAATGATGGAGACCCTATTACGCTCTTGGATCAGATTGCTGATCATTCCGAGCATCGCTGGTTCGATAAGATCGCTTTGAAAGAAGCCATTGAAGAGCTTGATGAGCGGGAGAAACTAATAGTGTATTTGCGCTACTATAAAGATCAAACTCAAACCGAAGTGGCACAGCGCTTAGGGATTTCCCAAGTACAGGTAAGTCGTTTGGAAAAGAAAATACTGCAACAAATGAAAGACCGTATGGATGAATGAATTCCGTGCGGTTTTTTTTGTTGAAGAAAACGTGGTAATTCTTGGTGTTCTTTTTTCCTTTGCATGGTAAATCTCCCACTAATCCATACTACATATACAATATCTTTTGGCAGGATGTGTTTGGAAGATGGATAAATCACTATATGTTCGCCTTCGTCATCGGATTCAAGCTCGTCCAAATCAAATGATAAAAATAGAAGATGTGGCACAGCTGATTGCAGATACGGAAACGTTGGATAAGATTCGGGACATTTCTATTCATCAAATAAACATGAGTGATAAATCCATCGTGGTGTTGGATGTTATGCGGATGATTAAAGAGATAAGGAAAGTAGACAGAGAATTAGATATTCAAACCTTTGGACCAGCGCAGACAATTGTGGAAGTGGTATATAAGAAAAAGCGATTCCGTCCAATGTTTTTTGTTGGGGTTTGGCTGCTACTTTTTCTAGGTGCTGCCTTGGCCATCATGAATTTCCATGAAGATGTAAGCATGCGGATTGTACACCAAAAGATTTTCAAAACCATCACCGGCCTTGAGGATGATAAACCGTTGCTTCTCCAGATCCCTTATTCCATTGGTTTAGGCTTAGGGATGATATTGTTTTTTAATCATGTTTTCCGTAAACGGATTAACGAAGAGCCTAGCCCTCTAGAAGTGGAAATGTTCAACTATCAACAGGATCTTGACCAATATGTCATTATGCATGAAAACAAGGAGAGCTCGAAAAAAATTGATGACGATTAATATTGTTTTTGTCGTATTTTTGGGTTTGGCAGGGGGACTTGCGGTTGGTTCAGGGTTTGTTGCGTTTCTGGCAGTGCTGGGCATTATTCCAAGGTTGACTCAGTTGACCAAGACGACAAAGTTTGTGTATGGCTATGAATGGGGGGTTATAGGGGGAGCATTGTTTGGGAGCTGGATAAGTTTAAACAGCGTTGCTTTTCATCTTCCTTCTATTTTGGCCATACCCATCGGGCTGTTTTGTGGCGTTTTTGTTGGGTTGCTTGCAGCAGCTTTGACGGAAGTATTGAATGTGTTGCCTATTTTGGCCAAAAGGATCGGAGTGGACGGACAAATGGCTATTCTTTTAATGGCCATCGTTTTCGGAAAGATAATTGGTTCTTTATATCATTGGTTAGTGTTTGTCAATCTATAGGGAGGCGCGATAATCATGAGTGCAAAGCTTAAGGATGATTATAAAAATAACATCAAGAAGTTCCAGCCTAAAACACCTTATGTAATAAATTGCGTGAAGGCTTTTCTTGTAGGAGGGCTAATTTGTTTAATTGGCCAAGGTATTCAAAATTTTTATATGACCATGTTTAATTTTAATGAAGAAAATGTGAGAAACCCTACTGTGGCTACCCTCGTTCTCATTTCCGCCCTGCTAACAGGCCTTGGCATATACGATAAACTTGGTCAATTTGCTGGCGCGGGTTCAGCGGTTCCTGTGACTGGTTTTGCAAATTCCATGACAAGTGCGGCAATGGAGCATCGGAGTGAAGGAATCGTACTTGGTGTTGCGACAAACATGTTTAAGCTTGCTGGAAGCGTCATTGTATTTGGAGTGGTGGCTGCCTATGTGGTAGGGATGATCAGGTATTTATTAAATATGAGTTTTACTGGTTAGGGGGTAAAGGTAGTGCGACTCACTGGAAAACAAAGTTGGGTATTTGAGAAGCCAATATATATAAGTTCAACTGGAACTGCTGTTGGACCAAAAGAAGCGGAAGGGCCACTTGGTTCTTTGTTTGATAAAACCTATGTTGAGCTTCACTGCGGGGAAGATAATTGGGAGCTTGCCGAAAGAAGGCTGATGGAGCAATCGGTAAATGCTTGTCTTGAAAAAGTAAATCTAAAATATTCAGATATTGATTTTTTCCTTGCTGGGGATCTCCTCAACCAGAATGTAACAGCCAATTATGTGGCACGGCATCATCAAATTCCGTTCCTGTGCATGTTTGGTGCTTGTTCGACCTCGATGGAAACATTGGCTGTAGGTGCAGCGCTTGTGGACGCTGGTTTTGCAAACAGGGTGCTTGCTTCCACAAGCAGTCATAATGCCACCGCAGAAAGACAGTTCCGCTATCCAACGGAATATGGTGGCCAAAAACCGGATTCCGCCACCTTTACTGTGACAGGCTCTGGAACAGCGCTTGTAAGCAAGGTGCCAAGCCCTATCCGTATTACGTCAGCGACCATTGGAAGGGTAATGGATCTTGGCATCACAGATCCATTTGACATGGGGTCTGCCATGGCACCTGCGGCGGCAGATACGATACAAGCCCATTTTCAAGATTTGGATGTGAACCCTGACACCTATGACCTGATTGTAACAGGCGACCTTTCGGGTGTCGGAAGTCCAATTTTGAAAGAGCTTTTAAAAGAAGAGGGCTATGATATTTCGGTGAAACACAGTGATTGCGGGTTGATGATTTTCAGGCCAGATCAAGAAGTTTTTGCAGGTGGAAGCGGCTGTGGATGTTGTGCGGTTGTTACGTATGCTCACCTGATCAATGAGTTGATGACTGGCATGATTAAGAAAGTGCTGGTAGTCGCAACGGGAGCCTTACTAAGTCCTACTATGATTCAACAGAAAGAATCAATTCCAACGATTGCGCATGGAGTGGTGTTAGAGAGGGTGGAACCATAATGGAATATCTAATAGCATTTGTGGTCGGCGGGCTGATTTGTGTTATTGGACAACTATTACTGGATTTTGCCAAACTGACGCCGGCACATGTGATGAGTACATTTGTAGTAGCAGGGGCGATCCTGGACGGATTTGGGATATATGATAAGCTGATTGATTTTGCGGGTGCAGGTGCAACCGTGCCAATTACAAGCTTCGGTCATTCCTTGTTGCATGGTGCTATGCACCAGTCAGAGAAACATGGCTTTATCGGAATCGGAATGGGGATTTTCGAATTAACCTCTGCGGGAATTTCAGCTGCCATTCTGTTCGCTTTTATTGTCGCACTTATCTTTAAGCCGAAAGGGTAGATCGATGTGATTACAAAACGGGTCATCTTAATTACAGATGGAGATGTATACGCCAAGAAGACGATACAGCTTGTTGCCGCACACTATGGCGGCAGATGTATTTCTGCTTCCTTTGGCAATCCTACCCTGTTAAGCGGGGAGGAATTAGTGAAGCTGATTTTGCAGGCGAAAAGTGAACCCGTATTTGTAATGTTCGATGATAGCGGTTTTCTGGGAGAAGGTGCCGGCGAGCGGGCGCTTCGATACGTAGCCACTCATCAACAAATTGAAGTGCTTGGTGTCATTGCGGTTGCTTCTAAGACACATCAATCAGAATGGACAAGAGTGCACGTGACTGTTGACCGTGATCTACAAGTCTCCTCCCATGGAGTTGATAAAAGTGGAATACAGGAAATGGAAATTGGAAGAATAAATGGAGACACCGTTTATTGTTTAGATGAATTGCATTTTCCGCTTATTGTCGGAATTGGCGATATAGGCAAGATGGCAAGAAGAGATGATGTTAAACGAGGAGCTCCCATTACCAGCAAAGCGGTCGAAATCATTTTAGAGAGGAATGGGTATGATGTCTCACAATGGAATGGAAAAAATACCGATATCACCGAAACTGACGAATAATGAGAAATTTTTTAAAGACGAGGTAGGACTAGATGTCAGTTTTGACCTTGGCGTGAGGAAGTTCACCATCCTTGGCAAAGAGTTGAACCTCTATTATGTAAACGGCCTTTGTGACACGATGTTTATCATTGAACTTATGGAAGAATTGCTTCATATCAATGACTTTGAAAAGAAGACATACAAGGTGAAAGAGATTGTTCATAATCGTTTGGTAAATCAGCAAGTGAACAATATTGAGTATATGGATGAAGTGGTCGACCAAGTGCTCAGCGGACTGGTCGTCATCTTGCTTGAAGGCGAAAACAGCGGTTTTGTCATCGATACACGTGCATATCCAGGGCGTACTCCGGAAGAGCCTGATACCGAGAAGGTAGTAAGGGGAGCAAGGGATGGCTACGTAGAAAATATTATTGTCAACACTGCACTCACGCGTAGAAGAATTAGAGATGAAAGACTGCGTTACGAGATTTTTCAAGTGGGCGAACGATCTAAAACGGATATTTGTCTTGCTTACATAAAAGATGTAGCCGATCCTGATCTGGTTGATATAGTTCGTAAAGAAACAAAAAATATCGATATCGATGGGCTGACCATGGCGGATAAAACAGTAGAAGAATTTATTGTGAAACAGGGCTATAATCCTTACCCTCTCGTACGTTACACCGAAAGACCTGATGTTGCTGCCACTCACCTGTTGGAAGGTCATGTCATTGTGATGGTAGATACGTCTCCAAGTGTCATCATTACCCCAACCACATTCTTCCACCATGTGCAGCATGTAGAAGAATACCGGCAATCCCCAGCAGTAGGTACGTTCGTCCGTTGGGTTCGCTTTTGCGGTATCTTTGCTTCTTTGTTCCTGCTGCCACTATGGTTTTTAATGATTCTGGAACCGAGTTTGCTTCCGGAACAGATAAGCTTTATCGGGCCAAATGAAGAATCTAATATACCTGTTGTCTTTCAAATCTTTCTTGCAGATATAGGGGTGGAGTTCCTGAGGTTGGCAGCAATACACACACCTACCGCCCTTTCTACTGCGATGGGGTTAATTGCCGCTGTATTAATTGGGCAAATTGCGATAGACGTTGGGCTATTCGTTCCAGAGGTTATTTTGTATGTAGCGGTAGCGGCTATCGGGTCATTTACAACACCGAGTTATGAGCTTAGTGTAGCAAATAAAATAATGCGGTTGCTGCTTTTAGCTCTGGTTGCATTTTTCCATGTGCCAGGCTTGGTTGTCGGAGTGACGTTATTAATTTTATTCCTGGCTGGAACACGTTCATTAAATACTCCATACCTATGGCCGTTCATTCCATTCAGTCCAAAAGCATTGTTTATGATACTCGTAAGAAGAAGTACGCCGGGTGCGAAAATCCGTCCGAGTATTGTACATCCAAGAAATCGATTTAGACAACCACAATAACAAACTAGTAAGAATATTCGCTTGATAGAGGCATTCATGTGTGGTAAAGTTTAGTTTAATCAAGTACAGAATGAAAGAGTTTTGAGGCAGCTAAAGATTCTGTTTAGCTGTTTTTTGCTTAAATTTTTTTATCAGGGCTAGAGCACATCCACATCACTCTATTAGAGAATATGGTATTAAATAGGGTTACATATAAACTAACTGCGCGAGGGGAAACGGCATATGTATTTTCATGGAACTAGTAAAGTAAACACCAAAGGACACCTGGAAATAGGAGGAGTGGACACGATTGAGCTTGCGGCCGATTATGGCACTCCACTATACGTATATGATGTAGCATTGATTCGAGAGCGTGCACGCGATTTTCAGACCACGTTTAAAAATCTTGGTGTAAAGGCGCAAGTCGCATACGCAAGTAAAGCATTTTCTTCTGTTGCTATGTTTCAGCTTATAAAAGAGGAGGGTTTATCTCTTGATGTTGTATCTGGTGGTGAACTATATACGGCACTCGTAGCGGACTTCCCAGTAGATCGCATCCATTTTCACGGCAATAACAAAAGCGTGGAAGAACTTGAAATGGCTGTGGAAAAGAAAATTGGTTGCGTCGTTGTAGACAATTTTTTAGAATTAACATTGCTTCAGGACATTTGTGCAAAGCATGAATATACGATGCCGATCTTGCTTCGTGTCACACCGGGAATTAATGCTCATACGCATGATTATATATTGACAGGACAAGAAGATTCCAAATTTGGATTTGATCTACAAAGCGGCCAGGCGTATAAAGCGATGAAAATTGCTTCCGGTGCCTCTCACTTGGACTTGCTCGGTATCCATTGTCATATTGGTTCTCAAATCTTTGAAACAACAGGATTTAAACTTGCTGCAGGCAAACTTTTTGATACATTAAAAGAGTGGAATGAACAAGAAGGTTTTGAAGCACGCGTAGTGAACCTTGGCGGCGGATTCGGAATTCGCTACACAGAAGAAGACAATCCTCTTCCTGCTTCTGTTTATGTGGAAGAAATTATCACAGACGTTCAAACGTTTGTAAAAGATCATAATTTGAAGATGCCTGAGATTTGGATCGAGCCAGGCCGTTCACTTGTTGGAGATGCTGGCACTACGATTTATTCTGTTGGGTCGAAGAAAGAGATCCCTAATATTAGGCATTATTTAGCGATTGATGGTGGTATGACAGATAATATCCGTCCAGCATTGTATCAGGCAAAATATGAAGCCGTTCTGGCAAACAGAGTGCTAGATGAAGCTGACGACATGGTGTCCATAGCAGGAAAATGCTGTGAATCAGGAGACATGTTAATTTGGGACCTTCCATTACCAAAAGCTAATCACGAAGATTATCTTGCGGTATTCTGCACCGGAGCATATGGATATGCAATGGCAAACAATTATAACCGAATCACCAAACCAGCTGTTGTTTTTGTGGAAGAAGGGGAAGCCCAACTAGTCATCCGCCGAGAAACATTCGAAGACCTGGTAAGACTGGATCTGCCTTTTCAAGCGAAAACCAAGCTTACAAAATAAATCCAATCATTCAAAAGCTCACCCTATTTTCTAAAGGGCGGGCTTTTTTTAATAAATTGTTGATTTTCGTTCCAGGAGCTTCGCTTGCCTGCGGGCGTCTCCGCGTCTTTCACTGCAATCAACAGAGTTACTTCATTCACCTAAAAAGCAAGTAGTTATTTGACCTCAACCTGAAAATCCATTAACGCTAATTTAATGCAATTTCTAGCTGTGGATTGGAGCAAATGGCGAAGACTCCTCGAAAATGCTACGCATTTTCTTCGTGCGAAGTATCGCTGTCGAAGCCTTCCTTGTCCTACGGGGAAGTAGCGGCAATGTAGAGACCCCGCGGGCTTGCCGAGGAGGCTCAAGGTCGCCCCGTGGAAAGCGCAGCCATTTGCGGAAATCAACAGCGGTGAGTTTGAAATTTGAAAATGAAATAGCAGTTTAACCGGCCATCTTACTTCCTTTTCCTACTATAATCATGTATGATAATAACTGGTTCATTTTTAATTTTAGATACAAGGAGATGTTCATAATGGCAAAAACAGGATACATACTTATGGAAAACGGAGAAAAAATCGAATTCGAACTTTATCCAAACGAAGCGCCAAACACAGTTGCTAACTTTGAAAAATTAGCAAACGAAGGATTCTACAATGGTGTATCATTCCACCGTGTCATCCCTGGTTTCGTAAGCCAAGGTGGAGACCCAACTGGGACTGGTGCAGGCGGTAGCGGCACTACAATCAAATGTGAAACAGAAGGTAACCCACATAAGCATGAAGCAGGAAGCCTTTCCATGGCTCACGCTGGAAGAGATACTGGTTCTAGCCAATTCTTCATCGTACACCAGCCACAACCTCACTTGAACGGTGTTCACACTGTTTTTGGTAAAGTGACTTCTGGACTTGAAACAGCTAGAAATATGAAAAATGGCGACGTTATGGAGAAAGTAGAAGTTACAGACGCTGAATAATAGTTTTAAAAGCGGGAGCAGAGATGCTCTCTCTTTTTTTACAAGAAAAGAAAGCAGGTACCTACCATGAATAAAAAGAATTGGATTTTACTTGGCGTGCTGCTCGGCATGTCTCTTGTCTGGGGCATAATTTACTGGTTTTTCATCGTTTGACAAACTTATCTAAAACTTTAAATTTTACTTATCATGAAGATATGCTAAAATAATAACGGTATACAACTACATATGAATGTCCTTCGGGGGTGGGTGAAATTCCCTACCGGCGGTGATGAAGCCATGTGCTTCTTAGTCCGTGACCCGGTTTTCTTGAAAAAGAAAAGCGGTGGATCTGGTGCAACTCCAGGGCCGACAGTGAAAGTCTGGATGGGAGAAGGATTATAGATTGCAAGCAGTGAAAAATTCATGTATGAACACTGTTTATTTTCCTATACGCAATTTTAATCCAAACCAAACCTCTAAGGCGATATTCTTAGAGGTTTTTATTATTTTAAGTTGATTTTGTAGGAGGGGATTTGCTTTGGAAGATCAGTACTATATGAAATTTGCCATTGATCTAGCCAAGCGTGCTACAGGTCAAACCTCTCCAAACCCGGTTGTTGGCTGTGTCATTGTGAAAGAAGGCGAAATTGTTGGGTTCGGGGCCCACTTGCGGGCAGGAGAAGCTCATGCTGAAGTGAATGCTATCCAAATGGCAGGCAGCAGGTACAAAGTGAGAGGTTCAACCGTATATGTAACATTAGAACCGTGCAGCCATTTTGGCAAAACGCCTCCATGTTCAGATCTTCTTATTCAATCTCAAGTTAGCAAGGTGGTTATTGCTTCCACAGACCCAAATCCTTTGGTTGCGGGAAAAGGTATAGAAAAGTTACGCGAGGCAGGGATAATAGTGGAGCTTGGTGTTTGTGAAGAAGATGCCTTGGCATTGAATCAGGTTTTCTTTCATTATATAAAAACTGGAAAACCGTTTGTTACATTGAAAACGGCGGCCAGCCTTGATGGCAAAACTGCCACTCACACAAATGAGAGTAAATGGATAACGGGACCTGATGCACGCATGGATGTACATCAATATCGTCATCAACATGACGGAATATTAGTTGGGGTTGGTACGGTTCTCTCTGATGATCCAAGTCTGGACACCAGACTGCCAAATGGAGGTAAAAATCCGATAAGAATCGTATTAGATACTTATTTTCGGACTCCTTTGAATGCTAAGGTGATGACAGATGGTAAGGCGCCAACATGGATTGTAACCGGTAATAAGCCGAATTTGGAAAAAGTGAAGGCCCTAGAAGGCAAGGAAGATATAAAGGTTCTTGCGCTTCCCTCTGAAAAAGTAGAAATCAACGACCTTCTTACGTTGCTTGGCGAGGCTGGGATTACGTCTTTGTTGGTAGAAGGCGGAGCGACAGTTAATGCCAGTTTTTTAAAAGAGAAAGCTATCCAGCAAGTAATCACTTACTTTGCTCCTAAACTGATAGGCGGACAAGATGCTCCATCCCTAATTGGCGGTGAAGGGTTTGCCACTATGGAAGAAGTAGTAGAACTCGAGATAAAAGAAGTGACGAAGATTGGTTCTGACCTGAAAATTGTTTCGATACTAAAAGAAGACCCAAGGAGGTGATTGCTTGTTTACAGGAATAATTGAAGAAATAGGAACCATCAAACAAATCATACGAGGCGATCAAGCAATCATTTTAGAGATTGAAGCAAAGAAAGTTTTAGAAGATGTGAAGCTAGGGGACAGTATTGCGGTCAATGGTGTCTGTCTAACAGTGACCACTTTTTCTGCAAATCGCTTTACAGTGGATGTTATGCCAGAAACGATACGTGCAACCTCCTTGGAGCATTTGAACGCCGGCTCTATGGTGAACCTCGAAAGAGCTATGATTGCTAATGGAAGATTCGGAGGACATTTTGTAAGTGGACACGTGGACGGAGTAGGAACCATTCAAGATAAAAAAAGGATCGGCAATGCAGTCTACTATACCATTACTGTCCATGCTGATCTGTCACGGTACTTAATGCTTAAAGGTTCCGTAACGGTTGATGGGACAAGTCTAACAATATTCGGTGTAAAGGATCATAGCTTTACTATCTCACTTATTCCCCATACCTTGAATGATACAATCCTTGGAGGAAAAGGTAAGGGAGATAGAGTAAATATTGAAGTAGACATGTTGGCTAAATATATGGAGCATTTGTTGAAACAACAGCAGAATGGAACTCCTGCCAGAAAATCTAGTATGTCAGCATCATTTTTAGAAGAGCACGGATTCAAATAAGGTGGGTGAGAAAGATGAGTGAACTATTTAATTCAATAGAAGAAGGATTGGAAGATTTACAACAGGGCAAAGTTATTATTGTTTGTGATGACGAAGACAGAGAGAATGAGGGAGATTTTATAGCGCTTGCTGAAAAGGCAACACCTGGTGTGGTGAATTTCATGGCGACACATGGCCGTGGTCTAATTTGCGTGCCTGTGCAAGAAGATTTAGCTGATAAATTGGACCTGGTTCCGATGGTTAATCACAATACCGATTCACAT
The DNA here is from genome assembly GCF_044809035.1 of Sutcliffiella horikoshii. Classification (GTDB taxonomy): domain Bacteria; phylum Bacillota; class Bacilli; order Bacillales; family Bacillaceae_I; genus Sutcliffiella_A; species Sutcliffiella_A horikoshii_G. Next base: position 2,533,334 of record NZ_CP085237.1, on the reverse strand, counting down.
GGTACTGCATTCACCGTCAGTATTGATCATAAATCCACTACAACGGGCATTTCTGCATTTGAGCGTTCCACCACCATTCTGGAACTCTTATCACCAACTTCGAAAGCAGGAGACTTTAAGCGTCCCGGGCATATATTCCCGCTTGTTGCCAAAAAAGGCGGCGTATTAAGAAGAGCAGGTCATACGGAAGCGGCGGTCGACTTAGCTTTAATGAGCGGCTCCTACCCGGCTGGTGTAATCTGTGAAATTATGAACGAAGACGGTTCAATGGCGCGTGTGCCGGAGTTAAGAAAAATTGCCGATAAATTCGATCTGAAAATGATTACCATTAAAGATATGATTCAATACCGTAACCGAAAAGACAAGCTTGTTCAAAGGGAAGTTGAAATAAAACTACCTACTGAATTTGGTGATTTCCGTGCCGTTGGATACTCCAATGTTGTGGATGGTAAAGAACATGTTGCATTGGTGAAAGGAGATATTGACCCTGAATCTCCAACGCTTGTACGGGTGCACTCTGAATGCTTGACAGGAGATGTGTTTGGATCCAACCGATGTGATTGTGGACCCCAGCTTCATGCAGCGCTTGCTCAGATTGAGAAGGAGGGCAACGGAGTGCTTCTTTATATGAGGCAAGAAGGACGGGGCATCGGCTTATTAAATAAGATGCGTGCCTATAAGTTGCAAGAGGAAGGGTATGACACCGTAGAAGCGAATGAGAAGCTGGGTTTTGGTGCTGATTTGCGAGATTATGGAATCGGCGCGCAGATCTTAAGAGACCTTGGTGTATCCAAAATGAAGTTGCTGACTAATAATCCTCGAAAGATAGCAGGATTAAAAGGATATGAGTTAGAGGTAGTAGACCGAGTACCACTTCAAATGCCCACCAAGGAAGCTAATGAAAGTTATTTAAAAACCAAGCATACTAAGTTAGGGCATATGTTGCATTTTTAAATAGTCCAGTACGCTTGTTACTTGGAACAAAATGCGAAGCCGAGGAGGCTCAAGGTCGCCCTGCGGAAAGCGAAGCATTTTGAGGAAGTAACAATGGTATTTAACAAAAATATAAATGTTAATTAGGAGGAACCAACAATGGCAAAAGTATATGAAGGTAATTTAGTAGGAACAGGTCTTAAGGTAGGAATCGTAGTAGGGAGATTCAATGAGTTTATTACAAGCAAGCTTCTAGGCGGAGCACAGGACGCACTTAAAAGACACGGCGTAGAAGAAGACCAAGTGGACGTAGCTTGGGTACCGGGTGCGTTTGAAATCCCATTGGTTGCAAAAAGAATGGCCGACTCCGGTAAGTACGATGCAGTAATTACCCTTGGAACAGTAATTCGTGGATCTACTCCTCACTTCGACTATGTATGTAACGAAGCGGCAAAAGGAGTATCTCAAGCTTCCATGCAATCGGGTATTCCGGTAATCTTTGGTGTACTTACAACAGAAACCATTGAACAGGCTATTGAAAGAGCCGGAACGAAAGCTGGGAATAAGGGATGGGAAGCTGCTGCAGCGGCTATTGAAATGGCAAATTTATTACGCGAATTCTAAGATTTATCTTAAAAAGGTGTACTTTAAAGCTTTGTTTGGATAGAATGTATACTTAAGAGTAAGAAAATCTTTCAGATAGGAACGTTTTCTAATAATTTTCCTATACTACTTGTAGTTATACTTATGAAAGTTTTTTCGATAATGAGGGGTAATTTATGTTAATTCGTTATAAGAAGAGCTTTGAGAAAATTGCTATGGGTCTTATGTCCTTTATGCCAACAGAAAAAGAGCTGAAGAAATTACAGCAATCGATGAGAGACTACGAAGAGAAAGAAAACTGGCAGCTTTTCCTTTGGAAGGAAGACGATATTATAGGATTGATTGGTATCGAGTTAGAAGAAGAAAGCTTCACCATTCAACACATCAGTGTAATTCCTTCCCATCGTGGGCAAGGATATGGTAAAAGAATGGTTGTCGCACTCACGAAAACTTATCCAAACAAAGCAGTCAAAACAACACAATATACGACTGCATTTATTGAAAAATGTGATCTTGATGAAAATGAATGCAGTGAATAACTGCATATTTGAAAAAAAACGACGGCTTTCTTTGTGAAAGCACGTCGTTTTTATTTTGTGAAGGTGGATTTTTGCCTCAGATACAGTCCGGGAAAGTCCGGACTTTCTGTGAAATAAAATACGAGCGGAACCGGAGCAAATACTGTCCAAAAAATGAAAATACGAGCGGAACCGAAGCAGATACTGTCCGAAAAATGAAAATACGAGCCGAAATGGACCAAATACATGCCGTTCGACAACAACAGTCAAACTCCGACACCACCTCCCCGGCTTATGTTCATCCCCTTTCTCTCCGCAATTCCAGCTGCCTTTTCCTTTCCTCAATCACATCAGAACGATCCCGAAGAGTATGCCTGTTCACCAATGAACCATCACGCAAATCACTGGCTGTGCCCCAAACCAAGTTTGTTTCTTTCGCCATAGTATCACAAGACAGCAGCAAATCGGGGTCAGCTATCGGCAAATTCATACTCTCATAGGGTTCTTGGTTTGTCACATAAACTATTCGCTCTTCTAGCATTTTAAGCAATCGCCCACTATCAAGCCCCAACGCCTCAATCTCTGAAGACTCCTTGCCGATAATCCGAAAAGCATTTTGAAGCATCCGCAAAGCTCCTTTGAAGTTTCCACGTCGATGATGGTAGAGACCTACGGAAATTTGAATAAGACCGACCCAATGAATTTCACGCTCACCCGCATCTTTTTCCTTCCAATATTCCTCTAGTACTTCATGGCATTCAAAATAGTCTCTATCACAATGAAAATGATATAAATAATCGAGGTAAGCTTTTGGATACAAAGGATTTCCTCCTTAATTACAATTCTAATAATATTTTAACATAATCATGAAAACCCTATAAAATCTTGCTACAATACTCTATACTATTGTATAGTTTGATGTTTATGTTAGGTGGATGAATGATTGTGCAGGAATACAATGTGAAAGTAGAGGCCTTTGAAGGCCCTTTGGATTTATTATTACATTTAATCAACAGATTGGAAATTGATATATATGATATTCCGGTTGCTCAAATTACCGAGCAATACTTATTATACATACATACCATGAAAGAACTGCAATTAGATGTTGCAAGTGAGTACCTTGTCATGGCAGCGACCCTCATTGAAATCAAGAGTAAAATGCTGCTTCCAAAACATGAAGAAGAAATTTTAGATGAGGTAGATGAATTTACTGAATACGAAGAAGATCCTCGTGAAGAGTTAATAAATCGACTTATTGAGTATCGAAAATATAAAGAGGCGGCAGATGATTTAAAAGAGATGGAAGAGGAACGAAGCCATCTTTTCACGAAGCCTCCTAGTGACTTGAGTGGTCTCATGAAGGAAGTGAAGCCCGAAGAAGTAAAATTAGATGTTTCCTTATATGATATGCTCGGGGCCCTACAGAAACTAATGCGCAGGAAAAAGATACAGAAACCGATGCAAGCTAGGATTACACGTCAAGAAATACCCATTGAGAAGAGGATGGCGGAATTAATCCAAGATTTGCGTCTATTCAAAGGTCGCAAGCATTTTTATGAACTTTTCCCGGAATCAAGCAAAGAGTATGTAGTCGTTACATTTTTGGCAATCCTCGAACTCTTAAAAAAGAACAGCATTATCCTAGAACAGGATAACAATTTTTCAGATATATATGTGTCGTATAAGGAAGGAGGAAACGAAGAAATTGGCTATTATTAATTGGAAAGCGATAGTAGAGAGCCTACTTTTTGCAGCAGGGGATGAAGGGCTTACGTTGAAGGAACTTACTGCTGTATTGGAAGTGGAAGAACATGTCGCAACCGATATATTAGATGAGTTAAAAAAGGGCTATCAAAAAAAAGAGAGGGGCATCACCCTCATAGAACTTGCTGGTACATATCAACTAACCACCAAAAAAGAGCATTCTGTCTATCTGAAAAAGCTGGTTGAATCTCCATCTTCGCAGACTCTTTCACAGGCAGCACTCGAAACGTTGGCAATTGTTGCGTACAAGCAGCCAATTACACGAACGGAAGTGGAGAATATTCGTGGAGTGAAAAGTGAAAGACCTCTACAAACGCTCGCAGCAAAAGCGCTAGTTAAAGAAGTTGGCAGGGCGGAAGGAACGGGTCGGGCAATCTTGTATGGTACGACTAAAGAATTTCTGGATTACTTTGGTCTAAAAAATATTAAAGAATTGCCGTCTTTATCAGTAAATATGGAAGAAATGGACGAAGAAGCGGATTTGTTCTTTGAAAAGTTCCAAGAAACGTTTGAATCTTAAGATTATTTAATCCTCTTATGGTAAAATAGTAGTATGGGAGGCTGTTAAGCAGAAGGCCCCTATGACAGATTAGCAGGTGGGAGTGACCGTATGCGTATAATTAATAGTAGAGGGTATGAATTAGAAAAGGCGCAACCCAACACTTCTGAGGATTTTTTTAACCGCTCTGAAGTGACGTTTGAAGATGATGGAGAAGAAAAGACGTTGCATGTGCTGTACATTCGGTACTATGACGAAACCTTTGCTGAGTTTATCCCCACGATGCGTGGAGAGACAGATCCTATTTTCAAGATCGGTGAAAAGCAAATTACGTTTAAAGATTTGGTAGCCATTACTTGTTTAATCAAAAACCCGAGTTTTCGTCATAGAAAGCGAATCTATATTAATACACAAGAAGAGCTTGCGGGTTACTTTGAAGGAGTGAATATCCCGAAAACAAGAGAAATATTTGAGGGCATTTACAATAAAGGTGGCTATCAACTCACATCTTCACTTCATTTCTTATTGCAGCCTTCTTCTTAAGTTGGCCAAGCTTGTAATACTTTCATCATTCCATACGTAACGTAGTAGAAACCGACATTTAGAAAAAACTAATACTTGGAGGGTCATTTTTCAATGGCAAATACAATTGTAAAATCACAAACAGAACAGGTTGAGAGCTTTTTAGGAAACACGGTACATCAACTGAATGCCTTCTTGAATGAAGCTACACTTTCCACGCTCATGGAAGAGTCTTCTTCCAAACAGGAGTATGTAGAACTTCTTTTATTGAATACTCGTCGACTTGCTGTATTCTGTGACGAAGGGTTGAACGCTTGTCAAGTTATCCTGAAAAGTGAACCGTTTAGAAAGTCAGCTGCTGAAAAAGTTTTATATAACATATATCACCAATGTATTGAAGAGTTTTTTGCACCTAGAAATGATGCTTGGTATGAGGACAGCCGTTCTGCTTATACTGGCAAGAATTCCATTCAGTTCCATGAAGCGCCACCTGAATCATTAAAAGTAGTGATTCGTGGCTTAGAAAGTGATTTTCAAGCAGTTCGTGAAGAGTTAGAGTATTATGAAACGGACTACCGAACAAAAATGATGCAAAGTAATTGATGTGCATGCACCAGCCCTTTCTTTTGGGCTGGTGTTTTTTGTTTATTTACTCCTTTACTACTGAATTGTTCCGTTTCGCCCAGATGGAGCATAGAATAAAACGATGAGTGCTGGGGAGGGTGAGAACGATTAAACAAAATCAGCTTGTTTTTAAACAGTTTTTAAGCGAAGTGGAAGAATGGTGTTTGGAATTATTAACTACCAATCAAGTTAGCAAAGATGCTTTTCGCAGTAGTTGGCTACCGGAAGTAAGAGGGATTCTAAAAAGAGTTCAACATGCTCAAGAGCAATCGTATATTTACGAGTCTGATATACTCGAAATTCAAAAATGTGTGGAAGAGACGGCAGAAGGATTGCAAAATGTCACAGCCAGACGCCTTAATAATGGAAGAGTTGCAATTGGACAGCATACCCTTCCGCCACTTCCGTATCCATATAACGCACTTGAACCGTATATTTCTAGAGATATTATGGAGCTGCATCACCTGAAACATCATAAGAGCTATGTGGATGGGTTGAATAAGGCGGAATTGAAGATGCTAGAAGCTCGCGAAACAGGCGATTTTGATTTAATCAAACATTGGGAACGTGAGGCTGCTTTTCATGGATCTGGTCATTATTTGCATACTATGTTCTGGGATAACATGTCTCCAAATGGCGGTGGTCAGCCAAGCGGGAGATTAATGCAGCAGATTGTCCAAGATTTTGGCAATTATGAAAAATTTAAAAAGCATTTTTCAGAAGCTGCCGATAAAGTGGAAGGTGTCGGGTGGGCTTTGCTTGTTTGGTCTCCTCGTGCCCATCGGTTGGAAATTTTACAAACAGAGAAACAGCAACTATTTACTCAATGGGACACCATTCCACTTCTTGGATTGGATGTCTGGGAGCATGCATACTACCTCCAATATAAAAATAACCGCAAAGACTATATAGATAAGTGGTGGAATCTCGTAAATTGGAAAGACGTTGAAAAGCGTTATCAAGAGGCGTCAAAATTGAAGTGGAAACCGCATTGATTAGTGAGGGGGGCTTTGTGCCTCTCTTTTTTTGTTAGGGGTAGATAATGTGGTCAATGAAGACCGGAGTGACCGGAAAATAGGTGATGGCAGGTCTTCATCAAGGCAATGAAGACCGGAGTAGTCGGAAAATAGGTAGAGAGAAGTCTTCATCAAGGCAATGAAGACCGGAGTGGCGGGAAAATAGGTGGAGACAGGTCTTCAAATGCCCTTTCCATCCTTTCGACATAAAAACTATTCATAATTTTGGACAGGTTCCGCATAAACTTGTACAAAAATAGATAAGGGATGGGATTGGATGTCTCACAAACGACATATGTTCAGCATCGCACTAGTTTCGCTGCTGATTTTCTCTATATGTATTCCGCAAAATATACATGCGGAACAAGTAGGTGTCAGTGCTCGCAATGCGGTCTTGATTGAACAGGAAAGTGGCAGAATCATATACGAAAAAGATGCCCATGACAAGCAAAGAATTGCCAGTATTACAAAGGTGATGACTGCAATTTTGGCAATTGAATCGGGAAAATTGGATGAAATTGTGAAGGTCAGTGACAAGGCTGTCCGCGCAGAAGGTTCCTCTCTCTATCTGAAACCCGGTGAAAAGATTAAACTTGAACATTTAGTGTTTGGTTTGATGCTTCGCTCTGGAAATGATTCTGCTGTTGCTATTGCAGAACATGTCGGAGGGAGTTTGGAAGGCTTTGTGTTCATGATGAATGAAAAAGCGGCAGAACTCGGAATGACCAACACGGAGTTTGCAAATCCGCATGGTCTGGATGACCATGAGAACCATTACTCTACTGCGTATGACATGGCAATATTGACTAGATATGCCATGGAAAATGACAAATTCAAAGAGATTGCAGGCACAAAAGTATACCGTGCGCCAGCAGCTCCGGGTGAATCTTGGGACAGGAGTTGGACCAATAAGCACCGTTTAGTAACGGGAATGTATCAATATGCAACGGGTGGTAAAACAGGGTATACAAAGCGGGCGAAGCGGACCCTCATCACCACTGCTTCAAAAGAGGGATTGGATATGATTGCAGTGACCTTAAATGGTCCAGATGACTGGAAAGATCATATCTATATGTTCAACCGAGCGTTTGTCGATTACCAGTTATATGACATAGCGGAAAAGGGAGAACTGGACAATGTGAAAGATGATTTTTATAAAGGGAAAGTCTCTCTTTCTCGTGATATTAAGTACCCTATGACGAAAAAGGAAAGAGAAGATGTACGTATTAAAGTTACATTGGAAAAACCAAAAAAAGAGTGGGAAGAAGAGGAAAATGTACCGGAAGTAGTCGGGGAATATACGTTGATTGTCCATGATGAGGCTGTTGTAGAAACTCCGATCTACTTTGAGCAGAAGCAAAAGAAGGAAGGCGGTTTCTGGAGTATCTTCAAAGATATCTTTTTTATAACGGCAGGAAAGCTTCCATGGTAAACATTATCTGGGTGGCCATGACAATTATCGGGATCCTGTTCGCGATGATCAATGGAACGATGGATAAAGTGAACGAGGCCATATTTTCCGGTGCAAAGGATGCGGTAACGATATGCATTGGATTTATCAGTATACTGGTTTTCTGGCTGGGCTTGATGAGAATTGCCCAGGAAGCGGGACTGCTTGAAAAATTAGCGTCTCTTTTTAAACCTGTGGTACGGAGGATCTTTCCAGAAGTACCAGCAGATCATCCGGCGATGGGGTATATGCTATCTAACATGATTGCAAACATGTTCGGGCTTGGAAACGCAGCGACTCCCATGGGTATTAAAGCTATGGAACAGCTAAGAGAACTTAATGGCGGGAAAACAGAAGCAAGCAGATCAATGATCACGTTCTTGGCAATCAATACCTCAAGTCTTACCTTGATTCCTACCACTGTAATTGCCATCAGGATGAATTATGGATCTGCTTCTCCAACAGAAATAGTCGGCCCTACCCTTGTAGCTACCCTGTGTTCCACCATCGCGGCCATTACAATAGATCGTCTATTTTATTACAGGCGTATGGCAAAAAGGAGGTAGGCCATGCAACTCATTTCACTTATATCTCTATGGATGATCCCTTTGCTCATTGGATTCATTCTCTTGTATGCAACATTTAAAAAAGTACCCACATACGAGACCTTTGTAGAAGGAGGGAAAGAGGGTATCAAAATTGCGATCTCAATCATTCCGTTCTTGGTTGGGATGTTGGTTGCCATCTCCATCTTCAGAGCTTCAGGGGCATTAGATTTTCTCGTGGAATTTGTCAGACCGGCTATGCAGGCAATAGGCGTTCCGGCAGAAATAGTGCCACTTTCTATTATTCGACCAATTTCAGGGACGGCAGCACTTGGGATGACAACAGATATGATTGCAACCTATGGGCCGGATTCTTTTATGGGCCGGCTTGCTTCGGTACTGCAAGGAAGCACAGATACCACTCTCTATGTTATTACAGTCTACTTCGGCGCCGTAGGAATAAAGAAAATGGGAGATGCCTTGAAAGTAGGTTTATTGGCAGATGTAGTGGGAATAGTCGTATCTATTCTGGTCGTTACTATATTTTTTGCAATGTAAACTGTTTGCGCCGGGAGAAATATCCCGGTGTTTTTATATTTAGTTAAGAAATCTATATTACCATTGATTTCCGTTCCAGGAGCTTCGCTTGCCTGCGGGCGGTCCGTGAGCCTCCTCAGGCTTCTCGCCTTCCGGGGTCTCACCTGTCCCTTCCTCCCGCGGGCGTCTGCGCGCCTTCCACTTCAATCAACAAGAGGACTTCATTAAACTTAAGAAAAATAAAGCTATTGAGTTACCTTAAAACCACTAACCTTCCTTTAACGTAATTTCTAGCTGTGGATTGGAGCAAATGGCGAAGACTCCAGCGGGGGAGTAACGGTAGGTTGAGACCCCGCAACGAAAGGGAGGAGGCTCAAGCACCGTCCCGCGGAAAGCGCAGCCATTTGCGGAAAGGAACAGCGGCGATAACCCAATAACTAATATTAAAAAACTAAGCATTTATTCTCGGTCTTTTTTTATGTGGGGAATCAAATACGATTATCTATTATTTCCTCTTTCTTTTTACAATCAACAACAGGTATAATTAGAGTTTGCAAACATTGGGAATCATAGAAGAAGAGAAATCTTGGCTTTTATTGTGAAAGTCGGGTAAGATGTTGAATGAGGTGAAAGAAATGGAACGGTTACAAAAAGTTATCGCACACGCAGGGATTGCGTCAAGAAGAAAAGCAGAAGAATTGATAAAAGAAGGCAAAGTAAAAGTTAATGATAAAGTTATAAGAGAACTAGGAGTTAAAGTAAATCCAAACGATAAAATTGAAGTAGAGGGAATTCCCGTTGAAAGAGAGAAGCAAGTCTACTTCTTACTATACAAACCAAGAGGCGTAATATCTAGTGTAAGTGACGATAAGGGCAGAAAAGTCGCGACGGATTTCTTTCCATATATTGAAGAACGCATTTATCCAGTTGGAAGATTAGATTATGATACTTCTGGCTTATTGCTGATGACTAATGATGGGGAGTTCGCTAATGCGCTTATGCATCCCACTTCAGAAGTGGAAAAGGTCTATGTTGCAAAGTTAAAGGGGATCCCTTCCAGAGAAGCTATTAAAAGTTTGGAAAGAGGTATTAAGCTTGAGGACGGAAAAACCGCACCGGCTCGAATTAAGTTGCTTTCCATGGAAAGAACGAAGAATACCTCTATCTTTGAAATCAGCATTCATGAAGGCCGTAACCGACAAGTTCGCCGTATGTTTGAAGCGATTGGAACTCCGGTCATGAAGCTTAAAAGGGAAAGGTATGGCTTTTTGAATTTGCATGGTCTGTCTGCAGGGGAAGCTAGAGAGTTGACTCCACATGAAGTAAAACAGCTTCGTGTAATGGCGACAAAACCGAAGAAATAACAATGACATGGTAGTAGAGGCGGAGGGAGCTTAAAAGGCAGCTTCCGCTTTTGTGTTTTAAAAGACGGAAGAAACTGTCACACTCCGCTTTTCGGTCACAAAACCTTCATATTCTATTATCTATGTAAAAAGTAGTAAATGTTATAATAACTAGGATGAAATGTCTCAGTTTTAGGAGAGTATGTATATGAATAAAAAGCAACGTTTAATCATGCGCACAAGCATACTACTGCTTCTTTTAGCGGCAATTGGATATACCATGTACACAAATTTCTTCGAGTCCAAAGAAATAGTGGATGTGGGGGATGAGGCGCCGAATTTTGTACTTACAGATCTTGAAGGCAATGAAGTCATGCTTTCAGATTACCGAGGCAAAGGAGTTTTCCTGAATTTTTGGGGAACATGGTGCAAGCCGTGTGAAAGAGAAATGCCATATATGGAAAATCAATATCAAGCTTTCAAAGACCAAGGAGTAGAAGTGATAGCAGTAAATATTAGAGAAACGAACTTGGCAGTCGAGAAATTCAGAGATCGCCATGGTTTAACTTTTCCTATTCCAATGGATAAGAGTGACCAAGTAAGACAGGCATATGGAATACTCCCATTGCCGACAACTATTCTCCTGGATGAAAACGGCAAGGTTGTGAAAAAAAGTTCAGGTGAGTTGACAGAAGAAAAAGTAAAAGAATACATGGAAATGATTAAACCTGAATAATAGGGAGTTTTACGTATGAATGAAATAAAATGTGAATGCGGACACCTTAACCCAGAGGGTACCATACTTTGTGAAGCCTGCGGAAAGCCGACTGAAAATGATCAGGGTAAGGAAAAACTACTGGACATGCGATATGAAGGTAGTGCAAGACGTTCGCAAACCTATAACAAAACGATCATTGATAAAGTGTGGAATTTCTTTTCTTCCGTAAAGGTAGGTATATGGATTATCTTCCTTATTCTAGTAGCTTCATCATTTGGAACAATTTTTCCGCAACAAGATTATATCAATCAGGCGATTCCTCCAGAAATATATTATGAGCAGGAATACGGGTTTGCCGGAAAGCTATATTATACGTTAGGTTTTCACGATCTTTATGGATCCTGGTGGTATATGCTTTTAATTGCAGCCCTTGGTATTTCCTTGATTGTTGCGAGTTTGGACCGATTTATCCCCTTACATAAATCGCTTAAAACTCAAAAGGTAACGAGGCACGAAAGCTTCATGAAGCGCCAAAGAGTCTATGGTACGACGGTCGTGAACGGAGATCCTGGTGAGGAAATTGAAAAAGCGAAGCAAGGATTACTCAAACGTAAATTTAACGTCAGGGAAGAAGACGGAAATATTCTTGCTGAGAAAAATCGTTTCTCCAGATGGGGCCCCTATGTGAATCATATCGGTATCATCATATTTTTAATTGGGGCTATGCTTAGGTTCTTTCCAGGTATGTACGTAGACGAAGTAGTATGGGTCCGCGAAGGGGAGACAGAATTGATCCCAGGGACAGGCGGTCAATACTATTTGAAAAATGAAGGATTTATCTTTGAAACATATAATAGTGAATCATCAGATGAAATATTCAACTCTGCCATATCTAGAGCAGGGGAAGGTGCGATTGCGAGTAATTTCCAAACAAACGCGGTTCTTTATGAGCGTAAAGGGGAATACATAGTTGGCGCCGAACCTGAACTTGAAAAAGTTAAAGAGCATGCTGTTCAAGTGAATCAACCTTTAAAGCATGATAACTATGCTCTCTATCAAGTAGACTATAAATTGAATGAATTTAAGAACATGTCCTTTAATCTCGAAAACAAGAATTCTGGTGAGACTTTTGGTTCTATAAAAGTGGACTTATTAAATCCTCAGGAAAAATATGACCTTGGTGAAGGTGTCTCTGTGGAACTTGTAAATTACTTTCCTGATTTCACTTTAGATGGTGGAGAGCCGGCAACTAAAACACGAGTGCCTAATAATCCTGCGTTCGTTTTCAGGATGATCACACCAGAAACTCCTGAGGGTGAAATAGCACTAGTAGCAATAAAACAAAACATAGAACCGAATGGGACAAACCAGAACAAGATGACATTTGCCGGTGTGGAAACCCGCAATGTTTCTGGATTGACTGTGCGAAAAGACCTGACATTATGGATACTTGGAGCAGGTGGAGCCATCTTTATGATTGGTGTGATCCAAGGTATGTATTGGAACCATCGTCGAGTTTGGATCAGAAGAAATGACAATGAGGTTCTGATAGCGGGTCATACAAACAAAAACTGGTTTGGTCTGAAAAATGAAATTAATAAAGCGTTAGAAAATACAAGTATCTCCGTTCCTGTCGATCAAGTGGAAGCAGAAAAAGAACAGGAACAAGAGAGAGAAAAGAAAGAGGAGGCTTAATAATGGCTCAGCTAAGTGGTAATTTGCTTTACACAGCATTTATTCTCTACCTGATTGGGACAGCCTTCTTCGGTGGGGCCATCCGTGGCAAACAAGGAAATAAAGCCGCGAAAATAGGTATTGTCATAACTATCATAGGTTTCTTAGCCCAACTTGGTTATTTTATCACCCGTTGGATCGCAGGGGGGCACGCGCCTGTAAGTAATCTTTTTGAATTTACAACTTTCTTTGGAATGATGATGGTGTTAGCTTTTATTGTCATCTATTTCATATATAAAACTAGTACCTTGGGTGTTTTTACACTTCCTATAGCACTGCTGTTGATTGCATATGCAGCAATGTTCCCAAGCGATATCTCGCCGCTTATACCTGCTTTGCAAAGCCATTGGCTTGCCATTCACGTATCAACGGTAGCACTGGGAATCGCCATCCTTTCCGTCAGTTTTGCCGCGGGTTTAATTTATTTGGTGAAAGTGGTAGATTATAGTAAAAAAGGTCAAAAACCTTTTTGGGTGGAATTTACCCTTTATGTTTTAATTTCTTTCTTAGGCTTCATATTCATCTCCATCGGCTTTGGAGCAGTGGATTACGAATCTCAATTTTCTTACATCAATAAAGATGGAGCACAAGAAGAAGTAACATATACCTTATACCCAATAGTTGGACCTAATGAAGGGGAACTGTTAACGGAAGGCAGAATGGACGCACTTGTTAATCTTTCTCCATGGATCAATACGGTGAAACTAAACACTGTTATATGGTCGCTTCTAGGCGGAGCCATCTTATACCTTTTATTAAGAGTCATCATCAGAAAACCAATCGGTAAAGCCTTGAAACCTGCTGTTGCAAAGGTTAACCTGGATATGGTAGATGAGATAGGTTATCGAGCAGTAACAATAGGTTTCCCTGTATTCACACTTGGTGGGCTTATCTTTGCCGCAATATGGGCACAAATAGCCTGGTCAAGATTTTGGGCGTGGGATCCAAAAGAAGTATGGGCGTTTATTACGTGGTTATTCTATGCGGCATATCTACATCTCCGTCTTTCTAAAGGATGGGAAGGAGAAAAATCCGCTTGGCTGACGCTTGTCGGTTTTGCTATCATCCTGTTCAACTTGATCGGTGTAAACCTGATTATTGCAGGGCTACATTCTTATGCAATGTAATACTAATAATTGGCCTTCACAATATTGTGAGGGCTTTTCTTACAGATCATTTAAGGGGGTTTAAAGAATGGAAAAAGAAGTGAGAATTCTTGTAGTGGACGATGAGGACCGCATTAGAAGGTTGCTGAAGATGTACCTTGAGAGGGAAAATTACGTGATCGAAGAGGCGGACAATGGAAACACAGCTCTGGAGCTGGCACTTGAAAAGGAATACGATGTAATCCTACTTGATGTAATGATGCCAGGTATGGACGGAATGGAAGTGTGTAAAGAGATAAGGGAGAAAAAAGCTACTCCGATCATTATGCTCACAGCAAAGGGCGAAGAGACGAACAGAGTGCAAGGGTTTGAAATGGGAACAGACGACTATATTGTAAAACCGTTCAGTCCACGAGAAGTAGTACTCAGAGTGAAAGCGTTATTACGTCGTTCTTCTAGTACCACATTCCTGACAACAGAAACGACAACAAAAGATGTGATCGTCTTCCCTCATTTGACAATCGATAATGATGCACACAGGGTTACCTCTGAAGGGAAAGAAATAAATCTGACTCCTAAAGAATATGAACTACTTTACTTCCTTGCAAAATCACCTGATAAAGTTTTTGACCGGGAACAACTATTGAAAGAAGTATGGCAATACGAATTCTTTGGAGACTTACGTACAGTCGACACGCATGTAAAACGCCTTCGCGAGAAGCTGAATAAAGTGTCTGAACCAGCCTCCAAAATGATTGTGACAGTTTGGGGCGTAGGCTATAAATTCGAGGTTGGCAATGAATCATGATTTGGAGAAGTGTTGTTGGTAAGCTTTGGCTTACCGTGTTACTCTTAGTTTCATTTGTATTATTCGTTTTAACTATTCTTTTACTAGAATTCTTTGAGAATTATCATGTTCAGGAGGCCGAAAAAGATTTAACACAGGCAGCCAGTAAGATCTCATTGATCCTAGAACAGCATGAAGACATGGAGCAATCGAAATCAATAGCTTGGGAGCTAGTGGATGAAGTGTCCCGCGTGGTTATATTCACTGATAAGGGCGAGTACTCCCATTCCCCAACCTCCCAAATCGACCACCTGCCTGCTGAATTTTTCCTTAATGACCCGGACCTTTCCCTGGTATTTGAAGATCAGCCAATTGTGACGAAAAAAACTTATTTGCCTGACTTTCAAATAACAGATGAAATGCAAGGTGAAGTGATGATCGTCGGAATCCCTTTGCATATCAATGAAGATAAAGATGGTGCAGTTTTTGTTTACCAATCGCTGCTTGCAATTAAAGAAACAACCAAACAGACAACTAAACTTATCCTTCTTGCTGCCGGTTTTGCTATCTTTTTGACGACCATTTTCGCATTCTTTTTATCTACAAGAATTACCGCACCGCTTCGTAATATGCGTGAAGCTGCTTTTGAAGTGGCAAGAGGGAAGTTTGATACGAAGGTTCCTATTTTAACTTCAGATGAAATCGGAGAACTTGGGATGGCTTTCAATCAAATGGGAAGACAACTCAAATTTAATATTAATGCCCTGAATCAAGAGAAGGAACATTTGGCGAATATTCTCAGCAGTATGGCAGATGGAGTTATCACCCTGAACCGAGATGGAACCATTCTTGTAACGAATCCACCGGCAGAGAAGTTTTTGCAAGCCTGGTTCTATCAAGAAGGTAATGCAAGCGGGGAAGACCTTCCATGTGAGGTAATGGAAATGTTCCAACGGGCCATTTCAGTGGAAAAAGAACAAAGCATCGAGCTCACCTACCAGGGTCGTACGTGGGTGATTGTCATGAGTCCTCTTTATACTCAAACACACATCCGTGGCGCAGTGGCAGTAATCCGGGATATGACCGAAGAAAGAAGATTGGACAAACTCCGAAAAGATTTCATCGCCAATGTGTCTCATGAATTGCGGACACCGATTTCCATGCTACAAGGATACAGCGAAGCAATTGTGGATGATATTGCCGGTACGGAAGAAGAGAAAAAAGAACTGGCTTCCGTCATTTATGACGAATCCCTGAGGATGGGCCGTCTTGTAAATGATTTGCTTGATCTGGCAAGAATGGAAGCAGGTCATATTTCATTAAATTATGAAGAGGCCAATATTGTAGCGTTTGTCGAAAAAATAACACGGAAGTTTCAAGGGCTTGCAAAGGAGAAATCTATCGTATTGCAGGCACAGGTAGAAGGGGATGGCATCATTAAAATGGATGTGGATCGTATGGAACAGGTCATGACTAACCTCGTGGACAACGCCATTCGCCACACCTCAGATGATGGTGCAATCAACATTCATGCAAAATTCATGAACAACGGCGTGAAAATAGACGTCAAAGATTCAGGACACGGTATACCGGAAGAAGACCTGCCATTCGTATTTGAACGCTTCTATAAAGCAGATAAGGCGCGTACAAGGGGCCGTGCAGGAACTGGATTGGGATTGGCTATTGTAAAAAATATTATTGACGCCCATAAAGGAACTATTTCAGTCCATTCAAAAGAGAACGAGGGAACGACATTTTCCATGTATATTCCGCAAAAACACGCTTAAAATGGAGACGTGTAGCGAAAAATCTTGTTTTCTATGAAACATTATCTTGTCAAGTACCAATATATCTTGTAATATGAAAAATAGTTAACTGAATAGCGTAAAGAAATAGTTGGTGTCACAATAGTGACTTAATAGGGAATTTGGTGAGATGCCAAAACTGTCCCCGCAACTGTAAATGTGGACGAAATGAGAGGACCACTGTATGATTGGGCTTAAGAAATTAGGTCCCCATATGGGAAGGCTCAAAGTAGGGAGAAGCATAAGTCAGTAGACCTGCCAATTATTACACCAGTTTCAATACTTCGGGGGTTGAGTAGGAGAGATGGCAGAATTCTGTTTTTATTTGTACATGTATCCTGATCATGCCGTTATCACCTCATCCTGAAATTGGATGAGGTTTTTTATTTTTACTCAAGCCGAATTGATTGAAACACACTGGGGTAAAGTTGGGAGGAGAAAAATACACGGTTCTTCATGCTTTACAAATCTAATACATAAGGGGAAATACACATGAAAAAACTATTATTCACACTACTTTTAACATTAATTCTTGCACTTACAGGTTGCGCAAGTGGTGGTAGTGACTCCAATCAACCTTCAAACAATGAAACAACTACTGAGAGCCAAGAACAAAAAGAAGAGCAGCTGTCTGCTTCCATAAAGCTGACTAAAGAAGGCGAAGAAGTCATCAGTGAAGATACCATTGAGTTTGAAGAAGGTGAGTCTTTGATGGAGGTTATGGACCGCAATTTTGACCTTACAACTGGATTTGGCGGGGATTTCATCGTTGGAATCGACGGCCTAGGTTCTGAAGAAGAAGCAGATTTCTACTGGAACATCTCGGTCAATGGTGAAAGTTTAATGGTAGGAGCAAATGACTATACGCTAGAGGAGAACGACGAAGTTCATTTTGATTATCAAAAGGTGGAATAACTATGACAACCAGAAAAATAGCTCTGCTTGGAGTACTCATAGCCCTTTGTGTAGTAGGGAGAATTGTTTTCGCCTCCGTACCTAACGTCCAGCCAGTGACAGCAATTATTATTATATGTGCTTTCTGGATGGGTCCAGTTTCAGGTGTGATTCTCGCAGTAGGTACGACCTTTGCAACGAATCTGGTCCTTGGAACAGGCATGTGGACATTCACACAAATACTTGCATGGTCTATTATAGGATTGCTGAGTGGGGCAATCGGAATCTGGTTCAAAAGAATTCCTGTATTCATTCTTTCCATTTATGCTGGACTTTGCGGTCTGTTTTTTGGATTTGTATTTTCAATTCAGAACATGATTGTCGGCGGCTTTCCATTCCTTCCTTATTATCTAGCAGGACTTCCGTTTGATATTAATCACGCAGTAGGAAATGTCGTATTCTTCATCATTTTATATCCGATCCTTTCCAAACTCTTAAACGAAAAAGCACCCTTCCTAATAAAAAGGAAAGAGAGTTTACCTGAATACCAAATGAGCAGTTCGTACAAGAAATAAAACGAAAGCGTCAATTCAATTGGGTTGGCGCTTTTACTATTTATATTATAGAAGCGAAGTCATTTGCGGAAAGTAACAGCGGTATCATTGGATAACTAAAAATAATAGGTCGAAATATGTATAAACCTTCCTGGAAAAGCCTACAAAAATCCCTACAATCCTTAATGGACATCCCTTATACTTATATTACACACAAAAAATAAAAGAAATAATTACCAAATACCTCTAGTCAAATTGTAACTTTTTTAATATATTTGTAATGTAACTTTCTTACTATAATTTGCGACTAATGAAATGAACGGAGGGAAACTATGAATACCGTTTTTCAAGAGCTCTATGAAAAATATCACCAGGATGTTTATCAATTTTTATATTACATGGTGAACAACAAGGAGCAAGCGGAAGACCTCGTTCAAGAAGTTTATATAAAAGTTTTGCGTTCCTATGACCGTTTTGAAGGGAAGAGCAGTGAAAAGACCTGGCTGTTTTCTATTGCCAAGCACGTTGCCATTGATTCCTTTCGCAAACAAAAAGGATGGAAAAACAAACTACTTGAAACTTTTGACTGGAATAAACAACAAGTCAGAGATCATGCTCCTCTTCCTGAAGAGATAGCCGTACAAAATGAACAAGTTCAACAAATGTACCTGTGCTTGGATAAATGTAAAGTCGATCACAGACTGGTCCTTGTCCTTCGGTACATACAAGCCCTAACTATCCAAGAAACAGCCCAAATTCTTGGCTGGACGGAAAGTAAGGTGAAAACAACTCAACATAGAGCCTTAAAGGTCTTGAAGGCATATATGGAAGAACTTCAAGAGAAAGGAGGAAACAGCAATGCGTCATAATGATGAAGACCAATTGGAAAAGCTTTTGAGGCAAATGCCTAAAATTAAAGATGATCGTGACCCTAAACAAATATATAAAGAAATACAACCTAAACTGTCCAATTCACCACGTCGATCGAAAATAGTCCCAGCATTCGCATTGGTTGCTGCTCTAGTCCTTTTTGTCCTGGTTACACCTATGTTCGTAAACAACATGCAATTCGACATGAGCTTAAGTGGCTCTGACGCGAACAGCAGTTCAGAAGAAAGTATGGACATTGCAACGATGAATGCCGATGAAAACTCAGATGATTCTGCCGCAGACACCAGCAGGGAAGCCTTAAAGGAAGAGAAAGAATCTTCATTACAGGTGGAGGGGGAAGAGGAATCAAGTGACTTTGCTGCAGCCGAGATCAGTACAGCAGAAGGGAAGAGTTTTGTCACACCTTCCTATAATGTAGCATCAGAGTATGCTGTTACCATTGGGGTGTCCTTGATGGAGGCGGATAACTTTGACCATGGTGGATCTACAACTCCTTTGACAGTAATAGTGCCCCGTGGTGAAAATGACACATATGTGGATGCGCTCAATAAGGTCCGAGGAAACATTGCTTATGATGAACTTGGGGCTGTACCGCCGTTAATTAATGACAATGTAAAAGTCTCAGAAGGAGATATAGGATTGGCTAGTCCAATGCCTATCCTAGATGTAACTGATATGGCTAAAGGCTTATCAACCTATCAAGATATTCTTTTCACTAGAGAACTAAGCGATACTTTCAGTACTAATTATACTTATATTCTGTTTAGTGAAAACGGATCAACAAAAGGCGTAGAAATCGGCAATAATGTATATGATGGCCCGATAGAGTTACAGACTAAAAACAAGAGGGCTTATTTCAAATATCACTCAGGTAGCCTGCCTTTACTTGTACCAGGCCATGAACGATATACTTCAATAGGTGATGCTCTCACGGCGATGACAAGTGCACCAGAGCAAGCTGATACCAGTAAGCTAGAGCCATCCATTCCAGCTACGGTAAAAGTGGAAAAATTGGCGCTAGAAAATGATAATGAAGTGGTTCGCATTAAGCTGGCAGATAGCAGCGTTCTTGAAAATAACGATGAAACCATCTTTGCCCTTGAGGCGATGATGATGGTGGCAAAAGAATTCGGATTACGGGGTGTGATTTTTGAATCCTCTCAAAATGGAACGATCGGTACTATCACACTCAATGAAGAAGTAAGCGTGCCTTATTCCCCGAATCCAATTCCATATAGCGAGTAAGTTTAAAAAGCGTGCAAATGAGCACGCTTTTTTACTTTTTATGGGTTCTCTCCGCCCGAAACCTCCACCATACATTTATACATATTTCTATATAGAAAAGTAGACACTACCTCCATACGTAAAGCAAGGCCATTTCTCCCATCTAAAGAGGGTACATATGTTAAGTATTATTGTCGGTCTAGTGCTTTTAATGTTACTAGCATACCTTGGCTGGTCCATTAGCGTTATTAAGCGGTCTGGACCTGTTGCCAGCTTATACTCAAACCTATATAACTGGTTTTGTCGATTTTGCCAAACAATGGTTTCCTGTTTTCTTGCTTGGAGCCATCTTTGGAAAACTGATGGAGACACTAGGGCAGCTCAATCCGTTGCATTTAAAATCACGAAGTTGATAGGGAAAAAGAGAGCCATTCTAGGTGTACTAATAGCTGCAGCAGTACTGACATATGGCGGGGTGAGCTTATTTGTGGTGGTTTTGCCATCTATCCGCTCGCCATTGCTCTGTTAAGGGAAGCGGATATTTCTAGAAAATTGCTGCCTGGAACATTTGCGCTTGGAGCCTTCACCTTTACCATGACTGCCTTACCCGGCACACCACAAATTCAAAACTTGATTCCTATTCCGTACTTTAAAACCACTCCTCTTTCAGCACCTATCATGGGGATTGTAACAGGCTTAATAATGGCTATTGGTGGATACTTCTACTTGAAATGGAGAGAAGGAAGACTTACAAAAGCTGGAGAGACATTTGATGAGCCAAATGGCGGAAAAGAAGTAAAGCAAATCAAGGAAGAAGAATTGCCTAATTGGATTTTGTCTTTTCTTCCTTTAGTGATTGTAGTGATCACACTCAATGGCTTTAAGTGGGACATCATTCCATCACTCATTGTGGGAACATTAGCAATCATGCTTTTTAATATAAAAAAGTTCAAATCCTTTATTAGAGCGATTAATGGTGGAGCATCGGATTCTGTAATGGCCATTATTAATACGAGTGCTGCAGTAGGTTTCGGTGCAGTCGTAACAGCAGCTCCGGGGTTTGAAACGTTGACGGACATCCTTCTTGGTATAAAAGGTAATCCACTTATTTCAAAAGCACTGTCCGTTCAATTAATGGCAATGATTACAGGGTCTGCTTCAGGTGGGAGGGGAATTGCCCTGGAAGTATCGGGCGATCAATACTATCAATTGGCTCAATCTACCGGTATGAATCCAGATGCCTTTCACAGAATAGCAGCCCTTGTCCTAGTACATCCCTTCTAAAAGAAGAGGAAAAGGGAGCTGATTAGGCTCCTTTATTCTTTGTGAAGATTTTGAAAATAAGTCCCATCTCTCTTTAGATTAATAGTATAATTAGCAAAAAAGAAGAGAGGGGACATTTTTATGCTGACAGATTATCATAATCATCTTGAGAGAGGGACATTAACTTTAGATTATCTGAAACAATTTACGAAAGTAGCTCAACAAAAAGGGATAGAAGAGTTTGGCATATCAGAACATGCTTATCATTTCTATCAAACAAAAGATATTCTCAGCAACCCTTGGGTGGAAGAACGAAGATTTTATGATATGGCTACATATTATCAACTTTTTCAGCAGGCGTGGAATGAAGGTATCCATGTAAAAATGTCCATTGAAATGGATTATACACCTGGTAAACATGCTGAGATGAAAAAGTTTATCGATGCTTATCCTTTTGACTATGTGATCGGTTCCATACATTGGGTAGAGGACTTTGGAATTGACTTGGCAGAGTTTCGTAAAGAATGGGATCGCCGTGATACCAATGAGGTATATACGAAATATTTTGACCAGGTCGTCACCCTTGCACAGTCAGATATGTTCGATATTATCGGACATTTAGATCTAGTAAAGATTTTCAATTATGTGCCAAAGGACGAAGAGTTTCTATTAGAGCAATATGAGCGAGCAGCTTCCGCGCTTGCCAACTCAAAAACTTGTGTGGAAATCAGTACTGCGGGACTGAGAAAACCGGTGGGAGAACTATATCCGGATAAACGATTGCTGAAGATGTGTCATGACAAAGGGGTGCCGATTATGCTCTCTTCGGATGCTCATGTGCCTGAACATGTAGGTGCCGATTATGACCAAGCTGTTCAGCTTGCTAAGGAAGTTGGATATAAAACAATTATGACCTTTAATAGAGGAGAACGCAGAGAAGTAGAATTAGGTTAATCTTGTCCACTAAATAAATATTATGGCAGTCAAAATCCCCTTACAAAAGTAAAGGGGGATACGGTTTGTAGACAAAAGGGGTTCGGAATGTTCACAATTCGAACCCCTTTTTATATTTAGTTGGATTTAATCGATTTGAGATGAATGGATAGACCTCTTGAATACTATTTATAGGACATCGCTCGGCCTCTCCATGTCAAGGGTTGGCCATCTTCTTTAGATTTAATGCAGCGAAAGTAAGTATCTAAGCCCCCTTAGGGTTGTCCGACAAATGCTATGCTTTTATTTGGCATCGGCGAATACTAATGTTCTAAAAATTCATATTATTCCCCCTAATGTTAACAACGTGATTCTCTCCTATATATTAGTCCCAAAACAGCATGCACTGATTCAGTTAAAAAGTATAGTATTTTGACATTTTCTAATACTACCTTTAAGGGAGGTAGTGTAATGCCTAACATAGAAACATGCCTTGAAGAAAATATCAGAAATATCAAAAAAACTTTTCACCATACATCCGATCTTATAGTACGTAATTTAAAGGTGGGTTACAAAGGTTCTGCCGAAATGACTGTTGTCTATCTGGACGGAATCATTGATTTAGATCTAATTCAGGAACACGTGGTCAAACCTTTATTGGAACCCTTTAAGAATGTAGATATGAAGGAATTACTCATAGAGCAGATAATGGGAAGATTCATTGAATCGGCAGAAGTGAAGACCACTGCTCAGTATAAAGAGCTGACCGATGCCATTGTACAGGGGAGTGCTGTTTTACTGATAAACAAGCATCAACAAGGAATCATCATCCCATCTCCTAAGTGGGCGGAAAGGAGCATCGAAGCAACACTAGGAGAACGTACCGCAAGAGGTCCCCAAATTGGATTAACTGAAAAAATGAAAACAAATATCAATCTGATAAGAAGTTCGTTAAAAACTCCCGATTTTTGTGTAGATACAATAGAGTTGGGCTCGATTTCCCCAACATCAGTTTCTATCTTATACATAGAAGGAATTGTCGATAAAGGAATATTAAAAAAAGTTAAAAAAAGAATAAATAGTCTTAGGATAAAGTATGTCCTCAGTGAAAGAGTAGTGGAGGATATATTAGAGGGAAATCCAAGGTCTATTTTTCCACGAGTAAGACATTCAGAAAGAATTGACGGAGTGGTATCTTCCTTATTTGAAGGAAGAGTAGCTGTTATTGTGGATGGCTACCCTTTCGCCATCATAGCTCCTGCTTTATTTGTCGAATTTCTTCAGGCACCTGATGAATATCATATTCCATTGGGCAGGCTTACTAGCCGTGCAATGAGATTGTTCGCATTTTTTATGGGAGTATATCTGCCTGCTGTTTATATAGCGATAGCCAATTTTCACAAAGATGATCTGCCAAAAAAGATTTCAGAAGCAATCATTTCTAAGGATGAGATGTTGCCGACCTTTTGGGAAATTATCATTCTAATATTTTTGATAAGAATACTAGTTGATGTTTCGTTCCGTCTTCCGCAAACGGCAGTAATTTTGGTTTCTTTAATCGGAACAATAGTAATTGGCGAAACAGCGGTTACGGCCAAATTAATTCACCCAGTCAGTCTAATCGTCATTGGGATAACAACTCTTTCAAGTTTCTTAGGGGCAAACAGAGGCCTCGTAGTAGTTGATAACACTTTAAGAATAATTTTTTTGCTTACTGCTAATTTTTTTGGATTTATCGGGTTAATTATTGCTACAACTCTGCAAATAATTTATATGGTGAGCCTAAAATCAGTAGGTGTTCCCTACCTTTCACCATTAATTCCATTTAAAATGCATGAATTGAAGGATACATTATATAGAGAAGATTTACAGAAACTTACCAACAGCAAACATACCTATTCCGAAGATAATAGTTAACATGGTGATAATAGAGGTAGACTACAAGAACGAGCACTTATTAGTGCTCGTTTCAGTTTGTAGATAAAAAGGGGTTCGGATTGTTCACATTCCGAACTCCTTTTTATCATTATTCATTTTAAAATACACGTGGTTATCGTTCTACAATAAATTTGGAAATCAACGGTTTTTATTATACAGCTACACAAAAAAACTGTAGACAACCTCGAATTACCACGAGGTTGTCTAAAGTCTGATTCCCCTTACAAAAATAAAGGGATTTTTTTGCTTGGGAACAGTTTCATCCACCATATTGCTATAACTCTAAAGTAATCGCAGAAGAGATATCAGGTATGAGAAGGATTTCATCTACAAGCACCTTTTCAATCGGCTGGTCAAAAGAAAGCATCATGATGGCTTTTCCACCTTGAAGCATACGGCCAACGTGCATAGTAGCGATATTGGTTTCGTGTTTACCGAATATGTTCCCAAGTTGTCCGATTACCCCAGGACGGTCTGTATGCTGCACATAAAGCAAATGTCCGCTAGGTGCAAAGTCGATATCAAATCCGTTCATATGAACAATTCTCGCGCCAAAACCTTCAATGAATGTCGCTCTGACGACTAAGTTTACATCTTTTCCTTGTGCCTCTACTTGAATGATATTGGAGTATCCATAACTATCCGTTTGATGCTTTTCCCCATAGCTGATGCCTCGTTCTTTGGCAATGGTAGCAGCATTGACTTCATTGACAGTCGTATCGACGCGATTTCTTAAAAATCCTGCAATGATACTTTTAGTAAGTATGGATGTTTCCCACTCTGTAATGACGCCGGCATAAGTAGCAGTAATTTCTTCAATAGGTGTTTTTGCAGATTGAGAGAGAATAGAACCTAGAGTTTTTCCAAGTTGATAGAACGGTTGAATCTTTTTATAAATTTCTTTTGGGATAGTAGGCAAATTGATGCTTGTATTGACAGACTGCCCATTCAAATAAGCCAAAACATCTTTTGAAACTTGGTAAGCCACATTGTATTGTGCTTCTTTCGTGGATGCCCCAAGATGTGGTGTGACGATTACATGTTCATGCTGTACAAGATCATGATTGGTTGGAGGTTCCACTTCAAATACATCCAGAGCAGCACCGGCAACATGCCCTGTGTTTAAATGGTGAAGCAGTGCTTCTTCATCAATTATCCCACCTCGGGCACAGTTAACAAGATATACCCCTTTTTTTAATTGAGGGATATTTTCGTTATTAAACAGACCTTTTGTTTCTTTTGTAAGTGGGGTATGTACGGTGATAATATCTGCTTGCTTCATCACTTCATCTAAAGATAAGGAGGTCACACTTAATTTTTCAGCGCGCGTATCTGTTAGAAACGGATCATATACAACTACTTTCATTTGAAAAGCTTTTGCACGTTTGGCAATCTCACCACCGATTCGGCCGAAGCCGACAATTCCAAGTGTTTTGCCGAAAAGCTCTGTCCCAATAAACTTTTTTCTGCTCCATTGGGAACCCTTCACATTCATATTAGCTTGAGGGATATGGCGGACCAATGAAGAAATCATGGCAAATGTATGCTCTGCAGTGGAAATGGTATTTCCGTCAGGTGCATTTATGACCACAACGCCCCTTTTAGTAGCAGCAGAAATATCAATATTGTCCACTCCGACGCCGGCTCTTGCGACTACTTGGAGCTTCGGCAGGGAAGAAAGAAGGGCATCGTCTACCTGCGTGGCACTTCGAACAAGCAATGCATCAATATCTTCTGGATTGTAGTTATCGCCTTCTCGGTCTTTCCGATATACTTTTACGTTATCCGCTTCTAAGAGCGGGGTAAGTCCTTCTGAACTAATAGAATCTGCAACAAGCACATGAAACATAAATGCAATCCCTCCAAAAAATATTATAAAATTTCTGATAACTTATCATCTATCAAGTAGCCCTGTCAATAACTTTACGACAGGTCGAACCTATGTAAGCGCTTATTGTTCCAAAATCCCTATAGAAATGAATAAAAGTTCATTTCTCTTCCCTTTTTACTATTTTTTGAGTATAATAAATTCGTAACTAAATAATATGATCTATCTTCGGGGCAGGGTGAAATTCCCGATCGGCGGTGATGAGAGAAATACTCTAAGCCCGCGAGCCTGATGTTGGGGCAGGATTTGGTGCGATTCCAAAGCCGACAGTATAGTCTGGATGGGAGAAGATGGAGGTTCAAAGGTTTCGAAACGAAAATTCCTTGTTTCGATGCTTATTTTCTGATGCCTTCGTACTCCCGTTTGTTAATATGACAAGCGGTTATTTGCGTGGTTTGGCATTGAAAAATATACAAACATCTTTGAATTCTCTCTTTTCGTACGAGGTGGATCTCCATTTGAAAAGGAGAGAAAAAGTATGAATCAATCAAGACGCGTTAAAAAAATGGTAACAGTAGGGATGTTAAGTGGTATTTCCTATCTGCTTATGTGGCTAAGTTTTCCACTGCCTTTGTTGCCGCCGTTCTTATCTGTGGACTTCAGTGATGTGCCGGCGTTGCTTGCTGCCATCATCTTTGGACCAGTGGCGGGTATCACTGTGGAAGCAATTAAAAATATCCTGCATTATATTGTCCAAGGAAGTATGACAGGAGTTCCTGTTGGACAGTTGGCCAATTTTACAGCAGGCGTATTGTTTATCTTGCCAACTTATTTCATCTTCAATAAAATCCGTACAACAAAAGGATTAGGGTTAGGTTTGGTAGCAGGTACATTATCCATGGCACTAATCATGAGTGTGCTCAATTACTATATCTTCTTGCCGGCTTTCACGTATTTCCTTAATGTCCCATCTGGGTCTTCCGCTCAGATGATAGAAGGGATTGTGAAGGGAATCCTTCCATTTAATATAATTAAAGGGTTGATTGTCACTTTCTTATTTTTGTTGTTATACAAGAAGCTGGCAATTTGGCTCGATCGTCAGTTAGAAATGAAAAATGTATAAATAAAAGCAATAAAAAAAAAGCCCCGAATCCTTAAGGATTCGGGGCTTTTTTTTATTTACTATTCAAATTTTAATGCATCGCCATCAAATGGCTCATCAGCAATTTTAATTGAATCAGTTGGACAGCCTTCAAATGCGTCCATCATATCATCTTCAAGAACATCAGGAATCTCTACAATTCCTTGGTTGTCATCAAGTGTTACGAACGCAATACCTTCATCATCGTAATCGTAGATGTCTGGAGCAGCAGCACCGCACGCTCCACAAGCGATACAAGTATCTTTGTCAACAATCGTGTATTTTGCCATGAAAATAAACCTCCCAAATAGTAACTAGTCAATTAAGTGATTTCCAATATTTAGTTGGAAGCCAATTCCTTATATTATATATTGTAAAACTGTTTTCCCAACTTTTCAATAGAAAACTCACTGAGAATGCTTATCACACAAGGGTTTTGAAACATATTGTTAGATTACCCGACGAAAAGATGTGATAAACATGTCATCCTTTACAAAATTTTGATAAAATGACTGTAGGGGAAGAAAGGTGTAGAAATTTGATGAAATCATTCGAATATTTGTGTTTGAAATGCATATATGCTTTCAAAGGAGAACGAAGTATTTCTGCCATATACCATTTATTTAGAGGGAAGAAATCTTCTCAAACGATACAAGATGCCAATATCTTCTTACTCGTGAATGTATATGGACTTTTTCCCGATTTAAACAGGAACTATCTTCAACAAACCATACATTCCTTAAAGGCGGATCAACTTATACGCGAGATACATAATGAACATTGGGAAGTTACAGACAAAGGGACAAGGCAGTTGTCAGAAAGAGAACATATCTATCCATTAGCCCCATATTTAAATGGATATGCCTACAAAGATAAAAGTTTGACTTTTTGGAAAAGATATTCCCTTCTTGTTCAAACTTTATCTAACCTAGTGGGCAAAGAAAGTTCATTCATTCCTATCCAGTATGATGATGACATACAAAGGTGGGTCAAAAATCATCTACTAAGTCAAAAGGGTGTTTCGAAAGAGCGATTGTTAAATGATTTATATGACGAAACGTACAAACTGCTGAATCAAGTACCGGCTAATCAGGCTACTGTTTTTGCGCTCAAATTATCAGGTTATCATCATGCCGGTAATACAGAGGAGCAAATAGCGAGAATCATGAAACAAGATTCTGTATGGATACATGTAGAGTTCCACTCCCTACTGCACTATATCATTCAAACCTTAGAAAAAAAAGAAACTGCTTCAACGTACAAAAGCTTTTATTTAATATGTTGTGATTTGCTCGATCGGCCCCTTCTAACTGATACGACACAGAAAAGTTTAAAACTTTTACATCGAGGGCTTAGCATATCGGAAATTGCGAATGTTCGCAGGTTGAAGAAAAGCACCATTGAAGATCACGTGGTGGAGATTGCCATGCAGATGAAGGATTTCCCCATCACCCCATATGTGGAAGCAGAGAAAATAAAAGCAATTGAAGCGGTTATACATGATAGGCAAACTCACCAACTGCGAAAAATCAAGGAACAGTTAAACAGTGAGGCAATCAGCTATTTTCAGATAAGGTTAGTGCTGACAAGGATGGTGAATGCGAATGAATCTAGACAACCTGCTGAAAGTTAAAACCGGTTTTTCATCCTTCAGACCGGGACAAAAAGAAATTATTCAAGACGTCCTTTCTAAAAAGGATGTCATAGCATTACTTCCTACAGGAGGAGGTAAATCTCTATGTTATCAACTTCCAGGTTATGCTCTTGATGGCTCGGTAGTCATTGTTTCTCCCCTTTTATCCTTAATGGAGGACCAGGTACAACAATTAAGGTCAAGCGGAGAAAAAAGTGTTGTCGCCTTAAACTCGTTTTTAACGTTCTCAGAAAAAGAAAAGCTATTGACCGTTGATTTAAATTCGTTTAAATATATTTTTATTTCACCAGAAATGCTTCAAGTAGATAAATGGGTCATGAAACTTCAATCCATACAAATCGATTTGTTTGTAGTAGATGAGGCACATTGTGTTTCCCAATGGGGACATGATTTCCGCACCGACTACTTGAAATTGGGAGCGGTGAAGCAATTGCTTGGAGAGCCGCCTACTTTGGCACTGACAGCGACCGCTACAAAAGCTGTCATCCAAGATATTCAATTATATTTATGCTTGTCAGCGCCTTTATTTCATATCAATTCTTTGGACAGGCCTAATATAGCAATGAAAGTGGAGGAGGTCACCAATAATCAGGAAAAAAAGGAACGGTTATTGGATTTGGCGACAGCCTTAAAGCCTCCTGGTATCATCTACTTTTCAAGCAGAACAAAAACAGAAGAGCTGTATGAATATTTGTCCGAAAACGGAATAATTAAAGTCGCTTATTATCATGCTGGTTTATCACAAGAACAGCGCATATTAATTCAACAACAGTTCTTGATGGATCAGATAGATATCATCTGCTGTACCAGTGCTTTCGGTATGGGAATCAATAAAAGTAATGTGCGGTACGTTATTCATTACCACCAACCAACTCAGATTGAATCATATGTCCAGGAAATTGGCCGTGCAGGTAGAGGTGGAAACCAGAGTATTGCTATCCTGCTTAAGAGTAAGGAAGACGCGAAGTTGCCGGAATTTATGATTGAAAATGAATTACCTGATCCGGCTTGGGCATCTTTTATTATTCGCAATTTGGTGAACCATTATGGTGAGATAGAATATCTGTCAAAGAAACAAATGAGAGATTGGATGGAGCAACAACCGGAAAATGAGTCGCATTTGAGATATCTTTTATTTCAACTAAACGAGTATATGGAAAGTCACGGTAAACTTACTTCGAGTTCCCTTGAACAGTGCACGGAAGCTATTCAAAGAAAGATCGACAGTCGCACTTCCATGAAACGTTCAAAGCTTGAGGAGTTAAACCATTGGACAACCACAGCGAATTGCAGGAGAAAAGAATTGCTTCTTTATTTCGATGAGGAACTGCTAACAACAGTGGAACATTGCTGTGATAACTGTGGGGTAAATATTGACCGCTATACTAGGAAGATCCATGTCACTTCCAATACTACAGAGGAACTTGTAACCTGGGAAAAGGTTTTGAAAAATATATTTTGGCAGGAAGATGAGAATTGAAAAACAGACAATCAGAAATGATCAAGCATATGAGCCCAAAAGAACTTTTGTATCATCTCTATCTTTCTCAGTTTGCTTTTTTCGCTATCGGACTTGTACTAGCCTACTTTTTATTTGACAGCTTCCCAACTTTTATAGATATATTTGCATGGCAGCCTGTAGACATATTTGTCATAGGAACAATAATCGCATTTTGTGTAGTAGGGGCTGACCTATTATTAATAAAAATGGTACCTGGAAACCTTTTAGATGATGGCGGCATTAACGAGAAAATGTTTCAAACTAGGACTTTGCCGCACATTATTTTATTAGCTTTCATCATATCCACTGCAGAGGAATTCCTATTTCGCGGAGTTATCCAAACTCATTTTGGAATTTGGATAGCCAGTATTTTGTTTGCAGTACTTCATATCAGATACTTACATAAGTGGGTATTGTTTTTATCGGTTGTAATGATCAGTTTTATTTTAGGTTACACCTATGAGGTTACAGGTAGTTTGTGGGTTACTATTTGGGCCCATTTTCTAATCGACGCGCTGCTCGCTTACAAAATCAGAAAAGATTATTTAAAAAATAAAGTTAAGTTGAACACGGGAGTGGTGAAAGATGGAGAATAAAAGAAGTTTGGATCAAGCAGACGGTTTGCGAGAAGAAGTACAAAAAGAGTCGGAGAAACTGCCATCAAGAAGTGAACTTCACGCACAAAAGCGAAGCAAAAAAACAAAATGGAAAGTGAATTTCCCATTCGTACGATTGGTAGGCGTATTATTCTTATTAATTCCTATCAGTATTATGGCCCTCCATTTTAACAATCAGGAAACAAATTTCTTAGACAAAATGTTTACGCCGGCAGTTAAAAATGTAGAGCAGATCTCTATTCCAAGTAATGTTTCTGCAAGTACAGTAGAAAAAGCTGATAAAGAAGACAAGGAAACACCAGTTGCTGCAGAACAGACATCTACTGAAGATAAAGAAGCAAAAAACGTTGCGGATCAGGATAGTAAAACAGATGGTTCAGGGAAAACTGCAGAAAACGAAGAAGTAAGTCAAGAAAGTTCTTCAGGGCAAAATAGCGCATCTCCTGTAACCGAATCAGAACCTGAAGAAGAGAATGTAACGGAAGTGGAAGAGGAATCATCCAATGTGACATATGTAGAACATATAGTTCAAGAAAGCGAAACTCTTTACCGCATATCCATGAAATATTTTAGCAGCAGGGATGGAGAAAGAATCATCAGCGACCACAATAACCTTGTGAACGACCAAGTGGATGTCGGCCAAAAGCTACTCATACCTATAAATAGATAATGTTAAAACATAAAACACAGAACCTCCCTGTGTTTTTTCTTTTACTTCCTGTCTTTCCTAAATCATAGTCTTGATTTTTTGCGCATAGCTTTCTAATAGGACACGTCGAAAGAGGGGAAGACATTGGAAAATGCTATTAAAATGCTCAATCATCATACGGACGAAGCAACAAAACAAACACTGCAACTATTAGTAGAAAAAAAGCGTAAACAAGATACATTCAAAAAGAGGGAGTGGAGATGGAGAATTTCCTGCTGCATCACCTTGGGATTATTCTTGATTTACATTTACTTTTTCATTTTCCGTCAAGCGCCATCCAACTCTGAGGGTATTTCCTATTTCTTTGATCGTTCCATTCACTTTTGGATTGTCATGTTTATAGGAGTTCAAATTGGGATGATTAAGTATTTACTGTATAAGAAAGACAAAGCAGAAAAGGAATACCATGATCTCCGAAAGGAAATGGTGAAACGAAGCGACGACTATTGGTCAAAACCGGTAGATTGGAAGCAGCGACATCAAGTATTCGATTTAATGAAAAAAGAGTTTGATATCAATTTGTATCATGAGACCAAGTGAGTGTGATACAGATTTAGATTCAATGTGATATAGTTGGATTACTACTAATCGCAGAAGGGGAACTTCAACATGCTATGGATTCTACTTGGAGTGGTGGCTCTTTTAGGAGTATCACTTCTTTTTTATATGTATAAACAAGCCACACAAGAAAATATTATAGAGCAAACTCTCGCTTTTCCAGAGTTTCCGCAAAGTTTTGGGGAAATAAGGATTTTCTTTATTTCAGACATCCATAGACGGAAAATCAGTTCTGATTTCATACAAAAATTAAACAATATAGATTTGGTCATTATTGGCGGAGATTTAACAGAGAAAAATGTCCCTTTTCAACAAGTTTCTGAAAATATCGAACAACTAAAGAAACTCGGCATTGTTTTTTTCGTATGGGGAAATAATGACTATGAAGTCGAGTATCATGAATTGGACTCCCTATTGCTTCAACATGGGGTGAAAATATTGGACAACACTAGTTATTTATTTGAGAGTAAACAGGGAGACATGCTTGAAGTAGTTGGAGTGGATGACATGGTACATGAAAGGGACGAGCTTGACGTCGCTTTAAACAATACCATAAGTGAGAGTTTTAAAATTTTGGTCAGTCATGAGCCTGAGATAGTGGAAAAGTTTACGAGCGTAGAAAAAATCAGCCTAGTATTGAGCGGGCATACACACGGTGGGCAAATAAGGATATTCGATTATGGTCCTCATGAAAAAGGGAGGCTTTCTCAGTTGCCCCATACAACCCATTTAATCAGTAATGGATTTGGGACATCCCTTGTGCCGCTAAGGCTTGGTGCCCCGCCTGAAACACATATTTTAACCATTACAACCCGAGCGGAGGCCTGATTTTTGGGTTCCGCTTTTCTTTTTGGAAGCGAACTATTATCTGGCATAGTAAACAAGATTTAACCTATTCAAAACCTATACAAAGTTTACACAACGACCAGCGTGCTATATACTTCAAGTAATGATTTTGAAAAGAGAGAAAGGGATCTGTATGGCAAATAATGAAGGAAAGTACAATATTAAGGCAGCATCAAAAATGCTGGGTATCCAACCCGGTACATTACGGGCCTGGGAAAGAAGATATCAGATCATCGCTCCCGTAAGGAACGAGTCTGGACACCGTTTATACACAGAGGAGCATATTAAGATACTGAAGTGGTTGATTCAAAGGGTAAATAAAGGGTTTACCATCAGCCAAGCTGTTTCGCTCCTTGAAAAAAACAATCAGGCTATTCTGGAGTCAGATTCCCCCCAACATACGGATCAACAAGACTTATCTACTGATTTGCTAAACCAATTGTTAGAGGCACTTTTAGAGTTTAATGAAGGTCAAGCGCACGAATTAATGGATAAAATATTTAGTTTGTATTCAGTTGAAAAAGTATTAATAGATATATTGGGGACGTTACTCGTGAAGGTTGGTGACATGTGGGAAAATGATGAAATATCAAGTGCACATGAACACTTTGCTTCTGCTTTTTTACGTTCTAGAATAGGAATGATTCTCCACGGATTGCCAGTTAACGGATTCCTTCCCAAAACCGTGTCTGTGTGCGGGCCAGGAGAATGGCATGAGCTCGGGTTATTAATCTATACACTTTTTGTAAGAAGAAAAGGTTTCGAAACCATTTACTTAGGTACAAGTATTGCAGATGATGATATTCATGTAGTATTAAAAGAAGTGCAGCCCAAGTTTTTATTCCTGTCTTGTACGTTGTCCGTCAATCTGCCAAAAACATTAGAAATGGTGAAAGATCTAAAAGAGCAATATCCGGAACTGATGATCGGTTTGGGCGGTACGGCCGTGGATAAAATGCCTGAGAACAAGAAAAGTGAATATGCTGATCATTTGATCGGTAATTCCATGAAACAATGGGAAGATTGGTTAAGAATCAGAATGAATTAATTTCCACACCAACAATGAGTATTACTCACGAACCAACTAACACCTTTTATCATAAAATGTAAGAAGTTCAATGGTGTTAAAGGTTGGGAGGAGTCTTTCATGCGGCTGGAACGGTTAAACTACAACAAGATAAAGATATTCCTCACATTTGATGACTTGGAAGATCGCGGGTTGACAAAAGAGGATTTGTGGAAGGATTCGCAAAAGGTTCATCAGCTGTTTCGAGACATGATTGATGAAGCTAGTGCGGAACTGGGATTTGAAGTGAGCGGATCATTGAATGTGGAAGTATATGCTCTTCAAGCCCAGGGAATGGTGGTTATTGTAACATCAACAGAACACGAAGAAATAGAAGAAGAGTTCAATGATGATTATATAGAGATGCAAGTGACGGTAGATGAATGTCAAGAACTGTTTTATGTGTTTCAATCTTTCGATCACTTAATCGATTTAGCCAAAAGGCTTCAAAGCCTTAAAATAAATGGCGGTACCATCTATTCGCATGACCAAATGTTCTATCTTCTGCTGATGGATGAAGATGTAGATGCCGACATTAATATCGATACCTTAATTGCCCTTTTATCTGAATATGGTACACCATCGACGATGACGATACATCGAATAGAAGAATACGGTAAGTTGATTATGAGAGATTCCGCACTGAAACAAATAAATTCGTATTTTAATTAGAAAGCAGCCTATTCTACATAATATATTTTGTAGTGTAGGCTGTAAGTATTTTCTGATATTTCTTACGTTTTGTAATCGGTTACATTTTTTTAATAAAAGTTTATTTTCTATCTTTGCATAAGTTGAAGTAAGGTGTATACTATGTCATGAAGACGGACTATTTGAATCTTATTATGTGAGACAATCTAGGAGGTTTACTTATGGTAGCCGAGAAAAGCAATGATAAAAAAAGTTCCAATGAAGATAAGTTAGATGTTTTAAAATCGACACAAGTTGTTATACATAAAGCACTAGAAAGGTTAGGCTATCCCGAAGAAGTGTATGAATTACTAAAAGAACCTTTGCGTATGCTGACAGTGAAAATCCCTGTTCGTATGGACGACGGATCAGTGAAAATCTTTACTGGATATCGCGCACAACATAACGATGCAGTTGGACCAACCAAAGGTGGAATTCGTTTCCATCCCAATGTCTCTGAAAAAGAAGTAAAAGCCCTATCCATCTGGATGAGCTTGAAATGTGGAATAGTGGATCTTCCTTATGGTGGTGGTAAGGGGGGAATCGTCTGCGATCCTCGTGAAATGTCATTTAGAGAGCTTGAAAGGTTAAGCCGCGGCTACGTTCGTGCGATTAGTCAGATTGTAGGGCCTACAAAGGATATTCCTGCTCCAGACGTTTTCACCAACTCTCAAATCATGGCTTGGATGATGGACGAATACAGCAGAATTGATGAATTTAACTCTCCTGGCTTCATTACAGGAAAACCTTTAGTGCTTGGTGGTTCCCATGGCCGTGAGTCAGCTACAGCTAAAGGGGTTACTATCTGTATCCGTGAAGCAGCCAAGAAAAAAGGAATTAACATTGAAGGAGCTCGCGTAGTTGTACAAGGTTTCGGAAATGCTGGAAGTTACCTTTCCAAGTTCATGCATGATGCTGGAGCCAAGGTTGTAGGTATATCCGACGCTTACGGTGGACTGTATGATCCTAACGGATTGGATATCGACTATTTGTTAGACCGCCGTGACAGCTTCGGAACGGTTACAAAGCTTTTCAACAATACGATCACCAACAAAGAATTGCTTGAGCTGGAATGTGACATTTTAGTTCCTGCAGCCATTGAAAACCAAATTACAGAAGAGAATGCACATAATATTCGTGCCAAAATTGTCGTAGAAGCAGCAAATGGCCCTACTACGATTGAAGGTACGCAGATTCTAACGGATCGCGGCATCTTGCTTGTTCCTGATGTCCTTGCAAGTGCAGGTGGCGTGACTGTTTCCTACTTCGAATGGGTTCAAAACAACCAAGGTTATTACTGGACAGAAGAAGAAGTAGAAGAGAAACTTGAGAAGGTTATGGTAAAATCATTCAACAATGTGTACGATACATCTCAAAGCCGCCGTGTGGATATGAGATTGTCCGCTTACATGGTCGGCGCCCGTAAAATGGCGGAAGCTTCCCGCTTCAGAGGATGGATATAATATTTGCTTAAGACTTCACAATCCCCTATCATATAATGATGGGGGATTTTCCGATTGTGTAAATAAATGAAGAGCCAGCAACGGAAATCAACAAAGTTATATTCATTCCCCTGAATTTTAGAATACGGAGTTGAACAACGGTGATAAACAGAGATGCCATCATTGTCGGCGGTGGTCCGTGCGGCCTGGCAGCAGCCATTGCGCTTAAGGATGCAGGACTATCCCCGCTTGTCATAGAAAAAGGAAACATCGTAAATGCCATCTATAATTACCCTACGCACCAAACATTCTTCAGCTCAAGCGAAAAGCTGGAGATAGGAGAAGTGCCTTTTATTACAGAAAATAGGAAACCTGTTAGAATACAAGCTATGACATACTATCGTGAAGTTGTGAAGAGAAAGAAAATTGAAGTGAATGCGTTTGAATTGGTAGAACGTGTGGAAAAAGTCCATGATGGTTCATTTAACGTACATACCTCCAAACAGTCCTACTCCACAAAATATGTCATTATAGCTACAGGTTATTATGATAATCATAATAAACTAGATGTGCCAGGGGCTGATTTAGATAAAGTGGCACATTACTTCAAGGAAGGGCATCCTTACTTTGATAAACATGTTGCTGTACTCGGGGGCAAGAATTCCAGTGTCGACGCTGCATTAGAATTAGTGAAAGCAGATGCACATGTAACGGTCATCTACCGTGGGGGAACTTATTCTCCGAGTGTAAAACCGTGGATTCTTCCTGAATTTGACGCACTGGTGCGAAACGGAACGATACGCATGGAGTTTGAATCAAATGTGACAAAGATATCGGAGAAAGAAATCTCTTTTGTAAATAAGGCTGGAGTAGAAAAAACCATTTATAATGATTATGTATTTGCCATGATTGGTTATCATCCCGATCATTCTTTCCTGACCAAGATGGGTGTAGGGATTGATGAGGAAACTGGACGGCCGACTTTTAACGAGGAAACGATGGAAACAAATGTTTCAGGTATTTTCATTGCAGGTGTTATAGCCGCGGGTAATAATGCAAATGAGATCTTCATTGAAAACGGTCGCTTTCATGGCGGGATGATCGCAGAATGCATTAAAGGGCGAGAATAGATAGTATATAAAAAAGCCAGTATCCAATGTTGGAAACTGGCTTGCGTTTTATCTTAGAAATAACTCCTGTAACTTAAGAGGGTCATTCGTACTTTCTAGTGCAACCATCAGTTTGATTCGTGCTTTTTGGCCGTTAAGACCATTGGAGAATATTACCCCAAGTTCCTTTAAACGACGCCCGCCTCCCTCATAACCGTAGATATCCTGGACGATTCCGTTAAAGCATCGTGAAACCATCACAACCGGGATGTTGGCTTCCCTTAAAGACTTAATTCCTTCCACTGCTGTTGGAGGAATATTCCCCTGTCCAAGAGCTTCTAATATTACCCCATCAACATGCATATTTTTCAACGCATGAAAAATACTTGAATCCATTCCTGCATATGCTTTCAAAAGCATCACATTTTTGGTGACGGAATCCACTTGATATTTGTCTTCGGAAACAGGGGAGTGGTGAAAGAATGCCCCTCGCTTAGTTACAATTCCGATTGGACCATATTGTGGACTCTGAAAGGTTGCTATATTGGAGGTGTGTGTCTTTGTTACATTTTTGGCTGTATGAACTTCATCATTCAATACCACGAGTACACCTTTATTTATAGCTTCTGAACTTGCGGCAACCTTAACTGAAGAAAGCAGGTTGTACGGGCCATCAGAACCAATTTCATTGCTTGAACGCATAGCTCCGGTCAATACGATGGGGAGCCGGGTCTGGACAGTTAAATCAAGGAAAAAGGCCGTTTCCTCTAAAGTATCCGTTCCGTGGGTTACCACGAACCCTTCAATGCCACGTTCTATGACTTGTTGATCAATAAATTTAGAAAGCAAATGCATATGTGTCGATGTGATGTGCGGAGAAGGAAGGTTGAAAAGTTCATGGCTTTCTATATCAATATTGCTGTCCACAATCAACGGTATCGTAGTCAAAGGATTTCTTTCACCGGGTGATACTGCACCGGTCTGTTCATCCTCTGACATCGAGATAGTCCCTCCAGTATGTATAATCATGATTTTCTTTTTCATTGACATATGTCACCTCATTAAATTGGACTGTTTTCTTGTATTAACTTTGCAAATGTTTTTTTCTCAGTTTACAAACAATTTCCAAAAGTTTTCACATCTTATTTCATTAATTACGATAACATGATACGATAAAAAAAAACAGATTGAAACGAGGCTTATTTATGCTGGCAGTTGTGTCCGCCGGGATTGCTCCAGGTTTAGCATTATTGTCTTATTTTTATTTAAAGGATACATTAAAAAAAGAACCAATTACTTATGTATTTAAAATGTTTATGTTCGGTGCTTTACTTGTGTTTCCGCTTATGTTTATTCAATATGTCATTGAGCTTGAACTCGGAGTAACTTCCCATTTTGTAAAAGCATTTCTCATGTCCGGTCTCCTCGAAGAATTTTTTAAATGGTTTATTCTCATTTATCTGGTCTACCAAAACCTCCATTTTGATGAGCATTACGACGGTATCGTTTACGGAGTTGCCGTATCACTTGGCTTCGCTACAGCTGAAAATATTCTCTTTCTTATTGCCAATGGAGTGGAACTTGCCTTGGGCAGAGCGATTCTTCCTGTCTCAAGTCATGCCTTATTCGGTGTAATAATGGGGTATTACCTTGGCAAAGGGAAATTCAATACGAATACGAAGCAAAAGAGGATATGTCTTACTCTGTCATTATTAACTCCGATCTTTTTACACGGCCTGTATGACATGATTATTCTTTCCCAGAAGTATTGGGGATTGTATATGG
The DNA here is from genome assembly GCF_044809035.1 of Sutcliffiella horikoshii. Taxonomy (GTDB): domain Bacteria; phylum Bacillota; class Bacilli; order Bacillales; family Bacillaceae_I; genus Sutcliffiella_A; species Sutcliffiella_A horikoshii_G. The sequence continues at coordinate 2,494,184 of NZ_CP085237.1, read as the reverse complement.
TCCCCTTTATGGTGTTCTTATGGTGGCTTGGCCTTAGAAAAGTAAAACTCGCAAATACAGCAGAAATATAGCTCACACAAACGTTAAATCTTACAACGGTTGTGGCGAGCTATTTTTTTGTGTGACATCCATTTTATGGAATACCTCTTTTCTCCAAATGAACCTGTATAAAATACCAATATCTACAGAAAATACATTGTAACAATTGTTTAAAGTAGTCAAAGGAGGAAATGTAAGGTGAAACGGTTCCTGTTAATTTCATGTATGTTTCTTTTCAGCACCTGTATGTTATTTTCGATAAATCAACATTCAGTCAGCGCCTTTTCTGAGCAAATCATCCAAAGAGGCGCGACAGGGAATGATGTGGTCGAATTGCAAGCACGCCTCCAATATAACGGGTATTACCATGCAAGAATTGATGGGGTATATGGGTGGAGCACATATTGGGCAGTAAAAAATTTTCAGCAAGAATTTGGATTAGATCATGTGGATGGGCTTGTCGGACCTAAAACGAAACAAATGCTTCATAAGTCTACGAAATTCTATAAAGATTGGGTTCACCAGCAAATCAAGTCCGGTAAAAAGTTTACGCACTACGGGGGAATGGAGTTAAAGTACCAAGTAGAACCTTCCCAGGCGACCGTTGATAAAGCGAAACAAGGGGCAGCAAATCAGTGGGAACAGCAAAAGCCTCAATATCAAAAGCAAACTCCGGCGGCTCCGCAAAAGGACCAAGCTAAGCCGGCGCCAAGTCAACAGCCTGCACCAGAACAAGAACAACCGGCACAACCAGCTCCTGAGCAGCAGCAACCAGCACAACCAGCACAACCAGCTCCTGAGCAACAACCTGCACCAGAAGAGCAAGCGCCAGCACCAGAAGAACAAGCAGCTCCCGAAGACCAACCTGCAGAAGAAGAGGGAGAAGCGCAGAGTGCTACCAACATGCCTGGCGGTTTTTCGGAAAACGATATTCAATTGATGGCAAATGCCGTATACGGGGAAGCGCGCGGAGAACCGTATGAAGGTCAGATTGCGGTAGCGGCTGTTATTTTAAACCGTATCAACTCGCCTACCTTCCCAAATACAGTTTCAGGTGTAATCTTTGAACCGCTAGCCTTCACAGCAGTTGCTGACGGTCAAATTTGGCTAACTCCAAATGATACGGCAAAAAGAGCGGTCATTGATGCGATCAACGGAATGGATCCATCAGAAGGGGCAACTTATTATTTTAATCCTGATACCGCAACAAGTGGTTGGATATGGGGTCGTCCGCAAATTAAGCGAATTGGAAAGCACATTTTCTGTGACTAAAGAAGAGGGTGAAGAATTATGTTGAGACTTGTTATCATCGCTGTTTTAGCAATTGCAGTAGCAGGAACAGGCTATTGGGGTTATCAAGAGCATCAAGATAAAAACGCAGTCCTCATCAATGCGGAAAACAATTATCAGCGTGCTTTTCATGACCTTGTCTATCATGTAGATTTGTTGCATGACAAAATTGGAACTACCTTGGCAATGAGTTCAAGAGAGCAGTTGTCACCATCCTTTGCGGAGGTGTGGAGAATCACGTCAGAAGCTCAGAATGACGTAGGTCAGTTGCCGTTGACACTTCTTCCTTTTAATAAAACGGAAGAGTTTTTGACCAATACAGGGGATTATACGTATCAAGTGGCAATCAGGGATTTGGACAAAAATCCTTTATCGGAAGAAGAATATAGCACCCTGCAAGCGCTCTATCAAAAATCGGATGAAATTAAACAAGAGCTGAGAAGAGTACAAAGCATGGTTATGAGCAACAACCTGCGCTGGATGGATGTGGAACTTGCGCTTTCTGCTAAAGACCAGCCGCAAGATAACACCATCATTGACGGATTTAAAACGGTAGAGAAGAACGTGGAAGGCTATGATGAAGCTGACTTCGGTCCAACATTTACCTCTATGAATAAGGAAGACAAGAACTTCAGCCAACTCTCAGGAAAAACAATAACAAAAGAAGAGGCTAAAAAGATTGCGGATAAATACTTAGAGCTTGAAGGAAACGAAAAGATTACCATTACTGAAAATGGAGAAGGTTCTAAGTTTGGCTTCTACAGTTTAAAAATTGTAGATAAAAACCAGCAGGACACATTCATGGATATTGCTAAAAAAGGTGGTATCCCTATCTACCTGGTTCAAAACAAAGAATCTAAAAAGAAAAACATCAGCTTGAACGAAGCAACCGAGAAAGCTAGAAACTTTCTGAAGCAAAATAATTTTGACACGTTGGATTTGTATGAAAGTGTGGAATACAAAAAACTTGGTATTTTTACGTTTGTGTCAAATGTGGACGGGGTAAGGATATATCCTGATTCCATTAAGATGAAAGTGAGTCTTGAAACAGGCGAAATCGTAGGGTTTTCTGCAAAAGATTACTTAATGTCACATCACCTGCGTGAAATACCAGAACCGGGTATTACATCTGAAGAAGCTACGGAGAGAATTAATGATAAAGTGATGATCATGGAAGATTCCCTTGCCATCATCAACAATGATCTTGGTGAAGAAGTGCTTTGCTATGAGTTCTTGGGTACAATCGATAATGACACCTATCAAATTTTCATCAATGCCAATGATGGCAGTGAAGAAAAAGTCGAAAAGTTAAAAAACCCGGAACTATTATATGATTTGTAATTATATGGAGGAAAAGTCAAATTTGGCTTTTCCTTTTTTTCGTAAAATGGTTTAATAAGTATATAGAGAGAACGGGTTTGTGAGGGAGGCAATTTTTTGTTAAAGCCAGGGGTTGTATTAACGCTACAGGTGAGAAACGATGATAAGGTTGAAAAATATAGATGTAAAGTACAGGAAGTTAAAGAGAGAGAATTTTATGTAGATTATCCAGCCCATATAGTTAACGGGAGAACAACATACATATTAAACGGCACGCAACTACTTATTACTTACGTGTCAGATGAAGGTGTAGCATACACATTTGAAAGTGAAGTCCTTGGACGTATGAAGCAAGCCATTCCAATGGTTCAATTATCCTTTCCTGGATACCATATGGTGCAAAAGGTCCAGCGTAGGCAATATGTAAGGGTTGAAAGTAATATCGATGTCTCGGTACATCCGCTAACCCATCATTTTTCACCATTTATTACAGTCACCCATGATATTAGTGCTGGAGGAGCTTCGCTTAACCTGCCTAAAAACATCAGTATCCCAGAAAAAGGGCACGTATTCACCACTTTTGTCATCCATTTGAATAATGGGGAGACGCATTATTTAAAACTTAAAAGTAAGGTCATTAGATTAGTCGAGGAACCTGCAAAGAAAAGATGGAAAGCATCATTGCAGTTCGATCCTATTAATGAATTAGAAAGACAGATAATCATGAAGTATTGCTTTGAACAGCAGCTATTGTTAAGAAAAACGTATTCGTTAGCATAAATCCTTCCAAATCCATCCATACTAGTACTAGTGAAAAGATCGGAAAAAAGAGGGAGATTGAAATGAAAAGAGTGGAAGGGATTATCATTAAACTGATAGTCATTCAATTGATCTGTCTAATTTGTGCTCAAGGACTCTTGTTATATACCGAATCTGCCCCTTTTTTAAGCAAGGTCATTCAGTATGAAGGAGTAGGTGGCATGAAGATAATAGAACATATAGAAACATTCGACCAAAGTAGATGAGTATGATAAAATATACATGCAATATGTGTGAGAAAATATGCAGGGTAACCTGCTTTTTTCATGCGAAAAATGATAAAAGGTACATTCAGGAGGAACTATGAAACAACAATTATCTATAGCAATTGATGGCCCTGCAGCGGCTGGTAAAAGTACGGTAGCAAAAATTGTAGCAGACAAACTGGGTTATCTATATATTGATACAGGGGCTATGTACAGAGCTGTGACGTTCCAGGCGATTCGAGAGGATGTAAATCTTGAAGACGAGGAGTCTTTGCAACAACTGGTAGAAAAGATGGATATCGACCTTCGAATTGCAAACAATCAAACGCAACACGTCTACATAAATGATGAGGATGTAACAGAACAAATCCGCACACATGAGGTGACAAATAACGTGTCCATTGTTGCCAAACATAAACATGTCAGAGAAGAAATGGTTGCAAGGCAAAGAGTGCTGGCTAAAAGAGGCGGCGTTGTAATGGACGGAAGAGATATCGGGACTCATGTACTACCTGATGCTGAAATAAAAGTCTTCCTTTTGGCTTCTGTGGATGAAAGAGCACATAGAAGACATGCTGAAAATCTCTCTAAGGGCTTTGACTCAGACCTTGAAAAACTGAAAGAAGAAATTGCTAGAAGAGATAAACTTGATTCCGAGCGCGAAATTGCCCCATTACAAAAGGCAAAGGATGCGAAAGAAATTGATACCACTTCTTTGGGAATTGAACAAGTTGTAGGTAAAATAATGGATTTGGTTGATCAAAAAGAGGAGACTAGGTAACCATGACATTCTACTCATTTGCCAAGTTCATCGTTTCTGTTGTGCTAAAGCCGCTATACCGTATTAAAGTGGTGGGAAGTGAAAATATACCTAAAGAAGGTTCCGTTTTAATCTGTTCCAACCATATAGATAATTTGGATCCTCCAGTTGTCGGAATCACTTCCCCAAGGACTGTTCGCTTTATGGCAAAGGAAGAAATCTTCCATGTTCCTATTCTTAAAACGATCCTACCAAAGCTGCATGCTTTCCCTGTTAAAAGGGGAATGAGTGACAGGGAAGCGTTGAGAAAAGCATTAAAAGTGTTAAAAGAAGGCCATGTTTTAGGACTTTTTCCAGAGGGTACGAGAAGTAAAACGGGCGAGCTAGGTAAAGGGTTGGCAGGCGCAGGTTTTTTTGCACTCCGTTCTGAAGCTACAGTAGTTCCATGTGCAATCATCGGACCTTATAAAAAGTTCCAGCCACTTAAAGTGGTATATGGAAAACCAATCGATTTTACCCAACACAGGTTGGAAAAAATCTCGGCAGAGGAAGCTACTATATTGGTAATGGATTCCATAAGAGAACTTATCGAAAAAAACAGATAGTTTAAGAGTTTTAACTTGACAAAATGTCCTATTTATTAGAAGTTAGTAGAAGGAAGCTAAATTATGTAGGAATTTGTTAAGGTTATTTCTATTAATTTATCACCTGGCAGTTCTAATTGATCTGTCCAATCAATCAAGTAAGTTAACATCCGTTAATTTATGAATTATTACACGAAACAAATGCAACTTTTGTTAAGTATGCATGTACTGGTTTATGCCGGCATGCTTACGTAACGTCTACCGTTACTTACATAAATAATGGATTAGCTGGTTTGTATGGAGGAGGTAATAATGATGGTGGAAGACATGAATCAAGTAGAAGTTAACAATTTAGAGGTTGGCAACACAGTGACTGGAACAGTTACAAAAGTAGAAGAAAAGCAGGTCCTTGTTTCCATTGAGGGCAGCAAGTTAGATGGTATCATTCCAATAAGCGAACTATCCAGCTTACATGTAGAAAAAGCGACGGATGTCGTTTCAGAAGGTCAAGAACTTCAACTTAAAGTAACAAAAGTAGAAGAAGAATTGCTGGTACTTTCTAAAAAAGCAGTGGATGCTGACTTGGCATGGGAAGATCTTCAAAAAAAATTCGAATCAAAAGAAGTATTTGAAGCTGAAATTAAGGATGTAGTCAAAGGCGGGCTTGTAGTGGACCTTGGCGTAAGGGGATTTGTTCCTGCTTCCTTAGTTGAAAATTACTTTGTAGATGACTTTTCCGATTATAAAGGGAAAACATTAACTTTTAAAGTGGTAGAACTTGAAAAAGAGAAAAATCGTGTTATCCTCTCTCACCGTGCTGTAGTAGAGGAAGAGATGCAAAATAAAAAACATCAACTATTAGATACCATTGAGACGGGCCAAGTGCTTGAAGGTACCGTACAACGAATCACCGACTTTGGAGCATTTGTTGATATTGGTGGAGTAGACGGGTTGGTTCATATTTCCCAATTATCCTATGAACATGTAGGAAAACCTTCAGATGTTGTGACAGAAGGCCAAAAGGTAAATGTGAAGGTTCTTTCTGTAGACCGCGATAATGAAAGGATTTCTTTATCTATTAAAGAAACATTGCCTGGACCGTGGTCCCAAGTATCAGAAAAGCTTTCTGCAGGTAGTGTGACAGAAGGTGTTGTTAAACGCCTTGTATCTTTTGGAGCATTTGTTGAAGTACTTCCTGGTGTGGAAGGCTTGGTTCACATTTCTCAAATTTCCAACAAGCATATCGGTACGCCGCATGAAGTATTAACAGAAGGCGATAAGGTACAAGTGAAAGTCTTGGATGTAAATGAAGCTGATCAAAGAATTTCCTTAAGCATCCGTGAATTGGAAGAGCCTGAGCAAGAAGAGGATTACAGACAGTATAACCAATCAGAGGACACTGGCGGTTTCCAATTGGGCGAAATGATCGGGGATAAACTGAGTAAGCTTAAGAAATAATAAATGATATACAAATAAAGATGTCAAGGTGATAACTGGTGAGTAGAGCTCAAAGGAAAATGGACCATATCCAACATGCATTAACTACTGGACAATTAAGGCAATCAGGTTTTGACGACATTATGATGGTTCACCAAAGCTTGCCTAACCTTGCCACCACTGACATTCAATTGAATACAAAAATAGGCGAACTTTCACTAAGTTCGCCTATTTTTATCAATGCGATGACAGGCGGTGGCGGCGAGAGAACGTGGGAAATCAATAAGGCGCTTGCTGAGGTAGCAAAAGTGTGCAATATCGGTTTAGCAGTTGGATCTCAAATGTCCGCAATCAAGGATCGTGATGAGGCAGCCACGTATGAAATAGTAAGAAAAACAAACCCAAATGGGCTCATTTTTGCTAACTTAGGAAGCGAAGCCACGGTTGATCAAGCCAAAAAGGCTGTAGATATGCTAGAAGCAAACGCTATTCAAATTCATTTGAATGTTATACAGGAACTTGTGATGCCAGAAGGTGACCGTGATTTTTCCGGTGCACTGAAAAGAATTGAGGAAATTGTTCATTCTATACACGTTCCGGTAATTGTAAAAGAAACAGGTTTTGGGATCAGCAGGGAGACCGCGACAAAATTAGTGGATATAGGGGTTTCTATTATTGATGTTAGTGGTTATGGCGGGACAAATTTCTCAAAAATAGAAAACGAACGCCGCACACAAAAATTGGAATTCTTTAACGAATGGGGAATTTCTACAGCCGCATCCATTGCCGAAGTTAAACATACAGTTCCTCATACCTCTATTATCGGCTCTGGGGGAATACAGAATCCAATGGATATTGCAAAAGCAATAACCCTTGGTGCTTCTGCTGTTGGAATGGCAGGTTACTTCTTAAAGACATATATGGAGGAAGGTCAAGAAACTCTGATTCAATTGATTCAACAGACGCACGACGAATTAAGATGGATGATGACTGCGCTTGGAGCCTCCACTATTGAACAATTGCAGCATGTTCCTGTCGTGATTACTGGGCAAACCTATCATTGGTTGACTCAACGTAGAGTTGATTGTTCGGAATTTAGTAATAGAACGTTTTAAAGGAATATTTAACGCCCTCTTTCTTATTTGAGAAAGGGGGCGTTTTTTTAAAATGTGAAAGTATACAAGTACAAGTGGGCGGTATAAAGACTTCCCCACCAGAAGGCGAAGCGATTTGCGGTAAGGAACAGCTGCGCTTAGTTAAATCCCGAATAATTATTTGTTTCTCTCTCTTGCTTCTGCAGGACCTTCCATGCTTGTCGCTCCTGGGTATTTTAGAGATTGATCGCGATCTGATTCAGTTCTCTTTTGGGCCTTCAATTTTCTTTCTTGTCTATCTTTTCCCATATGATCACCTCTTTTCCGAGAATATGTTTGATATTATTTGCCTTATCGTTAAAAACATACTGGGAAAAATGATTAGTATTCTCTCATTTTAGGCATAATGATTTGGTGAGAGGAGGGGAGAAAAATGGAAACAGCTGATCAATATTTTTATTTCTTATCTTGGGTGGGATGGATAATCGTTACGTTTTTCTTCCCTAAATCTACATTCCGAACATATATGTCTATTCTATTATTATTAGTGATTGCAGGCTCAACCACTGCTGTCCAAATTTTCGGATTCAGTGTGACTGTCTCTTTTCTCGTATTAGCAGTGTCTGCTTTTATCCTATTAGTAAACTCATTAAAGCAAAAATACCTTTTACATTACCTGTCCATCTGTACTGTAGCAATGGCGTATGTTTGCTTTATTATTTTTGAAATTTATGATCCTGTCTGGATTATTTTTGATAGAACTTGGTTGCTTTCCTTTATCATCTTATATTTATCCTTGCTATTGTTCAAAGCGAAGCGGGAAAGGTTTGTGTTTCAGCTTACTGGGGTCCTACTGGGTGAGATCTTGCACAGTATTGTAATAGACCGAATTTTTTCCTTTTCTGTAATTGGGTCATTTGAGTTTTTGGCAGTCCTTGCGCTATCTACAGCGGGGCTTTGTACATGGATGATATTTGAAACCTTGACCATACAATTAGATTCGTTAATACAAAAGCGTGTAAGGGAGAGACAAGGATGAATGAGTACACATTGCCCATCATTTTCGGTGTTGTAATAGGTTTAGCGACAAGACTTTATATGCTTGTTACGGATTATCGTCAATATCCTACCTATTTGCATGGAAAAATCATACACTTATCACTTGCGTTCATTGCATCTGGTTTAGGTACCATTGCAGTCCCGGCCATTATGGAAGAAGAGTTTGCAGCAATAACGTTTCTGGCTTTGGCAGCGTCCCAATTTCGTGATGTTCGGAATATGGAAAGAAACACACTAACTGAATTAGATTCATTTGAATTGGTACCTAGAGGAAGTACTTATATAGAGGGAATTGCCATTGCATTTGAAGGCAGAAACTATCTCGTTATGATTACAGCATTTTTGGCGACGCTTGCATATTTGGCAGCGAATGTGTGGGTAGGGTTAGTGGTGGGGATTTCTGCTGCTCTCATTTCCCACAAGTTAATGACTGGTGGGCAGTTGAAAGATATAGTGGATATTGAGTATGTAAAACCGCACTTTGATGGAGCAGGTCTGTATGTAGATAACATCTATATTATGAATATAGGTTTGCCCGAACGCCAAAAGGAAGTGTTGCATTACGGAATGGGATTTATTTTAAAACCTAAAAATTTTAACGCCAGAACTACTATAGCAAACCTGGGACAGAGACAGGCTATCCTGCACGATATGTCCACTGCCCTTGGAGTCTACCGTGATTCTGGAACACCTGCACTTGTTCCGTTGGCAAAACGGGACTTGGATGACGGCCGTGTCGGGGTATTCCTCTTGCCCCAGGAACAAGATTTAACCATAGGTATGGCTATCCTTGAAAGGGTGCCTACTTTAGAGAATGCAATAAGAATGCCTACGAAAAACTTGAAGAAAAAGGTGGAAAAGTAGGATGGAATTTGAGAAATACATACTTGCAGCTATAACCACCAATGCATCGAAAATAACAGGAGGGGTCCCGATTTTCCCCTGTGAAACGAAAGAGGAAATGGAATTTGTTGCAGCAAATCTAGAGGCGATACTAGATGGAATTGCCCATGGTTTGGGTGAAGAATTATATATTATCGTGAAACATTAAGGGCAATATAAAGACTTTAAAAAAGTCAGACTTCCTTATTGCGGGGAATAATGTTAAACTATTCAAGTTAGACCTTCCTTTGCAGGAGGGTTTCTTTTATTAGAGGATACAACAAAGTATCCAAAACCCGCCTTTAGTAAAGACTAAGAAAACCGAATGTTAAGTATGAAAGAAATATTACATAAATTATAGAAAAATGGGAGGGTGGTCACCATGCCAAAACCAACCGTAGCGATCGTTGGAAGACCAAACGTGGGTAAATCCACAATATTTAACCGAATTGTTGGAGAAAGAATTTCTATCGTCGAAGATGTACCAGGAGTGACAAGAGATAGAATTTACAGCTCTGGAGAATGGCTAAACCAATATTTTAATGTCATTGATACAGGTGGAATAGAAATAAGTGATGCTCCATTCATGACACAAATCCGTGAACAAGCGGAGATTGCCATTGATGAAGCAGATGTAATCATTTTCATGACAAACGGGCGTGAAGGATTAACTTCAGCAGATGAAGAAGTTGCCAAAATACTTTACCGTTCTAAAAAGCCTGTTGTTGTGGCTGTTAATAAAGTGGACAATCCTGATATGAGAGATACCTTATATGACTTTTATGCACTAGGATTTGGCGAGCCGATCCCGATCTCGGGTTCACATGGCTTGGGGCTTGGGGATTTGCTTGATTTTGTCATTGATAACTTCCCAAAAGATGAAGAAGAGGAATATGATGAGGATATCATTAAATTCTCGTTAATTGGCCGTCCGAACGTTGGAAAGTCTTCCCTTGTAAATGCGTTGTTAGGGGAAGAGCGTGTTATTGTTAGTGATATAGCCGGAACAACAAGGGATGCAATTGACACTCCTTACTCATACGACGGGAAAGATTACGTAATCATTGATACTGCTGGTATGCGTAAAAAAGGTAAAGTTTACGAGACGACTGAAAAGTACAGTGTATTACGTGCCTTGCGTGCTATTGAACGATCTGACGTTGTATTGGTTGTCATTAATGGGGAAGAAGGAATTATTGAGCAAGACAAAAAAATCGCAGGATACGCACATGAAGCAGGTAGAGCTATTGTTATCGTAGTGAACAAGTGGGATGCTGTGGAAAAAGATGAAAAGACTATGAAGGAATTTGAGCAAAAAATTAGAGATCACTTCTTGTTCTTGGATTATGCACCAATCGTGTTCTTATCTGCTAAGACAAAGAAGCGAGTCCATACACTTATTCCTAAAATTGAGTTGGCAAGTGAAAATCACTCCATGCGTGTAATAACAACTGTCTTAAATGATGTTATCATGGATGCAGTTGCGATGAACCCGACTCCAACCGATAAAGGTCAGCGCTTGAAAATCTATTACGCAACTCAAGTTGCGATAAAGCCGCCTACTTTTGTTATTTTCGTCAACGACCCAGAGCTCTTGCACTTCTCATACAAACGTTTCTTAGAAAATCGTATAAGAGATGCATTCGGTTTTGAAGGAACACCTATTAAACTAATCGCACGTCCACGAAAGTAAAAGGGAGGAGTGAATCAGTGAAAAAGGTTGCTGTATTGGGAGCTGGTAGCTGGGGAACTGCCCTTGCGATGGTTCTTGCCGACAATAATCATGAAGTTCGTCTATGGGGGCATAAACAGGCTCAAATTGATGAGATTAATCAAACTCATACGAATGAAAAATATTTAAAAAATATAAAACTATCCGATAAAATTATCGGGTATACATCGATGGATGAGGCGGTTGATTCTGTAGAAGCGATCGTACTTGCTGTTCCTACCAAAGCGATGAGGGAAGTGTGCCAACAACTGAAAGGCTACTTGAAGGCACCTGCCTTGTTTGTGCACGTAAGTAAAGGAATTGAACCTGATACTCACTTAAGGGTTTCGGAAGTGATAGAAGACGAGCTGCCGGAAACTGTCCGTGAAGCGGTTGTTGTTCTATCCGGACCTAGCCATGCTGAAGAAGTAAGTATGAGACAACCTACAACGGTTACTGCCGCTTCCTTGAATGCTGCGGCTGCTGAGAAGGTACAGGACCTTTTCATCAACCAGCATTTCCGCGTCTATACCAATAGTGATGTAGTGGGGGTAGAAATTGGTGGTTCTCTTAAGAACATCATTGCTCTGGCTGCAGGTATTACGGATGGACTAGGATATGGTGATAATGCGAAAGCTGCTTTGATTACTAGGGGACTTGCTGAAATCGCACGCCTTGGGAGTTGCCTCGGTGCCAATCCACTTACCTTCCTTGGTCTAACAGGTATGGGAGACCTCATCGTAACATGTACAAGCGTTCACAGCAGAAACTGGAGAGCCGGAAACATGCTAGGGAAGGGCATGAAGCTTGAAGAGGTATTAGATAGCATGGGTATGGTCGTCGAAGGTGTTCGTACAACCAAGGCAGCCTACCAGCTTTCACAGAAGCTCCAGGTGAAAATGCCGCTGACATCTGCACTTTATCATGTGCTATTTGACGGTGTGGATCCAAAGGATGCGGTGGATGAACTGATGAGCCGTTCCAAAACAACTGAACTGGACGACCTTGCACAACTTTTGGGTGACAGAGTCCAATAAATCCAGAAGCCCCTTTGTGTTATGAAGGGGCTTCTGTTTGTTTAAGACCATTTTTAATAGTCCATTAATACAGTTGATTTCCGTTCCAGGCGCTTCGCTTGCCTGCGGGCGGTCCGTGAGCCTCCTCAGGCTTCGCCTTGCGGGGTCTCACCTGTCCCTTCCTCCCGCGGGCGTCTGCGCGCCTTCCACTACAATCAACTAGGTGGTTTCATTTATTGAAGGGCTATGAAAAGCAATCTAACTGTGTTAACTGAATAAGCATTGCGTATTGATTATGTGATTTTCAGCTGTGAATTGGAGCAAATGGCGTAGACTCCAGCGGGGGAGTAACGGTAGCTTGAGACCCCACAGGCGAAGCCGAGGAGGCTCAAGCACCGTCCCGCGGAAAGGAACAGCGGTCGACTACCCACAAACAAATACACCATACTAATAAAACGGACTATTTTTCTTGACCTTATTAACAAATTGTTACATAAAGTAAACAAACACCCATCCATCAAGAGTGCATAACTTATAAAGAAGAAACCATAGGAGGGTGCTCAAGAAAGAAATCCATAATTTTTACAAGCTTTTTTGCGATAAATAGGCATTTGGCGATGCATGTATGTTAACTGCCGCATAAGATGTGTATGAGGATATCACTGGTTGAGCTGTGGGATTGGATTATTTAGTCTTTTTTATCATGCTGGAGTAAAAATGGCCCCTTTTACTTCAGCTTTTTTTGTTGTTTTATTTCATGTATATCTTATGCTATAATGTTTCACGGAAAAGGAGAGATGAGGATGTCACCTGCATTAATGAAGATGTGGATTTCATTTGTAGCAATGGGGTTCATGTTTATATCCGTTTTAACGGTTTATTTTACTAGATTCAAGGTAAATAACACCATTATCAGAGGTATTTTGAATACGGTTGCTTTTTTATTGATAGTGTTTGCCGGATTAATTATTTTTTATGTAGTATTCAGCGGTCCTGTGCCAGAGCAATAATGATGAAGGAAGGAATAATTTATGAAATTAAATAGGTTCTTCCTACTAGTAGGAATAATGGTGGTAAGCAGCGTTCTTTCTGGATGTTTATACCCTCAAGATCGTCTAAAGCAAAACCAAATCCCTTATCAGGATCAACTAGAAGCGGTGCAGTCCTCAGTAGAGCAGTACCAAGAGGCAACGGGAGGCTTGTTACCAATAAAAGACAGGGATATGGAGACTCCTATCTATCAGAAGTATCCAATCGACTTTAATAAACTCTCCCCGCGATACATGCAAGATCCTCCTGGGACAGCGTATGAGAGTGGCGGAGTCTATCTTTATGTCCTTGTAAATGTTGAAGAAGACCCACAAGTGAAGCTGATTGATCTCCGCGTGGCTGAACAGATACGTGATATTAATATTAGGATTGATATGTACAAGCGCTCCAATAATGGATATGCCCCGATCAAAGAAGTAATAAATGATCAGGCTTTCAAAGTGGATTGGGAAAAACTCGGATATTCTTCAGAGCCTTTTGCCGAAAGTCCGATTTCCGGTAAAAATCTGCCGTTTGTTTTAAATAGCGCTGGACAAGCTCAATTAGATTATTCTATCGATTTGTATGATTTTCTTCAAGAGCATGATCATGACTACAAACCAGGGGATGATATCCGTGACATCATAGTGGAACATTCCGTGTTTGTACCTGCATTTTCGCTAGCTTACACGATAGATGAGAACAATGAGCCGGTCTTTTTAAATAAAGAATAGAATAGTTGTCATGAACCCTTTTTTAGAGAATACATTCTAAAGAAGGGTTTTTTGTTTTATACACATAGAACTTAATTCCCCACTAATTCTTGAATATTAACCATATATAAAAATAAAGAGGGAAACGGGATAAATTTTCTATTAAAGTAGTCATATTTAATTAGGACAACATCATACACATATAGTGTCATAGATTATATCCTTACTAGAAAATGAAAATCCCAAGATAAATGTCGGGAGGGAATCACTTGGAAAAAGTAGATATTTTCAAAGATATCGCTGAACGTACGGGCGGCGATATATATTTAGGGGTCGTAGGAGCTGTTCGTACAGGGAAATCAACATTCATCAAAAGGTTCATGGAGTTAGTGGTTCTGCCGAATATAGGAAACGAGTCCGATAAAGCTCGTGCTCAAGATGAGTTGCCACAAAGTGCAGCAGGAAAAACGATCATGACGACAGAGCCTAAATTCGTTCCTAACCAGGCAGTAAAGGTTAAAGTGGATGAAGGCCTTGATGTGAATATTCGACTTGTGGATTGTGTGGGCTATACAGTCCCAGGTGCTAAAGGGTATGAGGATGAAAATGGACCAAGAATGATTAATACACCTTGGTATGATGAGCCAATCCCATTCCATGAAGCAGCAGAGATCGGTACAAGAAAAGTAATTCAAGAGCATTCTACGATTGGTGTTGTTATCGCGACAGATGGCTCCATTGGAGAAATTCCTCGCAGAGATTATATTGAAGCAGAGGAAAGAGTGGTGGAAGAGTTAAAAGAAGTTGGGAAACCATTTATTATGGTAATCAACACTGTTCAACCGCATCACCCTGAAACAGAATCTCTAAAGCGTGAGCTCAGTGAAAAATATGATATCCCAGTAATTGCAATGAGTGTGGAAAGCATGAGGGAATCTGATGTTTACAATGTGTTAAGAGAAGCATTGTTTGAATTCCCGGTACTTGAAGTGAATGTTAATCTTCCAAGCTGGGTGATGGTCCTTAAAGATAACCACTGGCTGCGTGAAAGCTACCAAGAAGCAGTGAAAGACACAGTGAAGGACATCAAGCGGCTTCGTGACGTAGACAGAGTGGTGGGTCATTTCAGTGAATATGAATTCATCGACAGGGCTGGTCTTGCCGGAATTGAAATGGGGCAGGGGATCGCGGAAATAGACCTATATGCTCCAGACGACCTCTATGACCACATTCTCAAAGAAGTAGTGGGAGTAGAGATTCGAGGAAAAGATCACTTGCTGCAGTTGATGCAAGACTTTGCTTATGCAAAAGCAGAATACGATCAAGTCTCCGACGCATTGAAAATGGTGAAACAGACGGGATACGGCATTGCCTCTCCTGCTCTTACAGATATGAGCCTTGAGGAACCAGAGATTATCCGCCAAGGATCACGCTTTGGGGTCAGATTAAAGGCTGTAGCTCCATCCATTCACATGATCAAGGTGGATGTGGAAAGTGAATTCGCACCGATTATCGGGACCGAAAAACAAAGCGAGGAACTTGTCCGCTACCTGATGCAAGACTTTGAGGATGACCCGCTATCTATCTGGAATTCTGACATCTTCGGACGATCCTTGAGTTCCATTGTAAGAGAAGGAATTCATGCAAAAATATCCTTAATGCCTGAAAACGCAAGATATAAACTAAAAGAAACACTAGAGAGAATCATCAACGAAGGCTCTGGCGGCCTGATCGCGATAATTCTATAAGACTTCTGTAGAAAATGTTTAAAAGCTTTCCAACTGTGGAAATAACACAGATGGGAAGCTTGTTTTGTGTATTAAGACAGAGGAACGCTTGATATCAAAGCATTCATGTGTTAATCTACAAACAGAAAATCTTCTCTGAAATGGTGAAATATTCCTCTAGAAGCACTTTTTTGTGAGAAATTTGTTGAAATCTAGTGTTTAATGGGTTAATATAAGCCTAGTTACAAGATTAAGCGATTCTAGCATGTATAGAATCAATCAAAATTGTGAACAAATGTTAGTACTAAAGGCTTTTGCTAGACTAAAATTCTATTTTGGTTTAGAATAGCGATAACTCCTTTGGGAGGAGGTGAATGGCATGAACAAGACAGATCTAATCAATGCAGTTGCTGAAGCGAGTGAACTTTCCAAAAAAGACGCTACTAAAGCAGTTGATGCTGTTTTCGATACAATTCTTGACGCACTTAAAAACGGTGACAAAGTACAATTAATCGGTTTTGGTAACTTTGAAGTACGTGAGCGTGCTGCGCGTAAAGGTCGTAACCCACAAACTGGGGAAGAGATCGAAATCGCTGCAAGCAAAGTACCAGCTTTCAAACCTGGTAAAGCACTTAAGGATGCTGTGAAATAATTGACAGCTACATAGTCAAATGAATGTCATCTTAAAGAGGCGCATAGTTTGCGCCTCTTTATTTTTGCTTTTTTAAAAAAACTTATGCTAGAATCACATTACAGCTATTTAAGGGTAATGTAGGAGGATAAATATATGACAGAAGTAAATAAGGCGCAAATAGAAGAAGCAGTAAGAATGATTTTGGAAGCAATCGGAGAAGATCCTAACCGTGAAGGGCTTCTAGATACACCAAAACGTGTAGCAAAGATGTACACGGAAGTTTTCGCAGGCTTAAATGAGGATCCTAAAGAACACTTTAAGACAGTATTCGGGGAAGCGCATGAAGAATTGGTACTTGTCAAAGATATCTCTTTCTTCTCTATGTGTGAACATCATTTGGTTCCTTTCTTCGGAAAAGCCCACGTGGCATACATACCTAAAGGCGGAAAAGTTACTGGTCTAAGTAAACTTGCCCGTGCAGTGGAGGCGGTTGCAAAACGACCACAACTCCAAGAAAGAATTACATCTACTATAGCGGAGTCCATTGTAGAGTCCCTTGATCCGCATGGTGTTATGGTAGTAGTCGAAGCGGAGCACATGTGCATGACTATGCGCGGAGTAAAAAAACCTGGTGCATTGACCATAACATCTGCAGTCCGCGGCGTGCTGGAAAATGATCCTGCAGCAAGAGCCGAAGTTTTATCTTTCATAAAGGGATAAGCCATCACTGTAAACTAAAAGGAGGATTGTCATGAGTCAATCAAACTCGAACGATTTTATTGTAATTAAAGCGAAGGAAGATGGCGTAAGTGTCATTGGACTTACACGCGGAACCGACACAAGGTTCCATCATTCCGAAAAGCTTGACAGAGGAGAAGTCATGATTGCCCAGTTCACAGAACATACCTCCGCGATTAAGATAAGAGGCAAAGCGCTCATTCAATCTTCCCATGGAGAAATGGAAACAGACTGACGTACATTTTCCTACTAAATAAAGTTATTATATGTACGGAGTAAGAAAGCAGATGAATAAATATTTCTCTGCTTTTCTTATTATCTATTCAATAGCGGGTTAAACTAAAGAAAGATAGCCCATTTTAACAATATGCTCCACTAATGTGCTATAATTAACTTTGTCTATTTTAGTTCGACTCTATCGTCTGTGTTATCTTTTGGGATAACGGGCGGCAGTCAAGAAAAGGGAACAAGGGTGGTCTTTAGTGAGTCATATACATATATCTATTATAAAAGAGAAACTACATAATCTGATTACACATCCATATTTAATACAACATATTGAATACCCGGCTATTGATGAGGATAAGTTATTGTTGCTATATTCCGTCTTGGAGTCCATTGATTTACCTGATGAAACAAAAGAAAAATACATATTATCGACCATGCTTGTTCAGATCGCCCTTGATACCCATGATATGGTGACAAATGCGAAATCGGATCAATTGAAAGACGGCAATGCCCAAAGTCAACAACTGACCGTTTTG
Organism: Sutcliffiella horikoshii; assembly: GCF_044809035.1. Taxonomy (GTDB): domain Bacteria; phylum Bacillota; class Bacilli; order Bacillales; family Bacillaceae_I; genus Sutcliffiella_A; species Sutcliffiella_A horikoshii_G. Next base: position 2,476,362 of record NZ_CP085237.1, on the reverse strand, counting down.
GCAGGGGATTATTATAGCGGCCTTTATTACAGCCTATTGGCAGATGTAAATGATATTTCCATGATAAAGACACTGGCTCATTCCATAAAACAAATTAATGAGCACAAAATTGCCTATTATCACAAAGAGCTTGAAGGAATTGAACCATTAATGGACAGTCTTGGGAAAATTGAATCTTCACTTATACAGTCCGTTTCTGCCTTTTTCTCCGACTCGCTTCTTAAAGACTTAAGCGGAAACTTTCTTTTATTAAAGCGCTTAATTCAGGAACGCAAACATTTCTGTCAGGAAAGATCTACCTTCCTTTTTGATACGTTGCGAAGAATTGCTTTCTCTAAAGGAGAAAAGGATGTCGCATCAAAAGAACAGGAAACATATATGTTATACCTGATTGACCGATATATAGATCATATCAAACAAAAGATTGAACAATTGACGCACTCCATTCCAACCATGAACAAACTATTGGAAGCAAGAATACAAGAACTTTTCTATGAAATTCCATTTTCATCAAAAAAGTATGCGGAAGAAGGGTAATCCATGCAACATCCATCCAAAGAAGAGCGTGTCCATACCGTTTTTGAAAAAATATATAAAAATTATGACAAAATGAATTCTGTCATCAGCTTCCAACGTCATGTAGCATGGCGTAAAGACACGATGAAAAGAATGAATGTGGCCGATGGCGCTAAAGCATTGGACGTTTGCTGCGGGACAGCGGACTGGACCATTTCAATGGCAGAGGCAGTTGGCCATAATGGGAAAGTGGTAGGCCTGGACTTTAGTGAAAACATGCTTTCTATCGGAAAGGAAAAAGTCAAAGGCCTTGGAATGAACAACATTGAATTGATTCATGGAAATGCGATGGCACTCCCGTTTGAAGACAACACCTTTGATTATGTCACGATAGGTTTCGGTTTGCGAAATGTACCTGATTACTTCCAAGTGTTAAAGGAGATGTACAGGGTAGTCAAACCAGGAGGAAAGGTTGTTTGTCTGGAAACATCACAACCGACCATGCCGGGTTTCCGCCAAGTCTATTTTCTATACTTCCAATACGTAATGCCGTTGCTTGGAAAGGTTTTCGCTAAAAGCTATAATGAGTACGCGTGGTTACATGAATCGGCTAAGGACTTTCCGGGAATGAAAGAACTAAAAATGATGTATGAAAAAGTAGGTTTCCGACCAGTAGAGGTAAAGGCTTATACAGGTGGAGTTGCTGCCATGCATTTAGGAGTTAAACCTAGAAAATAGTTTGTAAAGGTGACCTACATGAAATTAAAGATGATGTATTCCTTTTTAAATAACGATTTGCAAATAATTGAAAACGAATTAGAAGCTACAATCCAAACAGAACGTGCCCTGTTGCAAGAGGCGTCATTGCACTTGCTTCAGGCTGGCGGAAAAAGGATTCGGCCGGTATTTGTCCTGTTGGCTGCAAAACTGGGAACGTACGACATTCATAAGGTCAAGAACGTCGCAGTTGCCCTTGAACTCATGCATATGGCATCACTAGTGCATGATGATGTCATTGATGATGCCGAATTAAGGCGCGGTAAGTCCACTATTAAAGCAAAGTGGGACAACCGTATCGCGATGTACACAGGCGATTATATTTTTGCCAGATCCCTTGAAATGATGACCAAAGTGGATGATATCGAAGCTCACCGTATCCTGTCCAATACGCTTGTCGAACTCTGTAAAGGGGAAATCGAACAGATCCGGGATAAATATAATTATGATCAAAACCTGCGGACATACTTGCGAAGAATCAAGAGGAAAACCGCCATCCTTATTGCAGTCAGTTGTCAGCTGGGTGCCATCACTTCTGGTGTCCCCGCTTCTGTTCATCAAAGCCTTTACTGGTTTGGTTATTATGTCGGAATGTCCTTCCAAATTACAGATGATATTCTAGACTTTACTTCCACCGAAGAACAACTGGGAAAGCCTGCCGGAAGCGATCTTCTGCAAGGGAATATTACGTTGCCTGTCCTCTATGCGATGGAATCGCCTACATTGAACGAAAAGATTCGTACTATTCATGAACACAGCGGTTCGGAGGAAATAAAGGAAATCATTGAGTTAATCAAGAAATCAGATGCTATTGACCGTTCCTTTGCATTAAGTGACCGTTATTTGGAAAAAGCCTTCAAGGAGCTTGCCAACCTTCCTAACGGAATTGCTAAACGCACCTTCAACAACGTGGCAAAGTATATTGGAAAACGTAAATATTAGGCCCAATTACGTGAACTTTGTAAAATATTACGATAATTCTCCATCTTCTGTTGCGAAACTGTAAAAACCGTGATATATTTTGGTAGGTTAGGGTTTACCTAATCTTACATATTCGTAATGGGGTGGAGAAATTATTATGGAAAAAACATTTTTAATGGTAAAGCCTGATGGCGTACAACGTAATCTTGTTGGTGAAATCGTTTCTCGTTTTGAAAAAAAAGGTTTCCAACTTGTTGGTGCAAAATTAATGCAAATTCCAACTGAATTGGCAGAAGAGCACTACGGTGAACATAAAGAGCGTCCTTTCTTCGGAGAACTTGTAGAATTCATCACTTCTGGTCCTGTATTCGCAATGGTTTGGCAAGGCGAAAATGTAATCGCTACCGCGCGCCACATGATGGGTGCTACAAACCCTAAAGATGCAGCTCCTGGAACAATCCGTGGCGAGTACGGAGTTATCGTTGGCAAGAATATCATTCACGGTTCTGATTCTTCCGAGAGTGCAGAACGCGAAATCGGTCTTTTCTTTAAAGGCGAAGGTCTTGTTGAATACAAAAGAGACGTAAACAACTGGATCTACTAATACTTACGATAAATTGAAAACGCTTTATCTAAGGCACCCTTCTCAGTTTGAGAGGGGTGTTTTTGTTTGAAAAATCCTTCCCATCTTTCATCTCTAATCAGCTATACTGAAATTACAGATATAGAGAGAAAGTAGATGAATAGCATGAGGGACGATTACAATCAGTTTATTGAACAAATAAAGAGGAAAACAGGTATTGACCTGGCTTTGTATAAAGAAGGGCAGATGAAAAGAAGGCTGACCTCACTCTACGAAAAAAAGGGACTGAAGAATTTTAATGAATATTACCAACTGCTCGATAAAAATCGCGAGGAACTTTTCGAATTTCTCGATCGAATGACCATAAATGTTTCGGAGTTTTATCGCAATTACAAGCGTTGGGAAATCTTAGAGAAGAAAATCCTACCTGAAATGATAAAAGAAAATATAAGTCTAAAAGTGTGGAGTGCTGCATGTTCGACTGGAGAGGAGCCATATACACTCTCTATGGTCCTTAGTAATTTCCTGCCAACAAATAATATCAGAGTGAAAGCGACCGATATTGACTCAAATGTTATTGCAAGGGCAAAGCTAGCAACATACCAGGAAAGGTCGCTACAAGAAGTTCCCGTGGGAGTCAAAAATAAGTATTTCACTAAACAAGATAGTTTCTATAAGGTCAAAGATGAAATAAAGAATACCGTAATTTTTAAAAGACTTAATTTACTCTCTGATCCGTTTGAAACTGGACACGATTTGATTGTCTGTCGAAACGTTCTCATTTATTTTACAGAAGAAGCGAAGGAGCAACTTTACCACAAGTTTAGTAACTCGCTTAAAAAGGGCGGTATTCTATTTGTTGGAAGTACCGAACAAATTTTCCAGCCTGCAAAGTACGGATTTGAAGTGGTCGACACCTTTTTTTACAGGAAAGTATAAACGTATGGTTGCCGCTGGATATCTATATGCCCGAACAGCAATGAGAAATGCTTAAACTGTCTAATAGAACGGTTCTTTGTGCCCGAACAGCAATGAGAAATGCTTAAACTGTCTAATAGAACGGTTCTTTGTGCCCGAACAGCAATGAGAAATGCCTAAACTGTCTAATAGAACGGTTCTTTATGCCCGAACAGCAATGAGAAATGCCTAAACTGTCTAATAGAACGGTTCTATACTCCCAAAAATCAATGAGAAATGCCCAAACTGTCTAATAGAACCGCTCTATACGCCCGAACAGCAACGAGAAATGCCTAAACTGTCTAATAGAACGGTTCTATACGCCTGAACAGCAACGAGGTATGCCCAAACTGTCTTATAAAACCGCTCTATACGCCCGAACAGCAATGAAAAATGCCCAAATTGTCCAATAGAACCAGTCTATACGCCCGAACAGCAACGTAAAAAGCGCATATTGTCTAATAGAAAAGTTATAAACCATGCAATCTGCCCCCATTTCCCCAACAACCTGCTTTTTTTTACTAGAACAATCCGATACACTTGTGTTATAGTATTACATAATTAATTTCACTTACACGCTTAAAAGCTTTAAAGAGATAAAGGAGAGGCTGATGACGATGAGATATTTGACTGCTGGCGAGTCGCATGGACCGCAATTGACAACCATTTTGGAAGGTGTCCCAGCTGGGCTGCCACTGACTGTCGAGGATATTAATGAGGATCTTGCAAGAAGACAGAAGGGGCATGGCCGTGGCAGAAGAATGCAAATAGAAAAGGATACCGTAAATATTCTAAGTGGAGTTCGTCATGGTCAAACATTAGGTTCTCCCATAACCTTGGCGGTTACAAATGATGATTGGAAACATTGGACGAAAATTATGGGGATAGAGCCCCTTTCCCAAGAAGACCAAGAAGAGGTTAAGCGCAAGGTGACAAAGCCTCGACCAGGACACGCAGATTTAAATGGTGCCATTAAGTATGGACACCGTGATATGAGGAACGTTTTGGAACGTTCTTCCGCCCGTGAAACAACCGTCAGGGTAGCAGCAGGTGCTGTTGCAAGAAAGTTCCTTGCTGAACTGGGTATCAAGGTAGCGGGCCATGTAACGGAAATAGGAGGCGTGAAAGCAGAGCCCCAATCTATTACAAGCCTAGATGACTTAAAAGCGCAAACAGAAGCTTCTCCTGTTCGTTGCTACGATAAAGCAAAAGAGCAAGCGATGATGGATGCGATTGATACAGCCAAGGAGAACGGTGATTCTATTGGCGGGATTGTCGAGGTCATTGTAGAAGGAGTTCCTGCTGGAGTGGGAAGTTACGTACATTATGATCGAAAATTAGATGCAAAGGTTGCAGCGTCGATTATGAGCATCAATGCGTTTAAGGGAGTCGAGTTTGGCGTTGGATTCCAAGCAGCCAGCCTACCTGGCAGTAGAGTGCACGATGAGATTGCCTGGAGCGAAGAAAGAGGCTATTACCGACTTTCCAATAACCTTGGTGGTTTTGAGGGCGGTATGACAACTGGTATGCCGATTGTCGTAAGAGGGGTCATGAAACCAATTCCAACCCTATATAAACCGTTGCAAAGCGTCGATATTGATACAAAGGAACCGTTCCAGGCAAGCATTGAACGTTCTGACAGTTGTGCAGTACCAGCAGCAAGTGTTGTTGCCGAAGCAGTGGTTGCGTGGGAAATTGCTCAAGCTATCGTACAACAATTCGGACAGGATCGAATGGATCTTATTAAGGAAAATGTCCAAAGGATGCGAGATAATGCCGCAAAATTCTAATTGGAAACAGGTTACCGTTCAGACTTCCTCAAAGGACTATCCCGTATTTTTGGGAAAAGGGGCGATAGAACAACTGCCGCAGTTACTTGGTTCTTTTCAAAAGAAACCAAGTAAAGTGCTAATTGTGACAGATGACATTGTTGCAAACTTATACCTATCAGAAATAGTTTCAAGTCTTGCTCCATCTTTCTCTGTCCTTACTTTTGTACTTCCAAATGGGGAAGAAGCCAAGTCATTTGAAAACTATCATGCTATCCAGACATATGCGCTTGAAAATGGCTTGGATCGCCATTCCGTCATCATTGCGCTTGGTGGTGGTGTAGTTGGCGATATTGCTGGGTTTGTTGCCTCTACTTTTATGAGGGGTATTAAGTTTATTCAAGTCCCAACTACACTGCTCGCACATGACAGTGCAGTTGGCGGAAAGGTCGCCATCAATCATCCACTCGGGAAAAATATGATTGGTTCCTTTTATCAACCAGAAGCAGTCATTTATGACGTGGATTTCTTAAACAGTTTGCCAGATAGTGAGATTCGCTCAGGCTTTGCGGAAGTGGTCAAGCACTCCCTTATCTGGGACAGAGAGTTCCATCAATGGATAAATAGCAATATACATTATCTAAACGATCTTACAGAAGACCGACTTCTTGTATGCTTGGAAAACGGTATTAAAATCAAAGCGGAAGTCGTGTCAAATGATGAAAAAGAGACAGGTCTGCGTGCGATTTTAAATTTTGGCCATACCCTTGGTCATGCCCTTGAGGCGGCTTATGGGTATGGAAAAATTACACATGGTGATGGGGTGGCTCTTGGGATGCTTTTTGCAACAAGGTTAAGTGAAAAGCTGAATCCAGAGCTGCAGCTTAGCCATAACTTGTCTGAGGCTTGGAAACGTTACGGTTTTCCAACCAAGGTTCAATCTACTGTATCCCCACAACAACTGTTATCTTGGATGAAAAAAGACAAGAAAACACAAAACAGTCATATACATATGGTATTGATTCAATCAGTAGGACGTGTGGAAGTGCGGTCGGTACCAGATGAGCTTATTTTAGAAACTTTACAAGAATTTTATTAAAAAAGTTATTAGATTATTAACAAAGGGGGAATTCGGTGATCCGTGGAGTAAGAGGCGCAACGACCATATTGGAGAATGCGGAAAATGAAATCATTAGTAAGACAGAAGAATTATTACAAAATATGATCGAAGCAAACAACATTGTTGCAGAAGATGTCGCGCAAGTGTTAATCTCCGTGACGGCAGATATCACGGCATGTTTCCCGGCCAAGGCGCTGCGTAACCTTGAAGGGTGGGATTATGTTCCAGTCATGTGTACGAAGGAAATCGCTGTACCCAACTCACTTTCTTCCTGTGTCAGGATCATGATGACAGTGAACACAGAAGTATCCCAAAAAGACATCCGCCACATTTATCTGCATGAAGCGGTCAGTCTCAGGCCAGATCTTGCAAAAACATTATCGGTTGACAATTAGCAATCTTCTATCATATAGTACTTACAAGCAAGTAAACAGTTTAGAGATCAGTGTAGAGAATTAAGTTGAGGGCTATAGAGCCAAGCAGTTTTACCAATTGAATTTTAAATGAGCCGAGTTGAGAAGAGAATAGCTGAGAATGAGTCGAGATGAGCTGAGGTTAGAATGTATTCTATATATCTACCCAAAGACTATCCTCTGTCTTTGGGTTTTTGTTTTTTTCCTCATTCTGTAACACCTCGTTACAAAACTCATTCTCCATTTCTTGAAAATGGAGGAGATCTAATGCAACAGTTTGCAGAGTTCCTACATGCAAGCAAACAATTTAAAACCATTCCCATTATCGAAAGTTTTTTTGAAGACACATTAACACCAGTTTCCATCTTCCAAGCGTTAAGAAAAGAAGCGGTTTATCTTTTAGAGAGCAAAGAGCCAAATTCTGCTTGGGCAAGATATTCCTTTATTGGATTGAATCCTTTTATGAAAATTACAGCAGAGGGTACCACCATTTCTTTACGAGATGAAAAGAGCAACAATGTCCTCTATCAATCTAAAGAATTGAATGAAGTCATTCAACATGCCAATAGATTGTTGCAAGTAAAGCAGCTGGAAAAAAAGATAGGATTTACTGGTGGAGCAGTTGGCTATTTAAGTTATGATTTTATCCCTACGATCGAAAAAGTGCCGATGCATCCTTCTTATGCCGGTGAACACACTGCAAATCTATTCTATTGTGAGGATATCGTGGTATGTGACCATAAGGAGAATGAATTGCATTTTATTCATTACATCCGCTTAGATGGAGAAGAGGATGAAAAAGAGCTAAAGAAGAGATTTACTCAGGCTAAACAATCGATCCTTGCCAAAGTCTCTTTAATTAGAAGGCGGGGAGAAAACGACGGGCTTGTGGAAGTGAACACAGAAAAAGAAGAACTGCCGGTTCAGTCCAATTACACAAAAGAAAGATTTATTGAACAGGTAGAAAAGATAAAAAAATATATCCAGACAGGGGATATTTTCCAATGCGTTCTATCCCAGCGTTTTGAATTAGAAGCGGATATTGAAGGCTTTGATGTATATCGAGTACTAAGAAGGCAAAATCCATCACCATATTTGTTTTATCTGAAATATGACGAGATGGAATTGATAGGAAGTTCACCGGAGAGGTTAATACAAATTCAAGATAGAAAATTAGAGATCCACCCGATTGCCGGTACGAGAAAAAGAGGGAAAACAGAAGAGGCGGACCAGAAATTAGCCCAAGATCTAATGCAAGATGAAAAAGAACAGGCGGAACATTATATGCTTGTAGATCTTGCAAGAAACGATTTAGGAAGGGTCGCATCCTATGGATCTGTTCATACGCCTGTGATGAAAGAGCTTGTATATTTTTCGAGAGTCATGCATCTGATTTCCATCGTAAAAGCAGAGCTGGCACCAAATTATACACCTGTAGAAGCATTGCTTGCGGCTTTCCCGGCTGGTACGGTTTCAGGTGCACCAAAGGTAAGAGCAATGCAGATCCTGCAAGAGCTTGAGCCGACGGTGAGAAACACATACGCAGGCGCCATTTGTTATATCGGTTTTGACGGGAATATTGATTCGTGTATTACCATCAGGACCATCCAAAAGCGTGGGAATAGCTTTTATGTCCAGGCAGGTGCGGGAGTGGTAGCAGATTCCGTCCCGGAACTAGAGTACAAGGAAACGATTAATAAAGCTTCGGCATTAATTGAAACAATCCAGCTAGCAAATAAGTATTTTGCAAAAAAGACAGGAGGGTCATGCAGCTATGTTTAAAGCCTATTTAACCAAACTTATAGATGGCGCAAACCTTACGACGGATGAAGCAGAAAGTGCGATGGATTTGATGATGAAAGGGGAAGTGACATCCAGTCAGATTGCAAGTTTTATTTCTATTCTAAGATTTCGTGGGGAGACTTCAGAAGAAATGTTGGGATTCACCAAAGCGATGCGAGGTCATATGAAACCGATAACCTATGAGCATCCCCATCTAATAGATACATGCGGTACAGGGGGGGATGGAGCATCTACTTTCAATATTTCTACCGCCTCTGCGATCGTAGCAGCTAGTGGCGGCGCAAAAGTAGCCAAACATGGAAATCGTGCAGTATCCTCCTCCAGTGGAAGTGCAGATGTATTGGAGCAATTACAGCTTCCTGTCCAACAAACTCTAGAAGAAGCTACTGAAAATCTCCAAGTCAATGGAATGAGCTTTCTTTTTGCTCCTATCTATCATGAGGCAATGAAGCATGCCGTCGCTCCGAGAAAGGAAATTGGATTCCGGACTATTTTCAATCTGCTTGGTCCGCTTGCCAATCCTGTTCGGTGCAAAAAGCAGGTAATCGGGGTGTTTTCATCGGATTATGCCTTTAAAATGGCCGAAGTGTTGAATGAACTCGGTTCACAACATGTATTGATAGTAGCGGGAGAGGACGGATTGGATGAAATTACTATCAATGCCAACACGCATGTAGTGGAAGTGAAAAACGGTAACATATCCTCTTATACCATAGCGCCAGAGGACTTTGGATTTGAACGGGGCAGACTTGAGGACATTCAAGTATCTAACAGTTTACAGAGTTCCCATCTTATCAAACATATCTTTCAAAATAAAGGTAACGAAAGTGCACGAAACATTGTTTGTTTAAATGCTGGTGCAGCTCTCTATGTATCAGGAATTACCGAAACCATCCACAAGGGTGTAGAACTTGCCTCACAACTGATTGAAGCAAATAAACCGAACGAACTACTACAGCAACTAAAGAAGGCAGGGGTAAACGAGCATGTTAACTAAAATTGTGGAAACGAAGAAGATGGAAGTGAAGAACTTAACACTCCCTTCACAGAAAGAAGTAGAGCGTTTTTCCTTTTACGATGCGCTGGCTAATCCAAAGCGAGAACTAGGTGTGATTGCTGAAATGAAGAAAGCCTCTCCGTCCAAAGGAATTTTAAAAGAAAGCTTCGCACCGATAGACATTGGAGCGGAGTATGAAAAAGTCGGCGTGGACGCGATTTCGGTGCTCACGGACCAGACTTATTTTAAAGGATCAAAACATGATTTGATGATGGTAAAGGAAACAACAAGCCTACCTGTTTTAAGAAAAGATTTTATTATTGATCCAATTCAGGTCGAAGAAAGTGCGCGTATTGGAGCAGATGCAATTTTATTGATTGCTGAAATCCTTTCTGACAGAAAGCTAGCCTTGTTGTATAAACAAGCAATAGACTTAGGTTTGGATGTACTGGTGGAGGTGCACAGCTTGGATAGGCTCACTCAACTCCTCCAAACAATCACGCCAAAAATAATCGGAGTCAATAATAGAAATCTTGCAACCTTTGAAACAGACATTCAAACTACGAAGGAACTGGCAGCTCATATCCCAAGTTCTTCCTTGCTCGTTAGTGAAAGTGGCATCCTTACAGCAGAAAACCTTCGCCAAGTAAAAGGCTTTGGAGCAAAGGCAGTTCTAGTAGGGGAAGCGTTCATGAAAGATCAGACCCCAGGTACAGGAGTTAGGAGAGTATTTGGAGAGCTTGAGCATGTCTAAAACGAAAATAAAGTTCTGTGGCAACAAAAGTTTGGAAGATTATGAGTCATCCGTACAGAGTGACGCAGATTATATAGGGTTCGTTTTTGCAGAGAGTAAGCGTCAAGTGAAACCAGAATGGGTGGCAAAATGGGTAGCGGACTTGCCGCCAGAGAATAAGCGGCTCGTAGGGATTTTTGTCAATCAAAGCAAAGAGGATATTCTACATGTCATCCGCACGGTCCCGCTTGATGTCATTCAGTGCCATGGAGATGAGGACCTAAATTTTATAAAAGAGTTGAAGGCAGTTTGTGGTGTCGAGATTTGGAAAGTGATTCACCATAAAGATGAAACGAGCATAGAGAAATTAGAATCCTTCCTTGGCTTAGTAGACGGTTTTGTCGTTGATAAAAAGAACGGCTCTCAATACGGTGGAACGGGAACAAGCTTCAACTGGACCCATATACCGCTCTATGACAAACTGTCTACCCTATATGATATTCCATACTTGATTGCAGGCGGAATAAATGAAGATACACTACTAGAATTATTACCTTATGCCCCACAAGGAATCGATCTGTCGAGTGGAATAGAAGAGAATTTTGTCAAAAGCAGAGAAAAAATGAATCTGATAGAAAGAATGGTGAGGGAACATGACAAACGTAAAAACACCAGATAGTTTCGGTAGATTTGGAGAGTTCGGGGGGAAATATGTACCCGAAACATTGATGCTGCCGTTGGAAGAACTTGAACAAGGCCTACTGGACGCCCTTAAAGATCCAACCTTTCTAGAAGACTATCACTATTATTTGAAAGAGTATTCGGGCAGACCTACCGCTTTAACGTATGCTGAGAAACTTACAAGTCGAATTAGCGGAGCGAAAATCTATCTCAAAAGGGAAGATCTGAATCATACAGGTGCCCATAAGATAAATAATGCAATCGGCCAAGCATTGCTTGCAAAACGATTGGGTAAAAAGAAGATTATCGCGGAAACTGGAGCTGGCCAGCATGGGGTAGCAGCCGCAACAGTTGCTGCCAAGTTCGGTCTAGAGTGTAAAGTGTTCATGGGCGAGGAAGATATTGAGCGGCAGGCGTTGAACGTTTTTCGAATGAAGCTTTTAGGAGCGGAAGTCATACCTGCAACAAGCGGCAATAAAACGTTAAAGGATGCGACAAATGAAGCGATTCGCTATTGGGTCCAACATTGTGAAGATCATTTCTATATGATTGGATCCGTTGTTGGTCCACATCCATATCCATATATGGTGAGGGAGTTTCAACGAGTGATCGGAGAAGAATCCAAAAAACAGTTCCAGACAAGAGAAGGCGGTTTGCCTGATAAGATTATAGCCTGTGTGGGCGGAGGTTCCAATGCAATTGGGATGTTTGCCCCGTTTGTGGACGACGATGTGGAACTCATTGGAGTGGAAGCTGCCGGAAAGGGTATCGATACCCCCCTGCACGCTGCAACGTTAACAAAAGGAACAAAGGGAGTCATTCATGGATCCTTGACTTACCTGATCCAAGATGAACACGGCCAAATCATTGAGCCTTATTCCATTTCTGCAGGCCTTGATTACCCAGGTATTGGACCTGAGCATGCATATCTCAAGGACAGCAGCCGAGTAGAATACCAAAGTGTCACAGATGAGGAAGCTTTAGAGGCTCTTCACATTCTGGCAAAAGAAGAAGGGATCATCCCGGCAATTGAGTCGGCACATGCGCTAGCGACAGCTTATAAAGAGGCTGCAAACATGCCAGGGGACAAAACAATACTCGTTTGTTTGTCAGGTCGTGGGGACAAAGACGTTCATACATTAATGAATAGAATGGAGGGGACAGTAGAATGACATCGTATCTAGAAAGATTGCCAAAACATGACAAGCTGTTTATTCCATTTATCATGTCTGGAGACCCTACACCAGAATTGACGATAAAGCTTGCCCTTCTATTAGAAAAAGCAGGGGCCTCTGTACTTGAGCTTGGGGTCCCGTACTCGGATCCGTTAGCAGATGGACCTGTCATCCAGCGTGCTTCCAAGCGGGCTTTGGCACATAAAACGACGATTACGAGCACCATGAAGCTAGCTGGAGAGATGAGAAGAAGAGGACTGAAAATTCCGATCATCCTCTTTACGTATTATAATCCTGTGTTACAATTAGGGGAAGAATCCTTTTTCGCTTTAGCGAAGCAAAATCAGGTCGATGGGCTTCTTATTCCTGACCTTCCTTTTGAAGAGAGCGGACGCATACGAGAGAAATGCACCGAACATGCTATAACGTATATATCTTTAGTAGCACCAACTTCCAAAGAACGGATGAACAGGATCACAGAACATGCTCAAGGATTCCTTTACTGTATTTCGTCACTTGGAGTGACAGGAGTTCGCAAGGAATTTTCCAGTGAGCTCTATGCCTTTCTAGAAGAAGTTAAAAAGAAAAGTAACGTTCCCACTGCTGTTGGATTCGGAATTTCAGAGAGTGAACACATACAAACATTAAAGCCGTATTGCGACGGCTTTGTGGTAGGAAGTGCGCTCATTACAATGATTGAAGAACATGAAAAACAATTTAAAGTTGATGAAGAAAAAACATTGCAGGAATTAAAGCAACAAATAGAGGAGCTTATTTCTCCACTTTTAGCAGAAAGGTGAATGTTGAAGATGGATGTAAAAGAACAATTGCTTAACTTAACCCCGTATCAACCAGGTAAAACAATGGAAGAAGTGAAAAGGGAATTGGGCTTGGAGAAAATCGTCAAACTCGCCTCCAATGAAAACCCTTATGGTTGCTCGCCTTTTGTCAATCAGGCATTGATGGATGAACTCAGCAAGTCTGCCACTTATCCTGATGGATACGCAAGAGATTTGCGAGAAGTGCTTGCAGCTCAAACGGGCGTAGGAGAAAAAGAGCTTATTTTCGGAAATGGTTCTGATGAAGTTATCCAGATTCTTTCCAGAGCACTATTAAAACCAGGTAAGAATACTGTCATGCCAACGCCTTCGTTCCCGCAATACAAACACAATGCCATCATTGAAGGCGCTGAAGTGAGAGAAGTTCCTTTGAAAGATGGCTATCACCAGCTGGATGAAATGCTGAACTCTATCGATGAAAACACAGCAATCGTTTGGTTATGCAGTCCGAATAACCCAACAGGGACTTATATCAATGAAGAACTTCTTCTATCCTTTATTAAAAAAGTACCAAGTCGCACATTAGTAGTGGTAGATGAAGCATACAAGGAATATGTGACAGCAGCGGATTACCCCGAAACAGTGAAGCTGCTTAAGGACTATCCAAACCTTTTGATTACCCGTACTTTCTCGAAAGCATACGGACTTGCAAGTTTCCGGATCGGTTATGGGATCGCAAATGAAAAGCTTATCCGCCTGATCGAACCTGCCAGGGAACCTTTTAATACAAACTCCCTAGCGCAAGTTGCTGCCAAGGCTGCAGTAGGAGACCAATCTTTTATCAAAGAATGTGTATTCAAGAATAAAGAAGGGTTAGAGCAGTATTATTCTTTTTGCGAAGAAATGAAACTAGCCTATTATCCTTCTGAGGGGAATTTCATTTTGATTGATTTCCAAACAGACTCTGATGTATTGTTCCAATATTTAATGAAAAAAGGATATATTGTGAGGTCCGGAAAAGCTTTAGGTTTCCCGACATGCTTACGTATCACAGTCGGAACACAAGAACAAAATGCAGAAATCATCTCTTATTTGAAAGAATATAAAATGAAGCAAGCCATCTAATAGAGAGGAGATATCCTCTCTATTTACATATATATAGACATCAGGCGGTGAAGTGACATGAAAGGGAAAGTGTTGGTGATTGGCCTTGGGCTAATTGGTGGATCGATAGCCCTTGCCATAAAAAAAGAACATCCTAATGCAGATATAATCGGATACGATATTAACACACAGCAGGCAAAATTGGCAAAATCGTTGAAAGTCATTGATGAGTTCTGTGAAGATTATGATACGGAAGCGAAAGATGCAGATTTTATCGTCATCTCTGTACCTGTCATGCAGGCAAACGAAGTGCTAAAACGTTTAAGTGCCATAACATTTACAAAACCACAGGTTGTGATTACCGATGTAGGAAGTACGAAAAATAGCATTACAACTTTAGCGTCTACCCTTTTCCCCCAAGATAATGTTACATTCATAGGGGGACATCCGATGGCGGGGTCCCATAAAAGCGGAGTGATTGCTGCCAAAAGCCATCTTTTCGAAAATGCTTTTTATGTGCTGACTCCATTTAAGGAGGATGCCAATCCAAAAGAGATAGCCTTAACGAAAATGTGGCTTGCTGGAACGAAGGCGAATTTTATTATCATGTCTGCTGCAGAGCACGATTTGGTTGCGGGAGTCATCAGTCATTTCCCTCATGTTGTGGCGGCTGGCCTCGTTCACCAGGCAGAGGAGATGCAATCTATCAATCCGTTTGTTTCAAGACTTGCAGCTGGTGGTTTTAGGGACATAACAAGGATTGCCTCGAGCAACCCGACCATGTGGAAAGACATCTTGATACATAATAAAGAAACCATTCTATCACTGTTAGATAAATGGATGGAACAAATGGAAGTCGTGAGGGACCATTTGTCACAGAATAACGAAGCTTTCTTGCTTGAATATTTCAGCAAGGCAAAAGAGTTCCGTGATGGCCTTCCGGTAAAGTCCAAAGGAGCGATTCCGTCTTTTTACGATTTATATGTGGATGTTCCTGACTACCCTGGTATTATTTCTGAGATAACCGGTATTCTTGCTAAAGAAAAAATAAGCATTACTAATATTCGTATCATGGAAACAAGAGAAGAAATCTATGGGGTGTTGAGACTCAGCTTCCAATCTGAAGATGATCGACAATCTGCAGAAACATGTTTGCGAAAATACACCATGTACGAAACTTATATTGTTTAGTTAGGAGAGAGTGTAATGAAAAAACTTACAAACACTGCAAGTGGGTTAAAAGGCACGATAAAGATCCCGGGAGATAAATCGGTATCTCACCGTTCCGTCATGTTCGGCTCCATGGCTGAAGGCAAAACAACAGTGGAAAATTTTCTTCCAGGTGATGACTGTCTAAGTACTATCAGTTGTTTCACCAAACTTGGCGTGAAAATCGAACAGGACGGATCCGATGTTACAGTATATGGAAACGGAATGAAGGGACTTCGAGAGTCATCAGAAATATTGGATGTTGGAAACTCGGGAACAACGGCAAGGTTGATGATGGGCATTCTCTCCGGCCTGCCTTTTCACTCTGTCCTTATTGGAGACGAGTCTATCGCTAAAAGACCAATGAAGAGGGTTACTGCTCCATTGCGTGACATGGGCGCAAGGATACAAGGAAACCAGGATGGCAATTTCACGCCAATTTCTATTCAAGGTGGAGGCTTAACCGGACTTGATTACGTGTCACCTGTTGCAAGCGCCCAAGTGAAATCCGCCATTCTTTTGGCAGGGTTGCAGGCAGAAGGTGTTACAAGCGTCAAAGAACCATTTAAATCACGTGATCATACGGAGAGAATGTTGCGTGCTTTCGGTGTGGAGGTAATGGAAGAGGAAGGCGGAAAGGTGAGCGTGGCAGGCAATCAAGAGCTGGTTTCCGACTTACATATTGTTGTGCCAGGAGATATCTCTTCTGCTGCCTTTTACCTTGTGGCAGGTGCGGTTGTCCCTGGAAGCAGGATTACACTGGAGAGGGTGGGGTTGAATCCTACTCGTACTGGGATTTTGGAAGTTCTGAAAAATATGGGGGCAAGTCTTTCTTACACTAATGTGGTAGAAGATGGACCGGAGCCTTATGCGGATATTACCATTGAAACATCAGACCTTAAAGGTATTGAAATTGGCGGAGACATCATTCCGCGTTTGATAGATGAAGTGCCCATCATCGCCTTGATGGCGACGCAGGCTGAAGGAACAACGGTAATTAAGGATGCGGAAGAGTTGAAGGTAAAAGAAACAAATCGTATCGATACGGTTGTAAACGAGCTGAAGAAGCTTGGAGCTGACATTGTGGCAACAAAGGACGGTATGATAATTAAGGGCAAGACAAGGTTGTATGGCGGCACCCTGGATAGCTACGGAGATCACCGAATAGGTATGATGGGAGCCATCGCAAGTCTAATTGCGGATGGAGAGACAGTTCTTCATAATGATCAAGCCATCAATGTTTCCTACCCAAGCTTCTTTGAGCATATGGATAGTTTGAGAAGAGGGTAAGTTTCAGCTGAGGGGTCCATAGAAAGGGGTCTCTTTTTGTTGCCAACTGTTGGGGTATATGAAGAGTTTTGGGCGAATGATTACAGCGGTTCGCCCGTAAAATCTTATTTTCGCCCGATTAGCCCTTAGAATCGCCCGTAAATTCAAATTATCGCACGATTTAGCTGAAAATCGCCCGTAAATTCTAAATATCGCCCGAAACCGAAAAGAATACCGGCAGGGTGTATGTCGATCATCTTGCAATCCCAAATTTTTTCATGCAATCATTCACCAAGTACATAGAATATATCCCCTTCCAGTCGCATAGCTTGTCTTAAGACGAATATAAGAGGGGGATGCTATGGAATATATTATAGAAGCTGCTAATGTGGTCAAAAACAAATCAACACTCCTCCATACCAATCTGCTAGTGAAGGACAACAAAATCCATTACATGAAAGACGGCCATTTTAGCAATTCAAGGTCTATGCGGATGGATATATCCCCTTATGTGCTGACACCCGGGCATGTTATGCTTGTCGATAACCTAGAACAAATGCCGTTTCCGCAGTTCAAACAGTTCATCACCGAGAACTATTTAAAAAAAGGCTGTACAACCATTCTCTCTCTCTTTTCCGTTCCACGTGAGAAAGAATTATTGCAAGCATTGAAGAGAGCGAGAACTTTCTTATTGAATAGTCCGGTTGATTATTATTTTGCTGTAAGAATTCCTTTCGATAAACTCACACCCTCTTTCGTAAGACAATGCAGGCGATATAAAATTTCTGCTATATTTTTGCAGATGGATGATACTACAGAACTCTCTTCCGTCCCATGGGGGTGGATAAAAGATGCCTTGTATCAATTTCCGGTCACATTTCTGCCGTGTTGGCAAAATATTTCTCCCTCCAAAAAAACAAGAAAGAAAAAAGAGTGGAAATTTATCATGAAAGAAGAAAAATTGACCCATTCCACCGAGTGCCCAGAACAGGGAAAACCTCTTGATTTGGACCTATTAATGAAAATTGGTATCTATCCATCAAAAGGAGATTTGAGGGTTGGTGGAGAATTAGACTATAATCTCTATTCGTCACCTGAAGGCCATATTATTGAAACTATTGAAAATCTGGATTATGATAGTCATATTCCAGAAGTTACAGTTCAAAAAGGAACGGTTATAAAAGCGGGAGAGGGAATTTTATTTCGTCCAGGATTTGGAAAAGAATGTACAGTAACCATTCCGGGGCATTTTTCACTCTCTGAGATGTGATTGCGGATTTTAAAAATGAAGGGAAGTAGTATTTTGTCTTACACAGTAATTGATCAAGCTCTAGAACTAATAGATAATGGAGAAATAGAAAAAGGACTTTCCTTGCTGAAAGAAAATGAAACAAAGTTAGGTGAAGAAGATCTTTTCCAGACTGCCCAGATTTATCAGCAACTCGGCATGCTCCAAGATGCCAAGGAACTATTTCAGAATCTCCTTTACCAGTTTCCGAATGAATCGGATCTAATCATCTCCTTGGCGGAAGTACACATCGATCTTGATGAAGAGGACGAAGCAATGGGCTTGCTTGAAAATATAGGGCAAGATGATGAAGTCTATATTCAGTCTTTGCTTCTTCTTGCAGACCTTTATCAAGCACAAGGACTATTTGAGGTCAGCGAGCAAAAATTACTTGCCGCAAAAAAACTTGCTCCAAAGGAACCGATCATTAGTCTGGCACTGGGGGAAGTGTATCTGTCACAAGGGGACTACAAAAAAGCCATTCCATATTATGAATCAGTTCTTTCTAATGCAGATGAACTAGATTTCTCCTTAGAAGAAAGACTCGCAGAGTGCTACAGTGCAACAGGGCAATTTGAGGATGCGATGCCTTATTTCGATCAGGCCTTGCAGAAAGAGTTGAAAATTGACGTATTATTTCAATACGGATTTACCGCTTTTCAGGCAGGATTTTTCAAGACCAGTATCGAAAAACTTAATCAAGTAAAAGAAATGGATTATGAATATTCCTCTCTTTACTTATACCTTGCAAAAGCATATGAACACGAAGGATTATTAGAAGACAGCTTGCGTGTTGCCAAAGAAGGATTAGCGGTAAATGAATATAACAAAGAATTGCAGGTTTACGGGGCGAAAGTGGCAATGAAGCAGCAGAATGTGGAAGAGGCAGAAAAGTTACTGAGGGAAGCCATTGCCATTGATCCTGGGTATGTGGAAGCAGCCTTGACTTTAACGAAAATCTTCTTGCAGGAAGAACGTTATGAAGATGTGATAGACTGTCTGAATGAACTCATTAATTTTGGAGAATCCGATCCGCAATATGATTGGGACCTTGCTGTTGCCTACCAAAAAACTGAAAAATATTCTGATGCATTAAATCATTACCGTCAAGCATATACTTCTTTTAAAGATGACAGCAGCTTCCTTTATGATTATGCACACTTCCTATTAGAGGAAGGGAAACGGGAAGAAGCAAAGCCGCTTTTTGAAAAACTAATACAACTAGATCCAACCAACATAGAGTTGCAAGATCTGTATCTAAATTTACAAGAGTAGGGAATATTCTACGCAGAGGAGGGACGATAGTTGTGGCTACCCCTGTATCTGTCAACGAGAAGAAGGACTTTATAAGGTGGTTCTTAGGAAACTATCAGTTAAAAAGACGTGAATGTGTATGGATTTTAAACTATTTGATGAGTCATGACCAGTTGATGAGGAAAGTTCATTTTGTCGAGCAAGCCCAGTTCTGTCCAAGGGGTATTATCATGTCAACCCATTGTGTAGAGGAAGTGCCATTCAGGTTTTATAAGGAAAATGTGATGACGACGGATGCGGAAAAGTCCTTCCATGATATTAGGCTAAATAGGGATGAGGATATTTATATCCAGTTGAATTTCCGTTCTGTATACCATTCGCCTCAATACGCGGCGGTGCTCGAAGATAATCCGTTCATGCCAAAACAGCCCCAAATCAATGAAAAGGATCGTATACTGGCAGAGAGGATGCTAGAAGAATCCATTTATACTTTCCAAAAAGATAAGCTATTGAAAATGATTGATGATGCACTGGATCGGCAGGATGAAGAGGCATTTCGTAAATTGACAGGTCAATTGAAGAGATTATAAAAATTTGCACCCCCTCAACTCAAATGTTGGGGGGGTTTTTGTTGATTGGAAAATAATTGTGGGGATGAAGACGTGAGTGAGGAGGAAAAAGGGGTAGAGAAGTCCTCATGGACGTGATGAAGACCTCAGTGAGGAGGAAAAAGGAGAAGAGAAGTCCTCATGGACGTGATGAAGACCTCAGTGAGGAGAAAAAAGGAGAAGAGAAGTCCTCATGGGCGTGAATGAAGACCTCACTGAAGTGAAAAATAGAGAAGAAAGGTCCTCATCACCATTATGAAGACCTCAGTGACAATGAAATTTCATTTAAATGGTCAATGATGAAGCTCAGGTACTGATACGGAAGTGATGATTTGTTCATGATTGGAAAAATACGTGGGTTCTCCCATAATATTTGACCTCACCCACCACAAAACTTATATTTAAAGAACGACCATAAATTCCTTAAAGAAAGAGTTGAAACCAAACCATGAAATGGACAAGCAAAGATATTTCCCAGTACGTTCAAGCAAAAGAATACATAGATACCGTGATTATTCCTTTGATGCCGATTAGTTTCGGAGACAATATCAAAACGATTGCCTCTCACGGAGAATACATAAACATATTAAGTTACGAATTGGAAAGGCAATTTAAAGGAAGAGTAATCCTGTTGCCGCCATTTAGTTACGTGGAAAAGGACCAAGCGGAAAAGAAAGTAGTGCAGCTTAATAACCTTTCATTTCATATTAAAGAAAACAATATTAAACATGTGTTTTTAATGACTTCCGACAGTTCTTGGAATCAGCAGGAACAACAATTGGAAGGAAAGCTCGTTTGGCTCCCCGCCATTCCATTAGAGGATATGGAAGAAAAATATAAACAGAAAATCATTCAAGATCAGATGAATCAGCTATTGCCAATGTTCATTCAAAAATGGCAGGATTAAAAGTGCAAAAATGGTGCAAAATATCCCAAAAGGGAAGCCACTAGCAAAATGATATTAAAAAAGCAATAAAAAAACGAAAATATTTTAAGAGGATTGAAAATAAGTCACAACCTTGCCATTTTTTCAAGGCAGGAGATTATTGACCTTGGGACAAGATTGATATATCATGAGAATGTCCTAGTTTTCTATGTGTTATAATCTACTGTCCGTATGGACTTAGTTCTTTCTATAGAGGGGGGAAAACAATGAGTGAGAAAAACCATCGCGTGTCTAGACGTCAATTTTTAAACTATACCCTTACTGGTGTAGGCGGTTTCATGGCAGCAGGTATGCTGATGCCAATGGTCCGTTTTGCAATTGATCCTGTATTAAAAGCCGGTACAGACCAAGAAATGGTCGCTGTTTGTGATGAAAGCGAATTAACGACTGAACCACAACGATTTGATTTCAAAATTGATCAAATTGATGCATGGTATGAATCTGAAGAACCAAGAGCTGCTTGGATATTCAAAAGTGAGAAGGGCGATATAATTGCATTATCTCCTATCTGTAAACATTTGGGCTGTACGGTGAACTGGGCTTCTGATCCTAGCAACCCAGAAATGTTCTTCTGTCCGTGCCACTATGGTTTGTATTACAAAAACGGTGATAACGTACCTAATACTCCACCACTTTCACCACTTGATGTGTACCAGCACAAAGTGGAAGATGGAAAAGTATATTTAGGTAGCGCTAAGCCTAAAGGGGAGGCGTAATAATTGTTAAATAAGATTTATGATTGGGTTGACGAACGATTAGATATTACGCCGATGTGGCGCGATATCGCGGACCATGAGGTTCCTGAACACGTAAACCCAGCACATCATTTCTCCGCATTTGTATACTGTTTTGGTGGATTAACGTTTTTTGTGACGGTAATTCAAGTATTATCCGGTATGTTTTTAACTATGTACTATGTTCCGGATATCAAAAATGCGTGGGAATCCGTATATTATCTGCAAAATGAAGTTGCGTTCGGTCAAATCGTCCGCGGTATGCATCACTGGGGAGCGAGTTTAGTTATTGTAATGATGTTTTTACATACACTTCGCGTTTTCTTCCAAGGTGCATATAAGAAACCTCGTGAACTTAACTGGGTAGTAGGAGTATTAATCTTCTTCGTTATGTTAGGCCTTGGTTTTACTGGATATTTATTGCCTTGGGATATGAAAGCGTTATTCGCAACAAAAGTAGGTTTAGAAATTGCTGCCGCAACACCACTTATTGGAGATGCAGTGAAAGTATTGCTTGCTGGACATCCAGAAATTGTTGGTGCACAAACACTGACCCGTTTCTTTGCGATTCACGTATTCTTCTTACCTGCAGCCCTATTTGGTTTAATGGGAGCTCACTTTGTCATGATTCGTAAGCAAGGTATCTCTGGACCGCTATAAGATTTAATTTTTGATAACAAAGGAGGGGAACCTATATGCATAGAGGAAAAGGTATGAAATTCGTTGGTGACTCCCGTGTCCCGGCGGTTCGTAAACCTAATATTCCAAAAGATTACTCTGAGTTTCCTGGTAAAACGGAAGCGTTCTGGCCAAACTTCTTGTTGAAAGAATGGATGGTTGGGGCAGTATTCTTGATTGCATTCTTATGCTTGACAGTAGCGCATGAGCCACCGTTACAGCGAATTGCAGACCCAACGGATACTGGATACATTCCTTTACCTGACTGGTACTTTTTATTCTTATACGAATTACTTAAATATCAATATGCCGCTGGTCCATACACAGTAATTGGTGCAATGGTAATGCCGGGTCTAGCATTTGGTGCATTATTACTTGCTCCATTCCTAGATCGTGGTCCTGAGCGTCGCCCAAGTAAGCGTCCGATCGCAACTGGTCTTATGCTTCTTGGTATTGCTTCAATCTTCTTCTTAACTTGGCAGTCCGTAGATTCTCATGACTGGGAAGCTGCAGCTGAACAAGGTGAGATCAGAGACGAATTAGATATTGAAATTGATGAGAATGCTGAAGGTTACTTAATTCTTCAAGAAAACACTTGCCTATCTTGTCATGCTAATAATCTTCAAGGTAGCCCTGGCATGGCTCCATCTCTACTTGATAACCCTGATATGACTGCTGAAGACTATGCAGATATCGCGGTAAACGGTATCGGTGGAATGCCTGCAGACCTTTTCAAAGGGACGGATGAAGAACTTCAAATCCTGGGTGACTACCTAGTTGAGATGAATGAAAAAGCTACAGAAGCACAATAACTTAGAAGCTGGCTAATTTAGCCAGCTTTTTTGTATAATGGAAACATCAATCAAAAAAGTGAGGAAACATGATGTTAACTTGGTTTATACACTTATTGAAAACACCTATGATGCTGTGGCTGGTGTTGATTATTAACGTTCTTGGCACCATTTATGGGTATGTATGGTATGGCTATCAATTAGCAGAAACCCCTGCCATTTTTCTTATTTTTGTTCCCGACAGTCCTACGGCTAGCCTCTTTTTCTGTTTTGTCTTGGTAGGTTTTATTCTAAAAAAGAATTTCAAACTGTTTGAAGCGTTAGCAATTGTCACGCTAGTGAAATACGGAATATGGGCGGTGGTAATGAACATTTTGACGCTTATGGAAACAGGGTATCTTCCTATTGAAGGGTATATGCTGATCGTTTCACATGGCGCAATGGCTGTCCAAGGAGTTTTATATAGTCCTTATTATCGTTTTAAACTATGGCACCTTGTTGCAGCTGGGGTTTGGACTTTACATAATGATGTTATTGACTATGTTTTCAAAATGATGCCATGGTATGGAAGCTTAATGAAATACTTGCCACAAATCGGATATTTCACCTTCTGGTTAAGTATATTTTCAATTGCCGTCGCGTATTATTTTTCTTTAAGGAATAATAGGATGAAGTTGTCCATGGAATAATGTTCTAACCTTGTCCACACTCTCATAACATTTAGTAGAGAATATGGGAGGGACAAGCGATGAAAGCAAAAAAACATATAGTAGCCATTCTATTACTTTTACTTATTTTCCCGACAGGTATAAATGCACACTCTCATGAGCCATTGCAGCCATTTGCACTGAATTTTATCATGGATGATGCGCTTCAGTTAGTAAAAACGGAAAGATATGTAGAAGCGCACAATCTGCTCGATATTTTTTCAGACGAATTTACAAAGGTGATGGTTACGAACCAGCAGATTCCATCCGATGAGGTAAGAATTATTTCTGTTGTTCATCAACAATCAATGGCGTCCCTCAGTGACACACTGCTTCCTCATGAAGAAAAAGTCAGGGCAATCATCAGACTGCGTTTGGCTGTAGATGCCATGACCTCGAAACACCAACCGATGTGGGTGGAGATGGAAGACCCATTAATCATGACTTTCCAACAATTGAAGGATTCTGTTGATACTAGAGACAGTGATTCTTATGAAACCTTATACCGTAGACTGTTATTGGAGTATGATATGATCCATCCAAGTGTAAGGATGGACGTTAAGCCAGAGTATATTCAGAAAGTGGATGCCCATATCGATTATTTGGATAAAAATAGAGAGGCTCTGCTTTCCCATTCTGAGGAATTTGACGATATGCAAGTAATTGAAGCAGATCTTAAATCCTTGTTTAAAGAACTTAAGGAAGATGAAACAGATCCTTCGTTTCTATGGGTCATGATTTCTACAGGAAGCTTTATTTTGTTGACACTGTCCTACGTGGCCATCCGCAAATACTTAGGGGCTAAGAAGCTTGAAATGCGCAAAAAGCTTAAAGATTGACAGGGATAAAATAGAGCAAATAAAATAATCCTAATAGGAAGACTACAGTTAGCTGTGTGTTATGAAGCTAAGGAGGGACTTACTAATGGGATTGGGAATGTATCTAATCTATTTTGCTTTCTTGCTGATTGTTCCATTATGGGCTCAATCAAGAGTGAAAAGCGCTTATAAAAAATATTCTAAAGTCGCTTCCTCATCCGGGATGCCGGGAGCTGAGGTTGCCAGGAGGATATTACACGATAACGGCATTCATGATGTGAGGGTGGAGGAGACAAGAGGTCATTTAACGGACCACTATGATCCCCGCTCAAAAACCATCAGGCTGTCATCCCATAATTACCATGGGAATTCCATTGCAGGTGCGGCCATCGCGGCACATGAAGTCGGCCACGCCATCCAAGACAACCAAGATTACGCCTTTTTAAGGTTTCGTCATTCATTGGTACCAGTCGCAAGTATTGGTTCCAATATGTCGTTCTTCCTGATTTTCGCAGGGTTAATCTTCGGTGCAAGTAACCTGATTCTTGTCGGTATCATCTTTATGGCGGCTGCGGTGCTGTTTCAACTTGTCACCCTGCCTGTTGAATTTGACGCTTCTAATCGGGCGATGGATCAAGTGGTGTCGCTTGGAATCATTAATAATAATGAGGAACGTGAAACGAAGAAGGTACTGAATGCGGCGGCATTGACCTATGTGGCGGCGGCTGCTGTTGCGGTAGCGGAACTGGTCAGGTTTATTTTGATATATTTGGGTAGCCGGGAATAGTATGATCGTGTAGAAGCAGCCTTGAATTGGCTGCTTTTTTTACTTCAAAAATAAAAGCCTTCATAACGAGTATGAAGACCTTCAACGTGTAACAATCATCGCTCTACCGGATTCTTATTCTCATCCAATGTAAAGCCTTCACCAAGCACATCATGTACATCACTGACCGCCACAAACGCATGAGGATCAACAGAGATGATGACATTTTTCAACTTTACCAACTCATTTTTTGCTACAACGCAATACAATACATTGCGTTCGACCTTTGAAAAGGAACCTTGTCCACGTAATATAGTCACCCCTCGGTCCATTTCCGCATGAACCTTAGAAGCAATTTCTTCATTCTTTTCAGAAATAATGGTTGCTCCTTTAGCGGCGTATGCGCCTTCTTGCATGAAATCAATCACACGAGCGGCAACAAACACAGCAACAAGCGTGTACATCGCTTCCTGGTAGGTTAAGTACATGATCAATGAGAGGACGATAACTACTGCGTCAAACATGAACATGGCTTTTCCCATACTCCAGCCAATGTACTTGTGAGCAAGGCGTGCGATGATGTCCACCCCGCCTGTTGTTCCACCGTAACGGAAGATAATTCCCAAACCTATCCCGATGAATACTCCGGCAAACAACGCTGCTAAAGTTAAATCATCTTCAAGAGGAGGAAACATTAAAGGCACCCTTTGGAATATCCACAAAAATAAGGACAAACTGAAGGTCCCAATAAGCGTGTAGAAAAATGTATTCCTGCCAAGTAGTTTCCAACCGATGAAAAAGATAGGGATATTCAGTAAAAGGTTGGTATAGGAAGGGTCAAAGCGGAAAAGAAAGTATAAAAGCAAGGTAATACCGGTAAAGCCTCCTTCTGCAAGATTGTTTTGCATATTGAAGTTGACGAGACCAAATGCAAAAATGGCAGAACCGATTAGTATGTAGATAATGTTTTTGATTTTCAAGCCTTTTAACATGATGAACCTCCAAGACCTAGATAGTTTACAACCTCTCTATTATAATAGACAAGAAGAAGATAAGTAAATGTAAATAAGTGAACAGATAAACTACTCATACAAGCTCAAACATTTGTCAAATGATAAGGTTTTAGCTAACATGATAAGGTGAGGTGACATGGGCATGAGTGAAAAGACGATGCAAGAGATGCAAAAGGAAGTTGATTCTTATATTTCCCAGTTTAAAGAAGGTTATTTCAGCCCGTTAGCAATGCTTGCGAGAATGACAGAAGAACTTGGTGAATTATCTCGGGAAGTTAATCATTATTACGGAGAAAAACCGAAGAAAAATACAGAAAAAGAAAATACGGTGGAGGAAGAGTTAGGTGATATGCTGTTTGTTATGATCTGTTTCGCCAATTCTTTAAATATAGATTTACAAGAAGCACACGACCGTGTGATGGAAAAGTTCCAAACAAGAGATAAAGATAGATGGACAAGGATTGAGGAGGAAGGAAAATAATGAAGAACATCAAGATAATTCTTGCCGGACCGCGTGGACGTATGGGACAAGAAGCGGTGGATTTAATACATAATGTAGAACATTTTCAATTGGTTGCATGTTTGGATAGAGTGAATGGAGGCAAATTACTTTCTGAAGTGGAAGGTTTTCCTAAGATTGATGCACCCATTTACAATGATCCAAGAACCTGTTTTCAAGAAGTGGAGGCAGATGTACTAATTGATCTTACCACTCCTGAGATCGGTAAGATTAATACAATACTTGCGGTGGAATATGGGATTCGCCCTGTAGTCGGCACGACCGGCTTTAATGAAGAAGAGCTTAAAGAATTGAAAGACCTTGCAGCGTCTAAAAAAGTCGGTGTCATCATTGCCCCGAACTTTGCGGTTGGAGCTATATTAATGATGAAGTTTGCTCAAATGGCTGCCAAGCATTTCCAAGATGTGGAGATCATGGAATTGCATCATGACAGGAAATTAGATGCTCCGTCAGGCACAGCTATAAAAACGGCAGAGCTTATCTCCAAAACGCGTGAGCCAAAACGACAAGGCCACCCTGAGGAAGAGGAAACAATCAAAGGAGCAAGAGGAGCAGAAACAAAAGATGGCATCCGCATTCACAGTGTTAGGCTGCCTGGACTTGTAGCGCACCAAGAAATCATATTTGGCGGAGAAGGGCAATCTTTAACCATCCGACATGATTCTTATAATCGTGCAAGCTTCATGTCTGGGGTGAAACTTTCGGTTGAAACAATCATGAATTTGGAAGAGTTAGTGTACGGCTTGGAAAATATTATCGAGTAACGGGGGAACTGTCATGAAGATTGCATTAATTGCACACGATAAGAAAAAACCGGATATGATTCAATTCGCTACAGCGTATAAGACCATTTTTGAAAAGCATGAAATCTTCGCCACCGGTACAACAGGCCTTAGAATTGCAGAGGCTACTGGCCTTACAATTTATAGATTCCAGTCTGGACCACTTGGAGGGGACCAGGAGATTGGGGCCATGATCGCCAAAAATAAAATGGATTTAGTCATTTTCTTCCGCGATCCATTGACAGCACAGCCTCATGAGCCAGATGTGACGGCCTTGCTTCGTTTATGTGATGTGTATTCCATTCCACTGGCAACAAATATGGGGACTGCAGAGATATTAGTCCATGGCCTTGCAAGGGGAGAGCTCAGCTGGAGAGAGATTGTTCACGGCAAAGAGACAAAGAGCCATGAGTGAATCATTGGACATCCTCGCTTTTGGGGCACACCCGGATGATGTCGAAATAGGTATGGCAGGAACGCTTGCCAAGCTTAAAGAACAAGGTCTTAGAACCGGTATTTGCAATTTGACTTTTGCAGAGAAATCGTCCAATGGAACTGTAGAAATTCGGCAAAGCGAAGCATCCAAGGCTGCAGGGATTTTGGAACTCGATGAACTTATTCAGCTTTCCCTGCCAGACAGGGGCTTATTTCTGAAAGAAGAATACATAACCGAGATCATTTCTGTAATTAGAACATTTAGACCTCGCCTTGTCTTTGCCCCTTACCATGAAGATCGTCATCCTGATCATGGAAATTGCGCAAAGTTGGTGGAAGAGGCTGTGTTTTCTTCTGGGGTAAGAATGGTAGAAGACAATAAGAAGCAGAACGCACATAAACCAGAAAACCTTTATTTTTATCAAATAAATGGGGTGTACAAACCGGAATTTTACATAGATATATCAGATCAAATTGATAAAAAAGCAAAAGCACTTCAGGCCTACGCAAGTCAATTTGAAAAAGATAAGGACAGTGTGGATACACCGCTTACGAATGGATATGTGGACGCAGTGATCAGTCGCGAACGGGCATATGGCAAGCAAATCGGTTCCAAGTACGCTGAAGGCTTTTTTGCCAAAGGACCACTTGTCCTAAATTATGATTTACTAGGTGGGATTTAATTGAAATTGAAAATAGGCATTACCTGTTATCCAACGGTAGGGGGATCTGGGGTAATTGCAACGGAATTAGGGAAACTCTTGGCGGAGAAGGGACATGAAATCCACTTCATCTCCTCGAGTATGCCTTTCCGACTAAATAAAGTATATAGCAACATTTATTACCATGAAGTACAGGTGAATCAGTATTCTGTCTTCCAGTACCCCCCTTATGACTTGGCTTTAGCAAGCAAGATGGCAGAAGTGGCTAAAAGGGAAAAGTTGGACTTGCTTCATGTTCACTATGCCATTCCCCATGCCGTTTGTGCATATTTGGCCAAAAAAATGACGGACGATAAATTAAAAATAGTAACCACCTTGCATGGAACGGACATAACGGTTTTAGGCTACGATCCATCGTTAAACGATATGATTCGATTTGGAATTGAAGGTTCAGATGTGGTAACAGCTGTTTCTGAGTCACTTGTTCAACAGACATACGACCTTCTTCAACCAAAGAAGGCCATTCAGACAGTTTATAACTTTATTGATGAGCGGGTTTACACGAAAAAGGATACTCAGGACTTGAAAACCCAATATGGCATTCCTGATGATGAAAAGGTCATCATCCATGTGTCCAACTTCCGGAAGGTAAAGAGAGTGCAGGATGTTGTGAAGTCATTCCACCTTATTGAAAAGCAAGTCCCGTCCAAGTTGCTGCTTGTTGGAGATGGACCGGAAATTTCGGTGGTCTGCAATCTAGTAAGCGAACTTGGATTAAAAGATAAGGTGCTATTTCTTGGAAAGCAGGAGAACCTTGAAGACTTATATTCCATCAGCGACCTTATGCTTCTTTTATCAGAAAAAGAGAGTTTCGGTCTGGTGTTACTAGAGGCAATGGCCTGCGGCGTTCCTTCTGTCGGGACCAAAATCGGTGGAATTCCAGAAGTAATAGAAGACGGAAGGACAGGTTATTTAAGTGATGTTGGAGATGTGGAAGATATAGCGCAAAATGCGGTAAAAATATTGGGGAATGCAACCCTACATAAAGAGTTTGCGGAAAATGCGATTTCAAGAGTAAAAGAGCATTTCAGTTCTCAAAGAATTGTGGAACAGTACGAAGATATGTACAAGCAACTGATTAAGCACTGAATGATAAACGGGGGAGAAAACATGAACAAAGCCTTCCGACAAGGAATTGAAATCATTGAGCGTTTGGAAGAGAACGGACATGAGGCTTACTTTGTTGGAGGCTCTGTTCGGGATACCTTAATGGACAGAGTGATTGGGGATATTGATATAGCCACTTCCGCCACACCTGATGAAATTCAAACCATTTTCCCAAAGACGGTAGATGTAGGCGCAGAACATGGAACGATTATTGTCATCACATCAGAGCAGGAAAGTTTTGAAGTGACAACATTTCGAACTGATGGAAACTACACAGATAATAGGCATCCGGATGAAGTGGTATTTGTGAAAAGTCTTCAGGAAGACTTGAAACGAAGGGATTTCACGATGAATGCGATAGCCATGACCAAACATGGCAAAATATTAGATCCATTTGATGGAGAAAAAGATATAAATAGAAAAGTTATTCGTACTGTTGGAAAAGCAACAGAGCGCTTCAGGGAGGATGCCTTGAGGATGCTCCGTGCTGTCCGGTTTTCTAGTCAATTGTCCTTTTCTTTAGAAGCAGCCACCTTTTTAGGTATTAAAGAAGATAATGTACTTCTTGAGAACGTTTCTACTGAGCGAAAAACGGTAGAAATGGAGAAGCTTTTACGTGGCCAGGGTGTGAAATATGGTTTAGAGCTTTTGGTTTCCACAGGACTTTATACATACCTTCCTAAGCTTGGTGGGAAAGAGGAGCAGTTGCTGAAGCTGGGTGATGTACCGCTGCATCATCTTAATAGCCTTTCCGCTATATGGACCGTACTGGGACACGTTTTAGAGATAGGCGAGCAAGAAGCGGAACGTTTTTTAACCAGCTGGAAACTTCCAAAGAAAATAAGTAAGGCCGTCGTGGAGAATTTATGGATGATGGAAAAGTTCCAACAGGATGGCTGGGAAAAAGAATCTATATACAGAGCGGGGCTTGAACGTACGGTAGAAGCCCATCAAGTATTAAGTGTGTTAGGTTTGGACGAGCTAGCTTCCTTCGCGAAGATTCATGAAATATATAACAACCTACCCATATACAGTCTAAAAGATGTGGTGTTCAACGGCCATGATTTAATGGAAGTGGCAGGCGGAAAACAAGGAAAATGGATTTCCGAAATACTATCAGATATGGAAATGGCTATAATTTATGAGGAAACAAAAAATGAAAGAGTGGCTCTGAAGGAGTGGGTGTACAATTGGCTACAGAAATACGATCCAAACTATTAAAAATGTTCACTGAAATCGAAGGTGATTTCCTATCTGGCCAAAAAATAAGCGAAGAACTGGGATGCTCAAGAACAGCCGTATGGAAGCATATCGAAGATTTGAGGCAGGAAGGCTATGAGCTTGAGGCAGTTAGAAGAAAAGGATATAGAATTAAAACGATTCCAGATAAGATTTCACACAATGAGATCTCTTTAGGGTTAAAAACGGAAACACTTGGACGAAAAATTCATTTTGAGGATTCCGTCACCTCCACCCAAAAGATAGCCCATCAATTGGCCTATGACGGCGTTCCTGAAGGGACTTTGATTGTGGCAGAGGAACAGACATCTGGAAGAGGGAGATTGAGCAGGGCTTGGTACTCGCCAAAATATACTGGTGTTTGGATGAGCTTAATTCTGCGCCCGAACTTACCCCCTGCTAAAGCTCCTCAACTTACATTATTGACAGCAGTTGCCATTACGCAAGCCATTGAAGAGGTAACAGGTTTACGTCCTGATATAAAATGGCCTAATGATATATTGATTAATAAAAAGAAAACAGTCGGCATTCTGACGGAAATGCAGGCGGAAGCAGATAAAATAAATTCCGTCATTATCGGCATGGGAATAAATGTGAATCACGCTTTAGAGCATTTCCCTGAAGAACTCCATTCGATTGCTACATCCCTGTCTATTGAACTCGGAGAGAAGGTCAATCGTGCAGAGCTTATCCAAACAATCCTCCTGAAGTTTGAATATTTGTATCAAAAATATCTTGAGCATGGATTCTATCCGATCAAACTACTATGGGAGTCCTATGCCATCAGTATAGGAAAGAGAATCATTGCCCGCACGATAACAGGAACCTTGGAAGGAACAGCAAAGGGGATTACAGAAGACGGCGTATTAATGCTTGAAGATGATCAAGATGTAATACACTATATTCACTCAGCTGATATACAAATTGGAAGCGATTAAATGATGGCATTCTTTCATCACATACACTATAATAGTGGTGTTGGGCAGTATCTGTTAAAGAACTGCACCTGACAACTTTCATATTTTTTTACAACCAACCAAATATCTGCCTTGATCCAAAGGACTGGGACAGAGGGATTGAACTGAATGAATTTTTTTAAGCTATACACCACATCCTTCTTTCGCATGCGCAAAAGAGGGATTTTTTCGGTTCTTTTCCTCTCCTTAATTAAAAGGAGGACGGAAAATGA
Source organism: Sutcliffiella horikoshii (assembly GCF_044809035.1). Lineage (GTDB taxonomy): Bacteria > Bacillota > Bacilli > Bacillales > Bacillaceae_I > Sutcliffiella_A > Sutcliffiella_A horikoshii_G. The sequence goes on along the minus strand of NZ_CP085237.1, from coordinate 2,443,959 downwards.
AAACTACATCAGACTTTTTGAAAATGAAAAAAGAAAAAGAGAAAATTGCCATGTTGACGGCCTATGACTACCCTTCGGCAAAGCTTGCAGAAGAAGCGGGTGTGGATATGATTCTTGTCGGAGATTCTCTTGGCATGGTCGTTCTTGGATATGAATCTACTGTACCAGTTACAGTGGAAGACATGATTCATCATACCAAAGCAGTAAAACGTGGGGCTCCTTCCACATTTGTCGTTACAGATATGCCTTTTATGTCTTATCATCTTTCAATGGAGAACACCTTGCTTAATGCAAAAAGGATCGTACAGGAATCAGGGGCACATGCACTGAAAGTGGAAGGCGGCGGGGAAGTGTTCCATGTTATTTCCTCTTTGACTAGTGCTGGAATTCCAGTAGTAGCACATCTTGGTTTGACCCCACAATCAGTAGGTGTTCTTGGAGGCTACAAAGTACAGGGGAAAGATGTGGAGAGTGCCAAGAAAATGATACAAGATGCAAGAACGGCTGAAGAGGCAGGAGCGATGGCCCTCGTTTTAGAGTGCGTGCCAAAGCAGCTAGCCAAGGATATAGCCGCTCAGCTTACTATTCCGGTGATCGGGATCGGTGCAGGTGTAGATGTTGATGGACAAGTGCTTGTTTACCATGATGTCGTGAAATACGGAGTAGACCGGGTTCCGAAGTTTGTGCAATCCTATGTAGATTCCCAAGTGTTAATGAAAGACGGTCTGCAACAGTATGTTCATGAGGTAAAAGAAAATATCTTTCCTAAGCCGGAACACAGTTTTACGATGAAAGAGGAAACGCTGCATCGATTATATGGGGGATAAGAAACGTGAAAATCATTAAACAAATTTCTGACATGCAACGTGTCATTAAAATAGAAAAGCAACAAGGTAAAAAAATCGGTTTCGTTCCTACGATGGGGTTTCTTCATGAAGGACATCAAACTTTACTACAAGAAGCTCGTAAAAATAATGACATAGTCGTATTAAGCATTTTTGTAAATCCTTTGCAGTTTGGACCAAATGAGGATTTAGATGCCTATCCACGTGACTTTGAACGTGATGAAGAGATTGCAAAATTACGTGGAGTGGACTTTCTTTTTTACCCTTCCGTAGAGGAGATGTACAAAGAAAATCGAACCACCATCATAAAAGTCGAGCAACGAGTCGATGTTCTATGCGGAAAACATCGTCCAGGTCACTTTGACGGAGTAGCGACAGTTGTGATGAAACTGTTTCAAATTGTCTCCCCAGATGCTGCTTATTTTGGAATGAAGGATGCACAACAAGTAGCAGTCATAGAGGGCTTGATTACCGATTATCATTTACCAATTGAATTAGTTAAAGTTGGAACGGTCCGGGAGGAAGACGGCCTTGCTAAAAGCTCCCGCAATGTGTACCTGACAGAAGAGGAGAGAACTAAAGCCCCTTCTCTATATAAATCACTGACACTTGGCAAATCACTGTTGGAAGACGGGGAAAAAGTCCACACCGTAAAACAAAAAATGGAGGAAGACATCCTCCTCCAAACAGGATATAAAGCGGAATACGTGGAGATTTACGCTTATCCTACCCTACAGGAATTAGAGAAGGTAAAGGAAGCGGAGAGCGTGATCATTGCCATTGCAGTAAAATTCTCAAAAGCAAGGCTCATTGACAACATTGTTTTTTCATACAATAAGGGGGAATAAAAATTGTTTCGTACACTAATGAACGCAAAAATACATCGAGCTAGGGTAACAGAATCCAATTTGAATTATGTAGGTAGTATAACAATTGATGAGGACATCCTTGATGCAGTGGGAATGGCTGCCAACGAAAAAGTGCAAATTGTTAATAATAATAATGGCGCACGTTTTGAAACCTATATCATCCCTGGCAAAAGAGGTGGAAAAGACTTTTGCCTGAACGGTGCGGCCGCAAGACTCGTACAAGAAGGAGATGTCATTATCGTCATTTCCTATGCCATGATGACGGAAGAAAAAGTAAAAGATCATCAACCAAAAGTCGCCGTCATGAACGAATACAACGAAATAATCGAAATGCTGGGCACAGAACCAGCCGCGACCGTTATTGTATAAATGAATGGAACAAAAATCAACCATTATATGGAATCCCCCCTCGAAACAGGGGGTTTTTCTATTTAAACATGGGAAAAATAAAATTACATATTTTTTTCACATGGTGTCTATGGTACCTTTTATATATGTTGAAGAGATGTAATGAGGTGGAATTAGATGAAACAGCGATTTGTCGTTCTTGACTTGGAAACGACAGGGAATACTCCCAAGAAAAATGACAAAATAATACAAGTTGGCGCTGTTTTAATAGAAGATGGAGAAATAGTCGAGCGCTTTGCAAGCTTTGTGAACCCTCAATGTACCATCCCGCCTTTTATTGAACAACTAACCAATATCAATCAGGAAATGGTTGATCGCGCACCAACCTTCGCACAAATAGCTCCTATGCTGTGTGAAATGCTAAGAGGCTCGTCATTAGTTGCACACAATGTGCCATTTGACCTCTCTTTTTTGCAGCATGAGCTAAAAGCAAGCGGTCACCCGACATTTTCCGGAAATACATTTGATACGGTGGAATTGGCCAGGATCTTACTACCTACACAAAAAAGCTATAAATTAACGGATTTATCCATTTTTTATAAACTAAATCATGACAATCCACATAGAGCAGATAGTGACGCAGAAGCCACAGCAATTGTATTCCTAAAGCTTCTGGAGAAGATACAAAAGCTTCCTTCCATAACAATCCGACAATTACATACATTTTTACATTCCATGAAGAGTGATATACATCTCTTATTTCAAGAAAAAGGTGTGTCGGCTTCTCTTAGTCATGTCCTATACGATGAAAAGCTTGCTATTAGAAAAGTCTCACAACAACCTATAGAAGAGCAAGCAATAACGAAAAGTAATTTACTAACAAAGGTGAAGGGTCAGCTAAATCTTTTTGACAAAGATTTGTCTGCCTTATTAGATGCTCGGCAACACGGTTTATTGGAAATTCCGCCATCTTATAAATTACACACTTTTGGAGCGCTGTTGTTTGCTCTGGTGAATAATAAAAAAGTGGTTATCAGTGCTACCACGCTAGAAACGAAAAACGCGCTTGAAAAACAAGTTTCATCCCTAAGTAATAAAGCGGCATTTCTCCTTTCAGAAATAAAAGGGAAGTATTATTATCTAAGCTTGGCGAGGTTTGTGACAGTGCTAGCAGAAAATGATGATAACTATGATGCTGTATTAACAAAGGCGCAAATTCTGGTTTGGTTGACGGAAACGGAAACTGGAGATATGCAAGAGCTTTCTCTATCCTCCGGCGGAAGACTGCTTTGGGATTCCATAAATTGTTCTTACGGTGTATCAATAAATGAGTCAGAAGAGGAACTTTGTTTTTATGTAAGAGCAAAGAACAGAGTGGAAAATGCGTCTATTGTCTTCACCAATCACATGTTCCTTGCGAAAGAAATCTGGAAGCCCGAAGCATTTATGCAGATTGAGCATTTTCTTGTGGAAGATGCCAGTGCCTTTCATCAAAGCGTAAGTAGGTTTCTTGGTAAGGAAATCAGTTATTTAGATCTATATTTTGCATTGTCAAGGTTAAAAGAAACCCCTGTTGTTCAACAGGCAAAAGAAGAACTGGACGAGGCCTTTCGATTGATAAGAAGTTACTGCCTTTTGAGAACAAAGACGGGGCAATCAAGAGTCATATACAGATATGATGTGTTGAAGGAAAAGTCACCAGGATGGTATGCTGTTTTAGAAGCTGCGCAAAGACTGTATATGAAGTTGACAGAAGTCCTTTTATCAATGGAGAAAGAGGCAGAGGCTACTGCATTGAAGCAAATGAGAGACACGTTTAATGCCCTACTTTTCAGTGATGACCATCAAAGTCTAAATTGGTTTGATGTACATATAAAAGGGGCAAGGAACTCGGTTACTATCCATGAACAACCGCTTGATGTTTCCCATAATCTTGCTGAAAAGTTTTATCAGCAAAAAAGCAGTGTGCTTTTTATATCTCCGGCCCTTAGTGTGGACAATAATTTTGACTACATGCTAGAGGAGTTAGGACTGACAGATTTCTACCCTAAAACTATATCTGTTGAAAATGCGGGAACTGACTATCCAGGCGTATTTATTCCGACAGACATGCCAGCAATTACAAGAGGAAAAAATGAAGCATTCAACGAAATTGCTGCCATGCAGCTATTGGAGCTTTTAGAAGATAGGGGCGGGAGAATCCTTGTGACCTTTTCTTCCCTTGAGATGTTGAGTTCAGTTTACCAGGCAATTAAATCACTGCCAAATGCATTTGAAACAGTAGTGGTAAGTCAAAGTAGCATGTCAGGAGGCAAGCAAAAAATACTTAAAGCTGCTGCTAATTTTGAAAAGGCCATTTTATTAGTTACGAATGGTTTTCTTGAAGAGATTAATCTTCAAGGCGAGAAAATTGACACACTTGTTGTCATGCGACTACCGTTTAAGTCGATGGATGAACCAGTTATGGCTGCAAAAATCTCCACCATAGAGAGCCAAGGGCGCAATTCCTTTGCCGATGTTTCATTGCCGATAGCAGTTCTAAGATTTAAGACGATGATAAGTCAATTCTTAGAAGCAGAAGGTCCAAAAGAAATATTCATCTTTGATAAGCGAGTAGTGGAAAAAAGATATGGCAACTCCTTTCTGGCAGCCATACCTAACGCCATTATAAAAAAAGACTCCTTCTTCTCCATCATTAATAGTATGGATTAGACTTAAAGCAGAAGATTGGAGCAAAAGGCGAAGACTCCTGCGGGGGAGTAGCGACAATGTTGAGACCCTGCAGGCGGAGCCGAGGAGGCTCAAGGTCGCCCCGCGGAAAGCGAAGCCATTTGCGGAAATCATCTGCGGTGTTAACGTAATTTTCAATAAAAAAGGGGTGAATCTTCCATTTATAGAAAGATTCACCCATCAAGTTGGTGTGGGATAGGACAAATTTTATACTTTCACGTACATCAATGTACTTAACTGAATAGAAACTGTTATAATGTGTTTGAACACTATAGGTGATTCAGTACTTATATTCTAACCGACAACACAGGTCAGTATAAGTAACAAAAATTGTTTAAACGCAGGAGGATTTTGGGATGGAAAGTAAAATAGAGGTCTTATCAACCGTAACTGTAGAAAATTCATCTGATTTATATAAAATCGTGGATACATTAAACAGAACATTAAAAAGAGAAAACCTGATGTTCGGTTTGGCTCTAGACCAAGAAGATAAAGAAAAAGCAGTGTTTACAATATATCGTACATAAAGAAGTGATGAAATGAAAAAATGGATTATTTTAAGTGTCAGTATGATTGTAATTATTATTTTGTGGCAATGTATCTCTATATACCAAACAGCCATGTCTCCTGTTAAAGATCAGATTGAAAAAGGAGTGGCATTAGCCCAAAAAGGTGCCGAGCTGCAAACGGTGGAAGAAGTAGCGGCATATAATGGAACAAACTCCTATGTCATTGTACAAGGAACGGATAGCGAAAAAGAAGAACTAGTAGTGTGGGTCAAAGAAAGCAAGGAAATTGTTCATACAATGAAGATGGAAGATGGGATTCCTAAAGAAGAGGTTTTAAACTATCTTCAAACGGACAGACAACCTAAAGAAATCATCTCCATTACTCTTGCAATGGAAAAAAACACGCCATTGTGGGAAATTAAATTTAAAGACAGTAATGATCAATATAATCTTTATTACATTAAGTTTGAAAATGGAGAATACTTTCAACGAATAATCTTTTAATGGTAGCGGGAGGAAGTAAAGATGAAATTAGCCAAAAGGGTATCAACGTTAACACCATCTACAACATTAGAAATAACGGCAAAAGCGAAGGAACTTAAAGACGCCGGACATGATGTCATCGGTTTAGGAGCAGGCGAGCCTGATTTCAATACACCAGCCCATATTATGGATGCAGCAAAAGAAGCAATGGATAAAGGATTTACTAAATACACTCCTTCAGGCGGACTTCCTGCATTAAAGAAGGAAATCATCAACAAACTTGAGCGTGATCAGGAATTAACGTACAAACCGTCTGAAATAATTGTCTGCATTGGTGCTAAGCATGCATTATATACACTTTTCCAAGTTATCCTTGATGAAGGGGACGAAGTAATTATTCCGACTCCTTATTGGGTAAGTTACCCAGAACAGGTGAAGCTTGCTGAAGGTGTACCTGTCTATGTAGAAGGCAAGGAAGAAAATCAATTTAAAATTACTGCTGAGCAACTCAAAGCCACGATCACACCAAAAACCAAAGCAGTAGTTTTAAACTCGCCAAGTAACCCGACAGGTATGGTTTATAGCATGCAAGAACTTGAAGAGCTCGGGAAAGTTTGTCTAGAACATGATATTCTTATTGTGTCGGATGAAATTTACGAAAAACTGCTTTACGATGGAAACAAGCATATATCCATCGCTCAACTTTCACCAGAACTAAAAGAGCAAACAATCATCATTAATGGTGTATCCAAATCTCATTCTATGACAGGTTGGAGAATCGGGTATGCTGTAGGGAACCAAACAATTATCAGTGCAATGACAAACCTAGCAAGCCATAGTACATCAAACCCTACATCCATTTCTCAATATGCAACCATTGCTGCATATCAAGGACCGCAGGATGATGTAGAAGTAATGCGACAAGCTTTTGAGGAGAGACTGAACATCATTTTTGAAAAACTGAATCAAATCCCTGGTTTCCACTGCCTCAAGCCACAGGGTGCTTTCTATCTCTTCCCTAAAGCTATTGAAGCTGCAAAAATGGCTGGCTTTAATGATGTAGACAGTTTTGTAAAAGCGTTGCTAGAAGAAGAAAAAGTGGCACTTGTTCCTGGCTCTGGGTTTGGAGCGGATGACTATGTCCGACTTTCCTACGCAACAAGTCTTGACTTATTGGAAAGTGCTGTAGAGCGGATTGCAAACTATATGGCAAAAGTGGCGGCTAAGTAATATTACTTAGCCTTTCTTTTATGTAGATTGTATGGAAAATTGTTTGCGTACCATATTACAGGCTTGTATAATAGAGGGTATGTACATAAATGTGTAAATTTCATTGTTAGAACAATGCTGGAGGGAATAAAGTAGTGAAAACAACAATATCTGAAGTACATAAACATGTTGGAGAAGAAGTAACCATTGGTGCTTGGATTGCCAACAAAAGATCAAGTGGGAAAATTGCATTCCTACAATTACGAGACGGTTCTGGATTTATTCAGGGAGTAGTCGTAAAAGCGGAAGTGGATGAAGCTGTATTCCAAGCAGCAAAATCTGTAACGCAAGAAACGTCTGTATATGTAACAGGAATCGTGCGTGAGGACGAAAGATCTCCATTTGGATACGAACTTGGTGTAACAGGAGTAGACGTGATCCATGAAGCAGTGGACTACCCAATCACTCCAAAGAACCATGGAACAGAATTCTTGATGGATAACCGTCATTTATGGCTGCGTTCTAAAAAACAGCATGCCATCATGAAAATTAGAAATGAAGTTATTCGTGCAACATATGAATTCTTTAATGAAAATGGATTTTCAAAAGTAGATCCTCCAATCTTGACTGGAAGTGCTCCTGAAGGCACTTCTGAACTATTTGCAACAAAATACTTTGACGAAGATGCATATCTTTCTCAAAGTGGACAACTATATATGGAAGCAGCTGCAATGGCACTTGGAAAAGTATTCTCGTTTGGACCAACATTCCGGGCAGAAAAATCAAAGACTAGACGTCATTTGATTGAGTTCTGGATGATTGAGCCAGAGATGGCGTTCTATGAGTTCGAAGACAACCTTGTTGTTCAAGAGCAATATGTTTCTTTCATCGTTCAATCTGTTGTGAAAAACTGCAAATTGGAATTGGGAATTCTGGACAGAGATGTTTCCAAACTTGAGAAAATTCAAGCCCCATTCCCACGCATTTCTTATGATGATGCGATTAAATTCTTAAATGAAAAAGGGTTCGATGATATCCAGTGGGGCGATGATTTCGGTGCACCACATGAAACAGCCATTGCTGAAAGCTATGACATGCCTGTTTTCATTACGCACTATCCTGTAGGAATCAAACCATTCTACATGCAGCCTCATCCTGAACGTGACGATGTAGTGCTATGTGCAGACCTCATCGCACCAGAAGGATACGGAGAAATTATTGGTGGATCTGAGCGTATCCATGACTATGATTTATTAAAACAACGCTTAGAAGAGCACAATTTAGAGTCAGATGCTTACAAATGGTACTTAGAGCTTCGCCAGTACGGTTCTGTGCCTCATTCCGGCTTTGGCCTTGGTCTTGAACGTACAGTAGCGTGGATAAGCGGAACAGAGCACGTTCGTGAAGCAATTCCATTCCCAAGATTATTAAACCGTTTATACCCATAACAATAACGAGGGTCACCCGCTATGGAGACGGGTGGCTGTTTTTATGATTTCATTTCGTAAGAAAAATCTCATCTCAAGACCTTAGTTGCGTCAAATAAGGATGGGACAGGTCTTGAGAAGGTGTATGAAGACCTCAGTTGCGTCAACGAAGGGTGAGAGAGGTCTTGAGAAGGTGTATGAAGACCTCAGTTGCGTCAACGAAGGGTGAGAGAGGTCTTGAGAAGGGTGTATGAAGACCTCAGTTGCGTCAAATAAGGATGAGAGAGGTCTTGAAAAGGTATAAAGACCTCAGTTGTTTCAATCAATAGTAAGTGAGGTCTTCATTATCTGGTAAATCTAAAGCTTCACCTACAGTGGGTGAAGCTTTTAATAATGATCATCATATTGAAATATATTACCTATGAAGAAACAATAGAAATTTGTTATACTTATCGGAGAGGTGTCTCAGATGAAAAAAGAGCAATTTATTCAATTCATGGAAGAGGGCAACTTGTCCGTTCCAAAATATTTGTTAAATAACTATGTAAACCTTGGGTTAAATGAAAAAGAGTTTTTACTACTTCTACATGTACATTCATTCGTAGAAAGCGGCATAATTTTTCCAACCCCTATGGAAATCGCAGATAAGATGACAATTGATCCTACAGAATGCATGGAAATCTTACGTCATCTACTCCAAAAAGGGTATGTGTCCATCAGTGATGAAATGGACGAGTACTCCATCAAATACGAACGATATTCTCTCCAACCCCTATGGGAAAAAATGATCACCTATATGATGGATCAAAACAAACAAGCTTCACAGCAAATGAATCAACAACAAGAAATCAACCTTTATACAGTGTTTGAGCAGGAATTCGGCAGACCTTTATCTCCGTTTGAGTGCGAATCCCTCAATATGTGGATGGACCAGGATCATCATGATCCAACGATTATCAAAGCTGCCTTAAGAGAAGCTGTAATCTCTGGGAAGTTGAATTTTCGTTATATAGACAGGATTCTTTTTGAATGGAAAAAGAATGGCATCAAAACCATTAATCAGGCTAATGAATACGGAAAACAGTTCCGTAAAAATCACCAAAAAGCAACTTCCTTACCACCAAAAAAATCAAGCAATTCCACTGTTCCATTTTATAACTGGCTTGATTAACAAAAGAGGACACGTAATGTGGAATTGCGTGTTCCTTTTTCTAGCAATTACGGAAAGGCAGGACTTATGGGATGTTAAATCTTAAACAAATAAAGGAAGTAGTAGATGTGATGGGGGAGATGTTCCCTGATGCACATTGTGAATTAAATCATAAAAATCCTTTCGAGCTGGTAATCGCGGTTGCGTTGTCCGCTCAATGTACAGATGCTCTTGTTAATAAAGTAACGAAGAACTTATTTCAAAAATATCAAAAGCCAGAAGATTATCTCGCTGTTACACTAGAAGAATTGCAACAAGATATTCGATCGATTGGCTTGTTTCGAAACAAAGCAAAAAATATTAGGAGTTTGTGTCAACTTTTACTTGAGGAATACAATGGAGAAGTTCCAAAAGAAAGAGATGAACTCGTTAAATTACCAGGTGTAGGCCGAAAAACAGCAAATGTGGTTGTATCCGTTGCATTTGGTGTTCCAGCAATTGCAGTCGATACACATGTAGAAAGAGTCAGTAAGCGTTTAGGTATTTGTAAGTGGAAAGACAGCGTACTTGAAGTAGAAAAGACTTTAATGAGAAAAATACCGATAGAAGAGTGGTCTGCTACCCACCATCGACTAATTTTCTTTGGAAGATATCATTGCAAAGCTCAGAATCCTCAATGTGAAAGCTGTCCTTTACTTGAGATGTGCAGGGAAGGTAAGAAGAGAATGAAGAAGAAGGTGGGCTAATGAAAATACCAGAAACATTTATCCATCCTCATTTTTATTCAAATCATGACTCCATTTCGATAAAAGCATACAGATTAAAAGATATCATTGAGATACCATTCAAGTATGATATTGCATACTATCAGGGAGCAGCGCCACATCAATTGCCTTGGGAACAGACAAGCGATACTATTCCACTTATACTTGCAAGTTGGAAAGAGAAAGAGACTATTTTAAACTCGCTTCATGAAGACAGAAATCGAAAGGAAGCAAGGAAACAAATAATTCCTTGCATTGCTTGGTTTTTACAACTATTATTCTGGATGAATGAACAGCCAGTAAGAAGTTTGACTGATTGGAATAGAGATGCGGTCTACTTAAAATGGAAGCCGGTAAATGTAGAGGAGAGGTTGGAATTTGTTTTTAAGAAACCGGGGCTATATCATGCCTTTATTCAGCTTCAACAGCTGTTCACGGAAAGCGCCAAGCTGTTTTATAAAATGAAGGCTTTAGAGAAGAAATAACAGAAAAAAGGGCTACCGATGAAGGTAGCCCTTTTTTGTATTAATCGTCGTCTTCTGAATCATTGCGTTGCCCATTTCGGTTTGTGTTGCTTAGTGTATTTGCGTCATCAGACTCTTCACCGTCGCCCGGAGGTCCTTGGCCATCGCCCGGAGGTTCTTCGCCATCACCTGGTGGTTCTTCACCGTCAGCAGGAGGTTCTTCGCCATCACCTGGAGGCTCTTCACCGTCGCCCGGAGGCTCTTCGCCGTCAGCAGGAGGCTCTTCGCCATCACCTGGCGGGTTTGGGATCTCTGGTATGATACTTTCATCATCCTCTTCGACTGCTTCAGGAATTGTTATAGACTGTGATGCTGCATCGCTTCTATTCTCGGTGTTTTCATCTTGAACAGCTATAATTTCAAAGGTAAAAGTAGCACCAGGATCTGGTGATTCCACAACCAAACCAAGATCTTTCGTTTCAGTCAGAGGTTGAGGAGAACCTTCATTAACAGCTACATTAATAGTGAATGTGACACCTTCTAATCGTTCTTCAGGATATTTCCAATTCAGATTAATGACATTTGCTTCTTCGTCGTACTTCGCAGTAAATCCAGATGGAGCCGGAAGCTTATCATATTCTTTGGAAACCTCTGTTGGTTCTGTTCCTTTAACAAAATACTCATTCGTAACCTGATCAGATGGCGTGAATTCACTTGCCTTGAGAGGAGGGTTTGATCCTTTCTCTATTGGAACACGCACAACACTGTTTGGTACAGGGAAGTCTGCTTTGTCTTCATTTGTAGTGGATATATTTTCCATTAATTGTTTGAAAATAATTCTGGATAAATACTGGTCTTGATTCGACCCGTCTATTGGTCGTAAATAGTTATCTGTGCCTGTTCGTCTAAAACCGGTCCAAACTGCCGCGGTATAGGTTGGGGTATATCCAGCAAACCAGGTACTTGGTACACCACCTTCAGGTATTCCAAATTCTGATATGGTACCGTCAGAGAAGTTTGTGGTTCCTGACTTACCCGCAATATTCAATCCAGGTACATTTGCTGCTGTGGCTAACCCGCTGCGTACAGATGTTTTAAGCATATCTGTAATCATGAATGCAGTTGAATCCTTCATGACTACTTCTGACTCTTTGTTAAGGTTAACACTAGTACCGTCTTGGAAGACAACTTTTGTTACGGCAAATGGTTCGGTATATACTCCGCCGCTACCAAATGAACTGTAAGCACCAGCCATTTGAAGAGGGGAGATTCCATTGGTAAATCCACCAATTGCATAAGCTTCATTAATTTCTTCTTCAAGTGGTATACCTAACTTTACAGCAAAGTCTCGTGCTCTATCCAACCCGACTTCTTGAAGAGCTTTTAATGCAGGAATGTTACGAGAATCTGCTAGATGCTGTCTCATGCTTAATGAACCCTTATGCTTGTTGTCCCAGTTATTAATTTCCGTTCCAGAAGAATAACTGTAAGGTTCATCCTTTATTTGATGATAGGTGGACCAATCCAAGTATTCAATAGCAGGTGCATAATCAAGGATTGGCTTAATAGCAGAAGCTGGTTGAACCCTAATGTCTGTTGCATAATTGGTACCAGTCTTCATGTGATTTCTACCACCGCCAATGGCGCGAATTTCACCGCTTTGGGTATCAATTAAAGCAATACCTGCTTGATAATCTTCATTTTCCAGATGCGGAATGCCACTTTCATCGGAGAGAATATATTCCACTTGTTCTTGTGCATTTACATCAAGGGTAGTATAAATCTCTAAGCCATCTGCTTGAGGGTCTACATCACCCAATTGGTTTGAAATTTCTTCAATCACGCGGTCAATAAAGGCGTTATATTTATTAGAGTAATTCGTCTTTTCCACATCATCTGTCAAAGTGGAGTCTACTGGAGTTGCTCTTGCTTCATCCGCTTCCTCCTGTGTTATCTTTCCGTGTTTCACCATAAGAGTTAATACGATGTTCCGGCGTTGTTCAGCATTTTCCGGATTTGTGACAGGGTTATAATTGTTTGGACTTTGTGGGAGTCCTGCAAGCATGGCTGCTTCATGCAGTTCTAACTCGTCAAGGGATTTTCCATAATAGTTTTTCGCAGCATTGGAAATTCCATATGCATAATTTGAAAAATAAATGCGATTTAAGTACATTTCTAAAATTTCATCTTTGGTAAAACGGGACTCTAGTTGATAGGCCAAGTAGAATTCCTGCGCTTTTCTCTTTAAAGTTTTATCAGTAGATAAAAATGATAATTTCACTAGCTGTTGTGTAATGGTACTACCGCCCTCAGAGCCAAAGCCCCTTGTAACGTTAGCCAATACTGCTCCAGCCAAACGTCGGTAATCGACACCATTATGCTCGTAAAAGCGAACATCTTCTGTTGCCAAGAAGGCATCTTTTACAAGATCAGGAATATCTTCAGAATCAACATACTCCCTGGCTTCGTGCCCGCCTATTTCAGCAGCCAACTCTCCGTCCATCCCATAAACCTTGGAGGGGACAGGTACTTTAAGTAGGGTCTCATCCAACGGTGGAGTGCTTTGAACATAATAAGCAAAAGTTCCAATACCAGTTACTAATCCTACAATTCCTATGATAAGTGCAGATAAAAATATTTTCTTGAAAATACCCTTCTTCGGTCCTTTCCTTTTTGTGCCGGAATTGGCACTGCGTTCTTCTTCCATTGCTTTTCGTCTTTGTTCTCTTGATTGATACTTTTCAGTCATGTTTCAGACCTGCCTTTCTTCACACATACAGTAATTCCGGAGCTGTTAAAAATACATGTCTATTATTTTGATGTAATCGATTCTTGGCTGATAACCTTGAGGGATTAAGTAGCCTTCACGCTCGACCTCTTGTTTTGTGATAGACTTCCTTTCACCGGATTCTTTCCTATCCCAATAAAGAAATAATTTATCAGCCGGCAACAAATACACTTCATTAAAAAGACGGAACATTAATATGACGAAACAGATTCCATTTTGTTTCACCACTTGCCGCATATGTTGAATTTGATGCTCATGAAAGTTTTGTAGAGGGAAGGAAGTTTTATTTTTTGTTTCCTTTGCCTCAAAATCAATATATCTTCCTTTGTATACTCCGTTAAAGTCTGTAGTAGAAGCTTGCTTGAAGTATGCTTCTTTAATTACTGCTGCACTCCTTTTTGGGTAGTGGACATCGACTATTTGGATTGGTGTCGGCTTTTTATGGACAACAGCAATTCCTTGGTGGAGGTAATACATATTGGAATCATGGAGATCATCCTCTAAACTCATGCCTCTGTTGCCATACAATGTTGGTCCAGTCTTTTTGGAAGGCGAACTGCTGCTTGCCTGAAATACTTTACCATTTGGGTAACGTATAGTCATAAATTTCCCCCTCTAGACTAAAACTAATCTTATATTAGAAAAAAACGTCATCTTTTTGTAAACTTTGTCACTTTTTGATTGAAAGGAGGAGAATATGTACGTGAAACATGTCACTCTCTATTCGCAAATTCTAGAAAGAAGATATAAATACAAGTACTCCTTTCAAGAAAATAATTTTATCACTACTATTAGAAAAAATACAGCGAAATACAATGTTGACAATATTTCTAGGACAAAAGCATATGCAACTTATTATGATAGAAACAAAGAAATCCGCTGGGCATTTTTGGCAAGCATGGTATCGCGAAATGCGGGATGGAATATGACGGATCTGGAAGGTAGATGGTTCAAGCTCGCTTTAGAATGGCAGAAGAGATATCCCATTTTTCTTACTTATGAATTAGCAAACTCCATGATCTTTACCGATGCCTATCCACAATTACTACTATATGAGTTGTCCGTGAAATATAACAAACCACTCTTTCATTTATTAAAAGCGTTTCATGTTTCCTGCTTTATGGAAGCGGAGTGGGAGTATTTTTGGGAGAAAAGGGATATCGGAAGGTTGATGACTTCCCTCATTATTAATGAACAAAATCTTATACAAGAACCGGTACTACATAATAAAAAATTAAAAAGAAAAGTCTTTGGAACAAGTGTATACACCTTTCAAGATCTTGGACATTTCAGTTGTGTCATTTTTCCAACAGTTGAAGGAAAATTGTATGGATATTCGGTACATGGTTTTCAAAAACTTCATAATAGAATCGAATTGGGCAAGAAGTTGGCCAATCTTCTATTTAATGATGATTTTCAATATTCATTTGTTCATTTTTCTCAAAAAACTGAACATACGGGGTCACGATTTGATTATGAACAGTATGTAAAAAAGAATTTATTTCGAGAAACACCATTTCTTCGGTCTGTTTATCCAGTCATTCCTCGCCAACCATTTCTTCAAGATGATTGGGTTTTTAAAAAGGCAAGACATTTATCTCGGTGGAGAGAAGAGGTGTCTATCCTCGATAGGGAAAAAATAGATCTTACAAAATGGTTTATTCACAAACAACATCAATTGCATAGCCTAATCGCTTTAAAGAAGTGGTTATAGAAAACCATACAAAAACAGCTCCGATGCAGAGCTGTTTTTGTATGGAATGATATCAGGTGGATGGGCGGTTTGGCCCTTTTAACTTTTTATCTTCCTGTCCTGGTGCGCTTTCTACTTGATTTTTGTGTTGTTGTTGTTGTTGATTCTTCTTTTGTTTGGACATGGTTTGACCTCCTAAGACATTATTTTTTACCGTCTTATTTTTTACAAAGAGGCAATCAATCATGCGAAAAATGGGTGGTCTTTTGCAAATAAACACTTTCTTTGACGAAATGCTTCTAGTTTTGTCGCACAGGAAGGGAGTAGAGGATGGACGCAGAAACTATTAACTAACAAAGTAAAGTATGGAGGGGATTTGTATGTCCAATGTAGTTGTTTCTAGAAATGAGATTGCGGACTTGTTCAATGAAATGATGCTTCAAATGGATGTTTTAGAAGAGACAATGTCAAATTCACTTAAAATAGAACGTGAGGAAATGGAAGAAGTCATGAAGCATCAAATTAAACGGCTGCATGTCACACTAGATGAAGTGGAAAAAGTGATGGGGGAGCAGCGGTTGCTGAAAATTCATTCTCCAAAACCGATTGATTTTAGGCAGAGTGCTTACTCTGTATAAAAAGTTATGGTAATGTATTGCTAGAGGTGAAGCAAAATGTCTGGCAATACAAATGTAAGGGAATTAACTGAAGATATATTGATGGAACTGGACAGAATGGAAGAGAATTTTATTAAAGCAAAAGCTAATCAGCAAGAACCTGATTTTTTTCAAACAGTAAAGCCGTATGCTGATCAAGTATTTGAGACTGTCGGCCTATGGGAGAATACGGTAAAAAACTGGATTCTATCTGAAAAACCCAAGTATATTCACGTCCAACAAATAGATAGCACGGTTGAAAATATAAATATGGTTGCCGTTCAATGCTTTTATCCGGATACCCGTGAAAAGCGTTTTAAAGGTATGATACAATCCATTCGATATGTATTAAACGATACCATCTCAAAAAATTTATAGGACTTTCAGAAAAAGCCTGATCACGTAGACCAGGCTTTTACTTTTTAACGGTCTTTTACTGCTTTGTTTGTCACAGGTCGTTCCTCAGCTGTAGCCACTGGCTCAATGGCATATTCAACTTTTTCGAACACCTTTTTTTCAGCTGGCTTTGCACCAATTGTAGGTTCGTGGCCTTTATTCTTATGGTTAAAGTTTTTTCCGCGACTCATATAAATCCCTCCTTTATATCCTTCTTAGCTTTCCACGTAATCGCTCTTCTCATTACGCAATATTATTTTGTAGTCCTGGTACAAAAAAGAGACCCATTCAGGTCTCCTATGCTAATGCTTATTATGTTACTTCTAAAATGTCTTCAAACGTATTTGGCGGTACAGCACCTTTTGACTCGAGCTCCCGAATGAGATTGCGGAATTGCCCAATGGTTAGTTCTCCCCTTAGATATAATTGTCTGGAAAAATCCATCAACTCATTTTGCTCCATCGGTTCATAGGTTTTACAACTGATAAATTTATGACGCAACTCTTCAAGTACCAATCCAATCCCCCCTTTTGAAGTTAAATCCATCATAGCATGCAAAATAAATTTTTCTTGTTTTTGAAAAAATGAAACTTCCGACAAATTAGGACAAAATCAGAGCGTGTTTACTAGTTATTAAACCCTTTAGCCGTTGGATGTTATAGGCACCTTTCCCGGTTTTCATCATACGTTATATATAGCTAGAAAAGAGGAGGGATTTGAATGTTTAGGAGAATGTACGCTAGACCTAGACATTTATCACATAATAGGAATATGAATATGTTAAGTCAGCTTCCTTTTTTAAATAATTTATTGCCTAATGCTGGCGGTGGATCTATGATGCAAAGTATGTTTCCACAGCAGGTTATGAACGGAGGCTGGATGAACCAACAAGGAATGCTACCGGACTACATGAATGCAATGCCGTTTGCAGTAAGTGGTGTGCAAAATTCAGGTTTTCCTTTTAACATGATGAATAACATGAGTCAAAATGGGTTCCCGCAGCAGATGCCGATGGGCGGTATGGGGCAGAATGGGTTTGCCCAAAGCATGCCGTTTAACGGATTGGGACAGAACGGATATCCTCAAGGTATACCACAACAAGGTGGGGGGCAGGCGGGTAATTTTATGCCAAACCAAATGAGTATGCCATTCATGAATCCATATCCTACCCAAGGCCAAACAGCAAAGCCACAAACATCCCAAGTGAACTCCTTTATGAATCAATTCAAAGGACAGGACGGGAATGTTGATATGAAAAAAATGATGGATACAGCGGGTCAAATGATGAATACGGTTAACCAGTTAAACAATATGTTTAAAGGGATTACAGCCACATTTAAAGCATAATTATAGATGCCTTCATTTGAGGGCATTTTTTTGGGTTGATCTCATGTTATATGTAAAGCCATATGCTCTTCATCTAAATAAAAGCCGTCTACATACAAAGCCTCTTTTTCATATCCAAATACCGCAAATCCGTAGCTTTCATACAATTTCTTTGCAGAGTTATTAGTTGCAGCAACCGTTAATTGGATTTTTTTTAATCCAGGGATGCTTTTAGCTGAAGTTAAAGTATGTTCGAGCATCTGTTTGCTATACCCTTTTCCTCTATATTCTTCTGTGATGTATACACCCCATATGAACCCTTTGTGTTTAAATTTTATTTTTTTCTCTCGCTGGAAACCGACCATTCCGACAAGGATATCTTCATCGAACAGGCCGTATATAAAGGAATCTTGATTTTCGGGGATGCGATCTTTTATTTCTTCTAATGACCGATTATGTTCTTCCTCAAAACTTGAAGCGAAGGAAATGGGTTCTTTTAGTAACGACTCGAGGCGCAGTCTTTTGTATTGAGCTGCGTCACCCTTATTTATGATGCGAATCTTCACTCTCATCCCTCCTAAAACTTAGAAAAAGGAGAGAGAAGATTCTCTCCTGATTTATTTATGATAATCGCCTTTTGGTTCTTGTTCAAAGAAGTAGTTGTCCATTTTTTCTTCTTCCTGGTGGTTAAGGGAGGAGCTATAATAGGGATTTTCTTCTTTTTGTTCGTTATCTAGGTTGGTTTTTATTACAAGTGATGGCGAAGTGGATGGGCTGGCATACACTTTTTTATAGTTTTTGCTCATCTTTTACACCTCCTAATGGTTATCTTGTGTGCTAGAGGAGAATTTATGTAGGAATGTATCTGGACTTTTATTACCAATCATAAATCTGATGATTCCATCCAAGCTATTAAGGCAGGGAATTTTATTTTTGGAGGCGTTATGATGACGAATAGAAATGATAATCGAGAGCGTAAGAATAAATATCCTAACAACCAGCATCAGCAAGAGGTGTCTAAGGAGTTGGCAAGCATTCAGATGGATTCTACTCCTGAAGAGAATGCAAAGTACGGATCAAAATCACATAAAAACTAAAGCAAAAGCAGTCACTCTCAGTGGTGACTGCTTTTGGTGTTAGGAGAAATAGATACTTCTAATATAACGGTTGATTTCCGTTCCAGGCGCTTTGCTTGCCTGCGGGCGGTCCGTGAGCCTCCTCAGGCTTCGCCTTGCGGGGTCTCACCTGTCCCTTCCTCCCGCTGGCGTCTGCGCGCCTTCCACTCCAATCAAGAAGATGATTTCATTCACCTAAGGATTTATCAAAGGCGCCTAAACGAAATAACTGAAAATGAGGTAGCCTTTCGTTCAAGTTCAAGTAACTTCTAGCTGTGGATTGGAGCAAATGGAAAAGACTCCAGCGGGGGAGTAACGGTAGGTTGAAACCCCTGAAGCGTTGTGAGGAGGCTCAAGCACCGTCCCGCGGAAAGCGAAGCCATTTGCGGAAAGAAACAGCGACGATTACTAAATAACTAAGGTGTAATAGGACAAAGCGTTTTCTTTTGGTTTTTCTTAAACTTTTCAGTCATCATTTTTGATTTGTTTGATGTTTTTCTTAGGTATGCGGATTTGGAGCAGGCCGTCTCGATAATTTGCTTGAAGGGCGTGTAATTTTACATATGGCGGAACGGGTATGGAGCGTTTATGTTGTTTCATGGAATAGCTGCTGCTTATATAAGGAATAGTTTCATCAATGGTTTCCAGTTGTTCTTCGTTATTAACCCCGATGGTTATATAGCGATCAAATGTCTCAATGGTGATTTGTTCTTTTTTAATTCCTGGGAGCTTACATATGATGATGAATTCTCCGGATGTTTCCCTTGTTTCCACCGGCAAAGAGGCTTCTGTAAATGCATGACCGAAAAAATTATCCATTTGCTGAAGCATACCTTTTATTGGCGAACTGCTGAAAAACGCATCAATGGAGTTCATTATATTATTTTGAGGAAGTTTCTTACTAGAAATCTTATTCTTCTCGTCTTTCATGGTAAGGCTCCTTTCATGCTCTTTATCATTACTATATGGACGAAGGCTTATTTGGGTTACTGTATCCTTTTTGTCCCTTCCTTTTACTGCAGAATTTGCAACTCATAAATCATTTATTAACATGCATTTACCATGAATTTATGCTATAATATTCTGGAAGAGATTGTATGACGAGGATGCTTTTTTTATTTTTTTCTTATTTTTTCCTCGTATATTGGCATACTAAGAGTATATTAGTGAGGATAAACTGCGCCCCACCTCAAAAGATAGGAGAGTGGTACTATGGCTTTTGGAAGAAGAGAAGTAGAAGAGATCGTTACTGAGGAAACGAAAGTATGGGTTTGTGAATCAGAGGATTGCAATGGTTGGATGAGAGACAACTTTAAGAACAGTGAAAGCGAAGTCCCGACATGTCCTTTATGCCACAGCGGCATGACACAATCCACCAAAGTGCTAGCAGTCATCAATAACTACAGTCAAAATCAGAAGATGTAAATATAACAGAATGGGAAAACCAAGCACCTTACAAGTGTTTGGTTTTTCTTTTTGGGCTTTACGAACCGAACGCTTATTCGCTAAAATAGAGAATAGACAATGAGGTGAGTTGTAATGAAATGGAGAAAGACCATATATGAAGTTATTGACTGGATGAAGAATGAGGAATCAATAGCAAAAAATATCGTGCATTGGGAAACAGTAGCGCCAAAAGAGGCTCAAACTGTCCCATTTCCTCCTCAGATAGATGAGAGATTGTTGGCGTCCTTGACAAACAGAGGGATTGGCTCTTTATATACCCATCAAGCAGCAGCGTTCGAGGCTGCCGTCAATAAAAAGCATTTTGTAGCGGTCACCCCGACAGCCTCTGGGAAAACCTTGTGCTACAATTTGCCGGTGCTGCAGAAAATTGTGCAAAACAATGATGCAAGAGCTCTTTATTTGTTTCCTACAAAGGCGCTTGCACAGGATCAAAAGAGTGAATTGAATGAAATAATCACGCAAATGGGTGTGCCAATCAACAGTTATACATATGATGGCGATACTGCCCCTACGATCAGGCAAAAGGTAAGAAAAGCAGGACATGTGGTTATCACAAATCCCGATATGCTTCATTCCGCGATTTTGCCACATCACACAAAGTGGGTCTCCCTGTTTGAAAACTTGGAATATATCGTGATAGATGAATTGCATACGTACAGAGGTGTGTTTGGCAGCCATGTTGCTAATGTCATTAGAAGATTAAAACGCATTTGTAAATTCTATGGAAGCAACCCTACGTTCATTTGTACGTCTGCAACAATTGCAAACCCGAAAGAATTAGCACAAGAGTTGACTGGAGAAACTTTTGAACTTATCAATAACAATGGAGCCCCATCAAGTAAAAAACATATAGTTTTTTATAATCCTCCGATCGTCAATAAACCGCTCAACATCAGGAGGAGTGCAACCCTAGAAGTAAGAAAGCTTGCTGCAGAGTTCCTCCAGGAGAAAATTCAAACCATCGTTTTTGCAAAAAGCAGAGTACGCGTAGAAATTTTATTAACGTATCTTAAGGAGCTCGTGAAAAATCAACTTGGGGAAAAGTCCATTCAAGGGTACAGGGGAGGATACCTTCCAACCCAGCGCCGGGCAATAGAAAAAGGCTTAAGAAATGGTGAGATTTATGGTGTTGTTAGCACAAACGCCCTGGAACTGGGTGTAGATATAGGTCAATTGCAGGTCTGTATCATGACAGGATATCCAGGTACGATAGCAAGTGCATGGCAGCAGGCGGGACGCGCAGGTCGCAGGCAGGGTGAAGCGGTTATCGTCATGGTGGCAAGTTCCAACCCGCTTGACCAATATGTCATTCAACACCCCGAATTTTTTCTGAAAAGCAATCCTGAATCAGCTAGAATCAATCCGAACAATCTTGTTATACTAGTAGATCATATTAAATGTGCTGCATATGAGTTACCGTTTAAAAAAGGGGATACCTTTGACGGAGTGGAGCTAGAGGACATTTTAGATTATTTGACGGAAGAAAGAGTACTCCACGAAAATGGAGGGAAATGGCACTGGATGAATGATGCCTTCCCGGCACACAACATCAGCTTGCGTTCAGCCTCACAGGAAAATGTCATAATTATCGACCAGACATCGGAACCTGCAAACAAGGTGATAGGGGAAATGGACCGTTTCAGTTCTATGACGCTTCTTCATGATGAAGCCATCTATTTGCATCAGGGGGTCCAATATCAAGTAGAAAAGCTTGACTGGGAAGAAAAGAAAGCATTTGTAAGAGAAGTAAATGTAGACTATTTTACCGACGCGAATCTTGCTGTGTCCCTAGATGTACTCGAGGTGGACAAACAGACCGAATATCCAGCAGGCACGATTTCGTTTGGAGACGTATCGGTAAGGGCGATGGCCACAATTTTTAAGAAAATTAAATTTGAAACTCATGAAAACATCGGGTCCGGACCAATTTATCTGCCAGAAGAAGAACTGCAGACAAGTGCTACATGGATTACGCTCGAAGACGAAATTACAGAAAGTCTGAAAGGGGATGACCTGGAAAAAAGTCTGTTGGGTATTGCTCATGCCCTTAAACATGTAACTCCACTTTTGTTGATGTGTGAACCGATGGATATGCAAGTGGTACCTCAAGTTAAATCGACTCACGATGAAAAGCCGGTTGTCTATTTCTATGACCGTTATCCAGGAGGAGTCGGATTAAGCGAAAAAGCGTACGATTATATTAATGAGTTGCTTACGAGGGCTAGTGAATTAATAGGTAATTGCCCATGCCGTTCTGGTTGTCCGTCTTGCATCGGTGCCGATTACCCTGATGAAGACTCCAAAGAATTGGCTCTCTCTTTACTTCAAAAGCTTGTGTAAAAGGGGGAAAAGCATATGAGTATGAAAAATAAATTAAACAGAATGAAAAAACACCTCCAACCGAATCCTGAACCGCGGTCCGAAGAAAAGGAGCGGAAAAAAGAACTGTCTGAATCTGCCACTATTCCTAATGCAACCGAATGGGAAGCCTACGGTGTGACACCATACTACGCCAATGGAGAGTACTGTCTCATCCGTGAAGTGGTATATGATTTGAATTATAAGCATGGAAAATACCGGTTAGGGGATCTTTTACCTGTTATGGAAGAATGGCAATATTCAGAAGTGGATCATCCCTTATCTGCAAAAGGTCATAAGGCCAAAGATTTATTTTTCTTTGATACAGAAACAACTGGCCTAAGTGGCGGGACAGGTACAACCATTTTCTTGCTGGGATATGCAAGAGTGCTTCCGGATAGGGTGATAGTAAGGCAACATCTTTTACCGGGTCCCGGGAATGAGGTTGCCCTATACCAAAGTTTCCTTGAGGAAGTGGATTATACAACTCTTGTCACCTACAACGGAAAGGCGTTCGACTGGCCTCAAGTAAAAACAAGGCATACTTTAATTAGAGAACATGTCCCGAAACTTCCTGCCTTTGGACATTATGACCTTTTACATGCGTCAAGAAGACTATGGAAGAATAAATTAGAATCAGTAAGACTTGCAAATGTAGAAAAAGAAATCCTTGGAATTGAGCGAAAAGATGATATTCCCGGATTTTTGGCACCTATGATTTATTTTGATTTTGTTAAAACGAACGAAATGCAAGGAATAAAGGGAGTGTTAAAACACAATGAATGGGATGTTTTGACGCTAATTACCCTATATGCACATCTTTCCGGGTTGCTTTTAGTGGATAGTAAGCAAAGAGACAAAATAGAAGAATATGAAATAGGACGTTGGTATGACGTGCTCGGAGAGAAAGAGGCTGCTGAGGCAATATATAGTAATATTGCTGACTCTTCTTCCCAAGCAACATTTAAGTTAGGAACGTTAAAGAAAAAGGAACAGAACTACAGTGAGGCAAAAATACTCTTTCAAAATTGTTTTACCGATGAAAGTTACCTGAGCAGAGAGGTGGCAGGAATAGAGATCGCCAAAATCCTGGAGCATAAGGAGAAAAACTACTCACTTGCATTATATTACGCAGAAAAATCATTGGATTTTTATCAAGAATCTAAAGAAAATCACTTCAAAAACAACCGAGCAATTTTAGCAGATTTGGAAAAAAGAATAGATCGGTTAAAGCGTAAATCGAGACATTAAAAAAAATTTCATATTTTGTCTGTTTTTCTGTAAAACATATATTGTCAACGTGCTTTTTACCATGTAAAATTAACTATTGTGAATAACAAAAATTACTATTAGATATATGGGAGAGAGAGCACGTTGTCTAGATTTATTTTATGTTTGTTTTTTGTTGTTATTGGTCTTACGTTATTTGGACTTTCCAATTTAAAGGATAATATCTATACGATTTTACTATAAATATGGTAGGCAAATGTATTTAAATTAAGAAAATAGGTGTTTGTATTAGTACATGTATCTCACTTCTTTCATAGTTTGTTAATGTAAAGAGAAAAACAAATTGAAAGGAGATCGAAAGTATGTACAACAAATGCAGACCTAACATGATGGCACCAATTGTCCATCCTACAAAATGTTGTGTAAAAAATCTTTATTCTACTACAGAGGTTCCTCACATCCATCCTTCACACACAACATATGTAAACAACCAACAGTTCCAACACAAACACTATTTCCCGCACACGGATTCCATGGTAGATTCTGTGTCTCACCAACACTTCAATTGTGGCCCTGGTGGCCCTGGAATGGGTGGAGCACCTGGTATGGGTGGTCAACCTGGTCAAGTGATGGGAGCACAAACCAATGCTGGTTATGGTCAAATGGGAATGCCTGGCCAAGTAATGGGTGCACAACAAGGTCCTGGAATGGGACATATGGGACCTGGCGGAATGCATGGTCAATGTAAGCCTTATGGCTATGGAAGATAAGCAAGTATTAACTTGCTTTCGCTTGATAAATGACGAGAAAGAACTGGCTTCAAGTCAGTTCTTTTTCCATTACATAATGATGTATGACTTGCGCTTTTGAGGCTTTCTATTTATTATTTTATGTAGAGGTGCTTATGAAAGTATTAGTAATTACAGGGTATAAACCCCAGGAACTGCAAATATTCAAAAAGGATGATCCTGCTGTACATTTTATAAAAAGTGCGATACAGAAGCGCTTGACTGCTTTACTAGAAGAACATAATGAGTTAGAATGGGTTGTCATTAGCGGACAGCTAGGTGTGGAACTTTGGGCTGCTGAAGTAGTTTATGCTTTGCAACCGGAATTTCCCTACCTGAAACTTGCTGTATTTACCCCATTTCTGGAACAGGAAGAAAAATGGAGTGATCAAAATAAGGAGTATTACAGCTCTATTTTGTCGCAAGCTAATCATATTGACTCTATTACTAAAAAGAAATACGAATCACCGCTTCAATTGAGATTGAAAAATCAGTTTGTCGTCGATAAGTCGGACGCCATACTGGTGGTTTACGACGAGGAGGGGCCGGGTAGTCCTCAATATATAATAGACATGGCCAAAAAAAAATCAACTCAGACAGATTACCCTATATATATGATTGACAGCTATGAACTTCAGCTTGTTGTGGAAGAAGAACAGTTCAATAACAATCAAGAGTGGTAAAAGTTGAATAGATAAATTGAGAAGTGACCCATCCATGTACTTACAAATGGGCACTCGCTTAGAGGTGAGGAACTTATGCTATCAGATAAAATTAAATTAACGTCCAAAGAAATTTTAGAAAAAGAGTTCAAGTCAGGCATGAGAGGCTATAAAGCAGAAGACGTGGATAAATTTTTAGATGTTGTAATAAAGGATTATGAAACTTTTTATGCCGAGTATGACTTGCTGTTACAGGAAAACGCCAGGCTAAAAAGACAAGTAGAAGAAGCGGGGAAGAAACCGCAGCCTGCTAATACTAACAGCGGATCGACTAACTTTGATATCTTAAGAAGATTATCAAACCTAGAAAAGCATGTATTCGGAAGTAAGTTATACGACTGACAGTAATTTACAGTTGCAATCATCGCTTAAATTTACTATACTATATCTTGCTGACATCAATAGTGATTGGGTAACCGCTACAGTTTCGGCTGTAGAGGAAAGTCCATGCTCGCACAGGCTGAGATGCTTGTAGTGTTCGTGCCTAGCGAAAAAATAAGCTAGGGTAGCTTGGTTTTCGGACGAAGCTAACGGCAGGGAACGCACCTAAGTCTTTTAGATATGGTGTTAATACCTTGAAAGTGCCACAGTGACGTAGTCTTACAAGAAATTGTAAGAGTGGAACGAGGTAAACCCCTCGAGCGAGAAACCCAAATAATGGTAGGGGCACCTTCTCTAAGGAACCAAACGATGAGAGGGACAGATACTTTAAGTGTCTGTAGACAGATGGTTACCACCTGCGTACAAGGAGCGATCCGTTTGCAGTACAAAGGAACAGAACATGGCTTACAGATCACTATTGATTGAATGTCACATCCAACTATGATTATGTAACATAAGCTCTCCTGTTGCCAGGAGAGCTTTATTTGATAAATGGGATATGGGACGAAGTTTTTGTGATAATAATACATAAGAGAAATTGAATTTTAGTTAGGATGATTTATACAATGAAAAACTATACATTAATTGCAACGGCAGCGATGGGTTTAGAATCTCTAGTTGCAAAGGAAGTAAGAGATTTAGGTTATGAATGTACGGTTGATAATGGCAAAGTAATCTTCAAGGGAGACGCTATGGCCATTTGCCGGGCTAACCTATGGTTACGGACTGCAGACAGAATTAAAGTGGTGGTAGGAGAATTCAAAGCCACTTCTTTTGAAGAACTTTTTGAAAAGACGAAAGCATTGCCATGGGGAGACTATTTACCTGAAGATGCCGAATTTCCGGTTATCGGTAAATCAGTAAAGTCTAAGCTGTTTAGTGTACCAGATTGTCAAGCTATCGTAAAAAAGGCAGTAGTAGAAAAGGTGAAATCGCATTACAAGATTCAGTCTGCTTGGTTAGAAGAAAAAGGAGCAGTTTACAAAATTGAAGTTGCCCTGTTAAAAGATGTTGCGCAAATCACCATAGACGCCTCGGGTATCGGTTTACACAAAAGAGGCTATCGTACAGATCAAGGCGAAGCGCCACTTAAAGAAACGTTGGCAGCAGCTTTAGTAATGTTGACGAACTGGTATCCGGACAAGCCATTTGTTGATCCTTTTTGCGGTTCAGGTACCATTCCGATTGAAGCTGCGCTAATTGGACAAAACATCGCACCTGGATTCAATCGTGACTTTGTCTCCGAAGACTGGCATTGGATTGGTGATGACCTTTGGAAACAGGCGCGTGAAGAAATGGAAGATAAAGCTAACTATGACCAACCGCTTGATATTGCAGGGTATGATTTAGATCACCGCATGATTGCAATCGCCAAAGAAAACGCATTTGAGGCAGGACTTGGTGACTTGATTGATTTCAAACAAATGCAAGTCAGGGATTTTACCACAAGAAAAGAATACGGTGTTATTATCGGAAATCCTCCATATGGAGAGCGTCTTGGTGAACGACCGGAAGTGGAAAAGATGTACAGGGAAATGGGGAAGGCCTTCTCTGAACTAGAAACGTGGTCTGTCTATATGCTCACATCCCATGAAGGCTTTGAGAGCTTTTATGGTAAGAAAGCGACGAAAAAACGAAAATTATTTAACGGATTCATCAAAACCGATTTATATCAATACTGGGGCAAGCGTCCGCCTAGAAAAGAATAGGAAACGTTTAACTGCTGCAAGCCCAGGGAATTACTCCTAAAAAGGAGTGATGGTTTTGAGAAATCAAACTAAAGAAAAAACACTACTAGAGAGAAACGAGAAAGACAAAGCTTTTAAGAAGAATGAAACGAATCAAAAAAACCGAGATCAACTTGTCATGCCGATTGATGAACTTCCACTTGAAGAAATTAAGTATGAAAAAGAGGAAGAACGGAACAAGAAGAGTTCTAAGAATCGATCATCAAGCAAGGAGAATTAAACAGATCCTATAATTTTCCTAGACATCCTAGATGAATAAACTTTAGAAATTGGGCATAGAATACTTCTATCAATACTGTTTGGAGGGGTTTCTATGCCTTTGCACGTGAATGATTTTATGAGAATCTCCAAAGCATTGGAAAGTAGTTATCAGCGCCTTGCAAGTGAAAACCTGCTAGATAATCATGAATGTGTAGAACGAATGAACGCTGCACGTGATGAATATACAAAAGCGATGCTGTACGCCACTCTGCTTGATGATGAGATCATCCATATTACAAAGAACTAAGAGAAGCCTCCTATTTGGAGGTTTTTATTTGGAGTTGATGTATCAAGACCTCCGTGAAGCAGGAATCGAGAGGGAGAAGTCTTCATAGAGCGGATGAAGACTTTAGGGAAGGGGAAATCCAGTAACAGAAGTCCTCATGAGGAGAATGAAGACTTCAGCGAAGCAGGAATCGAGAGGGAGAAGTCTTCATAGGGCGGATGAAGACTTCAGGGAAGGGGAAATCCAGCAACAGAAGTCCTCATGAGACGAATCAAGACCTCCGTGAAGCAGGAATCAAGAGGGAGAAGTCTTCATGGAGCAACTAAAGTCTTTAGCCTATAAAAAGAACAGTCTTTTTTTGCCGATAGAGAATACCCCTTCCACAAACATCAATACCCAGCTTGACAAGTACTCCCTGAATAGTAGATAATGACTAGATGCAAACTTTTTCTCGGAGGTACATAGAATGAATAATCGTCTGCCATTTACAATGAACAAAGGGGATGCCTTTTTTGATCGCCTGAACGAATGGATCGGGGATGTATTTTACGACATCCTACCTGAAGCTGGATTCGAATTGCGTGATGAACAGATCTTTATGGCTTTCCAACTGGAAAGAGCGTTTAAAGAGAAAAAGGTAATATTCTCAGAAGCCGGTGTAGGAACAGGCAAGACAATGGTGTACCTTTTATATGCAATATGTTATGCGAGATATATGGGAAAGCCGGCAATCATAACCTGTGCCGATGAATCTTTGATTGAGCAGCTTGTGAAAAAAGAAGGAGACATTGCAAAGCTCTCGAAAGTCCTAGACATTACAATGGATGTACGTCTAGCAAAATCTCCAGAACAATACCTGTGTTTAAACAAATTAGATATTGCCGTAAATAAGTATGATAATGACAACATAGATGAAGTGTATGATGCACTTCCAAGCTTTGTGACAAAACCAGCTGCGATGCAATCTTTCCATCCTTATGGAGACCGCAAAGATTACGCAAAACTGAATGACGAGGAATGGGACATGGTCGGATGGGATACGTTCCAAGACTGTTTCAGCTGTGAAAAACGCCATCGTTGTGGACAAACTCTATCCCGCGATCATTACAGAAAGTCTACAGACCTTATTATCTGTTCTCATGATTTTTACATGGAACATGTTTGGACGTTTGACAAAAGAAAGCGCGAAGGACAGCTTCCTTTATTGCCAGAAGCATCAAGTGTCGTTTTTGATGAAGGGCATTTATTGGAGTTTGCTGCGCAAAAAGCACTAACGTACAAAATTAAAAATCAACAGGTAGAAGAAATTCTAACCCGCTTATTAGGAAACGACTTAAGGGAAGAATTTGCTTATCTAGTAGAGGATTCTTTACAGGCAAACGATCTATTTTTTGATATGCTAGAAGAAAATCTGACAAGCATTGAGGGCTCAGAACGTAAAGACATTGCCATGAATGCACGACTTGTAAAAAGTGCCAAAGACCTTTTAGAGAAAATAGAGGAGATAGGAAATCAACTTGTGTTTGAAGGGGAACTCCATACGGTAGATCATTATCAACTGCATATAGTGGAGGAATACTTAGATTCTATTGAATTCCTACTAAAGCTACTTTTGTCAAAAGAAGATGTGATAGCTTGGGCAGAACATGCAAATAAGGATCTGACCCTTGTTGTGATGCCAAAAACTGTGGAAGAGGTCTTAAAGGAGAATGTCTTTTCTAAACAGATTCCGTTTATCTTTTCTTCAGCAACCTTATCTGACAATGAAAACTTTAGTTATCTTGCATCTTCATTAGGCATAGGAGACTATTTATCCTTTTCCATTAATTCTCCATTTGATTACGAAGAGAATATGAAACTTTCTTTAGCGGTTGAAGAGGATTTCCATGTGAAATTCAACAAAACATTGGAATCCATCGAACGAAATGGTGGAAGAACGCTTGTACTCTTCTCCACTAAAGAAGAATTACTAAAGTTTAAGTCTGAAAATGCCAATAACATGAACTATCCATTCCTATATGAAGGGGAAAAGGAAATCAGTGTGTTAGTTTCTGAATTCCAAAATGAAGAACGTGCTGTTCTTTGTGCTTATCATTTATGGGAAGGGTTGGATATACCAGGACCTTCATTGTCCAACGTTGTAATTTGGTCCTTGCCATTTCCGCCAAATGATCCAGTATTTGCTGCAAAAAGAAAAGGTTTGGAAGATCCATATATGCAACTTGATGTCCCGTATATGCTACTGCGTCTCCGTCAAGGCATGGGCCGACTCATTCGTACTACAGAAGATAGAGGAGAAATTACCGTTTATCTGCCATCGGGATTACCGGAAGCTGTTCGTACAAAAATTCAAGGCGTCCTTCCGACCAGCCCTGTAACACAATAGTTTTCAACCTCCAAAAGCACCGAAGCTAAAATTCGGTGCTTTTATTCATGAATACATAACAAGTCTTCCAAATTTGTTGCCAACTAGTGTGAAAATTGTGTATTCTTAACAGTAGCTCTATAACTAAATGGGGGAGATACATATGATAGAAATCAACCAAGTAAAAGAAGAATACTTAAATCATATCAACAAAATGGATAGTTATAACGAAGCACTATCCTTAATTTTCTGGGATCTAAGAACAGGAGCTCCCAAAAAAGGAGTAGATCGTCGGTCAGACGTGATTGGAATCTTGTCCTCAGAAGTATTTAACATGTCAACTTCAGAAGAAATGGCAAGCTACTTAACGCAACTTTTGAACGAAGAAATATTTAACGAACTAGATGATATTACCAAAGCATCTTTGCTAGAAAGCAAAAAGAACTACGACCGCAACAAAAAAGTTCCCGCAAAAGAATACCAGGAGTATGTGGTCCTTTCTACCAAGGCAGAGTCAGTATGGGAAGAGGCAAAAGAGAAATCGGATTTCTCCCTTTTGGAACCATATTTAGAAAAACTGGTGGATTTCAATAAGAAGTTTATTGGATACTGGGGCTATGAAGGCAACAAATATAATACGTTATTAGATATGTACGAACCGGGGATCACTGTAGAAAAATTGGATGAGGTATTTGCTAAGTTAAAAGAGAGGATCGTTCCTCTTGTGCAAAAGATTGCTGATTCTTCCGTTCAACCTAGGGCAAATGAATTATTGGTTTCTTTCCCTAAAGATAAACAACGCGATTTTAGCCTAGAGATATTAAAAGAGTTATCGTATGATTTTGATGCAGGTAGGCTTGATCAAACTGTCCATCCATTTGCGATTGGACTAAACCCTGGAGACGTTCGTGTTACCACTAAATATGATGAAAAGGATTTCCGCACAGCAGTTTTCGGAACCATTCACGAATGTGGACATGCCCTGTATGAACAAAATATATCTCCAGAATTGCTGGGGACTGGATTGTGCAGCGGTACATCGATGGGAATTCACGAATCTCAATCATTATTTTATGAGAACTTTGTGGGGCGTCATGAGAATTTCTGGAAACGCCATTATGAAAGCCTGCAACGTTATGCGGGTGGAAAGTTTGATGAGATCAGCCTAGAAGAATTCTATCTTGCAATCAACGAATCCAAACCGTCACTCATCCGAATCGAGGCAGATGAGTTAACATATTCCTTGCATATCATGATTCGTTATGAACTAGAGAAAGCTTTATTTAATGATGAGCTACAAGTGAAAGATCTTCCTGAGGCTTGGAATGAAAAGTATCAGAGTTATCTTGGTATTATTCCACCAAATGACGCAAAGGGTGTACTACAGGATGTGCACTGGTCAGGTGGAAGCTTTGGATACTTCCCGTCCTATGCATTGGGTTATATGTATGCAGCTCAGTTTAAACAAGCAATGATAAAGGATTTACCAAACTATGATGAGCTACTTGCAACCGGTGATCTTGAACCAGTGAAAGCATGGTTAACAGAAAAAGTACATCAACACGGGAAGCTGAAAAAGCCATTGGAGATTTTAATGGACGTAACTGGGGAAGAGTTGAACGCAGACCACCTCATTCAGTACCTAGAAACTAAGTATAATAAAATCTATCAATTATCATAATGGATAGAAGGCAAGGAGGACCAGAGATGAATCTCTGGTCTTTTTTATATATAGAACCCGGCCAAATCAACAAATTTTCTCAATTCATGGTTGATATAGGGTTATTTGTTGAAGAATAGAGATAAATGAAGTAGGATGTAGTACCTAAAGAGTTTATAGGAGGAACATCATGTTAGATTTACGTTTTGAATTTACAGCCAAGGATGAGTCATCTGTGATTTTGCGCCCAGTGGAAGAGTCAGATGCGAAAGACATCGTGACAGCAGTGGAGAGTATTATTGCTGCAGGGCAATACATCCAAAAGGATGTCCCGCGAACTCCCGAGGAAGAAACATTGTTCATCCGGGATATGAAAAGCAAGGAAAACATGTATATTGGTGTAGAGAGAAATGGCAGAGTAGTAGGAATAGCCCGAGTTATTCGGGGTGAAATTCAAATGAAACGGCATACTGGCCTTTTTAGGACGTGGCTCGCTGAAGAAGCGCAAGGGCTTGGCATCGGGAAAAAAATTATGGATTATACGGATATGTGGTGTGAACAACATATTAGGAAATTATCGTTAACTGTTTTTTCATCTAATCAGGTTGCTTACCAACTTTATAAGAAATATGGATTTCATGAGGAAGGAAATCAAAAAGAACAAGCCTTTATTAATGGCGAGTATGTAGATGAGCTGTGGATGGCAAAGTTCTACAAAAAATGATAATTTCCAATAATTTATAGTGATAATATCCACCGTATTCGTTATAATAAAAATGCACAACACAACAACTCCTTTAAAACGACATGTACCTTCCCGGATAAGTTTGGGAAGGTTTTTTCTGTTTTCTGCTCTAAACACCCTCACATGTGCACGATCATCTGTATAATTATATAAATTCTGGAAAAAGTAACAGTACCAAACCCGATGAGGTGCTAGAATTATGCCAAAAATATTGTCTGTTGGAACATCCATTCCCAAATATCCTATCCAACAAGATACGGTTGTTGAGTTTGCTAAAGAATTATTCGAAGGTTCTTTTAAAGATATCAACCGACTTCTTACTGTCTTTCAAAACGGTCAAATAGAAAAACGGCACTTTGCCAGGGACGTCGAGTGGTTCAGGGAACCGCATACGCTGCAAGAGAAAAATGATATTTACATAAAAGAAGCGGTTGCTTACGGAGCAGAGGCAATAAATGCCTGCCTAAATAATTCTGCAACACTAACACAAAACATTCCTCATCAAGACATAGAAGCTATTTTTTATATTTCTACTACTGGGATGTCCACTCCAAGCATCGAAGCTAGAATCATGAATATTCTTCCTTTCTCCCCATATACAAAAAGAATTCCGATCTGGGGACTTGGCTGTGCTGGTGGCGCTGCTGGGCTTTCAAGAGCGTATGAATATTGTCTCGCATTTCCAAAAGCCAAAGTTCTAGTTTTATGTGTGGAGCTTTGCAGCCTTACTTTTCAAAAGAATGACAGATCAAAAAGTAATCTAGTTGGTACCTCCCTTTTTGCAGACGGAATTGCCTGTGTGCTCATGGTTGGCGACGAGGTTCAAATAGAAGGCAATAAAACGTACCCGAAAGTATTAGGGAGTCAGTCTACTTTAATGGAGAATTCAGAAGAAGTGATGGGGTGGGAGATTAAAAATGAAGGCCTCTATGTTGTGTTCTCGAGAGACATACCTGTCATCATCTCAACCTGGTTAGCGCCTAATGTCACTCGTTTTCTTGATAGCCATCATGTAACACTTGAGGAACTGGCCCATTTTGTCTTACATCCTGGAGGTAAAAAGGTATTAGAGGCATACCAAGAATGTTTAGGGTTAGAGGCAGAGAAGCTGGAAACGTCATTACAAGTTCTTAAAGAATATGGGAATATGTCCTCTGCCACTGTCTTATATGTTTTAAAAGAAATCATGGAAAAGGATACGAAAAAAGGAGAAAAAGGGATTGCCGCAGCACTTGGGCCGGGATTCAGCTCTGAAATGCTGTTATTAGAATGGGAGTGAGAAAAGATGATTTTCGCATTGTTTTTTGCTTTTATCGTCACTCAAAGAGTAGTGGAACTTGGCATTGCAAGAAAAAATGAAAAATGGATTAAATCAATGGGGGCTATAGAATACGGGAAAGGGCATTACAAATACATGGTCAGTCTTCATGTAGCATTTTTAGCAAGTTTTCTAGTAGAAGTTGTCATGTTCGACCGATCGTTAAGCCCTTTCTGGCCGGCTATTCTAAGCCTGTTCATCATGACTCAATCCCTCAGAATTTGGTCCATACAGTCGTTAGGGAAGTTTTGGAATACAAAGGTCCTCATTTTGCCTGATGCATCTATTGTGAAGGCTGGACCATACAAGTTTCTTCGCCATCCAAACTATACGATTGTGGTGTTGGAGATTTTGCTGATCCCTTTGATGTTTCAAGCTTTTTACACTGCCATTGTATTCACTCTCTTAAATGCATGGATGTTAAGTGTAAGAATACCGCTTGAAGAAAAAGCATTGTCAGAACTGACCACCAATTATGCTACTTACATGGAAGATAGAAACCGTTTTTCTCCAACTTTTCAAAAGGAAACAGAATGAAAGTCATTGTCAATTGGCCCATAAGCTGATATGATTATGATAATAATTATCACTATCAACGAGGAGGACATACCAACATGACATTATTGTTAATTGGTACAACTGTTGTAGCGTATTCGGTATTGATGAAAGTGGTTTTACAGCATACATGCGAGCCTAAATCGATCAAATAATAGATAACAGGGATTTCTGCTGAAAAATCAGCAGGGGTCCCTGTTTTTTCATATACAGACATCCAGATAACATGTGCAATTTCTATGCACATGTTTGCGATACAAAAATATTTATAAATAAGGCAAGTAAAGTGGGAAAATGCAGCGATTTCAAGTAAAATAGACTCAGAGTGCGGAGAAATGACATGTACAACTAAGGGGACATAAGAAATGGAATCAAACAAACCAAAGCAGCAAATTCAGCAGCAAGATAAACATACAGAAGTACTTCAATCAAAATTGACCGTAATACTAGAGAAATTAAACGATCACGGAAATCATAAAAGTGCCAGGAAAGTGGCAGAACTTTTACATAAACATACAACAAAAGAATTGAGTATAGCATTTTGCGGGCATTTTTCAGCTGGGAAATCTTCCTTTATCAATGAAATATTGGAGGAAGCCATTTTGCCAGCGAGCCCTATACCAACTTCGGCCAACGTGGTTCAAATTAGAAATGGAGAGGAACTTGCACATGTCCATTTCTTTGAAGGGGAATCCCTCGAAATCTTGCCACCGGTATCATTTGAGCATGTAAAGGCATACTGCAAAAACGGAGACCAAGTGGAATCAGTTGAATATCAATTTCCTTTTGAGAAGCTTCCTGCCGACATGGTGATATTAGACACGCCAGGGGTGGATTCAACAGACGATGCCCACCGCATATCCACTGAATCGGCCCTCCATCTAGCGGACGTTATTTTCTATGTGATGGACTATAATCATGTCCAATCAGAAGTAAATCTGAAATTTATTAAGGAGCTCCAAGACAAGGATAAAAAGGTCTATCTGATCGTTAATCAAATAGATAAGCATCGTGAGGAAGAAATACCATTTTCCACTTACAACGGAAGAATAATGGAGTCCTTTGCGGATTGGGGGATTATACCTGCAAGCATTTATTTTACGAGCTTAAAAGAAACAAGTCATCCACTTAATGACCTGAACATCGTGAAAGAGACGATTCATATTTTAAGGCAAGATAAACTGGAGATCCTTCCTAAGACCATTGAAAAGGCGCTCCACCAGGTAATGGAAGAACATAAAGAGTGGATGCTTGAACAACGTACAGAGGAAATCGAGCGGTATGAACAAGCGATCCAAACAATTAAAGACCTTCCAAAAGATGTGGCAGATACGTTACATCAAAGAAAAGATAAACTTTCCTCCATTCAGTCTGAAACAGCTTTGATTAAAGAGGACTTTATTAATCAAACAAAACGGATTTTAGAAAATGCCAACATCACTCCGTTTGAGATGAGGGAGCTAGCGGAACATTATTTAGAATCTCGGCAAAAAGGGTTTAAAGTCGGATTGCTTTTCTCTGCTAAAAAAACGCAAGAGGAGCGAGAGCAAAGGAGTGCGGCTTTTCGGAATGATTTGAGCGTGCGTGTGAAAACACAGGTGGAAAAGTTCATCCATGAACATATAATATCTTTCTTGAAGGAGCAAAATTTTTACTCTCCCGCTATCTTCAATAATGTGCAAGAACTTACGGTTCCCATAACAGAAGAGTATATTTCAACGCATGTAAAACACGGTGCAGGATTTACCGGAAATGCTGTGCTGCACTATACCAAAGATCTAGCCCATTCCATTAAGTTAGACTACCAAAAACTTGTACAAAGATTTATGGAAAACTACTTTGAAAAGCTTGAAAAACAGATGCAAGAAAGCACCAAAGAATTAGAGGGGGAAGTAAAGACTCTGGAAGCTGTTCACCATGCTCAAGAAGCAATTACTCACCTGCATATGGAACTGGAAAAGGACTACGAAGAGCTGAACAATATCTTAAATTTAACTGCACCTTTAGACGAGGGAGAGAAAAGGGACTTGCTATCCCAATATTTGAACCGTAGCTATAAAAGAGTGCGGGGAGACGAATTGCCGTCTACTTCCAATAAACAAAAGACCGAAAGTCAAAAACAAGAAGTCGTCAAAGATTCGATCAAGATGAAAGACTCTGCAACGGTAGTGAGGGGACTAGTGGAAACGGCTACTTCTTTAAAGGGAATTCATGGTTTTCAAACAATGGTGGAGGACCTAAGTAAAAGAGCGAAAAAAATTGAAAATCAAACCTTTACGGTTGCATTATTCGGTGCATTCAGTGCAGGCAAGTCTTCACTCGCTAATGCTTTGTTTGGCGAAAAGGTTTTGCCGGTTTCCCCAAACCCAACCACTGCTTCCATCAACAAGATTTCTCCTGTATCAAAGGAGAATCCACATGGAACGGTTTGTGTACAGATGAAGACGGCCGAACAACTTTTGCAGGATGTAAAACAGGCCTTGTTCCTTTTTAACACGGACATAACAGGTCTTGAAGAAGCAGGATCGACAATCAAGAGATTGATTTCTAAAAATGAACATCTGGAACTGGAAGCAAACAAAAAGACTCATTTTCACTTCCTTAAAGCTTTTTTAGAAGGCTGGGAAGATATGAAATCTCTCTTAGGTACCCTTCAACAGGTGGCGCTTCATGAATTTGAAGCATATGTCGCACAAGAAGAAAAATCCTGTTTTGTGGAATGGATTGAAGTGTTCTATGATTGTCCTTTTACAAGACAAGGCATCACACTGGTGGATACACCTGGAGCGGATTCTATTAATGCCAGACACACGGATGTATCATTTGATTATATTAAGAATGCGGATGCCATCCTTTTTGTAACCTATTACCAGCACGCTTTTTCAAAGGCCGACCGTGAATTCTTGATCCAACTGGGCAGGGTAAAAGATGCTTTCGCCATGGATAAGATGTTCTTCCTTGTAAATGCAGCCGATCTTGCCAATAATGAGGAAGAGCTTGAATTAGTATGTGACTATGTGGAAGAGCAGTTGACCGCTTATGGGATCCGCCATCCAAGGTTATTTCCTGTTTCTAGTCTCCTTTCTCTGAAGGAAAAAGAAAACAGCCCATTCGAACATCCATTTTTGGAAAACTCCTTAATGGGAGATTTTGAAAAAGCTTTTTCTGATTTCATACAAGAAGATTTAGTAGAAATGAGCCTTCATGCAGCACAAGCGGATCTAAACCGAGCAGTCACGCTATTTGAGCATTTTGTACAACAAGCCAAGCTTGGATCTGAGGAAAAGGAAAGATTGCAGCTTTTACATGCCAACAATAAACGCATGTTAGAAGCACATATCGCAGGTTACGAAACGGAGAGCTTCTATACACTTCTTGTGCAAGAAATAAACGAACTGATTTATTATATTAAGCAACGTACATTATTGCGTTATTCGGACTTTTTTAAAGAGAGCTTCAATCCTGCAGTAATTAGGGAGGACGGACGAAATATAAAAGCACAGCTTGTCAGTTGCCTGCATGAGCTTGTGACAGATATCTCCCGTGATCTATCTCAAGAAGTAAGGGCAACGACCGTTCGAACAGAGAACTTTATTCGTAAGAGCGTAACCTCCTGGCAAAAAGAATTGGAGTTAGAGGCTCAGAAGGTTGAAGCACAACTTTCCTTGCGAGTATGGGATGCGGATGATTTTAGCCCGTTTAAAGTGGATGGAACGTTTCCTTCCATCTCTTCCAAATTGGAAAAACAAACTATAGGTTACTACAGAAACTCGAAAGCTTTTTTTGAGAAAAATGAAAAGCAAAAGATGGCTGACTTTTTAGAAGAACAGCTGTCTCCAATGATGGATATATATTTGAAAGACAGTGCGGGGCTTCTAACTGCCCATTACAAAAAGGAACTAACCAATTCCCTGGAAGATGTGAAGCAATACATGCTTAGACAGCTTCAGGATTATTTTGAAGGGATGCAGTCAGCACTTGAACAAGAACAGGACGTTCCGCATTTGGAACAGGTTCTCGAGCAAATACAGCAGAATAGAAAATAAGGAGGTACACTGGTGAACCAGGTTGAGAATATGCTCATGGATATCGAATTACATCATGATGTAAAGGTTCTTTATGCTTGTGAAGCCGGTAGTAGGGCATACGGCTTTGCAACGGACAACAGCGACTATGATATCCGGTTCATCTATATTGCACCGCTTAAAGAGTATCTTTCCTTGAAAAAAAAGGAAGATACCATCACTCTGCAAGATGACTTATATGACATACAGGGATGGGACTTGAAGAAGGCATTGTTATTAGCTTGTAAGTCTAATCCCTCCCTGTATGAATGGATGCTGTCTCCCATTATTTATAAAGAGTTCGACCATTCTATGCTTTCTTTAAAAAACGTTGTCTTAAGAGACTACTCCAAAAAGGTTCTGGCTTATCATTATGCGAATATGGCTAAGAAAAACATTCAAGAATGGAGCAGGAAAAAAGAAAGCTCTTACCTTATCCACGCTGCCAGAGCATCCATGATGTTAGAACAGATCTTTCACTATCATGGTAAAACGATTCATTTTCAAAACCTTGTAGAAAAAAGTAACATTTTTAGCAAAGATGAGTTAGCCTTGCTTTTTCTATTGAAAGTGGGAGAGGAT
Source organism: Sutcliffiella horikoshii (assembly GCF_044809035.1). Taxonomy (GTDB): domain Bacteria; phylum Bacillota; class Bacilli; order Bacillales; family Bacillaceae_I; genus Sutcliffiella_A; species Sutcliffiella_A horikoshii_G. The sequence goes on along the minus strand of NZ_CP085237.1, from coordinate 2,404,717 downwards.
GTAAAAGAACACCCATTCATCAATGAAATTGCAACTAAAACAAGTCGCTATATCCTTTCAACTGAAGAGTCTTTGGTAAAGCTAGAGGAAGGAGCGATGAATAGTACTGTTTTAGAGAAGTTGTTTTTTCAACAGCTGGGAATAGAGGGTGAATGTGATCACAAAAACTAATCGGTTTCATGCCTGCGCCACCTGTAAACACTATCAAGTGATAAAATTAGAGATGGGCACCATCTACCGTTGCAGTAGACTTGGATTCCAAACAAAGCCTCATTATAAATTTGATTGTTGGCAACCGAAAGAGAACGTAATACAATTAATGAAAAAAGAACAGATAAACTGGAGGTACAACCATGAGCGTACATAAAGCGATAAGTGAACATTCAAGAAAACAAAATCAAGTGGTAATGAATTTCTTGCAGCTTGAACAACAAAGAGAAGCATACATAGAAGAGGCAATAGTACTTTGCCGTCAACAGAAACCCTATACTACCGAAAAAATAAACAAAGTCACTAATCAAATAAATGAACTGGCACGTAAAGGAATTGCTCCACAACGAAAATTAGTCACAAAAGAAATGGTAGAGGAATTTGTTTCTCGAAGTAACTAATTTATGGAGGGGAAAGCATGAAGCACATTGTGTCTGTAAACTGGGTGAAAGAGCATCTGAACGAGTTCACCGTTATTGATTGTCGTTTCCACCTCCCGGCACCGGAAGAGGGGTATGAAGAATATAAACAAAATCACATTCCGGGAGCATATTATATGAATTTGAACAAAGACCTATCCAGTATAGTCGGTGTACATGGAGGAAGACATCCATTGCCCGACTTTCAGGGGCTTCATCGGAAATTAGAAGACATCGGAGTTCATGACGAGGGCAAGATTCTTCTTTATGATGACCAAAACGGTGCGATGGCATCAAGGTTATGGTTCTTGCTAAAGGTTTTGGGCCATGAGGATGTTTGGATTATGGATGGCGGTTACAGTGAATGGGTGAAGCACCGTTATCCTGTAACGACAGAAGTGCCACTACAAGAAAAGCGCGGCACCTTTACGTTTAAAGTGGAAGAAGATTTGATAATGGATATGGAAGAGGTTAAATCCCGACTACCTGCCTTTGAAAGTGGGTCAGCATATCTGCTTGATGCAAGAGAACCTAACCGTTATAAGGGAATCGAGGAGCCAATCGATAAGGTTGCAGGTCATATTCCGGGTGCTCTTAACTATTTCTGGATGGAGAATATCGAGAACGGAAAATGGAAAGAGTCGGAAGTGTTGAAAGAAAGATTTTCATCTCTGGATCATTCGAAAGAAATAGTCGTCTATTGCGGATCGGGTGTAACTGCCTGTCCGACGTTCTTAGCACTGAAAGAAGCAGGTTTTGAAAAAGTAAAGCTTTATGCCGGTAGCTGGAGCGACTGGATAAGTTACACAGACAACCCAATTTCTAAAATAAAGAACTAAATTTACCCTCACTTAAATGGTGGATCCCTTGCGCAAACTATAAGGGATCCACCATAAGAAGGAGGAGATTTAGAATGGGACGTACGAAAAAAGGAAATGCCAATGCACAGCGAAACAATAACGCTAAACAAAAAGGCAACATGGATTCAGAGTTCGCTTCATATGCGGAATACGAAGCAGCGAAGATGACAAATAAGAAAAACCATTAATAGTAAGGCCATCACTTTTATGAGTGGTGGCTTTTATAATGAATGGATGAACCGCCTGTCCTCCAACTCTAATTTATGCTATAATCAAAAACGGAATAGAGAGGGAGTGTCCTTATGAAAAAGGTATTATTGATAGATGGAATGGCATTATTATTCCGTTCTTTTTACGCAACCAGTGTTTATAATCGATTTATGTATACATCCAATGGAATCCCGACAAATGCAATTCAGGGATTTGTTAAACATATGATAACTTCCATGGAAACGTTCGAGCCGACACATGTTGTCTGCTGCTGGGATATGGGAAGCAAAACCTTCCGCACAGAAATGTTCGATGACTATAAAGCAAATAGACCAGCGCCTCCACAAGAATTAATTCCCCAATTTGATTTAGTAAAAGACGTGGTAGAGGCGTTTGATATCCCAAATATAGGACTTGCGGGTTTTGAAGCAGATGACTGTCTCGGTACCCTTGCAGAACTATATCGTGAAGAAGCAGAGGTCATTATCTTAACGGGTGACCAAGACGTTCTTCAGTTGATCAAACCAAATATCAAAGTAGCTTTGCTAATGAAAGGCTATGGCAATTATGAAGTGTTGGATGAGAATGGATTTTATGAGAAAAAAGGTCTTACCCCGCAACAACTCATCGACCTCAAAGCTATTATGGGGGACAGCAGTGATAATTACCCTGGAGTTAAAGGTGTCGGGGAAAAAACTGCAACTAAATTGTTGATGGAGTATCAAACAGTAGACGGGATCTTAGAAAATCTTTCAGCGCTTTCGAAGAGTCAGCGTCAAAAATTTGAAGACAGCTTAGAGCTGTTGCACCTTTCAAGGGAGCTCGCAACGATCAAGTGTGATGTACCAATTTCTTGTGAACTTCATTCAGCGACCATTACCATCGACCGAAGCAAGGTCACAAGTAAATTTGATGAGCTGGAATTTAAGAATTTACATGGATTTATTGATAAAGTTTGTTAATAACACTGACTTGATTTTTTTATTTTATCAAGAGTAGGTTTTATAAGACAATTTGGGTGGAGTCTAATGTTGTGCGCTGGAATATAGGCGCTCTATTAGACAGTTTGGGTGAAGTTTTCCGGTGTACGGTGGAATATAGGCACTCTATAAGACAGTTTGGGTGAAGTTTGCTGGTGTACGGTGGAATAGAGGCGTTCTATTAGACAGTTTGGGTGAAGTTTTCCGGTGTACGGTGGAATAGAGGCGTTCTATTAGACAGTTTGGGTGAAGTTTTCCGGTGTACGGTGGAATAGAGGCGCTCTATTAGACAGTTTGGGTGAAGTTTTCCGGTGTACGGTGGAATAGAGGCGTTCTATTAGACAGTTTAGGTGATGTTTGTCGTTGTATGGTCGAATAGAGGCGCTCTATTAGACAGTTTAGGTGATGTTTGTCGGTGTACGGTGGAATAGAGGCGTTCTATTAGACAGTTTAGGTGATGTTTGTCGTTGTATGGTCGAATAGAAGCGTTCTATTAGACAGTTTGGGTGAAGTTTTCCGGTGTACGGTCGAATAGAGGCGTTCTATTAGACAGTTTAGGTGATGTTTGTCGTTGTATGGTGGAATAGAAGCGTTCTATTAGACAGTTTGGGTGAAGTTTGTCGTTGTATGGTCGAATAGAAGCGTTCTATTAGACAGTTTGGGAAATGTCAGCGCGTTAGCGCCCGATTAGATGCCTGGTAACTGTTATCCAATTACCTTGTATGTTGAAAGAGAAGATGAGCGAGTCATCTTCTCTTTTTTTATCGTTTTGTATTGTCTTTTTTTGCTTTATTTTCAAGCTTGGATTGAACTTCCTGAGCAAATTCCGCATCTTGGCCATAACCTTGTGGATTCACACCAGGTGCTTTCTTTCCTCTGTTTGCAGATTTATTTCTACTCATGCTTCTCACCTCCGTTACATAGGTTTCCTTTTTTCTCTCTAAATTATGTTGCATTGTGACGTTCAAAATGACTCAAACTAAACACGAGGTGATTAGTTTGAATCGACCACTTAAAATTGCTTTAAGTGCCATCACATTAGCACAATTCCTGAAGATTCCGATAAAATTTCTTAGAACTGGTAGATGGGAATGGAGTACTTTTTTTGAAACGGGAGGAATGCCAAGTTCTCACTCGGCTGGAGTATCAGCATTAGCCACTATCATCGCGATGAAAAGAGGAGTTAAAACAATAGATTTTGCACTATCGGCCATTTTTGGACTGATTGTCATGTATGATGCACAAGGCGTCAGAAGGCAAACAGGAGAGATAACTCTTGCGGTAAATGATCTTGCAGAAAAGCTGGATAGACTGGAAGGAAAACCAGATAAAAACGTCCATGATAAATTGAAAAAGCGACTGAAAGAACGATTAGGGCATCAGCCGGAAGAAGTAGTTGGTGGAGCTTTGTTCGGAGTTGCCCTTGCTTATCTTGGAATGCTTTTCCTGCCGAAAAAGAAAAAATTGGAACTTTGGGACAAACTTTGATGGGCAAACGACAAATTTTGCGGTAAAATTAAAGAAGGGGATGAACAAAAGGATGGATTAACATGAACAAATCATGGAGTACAGAAGATTACCTTCAACAACTTACCGCAAAAGGATTTAAATTTGGAGAAGATTCTCTTGGTTTTATAGAATTTGGCAAGCACTACACAGATAGTTCTGATTACTTAGTAAATATAGCCATCGAAATTACATTAAAAGCACAAAAGCAGTTTGACGGAAGTTTCTTTGTTTCATTTCTGGAAATGATCAAACAGGAACAAATACATTCTAAGCGTGCAGCCCTTGAATTGGCCAAGGAAAAGAAGATAATATAATGGACTCTCCCACCCAGCTGGGAGAGTTTTTTATGGGAGTAATTGAATGGCTGCTTCTCTACGCCCGAATTCACTCTGGGAAAGCTCAAACGGTAGGAGAGAAGCCGTCTCTCCACCCAATTCCACATATGCTATTGGTTTTTATTAAGCTGAATCGCCTTCCTCGACAACTCATCCGCCATCTTATTTTCTTTACTCGGGATCCATTTAATAAAAAATAAATCAAGCTGATCCGACAGGCTTAATGCTTCTTCCAGCAATACGCGATATTGCTGTTTTTTTGCAAAGCGCTTTTCCATCGCACCCTCGACTGCCTGAGAGTCGGTGCGGAAAGAAACAATTTGATAGCCTTGTTTCGTACATATTTTCAAGGCTTCAATCAGTGCTCGGTATTCGGCTTCATGATTCGACATCATTCCGAGGGGAATACTGTATTGTTCAGCTCGGCCATGTCCCTTGATAAAAATTCCCGCACCAGAAGGACCAGGATCTCCTGCGCTTGCCCCATCTATATATACTTCAATCATTACAATCGCCTGCCTATTAAATAAGTGTTACACGAACATATTTAGATATGTCCTGTGATAAGATAAGAATACACAATAACAACAAAGTATTAAAGTCATAATACCCATGCTTTTTAAAGCCAAAGGGATATACGTTAGAATCACTTAGTAGTAAAGGGGATTTCCAAAAAATGAAATTAACCTTAGAATGGCACTATCACACTCCAAAGCACATAGAGACCACCTTCAGAAGTGATGAACTTGATATAAGGCTGGCCCTCAGGCTTGCCGAAGATATAGAAAAGACGGGAAGAGTAAAACGTCTTTCTTTCTTTGATCAGGATGGATCGGAATGGACGAAAAAAGAGATCAATAAATGGATCAAACAGAGTGAAGTTGGAATCTCTGACGTAGTGGCCTACTTTGACGGAGGATACGATGCAGACACAAAACTGGCGGGAATCGGAAATGTGGTTTATTATAATCAAAATAGAAAAGACTACAGATACAGAATAAATGCAAGGCTTGAAGAATTGGAATCCAACAACGAAGCAGAATATGCGGCGTTTTATTTTTTAATTCAACAGCTGGAGCATTTAGAGATTCGGGCGATGGAAGTAACCTTTAAAGGGGATTCCCTTGTTGTGTTAAACCAACTTTCTGGAGAGTGGCCGTGTTATGATGAACTTTTTAACCGCTGGCTTGATAAGATAGAGGAAAAGTTGAAGGTGCTAAAAATCAAACCTGTATATGAACCTGTACCTAGAAAAGACAACACTGAGGCTCATCAGCTTGCCAAACAGGCATTAGAAGGAACGCCGATAGAAAGTAAATTGCTATTGTGAATATTAGGAGTGACTATAAATAATGATTAATCGAAAAAAGATACTTTTGGAAGTTGGTGAAATTTTAGATACGTACTGTACGGAATGCTTGGTCAAGCAAACGTTACGTAAAGACTATGGTAAGACCCATGCTCAATCTTTTTGCATCAGTGAATGTACAGTAGGTGCTGAAATCAAGAAATTAGGAGACCAGTTAGTAGAGCGCAAATAAATTAGCGCTTTACTAACTGTTTTTTTGGTCGCAAAAAAACCGCCAAAAAGGCGGTTATTTACGTGCTTCAGAAAGCTGATGTTCGCATTGGGAAAGTGATAATTCGCAATTCTGCAGAAAGTCTGTATCAAGCCCCGTACCTGCGCTTTTTGCATCATTAAGTAAAGATCTAGCATTGGAAATGGCTCTTTCAGCATGATCCATTGCTTCTGGATCAAGACTCATGGTAGCAGAACCCACCATCTTTTCCGCGGATTGGATTGACACCTGCACTTGAGCCAAATCATTATATCCCGTGTGTAATTCAGTCTGATTATTATATTGTTGGTTATCCATTATTTCAGCCTCCTTCTTATTTTAGAATAAGTAAAAGAGGCAAAAGATATGCACTAAAAAAGAAAGAGACCATCAAACAATTGATGGTCTCTACCTGTACCTATATATTTTACAACGATAAATTAAAGTTTTGTAACGTTAGCAGCTTGTGGACCGCGGTTTCCTTCAACGATTTCAAAAGAAACTTCTTGGCCTTCTTCTAAAGATTTAAAACCGTCGCCAGTGATTGCAGAGAAATGTACGAATACGTCATCTCCACCTTCTACTTCAATAAATCCAAAACCTTTTTCATTGTTGAACCATTTTACTTTACCGTTTTGCATAGTTCTTTTTCCTCCTAAAAATAGCGCACAATGTGCCGTGAAATTGTATTATCACAACCAATTCCCAATAAAAAGAAAGCGGTTAAATGACAATTTCAATATACAATATTTCTTCTATTTTAGTCAAGGTTTCAAACTTTGTACCTGTTTTATTTTTATAATCCTTTCATATAAATAGGTAAAGGAGGGATAAGCTATGCTGCGGACAAAGTTTGAAGGGAAGGAAATGATATTGCGGATCAAAACGAATCTAAATTTGTACTCTTTAGATGAAGATATCATTTACAATAGTTTGAGTGAGTCTCTACAGGATATATATTACATGGACTCCTTTGCACTGCAAGTTGCTGACTACCTGATCGTCGGGGAAACGCAACAAAGCGCATATCCATTAATTACTGTCCAGAACATAGTTCCCAGAAAAAATATTGTCACCGTGTAACTATACAAACAAATGTTTTGCTTTTATAATAAATGTAGGAAAAGAGAAGGAATCTACACTCTTTTCCTACATTTATTTATAGAGTGGAGTGGAAGATGTAGTGAAATTAATTATTGCCGAAAAGCCAGACCAGGGATTGAAGCTTGCTGCTCCATTTTCCTTCAAGAAAAAGGATGGCTATGTAGAGATTCCCCCACAACCATTGTTCCCTAAAGGTGCCATGCTTACATGGGCTGTTGGTCATCTTTGTGAACTGTTGTCTCCGGAAGAATACGATAAAGCGTGGAAACGCTGGTCCCTGCAAACTCTCCCAATTATACCCGAAAGATTCCAACACAAAGTAACCAAATCCAAGTGGAAGCAATTCCAAACTGTCAAAAAATTAGTCCATCATCCCGAAGTGTCAGAAGTAATAATGGCAGGTGATGCAGAGCGGGAAGGAGAGGCAATCATACGTATCATTCTTCTTGTGAGCAAATGTCATAAGCCGTTAAAACGTTTGTGGATTTCCTCTTTGACCCCAAATGCTGTTCAAAAAGGTTTTGAGAACCTTTTAGAGGAACATGAAACAAGAAATGTCTATTATGAAGCACTAAGTAGATCTTGTGCGGACTGGCTGGTCGGCATGAATGCCTCACGGGCATATACGTTACTCCTGCAACAAAAAGGCATATCTGATGTATTCTCTACAGGGAGAGTACAGACTCCTACCCTTGCTTTAATTGTAAAAAGGGAATTAGAAATTGAAAATTTTGTATCAAAGCCTTTCTGGGAAGTGCTAGCCACCTTCAATATGAATGGGAAAAAATATAAGGGGAAGTGGCATAAAGATGAGGAGACTAGACTTGATGATGCGAATTTAGCCGAAAAGATTGTGCAGTTCTGTAAAGGGAAAGAAGCGATGATAGAAAACATCGAGAAGGAACGAAAGGAATTTCAGCCTCCTTATCTTTTTAACCTTTCGTCTTTACAGGCTACGGCCAACAGTCTGTATAAATTTTCTCCTCAAAAAACATTGGAGATTGCACAAAAGTTATATGTAAAGGGAATCATCTCCTACCCCCGATCTGATTCAAGCTTTGTGACAAAAGAAGAGGCGGGCATGTTTCCTGAAACGTTGCAAAAATTGAGTGCATTTACCGCATACAAGAATTACTTCCCACTTCCGTTCTCATCCGTCATGAATAATAAACGGGTAGTAAATGAGAAAAAAGTGACAGATCACTATGCCATCATTCCAACAGAACAGGTGACTGACCCCTCAAAAATGTCACCAGATGAAGAAAAAATTTATTCGCTTATTGTAAAGAGACTAATTGCTGCTCATTATGATAAAGCCATTTTTGACTACACGACCATACATACACTGGTAGATGGTCGTGCAACATTTGCTTCAAAAGGAAAAGAAGAAGTTCAGGCAGGTTGGCGAACAGTCATTTATGGGTCGAAAAAAGAGAAAGAAACAGATGAAGATGAACAAGATCTGCCATCTCTCGATAAAGGAGAAAGAGGGCATGTCCATGACGTAAAAGTGAAAGAAGGAAAAACACAGCCGCCTAAACGTTATACAGAAGGACAACTCATTACAGTGATGAAGACAGCCGGAAAACATCTAGAAGATGGAGAGCTCACTAAGGTCCTAAATAAAACCGAGGGTCTTGGAACTGAAGCCACCCGCGCCGGGATAATCGGAGTGCTAAAAGACAGAAAATATATTGATGTTAAACGAAATCAAGTATTCGCTACCAATAAAGGCAAGCTACTCATTAAGTCTATTGGTTCAAGCATATTAGCGAGTCCCGAAATGACGGCAAAATGGGAGCAGCGTCTTCATGAGATAGGCCAAGGCAAAGCATCACCTGAAGACTTTATGGAACAGGCTAAAAAGCTATCCATAAAGTTGATAGAGGATGCCAAAAGTGAAAGTGGACAATGGTCGTTTGAAGGAATGGATATCAGTGAGTTCAAATATACAAAAGGCAAGCGCAACGGGCGTGGAACAGCAGGGGTCGGAACTAAGGTCGGTACTTGTAAAAAATGCGATGGAGATGTTGTGGACAAGGGGTCGTTTTATGGTTGCTCTAACTACAAAACAAGTAAGTGTAATTTCACCATTTCTAAAAAAATCCTAGGTAAATCCATCTCTGCTACTAACGCAAAAAAACTCCTGACAGAAGGAAGGACCGCTGAAATTAAGGGCTTTAAAAAAGGAGAAAAAGTGTTTAATGCTTCATTAGAATGGAAAGAAGATAAGATACAATTTGTCTTCTAAGCATTGAATGTTAAGATAAATAGGTTGGAAGGTCGAGTGAAGGTGCTCGGCCTTATTTTTTTTGAGAAGAAGGGTATAGTATCTACTATAAAATGGAAAGGAGGGGTACCGTTGAAGGAGGCAATACAGTTAAAGGACGTAAAGTACCAAACCGATAATAATCAAATTCTTAAAGGAATTTCTGGAGACATATCAGAAGGGGATATCACCACCTTTGTCGGACCCTCTGGGGCAGGTAAGACAACTTTGTTGAAAATGCTTAACGGTCTTCTTACTCCAACATCAGGTGAGATAATGATAAATGGCAAAGAGCTGAATACCTATGAACCAACAGATCTTCGCAAGTACGTGGGGATAGCTCTTCAAAGTGCTCCAATGGTTGATGGTGATGTATTTGATAACCTTTCTTTACCTTTGAAGCTGCAGAATCGCTCTCTTGAAGAGGAAGAGGCGATAAACATATTAAATGTAGTGGGACTTGAAGAAAGCCAGTTACATCAGAACGTAAAAGATTTATCAGGCGGACAACGACAAAAGTTATCCATTGCAAGGACACTTGTGAATCGTCCGAAAGTGTTACTGCTGGATGAAATAACTTCTTCATTGGATCAAACTTCACAAAAAGAGATCGACGAATTAATACAAAGGGTAAGCAAAAAATACGGTACTACTATAATATGGATCACCCATAACTTGAATCAGGCTTTAACAGTCGGAACCTACACGTGGATCTTAATGGACGGAGAATTGTTAGAAGCAGGGAGAAGTGAGGATATCCAAAACTCCACAAACGAACATGTACAAGCATTCCTTAAGGGGGTGGTGAAATGAACGTATTTACGCTCGCAATCGCTCTTGTTTTTGTTTTAATACCTATCATTCTTTCTAAAACATTTCGCCTTGGGCTTGAAAAAGATACGATAATCGCTGTAATCAGGTCTGTTGTACAGCTATTTATCGTCGGCTACCTGTTGACGTTCGTTTTTGAGTCTGACGGGTATTTCTTAATTATTTTAATGGTTTTGACTATTATTGGAGCTGCTGTTCAAAATGTCGCAAGAAAGAAGACCCCAATCAAAGGGCTCACATGGAAGGTTGCCGTAACATTCATTTTTATTGAAGTGCTGACACAAGGGATATTGATTGGATTCCAAATTATTCCGGCAACTGCGCAGTATATCATTCCGATAACCGGCATGATTATTGGAAACTCAATGGTGCTAGGCATACTTTTTTTAAATAGATTTCTTTCAGAGATAGAAGCAAGAGAGGACGAAATTGACCTGATCCTTTCGCTTGGCGGGACAACCAAACAGGCAATCCATACCCAATTGATCCAGGCAATCAAGGCCAGTATGATTCCGACCATTGAAAGCCAGAAAACGATTGGTCTTGTTCAGCTGCCGGGAATGATGAGCGGTCAAATTATAGCTGGAGCCAGTCCCATTCAAGCCGTTCAATTTCAACTGCTAATTGTATTTTTACTACTCACAACTGCATCTGTAACAAGCATCATGCTTGGATTATTGTCTTTTCCAACATTGTTTAATAATAGAAAACAACTACTGAGATTAAGATAAGTGGAGTGAAAAAAAGGTGGAATAGTAAAGTCCAGTTGATTTCCGTTCCAGGCGCTTCGCTTGCCTGCGGGCGGTCCGTGAGCCTCCTCAGGCTTCGCCTTCCACTCCAATCAACTAAGTGACTTCATTCAACTAAAGGTTAAAGAAATACTTTTCTAATCTATGTAGTTTGGAAATCCCTCTTTAAGGTATTTTCTAGCTGTGAATTGGAGCAAATGGCGGAGACTCCAGCGGGGGAGTAACGGTAGATTGAGACCCCTGAAGCGTTGTGAGGAGGCTCAAGCACCGTCCCGCGGAAAGCGAAGCCATTTGCGGAAAGGAACAGCGGTGATACATAAATAACTAATTTTTGGCTTTTGTCTTTAACTTCCTGTACTAGTAAAAGCCCGAATTCCCTTGTTCCAAAACCAGTATGCAATGATAAATGAAAGTATAGCTATACCGGGGGTAATGAGTGCCATCGCGATCACGGATTCTTTTTCGAAAAAGTAGGTTGCCGGGTAATATGCCGTAAATCCATATGGAATCAACCACGTGATGATTAAAGTGACAGCCTTTGGATAGATCGTTAAAGGGTATCTTGCAAACTCACTTAACTGAAAAACGGAAACAACAATTGGAAGACTGTCAACCATCCAAAATGAAAAAGTTATAAAGAAAAGATTGATGGCTACAAATAAGATTCCACTGGAAATAATGAAAACAACTAGTAACAGCAGACTCTGAATCGTCCATTCGATTTCCAAATTCACACTAGCGACCGTTAAAACAATAGCTCCTATTATTAATTGACCAAACCCATCTTGCTGTACTCTTTCCGCTACAATTTGAAAAAGGGGGTTCACCGGTCGTAACAGAAGTCTGTCAAAGTTGCCTGATCTAATATACTGCCATCCAAGCGTCCATAAATTATCAAAGAAAATATGGTGTATGGAGCGACCTAAAAACGCAATGGCATAGATGAAAAGAATTTCATGAAAAGTCCAACCTTTAAGGACTTCTATGTGGTCAAAAACAATTTTTAAGAAAAAGAGAGCAGTAAATTGTTGTACCATGACCGAAAACAATCCGATGAAAAAGTCTGCTTTATACTCCATCATCACCTTTAAGTGATTGCTAAAGTATTTTCCGTATAAGAATGTATATCGTTTACACTTTTTCCACATAGGTTATCCTCCAAACACAGTTACTCTTTTAACTGCTTGATTCCACACAACTCGGACAATCACAAATAAGATGGCGAGCCAAAACAATTGGGTGAAAAAAGCCATAAATGCGTCCGGACCCATTTTTATTTGTCCTGTATAAATTGCTACAGGTACGAAGATCATCGACTGAAAAGGTAGGTAGCTACTTACTTCCTGAAACCAGCCAGGGAATAAGGTGAGTGGAATGAGTGCTCCTGAAAAGAATTTAACGATCGCTTCACGTAACACGCGCACTCCCCACACATTGACTGTCCAAAATGCCAATACACCAATAATAAGGTCTATTTGTGTCCCAATAAGGATCCCAACTAACATGCTGGCCAAAAACAAAATAGCTACCTTGAAGGATTGAGGTGCTTGAATACCGATAAATATGATGGCCACAAGAAAAATTGGAATAGTAGTGCGGACAAAGCTGTTTGCTTTTGAACCAAGGTCCATGAATATTAACTTTGTCAGGTAATCGTATGGCTTTAATAGCTCCAAGGCTATATCGCCATTTTTAATGTTTCTGGCCATCTCATTTCCTGCTCCAGATACATAGTTTTCTAACATCATGGCAATGACAACGTATGTAATCATCGATTCGAAGGAGATGGAGGAGATTTCTGTTCGATTTTGGAAAACAGCGACCCAGAAAAAATACATAATGACCAACCGGAGCAAAGTGGAGACAACATCCGCCCAATACCAAGCGAGATAGGCGGTCTCGACTTTAATTTGAGACTTTAACAGCTCCAAGTACTTCCGCATGTTCTGGCCCCCGTTCGTAAATTTCCTGTACGACTTTCTCGATGCCAAGTTCTGTTATCGTAAAGTCTTGAACGAGATAGTCTCTCATAATCTCCTTCATAATCTCACTGCCTGAAATGACCGTGTTATTAAAATGGAGTAAGTAGTGATCTTCTTCCTCTGGTAGTTCAATAAGAACAGAACTTTTCAAGGAGGAAGGAAGGTTTAATGGCCCATTTGAATCAATTTCAAGTTTGATTGTTCGGTTAAATCGTGTTTGCTGTTTAAGAGAAAGCAGACTTCCATCATAAATGACACTGCCCTTATCGATAATGATAATGCGGTGGCAAAGCTCCTCAATGTCTTGCATATCGTGAGTAGTTAATATGACAGTGGTTTGATGTTCCTTATTCATTTGTTTTATAAATTGACGAATCTTAATTTTTACCGAAGCATCCAAGCCGATGGTTGGCTCATCCAGGTATACAACAGAAGGGTTGTGTAAAAAGGCAGCAGCCAGCTCGCATCGCATCTTTTGTCCTAAGGAAAGCTGTCTAACCGGAATAGGAAGAAGCGCTTCCAAATCTAATACTTCTTTAAATTTCGCAAGGTTCCTTTCATACACATCTTCTGGAACCTCGTAAATATGTTTTAATAGTTCAAGAGATTCTTGGACTGGAATGTCCCAAAATAGCTGTGTTCGTTGTCCGAAAACAGCTCCAATACTCTTTGCGTTTTTTGTTCTATCTGAATAGGGGGTGATGCCGTTGACTACTACCGAACCTTCGTCTGGTGTAAGAATCCCGCTTATCATTTTGATAGTGGTGGATTTCCCAGCGCCATTAGACCCGATGTAACCTACAATCTCTCCTTTAGGAATGGTGAAGCTAATATCGTTTACTGCGGTCTTATTTATATATTTCCTTTTAAATAAAGCTTTTACCGCTCCAGTTAATCCTGGATCTCTTTCGAACAAACGGTAATGCTTACTGATGTTTTTCACTTCAATCATGTTGTTTACAACCTCCTGATTCTTTCCGAATGAAAGCACTAACAAGAGACTATTATAAACACTTTAAGGAGAATGTGGAAGATATTTCTTTGACGATGTAAACCAAAAAGGATGACCTGAATTTCGATCATCCCTCTTTTTTAAGTTGTAGCTCTAGTTCCATTAATGTAGCAACTACTTTTGAATCATATTGAGTCTGTTTTTTCAGTTGTTGAATGACGCGTTCTTTTCTTGCTATTGAATGATGCTGGTTCAATTTCCATTTACCTTGAAGGTTTTCCACTCTAATTCTTAATCCTACAATTCCACCTAACATACTTTCGGCAGTTTCCAGGTTATCTTCCAATCTCCATGGGTTTTCCATCCCTTTTTCATAAAAATCTGTTGCTTCTTTCAAAATATGTAACAGCGACTGATCGTCTTGGAGAATTTCTACTTTACCACTAGCATGTGCACTTACATAATTCCAAGTAGAAACAGTATTCTCTTCTTCATACCAGGAAGCAGATATATAGGCATGAGGTCCGTTAAATACTGCCAGTGCATCATTTGAATCCAGCGTTTTCCACTGAGGATTTGCCCTAGCCATATGTGAAAGTAATGTGATGGTACCGTCTACTTCCGTAGATATGATGAATGGCAAATGTGTAGCAGTCGGTTTTTCTTCATGCTGAGAGAATAGTACTCCAAAACTGTTTTCCCGGATAAATTGGACAAGCTCCTTCGTTTCTTCGTTTCTAAATTGCTTAGGTATATACATAAAGAAAGCTCCTTTACAGTTTCAATAGATCAACTCTTAATGAAATTATATAGGATTTTCTGAATATGTGGAGAAAAAAGAAAGAGAACTGCCCAATTGGACAGCTCCCAAGTATTATAGCTCCGTTTTATCTTTTTGATCTTTATTACGCTTATTACCTTTGCTGTTATCCCCGGCGACTTTTTCGCTTCCGCCTTTAAAGCTGCTTGTAGGGCTGTTCTGATTTTGACTACCGCCGTTGTTATGTTTCTTCGTCATGTTGGTTTGCTCCTTCGGATAATTTAGAATAACGGTAAGTTATCCAAGTTGTTTGTGGGATCCCCGTCGGCGTTTCCTCTTATATACATCTCGCCGTCTTTACCTTTAAACACATTCGCTCCAAGGACAGTGCCTTGATTTACGTCGTTTACAGCTTCTTGATAGGAGAGAACTCTGCCGCTGGATGTTTTAAAACCTGTGATATCACCATCGCCATTTTTCTGAACTGCTACAAATGTTTCGCTCAAAGTTGATCCTCCTTTCTCTATACGATTGTAGCGTTTCCTTGTAGAATAAAATTATTCGAATGTTTAATAGATTTTTTAATAAGGGGGGTTAACATGAAAAAGTTCAACTGGAATGAAGAAACAGAAAAGGTATGGAACGAGAGTGCAGATTTTTGGCATGAAAACAGTGAAAATATGTGGTTGAACGGTAGCAGGAAAACGATCATTCCTTTTATAAAAGAGAGGTTAAAACAAGAAGCTCATGTTTTGGATGCAGGGTGTGGAGATGGTTTTGGTTCATTCTTGCTAGCAGAAAACGGGTACTATGTAACAGGAGTGGATATAGCAGAAGCCATGATAGAAAGAGCTGTGAAGAACAGGGTACATACAAAAATCAAGTTTAAAAAGGGAAGTTTGACGGAGCTGCCACTTGAAGCTCACTCGATGGATGCTGTGATGGCCATTAATTCTATCGAATGGGTAGAACAGCCTATTCAAGTGTTAGAACAATTTCATAAAGTGTTAAAGCCAGAAGGGAAATTGTATTTGGGCTTGTTGGGGCCAACTGCCGGACCAAGGGCACAAAGCTACCAAAGGCTGTATGGAAAAGAAGCAATCTGCAACACCATGATGCCCTGGGAATTCGAACGGCTTGCTCTAGAAAATGGTTGGGAACTTTTGGACGGGATGCCCGTATATAAAGAAGAAGCGAAAAAACTGGATACCACTAATCTACCTCGTTTTCTAAAGCAAGCGTTAACGTTCATGTGGGTTTTTGAGTTCCAGAAAAAATAGGGAGGCGATTTGTTTATGTCTAAATACTCCATTCAGCAATTTATTCAAAAAAGCAGGCAAGAAGATAAAGGGCAAGGTTTATTTGAGTTAGAGACGGAAAGGATTCTTGAGGTGAATCTTAACGGAGATATTTGGGCCAAAATGGGTTCGATGATTTCTTATGAAGGTTCCATCAAGTTTCAACGTGAAGGAATGTTAGAACATGGTTTAGGGAAACTGATGAAAAAAGCTTTTACTGGAGAAGGATCACAACTGATGAAGGCTTCAGGCAACGGAAAACTGTATATTGCTGATCAGGGTAAAAAAATTACAATCCTTGATCTAGAAGGTGACAGCATCTATATCAATGGCAACGACCTGCTTGCTTTTGAAAAGGGATTGGATTGGGACATTAAGCTTATGAGAAGAGTGGCAGGCATGATGGCAGGCGGACTTTTCAATGTTAGGCTGGAAGGTCGTGGTATGGTGGCCTTTACCTCGCATTATGAGCCTCTTACTTTGATGGTTTATCCGGGGCAGCCTGTTTATACGGACCCAAATGCAACGGTAGCATGGTCAGGAAACCTGCAGCCGGAGTTTGTTACAGATGTGCAATTGAAAACTTTCCTTGGAAGAGGAAGTGGCGAATCTATCCAAATGAAATTCACCGGTAACGGATTTGTCGTAGTCCAGCCATTTGAAGAAGTGTATACGACTGGCGAATAGCACCCTCTATATAAAAAACCTTTGCTTAATCACTCTAATGTAGTAAGCTAGATGTTTAACGAAATTATAATCTTTAGTTGGTATATATATAGGAGTGAAACAAATGAGTAGTAGTAAGAGCAAGGGCGGAGGAACTGGCCGCGGAACAGGTAAAAAGGGATGGAGCCGCTGGCAGAAAGCTGCCAATAAAGCCAAAAGCAACAAACCTTACAAAAGTAAGGGTGTAAAAGCAAAAGGTACTAGTGAATCAGAATAATATAAAAAAGGTTGGAAGCGACTAGCTTCCAACCTTTTTTTTCTGTGATTTAATGGAAGAGGGGTAACCTATTCGCATTATTTTTTCGCTCTCATTAAGGATATCTGTCATAATCATCCCTTGCGAAGTTGGAAGGTACAACCTTCTAATCGAGGCTTGCAAAGAGAGTTGTTTTTCCTTATTTTTAAGTAAAGAGTCTATGCTAAGAAGCAATTCTTCCCGGTCCTTAGCTATTAAAGCCGCACCTTTTTCAGAGAAAAATAGTGCATTTTCCTTTTCCTGTCCAGGGACAGGCTTATAAAGGATGAGAGGTGTCCCTGTTGCCGTAGCTTCTGAGAGTGTAATGCCTCCAGGCTTCGTAATCATTACACTTGCAAGCCTGTATAACTCATCAATTCTCTCTATATATCCGAAGCAATGAAACCTTTCATCATACCTATTATTTAAATGCGCCAACTCGTTTCTTAATGAAAGATTATTGCCGCATACTACCGCTAATTGATGGTCGGTAGTTAACAAAAGTGTTTCACAAATTTCTTTGATATTCTTCAGCACACCATGTGCTCCTGCAATAAGGAGGATCAAGTCTTTCTCAGGATTTATTTTATACTTTTCATAAAGAGCCATTTTATCGTGCGATTCAGAAAAGGCTGGGCGGATGGGGATGCCACTTACCACAACTTTGGATACAGGGACGCCTCGTGAGTGAATCTTTGCTTTCAGTTCATTGCTGGCAACATAATATTTATCAATATCATCATGAAGCCAGAGACTGTGGAGGCAATAATCAGTAATGATATTAAAGGTTGGTATTACAACTCCTGTTCGACGACGGAATTCAGGAACGGCGGTAATAGGGAAGGTGTTTATTAAAATGTCTGGTTCTTCAGATTGGATAAGGGAAGTGAGTCGTTTAAGTCCGTACTGATAATACCAACGAAGCATCTTTTTATTTTGAATTATGTCCGTTCCGTAATAAAAAAGCTTATAGAATTGCTTCCCATACGTAAAACTTTTTGTATATAGCTTTTCCGTAACTTCTGAAATGAATGGATGTGATTCTGCATAAAGGTTGCATATTTTAACATTCGTCATGCCTTTGTTTGCACATTCTTGATAAAGAGAATTAGCTACCTGAAGATGGCCAGTCCCATAAGAAGCAGTCAAAATAATAATCTTTGACTCTTTTTTTCTCATTTTTATGCCTCCTATCCATAATACCTACAAAGAAATTTTATCAATCTTATATTATGGAGAAATTAATGTTTTTCAAATTTTATGTAAATTTCCTCGCTAAGAATTATAAGCGCAGTACGAATCCATAATTTTTAGGAATAGTGGTACAATAATAACGTTGTCAAAAAAACAAAAAAGTCTATCATTTATAACGGGGGAATGAAGGATGAAACATACTAAGACTGCAATAAAAAGTGATATTGAAATAGCCCAGCAAGCTTCAATGAAAAAGATTATGGACATTGCAAGTCTGCTTGATATTGAAGAAGATGAAATAGAACTTTATGGAAAGTATAAGGCAAAGCTCTCCCTTGACATTACAAAGCGTTTACATAATAAACAAAATGGTAAAGTAATTTTGGTAACAGCTATCAATCCTACTCCAGCAGGTGAAGGGAAGTCTACTGTCACAGTTGGACTCGGACAGGCACTTAACAAACTGGGAAAAAAGACAGTAATCGCTATGCGCGAACCATCCCTTGGACCGACGATGGGAATGAAGGGAGGAGCAACCGGCGGAGGATATTCCCAGGTGCTGCCGATGGAAGACATCAACCTTCATTTTACAGGAGATATCCATGCTATTACGACAGCAAATAATGCCCTTGCTGCCATGATTGATAACCATATCCATCAAGGAAATGATCTAAAGATTGATACTAGGAGAATTTCTTGGAAAAGAGTACTTGATCTTAATGACCGTGCACTTAGAAAAGTAGTCATCGGCATGGGAGGACCTACACAAGGGGTTCCGCGAGAAGACGGCTTTGATATAACAGTTGCTTCTGAAATTATGGCTGTTTTCTGCTTGGCGAAAGATGTAGCTGACTTAAAAGAGAGGCTTGCAAGAATTGTCATTGGTTATGATCTGGAGAAAAAACCAGTGACGGTAAAAGATTTAAAAGTAGAAGGAGCCTTGACGTTACTGCTTAAGGATGCGTGCATGCCAAACCTTGTTCAGACGATGGAACATACTCCTGCCATCATTCATGGTGGCCCTTTTGCCAACATAGCACATGGCTGTAACAGTGTGATAGCCACTCAAATGGCCGCAAAGTTAGGAGATTTTGTAGTGACAGAAGCGGGGTTCGGAGCAGATCTTGGTGCGGAGAAATTTTTGCATATTAAAACACCAGCGCTCGGCTTTAATCCGGAAGCGGTGGTCATCGTAGCTACCATCCGTGCTATCAAGATGCACGGAGGCGTGTCAAAAGATCAATTAAAAGAAGAAAATCTAGAAGCGTTGAGTATAGGAATTGAAAATGTCAAAAAACACGTAGAGACAATAGAAAAATTCGGATTGCCTTTTGTCATTGCACTAAATGAATTTATTACCGACACTGCAGCTGAGATTGAATTTGTGAAAAATTGGTCCCAAAAAAATGATATTCCAATGGCCCTTACCCAAGTGTGGGAACAGGGTGGAGATGGAGGTTTAGAGTTAGCGAAAACAGTACTCGAACAAATGGAGTCCAAACAGTCTGCCTATACACCGCTCTATCAATCAGAGGATACTCTTGAACAAAAGCTAGAAGCAATTGTAAAGAATGTATACGGCGGATCAGGTGTGGAGTTGTTGCCGGCTGCCCAAAAACAGCTTCAACAAATTGTGGGGGAAGGATGGGGGCACTTGCCGGTTTGTATGGCAAAAACACAATACTCCCTAACTGATGACGCAAAAAAACTAGGAAGACCAGAGAACTTCACAGTAACCATCAGAGAGCTGAAACCTTCCGTTGGCGCAGGCTTCATCGTTGCTCTAACTGGTAACATCATGACGATGCCAGGTCTTCCAAAAGAGCCGGCAGCACTGAAGATGGATGTTGATGAAGAAGGAAAAGCGGTAGGCCTGTTCTAAGTAGTCGCACACAAATAATGGACAGAGAATACAAATTCAACCATAATGAAAAGAAAAATGAGGTGATTACATTGACAACAATCTATGATTTTTCTGCGTTGGATATTAGAGGAAATGAAGTCCCGCTCTCGGAATATAAAGATCATGTCCTATTGATAGTCAATACAGCCAGCAAATGCGGTTTCACTCCCCAGTTTGAAGAACTAGAAGAATTGTATAAAGAATACAAGGACAAAAAGTTTATGGTACTAGGATTTCCTTGTAACCAGTTTGGGAATCAAGAGCCTGGTAAAGAAGAGGATATTAATGAATTTTGTCAATTGAATTACGGCGTCTCATTCCCGATGTTTTCAAAAGTGGATGTTAACGGTGAGGATGCTCATCCTCTATTTGACTACTTAAAAGAACATGCAAAAGGGTTATTGGGATCTAAGGCAGTAAAATGGAATTTCACAAAATTCCTGGTAGACAGAAACGGAAAAGTAGTGGAAAGATTCGCATCTGCAACATCTCCATCAAAAATGAAAAATGATATTGAAGAATTACTATAATAAATTGACATCCATTTTATAGAACTTGTGAATAAACTATTGCAATTAAAGCTATTATAAAAGCAAACCCTTTTCTTGAAACAGAGAAGGGTTTTTCTGCATTACTATCGAATACATAATAATATCACTATTTAAAGAAAGGAGTAACCTGTTGAAAATTATTGATGCCCATGTCCATTTTTCAAAAATAAAGAGTTTTCAAGACACCGCGGATAACATATCCCGACTCTCCTATACGTATGATGGACTTCTCAATGAATGGCAAGATTGTAATGTGGTGGGAGCTGTGGCGATGGGGGTCACTGAAACAGAACCATATGCTTTTCCAGACATTAAAAGTAATACACCGATGGGATTAAACCTGGCAACCTCCATTCCTCCAACTATGGGTTATTGTCCGGGGATCAATCCGTATAAAATGCAGGAAGAGAATGTTCAAAGCCTAGAAAGGGAAATTCAGAAGCGAAATGTGGTAGGAATGAAAATATACTTAGGTTACTACCCTTTTTACGCATATGATGAAGTTTATTCACCAGTGTACCGTTTGGCTGCCAAGTATCATTTACCGGTAGTATTCCACACAGGAGATACATATTCAGAGAGAGGATTATTAAAGTATTCTCATCCTCTGACTTTAGACGAGGTGGCAGTGTTTAACAGAGACGTTACGTTTGTAATGGCACATTTCGGAGATCCGTGGGTGTTGGATGGAGCAGAAGTCGTTTATAAAAACAGAAATATGTACGCAGATCTTTCCGGCTTGATAGTGGGAACAAACCAAGAAATAAACCGGCACAAGAAAACGAGATTCCTACAACATCTGTTACATGCACTAGATTATTGCGATCATTATGAAAAATTGATGTTCGGGACCGATTGGCCACTCATAACCGTCGGTGCCTATCTTTCTTTTATAAAAGAAATCATTCCAAATGACTTTCATCAAGCGGTCTTTCATGATACTGCTTTAAAAGTATTTCCACGGTTGCAAGAATTATTATCAGAATAGTACAATTAAATAAGGGAAAAAGATAGAGAACAGGGGGAGATTTTATGGAGAAAATAGCTTGGGTTACAGATAGCACGGCGTATTTGGACGAGATGTTGGTACATCATCCTGATGTATACAGCATTCCGATGGTGGTCTACTTTGAAGAAGAGGAATTTCTAGATGGTGTAACTTTATCATTAGAGGACTTTTATACAAAGCTCGAGGCGAGTAGCACGCCACCTAAAACTTCGCAACCATCTGTAGGGGCATTTGTAGAGTTGTACAATAAATTGGCGGAATCATATGATCGGATTATTTCTGTACATCTATCAAGCCATTTGAGTGGGACTGTGTCATCAAGTACTCAGGCAGGGGAGTTAGTGGACATTCCCGTACACACCATAGATTCTAAAGTCATCTCTTTCCCATTATCCGCAATGGTAAAAAAAGGAATAGAAGCTCGAAAAGCTGGGAAGTCATACGAAGAAATTGTTGAATATCTTAATGAATTAGCTGAAAAATGCGACATATATGTTTTAATAGGCAGTTTAGAGCAATTGCACCGAAGCGGACGAATGTCTGGTGTACAAAAGATACTAGGAAGTCTGCTCCAAATAAAACCGATTATTCAAATAAAAGACGGGAAGTTGAATATCGCCGAAAAAGTTCGCACTCAGAAGAAAGCGTTGTCAAAAATTGTGGACTTCTTAGATGAGGCACAAGCGAATTCAACTATTAAAGAACTATTTGTCCTGCACGGGACCAATATAGAGGAAGCGGACGCACTAGTGGACAACCTGAAAGAAAAATACCCTGATATCCCGATTAACCGTTTTCCTTTATCTACTGCCATCGCTGTCCATGCGGGAGTAAACACAATCGGTATATCATGGTATAACGAATAAAGAATCAACGATACTGCAAGACATACTGAATTTCCTTATTACTGAGAGGATAGGCTCCTATTAAGGTATAACCTATACTAATATATCTGGACAACGTTTCAGCACAGCTGTTAGCGGTTGGTTCGAATGGGGCATGGTCACTCTTAAAAACAGCTACCACTTCATTTGTCATATAATTGCATCTTATAAGAACAATATGAGTTCCCAACCATGCAGTACCAATTTGAGATCGGTTCACAAACCAAGGATAATTCATTTCTTCACCTTTCTAGCTAATGTGCAACGTCCAGCAATCCAGGGCATTGCCGTTAGCTTTTTTGATAGATATGCAAGTTTGTAATTCAGTTGATTTACGTTCCAGGTGAGACCCCGGAACGTAGTAGGGAGGCTCACGAAGCGCCTGGCCCTTCTTCCCGCGTGCGTCTATGCGCCCTCCACTCCAATCAACAAAGTGACTTCATTCCCCGAAAGATTTAGAAAAAAGAGATTTAAACGGGTTAATTGAAGAAGCATTAACATTTAGCTCCCGTAGGCTCTAGCTGTGCCCCTAGGAAAGCGAAGCCATTCGCGGAAAGGAACAGCGGCATTTATCAAAGTTAATAAAATTTAATTGCAGACTCAGCCCATTTTATGAAAGTAATCCCCCATATGTTACACTAAAGAAATGACATCCATTGCGAAATGGTATAGATATTGACTTTGTCATGTTAAAATGAAAAAGAATGACAAGTAAAAGGAGTTACTCTCAGTGATACATAAAGTAGAAGAATATGTAGAATCCATATTCAACAATGACAGCACAGGGCATGACTGGTTCCATATCCAAAGAGTCAGAAGACTTGCCTTACATATTGGAAAAGAAGAAAAAGCAAATCTTTTAATGGTGGAAATTATCGCGCTATTACATGACGTATTGGATGACAAAATAACTGCAAATAAAGATAGAGCAAAAGATGAAATCGCTGAACTGTTGTCTGAACTGCCATTAACCAAATTACATATAGATGAAATTCTTTATACAATAGAAAATATTGGATTTAAAGGAGGAAATGGTATAGTTCTGGACTCCCTTGAAGGGAAAGTTGTTCAAGATGCCGATAGACTTGATGCATTAGGTGCCATCGGGACTGCAAGGACATTTATGTTCTCTGGAGCAAAAGGACAAGCAATGTATGATCCGCAAATAGAGACCAGAACAACCATGACCTATGAGCAATACCGTGGGGAAAAGTCCACAGCCATCAATCACTTCTTTGAAAAGTTATTTCTATTAAAAGATACACTTCAAACGGAAGAAGCAAGGAAAATTGCGTTGGAACGTCATGAATTCATGAAGAAATTTGTAGATCAATTTATGAAAGAATGGAATGAGATATAACAAATGAAAATGTTGATCGGGGAAGATTTATCAAAAACATATGTGGAAAAAGTACTGCTAGGAAATGCTTCGTTCAGTATACAGGAAAAGGAAAGAGTCGGTCTTATTGGTGTGAATGGTACAGGAAAGTCTACCTTGTTAAAAATCATCGCTGGACTTGAAACGCCTGACGCTGGAACTATCACGACTTCTAATGACTATACAATTGGGTTTTTATCACAACAACCTGATTTGAATGAGTCTTGTTCAGTAATGGAACAAATCTTCAGCAAAGACTCAAATACAAACAATGTCATAAGACAGTATGAAAAGTGCCTATTGCAAATCCAAGCTGACCCACTGAATGAAAGTCTTCAAAATCAACTTGCTAAGCTGCAATCACAAATGGATCAGCTTCAAGCATGGGATGCCAGCTCAAATGCAAAGGCTATTCTCAATAAATTAGGAATAACGGATAGTAACCAACAAATCTCTAACCTTTCAGGGGGGCAAAAAAAACGCGTAGCCCTTTCTCAGACTTTGGTGGAAGCAGCCGATCTCCTTATTTTGGATGAGCCTACCAACCATCTGGATTTTGAGGCTATCGAATGGTTGGAAGATTACCTGAGTAAATACCAAGGAGCGGTTTTACTGGTAACGCATGATCGCTATTTCCTTGATAAGGTAACAAATAAAATATTTGAGTTAGATAGTGGGTCCATTTATACTTATTCGGGAAATTACGGGGATTACCTGGAAGCAAAAGCAATCAGGCAGGAAGAAGAGCTTAAAGTTGAAGCTAAACAAAAGAGCCTATATCGTCAAGAGTTGGAATGGATGAGAAAAGGAGCAAAAGCCAGAACGACAAAACAAAAAGCAAGAATTAAGCGATTTGAGGACCTGGATGAGAAAGTATCTTCCACTTCTTCTACAGGTGAATTAGAACTACTTACAGGATCTGCAAGGCTCGGGAAAAAAGTTATGGAAATAGAAGACGTTTCTCTTCATTTTGGAAGCAAGGTTATCCTAAAGGATGTTAACTTATTGATCAAGCAAAAAGACAGAGTGGGGATTGTCGGACCAAATGGGGTTGGAAAATCAACTCTTTTGAATATCTTTGCACAAAAAATCTCCCCTGACCAAGGTAAAGTGGATGTCGGGTTAACGGTAAAGCTTGGTTACTATACCCAAGAGCAGCAGGAAATGAATTTAGATCAAAGAATGATAGAATATGTTAAAGAGGAAGCGGAAGTCATCAAAGGCGAAGACGGACAGCACATAAGTGCATCACAATTACTAGAGCGGTTTCTTTTTGTTCCGCACTCCCATGGCACCCCGATTCGGAAGCTTTCAGGGGGAGAAAGAAAAAGGTTATACCTACTGAGAATACTAATGTCCCAGCCAAATGTATTGCTGCTTGATGAACCGACAAATGACTTAGATACGGAAACATTGACCATTTTGGAGGGATATTTAGAAGAATTCCCTGGTGTAGTTATCACCGTTTCCCATGATCGATACTTTTTAGATAAAGTCGTTGATGAACTGTTTATCCTTGAAGGTGATGGGAACGTTAAAAGGATTTTCGGAGAATACTCAGACTATGTTCAAGAACAACAACTAAAGCGTAAAGAACAAAAACAGCTAGAACAGGCTAAAAAAGAAACACAAACTGTAACACGACAAAAACAAAAAACCTTGAAATTGTCATACCAAGAACAGAAAGACTGGGAAACGATAGAGGATAGAATTATGGAGCATGAGGAAAAGCTTGAAACGATTGAGACAGAGATTGCAAAAGCCGGAAGTGACTATGAAAAGGTAAGCAAATGGCTTTCAGAGCAAGAACAAACTAACCAATTGTTAGAAGAGACAATGAACAGATGGGAAGAACTATCTGAAAAAGTTGAAAAAATAAAAGAACAATCATAAGTAAAGAAGGGGTGTTTTTTCTTGAAGATACAATCAATTGAACCAACTCCTAGTCCTAATACAATGAAAGTAATCCTTAGTGAAGAGTTGCCGGCAGGTTCTAGGAACAACTATACAAAAGACAATAGCAACCAAGCACCTGGAATTATTCAGGACATACTAGAAATAGAAGGTGTAAAAGGGGTCTACCACGTTGCGGACTTTCTAGCCGTAGAAAGAAATGCCCGTTTTGACTGGAAAGGAATTCTTTCAGAGGTAAGGGCCGCTTTTGGAGAAACAGAAGAAAATGAAGACACAAAAGATCAAAGATCATTAGAAGGTTTTGGCGAAGTGAAAGTCTTTGTTCAAATGTTCCAGGGAATTCCGATGCAAGTGAAACTAACAGATGGGGACGAGGAGAAACGCGTTGGATTGCCCGATAGATTCATGAAAGCAATACTTGCTGCACAAGAAAAACAAGATAATGTCGTGCTTGAGCGTGAATGGAAAGAGCATGGAGTCCGTTATGGTGACCTTGAGGCTGTTGGGACAGAGATAGTAGAAGAGCTTTCTGCAACGTTTACAGATGAGCGCTTGGAAAAAATGTTAAAACAAGAAGAAAATAAAGACAAATCGAATACAATAAAATCAAAAGAGCGTTATAAAGTGACATTGGAAATGCTAGATGATCCTGACTGGTCCAAACGGTTTGCTGCGCTTGATCAGATGGATCCAAAACCAGAAGACATCCCCGTACTTGCTAAGGCATTGGATGACGAAAAGGGATCTATACGCCGATTAGCAACAGTTTACTTTGGAATGCTGGAGGACTCAGACATTTTACCTTATTTGTCAAAAGCGCTAAAAGACAAGTCTGTGACGGTGAGGAGAACTGCGGGAGACTGCATGTCTGACCTTGGAGATAAATCAGCTATGAAAGCCATGATAGAAGCATTAAAAGACAAAAATAAATTAGTCCGCTGGAGAGCTGCCATGTTCTTATATGAAGTTGGTGACGAAACTGCGCTTCCTGCTCTTCACGAAGCTGAAAACGACCCTGAATTCGAAGTGAGTATGCAAGTGAAAATGGCCATCCAACGGATAGAAGGCGGAGAAGAAGCAAAAGGCTCCGTCTGGAAACAAATGACGGAAAGAAACAACTAAGTGCTCTAGGTTCCTTAGCCTTTGATTGGAGCAAAAGGCGAAGACTCCTCGAAAATGCTACGCATTTTCTTCTTGCGATGAATCGCTGCCGCAGCCTTCCTTGTCCTAAGGGAGATAGTGCTAGGTGGAGACCCCGCAGGCGTAGCCGAGGAGGTTCCAGCAGCGCCCCTAGGAAAGCGAAGCCATTTGCGGAAATCAACTGCGGTATACAGGGAAACATAGAAATAAAAGGAGGAAATAAACATGTCAATGGCATATGAAGAATATATGAAACAAATAGTAAAACCCATGAGAGATGAACTAACAAGAGCAGGCTTCGAAGAACTTACCACAAGCGAAGAAGTAGAAAAATATTTCAATAACGCTGAAGGAACTACACTAGTAATAGTCAACTCTGTCTGCGGATGTGCGGCAGGATTGGCACGCCCAGCAGCAACTCAATCCATTATCCAAGCGGACAAAACACCAGATCAGCTAGTAACGGTTTTCGCTGGACAGGATAAAGAAGCTACCTCTAAGATGAGAGAAATATTTGGAGATATTCCACCATCCTCACCTTCTATGGCACTGTTAAAAGGGAAGGAAGTAGTACATTTCATCCACCGTCATGATATCGAAGGAAATACTATGGAAAATATCATGACCAATCTTCAAGGAGCTTTTCATCAATATTGTTAAATTGGTAGGATGTGTGTAAATACTGCACACATCCTTTTACTAGGTATATAAGGAGAAACTTATGATTGTAACTACTGCGGGGAGAACCAACGAAGAAATGGTTCAAAGTGCAAAAAATATCGCGCAAGACCTTGGTTGTATGTACATACAAAGAAGTAAAAAATCAATCCATACCTTACTCAGTGAATTTGATCAAGATGTCTTAGTAGTGGGGAAAAATCGTTATGAATGGTATCGGGAGAATGAAAAAGAACCCATATTCTTTCATCCTAATACTGCTGGCTTTCGAGTTAAGAGATGGCTTCAAGGAGAGAGAGAACCGTTTTTAGAAGCAACAGAGTTAAATGAAGGAATGAGTTGTCTTGATTGCACACTTGGTCTCGCCTCAGATAGCATTATGGCAAGTCTGGCAACAGGTGAAAATGGAAAAGTGTGGGGCATTGAGGGAAATGAGGTCCTTGCCTATCTGGTAAAAAATGGACTTTCTGTTTGGGAATCCGACAACGATTCGCTAGTAGGGGCGATGAGGCGCATTGAAGTCATTCACGGAAAACATCAAGAAATCTTATCAAACCTGCCAGATAACAGCTTTGATGTTGTGTACTTTGATCCAATGTTTGATGTTGAAATTAAAGAATCAGACGGTATAGCACCACTAAGAAACATCGCAGTTAAAGACGGTTTCAATGAACAAACCCTGCAAGAAGCAATAAGGGTTGCCAAAAGCAGAGTAGTATTAAAAGATCACTGGCAAAGCGATAAGTTTACCAAATTCGAATTTACCGTACTAAAAAGAAAAACCGCTAAATTCCACTATGGGTACATAAAGTGTTAGCTCCTATAAAAAACTCGTGTTGAGGTATCCTCAACACGAGTTTTTTTTCCATATAATCAGTCAGTAAAACATAAGTAAATTAATGCACCTAATGTAACAAAGCTTGATACCATAATCGCAATATCTGCCATGAGTTTAACCTCCAATATGTACTATTCCTTAATATTAACAAAAAAACACAAATAAATGAATAATAATTAAATCATTTTTCTTTATTTCACTAGATTAGTGCGTATTCTGTAACAAAAGTAAATCAAAAGTTAGTTTAAGAAAGCGAAGGTAAGAAAAGTTAATAGAAAATTGATAATATTTTCTTACTTTTGTGATATACTAGTTTTACATAATAATAGAGAAATTAATAGAATGGGGATAAACAGATGGAAAGGAAGACTGTCATGCCGAAATGGCTAAAGAAATCGTTAGTGGTCCTAATTACAGCGCTTACGTTCGGTACAGTATCGCCACCTGCCTATTTGACGATAGATGATCAAAAGGATGATTCATCGTTCGGCGATGTAACAAGCAAAGATTATAATAACCATTCAAATGAAATTATAGCACCCTTTGAAGGATTGTCTAAAGATTCATTCCTGTCATTAGCTACCGCACAGGCTGAACTTCAAAGTTTTGCAAAATTCGGCTCAAGAATTGGTCCTAAAATTCAAGATGAATTTAAGGATGTTATTCTCCCTAAAATGGAACAAGTTATACAAAATCTTGCGGAGGAACATCCCGAAGAGGATCTGAGTAATTTAACGATATCTGAAAACCCGACAGGCGGAGATAGTGAAAAGATCTTTCATATATATCATGCTGCCACAGGAAAAGATCTTATTCGGTTTCACGTAAGAAAAGATCATCCGCCACTCGACGGATATTACTTCAACTTCCATTACCATACTTACCATGATGAATTTAACGGTCATCATGCTTTAGGTTCAATCTACTGGGCAAAAAACACACCACCCAAGTGGTTAAGCTAGAGAGAAAGAGGGGGGCTTATGAGAAAATACACGTTACGTGAGATGAGAGAGACAACTAAAAAGATGTTGGAAGACAGAGGTGTCTCCATCCAGGATATTGCTGAAATTGTACTCCTTCTTCAAAAAAAGTATATTACAAATGTCACGTTGGAAGATTGCATACATAACGTGGAGAAGGTATTGGAGAAAAGGGAAATTGTCCATGCAGTGTTAACGGGAGTGTCCCTAGATATTTTAGCTGAAAAAAAGCTACTTCCTGATCCGCTTCAATATTTGGTAGAGACAGATGAACCGTTGTATGGGATAGATGAGATTATCCCATTATCCATCGTAAACGTGTATGGTTCGAT
Source organism: Sutcliffiella horikoshii (assembly GCF_044809035.1). Classification (GTDB taxonomy): domain Bacteria; phylum Bacillota; class Bacilli; order Bacillales; family Bacillaceae_I; genus Sutcliffiella_A; species Sutcliffiella_A horikoshii_G. The sequence continues at coordinate 2,374,928 of NZ_CP085237.1, read as the reverse complement.
TGGCCTGACGAACTTTGGCTTTCTTGACAAAGAGAAATTTGGAATCATTAAGAAGTTGGACGAACACGAAGGGGAAGAAGTTCACACTTTTATGGATGATATTGTTTGTGCCCTTGCAGCCGCTGCGGCGAGTCGGATAGCCCATAGATCCAGAGACATAGAAGAAGCTGAACTAAGCGAAGAGGAAGTAATTGTATAAAATATAAGCAAAATAAAAGAGTGATTCTATTGCAGAATCACTCTTTTCTATATAGGAAAACAGTTTACAATAGCTAAAGCATTGGAAAAAATTAATCATCTATATTAGGAAGAGATGACAAAAATGTCATTCCAATTAAATGCTAAGATGATATAATACTAATATAATAGAATTGAATTTTCTAACAACTAACCCAACATGATCTGACAACAAGAGAAGGTGAGGAAAGATGAAGCGACGTTTATTTGCAATAGTGTTATTGATTACTTTTACCATTATACCTATCTATTGGAAAGCATATGCCAGTTTGAACGCTGTGCCACTCCAACATTATAAATCCTCGGTTTTAGATTCCCACCTGAAGGATACCCCTAACCGGGAAGCTTTAAATCAGCTAATATACCTTCCTCCCGGGAATTTCTCAGAGGAAGAAGCGGCGATGATGATTGGTCATGTTTCTAATGTACCAAATCAGATTCTAAATGTCTTGGTCCAGCAAAATGTCCATTTGTATTTGTTTAATGGAAAACTTACTGATGTAGAAGGGTTTGAACATTTACATGGCGTAAAGCCAAGAGGATATAGCGCAAAGGGTTCTAACTGGGAAGATGTCCCCGGTATCGGCGGCTCCAAGTTAGTATTGGCAAAGATTGGCCACAGTAAAAAAGGATTGGGTCATGGTTCTATTAATTTGGAACTGCATGAATTGGCTCATTCCATTGATCGCTATGTTTTAGGGAATATCCGTTATAATCAAACATTCCTAAAAGCTTGGAAAAGCGAGGTTTCTGCTTTATTTCCTAACAGAAATTATTTTCATACGTTTCCAGAAGAATACTTCGCAGAAACATTCGCCATGTACTACTTAAATGATATCTCCAGACTTGAATTAGCAAAACATGCACCACATACATTCTTATTTTATCAAAACATGGAAAAGCTCCCTATCACCAGAAATCTAATAAGCAACACCTATTAGAAAAGCATTCGATTGAATGTTTTTCTTTTTCTTTTAATAGTAAAATTGTATGGCTTTTATGATAGAATGTACTAAGATTAAAGACAGTACAAGAGGTGAAGAGAGAATGAAACAGTATTTGGATTTATGCAAACATATTTTACATAACGGAACCCAAAAAGAAGACCGAACAGGAACTGGAACGATTAGTACCTTCGGCTATCAAATGAGGTTTGATCTTCAAGAAGGTTTTCCACTGGTAACCACAAAAAAACTACATGTAAAATCAATTATTCACGAACTTCTTTGGTTTTTAAACGGTGATACAAACATAAAATATTTACAAGAAAATGGCGTAAGAATATGGAATGAATGGGCTGACGAAAATGGGGACCTCGGTCCGGTATATGGCTTTCAATGGAGGTCATGGCCAACTCCCGATGGTAAAAGTATTGATCAAATTGCCAACCTTATTGAGCAAATTAAACATAACCCGGATTCAAGAAGACTGATAGTCTCAGCATGGAACGTGGCGAATGTCGATTCCATGGCACTGCCGCCTTGTCACACCATGTTCCAATTTTATGTGGCCGATGGAAAATTATCCTGTCAACTTTACCAAAGGTCGGCTGATGTTTTCCTTGGTGTTCCTTTTAACATCGCCTCTTATGCTTTACTCACCATGATGGTCGCGCAGGTTTGTGATTTAGAGCCCGGTGAGTTCATTCATACACTTGGGGATGCACATATTTATTCGAATCATCTAGATCAAGTCAATTTACAATTAGGAAGAGAACCTAAAAAATTGCCGAAAATGAAATTGAACAAAGAAGTTACGTCTATCTTTGATTTTAAATATGAAGATTTTATACTGGAAGACTACGAAGCACACCCGCATATTAAAGGAGTCGTCAGTGTATGATTTCCATTATTGTCGCTGTAGATAAAAATAACTTAATCGGTAAAAATAACGACCTTCCTTGGAGAATTCCTGCCGATTTAGCTTACTTTAAGGAAATCACTCTTGGCAATACCATTGTGATGGGAAGGAAGACATATGAGTCCATAGGAAAACCACTGCCGAAGAGAAGAAACATCATCTTATCAAGAAATGATTTTCAAGCCGAGGGGTGTGAAACCCTTCATTCTCTAGATGAAGTGAAAACCTTGAATGAAGATGGAAAAGAACTATTCATTATAGGTGGGGCTCATATCTTCAGAGAAGCAATCCCTATCGCAGACTTATTGTATGTAACATTTATAAATGAAGAATTTGAAGGAGATACGTATTTTCCTGAAGTAAACGATCAAGATTGGGAATTAATCTCGAATGAAAAAGGGATAAAGGATGCAAAAAATCCTTATGATTATTATTTTCGAAAGTATAAAAAAGTAGCTTTATCAGACAAATAGAAGTGGTTTTTAGGGAGAGAAGAAAATGTTACGCTCGATAGTGTGGTTTGTTTATTTTTTCGTCTATTTAATTTATAGTCTGCCGACAATAAAAAAAGTGGAGAAAATAGACACTCCAATGACAGTTGAAGAAAAAGATACGTTAATGCATCAAAAGCCCAAACACTGGGCAAAGACATTAGTGAAACTTACAGGCTCCCATATTGAGGTGGTTGGCCAGGAGAAAATTCCTAGCGGTCCTGTACTTTTTGTAAGTAATCATCAAGGGAATTTCGATGTTCCGATTTTAATCGGATTTTTAGAAAAGCCTCTTGGTTTCATTTCTAAAGTTGAAGTGAAAAAGATTCCTCTTATACCAAGATGGATGGAAGCCATGAATTGTGTGTTTATTGATCGGAAGGATAGAAGAAAAGCGGTCCAGTCTATAAGGGATGGCATTGCAACTTTGAAAAAGGGACACTCCCTAGTCATTTTTCCTGAAGGAACGAGAAGCAAGGGGGACGAAATGGGAGAATTCAAAAAGGGCGGCTTACGCTTAGCAACGGATAGCAAAGTACCCGTTGTTCCAATCACGATTTCAGGTTCTTATAAAATAATGGAAGAAAAGAAATTCGGTTTCCAACCGGCTCAAGTTAAAGTAACGGTACACGACCCAATCTTTCTGCCACAAGACGAAAAAGTCGATGGAAACCAACTAGGCATAGAAATTCAAGAAAAAATCAAACAGGGACTATGATTAACTGAAGCCACTACAAAAGTAGTGGCTTTTCCTGTAGAATGAAAACACAAATAAAACACCAATAAAAAGGAAGTGTTCCAATAATGTGTGGCAGATTTTCCTTAACGACAGAACTACATAAGTTAGAAGAACGCTTTTTTCTAGAAAATGCAAACAACCTCGAATATCAAATCAGCTTTAATATCGCTCCAGGTCAGCCCATATTGGCCATAGTAGCAGGAGAAAATAAAAACAGGGCAGGCTATATCCATTGGGGCTTGGTGCCGAGTTTTGCGAAAGACAAAAAGATCGGGTACAAAATGATTAATGCCCGTGCAGAAACAATACATGAAAAAGTTAGTTTTCGGAAGCTGTTGGAAAGAAAAAGATGTATAATTCCTGCAGATGGGTTCTATGAATGGAAAAAGCAAAGAAATGAAAAGAAGCCTATAAGGTTTACAAAAACCAATGAACAGCCTTTCGCTTTTGCAGGGTTATGGGACCGCTGGGTTACAAAGGATGAAGAGATGGTGAGCTGTACGTTAATAACGACAAGACCAAATAAACTTGTCGAAGGGGTTCACGATAGAATGCCGGTAATACTGAAAGAAGAACATGAAAAAATTTGGCTTTCTAGACAAGCGCTCACAAGTTCCCAGATAACTGCTATGCTACAACCATTCAAGGCTGACTATATGAAAGCTTATGAAGTTTCCACCATCGTTAACTCTCCAAAAAACAATGGTCCTCAATGTATCATGTCTATATAAAATTGTTTTATTTTGTCTAATGAAAGTTTACACTTATTTCAATATTTAGGGTATAATAATAATAAACGGGTGAAAAAAGAGGATTGATATTTTGCTATGGAAAAGCCTAGAGTTCACGGTTAATGAGGGACAGAAGGTAAAAGTCATTGAAATTCCAGTATTGGAGGACGATAGCACATATCATTTTATGGTTCGGGTCAGACTGGAGACATATCTTAAAATGATCCTTAATGAGAAGGAACCAAAGCAAATCTATTCTTTCAAGGATTATTTGCGAACAGTATTGAAATGGCCGGATTATTGTAAAGTTGTGAAAACAGATATTTTAAAAAATAATGCTTAAACTTACGTGAATGTGATAATATTAATACAGGGCCAACCCTGTATTTTTTTTGTTCCAAATAGAATAAACATCATTGTCACAGCGGGTTATTTCAACGCTCATTTTGTGTCAGGTTCATGACAAACTACATATAAAAAAGGGAACATAACCTGTTTTGGTTTGAACAAACCAGGTAGGAAGGTATAATAGAAAAAAGGATATAATTGGGGAAGTGAATTTAATGACAAATGTAAAGATAGTGACAGATTCAACTGTAGATATTGATCAGTCCATCATTGAAGAATTAAACATAGAAATAGTTCCGTTGTCTATAACGATTGACGGAGAGTCATACATAGATCGATTTGGTATTAAACCCGATGAATTCATGGATAAGATGAAACATTCCACAGAATTGCCAAAAAGCTCGCAACCTTCAGTGGGTACATTTGTAGATGTTTACAATAGGTTAGGGGAAGATGGCAGTAAAATCTTATCTCTCCATATGACCGGAGGCATGAGCGGAACTGTAGGGTCTGCTGAAAGCGCCGCTAGTATCAGCGACAGCGATGTGACGGTGGTTGATTCAAGATTCATTTCTTTTGCTTTATCTTTCCAGGTAGTAGCTGCGGCAAAAATGGCCAAGCAGGGAAAAGACTTGCAAGAAATTATTAATAAGCTAAATGATATTCGTAGCAATACAGATTTGTTCATTATGGTTGATACGTTAGATAATTTAGTTAAAGGTGGGCGTATTGGAAGAGGAAAAGCGCTTATAGGTTCATTATTGAATATTAAACCAATCGCCTCGCTTGCAGATGGGGTCTATACGCCAGTAACCAAGGTGAGAAGCCATTCACAGGTGATTAAGTTCTTTACCAAACAGTTCAAGGAAGATATTGCAGGTAAGGTGGTAAAAGGGGTAGGAATTGCACATGCCGGATCATTGAAACAGGCACAAGCTTTAAAAGATGCCCTTTACGAGGCTTCTGGATTTGAAGATATCCAAATAGCTTATACTACCCCTGTAATTTCCACACACACAGGCCCTGGTGCACTTGCACTGATGTATTATGCTGAATAGGCCAAAATGAATAGGTCAAAAAAGGGTTCCGGAAATGCCACCATTTCTGGAACCCTTTTATATTACCCATCCTTAGGTTCTGGAGTTGGAGTGGGTGTTGAATAACCTTCTTTATACGCTTGGTCAATCATATATCTGATTTCTTCCACGCTTTTACCCTTGCTGTATTCCATAACAGAAGTGGCAGCGATTTCTAAACACACTCCGCACCTTGTACCATGGTCATCCCAGACAAGCGATCCATCTTCATTATTTTCATAAACAAAGCAATTATAACTGCTTTTATGGCCAGCTGAAGTGCCACAACCGCAATAACATGGAATATATTCAAGTACTTCTTTATGCTGTGCTGCAGCGGAATAGATAAGTTGCATATCCTCAGGCTTGTCCTTCAAAAAAGAAGGCAACTCTTCCACAGAAGCAGTTTCTTCCCTAAGATCTCCTTGGAAAAAGGAGGGTTTCTCATTATGGTGGTGTTGTTCTTCACTATGTGTTGCATTGCTGTTTTGCGTTTCCGTATTGGAACAACCTACTGTAAAAACAACCATACAAGAAACAGTAAATGCCAATTTTTTCATAAAATACACCTCGTTCACATAAACTGTACTAATCTACTATACCATAGCAGAGTACAGAAAATTTTAACACTATTGTGAACGAGGCTAAACGGACGTATTGGGGACATCCGTTAGTATCAATTTTTTACCAGAATAATAGACCGCCTAAAACGACACCTGTTACGAATGCAAGAGGCACTGCTACAGGATTATATCCATATCCTCCGTAATATCCGCCCCATAAGCCCATGCCATATCCACCGAATCTATTTCTTCCTGTTGGTTGAATGTAAACGTGGCTTGGAGATACTCTTACGATTCTTCCGTGATGGGATGAACCGTCACGACACCTCACCGTGACATTTTGTCCTTGGTATCGACGACATTGATTATAAAATTGAGACATGTTTCCTTCCTCCTATCCTATTTAATCCTTATTAAACTATTCGTCTGCAGTCCCTTGTGCCTGTATGTTTGTCTTGGTTTGTCTTAATCTAAAGCAAAATATTTGGACTTCCTAACCTAGGGGTGGGATATGATGAAAAAAAAGGTGCTATTGTTTGCTGATTTTGGAATCGATGATATCATGGCAATTATTTATGCTTATTTTGAAAAAAATGTAGAGATTGTCGGTGTAGTTGCAGAATACGGTAATGTAAATAAAAAAACGGCGATTAGAAATGCGAAGTATATACAAAGAAATACTGGAAGATATGATGTTCCACTAATCGGAGGAGCCGAAAGGTCTATGATTGGTGATCCTCCGATCTATTATCCTGAAGTACACGGTCCAGAAGGCTTTGGAGGGTTTGTGATACCTGAGGATTTCCAAGAAGATGATAATGTTTTCGAAAACTTTCACCAGATTTATGACATCATTGAAAAATATGATGGCGAGTTGACCATTGTTTGCGTCGGAAGACTGACTTCCCTTGCTACATCATTTATTCTTTATCCTGAAACAGTAGCCAAGGTAAGTGAGATTTATGTGATGGGGGGAACATTCAACTTTCCCGGGAATGTTACTCCTGTAGCGGAGGCAAATATATATGGTGACCCGTATGCAGCCAATATTGTCATTAATTACGCCAAAGAATTGACCATATTTCCTCTAAATGTCACGCAGCGAGCTATTTTGACTGCGGATATGGTTAATGAAATCGATAAAATAAATCAGGAAAAGAACAACCAACTTGGGACCATTATTAAACCGATGATGGATTACTATTGGCAATTCTATAAATCACAGATTCCAACCATTCCTGGAGCTCCTTTACATGATGTGGTCACTTTATGGGGAATTTTTAATGAAAATGAAATTGAATATGAATTAAAACCGGTGCGTGTTGTCACATCTCCTGGTTCAGCATTTGGGCAGACAATTGGTGATTTTCGTGATTTCGTCCAACTGGCTGAATATCCGGTACATCGAATAGCAATGGACTTTAATTATGACTCATTTATTCAACGCGTTACAGAAGTTTTGACAGTGGAACTAAATAATCAGAGATATCGCTAAACCGGCCCTGTGAAAATGGCCGGTTTTTCTGTTCCTAGAAAGAGTAAAATATCACAGGTTGGTAAGCCTACACATATATGGAGAAAATGGAAGGGTGGTCCATGTGGAGAAAAAGAATCTAACTACATACGATATATGCAGTCTACAGGAACACGTTAAAAAGACCTTTCATCATAGTCCAGATCTGTATTTTTATGAAATGAAGAGAAATGATTCCTCTATTCTATTCATTTATCTGAAAAACCTGGTTGATTTTAATGAAATAAACCAAACAATCCTGCCAACGATAATAAATCTAACTAGTGATCGTTCCGTTAATCTGGCTGAATTACTATATCAATTGCCAACTACCCGTGCGACACTGACTGGTGACATGGAGGATGTAATCAATAAATTGTTGGATGGGTATGTATTTTTATTTACATCCGAGGCGGAGCAAGGGTTATTGATTAACGTTACGAAAAAAGTGGAACGTAGCCTAGAAAAAGCGGAAACGGAATCGCTTGTCTTTGGTCCAAAGATTTCGTTTACTGAATCATTAAGTACAAATATTAGTATTATCAGGCAAAATATTATTTCAGAAGATCTATGTACGGAAAAAATGGTTGTCGGGAAAAAGAATGAAACAGAGATCAGGATTGTTTACTTAAAAGGGATGGCAGATGAAGATATCGTCCAATCCATCAGAGAAAAAATCAACTCTCTGCAAGTAAACGACATACTCGATACATCTGTGTTGGCACAGCTAATAGAAGATAACAGTTACTCTATCTTTCCGCAATTTGTTCAAACTGAATTGCCTGATAGGGTTACTTACAGTGTGGAGCGCGGAATGGTCGCTGTCTTTGTGGACAGAAGTCCTATGGTTTTGCTTGGTCCTGCATCCCTTTTCAATTTTTTTGAATCAACAGAAGATGTGTATATGCGTTGGAATATGGGAAGCTTTATACGATTTTTACGTTACATTACCATGTTCCTCTCTGTAATCCTGACTCCAGCCTATGTTGCCATCATTACGTATCATTATGAAATGATTCCTTCTACATTATTGGTTTCATTAGGTGAGTCAAGGTCGAAAGTTCCTTTCACTCCCATTTTTGAAGCTTTGTTGTTGGAAGTCATGATTGAGTTGCTAAGAGAAGCAGGAGCAAGGCTTCCAACTAAAGTGGGACAAACCATGGGTATAGTCGGAGGTATTGTATTAGGACAAGCAGCAGTGGAAGCTGGGTTTACGAGTAATATTCTCATTATTGTTGTAGCCTTAAGTGCTCTTGGTTCCTTTACTGCACCTAGTTATCTCATGGGAACTGCTGTACGAGTCACAAGGTTTCCTATTTTAATTCTAGCGGGGATATGGGGAGGAATTGGAATCAGTCTGGGATTATGTTTCTTACTGATTCACTTAATTCGTTTGACAAGCGTAGGTGTTCCTTACCTTAAGCCAGTGTATCCATTTGATAAAAATCATGCTTTAAATACTATCTTTAGGATGCCGGTTCATCTAATAAGGACCAATCCCAATAAAAAGGGTTTCTTTTCTTTTCATCAATATACATCTCAGGACATAGATGAATAAGGTGGCAAAATGAGTACTACAAATGTAAAAAAGTCGTTTTTGTTTTCAGCATATTTGGTGTTCTTTATCATACACACGAACCAAACTGGTGTAGGAATAGCAGGAGTACAACGCATTATTTTTATGGAAGCCGGTCAGGATGCGTGGATATCGATCATCATAAGCTATATTGGAATGGCAATTGTTGTGTTTTCTATGTGTTATATTCTTAAAACCTTTAAATCCAAAGATTTATTTCAAATTCATAAATTGGTGTTTGGAAAATGGATAGGAAATACGTTGAATTTGGTGTTTGTCTTCTATCTTTTAGCAGGTCTAATGTCCATTCTTTTAAATTACACGGAGATTGTACAAGCATGGGTATTTCCTGATTTAGAGACTTGGGCGATTGTGTTAATACTGCTTCTGATTTCCATTTATGGAGTATACGGTGGCATTAAAACGATAGTGGGTGTCAGTTTTTTAGGATTCTTCTTAACTATTTGGTTGGTTTTAATGTTAATAGTACCTCTTAGGTATATGGATTGGACTAATTTTTTGCCGTTTTTAGAAGCTTCTCCTAAAGAACTGCTAAAAGGTGCATATAAAACTTCCTTTACGGTATTGGGGTTAGAATTGTTGTTTTTTGTGTACCCATATATTCGTGATAAACAAAGAGTCCATAAATACGCGCAATTTGGGGTGTTCTTTACATTTGCACTAATCTTTGCCGTTACTTTCGTTGCAGTTGGTTATTATAGCGGAGAGCAACTAGAAAAAACGATATGGGCGACCTTATCGATGTTCAAAATAGTACAATTTCCAAATTTGGAGAGGTTCGAATTTTTAGCGGTTTCACTTTGGCTTGTCATTATTCTTCCTAATACTCTCTTTATGCTGTGGGCTGCCTCTAAAGGGTTAAAAAGGGTATTCAACCACAAGCAAAAGACGTTTGTCATTATATGCAGTACAGTCGTTTTTATATGTTCCTGCTTTTTTCAAAAGCGTACACACATAAATGAGTTTGTTGATTTTGTGGGATGGTTTGGTTTTTTTACAGTCTTTGTCTATTCCATCTTCCTTTCTTTTATTGTTTTCATAAGAGAAAAAATAAAAGGGGTGAAACAGCCTAGATGAAAAAGATAATATGGATTATTCTATTTTTAATTCTTAGTGGTGGTTGTGTGACGCAAAAACCACTGGAGGAACTGGGTCTAGTTACAGCAATTGGCTATGATAATGAAGATGGCATGCTTAAAGGATCGATCATCTATTATGAATTCGATCCTCTGCATCCAAATAACACTAAAATGGTTACTTCCTTAGCGCATACTAGTAAGGGGATAAGGCAAAAGGAAAACCTAGCCTCGAGCAGGAGACTTGTTTCAGGGCAATTGAGGGTGGCTATTTACGGAGAAGAATTGGCAAAAGGTGGAATTATTTCTATTATCGATACCTTATCGAGAGACGCAGAAGTGGGAACCATGTCTTATCTAGCAGTAAGTAAACCACAAGCGTATGACCTTCTTCAACTATCCCAACAATCCGAAGATGTAACCAATGCAGGGACTTTTTTGTACGACTTGATCACTCAGAACGTAGAAGCGGATTCGGTAATTTCACCTACCCTGCATGAATTTATGCAGTTTTATTATAGTGAAGGACGTGATCCTGTGCTACCATTGTTGAATTTCAAGGATGAGACCATTGTTATAGAAGGGATATCCCTGTTTCAAGATGATAAAGTCGTCGGAGAATTAAACACCAAGGATTCCTTTTATTTAAAATTGCTGCTGGATCCTTTTGAAGCAGGCAATACGGAGCTCGTCCTCCCTAAAGAGAAATTAAATGAATATATTCTCACTAACAACAATAAACAAGAGGATTATGTATACGCTTCCCTAGATCACCTTAGAAGTGATACAAAAATAGTGTTGAAGGATATACAAGAACCTTCTTTTACCATAAAAATTAATGTAAAGACAAGGATGCAGGAGATATCGGAAAACTATGATCTGGGTAATCCAGATGCTATTAAAAAAATAGAAGAGGAAATAGGGGGATATATGGAAGGAAGATTAATGGAGGTATTAGGAAAAAGCAAGGAAATGGGTGCGGACCCAGTTGGATTCGGCAACTATTTCCGCGCAAAAGTAGGCTATGATTCATTTAGCAAAAAAGAATGGAGAGAGCTCTATCAACAATCAGAGTTTAAGGTTGATATTAATGTGGATATTTTACGTACCGGCGTGATGGATTGATTGAAGGGGAAAAATCCCTTCTTTTTTTATTAACTTGAAACTTTTTCCTATAAAGGTACGTCTAAGATATAGTTATTTGAAAATAGAAAGAGAGATTGTCACATTTAGGGGGAAAAAGAGTGAAAGTATGGTTGTTTGTGAAAAAGTGTTTGCTATTAATGGTAATCGGTTTATTTTTTTACCCGTCCCTTACAAGCGCAGAAGCAAATTTAGAAGTGAAAGTGGAATTTGGGGTAGACAATAAAGTTCAAATGGGGAAGGGGCATCCCATCAGAATAGAAGTAGTTAACAAAGGAGATGCCGTAAAAGGAGATATAGTCATATTTTCTAGCCCTACATATAATATGGCCGGAAGTTATGTCATCCCGGTCGAGTTAGAAGCAGGAGGCTCCAAAACGTTGGAACTTGCCGTAAAAGGTACCTCCGATCATATGTCTTATAACTACTCTGGGACAAAGAATGACTTTGTCAGTTTTTATGAAGGTGGAGTAGAAAAAGGAAAAGAAGTAAAGGTAAAAGGAAATGCAAATGCTCAGCCTAGATATATCGGAGATAACAGAGTCGTTCTGGGAGTACTTAGCAATAACCATGATGCTGTTAATTTCTTGAAACTAGTAAAGTATCAAAATGAAAGTATGGAATTGCTAAACATCGGTGGCGATAACATCCCCACTGAATCATATGGTCTGGAAATGTTTGATATTCTTTTAGTTCACGATTTTCCATTGGCCACACTTACATCTCAGCAGCAAAAAGCCATTAAAGACTGGGTTAATAACGGCGGATCTTTGATGTTTGATACAAAAGTAGGGCTGAGTCAAGATTTAGGAGAATTGCAGGAGTTTCAGCTGCTAGACCCGACTAATGAAACATCCCTTTTAAAGTTGAATAAAGAAAGTAGTTTTCCAGACCTTCCTGTTTTCACTGGAAATCTATTATATGAAGAGACAACCGTTTTGACAAAGGATGGAGATACGCCCATCGCACTAATGATGAATGCCGGGACGGGGACAGTTACCCAAATCGCTAGTAACTTGTCTTCCCCTCTTTTTGGAGAATGGAGTGAAATAAACACCTGGTGGGGCAGTGTACTTCAAAAGGTTACATCAAAGACACCTAACTCCTATAAAATGCCTGTCATGGAAGAACTGACACACCAATTAAGTCCCATTGGCGAAGCGTTTCCTGGTTCTATCGTTTCGGTACCACTTTTAATCGGTGCCTTTCTACTATATTTAATTTTAGTCATTCCGGTTTTGTATATTATTTTGAAGAGAACAGACAAACGTGAACAAGCGTGGTGGATCATTCCAGCTGTAGCAATCTTTACCAGTGTTGCAGTTTTCAGCATAGGGGCTAAGGACAGAATATCTGGCACACAAGTGAATGAAGCAAGTATACTTATCTTGGACAATGTAACAGAAACTGCCAGTGGATATGGGGTAGCGAGCATCCTCACTAACAGCGGCGGCGATTATAAAATGGAGACTGGGGAAAATACCAACCTTTTCCCAATGACATACGGTTATAATGAGAATTTTGAATGGATGAAGAACTATGCGTACGTCAGTTCCCTATCTAAAGGAACAGAAATCACGTTCAATGATGTGGAGTATTGGTCAACACGTACAAGTATTGGTAACGTAAATTCCTTGCCAATAGGGAAAATAGATCATGCCCTCTCTATGAAAGATGGAAAAGTACTGGGGACAATATCCAATCAGATGCAATATGAGTTAAAAGACGCGTTTCTTTTATCAGGACGCGACGCTAAAACACTTGGAGATATTAAAGCAGGAGAATCAGTGAACCTGGAATATGAGGTGGCTGGAGGCAACATCGCTAATGCATTGACTGCGCCAAGCAGTGCTTCTGCAACTAAAGCTTTTCCAAATTTCCAAAGTTATTACAATCAAGGACCAGGCGCTAATCAAATAGAAAAAGATGAACTTGAAGACTATAAAAAGTTCCAAATTCTAGATTTGCTTGTAAATAGAAAAGATATTTTTTCTTTAGCCTCTCAACCTATTCTGGTTGGTTATGTAACCGAAGGGGTGATGGGAACGAAAGTGGATGGGAAATCGGGAAAATCTAATGCCACTCACCTAGTTGTATTGCCAGTAACCATCACGAATTCAGGTGGAGGAAGCTTTAGTTTCAAAGAAGAACACATGTCTCCTAATCTTGCAGTGACAGAAGGTGAAATGGGCATGATTCACCATAATGGACTGGAATTTAATGAAACATATGTGTATTTAGGTGGCGGGACTTATGACTTTACCTACAATCTTCCGGATATGGTCGATGTTGCGAAAGATGAAATGAAGGAAGTAAAAATAAAACTTCGTACAAGAGACGGTAGTGTCGAGTACTTTATAGTAAATCAAAAGTCCAAAGAAGCGGAACTGCTTGAAAATAAAGGATCCGTCACTTTGGAAGGAAATCTCACTGATTATTTTAATGAACAGGGAAGCATAACCGTTCGAGTAACGATCCCAACTAATTATGACAGAGATATACAAGTGCCAGGTGTAGAGGTAGAGGGAGCGATAAAAGAATGATAGAGACCATTAATTTAACAAAAAAATATGGGAAATTCACTGCATTGGACTCATTAAACTTAAAGGTTGAAAAAGGGACGGTTTTCGGATTTGTAGGTCATAATGGAGCGGGGAAATCCACCACTTTTTCCATCCTATCTACCCTTCTTGCTCCTACATCTGGGACTGCTTTTGTAAACGGATATGATGTGACGAAAAATCCAAAAATGGTTCGGAAGTATATTGGATATATGCCTGATTTTTTCGGAGTCTATGATCAGTTTAAGACAGATGAGTATTTAGACTTTTATGGTGCAAGTTATGGCATTCCTTTAGAAGAAAGACAGAAGCTGATCCCCCAACTGCTCGAGCTAGTGAATCTGACGGATAAAAAAGATGCTTATGTAGATGTATTGTCAAGGGGTATGAAACAACGTCTTTGTCTTGCAAGAGCATTAATACATGACCCGGAAGTATTAATTTTAGATGAACCGGCTTCAGGGTTAGATCCTAGGGCAAGAATTGAAATGAGGGAAATATTGAGGGAATTAAAAAGCATGGGCAAAACCATCATGATTTCTTCTCATATCTTGCCAGAACTTGCAGAGATGTGTGATGAAATTGGCGTTATCAATGGTGGTAAGTTAGTTGCTACCGGAAGAGTGGAAGAAATCCACCGACAATTGCAAGCCAATAAAGTGTTGAAGGTGCTCATTCTGAAAGATATTGATAAAGCCATCAGATTTTTTGAGGATATTCCTAGTGTTTCCAACATTCAATTAAGTGAACAACGCTCAAATCTCCTTTCCTTCTCGTTTGAAGGGACTGACGAAGAACAAGTGGATTTACTTAAGAAAGCATTAGATTCCGGTGTGATGATTCTGAGTTTAAGTCAAGAAGAATCCAACCTGGAAGATATCTTCTTAGAAATTACAAAGGGGGTGGAATAATGAAAGCTCAACTAATCAACCCCATGTTAAATAAAGAGTTCAAGTTACGCTTCAGGAGTTTCAAAAGCTTCCTTGGAATATTATTCTACCTGGGTGTGCTAGGTTTAATCGCCTTATTTTATATTTACATGGAAACAAGATTCAACACGATGGGTATGTTCCGAGCAGAAAATAGTAAAAACATGTTCATGATCTTAGCATTTGTGCAGCTAGCTTTAATTTTCTTTATGACTCCTGGATTAACAGCGGGAATCATTAGCAGTGAGAGGGAAAAACAGACATTGAACATTCTGTTGACGACACAGCAATCTTCCACAAGTATCATTATCAGCAAGCTAGTGTCATCTTTATCATTTTTATTGTTAATCGTAATCTCAAGCTTGCCGTTATACAGCATCGTATTTTTGTTTGGGGGAATTTCACCAAAGCTATTGTTATTGACTTTCGGTGTTTACTTACTTTCTATGGCAACTTTAGGAAGCATCGGTGTTTTCTTCTCCACATTAATACGCAAAACGATTGTTGCAATGGTTTGTACGTATGGAGTAGCCTTTTTCCTTGCTGCAGGGACCGCGATCATTACGGTGTTCTCCATTAGCTTTACCCAATACGGAGCAACTGGGCCACAAACAAACCCGATCCCTTACTTTATCGCAATGTTTAATCCCTTCGGTGTGATGCTTGCACTATTTGAGCCTTCTGCTGCGATGCAATTAAAGGATGTGACCGGGATAGATACACACCTTGGCGTAGGATTGATCATTTCATATATCACGATTTCCATTGTCTTGATTTTGCTTAGTATTAAAAAGTTACGCCCGAACATGAAACCACGTAAAGGGTAGATGAAAAATGAAGGAAAACGATCAAATAATAAGGTTCCTCTTTTCCATTAGAAGAAAGCTTAGAATTCAAAGGCTTTCTAAACAGACGCAATATGCAATTTTAGCATTTTGCGTCAGTTTTTTAAGTGTACTTATTGTTGCCAGAATTGTCGTGACACCGTATCTAATGGAAAAAGCTCTTTGGATAGGATGTATTGTTTGTTTAGCAGTATTCCTCCTCTACTGGAGAAATAGGCCATCGACATGGGATGCAGCAAGATATTCAGATGAATTTCTAGAAGAGGATAGATTAACCACGTCTCTGGATTATGTGAAAGATACCTCCTTGGTCGCACAACTACAACGCAAAGAGACTTATGAACATCTGAAGAAAAAGGAACATGACATAAAAGGGGCAAAATTAAAGCATATCCAACCTAAAATACTATTCATGTCTTTGTTGACCGCTTGCGCCATTATACTTTTAATTTTGTACCCAAATAACAAAATGCAGGAGGCCCAAGCGGTAGAGAAAGAAAGAGAAATTATAGAAGAAACACTTAAAAAGGTAAAAAAAGATGCGGAAGAACTGAAAGATAAAGAAGGCTTAAAGGAAGATCTAGAGGAGCTAAAAGATCTTACAAATGAAAAAGATGCAGATGAACTCTTGAAAGAACTAATGAAGAAAGAAAATAACTTAGCTGAAAAGATGAAAGAGCTCCAAGAAAAGGAAGCCAGCTTAAAAGAACTTGCGAAAGAACAACCTGATAACTCATTGGCGAATCTTGCTTTAAATCAAAAAAATGAAGAACTTGAAAAGCTTCTAAATGAGATGAAGAAAAATATCAGCTCCTTATCAGATGAAGAAAAAAAAGAACTGTCTGAACTATCCAAGAGCCTCCTTGATAAGGAAGAATTGGACATAGATGAAAGGACAGAAGAAGAATTAGAAGCATTAATGGAACAACTTGAGGAGCTGTTACAAGATATATCGTCCCTTTCTGATATGGAGGCATTACAGAATGCTCTTCAATCAGCAGCCACAAATCAACATGGTAAAATGACGCAGGCTGGGTTGAATCCTTCTAAGCTATCGTTATCTAATTCTAATAACTCATCTTCAAATCAAACAGCTCAAGGCCAAGGTCAAGGCCAAGGTCAAGGTCAAGGCCAAGGTCAAGGTCAAGGTCAGGGTCAAGGCCAAGGTCAAGGCCAAGGTCAAGGTCAGGGTCAAGGCCAAGGTCAGGGACAAGGTCAAGGACAAGGCCAGGGACAAGGTGCAGGAGCAGGGGGAGGCAGCCAAGGTCAAGGACAAGGTCCAGGAGGTGGCGGTCTAGGAGCAGGTGTCGGTGTAGGTGAGCAAACCTTTACAGTGCCTTCCAACATTCAAAGTGATGTTCAAAATGAAACAGATGGCGGTCCGACTGGGGAAGGACAATCAGAATACGAAGATGCCCCTGATTCTCCGACCCTGAGAGGGGAAGCAAGACCGTATGGAGAAGTATTCTCTTCCTATGAAAAATCCTACAGGGAATCACTGGATAGAATGCAATTGCCATCAAGATTAGAAAATGTCGTCAAACAATACTTTAGTGAAGTGGATCCGAAGGGAGCAGATTAAGTGATCAGTTTGGAAGAGAAAGAAAAGGAATTGAAATATTATCAAGATACATTGCAAGAAGTGAAACAGGAAATCGGAAAGGTGATCGTTGGACAGGAGGAAGTGATTGAACAACTGATCTGGGCGATGGTGTCAGACGGTCATGCCTTGCTCGAAGGGATGCCAGGTGTAGGGAAAACCATGCTTATCCGGACAATATCTGAAGTTTTGAATTTTGATTTTTCAAGAATCCAGTTTACTCCTGACTTGATGCCTTCTGACATTACCGGTACAAAAATGATTGAAATACATGAAAACGGAAAACAGTCCTTCGTGTTTCATGAAGGTCCAATCTTTTCTAATATTGTTTTGGCGGATGAAATAAACCGTGCAACGCCTAAAACACAGAGTTCTCTTTTAGAAGCGATGGCTGAAAAGACAGTAACCATCATGGGAGAAACGAGAAAGGTTTCCTCTCCATTCTTTGTGCTCGCAACACAGAACCCTATTGATATGGAAGGAACTTATCCGCTGCCGGAAGCACAGATGGACCGTTTCCTATTGAAAATTAACATGGGCTATCCTAAGAAGGAAGAGTTATATGAGATTATTAAAAGGACAACAGGAACAGAATCCTATCACGTTCAAAAACTTTTAAATACCGAGAAAATGCAACAAATTCAAATGGCAGTAAAAGAAATACTAGTTTCACAGGAACTGTTAGACTACACGGTACAACTCATCATGGCAACTCATCCAGAAGAAGAGCATGCCAGTGAGCTTGTGAAAAAATATGTACGATACGGTGTAGGGCCTCGTGGAGTTCAAAGCTTAATAAAAGTAGCAAAAGCAAGGGCGTTTTGCTCAGGACGTTTTCATGTTTCAAAAGGCGACATTAAGCATGCCGCCATCCCTGTCTTGCGTCACCGTTTGTTCTTAAATTTTGAAGGGGAAGCTTCTGGGATTAAAGAAGATCATATTCTTGAGGATGCCATTCAGTACACTGATAAAGTATTGAATGTAAGGTAGCAGTGATGTTGAATTCTATGATAACAAAGCAATTACAGGCCCATACACTTCAAGCAGGCAAGCTCAAAAGAAGCTGGCATAAAGGAACAAGGAAGTCGACAAGGTTCGGAGCGTCACATGATTTCTCCGATTATCGCATGTATGAGCAGGGAGACGACCTTAGGCAAGTGGACTGGAATATCTTTGCACGTACGCAAAAACACTATATTAAAAGATATCTGGATGAGCAAGAGCTATCTGCTACCATTTACCTTGATTGTACAAATTCCATGGCTAGTTCTCCCGCCAAATGGAAGCTAGCCAAAACACTCACAGCCTCATTTGCCTATATTGGGCTCAGTCAGGATGATCGTATATCTATCATGGATGTCCATGGGGAGCAGGCGCCTTATTTATATCGCAAAGGAAAAGGTCATCTCCATCAGATGCTTCAATATGTAGAGGAGATAAAAGCTAAGGAGTCATCCCTGCTATTTTCTGAGGCGGCTTTAAACCATGTTCAAAGGAAAAGCAGTGTATCTATTGTCATCAGTGACTTATTGGAACCGCTTGACTCGGTCATCCACACATTGAAAATAATTCAAGCAAATCGACAGCAAATTTATTTGTTGCAAGTTTTGGAAGAGGATGAGGTAAGCCCAAGTTTTGATGGGGACTTTATGCTGATTGACAGTGAAACCAATCAGGAAGTTAATGTGACAGTTTCTGATTTTACTAGAAAGAATTATAAAGAAAAAATGCAAAAAAGAATGGAGATGCTCGAGGGTTTTTGTTTTGAAAGGGGTATCTCCTACCTTATGTGCCACACAGGAGAGAAAGTGGAAGATATTTTATTTAAAAGGATGACCTCTAAAGGTTGGATTAGGTGATGGGGATGGGTTTTACAGCACCAATATATTTTTTGTTCAGTGCATTTTTACTATTAGTTATCTTGATGTATTTCTTTCGAAAACAGTATGAAAAAAAAGCAATTCCTTCTGTCTTATTGTGGCAGGAGTGGATGAACGAATTTGAAGCACAAGCATGGTGGAGAAAGCTGCAGCACCATCTGCTATTATACCTTCAGCTATTAGCTCTGTTGTTTCTTATTTTCACTTTGGCACAGCCCTACTTTGAGAAAGATGGCATAGAGGGAGACCATATCATTTTCATTGTGGATACATCCGCATCCATGACAGCACTCGAAGGGGAAAAATCCCGTCTGGATTTGGCCAAGGAGAAAATGGTGCAAACACTTGATAAAGTGGATCAGCAAGAAATGACTGTAATAGTGGCTAAAGAGACTCCTGAAATTCTAATAGAGAGATCACAGTCGCAAAAAGAAATAGCGGAACTGGTGGAAAAGTTAGGACCTTCATACGCTTCAGCAAACTTAATAGATTCCATCAATATGGCTAAAAGTCTTTTAGGGGAAGATAACGGGAACATACAACTTTTATCCGACAACTTTTCCAAAGAAGAATCCTTGGAGCTTCACCAGAACACAACCTTTTTTGCACATAATTTAGGTGATTCCCACCAGAACTTAGCAGTGGAAGCATTTGGGGTAACCATGCGTGAAAGCAAAGTAGTTGGAGTAGTTACCGTAAAAAATGAAGGAAACGATTCGAAGGAGCTAAACTTATCAATATTTAATGAGGAGGAGGAAGTCTTACAACAAGTTTCTGAGGCGGTGGAAGGTAACAAAGTGAAGACTATTTTTCTTGAAGAACTGCCACCTGCAACATTGTATAAAGCTGTCGTGAGCGGAGATGAGCAATATAGGTTAGACAATGAACAATTCGCTTTCCTCGGGCAGCAACAGGACCCTACAGTCTACGTTCATAAAGAAATACATCCATTTGCAAGAAAGGCCGTTGAGGTTGCAAGCACCAATGTCATCCATCTTTCTTCAGATTCAGCGGAAGAAAATAAATTTGATGGTGTTCACCTCATAAAAGGCATTCCTAGAAGCGACTGGCCGTCTGGTCCTAAGCTAGTTTTCCTATCAGGAGAAGATGGGGAAAAAGAAATGGAACTCTCAGGTGAAGTTTCGGGAAGTATGGCAGACCCGCTGATGCAATCAGTGGAAATGGAAAAAGTTTATGTGGAAAAGGCCTTTACTGCAGAAGAATTTTCCTCATTAGATGTAGTTGCAAGGCGCGGAGAAACGCCTTTGATTCTTTCGGGAACATACGAAGGACATCCAATAATTGTGGTAACATTTGAGCTTGGCTCGAGTGATTGGCCGCTCCATCCGGGTTTCCCTTTGTTCATGTTCCATTCTATTCAGGAATTAACACAGAACAGGGGAATGTTGGGGTATTTTTATCCTGGTCAGACGATGGATTATTTTCCAGCTTCTGATGTAAAAAAAGCGGAAATCCTCGACAGCGATGATAAGGTGGTCTTATCTTACTTAACTTTCGAACAGCCCATTGCCCTACCACTAACACCCGGCTTGTATACGCTTAAAGAGACAAAGGACCAAAAAGAGGAATCCAGGATTTTTACTATTATGTTAGAAGATGCAGAAAAGTCGATTCAGACAGAAGAGAGCTTTACCGTTTCCGCAGTTTCCTCTGTCGATCAAGGAGAGGAGACAACAACCAGTAATAACATTTCTTATTTGTTTTTAATGCTTGCTCTTGTCGTACTTTTGGTAGAATGGGAGGTTTACAGACGTGGAATTTCAAATTGAACACCCTCTCATGCTTTTATTTATTATCCCGGTACTAATCAGTCTTGTTTTGTTCTGGCGTCAAAAGAAAAAGAAGCGAAAAAAGGAGTATGTCATCATCTCCTTGCGTAGCATCATCTATTTGTTACTTATACTTGGGCTATGTATGCCATCTTTTCTTTCCTCTGTAAAAGGAACACACACGGTATTTCTTGTAGATCAGTCCGATAGTGTAAAAAGAATGGAAGGGGAAATCCTTTCCTCCATTAATGAGGCGATTAAGCAAAAGAAAGAAGAGGATAGTTATAGCATTGTTACATTTTCAGAAAAGCCAAAACTTGAACGATCCTTTACCGATCAACAAGAGACGATTCAACAGCTTTCTGTAAATGACAGTTCTCAGTTTACGAATCTAGAAGACGCGATGGAATTTGCTGCAAATTACATCCCGGAAGATCGTAAAGGCCGAATAGTTTTAATGACTGATGGTGTGGAAACAAACGGGAACAGTGCCAGACAATCCACCTTTTATTCAGGCAGAAATATAGAAATGGATGCAATGGCTTTCCAATCACCGTATGTGGAAGATGTGTCGCTTCAATCCTTTCACACGCCACAATCAAGCTTTGAAGGGGAAGCAGTGCCTTTCCAGATCGGGTTAGTGGCCAATGTGGACACAACAGCCACGTTGCATATTACCCAGAATAATGAAACCATTATAAAAGAAGAGATTGTAGTGGCTAAGGGATCTAATAATTATTCCTACGCCATTCCATTAACAGATCCCGGACTATATACATTTAAAGCGGAAATTTTTCCAGTAGCTGATAAAATTGTAGAAAACAATATATCACACTCTTTAACACAGGTTTCTGGGCAACCTAAAGTGCTTATGGTAGACCAAGAGGGTGAGGGAGATAATGTTTTCCGTGCTTTAGATGCAAGTGGATGGAATATAGATCGCATTCATCCAAGCCTTTTACCTACGACACTAAGCGGTTTCCTGGCTTATGAAAGTATTATTTTTCATAATGTATCTGGTCACCTCTTAAGTGGCAATCAGATGGAGCTCATTGAAACAGCCGTCAGGGATTTTGGTGTAGGCTTCACGATGACTGGAGGCAATGAATCCTATGGGCTTGGTGGATATTTTCAAACCCCGATAGAGAAGATTCTTCCTGTGGATATGGATGTAAAAGGTAAAAAGGAGATTCCTTCACTTGGTTTGATCATTGTACTGGACCGTTCAGGAAGTATGATGGGAGAAAAATTTGATTTAGCGAAAGAAGCTGCAGCACGTTCTGTGGAACTGTTAAAAGAAGAGGACACATTTGGCTTTATTGCCTTTGATACAGAGCCTTGGACAGTAGTAGAAACAGAACCGATCAAGGATAAAGAAGGGGTAATTGAATCCATTCGTTCGACAGCGTTGGGTGGTGGAACAGATATTTTCCCAGCCCTTAACCAGGCTTATGAGCAATTGAATGAGATGGACCTTAAACGAAAGCATATTATTTTATTAACGGATGGTCAATCAAATGATGGTCCTTATGAAGAAATTATCGAAGAGGGTTTAACCAATAATGTAACATTATCCACAGTAGCGATCGGTGGAGATGCAGATACTTCCTTGTTAGAAGAGCTTGCTGAGATAGGGACAGGAAGATTTTACGAAGTATATGAAGCAAGCGCAGTGCCAAGTATCCTCTCAAGAGAAACCGCCCTTACTACCAAAACATATATTGAAGACAATCCACATGTACCGACTGTATATGCAGGTTATGATTGGTCGAAAAGGTTTGAAACCGGGACACCGTTTCTTAATACTTATATTGCGACTACTCTCAAGTCCAGGGCTGAACAGATCATATCAAGTGAAAAAGAGGATCCCATCCTTGCTCGAATGAATTACGGCCTTGGGAGAACCATCGCTTGGACCTCGGATGTTTCGGGATCTTGGAGTGGAGGTTTTCCATCATGGGAAAAATGGACGGCTTTTTGGAACGAGATGATGACGTGGTCTTTGCCATCTTATGAGCAAGGAGCTTATGACATCACTACCTCTGTTGATGGAGGCAGAGCTTCAGTGAAAGTGGAAGCGATAGAGGATATATTGACTCCCGTTTCTATATCTGTATCAAACAATAAGGGGCAGATTATAGAGGACGCTAAAAGTAAAATGGTGGGTCCTGGCCAGTACGAAGTGGAATTTTCAGCCATACCCGATATTTACTTCCTCAATATTACACAAGAAGTAGAAGGGGAAACGGTCTCAACTTTTACTAGCGGAATGGTAGTACCTTTTTCCACAGAATTTGAACAAAGGCCGGTAAATTTGGAGTTGCTTGAAAGTATTACTGGTAATCAAAATGGTATGGTATTGGAAGACCCCAAAGATGTCTTCCGTCCTTATCATAAAAATGTTTACCAATCTCAAACAGTGTGGTTACCATTTATCATTCTTGCTTTTTTCTTATTCATTATAGAAATCTTTATTAGAAGGTTTGGCTTGATATCACTTGCCATCTGGAATAAAGGTAAGGTGAAAAAGGAAAAAGATAAATCACAGAGAAAATGGACAGCACCTGTAGTTAAAAGAAATAAAGCTCCACTTAAAACTAGTCAGATTTCTAAAAGGGAAGAGCCGAAAGTCGAAGAAATAAAAGACTTTAAACCACGAAAAGAAACGGAACAAATGCCTAAAGAAACAAAAGCTACCGAAGATCGTATGAATCAGCTGCTAAAAGCAAAGAACAGGAAACGTAGATAGATGAGAGAGGTTGACATAAAAGTCAGCCTCTTTGTTTATTTCTTTGAAACGGTAAGTGGAATAACGTAAACCAGTTGAGGATGTCATGAGCCGAGACGCTTCTATTTTTCTTGTCTAAATAGAAGAAGCATAGAATGGCTTGAAAAAGACAGAGTAAAGAAGATAATATGAAAATAGTGGAAATGGAGAAATCCATAAAATAGCCAAATACAATTGGGCCCAGAGCAATTCCAACAAATCTGACCGACCCGTACAGAGCCGTTACAAATCCTCTTGCTTCTTTTTTTACAGAATTAGTGATGATGGCATTCATGCATGGAAGAACAACACCAATGGATGTGCTAATAAGGGATATGAATAAAATGGTCCACCAGAGGCTGTCATAAAGCAATATCCCCAGTAGAAAACCGCTCAGTAGCAAAAAATTCACCATGAGAATTCGGTTTATGTAGTTGCTGAACTTTCCAATTATATTCCCTGTAAGGAAGGAGGAAAGGGTCAAAAATAGAAGAGGAAAGGAAAGGATGACCCCATTAAGGAAACCATGTGTTTCAAAAGTATTTTCCAAAACATCAGAAGAATAAAAAAGAAGACCAAACAGCAAGAAAAGACAAAGAGCACCAGCGCTGTAGCTTGTTAACAAATAAAACTTGTTTTCTCTCATAACTCCTGCTAAGTGTTGGACATAATTGTTAAAAACCATTTTATCAGAAGAAGACTTTTCCTTTTTTACAAACAGAAAAAACATAATAAACAAAATCCCACATGCCAGCGGGAAGGCGAAAAAAACATAATGCCACATAAATAATGCTATAAATGCCCCTAACAATGGCGAAAGAACTTTTCCTAAACTGTTGGTTGTCTCCATGAGACTTAATACTTTCAACTGTTTGTTTCCTGCAAACAAGTCCGCCACGATTGCCATTGCAATTGGCGCTGTCCCGGCAGACCCAATTCCTTGAAGAACACGCCCAGTGATAATCCCCTCGAAAGAATAGGACCCTTCCATGACAGATGCTATACCTGAGACAAAACCGCCAATTCCGTAAAGTAAAAGGGATGCAAGGATAATATCCTTCCGGGAAAATCTATCAGATAGATAGCCAACGAACGGGATGGTTATGGCGCCTGCAATGGAAAATATGGACAAAATGAGACCTGCTTGTACTTGTGTAAGTTGTAGGTCATGGCGAATTTCAGGCAGAACGGGAATAAGCATGGAGTTTCCAAGTACAAGAATAATGGATGTTGACGTGAGGGAAATGATGCTAAATGTCTCAGACTCTCTCTGCATTCCTTTTACTCCTTCCCAACAAATATGTTTTTTTTATGAATTTCACTTTGAGTTCCTTTTATCTTCCTCTAATAAATGATACGATTTGAATAGAAAATGGAAAATAAAAATGAAATAAGGTGAAGCACTTGTTGAAAAATTCAAGAATATTGCTGATTGGACTTTGCGCGATCATCTTGGCAGCTTGCAGTGGCAATTCAGATATACCTGATAAAACCGATTGGGCACTAGGAGATTTCAACTACATAAATCAGAATAATGAAGAGGTTGGACTTGAAAACCTAAAAGGTAAAATTACGGTAGCTAATATGGTATTTACCAACTGTACAACTGTATGTTCACCAATGACTGCCAATATGGCGAGATTGCAACGTATGGCGGATGAAGAGAACTTAGATGTACAATTTCTATCCTTCTCTGTTGACCCGGAAGTGGACACTCCAGAAGTGCTTAAAGACTTTGGTGAAAACTTTCAGGCAGACTTTTCTTCATGGCATTTCCTAACAGGCTATACTCAAAAAGAAATCGAGGAATTTGGTCGTGAAAACTTCAAAACCATTGTGGCTAAACCAAAGAATGGCGGCGAAGTTGTCCACGGCACCAGTTTCTATCTAATTAATCAAGAAGGGACCATCATTAAAAGTTATGACGGCTTGGATGTCCCATACGAAGAAATAATGGAACATATAGAAATATTGCAAAACCAAGGTTAACGATAATCCCATTTGGATCACTCTTTCTTATTTAGAGTGATCCTTTTGATTAATATTCATATCTTCTTCTCTGCTTGCATTCACTCCATCAGTCACTATTACATGGAGCTCTTTAGAAAAAAGCTCTTTTGAAACCTCTTCATTACAGGCAAGAATTTCTTTTTCCTTCATATTAATTGTCCTCCATAACATTTACTTTTGAAAAATACCCTAGAGTATGTTATAAAAAGGTACTGTCTTATAATGTAAGAAACAGAATAATCCTTAACAAAATAAGGAGAATGCCTCATGGTGAAATTTTGGAAAATAGGCTTGCTGGGCCTTATAATAATTAGTATGGTTAGTTGTTCTGCAGAAAATTCTTCAAGCTATGTTTTGGAAAAAGCGAAAGAGCGAAGAGAAAGCCAAAGTGAAAGAAAGCTTTTCAAAGATTTCTTCAAGGAAGAGCCTGTGGAGAACCAGAACAAAATAATGAATATTGAAGAAAAAGAGGAAGTAACGGAAGATTTTTTTGACCGGTCATTTAAATTGGTCTTTTTCGGTGATTCTTTGACGCAAGGTGTTGGTGACGAGTCCAACCAGGGAGGTTTTTCTTCCATTGTCAAACAACATTATGAAGACAAACCATATATCGATAACGTCAGCGTCACTAACCTTGGAGTAAGAGGAAACCGCACGAACCATCTCTTAAAGAGACTGGAAGATCCAGAAGTGCAAGAGGCTCTTGCAGAAGCGGATGTAATCTTCATGACTGTCGGAGGAAACGATTTAATGAAGGTAATCCGAGAAAATTTTCTCGATTTAACCTTTTCACTGTTTGATAAAGAACAAGAATTATATGCTAAAAGATTGGACAGTGTCCTTAGTGAGGTAAGAAAACACAACGATTCCAGCAGGATTTATTTAGTGGGGTTATTTAATCCTTTTTATCAATTTTTTCAAGAAATAGAGGAAATGAATGAGGTAGTAACTAATTGGAATGCTACCACCATTTCTGTTCTTGATGAATATCCTAATACAGCATATGTCCCCATTCAGGACATTTTCATTGATCCAGAAGAGAACTTACTTGATGATGATCAGTTTCATCCTAATCAAAAAGGGTATCAACTAATAGGTGATAATATCGTAGATGAAATTAAACGATTCAATGAAGACAGTTCAATGGAAGAGTTATTAGATGAAGAGTAGTGGAGAGGATTATGGTGAAGAAAGTAATAAACTGGAAAACGGCCTTTATAAGCTTGCTGGTGGTAAATATATTAATTGCCGGAGTAGCCATTTTTTTGGTGTTGCTACCGAAGCATTCAAAATTTTATTTATCAGGCAGGGATGATGATAGAAAAAGGGTTGCATTTACCATACAATCTGATAAAGAAGACCTAAACGAACTTATCCGTTATTATTTGGAGAAAGAAACCAAACGGCCATTGAACTATGAGGTAGCTTTAACAGACAGGGTAGAGCTTAGGGGAGAAATGACCGTGTTTGAAAGAGACATACCCCTGACGATGACGTTTATTCCGGAAGTTCAGGAAAACGGTGATGTGGTATTGAAACAAGATTCGATGTCAATTGGAAGATTGCAAGTGCCTGTATCGATGGTATTAAAGTATGTAGGAGACAATTACCCTTTACCCCCGTGGGTTAAGATTATTCCTAACGAACAAAGTATCTATGTAGCCCTACAGGAACTGGAGCTGCAAAGTGATACAAAAGTGGAATTCACAAAATTTGATATCGAACGCAATGACATAGAATTCAAACTGCTAGTCCCAGTCGAGGACTAATATCTCAAAGAGCATGGTGAAAAATCACCATGCTCTTTAAAATTTGCTTTGCAAAACAGTTGATTTCATTTAAATGAAGGGTTATAAAAAGCAATCTTACTGTGTTAACTGAATAAGCAATAACGTATTGGTTATGTGATTTTCAGCTGTGGTTTGGAGCAAATGGCGTAGACTCCAGCGGGGGAGTAACGGTAGGTTGAGACCCCTGAAGCGTTGTGAGGAGGCTCAAGGCACCGTCCCGTGGAAAGCGAAGCCATTTGCGGAAAGGAACAGCGTAAATTCACAAAACCTAATATTTTCTAGTTTAAATTGACCGGGCGGTGTCTGCCCGGTATTTATTTTTTATAAAATTTAATTGATACTACACCGCCAAAGGGCTTAGTAAAAAAATTCACCCAATTTTTTTGGAACTGGGCATATGCCTTTACCATTACGCCCCGCTTGAATACATTATGTATTAGGAAAGAGGGGGAGGTGTAGAGCATGGGTGGTTCTGGTTATGGATCAGGATTCGCATTAATAGTTGTTCTGTTTATCTTATTGGTGATTGTTGGTGCGGGAGTCCTCCACTATTAATAACTAATGTTCGATAAGTACCTTTTGTAGAGGAGGTGACAGCTATGAGTTGGTGTGGTTGCGGTTACGGTCAAGTAGCAGGAGCAGGATACGGCGGTGGTTACGGAAGCTCTTTCGTGTTAATCGTTGTATTGTTTATTCTTTTAATCATCGTTGGTGCTGCTTGGTGCTAATGAAATAAAAAATGGTGCTCAATCACAAGTTGATTGAGCATTTTACATGTTAAGGCACTAAAAAAATAGCTTCCAAGGTAGGAGAGCCTTTTACGAGACCAACGGCAACGACGGTATAAGCAACATCCGGCTTTAGACTTACTCTGTTAAGGGGCAAGACAATATCCTTTGTACCGGTTAGTCTGATTTCAAGATCCACCGTCATAGGTGTAAGCCCAAGATAATCAGAAATTCCGGTATAGGGAATATCAGAAAAAACCACATCGCCTTTTTTGACGGCCAAATCAACAGAAACAGCATCCGGTGATAGGTGCAAAAAGCGCATTTTGGATTCACTTTGAGGCACAGACGAATCATCTTCAACAGGTATTAGTTGTAATTTATCCTTCATTCCTGCAATTGCAATGGTATAGGATTTACCGGGAGTTGCCTCAAGAGTACCGGCAGCTAGCTTTCTTCCACTTTGAAATACTTCTAATTGATTGTTTGTTGGCTGAATGGTTATATAACTGCTGCTATTTGTATAACGGAGATCTCTCCATTCCGGGCTATTGTTTACCTTTATATCTACCGGCATCAGTCCAGGAGATGCATGCAGGACCCGGAGGTGAGCTTTATCGCTTGAAGGCTGTGTTCTTTGATCGCCTGATTGAGTATTTTGCACCCATTTCTTCAAATGATATACATGCATATTATAGCAATAGATATGTTTTTGCTGATCCAGATATTTGTAATAATCAGCAAGCAATTGATATTGTCCAGCGAGGAAGTAATTCTCGTCATGCCCCATATTTACATACAACCTCCATTTATTTCGGATGCTAAATGGATATGCAATAAAAAGTGAAATATTAACACTAATCATGCTTACATAGAAAAAAGGATAACAGGCATGTTAAGCCCATTATCCTTTTTGGTATTCTGCGTGTTTGATAAAAGTGATTTCTTCATCTACATTGCCGCATGTGGCACATTGAATTTTTTGAGAAGGTCCCTTATAGGGGATATGAAAAGGATCCATATTGCCTGAAGTATATTCCTCTACAACCTCACCTGATTGGGGATTCAATTTCACGGACTTTGCCACTTGTTCAATAATATTGAAACGTGAGCGGTTAGTCTTACAATTTGGACATAAATAAGGGGATGTCATTGTAAATCCGCCTCCTTTGTTATTACTTTTTCCGAAGTGAAAACATTTATGCAAAAATTAAAGAAAAAACGGTCCTACAAAAGTAGAACCGTTTGTGAAACTATGCTGCTTTATTTGAGATATCTGTTGCATCTAGTTCGAAATCTGTCTTCCTTACTGCAATGGCTTTTACATAGAACAACCCGATAACAATGATAGTAAACATAGCAGCACCGATATAGGACGCTTCAATCGGTAAACGGAATCCAATTGGAGCATTTAAAATATAGGTAGTCGTTGCCATCGTCATAAAAATTGCTGGTATCATCGCAATATAATACTGTTTTCTAGCAATGAATAGATACATTGCGCCGACCCATAATGCGATCACAGCAGTTGATTGATTTGCCCAAGAGAAATATCTCCAGAGTAATTCAAAATCAATTTTTGTCAGTACAAACGAAATGACAAACAAAGGAGCGGCAATCCAGATACGGCTTAAAAATTTCTTTTGAGAAATATTGAAGTAATCGGCAATAATCATACGAGCACTTCGGAAAGCAGTATCTCCAGATGTTATCGGAAGGATAATGACACCGATGACCGCCATTGTACCACCAATAGCACCAAGCATGGTAATAGAAACCTCACTAACAACTGCACCAGGTCCACCATTGGCTAAGATTTCGCTCAAACCTGCCGACCCGTTGAATAAACTCATTCCTGCTGCAGCCCAGATCATGGCGATGATACCTTCTGCAATCATCATGCCATAGAAAATTCTGCGACCTTGCTTTTCATTTTGAGTAGTTCTAGAAATTATAGGAGTTTGCGTTGCATGGAAACCTGATAGTGCTCCACATGAAATTGTTAAAAACAATAATGGGAAGATAGGCACATTATCTGGGTGCATATTTGTAAAACTTAATTCAGGAATAGGAGCTCCAGTTACAACTAACGATATTCCCACACCCAACGCACTTATCAGTAATAGTGCTCCGAAAATAGGATATAATCGACCGATCACTTTATCAATTGGTAACATCGTTGCAAAGATATAATAAACAAAGATAACTAAAATGATGACACTAAGTGTAATGCTTCCATCAGCTAAAGTATGAATCAATCCAGCAGGAGCCGTTACGAAAACGGTTCCAACTAAAAGTAAAAGCAAGATAGCGAATGCATTGACAGTATGTTTCATGAATTTGCCAAGGAATTTCCCTGCTAGTTCAGGTAAATGGGCACCACGATTTCGAATGGAAATCATCCCTGTCAGATAATCATGAACAGCCCCTGCAAAAATACAACCCAAAACGATCCATAAAAATGCCACAGGTCCATATAAAGCACCTAAAATCGGTCCGAAAATGGGACCAACACCTGCTATATTAAGCAATTGAATCAATGAATTTTTATTCTGGCCTAGAGGGAGATAATCAACACCATCTTGATTGGAATAAGCGGGTGTTTCTCTAGCATCTTTTATACCGAATACTTTTTCTACAAATCTACCGTAAATGAAATAACCTACTATTAATAAGACAATACCTGTTAAGAATGTATACAAAATGAAGACCCCTTTCTCTTTATGGAGTATCATCATTATAAATGAAAAGGCTTTCATATGGTGGTAGAGCGGCTAAGATGTGTAAAAACATAAATAACATGTCAGTATCGGCTACTGACATGTTATAGTTCAAGTTTTTTTCTTAATGCTTTTACATAGTTGCGGCTTACAGAGAGCTTTTCGGGGCTGCCGGTTAGTTCTAGCATATATGCACCATTGAACCAAGGAGTCAGCTTTGTTATATTATTCAAATTCACAAGATAGCTCTTATGTATCCGAAAGAAAGGGTAGTCTTGCAATCTTTCCTCCAAGTCCTTCAAAGCTAGCTTTGACTCGAAATTGCGAGTGTTTGTATGGATTCTTGAAATTCGTTCGTCTCTGCTAATATAAAGGATATCAAAGGGGTCTATATAATAAATTTCATTTTCATGTTCCACTGCAAGTTTTGAAGAACCTGGTTGTGGAGAAGCTTCCTTTTCTGGAGTTAAATGTTTGATAAGCCGACACACGGTTTGGGACAATTGGTCCTCATCGAAAGGCTTTAGTAAATAATCAACCGCTTCATGGCGGAAAGCGTCCACCGCAAAGTTGGGAAAGGCGGTGGCAAAAACAATAAGAGGTGATTTTTTTAATTCTTTTAAATGCTTAGCAACATCCAAGCCGTTCATTTTAGGCATTTCGATATCTAAAAAAACGACATCTGGTTGATGCTGCATACAGAGTAAAAGAGCTTCTTCACCTGTTGCTGCTTCTCCTATCACTTGCAGACAATCATGCTCTTGTAATAAATGTTTTAATTCATCCCGGCTGTAGGGTTCATCATCCACTATGATCGTTTTAATATTATCCATATGTTTTATCATCCTTATTTAATTTTTTGGCAATGGAAAATGAGACTGTAGTGCCAAGGCTTGCTTCACTATGAAAATGTAATCTTGCTTGATTGCCAAACATCATTATAAGTCTTTTATTAATATTGTAAAGGCCAACGCCAGTACCAGTAGGAGAAGACACTTGATCCCGGCCAAGCTCCCTTATCCGGTCTCTTGTCATGCCTATTCCATTGTCGCTTATGGAGATGAAAATATCAGAATCGCGTTCTGTTATTTCGATGATTAATTGAGCATTTTCCTCCCTATCTTTAAGCCCATGTTTCACCCCATTTTCAACAATTGGCTGTAAGGACAGAGGGGGAACAAGATAAGAAAGCGCAGATTCATCAACATGATAGGTGACTGTTAAACGGTCGGAAAACCGTGCTTCCTCAACAGAAAGGTATGCTTGTACATGTTTTAGTTCCTCTTGGACGGTTGTCCATTTTGCAGTGGTTGCCGTCAGATTTTGCCGAAAAAAATGCGAAAGAGAAATCAGTAGTTTTCTTGCTTTTTTCGGATCTGTGCGTATTAAAGAAACAATGACATTCAGTGAGTTAAATAGAAAATGGGGGCTGATTTGAGCTTGAAGAGCTTTAATTTCAGCTTCTTTCACTAGCTTGGATGCATTTTCAGCTTCTGAGATTTCCAACTGATGGCTCATCAGAGAGCTGAGACCTGTAATTAACTGGATAACCACATTGTCTATTTCTTTATCTGAAGAAAAGTAAAATTTAAGTGTGCCAACTGTTTCTTCTCTCTTTTTTAATGGAGCGATAACTACAGCTCCGAGTGGACAAGAGGGATCTTGACACTGTATGTCATTTTTTCCTGCTACCAACAAATTTCCGTATTTCAGTACTTGCTTTGTGCTGTGAGTCTGAATGGGAGAGAGTGGTTTATGGTGATTATCCCCAAGACCGACATGTGCTAGAATCTTTTCCATATCTGTAATGGATACAGCACTGGCATTTACTTCCCGATAAATAATTTTGCACGTTTCTTCCGCAGATTCTAGTGATAATCCTTTTCTAAGGTGCGTCAACGTATTCTCTGCTAACGACAAAGCTTTTTGAGCTTGTACTGCCCCGACTTTTTCCTCTTCGTTAATTACAGATAAGATAATGAGGAAAAAGAGAGCAGACCCAACTCCATTAGCTAAAATCATAGGAAGTCCTATACTTTCAACAAGGGCGAGTGCCTTAGAGAATGGTTGTGAACTAAGCAGGATAATGCCCATTTGAATGGATTCTGCTAGTGCACCAGTTAGAAGAGCTACAGAAACACTAATTCTCTTTCCCTTATACTTGCTTCGGATATAACCTGCCAAGAGGCCTGCTACTATAGCAGAAAAGCCGCATGAAAAAGCAGTGAATCCACCAAGACTCATTCGGTGTATACCTGCTATCAACCCGGCACCAATTCCCACTTTATATCCGCCTAGTAGACCTGCCATCACTATCCCAATCACACGGGAGTTGGCAATTGCCTCAGAGTCGTTCAATTCCGTTATCCAACGGTTGAAGCCTAATGTTTCCGTACTAAAAGCGAGACCTGTATATGTACCGATAATTCCGAAAAACCCAAAAAATAGAATAGCGTATGCTTGCTGTTTTCTATCTATTTGCTGCCGATTGACTAACTGTCTAAAAAAAGAGAGCCTAGTCATGATAAAGGCAACGGTTACAATGATTCCAAGTCGCTCTAACATGGTTAATAATAATTCAAACATACTTCACGCTCCACATAAATCCTAATGTGCTAATGGTAGCATAACCAAATACTCCCGTTAAGATTAAATTCAAATGCGGAAAAAAAGCATGAT
Source organism: Sutcliffiella horikoshii (assembly GCF_044809035.1). Classification (GTDB taxonomy): domain Bacteria; phylum Bacillota; class Bacilli; order Bacillales; family Bacillaceae_I; genus Sutcliffiella_A; species Sutcliffiella_A horikoshii_G. The sequence continues at coordinate 2,341,255 of NZ_CP085237.1, read as the reverse complement.
GCCCTCCTTCAAGGAGAAGATCATGCTTAGCTTCTGTTTTGTTTGAAATGCGCTTGAATTTGCCCTTTTAACATTTGTTTCTTCCAATTTTCATTTTCTTTTTCTTTCTTTTTCCACTCTCTACGTATCTCATGAGTCTGCACGCCTTCTTCCATTTGGTTGGCGATTTCCATCAGCCGTTCTACATCAGAGAAGGAATACTTGCGAATGCCAGAACCTGATCTTGCAGGGAAAATCAACTTTCTTTCCTCATAATATCTAATCTGTCTTTCAGATAAACCTGTAAGGTCACGTACCGTGCCGATTGAAATGACTTTTCTCTCTTTCAAAGATGGATCCTCTTGTGTCATAGCCATTCACATCCTATTCTAGAGCTCTTTTAATCATTATATTACATTTCTTTATGTAATTCCTGTGCGTATGTTAGAAAACCTTACAATTAAATGTAGTGGTTTTGAATTTCAATGTGAAAACTTCTAACAAAAATAAGGTATCTATCCTGTTTGTTTATTAAACTAACGTAAAGAGAGGTGAGTGGAATGGCAACAATTTTAAAAAAGGCTATAAGCGATGCAAAAGAGTATTATATTACCAAACTTGTTAATGCGGGGTTTTTCATGAATCATAGTGTTCTTTCCACCTACACATTAAGTGAATTGAAAAAGGAATATACGAATTTAATTGAAAAAGGGAGGAGATAAACTTGCAGGAGTATCACAATGCTGATTCATTTAAACTTGCTTACGATATTATTAAACTAGACAGCCGACGAGATCAGATATGGGAGGAGCTTCTTAAAAAAGAAGGCAATCGTGCTTTGGAAATCTTAAGGCTTGTTCAAAATTCTAAATGAAAAAGGCTGGCTCCTATGTGGGAGCCGGCCTTTATTGATTAGGAAGGTAAGAACGATACAAGTAGAACAAATACCGATCAAGGGAAATAGAATTCTTACGATGGATAATGACTGGATGTTGATGTTTAGTTCGTCTGTTTGGAGAGGAGAATAACTTTGCCAAATGTGTAAAAGATGGACGGGCAACATAATCACTCAAATAAGCAGGCTTAGTTGCATCTGGTTTTCTCGTTCCATTCAAAAACTCAATGATATACGCTGCATCTTTTAGTCCGAGTCCGTGCCCAAAATACAAGTCGTCATCCATTACCACAGCATTTTCCCCTCTCCACCAATAGGTCAATGGATTGAAATCAGGGTTTTTAAAGTAGACAACATCACCAGGAATTGTATAGAAGGTATAGACGGACTGCATCACAAGATCGGAATCAAAATGCCAGCTGTATAGTAATAAGTCTTGAAAGTATTCATTAAAAAGTTTAGGGCCGATTGTATTTAATATCGCGTGATAATAAAGGATAAGTATGGCTGTTGCGCACTCATACGCATAAAATTGACTATTTTCAAGAATATCAGTTATGGCATCTGATGGATTGACATCTTCCCGTATTAAAAAGCCGCCAGTCTCCGTTATATTCCAATAAGCAGGGTTGCCTTGTGAACCGGCAAACGTTTCAAAGCGTGCTTCACCCTGTGCCATTAATGCGGCACTTGCGACAATATTGTTCCGTAAAGCAATCTCAAATCTTAATTCCTCCATAGAATCATAAGAATATACCTCTTGATCATTAAGTAGGCGTTGAAAGATGGTCTTTTCGAGCCCTTCTAAATTAGACAGAGTACTTTCTGTAATTGATTCTCCGTTTATGACAATCATGACATCCCTCTTTTCACAAAAACAGTTTAATTCTCACTACTAATCAACATATTCAAGTTGATGGCATTCATGAATGAATAAAAATGAAAAGTGCTGTGCAAATCATGAGGATTTGCACAGCACTTTCGGTTATTGCTTGTTATTCTCTAAAGTTAGTAATTGTTTTGTTAATAACTCTACATCCAAGTCTTCTCCAATAATGACAAGATTTAATGGGACTTTAACCAACTCTTTCAAATACAGTGGAGTGCCGTAAGAATATTGAAACAAATAAATACTGTTTGAATGCTCGAAAGAAAGATACCCTTTAATTCGGTAAACATAGTCAGGTAGATTTCTGAGCCAGTCTTCAAACTCATCTAAGTCTATTTTAGAGGAGAATTGATACACAAACGTCTTCAAATGTAGGGAATCCTTCACATGTGCACTAGAATGACTTCCTTTTTCTAACTGCTTCGTTCTCTTCCAGCTGTTTTCAGGAATCTTAGCATAGGTGGTTAGAAGGGTGGAAGCATGAGGATTTATGGATTGCAATTCAAACAAAATGCTAGAAACTTCTGCTTCACTAACTAAATCCGTCTTGTTCAAGATAAGCATGTCGGCATGCTTCACTTGTTCTCTTATCAACTGTTTTACTTGAATAGATAAGCTGTCTCGATCTTTCCAACGTAAAACATCTAAAAGGGTGATAATGCGAGCTTCAGAAAACTTGTTTGCAAATATAGGAGAAAGAACCGTGTCAAGCACCTCTATTGGATGCGCCGCACCTGTCGTCTCTATATAAATGGCATCCAAATCTTTATCAAGTAAAAGCCCCTGCATAGTAGATTCCAATTTCTCTTGTATCGTACAACATATACAGCCATCAAATAATTCAGACAGTGGGGTTTCATCCGGTATGGAATCGGAGTCGATGGAGACCTTGCCAAGTTCGTTCATTACCACCGCCACTTTTCTATTTTCCGCTTGTTCCTGGTGCAACATTTGAGTCAAAAGGGTAGTCTTCCCACTCCCAAGAAACCCTGCTAATATATAAACTTCAACTTTTTTACTCATTAATGGAACCTCCTGAAATATGTACCCCTCATTTTACCATACCTATTATCTTTCTGTAATATGAGCATTCCATTAGGAATTCCTCTATGATATTGCTATAATTCACGTAAATATATTTTACAAAAAGGTGGGTACTTTATGATAAACAGTTTAGAGAAAGCAACATTTGCAGGTGGTTGCTTCTGGTGCATGGTTAAACCTTTTGACGAACAGGATGGAATAGAAGAAGTAGTTTCGGGTTACACAGGTGGACATAAAGAAAACCCTACCTATAAAGAGGTATGTTCGGAGACGACAGGCCATTATGAAGCGGTACAAATTACGTTCAACCCTGAAATATTCCCGTATGAAAAATTACTAGACGTTTTTTGGAGCCAAATCGATCCAACAGATGCAGGCGGACAATTCCATGACCGTGGGGATTCCTATCGTACTGCCATCTTTTATCACTCAGAGGAGCAAAGGCAGCTTGCTGAAAAATCAAAACACTCCCTAAATGAAAGTGGAAGATTCAAAGATCCAATCGTTACACAAATACTTCCTGCTAAACCGTTTTATGCAGCGGAAGAGTATCATCAAGATTATTACAAGAAAAATCCTTTCCGCTATAAGATGTATCAAGCAGGATCAGGGAGGGCGGCATTTATTAAAGAGAATTGGAAAAAAGAAAACGGCGAAGACTTAAAACAAAAGCTAACACCTATGCAGTATGAGGTCACTCAAAATAACGGTACAGAACCTCCTTTCAAAAATGAGTTCTGGAATCATACTGAAGAAGGAATTTATGTAGACATCGTGTCAGGAGAACCGCTATTTTCTTCCCTTGATAAATATGATGCCGGTTGCGGATGGCCAAGCTTTACAAAGCCGATAAACAAAGAACAAATCAAAGAAGAGATGGATGTTAGTCACAGAAGGGTACGGACTGAGGTTAGAAGTAAAGAGGGAGATTCCCATCTTGGTCACGTTTTCGAGGACGGCCCTGTAGACAAAGGCGGATTAAGATACTGCATCAACTCCGCTGCCCTACGATTTATCCCAATAAGCCAACTTGAACAAGAGGGCTATGGAGAATATAAGAAATTATTTTAATAAGGAATGAACGGAGTGTACAAAGCACTCCGTTTTTCTTTGAAATAGAAAGTATAATATACCGTTGATTTCCGTTCCAGGCGCTTCGCTTGCCTGCGAGCGTCTTCGCGCCTTCCCCTCCAATCACTAGGGTATATCATTCTCCAAATGATAAAGTTTATATATAATTTTTGATTAGTAAACCAGAAGACTACAAAATGATACATTAAAAATGTAGATATCAATCTTCGACAATCGGGCCAAGATTGTTAAGTAACTCCTTGTATTTAGCGAAGATTTATTGGAATAATTCACTACCAACATTAATAAATAAGCGATCCGTCCATTACCCATTAATAACCATCTTCTACTTTATACTTATCAATGTATTCTTGTTCAGACATAGTTTCTATGATCTGGTTTGGCTCTATTTTTACTTTTGGGTGTACATAAGAAAATAGTTCATATACTCCATATCTCAAAATATAGAGAGATTTTTGAATCAACCATCTTTTTACTTTTATTTCAATTACTTCATTTGGTAAATAATCTAGATTGTCTTTCGTAATTCCGTAATAACTATCCTCATATTCAACCTCAAATGTCCAATATTTATAATAATTAAGGGGTTGCTTAAATTTAATAATAAAATGTTCTTTATTTTTTTGTTTAACCCAATGACTCTCAATTGTAGCATCTTATATAAATCGAGTTAAATCAAGAAGTATTTCGGGTCTATCTCTAGTATACCCACCATAAGAAACTACATTTGAATGGCATAAAAATCCGTTGATTTGGAAATCTCCGAAAAATTTACGGATTACACGGTTTCTATACTTTTCTGCATCGGTCAAGGAAAAACCATCAGTTTCCTCGCAAATATCTAGTTTGTTACCCTTATATAAAATGTATTTCTTTTTTACTTAAATAATCCTTTATTGGTGTTTCTTGTGATACTGCATCTTGTAGATTAATGAGTTAAATCAAATATCAATTTAAGCACCTCCAAAATAGATTTTACTAAATAAAAATAGTTTCTCATACAAAAATATACAAAAGGGTCTTGCAATTAATTCATTTTTTATTGAACAGACAGTTAATACCTATTTAATTAAAAAGCGCTATCCCAGAACAAGGTTTAGCGCTATTGATAGGGGACTTTTAAATTTTTAAAATTTCTCATTGACTATCTTAAGGCTTCCATACTATAATCACACTTAATACTTTTAAAAGCATATAGAAATGAAGCTATGAAGAGAATCTATTAAGTCTTATCTCCCTGTTGTAGAGAGCCGGCGTTTGGTGAAAGTCCGGTACAAAGGTAAGAGGAATTTCAATCTTGGAGCTTTACTTTGCCTGCGTAAATTGGCAAAGCGGTGTTTAGCCGTTATATTTAGAGTGGAAAGTCGCATGCTTTCAAGAAGGGTGGTACCGCGTGAATTGATCACGTCCCTTCGGAAAACGTGCGGCTTTTTTGTGTTATAGTTTTTTAATTTGGGGAGGAATTAGTGATGAAGCAAGAGGAGCAATGGTCATCGAAGTTGGGATTTGTATTGGCGTCTGCCGGGTCTGCAATTGGACTTGGGGCGATCTGGAAGCTGCCGTATGTAACCGGTATGAGCGGTGGAGGGGCATTTATTCTATTATTTCTACTTTTTTCCGTGTTGATTGGTTTTCCCCTTTTGCTCGGTGAATTTATCATTGGAAGAAGCACAGGGAAAGAAGCGGTTTCTGCCTACAAGAAAATTGCGCCAGGCTCGAAATGGCACTGGATCGGGTATCTTGGCGTGTTTACCTGCTTTATCCTGTTGTCGTTTTACAGCGTGATTGGCGGCTGGATTGTCCAATACTTGTTTTATGGGGTAACGGGAATGATAGGTCAGTTTGCCGGCGGTTATGAAGGGCTATTTACGGCAACGGTATCCAATCCAATCGCGGCAGTTGCTGCACAGGCTGCATTTTTACTCTTGACCATTCTAGTGGTGGCAAAAGGGGTGCAAAACGGCATCGAGAAAATGAATAAAATCATGATGCCTGCGTTGTTTATTTTATTCATCGTGTTGATTGTTCGCTCGCTTTCCCTCGACAATGCGATGGATGGTGTCTCGTTCTTTTTATATCCTGATTTTTCAAACATTACGGCCGAAAGCGTACTGTTTGCGATGGGACAGTCATTCTTTTCCTTAAGTGTAGGGGTATCCGTCATGGTTACCTATAGCTCCTACTTATCAAAAAAAGAGAGCCTAGTGCAGCCGGCTGTTTCGGTTGTCGGTGTGAATCTGTTCATCTCCATTCTTGCAGGTCTCGCCATTTTCCCGGCTGTTTTCTCCTTGGGGTTTGAACCGGCGGAAGGACCTGGCTTGTTGTTTATCGTATTGCCTTCAGTGTTTGACCAGATCATGTTCGGTAAAGTGTTCCTATTCCTATTTCTGGCTCTATTTCTTTTTGCTACCCTTACTTCTGCATTTTCGATGCTGGAAATTGTCGTGGCGGCACTGACAAAGAACAAAGGAGGCTCTCGAGGTAAAGCGGCCTGGTTGACCGGGCTTGGAATCTTCCTAGTCGGCATTCCCTCAGCCTTGTCCTATAGTGTATTAGGGGACGTTACCATCTTTGGGAAAACGATATTCGACAGCGCTGATTTCCTGGTCAGCAACATCCTGATGCCTGTAGGCGCATTACTCATTTCTATTTTCGTTTCCTATAAAATGAAAAAGGACATACTTAGAAGTGAGGTTATCCAAGGATCAAAAGGATTAAATGGCTTATTTTCGGTTTGGTTTTTGTTGATGAGGTATGTGGTGCCTGTTGTGATTGTGGTAGTGTTTTTGAATGTGGTGGGCGTGATTTAAATACAAGGATTAACGCTTATTTTGGATAGAGGACTTAGTAAATAGGCTTAAATGCATTGTCCTGTTCCAGAAAGGAGATTGTATATTTAAAAACAATTTATACAGGAAAAGACCTTTGGGAATACCAAAACACAAAGAAAAATTGTTCAAAGAGGCACAACAAAAATACTAAAAACCATCTTTGAAAATGCAATAATATAAAAAAATTGATCTCTTTTAAAATTAAATGAAATCGACTCTTTAGTTGATATTTATTAGGAAAAACAAGAATTTAAGAAAAGACTCCCTTTTCAAGTATTTGTAAGATTGATTTAAAACTTTCTATGATAACCTTTTTACAGTTGAACAGTGAAATGAGTGATTTGAAGGTATCTTAGTAAATAACATTTTAGCACCCAACAACTTTGTAGTTTGTAATAAAGATTGATAAAAATCTTGCTGGTTTCATTTGTGGCAGGATTTTTTCTTATTCAATTAAAGGGCCAGATTGTTTAGTAAAGATTTGCAAAAAAAATGAAAATCTATGTTAAAGCACAAAAGGCATAGTGAAGAAATATACTTAAACAAACGGTGCTACAGTAGAATAAGGTACACCGTATAAAGAAAGTATAGAGACAAACAAAAAGCAGCCAGAACAGCTGCTTTTTGAATTACCAAATCTTATGCATTCGAGTGAGATTTTTCTTCGTGTACTGAATTAAGTTTTAAAGTAGAAGCAAGTATTATTAGAATACTCACTAATCCAATCCAAACAAGGGTAGATACAGGAGAATTCCAAGATAATCCTTTTCCAAAGAAGAACATTTCACGTAATCCTTCTACCATAAATCGCATTGGCAACCAAGAATATACCCAATCTCTATGAAATGAAGACATCATTTCCGGAGCCATTGCAAGTAATGGTGCACCAAAGAAAAGCATTAAGATAAAGATAGGCATACCTCTAAGTCCCAATAGAGAAAGTACAGCTGAAATCATTAGGAAAAAACTAAAGGAAGTAATTGATAAAAATAACGCTATATCTATGAATTCTGGAATGTGTAATCCTAGCATTCCATCTGCCAGCCAAGTTAACCCAAATCCAGCAAGAAGACTAACAATTGCTCCCATTAGGACTTGAACTATCTTTACAACAAAGTTCTCTTTGTGATTAGAAATCGATAATTTACTAACAGCGATAAAGATAATAGCGGCACCCACTAGACTAGCCATCCATAGTGGCTGGAATAAGGAAACAGGTGCATTACCGTTTGCGCTATTTGTACCAATTTCATTAACATTAGTGACCTTTTTTGTAATAGGAGTTGCAAGACTTGCAGCTTGTTTTGCTGTTAATGTTGCTCCATTCTTTTCAAGTTCATCTAGTAGCTGTGTCCGAACATTGTTGTTCATATTGTCAACTATTTCATTCAACATTTGTCCTGCCATTGTTGAAGCCATAGTATTCATACCTTGATTAATGAAAATTTCAACCTCAGGAGAAGAAGGGGTTGGAGTTCTTAAAGAAGCCTGTTTAGCACTAAAATCTTTTGGAATTATTATTGCTGCGTAATATTCTCCATTACCTAATCCTTTATGTACTCCTTCTGTGCTTTTTACTTCAACCCATTTAACGGCAGGGGTTTTATCTGTAGCTATTTTTGAATTTTTGTGTATCATTTCAACGATTGTTTGACCCATAATAATTTTTGGTTGATTAGGAATTTGCACTCCTTGATCTTCGTTAACAATCGCTATCGGCAAATTTTTAGGTTGGGGTTGGACAGAAGGAAAAAGTGTTAGTGAAAAAATAAATATGACTACCAAAGCTATGAATGGTGATAACAACACCAGTTTGTTTTTTAAAATATTCATTAGTTTCAAAATCCCCTTTTAGTAAAAAAGTAAAAAGACTAAACTTGGTAATATTGTTTGGAATTTGTTTTTATAAAATCCATGTGGTATCCCCCTTATTATTCTAAGTTAAAATAATGAACACCAAGTTGACTATTGTTACATAGAAAGATTACAATGAATCTTAAATAAGCTCAATAATCAATAAAAACGAATGTGTTCATTAATAATCAACTTAAAACTTACTCTTCATTAAGAACGATTACTTTATAAAGGAAGAAATAAAAATGGCTCAATCACTAAGAGAAATAAAAGTAGCAAAAACGAAGGAATTATTAAGAAATACCTTTGTAGACTTACTCGAAGAAAAAGGGTTTGATGCTATTTCAGTAAGAGATATAACGTCAAAGGCTGGATTAAACAGAGGTACATTTTATCTTCATTATCTTGATAAATATGACTTAATGGAGAAAAATCAAAATGAATTATTGAAAGGACTACATGGAAAAATAAAGCAATTAAAACCATGCGAATTTGATAAATATTATTCAAAAGAGATGATTTATCCGCCAATTGTTCAACTCTTTTGTTATTTAATGGAAAACAAACGCTTCATTAAAATTCTGATTAGTTCAAATGGTGATCCAGCTTTTCCTAAAAAAATGAAGGAATATATGAAAGAATCTTTTTATGAAAAATTAAATGTTATTGAAAAACAACATATTATTGATATACCACATCAATATATTACATCATTTATTTCATCTGCATTTTTTGGTCTAATTGAGCAATGGTTAGAAAAAGATGAACAAAACACACCAGAGGAAATGGCATTAATGCACATGAAAATGTTGAATTTCATGAAACAATTAATTAGACAAAATAACTCTAAACTATAATCCTAATGTAACTAAATCAGTTAATAGTTTGTTCTTTTTTAAAGGTAAGATTTTGAATTAACAACTAAGGGATATAATAATTTAAATGATTCATTAGAAGCTTAGGGAAATACAACGGTGTTTGTTTTGGGAGAGAAGTCAGTAATTAACAGCTATACAAGCAGGCTAATTCGCATAGGAATTAGCCTGCTTTCTTTGGTACATCAATTTTTACTAGCAGAAGATTTGAACCAAGAGGGATTAACTCTTTTTATTGAAGTAGTAATGTAAATCTCCCAAATAAATTTCGAAACCCGATGCTATTCTATATTTCCATTGTTTAACAATTGTCTAATAGACAAAATGACATTATCTACATAATCTTCTGGTGATTTACTGCTGTGGTCCTTCCAATCCATTACAGCTGCGTAAATCATCCAGCTAAGCATGGTGGCTATTATTCTTAGATTTTCATTGCTTTCACCGTGATATTTTTTTAATAGTGATTGAATGAAAATATGTTCAAGCTCTTTTTTTATTATGGATTCTATATTCACTGTCATATCATGATAACTTCTTTGACAGCGATCAGACAGGCTCATATGAAATTTCGTGATTGATAAAAATACACTTTTGAGCAATTCCTCATTAAACTCTTCATTATTAGATAGTTCCTGAAGAACATTCGCCATTAATTCTTCTTTAATCACTTTTTCTAGCAAATCATATTTATCGACAAAATGGTGATAAAAGGTTGCCCGATTAATCATGGCTCCTGATGTAATATCACTAATCCTGATACTATTGAAATCCTTTTTTTCCAAGAGTTGTATAAAGGAATCAATAATGAATTTCCTAGTTCGGATCATACGTAAATCTGTGTTTCCCTTAATCATAAGATACCTCCTTTTTCAGAATATTTTAGTAATTTTATATAATCTGTTGCTTAAGCAACATACTGAAGATTTTATCGCTTGAGTGGTGATAAAAAGATACCTATAATTTAATTATACAACAAATGTTTCCTACGCGACATGTGTTTTATTCTAATTTAGGAGGTTTAAATGTCAAACAGAACCAAATTTTTAAAGAGATGTAAATGTGTATTGAGATGAGGCGCATCGCCTATTGGGAGGAGAATATGAAATAGGTTTGTCAAAAGTGTGAGTGATGAAGGAGGGAACTACATGAGTTTATCTGTTGAAGGATCAGTTTTATGGAAACCAACCGAAGAACAGATTGCCAATAGTAATATAACTCGTTTTCAGAATTGGCTAAAACAAAATAAAAATATCAGTATTTCAAGTGTCCAGGACTTATGGAAATGGTCTGTAGACGAACTTGAGACCTTTTGGGGACTTGTTTGGGAGTATGGTGAAGTACACTCCAGTGCACCTTACCAACAAGTACTTAGTTCACGGAAAATGCCTGGAGCTAAATGGTTTGAAGGTGCACGTTTAAACTATGCACAACATTGTTTTCGTTATATTGTACCAAATAAAACGGCAATCATTTTTCAATCTGAAAATAAAGGTTATAAAGAATTTACCTGGGAAGACTTACTTCGTAAAACAGCCTCTGTTGCTAATTACTTGAAAGAGCAAGGCGTGCAAAAAGGTGACCGGGTCGTTTCATATATGCCAAATATTCCGGAAACAGTCATTGCTTTCCTTGCATGTGCCAGTATTGGCGCTATTTGGTCTAGCTGCTCACCGGATTTCGGCACCAATAGTGTTATAGATCGTTTTAGGCAAATCGACCCAGTATTTCTCTTTGCTGTAGATGGATACCAATATAATGGAAAAACTTTTAATAAAAAAGAAGTGATTGAGCGTATCCAACAGGAAGTACCAAGTATAAAAAAAACCATCCTAGTATCATATACTGATAGTTTTGATCCAACAGAACTACAAGATACAGATAAATGGGAAGATATACTGAATTTCGGTGTGGAATTATCATTTGAACAATTACCTTTTGACCATCCGTTATGGATATTATATTCCTCTGGAACGACTGGCCTGCCAAAGCCAATTGTCCATGGTCATGGGGGGATTTTAATAGAGCAAATAAAAACATCAAGTATTGAACAAAATTTCAATTCGGAAGATTGTATATTCTGGTTCACTACAACAAGTTGGATGATGTGGAATTCACTCATTGGGGGACTCGTTTCAGGAGCGACAATCGCATTATATGATGGGAGTCCAACATATCCCAACTTGGGAGTGTTATGGGATTTTGTAGAAAAATCCAAGGTTACTATTTTGGGTACAAGTGCAGCCTATATTAATCTTTGCATGAAATATAATTTTAGGCCCAAAGAGTATTTTCCTTTAAAGGAGTTAAAAGCCATTTTTTCGACTGCTTCACCACTTACAGAAAATGCCTATAAATGGGTGTATGAAAATGTAAAAAAGGATATTTTGTTATCTTCAACAAGTGGAGGAACGGATGTATGTTCTGCCTTTGTTGGTGGTACACCTGTTTTACCAGTTCGTTCAGGCATTATTCCAACACGAACACTAGGTGTTAAAGTGGAGTCCTTCGATGATGATGGTAATCCAATCAAAGGCAGTGTAGGAGAGCTAGTTATAACAGCCCCCATGCCGTCTATGCCTCTTTATTTTTGGAATGATAAAGACAACGTTCGTTATTTAGAAAGCTATTTTGAAACATTTAAGAATGTATGGAGACATGGTGACTGGATTCAAATTAATAATGATGGTAGTTGCGTGATTTATGGACGTTCTGATTCAACCATAAATCGATCCGGTATACGTATGGGCACAAGCGAAATTTATAAAATACTCGATGTAATTCCAGAGATTCTTGAAAGTTTAATTATTGACTTAGAATACAGTGGTAAAGATTCCTTTATGTCTTTATTTGTTGTCCTTCACCCAAGTGTGAAATTAACTGATGAATTGAAACATGTAATTAATAAACAGATTAAACAGAATTTATCTCCTCGATTTGTTCCGGATGCAATATATGCGATTGAAGAAGTTCCTAAAACATTAAATGGGAAGAAGCTCGAGGTACCCATTAGAAAAATCTTACTTGGAATGCCTATTGAAAAATCAATTAATCCTGATTCAATGGCCAATCCAAATTCACTTCAATATTTTGTAGATTTGGCCTCAAGAATAAGTTAACAGGAGATTTTCCTATTATATACAAGGTCATTTTTAATATTTAGTTATCTTTTAGGAGTCATTTTACAAGCAAGGTAGATAGAAAGTTCCCACCATACTACAACTTTGATAAACACATCGGATAAAATGAAAGCGCTTAAAGCACAAAGAGCAATCCGTATTCACCTTTATTAATTTTTTTCTAGAAATTGTATGCGCAAAGGCATTTTAAATCGGCTATTCAAAAAGGAGGTATTCGCAGTGGGTGTAAATGTAATCCGCTATAGTGAAAACAATGAAGTGAAATGGGGTGTAGTGCTGCAAGGGGATCAGGTGGTACCAATTCAAGGGACATATGAGTCACTTTCAGAATTTTTAAAGTATGGAGTCCCTTTGGCAAAACAAGTTATAAAGACCCCAATTGATACGGTATACCTAAAAGACTTAGCTATTTTAAGCCCGGTGACAGAGCCAGCCCGTATTGTCTGTCAAGGGGCAAACTATAGTAGCCATCGCCACGAAAGCGGATTAGATGGAAGCCGTCCGCCTTATAACCTTATCTTTACAAAAGCCGACAGCTCTTTGACAGGAGCTTATGACGACATCATTTGTCCATCACATGTACAATTGCTGGATTATGAAATTGAGCTTGGGCTTGTGATAGGGACTGCAATAAATGAACCAGTAGAGGTAACCGAACAGAATATCCATCAATATGTCGCAGGAATCGTAATAGCAAATGATGTTTCAGCACGGGATACACAAATTATGGAGATGCAATGGTATAAAGGAAAAAGCTACCGAACCTTTTGCCCGGTCGGACCTTATCTATACCTATTAGATGAAGGGGAGACTTCATTATTGGGACAGCTAAGCTTGAATCTATGGGTGAATGGGGAGCTGCGGCAAGCAGCTGATACAAGCCAGCTACTATACAAGCCGGCTGAAACTCTTACCGAACTTGCTGGATTAATGAATTTATCTCCTGGTGATTTAATCTTGACCGGAACAACAGGCGGGGTTTGCCTTAAAATGAATGGAGAAATTATCCAAAAGATTATAAATCCTTCCTTATCGCATGAAGAAAAGGTTCAGTTCTTTGTTGAGAGTCAGCAAGGCAATCGTTACCTGAAAAATGGTGATATTGTTCGCTGTGAAATTAAAAGTCTCGATGGCTCTATTGATTTAGGTGTACAGGAAAACCGGGTTGTTGTACCCACAGTAGTTGAAACAACATTCAAATAGAGGGGGAAAAAGGAATGGTAAATGTATTTAAATTAGGTTATGCAGAATTTATCACAAAAGATGTAGAGGCACTATTGCATTATTACACGGAAGTAATGGGATTTTCTTTAGTAGAAAGGGCAGGGGATGGAACGGCTTATATTAGCAGTGGACTGGATCATCATACTATTATTTTAAGAGAATCAGATAATAACAGAATGCAATCGATAGGCTGGCAGTTAGATCGTAATTTATCTTTGAAGGAAATGCAAGCTTATTTAAAAACACATGGAATTACCAGTGAAATAAAAAGTGATACCCAGCCTGGAGTTCCGGAAATACTTGAATTGTCTGATCCGGACGAAAATACCGTTCATCTCTATCAAACAATGGAAATGTCTGCACCTAGGTTTAGGAATAGAGGGATTGTACCGAACAAATTAGGTCATATTGCATTGTGTTCAAGAAATGCCAATAGGGTTGTTGGATTTTACAAAGAGGTGCTGGGATTCGCCATAACAGACAGATTGTTTGATGTTGCCAACTTTATGACATGTAACCATGATCATCATACGTTGAATATTGTCTCTGCACCGAAATCTCTGATGCATCACATTGCCTTTGAATTGCGGGGAGCTAGTCATCAATACGACAGTTCTGATCTGCTTGCTCAAAATAAAATTCCAATTTTATGGGGGCCGTCTCGCCACACAGCAGGTCATAATATAGCTTCTTATCATCATGACCCGGATAAACACATTATTGAATTGTTTACTAGCATGGATATATATCTGCCGGAGCTTGGTTACATGGAACCTCGCCCATGGCATGAGGATTTACCTCAAGCACCAAGGGAATGGGATACTTTAAGTTACTGGGGAACAGAGTATGGTTATAATCTTGCTACTGTGGGACAGGAATAAACTCTCCCAATCAGGCACTTTTCTGAGCTAACAATATAAACACTTTTTGAAAAGAGGTGAATTTTATGAAGCCGGATTTTGATGTAACGATTGTCGGATATGGTCCAGTCGGAAGTGTGTTGGCCATTTTACTTGGGAAAAAGGGCTATAAGGTCGGGGTTTTTGAACGCTGGCCAAGACAATATCCGCATCCAAGGGCAATTGTCTATGATGATGAAATTGCAAGAATGATCAGATTAATATGTGGTCAGGAAGTATCAGAAAAAATCTCTGAAAATATACGAGGTGCCTATGAATGGCGGAATGCTTCCGGAGACATTCTTCTAAGTATCAAACATCCTGATATTGGACCCTCCGGCATGCCAGCCCATAACTTTTTTAATCAACCGGATTTAGAACTCGTCCTAAATGAGGTATGTAAAAAAATACCTTCAGTCAGTCTTTATAGAGGATATGAAGCGGTTAATTTTATTGAAAAAGACGATTTTGTTGAAATTGTGGTGGTGAATCAAAAAGGTGAGCAACAAAGCTTTTCCTCATCTTATCTAGTTGGATGCGATGGGGCAAATAGTATGGTTCGAAAAAAAATGAATGTTGAGTATAAAGATTTAGGATTTGCATATACTTGGCTGGTCGTAGACATTATTCCATACGAACAGAAAAAAATGGAACCAAATTTCTGGCAGCTTTGTGATCCTAAGCGGCCCACTACCATTGTTCCTGGCGGGCCAGGAAGAAGAAGATGGGAATTTATGTCGATGCCTGGTGAGACAGTAGAAGAACTTAATAATGAGAAAACCGCATGGAAACTTTTAAAGCCATGGGGATATACAAAAGAAAATTGCCAGCTGGTACGTCATGCAGTGTACACCTTCCGGGGAGCGTGGGCAGAAAACTGGCGTAAAGGGAGGGTCATGATTGCTGGTGACGCCGCCCATTTGACGCCGCCATTTATAGGTCAAGGGATGTGTTCAGGGTTAAGAGATGCATGGGGGTTGGCATGGAAACTGGATTTAGTTCTTCGAAATGTAAGCCAGGACAACATACTTGAGACATATTCGGAAGAACGTAATCCTAATGTTCAAGGGTATATTCATATGGCGGTTGAGCTTGGAAAGATGATTTGTGTTACGGATCCTCTCGAAGCTGCTAACAGGGATCAAGTCTTTTTATCAGGCAATGCTGGTCCGTTCCCGCCATACCCTCACTTAACAACTGGAATTATATACAACTATTCTGAACAGCCCAGTTGTTTAGCCGGTAGGCTTTCTGTGCAAGGGAATTTAAAGCATGGTGAAAAGGTTGGTCTTTTAGATGATCTAATCGGAAGTGGATGGACAATCATCAGCACCAATGGAAATCCAAATGCAATTTTTAATAAGGAACAAAAACAATTTCTTGACGTTATAGGAACCCATTTTATCGAGGTAACACTTGACGCTTCAAATGATAACGCTTACTACGATATGGAAGGTACTTATAAGGAGTATTTTCAACAAAATCAAATGGAAGCTATTATCATTCGACCGGACTTTTATGTTTTCGGGGCAGCAGCAAGTAAGTCTGAATTAACAACAATTGTGGATGAGCTGAAAAAACAAATGCATTATCAATCACCTGTAAGCTTTTTGAGTTAGTGGACCAAGGGGATGGTTCTCGTGGTTAGTTTCAACCACAAGAACCATCCCCTTAATCCAATTTGTCTCGGAACGAAAAATTATCGATGTAATACGGATTGGATAATCTTCTTTTCTTCAATTTCATTAAGGGTTGCCTCAAATTGATTGAAGGCAACCTTTTCTAAATAGCAATAAATCCATGCTTTTTAACAACTGATTTATATTATCGTGAAAAATAGCATGAAGAAAATTATTCATTGGATTACTAAGGGGACGAAATCAAAAGAATCAGATTCCATTTATTAATCCAAGAAAGTGCCGTTTCGATAATCAATGAAGGCTTGAATAATTTCTTCCTCTGTATTCATGACGAATGGACCTCTAGCTACTACAGGCTCGCCAATTGGTTCCCCTGTATACAGCATGACATGCATATCTCCGTTCGAATTTATTTGAATATTACTGATTTCTGCATTATTACCCGACCCCAACCACAATACTTGTCCAGCCTTCCCATGTGTTTGCTCAGAACCAAAGGTACCTGATCCCTTCAGAATATATAAAAAACCGTTATGAGAGCCTGGTATTTCAGGTGTAACTTCACTGCCAGCATCCATTTTGAATTCAACCATCGTGACAGGTGTTATATTCAATGTTGGTGCAGTTAATCCGTTTACTGAGCCTGAGAATACTTTAGTGGATACACCATTTTCAACCTTTTGTGGCATTTTGTCTTTTCGCAAATCTTGATAGCGAGGTGGCGTCATTTTGTATTTTGCTGGAATATTGACCCAAAGTTGAAGCAGGTTAACTAGCTCTCCAGGTGAAGCATCTTCTACGTGCTCCACACCCTTACCCGCTGTCATCCATTGTGCATCTCCAGGATGAAGCTCACCACTACCATTCTTACTGTCATAGTGATTAAGGATGCCATCAATCATGTAAGTTACTGTTTCGATTCCACGGTGAGGATGAACGGCAAACACACCACTTCTCATGAGGTCATGAGCCATACCTAAAAATGGATCATGTTTCTCCCATTGCCCTGGTTCGATTACCACTGCCATTGTATGAATATCGCTATTACGTTGAAATTGAGGAGTATATACATGACTGATTTTTCTATTGTAAACATGATAATATTTTTTTGACTGTTGCATCATTAATTCCTCCTTCATACAACTATCGTTTAAACAACACTTGTTGCATATCTAATTATGAATGGAGCATGAAGACAACACAACCAATAAAATTATTTATTCGTTAGTTAAGCAACACTTTGTGTGAAATGTAGAAAATCATATGGAGGGGACGACCTAATGGCTAAAATTAAAAAGTGTCTAACAGATGAATATTAATTGATACACAGATGAATAATATGGAAAAAAGGAATCTGAGATAATGCAGAATAAGTTAAGATTTATATCCATTGTGTACATGATTTTACTTTCTGTTGGTCTTTTTGCTCATGTTGAAATCATACCCATCCTTTTAAATGAAGTGAAAAGAAGTGCTTGGATTAGTATCCTATTAACAATCATCGTTCTTCCGTTATGGATTTATGTGATCTATAGGATTGTCTCTATTCTAAACGACCGGTCGATTATTCATTTATTAAGAGATTATGGGAGCAAAATAAGTTATTACATCCTTCTTTTACCATTGGCTATCTATATGTTGATAAATGCTTTTATCACGGCAAAGGAAATTATTTATTGGTCACAATTGAGCTATATGCAAGGGTTTAACAGTTTTACGCTTGCAATTGTACTGCTTATATTCTGTTTAATTTGCACGGAGTCGGGGTTGTTTTCCATGGGACTCCTTAGCATTATTCTATGTCCACTTGTTCTCTTATTAGGTTTTTTTATTTCTTTCGCTAATTTCAACAAGAAACATTATGAACTCTTATTCCCGATGTTTACTGAAGGGTATTTCCCCATCACTAAGGGTATTTTATTTACTTCATTACCGATATTAGAGCTATTTATTATTATTTTCTTAACACCTTTATTAACGAAAGCAATTACAAAAAAACAGTTATTCATTATTGGATTTCTTATTATCGGCTTAACGTTAGGACCTACCATGGCAGCACTTGCAGAGTTTGGACCAACAGTGGCTGCTGAGTATCGTTACCCTGCTTATGAACAGTGGCGCTTGATTTCTATTGGCCGTTATTTTTCTCATACGGATTTTTTTGCGATTTATCAATGGCTTTCCGGCGGAGTAATCAGGATTAGTTTATTTGTTTTCATCTCAAGTAGGATTCTTTCCAAAGGGATTGCGAATGTAAAAGTAGTAAGGATTATATACGGACTCCTTTTTATTGCCTGTATTTATCCATTCGACCAAAGCCCATTGACAACCATTATCGATAGCTATTTTAGACCTATCTCGTTCTTTTTCTTAATCCTGCAAATTTCCGGTTTGACTTTATACATCGTAAAACGTAATCAGAAGTGGAAAAGGGGGAGAACGGAATCATGAATGAGCATCTTTTCTCTATTGAAAACATTCAACGGATTTTCAACCACTCATCAGATATAGAAATTAAAACGGACAATAGGAATTCCGTCTTTGTGTATTGTAAACCTTTAACGGATTCCGGTCTGATTCAATCTTTGATGATGCCTGAAATAGAAACATCCAAATCCATCTATCAATCTTTGCGAATGGAAGTGATCAGTAAAGAGGAAATCAATCCTGAAAAAATAGAGGAGGCCATTTTTTCGGGGAAACTAATGATTATTCCTTGCGGAGAAAACGTATATTTTTATGATATCAGTAAATCTCCCTCCAGACAGCCAGATGAGTCTGTAATGGAGGTTTCGATTCAAGGACCAAAGGATGGTTTTGTCGAGGACATTGCGACCAACCTTGGTTTAATTCGTAAAAGGCTGCGATCTTCATCGTTAGTCATTGAAGATTACACGATAGGCAGAAGAACGAATACAAAAATTTCACTTCTCTATATAAAAGATATTATTTACGAAGACATATTGAATGAAATAAAAGGTCGACTTGCTTCTTTAGACGTTGATATCTTAACAAGTACCCACATGTTGTCCGAGTATATTATAGATCGTAAATTTTCACTCATACCATTGATTAACTATTCAGGCAGACCTGATTTCGTCGCGGAAGGTCTCAATCAAGGCAGGTTTGCCATTATTGTAGATGGAGCTCCAACCGCTTTGATTGCACCGGCAGATCTTTCTTTTTTATTTAAGACTCCTGAAGATGAAAACATCAGTTTTTATTATGCATCAATGGAACGGACAATCCGTTGGGTAGGGCTGGCTACGACGACTTTTCTGCCAGGCTTTTATTTAGCTTTAATCACACATAATGTCGGACATTTACCACTTCCACTTATTGCCACTATTACCTTAACTAGAATCGGATTACCATTTTCAGCATTTATAGAGATTTTACTAATGCTACTTATGTTTGAGCTATTTAAAGAAGGCGGTGCGCGCTTACCTAAAGGGATTGGACAAACGATTGCTGTTATTGGTGCCTTGATCATTGGGGATGCGGCTATTCGAGGGGGAATAACATCCCCGACTACGCTAGTTGTTATTGGGGTAACAGCTATTTCCAGCTTTACACTAATCAATCAATCTTTAACAGGTAATATTATTTTCTTCAGATTGTTTATTCTAACCTTAAGCTACTTCATGGGGATTTATGGTTTTATCATTGGTTACATGTTCATTTTCCTCTATTTAACAAGGTTAAAATCGTTTGGTGTCCCATTATTAGCGGACATTGGTTCGCCAGATGGAAAAGATATTCTATATACTTTTATCAGGTTGCCTTTTTCTTTCATGAAAAAACGATATGCATCCTTACATACAAAAGATGATACAAGAAAAGGTGAGTAAATGAGGAAATTTCTTTTCATAACCTATGCTCTAACACTTCTTATTACAGGTTGTTCCAATATTAGAGAAGTCCAATTTCAAGCATATGCTGTGGCGTTAGGAATTGACTATATAGATCATGAATATCATGTTGTATTACAGTTCTTAGACTTTACAAATGTAGCTAAAACTGAGCAAGGGAAACCTGCTCAACCTCTTCCAGTCTGGCTAGGAGTTGGAAGAGGGAAAACGGTTGAAGATGCTTTTATTGATGTCTATCATGGTGTTCAGATTCCAATCGATTATGATCAGATAAATTTGTTGATCTTTGGTAAGGAATTATTGGAACAGCGATTAGGGAACACAATTAAGGCTTTAAATTCGAATTTAAATATTCGTTTAACCGGTTATACCTACGGTACGGAGGAAAAGATTGAAGAAATTTTTACAACAAAGGTCCCTTTTTATTATCCTTTCAGTGATTCCAGGATTAATAAACCTGAATTTATGCTGCACCAAAATCCTGCTATTCCGGCGATTATGCTGCAGGATCTTATTTATCAATATAATGAAGAAACAAAAACAATACTATTGCCAAGAGTATCCATTAATAAAGAGATCATGAAAGAAGAAAAAGAGAAATTGCCTGTCTCCATATTTGATGGAGCGTTTATTATAAAAGGGAAGAAAATGAAGGGCTTCTTAAGCAATAAAGACCTTGAGGGATTCATTAATATTAACAACGAGTCAGTTAGTTCTCCTGTTATCGTCAGTGAAGAAGGGGAAGACAAACATGTTCAAATCGAATTATTGAAACCGAAAGTCAAAAGAATCGTTAAAAAAGACAAAAATGAGACAAAAATTGGACTAAATATTAATATATCAGCTGTTATAAGAGAATCGAGCTATGAGATTAATGAATCAAAAATCAAGAAGCAGATTAAAGATAAAATTAAAAATGACGTTTATTCAGCTTACATGAACAGCCAAAATATTGGCGGGGATATTTATCAATTTGAGGACTATATGTATCGATTTATGCACGACGATTGGAAGAAACTTCAGAACAGTGGGGAATTCCCAGTATTAAATAAAGATGATATTCGTGTGAAAATAGCACCATTAAAAAGTATCAACAAAATTAATGCGGGGATTCGACGGCCTTTTGAATAGGAGTGCTGATGCCAACCGCCGCCAGAAAAAGCATGTAAAAAAATTCCTATCATAATATTTGATATTACAATTTTAAAAAGAGGCTACCACAAAAGATTTGTCATTCGATGAACTTTCGGTCCAGCCTTTTTCGGGCTATCTAACATTAACTACTTCATTCTTTAATAATTGTCTAATAGACAAAATCGTATATTCTACATAATATTCTGGTGATCTACTGCTGTGGCCCTTCCAACCCACTACAGCTGCGTAAATCATCCAGTTAAGCATGATGGCTATCATTCTAAGCTTTTCATAACTTTCATCCGGATATTTTTTTTGTAGTGATTTTAGACATTTTGCTTAAAATGCGGCTTATGCAACAGAATAAAAATTTTGTTGGTTGAGTAGTGACAAAACTTTACCTATAATCCAATTATACAACATGTGTTGTTTATGCGACAAGTGTTATTATTATCTTTTTCTAATAATTATTTAAGGAGGGTTTATAATACAAATAAAACAAACTTTCAAAAGAGATGTAAGGGAATATTTGTAACCAAATTACAACAAAAATGGTTACCCTTAAGTCCTACAAAGAATTTTTTATTATGCTGAAAAGCTATAAAAGTTAGATTAAATTAAATCAGAATTGCTTTTCAGTTAAGGTGCTGACAATTCACAACAAAAATCAATTTCTAAATAACAAAAAATGGGGAGGACGATAATTATGGATATTGTATTTTTCATTGGGAGAATTTTATTTTCTCTTATTTTCATTTTAGCGGGAATTAGCCATCTAAAAGATTTCAATCACACAGTAGAGATGACGAAGAAGTTTAGAGCTCCTTTTCCAAGATTGTCAGCAGCCGCTATGAGTGTTTTTGCGGTTATAGGTGGAATAAGCGTTGCTTTTGGAATCTATGCACAAATTGGAGCACTTCTTTTGCTTGTGTTCCTAATCCCAACAACTTTTATTGTCCATCGTTTTTGGGGATTATCAGATAAACAGCAAAAAGCAATGCAGCTTGTGCATTTCAATAAGAACTTGTCTCTCTTGGGTGTGACGTTAATGATTCTGTATTCAGGCTCTGGTCCTTTTAGTTTATTATAGCGTTCATACAAGAGTTCCCACAAAATCTTAATGTATCTTGTTATTATGTTAAAGGCGGCAATTATTCAAAAAATAAGTCGCCTTTTTTATTACCATACGAAGAAAGATTTGACTTAGATTTTTTTAAGATGGATATGGGATTATCCAAAAAATAAAAGACCAGGAATTTTAAAAAAGCTAGAACAATTGTCTAACAAGTTATCTTCTTAAATCACCAAAAGAAGTGCTACAATTTTTAAATAAAGTACAATGACTTTTTTACTTCTTATTATTCAACTATCGGGCGCTTATCCTGTAACAAGGATCAGTGCTCATTTTAATTTGTTTTGAATGAAAAAATAACGTATTGTAGGAATTTTTAGATTATGAAATAATTGGTAGTAAGCGAAAGGAAGTTATAAAGTAGATTTAAAAAAACTTCTAGTGTGAGGAGAGGATGGGGTTATATGGATTTTAAAAAAAATCTAAAAGTCGTCATTTGTGCAGGTGAACACAATAACAATCCAGAATGGCTTCAAACGCAAGAACATGAACTGAATTTGTTAAGAAGAGTTGATTGGGAGACTAAGTTTTCATCTAACTCACTTGAAGCTGTTTTAGCAGAACATGTTTGGGAACATCTAACTTATGAAGAAGGAACATATGCTGCAAAGATTTTTTTTGATTTTTAAAGCCTGGTGGGTATATACGTTGTGCCGTTCCCGATGGTTTCTTTCCAGATAAAGAATACCAAGAAGGGGTTCAAGTAGGAGGACCTGGACCTAATGACCATCCTGCAGCGAGTAATAAAATTGTGCATAATTATAAGACATTTAGCTCTATGTTTGAAGAAGCTGGTTTTAACGTTACTCTACTATAATATTGTGATGGGGACGGTAAATTTCATTTCAATGATTGGGATGAAAAGAAAGGGTTTATCTACCGTTCAAAGCGTTTTTACCACCGAAACAAAAATGGAAACTTGGGTTTCGTTTCACTCATAGTGGATGCTGTAAAACCATTATAAAAATGATAAGTTTATTCAAATTGTGAATTGAAGGACATTAAGTAAATAGGAGCGATTGTAGTTCAGTGAGATTGTTCCGTACATAATAATTGTGCTGTTTAACTATGAAGACTTTTCTACTAGGGGAGAAATTGGATGTTTATTAAAAAGGAATTTGAAATTATTGACGAGCATTCAGATATGGGTGATTTTATTGGTGGGATATCAGACGATTTAATTTATGCTGCTGAAAAAACGTTAAATGTCAAATTCCCCATTAGTTATAGACTTTTTCTAAGAAGATATGGTGTTGGTGACATTTTGGGGGAAGAGATATTTGGCTTGGGAATAGAAGAAAGTGGAGTTCCAAGTATGGTTTGGATTACAAAACATTTTAGACAAGAAAAAACTTTGCCAGATCACCTTATTTGTATCTATTTTGCTGGTTATGACAACATGTATTATTGCTTAGATTGTTCTAATGTGAAAAATGAAAATGATGATTCCGCTACTGTTGTTTCTTATTTCAATGGATTACCAATAGAAGATCAAAATTTTGAAATAGAGTTTCCAAGCTTCGGAGAATTTTTACTAAGAACATTGGAAGACTCATTAGAGGATTAGAACATTTTAGAGTATAGAACTAGGTATTATCTTCAACAAACGGGCGCGATCCTGGAACTGGTATGCTCCCCTTATAGTAGACACATTTAAAAAAGCGCATTAATCTGTCTACTATAAGGGGGTATTTTTTATGGAGAAAAAAGCGGAGACTTACGATATAACGTTTAAGAAAAAAGCGGTGGATTTATATTATCAAAAGAAGAATTATGCTGCTGTTTCTAGAGAATTAAACACTCATCGAAAAAACATACAACGGTGGATTAAACAATATAGTAAAGATGGAATTGTTGGTCTTAGAGAACATCGAGGAAGAAAAAGTGGATCTGGTTCCCCGTCTTTATCTAAAATTGAAGATCCTCAAATGAAAATAAAGCGATTAGAAGCTGAAAACGAATTATTAAAAAAGCTTTTAAGGATGTGAAAGGGGGAATTGATTTAAATCCTAGGAGATTATATCAAGTCATTGATGATTTATCTAAACAAGCTCATTCTATAAAGCTACTTTGTCATCTGGCTAAAGTGTCAAGAAGTGGATACTACAAGTGGTTAAAGCGTAAAGGAGTATCTTCAGAAAAGCAACTAGAGGACGAGAAGCTAAAGCAGAAAATAATAGAATGCCATAAGAAGTGTAAAGGCATCTATGGCTATAGAAGAATACAAACTTGGTTAAAGAGGACCTATGAGATTCACATTAATCACAAAAAAATTCAACGGTTACTAAGTGAACTTGGTATTAAATCAATTATCAGGAGGAAACGAATTTATTACGGTAAGAAAGAGCCTTATCTAATCTCGAATAATTATTTAAATAGAGCCTTTTACGCTTCTCGTCCTAATGAAAAGTGGGTAACGGATATTACGTATCTTATTTTCAATGGACAGAAACTGTATTTGTCTGCCATCAAAGACCTCTATAATAACGAGGTTGTTGCCTATCAAATTAGTAGACGTAATGATAATAAACTAGTTCTGGATACGTTTAATAAAGCGATAAAAGGAAGAAATGTAAAAGGAATGATTCTCCATAATGATCAAGGATATCAATATACGTCCCATGTCTATAATCAGCTACTCAAAAGACATAAAGTAAAAATTAGTATGTCAAGAAAGGGCAACTGTTGGGATAATGCGAGTATGGAAAGTTTCTTCAGCCATTTTAAATCAGAATGTTTTAACCTCTTTACGTTTAAAACTTCCCAAGAGGTTCGAAGGGCTATTAAAAACTACATTCTCTTTTATAACCAAGAAAGGTTTCAAAACAAGCTAAACAACCTGACTCCTATCGAATATAGAAGTCAGGCTTCTTAACTGCGCTTATTTTTTGTGTCTACTTGACAGGGGGCAGACCAGAACAAGGATCAGCGCTCATTTTCATTTTAGGGCCAGATTGTGGAAGAACCCTAAGTTATTAACCTATTGTATTTTACCAATTTTTTGTGTAACAAAAATAAACCAAAACCTTCGACTGATAAATTTTGTCGAAGGTTTTGGTTTTCAATTATTCATACTTTTTCTTTTTAGCGAATAAAATAATTAGCGCTGGTAATATTGTTAATGCACAAATAAGGGATAATGTTGTATCAATTACTGTCGTGAAACCGAAGTCACTTAAAATCGGAAAGCTTGCAAAAATAAGTGCTGAGAAGCCGAAAATTACAGTTAAGCCGGAAGCAGTAATCGCTTGCCCTACTTTTGATAACGATACTTTTATCGCATCCTCATCACTTAAACCTTTCGCTTGCTCTTCTTTAAAGCGTTCCATTATTAAGATTGTAAATTCTGTACCAACCCCTAAAACTAAACAGCCCAGAGCGGTAGTCAGCGGGTTCAATGGAATATCCAATAAATTTAAAGACAATGGTGAGAACCCTAATACTAATGCAATTGGAATTAATGGGAAGATAGAATCCTTTAATCGGCGATAAATTAAGAAAAGACCAATAAAGATAATCAATAATCCCGCGTTTTTCATTAAGCCACTATTCGCTGTAATGTTATCAATTCCATATAACATTAATACATGTGATCCTGCTGGTTTTACAACGATACTTTCATCAGCATCAATGTGCTCGTTCATTTTATGAAGTAATTCTAATTGTTCAGCAGTCGATAAGTTTTGATTTATTTGGAATTGAATCGTTGCAAATTGATTGTTTTCACTAATGACAGTTTGCTTTAAGGTACCTGGTAACCCTTCAATTTGATTCTTTAACGTTTCCTCATTGGTTGCTAAAGAACCATTTAACTGTTCCGTAAGTGAAGCAATCGTTGTTTGTCCTCCGATTTCCTCATACGTTGCATCTACATTCTCAGCGAATTCATTCATCCAATGCACAACTTTGGCATCAGTAACGTCCTCCGCTTCAACTAAGTAGGTGATATACGTTGTTGATCCAACTAATTCTTGTAATTCTCTCGTATTCACTAATGCTTCCATATCTTGTGGAAGCCATTTCATCGTGTTTGTTTCTACAGGAATATCATCCTCAATAGAGAATCCGTAAGCAGAAACGGCAATCGCAATGACTAAAATCGGAATGGCAAATCGACCTACAAACCCTGCATAGCGTCCTAAGAATCGAGAAAGTACTGTATCTTTATTATCCTTAATGTTTGCTGATTCATTGTTGCGATCTAATAAATAGAAAATAGAGAACATCATGATTAATTCAATGATATAACAAATGACAACGCCAATTGCGAGTGTTAAGCCAAATTGTTGCATCATTGGCGCTTTTGATAAAAACATCGTTAAGAAGCTTAATGCCATGATAAATACAGCAATGCCTACACTAGGACCAATATGTGAAACAGCATGACGCACGGCTTCCGCTGCATTGTAATTGCTCTTTTTAAACTCTTCTTCGTAACGGTTGTGGAATTGAACACCAAAGTCCGTACCAAGACCAATAATAATTGGTAAAGTTGCCATTGTAGCAATTGTCAGTGGTAAGCCAACCCATCCGATAAATCCAAATGTCGCTACTAAGCCGATTAATACAAACCCTAGTGATATAATACGACGACGCACTGGGAATACAAAGAAAAGTACGACAATCATTAAGACTACAGCTAATGATAATAGAATCGCCATTGTTACCATTACTTCACTTTGATTGTTCCCTTGTACAATAGGTCCTCCTGCCGTTTTCACTATAATGCCTTCTGCAAAATTAGCTTCGTCAATTAATTCATTTAATTTATTATTGATATTGACATTTGTTTCCATTTCTGAACTATCAGAAGTATCTAATTTGATGAGGATATTTGCTCCGTTATCTGGTAAGAGCATTTGAAGCTGCGAAGGTACATTGCCGTTATCTGAGAACACAATTTGTTGAAGTGTTTCAGTACTCATTTCTGTTAATGATGGTAATGCCTCCATGACAAGTTTTTGCATCGTCGCATTTTGCTCTTCTGTTAAAATCGATTGCGTATAATCTGCAATCGATTTTGTTTGTTCTTCTGTCAGAACACCGTTAATGATACCTGCTTGTACTTCTGGTGTAACCGCTGCACCTAAGTTAGCCATTTCAGCAGCAATTTGTTGTAGCTGTTCAGGTGTTAATTGTGCTTGTTGGAATGCTTGAATTTGCTTTAGTTGTTCAGCTGTTAAACTGTTCATTTGCTGTTGTAAAATTTGCTCAACATCTTCTTCGCTAATTTCACTCATTAAGGCATTTTGTAATTCACTGCTATCGCCATTCGAAATACTCGCGATGGACATATTTTCATTCGACATCAATTCATCGATCATGCTGACGAATTCAGTTGAACCCGTAATATTATCAATTTCTACTGCACCTTCTGAAAGTTTCAAAACTTCTTTTAAGGTTTCAGGTGTAAATAGACTGTCCTTATCACCATTGATAATGATAAATGCACTTTCAGCACCAAAATTTTCTTGGTACGTAGCCGTATCTAAAAGTACGTCTGAATCCGAGCTAACGAACATTTCGTTCCCCATGTTCATTTCGATCCTTGGTAAGCCTACTGCTAGGAACACGGTGATGAGTGCGATGACAATAATATTTAGTTTCGCATTTTTTACTATAAAGTCTCCAATTTTTGAAAACAATCTGTTCATGTTGACTACTCCTCCTTATCCTGAAACCAATCTTATCAAGGTTTCAAAAATAAAAGAATAATCAAAAATGAATAAATGATTCAAAAAGAGACATTTAGCTCAAAATGTTTCACTAATTATAGGAACGAATGTAGAAGCTTTGAAAGTTCTTCCTTTGTATAAGGAGTTTCTTGAGCAAGCCAAATTTTTATAATCCCTAAAAATCCATTCACGATAAATGTACTTTTCATCTCTGGATATACAGCAGTTCGAATAGAAATCGCTAATGTATCGTTCATTACATAGCCATGACGATCTTGTAAAAAGGCATCTCTCATCATAATTTGGCTCGTTGTTTTAACAATTTGGTGATGTAGCTCTTCACTGTTCATAATACTTAAAAACAGTGGTCGATTTTCATCAATAAAGTTGATTAATGCTTCAATGTTAAGCTCACTATTTTTCTCGTATTGCTCGATTAAAGTTTGATTTATTTGTAGTACAACGAGATTGAATAATTCATATTTATCTGTATAATGACGATAAAATGTACTTCTGTGAATCATCGAGCGTTCGCAAATGTCATTAATAGAAATAGAAGAGAAATTCTTTTCCGAGATTAATTCTAAAAAAGCTTCAATAATCAGTTTTTTTGTCCTATTTTTCGTAAAATTAGCCAAACCTTTCAGTCCTTTATCATTTATTCAGTGTTATATCTATTATAGCTTCAAACGGCGGATTAACTTGGCAGCAGTAAAATTATTTCTATTCATAATGGTGAAGACTCTAAAATTACATTTAATAGGGCGTGTACACTTCATATAAAGGATGTGCACTTATAATTAACGGGAAATACCCTAGCCGCTTACAAGTCATACAAGCAGTTGAGGAAATGAAAAACTGCAGATAATTTAACAATTCTTAAACGAAGACCATTTAATCACCTTTATATATACATCATAAGGCTGGGACATAAATTGCTTTATAAATGAAAAAAGTGAAATCGCGCTGTCGATTTCACTTATATTATTTTAGAAATATGCGGACAAGACATTACCATCTTGCCGCATATTTCTTAAGTTTACTGCCATTAATTCGAGGCCAATTTCGTTTTCAAACTTCGATTTATCCGTGGACAGAAAATGGTGTAAAACCTAAATTAGCCTTCAATAATCCAAAAATTGGTTCTACATCCGTCTTACGTTGACGATAGAGTGCACCTGTTTTTTCTTCTGAATGCATCGCTCTTACATATTCTTTTTGTTGTTCCCACTGCTCATTCACCCTTCCGATCTTATAATAGGGGATTTTTAATATTAGAATCTAAAATATGTGTTTCTTAATATATCCGTTTGTTATTAGATAAAATACTTTAGCAGTAGAGATGGCGAAGAAGAGCAAAACCCTATACATTTTCAAATGTAATTTTTAAGTTTGTGACAGGTATCAGAACCCGTTACAGTTAGGGTGTCCTTTTTTTATTTAAAAGTATTTGCGAGTCTTTTATTCATCAAATAGAGCTTCTCTATAGTTATAGCTTCCAACAAGATTAAATGTTTCAGCATCTTCATCATATTCCAATATTAACATTTCTCCGTATAATGTTGAATTCACATCTGTATTAACTATGGATATTTTGTTATCACTTAATTGAACTACTTGATTGGACTTTTGGTTTTTCATTAAATGAAATAAAAGAACAAATGACTAATCAAAAGTTTAATAATCGAGAGTTGTTGCAGTTACAGAAGCAGTTAATTGAAAAAAAGCAAGGAGAATTAATTGATAAGCTAGAAGTAATTACGAGAATGGAGAGACTGTACAACATTGAAGGTATTTCTGAGGAAGAATTAGATGAATTTGCTTTTATTATGCTTGATTTATTTAGGAGAGAAAAATCACAAATTCAAATATGGGAAGAATATTTTAAAGGTGACAAGGAGATCTTGAAAGAAATAAAATTGCTTCATGATCCTGGATACAAGGAGAAAATGGATAGGGAGATTTGGTATTTAATTCAAGCGATTAGAGACACTATTCATACTAATGATTATACCAGCAGAAAAAAAGCACAAGAAATTCTAAGAGAAATGGATAACCTATTCCCTGCGGGTAGAAACTTTTTAAATCTTGTGGATGATAATCATTTTTTAGCTAGGTACATTCATGAGTTTACTAATTATTTTCCTGAAAACATAGCTAATTATATTTATAAGGAATTGAAAACATATTATGAGAATAACGGTAATAAAGAGTAGGATAAGACAGGTAACTGAAAAGCAAAATGACTCTCAAGATCTTTTGTTCCACTAATTTGAGCTTTTTGAATAAGATATTAATTGAAGATCTTCAACAATCGGGCGCGATCCAGGAACAAGGGATCAGCGCTCGTTTTTATATTGACCAAAGAAAATATCTTATTGAAGGAATTTTTAGATTATGAAATAATTGGAATTAAGCAATCGTGCAGGAGTACGTAATAGAAGTTTAGAGAAAGGCGGGGTAACTTGGATAAAACTAAATTTACTGGTATTATGCTATATCCTAGATTTAGTGAGTATGAACTTTCAGTGCTGCTGTCAGTATTACAACAAGGTGGAAAACACACTGTATATGTCGGATTAGATAATCAGGTTATAAAGGGAACCACCTTCGACACGGAAGGCACCTGTCACTTTTTCACCAGGTTGTAATTCAGTTTTCTCCAAAACAAGATCTACATGAAGAGAACCGATATTCAAGTAACTCATCACTTTTTGTATCATTTATATTGTACCTCCGGAAATACTAGTCTTATATTTCTGTGTCTCGAGTAATACTAGGATCATTTAACTCGCAGTAGTAGGTAGTAAGAGAATTCTTGGTGGATTATGAATACCTATTATAAGATTGACACACGATGAAGTTTCATTGTTACAACGAAATTATTCAAAATAACATTTTCCTTTTTAAAATCTGCATCCAATTTAGTAGTTTTTTTATATTAAGTGGACTAATTCGAATAATAATCAATTACCCCAAAATGAACGTTTAGATCGTCTTTCTCCTCCTTGAATATAAAAAAACTTCACCATTATTTATGGTAAAGGTTTGTATAAGTACACTATTATTCCTTTACCATGATGGCAAAGGTCTAGAAAACAACTTTCAGGTTGCCAGTCAGGCCGGTGATGAAAGAATCACGTATTGTCGACATAACCGTTAGCTACTCCCCTTGGAGTTTTATAAGCTCATATCCCAAAATGCCAAACTTTACAGAAATAGTGCTATCTTCTATTTATTTTTGTCCTTTTTATGACTCGGTTGCTCGTCCGATTCCATTATATCTTTCATACCTCTTTTAAATTCAGAAAGTGTTTGTCCTGCGGCTTTCCCCAGCTTTGGTAGCTTGGAAGGTCCAAACAGGAGCAACGCCACGAAAAGTATAAAAGCAATCTCTCCGGCTCCTAGAAATATTAATAGTTTTGAACATATAAAAATATCCAGGAAAAGAGATGTAAGGATAAATTCAGGATGGTAGCGAGTATCCGAATTAACTATTTTTAGAACCATAGTAGAAATTTTTAATAGGCTTAACTTTTTAAATTGAAATTTTGCTATGTATTTTTAGATTTTCACAGAGAAATCTGATAATCTCTACATGAGTAACATCCAATAAAAAGAGGCATTTTAACATTCAAAGGCTATATAATTATTAGGTGATGTAGGTATTACACTATGGAGGTGAATCCCTCAATTGAGGGAAAAATTTGGACATTATTACAATTATGAATCTCTTCTTACTGGCGGTACTAATAGGTTTGACTGCATTTTTCGTAGCTGCTGAATTTGCAGTAGTGAAAATTCGTATGTCTCGTATTGACCAATTGATCGAGGAAGGGAATAAAAAAGCAATTATTGCAAAAAAAGTGGCAACAGATCTTGATTATTATTTATCAGCCTGTCAGTTGGGTATCACTGTCACCGCTCTTGGATTAGGGGCATTAGGTAAACCGGCAGTAGAGCGGATTTTGTATCCGGTTTTTGATTTTTTCAATGTATCAGAAGGGGCTTCCTCTGTTGCTTCTTATGCCATTGCTTTTTTACTGGTTACTTTTCTACATGTAGTTGTTGGGGAGATGGCACCGAAGACATTGGCCATTCAATTCTCTGAAAAGGCGACGATGCTGCTTTCTGCTCCACTATACTGGTTCGGTAAAATCATGTATCCCCTAATTTGGTCTTTAAATGGAACATCTCGTGCTCTGCTTCGTGCACTTGGAGTTCAACCTGCCGGTCATGAAGAAGCCTATTCCGAAGAGGAATTAAAAATCATTATGGCACAAAGTCATAAGGGTGGAGAACTTGATGAAACAGAGCTAGAATACATGGAAAATGTATTTTCATTTGATGAGCGTATTGCAAAAGATATTATGGTTCCTCGGACTGATATTATCTACCTTGATAAAGATATGGATAGTGCCGAAATTATTAATATTTTGGACGAACATAACTATACCAGATATCCAGTAGTGAAAGACAATGATAAAGATAAAATTATCGGTGTTGTAAATGTTAAAAAGATGCTTAACGATATGACAGATGGACACAAGTACAAGCTATTGGAATTTGTTCGTGAAATTCCGATAGTCGTGGAAGTAACCAAAATTCAAGATGTGCTTCTGAAAATGCAAAATGAACGAGTACATATGGCTCTAGTCATAGATGAATACGGCGGGACATCTGGTATCCTTACCATGGAAGATGTTTTAGAGGAAATCGTTGGTGAAATCCGTGATGAATTTGATAATGATGAAGTGGCAGAAATCCAGACAGTTGATAAAGATAAGTATTTAATAAGCGGCCGTGTTCTGCTTGAGGACCTGGAAGAGCAATTCGGTTTAGGTTTTGAAGAAAGTGATGACATTGATACAATTGCGGGCTGGATTCAACATCAAAGTTCTAACTCGATGCAAGAAGGAGACGAAATAGTACACGGTGAACATATCTGGAAAGTCGTAGAAATGGATAACTATCAAATTAAACAGGTAATGCTGCATCAACACGCTGTAAAAGTAAAGTAACGTTGCATTCTTTTTGGAGTAGAACTCATCTTGTGGAGGTGAATCCCTCTTAGGGGGACATAATTGGACATATTAATTATTATAAACTTAATTCTAATAGCCGTATTTATTGGATTAACCGCGTTCTTTGTTGGCGCGGAGTTTGCGATTCTAAAAGTAAGGATGTCAAGAATTGATCAGTTAATTTCAGAAGGAAACAAAAAGGCGATAATCGCGAAAAAAGTTGCACATGATCTGGATTATTATTTATCTGCATGTCAGCTAGGGATTACGATAACAGCTCTAGTTCTAGGTGCGCTGGGAGAACCTACTGTTGAGCGGATGCTACATCCGGTTTTTGAAAGATTTGATGTTCCTGAGGCACTATCAACAGTGCTTTCATACGCCATAGCTCTTTCCATCGTCACGTTTTTGCATGTAGTGCTTGGTGAGTTGGCACCGAAAACCTTAGCAATCCAGTTTTCTGAAAAAATGACATTGTGGTTGGCGCCACCACTTTATTGGTTTGGAAAAATGACAAATCCATTTATCAAGTTTCTTAATGGTTCGGCACAACTTCTTCTTCGCGGTCTAGGGGTTAAGCCTGCTGGACATGAAACAGTCCACTCTGAAGAAGAATTAAAAATGATTGTAACGCAAAGTTACGAGAGTGGCGAGATCAATCAGACTGAACTTGCTTACCTTAAAAATATCTTCGCTTTAGATGAACGTATTCTAAAGGATGTTATGATTCCTGAAAGTAAAATGGTCATGCTTCATAAAGACGTGTCACTTTCTAAACTAAAAGAAGTGCACAGGGAATTTGACT
Organism: Sutcliffiella horikoshii; assembly: GCF_044809035.1. Classification (GTDB taxonomy): domain Bacteria; phylum Bacillota; class Bacilli; order Bacillales; family Bacillaceae_I; genus Sutcliffiella_A; species Sutcliffiella_A horikoshii_G. The sequence continues at coordinate 2,307,251 of NZ_CP085237.1, read as the reverse complement.
ATACGAGATATCCAATTTTAGATAGCGGCAGTAAAGACAAGTTAGTGGGTTTCATTAATACCAAGGAAATTTTAACAAGTGTAGCAGCTGGCCGGGAGGTGATACTGGAAGATTTTATTCGAGAAATGCCACAATTCAAAGAAACCTCTTTTATAAAAGATGTGCTTTTAAAGATGCAAGAAAGCGGAGTGCATATGGCAGTTGTGACAGATAAGCAAGGAAACACGACCGGACTAGTGACCATGGAAGATATCCTAGAGGAAATCGTTGGAGAAATACGAGACGAATATAATGGTGACGAATTGCCGGCTACATGAGAACTATTTCATAATTGACACTTATTTAAATTTCAGATAATATAGGAAAAATCAAATTAACATCTCCTAAAGGGGAGAGCTTTTACAGCAAGGTCGTCATTTCAGGGGCTTAAACCCTCGGCTTTGTTAGCGACACTAATGTTGTTAGCAAGACCTTTACCTAATGGTAGAGGTCTTTTATTTTTTTATAACTAAGAACTTTACCGTTCTTGGTGGATTATATTTGAAAAATCATTAGTTATCAGACGGAAGGATAGATTATAAATGAAAAAGATCCTCTCAACAAGGCTTAAACTGCCATTGCATGAACTTTTTAGAAGAAACAAAGAAGAAATTATGAGAGATGTTTAGCAACTTGAGAAAATTGAAAGGAAAATTGATAATAAAAAAGCATGTAGCTATTAAAGGAGAGGCGAAGAAATAGAGAGACTTTAATAGCGGAATACATGTATAACGTAGAAAAATGGAATATTTTATCTTGAAATCGATTCTTCCATAATTTGGCGCAATCCTGTAATAAGGATCAGCGCTCGTTTTTATATTGGCCGAAGAAAATATCTTATTGTAGGAATCTTTAGATTATGAAATAATTGGAATTAATCAAACGGGTAGTTTAATGCAACAGACGAAAATATAGATAATTGCCTTATATGAGGTCTCGTACAATTAAATTATTCTGATTAACGAGAGTTTTTAATAATATTTGGCTGCATGAATTTTCAATAAAGTGCTACAGGTTATTGCTATAAAAAAACTTAATTAAGGAACTACCAATTAAGAGGTCGTACTTAAAAATAAAAATAGGGGGAGTTTTGTTTGTTTGAAAAGGACTTTGAAAAATTCAAAAGAGATAACTTTGAATCTAGGAATAAATAACGCTAATAATTTTGATGAATATTGGGATGGGCGGTTAGTTGAAGTATTGGGATACCTTGTTATACATACAGATATGCAAAGAAATGAATTAGTAAATTATATATATCTAATTGAAGGTGAGAATAAAAATTATCAAGAAATCATTAAACACACAAAAATGTTTGCTAGTGGAATTTGTGTATATGCAGAACTTATAGATTTGAATTTTATTATCCGGAAAACTGATGTATATCAAAAAGCAATTGGGTCTAATGAGGTAGTTGAATTTATTAAAAGTGTAATTACTCAAGATATTCCTGATTATGTTTTTGATGAATAAATGCTCCTCAGACTAAATTTCTATCTTAAACTAACGGGCGCATTTCTTGAAAAGTGAAGGGCGTCAATTTGAGAGGAATTATTAATCATTAAAAAGAAGATATAGAGTGAAATTATTCATTCTATAATTGAACACAGAGGGGGAGCTTGTATGATATTAGAAGCTGTCATGCTTCAAGTTAAAAAAGGTATGGAACAGGAATATGAAGAAGCTTTTCATAAGGCATCTAAAATCATTTCATCAATGAAGGGCTATATCTCCCACGAACTACAACGTTGTTTGGAATCTGAGGGGAAGTATTTATTATTAGTTAGTTGGGAAACTTTAGAAGATCATACAGTTGGATTTAGGCAATCTCATGAATATCAAAAATGGAAAAATCAACTCCATCATTTTTATGATCCATTCCCGACAGTTGAACACTTTCAAAAAGTTGATCTTTCGTAAAACTCTTACTTTTAGAAACGGTTGCAAAAAATTAAGCATCTTCCGATCGGGCGCAATCCTGTAACCAAGAATCAGCGCTCATTTTATTTTTATCTGGATGTAGAATAACATATTGTATGAATTTATAAATTATGAAATGATTGTATTAAGTTATAGGGCAACATTCCAGTAATAAGAACTATATGTTATAAATGAGGTGTAAGAGGTGGTTAGAAGAAGATAGTTAGCCTCCTAAATTAGATGTTGTTTTAATTCTGGAGGCTAACTAAATATATAGGAGTTGTATTAATTATGAAGCAAAACAAATATGATGATATGAATTTCTTTTCTGCATATAAAAAAATGGAGCGTTCAGTTGAAGGACTTGAAGGTGCGGGAGAATGGCACGTATTAAAAGAGCTTTTACCCTCACTCGAGAATAAAAGTGTACTGGATTTGGGATGTGGTTTCGGTTGGCATTGCCGTTATGCAATTGACCAGCAAGCAAGGTCTGTTATTGGAGTAGATATATCTGAAAAAATGCTTCAACAAGCTCGTGAAATGAATAATGATTCTTTAATATCATACATTAAGATGCCAATTGAAGACATTAATTTTTCCCACTCTCAATTTGATGTTGTCATTAGTTCTTTGGCTTTTCACTATATAGAGTCCTTTGAAACAATCTGTAAAAAGGTCTATGATTGTCTAAAGCCTGGAGGTTCTTTTGTGTTTTCAATTGAGCATCCAATTTTCACGTCTCGGAATGACCAAGATTGGTATTTTGATGACAAAGGGAATCGTCTGCATTGGGCAGTTGACAATTACCAATTAGAAGGATTACGTGAAACAACATTTCTTACTGATAACGTTATAAAATACCATCGTACATTTTCAACTTATATCAACGACTTAATTATTGTTGGTTTTAATATAAAGAAAGTTAGAGAACCAATTCCCTCTGAAGAAATGTTAGAAAGTATTCCTGAAATGAAAGACGAACTCCGTAGACCTATGTTCTTAATAATCTCAGTTGAAAAATAAATGGTTATCATACGTTCCTACGTGTTGTAGGGGCGTTTTTCTAATTCAACAAAAGGGCGCTATCCCAAACAAGGTTTAGCGCTCAATTTCTTCAGGATGAAGAATAACGTAGTATGGAATTAAGCGGTAAAAATGCAGTAATTTACTAGGGAAAGATGAGTAATAAAGGAAAGGATTATTATTAACAGGTTTACTTATATAACATCTCAATATTTAATGGGTTCAGTTTTAGGGTTTAATTGGTTATTTTTCGTGTAACCATTAAAACTTTAAGAAGCAGATAAACACAATTAATAACGGAATATTATAAATTTTAAAATTGGCATAAATCTTGCATATAGATTGTTTGTAGGGACTACTTTAGACGTCCCTACAAATAATGAAATGTGGGGAGTGTTAAAAACATGAAGAACTTTATAAAAATGGTTGCATCGATTGGCTTGTCATTGGTATTATTGGCTGCTCACGGGCCTGCTAAAGCAGCAAGTAAAGATTATACGTATTACGGCTATGGAGACACAACAAACATTACCCGATCTACCACTTTTGGGCTTAACTTAATGGGGGGGGCAACGGATGTCGATGAAGCGATGCTGTGGATGGCGGAAAAGGCAAATGGGGGGGACTTTGTCGTGCTTCGAGCATCTGGAAGCGATGGCTACAATCAATATGTATACGACTTAGCCGCAAGCAACGGTGTTGCTTTAGACTCAGTAGAAACCATTGTATTAAAGAATCGCAATGCTGCTTATGATTCATTTGTACTTGATAAAGTATTTAAAGCTGAGGCTGTTTTCTTTGCGGGTGGTGATCAGTCCTTATATGTGGACTATATAATAGATACGCCACTGGAAGATACATTAAATGATCTAATTTCAATCTACAACGTTCCGATGGGTGGAACGAGTGCAGGCCTTGCGATTCAAGGGCAGTTTGTGTATGATGCGGAGAACGGATCGGTTTATTCGGACGAAGCATTAACCAACCCGGGAAATCGTTATATGACGTTTACAAGGGATTTTCTAGATAACCCTTATTTAACAAGCACCATTACAGACACGCATTTTGAACAACGTGATCGTATGGGCAGATTTGTTGGCTTTATGGCTCGTAACATCATGGACGGCTGGACAACACAAGCAAAAGGAATTGCTGTTAACGAACAGACGGCATTATTAGTTGAAGCAGACGGTTCCGCAAGAGTAGTATCTCAACCTGGAAGTACAAATTCCGCTGTATACGTCGCTCGCACTACCAGTGCACCAACAAGCGGATCCCGCTCACCATTAACAATGAAAAACATTGAAATGTTTAAGTTAGAAGCAGGCGACACATTTTCTTTTCCAACTTGGACAAGCACTAACGGACTTCAATATACATTAAATGCTCAGAATGGTGTATTGTCTTCATCGACAGGAAATATTTATGGAAATTAATAGATATTAGTGTTGTTTGTGTGTGGAGTATAATTATTATTGTAGTTCTCTTCATAAATCCTTCGAAGTGATTCGGAGGATTTTTAATTTTTCGCTAGACATAATTTCTTCCTTTATAATGCAGACAACCCCTTCACAAATTCCCCCAAAAGCCTCAGTCGTCCATCAAGAATTTGAAGGAGATACATTTTTTTGTGAAGTTAATTTCGATGAGTAGGAAGAGGTATCTGTTGAATAGGGATTATGAATGATAAAACCCTATGACTACTACTTTCATGTTTATGTAAGAAAAGCACTTTCAGCAATCTTTGATATTTCGCAGTACTATTAATAATAGCATGTTAGTTATTCGAGAAAAGGGCGCTTAATTGGAACATAAAAAAAGAAAGTAGCTTAGAGAATAAAATCTCTAAGCCTTTTTGATTTGGAAAAGGTTATGGGATCTGTTGAGATTTGCCATTTGTATTTCACATTTGCGTTATGATTTGTTTTTTTTCTTCACTTGAAACATAATGCTTTTTCTTAAATACAGAATACCCCTTTTTGCGGATGGAACCTAGTATTGCGCGATATAGATGTGCTGCTCCTTTAACTGGAGCTCTCGAATGAATAGGATATAAATGAATTGTACTTAACGCTTGTTCATAAAGACTTTCCGCTTTGGTCGCCATCTCTTCCCATACCGAGATGAACTTGTTATTTACGATATGTTTATTCAAGTCATCCAATGAATACCCGGCTTTTTCTAACATTTCAATAGGTAGATAGATTCTGTCACGCTCAAGGTCTTCTCCAATATCCCGAAGAATATTAGTAATCTGCATCGCCTGTCCAAGTGCAATAGCGTCCTCTCGCAATGCATCTTTTTTCTTCGGTGCAAGGATCGGAAGAAGCATCAAACCAACAGTACTTGCTACATGATAGGAGTAATGCAACACTTCCTCCTCTGAATAATACAACTTTTTATATAAGTCCATTTCTTGGCCAACTATCATGTTATGAAAAGATTGAACATCCATCTCGTATCGATTGAACACATCCTGAAGAGCTAACCACATTGGATCTTCTGACGGCAATTCGCCATTTAGAAAGTAAGCAAACATCTCTCTAAATGCAAAAAGCTCTTCTTTCGGATTCATTCCTTCATCAACAATATCATCGACCTGTCGACAAAATGCATAAACAGCCCAGACTGATTGCTTCTTCTCTTTAGGTAGAAGCATAAAGGCTTTATAAAAGGTTTTGGAATGTTCTTTAATTATAGATTCACAATGTTGATATGCTTTCATTAAATCGTTCATAAAGATTCACATCCTTTGCAAATGACTGGAAGGCAAAAAAATGGATAAGACGTAGCTTTAGGGTATGAATAAAAAAAGTAAACTGTTGTTGCATAATATTAATAGATATCTCTTTTAGAAAACGTTACAAATGCGATGATTAAGCCAGCAATTCCCCAAACGGCTAGAACGCTCATCGAGAAGCCTAATGTCATTCCTTCGATAGGAGTTGCCATTCCACTTATATAGTTAGTAAGGTCTAAGTTTAAAATGAACAGGTATTTTGCACTTTCCCAAGAAGATACCATGTTTGCTAGAATGGCTCCTGCAATGAGAGATGAGAGCATGATTCCCATAACAGTTGCTGTGCTTCGTAACAGAACAGATAGCATAAAGGTGAGTGTACCCACAATCAGACAAACATACCATACCAGTCCAAACTCCATCAGGATAAATTGCCATTGAGGAACAATATGAACATTGCTTGTAATCAGTTCGTCACCAGAGATTGAGAATCCTGTCAGTAAAGGCATGTTCCAGCCACCATAGCCAAACACTACTCCAGATATTCCATAAGATAGGGCAGCTACGGATAAGACGATAAAAGAAATGGATAATAGCATCGCTAAGTACTTGCTTAATAGAATCCGCCATCGTTTTACTGGTCGTGTAAGCAACAGCTTGATCGTACCGCTACTTGCTTCAGATGATACAAGGTCAGCTACAATAATCATTACGAGCAGTGGTAAAACAAGGTCAATCGAGTTTTCAGCAAAAATCCGCATAAACGTTGGTGCACCCGGAGCACGGGGATCAATGTCATTCTCTAAATAATATTGCTGTTGAGAGAGTCTGATTTTCAAAAAATTTCGCCATTCATCTTGTATTCGGCTTGAGCTTAACTGGTTCTGTGTTTCAGTAATTTCCTGCTGCAGAACCGTTCGCCAATCCTGATTACTTATATTTTCGCTCTGCTCTTGAATTTCTTTAAACTGTGCGTAAGTAAAGAGAGGCACAAGAAAGGCGATAATCAAGATGATGACGTATAACCTTTTTTTTCTTAGAAGCTTTAACATTTCATTGCGGATAAGATTAATCAATACTTTCGCCTCCTGTAACTTCTAAGAACAAATCTTCTAAAGAAGGAAGCTGCGTTCTCATTTCTTTCACTTTTACACCATTTCTTACAAGCTTTGCATTCCATTCTGGTAAAAGTATCTCATCGAATAGAGTAATCAATGTTTCATGAGTACCTTCTGTCACTTCTGTTTCTTCGGACAAAAGTTGTTTGGCAAGTGGTAATGGTTCTGCTTTCCACATTACTCGTTCTTTTTCCGCTAACAGATTTTGAACAGAATCCGTACGTAGTACAGAGCCTTTCGAGATGATTGCCACTCTGTCACACATTAGCTGAATCTCACTTAATAAGTGAGAAGATACAAGAACGCTTAAGTTTTCCTCACGTGCGAGCTGCCGGATGAATTCACGCATTTCACGAATACCAGCAGGGTCGAGACCGTTTGTAGGCTCGTCTAAAATAAGGACTTTCGGTTTTCCTAAAAGTGCCTGTGCAATACCGAGGCGCTGTCTCATTCCAAGTGAATAAGTACTTACTCTGTCGTGAATTCGATTCGATAATCCAACAAGCGTTATTACTTCATCTAATCTTGACTTTGGGATGGTTTTATCCATTTTTGCAAAGTGTTCAAGGTTTTCCCAACCTGAAAGGTAAGAATAGAGTTCAGGGTTTTCAACAATACATCCTAAATGTTTCATTGCTTCAGTAAAATCTGTCCGCACATTTTTACCGTTGATTTTTATGGTGCCAGAAGTAGGGGAGATCAATCCGACGATCATTCGGATTGTGGTAGTTTTACCGGCTCCATTCGGTCCTAAAAACCCAAATACCTCTCCAGGTACAAGGTTAAAAGAAACACCTTTAATGATTGGCTTGCCTTTTATATTTTTCGTCAAATTTTCAACTTGCAGCGCTGGTACTTGGCTCATGATTTCTTCTCCTCTTTTTCAAAGTTAATCAATGAGGCTACACGTTCTGCAATTAGCATATAACCTTCGGTGTTGGGGTGGAATTGATCTGTATATAAGTAGTTTTCAACTTGTAACTGAAAAAGATCAAAAGTAGGTACGTAGACAATGTTTTCAAATCCAGCTGCTGTTTCAGCAGATTGAAAATTCCAATCTCTTACGATAGAAGATGTCGTACTTGCATCAGGAATATTACTAAAAGGGTTGTACAATCCAACATGGTAGATGACTGCATCTTCATTAAGCTCTCTAAGCTGGGAGTAAATCTTTTTGACGTTATTTAAATAGAGCTCCTTATTGCTGTTAATAGCGTTCATGTCTAACGATTCTAAAGCTGCGCCCTGCTGAAATAAGTCATTACCGCCTATTGTCATAACAATAACATCTGCTTGTTTGGTTTGACGCTGTATCTCTCTTTGCTGAAGTTGATTTAACAGGCCGCTGGATGTTTCTCCTTTAATGGAGGTATTGAAAAGATTGATTTCTTGATTTGTCTTCTCTTTTAATTGATCCGTTAAGTAACCGGTATACCCTTTGCCATTGGCGTCACCAGTACCACGGGTTAAAGAATCACCCAATGCAAAAATGGTGAGAGTGCCATCTTGATTACTCGTTAAAGGCGGTTCAGTTTTTTTCTCTGACTGTTCCAATTTTTCATTGGTAGAGAATTGATCCACGAACGTCCAACCGAGACCAATCAGCCATAATAATGTAGCTGCGAGAGAGACCGTTGATATGATTGATAAAGTATATTTTTTCAAGCTACTTTCATCCTTTCCTTAATGTAATAAATCTGCAGATCTCAAATAGTAAAGGCTATAGACTCACTTATTATATATACTGGAAGGTTAATTATCAATTTCTAATGTGTATCAATATTATTGGAATTACAAAAATGAGTTCTTTTAACTTAAAAAGCATAGTAGTTTATGCTTTTAGCATCGATCATATTTTTAAGTGAGCTTCCATTTCTTGTATATGTAGGGCTATTGAGAGAATTCTATGCTAGAGTGTGTTACAAATCGGATATATGCTCCATATTCTGCTATAATTATGTCGAGAAGCAACCGTTATACCGTTCATCACAATGTTGGGATGAAATTTAAACTATAAATTGTTTATATAAAGTCAAGGACAGTTAATTAATCAACTGATTAATTTAGTATGGAAGGAGGCATTTTGTTTTGTCCAACTCTATGAATAAAAAAAGACCCGGTCGACCTAAGTTGACGGATAGCCCTAATACAAGAAATCAAATTTTACATACTGCGTCACAACTATTTATGACGTATGGGTATGAAAATGTATCAATGGAGCAAGTTGCAGAATCTAGTCAAGTCACCAAAGCAAGTGTTTATTATTATTTTAATAACAAAGCCACGTTATTTACGACGGCGGTGTCCAATATGTTTAATCGAGTTAGAAAACATACGGAGCAACTTTTAGAGAGCCACAAAGGGCTTAAACAAAGATTATACGAAGTGACAGTAGATCACCTAAATAGACCTCACGTTGACTTCGAAACATTGCTAAAAGAGGCTTCCCCTTCTCTTTCTGAAGACAATATACATGTCATTCGCACAGCGGAAAGTGGAGTAAATGATGCACTTGAAGCTATTTTCAAGCAGGCTCTTGATAATGAGGAAATTTCTACAACCAACCCCTTGTTGCTGGCACATGCCTTTTCTACCGTTACTATGATCCGCAATAAAAAAGCATTGATAGAGGAGTTGGGTGGAGCAGAAAAAACGGCACGTGCATTAGTGGAACTATTTTGGAATGGGATTGAACCTAGGTAGCTTCCATACGATATATGCTACAATGTTAAAAATAGTAAACTTTGGAAACGCACCAATCCAATAAGATCTATAGTATCGAGCACGGTGTATGAAACTTGGTGAGAAAACGGGTCTTTACAAAGGTGAAATGGTATCAAAGGGATGTACTCCCAATTATTTGCCTGAGTTCATAACGATTGAAGTTAACAAACGAATTAATAACTAGTTAAAGAAGAAATGCCGGGCAATTATTGCCTGGTTTTTTTTTGTCAAAATACAACAAAATAACAGAATTATTGCAGGATAATAGAGAGGACTTGAAGAATAAATATGTATTAAAGAAAAGAAAAGAAACAACAGCAACAAAGGACGATGGAGTGGGGGATTTTGCAATGTCAGCGGTAAGTGTAAAAGATTTAAAGTTTCAAGATTTAATCAACAAAAATAAGCTTATGTTTTTTGTGATTTTTATATCGTATGGTGCTGGACTTCTAGTGAATTTCTTCGTACCTGCGGCAACCTTTATAACCGTGACCTTATTTGTTGCGTTATGCTTAGGGGTCGTTTTATTAATACTGACTAGATGGAATAATTGGTTCCACTATTTAGTTCCTTACTTTACAGTAGGAGTAACATTTTTAGTGTTTTTTATCATTTTAGTAAACCGTGGGGCGTCTTTATCTGGATTTATTCTACCTTTTTTTGTGTTGATGCTTGCAACCGTTTACTTTAATAGAAATGTCTTTATTGTTGGAGGGATTGGGAGTTTAATTTTATTTTCTTACTCTCTTTGGTCATTTCTAAACGGCAACCTGATGACGGACGGACAGTTGGGAAATATAGTCTTGTTATTCTTTTTGTTGTTAGTCATTACATTTGTTCAAGTGAAAATAGGCAAGAAACTATTTGCTCAATTTGAAGGCATTGTGGACACGATGCAAGCTGCAAATGAAGAGCGTCAAATAAAGCAGGAAGCCTTTGAGCGGGATGCCATGTCATTAATTGAACAAGTCAATAAAGTACATGAGCGCCTAAATTTAAGTATTCAATCCCAAAAAGAAGTGTCACTAACCATACAGGAGTTATCCGTGGGAAGTCAAAAACAAGCTGACCAGATTGGTGGCATAGCAGAACAGACGAATGATGTATCAACCTTGATGGACAATGTTGTAGATAAATCAAATAGTTTATATCAAACAACCAATATAACAAAATCCACAGCAGATCAAGGCAAACTGATGGCAGTTGAACTTCAGGAAAACATGAAAAGCTTTTCGCAAGATATTGTGGAAATGGATGCCGTATTCCAAGTTCTTACGGAAAAAATTGACGAAACAAATATATTAACACAACACATAAAAAATATTACCGATCAGACAAACTTGCTGGCATTGAATGCTTCCATTGAAGCAGCTAGGGCAGGGGATGCCGGAAGAGGCTTTGCGGTGGTAGCAGAAGAGATCCGCAAGCTTGCCACATCCACTGGCGAAACAACAAAAGAAATTACAGAGAACCTCTCGTCTCTTCACCAAACAAAAGAAGAGGTATTGCAACAACTGCAGCTTAATATTGCAAAAATGGGCAAAAATCTTGAAGCAACAAATCAGGTCAACCATTCCTTCCAGCACATCAGTGAAACGGTGAAAACATTATTAACTGATGCACAACAATTCCGTGATTTTGCTAGTACAGTAAAAGAAAAAACTGCGAATACAGACTCTTACACGAGTGAATTTGCAGCTTTGATGGAAGAGGCGACTGCCGGCCTTGAGGAAATCAGCGCGACAGTCGAACAAGTTACAGAGGATAACACGCACATAGAAGAGACATTGAAGAGCATGGTCAAAATTATTGATAAAATGGAGGAAAATAAATAGATTTTTGAAAAATGGGCATATGCACATACAGGACAGCCACCTAGTTCATAAAGTAACAGTGTAAATATTAAACAGGAGTGATGACCATGCACGATTACTGTTACTACACTTGTGGACCATGCGGCTATCCATCTCAAGTAGCGCCGGCACAGGGATGCGGAAATACATTCGTTTTGATCGTAGTTCTATTCATTTTGTTAATCATTGTTGGAGCTTGCTATTGCAAATAAGATAAGTTCAGGAAGTATCACTCGGGAACTGTGAGTGATGCTTTTTTATTTGTAATTCGCCATCTTTCAGTGGCTGCTGATTTATCCATAAATTGAACGAAAGATTTCTTTCTATTGAACATACAATGGTAGTAAGCTAGCTTAACTACTGCCAGAATCTACTCGTCTCTTGATTAAAGAGGACTCCCATTGCTAGTAAGCGGTTACAGGACGATTGTGGAAAGGAGTAATCGTTTATGGATCAATCCTACCTTATTAAGCCTTTATTAGATAAAGAGTACCCTGTGATTAGCCACGGTAACGGAGTGTATTTATATGACATCACAGGAAAGAAATACTTAGATGGTTCCTCTGGTGCTGTTACGGCAAGCATTGGTCATCATGTACAAGCAGTAATAGATGCGATGACGGACCAGGCAAGCAAAGTATCTTTTGTCTACCGTTCCCAATTTAGCAGCATACCGGCTGAAAAGCTTGCAACGAAACTAAGTACGATGACTCCGGGAGATGTTAATTGGTCATTTTTTGTAAATAGCGGAACAGAAGCTGTAGAAACGGCGATGAAAATATCGATTCAATATTGGCAAGAGGTAGGGAAACCTGACAAAAACCAGATTATTTCCCGTTGGAAAAGCTACCACGGTATTACAATCGGAGCGCTATCCTTATCAGGACATGCGGATCGAAGGAAAAGATTTGAGCCCTTATTGGAAAAATCCCCTGTAGTCGAACCACCTTATTGTTACCGTTGTCCATTCAAATTGGAATACCCTTCATGTGGTTTAAAATGTGCAGAGGACCTGGAGCGTGCCATATTGGAAATTGGGGAAGAAAATATTGCTGCCTTTGTAGCAGAGCCGGTTATCGGCGCGGCAGCAGGAGCAGTATCTCCGCCCGATGGATACTATCAAAAAATTTCAGAGGTGTGCAAAAAACATAACATTCATTTTATTGCAGATGAAGTCATGACTGGCATAGGAAGAACTGGAAAAATGTTTGCTTTGGAGCATTGGGATGTGACACCTGATATCATCTGTATCGGCAAAGGTATGAGTGCCGGTTATACGCCAATAGCAGCGACACTAGTCAGCGAGAAGATAGTGGGAAGCATCTTAAAGGGATCTAAGGTGATTATGAGCGGGCATACTTATAGTGCCAATCCTCAATCAGCGGCTGTTGCTTTAGCCGTTTTGGAATACATGGAAACAGAAAATCTTGTCAAGAATGGGCGGCAAATGGGGGATTATCTCTTAAACAAATTGCATCAACTCCAACAAACGTATTCGTTTATTGGCGATGTTAGAGGTAAAGGCCTTTTGCTTGGGGTTGAAATAGTAGCCGACCTTGCGACAAAGTATCCTTTTTCACAAGAAAAGGCGGTTACCCCAAGACTGGTGGAGCTCGCACAGAAAAATGGTTTGCTCATCTATCCAGCAGCAGCTGGGGTGGAAGGCGTGGGAGGAGATGCGGTCATCATTGCACCCCCTCTATCTATTAATAAAGAAGAAGTAGATGAACTGATTACCATCCTAGAACTGACACTAAACGAGCTGCAAGCAGAATTGTAAGGAGTGGACCGGGATGGAGAAAGTGGAAAATATTTTTAACAAAATTGTGGAGCTAGAAAAGGTTCGTCCTTTATTTTTTGATGACATGACATTAATGTTTGGAGGCTTTGGGGGAGTGGGGACACCTCCGAAGCTGGTTGATGCCCTTTTGGATTCAAGTGTAAAAAACATAACTCTTATCGGAAATGACGCCGGGTTTCCAACGATTGGTATAGGAAAAGTGGTCTGTGCAGGAAAGGTAAAAAAATTAATTGCTTCCCATATCGGCTCGAATCCCGTTGCAGGTAAGATGATGACTGACAATATGATGGAAGTTGAGTTCAGCCCTCAAGGTACATTGGCTGAAAGAATAAGAGCGGGTGGTGTTGGATTAGGAGGTATTCTCGTTGACGTAGGGATAAACAGCGATATTGTAACAAAAAACAAACAAATTCTTACATCAGGTGGAAAGGACTATCTCCTTGAAACAGCACTTACTTCAGACTTATCCATTGTCTACGCAAAAAAAGCAGATCCTTATGGGAATCTTATTTTTGATAAAAGTGCAAGAAACACCAATCCGCTTGTAGCAATGGCAGGGACAAAAACCATCGTGGAAGTGGAGGAAATCGTTCCTTTGGGACAATTAGATCCAGAGGAAATCATCGTGCCGGGAGTGTATGTGGATTATATGATTCAAAGTGAGGGGGTGAACTGGACATGGGTATGGGAGGAAACGTACGGGACTTGATTGCCAATAGGGCGGCGAAAGAAATAAAAAATGGCATGGTCGTAAACTTAGGAATTGGAATTCCCTCATTAGTTCCCAATCACTTGCCAAAAGATACCCATGTCTTTTTTCAAGCTGAAAACGGGGTCTTAGGGATGGGGTCTACGCCGTTTCCAGGAGAAGAGGATGCCAATCTATGCAATGCTGCAGGTTTCCCAGTGTCCATTCAGCCAGGGGCATCTTATTGTGATAGTGCGCTGGCATTTGGAATGATCAGAAGAGGGAAGCTTGATATTACCATTTTAGGATCGCTACAAGTATCTGAACAGGGGGATCTGGCAAATTGGATAGTTCCGGGAAAAAGGGTGCCCGGTATGGGGGGAGCGATGGAACTCTCCCAAAAAGCGAAGAAAGTGATTGTTTTGATGAGCCATACAGATAAATATGGACAATCTAAGGTTGTTAAAACATGTAGTTTGCCTGTAACGACACCAAATTGTGTGGACTTAATTATTACAGATTTAGCGGTTTTTGAAGTTTCTAAAGCAGGATTGGTGCTTAGTGAATTAATGCCGGGGGTTAGTTTGGGGCAGGTGAAAGAAAAAACAGAAGCATCCTTTACACTATCACCTGCATTTTAATAACGGTTCCGTACGGTGTGTTGGAAGAAGGGGGGATGAGATGAAAGTGAAACTGCTCAATGGTTGGTTGAAAAAAAACAGGGGAAATGCTGTCAAGCTCTTGCAGAAGCTTATTCAAGAAAGAAGTATACAGGGACAAGAAAGTTCCGCACAGGCAGTGGTGATAGAAGCGTGCCGGGAACTAGGGATGGAAATTGATATTTGGGAACCGGATATAAAGGAAATGTGTTCCCACGATAATTTCGTTTCTACCAGAGAGAATTTTCATGATTCTCCTAATGTAGTAGCAATATGGAAGGGAACCGGTGGAGGACGTTCGATCATCCTAAACGGACATATTGATGTAGTACCTGAAGGTGACTTATTGCAGTGGGAGTGTGACCCGTACGAAGGTAAAGTTCAAGATGGCAAAGTATTCGGGCGGGGAAGTACAGATATGAAGGGAGGAAACGTCTCCTTACTTCTTGCTATCAATGCATTAAAATCAATGGGAGTAAAACTTAAAGGGGATGTTATTTTTCAAAGTGTGATAGAGGAGGAAAGTGGAGGAGCGGGTACATTGGCGACAATCCTAAGAGGGTATTCCGCAGATGCCGTACTTATTCCTGAGCCCACTAACATGAAAATATTCCCTAAACAACAAGGGTCCATGTGGTTCCGCCTAAAAGTAAAGGGTAGGGCAGCGCATGGAGGTACTAGATATGAGGGAGTCAGTGCCCTTGAAAAAAGCATCCTTGTCATTGGGAAAATTCAAGAGTTGGAAACAAAAAGAAATGAAAGAGTAAAAGATCCGTTGTATAAAGGGATTCCCATTCCCCTACCAATTAATATAGGAAAAGTGGAAGGTGGAAATTGGCCATCCTCGGTGCCGGACTTGGTAGTGCTAGAGGGAAGAATAGGAGTGGGGCCTGAAGAGAAACTTGTGGATGTCAAACAAGAACTAGCATCTTGGATGTCTAGCTTAAGTGAAACAGATTCCTGGTTTAAAAGTCATCCTGTCGAACTCGAGTGGTTTGGCGCACAGTGGGTGCCAGGGTCTGTAGAGGTAAACCATCCTTTTATAAAGAGTTTGGAAAAGGCATATACACAAGTGGAAAAGAAGCAGCCTATTTTAGAAGCATCACCATGGGGGACGGATGGAGGATTATTTACACAACTTTCAGGTATCCCTACTGTTGTATGCGGTCCGGGAACAACGGAAGTAGCACATTATCCTAATGAGTATATTTCAATTGAAGAAATGATGAAGGCAGCAGAGATTTTTGCCAATTTGTTAATGGACTGGTGTGAAATCTCCGATGAAACCTAAATGCTGAATCTCTTTTAATGGAGGTTCTTTTTTTTCTCAAAAAAAATGGGGGAATTTCCCGTTCTATATCGAATTGAATTAGAAGGGGGGATACAATGAGTACAAAAACAGGTAAAACCTTACTGGTAAAGAATAAAACGATTTATTTAGACGCGTATCAGGATTATTATAATAAAAGATTGAAAATAGAAGACTTCAGAGGAAATATAGAGAAAATCATCACATGCATAGAAGGATGGAGCAAGCAATCTTTTGTAGAGAAAGTCATTGTAAAATCTAGAAAGGACCATGTAGTAGCTCTATTAGAAAAAGGATTCTTATTCGAAGCATCCGTTCCGGGCTACTTCCTTGGAGGAGAAGGGTATTTTTTATGTAAATATATGAAGATTGATCGGTATAACAGTGATAAATGGGTGGAAGAAGATATTATTCTTGATTCAGTTTGGCAAAAAACGAAACAAAAGGAAGTGCTGCTTGATTCGAACTTAAAAATGCGTGTGGCCGAGGTAGGGGATGCTAAAGATTTATCCTCCTTTTATAAAAGTGTATTTCCCATTTATCCTGTACCAATAGAGGACCCGGATTATATTATTGAACAAATTAATACTAATACTATCTTTATGCTCTTGGAGGAAGACGGGGAAATCATAGCGGCAGCTTCCGCTGAAATAAATGAATCCTATAAAAATGCAGAAATTACTGACTGTGCGACATCTCCGATGAAACGAAAAGGAGGTTATATGAACGTCTTGATTCGCGAACTAGAAAAGGAATTAGTGAAGAGGCAGATTTATTGCAGTTACTCCATTGCCCGGGCTCTCTCTTTTGGAATGAACGCCGTATTGCAAAATCTAGATTATACGTATAAAGGCCGGCTAAAAAACAACTGCTTTATTTTCGATAAAATAGAAGATATGAATGTGTGGAGTAAAGATTTATCGCAATTGTATGCCCAAAATTCGGCACCAACTGCCGAGAATTAGGCGGGTGAAGATGATGCAACCACACACACTTTCTAAAGAGATGCTTATGGCAATCTTAGATGGAATTGATGAGGCCATTCACGCAGTAGATAAGGATGGAATCACCATCTATTATAATAAGGTGGCAGCGGGCTATGATGGGATGAAAGTGGAAGAAGTATTGGGAAAACACCTCTTACATGTTTTCCCTTCCTTAACGGATGAAACCAGTACGCTGCTGAAGGTATTGAAAACAAAAAAACCGATCTATCATGAAAATCAACGTTATGAAAATAAAAAAGGCCAACTGCTTGAAACGGTTAATACCACTATTCCCATTCTGAATGGGAACACAGTGATGGGGGCAGTGGAAATTGCTAAAAATTATGGACATATAAATACGCTTTCTAATAAACTAATGGACTTGCAAGCTAAAATTCATAAATCAGATGGAATCAAAAAAGTCTCCTCTTTTCATGTAAGCTACAGCTTAAATGATTTCATTACCAATGACCCGGAATGTATAAACATGTTGCAAGATGCGATCCTTTTCGCCTCTTCGTTATTACCCGTTGTTATTTGGGGAGAGACTGGGACTGGCAAGGAAATCATTGCGCAAGGGATACATTATCAATCTCCTAGAAATGGCGGACCTTTTATTGCTCAGAATTGCGGAGCGATACCAGGTACTTTGCTAGAAAGTATTTTATTTGGTACGGAAAAAGGCAGTTACACAGGATCGGTTGACCGGAAGGGATTATTTGAGTTGGCAACAGGAGGGACGTTGTTTCTTGATGAAATGAATTCCATGCCTTTAGAACTTCAGTCAAAATTGCTCCGTGTCCTTGAAGATGGTTTTATAAGGAGAGTGGGCGGGACGAGTGCAATCAAAGTCAATGTAAGGGTTATAACCGCTATGAACGAGCCTCCTGATATTTGTGTGGAAAAAGGATGCTTCAGAGCCGATTTGTATTATCGATTAAATACATGTCCGATATATATTCCTCCTCTCAGAGAGCGACAGCATGACGTACGTCTGCTTTTGGAAAAAAAACTGCAATCCCGAATTGCCTACCCGTTACCTAAGACAATAACAGAAATATTTCAATCCTACCCGTGGCCAGGAAATGTTAGGGAATTAATTAATACGATAGAGTATGTCCTATTAAAATCGAAAGAAGAAATCATATCTTCTAAACATCTCCCAACCAAACTGAACAATTCCATTAAGTCAGTAAGACAACACACAGGCTCATTGAGGATGGAACTTCAGAAGACTGAAGAATTGATGATTAAAAGTGCCATGAACCAAACGGAGGGTAATGTATTGAAAGCGGCAAAAATATTGGATATACCGCGTCAGACCCTTCAGTATAAACTTGCAAAAATGCAAGAGAAACCTAAAAGTGATGGGAGTGCTGAATATTCGGCACTCTGATTAATAACAAGTTCCCCCTATTCTACATATATAAGTAGTAACTGGGCATCAGCATAGTTGGCATGGTTATTGCATGATGTAGAACAGGGAGGAGATAGAGATGAAAATGGATCTATATAAGCCCAAACGGCATTGGAGTGAATTTGAGCTTTGGAAAGATGTAACCGAAGACCAATGGAATGACTGGATTTGGCAGTTGACCAATACAATTCGGACACTTGAGGATTTAAAGAAAGTCATTAACTTAACACCGGAAGAAGAGGAAGGGGTAAAAATCTCCACTAAAACCATTCCTTTAAATATAACACCTTACTATGCTTCTTTGATGAATCCAGATGATTCAAGATGTCCTATAAGGATGCAGTCTGTACCAATCTCAAAAGAAATCTACAAAACCAAATATGACCTCGAAGATCCTCTACATGAGGATGAAGATTCCCCTGTAACAGGCTTGACGCATCGTTATCCGGATAGAGTACTGTTTTTGGTGACAAACCAATGCTCCATGTATTGCAGATACTGCACACGTAGAAGGTTCTCCGGTCAAATCGGAATGGGAGTGCCAAAGAAGCAATTGGATGCCGCTATTGCCTACATTGCATCCAATGACCAAATCCGTGATTGTTTAATATCCGGAGGGGACGGACTTCTGATCAATGACCAAATACTTGAATACATCTTAAAAAACCTTCGTGCCATTCCACACCTTGAAATTATCAGGATAGGAACGAGGGCACCAGTAGTATTTCCCCAAAGAATCACAGAAAATCTCTGCAATATATTAAAAAAGTATCACCCTGTCTGGTTAAATACTCATTTTAATACGTCTATTGAAATAACGGAAGAGTCTAAGCTTGCTTGTGAAATGCTCGTAGATGCAGGAGTACCGGTAGGGAACCAAGCCGTCATTTTAGCTGGCATCAATGACAGTGTCCCTATCATGAAAAAACTGATGCATGACCTAGTTAAAATACGGGTAAGACCATACTACATTTACCAATGTGATCTTTCAGAAGGAATCGGACATTTCAGGGCCCCAATTTCAAAAGGATTAGAAATTATCGAGGGGTTACGTGGACATACCAGTGGTTATGCTGTACCTACCTTTGTAGTGGATGCTCCTGGTGGGGGAGGTAAGATTGCCGTTCAACCAAACTATATTATTTCCCAAAGTGCGAATAAAGTAGTTCTGAGGAATTTTGAAGGGGTCATCACCACTTATCCAGAACCGGAAAATTATATACCGGGAAGAGCGGAAGCGTATTTTGGGGAGATTTATTCAAATATGGAAGAAAAGCGTTCAAATATCGGTATTGCCGCATTAATGAACGACTCCCAGTTCAATCTAGTACCTGAAGGGTTAAATCGTTTGAATCGCCGCAAGAATTATGAAACAAACCCTGAACATTCCTCTTTAAAAGATAAACGTGACAAACGGGATGAGTTAAAAGAAAAGAAATTTCAGGCCCAACAGAAGAAATATGTTGTTGGAGAAGAAGAAAACAAGAGTGAATCCAGTTAGGAGGGCACTTGATGAAATGTAATTGGTGTGAAAGCTCACAAGTTATTGCTTCAGACGGTACAGTTTATTGGGAACTTCCTGATGGGACAAAAGCAGTCACCATAACGGAAACACCTTCAGTTAGTTGTACAGACTGCGGAATGGAATATCAAGAAGATTCGGTTGTGAAGGAAATTGAAGATCAATTGTTTCTTATAAATACAAAGGAATTAGAAGCAGAGCTAAGCTATAAGCAGTTAATGGCCAAACCGCGACTGTTAAAACGAAACTACTTTGACTTTTCAAGCTAATGGTTGTCCTTTACCCTCATTCTGATGTAGAATGAGGGTAAAAAAATGGGTGTGGATGCATTTTGAGAAAGTCGTTTTACCATTATTTAATGAAATTTCGTCATGCTTTGAAAAAAGATGACATTAGTATATTTGCTAATCATGCTTACGACGATCATAGTTTTCCTAAAAACTCACACGACTACCATGAAATCAGCAGCTATTTGGAAATGAACGGCCAATACTTAGAGAGCATGTCCACCTTCGATAAAGCCTGGGAGCTATACGAAGAGGAAGTATAATAGCTATTTAAAATGCACCTTCTATGAGGGTGCATTTTTATTTTGAGATAGATAAGTATAAATACGGTTGATTTCCGTTCCAGGCGCTTCGCTTGTCTGCGGGCGGTCCGTGAGCTTCCTCAGGCATTCGCCTTCCACTACAATCAACAAAGTGACTTCATTCAACTTAGGGATAAAACATCTAATCGAGTTATCTGAAAAAGCATTAACATATCTTAACGTAAATTCTAGCTGTGTATTGGAGCAAATGGCGGAGACTCCAGCGGGGGAGTAACGGTAGCTTGAGACCCCTGAAGCGCAGCGAGGAGGCTCAAGCACCGTCCCGCGGAAAGCGAAGCCATTTGCGGAAAGGAACAGCTTTAGCCAAACAACACAAGTTATTATTATTTCCTATGTTAATGGAGCAAGAAATTAATAGGGACGGACGCCTATTAACACATCGGTACAACCACTTTTTGCCTCAACGCTTTGGCGAGTTGGCATCTTGCTGCATATAATACATTACTATCAAAGCCACAGTGATAAATGGGGAGAAATTATATGGGGAAGAACAAAAAACCAAACAAACCAAAATATAAAATCGGCGACATTGTTGTCATCACCATCTATGGAACTGTCGGTAAAGTGACGGACATGAAGCAAATAGATGGTTCGTATGTATATGAAGTCAATTCAAGTGAAGGGCTTTATCAAGAAGAAACACTCGCATTTGTATCTGAATACGAAGGAAAAGTACTGGTAACTGAAAGACTAGATATTAAATATATGTACTTTATCGGTGATATTGTTCATGTTGCAGGTTATGGAAAAGAATTATTTAAAATAGTCGGATTCCGCACTGAAATATGGAGATATAAAGAAGACTCATGGGAAGACATCATTTACGAACTGACAAGATTGTCTGACGGGGAATGGTTGGAAGCCGGAGAAGAAGAATTGACGATGGTGGTCCATCACGAACATGCTGAAATTCTTATCCACAAACTTGGATTGTCCTATATGTTCAATAAAGAAAATACAAGCTTGGAGTTGTATAATCCGATGACTGGATCAAACAAACATTTTAAAAAAGAAGAATATAACAAAGAATATCAAAGGATAATTGATGGGCTTCTTGATGTCTATAATGACTATAAAGTGTTATATGATATCTTTGGAGATGAGGAATACATGGAAGTGATGAATCTAGTCATGAAAAACCTAAAAAAGTACATGGATGGCAAGAAACATAGTCAACTAGAAAAATAGTCTGGAGAATTGAAAGATCAAATAGATAAAAAACGGACCTCCGATAATTGCTGCAGCGAAAACCAGTTTGTCCGAAATTTTATCTAAAAGTGGCAACAAGACTTCCTCTTCTCCAAGTCTTTCTAAGCTTCCTAAATAGTTCTTCATATAAATCTCCTCCTTAAAATGAATGCTTGTCCTTATGTCCCCAATGTATGCGCGCGCAAACGTTGATATGCACTTTTTTGAAATTTTCAAAAACAAAGATAGCATTTATCCAACCTGATGGATTAATATAGAGAGTAAGACATATATCTTTAAAGACGTACATAAACCTTTAAAAAGGGGTGATATTGTGAAAGAAATCGAGGTAGTCATCGACACAGAAGAAATAGCCGAGTTCTTTTACAATGAGCTGGTAAGGCGGGGGTATGTTCCAGCTGAAAGCGAGATAGAAGAGTTGGCGGATATCATGTTTGATTATTTATTGGAAAAATGCATTATTGATGAAGAGATAGAATAGGAACCGATAAAAATAAAAATCATACAAGCATTGCTGTTCCTTAGGCGAGATCGTTGCCTTGGGGACAGCTTTTTTACGTTTACACGGTCAGTGATTTTCACCGGACTACTTTTTTATAAAAACCCCATGAAGCTCAGAAATTCCAGTTAGCTTCATCAAATTAAATAGATGTGTTTTCTCCATATCAGCCGGCTCTATGGTTGCAGGGAGATGAAAAAACTTTATTACACCATGAATATCTTCGAACCAAGCAACAGGCACAATAGATGGGTGATTAAAATCCGCCCAAGCACTTTTAATGGTCGGACTATATATTTTACGGGAAGGAGACGTTGATGAAAAAACGGCAGGAAGGTAATCTTCCCTTGAACCGGTATGGGTATTCTGAATGCTAAAACTCAAAGCCCCTTGCAGGACATCCTCATTCTTAAATAATAGAACATATAGCTTTTTTCCAATCTCAATACGTGTGCCAAGGTTGGAAAATTGTTGTACTCCAAGACCAGTCAAAAGAGTATTTGAACCCTTCTGGTAAGGAAACAGCACCAACGTAAAACCCAGCTTTTCCTGAAGTTGATAGGTTAAACTGGATAATACTTTCTGCTGAAAATAAGGATTCTGAAGGAGGTTAGACTCTATAAAATTCTGTTCATTAATGATCAACGAAACGGTAAGAAGTTCATTCTTCCTGTTATTATTCAAAAAAAGGGTCCATATCGGACTCATAAAAGGTGAAACGTGAAATTCGGAGAGTAGATAAAATAGAGGTCTGCCAGCCTTTTTACTTTCTTCATACAGGAGTAGTTGTGGGTAAGCATCTTGAAAAATGAGGTGGTTGGCTTTTTCTAGAAAACGAAATAAGATGGAGGCCTTCTCAAAGGAAAGCAAGGAAGATATGTGACTGGCTTTCAGATCTGTCATATTCCAGCCACCATTTCTTGAAACCATATGAGCCAAAAAGCTCCAATGTACTTCAGGGTGTTTTAAATAAAAATCCAAGTAGGCTTGAGTTCGGGTGACATTGTTTTGGTTAAGGCTTGCAGTCTTGATGTGGATTTTCGTCACCAATTCTTTTTCCTTTAATGAAGGTGAATGATTACCAGGGGAATTTGTCCATTCCTTTTTGAGTTGGTGTTCATCTGAAGCAGTCCATAATTTTTCCGAAGTTTTTTGATTAGGTACTGTTGCTGTTCCTGTAAACCACTTCCAAAACATACAATCACCTCGGAATATCATATGAGAATGGTGGTCGTTTCATGATACACAGGAGAGCAATACTGTTTTCTTGCAAAAATTTCTTCTATTCGACAAAACTTTTTATAATTTGATGAAGGATTCGACACCCCTTATTGCTAATAAGTATATATAGAAATGGTTGAGGGGTGAAAAGGATGTTGGCTCTTAAAAGAATGATGAAGATGGGTACAGGAGAATTTGATGTCACCATTATGCAAACACCTAATTACGGGGAATCCAAAGGGTACAATCCCATTTTCCGTTTAACCATGGAAGGAAGCAGTCATCAGGATATAGTGGATAAGGTCTATAAAAAATTCAATGTAACAGATTCCATCCCTCGTGATTACGAAGGAAGATTTATTGCGACGGGGGATGTCTTGATGATTGATGAGGGGACGGTAGGAATAACCTACTATCGCTTGGAGTTTGGTGGGTGGAAGAAAATAAATCGGGTGGCAGTGCGATAAAAAAGGGAGAGGGCAAAGGTTAAAGACCATTTGCCCTTTTGTTATTATATATGGTTCCCGGGGCCGTTTTTCCGACCTTTAGGAGAATGCTCTTTTTTGTGGGCGGTATGTTCCGCTTCAATGGCTTCAGGACTAATATGGTTGTTCTTCTTTTGCCCATTAATTCTGTTACGGTGTTTCTTACCCATTTAACTCAGCTCCTTTTTTAGTTAAGCGTGGCCATTCTAGCTTTGTTGTTTATCTCGTCTGGATGTGTTAGGCTCAGCAGTTTTCTTTTTCGTTGTGTTAGTTTCATTAGCATGTTCTACAGCTTGCTTTAGCTTCTTTCTCAATCGGATCACCTTCCTGAAAGGAGAATATCTTTCCCCTTTATTTTCTGCTGCAACTGTAAAAGAATGCGCTTTTTTAAGGAGAGATTCTTTTGAAACATGGGTAATATATGGTATAGTAGTCATTGTTGTAAAGTAACAATGGCAAGAGCTATTAGGAGGTAACATTATGAGTGTACATATTGGAGCAAAACAAGGTGAAATAGCGGAAACGATTCTTCTACCTGGAGATCCGTTACGTGCAAAATATATAGCAGAAACATTCCTTGAGGATGCTGTCTGCTACAATGAAGTAAGAGGAATGCTAGGCTTTACAGGTACTTACAAGGGTGAGCGAATCTCTGTACAGGGTACTGGTATGGGAGTACCTTCCATTTCCATATATATCAACGAATTGATGAATGAATATAATGTGCAAAACCTAATTCGAGTAGGTACTTGCGGAGCCATCCAAAAGGATGTAAAAGTCCGTGACGTAATCTTGGCAATGAGTGCATCCACTGATTCCCAGATGAATCGCTTGACTTTCGGTGGGGTGGATTATGCTCCAACTGCAAACTTTGACCTGCTTAAAAAAGCATACGATGTTGGCGTGGAAAAAGGCCTTAACCTGAAAGTTGGAAATGTCTTCACTGCCGACATGTTCTATAATGACAATGGCGAGCTTGAGAAATGGGCGAAGTATGGAATTCTTGCGATCGAGATGGAATCCGCAGCGCTTTACACTTTAGCTGCTAAATACGGTCGAAATGCACTGTCTGTATTAACAGTAAGCGATCACATTCTTACTGGAGAAGAAACAACTTCAGAAGAACGCCAATCTACCTTCAGTGACATGATGGAAGTGGCATTGGAAGCTGTAATTAAAAAATAATACATGTTAAGCCCTTGGGAATTTAATTCACTCAAGGGCTTTTTTTTACAGAAAGGATGACACTTTATGTTACACAAATTAAATCTGCAAACTCACAAAAGGGATGAATGGCAAGATATCAGCGCTGAGGTAGAGAGTCTGGTTTCAAAATCAGGGATAAAAGAGGGGCATGTGTTGGTTTATTGTCCACATACAACTGCTGGGATCACTATTAATGAAAATGCAGATCCAGATGTAGTAAAAGACGTTGTGATGCGACTGGAGGAAATATATCCATGGGAACATCCTAAATACCGGCATATGGAAGGAAATACAGCGGCTCACCTAAAGGCAATGACACTTGGGAACTCCCAGCAAATCATCATCCATAATGGCCAACTTGTTCTCGGTACATGGCAGGGGATATTTTTCTGTGAATTTGATGGTCCTCGTCATAGGCAAATATATATTAAGGTGTGTAAAGATGCTGAATGATCGCATCATTTAGGGAAGTGACTTTTTACTTATATTCTATATTGGCAGTAAAATCTTTTTACGGCGTTATGGATTAATGGTAAACTGTTTAAGTATGTTTCACATGGAGTGGAACTTTTAGTTTATCGGATTTAAAGATGCAAAATGATTATATTAGAATAGTAAAAAGGTGATTATTTTATGAAAAAGAAACATTTCTCTGTCCTAGTAATTTTACTCTTATTAACAGGTTGTTCTTCCAAACAATTGGATGATGTCAATTGGAAGTTCTGGGAGTACTTTACCGATGATAAGACAGAAGAGGTTGTAGAAGAGACACCGATTGAAGAAGAAGCTGTGGAGGAAGAGGAACCACCGCAAGAAAGTCCAGAAACCGAAGCGCCTCCTGAAACAAATGAGAATCAATATGTATTAGAGGAGCCGTTCTTTACCGTCTTGAATGAAGAAAAAGTAATTGAAAACACAGAAAACATGTTAGTGCTTGTAAACAAAAATCAGTCTTTGCCAGCTGATTACGTTCCTAGTGACTTGACTATTCCGGATGTCCCATTTTCTTTTGAAGGTGATTATGAAAAGAAATACTTAAGAGAAGAAGCTGCACGTGCATTAGAAGAGTTTTTCGCTGCAGCAGAAGCGGATAATATAGAGATTTTTGCTGTGTCTGGTTATCGATCTTATGAAACTCAGTATGGGATTTACAATACTTATTTGAAAAAATGGGGAGAAGAAAAGACTAATGCTGTTTCCGCAATCCCAGGCCATAGTGAACACCAAACAGGACTTGCGATGGATATTTCGAGTCGGTCTGCGGCACTTGACCTGACTGAAGAGTTTGGTGAAACACCTGAGGGATTGTGGGCTAAGGAGCATGCAAGTGAGCATGGTTTCATTATCCGCTATCCCCAAGATGGAGAAGTGATTACTGGTTATCAGTACGAGCCGTGGCATCTTCGTTATGTTGGCAAAGAGGTCGCTGCTTATATGGATGAACATGATCTAACCTTGGAAGAATTTTTCGATCGTGCGATAAAACAATAGCCTATATTAACCCTCAACCATTTGATCAGGTTGAGGGGTTTTTTATAGTATTCCGCTTGAGAGAATATAGGAGCACAGGAGACCTAGGGCTGAGAGAAGACCGACAATGGGGCCTCCTTCTTCAAATGCTTCTGGCATCATGGTGGAAGCAACCATTGCAATGATTCCACCTGCAGCAAGTCCACTAACTAAATATATGTAAATTTCATTTAATTCTTTAAATACGACAAAGCCAAAAACCGAGCTTAAAGTGGTCAAAATAAACACTATTGTCCAAAGAAACAAGATTTTCTTTTTAGAATACCCGTCTTTTCGAAGACCTACAGAACTTGACAATGCTTCAGGGATATTGCTGATAAAGATTGCCAAGACAATTACCCAGCTAACCGTATTGGATTTTATCAGGCTTACTCCAATAATGACGGATTCAGGAATCGAATCCATGATAGAACCGATAAAAATAGCCATCCCAGAATGCCCTTCGGATTTTTCCTTTGAACGTTTGCGTTCTTTACCGCCCTTCTTAATGATCACCATTTCTAAGAGGGTGAAGAGGGCTGCACCAACCAGAAACCCAAAAACAACATAACTGTATCCAGTTTCCACTTCCATTTTCCCCATAAGTTCAAACGAAGCAGCTCCAATAAGAACTCCCGTCCCAAAAGCCATGATAAATCCGGTTAATTTTCGTGGTATCGGTACATACAACCCAACTATAGCTCCAAGAAGCAAAGCACCGCCAGCTACCGCTCCCCAAAATAAAGCTCCTGTCATTACAATCACCCAACTTGTCCTTCAGCATTTATATTATTAATGTGTACGAAAAAAAATACAACATACTTTAATTGTGTTTTTGACAAAATACAAAGGTAGTCGTTTCAATTGTAAGGAGGAATGAAAGTGAACAGGTTTTATCCTTTTGTTTTGATAGCTGCTGTCATTAGTTATTACTTATTAAGTATGGGCATACCCGGTAATGTGTCGGCCTTTGGTGAAAAGGAATCGGCAGCCCGGTATCATGCGCAAACCTCATTAGATTCAGAGTATATATCGGAATTGCCCGTTCCTAAAACTGTTTTTAAAGCAATTAATAAAGGAAAATGGGTAGAGGTTAACTATCCTGTACCTCCAACAGATGTATATATCAGTATAGAAAAAGAAAAAAAATATGCGATTGATCATCAAATGAACATATATGATTTAAACGAAAACAAGGCAATCTTGGAACTGCCGGAAAAAGTGGTTCATCAATTAACAAAAGACATGAAAAAACTATATGGTATTCATTATGGAGACCTTATTACATGGAATGAAGCAAATACTGCATTGCCTCGTTATAGCAGCTTTACCGTTTTAGATTTGGACACTGGAAGGACCTTTGAAGTTCAAAGAAGAGCAGGCTCTTATCATGCAGATGTCCAACCTTTAACAAATGAAGATACCAAAATAATGAAAGAGATTTACCGGGGAACTTGGAGTTGGGATCGCAGAGCCATTCTCATCCTATCCCAAGATCATAAATATGCTGCTTCTATGCACGGAATGCCCCATGGAAAAGGGGCTTTACAGAATGGTTTCCCTGGACACTTCTGTATTCACTTTCAAGACAGCATTACACATAAATCGCGAAAAATGGATCATGCGCATTCTATTATGATAAAAAAAGCTGCAGGAGAATGGATAGATCATACAGAAAAACTTTCACCTGCTGAAATTGTGGATGCAGCTGTTTTATCGATCCATCAGCATGACTGGTTTATTCTTGCCTCCGTTTTAGATGATAAAAACAGAATCCTTATGAAGGATAAACTGAAATTTTTAGAAGAAATTGATTTAGTAAAAAGGCTATCTGATTTACCTGCAGACCACGATTATGATACAAAACTATATTACCCAATAACGGTTAAACTTTATATCCACAGAGATACAAGAGGCACGGAATCAAGACAGGTTACTTTTCAACTTTACAGGGGTTCTATTGAAGAGCCTTGGACATTGGATTTAAACAATTTAATTCAGCAATTGTAAGAAATAGAGGCGAGAGATTCCTGTGGAGAGTCTGCCTCTATTTTTTGGATTTTCTTTTTATAATTTCTATCGGAACTTTAGTTACTGGCACAGCTGTTTCTTTTGAAAGACGTATTTCTACAATGCCATCTTGATATTTAGCCCTGGAACTAGCCCCTTTAACGATGCATGGTAAAGGAATAGTCTGTTTATCCCCAGGAGAGGGGAAATTATCAATAAATAATGTGGTCGTATTATGTGTAGTTTTGATTTGAGATAATTGCTCTTCAGATGCAACCGCAAAACGGACAAATACTTCTTCATGGGTTTCAAATACTTTTGCCTTAAACTCGTTTCTCTTCTTTTTGTTCTTTTTTGCTTGGGCAGATCTCAAAAGATCGAATGACTGTGCAAAAAAGTCTGTGGAACCAAGTGTCTGCGGGTTTGGCGGCAATTTCCCTTGCGTGGCTTTAGACATCCAGTTTTCCACATCTGTTTGCTTAAATATATCCTGTTTCATGTAATCCTTTGGAAATGGAAACATCTTGTTCCAAGGTAGCATATTGAACTCCTCCATTAAGACTTTTCTTACTTTAGACTATTCTCTTTAAATGAAATATGTTAGAACCAATTGTTTGACGTTCACCATTTTTTTTACTATACTAAATTAATCTCGAATTCAAGATATTAGTTAGTGAGGAGTGAGTAATCATGAAACATATATTTAAAAAAGGTTCCAACAAACGACTTTTACTTTTATTACATGGAACAGGAGGGACCGAACAGGACCTACTTCCATTGGCAGAAATGATTGATCCCGAAGCTTCTGTTCTAAGTGTAAGAGGAAATGTTTCCGAAAATGGCATGCCGCGTTTTTTTAGACGCTTGTCAGAAGGAGTGTTTGACGAAGAGGACTTAATTTTTCGTACGAAAGAACTCCATGAATTTTTAGATGAAGCAGCGGTGAAGTATGAATTTGATCGGAACAATGTCATCGCGGTTGGCTATTCCAATGGTGCAAACATTGCCGGCAGCATGCTTTTTCATTATAAAAACACGCTTAAAGCTGCTGTTTTATATCATCCAATGGTTCCAAGAAGAGGAGTCGAACTACCAGAATTAAGCGAAACTCCTGTATTTATTGGTGCTGGAAAAAATGATCCGATTTGTCCTGCCTCTGAAACCGAAGAGCTAAGCAAGCTACTAGAAGATGCAGGATCGAACGTCGAAGTACACTGGGAATATCAAGGACATCAATTAACACACTCAGAAGTCCAAGCGTCAAAAAAGTGGTATGATTCCATCTGAAAAAAGCGGAGTGAGATAATCTTCACTCCGTTTTCGTGTTAATAAATGAGCAAACCATTTTCTTTCCCTTGCTTCATATATTAAACTGAAGGAAGAAATAAAATCTGTACATACCTTTGGAGGAACAGAATGAAGATTATTGACCAAAAACATGTGCAAGCCGAATTAGACAAACAGATAGATGTGGAAGTATTCGTACATTTGGAGACGACGAACGGAGCCTATGCCGGCCACCACAATACTGGTCTTGCAGTGGGGGCATTCATACGAAATGTTCCATTGAAATTTGAGCGGGCTAAAATAGTTGGAAATGGACCATACCGAATTGGATTAAAGCTCAAACATGGCTGGGTCTATGCAGAAGGTGTCACACATTATGAAGTGGATGATAAAGATCGTCTGCTATTAGCAGGCCTAAATCCTGAAGGAAAACTTGCAGTCGCCTTGCAAATTAGCCAGGAGCCATTTTAAGTGAAGGGAGAGAGAATAATGGAAGCAGAAAGACACGTATTGGTAGTATTCCCCCATCCAGATGATGAAGCATTTAGTTCATCGGGAACCATCAAACTCTTTACCCAAAGTGGTGTTCCTGTAACCTATTTGTGCGGCACGCTCGGACAAATGGGTAGAAATCTTGGGAACCCGCTGTTTGCGAACCGTGAGACACTTCCGGAGGTTCGAAGAAAAGAATTATTGGATGCGTGTAAAGTGATGGGAATTGAAGACTTGCGCATGCTTGGCCTTCATGATAAAACACTGGAGTTTGAAGATGAAGAATACCTTGGAGACATTGTTCACGAAGCGTTGGTAGAGTTGAACCCTAGTCTAGTACTTACGTTCTATCCGGAACACGGCGTTCATCCTGATCATGATGCAATGAGCAACGCGGTGGCTATTGCAGTGAGAAGGCTCCCTGAAAAGGTCAGACCGACTGTTTATGGGAAAGCAATCTTGAAAAATAGCGTGGAGTTGATTGGTGAACCTGATGTGACAATCGATATTCGTTCTGTTGCAGAAGAAAAGCTGAAAGCCATCAAAGCACACAAATCCCAAACGAGCGGATGGGTGGAGCTGATGGAAAAGCAGTTGAAGGAAAATGCACCAGAAATAGAGGATTGGTTATACCGAGAAACATTCTGGACGTATAAAGTGTAAGTAGAATCAGGAGATGAGGTCTCCTGATTTTTTTATTGGTTAGGAGATTATAATTGAACTTTGAAAAAGTGCTCATATTAGCTCTTCATCGTCGTGATGAAGACCTCGGTGACGAGTAAAAAGGAGGAGGGGAAGTCCTCATGTTAGGTATGAAGACGTCAGTGACGAGAAAAAAGGAGGAGCGAAGTCCTCATCGTCGTGATGAAGCCCTCAGTGACGAGGAAAAAGGAGAAGAGAGGTTCTCATGGTCATATGAAGACCTGATTGACCAGAAAAAAGGAAGAGAGAGGTTCTCATGTTAGGTATGAAGACCTGAGTGACGAGAAAGAAGTAGGAGAGAAGTCCTCATGGTCGTGATGAAGACCTAAGTGACGAGAATAAAGAAGGTCTTCATCGCACACTAATCTTTTTCTTGAAAATATTCCCTTTACCCCCAAATCGTTCTAATATAGTATTAAGGTTAGAGAGAAGATCGGTTGGGGAAGGGTGACTAGAGCTTGAATACTAAGAAAAAGATCTTATGGTTGGACTTATGGCAGGTATCCGAACAGGAAGCATGGCTCTCTGATATGGCCGCAAAAGGCTGGGAACTTACAAAGATGACCAAGTTGACGGCTCACTTTAAGAAAGCAGCACCTCAAACAATTACATATAAAACAGGTATTTTCAAAGAACCAATCAGTCATATTCCTGAACGACTGCGACAATATGAACTAGCCGGCTGGAGATATGTTGCTTCAAGAGACCACCTGCATTTCTTTCAGCACAATGCTGAATGCCCGGAAAATGAAATACATACAGATCCAATCAACCAAACAGAAACCATTAACCTACTAAAAAGAGCACTAAAGTTTAGAGCATATGTTATTTTTTTAATTTCGTTGATAGGTGTCGCTTTGGCCGTATTCATGCTTACATTAAATCCTGTTAGAAATTATCTAAATGATGAGTTCTTGTTTCCTATCATTCAGATTTTTATTTTCATCGGTATAAATTTGTTGATTTTAAATGGACTAATCCATTTAAATAAGCTAATAAAAATGCTCCAATCCAACAAAAGAATCCAACCTGTTACTGACTTTCGAAAAAAATATTTGCTAAATAAGGTAATAGGAATATGCGTGCTTACTTTTTTGGGAGTCGTTTTTATTTATGAACTTAGTAAAGCAGGCGGTATAACTTTGGCAAATAGTTACCCGCCTATTCCAGATGAGGAAATACCTGTCATACAGATGAAAGATTTTACCGATAGCACCAACCTTGAGCCCCATTTTTATGAAAGAAATAGTAATCGTGACAATTACTTCTCTGTAAAATCTAGCATCCTTGTGCCTGAGCAGTACGAACTTAATCAACTTGTGGAGGTAGAAGGAGAGAAATGGGAAGATCAAAGTGGACCTTATCGTCCTTCATTGACCTCGCGTCAATATGTTGTCCTGAACGAGGTTATAGCCAAAAGCCTGTTGCAAGATTTAATAGATCAAGAAAAGGAATTAAAAAGTGGAGATGCTGCACTTTATAATGCTACAGCGTTTGATGAACTTTACGTATTAGACAATTCAATTTTCTCGAGAAAAGACCATATCATCTATCATGTAACCTATTACGGCAAAGAACCTATTGAAAAGATCATTAATGCAATGGAACAAAAAATAACCAAGAAAAAGCAGAGGAGCTAAAAGCCGCCTCTGCTTCTTAGTTTAGAAAATAGAATCTTCAGAATTATCAGTTGACATTTCTTCCCTTCAAGGTTATTTTAATGATGTTGAACAATATTACATAATGTATGATGTCGGAATAAATTCGTTATATTAAAAAAGTGAAAGGGGAAATATCGATGATCTTACATGATTCTGAAACCCTATCTTCATCAGAGATGCAACTCCTTCAATCCTCCAGGCTGAGAGACACAGTACAGAAAGTCTTTCAACATGTTCCTTTTTACAGACAAAAGATAACTAACTTAACTATCACACCTTCTGATATTCAAACACCCCACGATATTCAAAAACTACCTTTTACCACTAAAAGAGATCTGCGCGAAAACTATCCATTCGGATTATTTGCTATCCCGCGTAATCAAATAACAAGGCTTCATGCCTCGTCTGGAACCAGCGGGAAGCCTACAGTTGTTGCCTACTCACAAGAAGATATCAATATGTGGAGTGAAATTGCAGCGCGTGCCATTTCAATGGCGGGAGGAAAGAAAGGAGATATCCTTCATAATGCTTATGGGTACGGCCTTTTCACAGGAGGACTCGGACTTCATTATGGTAGTGAAAAGCTTGGGATGATTACAGTTCCGGTTTCTGGCGGGAACACAGATAGGCAAATCCAATTAATTCAAGATTTCCAGCCAACTGTCATTTGCGGGACACCTTCCTATGTGCTGAACATTGCTGACAGGATGATAGATCTAGGTATTAATCCAAAAGAGACTTCTTTACAGTACGGAATTTTTGGAGCAGAGCCTTGGTCGGAAGAGATGAGAAGAACTTTGGAAAATAAATTAGCAATCAAAGCGTGCGATATATACGGATTAAGTGAAGTGATTGGTCCTGGTGTGGCAATGGAATGTCACGAGGCGCAGGATGGTCTGCATGTTGCGGAAGATCATTTTTATGTAGAAGTGATTAATCCTAAAACTCTGGAATTATTACCAGAGGGGGAAGTAGGAGAGCTTGTATTTACGAGTCTTACAAAGCAAGCGATGCCAATCATTCGGTACAGAACCGGTGATATAGCTTCTATAAAACGAGAGAAATGTGTTTGCGGACGGACGACAACGAAAATGTCGAGAGTCAAAGGAAGAGTAGATGATATGTTAATTATTCGAGGGGTAAATATCTTTCCTTCTGAGATTGAACATACATTGTTGCAAATTAAAGATTTAGCACCACATTATCAACTTTTCGTTTCGCGTGATCAAAGCTTAGATACTGTTGAAGTACACGTAGAAATGCAAGAGGATGTTTTTTTGCAAACAGACATACAAAAAAGGAAGGAAGAGATGAAAATCATCGCACAAAAGGTGGAATATGATTTGAAGTCCAAATGCTTGATTAATGTGAAAGCAATTGTTGTAGAACCGCGAACAATCCCACGTTCTGAAGGGAAAGCGGTACGTATTGTCGACACAAGGTTTTCTCACGCTTAAAAAGTTCAGAACTTTCTGTGTTGAAAAACGTATAACATTATATTATAATGACGTTAAATAAACGTTATAGAAATAGGAGGCGGCGAAAATGACCAACTCATTATCGTTTGACCGCTTGACGGAAGAAGAGAAACATGAGCATTTTATGCAGCGTATCCAGGCTGGGGAAAAGATTGAAGCAGACGATTGGATGCCGGAAGAATATCGTAAAACATTAATTAAACTGATCTCGATGCATGCAATCAGCGAAATAATGGGAGCGCTTCCAGAAAAGGAATGGGTACCAAAAGCTCCTACTCTAAAAAGAAAGCTTGGGATCATGGCTAAAGTTCAAGATGAAATGGGCCATGGACAGCTGCTGTTGCGAGTTGCGGAAGATTTGATGGAACCTTACGGAAAATCCCGTGAAGAAATAATGCAAGATTTATTTTCAGGAGATTTAAAGTTTCATAATGTTTTTCATATGGAAGCACCAACATGGGGCGATGCAGGTCTTATCGGCTGGCTTGTTGACGGGGCTGCCATCATATCGCAGACGAATATGCTAGATGCATCCTATGGACCTTATGCGAGAGCGCTAAAGAGGATATGTGCAGAAGAAGTTTTTCATGCTCAACACGGCGAAGCTATTATTATGGCACTTGCAGAAGGAACAGAAGAACAAAGAAATATGATACAGGATTCCATTAATCGCTGGTGGGAAGCTTTGTTAATGTTCTTTGGACCGGCAGATGCCTCAACCACTGGTACTTCAAAGCAAGATATTACGATGAAATATAATATCCGCACCAAAAGCAATGAAGAACTTCGCCAAGACTTTTTCACCAAATACATTCCGAGAGTGTTATCGCTTGGCCTAACATTGCCGGATGAAACGATGCATTATGATGAAAAAGAAGAAAAATGGATCTACAAACAACCGAATTGGAACAACTTTAAAGATATTATCAGAAATAAAGGTCCTAAATCACAGGATCGCCTGAGATTAAGAATAATAGCACATGAAAATAATGCATGGGTTCGCGAAGCGTTAAGCTCCGAAACATCAGCAGGGTGAGGGGAGGAGCTAAGGAATTGAGTACAAAAGGCTTTTATAAAGAATTTGAAGTGTTTAGTAAGAGAACCCATACGGCTCCAATGCAATATCAGTTCAGTCTACTTGCTCCCAACGAAGAGATTGCGCTTGTCATGGCACAAGAAAACTTCATGAGACGTGAGCCTGCCGTGGATATTTGGGTGGTGCAACGAGGCGATATCCGAAAAATGTCTCAAGAAGAACGTCAATCTTTGCAGAGAATTGACAACAAGGACTACCGAAACACGAAAGGCTATGGATATTTGAAGAAAAAATGGCGTCACTATGAACAGGGGATGCTTGATGAGCAGGAAATCATGTCTTGGGGAGGGAAGAAAAAAGGATGAATATAGCAACGATAGAAGAAGCCAAAAGAGATGCATCCTATTACAAGGCCCTAACAGCGTTATTATATCAACTGGCCGACGACGATTTTATCATTGCCTACAGGGGATCGGAATGGCTGGGCCTTGCGCCGCATATTGAAGAGGATGTTGCATTTTCTTCCATAAACCAAGATACGATGGGGCATGCCGCCATGTACTACCAATTGCTTGAGGATCTCGGCGAAGGGGACATGGATGCACTTGCACATGGAAGAACAGCCGCAGATAGAGTGAACGCGGTTCTTTTGGAAAAAGTAAATGGTTCCGGGACCTATCTCACTGAACCTAAATATGATTGGGCATATACAGTCGTAAGGCATTATTTTTACACACAGGCCAAGAAAATTAAAGTGGAGGCATTGAAAAACTCCTCCTATGAACCTCTGAAACATGTAGCAGTAAAAGTGAATATGGAACTTTATTATCACTTGTTGCACTGGAGAACATGGTTCAGACAGTTGTGTACAGCAAATGGTGATGCTAAGACCAGGATGAAAGCAGCCATTGATAGAGTTGTAGAAGAATTTGATGGTGTACTTTCCTTGGGGCCAAGTGCTGTTCAAATTACACAGCTCCAACTAATAGATTCAGAGGAAGATATTCGCCGTCGCTTTACTGAAGAGATGACAACTATGTTTGAAAAAGTGGGATTGACTTTTCCAGATAAAATGGGAATGAAAAGTGGCAATGGCAGACAAGGTGAACATACCAAAGATTTGGAAGACGCCCTTTTGACGCTTGGCGAAGTCTATAGTAGCAATCCAGCTGCAGTATGGTAAGACAAATCACCTTTTAGCCTAACAAAAAGGAATGATGACATCATGCAGGAAGAAGCAATTATAATGAAGGTTTGGGATGCCCTGCACCATGTAAAAGATCCTGAAATAGATTCCGTCAGCGTGGTGGATCTCGGAATGGTGGAAGCAATTGATGTAAACAATCAGGAAGTGACCATACAGATGCTGCCTACATTCATGGGGTGTCCAGCCCTTGATATCATAAAAAAGAATGTAGAAAACGAGATTGATAATTTAAAAGAATTTCAAAAGGTAAATGTTCAATTCATTTATCAGCCTCCCTGGACTTCTGACCGCATTACTGCACAAGGCAGAAGTCACTTGAAAGAATTTGGAATTGCACCTCCACCTATAATAGATGCTTCCGGAGAATGGCATGTGGATTGTCCTTATTGCGGATCGACTTATACAACATTAGATAACATCTTTGGCCCCACCGCCTGTAGGAGCATTCTCTATTGCAAAGGTTGTAAAAACCCTTTTGAAGCAATGAAACCTGTTTCCACCATGATGTAAGTACCAATGCCTAACAGAGAAAACTCTGTCAGGCAATTACATAAATAACTGGCCTGATAAAACCCCAGCGGTTTATTGAGAGCTCATAAAAGGAGAGATTTAGAATGGTAAAATTAATCGCGCTTTACAAACACCCGGAAAACAAGGAAGCTTTCGATCAGCATTATTTCGACACGCATGCACCTATCACTGCAAAAATTCCTGGCCTACGCAAAATGGAAGTAACGAAAGTAGTAGGCAGCCCAATGGGTGGAGAAGGCAAGTACTATTTGATGTGTGAAATGTACTATGAAAACCATGACGCTTTAAAGCAAGCGATGAGAACGGATGAAGCGAAAGCATCTGGAAAGGATCTTATGAGCTTCGCCGGCAATCTTGTTACCTTGATGATTGGTGAAGAAGTGAATGAGTAAAACGTACGAATTTATTGAAGTTTCCATTGAGAGCTCAATAGGTATCGTCAAACTCAATAGGCCAAAAGTGTTAAACGCAATCAACAGGCCGATGGTTACAGAAATTGTAACGGTTTTAGAAGAGTTTGATCGTAACGATGAAGTGAAAGTCATGGTACTTACGGGGAATGGTCGCGCGTTTGCAGCTGGAGCGGATATTGATGAAATGGCAGAAGCGACAGCCATTGAACTGGAACTGCTAAATCAATTCACTGAATGGGATCGCCTTGCTTGGGTGAAAAAACCAATTATAGGAGCAATTCAAGGGTTTGCCCTTGGAGGAGGCTTTGAACTAGCGCTTTGCTGTGACATCTTATTTGCATCACATGATGCTGAATTTGGATTTCCGGAAATCAGCCTGGGGGTTATGCCTGGAGCCGGGGGAACACAGAGGTTGACGAAATTAATGGGGAAATCAAAGGCCATGGAGTGGCTCCTCACCGGGGATAGAATGAGCGCAAAGGAAGCTTTGCACTATGGAGTGATCAACCGGGCTATCCCTAGAGAACTATTAATGGAAGAAACGATGAATTTTGCAAAGAAAATAGCTAAACAACCACCTCTTTCCCTTCGACTGATAAAAGAGTCTGTCCATAAGGCTGTGGACTATTCGATATATGAAGGAATGCAATATGAGCGAAAGAATTTTTATCTCTTGTTTGCATCCAAAGATCAAAAAGAAGGCATGCGTGCATTCAAGGAAAAGCGGAAGCCTAAATTTGAAGGGGAATAGGGGGAGCCGCAATGTTTGAAACCATTAAATATGAAGTAGTGAACCAGGTTGCATGGGTCATCATGAACCGGCCGGATAAATTGAATGCGTTTACAGAGCAAATGAATAAAGAGATCACGAAGGCATTAAAGCAGGCAAGTTCGGATGAAAGCGTTCGGTCCATTGTCATTACTGGAGAAGGCAGGGCGTTTTCCTCTGGCCAGGACCTTGCAGAAGTGGATGAAAATATGGATCACGGGCATGTCTTGCGTACAAGATATGGTCCGATGATGAAACAGTTGTCCCGATGTGAAAAACCTGTCATAGCTGCGATAAATGGAGTTGCTGCCGGTGCAGGTTTCAGTCTCGCCTTAGCATGTGATTTTCGTATTGCCTCAGAAAAAGCAAGCTTTGTGCAGGCATTTATTCATGTCGGTTTAATTCCTGATTCTGGGAATCTGTATTTTCTCCCTAAGTTAGTAGGAACTGCAAAAGCATTGGAGTTAGCTATTTTAGGAGAAAAGATTAAGGTAGAACAAGCAAAAGAACTCGGACTTGTCACCAAAGTGGTCACAGTAGACAGTTGGAACGAAGAAGTGGCAGCTTTTGCAAACAAACTTGCAAACATGCCTACTCAAGCAATAGGACTCATTAAGCGTTCCATACAAGCGAGTTGGAATATGTCATATGAGGAATATTTGGAACAGGAAGCATATGGTCAGCGAATTGCGGGTCTATCAGAAGACCACAAAGAAGGGGTAACTTC
Source organism: Sutcliffiella horikoshii (assembly GCF_044809035.1). Classification (GTDB taxonomy): domain Bacteria; phylum Bacillota; class Bacilli; order Bacillales; family Bacillaceae_I; genus Sutcliffiella_A; species Sutcliffiella_A horikoshii_G. Next base: position 2,268,400 of record NZ_CP085237.1, on the reverse strand, counting down.
TTTTATAGAAAAAAGAAAACCGGCATTTAAAGGAAAATAATAAAATCTTAAAGGAGATGAGAGTATGTCTACAGTTAAAGAGCAAAAAATGGAACAACTTGATATGAAACGAGACACTTATCAACTTATTATCGCAGGTCAACGCATGGATAGTTCCACAGGAGAGACGTTTACGACTTACAACCCTGCAACAGGAGAAGCAGTTGCAACGATCACGAAAGCTTCTAAAGAGGATGCGGAAAAAGCGGTTCAAGCCGCGCGTCAAGCATTTGATAAAGGAAAGTGGAAGCTATTCCCGTTAAACAAACGTGCAAGAACATTAAATAAAATTGCTTCTATCATGCGATCCCGTTTCAATGAGCTGGTAGAGTTAGAGATTTTGGATACAGGTAAGTCCCTATCAGCTGCACAAGGTCAAGTCATGCAGGCTATCGAAGACTTTGAGTTCTATGCAGGAGCAATTGTTGGACACCGTGGATCTGTTAACAACGTTCCAGGACAATTCCACAACTTCACGGAAAAAGAACCGGTAGGCGTTTGTGCGCAAATCATCCCATGGAACTATCCTTTAATGATGGCAGCATGGAAAATTGCCCCGGCAATCGCAGTAGGCTGCTCCGTTGTCGTGAAACCAGCAACCCTAACTCCGCTGACTGCCATCGTGTTAGGTGAAATATGCGTAGAAGCAGGAGTTCCTGAGGGAGTTGTCAACATCATCCCAGGCGCCGGATCTGAAGTTGGAAACTACTTGGTTGAACACCCTCAAGTAGACAAAGTAGCATTCACTGGCTCAACTCCAATCGGTAAAGATATCATGGAGAAAGCTTCCCAGACTCTTAAACGAGTAACATTGGAACTTGGCGGCAAGTCCCCTAATCTAGTATTTGAAGATGCAGACATTGATGCTGCAGTGGACGGATCTTTGTTTGGAATTTTCTATAACACAGGTCAATCTTGTGAAGCTCGTTCCCGTTTGTATGTCCACGAAAATATCTATGATGCGTTTATGGAGAAATTCGTAGAAAAAGCGAAAAAGCTTTCCCTTGGTGATCCTTTTGCAAAAGAAACACATATTGGTGCCATCATCAACCAAGGTCAGTTAGATGTAATTGACGGGTATGTCCAATCTGCAAAAGAAGAAGGAGCAAACATCGTTTTAGGTGGTAAAGTGGCTAAAGTGGAAGGCTATGAAAATGGTTTCTGGTATGAGCCAACCATCATCACAGGAGTTACACACGAAATGAAAGTCGTTAAAGAGGAGATTTTTGGACCTGTGGTAGTTGTTATGCCATTTAGCGATGAGAAAGAAGCGGTTAAACTTGCGAATGACAGCGAATATGGACTAGGTTCAGCTATCTGGACAAAAGACCACGGCCGTGCAACCCGTGTTGCAAAACAAATTCAAGCTGGAATCGTGATGGTCAACTGCCCATTCTCCGCATTCCCTGGAACGCCGTTTGGAGGATACAAGCAATCCGGCTTTGGACGTGAGCTATGCATTGAAACACTTGATCTTTACACAGAAACGAAGAGTATCATTTCCTATTTTGGAAACCGTCCGCTTAATCCGTTTGGTGTGTAAAAAGAATAATCTTCAAACTTGGAGCAAAGGGGCTTGGTCCTCTTTGCTTTTTTTACAGCATGATGAAGGAGGAGAGTCTATATGGAAAAAGTAGTGGTCATCGGTTCAGGAGTTATGGGTCGTGGAATTGCCTATGTAAGTGCGTTAGGCGGGTACCATACAACACTAATAGACGTAAAGGACGAACAACTTGAAGGTGCTAGAAACGAAATAGAAACCATCATCACAAAAGGGTTGGAAAGAGGAAAAATAACAGAGCACGTAGCAGGGGAATTAAGAGATAGTTTATATTATTCTACCAAACTTGAAGATGCCGTTATCGAGGCAAATCTTATTATAGAAGCGGTACCTGAAAACATGGAAATTAAAAAAACTGTCTACGAAAAAATAGACAAGTTTGCACCTTCACATTGCTATTTTGCTTCCAATACCTCTACCATGAGTCCTACTGAAATAGGGAGCTTCACATCAAGACCTGAAAAAGTGATCGCGATGCACTTCTTCAATCCTGTACATAAAATGAAACTTGTGGAAATTGTCCGTGGTTTGGAAACAAGCGATGAAACGGCAGAATTTATCCGTCATGCAGCAGAAAAAATGGGGAAAGAAACGGTTGTAGTAAATGAATTTCCTGGATTTGTGACAAGCAGAATCAGTGCCCTTGTCGGGAATGAGGCTTTTTATATGTTGCAAGAAGGTGTGGGTACACCTGAAGAAATCGATAAAGCGATCAAACTGGGACTTAATTATCCGATGGGGCCATTCGAACTTGGAGACTTGGTGGGATTGGATACACGTCTGAATAACCTGAAGTATCTTCATGAAAAGTTAGGCGAAAAGTATCGCCCGGCACCTTTGCTTGAAAAGTATGTGAAAGCCGGAAGACTAGGCAGGAAAAGTGGAAAAGGAGTCTATGACTACCAATAAACAACGAGAGAGGTGCCCATTATGAAGGAAGTTGTAATTGTAGATGCTTGCCGAACACCAATTGGAAGGTACAAAGGTGCTTTAAAGGACGTTCGCCCGGATGACCTTGGGGCGATCGTAATTAAAGCCCTTGTAGAAAGAAACCCGAATGTGCCGGTAAATGAAATCGAAGAAGTCGTGTTCGGCAATGCCAATCAGTCAGGGGAAGATAACCGCAATGTTGCACGGATGAGTGCATTATTGGCAGGTCTACCGGTAGAGGTAGCAGGCACTACTATCAACCGTTTATGCGGATCGGGTCTTGATGCGGTAAATTATGCGGCTCGGGCCATCATGGTGGGGGAAGGCGACATATTCATAGCCGGCGGGACCGAGAGCATGACAAGGGCTCCATTTGTCATGGCAAAGCCAGAAATGGACTATCCTAGAGGAAACATGGAACTCATGGATACAACCATCGGCTGGAGATTTACTAATAGAAAACTTGAAAAGATGTACGGAGTCGATACGATGCCGCAAACAGCAGAAAACGTGGCTAAAGAGTTTTCCGTTTCCCGTGAAGATCAGGACGTATTTGCCTATGAAAGCCAGCAAAAAGCTAAAAAGGCAATGGAGTCGGGCCGCTTTAAAGAAGAAATGGTACCAGTCACTATTGTCGATAGAAAAGGCAGGGAAACAATTGTCGACTGTGACGAGCACCCTCGACCTGACACAACTTTTGAAAAACTAAGCAACCTTAAGCCTATTTTTGGCGAAGGAACCACCATCACTGCAGGCAACGCGTCCGGTGTAAATGACGGCGCTTCGGCACTGCTACTGATGAGTTCAGAAAAAGCGAAGGAGCTTGGTTTAAGGCCGTTAGCGAGGTATGTCACGTCTGCATCAGCAGGACTTACTCCCTCCATCATGGGAATTGGGCCGATTTATGCCACCAGGAAAGCACTAGGAAGGGCAGGTCTGTCTATTGGAGATATAGACCTTGTTGAGTTAAATGAAGCATTTGCCTCCCAATCGCTAGAATGTATGCGCCAATTAGAACTAGATCCTAGCAGAGTGAATGTAAACGGTGGCGCGATTGCGTTTGGACATCCTCTTGGTGCCAGCGGGGCAAGGATACTTACTACGCTTGTGCATGAAATGAACAAGCGGGACGTGCGATTCGGCCTTGCGACAATGTGTGTAGGGGTAGGTCAAGGGATTGCTACGATAGTTGAGAGACCACAAGAATCATAGAGCTTGAAGTTCTATGATTCTTTGGTATGGTTTTTTGGAGGATGCTTGGATAAGTTTTCCGTTCCGTCTTTTCTATGACGCGTTACTCTGTTAAAATGAATTACTGTAATATAGCGATTTATCCTATTTGGTAGAAAGAGGATGCAGGAAATGAATACAAGATCAATGATTTTTACATTATACGGTGACTATGTCAGGCATTATGGGAATAAAATTTGGATCGGCAGCTTAATCAAATTGTTAAATGAATTTGGCCATAATGATCAAGCCGTTCGCGCAGCAATATCGCGTATGAATAAGCAGGGGTGGGTACAAGCGGAGAAAAAGGGTAACAAAAGTTATTATTTTTTAACAGACCGCGGCGTGAAAAGAATAGATGAAGCGGCGAAACGTATTTTCAAGCTGAAAACGGATAGCTGGGATGGAAAATGGCGCATGCTCATGTATACCATACCAGAAGAAATCAGAAGCGTCCGGGATGAACTTCGGAAAGAGCTGGTCTGGAGCGGATTTGGGACGTTATCAAACAGTTGTTGGATTTCGCCTAACTCGTTGGAAAAACAAGTACAAGACCTTATTGCCAAATACGAAATAGAAGAGTATGTAGACTTTTTCATTTCTGAATATCATGGGCCTTTTGAAAATGAACGACTTGTCATGAAAAGTTGGGATCTGAATGAGATAAATGGAAGGTACCAACAATTTATCCAAGAGTATAGCCAGAAATATATCATCGATAAGAATAAGATTGGAAAAGGTCAAATGACAGATGCTGAATGTTTCGTGGAGCGGACCAAGCTTGTACATGAATACAGAAAGTTTTTGTTCGTGGATCCGGGACTGCCAGAAGAGCTTTTACCGGATATGTGGCTAGGCAGTCATGCAGCTTCTTTGTTTAGTGAATATTACAAAGAGCTTGCAGAGCCTGCTTCCCGGTTTTTTGAAGGAGTATTTGAGGATGGAAACGAGCTGGAATTGAAGGATAAGAAGTATGATGTGATGAATCATCCATATATTATGGAGTGATGGGGGCATTTCCACTATGAGTTGGTGGAAGTGCTTTTTTTCTTGTGGAAGTTAGATGGTTTACATAATATTATTATAATGGATATTGTTTGTGTCGATTTTTGTTGAAGGGTAGAAGGTCTGTCCAAAAGTGTACAAGGTTCGGATTTTAAGGTAGAAGGTGGCTCCAAAACGGTAGAACCTAACAAACCAATTGTAGAAGCTCCCTCCAAAGTTGTAGAATCTCAAACAAACAAAAAACCGAGCGTCATATAACAGCCCGGCCCTCATTTCAACCTTTAATCGCCCAATTCCCTCTGATAATCCTTCCCCTTTTGCACATATGTATCAATGGATAGCTGTATCAGCTCCAAATCCCTGTCTGTTAATTCACGAATAACTTTACCAGGGGAACCTACAACCAATGAACGAGGAGGAATCTTTTTACCAGAAGGAATTAATGTATTGGCACCTATGATACTTTCCTCGCCAATATCCGCTCCATCCAAAATGGTAGAACCCATGCCTATGATGCACCGTTTTCTAACCGTACAGCCATGCAAAATAGCTGTATGCCCGACTGTTACCTCATCCTCAACCACTAACGGAAAACCTTCATACAAGTGTGCAGTTACATTATCCTGGACGCTGCATCTTTTCCCGATTCTTATTGGTCCTTCATCGCCGCGTAAAACTGCGTTGAACCAAACAGTCGATTCTTCCCCAATCGTAACGTCACCGATAATTCGAGCACCCGGTGCTACAAATACTGAATCATGAAGTTGAGGTTTTTTTCCACCAAAAGGATAAATCATTCATCACTCACTCCCTAAATATTATTGTCTAAATATTAAAATTAGTATAACATTATTTTTACGAGGGGTGAAATAATTGATGAATAAACTACAACAGATTCTTAAAATAAATGTTCCAATTATCCAAGGCGGAATGGGCAATATTAGTAACGCACCATTAACTGCAGCCGTTTCCAATGCAGGAGGCCTTGGTACAATAGGGGCAGGAACGATGGAGCCGGAACAAGTGGAAGATATCATCAAAAAAACCAAGGAGTTCACGGAAAAACCTTTTGCAATGAATGTTGCTTTGTCAGTCTCTCCCTATACAAAAGAAATTCTGAAACTCATTATGAAGCACCATGTACCGGTTGTTTCCCTTTCGGCAGGAAACCCCGCTCCTTACATTCCAAAGCTAAAAGAAAATGGCATAACCGTCATTTGTGTGGTTGCTTCACCTAAACAGGCAAAGAAAGCGGAAGGTGCTGGCGCGGATATTATTGTGGCAGAAGGATATGAAGCTGCCGGTATTAATTCTAACCTGGAAACAACCACTATGACATTAATTCCACAAGTGGTAGAGGCTGTGTCCATACCTGTTGTTGCAGCTGGGGGGATCGGGGATGGAAAAGGCCTTGCTGCAGCTATCGCCCTTGGTGCCTCTGGAGTGCAAATGGGGACAAGGCTTATTGCTACAAAAGAAGCACCTTTTCACAGTCATTATAAGAACTCCATCTTGGCGGCTGACGATCTGGGAACTGTCATTGTGGGCAGATCTGTCGGAAGGGTAAGAAGGGTTCTTCGCACACCATATGCTGATCTGCTTCTTCAAAAAGAGCAGGAAGGAATTACGCTTGAGGAGTTTAATTTATTGACTACTGAGGATCACCATATTAAAGGTGCAGTCGAGGGGGAGCTTGAGCAAGGTTTCATAAACGGCGGTCAAATATCAAGTATCATTAAAACCATTCCAAGTGTATGCGAACTATTCGAGGAAATGGTAAAGGAAGCAAAAGAACGTCTTCAAAAGGCAATTGTCCTATTATAAGAGTCAAGAAACCTCTTATCCAATCGGAGGTTTCTTTTTTTATTTACAAAAAGAAAAAGGGTTTTAAGGGAAAATGGCGTATTTATTGTAGAATAACAAATTTATTTAAATTTTTAGAATATATTGACACTATTTGTTTGTTGGTGTTAATATAACGTTGAAAAAACGAATGTCATTTTATTCATCATAGACGAAACAACATTGTAAACGGTTTCAATAGCTTACATAATTTTATGTAGCTTAAAAACATATATAAGGGGGATAAGTATGAAAAAGTTCAAGATGAAATCTATTTTGGCAAGTATGGCCTGTGCTGCTTTACTGGTCGGCTGTAGTTCCGATTCAACAAGCGGGGATGCAAAGGATCAAGTGGTTGTAGGGGTAACCCAAATTGCTGAGCATCCTTCTTTGGATGCTGCGTTTGAAGGTTTCAAGAAGGCACTAGAAGACAATGGCTACAAAGAAGGCGACAATGTTAAATATGATGTTCAAAATGCTCAGGGAGATCCGAATAATAACAAGCCTATTGCAGACAAGTTTGTTGCTGATGAAGTGGACATGATTTTCGCTAATTCTACTCCAAGTGCACAAAGCGCATTGCAGGCGACAAAAGACATTCCTATCATTTTTACATCTGTAACTGATCCTGTTGGTGCAGAACTTATAGAATCCTTTGATAAGCCAGGTGAAAACATCACAGGTACTTCAGATACACACCCTGATGCCATTGCTACTACCATCAATTTCATGGTAGATGAGCTTGGGGCGAAGAATATCGGAGTTATTTACAATACGGGTGAACAAAACTCTGTTGTTCAGGTAGAAACAGTGAAAAGTCTTGTTGAGGAAAAAGGCGGAACTCTAGTAGAAGCATCGGTTTCTACATCTGCAGAAGTTCAACAGGCTGCAGAATCTCTTATTGGAAGAGTGGATGCTATCTATATGCCTACTGATAACACGGTTGTTTCAGCTATTCAATCACTTATAACCGTTGCAACTAATGAAAAGATTCCTTTATTTGCAGGAGATCTTGATTCCATGGAAGCTGGGGCAGTTGCGGCAAGTGGATTCAACTATTATGACTTAGGTTATGAGACGGGTTTAATGGCTGTTCAAGTATTAAAAGGTGAAAAGGACCCTTCTGAAATTCCAGTATCCTACCCTCAAAGCTTGAAATTAACCATCAATACAGAAGCTGCTGAAGCTCAAGGCTTGGAAGTGCAAGATGCTTGGACGGAGTTCGCAGAGTTCTATGATGAAAAATAAGAAATTTTAAGACAACGAGGAGATGATTCTGACATGGTAACAGCAATTTTTGGTTCAGTCGAATTGGGAATCATCTACGCAATCATGGCCCTAGGGGTATATCTTTCCTTTAGGGTCCTTGATTTTCCCGATTTGACGGTAGATGGTAGTTTTGTAACTGGCGCTGCAGTTGCTGCGACAATGATTGTCAGCGGATATAGTCCTATCACAGCTACAGTGGTGGCGATGTTTGCAGGATTTATCGCAGGCTGCATTACTGGATCCTTACATACGTTTGGAAAGATTAATCCGCTATTGTCAGGTATATTGATGATGATCGCTTTATACTCTATTAATTTGCGAATAATGGGACGATCGAATGTCCCATTATTAAATAGTGATACCTTTTTCACCAACATCCGTTCCTGGTGGGGGAATACCGGAATAGATGAGTTTTTAAACAATATTTTCTCCACTATCGGTTTAGGTGCATTTGTACCTAAAACGTGGGGAATCATCTTCATCATGTTGATAGTGACGTTTGCCATAAAAATTATAACTGATTTATTTTTGAAGACAGAAATCGGCTTGGCAATCAGAGCTACAGGTGATAATAAACGGATGATTCGAAGCCTTTCTGCCAACACAAGCGGATTAGTCATTGTTGGTTTAGGAATTTCCAATGCCATGGTTGCATTTTCAGGTGCACTGATTGCCCAGCATGGCGGGTATGCAGACGTTGGAATGGGAATCGGGATGATTATCATCGGGTTAGCATCTGTTATTATCGGAGAGGCTATTTTCGGTACCAGGACGATTGCATGGACCACTTTTGCCGTAATTGGTGGCGCCATCATCTATCGTATTGTCGTGACGCTTGCATTAAGGGTGGATTTTTTAGAAACAGGGGACCTAAAAGCCATTACAGCAACGATAGTAATATTGGCACTGATCACACCTAAATTCATTGATAGCTACAAAGATAGAAAGCGGAAGAGACAAAAGATGTTAAAGCTTAGATCTCTACAATCTGCCAATGAAAAGGGGGATCAACGTGCTACATTTAACACAGATTAACAAAATATTTAATGAAGGTACATTAGATGAAAAAAATGCGCTTGATACGATCAATCTCTCGTTAAAAAAAGGAGATTTTGTCACTATTATTGGGAGTAACGGTGCCGGAAAGTCTACTCTGATGAATATGATCTCAGGAGTGCTGACACCCGATACGGGAAAAGTAGAAATTGATGGCCGAGATGTCACGTATATGGCAGAGCACAGAAGAGCCAAATATATCGGAAGGGTGTTCCAGGACCCTATGGCGGGAACAGCTCCAACCATGACCATCGAGGAAAACCTGGCAATGGCATACTCCCGCAACAAAAACCGTACATTAAAGATGGGCGTTACGAAAAAGAGAAAAACTTATTTCAAAGAAGTCTTGGAAAAGTTGCATCTTGGTTTGGAAAACAGGTTAAGTGCAAAAGTGGGGTTGCTATCGGGTGGAGAAAGACAAGCATTGTCTCTTTTGATGGCAACATTTACAGAGCCTGATATTCTTTTATTGGATGAACATACCGCTGCACTTGATCCATCCCGTGCAGAGTTGATTACCAATATCACAAAAGAGATTGTGGCAGACAAGGGATTGACAACGCTTATGGTGACCCATAACATGCAACAGGCGCTAGATCTTGGCAATCGTTTAATCATGATGGACAAAGGCCAAATTATTCTCGAAGTAGAGGAAGAAGAAAAGAAATCTCTTACCATTGAGAGATTGTTAGCTGAATTCCAACGAATACGCGGACAAGCCATGACTAACGACAGAGCGTTGCTTAGTTGAATAAGAAAAGGGGAAAATGACATAATCATTTTCCTCTTTTTTATCGTTTAAGAAATTATAAAAAAATGGAATGCTGGATTCGTTGGGATGAAGACCTCCGTGACGAGGAAAAAGGTGGAGAATGGTCCTCATCGCAGTTATGAAGACCTTGGTGACAATGAAATTTCATTGAAATTGTCAAAGATGAAGCGCAAAGGCAAGATCCGGCCAAGGTCAAGATTTCAAAGCTATGCGAAATGCGAGATACGTCCTAAGAGATTAAAATCTTACTTGGGACGTGGTTTTAGGTTGCATTATCGATTTTAATTTGTTCTCCTGGACTTTTAAGATTGACTATTTATAAAATTTCTACAATTTATTGACGGTTCATTTAACGGAATGTTATTATAGCGTTAAATAAACGTTATACGTTTTGGGGTGTAAACATGAAGCCAGATCTAACTATAGGTGCCAAACATAGCATCCGAATCACGGTTACAAACAAAATGTTTGCCCAGTTTGAAGGGAAAGTGGTGCATCCTGTGTATTCCACTGCAATGATGGTCTATCACATGGAGTGGGTTTCTCGGCAAATAATTTTAGGGGTTTTGGATGAGACAGAAGAAGGAATGGGTGCAGAAGTAAAAGTTAAGCATCTGGCTCCGGCAACAGAGGGAACCGTTTTGACTTTAGAAGCAACCATCGTCGGTCTAAAGAAAAACTTCATTATCACAAAAGTATTAGTTTTATCTAATGACAGATTGATTGGCGAAGGGGAAGTTACGCAAGTTGTATTACCTAAAAGAAAAATTGAAGCTTTGATAGACTACAAGAATAATTGATAAAGGGTGGTTGCTTTGACAAATATGAAAACGCTTACTTCTGAAGTTGGGGGAATGGAAATGTTTGATAAGATTCAACAACACCAACAAGTAGTTTTTTGCAATGATCCTGATACCGGGCTGAAGGCCATTATTGCCATACATAACACAACATTAGGGCCTGCCTTAGGTGGATGCAGGATGCAGCCATATCACTCTGTCGATGCGGCTCTATATGACGTTCTCCGTCTTTCAAAAGGAATGACATATAAATGTGCCGCAGCGGACGTGGACTTTGGCGGAGGAAAAGCGGTCATCATCGGTGATCCTAATAAAGACAAAACCCCGGAGCTGTTCAGAGCTTTCGGACAGTTTGTAGAGTCTTTAAATGGACGTTTTTACACAGGTACAGATATGGGGACATCTCCTGAGGATTTTGTGCATGCCCTAAAGGAAACAAATTGTATTGTCGGTGTGGATGAGGTGTATGGCGGAAGTGGAGACTCCTCCGTGCCAACGGCTCAAGGAGTTATTTATGGAATCGAAGCGACAAACCTTACACTCTGGGGTTCAAAGAATCTTTACGGGAAAAGTTATGCCATTCAAGGGCTCGGGAAGGTTGGGGCAAAGGTGGCAGAGCAGCTCATGAATGCCGGCGCTGACATTTATGTTTCCGATATAAATGAATTCGCCATCAATCAACTTGTTGCAAAAGCCAAGGAAGTTGGCGCAGGAATTAAAGTGGTTGGCGGAGATGAAATATACTCGGTTGATGCAGATGTGTTTGTACCGTGCGCTCTTGGTGGAATCATCAATGATCAGACAATCGAACAATTGAAGGTGAAAGCAGTGGTAGGTTCAGCAAATAATCAACTGATTGAAAATCACCATTGTGCCATGCTGCAAGAAAAAGGGATTCTCTATGCACCAGATTACATCGTAAATGCGGGTGGGCTTATACAAGTGGCAGATGAACTATATGAACCAAACAAAGAGCGTGTTCTTCGCAAAACAATGGCCATCTACAATTCTTTGATGGATGTTTACAAGGAAGCTGAAAAAATGAATATTACCACGGTAGAAGCAGCAAATAATTTCTGCGAACAAAGACTTGTAGACAGAAGCAGAAGAAACAGCTTCTTTACTCATTCCAAGCGACCGAAGTGGTCTGTACGAGTTTAACAGAGGGGGAAATAAGGTGAACAATCAATTTCCTATTATTCAGGTTATCGATAATCAAGGGAATATACTTGATAAATCCTACGAAGAAAGAATGACAGAAGAACTTGCAAAGTCGATGTATAGGCATGTACTTAGAATTCGTACCTTTGATAAAAAATGTGTAAGCCTTCAACGTCAAGGTCGTATCGGCACTTATGCACCGTATGAGGGACAAGAGGCATCACAAGTTGGAAGTGCGATGGCGCTCCAGGAAGAAGACTGGTTATTTCCGTCTTATAGGGATCACGGTGCTACTATGACGTTCGGTCACTCTCTACGCAACATTCTCCTATTTTGGAATGGGAGAAATGAAGGGTGTATACCGGCAAATGGGAAAAAAGTATTTCCACCAGGGATCCCAATAGCCACGCAACTCCCACATGCTGTAGGAGCGGCATACGCGGAAAAAAGAAAAGGCACTAGAAACGCAAGTATCGTTTATTTTGGCGATGGAGCAACATCTGAAGGGGATTTCCACGAAGGTTTAAATTTTGCTAGCGTTTTGAAGGCGCCAGTTGTATTTTTCAACCAAAACAATCATTTCGCCATTTCTGTACCACTTTCCAAACAAATGAATACAGAAACAATTGCCCAAAAAGCACTCGCATATGATATGAGAAGTATTCGCATAGACGGAAATGATATTTTTGCTGTCTATTTTCATACACTGGACTCTTTGGAACAAGCAAGAAATGGTGAAGGTCCCACTTTAATTGAAGCGGTTACGTGGAGATATGGTGCACATACGACAGCTGACGATCCTACCAAATATCGAGACCAATCGGAAAGTGAAAAAAGGCGGGAGGACGATCCGATACTACGCCTTGAACGCTTTATGAAAGGAAAAGGCTGGTTCAACGAAGAACTTAAACAATCAATGTTAGCAGAGCTCTCTCAAGAAGTCGATTCTTCCATAGAAGAGATGGAGAGTTTTCCAAAGGCAAACCCTGCTGATATGTTTGATTATGTATTTGAACAACCTACATGGGGAATTGAGCAACAGAAAAAGGAACTTCTTCAACTGATGAGAGGTGAAGCATAATGGAAACGGCAGTAAAGACTAGAACATTGACAATGGTTCAGGCCATTACAGATGGACTGGACACCATGCTCCGTGAGGACGAAAATGTTCTGCTTATGGGAGAAGATATTGGGGTCAATGGTGGTGTTTTCAGGGCTACCGAAGGACTGCAACAAAAATTCGGGGAAGATCGAGTGATGGATACCCCTTTAAGTGAAGCTGGTTTTATAGGAGCTGCAATCGGAATGGCGATAAATGGGTTCCGTCCCGTTACAGAGATCCAATTTCTTGGATTTATTTATCCTGCCTACGAACAAATCATGACCCATGCATCAAGAATCAGGGCAAGAACGATGGGGCATTATACCGTCCCTATGGTGATTCGTGCACCATATGGAGCAGGAGTCAGGGCCCCGGAAATCCATTCAGATAGTACAGAAGCAATTTTCACCCATATGCCAGGTATCAAGGTTGTTTGCCCGTCTAACCCATATGACGCCAAAGGATTATTGATTGCTGCAATCGAAGATCCAGATCCAGTACTATTTTTAGAGCCGATGCGTTGTTATCGTTCTGTCAGGGAAGAAGTGCCTGAAGGAAAATATACTGTGGAAATCGGAAAAGGAAAGGTTTGCAGGGAAGGGGAGGATGTTTCCATCATTGCATGGGGAGCGATGATTCCGGTTGCCCTTCAATCTGCAAAAAAACTAGAGTCTGAGGGTGTAAGTTGTGAAGTGATCGACCTGAGAAGCCTCTACCCGATTGACAAAGATATTATTGCGGAATCTGTACAAAAAACCGGGAGAACGGTTATTGTGCACGAAGCTCATGCTGCAACAAGTGTAAGTGGTGATGTGCTTGCCATCATCAATGAAACATCGTTCCTCTATCAAAAAGCGCCGGTGGAGCGAGTGACTGGATTTGACGTTCCAGTTCCTTATTTTGGTTTTGAAGACTACTATTTGCCAACTACTGACAGGGTCATTGCAGCAGTAAATAAAGTGATGAAGTTTTAGTAAAAGGGGGTTCACAGTATGATCGAGGTCAAACTTCATGATATTGGCGAAGGTATGACACAGGCTGATATTTTAACTTTCTTTGTTAAAAAAGGAGATAAAGTGAAGCCTGATGAGCCTCTGGTGGAGGTACAGACAGATAAAATGACTGCCGAAATACCAGCGCCACGAGCTGGGGTAATCAAAGAAATCTTGGTTAAAGAAGGGGAGACCATTTCAGTTGGTACCACTTTATTTATATTAGAAGCTGATTCAGCCGGGAAGGAAACAATAACTTCTTCCAACTCTACACAAAAAAACATCTCCTCAAAAGTTGTGGAAGCACCAAGAGAGCATCAACAACCAACAAAGCTTAAATCTTTTAGAATCATGGCTACCCCATATACAAGAAAGATTGCAAGGGACGCGGAAGTTGATATTGAACAGGTTGAGGGGACCGGTCCTGCCGGAAGAATCACAGATGAAGATGTATATAGATTCATAGAAAGTAAAAAGCAACCTACACCAAAAGTTGAAATAAAAGAACAGCCAGTTCAGCAATCTCGAACACAAACAGAATCCAATAATCAGCAAGAAGCTACAACAATCATTCCATTTAGAGGACGAAGAAAACAAATAGGCAAGAAAATGTCACAGTCACTGCTTACCATACCGCATTGCACCCATTTTGAAGAAATAGATGTGACAAATTTATTAGAACACAGGGAGATTTGGAAAAAAAGCAATCAAAGCATATCAGCAACTGCTTTATTCCTTAAAGCCATCTCCATCGCCTTAAAAGACTATCCAATCTTTAATGCCAGATTGAATGAGCAGGAAGAGACAATCGAATTGATAAAAGAACATCATATCGGGATAGCCACAGACACAGAAGATGGATTGATTGTCCCTGTGATCCGCAATGTAGAGAGAAAATCATTAAAAGAAATCCATGCCAATTTAAAAGAGTTAACCCAAAAGGCCCAGGACAATAAGCTTTCCATGAAAGAATTGACCGGAGGCAGTTTTACCATCAGCAATGTTGGTCCTCTAGGAGGAAGTATTGGTGCTACGCCAATTATCAATCAGCCGGAAGTGGGATTGATCTCATTCCATAAAACCAAAAAACGTCCGGTTGTAAATGAGCAGGATGAGATTGTTATACGTTCCATCATGAACATTTCCATGTCATTCGATCATCGTGTGGCAGATGGAGCGACAGCAGTGGCATTTACCAATAGGCTGACTCAACTTTTAGAAGAACCAAAATTATTAATGCTGGAGCTGGTTTAAATGGTTGTAGGCGAACTTACGCAAGAACGGGATGTAATAGTGATCGGTGGAGGCCCGGGGGGTTATCACTCTGCAATCAGAGCGGCGCAGTTAGGTCGGCAGGTTACCATTATTGAGAAAAATAAGCTTGGCGGTGTCTGCTTAAATGAAGGATGTATCCCATCCAAAATACATACAGCAGCAGCTCAGTCATTTCAACGGATGGAAACTTTTCAACAACTGGGGTTGGATACGAGCGGGGTAACATTCGATTTGCCGAGTTTACAGGAACACAAAAAGAAGGTTGTGGAGCAACTGCTTCAAGGTGTTGTGGCATTATGCAAAGCAAACAAAATCGAGATCATAACGGGAGAAGCCTCTTTTATATCTGCCAGTAAAATAGGGGTAGAGAATGGGCATCAATATGATACCTTTACCTTCAAAGATGCAATCATAGCTTCTGGGTGCAGTAAAAAGCCAATCGCAGAAATACATCACCATTCATTGACACCTACTTCCATCTGGAATCTGGAGAAGTTGCCAAGTGAACTTATTTTATATGGAAACGATGATTTTACCCTTGAAGCTGCAACTACATTTAACAGTCTAGGGTCAAAGGTAACATTGATTCTTCCTCCAGGTCAGCATGAATTTACATTTGAGCCTGCCATTAACAAAGAATTGCAGAGACAGTTGAAAAAGCAAAAAATAAAGCTCTATAAGACTGACACAACTCCTAAGTTCAGGTTCGATGAGAATCAGTGGGAAGTGGCATTTGATCACGGTAAGAATGAATCCGTCGTTTTGGAAAGTTCACACCTTTATTGTGCCGAAGAAAGAAACCCGGTAACAGAATCACTTGGTCTTCAGCGAGCAGGCATTCATTTGTGTGAGGAAGGTTTTATAAAAATTAATGAAGCGTGCCGTACAAATATTGCTTCCATTTATGCAATTGGTGATATTACAGAAGGCCCGGCCTTGGCGGTAAAAGCGATAAAACAAGGGAAGGTGGCAGCGGAAAATATCGCAGGCCATCACTCTGAGTTCGATCTTACTTTTCTTCCTAGAATCGTGCAGACCATTCCTCCCATTGCAACTGTCGGGATGACGGAAACAGTTGCGATTGAAAATGGATTTGAAGTAAAGGTAGGGGAAAGCACCCTGCAAACAAATGGTTATGCAAGCATTCTTGGGCAAAAAGAAGGCTTTACTAAAACGGTAACAGATTCAAAATCCGATCTGGTTTTAGGTATTCATATAATGGGAGCCCAAGCGGTGGAAATGATCAGTACAGGAACAATTGCTTTAGAAATGGTTGCAAGACAAGAGGATATGTTATTTCCATCTTACCCGCATCCAAGTGTGAGCGAAAGCATGTGGGAGTCAGTCGAGGATCTTGAGGGAATAGCAATTCATAAGGTCCCTAGAGCGACGAAACAAAAAGTGACTTCGTCTTGACACGTTGGCGCGTCAAAGCATTCTAGCTTTAAACGAGACTCTTGCAGACTATGAAAATTATAGATTATATTATATTCAGAATAATAATATTTTTTAGATAAAAATTAGGAGGGGTATTTATGAACGTAGAAAAAACGATGCAAGTAAAAGATCAAGCGGAAGAAGTATTTCCTGTAAAAGATGTGGACTATTTGGAGATCTACACAGGTAACGCCAAGCAAGCATCACATTTTTTTGCCACCACATTCGGTTTTCAACCTATAGCTTATTCTGGGTTAGAAACAGGCAACAGGGAGACGGTGTCCTATGTATTAAAGCAACGTAATGTACGACTTGTCATTACAGGTTCACTTAAACAGGATACAAAAATTTCTGAGTTTGTTAAAAAGCATGGGGACGGAGTAAAGGATATTGCACTTGTCGTAGAAGATGTTGAAAGTGCTTACAACGGAGCAGTGGAAAGAGGAGCAATCGCCATCCAGCCTCCACAAGAGCTGACAGACGAGCACGGTACATTGAAAAAAGCGGTAATTGGTACATACGGAGATACCATCCACACACTGGTTGAACGTAAAAATTATAGTGGAGTATTCATGCCTGGATTCAGAGCATACACGAACTCCACACCGGTTAAAGACGCAGGTATTATCGGTATTGATCATGTGGTAGGGAACGTAGAGCAAATGGAAGAATGGGTCGCTTATTATGAAAAAGTGATGGGCTTCAAGGAAATGACTCACTTCACAGATAAAGATATTAACACAGAATATTCCGCGCTTATGTCTAAAGTAATGCACAATGGCGGAAGAATTAAATTCCCAATCAATGAACCTGCTGAAGGAAAAAGAAAATCACAAATTGAAGAATACTTGGAGTTCTATAATGGTGCCGGTGTTCAACATATTGCAATCCTGACGGAAGATATTGTACAGACAGTAAGCAAATTAAAGGAAAATGGCGTAGAGTTCCTTAATACTCCTGATACTTACTATGAAATGTTGTCAGAAAGAGTTGGGGAGATTGATGAGGAAATTGCAAAGCTTCGCGAGCTGAGCATTCTGGTTGACCGAGATGATGAGGGATACTTACTTCAGATATTTACAAAACCGATTGTAGACAGACCAACTCTTTTTATTGAAGTAATTCAACGGAAGGGTGCAAAAGGCTTTGGTGAAGGAAACTTCAAAGCGTTATTTGAATCCATTGAAAGAGAACAAGAATTAAGAGGGAATCTGTAAAAAAGTCACAAAGGGAGGACCAGTTTCCTCCCTTTTTTATAGGAGGTAGATTAACCAATGGCGGTAAAAGTAAAAAGCAGGAAAATTCTTCAACATATTGCTGCCTACCCTTTAGGGAAAAGCTTGCAGGATATACAGAGCGAATTAGGAATCGAGAAAATAGTAAACATGTCTGAAATTGAAAATGTATTCGGTTGTTCGCCATTAGTAAAAAATCAATTAATGCAAAAGCTTGATTATCTATTTACTTATCCCGACGGTTCCGCTAGAGCTCTATCCAGCAAATTGAGTGGTTTTTTGGGAGTTGCACAAAATCAATTGTTTATAGGCAATGGTTCTGATGAAATTATCAGACTATTGATCCGGGCTTTTTTAAATGGTGAGGAAGAAGCCATTATGGCCGATATCACTTTCCCGAGATACAAAACCAACGTGTCCATTGAAGGCGGCAAGCCTGTGATCGTTCCATTGAAGAATGGCGTTCATGATTTGACTGCCATGCTCGCTACCATTACCGAACAGACGAAAATGATTTTTGTCTGCAATCCTAATAATCCGACTGGGACCATTGTAAAAAAGGCTGAACTTATTTCCTTCATTGAAAAAGTGCCGGAGCATATATTGATCGTCCTAGATGAAGCTTACTATGAGTACGCAACAAGTGATGAATATCTGTCATCCATTCCTTTACTGAAGAGGCACTCCAATCTTGTCATTTTACGAACGTTTTCTAAAGTATATGGATTGGCGGGATTAAGAATTGGTTATGGCATTATGGATCCTTCCATATCAGCTGAATTGAACAAGGTTAAAGAGGTATTCAATGTTAACCAGTTAGCACAGGCAGCTGCAATAGAAGCGATAGCAGACCAGGAATTCAGGAGAGAGTGTATCCTTCGTAATGAAGAAGGAAGAACCTATTTGGAGACTGAACTAACAAAGCTTGGTTTTTCCTATTTCCCTACACAAGCGAATTTCATGATGATACATATCGGCAAGGATGGAAACGAAATCACTCAAAAATTACTTACAAAAGGGATCTTGGTTAAATCAGGTGCTGCTTTAGGATATCCGAACAGTATACGCGTCACCATTTGTTC
Organism: Sutcliffiella horikoshii; assembly: GCF_044809035.1. Lineage (GTDB taxonomy): Bacteria > Bacillota > Bacilli > Bacillales > Bacillaceae_I > Sutcliffiella_A > Sutcliffiella_A horikoshii_G. The sequence continues at coordinate 2,249,612 of NZ_CP085237.1, read as the reverse complement.
TATGGAAGATAACAGTTACTTTATTGAGACGTTAAAAAATTTGTAGGAAAGCAGGTGGACGAACATGGATATACAACCAAGCAACCTTGCCTGGAAAGATGCATATAAGTTGATGGTTGGTTCAATCTTGCCAAGACCGATTGCACTAGTTTCTTCTATTAATAATGAAGGAAATGCAAACATCGCTCCTTTCAGCTTTTTTACAGCGATCAGTGCAGAGCCGATGCTAGTCTGCTTTTCTCCTATGCGAAGAGGGACAGATGGGTCAAAAAAGGACACTTTACTGAATATTGAAAGCACAAAGGAATTTGTGATTAATATTGTCAGCGAAGAAATAGTAGAGCAAATGAATATAACAGCGACCGAATTTCCAAGCGATGTGGATGAATTTGTAGAATCAGGTTTTACAAAAGAACCTAGTCTCCTAGTTACCCCACCAAGAGTGAAGGAGAGTCTTGTTCAAATGGAATGCACACTTCATGAAGTGTTGCATTTCGGTGATGCGCCAGGTTCAGGAAGCCTTGTAATTGGAAAAGTGGAGAGTTTCCATATTTCAGATGACCTTTATTATGAAGGGAAAATTGATACCAAGAAATTGAATCCAGTAGGGAGAATGGCAGGAAGTATGTATACAAAGGCCATCAGTGATATGTTTGAACTTCAACGCAAATAAAAAATGTGAGGGTTTGTCATGAAATTTATAACCTTTAAAAAAGATTCGGATGACAATAGAGCCGGCTGGATACAAGATGACGTTGTTGTCGATATGAACGAAGCATCCGATGGTCTATTACCGAGCGATCTTTTAACATTAATTAATCAATATGAAAAATTCAAAGATATTGTGGCACTGCACTCAGAAAGTGATAGCGAAAAAGGAAGGTATAAAAGGAACGAGGTCACACTCCTTGCACCACTGCCTAAACCTGTAAGCGTCCGTGATTTCTATGCATTTGAGGAGCATGTAAAGACGGCAAGGGCCAGAAGAGGGCTTGAGGTAATCCCGGAGTGGTATGAAATGCCTGTGTTCTATTTTACCAATCACATGGCTATTAAAGGTCCTGAAGAGTTTATTGACAAGCCATCCGCTTGTGAATGGATGGATTACGAGCTGGAAATCGCCTGCATCATTGGAAAAGAAGGCACAGATATAATGGCACAAGATGCCGACGAGTACATATTCGGCTATTGCATCATGAATGACTGGAGTGCAAGGGACCTTCAAGCAAAAGAGATGAAGGTAGGATTGGGCCCAGCAAAGGGAAAAGATTTTGCCACATCTTTGGGACCAGTCATTGTGACACCAGATGAACTTGAGTCGTTTAAAACAGATAAAGAGTACAACTTAGAAATGACTGCTTCTGTTAATGGAAGTCTACTTTCTAAAGGGAATTTCAAGCAGATTCATTATACATTTGCTCAAATGATTGAAAGAGCTTCAGCCGATGTTACATTATACCCTGGAGAAGTGATAGGATCAGGAACGGTTGGTACGGGCTGCATCCTAGAACTCGGTACAGAAGTACACCGCTGGCTACAACCCGGTGATGAAGTTGAACTAACCATCACAGGTCTAGGAACATTAAAAAACACAATTAGATAACTACTATGATATGAGGTGAGCTCATGTATTATCGTAAAATGGGAGAAATACCACATAAACGCCACACGATGTTTAAAAAAGAAGACGGGACATTATATAGAGAACAAGTAATGGGTACCAAAGGATTCTCAGGTACACAATCCATTCTCTATCATCACTACCTGCCGACAGAAGTGGTAAAATCCACGGTGCTTGGCAGCTATATGCCAGAATATGAAGATCAAGAAGCCCTGAATCACCGCCACCTACTAACCACATCATTAGAGACAAAAGGAAACGCATTAGATGCCAGAGAATACTTATTAGGCAACAGTGATCTTTTAATAGGAACAGCACTGGTCACGGAGAAAATGGAGAATTATTACCGAAATGGTGACGGAGATGAACTACTTTTCATTCATTACGGTTCAGGTAAAGTGGAGACCATGTTCGGGACAATCACATACCGCCCAGGAGATTATGTGACCTTACCAATCGGTACTATCTACCGCGTCGTTCCTAAAGAAGAAACAAAAATTCTCTTCATCGAATCTTTTAGTCAACTAACCACACCTAGAAGGTATCGCAATGAATATGGCCAGATGTTGGAACACAGTCCATTTTGCGAACGTGACTTTAGGGGACCTGAAATGTTGGAAACATATACAGACAAAGGTGAGTATGAAGTAATCACCAAAACAAGGGGCTATTTGCATTCACATGTACTTGGTCACCACCCACTTGATGTTGTTGGGTGGGATGGTTACCTCTATCCATGGGTATTTAATATAGAAGATTTTGAGCCAATAACAGGTAGGGTTCACCAGCCACCTCCAGTTCATCAGACATTTGAAGGTCATAACTTTGTTGTATGTTCCTTTGTGCCAAGATTGTACGATTACCACCCAGAAGCAATACCGGCACCTTATTATCATAGTAACGTGAACAGTGATGAACTGCTATATTATGTGGCAGGGAACTTCATGAGCAGAAAAGGAATAGAGGAAGGATCCATTACGTTGCATCCATCAGGCATTCCGCATGGCCCGCATCCAGGTACCACCGAGGCAAGCATAGGGAAGAAAGAGACCTTGGAGCTTGCAGTCATGATTGATACATTCAAGCCATTGAAAGTTGTAAAAAAAGCACACAGTATAGAAGATAAGAAGTATATGTTTACTTGGATAGAAAAATAGTTTTGTTTAGAACACCAAGCTTTTTAATAGAGCTTGGTGTTTTAGTTTGTTTGGAGAGGAATTATTATCCAAAAGAGTAAGATTTCCTGTAAAGAATGTAATATAACAGAACTATTTTGTAATAAAATGGACCGTATAAAAACTTGTCAACACCATTTTATTAGTATAATTTTAATTTGTTTCATTTTACTGGAAAAATGCTTGAAGATTGATTGAATTAGCCACTCCATGAAATCCGTTGATACATAAAGAGTTTTTCAGTATATGGATAATAATTGAAATTATACGTTTTCATTTTCTATATTATTCCTCTAATATTACACAAAACCCGTGGTATGATTTTCGTGTAGCAAGAAAGCAACACAAAAAACTTCAAGGGGGAAACACACCTATGAAAATCAACAAAAAATCTATCATCACTGCTGTAACAACTGCAGCTGTACTAACTGCGGCACCATTCGGAATGAATGCGAAAGCAGAATCAAACGCACCAACAAATCCAACATGTGACTTAACAAACAAAGTCATTTCATTTAATAGTAATAAAGCATTCACAAATCAAGAAGATGCAAAAGCGTTCTTAGATGGTTATGTGAAAGATCTTGAAGAAAAATACGGCGTAAAAGTTAACCTAAATGGCGCACCTTCTGCTGAAGCAGTTGAAAAAGAAGCACCAAAACAAGCTGAACAGAAACCTGCTGAAAAAGTAGAAGCTCCAAAGGAAGAAAAAGCGGAAGCTCCTGCTGAAGCACCGAAACAGGAAGCACCAAAGCAAGAAGCTCCATCACCACAACAACAAGCACCACAACAAAATGCTGAAAAACCAGCAACTGAACAAACTGCTGGTGCTGTAAGTGAGTTTGAAAAGAAAGTGGTAGAATTAACTAACGCTGAGCGTGAAAAACAAGGTTTAGCACCACTTGAATTAGATGAAGAATTAAGCAAAGTAGCGAAAGACAAGTCTAAAGACATGCAACAAAACAATTATTTCTCTCATAACAGCCCGACTCACGGATCTCCATTTGATATGATGAAGAAATATGGAATTCAGTACAACACTGCAGGGGAGAACATTGCACAAGGTCAACAAAGCCCTGAAGAAGTTGTGAATGCTTGGATGAATTCTGAAGGTCACCGTGCTAATATCATGAATGAAAACTTCACTCACATTGGTGTAGGTCATGTGGAAGAAGGTAACTACTGGACTCAAATGTTTATCGGAAAATAATATAGTCACCAAATAAAAGGCAGCCGGTTGGCTGCCTTTTTCTATTTGTTTGTTTCAAAGTCATGATCACAGCGTTCCATATAAAAGTAAGCCTTTTTTATCTGTTGGACAACCCTTTGGATACTATTCGGGTTAATGCGATTTACTCCAATATCTTGGAGATACGTAAAGGCAACTGCCAAACAAGGTAAGAGATAATCTGAACTCAGCAGACTGCTATCGTATTCAATCAAAATTTTTATTTCTCTTTTTAACTTTTCTTTATACCTTTTGAATTGAATTATCAGATTTTGCTGCAATTGTGTTTTCTGCTCATAGTCTGACATCTCATAGCTTTCCAGCAAATCTAAGAGGACTTTTAGCTCATGGCGAAAATAGTGTAAAGAAGCACGAACTTTTTCCATATCATAATCATTCATAGGTATTACCTCACTTAAAAAATTATAATATGACTTTTTTCGACAATTTACTACATAAGTCCTCTTTTTATTCCTATAAGAATAGTTATATTTATTTCACAGGTACAGTTGTTCTCATATATCTTTTTTGAAGGATGCTTAAACGGAAAGAAAGCCCGACTGCTCCTGCCGCTAACCCACAAATTAATCCAATCCAATAGCCAAATGCTCCAAATTCAGTATAGTTTGCCAGTAGATATCCAATCGGCAACCCGATGACCCAATAGGATACAAAAGCTAGCATAAACGTAACATTTACATCTTTATATCCTCTTAAAGCGCCTTGTATCGGTGCAGCAATTGCATCAGAAAGCTGGAAGAAGATTGCGTATAAGAGGAAAGCGGTAGTCAGAGTAATTACTTCTGGATCCTTTGTATAAAGAAAAGCGACTTCTGCTCTAAAGGAATACAGAAACACAGCGCAAATGGAGGAAAGAAGAACTGCAGAAACAACACCCATGATGGTGTATTGCTTGGCATCATGAATGCGTCCTGCTCCAACTTCAAATCCAACTAAGATGGTTAAGGCCATAGAAATGCTGAGCGGAATCATATAAAGCAGGGAAGCAAAATTAAGTGCTACTTGATGGGAAGCGATAGTAACTGTGTCAAAAGAACTCATCAAGAGCGTCACTGCTGAAAAAATACTGGTTTCAAAGAAAATCGAAAGTCCTATCGGAACACCGATTAGTAATATCTCTTTCCACTTTGAAAGGGATACCGGATATAGCTTCTTGAAAAGTGGATACTTGGTAAAAGGTCTCTTTTTCAAGACAATATATAAAGAAATGACCATGATAACCCAATAAGTCAAAGCAGATGCCACTCCTGCACCGATTCCGCCAAGGGCAGGGAGTCCAAGTTTTCCAAAGATCAATAAGTAGTTCAGTAAGACATTAATAGGTAAGGACAGCAGCGTGATGATCATAGATGTTCTTGTGTGTCCTAGCGCATCAATAAAACATCGAATAACTGTGTAGACAAACAATGGAACGATTCCAAAGCCAAGTGCAATTAAGTAGTATTTAGCTACATGTCTAACCCCGGCTTCAAGACTCATTCCAGAAAGTATGGGATTAATCAACAAAGCTCCAATTAAGATAACAAGAATACTCATAGCAAACGCGACATACACACCTTGGGTGATTGAAAATGGGACACCTTCCGTTTTTTTCGCGCCAACTAGCTGTGCCACGATAGGAGTTATGGAGAGTAATATCCCACTTAGACCCGTATAAACTGGAACCCAAAGTCCGGAACCGATTGCCACACCGGCCAAGTCGCTGGCTCCTACGTTTCCAGTCATCATGACGTCAAAAAGATTCATGGAAAATAAGCCGAGTTGGGTGATAAGAATGGGAACGACAATTTTAATGAAAAGATGAAGACGCTCTTTATAGGAAAACACTTGATGCATAACAATCCCACGACCTTTTAGTTGAAGTAATTATGTAATAATGTTATGGATTATATCATAAAACATTTATTTAGAGTGTAGAAATAAAATGTTTGAAATTTGAGATATTGGAATTCCGTCACTACTTGAGTGGGGAAAATAATGTGTTGACACATTAATATAAACCTACTAGAATAGGTTTATATTAAAACTACATATGCACAAGCCCAATCAAAGGGGAGTAGCTATGAGAACGATATTGCCGTCATGACGTGACTGAATAAATCAGCACCGGCTTTATCGGCAACGATGATGTTGTTAGCAAGACCTTTGCCTAAACTGGAAATTGGACAGTTCTAGGTAAAGGTCTTTTATGTGTTCATAAAAGCCTTTACCTGTTTCTTAGGAAAGGCTTTTGTTATGTAAAAAGGAGAGGAAACCATGGAGATATCACTATTATTGGAATACGGCTGGGTTCTTCTTGTCTTGATTGCACTTGAAGGTATTTTAGCGGCTGACAACGCACTAGTACTAGCAATTATGGTTAAGCACCTACCAGAAGAAGCCCGGAAAAAGGCTTTATTTTACGGGTTGGCAGGAGCACTCGTCTTCAGGCTTGGATCTTTATTCGCTATCTCATTCTTAGTATCAATTTGGCAAGTACAGGCGATTGGAGCAGCATACTTGCTGTTTATCGCGCTCAATCATATATGGCGACGGTTTGCAGTGGCAAAAGTGGAACATGCTGCCGCTGTTGACAATCCCAAAAAACAGTCCGGTTTCTGGATGACAGTCTTTAAAGTAGAAGTTGCAGACATTGCCTTTGCAGTAGACTCTATCCTTGCAGCTTTCGCATTAGCCATGACATTGCCAAAAACTAACTTACCTCAAATAGGAGGAATTGATGGTGGACAGTTTATCATCATCTTCCTAGGTGGATTTATCGGAGTAGTCATCATGCGTTTTGCGGCAACCTTGTTCGTAAAACTGTTAAAAGAAAGACCAAGTTTGGAAACAGCCGCATTCTTAATTGTAGGTTGGGTCGGTTTCAAGTTGGCAATGTACACACTCGCACATCCAAGTGTTGGCGTATTACCGTACCACTTCCCGCACAGTCCGTTGTTTAAAGCGATGTTCTGGATCGTCTTGATCGGTATCGCTGTTGGTGGCTGGATTGTTTCCGGAAAGAACAAAGTAGTTCAAGAAGTGGATAGCATTAAGTAAGTTAACACTTTTTACTTCAAGTAAAATGTAATAATTGATATAATGTACTAGGCTGTTGACAATCTATTGTCAGCAGCCTTTTTCACTAGTACATGAACGAAGTGGAAAATGTGAGATACTAAATGGAATATGCCTAAAGGAGAATGAAAGATGTTTAATATAGATCAATTACCTAAAACTATTCAAGAAAAGATAAAAAGAAATAAAGAAAGAAAAGGTAGCAACTCCCTTATAGGGTCGGCAGGTTATACATCAGCTGATGATGACGTTCTGTTTGATTGCATCATTGCCTTGGCGATGGGAAAGAACGTCCTACTAAAAGGCCCAACAGGTTCTGGAAAAACAAAATTGGCGGAAACCTTGTCATCTCTTTTCCATCAACCAATGCACAGTATTAACTGCTCAGTAGACTTAGATGCAGAAGCATTACTTGGGTTTAAGACCATTCAAAATAATGATGGAAAAGCGACGATAGAATTTGTACCAGGTCCAGTCATCAATGCGATGAAAGAAGGCAATCTTCTGTATATCGATGAAATAAATATGGCGAAACCAGAAACCTTGCCAATTCTAAACGGAGTACTAGACTATCGTAAAACCATTACAAATCCTTTTACAGGTGAAGTAGTGAAAGCAAGTCAGGACTTTGGAGTTATAGCTGCCATAAATGAAGGGTATGTGGGAACGGTACCATTAAATGAAGCACTGAAAAATCGCTTTATTGTCATCGATGTGCCATATGTGCAGGGAGAGGTTTTACTTCAAGTCCTGAAAAGCCAATCCAAATTGAATGATGAAAAGCTACTAAGTAAGTATGTAACATTATCTGCCGACCTTATCGCGCTTGTTGAAAACGGAAATCTATCGGAAGAGGCTGCATCTGTGCGTGCCCTATTAGACACTTGTGATCTTAGTGTATACTTGCCACCGCTTAGAGCGATTAAACGCGGTATTGTTGAAAAACTGGAAGATGATAGAGAAAAAGCAGCTATCTTAAACATCGCACAAACTTTGTTTGAATGAGGAGATTAACTTGAGACCTATCGTTTTTAATGATAAAAAAATTGATTCCTTTCTATTTATGGAGTTATCGGACTTAGCGACTTCCCTTTCAAAGAAGAAAGACTTAGAAGTGGAATATGCGTTCAAATCCTACTATGATCCGTATTTGAATAAAATGTATATCAGTTTATTTTGGGATAACCATCCCACTTTTGAAAAACTGCTCGGCATGAAAAGTGATGTGTACTTGCGCAGTGTCGGATCTGTTGCACATACTGATTATAAAGTGATTAAACAGTTATTTACTTATATGAAAAATACACATCTATCAAGTTTTAGCAGACAATTGTTTATTCTGATGGAAGATATAAGACTTGAGGAACTTTGCAAACGAGAGCGGCCAGGCACCACTAAAACCTTTATGGTGAGAAGAGTGGAATATCGCAAATATTTCAGAAGCCAACTTACAGTCAACATGGAAAGAAACATTATGACAGATGCGCTATACAATTTGTTGTATCTCCTATTGACCACGGATAATCCTTTGGAGGAAGTCCCTCAACTAAATATGAAGTTAGACCTTGCTCTCCCATTTCTCCGGGACGAAATTGCTAAATCTTACGAAGCAAAAAGCACGGAAGCTATTTTTCGCAGTGTGAAAACCATAGTTGAAGTACTTGAAGACCTCTTGGAGAAAGATATGCTTAATACGTATTTTTTCCTACCGGACTTTTCAGAGATGCCTGAAGTAGACGAGTCCCCGACCTTTGATGAAATGAAAAGAAAAAGTGAACTGAAAAATGATGATATAAAACAACAGGATATTGAAGACGACGAAGAAGATGTACATGAAGACAAGCTACCAACATGGCACCGTGAATCAGAAAGCAACAACAAAAGCTTTCTTCAATTTGATATGGAACAAGGTACAAAAACCGATCTAATGGGAGAAGGCGTACGCGAAGGAGAAGATGGGGACCAGGCAATGGGCTTTGTCCAAGGCGAGAGTCAACAGACAAATAAAAATGATTATTCCAAGCTAGAAGCGCTGGATGTTCTAAATGATACAAAAAAAGAAGGAGGGAGTGGCGCAGAGTTTGGGAAAGAGAACAAATACGCCTATCCTGTCTTTTTAAAACCGGAGAAAATATCAGCGGAACATTATTCAGATTATGAAGAATATAAACTGTTTGTCTCCACCTATCAAAAGAAATTAAAACAGTTAATACAAAAAACATTGGAGCATAAAAAAATTATGCCAAGAAGTGATCTTCCATTCGGCAGATTGAGTAAAAAACTCTTACCGTGGTTTACAGAAGAAAACCTAAGAGTATTTTATAAGAAAGATAATCCCTCTATTGAAATTGATGCTGTTTTCTCCCTATTGGTTGATTGCTCGGCATCCATGTTCGATAAAATGGAACAGACCAAATATGGGATCACTCTTTTTCATGAAGCGTTGAAATCCGTATTCGTTCCTCACGAAGTGGTAGGATTCTGGGAAGATACCAATGATGCAACAAAGACTAGCCAGCCGAACTACTTTAAAACTGTGATAGATTTCAACTCTAGTGTAAGACCTGCTTCTGGGCCGGAGATTCTTCAGCTTGAACCTGAAGAAGATAACAGAGATGGTTATGCAATCAGACATATGACCAAAAGACTTGTGCATCGGAGCGAAAAACAAAAATTTCTACTCGTATTCTCCGACGGGGAACCTGCAGCAATGGACTACGAAAAGAATGGGATAGTAGATACACACCAATCTGTCATGGAAGCACGGAAGAATGGACTTGAAGTAATCAACGTATTCTTGGCAAACGGTGAAATTGATGAGGGCCAAGTCAAAACCATCCAAAATATGTATGGCAAGTATAGTATTTTAGTTCCGGATATAAAAGAGTTACCAGATGTGCTCTTTCCACTTTTGAAAAAATTATTGTTAAAAAGTTTATAATAAAAGCAAAAAGGCTAACTCTAAGATACAGGAAGTTAGCCTTTTTGTCGGGAGTGACATCATGAATATTTACATAAAACCAAACAATATGTTTTTAGCAAGCGGTATTCTTTTTTCGGTATTTCTTATTGTAGCATTATTGGTTAATGTAGAAGCAAGTGAATCATGGGACCGGATGATTGGTGAAAGCCTTTATAGAATAGGTGAAATGGATGGATTTTTTATCTTTTTGTCCTATTTAGGATCAAGGCTGTTTTTCTACCCTGCACTCGTTATTATTACAATCATCCTCTTTATTAAACGAAACTGGTATTTAGCCCTATTTCTTTGGGCAAATCTTTTAGGAGTGCGATTACTAAATACACTGTTAAAAACGATTTTTTCAAGAGACAGACCAAGCCTAGATCATGTAGTAGAAGCAGGGTTTTATAGTTACCCTAGTGGACACTCGATGAATTCCATGGCATTCTTTGGGGCTATTGCATTCTTATGTTTCTTAATAATTAAGCAAAGCTGGCTAAGGAATACACTCGTGACAGTTTGTTTTGTTCTAATAGGACTAATAGGATTTAGCAGAATTTATCTAGGAGTACACTACCCACTTGATGTGTTGGGCGGATTTGCAATGGGTGCTTCATGGTTCCTGTTCTTAAGTGGAATTTATTTGAAAGTTGTTCATAACAAGAAAATGAATTCTCTTCTTAATTAAGGGTAAATAATTTACAACGGGAAAAAATATTCTTACAAATTATAAAGGAGATGACCTATATGAATAAATGGGTATCGAAAAAGCCGATGATGACAGCTTTGGTAATGACACTATCTGTTGGATTAGCGGCAGGTTGTGGAACGGATAACAACTTATCCGCACCTCCGGAGAATGCTCCACCTCAAAATACTGCTACAGATGTGGAAAACGAACAGAGTACAGCTGGACATGAATTTACTAAGTTCGACCTCGAAGTGGAGTACGAAAACAGAGTGAAATATGAAGCTGAATATAAAGCAGAAGGAAATGGTGAAGCAGAAATTGAGGATGATATAAATGAAGTTTCCCTAAAAGGGGACGAGGCTTATACCGAGCTATCCCCTCGATTGGAACAATTGAAATTTGATAGCAACGCAGATCAGCAAGAAGTAATGACGCAGGTGTTAGAAGTATTCGGTTTGAAGGATGACTATAAAGAATTTGAACTTGAAGTAATGTTTGAAGATGGTACCGTTAAGAAATATGAAGAGAAGAAATAATCCAAAAATTGGCAAAGGGACTTTCCTATGCCAATTTTTTATTGCTTTACTTTCCAGATTCTTCGATTATTCGAAGGACGACGGTCCTCATGGTCGTGATGAAGACCTCAGTGACGAGGAAAAAGGAGAAGAGAGGTCCTCATCGCCTGCATGAAGACAATCAGAAATTTCGAGTAGCGAATTAATTCATTCCATGGTATAGTTTTCTTACAACAACACAAGTGATCGGAGAAACTATCATGTGGAAAAACCGGAATGTATGGATTATTTTAATAGGTGAATTTATCGCAGGATTAGGCTTATGGACGGGTATTATCGGGAATTTGGAGTTTATGCAAGCATTGGTTCCTTCAGATTTTGCGAAGTCTCTTATCTTGTTTGCAGGGCTACTGGCAGGTGTGATGGTAGGACCGTTAGCCGGTAAAATTATTGACTCAACAAGTAAAAAGAGAGTAATGCTAATTTCAGGATTTGGTCGGATGATCAGCGTAGTATTTATGTTTCTAGCGATTGAATATCAATCTATTCTTTTCATGATTATCTTCATGATTGCCATCCAGTTGTCTGCAGCATTTTATTTTCCAGCGTTACAATCATCGATTCCTTTGATTGTGAAAGACAAAGACTTATTAGAAATGAACGGGGTACATATGAATGTATCCACTGTATCTAGAATTGCAGGGACTGCCCTTGCGGGAGCGATGCTAGTTATCATGAGTTTATCATCCTTGTATATGGCATCCATGGTTGCTTATGGCATACTGTTCTTACTTACCTTTTTGTTGAACTTTGACGAACCAAACCATAACGATGCAGTAGATGGCGAAAATAAAAAATCCGGAGATTTCAAAGAGGTCCTGCCGGTTTTAAAGGAAACGCCGATTGCTCTTACCGTATTGATTCTTACATTTATCCCATTTTTATTCATTGGGGGCTTCAACCTGATGGTCATTAACATTAGTGAAATCCAAGATGATCAAGCGATTAAAAGCTGGATTTACACAATCGAAGGTGTCTGCTTCATGATTGGAGCATTTGCGGTAAAACGTATTTCTAACGATAATAATATGGTTCCGCTAATGTTTTTGTTTGTAACACTTATAGCCATTTCCCACTTGAGTTTGTACTTTGCAGACATTAAATGGATGACCTTATTCTCTTTTGGCTTATTCGGCTTGGCGGTTGGATGTTTCTTCCCGATTGCAGCAACCATCTTTCAAACGAAAATACCGAAAGAGTACCACGGGCGCTTTTTCTCATTCCGAAATATGCTGGACCGTGTGTTGTTCCAGGTAGTACTTCTTGGAACCGGGCTCTTCCTTGATACGATAGGACTTCAAATGATGGCAATCGTTTTTGGAATGCTCTCTTTAACGTTGATTTTGATATATGGTTTAAGACTATTTCGCCACCCAGTTGCAGTTGCCGAACAAAAAACACCTTAACGGGTGTTTTTTTGTGTTCAATAAAGGGAATGTCCCATAAAGAGTGAATATATTAAAGAGAATGTCCTGAAAACTTTTAAATGGAGGGAACACAATGGAAAAATATTCGATGTACATAAACGGTGAATGGGTGAATACAGAGGAAGTAATCGAAGTGACAAATCCAGCAACAGGAGAAGTGATCGGTACGGTACCAAGCATTTCCGAGGACCAACTGGAAAAAGTGGTCCAGCATGCAGAAGAAGCGTTTCAAACTTGGAGAAATTATACGGCATATGAGCGTGCAGATATTTTAAATAAATGGTTCGTTTTATTGGAGGAAAATAAAAAGCTTATTGCAGAAACTCTTACAAAGGAACAAGGCAAACCGTTCCGGGAAGCATTGGGAGAGGTTGGTTATGCGAATAGTTTTGTAGATTGGTATAAAGAGGAAGGCAAGAGAATCTACGGAGAGACCATTCCATCTTCCTCCAAGGACAAAAGAGTACTGATCCAAAAGCAGCCGGTTGGTGTTGTTGCCGCCATCACGCCATGGAATTTCCCAGCCGCAATGATTACAAGGAAAGTTGCTCCAGCCCTAGCAGCAGGATGTACGGTAATCGTGAAACCCGCCGGACAGACTCCATTGACTGCCTTACTCCTGGCAAAATATGCAGACGAAGCAGGGGTGCCTAAAGGTGTTCTGCAAGTCATCACCGGAAAATCTTCCGTTATTGGCGAGTCATTAATGAAACATAAAGATGTGAAAAAGCTTACCTTTACAGGGTCTACGGAAATTGGTAAGAAATTAATGGAACAAGCATCTCATACAGTCAAGAAACTATCATTGGAGCTTGGCGGACATGCTCCATTTATCATATTTGAGGATGCCGACCTGGAAAAAGCAGCGAAAGGACTTGTTCAGTCCAAATTCCGAAATGCCGGCCAGACTTGTATTTGTGCCAATAGAATATATGTTCAGGAGAGTGTGGCTGAAGAATTCACTTCACTTTTCGTCAAAGAGGTTTCTAAACTTAAAGTTGGAAACGGGATGGAGCGCGGAGTGGATCTTGGACCACTGATTGATGAAGATGCATTAGAAAAAGTGAAAGAGCATTTAAGCGATGCCAAAGAGAAAGGTGCATCTGTTGCCTTTGGTGGCGAAGTGAAGGATAAAACGTTCATGGAGCCGACAGTCATCACGGGTGTAACAGATGAAATGCTTTGCATGAATGAAGAAACTTTTGGGCCTCTTGCCCCAATTACCACTTTTAAAGAGGAAGAAGAGGCGATCAAGAGGGCTAATAATTCTCCATACGGATTGGCAGCCTATGTATTCACGGAGAAAATGTCCAGAATTTATCGAGTTACAGAAGGGCTTGATTATGGCATTATTGGTGTCAATGATGGGGCACCATCTGTGGCACAGGCCCCATTTGGCGGATTGAAAGAAAGTGGTATCGGCAGAGAAGGCGGACATCATGGAATGGAAGAATATTTGGAAGTGAAATACGTTTCTATAGGAATTTAATATACTTTAAAGCCCTTGATTTCAACATGATCAAGGGCTATTTTCATTTATTCTATTGGCTGATACATAAAATATTTCGTATTCCGACTTCTATCCTTTATAATAAAACTATAAATAATTGAAACCTTTCTCTTATTGAATACGTAAGAAAGGTATAGTTTATCTTAAGCCTTTAAAAAGGTGAGGAGTGAAGTTATGAAACGGTTTTTACTGCACAGTTTTATTATCATACTATCGTTTAATTTAGCGGCCATCGGTTTTTTAATAGTATTCCTTTTAACAGGTAATCAAATTCAACTCGGTATCCTTGGCGCATTTGGTGGCTTTCTTGGAAGCTATTGGGCGTTGAAGAGAAAATTGCTACCTAATAACGACTTGGAAAAGATAGAACGAAAAGAGAAAAAATATGTTAATGCTCAGTTAAAGGAAGCGAAAGAAAAAGCAAAGAAAATTAATAATTCAAGGTTTCGCGTGCGCTCGATTTTTGTTTATCAAACGATAACAAAATTATCTAAGATCTCGACTAAAATCATTAAAATGGTGGAAAAGGAACCGGTACGCTATCGTACAGCGCAAAATTTCTTTCACCATCATCTGGATTCCTCTGCTATCATCACTGAAAAATATGTGCACCTATTAAATCAACCAGTGCGGACTCATGAAGTTTCCATAGCCCTTAGAGAAACAGAAAGTGCTTTAAAACAATTAGAACGCAATATGGAAAAAGAGTTAATGGCAGTACTGTCAGGGGATATGAATAATCTTACGATTGAAATCAAACTAATGAATTATCAACAGCTTGATACAGATAAGAGAATAATTGAGAAGAAGTAGCTTATGGGGTGAGTGACGATGAAAAACAATAACCAGGTAAAAAACCAAGTAAAAGAAGATACACTGAATGACTTATTAAGCAATCCATTTGCGACACCGAAAACGGAAAACGAAATGATGACGCAAGACCTAAATGAGGTTCAATCAGAACCTAAAAGAGAAAAGGTAATGGATACCCTTTCTGAAGAGTACAAAGCTAAAGCCATTGATATTGCAAAACAAATTGATCCAAATGATCAACACGCTATATCTTCCTACGGTGTCACTGCACAAAACGAATTGTCCACTTTTTCTAATTCCATATTGTCTCATGTTCAGGCAAAGGACGCAGGCCCGGTAGGAGAAGTGGTTTCTGAATTAATGAAAAAGATCAAAGAAGTAAAACCTGGAGAACTGGAACCTCAGAAAAAAGGTTTCTTTGGTAAATTCTTTGGAAGTGTCAATAATTCAGTACAACAACTTTTTGCGAAATACCGTAAAATTGGTTTTGAAATCGATAAAATTTCAGATCAACTCGAAAGCTTTAAAAAGGTGTTACAGCGTGACAATATCATGCTTGAATCTTTATACGACAAAAATAAAGATTACTTCCAGGCATTAAATATTTATATCGCCGCAGCGGAGCATAAATTTGATGAAATTCAGGCAACCATCATTCCGGAGCTAGAACAAAAAGCAAGGCAAACAAATAATCAAATGGATGTACAGGCCGTTAGTGATATGATGCAATTTGCAGACCGCCTTCAAAAGCGCACACATGACTTGAAAATCAGCCGTCAAATCACCCTGCAAATGGCACCGCAAATCAGGATGATCCAGCATACAAACCAGACACTGGTGGAACGAATTCAATCTTCCATCCTTACAGCCATTCCACTATGGAAGAACCAACTGGTTATTGCAGTTTCCTTATACAATCAACAAAAGGCAGTGGATACACAGAAAAATGTTTCAGAGACTACCAATGAATTGTTATTGCGAAACTCAGAAATGCTTAAACAAAACACAATTTCGGCAGCACGTGAAAACGAACGAGGTCTTGTCGACATCGAAACACTGAAGAAAACGCAAGAAAATCTAATCGAAACACTTGAAGAAACCTTACAGATCCAACAAGAAGGCCGAGAAAAACGCCATCAAGTAGAACTAGAACTCGTCCAAATGGAAAATGACCTAAAAAACAAACTACTTGAAGTTCGTTCTAAAGCGAAAAAGGACTGATTGAAATTATAAAAAAACATATGTATCAGAAAAAATATCAGATTTTCTGCTCTAATACTAAATAAAAGAGGGAAACCACTTAGGTGGTTTCCCTTTAAAATGTTCCGTCATGTTTAGTATAAGGTATATTCTTATACTTACTTGCTGAGTAGGACAATTATTATCATGATTCCCATTTTTTTGAACAATTCTAGTAAGAGGAGAATGGAATGAGATAAGTGAACTCCTTATACAATAGGAAACCAGCCGGGGATGCCAGTATAGTACTCCCACATTTTATTAGAAATAGCCAGTTCTTCTTGATCTTTTTTAGATAATGTTGTACGGATTTTGTCTTCTTCACCGGCTTGTACTTTTTGTACCCACTGGGGTTCCATTATTAATTCTCTTCCTAAAGCGATTAAAGGTACACCTGTTTCAAATGCTTTCATCACTTCATCGGGTGTCCGCAGCATCCCGACACCCATCACAGGAACACGATCGCCGACACGTTCGTGGATCATAATAACTCGGGAAGTCTGATCGTTATCATCACGGATTGATCCGGTCCAATAGCCGCCGACAGAAATATGGAGATAATCCAGGTCCTTGTCCGCTAACTTGTCCACTAATTGCAACGTGTCTTCCATGGTGATACCAGGATTCTCTCTTTCTTCAGGCGATAAGCGATAGCCGATGATAAAAGGTTTTGTTGCATGGTCTGAAACTGCTTTTTTAACAGCGTCAACTACAGCAAGCGGGAAGGACATACGTTTTTCCAGAGTTCCACCCCACTTGTCAGTTCTGCGATTTGAGTGCGGAGAAAAGAATTGCTGAATCAAATACGTATTGGCACCATGGATTTCAACCCCATCATACCCAGCTTCGATTGCTCTTCTGGTAGCTTCACCAAATGCGTTAATGATTTCTTCGATTTCGTTAGATGTCATTTCCCGAGGTACCACGGCATCGTCCCGTTCCGCTGCTATCGCACTCGGAGCAATAGGTTGACGATCGAGCAATTCTTCAGGCGGGCACATTCTTCCACCGTGAAAAATTTGTAAAATCGCTTTCGATCCTTTTATCTGTATAGCTGTCGCCACACGTTTTAAACTAGGTATTAGGGAATCGGAATCTGCGCCAAATTCACCCGGGAATCCCTTTCCATTCCTGGTGACGTATGTGCATGCGGTGATCACCGCTCCCACACCACCGGCACGTTCTTGATAATACGCAACTTCTTCGTCTGATACTTCACCATTTTCATGCGCCGCCGTATTGGTCATGGGTGCCATTGTAATACGGTTCTTTATTTCCACTCCAGAACGGAAGGTAAATGGTTTAAATGCAGCTTCATATTTTGGATTCATCTTTTTTCTCCTTTTGTTTACATAAGTTTGGTAAAGGTTTGCAATTTATTTTAGCTGAGTAATCTCTGCCAGTATTTCAAAGGAACGGAGGCGGGCCTTATGATCGTAAACCTGGGTGATTGCCATGATTTCATCGGCTTGACTTTCATCCAGAAATTTTTCTAGCTTTTCTTTTACAGTTTGAGGACTGCCGACAATCGAAGTTCCTAACTGATTCTCAAGGGCAGCTATTTCATAGTCGCTCGCTATATCATTAATATTATCCACTGGCGGCTGCAATGGGATTTCCTTTCCGCGCATCAAATTCAAGAACTGCTGCTGCAATGTTGTAGCGAGCCGCTTCGCTTCTTGATCTGTGTCGGCCGCAATGATGTTTAGCCCTACCATTGCATGCGGCTTGTCCAGTACTTTAGAGGGCTTAAAGGAACGGCGATACAGCTGGATAGCCGGCAGTGTGTTATGCGGCGAGAAATGGCTAGCAAAAGCAAACGGCAGTCCCAGCTCTCCTGCCAGCTGTGCACTGTATCCGCTTGAACCTAACAGCCAAATAGGTATGTTTAATCCCTCACCTGGAATTGCTTTAACATGACTATATCCTTGTGCCAGGGAAGGGTCAAAGTAATTTCGGAGCTCAGCCAGCTGCTCAGGGAAATCTTCTCCTGAACTTCTCAAGTCACGTCTTAATGCACGTGCGGTAAGCTGATCAGTGCCTGGTGCACGGCCTAGTCCAAGATCAATACGTCCTGGATATAATGATTCCAGAGTACCAAATTGCTCAGCAATAACAAGAGGTGCATGATTCGGCAGCATTATGCCGCCTGAACCTACCCGGATTTTTGATGTACCTGCTGCAACATGGGAAATGACTACCGAAGTTGCAGAGCTGGCGATAAATGGCATATTATGATGCTCAGCGAGCCAATATCGGTTATACCCCAGCTTTTCAGCTAGCCTGGCCAGCTCCAAAGTATTGCGAAAAGAGTCTGCCGGCGTACTTCCCTCTGAAATTGGAGAGAGATCCAGGACCGAGAAAGGAATATTCGTAATTTGTTTTGTATCATTTTCAGGCATATGCTCATCTTCTTTCTTAAAAAAATTTCATTCAAATCCTATAAAACAATTTACAGGTTGTTTTCTTTGTCTTTTTTAAATGCTTCAATATAAATCACATTAATTTGACTGGTTAATTATTTGAAGAAAATACATCCTTTATTATCCCCATGCTTTGATTTCTTTGTTAGATCAAGCATGTTTTGAAGGGATAGTTCTATTTTCTACGTCTTAATTCTTCCTACTTATATACAATTAATTTTTTTATCCTGCTTGTACCTTAAGGGTTGGAAAGTAGGGTAATACAAATTCACCAAGTTCCTGGATTACTTCTTCTGGAGGGCGCTTGGAAAAGTACAGAACAAAAGCTAAATGGTTGACACCAATCGCTTGAAATTGATGAAGTAGATCAACTAAACGGTTTCTTCCCACGGAATAACCCAAAGGTATGGGAACAGGCCTTTCATCGGGATTTTCCGATAAATCGATGAACAAGCTTTGAGAGACGGGTTTAAAATCTCCTGGAGCATCGGCTTCAGTTAAAGCACGATAATCCTGGATAAGCTGCGCCTGTTGAGTAATGCTTCTTGGGTATTGAAGCCACCCATCCCCATTCCTGGCTATCCAATTGATAGACTGATTGCTAAATCCAGTCACCATGGTCGGAATAGAAGATACAGGCTTTGGGATTAACCTCATATCTGTACCATCGATCAGCCCGCTGTGGCTGTGGATTGTCGGCTGATCCTCTTTTAAAAGCCGGTCTAGAATTTTGAAATTTTCTTTAAATAACAGACCGGTTTCTTGCTTGGTTATTCCCAAAGCTGTAAAGTCTTTTTCCCTGTCCCCTGATGCCACTCCCATAATCAATCGACCAGGAAACAATTGATCGATTGATGCAGCTTCCTTGGCTACCCTGACGGGGTGGCGCAAAGGGAGAACTACACTTCCTGTCACCAACGCAATATGCTTCGTATAGGCAGCAAGATACGTCAAATAAATCCATAAATCGTACTTTTGGCCGTTATCATCAATATTCAAATTCTGCATTGTAACATCACGGAGCCATAATGAAGCAAAGCCATATTCCTCAATTTTAAGGGCAAGCTCCAACTGATTCTCCATAATCGGATTTTTAGACATCCTTGCAGTCGGGAGGACAAATCCGAGTGTCATTTTGTCTTTCTGGTACATGCTGTTATAAGCAAGATGATTTTGAAAACTCACTCTTGGTCCTCCTTAAAAGGTTATATTTTTAAGCCTATATATTTTTCAAATTGTTTAATGGTTTCTTCATTACGTCGATAATATGTCCATTGTCCGATTCGTTTCATTTCCACCAGCCCGCTTTGCAAAAGGATAGACAAATATTGGGAGGTGGTAGACTGTGATAGTCCTACTGTACTGTGTATATCACTGACACAAACACCTCCATCAAAGCCTTTTTCTTTGATGACATGGGCCTGCGGGGAAAAATTAGTATCAGGTTCTTTCAACATTTGCAGGATATTTACTCTTATTTGATTTGACAGAGCCTTAAATATTTCAACTGCCTGTTCGTCATTTATCATATTTGATTCCTGATTCATCACTGCCCGCCCCTTTCTGACCTTCACTAATCTAACAAAGGATATTGATAATTTACGATATCTCTATATTATTACCCTTTATAGCCAAAATCAAATTTTATGCTTTAGACAGGGCTAGGAAAAAGCTTTAAAGGAAGAAGAATGTTGAGTTAAGCTCCTTGCCCTGAGGATCGGTGCAATAAAGGAAAAAGGTGTCTCTTTGGAAACAGAATACGTTTCTGTGTTGAAAACAATAAACTTTTTTCACACCTTTATTACATTATTTGTAGTGAACAACATATACATTCTCTAGAAGAAAATTATTTCTATAGGAGGTTTTTATGGATCAAAACGATCAAAGTCGTCAATTAGACCAAATAAAGCAAATGCAACAAATGTTTAAAGCGAACATGAAAACTCAACCTTATCCCATGTACCCTAACTATGGGAAAATCACACGCTACGAAGAAATTCCGATAAGTTTGCCTGAACAACGCCAGCTGCGCCATCCCGGAGTGGAAAAATTAATGGTACCCCTTCCAATTATCGAAAACCCAAACTATATAGGGAGTGGAAAGTTAACAGGAAAAGTAGCACTCATTACAGGGGGTGACAGTGGTATTGGTGCAGCAGTAGCAATTGCGTTTGCTAAAGAGGGAGCAGATGTTGCTGTTTCATACTTAGATGAACATGAGGATGCAAATAGGACAAAAACGAGGATTGAACAACTCGGACAACGTTGTTTACTAATGCCTGGTGACTTGCGAGACAAACAACAGTGTATCTCGATTGTAGAACAAACAGTAGATACGTTTGGACGTCTCGATATTCTTTGTAACCACGTTGGTATCCAATTCCAACAATTAAGCCTGCTTGACATTACAGATGAGCAATTCGATGATACTTTTAAAGTTAATATATACTCTCATTTTTACACAACCAGAGCAGCGCTTCCTCATTTAAAACCAGGCAGCTCAATCATTGGCACTACTTCTGTGGTAACGTATGTAGGTGAGCAGCAAATGATTGATTATACTGCCACAAAAGGCGCAATAGTTGGTTGGACACGTGCCTTGGCTAATAATGTCGTGAAACAGGGGATCCGAGTCAATGCCGTCGCCCCCGGCCGAATTTGGACCCCGCTTATTGCAGCAAGTTTCTCGTCAGACCAAGTCGCTGTATATGGAGCGTTTAATCCAATGGAACGTGTTGCCCATCCATTTGAACTTGCACCAACCTTTGTCTATCTTGCTTCTGATGATTCTCGTTTTGTTACTGGTCAAGTCCTTCATGTTGATGGGGGAGAATCCACACATTCCTAATGGAAGGGGGTTACCATTTTGAGATATGAATTTAATCCAGAAGTAAAGCTGTTGCTAGTAAACCATTCCAATGAAAAAGTAAAGATGGTGTTTATGGAGGATTCCTGGCCAATGTCTAAAATAGGACTTAGACCACCTTACTATTGCTACCCAAGTTACGAGCTGAATTATCCAATAATCTAAATAAGAACAGACAAAAAGATTTCTATACACAGTGTGGAAGTCTATTCAACATGCCGCTTAGGGTTCGCTATTATGCCAACTTTCAATTCATCCTTTTAAACTAATAAGAAAAGGGGATAACTGGTTAAAACATTTTGATTTGCCCTAATTTATGGTGGAGAAAAGGTTAAAGTGGAATGTCCGCGTTGTGGTAGCACCATGTTTGAAGCGAGGAAAAGCCCCAAGTGAATGTTGCTCACTTGGGACGTGGTTTAAGTCGCGTTGGCGATTTTGTTCTTTCAGGTGAGTTTTGCATTTCTTAGACACATTTGCATCCTGATTTAATCGCCAGTGTTGATTTAAACGTTTCCTAACATCAAAAAACAGACAAGTTTTGGAAACGTATGAATGATATGCTGGAGTTAAAATGGTCTAATGATATTTGAACGTTCTTGCTAGATGAAAGTCAAAATTAGGACGAGGTATTTCTTTTAAACATAAAGTTCACCCGTAAACTTTTATTAAGACTTACATACTTTTCGTCGGTGTATACCCACTATAGTGGAATTTGAGAATATCGAGTTAATTTTCTTGACTTAATAAACTGTAAACATTAAAATTACAGTTATTCCTGCTGAACAGGAAGCAATCAATTTGAAAAGCGGCTTTTAAAATAGTTTAGTTTGTTAGGGACATTTACCAGACCATTGCTTTGTAATGTCTATACTGTAAACTATTTTATTACAGTACGTAATATAAAAGTAAAATGTAACTTTTTTTGTTACACTTAAAAAAAGGAGGTAATTTTATATATTTTATAAACATTAAAAACTATTTTCACTAAAAGTAATATGTAATATTGTTTTCAGATACAACCTAAAAAGAATTTAATTGGAGGATTCATACAATGTCATTAAAAGGAAAACGTGTGGTCGTAATAGGAGGTACTTCTGGTATCGGATTATCCGCAGCCAAGGCATTTCTTGATGAATCTGCTCAAGTCATTATTGCAAGTCGTTCTGATGCGAAACTATCAGAGGCAAAGAATGTACTTGGTGGTAATGTGGAAGCATACAATATTGATTTTCGCAGTGAAGAAAAACTAACTGACTTTTTTAAAATGGTAGGGAATTTTGATCACCTTGTCGTTACGGCAGGTGAAGGTGCAATGGGTCATTTTAGTGACTTACCTGTTGCGGATGTTAGAGAAGCGTTCGATAGTAAGTTTTGGGGGCAATACTTAACCGTTCGTGCTGCTATTCCGTACTTAAATGATACCAGTTCTATTACATTGACCTCTGGTGTTTATGGAATTCGTCCACCACAGGGGGCAACTACACTTGCTTCGATCAATTCAGCGATCGGTGGATTGGTTAGAGGGCTTTCAGTAGATCTAGCTCCTATAAGGGTAAATGTTGTTTCACCTGGTATCGTAGACACCCCGCTCTACGGAGGGATGCCTGACGAGCAAAGACAGAATTTATACAGCCAAATCGCACAGCAGCTACCTGTTAATCGCGTGGCACAGCCTGAAGACATTGCTGAGTCGTACGTGTACTTAGTGAAAAATGGTTTTACAACTGGTACTGCTCTTCTTATTGATGGCGGGGCTCACTTGGTGTAAGTGAGATTATAATGTTATTTTTGTGGCTATACTACAACAATGTATAGCCACATTTTTTATTTGATTCAGCTCCAAAAACTTTTCAGAAGGCAGAGAATATTTCTTCTGTATTAGTGTTTTTTAAACCAGAAGTTCTTTTTCAGTGGAAAAAGATTCATCCTAGAGAGGTAGCAGGGACAAGTATAGGATGAATAGATTTTTGGAAAAATCTGACTGGTATAGAATTTTAAATATTCAAGACCAAAGTCCATATCAATTTTTAGGACTAATAGAAAATATGTTATGGAAAGAGTTTAATGCTAAATGATAATTGGAGGTACTTTTTATGAAGGACAAGATAACTGATAGTGAATTTCGTGAAATTCTACTCAGAAGAAGTAATGGTGTAATAGATTTCCCCCAATTCTTAGATGAATTATCACAAAGAGGGATAATTGAATACGAAATAGAAGTTGCAACGGGGCAAGCCACATATAAAGGAGCATATTCAGAATTCAAAACAGATTCTCAAGTGAATTTAATGATTTCAGAAGATTTTAATAGAAATAAGGTGCTTGAGGCAATCACAAACATTTCTCTTCCTTTCTTAGACTTCTTACAAGAGATTGCTGAAGCAGGGATTATCACCTATCGTGTGTATATAAAAGAAAAAAAGATTATATACCTTGGTATTAAAGGGGAAGAAATTGAAGAACAGCTTAAAATATAAAAAAATAGGTGTACGCTATCGTGGATCTCCTTTCCCCTCATATAATGTGGTATATGTTTACAGCCTTTCCAAAACTAATTTCTCCTACTGTTCATAGATAAATGATATTCAACGACAGGCGCTATCGTGTAACAAGGATCGGCGACTATTTTGCATTCTTAGCCAGATTGTTTGGTGAGCGAGAAAAGGAAATTGGTAATATAAAAAGAGGAGTATATAAGCTATTTAACGAAATAAGGTTTTATGTGAGTTCTATACTATGCACAATAAAAATGAAAACCACCTAGGAGAACAGAGTTAAATAATAGCCAAAAGGAGGTTTGAAATTGAAACAAGCTTTGTTAGTTATTGATGCGCAGCAAGAATTAATTGATGGTAATCAGAATGAAACAAGTGTTTTTGAAAAGGAAAAGCTAGTAAAAAATATTAATTTGGTTATAAAAAAGGCGATAGAATCCAATTCTTTAGTGGTTTTTATTAGAGATAAAGACGTAGCAGGAGGCGAAGGAACAGGATTTCAAATACATAAGGATATTAAAGTACCTACTGATTCAAAAATATTTGATAAAAAAGCAACAAATTCGTTTTATGGCACTCCATTATTAAATTATTTAAAAGAAAGTAAGATAGAACATTTAGTTATTATGGGATGCAAAACAGAACATTGTATAGATACAGCTGTAAGAGCTGCTACAGTCAATAATTTTGATGTCACTTTAGTTCAGGACGGTCATTCAACCACTGATTCCTCAACTTTAACTGCCAAACAGATTATCATGCATCATAATGAAATTCTTGATGGCCATTATAATGTCGACCATTTTTCTGATGTTAGAAGTGCACAAGAAGAATTATTTCAACCTAGGCATAATGATTACCGATAAGGACTATAGGAATTGGTTATTCAGTAATCGGGCGCAATCAAGGAACATGAATCACGCTCATTATATATTTTAGGGTGGAAGAACAAGAAAACTATTTTATGTTTTTTAGTTATATAAAATTTTTGGTCCTATAAAATATTGTTGATAATTTTTCTGAGTCTATAGTGAATAACAAGACTACAAGAATATAAGAAGGATGATGATATGATGAATGAATATGTTACATTACATGAGTCAAACGGTCGTTATGCTTTAAAATTTGAACGATTTTTTCCTCATAATCCAGAAGAGGTTTTCCGTGTCATTACAAATCCTATTTACTTCTCCCAATGGTACCCTTTTGCAACAGGGGAGATGGACCTCAGACTCGATGGTAAGATTGCCTTCGATGATGGTGAAGGAACTACATATAACGCTACCGTTACAGAGTTAGAAAAGCCATATTTATTTGGATTTCGTGAAGTTGATGATTTAATAAACATTTCATTGAGGGAAGAGGGTAAAGGTTGTCGAATGATATTTACCCATACTTTTAACGATGGTTCATGGGCAGTTAATACAGCAGCAGGATGGCATAGATGTCTTGATGTACTTTACCAGATAGTCAACGGACATCCAGTTGATAGGAAAGATAATTCAGCTGAATTAAGGGAATATTACCGGGAAGTATTAGATCGAATTCGTTAATTTTTTTGAATGATACCTATGTTTGTGAAACATCTGGTATAGATAGGTCGCTTATATTACCGAAAGCAAACACATCTAACAATGTTTCATAATATTTGATTTCATTTGTTAGCAGCCTGATTGATACTAGAGAAGAGAAATTGTGTATATTACCTTGATCAAACACTATTATTTAAATCATGACTCCAAGCCAATTCAGAAAGATCCTCGTACATTAACGGGGATTTTTCTGGTTTAAATCCCCTAATGGAAAATCACATACTCTCATTAGTATATAAAAGTATACTAAATATATTTTTGTATACTATATAACATAAAAGTGCTTACTTTTAATTTTATGTGGTAGATATTATACTAACATCCACACCTCAACCAATTCATCTTAAGCGAGGGTAGTTAAGATGAATAGACACTTATACCATTAGACATTTTAAGATGGGGAATGAAGAAAATATTTTTACTTCATTTGTCATTGAAAGGAGGTGAATGAGCATGAGTAAAAAAATCGCTACACTTATAACAAACCTATTTGAAGATGTGGAGTATACTGAACCAGCACAAGCCTTTAAAGAAGCTGGTCATGAAATTATCACGATTGACAAACAATCAGGTAACCAAGTAACCGGGAAAAATAGCGCAACGGTAAATATTGATAAATCCATTGATGAAGTTCATCCCTCAGACTTTGATGCTTTGTTTATCCCTGGTGGATTCTCTCCCGATTTATTGCGTGATGACGATCGCTTTGGTGAATTTGCAAAAGCATTTATCCAAGATGGAAAACCTGTTTTTGCCATTTGTCATGGACCACAAGTGTTAATTGATAAAGCCCTTTTAAAAGGTGTAGATATCACTGGCTATAAATCTATTCGCAACGATTTGAAAAATGCTGGTGCAAATTATAAAGACGAAGAAGTTGTCATCAGCAATAATATTGTAACAAGTCGAGAACCAAAAGATATTCCAGCATTTAATCGTGAATCACTAAAACTTTTAGCTAGATAATAATCCTGTTGTAAAAACATAAATATTTCTAACTCGCGGATTCTCTAATCAGAATCCGCAAAACTATAGGACCCTAGCTTCCATTGCAATCGATGGATTAGTACGGGGACTTTCAGTAGACCTGGCACCTATCAGAGTATACGTGGTTTCCTAGTATCGTTGACGTTCCTCTTTACTGCGGAATGCCAGAAAATCATTATACGAAGAGACATTAACATTATACATTCCAAGACACCTAAATACATAAAAGAAAGGGTCGAGCCTAATGGATGAAAAGAAAAGAGCGGAAATTAAAAATGCATTAGCCAAACACGTGGTGACCCTGCCTGATGGCACTTCTTTACCTAGGTTAGGACAAGGAACATGGTACATGGGGGAAAATCCCCAAGTAAAAGACAAAGAAATAAAAGCCTTGCAGCTCGGTATTGAATTGGGCATGACACTTATTGACACTGCTGAAATGTACGGAAATGGCGATTCTGAACGTTTAGTTGGCGAGGCCATTAAAGGACGTAGAAATCAAGTCTTTTTAGTCTCAAAAGTTTATCCCCATCATGCAGGTTTAGATATGATTTCAAAAGCATGTGAAAACAGCTTAAAACGACTCGAAACAGACCACTTAGATTTATACCTTCTCCACTGGAGAGGGCGTGTTCCTTTAGCGGAAACAATTGAAGGAATGGAAAAACTGCGTAAAGAAGGGAAAATTTTAAGATGGGGCGTCTCTAATTTTGACACAGCGGATATGGAAGAGCTATGGAACACAAAGAATGGAAAAAATAGCGTTACGAATCAAGTACTATACCACTTAGGATCAAGAGGAATCGACTTCGATCTCATACCATGGCAGAGTAAACATAACATGCCAATCATGGCATACAGTCCCCTTGCCCAAGGAGGCACTTTAAGAAAACAGCTCTTAAATGATCCTACTATTCATGATATTGCTGACAAATACAATGTCCAACCATTACAAATCGCTCTTGCTTGGACCATCCGTTCGAATAACGTCATCGCCATTCCAAAAGCGGTTCAAGAAGAACATGTTTTAGCAAATGCTGAAGCGGCAACAATTGAGTTTACTGAAGAAGATCTCAATAGACTTGATCAAGTATTTCCTGAACCTAATAGGAAAATGTCATTGGATATTATTTGAAAACTCACTTTAAAAATGAACTCTTGTTGGAGCTCCATAAACCAAGGATATTTGAATCAGAAGTAACCCCAAACTTATATTGAAAGAAAAATCAGCTGTTTAATATCAGCTGATTATTTTTATTGCAGAAAACATACGATACTGCCCCTATTGATTTTTAAGGTTTAAAGCGGTTTGTGCATCCTGCAGTCTTACATTTAATTGTTCACCTAAATGATTAGGGTGATAATATCCATTGGCAGTCATAAACTCTGTTATCTTAGCATGTGTATCCACTGCATTTCTTAATTGCTCGCGAAGAGCTGATTTCAGTTCAGGTGTAGCTGTTTCCGTAATAGCAAATGCGAGATTTCTAACGGCAGACTTAGATGAAATCAGAAAATCCGAGGCGATTGCCCGTTCTGATAATCCTCCCATTCCAGCTATATTTTGCAGGAGATTAGTCATTTTGAGTCTCCTCCCGGTTTGTAATAAAGGTAGTAAGTTGCTTCAGTTCTTGACTTCCTGATTCTAAATCACTAGAAAGAATCGTTTTAAGATCTCCATCAGAAAGCAATTTGCTCATAGTTACAGCTTTTGTTAAACATACAGTTTTAAATGCAATTAACTCGAGTGTCTCCAGAGTTTCATGAAGTCCCAAATATTTTGTCAAGAGTAACTCTCCAATCTTTATAAACTTTCTCTTATCTTGCTTCAGATAGGAGATCCCCATTCCACCAAAAATATTCCATATCCAGTAATGCTTCATTGAATAATTTTCACATATTAAAGGAATTTTAAATTTTGGGAGGTGAAGTCATGGAAAAGAATAGCTTAGCTTATCATGAAACAATGGAAACACATGAGGTATTAAACTTAAATACTATATGCTTATTGAAATCAAAGCTTATGCAGGGCCTTTGTTTCGATAATGATTTAAAAGCACTGATGGAAATAAATGTTCAGCAGTCAATTGCAGCAATAAATGAACTTAAAGAATTTTATAAAGGGGCAAGAACTAATTATATAGAATGAGGTGAAAAAAATGGAAATGGATTATTTGGATCCCCAAGGGGCTGAACATATGCCAGAAATGGCAGATTCGGGCATTGCATTGGAGTTTCTTCTTTCAGTTAAAACTGGCATTCATACATATGCCATTGCGTTAACTGAAACATCGAGCCCGGAGTTAAGAGAGGCATTATACAGGCAAATGGAACTATCTATTGATTTACACACAAAAATATCTGAATTGATGATAAGCAAGGGTTGGTTATATCCGAACGATATCGGCAAGCAAGTTGAGTTGGATCTTAAATCTGCCGACAATGCTTTAATGATTGCCGGGATGAACTTATTCCCGAATGATACGGATAGACTTGGAATGTTCGCAACGCCTAATAAATAAGGGAGGTTAGAGAAAAATGAAAGCTGTCACATACCAGGGGAATAAAAATGTCCAGGTTAAAGAAGTAAAAGACCCAAAAATCAAAAATGGCGATGATATCATTGTAAAAGTAACAACTTCTGCTATATGCGGATCCGATTTGCATTTGATTCATCAAATGATTCCCAATATGCCAACTGATTATGTAATAGGCCATGAACCGATGGGGGTAGTCGAAGAAGTAGGACCGGAAGTAACAAAATTGAAAAAAGGGGATCGGGTAATCATTCCTTTTAATGTAAGTTGTGGGCATTGCTGGTACTGTAACCATGATATAACCAGCCAATGTGATAATTCAAACCCGCATGGTGAAATGGGCGGTTTCTTTGGATATTCAGAAACAACCGGTGGATTTGCTGGCGGACAAGCTGAGTATATGCGAGTTCCATATGGGAACTTTACTCCCTTTAAAATACCTGAGAATTGCGAAGTAGAAGATGAAAAGTTAGTTTTACTTGCAGATGCAGCCTCAACAGCCTATTGGAGTGTAGATCACTCTGGTGTCAAAGCTGGTGATACTGTCATCGTTTTAGGATGTGGTCCAGTAGGTCTCCTTGCTCAAAAATTTGCCTGGTTTAAAGGTGCTGAACGTGTTATTGCGGTCGATTATCTCAAATACCGGCTTGAGCATGCGAAACGGACCAACAAAGTGGAGACTGTAAATTTTGAAGAACATGAAAACGTTGGCGAATATTTAAGAGAGATAACACAAGGTGGAGCAGATATCGTTATTGATTGTTCAGGTATGAGCGGCAAGATGACGCCTCTTGAATATCTTGCATCCGGAATGAAGCTTCATGGAGGTGCAATGGGCGGGCTGGTTATTGCGTCACAGGCTGTACGCAAAGCTGGGACCATTCAAATAACAGGTGTTTATGGGGGGCGTTATAATGGTTTCCCATTAGGCGACATTTTCCAAAGAAATGTTGACATTAAAACTGGTCAGGCCCCAGTTATTCCGTATATGCCTTTTCTTTATAATCTTATATCTGAAGGAAAGGTTGATATTGGTGATGTAATTACACATATAATTCCATTAGACCAGGCAAAACATGGATACGAAGTTTTTGACACTAGGACTGATAATTGTATAAAAGTAATTCTAAAACCTTAAATTGAATCAATCCAAAATGAATTCCTATATTCAACAATCTGGCGCTTTTAAGAAGTAAATGTGCAGTCAATTACAAAATCTCTACTACTTGGCGCGTTGTAAATACAACGTGTCTTTTTCTATGAGGACACTTTCTAGTATCAAACATAACTAATTACATATGAAATTAATTTAAATTTATGTGAAAGTCTTAATGAAAACTATCGTCTAATAAGTATATAGTTGACGGGTGAGAAGGAATGAGAGAAGAAAACGAGATATCTGATTGGTTCAAAGAATATCACAATGACATATACAATTTCCTAATCTATTACGGACGGGATAGATGTTGAGGATTTTGTACAAGAGACTGCCCAAGCGCTGAATTGGAGTGAGAGTAAAGTGAGTCTCAGCTACCATAGGGCATTAAAAGCGCTGAAGAAAAAGATGGGAGGGCGAGAAATATGAAAGATTCCAGACTCCACAATGAACTACAATCTTTTCATAAGGATCATAGATTAAATGAAAAAAGCTTCAACAGTATCACTAATCATATTAATAATGAACTGCTATGAGTAAGGGTGAAGACCAAAAAAGAATATACATCACTAGAAAAATAGTCGCCATTTCATTGCTTACTTTGACAATGGCAGCCACCTTAATTTGGAGTTTTAATGGACAAGAGAGTAACATTCAACAGTTTGCTGGAATACATATTGATAAATTACTAACTATAGAGAACAAACCTTACGTTAGCATGCAGGAAGAAATTAGCCCTGAGGATATTTATTCAGTTTCTCAAAACCAAAATAGCTGGGCGGTTGATCCTAGAGAACCAAGGAATTTAATTATCGAAGGGACTTCTATTGTACACATAAAAGTTCTAAGCATCAGGGAAGCTGAAATACTTCCTAAATATGAAAACTTCTATAACTTTATACCCTATACACCATTGGATGTGGAAATTTTGGATACCATTTACGGCAAAGATTTATCTGGTAAAAAGACGATTTATATTGGAGGGGGAGACATTAGGATCTCCAACCTGTTAGATTCTTGGATTGGGACTGAATATGAAGGGCTAGAAAAAATGGGTCTAACCAAACTTCCTAGAGAAGAACAAGAAAGCAAGTTTATCTCTTACACTTCTGACTACAACTACAAAATGGTGCCAGAAAAGGAATATGTGTTAATTCTTGCTGATCAAGAAACAGAAGATGAAATCTATACAGTCATGGCACTTGGATATGGAATCTTTGAAATAATACAAACGCATCAAGGGGAAAAAGTTTATAAAAATGTAATAACCCGGGAAACTTACGACTTGGATTTTTAAGTTTTTATGGGAAAATACCCTTGAGTAAGTGTTAAAGGTTTGAAATAATTGGTATTAAGTAATTGGGTGGGCAGGATAATTGAAAAAGTGAGGTGTAAAAGGTGGACTTATTATTTTGGATAACTATTAGCTTCATAATTACCGGATTTGTTGTTCTCATTTCTATGAAAAAAGGGATGGAAAGTAAGCTCGCTTTTATAACAGCAAATACGGAAGGCGAGGAAAGTTCAACAAAAGCTAGATCGATAATTTGGTGGATATATAGTACTACAGCTTGGGGAATTGTGAGTATGTTTCTTATTGTCTGGTGTTTTCATAATTATTTGGAATAAACCTTTTTTTAACTAAACATTAGTATGAAAGGGATATTTTCTATGTGGACAAGTAAAATAGTCGAATCATTGGTGGTTCGAATTTTATAGAACTATTAAACTTTTTAAACAACGGCAAAATTTATTAAAGACATTAGAAAGAAAATAGGCTACAATAAATTCGTTGTTAATTTAAGCTTGGATAGTTAATAACAACAAACTAAATTTCATATTTTGATTGATATAATACAACATTTAGGTGCCTTTGTGAAGAAAGGTTAAAAGGGAAGCTGGTGAAAATCCAGCACGGACCCCGCCACTGTAAGCGTTGAATATTGCCGAGATATCCACTGTGCAAAAGCATGGGAAGGGTCGGCAATGTGCTTGAAACGCAAGTCAGGAGACCTGCCTATTTGTTTTTAAGGATTCTGCGAGGAAAGAATGCTTGAAGTGACATTCATTTATTTTTATTCAGTTTTTATATTTTAAGCGATTTTTATTAAGAGCTTTTAAAAAGAACTGGATTGGATGGACCTTTAAACGTCTTTTTGCTATAAGCAGAAAGGCGTTTTTTATTGGGGAAAAACAGGGAGGCATGTTGGATGAGTGGGAAAACAAAACAAAAAGGCTTGACACTGGTATACACAGGAGATGGCAAAGGCAAAACAACTTCGGCAATTGGTTTGGCTGTTCGCGCGGTAGGCAGGGGGATGAAGGTGAAGATATATCAGTTCATCAAATCACCAAATCGTACATACGGCGAACAGATTTCCCTGAGTAAAATAGGAGTGGAGATGGAGCAGCTGGGAATAGGATTCACCTGGACAAAGACTCCTGAGGAGCATCGTGAAGCACTTCGCATCGGTTGGCCAAAAGCGAAAGAAGCTGTCATGAGTGGGGACTATGACATTGTTGTTTTGGATGAATTAAATAACGCTTTATCGATTCAGGGTTTTCCGGTTGATGATGTCCTACCATTAACAGAAGTCTTGGAGCTTATTAGGAACAAGCCTGAGCACGTCCATCTTGTCCTTACCGGAAGAGATGCACCTGAACAAGTCAAAGAGGCAGCTGATCTTGTCTCCGTCGTTCATGCCGAAAAGCATTATTACGATAAGGGAATACCAGCAGTTAAAGGTGTGGAATTTTAAGAAGGTGGTGGGGATAAAAATGGGGAATAGAAGGATTCTTATAGCAGGAACGGGCAGTGGGGTAGGAAAAACCACCATCACAATCGGCTTGATGGCATCGATGCGGAAAAAGGGCCTTTGTGTTCAAGGGTTTAAATGCGGTCCAGACTATATCGACACCTCTTACCACACAGCGGTGACAGGCAGAAAGTCGCGAAACCTGGATAGTTGGATGCTTTCGCCTGATTGTGTGAGAGAAGTCTTGGTCCGTGGAAGTGAGGGTGCCGATATTTCCATCATAGAAGGGGTGATGGGCTTCTATGATGGAAAAGATCCGCTTTCTGATGAGGGAAGCAGTGCAGAAATAAGCATCCTCACAGGCACTCCGGTTGTGCTTGTAGTGGATTGTTCCGGAATGGCAAGGAGTGCGGCTGCGATGGTCAAGGGGTATCAGGCATTGTCAGGTCAAGTGAACATTGTTGGGGTGATCGCGAATAAAGTGGGAAGCGAAGGACATTTTCATTTGATTAAGGCCGCGGTGGAATCGGAATGTAAGATTCCTGTTATTGGCTATATGACACGAGAGTCTGAACTTGAGATGCCAGAACGACATTTAGGGCTTGTACCATCCATTGAACGAGGGGAGCTTGAAGGGTTTTTTCATCTATTGGGTGAGCGTGTAGCAACAACGGTAGATGTCGAGCGTTTATATGAGCTTGCGGACCAAGCTTCCGAGATTCCAGCCATGACTAAGCCTACCGTTTTTACTTCATATCCCTACAAAAAGGTCCGTATAGCTGTCGCCTATGATACTGCCTTTCATTTTTATTACGAAGAAAACTTAGAACTTCTGCAAATGAGAGGGGCGGAATTGACCTTCTTCTCCCCTTTGAAAAATGAGGAGGTCCCACATGATGTGGATGGTTTGTATCTTGGTGGAGGTTTCCCGGAGGAATTTGCACCTAGGCTTTCATCTAATACCAAAAGCTTGGATAGCATCTATCAGGCAGTTGTAAAAAGGGAGATCCCAACCTTTGCGGAATGTGGAGGCTATATGTACTTATGCAAAGAGCTCGTGACCGCAGGAGGAGAGACTTATCCAATGGTAGGGATCATTCCTGGTATTGTGCATATGCAAACCAGGCTCGCTGCCCTTGGATACAGGGAGATCAAAGGGCTAAACGGAAATTTTCTCTTGAAGGAGGGAGAGGTGGCAAAGGGGCATGAGTTCCACTATTCCATCTTTCATCACGAAACAGAGCTACCCGCCGCCTTCGAAACAAAAGGAATGAGAGGAAAAGGTACAGACGGGTATATCAGCAAAAACCTAGTTGCTGGTTATACGCATATTCATTTTGGTTCTAACCCAAAGGTCGTGGATAACTGGATTCAAAGATGTCTGGAGGTGAAACTGCATGTTTAAAGGGACGCCTTTAATGATCCAAGGAACGCATTCCGATGCAGGAAAAAGCGCTGTTGTAACGGCATTGTGCAGAATATTTGCTAGAGAAGGTTATAAAACCGCACCGTTCAAATCACAAAACATGGCGCTTAATTCCTATATTACTAGAGATGGCAAGGAAATTGGCAGGGCACAGGGTGTTCAGGCGGAAGCAGCTGGTGTGGTGGCAACCACTGACATGAACCCCATTCTGATTAAGCCTACCGGCGACTATCAATCGCAAATTGTGGTGCATGGCAAACCTTTTCAAAATATGAAGGCAGGTGAATATCGGCAAGAATTTTACGAGAAAGGTTTGCAAGTCATAACAGAGAGCTATCTTCGCCTTCAAAGGGAATACGAGATCCTGGTGATAGAAGGAGCGGGGAGCCCTGCTGAAGTCAACCTCAATGATCGGGAGCTTGTGAACATGCGTATTGCCAGATTGACCGATGCACCTGTCATTCTTGTCGGTGATATTGAAAAGGGTGGTGTATTTGCAAGCCTTGTCGGAACATTGCAGCTCTTAGAAGAGGAAGATCTCAAAAGAGTCATCGGCGTTGTCATCAATAAATTCAGGGGAGATGTAACCCTGCTTGAGCCTGGATTGAAATGGTTTGAAGCATATACCGGCATGCCAGTATTAGGTGTAATCCCTTATGTAACTGGTTTACATATTGAAGCGGAGGATTCTGTCGTCCTTGATAGTTTTTCCAAAGATAAAGATGATACGAAAGACTTGGATATTGCAGTGATCCGCTTCCCATACATCTCGAACTTCACTGATATGGATCCACTCTTTTCCGAGGAAGATTGCCATGTGAGGTACGTGCAGAAGGCGGAAGAACTCGGAAAACCGGACTTGGTCATTCTCCCTGGCAGTAAAAATACGTTAGGTGATTTGCAATTCTTGAATGAAAGTGGCCTTGGGAACCGGATACAGACGCTGGCAGATCAAAAGACACAAATAATCGGGATTTGCGGGGGATATCAAATGCTTGGTGAGGAAGTTGTGGATGAATATGAGGTGGAATCTTTGCTAAAAGTGATTTCCGGTCTTCATCTCATCCCTGTGAAAACGCACCTGACAAAGGAGAAGAAAACGGTTCTTTCAGAGGGGATGGTGGAGGTTGAGGGAAAGAACTTACCTCTAAAAGGTTATGAAATCCATATGGGAGTAACTACCGTCCATGAAAGAGAAGATATTCTGCCGTTTGTTGTGTTAGCAGACCGAACAGATGGAGTACAAATGGGGAATATAATCGGTACATACTTTCATGGTCTCTTTCATAATGACAGATTCAGAGAGGGATTGTTGAACACATTACGGCGGAAGAAAGGGCTGTCTCCCATTACAAACAGATCCTCTTTTGAGAGAAAAAGAGAAGAGTCGTTTGATAGATTGGCAGATGTGGTGAGCATGCATCTTGCTATGGATAAGATTAAGGGAAAAATGGTTGAATTTCAGAGGTTAAACAAAAAGAAGGTGGGGGAAGCGCATGGGGAAAGTCTATAACATAAAGCCCATTAACCAGATGCAAGGGGAGAAGATGGAGGAGTATTTAAACACCTTGACCAAGCCCCAAGGAAGTTTAGGGGCTGTGGAGGAAATTGCCATACAGCTTGCGCAGATTACAGGTGAGGTTTTTCCTGAAGTGACACCTCCAGGAATCATTGTTTTTGCTGCTGATCATGGAGTCGCTTCAGAGGGAGTGTCCGCATACCCTCAGGAAGTGACTGTGCAGATGGTTCATAATTTCCTTGATGGTGGGGCGGCCATAAATGTATTAGGGAAGCATATCGGGGCAAAAGTTGAAATTGTCGATATAGGGGTGGCGGCAGATGTGGACCGGGTAGGACTTCATAGGAAAAAAATCCGTCATGGGACAGCAAACTTCCTGAAGGGGGACGCCATGACCAGGGAGGAGGCATGGCAGGCGATTGAAGTGGGAAGCGACATGGCAACAAGTGTCATCGAGAGCGGGGCGAAATGTCTGATTATCGGGGAAATGGGAATTGGCAACACCACGAGTAGCAGTGCTATCCTGGCAGCCCTAAGTGGGTTGGATGTAGAGAATGTCATCGGGACTGGAACCGGGATAACTCCAGGCCAATTGAAAAGGAAACAGCAAGTTATCCGCCAGGCGCTTCAGGAACGAAATCCTGACCCGAACGATCCAATCGATACTCTATCAAAGGTCGGTGGTCTTGAGATTGCCGGAATGGTTGGGGCCATTTTATCGGCAACGGAAAGTAAAATCCCTGTACTTGTGGATGGTTTCATCAGCACCGTTGCTGCCCTGGTTGCCCAGAGACTATACCCTGAAGTAAAGGGATACCTTTTCATCGGCCATCAATCCATGGAGGCTGGTCATAAGCATGCTATCATGTTGCTGGAAAAAAAGCCGATCCTGAATCTCGGTCTCCGGCTTGGGGAAGGGACGGGAGCGGCTCTCGCCTTTCCAGTCCTAGAGGCAGCAACTAACATTGTAAAAGAAATGGCGACATTTGAATCCGCAGGTATTGCAGAAAAAATTTAGAATAAGTAGAGGAGAAAAAGAGATGGAACAAATAAAACAAAAATGGGGAATTATCGGTCTTGCTTTAATTTTAATTGTTGGAATTTTATCAGGATGCGGGTCGACCTCTGAGCAAACAAACGGCAATGTTAATGATGCAGCAATCGATGAAAGTACAAGCGGTGAGGAGCAATCTCAGAGTTCCGCCTTTCCTATCACAATAACGGACGATTCAGGTCAGGAAATTACCATTGAAAAAGAGCCTGAAAGCATCATATCCATGCAACCTAGCAATACGGAAATTGCTTATGCTCTTGGCCTTGGAGACAAAATGATCGGTGTGTCCGATTATTGTAACTATCCAGTGGAAACCGCAGATGTGGAAAAGGTTGGCGGCCAGGACATGAATGCGGAAATGATTTTGACTCTGATGCCTGACGTGATTTTTGTAACGGATTATCATCATCAGAATCATGATGCCATCCTCCAGCAGTATGAAGAAGCGGGAATAAGTGTCATTGTCATTGGCAGCGAATCCTCGTTTGCAGATGTATATGAAACAATTCAATTGATTGGAAAAGCAACCGGTACAACTGCAGAAGCTGAAAAGCTGGTTGCCGATATGAAGGAACGATTACTTGCAGTGGAAGAAAAAGCAAAGCAAGTGACAGAAAAGAAAAGAGTTTGGGTAGAGGTTTCTCCTGCGCCGGATATTTTTACGACAGGTCAAGGGACATTCATGCATGAAATGCTGGAGTCGATACAAGCTGAAAATGCTGCCGGCAATCAGGAGGGATGGGTGAAACTGACCGAAGAGGAAATTGTCCAGTTAAATCCAGATGTAATCATCACTACCTATGGCTATTATGTGGACAACCCAAAAGAGGGTGTCATGGCCCGTTCTGGATGGGGGGAAGTTCCTGCGATCAAAGATGGAAATGTCCATGATGTGGACAGTGATACTGTTACAAGGCCTGGACCTCGCTTGATTGAAGGGGTGGAGCACCTTGCGAAACTTATCTATCCGGAGATTTTTGAGTAATAGGCTATTTTGGTTATATCTTGGTAGCGGAGGGTTTGTACTTGGTGCAGCCCTCCTTGGTTTATTGAACAGCAGTGTCTCCATCCCGATTCCAACTATTTTGCATATCTTGACGGAAAATACACTTGGGATGGGATGGCTACCTGACATACCGAAGAATGAAGAAATGATTATTTGGAATATCCGCTTTCCGCGTGTGTTGCTTGCCATGTTTGTCGGTGCTTCCCTTGCGCTAGCTGGCGCAGCTTTTCAGGGGTTGTTAAGGAATCCCCTTGCTGATCCC
This sequence comes from Sutcliffiella horikoshii, assembly GCF_044809035.1. Taxonomy (GTDB): domain Bacteria; phylum Bacillota; class Bacilli; order Bacillales; family Bacillaceae_I; genus Sutcliffiella_A; species Sutcliffiella_A horikoshii_G. Next base: position 2,211,214 of record NZ_CP085237.1, on the reverse strand, counting down.
TACACCATCGGGGTTTCCTCCGGAGCTGCATTGGGGGCGGTTGCAGTGCTTTTTTTTAATATTACCATCATCGGGCTGGGTAATTACACCCTTCCAGTTGTAGCCATTGTCAGTGGACTGTTATGTTTGCTCCTTGTGTTCGGGCTAGTCAGGTTGAGCAGCCGGGCGTTGGCGATTGAAACCATCATCCTGGCGGGAATCATCATCAGCGCTTTTATCAGTTCCATCATTTCATTGATCATTGCCCTTGGGGATAAAGAAGCAATGACCCAAATCATTTATTGGCTATACGGAAGTGTGGGGATGAGAAGTTGGGGGCATGTACAACTTATTTTCCCGTTTATGTTGGCTGGTTCCATCCTTTTGTTTCTGCATTATCGTGAATTGAATGCAATGGCACTGGGGGAAGAAGCGGCAGACCATATCGGAGTAAATGTGAAACGAGGAAAAATACTCATCTTATTTAGTGCCTCGCTTCTGACAGGTTCCGCTGTTGCCGTGTCAGGCTCTATCGGATTTGTCGGGCTGGTGATTCCTCATTTGGTGAGGCTACTGACTGGGCCCAATCATCGTCACGTACTCCCTTTTTCTATGCTTATTGGTGGGGGGTTCCTAGTGTTGGCGGATTTACTTGCAAGAACCATCATTGCACCAAAAGAACTGCCGATAGGAGTTATTACCGCTTTGATTGGTGCGCCAGTATTTGCTGGTCTTCTAATCAGAGAAAGGGTTGGGAAGGGGAAAGGAAATGATTGAACTAAAGCGGCTTGTCGGTGGCTATCGACTGGAAAAGCCGATTATAAACGGGGTGGATCTGGCTATACGGAAAGGGGAATTTTTCGCGCTGCTAGGGCCGAACGGAAGTGGAAAGACCACCCTCTTCAAACTTGTGACAGGCCAGCTTCCGGTGGTAGAGGGGGAACTGTTGCTTTCAGGGAGGCAGCTCTCCTCTTTTACAAAGTTGGAAAAGGCTAAAAAAATTGCGGTGCTCACACAGGAACTACAGGTTTCTTTTGATTATACTGTTGAAGAAATCATCAGTCTTGGACGGTACCCACACCAAAAAGGATTGCTTAAGAGCCTTACTAATAAAGATAAGGAAATCATGCAGCAGGTGATGGATATTACCGAGGTGACCGTGTACAAAAATAAGCAGTTCCGAAAATTGAGCGGGGGAGAGAAGCAACGGGTACTTCTTGCAAAGTCCCTTGCTCAGGAACCGGAAATCCTCCTGTTGGATGAGCCGACCAACCATCTTGATATTAAGCACACCTTCCATATGTTGGACCTTATCAAAGAATGGCAGCATACGAAAGGCTTGACTGTCTTTGCCATCCTGCATGATTTGAATGTGGCATCCTTGTATGCAGATCGTTTGGCACTTTTACATAATGGAAGGTTTCTGGAGGTGGGGGACTCTGACACACTCCGAAAAGAGGAGCAACTTGAAAGAGTATATGATGTGCTAATTAAAGCAGGACCACATCCAGTTGTACCGAAGCCACAGCTTCTAATGACGCCAAAGTTGGAGGATAAAAAAGAATTTTATAGTTTTGGTGATAATTTTACATTTGACATGGATGATAAGTGCGTCCATGTGCAATCCTTGAAGACGTTACGAACAATCTCCAATGGAGTGATTGGCGAAGGGATTCAATGGCAGAAGCATTTCTGCAATTTTCATGTAGATAAGGATTATAACTGTGATCATCCTCTAAAAGATATCCGGGAATGGCTACGTGAAAGGGAAATTACGACTGAACAGTCAGTCGGGATGATGACGGCGGTCAAGCTTTCGGATGTTGTGATAAGCAAAAAGAAAATCGAGGGAATGGAGTTCATGGCAGTGGTTACAGCAGGTGTTGGCAATGCGGTTGATATCACAAAATCTGAGCTGTGTCAGACCCCGGTGACCATTGGGACCATTAACATCATGCTTTTTATCGATGCACATTTAACAGATGGTGGGCTGGTCAATGCAATGATGTCAGCCACCGAGGCAAAAGTGAAGGCGCTCCATGATTTAAAGGTGCAAGATCCGAAGACCGGCACCATTGCATCAGGGACTTCCACCGATGCCATGGTTCTAGCTGTCACCCAACAAGGGGAAAAGACACCTTATGCTGGATCTGGAACCCTTATAGGTAAAGGAATCGGACATCTTGTCTATGAAGGGGTAACAAAAGCAATACAGAAATATCAAAAGAGAATAGGACAGCAAATATGATAGCTTATGTTTTCTATATAAGTATTTTTATTTTGGTTGCAGCGATAGTGTTGGATGTGCTCCTGGGCGATCCACGCTGGTTGCCACATCCTGTGATACAGATGGGGAAAATTATCTCCTTCTTGGAAAGGTCCTTAAACAAAGGGCGGAAGCGAAAATGGAAGGGCGTATTTCTAGCATTAAGCGTGGTCCTCATAGTATATGGCTCTGTATTCCTAATCGTAACACTATCCTATAAGCTCCATTTTTATGCAGGTGTACTGATGGAAACCTATTTTATATGGACAACCATCGCCATCAAGGGATTATCAGATGCAGGGAAAAGTGTCTTAATCCCGCTACTAGATGGTAAGCTGAAAGAGGCTAGGAAGGCCCTTAGCATGATTGTGGGAAGAGATACAGAGAACTTGTCAGAGAGTGAAATTGTCAGGGGTACGGTGGAAACCATAGCAGAGAATACTGTAGACGGCATTACCTCCCCTTTGTTCTGGGCATTGCTTGGTGGGGCCCCTCTTGCCATGGCATACCGAGCCGTCAATACCTTGGATTCAATGGTAGGGTATAAGAATGAAAGATTTCTGGATTTCGGTTGGGCCTCTGCTAGGCTGGATGATATGGCTAACTTTATCCCTGCCAGGTTGACAGCTTTGTCCATCTGGATATCTTCTATTTTTATAAAAGGATCTAATAGAAAAGCCGGATGGAATATTACCATGCGGGATGCAAAGAAACACCCCAGTCCCAATAGCGGTTGGCCGGAAGCGATGACGGCAGGCTTGATGGGGATCCAATTAGGTGGCGTAAATTATTATAAAGGAATTGAATCTAACAGGAAAACGATGGGCGATTTTCATAGAAAGCTAGTAGCAGGGGATATCCCAAGATCCATTTTATACATGCATGGTGGTTGGGGCGTGTTTTTAGGATTAGAAATTCTATTACTATTTTTACTGGGACAGAAATGAGGGGTTGAGGATGAAGTGGCCAGAACATGGCGGTCAGCCAGATTTGATGAAGCAGCTATTGCATGCAGAAGAGCAAGAAGTCTTGGACTTTAGTGCGAATCTTAACCCTTTGGGGCCCCCTGAATGGTTGCGGGATGAATTGGAGGCACAGTGGAAGAAGCTGCTGTGTTATCCGGATCCTGACTATACGTATAGCACTAGTGCATTGGCATGGTTGGAGGGAATCCGTGAGGAGGAAATGCTTCTTACAAATGGAGGAGCGGAAGCTATCTTCCTTGCGGCTAAATTCTTTGAAGGGAAAAGGGCAGGGGTCGTGCATCCTGCTTTTTCGGAATATGAACGGGCATGCAGGCATTATCATCTAGTGGTAACAGACTTTTTAACATCGACTGTGGACGATTTTCGGTTGCCGATGAATCAACTGCTTGATACACTACCAGAGTTGGATGTCCTCTTCCTATGTCGTCCAAACAATCCGACAGGGGTGGTCATTCCGAAAGCGGAAATAAAAATGTTATTGGAACAGGGGCTTCATGATCATACATTCCTTGTTATAGATGAAGCGTTCGTGGATTTTGTCCCATCTGAGTCGTTGACTCCGTTGCTAAAAGAATATCCTAATCTAATTTTACTCCGGTCGCTGACAAAAATGTACACGATTCCCGGCCTTCGGTTAGGTTATATGATGGCTAGTGAAACAGTCATAAATGAAATGAAAAGCTTCCAGTTACCTTGGAGTGTGAATGCTTTGGCAAGTGCTATCGCTCCGATTCTATTAAAGGATAAAGAATTTGCTAGGCAAACCCTCCGTTGGCTTGATGAGCAGACAAGGATATTGCGGACCTTTTCAGAGAAGAATGACTTCTATCTTTCTAACACATCGGTCAATTTCTATCTACTTCAAGATAATAGAAATCCGGAAAAAACGGAATCTCTTTTCACTTTTTTGTTTCAACACGGTATTTTGGCAAGACATACATATAATTTCAAAGGGTTGGAAGGTAGCCACGTAAGGGTTGCCATACGTTCGGAGGAAGAGAATGATCAATTGCTTGCCATTTTAAAAAAGTGGAGGGAGCAAAAATGATTATTTTTATCTCTGGAGGGGCTCGATCAGGTAAGAGTAGCTATGCGGAAAAGCTGGCTCTATCCTTACATATTCAAAATCCCACCACTCAGCTGATTTATTTGGCAACCTCTAAAAAGAGTGATAAAGAAATGGAGCGGCGAATAGCGATGCATAAAGAACAGCGGGGGAAGGAGTGGCAATTAGAAGAGACACCGGTAGAGGTTGGCGGAAGCATACAGCGTGCGCAAAAAGGCGATGTGATCCTCTTGGATTGCCTTACAATCTGGCTTAGTAACATGCTATTTGATGGAATCCCAAGGGAAAAAGAAGAACTAGTTGCAGCGGTCAAAGAGTGGAGTACACATGCCAGAAAGAAAGAGCTGACTTTGTTGATTGTTTCAAATGACCTGAACGAAGAACCTTCATCCCGGTATAAAACGGTCCGCTCCTATGTATGTATGTTGGAATTACTTCATCAACATATCGTCAAGCAAGCTGATATAGCGGTACAGGTCAAGGCTGGCATTCCAAAGTATTGGAAAGGAAGAGGGGTGTCCTTTTGAAGAATAGCTTGTATGGATTATGTTTATCTCTTCAATTTTTAACTAGGATTCCTGTACCTGTAAAGTGCCCTTGGAATAAGGGTACAAGCAGGTGGGCTCTTAGATGTTATCCACTGACAGGTATGTTTTTGGGAGTGATTCTAGTTTTAATTGTATTTCTATTGCAAGCTGTTTTGCCCTCATGGATGCTGGCACTGCTTATTTTGACCATCTGGATTTGGATTACAGGAGGCTTGCATCTGGATGGCTGGATGGATGTAGCGGATGCAGTTGGCTCGAATGCAACACTTGAGAAAAAGTGGGAGATTATGAAAGACCCGCGGGTTGGAAGCTTTGGAATCCTGAGTTTACTGTTTCTGGTCGTTTGGAAAGCAACCTTTATCTATTTACTATTGAATGAGTCCTATAAAAATATGATGTGTTGCGTGATCATCCTTGCCTGTTCAAGGGGCATCGCGGTCTATCTGATGTATCTTTTTCCAACTGCTCAGCAGGAGGGTTTAGCCTTTGAATGGAAGAAAAACCTTACAAGAATTGATCTAATCGTTGCTTTGTTGCCTATAGCTGCACTGTTTCTATTTCTTCCCGAATATCTAATCTTATTGCCGAGCTATTTCGTATTCACATGGTGTTATGGGCATTGGATGATGAAACATTTTAAGGGAAGTAATGGAGATCTTTTGGGGACAGCCATTGAAGGGGGAGAGCTATGCGGGCTGATCGTTATGTGGACCTATATCTCATTCGTCATTGGATAACAGATTGGAACAAGGAGAAACGTTACCTTGGACACACTGACCAAAATATTCTATTAGATGGAATAATTGAGTTAGAATTACTTAAAAAAGAACTAGAAAGTCTATCATTTGATGCCATCTATTCAAGTGACCTGATAAGATGTCAAGAGACTTTGGAGTGCTTGCATTTATGCCATTCTTCAAACCTTGATCCGAGGTTAAGAGAATTGAATTTTGGTGATTGGGAAGGGAAGAAATACGATGAGTTGAAGGAGGATGCTTATTACCAGAATTGGCTTGATAATTGGGAATCACATACCACGCCTAATGGTGAGAGCGCGAAAATGTTCCAACAGAGAGTGGACGAGTTTGTTTCGAATATGTTGGATAGCGACAAGCTTTGCGGAGAAAAAACAACCATTCTGGTAATGACCCACGGTGGAGTGATACGCTACATGCTTAGTAAGTTTAAAGCCTCAAATTCATTTTGGGAATCACCTGCTGTTACACATGGAAAGGGTGTTTTATTGAAATTGGTAAATCTGAAGGGGGAGTGGGAGTGCAACTCATTATCGGTGGTGCCTTCAGCGGGAAAAGATCTACAGTAAGAGCCCTTCATTCTGAGGAACTAAGCTGGGTTTCTGCTTACGATGAACGTAGCTTGAACGACTGGAAATTACAATGGGAAAGCGATACTTCATTAGTTTTAGAAGGCTGGGAAAAGTGGATTATGAAAGCTTTACTATCTGAACAAAATGATGATACCATTCGGCAATTTTTTTATTTATTTTTTTCCGAGTTGAAAGAGGAAGAACAAAAGAGGGGCGAAGAAATAATTCTAATCATGCTAGAATTGGGCCGGGGAATTGTACCCATTGATAAACAGGAAAGAAGACTTCGTGATATTGCAGGATGGGTTTCACAAGACGCCGCAAAGCTTGCAGATGAGGTATACTATGTTTGGCATGGGCTGAATGAACAATTGAAGTGAAATAGGAAAAAATACATTTATTAACTTTAATTGTACAATATTAAATACAAATAAAGTGAAAATTGGTGAGAATGTACTGATAGCACCTAATGTCCAAATTTACTCAGCAACTCAGCCTCTTAAAGCGACTGAACGAATTAATCTTCAACATGGCCCAAATGAGGCGCCGTATCAAACATTGACGAAGTCAGTCACTATCGGTGATAACGTGTGGATAGGCGGGAACGCTGTCATACTACCTGGTGTTACGATAGGAGATAATGCTGTAATAGGAGCGGGCAGTGTTGTGACAAAATCTATACCTGAAAACTCATTAGCTGTTGGAAACCCGTGTAAAGTAGTAAAAGAGATATAACTACCTTCTTCATGCAAACAAAAACCCAGACCTTAAATCTGGGTTTTTGACTTTTCATACCACTCCTACATTATCTAGAAGTCGGGAATATTCGTTGTACTACTTCCGTAAACTCATCAAAAATACCGGCAACGGGTCTGCCTTCTCTAATATCATTCGTATAACCTTCCATACGATCGACAAACTCAGGATTTACAGACACATACACATTGCGGATGTTACCGTCTGATTTACGCACCTGATCTGCTATCTTCTTTTCCACATCTTTCGTTAATTCCTTTTTGCCTTTTCCTTCTAAAACAGCTGCCACATAAGCGTTGCGGTTAGTTACGAGAACACTGCAAGACTCTACCTCTTTTAGATCGGTAATATTTTTGGTAGCTTCATCCGCCACTTCAAGCCTTGGTTCGTTGGTATCATTAACTCTCCGTGGGTTAATGTCACCATTTCTTACATTCCTATTGTAACGCCCCATGTTATCGTAATTTACATTTAGAGCGTCATTAGGATTGTCATTCCTTGCTGTACCATAGTCATCTACATTACCACATCCTGCCATCACCATCGTCATGACAAGTCCAGTTACTAAAAATCCTTTAATGTTCAATTCTCTACACCTCTTTCATCATATTTATCTTTATGTTTCAACAAGAGGGAGGGAATTATTCGGTTTTTTGTTCTAAAATTAAGGTAAGATAAGAATAAGTAATCTTCTTTATGAGCGAAGAGAGGTCAGCTATGGTAACGTATGACAGGGAAGAATATTTACATTTCTATGGTTTGGATACATTGGGTTCCATACATAGTGGTGAAATGATTACCCACGAACACCACCAAATTTTCATACAGACATTTTTACCTGAAAAGAATAAAGGACTAGTAACCATTGTTCACGGTTATCTTGACCATTCAGGTGCACTATCCAAGATCATTCATACATTAGTTTCTGATGGATACGGCGTTATCACGTTTGACTTGCCGGGCCATGGTCACTCAAGTGGAGACCGGGGAGATATTAAAGATTTCTCTGAGTATGTCCAAGTCCTATATGTCGTCCATTCTCACCTCTTACAAAAAGGAATAACACATAAAAGATGGTCAATAATGGGTCATAGTACCGGTGCTGCCATCATTTTAACTTACATGAACGAGTATGAATGCTCATTTGATAAAATTATTCTAGTTGCACCCTTGATTCAGCCATATTTGTGGTCATTTTCAAAATTTGGTGTTAAACTCATTGGGGAGAAAAAATTTCATTTTAACAGGACATTTAGAAAGAACTCTTCAGATCCAGAGTACTTAGCACTTGTGAAAAGGGATCCGCTTCAATTCACTAGGTTACCTATAGGTTGGCTTCAATCTCTAGACCGGTGGAACTTCGGTTTGTCGGAACAACTTTCTGGTAGTGAGAAAGCCTTACTTATCATTCAGGGGAATAGAGACACAACAGTTGATTGGAGGTATAATTTAAATTTTATTATTAAAAAATACCCAAATTCAACTTGTATTCTTATCGATGGGGGTAACCATCAACTTTTCAATGAAACGGCAATAATTAGGGATATAACTTTTACACATATTAAAAGATATTTATCAGCCATTGGGGATAATAAGGATAGAAGAGAATAAAGAATCAATAAAAAGGTGGAGTTAGAACATGGAAGAAACAAAAACAACTAGCGTTCAAGTTGGAGATACGATTCAAATTAATAAAGGGTCGAAAAAAGGTAGTAAAGGCACGGTTATTGTTGTCAGAGACAGCTCGGTAATCGTTGAACTCGGTAAAAATCCTAATACAGGCGAACCTATTCGTACCGTTATCAACCATAAAAACTACAAAGCGCTATAAATAAGGAAAAAGGCACCGGACATAAATCCGGTGCCTTTCTTACGTAAAATTACTGTGCAAATACGTGATTACCAATTGTTTTCGTTACTTTTCTTGTACGAATCCACTCATCACTTGTTTTGTCTGGGTTAAAGAAATAAAGTGAGTTGTTGCCATCACCACGGAATGCAATGGCTTCTTCCACAGCTTTTAGTGCCTCTTCATCTGCTGCTTTATCAATTTGACCATTCCCAACAGGTGAGAACTGATAAATTCCACCAGCAGACGTTTCATATACAACTTCCTTGATAGAGTCAGGGAATTGCTCACTATCAACGCGATTTAAAACAACTGTTGCTACAGCAACCTTTCCTTCATATGGTTCTCCTTTGGATTCCGCATGAACTAGTCGTGCCAACAATTCTTTATCTTCTTTAGAAACCTTATCTGGAAGTTGCAATGCTTCTCCAGGAAAAATTAAATGATTGTTTTTATTATTTAATTCCTTCATTTCTTTTACAGAAACTCCGTATGATTTTCCTATATTCCAAAGCGTATCGCCTGATTGTACGTTATGTGAACCAGCTGCTTGTGCATCAAATCCTGTTCCGGCAAATAATGCTGCAGCTGCAGTAGAGATTGCAATAAGTTTTTTCATAAAGTAATTCCTCCTTGTGTTGTGGATAATCATCAACTCTCGGACGCTCTAGAAAATATCGTAACAAGTATATACAACTATTTCACTGTATAAATGTTGGCATGGGATGATATATATTGTAGATATTACCTACATTTCACAATTAAGAGGATAATGTTGGGATAAAGGTGGGAAAATAAGTTCATTACGCCAAGTATAACCTAATCCAAATTGATGGGAGATGTTTTATTGCGCTATATAGCAAAGTATCCTACAGCAGTCCACAGCTTTATTTTATCCTTGATGCTGATCCAAGGAACCTATCAAATGTTGCAAGCTCATTATGGAAGGGGAGTGGTACAGCTGTCCATAGGAATGATTATCTTGTTTTCCTATTTCATTCGATATGAAATAAAGTTAGATGAAACAACAGTGCAGTACGAAATACTGTTTTTAGGACATACGTTTTATTCGAAAAAAATAGTTGCCAGTGATATAAGGAAAATCGTATTTAAACGGGTGGGATGGTCAGCCAGAGGGGCATTCATTTATACAGACAAACTTTTCCCCATTCGATTAATAAATTTTAAACCGGATAATATGTATGATCAATTACATCTATTTGGTAAGAAAAACGGAATTTCCATCGTATGTAGGGAAGACTTTATGGAGCACAGTCAAACTGTCACAAAAGAAAGCTGAAGCATACTTAAGCTCCAGCTTTTTACCGTTGTGCCCGAATAACACTTAATTCAATATGTTCTTGTGATTCATAAGTTAGCTGTTCATGTTGGTGCATCACTTCAAAATACTTCTCTTCTATTATTTCAGAAGGGTTGATATCTGGTTCAGATGGTTCTAATTCTCCTATCGCCAGAGGAGTGATTTCCACCTTCTTAAATCCACATTGTTCAAGTGCTTCTTTCCAATCCTTTTTACTGAAAATATTAGGCATATTATAAAATTGTTTCATTCTGTCTTCCAACTCATGCTGCATGGTATCTTTCTTCGTCATTTCAAACGCTAGCAGAACACCGTCCGCTTTAAGCAATCGATGCAATTCCGGAAGTGTTTTGACTGTATTGGTAAAGGATAAAACAGATTCAGAAAGAATTAAATCAAAAGTGCTATCACCAAACTCTGTCTCTTCAATATCCATTTGTAGGGCCTTTATATCTGCTTGTTGTTCAGCCAATCGATGGTTGGCTTTTTTAATCATTATAGGATGATTGTCGATGGGTGTAATATCTACGTTCATTGCATGCAGGAACAAAGACGTTTGTCCCGTGCCACACCCAATTTCGAGTAGTTTCTTATCTTCAAGACTTTCTTTTAATAGGATGGTTTTTGTAAGCTCTATCCCTCCAGGATGAGCACCACCAATCCCAAGTAAAGCCAGTAGATCCGTATACGCTTTATTGGTCATACATTTTCACCTCACCTAATCATATGAGAAAACAGTTGTGTTTGTTCATTAATAAAAGATGAGGTAAAATAGTTGAGAGATAACTGTGGAGGTGCAAAGCAAATGATACATAATTCCTGGGATAAAAAAGAAACGGTACAGCACGTAAAGTGTGTACATACAGACGCAAAAAAATATCTAGTTAGCAATATGCTGACTGTCGGACAAACGTACGAAGTGAAGAATGAAACGGAAGAGTTTATTTTCGTAAAAGACAACAGCGGCCATATTGGCGGATATTATAAAACCTATTTTGAAAAAGCATAACATTTAAAGAAACAAGGCGCTCACACGTCTTGTTTTTTTGTATTTTCATTCGTTATTTGGATTAGACTTGAAAGATGAGGGGAAAAGAGTAGAGTGGTGACTTTTTTGAAAAATTTCGGACTAATTATTGCTTTGCTGTGTCTCTTTTTAACAGGTTGTACTTCTGTGCTGGAAAGGGAAAGTGAGAATAATAAAGAGGCGTTAGAAACGAACACTTCACCTGAAGATCAACAATCTAGCATCAGTAATAAAGAAATAATAGCGACCAAATTAAATGTGCCTTGGTCTATCACTAAATCAGGAGATACATTTTACATTACCGAAAGAACAGGAAAGATTGTGAAAATAGATAAAGACGGCATGACCAGGGAAGATATCCAACTGGAAAAACCGTTATTGATCTATGGGGAGGGCGGGTTACTTGGTATGGAACTACATCCTGACTTTCAAGAAAACGGACTCGCGTTTGCTTTTCATACATATGGGACGGAAGAAGCAGTGAAGAATAGGATTGTTACGTTAAAATACGACGGGACAGTCTGGAAAGAAACAGGAGTTCTCTTGGAAGACATAGATGGCGCAATTTTTCACAACGGCGGCCGTGTAAAAGTCGGCCCTGATGACAAGTTATATGTAACAGTCGGAGATGCCAATGTACCTGAGTCTGCGCAAGATAAAGAGTTACTCACTGGTAGCATTCTTCGAATGAATCTGGATGGTAGCGTTCCCGAGGATAATCCATTTCTAGGATCTTATGTTTACAGTTATGGCCATCGAAATCCTCAAGGGATAGCATGGGACAAAGAAACCGGTGAGATGTATGCATCAGAGCATGGACCATCCGCATTTGATGAGATAAATATTATAAAAAAGGGGGGGAATTACGGTTGGCCAACCTATACAGGAGATGACCATGCGGAAGAAGTAGAAGCGCCATTATTTCACTCTGGGACTGATACTTGGGCTCCATCTGGCATTGTCGTCGAGAACGGAATTCTATATGCAGCAAGCTTAAGGGGTGAAATGGTAAGAGCTTTTGACATTGGCTCCAAACTACAATCTGTCCTTTGGAAAGATAATGGACGCATTAGGGATGTATGGAAGGAGGGGGATTCTATTTATTTTATAACCAATAACACAGATGGAAGGGGAAACCCTGTCCCAGATGATGACCAGCTGATCAAATTAGAGCTTTCGGTTGATTGACTGGTCGGGCTCTCGCCACTATTTTAGGGGGAACAATACAAGATGAAAAACTATATAAAGAAAAATAAAATGCTGACATTTATAATATTTCTCATTCTTATTGTAATAGTAACAAGCGTCTATCACAGTTATAAGCCTTTGCCGGAGGGGGTTTCGTTTGAAGGAGATGTTCACTATGTAAATGAAGTAAATCTTTTATCTGATATAACTTACGGAGAAAAGAAAGAAGTAACAACAGAACATGAAATATTCAACCGCATATTTGAGGTTATAGAGGAAGCGGAAGAATTTATTGTGATTGATATGTTCTTGTTTAACGGTTATAACGATGGGGAGATGGACTACCCACCTCTTAGTGCTGATTTGATGAATACCCTTATCTCCAAAAAGCAAGACAACCCGGAAGTGGATATTGTTTTTATAACAGATGAAGTTAATACCACATATGGATCACATGAGGCGGAAGAATTGTCAAAACTCCAAGATAATGGAATAAGAGTAATTGAAACAAACGTCAAGGTTCTTCGCGATTCAAACCCGTTATATTCGGGTGTCTGGAGAGTTTTCTTTCAATGGTTTGGCCAAGGTGGGTCTGGTTGGATTCAAAACCCCATGGCTAAAAGCGCCCCTGAGACGACCGTGAGATCCTATTTAAAGCTACTAAACATAAAGGCAAATCACCGAAAGGTACTTGCGACTGATAAAAGCGCCATCATCTCGTCCGCAAACCCACATGATGCAAGCGGATTGCATTCTAATACCGCGTTTGAAGTTTCCGGAAACATCATCGGTGATATTTTAAAAACAGAACAGGCAATCCTTGATTTTTCCGGAGGTGGAACACTACCAAAATATACGGGCCAGGCAGAAGAAGGTGACATTGCGGTAAAATTGTTAACCGAAAGGAAAATATTAGATCATGTTCTGGAGGAAATTAAAAAATCAAAGGATAAGGAAGAGATCTGGGTAGGAATGTTCTATTTGGCTGAAAGAAAGATCATTGAGGAACTAATAGACGCTGCAGATCGCGGAGTGACGGTTAACTTGATTCTTGACCCTAATGAACATGCATTTGGTCAACAGAAAATCGGTCTCCCGAACCGACCAGTTGCAGCAGAATTGCTTGAAGAAGGACAAGGAAATATTGAATTACGATGGTATAATACTCAAGGTGAGCAATACCATCCAAAAATGATTTATTTCAAGAGGGCGGAGGAATCTACCATTATAAGTGGATCTGCGAACTTCACAAGAAGAAATCTTTATGATCTTAATTTAGAAACGGATATAAAAATAACGGCCAATAACAATGAGCAGGTTATGAAAGACATGAATGATTATTACTTGAGGTTATGGAGTAACCAAGATCAGGAGTACACCTTACCGTACGATGCCTATAAGGATGAAATGACTATAGCCAAAAAAGCCATGTACCGTCTCCAAAAATTATTCAGATTTACCACCTACTAATTAATGCAGTAGCCAAGTTGATTGGAGTGGAAGGCGCGCTGGAACGGATATCAACAGTTAAAGGGATAATAGGAATTAAAAAAGCTGTCCAGGTTCTTGGACAGCTTATTGTATAGGTAAAACATACAACAAAACAAAAAAGAAATGCAGCACAGTCCCGCCTAACACAAAAACATGCCAAACCGCATGATGATACGGAAACGCACGCCACACATAAAAAACAGCTCCTAAACTATAAACAACCCCTCCGGCAACTAAATAGGCAATACCGGCAGCATCCACGGTAGAAGTAATATCATTCCATCCAAACACTGCAAGCCAGCCCATCAATACATAAAGAAGGGTAGAAGCCAAAATAAATCTTTTCACAAAAAACACTTTAAAGACCGTTCCTGCTATAGCGAGTCCCCATACGATTCCAAAAAGTGTCCATCCGAGGGCACCATCCATAATGATGAGGGTGATGGGAGTGTAACTTCCTGCAATAAAAAAGTAGATAGAGGAATGATCGAGTATCTCAAAAACATTTTTTGCCCTTCCTTTTGGCAATGCATGTAATAACGTTGAGGATGTATAAAGCATCAGCATGGTAATGCCATAAACGATAAAAGTAGCCAAGTGAAGAGGAGTTCCGTTGATAGCAGAAAACACTATCAATAAAACAAGGGCTGCAATACTCGTTAAAATTCCTATTCCATGTGTAATTGTATTTGCAATTTCTTCTCCTTTTGTAAAGGTATGTGTTTGAGCCATTTTTATCATCTCACTTTTGTCGTTTAATGAACTAAACTAATTCGTTCTTTATCATCATAACAACTATAAGTACTTTTTTCCAATAAAAAAGCATGCCATGAAAGTGAAATCAACTTTGCATGACATGCTTATTACTAATTATAGTAGTGAATCTTCGGTAACTTTAATTTTTCTCAGTTTGATAAATCGTATCGTATGCAGGACTATCACTTTAGAAACTGCGTAGGTTGGTACGGCAAGCAGTAGGCCAAGCAACCCTGCAAACTTACTAGCCACAAGTAAAAGTAAAATAATTGTCAAAGGGTGAACATCCAATTTCTTACCCATAACTTGCGGTGAGATCAAATTGCTCTCTATCTGTTGAACAATGACAACTACTAGGAGTACCCATAAAGCCATAATAGGTTCGTCAAAAAAGGCTACGACAATACTTGGTATCGTTCCGATGAATGGACCAATAAATGGTATGACATTTGTAAACATCGCAATTAAAGCCAAGACGAGGGAATACTCAAGTCCGATGATAAGGAAACCAATGTAAATTAAAACACCAACAAAAACACTGACAATGATTTGTCCTTGAATATAGGAACTTAAAGCTATGTCCATATCTTTTAATACATTTCGGCCTTCCTTTTCATGTTGACGAGGAATGATTTTAAGTACCTGATCAGGCAATCTATCTCCATCCTTTAACATGTAAAAAAGGACAAAAGGAATGATTACAAGCAGAATAAGGAATCCTGTAATCGCACTAATGACGTTTACCACATTAGAGCCGAACGCTGTAAGGTAAGCATTCAAATTATCAGCAATCTTTCCTGAAATTTCTTCCAAGGAGAAACGTTCATCCTGTTGAAATCTTGCGATATATTCATTTTCCTGCAATTCGATCGTGTAATCTCTAATTTCATTAATAATTTCAGGCGTATTTTTAACAAGACTGTTAACCTGTTGTTGTAACGTTGGACCAATTAAAAACAAGAGTAAAGTAATTAGCCCTATAAACATAAGGTAAATACTTAGTATAGCCAACCCTCTTGGTACATATCGATCAGCAAGATTTACAAGGGGTCTAAGTAAATAGTAAAGCACACCTGCAAGAATAATTGGTGCAAATAACGTGCTTATCATCACGGTGAGAGGGGTGAAGATAAAATCTACCAGTGATGCTAAAAAAATAATTAACAGTATGACAATAATTCCATAGCCAACCTTAAACCACTTCGTTTGCGGCATTTCTACACCTCATTCATTCTAAATATTTAATTGTTAGTCTTAAGTATATAGGTAGATAGGGAATAATACTAATACGAAATAATCATAAAAAGGTTTCAAAATTTGAAAAAAGCCCTTATAAAAAGGGCTTTTACAATATTAAGATTGAAGATCAGCTAATTGCTTTTGTACACTTGCATCCTCTAGATATTCATCATACGTCATCTGTTTATCTACCATACCTTTAGGTGTGATTTCAATGATTCGATTTGCAATCGTTTCAATAAACTGATGATCATGAGACGTGAAAACAATGGAGCCCTTGAAATTAATTAGGCCATTATTAAGAGCAGTAATAGATTCTAGATCCAAGTGGTTCGTAGGGTCATCAAGCAATAGTACGTTTGATCCTGAAAGCATCATCTTAGAAAGCATACAACGTACTTTTTCTCCCCCAGATAGTACACTTGCTTTTTTCATTACTTCTTCACCAGAGAACAACATTCTACCTAGGAAGCCCCGCAGGAAGCTCTCGGTTTGGTCGTTAGGGGAGTATTGACGCAACCAATCTACAAGGTTCATATCTACACCCTCGAAGTAACTGGAATTGTCTCTTGGGAAATAAGCCTGGGTTGTCGTGATCCCCCACTTAAATGTTCCACTATCAGGTTCCATCTCACCAGAGATGATTTTTAAAAGAGTGGTATTTGCGATTTCATTTCCACCAACAAGGGCAATTTTATCATCTTTATTCATGATAAAACTTACATTATCCAGGACTTTCACTCCGTCAATGGTTTTAGTCAACCCTTCAACACGTAAAAGGTCATTTCCAATTTCGCGTTCCGGTGTGAAATTCACGTAAGGGTAACGACGGGAAGAAGGTTTGATATCATCCAAAGAAATCTTATCCAAAAGCTTCTTTCGCGATGTAGCCTGTTTGGATTTAGATGCATTTGCACTGAATCGGGCGATAAACGCTTGTAACTCTTTAATTTTTTCTTCTTTTTTACGGTTTACATCAGATGCCAATCTTGACGCAAGCTGACTGGACTCATACCAGAAGTCATAGTTACCAACATAGATTTGAATTTTTCCATAGTCTAAGTCAGCAATATGTGTACAAACTTTGTTTAAGAAGTGACGGTCATGGGATACTACAATGACTGTATTCTCAAAGTTGATAAGGAACTCTTCTAACCATTGAATTGCTTTGATGTCCAAGTGGTTGGTAGGCTCATCCAGTAATAGTACATCAGGTTTACCAAAAAGAGCTTGTGCCAAAAGTACTTTTACCTTTTCTCCACCAGTGATATCGGCCATTTTCTTTGTGTGAAGATCCTCAGAAATTCCTAGACCTTTTAAGAGGATTGCCGCTTCTGATTCTGCTTCCCAACCATTTAATTCAGCAAATTCTCCTTCAAGCTCTGCAGCTCTCATGCCATCTTCATCTGAAAAGTCTTCTTTCATGTAGATAGCATCTTTTTCCTGCATCACTTCATAAAGACGGCTATGACCCATGATTACGACTTTAAGAACTTCGTGCTCTTCATACTCAAAGTGGTTCTGTTTCAGGATAGCCATACGCTCATCCTTATTCATGTGTACATCGCCGGTTTGTGCTTCCACTTCACCGGAAAGGATTTTTAAGAACGTTGATTTTCCCGCACCATTTGCGCCAATTAACCCGTAGCAGTTACCAGGGGTGAATTTTATATTAACATCTTCAAATAACTTTCGATCGCCATAACGTAATCCTATATTCGTAACTGTAAGCATGTATTTAGTTTCCTCCAAAATTAATGTCGTTGAAATTATACCATTAAATGAGGACGTTGCAAAAGATTCATTTACTATAGAAGCATTATTTATGTAAATAAATATGACCAGTCACCGTTTTGACTGGTCATTTGGAGATTATATCAATTAATAAACGTAAATATATGCCACCATTGGAGGGCTATGATGTCCGTTATGGTGAGAATGGGTAGAACAGATTAGTTTGTATACACCAGCTTTGTCAAAGCGTACATCAATTAATGTTTCCTCGCCTTTTTTTATAACTCCGTTAATATCTGTTCCCTCAATCGAATAAGGATGTTCACTTCCATTGACTCCAAATATACTTAGTGTTACTTCTTTGCCTCTTGGAACGGTAATTGTACCAGGATCGAAGCGATAGGCTTCGATTTCTGTACCGTCTTCCAATTTCGTCTTAAACTCAGAAGTAATCATATTAAATACTAACTTTTCTTCTTCAGAAGGTTTGCCAGTAGTGGGGATTACCCCTTTATTAACAACATACCATCCGCCTAATCCAGCAATTAAACATAGTGCAATCATAATTACAAAGCTTTTTTTAATCACAAAAAATCTCATGTATACGCCACCCCTTCTTTTGCTTGTCTTCTACTTAGATGTGTATGCTGGGAAGGGGAGAGGGTTGTCTACTTTTTTAAATAGAGACGAATATTTTTTGTGGGATATACTAAAAAAATTAATCTTGGGAGGGGCAAGTCTAAATGGATAAGCAGCTGTCTTCGTCTGAAATAGGTAATCTGTGGATAACGCACCAACAAAAAACGATGCTGGCAAGGCTATTAGAGCACTTTCTTGCGAACAAACAAAATGAAGAAGTACACAATTTGGTACAAACCTACTACGATCAAGAAATTAATTTTATAAATGATTTAACGGTGCTGTTTAATCAAGAAAATATTGTAGTGCCTGTTGGATAGGTCGAAAGCGATGTGAGTGATATTCAGCCACCGAAAGTTGCTTGGGGAAATCCAACCTTGTCAACAGAATCCCCATATTCAGAGAAGCTCATGATGTACCTGACAAACCTGCTAAGCAGCTTTGGACTTACAAGTAATGCCCTAGGCACATCATTCAGTCTTCGCTCGGATTTACCGAGAAAGATGACATTAATTGCAAAAGATATATTTGATTTTGCCAAAGATGGCGGAAAGTTAATGGTTAAGAACGGCTGGATGGAAGAACCCCCGCAGTCAATAAAAAGCACAAAATAGAAAACGAAAGGCCGTCCATCTACGGACGCCTTTCGTCATTTAGGGAAGACTTTTGATCTGGTTAGAAAACGGACTCCTTCTGGACCTTCTAAGGAAAACATGCCACCCCTTCCAGGAACAACATCAATAATTAGCTGTGTATGCTTCCAATACTCATACTGCTTTTTATTCATATAAAAGGGAGCCCCGCCTATTTCGCCAAGAAGAACATCAGAATCACCAATCATAAAGTCTCCCTTTGGATAGCACATAGGGGAGCTGCCATCGCAGCAGCCTCCAGATTGATGGAATAGTACAGGTCCGTGTTTCCCTACCAACTTATTAATCAATTCACGGGCAGAATCGGTAGCCAGTACTTTATCCATATTAAAAGAATCCTAATTTCTTTGGACTATAGCTTACAAGTAAGTTCTTCGTTTGCTGGTAGTGGGAAAGCATCATTTTGTGGTTTTCGCGTCCGATTCCACTCATCTTATATCCGCCAAATGCAGCATTGGCAGGGTAGGCGTGGTAGCAGTTAGTCCAAACACGACCTGCTTCAATTTGACGACCGAAACGATATGCAGTGTTAACATCTCTCGTCCAAACGCCTGCTCCAAGTCCGTATAAAGAATTATTGGCAATTTCCAATGCTTCCTCAGCCGTTTTGAAAGTAGTGACAGAAACAACAGGACCAAATATCTCTTCCTGGAAAATTCTCATTTTGTTATTGCCTTTAAAAACGGTTGGTTTCACATAATACCCGTTAGCAAGGTCGCCTTCGAGCATATTACGTTCTCCGCCTGCAAGAAGCTCAGCACCTTCTTCTTTTCCGATCTCGAGATAGGAGAGGATCTTTTCTAGCTGTTCGGAAGAGGCCTGTGCTCCAATCATCGTTTCTGTATCAAGTGGATTTCCTTGTTTGATTTGAGAAACCCTCTCTAGTGCACGCTCCATAAACTTATCATAAATGGATTCATGAATCAGGGCACGGGAAGGGCAAGTACATACTTCTCCCTGGTTGAGCGCAAACATTACGAACCCTTCCACCGCTTTATCAAAGAAATCATCATCATGCGCCAAGACGTCCTCAAAGAAAATATTCGGGGATTTTCCGCCAAGTTCTAATGTTACAGGAATTATGTTTTGAGAAGCATATTGCATGATCAAACGGCCGGTTGTGGTTTCTCCGGTAAAGGCAATTTTTGCAATTCTGTCACTGGATGCAAGAGGTTTTCCTGCTTCCACACCGAACCCATTAACGATATTCAACACACCAGGAGGGAGCAAATCTGAAATTAGTTCTGCCAATACCATGATGGAAGCAGGTGTCTGTTCAGCTGGCTTTAAAACCACACAGTTACCTGCTGCTAACGCTGGAGCAAGCTTCCAAGTGGCCATTAATAACGGAAAGTTCCAAGGGATAATCTGACCGACAACCCCTAATGGTTCATGGAAATGGTATGCAATAGTGTCGTTATCGATTTCTCCAAGCGAGCCTTCTTGAGCTCTAATACAACCTGCAAAATATCTAAAATGATCGACTGCTAGAGGAAGATCTGCTGCCATTGTCTCACGAACAGGCTTTCCGTTCTCCCATGTTTCCGCAACAGCAAGCATCTCTAAGTTTTCTTCCATACGATCAGCAATTTTATTCAAAATGTTGGCTCTTTCAGCTACTGAGGTTTGTCCCCAAGCTGACTTTGCTTTATGTGCTGCATCCAATGCCAATTCAATGTCTTCTGCAGTGGAACGAGCAACTTCGCAAAACACCTGGCCAGTAACGGGAGTGACATTTTCAAAATATTCACCTTTTACTGGAGCGACCCACTCGCCGCCAATAAAATTGTCATAGCGGTTTTTAAAAGAGACTTTTGAATCTTTTTCACCTGGATTAGTATAAATCATTTGAAAATTCCCCCTCAAAATAGATTAATAGATTATCTTAGTAACCTTCGTTATGTAAGCGCATTCAATTTACGCAAAAAAAGAAAGAGGTTAGACAACCTACTGTAAAATGAATTTTAAACATTCTGATAATAAATTGCAAGAGAAAAGATTTTCTCAGTAAATAATGATTATTATGCTCCATCTCACTTTGGTTGCAGGTCCTTACTCATTCAGTTAAAATGAAATGGCAACAGGGAATACTCCTTCATTTACTTAACCCCACTTACCTTCAAAACATTTCCCATATAAAAACGAGGTGTACTATGTACGAACAAGGAAAAATTATATTAAAAAAATATTTTGGTTATGAAGATTTTAGACCTGGCCAGAAGAATATTATTAAAAGTATTTTAAATAAATCCAATACGCTAGGGGTAATGCCGACTGGTGGAGGCAAGTCCATTTGCTATCAAGTGCCGGCCCTTTTGGAAAGTGGATTGACGATTGTCATCTCTCCACTAATCTCTCTAATGAAAGACCAAGTAGACTCCTTGATTAATATAGGAGTAGAGGCGACTTATATTAATAGTTCTTTAAATGCAGGAGAAATAAGAGAAAGGATTCAGCAAGTGGAACAAGGCGAAATCAAACTGTTATACCTTGCTCCAGAAAGACTCGATTCTTACGATTTCCAATCCATTTTATCAACTGTTGAGGTTTCGATTGTTGCAATCGATGAAGCACATTGTATGTCTCAATGGGGCCATGACTTTAGACCAAGTTATCGTGAAGTGGGAACTTTCATAAAAAGGATCCCAGGAAGACCAACCATAACAGCTTTTACTGCGACTGCAACCAAACAGGTTATTGAAGACATTCAAATGATGCTGGGAATAGCACCAGAACATACATATGTAACAGGTTTTTCCCGTGATAACCTGACATTCTCCGTCTTGCGCGGGCAAAATAAGGACAATTTTCTAGAGAAACTCCTGAAAGCGAACAAGGAAGAATCCGGGATAATCTATGCAACTACCAGAAAAGAGGTCGATCAGATATTTTCAACTTTATCAAAAAAAGGATATAAGATCGGAAAGTATCATGCTGGGCTTTCAGAAGAGGAACGGAAAGAATATCAGGAAGAATTTCTACATGATCGCCTAAAACTGATGGTGGCGACGAATGCGTTTGGTATGGGGATTGATAAGTCTAATGTACGGTTCGTTATCCATTACAATATGCCCAAAAATGTAGAGTCGTATTATCAAGAAGCAGGAAGAGCCGGAAGGGACGGAGAGGAAAGCGAGTGCATCCTCTTATTTAATGCGAGGGATATTCAGATTCAAAAATTTTTGATTGAAGAGAGCATCCGCTCACCGGAAAGAAAAATGCAAGAATATAAAAAACTTCAAGCAATGATGGACTATTGCTATACGCAGCGTTGCCTGCAAGCATATATTGTACAATATTTCGGCCAAGAGACAGATCTAACTTGCGGTAAATGCAGTAACTGTTCCACTGACTATGTTGAACAGGATATTACGCTTGAAGCACAGAAGATATTTAGCTGTATTCATCGTATGAACGAAAGGTTTGGAGCAATCTTGGTAGCTAAAGTGTTAAAAGGATCGAAAGATAAACGCATCCAGCAATTCCGTTTTGATAGCTTGCCGACTTATGGATTAATGAATAGCTATACAGAAAAGGAATTGGTTGATCTGATTAATATTTTGATTGCAGAGGGATATTTAATCCTGACTGAAGGGCAATATCCGATTGTGAAGTTGGGCGCGCGTGCTGTTCCTGTTTTAAAAGGCAAGGAAAAGGTACTTTTTAAAGTGAAAGAGCAAGTCAAATCTGTCGTTGAGGATAATGAATTATTTGATTCCTTGCGTGAGTTAAGGAGAAACCTATCAAAAGAAGAAGGGGTACCTCCTTATGTTATATTCTCTGACAGCACTTTAAGGGAAATGAGTGAGGTCCTGCCAAGAGATGAATCGGGCATGTTAGAAATTAAAGGGGTAGGTTCCTTAAAATTTGAGAAGTATGGAGACTTATTTTTGCGAGAGATAGCTAAGTTTATGGGGGAAGAAATCTCTACCACAAATACCTCCATCCCAAAAACAGTTACCACCAAAAAGATCCAGAAGCCTTCCATTCCAATGAACCCTGGGGAATCAAGTCATATGTTTACTTTTAGACTGCTACAAGAGGGTATGTCCTTTAAAGAAATAGCCAAGGAACGCGGGATGAGCTTGATCACTGTCCAAAACCACCTCTTTAAATGTGCAAGTGATGAAGACGTAAATGTTGACTGGGACTCTCTTATTCCAGAAAATTATGAGGAAGATATAATTAGAGTCATTAAGGAAGTAGGCACTGAAAAATTGAAGCCGATAAAGGACAATTTACCGGAGGAAGTTGATTATTTAGCCATAAAAGCGGTAATGGCTAAGCATGAAATGATATAAAAAATATTTAGGTAGACGTTCCTTAAAATGTTTAGTTTTTTTCCTGTCGGGAATATCAGTTTTATAGATATTACTATTAAACAGGAGGCGTTTATAATGAATGCACGTCAACTAAAGAAACCTTTAATCGTGGCAGGAGCTGCAAGCCTCACCGGGGCAGGACTGTTAGCATATAAACCTTATCGAGAAAAAATTGTTCAGTACTCAAAGAAAGTTAAAAATAAACTAATACCGTTGAAATTCAGAAAGACGGATTTGCCACTAGAAAAAGCAGGCAACCCTGATCCAGAAGATATTCAAGATAACAACATGGTTAGTGAGGGAGCCCAATATTCAGTAGAGTATTATAATAAAAAAATGCAATAAAAAAAGGCGTTCGGTATAAACCGAACGCCTTTTCCATGGACATTAAACGAAAAATATCGCGTAAGCCACACCGATTACTCCTACTAAAGCAAGAGAGTAAACAGGTTTTACTGGCATTTCGCCATTGTTCTCCATTGCCTTTCCGAACAGGAAAAATACAAGCGGGTGAACTAGGAATGGCATAGAGAAGATGAATGGAATTAAAGCGGCAGCATCAGCTCCGAACATTTCTCCTTGTATTGCGGCGAATAAGCCGAAATGGGATATTGCAGATGATTGAGCCATAGCAGCATAGTCAATCGTCATGGTACTTAGGCTTAGTAAAGCCAATCCTCCAAACACTGCACACATTTGCCAGCCAAAAGAAAACTGCATCAATGCCTTTACTTCTTTTTTATCTTCGCCATTGGCCTTTCGCAAGTTAAACAATGCCAGAATGGTCAAACCAACCCCTACTGCAACAATTAACATGGAAGGGAGGATCCAAAGACTTCCTCTTTCCGCACTAATTGCTAGCACAGAAAAGACAAAAATATGACCGAAAAACGGGATGTTAATCATAATTGGAGCACGTTGGGCAGCAGTTTTTCCAAAATCACCTGCTGTACAAGCGCCTGTTAATCCTGAATGTGACAGAGAACCAGCCATACCAGGTGCTAGGTTTCGTGTGTTGGCATTCTTTGCAAAGAACATAATTAATGCAATTCCACCAAACATCCAGAACAATTGTCCAAAGAATCCATAGGCCAATACTGCATTCATTCCGTCAATTGCAAAAGCGTCTCCAATTCTTGAACCACCAACCATAAAGTTGGCTGCCAATACAACTGGAATACCTGCGATTAAAAGGGCACGAATGGTGGGACCGAAACTCCAATTATAGAAAATTGCGCCAAAACCAGCAGCAATCATCATAGCAAAGAAAATTTGTGGCAAGGCAATAAGTGGCTTTACCCACATGGCAATGTGATAAGAAATCACTAGTAATAGAATAATCGCCAGCAATTCCACTATGCCTTTTTTCATATATTGTTTCTTATTTTGAATTTTAGCTTTGTTATCAATGAAAAGGATGGATCCAATAATTCCAATGAAAGCAATCAAAGGATAAACACTATCTAAACTTTGAGTACCGTCAGAAAGAAGCATGCGCGTAATTCCTTCAAGTCCGAATAATAGGAAAAAAGCACGTACAATAAAGAAGAATTGTGTTCTTGAAGTACCTAGGAAGGTCTCTTCATTTGAAACGACCACCGTATCTTCCACATCCAAGTCTTTATTACCTAAAATTTTTCGCAGTTCTTGACCACCTACGAAAAATGATACGGTCAAGGCGATAATTGTGGTTCTCGCCATAAAATCAATGAAGGGGTATTCACTTAAACCAGGTGTCGCAACTCCCGTGTCTACAAGTAAGTAGCCCATACCCAAACCTAGTATTACAATAATAAGAATGGGGGAAAATCTTGTTCCTGCCACAACCATCCTGGATACCAATACTATGGGAATTAGGAAGAATAGTATCAGCCAGAACTGATTTATTAATTCAATATTTGAAAATTGTTCAATCATCTTATCAATCAGACTCCTATCGTTCATTTTTTCACAAAGAAATATCGTACAATATTCTTGACAAAGTGTAAATCAATGTAAACGTCACCATAAAAATGTTTAACTATTTAATTAATATAAGGTGTTATATAATTTCATTATGTAAACATCTTGCGTCTGTTATGAGCGTTGTTATTGTATCTAACTTTGGGATAGTGTAAAATTCCATCAAACACACACTTTAAAGAAGGAGGAACACGAAACTATGACATCAAACAATACAGAACTAGCCACCTTTGCGGGAGGGTGTTTCTGGTGCATGGTCAAACCTTTTGATCAGATGCCGGGAATAGAAAGTGTGGTTTCAGGTTATACGGGCGGGGATTCAGAAAATCCTACATACGAAGAAATTAAAAAAGGGAATAGCGGGCATTACGAAGCAGTCCAAATTGAATTTAACCCAGATGTTTTTCCTTATGAAAAATTGTTGGAGTTGTATTGGCCACAAATAGATCCAACCGATGACGGAGGACAATTTTTTGATAGAGGAAGTCAGTATCGAACGGCAATCTTCTATCATAATGATAACCAGCAAAAACTTGCAGAAAAAGCTAAACAGGATATAGAAGCAAGCGGAAGATTTAAAAAACCAATTGTAACGGAAATAAAGCCGGCCGTGCCATTTTATGAAGCGGAAGAATATCATCAGAAATTTTATCAGAAAAACCCTGAAAAATATAAGCAGGAACGCCAAGAATCCGGTAGAGATGCTCATATAAAAACATATTGGGGAGAAGAATATACAAAGTAAAGTAAGGATTGGGTTGAGCAAGGCTTGCCCATCACACATAAGGGGGACTACATTTGATTCATCTTTTTACACATAATGATTTGGACGGGGTAGGCTGCGGGATATTAGCAAAACTTGCGTTTAAAGAAAAGGTTAAGGTTCATTATAACTCAGTGGGAAGTTTAAATTATCAGGTTGCTGATTTTATGGAGGAAGCAACCCCAAGGCATCAAATATACATAACTGATTTGTCGGTCAACGAAGAAAATGCTAAAAAACTGGAATACTTCGTGAAACAACAGGAAGGATCTGTTCAATTCATTGACCATCATAAAACAGCCCTTCATCTTAATGAGTACGATTGGGCGTCTGTTACCGTCGAATATGAAGATGGTAGATTAACAAGTGCTACATCCTTATTTTACGAGTATTTATTAGAAAAAGGTTTAATTACACAGTCTGAACCATTAGATGAAGTAGTGGAACTTATCCGTCAATATGATACCTGGGAATGGGATCAGAATAATAATACAAAGGCAAAAAGGTTAAACGATCTTCTTTACATGATTTCCATTGAAGATTTTGAAGAGAGAATGCTCCAGAAGTTGACAAGTGCAGCGAAATTCGATTTCGATGACTTTGAAACACAAATACTCGACATGGAAGAGCAAAAACTTGAAAGATATTTGCGTAAAAAACGCAGAGAAATTGTTCAAAAGCCTGTAGAAGACAAATGGGTAGGAATTGTCCATGCAGAATCTTTTCTCTCAGAGCTTGGTAATGCATTAGGCAAAGAGAATCCCCATTTGGACTATATAGCAATGATTAATATGGGAAGCAAACGAATCAGTCTTCGCACGATTCATGATGATGTAGATGTTTCACAAGTGGCTGGAAAGTTTGACGGGGGAGGCCATGCTAAGGCATCTGGCTGCAGTTTGAATGACCAGGCGTACAAACTATTTGTTGCGGAAGCTTTTCCGTTAGAATCACTTAAACAAGATGCTCGTCATAACGTTTTTAATGTTAAAGAATCATCTAATGGAGTTTTATATGATTCAAAAGAAAAAGGGACATTATTTCTTTTGCCAAAAGAGGACGGGACATGGAAGGTGGAAAACAAAGAAAAATTTATGGATAAATTGTTTTCCTCTTTTCAAGAAGCAGAAACATTCATTAAAAGAAAGTATGCGGCATGGTTGGTAAAAGACGAAGAATATGTCAATTTCTTAGTTGAAAACATTAGAAGGTTAAGAGCAAACTAAAAGAAGAACCGGGGAGAGATAACTATGGCAATTAAAAGATTAGAACATGTGGGAATTATGGTGAAAGATATTCAGTCATCGATAGAGTTCTATACACAAGTGGTCGGGTTTTCTTTAAAAGGTCAGTTAGATCACCCGAATGGAATAATAAAGCTTGCATTTTTAGGATTTAATGAAAGTGATGAAACAGAGTTGGAGCTTATTCAGGGTTACAATTCCGATTTGCCGGTAGAAGGAAAGGTGCATCATATTGCATTAACGGTGGATGATGTAGAGGCAGAACATGAAAGGTTGAAAAGCCTGGATGTTACGTTTATCGAACAAGAGATTACGACATTGCCAAATGGCGCAAGATATATCTTTTTTGCAGGGCCTGACGGAGAATGGATAGAATTATTTGAAACACCGGCAACATAAAGAGAAGGCAGGGATAAATTCCCCGCCCTTTTTTTATGATAAGAATCCGAAAAACAGTTGATTTCCGTTCCGGCGCTTCGCTTGCCTGCGGGCGGTCCGTGAGCCTCCTCAGGCTTCGCCTTCCGGGGTCTCACCTGTCCCTTCCTCCCGCGGGCGTCTACGCGCCTTCCACTCCAATCAACTAGGTGGTTTCATTCATCTAAAAGGTAAAGAAAAGGCATCTAACCTAATTAACTGGATAAGCATTTACAGAGCATTTTCGAAATTCTCAGCTGTGGATTGGAGCAAATGGCGGAGACTCCAGCGGGGGAGTAACGGTAGGTTGAGACCCCTGAAGCGTTGTGAGGAGGCTCAAGCACCGTCCCGCGGAAAGCGAAGACATTTGCGGAAAGGAACAGCGGCGATTACCCAACCAACTAAAATAATTGGGAAAAAGACCAGGCGATTGCCAAGTCTTTTTACTTCCTATCCATAGACTTTCCTTTTTCTCGTGAACTTTTTAGCATATGTTTATAAGTGAAGCCAAGACAAACAATTCCAGTGAGAGAACAAGTATACCGAATGATGGACATCCATTCCATGAGAGTCACCCCTAAAAGGTATTTGTTCTTATTTTCTCAATGTTTGTTAAAATTATTCTTACCTTCGTTTACGAACTATACTTTTTATTTAATCGCTCTAATATCATCGTCAATTCACTCGGCTTTAGCATTTCAACAGGCGAGATATTCTTTTCAAATTGAAGAAAATCTCCTTCAAGAAGTACAACATATCGGTCATTGATCTTTGCTATATGAACATTCTCACCAAAGTCCGCCAGCAAGCTTTTAACAGAAATATGGTCGAGCTTGAATTTCAGTTCAATATCAGGTGTCTGTTCAATGATGGAGGAGGAAGCCTCTATCACTTGTTCGTCGGACCAACGCTCCTGAAGTTCGCGTTTAGGTGAAGTTGCCCAGGCTTCCATTGCCTGCTCCACTTTTTCCTTTTCTTCGCTTTCCTCTTGATAGGTTTCGGAGATTTCTTGATGCACCATTCCCATCACTTGGTTCTTAATGATTTCAGGCATCGATTCACCATATTCTACATACTTCAAGAAGTCTTCAAAGTAACGGGAATGAGAGGACTGGTGAATCTTTAATTCTCCTTCTTCCACCATTCCATCCTCAACCATAAAAGGATATTGGATGGACTTCATGTTTTTTGTGGTGATTGCCATCTGAACGTTATGGATAAGCGTCCGTTCATCTGTGATGGAGGCTACCTTTTGTTCAAAATCACATTTCAATATAAATACAAATGGTTCGTCAAAATACTTATTCAATTTAGCCCTAGTAACAATAAGCACGCCGCCTCTTACTGCAGTTGTGTCCGTATACGTGGTCGCTATTTCTTCAGCAGCAGCGGAAAATGTCTCTAAGTTATCGGCCTGTTTGATCCGATTAAATTGATTATAATTGGGGTTTGAACCAAGGTCGTAACCAGGTTCCACTATAAATCTGCCAATTTTCGTTGGTACTTGTTCATTTTTAGGATGCCGATCTACTTTCCTTTTTGTAATTTTCATCAACTCCCCATCCAGGAAAGGTTTTAATGCGCTCTCTTCATATGTATTTTCATCTAATACTGCCATAGGTTTGATTTGTTTTTTTGCATTGTCTCCACTGCCTTCTACTTCAATCAGGTAAAAGGCTAATGTCTTTATATCAAAATCCATCTTTATCACCATTTTCACTAAGGTATCTGTAAGCACTTAACCAAGTATAGGCAAAAGAAAAGAAAGGGTCAACAGGAACCCTTTCTTCTACATTATTGATGCATTTCCCTTACCTTTTGATCACTAGGAAGGAGGAATGTTAATAATCCGATGAATGGTAAGCATACAGTGAAAAGGATGGTATCTGTTAATCCTACCCAATCAGCCAGCACCCCAAGAGCTACAGATCCAACTGCTCCCATTCCGAATGCAAGTCCTACAATCAGTCCGGAAACCAACCCGATCCGGCCAGGGACTAATTCCTGTGCATATACTACTGTTACCGAGAAGCTAGAAAGAATGATGAATCCAATTATGGCAACAAGTATATAGGCAAATATAGGACCTACAAAAGGTAACAGCAAGGCAAGTGGAGCGGAACCAAGCATGGAAAGAGAAATAATAAGTCTCTTGCCGAAACGATCTGCCAGCGGTCCCCCAAAGAATGTTCCCACTGCACCTGCACCTAAAAATACGAAAATATATAGTTGTGAGTCTGCTATAGGTATTCCATAGTTCTCAATGGCATAAAATGCGTAGAAATTGGTGATACCAGCATGGAACCATGACCGCGCAAATACAAGGAAAATCAGCAAACAGATCGAAAAGGTGATAATGCGTTTATTTTCGATGCCTTTTTCGGATCTTTTAGTTAATGTGGTATTCTTTTGCTTTACCGGTCTAATAGGATTTGATACTTGTTGTTTGTACCAAGCAGCAATGTAGAAAAGTAAGATTACTGCGGCAGCAGCGACCACAGTAAACCAGAGTACGCCGATTTGACCCAATGGAAGCAAGATATAAGCGGCCATCAACGGAGCTAAAGCCTGACCCGAATTGCCTCCTACTTGGTATATGGATTGTGCCAGGCCTCTGCGGTTTCCCGCAGCCATATAGGCTACTCGGGAACCTTCTGGGTGAAAGGCAGCGGAACCTAGTCCAATAAATACTACAGAAATTATAATTACCCAAAAGTTTGAAGCCAATGCCAAGCCAATAATTCCGAATAAAGACAAAGTAAGACCAAATGGCAGTGCATAAGGGGACGGTCTTTTGTCTGTCATAATGCCAACTACAGGTTGAATAAGGGAAGATGTAGCATTAAGCGTGAATGCAATTAGTCCAAGTTGGGTAAAGGTTAGCCCCATGGAATTTTGCAACACAGGGAATAACGCGGGCACCACCGACTGCAAGGCATCATTCAGCAAGTGGACGAGTCCTATGATAAAAAGGATCGGATAGACGGTGGAGCTTTCGGTATTTGCGGTATCTAGTTTAATTTTTTGTGCTTGCATTTTTCATTTAAACTCCTTTAATGGTAATAGGTGTTAATAGCCAACATATGTATATTGAATTATCATAGCACGTGAATGGGATGGGTGGTAGATTATTTTACGGAATGCGAAATAAATAGGATTCTGTTAAAATGAAGTAAAAAAGGAAGGGGATAGGTGTGGTTATGATTGATTTACGAAGTGATACGGTAACAAAACCCACAGAAGAAATGAGAAAGGCTTCCTATGAAGCGAAAGTGGGAGATGATGTGTACGGAGAAGATCCGACGGTCACGCTATTAGAAGAAAAAGCTGCTAAGATTCTCGGGAAGGAATCGGCCCTTTTTGTTACAAGCGGTACGCAAGGAAACCAGATTGCCGTACTAACACATTGCCGACCGGGAAACGAGATATTACTAGAACAAGAATCTCATATCTTTTATTATGAATCTGGTGCGGTAGCCGCCTTGGCGGGTGTCCAAACTAGAACAATTCCAGGTATTAACGGGATCATGAATCCTAAAGACGTAGAAGCTGCAATACGAGGGGAAGATCAACACTTTCCTGAAACTGGACTTATTTGTATCGAAAATACACATAATCGTGCAGGCGGGGCAGTAGTACCTGTCACAAACATGGCAGAAATCTATGAAATTGCTCAACATCATTCCATACCCGTGCATGTGGATGGGGCCCGGCTGTTTAACGCTGCAGCAAGTTCGGGAATCCCGATAGAAGAATTCACCAAACATTGCGATACGGTACAGATCTGTTTGTCCAAAGGTTTGGGTGCTCCTGTAGGGTCAATCATAGCAGGTCCTAATGAATTTATTAAACGCGCCAGGAAGTGGAGAAAGCGTCTTGGCGGTGGATTGAGGCAAGTTGGCATCATCGCTGCTCCTGGATTACTGGCGTTAACCAAAATGACGGAAAGACTTTCTGAAGATCATGCAAATGCTATGTTTCTTGCTGAAGGATTAAGGAACATCCTTTCATTGAAGATAGTGAATTCGGTTGATACCAATATTGTCGTAATGGATGTGGCAGAGTTAGATTTAAATGCTGAGCAGTTTGTACAAGCATTAAGAGACAAAGGTGTGTTGGCCGTTACCTTTGGACCTACGCTTGTTCGCCTTACTACTCACTATGATGTGAATAGAGAGGATATGGAGAGGGTCATTACTAGTATTGATGAAATTGTGAATGCAAGAAAATAAAGCGGGAAGGGGTTTATAGCCCCTCCCTGTTTTAGATTTTGACTAGTGTCTTTACGGCATGTTCTCTAAGTTTGAATTTTTGAATCTTTCCGGATGCCGTCATGGGATACTCTTCAAGGATTTCCACATAAAAAGGTATTTTGTATTTGGATATCTTACCAGCGCAATAATCTTTTACTTCTTGACTGCTCAAGGTTTCCCCTGGTTTAACCTTAATGAATGCTGCAACTTGCTCTCCTAATCTTTCATCAGGGACACCGACAATTTGTACATCAAATACTTTAGGGTGGGTGTATAGAAATTCTTCCACTTCGCGCGGATAAATATTTTCCCCACCACGGATAATCATATCTTTTAGTCTGCCTGTAATGACAACATACCCATTATCATCCATTGTCGCAAGGTCCCCTGTATGGAGCCAACCTTCGCTATCAATTGCATCTCTCGTTTGTTCCTCCATATTATAGTAGCCCTTCATAACAAGGTAACCTCTTGTACAAAGTTCGCCTTGCACTCCATTTGGAACATTTTCACCTGTTGCAGGGTCTATAATCTTCACTTCGACATTATCTAAAGCGCTTCCAACAGTGGACACGCGCCTCTCAATGCTGTCATATGGTCTCGTTTGTGTAATAACGGGGGATGCTTCTGTTTGTCCATATGCAATGGTAATTTCCTTTGCTCCCATATCATGAACCACTCTTTTCATAATTTCCGTTGGACAAGGAGACCCTGCCATAATACCGGTTCGTAAACTTGTTAAGTTGTAATGTTCAAATTCAGGGTGATTAAGTTCTGCGATAAACATGGTTGGAACTCCGTAAAGCGCCGTGCATTTTTCTTGTTCAACTGCTTTTAATACTAAAAGAGGATCGAACATAATAAGAGGGACCATCGTCGCCCCTGTAGCAACAGCAGCAAGGGTGCCCATTACACAACCAAAACAGTGGAAAAATGGAACGGGAATGCATATTCTGTCATCAGCGGTCAGTCTTTGACATTCCGCAACGTTAACGGCATTATTAATAATATTTGAGTGGGTAAGCATAACCCCTTTTGGGAAGCCAGTCGTACCAGAAGTATATTGCATATTAATCACTTCATCAAAGTTTGTGCTGTTCTGTCGGTCCATTAGTTCTTCATCAGTAATGGACGAGGTATCCTTCAATAGGTCATCCCATACGAACATACCTGGATGACTTTCGCTTCCCATATAAATAACGTTCTTCAACTTTGGTAGTCTACTAGAGGTAAGTTCCCCAGGGGCAAAAGTGGATAACTCAGGACATAGTTCATGAAGCATATCCAAGTAGCTGACCCCTTTAAAACCATCCATAAGAAGAAGGGTGGTGGAATCTGATTGACGCAATAGATATTCCAGTTCTTTAGATTGATAGCTAGTATTTACGGTTACTAAAACTGCACCGATCTTCGCACTCGCATATTGGGTAATTAACCACTCAGGTTTATTGGAAGCCCAAACAGCAATATGATCTCCTTTTTTAATGCCAAGACTCATAAAACCCTTTGCTACTTGGTTGGAAATTTGTTGAAATTCTTTGTAACTGTACCGTAGCCCTGTTTCCATATACACTACTGCTTCTTTATCAGGATAACGTGATACTGTTTCATCCAATAGATTTCCTATTGTTTTATGTACTAATTTTGCCATGGTTTCAACCTCCAAATAGAAAAGTAAGTGCTAGTTAAATATTAGTATGAATCTTCAGAAAAATCAAACCAAAAAAATAGAGCAGCCCGAAGACTACTCTTGCTTTACTTCTACTTTTTTCACTTCATTGTTGTCAGATTCAAGGGGAGCCTTTTGAATGATTCTTTCCTTTAATCCAAACATACTGCCACTCAGATAGTGCAAGGTTTGTTTATATTTACTATCAATGGATGTTATGGCTGTTTCCAACTTATCAACAAGTGTTTGCCTTAATATATTTAATTGATCGGCAATTTTTTGAGAGGCAATATCTTGACTGTCAAGGCGTTCCATTACAGACTGATGAAACATTTCTTGTACCTGCAGTTTTTTATTTATCTCTTGATAAAAATGTTCCTGGTCATGTAATTTTGCTTGAATGTCTCCATACAATTCTTCATATTTTTCCAATTTTAAGTGTATGCCTCGTGTCAAATCCTCTTGAAATGCCAATTGATCTATTGTGGCTTGACTCAACAGTTTTTCTTCTTCCACCAACAACTCCAAGTTATCCAGTCTTTGTTCTACTTTCTTGCTGCTTTCTTCATTTGTTAGGATATTACCTTGAAGTTCTTCACTTACTAGCGACTGAACTCTTAACAATTCAAGGAGCTGTTCGTAGTTTTTATCGTGATCATTTACTTTTTCTGCTAGGTCTTCATGACTTTTTGCTTGCAAAAGTACTTTGTCATAAACTTGACGAACATCATTGTCCTGAGTTGCTATCAATTCTGAAAGCTCCTGATGAGCTTCTTCCTGAGTGTTAAACTTATTTAGCAGAAGTTGATGATTGTCTATTTGCATGGAAATACTTTGTTGTAAATGATCATTTATTTCATTAACTGTATTAGAAACAGTCAAATTCGTTTCTTCTTGCCGATTTATAATATCCTCTAAATAGTTTTTTCGGAATTCCTGCTGATTAGACGAAATGGACGTGGTGTGATGGAATAATTTAGGGTGGGGAAGCAGGTTGTCATTTTTCTCTCGCATAAGTTGACTCCTTCTTTAATATAGGTTTTTGAACTATACTATACTATGAGATAGTATTCAATTTGCGCTCGTTTTAGAGAAAACTAGGCAAATGACTAGATTGGAAATGTTGAAAAATAAAAAGAAGACCAACTTTCTGATCTTCTTTTTTCCGAACTATTTGTAGGTGTGGTGTAAGATGGGTATAGCAAGGAGGCTATGATATGCTATGGCAGGAATTGCAGGTGTTTTTCCGGCACTTTAGATAAGAAGGAGTGTTACATGGCAGTTTTTTGCTGAAGTGGGCAATTCTTCAGCAAAATTATAAGATGTCTACAGCAACAACAAGGGCAATCAATAGTTGAAGAAGTAGCTGAATGTTTAATACTAGGTCAGTGTCAGTAGTAGTTACTTTTACACCACGAGAGTTTTGAATATACGTTTGTTGGTGGTTTACTTGTACGGATTTGGAACTTTGAAGCAACTCTTGGATTACTTGCTCTGCTTTATTGCTGTCTGCGATACTAACACTGATTACCAAAGCGATGGCAGCTTGAATTGCAGCCTGCAATGATACAGCAATTTTTGTATCAGTAGTTGTTACTTCAATATCGCAAGAATCTTTAATTACAATTTGCTCATAGGATTTTTGAATCATTTTGTTTACTTGGTCAGCTTCTTGAGCTACACCATCATTGTCAAGTGGATGTCTGCTTCCTGCTGCTAAAGCATTCCATTCACCCTTATTACCGCAGCCATTATCATAGCCGCAGCTTCTTCCACCGAATAACCAATCTTTACTCATTATTTAAATCCCCCATTTTTAAAAATTTTTATTTTTCTTCTTTTTGAAGTTTTTCCATTTTCCCGAAAGAATCTTGGATATCTGCAACCAATTTCTTCAGTTGCGCTTTTTGCTCTTTGGAGAAGTTATCTCCACTTAGTTTTACATTGTGTTTCTTTAAAACATTTTGAAGCATCATGTTAGTTGTTGCCTGGGTTAGTTTTGAAATCTCTCGTTGCATATCTTTGCTATCTGCCATTCTTACACCCCCTTTTTCTTATCTACCACATACTATGTATTTACTAGAGAAGAGAGTGGACGCATGTCCTCTATCAACCGTCCATTTTTACTAGATTTTACAAAATAGGCGTTAAGCCTATTAAAAATATGCTATAAACAATAGTTTTTGATTGGCTTCTGCTAAAAGGGGATTAGTTTCACCCTGGGCGATGAGGACCTCTCTAGGGTGAAATAGGAAGAGGAGAGGTCCTTCCGTAGAATGAGAACCTCTCTAGCTCGAAAAGAGAACGAGAGGTCTTCAAATAAAAAAGAACCGCCCTTGTGTAACAGGCGATTCCTTCATGAATAAACATTTATTAATTGTCCGCTGGATAAACCAGTCCGATTTGAGATCGAGCTTCTTCTATTAATTCCATCGTTTGCAGGGAGGCAGTGAGAGAATTGATTGAAGATTCCTTTTCACCAGATTTAATAAGCCGAATAAATTCTTCTGCTTCGTAATACATAGAGTGATCGATTTGAGGGACCGTAATGTCTTCCTCTGTCCCGTCTTTGTATCTAATCAGCACCTTCTCAGGCGTATGGATAGTATCCATAATGATGGTTCCTTCTTCCCCTTGTATTTCTGATGGAAGGTAGGAGTTTGCTATTTTAGAATAGGCAACCGAAGCATCCATGCCTTCATACTGGAACAAGATACTCCCTTGACCATCTACGCCCGATTCAAGCATTTGGGCCATGGCAAATAAAGCTTTCGGTTTCCCAAACAACGCCACCATCGGATAGATGGTATAGATACCGATGTCCATTAAAGCTCCATTGGAAAACTCAGGCTTGAAAGCATTAAGTACCGTGCCTTCCTTGTACTTATCATAGCGAGAAGAATACTGACAATAACTCGCTACATAACGTCTGATTTTCCCGATTTTTTGTAGGTTTTCTTTAACTGCCAAGAAATTTGGAAGGAGGGTGCTTTTCATTGCCTCCATCAGAACTACGTTATTTCTTTTTGCCGTATCTATCATTTCCGATAATTCTCTAGTATTTGATGCTACCGGTTTTTCGCATAACACATGTTTACCTTGGCTCATGCAGGCAATCGCTTGCATTGCATGTAAAGAATTCGGGCTGGCTATATAAACTGCATCGAATTCGTTGCTTCTTGAAAACTCATTCAGATCAGTATATGTAGAAGTTACATTGAATTTTCTTCCAAATTCTTTTGCTGTTTCTTCTCTTCTAGAGTAGACAGCCGTTAAACGGAAATCTTCAGACTCTAGTGCTGCATTGATAAATGATTCTGTTATCCAGTTGGTTCCGATTACGCCAAAACGTATCAATGTGATTCCTTCTTTCTTTCATAGATGTAGACAGTATAGCAGAAATGACGATATGGTAGCAAAAAAAAAGAAGGCACCTAAAAAGGTACCTTCTTTGCGTATTGAGGCGAGGGACAGCATGACCACATTCATGCCTTGCTCAAAGAGCGGGTCCGTCGACTTACACAATTCAGCTCATCGCCTAACTACTATAACATAGATTTACAGTAATGCGTAATATATTGTTTATTCAGATAAAATTAATTTTTATGAGAAAATAGGTTTGAATTCTTAAAATAGGTAGAATAAAGGAAATATAGGACTTAATAAGTAGAAAAGGTATAATGGTATAGGTAAATAAATATATGTATATAGAAGAACAAGGTTTATGCGTCTATTATGTCAGGAGAGAGTAAGATGAAAGAGTTTTTAAAAAACAACCAATTTAACATGCTGGAACTCCTCGAAAAACTGGTCAATATTGATAGTGGTTCTACTTCAAAAGAAGGGATAGATCAAATAGGATCCATCCTATCAAAGGAGTATAGAGCTATAGGATTTTCTGTTCAAGTTCTTGAAGAAGAGAAGTATGGAAATCATTTGGTCATTCAACATCCGCTAGCAAAAGAACCAAAAATAATTATTGTTGCCCATATGGATACTGTTTTTCCTAACGGTACCGTTCAGTGCCGGCCATTCAAGGTAGAAGGTGACAGGGCTTATGGCCCTGGTGTGATTGATATGAAAGCAAGCCAGGTGTCCATTCTGTATGCTATGAAAGCATTGATTCATTCCCATTCCAAAGCTTATCAGGATGTTGTTCTTGTATTGAACAGTGATGAAGAAATCGGTTCACCATCTTCCAAATCCCTCATTGAAAGTAAGGCAAAGGATAAAAAGTATGCTCTGATTATGGAACCTGCGAGAAAAGATGGTTCTTTAGTTACGGCCAGAAGAGGTAAAGGAAAATATACAATAAATGTTCGCGGCCGGGCAGCACATTCCGGAATTGAACCGGAAAAAGGAAGAAGTGCCATTGAAGAACTCGCACATAAAGTGATTCAGCTACACGCACTTAATGACCATTCAAAAGGGATCAGTGTGAATGTAGGTTTGATTGAGGGAGGCTCGTCCGTTAATACTGTCTCCGATAGTGCAGTGGCACATGTGGACATTAGGATTACGGATCGGGATCAAGCATTACCAATTGAACGTAAATTGGTGAAAATCTGTGCATCTACTGATGTCAAAGGAACAGAAGTCGAGCTAATCGGAGAAATGAACAGGCTGCCTATGGAGAAGACAGCTCGAACTGAATCGCTGTTACATGTAATTGAAAAAGTAGGAGAACAAATCGGAGTAGAGGTGAAAGATACGGCTACAGGCGGAGGATCGGATGCTTCTTTTACTGCTGCAATGGGAATTGCCACTGTTGACGGGATGGGTCCAGTCGGAGGAAATGCCCATAGTGAAGAGGAGTATTTAGAAATACCCTCTTTAGCAGAACGAACGGAACTATTGGCCAAGACAATTGCGGCCTTAGGAGAATGAAATTTTAAGAAGATGACTTTGGAGAAGATTCCAGGGTCATCTTTTTTTATATCTTTTCAAAAAACATATTGTATTTTTATACATACATAGTTATAATAATTCATATTATTAACGCATGGAGAGGA
The DNA here is from genome assembly GCF_044809035.1 of Sutcliffiella horikoshii. Taxonomy (GTDB): domain Bacteria; phylum Bacillota; class Bacilli; order Bacillales; family Bacillaceae_I; genus Sutcliffiella_A; species Sutcliffiella_A horikoshii_G. The sequence continues at coordinate 2,172,750 of NZ_CP085237.1, read as the reverse complement.
TGAAGGACTTGAAGGTTGGAATTATCGGAGCGAACGGGTATAGCGGGGCTGAACTTATAAGAATATTAATGCAACATCCAGAAGCGGAATTGAGTTTTCTTGGTTCCCACTCTACAAGTGGAACATTGATTACCGAACAATATCCCCATTTACAAGGGATTACAGAGAATAGATTAGAAGAAATGAATATAGACGATATATTGGAAAGTGCAGAATTGTTCTTTTTTGCTACTCCATCTGGAGTGGCTAAAGACCTTGTTCATAGATTTGTAGAAGAGGAGATTCCTTGTATTGACCTCTCAGGGGATCATCGGTTAAAAGATTCTCGATTATACGACAAGTGGTATAAATATTCACCAGCGTCAGCTAGTGTTCTACAAAAGTCTACATATGGGCTGCCAGAACTTTTCAGAAAAGAAATCAAACACGCTTCGTTGATTGCAAACCCAGGCTGTTATCCAACTGCGACATTAATTGGTCTTGCACCTCTATTAAAGGCTAAGCTGATTCATGTAAACAGCATCATCATTGATGGTAAATCGGGAGTAACCGGCGCAGGTAGAAAGGTATCAATGGGTACTCACTATTGTGAAGTAAATGAAAATGTTAGGGCATATAAACTTGGAAACCATCAGCATATTCCAGAAATGGAACAAGTAATTCAAACTTATACCAATTCTGATACCACCATCACTTTTACTCCGCATCTCGTTCCGATGTCAAGAGGCATATTGTGCACGATTTATGGTGATTTGACACAATCTTTGACAACCAAAGATGCATTAGACCTCTATCATGAGTTCTATCGACAAGAGTATTTTGTTCGAATCAGACAGGAGAATCAATGGCCCTCCACAAAAGAAGTATACGGCTCCAACTATTGTGACCTGGGGATAACAGTGGACGAAAGAACCAACAGAATCATCATTGTGTCTGTTATCGACAATGTGATGAAAGGGGCATCAGGGCAGGCTATTCAAAATATGAACATTATGAACGGCTGGAACGAGCAAGCAGGACTAAAGATAACACCAGTTTATCCATAAATAAGAGGTGAGAAAATGGAAGTTGGAATATTATCAAAAAAAGTAAAATGGAATGCTGTTGAACAAGGAAATATATGTACGCCAAAAGGGTTTTCAGCAGGAGGGGTGCACTGCGGAATAAAACGTAAGCGCAAAGACCTTGGCTGGATTTATAGCGAAGTTCCTGCAACAGCTGCAGCAGTATACACAACCAATCAATTTCAAGCACCCCCACTTAAAGTATCACAGGAAAGCATTAACACCAACGGAAGCCTTCAAGGAGTCATCGTTAACTCTGGTAATGCTAACTCTTGTACAGGAAAAGAAGGATTACAAAACGCTTATAAAATGAGAGAAATATTTGCCGAGAAAGCCCGTATCAAAGAGCAGGATGTTGCGGTCGTTTCGACAGGAGTCATAGGAGAACAACTTCCAATGAATAAGATCATAACAGGAGTGGAATCGATATCATCGCTTGTAAACTGTGAGGATGCTCCTTCTTTTGAAGAAGCAATTATGACTACAGACACCTTTACAAAACATATATGTCTTCAGCTAGAGATTGAAAATAAGGTGTTTACGATAGCAGGAGCTGCAAAGGGTTCGGGCATGGTTCATCCTAATATGGCAACTATGCTTGGATTTGTCACAACAGACATCCATATTCAACATGATACATTACATCAAGCATTAAGAGAGGTAACTGCAGAGACATTTAATATGATAACTGTGGACGGAGATACAAGTACAAATGACATGGTGCTTGTGATGGCAAATGGGATGGCCGGGAATGAACAATGGACGCAAAATGACGATGAATACACTCTTTTCAAAGAAGGGCTTCACATCGTATGCCAATCACTCTCTCAACAAATAGCACGAGACGGGGAAGGTGCCACTAAATTAATTGAAGTACAAGTGAATGGTGCAGAAACGGCACACGATGCCCAAGTAATTGCTAAAACCATTGTCGGTTCGAGTTTAGTAAAAACAGCGGTTTTTGGCGAGGATCCGAACTGGGGAAGGATTGTGTCAGCTGTTGGGTATAGCGGAATCTCCATTGACACGGAAAAAATCAAAGTGATGATCGGGCCAATCTTGATCGTGAAGGATGGAATGCCAGTTGTGTTCTGCGAAGAAGAAGCCAAATTTTATTTAAAGAATGAAAAAATTGAAATAGTGGTGGATCTTTTAGCAGGAAGTGAAAATGGTACTGCTTGGGGTTGTGATTTATCCTACGATTATGTACGAATTAATGCATCATATCGAACGTGAAGGAGGCTAAGACATGAAGTCGCTCGTAATAAAGTGTGGAGGCAGTACAGTCGGGAAACTCTCTCCTTCTTTTTTTACTGAACTTATAGAGTTAAAGAACAAGCATCATATTCAACCAATAGTTGTTCATGGAGGAGGACCTTCTATTTCCACCATACTATCCTCTTTAAATGTAGAAACAACTTTCGTCAACGGTTTAAGAAAAACCACGGAGCCAGTATTGGAAGTGGTGGAAATGGTATTGTCAGGTTCCATGAACAAGCACCTTGTCCGCCAAGTGATGAAAGCTGGGGGCAATGCAATGGGGTTAAGTGGTGTCGATGGAAAGTTCCTGATGGCAAAACCGATTTCCAATGCAGAGGAGCTTGGATTAGTTGGAGAAATTGTAGAAGTGAACACAGAGTTATTGATTTCTATCATGCAAAAAGGAATCATTCCCATCATTTCTCCGGTGGCGGTTGATTTAAATGGCCAGCACTACAATATTAATGCGGACATGGCAGCCGCGGCTCTCTCTGTGGCATTTAATTCTCCGTTATGCATGATCACAGATGTTGACGGGGTAAAGGTGGGGGGCTCTATTGCTGGTAACTTATCTGATTTAGAAGTTTCTAGCCTTATAGAAGAGAAGCAAATCACTGGCGGGATGATTCCTAAAGTGGAGGCTGCTGTTCAATGTTTAACAAAAGGGGTAAGTAAGGTTGGAATTATAAATGGTACCTCGAGTGATGCCCTCACAGGCTTTGCGTTGAACGAATCAAGCTTTGGTACTTCATTCTACCTTGAGGAGGTCATGAAGAAAAGTGTCTAAATCTACCAGTAACTATTCGCCAATCATGAATACATACAGCAGGTTTCCTTTATCTATCCAAAAAGGGAAGGGGACATTGGTCTGGTCTGATAATAACGAAGAGTATCTCGATTTCACTTCAGGCATTGCAACATGCAATCTCGGTCATTGTCCACCGGAAGTAGAGAAGGCTCTTTCCGAACAGCTATCACAGCTTTGGCATACGTCCAACCTTTATCACATCCCAAAACAAGAGGAGCTTGCCTGCCTTTTAGTAGAAAAATCATGTTTTCATCAAGTGTTCTTTTGTAATAGTGGCGCAGAGGCAAATGAAGCTGCTATTAAGTTGGTAAGGGCATTTGCGAACAAAAATGGCAAAAAGAAAGCTAGCATTGTGACGTTTCAACAAAGTTTTCACGGAAGAACTTTGGCTACAGTGGCGGCTACAGGACAAGACAAAATAAAGTCCGGATTTGAACCAATGCTAGAGGGGTTTACCCATTTACCATATAACGAGCTTCAGTCCATCCAAACAATACGAGACATGGCTCCAACTGCCGTCATGCTAGAACTTCTACAAGGAGAAGGGGGAGTGGTCCCTGCTGATCCTGATTGGGTAAGAGAATTGTCTTCCATTTGCAAGGAAAATGGGATATTACTCGTCGTGGATGAAGTGCAAACGGGAATGGGGCGTACAGGAAGTCTGTTTTTATATGAACAGTATGATGTACAACCAGATATCATGACGCTTGCCAAAGGACTGGGATCTGGTTTTCCAATTGGTGCAATGCTTGCAAAAGAAGAAATCGCTGCTGCCTTTTTGCCTGGAATGCACGGAAGCACTTTTGGCGGGAATCCATTGGCAAGCACGGCTGGTATTGCAACATTGAATGTGATATGTCAAGCCGATTTTTTAAACAAAACAGTGGAACTGAGTCAAATACTTCGATCCGAGCTTGAAGGGTTGCAAGAAGAATTTCCATTTATCAAGCAAATAAGGGGAAAAGGTTTGTTGCTTGGTCTTGAAATAAGCGGAAATGCGCTTGATTTGGTCAAATTAGCATTAAATGAAAAACTATTAATCTTAACTGCCGGGCCAGATGTGGTAAGACTACTTCCTCCACTTACAGTCTCGAAAGAAGAATTATACTCTTTTATTCAAAAATTCACTAAGGTACTACAGCAGTTTAGGGAGGTACATCATGGATAATGGTTGTTTGGTATTGGAAACAGGGGAGGTTTTCCCCGGTATTTTGATAGGAAGTAAGGAGGATGCGATAGGAGAAGTGGTTTTTAATACCAGTATGACAGGTTATCAAGAAATCATGTCAGATCCCTCCTATGCAGGTCAAATTATAGTCTTTTGCTATCCGTTGATTGGAAACTATGGAATAAACCCACAAGATTATGAAGCCGAAAATATATACGCAAAAGGCGTAGTCATGGGAGAGGCCTGCCATTTGCCTAACCACTACTCTTCTGAAGTGGCAGCACCTGAGCTTTTGAAAAAATTAAGCATCAGCGGCCTTAGTAATGTAGATACGAGAGAGCTCGTTAAAACCATACGTAAACATGGATCTGTAAAAGGATACATTACGGACTCTGTTAAGGAATTTCCCTACGTGGAAGGGACAGAGAATTTTGTGGAATTGGTGTCCACTACTAAAGTGAAAAGCTATCCAGGGGCTGGCCCTCATATTGTTCTGCTCGATTATGGCTATAAAAAATCAATCCTAGAAGCGCTGCTCTATTCAGATTGTCAGGTGACAGTGGTCCCATATACGACAAGTTTGGAAAAGTTGCAAGCACTTCATCCTGATGGCGTATTGTTAAGCAACGGACCAGGAAATCCAGAAGTCTTGAAAGATCACTTTCCAAAAATAAAAAACATTGCAGAAGAGTTTCCGACGCTAGGTATCTGTCTAGGTCATCAGCTGTTAGCACTGGCATTTGGTGCAACAACAGAGAAGCTGCTTTTTGGACATAGAGGTGGCAATCATCCTGTTAAAGATTTAGCCACAGGGAAAGTGTATATCACTTCGCAAAATCATAGCTATAACGTTAAGGAAGACTCGGTCAATCAAGAAATCTTTTCTATCACCTATAAAAATATCAATGACGGGACAGTGGAAGGCCTTCAACATAAGAGTTTTCCTGCTCTGAGTGTTCAATTTCACCCAGAAGCACATCCCGGTCCTCAAGATACAAACTATATATTTACAAAATTTTTGAAACTCATACATGATAAAACAGGAGTAATGTCATATGCCATTCAATAATTCTATCAAAAAAGTGTTAGTAATCGGTTCAGGCCCAATCGTCATCGGTCAAGCAGCGGAGTTCGACTATGCTGGCACACAAGCTTGCCTTGCCCTTAAAGAAGAGGGGATAGAAGTGGTCCTTGTAAACAATAATCCTGCAACCATCATGACTGATTCGGATATTGCAGATCATGTTTATATGGAGCCATTAACCGTTGAAAGCTTAGAGAAAATCATAGAAAAAGAGCTGCCAGACGGAATTATCGGAACGCTCGGGGGACAAACAGCACTTAACTTGATAGTACAGCTGTCAGATAAGGGTATTTTGAAAAAAAATAATGTTTCTGTCCTTGGAACATCTGTACCATCCATTCAACAGGGAGAAGATAGAGAACTTTTTCGAACACTTATGATGAGTCTGAATGAGCCAGTTCCAGAATCACAAATTGTACATTCCATAATAGAAGGTACGGAATTTGTAAAGCATATAGGCTATCCAATCATCATTAGACCTGCTTACACCTTAGGCGGGGAAGGCGGTGGATTTGCAAATAATAATCAAGAACTTAATTTGCTACTTAATAAAGGATTGAATCTGAGTCCAATAACTCAAGTCTTAGTGGAAAAAAGCATTAAAGGTTGGAAAGAAGTAGAATACGAGGTAATGCGGGATGAAAATGATACATGTATTATCGTGTGCAATATGGAAAATTTTGACCCAGTCGGCGTTCATACGGGAGACTCCATTGTTGTGGCACCCTCCCAAACATTAACAGACAGACAATATCAAATTTTAAGGAATGCGAGCTTAAAAATAATAAGAAAGTTGAAAATTGTCGGAGGCTGCAATATTCAATTTGCCATGGATCCCCATTCAGATAATTACTATATTATTGAAGTGAATCCTCGAGTAAGCCGTTCATCTGCCCTTGCATCAAAGGCAACCGGTTATCCAATTGCAAGAATAGCAGCAAAATGTGCCATCGGCTATCACTTGGATGAAATTAAAAATCCCATTACAGGATCCACCTTTGCTTCCTTTGAACCTGCTCTAGACTATGTAGTAGTAAAATTACCAAGGTTTCCGTTTGATAAATTTCCAGAAGCCGATTCCACCCTCAGTACACAAATGAAAGCGACTGGGGAAGTGCTTGCCATTGATCGTACTTTTGAAGGAGCACTAAATAAAGGAATCCGTTCCATGGAGATGAAGGTAAATGGAATTACTCATCCGGATTTAGACGTAATGAAGGAAGATCAATGGATGGAATTACTTAAAGAACCGACTCATTTGAGGCTTTTTGCGATAACTCATGCTCTGAGAAAGGGCGTGTCCATGGAAGTTATCCATGCAATGACCTTTATTGACAAGTGGTTCCTTCATAAATTACAACAAATGGTCATGCTAGAAAATCATCTTTCAAATAAATGTTTGGATACACTAGAGCTTGATTTCTTAAAGGAAGCCAAACGACAAAATATCAGTAATGAGAGACTTTGTTCACTATTAGGGTGTGAAAGTAAACAATTAATGGCGTACATGAAGAAAAATCAGCTCTTTCCATCTTATAAATTAGTAGATACTTGTGCTGCTGAATTTGAAGCCATAACACCATACTACTATTCCACCTATAATGGAGCGGATGAAGTGGATGTCAGTCAGAACAAAAAAGCACTTGTCATTGGTGCTGGTCCAATTCGGATAGGGCAAGGAATAGAGTTTGACTATTGCTCTGTTCATGCGGTGAAAGCATTGAAGAAGGCCGGCTATGAAACGATCGTTGTAAACAATAATCCAGAAACCGTCAGTACAGACTTTTCGGTAGCAGATAAACTTTTTTTTGAACCAATTACAATAGAAGATATCTTGCCGATTATCCAAAAGGAAAATATTGACCTTGTCTTCATTCAATTTGGTGGTCAGACTGCCATCAATCTTGCTGATGGATTAAAGAGAGAAGGGGTCAAAATAGCAGGAACTAGCGTCGAAGCCATTGACAAGCTTGAGGACCGATCCAACTTTTATGCTTTATTGGAGTCAGAAGGCATATCTCATATAGAAGGAAAAATAGTGGATCAAAGCCGTCAATTGAAAGCGGCAGCACAAACTCTAGGATATCCGGTATTGGTGCGGCCATCCTATGTGATAGGTGGGCAATCGATGTATACCATTTATAACGATGAAGAAATAAATTCTTTCCTTGATTTACACCAAAATAATGATTCCTTATGGCCTTTGTTGGTAGATCGATATGTACCGGGACTTGAATGCGAGCTGGACGTAATATCAGACGGAGAGCAAATATATATCCCAGCCATTTTTGAACATATAGAAAAGGCAGGAGTTCATTCAGGTGACAGCCTTGCTGTTCTTCCTTCCATATCGTTGTCAAAACAGATAAAAGAAAGACTAGTAGAGTATACAAAGAAAATATGTAATGCCGCGCAAATAATTGGAATTGCCAATATCCAGTTTGTCATCAGTGAAGATAATATCTATGTGTTAGAAGTAAATCCAAGAGCATCCAGAACAGTACCGATTGTTAGTAAAGTTACAAATGTACCAATGATTGAACTTGCAATCAACGTACAATTGGGAGAGAAGCTAAGTCAATCCGGGCTTAAAGAAGACCCAGGTTTCTGGACAGTCAAGGCACCTGTCTTTTCCAATACAAAATTAAAAGATGTGGATCATGTCCTAGGGCCAGAAATGAAATCTACTGGAGAAATTATCGGACTTGGAAAAACTTTAGAAGAGGCGATGACAAAAGCGCTGTTTCAAGGGAAAAATAGTCCATTCAATGCCATGCAAAAAGAGAAAATAGTCTTTTGTTCCATCTCAGACCGCGAAAAACCTAATGCTCTTCCACTCTTGAAAGAATTCGTTAAAAAGGGAATTTCTTTTGTGGCGACGGAAGGAACTGCTGAATTTTTAAAGGAAAATAATATGGCGGTGAATTCCATTTCTCATTATGAACTAACCAACACATTAAAAACGGAAAAACTTGCTGCAGCCATTATCATTCCTACAATAGGGAGAGATCAATCACGTAATGGAGCAAAGTACCGTGCAATATGTACAATGAACGGAATAAGAATCTTTACATGCTTAGAAACAGCTTATCAAGCCATAATATTGGACGATACCATTCAAGTAAATTATCAAACAATAAGAGATTATTTAAAAAACAAAAAAAGAGAGGTTGAATATTTATGCAAAGTGTACTAAAATGGGAAGCGAACAAGGAGACCTATCAAATAAGTCAATCTCATTTTTTGACACTTGGATCCTATTCGAAAGAAGACATTCATTTTTTATTAGAAGATGCTATTAAACTAAAAAAAAATCAAAAAGAGGGAGTGCCTCACCCTTATTTACAAGGGAAAGTACTTGCCATGCTGTTTGAAAAGTCCTCTACAAGAACAAGGGTTTCTTTTGAAGTAGGCATGCTGCAACTCGGTGGTCATGCAATATTCTTAAGTTCCAATGATATCCAATTGGGGCGAGGGGAGTCACCTGCCGATACAGCTAAAGTCTTGTCCCGTTATGTAGATGGATTGATGATACGCACTTTTGACCATCAAACATTAGAAGAATTTGCACTACATTCAAATGTACCAATTATCAATGGCCTTACCGATTCGCATCACCCAGCTCAAGTATTGGCGGACCTTCTGACCATCAAAGAGCACAAAGGAAAACTAAAAGGGTTAAAACTATGCTATTTGGGCGATGCAAACAATAATATGTCGCATTCCCTAATAGAAGGAGCAGTAAAAGTCGGTATGGACATCGCCATAGCATGTCCAACTGGTTTTGAACCGGATTCTTGCATTCTTACAGCAATGAAGAAGGAAGCTTTCTTAACAGGTTCTTCTATTCAGGTAGGGCAGTGCCCTATTGAAATGGTCAAGGATGCAGATGTGGTCGTAACGGACGTTTGGACCAGTATGGGGCAGGAAGCAGAAACAGAAAAACGAGTAAACCTACTGGCGCCGTATCAGGTCAACGAGGAGCTTTGCAAACATGCTAAAGATGATTTCATCTTTTTACATTGCCTGCCTGCACACCGCGGAGAAGAGGTTACGGCAGAAATTATTGATGGACCTCATTCTGTGGTATTTGATGAAGCCGAAAACAGACTTCATGCACAGAAAGCCATCCTGAAGGCTTTACTAAGCAACTAAAATTTTTTTAAACTAAAATGCATAAAAATACAACAACGTAGATTTTTATGCTATAGGAGGAAAAAAGATGAAGAAAGAAAAAGTGGTTTTGGCGTATTCTGGAGGACTTGATACTTCCGTATCCGTTAAATGGTTACAAGAAAAATATGGCTATGATGTTATTGCCCTCGGTCTGGATGTGGGAGAAGGAAAGGACCTAGAATCGATTAGAAAGAAAGCACTTGACGTTGGGGCAATCAAGGCTATTATGGTCGATGCAAAAGAGATGCTTGCCAAAGATTATATTGTCCCTGCATTAAAATCAAATGCCATGTATGAGGGGAAATACCCTCTATCATCCGCCTTATCACGTCCACTTATCTCTAAACTGCTTGTACAGGTTGCAGAGGAAGAGGGAGCGGTAGCCGTCGCGCATGGGTGTACTGGCAAGGGTAACGATCAAGTTCGCTTTGAAGTTTCCATTCAAGCGTTAAATCCGAATCTTAAGGTCATTGCTCCTGTTCGTGAGTGGGGGATGACAAGAGATGAGGAAATTGAATACGCAATGCAGCATAATATTCCTATTCCGGTCAACTTGGATAACCCCTTCTCCATTGATGCCAATATTTGGGGTAGAGCATGTGAAGCAGGAGTATTGGAGAATCCTTGGCAAGAAGCACCAGAAGCTGCTTTTGACTGGACCAATCCAATTGAGCTCACTCCAGATCAACCGGAATACGTGGAAATAGGTTTTGATGCGGGAGTACCGGTGGCCTTAAATGATATAAAGATGGGCCTGGTTGATTTAATCGAGGAATTAAACCTGCTTGGGGGAAAACATGGGGTTGGAAGAATTGATCATATTGAAAATCGTTTAGTTGGAATCAAATCAAGAGAGGTGTATGAAAACCCAGCAGCTCTTATCCTTATTCAAGCACACAAAGAGCTTGAGTTCTTAACTCTCCCAAGAGAAGTTAGCCAGTTCAAAGCATCCATTGATGAGCAAATGGCAAAGGTCATCTATGAAGGCCTGTGGTATTCTCCGTTAGTGAACGCACTTGGGGCATTTATTGAAGAAACACAGAAAAATGTAACAGGTAAAATTCGTGTGAAACTCCAAAAAGGCAACCATACAGTAGTTGGTCGCCAATCGCCATACAGTCTTTACAATGAAGAACTTGCAACTTATTCCAAAGGGGATATGTTTGATCATAACGCAGCAGTAGGATTCATTAAACTCTGGGGACTGCCAACAAAAGTATACGCAGAAATCCACAACAAACAAAAAGTGACACTGTAACATGCAGTAACTTAGTTGATTGTAGTGGAAGGCGCGCAGACGCCCGCGGGAGGAAGGGACTGGGGAGACCCCGCAACGAAGTGAGGAGGCTCCCGGACCGCCCGCAGGCAAGCGAAGCGCCTGGAACGGAAATCAACAGTTAATGCAGAAACTTACAGTAAAAGGAGGCAACATCATGACAAAGCTTTGGGGTGGAAGATTTACCAAAGAAACAAACAAACTCGTAGAAGAATTCACAGCATCCATCGAATTTGATAAAGAACTCGCACTCGAAGATATACAAGGAAGCATGGCACATGTCCAAATGCTCAGCGACTGTGGCATCATTTCAACAGTCGACGCAAAAACAATCAAACAAGGTCTAACAGTAATCCAAAACAAAGTAACTGCAGGGGAAGTGGAATTTTCCGTTGCACATGAAGATATCCATATGAATATAGAAAAGCTTCTAATAGATGAAATCGGCCCAGTAGGCGGGAAGCTACACACTGGAAGAAGCCGTAATGACCAAGTGGCAACAGATATGCACCTGTATCTAAAAAAACACACGGAAAATATCATTTCATTGCTGACAGATGTGCAAAAAGCCATCCATGTAAAGTCTAAAGAAAATGTGCAAACCATCTTACCAGGCTACACGCATTTGCAACGTGCCCAGCCTGTTTCCTTTGCCCACCATCTTATGGCATATTTCTGGATGTTTGAGCGCGACAAGGAAAGATTGCAAGATAGTCTGAAAAGAATCAACTGGTCACCACTTGGTGCAGGTGCATTGGCTGGAACGACTTTTCCGATAAACCGAAAACAGACAGCCTCCTTATTAGGGTTTGAAAACGTGTATCCCAACAGCATGGATGCCGTCAGTGACCGTGATTTTATCGTCGAATTTTTATCCCATGCTTCGCTGATCATGACACACATCTCCCGTCTGTCAGAAGAATTGGTCATTTGGTCCAGTCAGGAATTTCAATTTATTGAACTAGACGATTCGTTCTGTACAGGTTCAAGTATCATGCCGCAAAAGAAAAATCCTGACGTACCGGAATTGCTGCGAGCGAAAACCGGCAGAGTGTATGGAAACCTTGTTGGTCTATTGACTGTTTTAAAAGGCTTACCTCTGGCATATAACAAGGACATGCAGGAAGACAAGGAAGGCATGTTTGATACAGTCAAAACATTAGATGGTTCATTAAAGCTATTGGCACCGATGATACTTACGATGACAGTAAACAAAAATAAAATGCTTGAAGCAGTATCACAAGACTTTTCAAATGCTACTGATATTGCTGATTATTTAGTGACAAAAGGACTGCCGTTTCGGCAGGCACACGAAATTATAGGAAAAGTTGTCCTTTATGCCATCAACCAGAAAAAGTTCTTGCTGGGATTAACCCTTGACGAATATAAGGAATTCTCCCCTTTATTTTCTGAAGATATTTTTGAAATACTTCAACCAAAACATGTGGTTGCGGCAAGAAAAAGTGAAGGCGGCACATCCTTTGAGCAAGTGGAAAGTCAGTTAGCTTTGGCAGAAGAACTAATTTGTGATTCCGTTATTACTTCTTAATTTGCAAAACGTGATACCCTCGTTCACAATGGAGTTATATTATTGTGAAGGAGGGTATTTTAATGAAATTACATAACAAAAAAATAATTCAATTGGTTAGTGACGATTTTGAGGATTTGGAGCTTTGGTATCCCGTTTTAAGGTTGCGCGAAGAAGGTGCAGAAGTGATCATTGCTGGAGAGAAGGCAAATACAACCTATATTGGAAAATATGGCGTTCCCATTCAATCTGACATCTCTTTTCATGATGCAGATCCAGCAGATTATGATGCAATCTTGGTTCCTGGTGGATGGTCTCCGGATAAACTCCGCAGATATGAAGATATACTTACAATGATCCGTATAATGGATGAACATAAGAAACCAATCGGTCAAATTTGCCATGCTGGCTGGGTACTTATTTCTGCCAAAATACTTGAAGGTAAAAAAGTAACTAGTACTCCTGGAATTAAGGACGATATGATTAATGCAGGGGCAGAGTGGTATGATGAAGCAGTTATTGTTGATGGGAATATCATCTCAAGCAGAAGACCACCAGACCTTCCCGACTATATGAGAGAATTTATCCGAGTACTAGCCGATTGAACAGAGATCATAGTAACACCAAGTTGATTAAAGTGGAAAGCGAAACACCTGGAACGAAAATCAACTGTTAAAGCTATCACAGGGGGAGAAACATTGAAAAAGACATATAAGGTTGGAATAGTTGGGCTAGGAGTAATAGGCCAACGCCTGATTTCTGCATTTCAAAAAAACTCAAACGTACAAATCGCAGCAGTATGCGACTACAATGAAAAACTTGCAAAAGAAACTGCACAAGAATGCGGAAATATTTCTTATTTTTCCGACTACAAAAGCCTTCTAAAAATTGAAGAAATTGATTTTGTATATGTCGCCGTTCCTCCCGCCATACATTGTGAAGTAGTAATGGCGGCCTTTCAGCACAACAAACACGTTCTTTGTGAAAAACCTCTTGCCAATTCTGAACAAGAAGCAGAAGCCATGCTTCGGGCAGCCGAAGAAGCTGGACTTGTTCATGCGATGCATTTTCCTCTTGTGTATGAAAAAGCATTTGCCACGATCGAAGAACATCTTCAAAACGATATGTTCGGTAAAATAAAGCGGATTACATTAAAAATGCATTTTGATCAGTGGCCAAGACCATGGCAGCAAACAAACTGGATAAATTCCAGGAAACAAGGGGGATTCATCAGGGAAATCTCCCCCCATTATCTTCAAATGATTGTCCATTTCTTCGGCTCAGTTAAGGAAGTTACTAGCTATGTGGACTATCCATCAAATCCAGAACTAAGCGAACATGCTGTGATTGCGGTGTTAAAACTTGAAGATGGGATGAGTGTACTAATTGATGGCATAGCGGGACAAGCAGAAAAGGAAGAAATAGCTTTCACGATACACGGGGAAAAACAGAGCCTTTCTTTATTAAACTGGCGAAAAGTAAAGCTTGCAAATAGAGGAGAAGAGTGGATAGAAATAGAAGACTCTGCACTTATAACCCCAAAAGGAAATTTAGTGGAACAGTTTATTAAAAGGTTGAATAATGAACAGGCATTTCTAATTGGATTTGACGAGGGTTTACAGGTACAGCGAATATTAGAGAAATTAATTCAGGAATAGCAATTACCAAGTTTATCTCTTTTATATCATTATTACCAATAATACTTTTAGTTGATTTTGTAACACTAAAAAAGTATTAATGATATGAAAAGGAGAGGTACAATGAAGAAACTTATGACTGTAACGATCATTACTGCTTTTGCATTATCTTTGATGGTCGGTTGTAACAATAATGCGACTGACAACAATAAAGATACTAATAATACAGCTTTCCTTGATAATGACAATGGCAATGGAATTACACACGTAAGAAATAATGCCCGTGGCATGGACCCTAGTGCAGATGTCCAAGAAATGAACAATGGATACTTACCTATTGATCAGAACTCTTTCAGCACATCCATTCCAAGTGAAAATTTCCCTCATTTTGAGAATTTCCAGCAAGAGGGACCTTTTGCAATTTACAAATTCGGTCAAGAAACACCTCAGGGACAACAAGGTCAGCCAGAACAAGGACAAGCTCCACAAAGCGGCCAAGCTGCACCACCTGAGAATCAACCTGCAGAAAATAATAAACAACAGGCTGAAGAGTCAACAGAAGGTATTTCTGAAACAGAAATGAAAGTAATTGAGCTAACAAATGCAGAACGCCGTAAAAATGGACTTTCCGACTTAAAGGCTGATGCTTCTTTGAGCAATGTTGCACGTGATAAATCTAAAGATATGCAGACCAATAATTATTTTTCTCACACAAGCCCAACTCACGGCTCACCATTTGACATGATGAGAGACTATGGCATCTCTTACAATACAGCTGGTGAGAATATTGCAATGGGACAACGTTCTCCTGAAGAAGTTGTTCAAGCTTGGATGAACAGTGAAGGACACCGTAAAAATATCTTAAACGGCGAATTCACACACATCGGGGTAGGTTATGTAGAAGAAGGTAACTATTGGACACAGATGTTTATCGGTAAATAATAATAAAAAGCAAATCTGATTTCAATAATCAGATTTGTTTTTTATTTTGATTAAATGTTTAAGCAATTCTCCGATTAGGGAATACAGTCCGTAGAACTACATACATTTGATCGGAGGAAATAAAATGACTATAAATATGGAAACTATAAGCCGGAAAACAAGACATGCATGTTCAAATGAATTTGACAAACTAAAAAAGGTGATTGTCTGTCCACCTACATATATGAGCATTAAAGAAATAATTAATGAAACACAAAAACACTTTGCAGAAGAAAACATTGATGAAACGTTGGCAACGAAACAACATCGAAATTTTGTCCAGGCGATGCTGACAAATGGTGTGGATGTATACAGTTTGCCTCCTAGTGAGCAATATCCAGAACAAGTTTTTACAAGAGATATTGGATTTACCCTAGGCGATACCGTTTTTATTTCCCGAATGGGCAGTGACATCAGATCAGGCGAAGAAGACATCCTAAAATCATGGTTAGACGACCACCACTCTTCCTACACACCACTTGCTGATTACAGTGTAGAAGGCGGAGATGTGATAATTGATCGTGATATTGTCTTTATAGGAATTAGTGGCAGAACAAATCCGAAATCGTTGGAGTATATAAACCAAACTCTTTCTGACTATACAGTTTATCCTATACCGATTGACAAATCATATCTCCATTTAGACTGTGTATTTAATGTGATTTCGCCAACAGAGGCACTTGTTTTTTCTCCTGCACTAAGAGAAGAAGAGCTTACTTTTTTATCTAAAAGATATGAACTAATCGAAGTCACTAAAGAAGAGCAATTCACCATGGGAACAAATGTGTTGTCTATAGGTAATAAAAAGATTTTCAGTCTGCCATGTAATAAAAATGTAAATCAGCAACTGCGATTCAGGGGCTTTGATGTAGTGGAAGTGGACATTTCAGAGATCATTAAGTCAGGTGGTTCATTCAGATGTTGTACATTACCGTTGCTAAGAGGAGAATAGGGAGAGGTGGGTGAGAAAATTGTCACGACTCGTTAGCTTTTTAAAAAGACTTGGATTTGAAATGAAAAAAGATCGAGCAACAGGTTTGGCCGCCGAACAGGCCTATTACTATATGCTCTCGTTATTCCCTTTACTTGTGCTGGCATTATCCATCATTCCTTATTTAAATATTGACCCGCAAAAAGTGATAGAGTTCTTACAAACCATGATGCCACCTGAAACTGTTGCAGTGTTTGAAGAGAACATCAATGAATTCGTCAATAAACCAAATGGAGGACTGTTGACATTTGGGATACTAGGAACCATTTGGTCCGCTTCAAACGGAATGAACGCTTTTATCAGTGCAATGAACGAAGCGTTTAATGTGGAAGAAAGCAGGCCGTTTTATTTGGTAAGGCTACTTTCAATTGGACTTACCATCGGGTTAATTTTCGGTTTCCTGATTGCTTTTTTTCTACCGGTTTTCGGTGGAATAATCATTAACCAGCTAGAAGCGTTTATTAATATTCCTGGAAGTACTGCCATCATTCTAAATATCCTAAGATTCATCATCGCATTTTTTGTGATATTTGCAATTATTGCGATCCTGTATCGCGTTGCTCCTGATATAAACAAATCTTTTAAAGAGTTGTTACCTGGTGCATTAGTAGCCACGGTAATCTGGCAGCTTGTATCCTTGGGCTTTTCATTTTACGTAAGTAACTTTGGAAACTATTCTGCAACCTATGGAAGCCTTGGAGGAGTAATTATCTTAATGTTGTGGTTGTTTTTAACAGGGCTAGCCCTAGTCATCGGAGGTGAAATCAATGCCATCTACCACAAAGATCGGATTACCACCACCTCTAATAAATATCACGATGAGAAATTCACAGCATTATAATGACAAAAGCAAAGCACCGTCTTCCTTTTTAGGATGACGGTGCTTATGGTTTATTGATGTTTACATGCCGCGTTCATACTCATGAAGTTTTTGCTTGGAACTACTCTTGAATACATTGGGCAGTTTCTTCACTTCAGCAAAAGTAAAGATGAAAACAGATTTCTTCCAATCCATATCATTCTTTATGGCTTCTTGTTTGTTTTTTAATTGATTGACTTGTTTTTGTATGGCGTTGTTTTCTTCCTGAAGACGTTCACTCACTGTATTGATATAAGATAAGGTGGGGTCCGTCTTTTTTCGAAAAGAAACAAAGGCAATACTAAGCAAAATTAAGGATATGACTAGAATCGCAATACTTACATATACCAATAGCATTTCTATCCTCCTTCCTTTTCATATAAAATGAATACCCCGTATATGGCGAAAAAAACATAAAAAAGAAACCCATGCTAGCTGCCAAGGGTTTCTTCATTTTTTGATTGTTAAATGAATGGTGGATTTAGCTTTGTTTGATCTCTTCTTCGAAATAAAAGGTTTTAGGGTTTTCTTTTATAGTGTAGGAGTATCTTTTTAAATTGGGGACGTAGTTGAATTTTAAGATGGTAACTTCCTCGCCAGTACTTTTCAAAATCACTTTTTCATTATCTTGGAACTTGTTTTTTTGTTTCATTAAGGTTCCTTCTTTCCATTTGAAATTCTAATCATTCTTTCATTATCTCATAAAATAGGCAGTAATCCCACTTAATCCTCAAATATATTTTCCCCAATCCCGTATAATTATATAAAATAGTGGTAGAAACTGGCGTGAAAGGTTAAACTATAGAGAGAAGGTAAGTTCCTTTGGTATCCTGGTGTTAAGATTCGCCGTCTAAAGGTGTGAAACCGACACACAGAGAGGATGACCTATATGTCATGTCTATATTACCAAGCAAAAGCTGGAGACGGGTTGAAAAAGAGAGGATTGAAAAGATCTGATACATTCCTAGAAACAGCGGAGGATGCTGTTTCCGAAGCCCTTGGTTTGAAGGAACGAATGGATAAAACCTACAAAAATAATATTACTTGGGACTATGAGGAACAGATGAAAGGTTCGACAGGTAAAGTGAAAATCCTTAAAGGATACTTGGATGGGGATAAAAGCTCAAACCCTTTTTATCTTGAAATTTCAACATTAGAAAGTGCGGATAAGATTGCCGTTGCTCCCATTAAACCAAAAACCATAAGCAAGCAAGATAAAAAAGTACTGAAAAATGTTATTAGTTTTTATAAATAATTTATTAAATGGCCAAGATTCCAGCAAATTTGTTGAAGAATCTTGGCTTTTTTATTTTTATACCGTTTGTGATATAGTTTGTGGATGTAGAAAATGATGAGTTGAGGAAAGAATAATGAAGACAATCCAATATATTAACGAATGGAAAAAGGCATTACAGGCTGAAATACAGCACCTGAAAAGATTTGGGAGTACCAAATATCTTATAAATAACGGACACCTTATATCAACTGATAAAGGCTTTACATACTTTTTTGAAACCTATTCTTCCGTAAGGATTCCTGTAGGTTCACAAGCGAAATTGGAGTGGGGAGGAATAAAATCGGAAGGTAAGATTCTGTCCTCAGAGGGAAAAAATGTGATTATTTCTTTTGAACAATCCTTAGGAGACCTTATCACAGAAGCGTATCTGTTCCATGATCCTTGGGAACTGTTGGATCAACTTATCCAAAGACTTGATGAATTGAAAAAAAGTAAAAAGAAGCGTTCACGTATCAAAAGATTAATGCATCCTGAAATGAAACCAAAGCATCCTACCAATATTATTAAAAGCAGTGTTCATGAATTGATTCTCCGCTCCAAATACAATCCTGTGACATTTGTATGGGGACCACCAGGAACAGGGAAAACGTACACGTTGGCAAGGGTAGCAGCAAATAAATACTTCAAAAAGAAAAAAGTCCTTCTTTTGTCTCACAGTAATCAGTCCGTTGATGTCCTGATGCGAGAAATCTCAACCTTTCTATCTAAGCAGGAACGTAACAGTGAAGGTGATGTTCTAAGGTATGGTGCACAAAACAGTGACTTATTGGCAAATCTTCCTGCCATTACAACTTCTCAGTTGCTTCAAAACCGTGATCCATTACTTGCTAAAGACAGAGATCAAGTAATGGAAGAAAGGAAGCATCTTAAATTAGACTTATCCAAATCATTCAGTAAGAGGGATTCGGAATCATTACTGAAAGTGGAAACAAAAGTAGCGAGGATACTGGAAAAGATAAGGCAAAAAGAAATTGATTTTCTAGAGAAAGCATTCATTATAGGTACTACTCTCGCAAAAGCTGCAATGGATCCAGCTATTTTATGAAAAAGAATACGACGTAGTCATTGTCGACGAGGCAAGTATGGCTTATGTTCCACAAGCCGCTTTCGCTGCCTCATTGGCAAAACATATCATTATATGCGGAGATTTCAAGCAACTACCACCTATAGCCTCAGCCAGGCATGAATTAGTGGAAAAGTGGTTGAAAGAAGATGTTTTCCACCGTACAGGAGTGGCAGATAACGTTCATTCCTCGCGCTTACACCCTCACCTATTTTTATTAAAAGAACAACGGAGGATGCATCCGTCTATTTCCGCATTTACAAACAAATATGTTTATCATTCACTCGTAGGAGATCATCCTAGTGTATTAAAGAATAGGCATCGTATCTCACAGCAGCAGCCGTTCCCTAATCAAGCATCTATTTTATTATGCACAAGCTATACCGGTGAGCATGCTTTTATAGAAAAGAGCAGCAGATCCCGCATTAACCTATGGCATCTGCTTCAAGCATTTCAATTAATACATGAGGCTTATGTAGAAGGAGGAAGGTCGATAGGTTATATATCACCGTATCGGGCACAGGCTCAATGGATGGATATGTTGCTGCAAGATATTTATGAACAGGAAATTCAATCAGCAGAAATTGTATCTGCTACTGTCCACCGTTTTCAAGGAAGTGAACAGGACATTATTTTATTTGATTCTGTAGATGGTTTTCCTTTGGAGAGACCTGGAATGTTGTTGGTGGGAAAAGAAAGTGAACGATTATTGAATGTTGCCATTACAAGAACGAAAGGAAAATTCATTCACATTTGTGATAGCCAATTTATGAAGAAAAAGGTTTCTTACAATAAAGTCATTAGAAAATTAGTGGACTATCAGGAAGAGTCCCAGCTGCATGTTCAGCCAGCTCAAATCGGCACTTGGATTAAGCAACAGCATCCAAAGGTGCAATGGATGCATGCTAGAAAGTGGGATAGGGTCATGGATGACATGAAACAATCTTATAGCTCCGTCAAAATAGGCTTGCCGAACCTCGATTCGCTTCCTGAGGAATGGAAAAGCAGTTTAGCCAAGTGGAAGAAAAAAGTATCGATCATCACAGAGGATGTAACTTTTCCTTTTATCATCATTGATCATCACATTCTTTGGCTTGGGGTGCCTGTGGAAGCAACCAAGAATACAAGACCGCCTTTTGTATGTGTAAGGGTTGATTCTGCTGCTATTTGTAGGGAGCTTAATCAGCAGTTTAGTGTATAGATTCTAAATTGGTCCGACCGCACATTGATACTAACCTTTTAGTAGTATTAGCGCAACGTTTTTTGTATCATCAAGGTAACATAAATGTGGGGGTTACAAGCAATGTCCAACTTTAACTATGATTTGATTGTGATTGGTGGGGGTTCAGGCGGGTTAACCGTAGCAGCTGGTGCAGCTTCATTAGGTGCAAAGGTAGCACTGATTGAAAAAGAGAAGCAACCCGGCGGAGACTGCTTACACTATGGCTGTGTCCCCTCCAAGACTTTAATAGAAGAAGCCAATAAATTTAAGCAGGGGGCAACCATGGGTTTAGATCTTGACAATAAACAACATTTTAAAAGCGTACAACAAAGGATAAAAGAAGTGATCGCAACCATCCAACATCATGATGATGCCGACCGATTTCGTAACATGGGGGTAGATGTATTTCAAGGATATGGATTCTTTTTATCCAAAAATAAAGTTTCCATTAATGCTGGGGAATCCATCATTACTGGTAAAAGAATCGTTCTAGCTACTGGATCACGCCCTTTCATCCCTAATATCCCGGGTTTGAAGGAAGCAGGCTACCTAACCAACAAATCCATTTTTGATATCCAGGAACTGCCTGACCGGTTATTGGTGCTTGGAGGAGGGCCGATTGGAATGGAGCTTGCTCAAGCATTTTCTAATCTTGGCAGTAAAGTGACGGTACTTCAAAAATCTGACCATATTCTTGTAAAAGAAGACGCAGATATCATTGGTTTTGCAGAAAATTTACTATCACATGAGTTCCAGATCTATAAACAAGCTTCCCTCTTGGATGTTTCTATAAAGGAAGGAACCAGGATTGCAACAATACAGGTCGGGGAAAAAAAGATCATATTGGAAACAGATGCTATCTTAGTTGCGGCAGGGAGGGTACCAAATTCAGATACATTGGGACTTGATCAAATTGGCGTGAATACAGATAACGAGGGCTATATCGAAGTGAACGAACAACTGCAGACTTCCATTCCATCCATATACGCAGTGGGAGATGTGAACGGAAGTTATCCTTTTACCCATGTTGCCGGCATGGAAGGAAAGTTGGTTGTTCAGAATGCAGTACTGGGGTTGCGTCGAAAAATAGACTATTCAAAGGTTCCATGGATCACCTATACTTCACCAGAGATATTCCACTTGGGACTAACGGAACAAGAAGCTGTAGACCAAGACCTGTCCTATAAAATCTATAAGGTAGAATTGGGCGATGTAGACCGTTTTGTCACTGCAAATTCCACTAATGGGTTTGTGAAGATAATAACCGATAAGAAAGGACGAATCCTTGGAGCCCATGCGATCGGGAAGGGAGCTGGTGATTGGATGCAGGAAGTAGTAGCAGCTGTTCAATTTGGAAAACGGATAGGTGATTTGTCGATGGTGGTGCATCCATATCCTAACCACGCGGCTGCAGTCCAACGAACAGCAGATCTCTACTGGCGTGAAAAGCTTTTTGAAGGAAAACTACCTAAATTAATGAAAACCTACATTAAGTGGCTCCGATGAATGCCTTCAGCCCTGTGCATATTGAAAGAGGTTTTACATACATTATGTTATGATAATAGATACTAGTTTAAGAAAAGAGGTGCACCGATGAAAATAGAAATCTGGTCTGATTATGTTTGTCCTTTCTGTTATATCGGAAAACGAAGATTGGAAAAAGCATTGGAAGATTTCCCACATAAAGACGAAGTAACAATTGAATATAAAAGCTTTGAATTGGATCCTAATGCGAAGCGTGAAACAGAATTATCTATATATGAAATACTTGCGAAAAAGTACGGTATGTCTGTAGAAGAAGCGAAAAGAATGAGTGCAGGAGTTGCAAAGCAAGCTTCCGAAGTAGGTTTGCAGTTCAATTTTGATACTTCTATTCCAACCAATACATTCGATGCACACCGTTTAGCCAAATATGCCGAATCTAAAGGTAAAGCAAAAGGAATGACAGAAAGTCTATTAAAAGCTCACTTTACTGAGTCAAAACATATTGGCGATAAGGACTTTTTAAAAGAATTAGGGGTAAGCCTTGGGTTGGACTCTTTAGAAGTGGAAGAAGTGTTGGCCGGGGATGCATATGAAAAAGATGTCCGTTTCGATCAAAGAGAAGCAAGAGAAATAGGTGTACAAGGTGTTCCATTCTTTGTATTAAATAGCAAGTATGCCATTTCCGGAGCTCAACCACCGGAAGTATTCTCAGAAGCTTTGGCCAAAGTTTGGGAAGAAGAAAACGAAAAACCGAAACTGCAAAATTTCGAGTCGAAAAACAAAAGTGAAACATCCTATTGTTCGGATGACTGTTGTGAGTGATTGGGTTTAGGGGACAGGCTTCATGACCCACTTTCCACGTATTTAAGCGAGTTTGAAATTTATGTTTTTTGAGTAGCCAGAACCCTTTTGTCGGGTTCTGGTTTTTTAGTTAAAAGGCAACAAACTATTTCCCCACATACTTCGACAATGGGCGGTATATCACATTATCTTCAGCCTGCTCCAATACATGCGCGGTCCAACCGACCATTCGGCTTGCAGTAAAAGTTGGTGTAAAAAGGGAAGAATTCATATTAATTGCTTTCATGATGGCGGCAGCATAAAACTCGACATTCGTATACAGTCCTCTGCCTGGTTTAAGTTCTTCCAACACATCTATTGCCGCACGTTCCACCTCTAATGCCAAGTCCAACCATCTATCTTTTCCTACAAGTCCTGACAGAGTTTCCTTGAGAGCTATCGAACGGGGATCATGCGTTTTATAAATTCGATGCCCAAATCCCATCAGCTTTTCTCCCGAGATTATTTTTTCTCGCAAGTGCAATTTTTTATTTTCAACTTTATCCAATTCGTCCAACAATACTATAACCTCAGAAGGGGCCCCTCCATGAAGTGGTCCTTTCATCGTACCGATAGCGGAAGTTACCGCAGATACAAGATCCGATTCGGTTGAAGCAGTTACCCTCGCGGAGAAGGTAGAAGCATTCATTCCATGTTCCATCGTTAGAATCATATAGGTTTCCAATGCTCGTAAGTGCTCAGGACTTGCTGGATTTCCATGTAACATATATAAGTAATTTTCCACATGACTATATTTCAGAAAAGGAGCAATTAGATCTTTACCCTCTAGTATTCTCTTTCGGTAAGCAATGATTGTGGGAATAACCGCTGTCAGTTTCATTGCATTCTCAACAGTCGGTTTCCACGCCAAGAATTGGTCCCCGGCACTGGAAATCACTGTTCTCACCACACTCATCATATCCATATCACTAGGAAGAACAGATAATACTTTTTCCATCGTTGGAGTTAGGGTTCTATAAGAGGAAAAAGTAGACTTGAACTTCTCTAACTGTCCACCAGAAGGCAGTTCACCGAACCATAATAGATGAGCAATTTCCTCGAAAGAATAAGTAGTCGCAATGTCTCTTATTTCATATCCACGATAAATTAAACGACCGTTTAAGCCGTCCACTTCAGCAATACTGGTTTCAGCAGCAAGGACACCTTTTAACCCTCTTTGTACATTCACCTTTCATCACCCTTTCTTTTATTACTTATATTGTATAAAATTACATTGATTAAGAATATTAAAGAATTTTAAATTAATTGATTAATATAGATAATCAGAGGTGTAATTCGATGGAGCTTAACTGGCTGAAAACATTTGTAATAGCTGCGGAACATGGGAATTTCAGAAAGGCATCGGAGCTGTTATATATTTCACAACCGACAGTGACTGTACATATTAAGCAATTAGAAAAGGAAGTGGGTGCAGAATTATTTGTTCGAGATGGAAGAGCGGTGGTTTTAACCGAGGCAGGGAGAAGATACATGAAGGATGCAAAAACATTGCTATCCCTTTATGAAGAAGGAATAGCGAACATGCATTCCTTTCAACAAGGGTTCATATCTCAACTTACCATCGGAATCTCTCCGTTGATTGCGGATACCATTTTGCCTTTTGTGCTAAAACAATTTGTTCAATCACATTCAAACATAGAAATTTCCGTAAAAATTATAGAATCTATCAAAATTGAACAGGCAGTGGAAAAGGAAGAAGTGGATATCGGTTTATCATGTCTTCCAAATAGAAAAACAGATCTGAAATGCCATCCACTATATGATGATCCCCTTGTTTTGGTTGTGCCACACGATGGCTTTGATTTGGAGACAGGATATCCAATGGAAGAAGAGGATATCTTTCGCCAACATACATTATTGACTCACAATCACCCTGGGTATTGGGACGAACTATGTCAACAGATTAAGGCAATGTACCCTCACACAAAAATGATGAAGGTGTCCCAGACGCATATTACTAAGCGGTTTATTATTGAGGGGCTAGGGGTTTCCATTTTACCTAAATCTACTGTTAGGCGTGAACTGTTAGAAGGAAGGCTACTTGAAGTAGATTGCCGGTCGATAAATCTACCTGATGCCAAGACATACGCATTGATGAAATATGAGCATTCAATACAAAAAGAGTTTCTGAAGTTTTTATCACAATACAGAATTTAACAAATGCTATAAGAAAACATTACTCCCCACACAAAGGAGTAATGTTTTTCTTTTTGCCCCAACTTGTCAATAAATCTATAAAAACCGGTATTTTCTCTCAAATAACTTTATATAGTGATAGTAGTGGGACGAATATACATTACTATTTATCATGACAAATAGATAAAGGGCAGGAGGGAAAAGATTTGCTTCACATTGTTGCCTGTATAAAGCAAGTACCAGATACGAAAGTAATTAAAATGAATCCAAAAACGAATACGATGGACCGAGCCAGTGCACCGGCGATATTAAATCCTTACGATGCCCACGCGGTAGAAGAAGCTGTACGCCTTAAAAATAAATATGGTGGAACCGTATCGGTCGTTACGATGGGACCGCCACCAGCGGTCAAAGCCATTCGAAAATGCATAGAGATTGGGGCCGACGAGGGATATATGATTTCTGACAGGGCTTTTGCCGGAGCAGACACTTTAGCAACCAGTTATGCACTGACAAAAGCAATCAATAAGATCAGTGAAATCAAGCCGGTCGATTTGATTATCTGTGGGAAAATGACCATTGACGGTGATACAGGACAAGTAGGGCCCGGTATTGCCCGGCGTCTTGATATCCCGCCTTTGACTTCTGTAAATAAAGTCGTCGAAATCAACAAAGAGGATGGCAATATGGTGGTTCATAGGAAACTTGAAGATGGGTATGAAGTCGTACAGACTACACTGCCTTGTTTGCTTTCCGTAGAAAAAGAAATTAACGAAGTTCCTTACTCCACTTTTCCTAATATGCTAAAGGCTGCGCGATATCAACCTGTCATCTGGTCTGTTAATGATTTAGAAGATATTGACCGGAAACAGCTAGGTTTAAAGGGATCACCAACCATTGTTGCAAAAGTTTGGGCCCCGCCAAAACCAGAAGGTGGAAAGCTACTTGAGGGCAACTCGGACGACCAGGTACAACAGCTGCTTTCAGTAGTGTTGGAAAAGAAAGAGTTGTTCGCAGAAATGAGGGGATCGAAGTGAGTTTTGAGGATTATAGCGGAGTCTGGGTTTTCATTGAAGAAAATGAAGGGAAGATCGCACCGGTTTCCTTGGAGTTGCTTGGGGCTGGGCGAACACTTGCGGACAAACGTGGAGTGGAGCTTGCTGGAATTATAATTGGCGAAAATGTCACAGGACTTTCAGATACAGTTTTTGAATATGGAGCAGATAAGGTTTATGTATATGACCAACAGATCTTTCAATTGTATCGTACGGAATCTTTTATGAAAGCACTACTTCACTGCAGTGAAAAGTACAAGCCGGAGATTATTTTGTACGGGGCCACATCAACTGGAAAGGACCTTGCTAGTGCTGTTGCGACGGATCTTCCAACAGGCTTAACTGCCGACACAACCGAACTGGATGTAGAGGAAGATACGGGATTACTATTGGCAAGTCGCCCGGCTTTCGGCGGGAATATCATGGCCACGATCCTCTGTAAAAAATACCGCCCACAGATGGCGACTGTACGGCCGAAAGTAATGAAAGCTCTGCAACCGGAGAAGGGCCGTACCGGTAAGTTAATTGCAGAGAATGTTGATATTAAAGAAGAGGATATGCGGACAAAAGTTTTAAAGATTGTCAGGGAAGCCACTAAGAAGATTAGGATAGATGAAGCGGATATTGTCGTAGCTGGAGGAAAAGGTCTTGGAAGTGAACAAGGATTTGAACTTGTCCATCAACTTGCAAAAACGCTTGGAGGAGTGGTTGGTGCAAGCCGTGATGTGGTGGAAGCAGGCTGGATCGAGCACCATCATCAGGTCGGCCAGACAGGGGTCACTGTTACACCAAAGATATATTTTGCCATCGGAATCTCCGGGGCCATCCAGCATATTGTCGGAATGAAGAACTCAGGAATGATTATTGCCATTAATAAAGATCCTGATGCGGCCATTTTTAATTCTTGTCATTATGGGATCGTCGGAGATGCTTTCCAAATCGTTCCATTGCTTGTAAAGGAATTTAACAAAGCTTTACACGGAGAGGAGGTTGAGGTTTAATATGCCGGAAAAGTTTGATTGTATCGTAGTTGGGGCAGGACCTGCGGGTATCTCTTGTGCATATGAACTCGCTAAGGGCGGAGCAAATGTACTTTTACTCGAAAGAGGGGAATACCCAGGATCTAAAAATGTAATGGGCGGAGTGTTATACAGAAAGATGATGGAGGATATTATTCCTGATTTTCATAAAGAGGCTCCGCTTGAAAGGCCGATTGTCGAGCAACGCTTTATGATGATGGACAAGGAATCCGCTGTTACGTTTGGCTATAAGGGCCTGGAGTGGGCCCAGGAACCTTATAATAATTTTACCGTCCTAAGGGCGAAGTTTGATCAATGGTTCGCTGGGAAAGCGGTGGAACAGGGGGCATTGCTAGTCAATGAAACGGTGGTTTTAGAATGCATTGTGGAAGATGGAAAAGTGATAGGCGTAAGGACAGACCGGCCTGATGGAGAAGTCTATGCGGATGTCGTGGTCCTGGCGGACGGAGTAAACTCCCTACTTGGTAAATCCCTTGGCTTTCACAAGGAATACCGGCCTGAAGAAGTGGCCCTTGCCACGATGGAAATCATTAAGCTGGACAGTAAGGTGATTGAGGACCGTTTCAACCTGGAAAAGAACCAGGGTTGTACCATCGAACTTTTGGGAGATGCCACAAAAGGCATTCTTGGGACAGGATTTCTGTACACCAATAAAGATACTTTAAGTATCGGGGTCGGAACACTTCTATCTGGATTAATCGAGCATAAGATAAGACCATATGAACTGTTGGAATATGTGAAGACACACCCTATGGTCAGACCCTACCTTGCTGGCGGGGAACCTGTTGAGTACCTGGCCCACCTAATTCCTGAGGGGGGACTCAAATCAATGGGACGCATTGTGGCAGACGGGGTATTGGTTGTCGGGGATGCGGCACAGCTTGTTAATGCTATTCACCGTGAAGGGTCGAACCTTGCAATGACCTCCGGAAGACTAGCCGCCGCGACCATTCTAGAGGCAATGTCTGTAGGGGATTTCTCCGAACGTACACTGGATCAGTATCGCGTTAATCTCATGAAGAGTTTTGTAGGCCAGGATATGAAAAAGTACAAGGATTCCACCCATCATTTTAATAAGTTTCCACAGTACTTCGACCAGTACATTCCGATGGTCAACCGAGCAGCAAGCCAAATGTTTACCGTAGATGGTCAATCTAAGTGGGAGAAGCAAAAAAAGATATGGAAGGATCTTGGCTCTCCGAAAGAAAAACTCAAACTAGCCCGTGATGCATACCGGGCATGGAAGGTGATGAAGTAATGAGTGAACAGAAAAAAGGTCAGTCTATCGAAGAAAAACAATACCTGGTTCGCTTTAATGCTGACACCAAATCTCATTTGACAGTAATGGATGAAGATATTTGTTTAACTAAATGTCCCGATAAAATTTGCACTATCTTTTGTCCGGCAGAAATTTACAAATGGGAAAATATTAGAATGCATGTCGGTTATGAAGGTTGTCATGAGTGCGGTAGTTGCCGGATAGGTTGTCCTCATCAGAATATTAAATGGGAGTATCCAAAGGGCGGGCATGGAATTGTGTTTAGATTGGCATAGAAGTCTATCGCATTAGCGGTGGGCTTTTTTTTTGTAAAGGGGATATTAATAAAGTTAGGATGAAGGGGCGTCATATGTATATTCTTTCACAAACGTCTGCAAAAAGAAAAACATGATGTTTTTCTTTTTTCTCATTTATTACCCTGCGATTGTATAAAGCTGTCCGGCACTGGCTATTCGTTCCACTTCAGAGGTGTAATCAATTGCTTCATCAATGGATAAGAAAAAGGTAGAGACATATAAGGGATGCTTATAATCAAAACCCCCGCCTATTTCTGCAGGGAACACGACTACTTGCCAATGGTAATAATCTTCTCCACTCCCCAACGCTCGGCCTTCAAGGGCAATTAACCAATGACTGTAATTGTCACAAACCTCAAAATCGGTCACTTTTTCTAAAAAAATTACGAGATCATCCTTATTAATGGGAACTAATGATTTAGGGTAAAATTCTCCATAATTTGGTGTTTCTCTCATAAACATCTCTCCTTTACATGAATTTTGGGTAAGTAGTAGTTGTATTATTATATGAGGGCCCACCTGAAATATTTTGCGTTTTTAGAAAATTTAATTTTTATTTCACGAAAAAAACCGAGTCCCAGCGGAACCCGGCCAATTCAATCATTTTATCTATGGTGAAAAAAGTCACTAAATGCCTTCACAAATTCAATCCCTTGAAATACTAGGAGACTAATAGAAGTGAACGAAAAAAAGCTGATAGCTATGATGCGAACCCATAACATGATCACATTCCTCCTTCATTAATTTTTTGGATAGGAATGAGGCAGATCAAAATCGCATCAAATATAGCTCCCCTGGTAAAAAACCGTCACAAGATGAAAGTTTAATTTGGAAAAGGGTTGTTCCCGAATAAGGGAGATGTGAATGTTTCTATAAAGAACACTGTGAGACATAATCCCAGTTATACCCTCGTCATCAGGATTTTCATTGACAGGTTCATTCTCCATCTCAAAATAAAAGGATTTCTCATAGATGCCTAGAATATTATTTGGAGGGGAAAGGTCAAGGTTATAAAGGACAGACGTTAGGAAAATAGTAAACATAGAAACTACTCTGAGTAAATTCATTACATCCCTCCCGACCAAACATAATGTTATTAACATCTTAAATGATTCACATGGTAAAGAACAGTGTATGTTTTTGACAAATTTCTTCTATTTTAATAAAGGAGTGGTCATATTGAAGCAAACGGAAATGTTAACAGAAATCCAACATTTGGAGAAAGAAATCCTGGAAAAGAAAAAGCAGTTGGCAGAATTGAAACGCAACATAGAAAAAGAAAAAGTAGATAATTATATCTTTTTATCTTTCGAAAATGGAAAGGTAAGCTTGGCAGAATTATTTGAAGATAAAGATGAGCTATTCGTGGTCCATAACATGGGGAGAAGTTGTTCCTATTGCACTATGTGGGCAGATGGGTTTAATAGTGTATACCATCATATTCGAAGAAAGGCGGCCTTTGTCTTGTCGACTCCGGATGAGCCTGAAGTGCAAGAGAATTTTGCAGCAGAAAGAAGCTGGAACTTCCCGATTGTCTCCACAAAAGGAACATCATTCAAAGATGACATGGGGTTTATAGTAAATGACGGGTTTTACCCTGGCGTGACGATTTTTTCAAAAGATGATAAGGGAATCATTTACCGCCACGCAAGTTCCTTTTTCGGACCCGGTGATGATTTTTGTTCTGTATGGCCGTTATTTGATTTGCTTCCATCAGGATATGAAGATTATAAACCAAGTAAAAAAATCAATGAGCGTTCGCCTTATCAGTTAACAAATAACATTGCAATTCAAGTGAAGGAATATGATAAAGCTATTGAATTTTATCACCAAATTCTAGGTTTGAAACCTGAAAAAAGTACAAATTCTGAAACACTATTTACTATGAATGGGATGAATTTTTATATGGAGAAACATAATAAGGGGCATGATCATTCCATATTTTTCGAATTCGCTGTTGAAGATATTGAAGATGCAAAGGAAGTTTTAATGGCAAATAACTGCATCATTACCAAAGAGTTCAGTGAAAAGAGTATGATGGTAAGTGACCCTTATGGTTTAAAATTTCATTTATTTCAAGTGTAATGGGCAAGGTTAGGATCGCTTTTCTTTTTGAAAAGCGGTTCTTTTTGATATACTGGGCTAAATATAGTAATAGTTTAGAAGGGAATAACATACACCTATGAAACTAGTATCTTGGAATGTGAATGGAATTAGAGCTTGTGTTAAAAAAGGGTTCTTGGATTATTTTAACGAGATGGATGCGGATATTTTCTGCATTCAGGAAACGAAACTTCAAGAGGGACAAATCGACTTAGATACGCCAGCATATTATCAATACTGGAACTACGCAATGAAAAAAGGGTATTCTGGCACAGCTGTTTTTACTAAAGTAAAACCGCTTCAAGTGCGATATGGATTGGATCTGGAAAAGGCAGAAGAGTGCGAACCGGAAGGAAGGGTGCTTACACTTGAGTACGAGGATTTTTTCTTAGTGAACGTGTATACTCCAAACTCGCAGCGAGATTTGGCCAGACTCCCTTTCAGACTGGATTGGGAGGACCGCTTCTTAGCTTACATAAAGGTGCTAGATCAGGAGAAGTCCGTTATTTTATGTGGCGACTTGAACGTAGCGCACACAGAAATCGACTTGAAAAATCCCAAATCTAACCGCAACAATTCCGGCTTTACGGAAGAAGAAAGAGGAAAGATGACAAGATTTCTTGGAGAAGGATTTACAGATACCTTCCGCCATTATTACCCAAAAACGACAGACAAATACACATGGTGGTCGTATATGAATAAGGTTCGGGAAAGAAATATCGGTTGGCGAATTGATTATTTCATTGTTTCCGATAAATTACGTGATGCATTGAAGGGGGCTGAAATCCACTCTCATATAATGGGAAGTGACCATTGCCCTGTTGTACTTATTTTGAATAAATAACGCATCTGGAGGTACTGAAAAATGAAAGTGTTGGTTAATGATAAAATGATGGAAAGAAACGAAGCAAAAGTGGATATTGAAGACAGAGGGTATC
Source organism: Sutcliffiella horikoshii (assembly GCF_044809035.1). GTDB lineage: Bacteria > Bacillota > Bacilli > Bacillales > Bacillaceae_I > Sutcliffiella_A > Sutcliffiella_A horikoshii_G. The sequence goes on along the minus strand of NZ_CP085237.1, from coordinate 2,141,143 downwards.
AGTTTGGAGACGGGGTATACGAGGTTGTGAACATTTATGATGGAGTTCCTTTTACCCTAAACGAGCATATTGCAAGGTTGTATAGAAGTGCTAATGAAATTGGCATTCAGCTAAATGAACAACCGGAACAACTTTGTAACAGGTTGATTGAGCTTATTCATGCTAATAATATGACAAAGGGAGGACTCTACCTCCAAATTTCAAGAGGAGTCTCTAACAGGTCACACCATTATGATCAAACACTAACTCCCCAACTTGTTGCATACCCACTTCCTTATAAAAGTGTAGAGGATGCGCAAACAAAAGGAGTGGAAGCAATAACTGCTGAGGACTTGCGCTGGCTTCGATGCGATATTAAAAGCCTAAACCTCCTCTACAATATTATGGTTAAGCAAAAAGCAAACGAGGCGGGGGCATTTGAGACCATTCTTATTAGAGATGGGATTGTTACGGAAGGGTCATCTTCTAATATTTTTATCGTCAAAGGCGGGATCCTCCAGACCCATCCAGCCAATAATTTAATTTTGAATGGGATTACGAGAACGAAACTTTTAGAAATTATGGATAAAAACGGTTGGGACTATAAAATCCAACCATTTAGTAAAGAGGAACTGATGGAGGCAGAAGAAGTATTCTTAACCTCCACAACGAGCGAAGTCATGCCTATCGTTAAAATTGACGGCGTCACATTTTCACAAGCAAAACCGGGACTATATACAAGCAAGTTTCAAGCAGCCTTCCGCGAAGCAGTCAAATCTGAAACGAAAACGACCACCGAAAAAGCATAGAGGCCATTCTCTATGCTTTTTGCTTATGTCTTGTTCACTTGCGAAGGGGGGATCCCCATCCACTTTTTAAACATTCTATTAAAATACGACTGATCACAATAACCTAAATGCTCAGCAATCTCCTTAATCGTCATCTTCGTTGTACTAATTAAGTTCCAAGCATTATTAATGCGAGTCTGATGAAGATACTGAATAGGCGTGATTCCTAGAACTTCTTTAAATAATACGGTGACATAATTCGGTGTAACCCCAATAAGAGATGCCAACTCTTCAATACTAATGTTTCGGCGATAATGCATTAGAATATATTCTTGCATGTCGCGGACAGAAGATTCTTTGACAGGGGAAGTATGCCATTCCGCTTTCTCTTGAGCAATCATAATCAGAAGCTCCAATAGGATATTCTGGGACAGTTCTTCATAATAATACCGTTTACTAAGCCACTGTTCATTTAAAAAAGTCAATCGTTGTTCATAATAAGCAGACTTTCTCGGTTTGAATAAAACAATCTCATCTTCCATAAAATGTTGATAATTTGTCTCATTTTTCTCAAATACAATGGTATATTTACGGTGACTTTCATTCTTATCATTTTTCCATGATCTAATGTACGCGGAGGGAATGAACAAAAGATCACCTTTTGTCAATAGCATAACCTGATCTTCCACTTGATAAAGAACTTTCCCTTCCGTTACATAGACAAGCGTATTCAAACCTTTAGCTTTCTCCACGTCCCAATGAGGGGAAATGTCGTAGAAAACCCCATGAATAATGGGCATTACACTCTCTCCATTCAATTAAAATCGATGAATTATCCAACTAGTATAGTTTTGTCTATTTTCACAGGACAATATATTTTGTATGATAATTATATCATTTTCAGTGATGAATTTGATTGCAAAAAAATATACATAAGCATGAAATATACAAAGTTCTTCCAATTTAATGGATGAAAGGGGAAAAAGAGATGCCAACCAACGAATATAAAAACCTACCGACTAAAGTAAAACAGTTTTTTGATCGACAATTTTTGGACTCCTACTCACTATTTGAGGCTTCCCGAAGTCAACGAACAGGTTTATATGCAGATGGATATATGACTCTTGGAGAAAACCCTGATTTCCGCTCCTCCATAGCTGCCACTGGTGTCGGCCTGATCAGCCTTGCTATTGCTGATTTGGAAGGCTGGGATGATCATGCAGTTGCTAAGGCTCTAATCACCATGCAAGGGGTATCCGGGGAGATAGAAGGCTGCCAGGTTGCCAGAGACGAAAAATCTGGTTTCTTTGCACATTTTGTAGATATGGAAACAGGTGAAAACCTTGATTCGGAGTTTTCTACAATAGATACGACCCTTCTCCTAACGGGTGCACTTTTTGCGGGAAATCATTTTGCAAAAAAAGAGCCAAGGATACTGGAAATGGCAGAAAATCTTCTTTCCTCCATTGATTGGAGTATCATAGTTGCAGACAAAGATAAAGGCGTTATTAACATGATTGCAAAGGATGGGGAGGGAATTGCACCTCTACCAGCTTATAATGAGTACGTAATGGTCTCATACCTTGCTCTATTAGGAAAACCACAAGATGAAAATATCCAGGCCTTATGGCTGAACAATTTTGCAGAAGATAAAATAAAGGAACTTCCGCAAGAAGAATTTCGCGGTCTTGCTATATTAAACGATCATCCTGGTGCATTTCTGTCTTCCTTTGTACAACAGTTTCCATATTATCTAGTGCCAGAATATGCAGAAAGTACAACTTATCTGGAGTATTATAAGAATGCATGTCTTGCAGATAGAATGAAATGGAAAGAGCTTGAAGATGTTCCCTCTTATATATGGGGGTATGGTGCAGGCCCGAATGATGGGCTGTTCGATGGCTATCATGCTGATAGAATCAACGATGCACCTCATAATATTGCCTCATCTTACATAATTGGGGGCTATCTGCCTGTGTATCCTGCAGGAATCTATGACCTGTACGCACAATATTCTCTGCACATCCCATATGATGTGTACGCTAACCCGGAGGATAAACAGGACGAAGAAAAGTTCAAAGCAGCATATAAATTCGGATTGCATCGCATTTCCTGGTGGCACCTCGAGCAACCAAACCGTTGGTATCCAACGAAGGTAACCCTTATCGACTGGAGCAGCATGCTTTATGGCTTGGCTGCATTCAAACACGGCATGTCATTGTTTAGCAGAAACCTACCAAGAGTAGGTGCGGTTTTGAAATAGTATAGAAGTCATTTATGAATTTTTGTGAACATGTGGATTGAAGAACTTGGAACGGAGATCAACAGTAAATGCAACCTTCAGGCAGGACCAACTATGGTTCCTGCCTTTTTGCGTTAGATAACTAGACAAATCCCGGTGAACATGATATTTTTTGGGAACAAAGGAAAATTCTTAGGGGGGATCTACATAATGAGCAATCTTGACACAACTATGGAAAAATACGCAGAACTAGCCGTAAAAGTCGGCGTGAACGTACAAAATGGCCAAACACTAATTGTAAACGCTGACATCGCGACAGCACCTTTTGTTAGGCTTGTTACCAAAAAAGCATATGAAGCAGGAGCAAAACTCGTTCAGATTGAATGGACGGATGAGCAGGTTACAAGAATTCGCTACGACCTGGCACCTGATGAGTCTTTTGAATATTTCCCTAGCTGGAGAGCGGAAATGCTTGAGAAGGCATATGAAGAAGGAGCTGCCATGCTAGCGATTACGTCTGTTAACCCAGACTTACTAAAAGGTGTAGATGCGACCAAAATTGCAAACTTACAAAAAGCTGCAGGCGAAGCGACAAAAGGCTACCGTAAAATGGTGATGGCCGATAAAATAAGCTGGTCTATAGTGGCAGTTCCATCTAAAGGCTGGTCAGCTAAAGTCTTCCCTGATTTAAAAGAAGAGGAACAGGAAGAAAAACTATGGCAAGCTATTTTTCATGCAACAAGAGCAAACCTTGAGGACCCAGTCCAAGCTTGGATGGACCATAAGGAAAAACTAAGTGAAAAAGTGGATTTCCTCAACAATAAAAAATTCAAATCACTCCACTACAAAGCTGAAGGAACAGATTTGACGATTGATTTAGCTGAAAAGCATGTGTGGATTGGTCCAGAAAGCATTAATGAAAATGGTGTTGCCTTTATTGCCAACATGCCGACAGAGGAGGTTTTCACCACTCCAATGAAGACAGGAGTTAACGGTACAGTGAGAAGCTCCAAGCCATTGAATTATGGCGGGAATATGATTGATAACTTTTCCATTACTTTTGAAAATGGAAAAATCGTTTCTTTTGAAGCGGAAGAAGGGTTTGAAACTCTGCAAAAATTGATTGAAACAGATGAAGGATCACACTTTTTAGGAGAAGTAGCACTTGTACCGCATGACTCTCCTATTTCAAATACCAATCTAATTTTCTATAACACGTTATTCGATGAAAATGCATCCCATCATTTGGCGATTGGGAATGCGTATTCTTTCGCACTTGAAGGCGGAAAACAAATGTCAGAAGAAGAACTGGAAGCAGCAGGGGCAAATTCAAGCATAACCCATGTGGATTTCATGATCGGATCAAGTGATATGGATATTGACGGGATCACCTTTGACGGAGAAAGAGTACCATTGTTCCGCCAAGGTAATTGGGCATAATCCACTATAGAGCATTCCATGCGTAAAAAAGATTCCATAGCCTATACGTAGGACGAGTATGATGCATAAATTGTATTGTAGTCTACGTGAAGGAGGGAATTGTATGTCAGGTGGAAATTATGGTGGAGGATTTGCGCTTATTGTAGTGCTTTTCATTATTTTGATTATCGCAGGTGCAGGAGCGTTAAGATACTAATTTAACAAATAAACGAATGGTTGGAGTGTTCTTCCAACCATTTTTTATATCCATGTTAGGACAAGCGTAGGGGAGGTAAAAGAATGGCTCAGTTACATGACAAATTGTTGCTTCCAAATCGGGCTGAAATAAAAAACAGATTTTTTAAAGCTGCGATGAGCGAAGGGATGGCAGACGAACAAAATAGACCAACCATTAAACTGGTTCGCCTTTATGAAACGTGGGCAGAAAGTGAAGCAGGTATTGTTGTGACAGGCAATGTCATGGTCGACAAACGTGCACTTGGTGAACCCCGAAACGTCGTTGTGGAAAATGAAAAAGATTTAGATTTGTTAAAGAGTTGGGCAAAGGCGGGAACAAAGAATGGAACTCACCTTTGGATGCAAATCAATCATCCAGGCAAACAGGTATTTAAAGGAATTGTAAAAGAAGCGGTGGCTCCGTCCAAAGTGGAGTTTAATCCAAAGCTTCAACGTTACTTCCCTGTAGCGCGGGAGCTGCAAGAAGAAGAGATAAAAGACATCATCCAACGATTTGCCAATACAGCCAAAATTGCTAAGAAAGCTGGATTTACAGGTGTTCAACTCCATGGTGCGCATGGTTATCTCATCAGTCAGTTTTTATCACCCCGACATAATAAAAGGACAGACAAGTGGGGAGGTTCACTCGAAAACCGCATGAGATTTCTGTTGGAAATCTATAAAAAGGTTCGAGAAGAAGTTGGTGACGCTTACCCGATTGGAGTTAAACTTAATTCTGCAGACTTTATGAAGGCAGGATTTTCAGAGGAAGAAGCATTACAGGTTATTCAGGCGTTAGACCAACTGGGAATAGACTTAATTGAAATTTCAGGGGGTTCCTATGAAAGTCCGCAAATGACGGGGGTAAATGTAAAAGAGAGCACCAAAAGACGGGAAGCGTACTTTCTTGAATTTGCAACAGAAGCTAGAAAGGTAACAAAAGCACCCCTTGTAGTCACCGGAGGATTCAGGTCTTTAACTGGAATGAAGGAAGCAATCCTAGAAGGGGCAACATCCATGATAGGACTGGCTCGCCCAATGGCAGTCTATCCCTATCTCCCTAAAGAACTTCTCCAGGGTATAAGGGATTCTATTGAACTTTCACCAAGAAAGACAGGAATTAAACTTGTGGATCAAACCGCTATGCTGGAATTGACGTGGTATAGCAATCAGTTAGAGCGAATAGGAAAAGGCAAGGAAACAAATCCAAGACTGTCTCCTAAAGTGGCATTAATACAGACACTATGGAAAAATGGTTTGGATGTCTTTCAGATGAGAAGAGTATAGGTATAAGGAGCTTCCAATACGATGGGAGCTCCCTTATTTATTTTGAGGCAAAATATTATTATTTGAAGAAACTTCATGTTACTATATTTCCATTCACTAAATAAATTGTCCGAAGGGGATTAATAAATGAAGCAAATCATAACAGATTTCCTTGATTCTCATAAAAATGATTTTTATGAGATTAGTACATATATAGGAGAAAATCCTGAACTTGGACATGAGGAATTCAAATCAGCAAAAGTCCTTTCAGATAAACTTTCTGAACACGGTTTTAATGTGGAAATGGGGATTTGTGATCTGCCAACTGCTTTTGAGGCTGTTTTTGACAGTGGTAAACCAGGGCCAACCATCGGATTTATGTGTGAATATGACGCGCTACCTGAGATCGGGCATGCTTGCGGCCATAATTTGATAGGTACGATGGGTATTGCAGCCGGGATTGCCACTAGTAAAGTATTAAAAGAAACAGGAGGCAAAGTGATAGTCTACGGTACTCCCGCCGAAGAGACAAAAGGCGGCAAGGTGACAATGGCGGAGCAGGGTGTCTTTGATAAATTAGACGTAGCCATGATGGTCCACCCATTGCATTCATATGTGAAGAGTGGTTCCTCGCTGGCCATGGATGCCATTCAATTTGAATTCTTTGGAAAACCTTCGCACGCAGCGTCAAACCCTGAAAAAGGAATAAATGCATTGGATGCTGTCATCCAGACTTTTAATGGCATAAATGCATTAAGGCAACATATTACAAGTGATTCCCGTATCCATGGAATCATTCCTGAGGGCGGGAAAGCCGCCAATGTGGTACCGGATTATGCTGTTGCTCAGTTTTACGTTCGTGCCAAAACACGCAGTTATGTGAATGAATTGGTAGAAAAAGTGAAATCTATAGCTGAAGGTGCTGCACTGATGACCGGAGCAACCATGAGAATGTCTAATTATGAACTATCCTACGATAACATGGTTACTAATGAAACTTTGTCGGATATATTTACAGAACAACTGATTTCACTAGGAGTGGAATCCGGAGAGATTGTTGAAAATAGAGATGGATCCGGCTCGCTGGATATGGGAAATGTAAGTCTAGTAGTTCCATCCATACATCCATATATAAAAATTTGTAATGAATTATACAGTTGCCATACCACTGAATTCCGTGATGCGGCATTAAGTGAGCAAGGAAAAGAAGCAATGATCCTTGGAGCAAAGGCGATGGCAACTACCGCATATGAACTTTTAACCAAACAAGAACTTCTTATAAAAATAAAAGAAGAATTCGATAAAGCTCCAAAGTAAGAAAGGAGAATAAATAATGACCGTACAAAATACCCAAATCCCATTATCTGTATTGGATCTGGCCCCAATTGTAGAAGGAAGTAATGCTCAAACATCTTTTAAAAACAGTGTGGAACTTGCACAACATGTGGAAAGTTTAGGATTTACCCGCTATTGGCTAGCAGAACATCATAACATGAGAGGCATCGCCAGTTCTGCCACTTCTGTCGTGATTGGGCATATAGCTGGTGCAACTAAAACGATAAGGGTAGGATCCGGCGGCATTATGCTTCCCAATCATGCCCCGCTTGTCATTGCAGAACAGTTTGGAACGCTGGAATCCTTGTATCCTGGGAGAATCGATCTTGGCCTCGGCCGGGCACCAGGAAGTGACCAGCTTACTGCTGCGGCACTTAGACGAGAACGCAGATCAGGAGGAGAGGACTTCCCTAATCAGTTAGCGGAATTACGCTCCTATTTTCACCCTGATGGAACCACAAGAGTAAAAGCGATACCTGGGGAAGGATTGGATGTTCCGATTTGGTTGCTCGGTTCAAGCGGTTTCAGTGCAAAACTGTCTGCAGAACAAGGTTTGCCGTTTGCGTTTGCCAGCCATTTTTCTCCAGACTATACCTTGCCTGCCCTGCAACTCTATCGTAATTCATTTAAACCGTCTGAGCATTTAGAAAAGCCTTATGCCATGATTGGCGTGAATGTAATTGCCGCTGATAGTGATGAGGAAGCTGAATATTTAGCAACGTCTATTCAGCAACAGTTCCTTAATTTGATCCGTGGCAACCCAGGCCAGTTGAAGCCACCAGTGGAAGATATGGACTCTCTTTGGAGTGAGTATGAGAAGCATGTGGTTGCACAACAGTTAAAATATACAGTTACAGGTAATGCAGAAACAGTTAGAGAAAAGCTTGAAGCAATAATGGAAGAAACACAAGCAGATGAACTAATTGTGAATACTCATGTATATGACCAGCAAGCAAGGTTAAAATCATATCAGATTTTGGCAGATGCTTGGTTTGGACAATAAAAGCAAGATATTTAGATAGACTTTGACCTCTACTTTTAGGAGTAGGGGTTTTTGTTTTGTTATTGGGAAACAAGATTAGTATTAGCAGTAACTTATTACGTTTGGAATGAAGACCTCTTTTTACTAAAATCTAAGAAGCAGAGGTCTTCATACCGCTTATGAGGACTTCTCTCAGCTAAAAACTGTTTCCCTGAGGTCTTCATGAAGGCTTAGCTTGATATTCCAACAAACAAGTGAATCTTTTTCCTTTAACCAATTTGGAAATTCATGTATCCTTAAAGCAAAGAGACAAAAGAGGGTGGGGGCTGCAATGAAAAAGATATTATTTATGATAATCATGTTGTTTATACTAGCCGGGTGTCAAAAAAAACCCGTCAATCCTTACGATGTATTAAACGACTACATAACCACATGGGAGGAACAAGATTTCTCAAGCATGTATGAGGAATATCTCCAATCGGGATCAAAAGAAAACGTACCACTGCAACTTTTTGAAGAAAAGCATAAAGAGGTTTATGACCTTTTTGAAATGGAAAATTTAAAAGTAGAAGTGTTAGATAAAGAGGTTGAGTGGGAAGAACAAGAAACCGTCACCATTCCGGGTAAAATCACTTATAACACATTTGCTAGAAAAATAGATTACGAAGTAAATTTTGTCTTGGATAAAGTGTTGGACGAAGAAGAAAACGAACAATGGTATATCCAGTGGGAGCCGAGTTTTATCTTTCCTGAATACGATTTGACAGATGAGTTTGTAATAGATTATACCGAAGCATCTCGAGGTGAAATCTTAGACAGCAAAGGGAACAAGCTAGCTGCTAATGAGGAAGTAATGAATCTTCAAATTGTCCCAGGTGAATTTAATGCAGAAAGAGACTTGAAAAAACTCGCTGAGATGATTGATATGTCAGAAGAAGAAATTACAAGTCTTTATACATTGAGTTGGGCCCAGCCTCATTATGCTATGCCTATCAAAGACTTCAGAGAAGATGAAAGGGGTCTAGTTCTAGAATTAATAGAAATCGAAGGAGTTACAAATGGAAGATCTATAGAACGTGTTTATCCTTACGCAGAAGCTACTGCTCATTTAGTAGGTTATATAACTGAGGCTAGTGCACAAGACCTTGAAGATTTTGAAGGTTATGAACAGGGTGATAGATTAGGTGTAACGGGGATTGAAGGATTGTATGAAAATGTATTGAAGGGTAAGAAAGGCTTAGAAGTAACACAGATAGAAGAGGATGGTTCTGAAAAAACTATAGCAAGAACAGAGCCGGAGCGAGGGAAAGATATTACCTTGACGATTGATGTTAACATGCAACAAAACTTATATGATGTTATGAAAGATGATGCCGGGCAGGCAGCTGTCATTGACCCAAGTACTGGGAAGGTGTTAAGTCTTGTGAGCACACCAGCTTATGATCCTAACACTGTAAACATGGGGACATCACTTAGCAAGAAAAAGAAGCTGGACGCATTTAAAGAGGCAGGTATTAACGCTAGTGAAAATCGCTTCCGTGGTACCTATTCCCCAGGCTCCACCATGAAACTCCTAACTTCAATAATTGGTCTTGAAAGCTCAAAACTTGACCCAAATCACCAATATGATATACCTGAAAAACAATGGGAGTTCAAAGGCAGTAAAGTAACTAGAGTTTACGAAGATGATAAGAAAGTAAATCTTGTAAGCGGTCTGAACAACTCAGATAACATTTACTTCGCTAAAGCTGCGATAGATATTGGAATAGAGGAATTTGAAGAGGGATTGGCGAAATTAGGAATAGGGGAAGAACTTCCTTTCGCATACCCTCCAGTAAACGATTCTCAAATTTCCAATTCAGGCTCCTTTGACAATGAGGTACTATTGGCACATACTGCTTATGGCCAAGGTGAAATCTTGTTAAACATTGTACACCTTGCGAGTATTTATGGAGGAGTTGTGAATGACGGTTCAATGATGAAACCTTTATTGATTGAGGAGGAAACATCAGAAGTCTGGAAGGATATAGTGTCCCCTGAAAATGCTAAACTTCTTCAGGACAATCTCAGAAAAACTGTCACAGAAGGAAAATCAAATGTTGCTAATTTACCTGGCCGTGAAATTGCAGGAAAGACAGGAACAGCTGAGATTAACAAAGATGAAAGAATGGAGAACGGACTATGGGTTTCTTACGATCAAAAGGACCCGACATTATTGACGGCGATGTTGATTGAGGATGTAATTGACAGAGGCGGAAGCAGATACACAATAGAATTAACAAACAAATTCTACGAAGCTCTTTCAAATTAAGCAGGGGCAGGTGTTAAAGATGGAGAGTTTTATCAGTGTATCCATGCAAAGAAAAAAAGATATCGTCATCAAGGTTATCAATGAATGGGACCCGATGGACCTTCTTGCAATGGGAGCAGGAGAAGATAGGTACCGAATGGAAATTGATAAAATTGTAGATGCGCTAGATCAAATTAACTCGGTAGATGAATTAGCAGTGTATATCAAACAATACATGGACGCATCTTTTTCAACCGATTTACCCCCTATAACCTGCTTACAAGTAGCAGTTTTAATATGGGAAGAAATAAAAGACTAAACAAAAAGGGAATTGCCATTAACTAGCAATTCCCTTTTTTATTTACCCCTTTGCAGCCTGCAATTGCAATGCAATCTTAATTTGATCTCCAACTAGAACTCCACCGGCTTCTAGTGGAGCATTCCACGTCAAACCATAATCACTGCGCTTAAGTTTTCCTTCTACTGCAAAACCTGCTTTTTCATTTCCCCAAGGATCTTGACCAGTTCCTTCAAATACAACGGAGAATGTTTCTGATTTTGTCGTCCCACGAAGAGTAAGATCTCCTGTTACGTTGTATTCGTTATCGTCTGTTTTTTCAATGGTTGTCGCTTTGAACGTCATTTTTGGATGGTTATCCACATCAAAGAAATCTGCAGAGCGAAGGTGAGCATCGCGATCACTGCTACGTGTATCAATACTTGCCACATCCACTGTAAACTCGATATCAGCCGTTGTTAAATCTGTTGGATCCGCTACAATTGTTGCATCATATTCATGAAATCCGCCTTTAACTGTAGCGAACATCATGTGCTTCACTGAAAAGTCCACCGTACTGTGGGATTTGTCAACATTCCATACTGTTTTTGCCATAATCATATTCCTCCTAAATTCCCTTTTAGTAAAATATCTTTAATTCGAGATTTATAACTTCAAGATAAATTATATGCTCGAGGTGCAAAATTGTCAACAACTATTTTTTCCTATTATTTACTCTGTTTTAAAAATATGAGATGCAACTCGTGACAAGGGAATATTCTTATGATATGTTGCAGGAAACACCAATTTAAAATCAGAGTGGAGCTGTAAAATGGACGAAAAAGATCAATTAGAGGAGTTCGAGGAGCCTTCATTGGAAGATTTTCAAATAACTGAAGAGGAATTAGCAGCAAAAGCAAGGAAAAAACAAAAACGAAAAAAGGCAATAAAGTACATAGCATTTTTTATCATATTGGCCTTATTAGTAAATATATGGGGCATTTTTCCCCGTACCGTTAATATCCCATCTATACAATTTTTGTTAAAATCTAATGAATTATCAAAAGATAATGATATACAGGCATGGAAGGAAGCCGTAGTAACCATTAACGGAAATGGGCGAAAAGGAACAGGATTTATCATTGATCCTGCTGGATTAATTGTTACAAACTTTCATGTTATTGATAAAATGAAAGAAATACAGGCTTCCTTATCAAATGGAGAAATATACTCAGCAGAAGTTTTAAAGGGAAATCCAGAAAATGATATCGCATTGTTAAAGGTTACTGCACAGAAAGAGAATTTCTCATCACTTCCGTTAAGTGATCAAAAGATTGAACCAAATCGACCTATCTATATTATTGGAAACCCACTCGCACATAATTTTATTGTAAATGAAGGCACTTCCGGAGAAATGATTCGTTCCTCTTTACATTCAGACGTTTTACTCATTGATGTGCCTGTACATTCCGGTAACAGCGGGAGCCCTGTCCTTACAGAGGAAGGTCTGGTGGTAGGAGTGGTATATGCAACAACAGAGGAAAACAAGGGATTGGCAATACCATCAAAACAAATACTAGAGCTTTTAGACATAGATTAAGACCAACATCTAAAGTCTCTAAACATAACTAAAGGAGACTTCATCATGGACAAATTAAACATCATTCATTCTACATCCCTGGATCGAACTAAATTTAAGATTGAAGAAGATATTCAACAATATTTTGAAACCAAAGAGGATTTACCAACCTTTGGGGAGTATATGGAGGATCGAAAGCACTACGTGGGACAGATCTGGTATAATGTTTGGCTAAATAAAGTAACAAATGACATTGCCAGAAAAGAGAAAAAACAGATTTTGAGCGCACGGGGCTTTGAAGTAGAAGGAATAGACAAGAAAATTATTAACCAATTATTTAAAAACGAAATGAGAGAATATAACCCCTTTAATGCTGTGGAGTGGTTGCTGAGTTCCTCGAATACAACCCCATCCGTATGGGAAGAAAAATATATACTGGCCCGTAAATATTTTCAAAAAAGAATGGAAGAAAAACGGCTGCAACTTCGAATGGATGCTGTTATAAATACGGTTGATCAGGCTGCTCATAAAATAGTAGAGAAAAATCAAACAAACTATTTTTTATATGTAAGACACTTTGTTGCAAGGATAGTAAAAGAGGACTTATTGAATAACCAAAAGTTTGAGGAAACAGGTTCCTACAAAAGAGAAGAGGTGTTAAAAGAGGCCGGCCCTATGGATGAATCTGACTATCACACTATGAAGGATTTTTTTAGTGAGCTGACAGGTGCTGTTCATCAGAGTTTTGATTATTATGAGGAATATTTGGAGTATGAAACATATTATTTCTTTTATGAAAAAAGGATTACTGATTTTCTTTTTGGTTTTCTTCCGGGACTAATAATAAAAGAACTTTCCAGTGACATTTTAACAAACTACGAAACCCTCACTTCTGAAGAATTTACTTTATCAAAGCTCAGAAAGATCCTTGCCAACTCTTTCTACTTATTGGTCAATGACTATATGGAGCAACTACAAGAAGAATTTGTTGCAGATCTGCTAGTACTTGCCGAGCAACCTTTCGACTTAGAAGTACATGAACAGTACCTGCAGAGGGATATCCATGATCGGAAACGTAAAGAAGAGGAGATCCTGGCAGAAATTCAGCGAAAACGAGAAGAAGAGGAAAGGATGTTAGAAGATATTTTCGGAAGGGAGTACTTACCTTCCAACGGTAGAAGTACCCGGTATGTTATTCATATTGGGGAAACAAACACTGGAAAAACTTTTCAAGCATTGCAGAGAATGAAAGAAGCAAAAAGCGGATTATATCTTGCGCCATTGCGCCTATTAGCCTTGGAGGTCTACGATACACTAAACTCGGATGGGGTCCCATGCTCGCTTAAAACAGGGGAAGAAGAGAAACTGTCCCCAGGTGCGACCCATTTCTCTAGTACGGTCGAAATGTTTTATGAAAAAGATCATTATGAAGTTATCGTGATTGATGAGGCACAAATGATCGCGGATAAGGACCGAGGTTTTTCCTGGTATAAAGCCATTACTAAAGCAAATGCGGATGAAGTTCACATTGTAGGAAGCTTCAGCATGAAGGAGATGGTCATGCAGCTTCTTGGGAATGCGAATATTGAAATCCACGAATATAAAAGGGACACACCTCTACAAGTGGAAGACCGCCCGTTCACTCTGAGAGATGCCAAAAGAGGGGATGCGCTTGTCTGTTTCTCTCGTAAGCGTGTGCTTGAAACGGCATCTATTCTTCAGAACAATGGTCATCAAGTCAGCATGATTTATGGAAGTATGCCCCCTGAAACTAGAAAGAAGCAGATGCAACGATTTATTGACGGGGATACAACAGTAATTGTAGCTACAGATGCTATCGGGATGGGTTTAAATTTGCCAATAAGAAGAGTTGTCTTTTTACAAAATGAAAAGTTTGATGGGACACGAAGAAGACGTTTGACTTCACAAGAAGTGAAGCAAATTGCGGGTCGAGCAGGACGAAGAGGAATGTATGATGTCGGAAAAGTCGCATTTACAGGAGACATAAAAGCAATGGAACGCCTCTTAGGTGGGAAAGATCGTCAAGTGCATACTTTTGCTATTGCCCCAACAAGTTCTATACTGGAACGGTTTCAAAAGTACTCCAACAAACTTGGTGAATTTTTTGAGCTCTGGGGTAAATTCGAAAGTCCTGTAGGTACAGAGAAGGCCACCCTAACTGAGGAACAGATTTTGTACGAAACGATAGAGGACACCATGATTGAAGCAAGATTGACGGTTAATGATTTGTATGGCTTTTTACACCTGCCGTTTTCTACAAAAGAGCAAACACTTGTGAACCAGTGGAAAAAAACGATGGAAGCTATAGTAACAAGAGCTGAATTGCCGGAACCGCTCATGAATAAAGACAACCTGGAGAATGTAGAGTTATCTTATAAATCCATCGGGCTTCACTTGCTTTTCTTGTATAGATTGGACAGAAGAACGGAAGCGGCTTACTGGGAAAAAGTAAGGGAATCTTTCAGCGATGAAGTACACGAGCGACTGCAATCAGATGTTAAGATGATGACCAAGCAGTGCAACAAATGCGGCAAAAAGTTGGATGCGGAATTCAAATATGCAGTATGTGATGCATGCCACTTTTCAAAGCTCCGAAAAAAGCATAAAAATTTTCATATTAAACGCCCATTTTAATCTGATTAAAGGGCAATTAACAAATGATTCTCGGAATTTGCGGGAATCATTTTCTTTATTTTTGAATGTTTCTTAAAATATTTAATACAGTATAAAAAGGAGTTTCTGTGGGAGAGAGGTGTTCATCGTGTCTACTTGGATTTTGCGTGGTGAGTCAAAAAATATACAATCAAACACCATTTCTTATCATTTAGATATGTATGAACTTGTACATATAACTAAAATGAAGGAAGGGGACAAAGTATATTTTTGTGATCATTCTGATTTTATATGCATTTGCAAGGTGAAAACAATTACCATGTACAATCACATTATCATTACGTTGGAAATAGTAGAGCAGGGAGAGCCCATTCCATTAAGGTATGTAAGAAAGCTATGGGGTCTGAAAAATCTGGATATTTTTAAAATAGAGGATATTAAGGTACTAGCGCTTGAAAAAGATGAGGATGACATTTTACATTCTTATTGGAAAGTTCCAGGAACAGTGGAAGGCTTGGTGAAATACGATTACTTGGATATACATTTGTTTTTGTACAGTCGAGTTGCAGAAGTTTGGATAGGAGATATAGAAGAACAACGATCAAGATATCAATTCTTCCATGCTTTTAGAAAAGAAGAATATTTATCTATAATGAACTGGGAGGATTTCCAAAATTTCAAAGAGCATACGTCGTTTTTACAAACAACTATGCCTATGGAAAGGTTCTTTTCTGATCAAAAAGCACCGATAGAACGCTATAGACAATATTTTATCGATTTTCTTTTTGGTGAAGATAGTATTGATAAACGGTTGGACGGTTTTTACAAAGATCCTGTACGAAGGTTAATTGGTTTTGGTAATAAAGAACTTGGTGAGTTAATTCATTATCTTTTCCCGAATTTCTTTTGTCGGTTTACCAATAAAGAGTTGATGGCTGTAGAAAGATTGTTTAAAGACGCATCCTCATTGAAGAGTACATATACCATTGGAACTAAAATTTACCATTACCAAAAATTAATCAACGAAAGCTATTTGATAAGTAAGTATTTAAATATTGTAGGTAGAAAGACAGATTTGCCGATATATTATGAAATCAATTGTTTCTTGCAATATGTTTACGATACACTTCCTGAATATGTAAATGAAAATGTGGAAGAGGAAAATGAAAAATATGAGATGAAAGAAAATAAGAAATATTGGATTTACACCATTCAAAATGAGAGGGATGCCAATTCTTTTTTTGAAGAAGGGATGCTTACTTTTCATCATGGAAAATTGGGGAATATCAGAAACTACTCCTCTCGAAAAGAAATATGGAATAGTTACAGGCAAATTTATAGGGCGACCAAAATACCATATTTAGAGACTTCTGCTTTGTATCAATTTTGTCATGAGATGGAAGAAGGGGATTATGTTTTTGTTAAGAATGAGAAAGAGCAGATTGTGGGCTTGGGCAGGGTTTGCTCCCCATACATGTTTCCGAAGTTCCCTAACTCTCCATCCTTCAGAAAAGTTGAATGGATTCGAACTGGAAACTGGACTGTAAATGGCATGCTGTTCTCTAGAAAGCCACTTGTCAATATTACAGCTAACCAAATTTCATTATCCTATCTGTTGGATATTATTCCTGAAAGGTAATAAAGCACCTCACTGGACTACAGTGAGGTGCTTTTTGTTATTGAACACTACTTTTTCTTTTGTGAATCCTTACAATTGCCATGTATGCAAATCCAACAAACAGTAAGCCTGCTCCCAAAACTAAATAGTTATTAGAAGGTGTAGCTGTATTCGGAAGTTTATTGCCACTCTTAACTACTGGTTTTTTTTCTACCGGTTGTTTCGTTTCCTCTTTCTTTACGGGTGGAGGAGGAGTGTTATCGTCCTCTTTAGCAGGTGGTTCCTCATCAACTGGAGGTTCCTCTTCCGCAGGTGGTTCTTCTTCTGCAGGTGGAACAATGTTTGTAATATCAATTTTCTCAAGAGCATAAAGTTGTTGGTTATGAAGCGCTAAAACAGTATAGGTACCGTTCTCGGTTACTTCAAAGGAGAAAGATTCAATAATTTCATTTCCGCCTGCACGGAAATCTTCTATTAACTTATCACCTTTTAACCAGAAAAGATGTTGAACATCTTCCTTATTTTCAGTTTCAACATAAACAGTAACTGGCCCTTCAGTCTCTTCGGACGTTGAGGCAGAAAGTTTAATTGCAAATACTGGCTCTGGTTCTGGCTCTGGCATTAACTCAACTAGTTTTTGTGTCGTTATAGTCGCCAATGCAGCATGTCCTTCTGGAGTAGGATGAATGTCCATTGGGAAAACGTAGCTACTTTGATTACCATCAAATACTGAATAAGCATCAATGATAAAGACTCCGATGTTAGATAAGGCTTGTGACTGAGACGCCATTTCAACGTTGACAGCCGCAGCAATTTGTCCTCCCACAGTATTTAAAAAGGAGCCAAAAGGGCTGACATTTTGATCTACAGCTGGGAATGGATTGTATATATTATAGATAAAAATTGGTGCACCTGAATTTGATCTTATAGTTGCAAAAATCGAAGTTAGGTTACTAGCTAAATCTTGACTTGCTTGTAATGCGTTAGCCTGCATCTGTGCAAGTAGAACTGGATCTGTGATAGGCGTTTGATTTTTTAATATCTCACTAAAGCCAATAGCTTTTAAGATATCATTACTACCGATATTTATGGTGATTAGATCTGCATCTTCAACTTCCATTAATACCTGAGCGTCCAGGCTACTTAATAAATCTTTAGAAGTAGCACCCGGCATGCTTAAATTAACAACATGTTGATTACCACCTAATATTAAATTAGGAAAGGCAATAGGTGATGGTGACGTATTAGGTTTACCAGTTTCATATCCAAATGAAATAGAATCCCCTAGTGATACAATCTTGGCTTTTGGTTCAGATGTTTCTTCTGCAAAAACAAAGTTGGAGGCAAAAAGGTTAAAAACGAGCAACACGGCAAACAACAATGACAGGTGTTTCAGCTTCAACAAAAAAATCCCCCTTGAATCGTTATGTATTCACATAAATTTACATGAATCTTCCACATTATAAGTCTATATGTCGGAATTTTCAATAAAAATTAGTACTTACGACACACTTAGTTAATAATCGACAAACACCTACTTTTTACCTATTTTAAGACCAGATATTAAAAGTAACAAGTATTTAGTATGAATTTTCAGAAATCTATATTGACAACGCTTACACTGATTAGTAATCTTTTCTTGTATACATAGAAAGAAGGAGGAATGAAGGTGAATTCTGTATGGTTAGCAATTGTCGGATTTATTGTTTTTGCTCTGGGTTATCGTTATTATTCCAAATTCATCGCAGAAAAAATTTACCGTTTAGATCCTGATTATGTAACACCTGCTCACAAGTATAACGACGGAGTGGATTTTGTACCAACGAAAAAGGTAGTTCTGTGGGGGCATCATTTCTCCTCTGTTGCAGGTGCATCACCAATATTAGGTCCTGCCATTGCCCTTTATTGGGGCTGGGGACCCGCTTTTCTTTGGGTGATACTAGGAACAGTCTTCGCTGCTGGAGTCCATGATTTCGGAACACTGGTGCTTTCGGTCCGTAACAAAGGACAATCCATCGGTACGTTGACGGACCGTTTAATCGGTAAGCGTGCAAAAATGCTCTTTTTGTTTATCATTTTGATATTAGTCCTAATGGTTAATGCCGTGTTTGCATGGGTTATCTCCAATCTGTTCATTCAGTTTCCAGCAGCAGTTATACCTATCTTTATTGAGATACCAATAGCAATATGGATTGGATATGCTGTCTACAAGCGGAAGGCAAAAATGTTGGTTCCATCCTTGATTGCCCTAGCGGTTATGTACGGAGCAGCCGTATTGACCAGCAAAGTTCCCATGCTCCAGATAGACTTGGTCCGTTATTTTGGAGGGGCCGATAATATTGTTATATTTGGATTAGATGGAATATCCATGTCCTTTTTCATATGGATCATGATCCTCTTGATTTATTGTTATTTTGCATCAACTTTACCTGTATGGAAATTACTACAACCACGTGACTATATTAACTCCCACCAATTAGTGGTTGGTTTATTAATGCTATATGCGGGGTTATTAGTAATGAGACCGGAACTTACGGCCCCGATGACAAATGAAGTAAGTGATGTTTCCTGGTTTCCGTTGCTATTTATCACCATTGCTTGTGGGGCGATTTCTGGATTTCACGGCTTGGTTGCATCAGGTACAACCTCTAAACAGCTCGATAAGGAAACAGATGCACGATTTGTTGGTTACTTAGGTTCAGTAGGAGAAGGAATTCTTGCCTTAATTTCTATTATTGCGGTTGCGACTTTGTTTGCCAATGCTGGTGATTTCCGGGCTGCATACTCCGACTTTGGAGCAGCAAGCTTGGGGGGGATGTCGAACTTTATCAACGGAGCAGCTCAACTTGCTACTGGCATTGCCATACCTGCGGATATTGCTAGAACCATTGTAACTGTCATTGTTGTCAGCTTTGCTGCAACAAGCTTGGACACATCCTTACGTCTTATGAGATATATTATTTCTGAAATTGGAAGTGAATATAATTTTAAACCTTTAACAAACATGCATGTGGCAACTTCTGTAGCAGTTGTTTCAAGCGCTGCACTGGTGTTAATTCCTAAAGGGCCAAACGGCTTTGGTTCAGGAGGATACTTGCTCTGGCCTTTGTTTGGAACAAGTAATCAGCTATTGGCAGGGGTCAGCTTACTTCTAATATCCGTTTGGTTGAAGAAGCAAGGTAGGAATTTCTTCTATACATTTGTTCCGATGGTTTTCATTTTCTCTATGACTCTGTATGCCATGTTCGTACAAGTTGTGTTCCAATGGTCAGGATTAGGGGAAACCGATGGAAACATGTTACTTTTCATTTTAGGCGGAATTATTTTTGTGTTCGCATTTTGGATTATCCTAGAGGCCTTCAGAGTATTTCTTAAGAGTGATAAGGCACCACCTATAGATCCGTCCATGTAAAAGGTAGCGAGAGGATGAACCCTGCTGTTCATTCTCTTCTTTCATAAAAGGAAGGAGTTTCTAAATGGATATTTTAGATAAATTCAAGAAGGTCATCACCATCTATGATGAAATATTGCAACAACCTCATAGAACTGAGATTGCAAGGGAATTGCGAGAGGAAGAGGATCTGTTCACTTTATTATGTTTTTCAGAAATGCTCGGACTCCCAAATCCTGCATTTTATTATACATTAGAGTTATATCCATTCGTCATTGAACGGTTTCATGATTGGCACCTTCGAATGGGAATGGAGAAATCCCCGTTAAATGGAATACGTTGCTGCTAGGAGGAAGAGGAATGAGTAAATTATTTAATTATAGAATAATGTTTATAGGTGGCAAAGGTGGTGTTGGAAAATCAACTACAGCTTCCGCTATTGCTCAATTGCTATCGGAACAAAGTAAAAAGGTTTTATTAGTGTCAACAGATCCGGCCCATAATATTGGAGACATCTTTCATGTAAAACCTAAAGATAGCGTGATGCCAATCAACCAATTTCTGTGTCTTTTGGAAATCAACCCTCAGTCTGAATCCAGAAGATATATAGAAGAGGTTAAAACAAATTTAAAAGGGTTAGTAAAGGCAACGATGGTGGAAGAGGTACACAGACAGATAGATTTGGCCAGTGCGTCACCAGGAGCCGATGAATCAGCATTGTTTGATAAAATCACTTCCATTGTTTTAGAAGAATACCATGCATTTGACCATATCATTTTTGACACGGCTCCTACTGGGCACACCATTCGGCTGTTAACACTTCCTGAGTTGATGAACGTGTGGATCAGTGGTCTGTTGGAAAAGCGGAGAAAAGTCCAACAAAATTATACGCAATTATTAAATGATGGAGAGCCAGTCGAAGATCCAATATTTGAAAAATTACAGGCTAGAAAAGAAAAATTTGTAAAGGTAAGGGATATTTTACTTGATAAAAAAAAGACAGGTTATGCATTTGTATTAAATGCTGAGCGACTGCCAATACTTGAAACTAAAAAAGCGATAGATATGTTAGTAAAACATAACATGGACGTATCCACCGTTTTTGTAAATAAAGTGATACCTGATCATGCAGACGGTATTTTTATGGAAAATAGAAGGGGAAATGAGAGACCGTACATACAACAGATTCACCAACTTTTCAGTAAGCAAGAAATAATAAAAACTCCATTGTTTGAACATGATATTTCTACTGTAGAACATTTAAAAAAGTATGCCGGTACTCTCCACCACTCAATCTACATGGGTTAACTCCTAGGAAAGGGACAAATTCCTCCTTTACCTAGGAGTTTTTTCTACTTATAAGGAAAGCATAATAGGAAATGAGTACGGGAGACAGGTTACATGAAAATGTTATGTCTTGATGGAGGAGGAATACGGGGTGTATTTACCGTCTCTATTCTTCAAGAGATTGAGCAAGAATACAAACAACCTATAGCTGAATTAGTAGACCTTGTTGCAGGAACGAGTACTGGGTCCATCATCGCCTCTTCCATTTCCATAAAAAAGCCGATGAAAGACGTATTATCTGGTTATAAAAAATATGGAAAACAAATCTTCACTCGTCAAGCAAAAGTGGGACTTTTTAAAAGTATCTATAGTGACCGTCAGCTTAGAAGGTTTATCATAGATGCGTTTGGGAATAGGCGATTGAAAGATATAACAAGTCCTCTTTTAATTCCTGCTGTTGATTTGACACATGGCAGGCCATTTGTACATCGCTCCAATTATGGAAATAAAGCTTCTAAGGATCTGACCATTCATTTGTGGGATGCGGTTCTCTCCTCCTGTTCTGCACCCGTTTACTTTCCGCCCAACAATATCGAAAATAATTATCTTTCTATTGATGGAGGTTTATGGGCTAATAACCCCTCACTGGTATGTATCACGGAAGGGTTGGATTATTTCAAGCTGAAACTGGAAGAAATGGAAATACTCTCTATTGGTACTGGCCTTCAAAAAATTGACTTTACTATTCAAAAAAATAAATATTGGGGAGTAAAGCAATGGCTTCCTTTTCAATTCCCATCCATGAAGGTCACACCAAAACTATTGGACCTAGCTATGCAATTATCTTCTGAATCAGTGTCCTATCAAAGCAAGCATCTTTTAGGAGAAAATTACATCCGTCTTAACAAGGAGTTAGGAGAGGAAATACCATTTGATGATGTATCCTATATGGATCAGTTAATACAGTTGGGACAAACTGTTTATCTTGATCAAAAAGAAGTGATAAGGAAGTTCTTACTACCTTGATTTGTTTTTTTCTATATCAGAAGGGGTAGTATAACAGTAGCAAATAAATGAAGGGGGAATTTTGATTTGACTCCGGAAAAAAGAATCACGCTGCACGAATTTAACAATTTAACAAAATCCCTTAGTTTTAATATGTATGATATCTGTTATACAAAAACAAAAGAGGAAAGAGAATCTTACATTGATTATATTGATGAACAATATAACGCGGATCGCTTAACAAAAATTTTAAAGAACGTTGCCGATCTAATTGGTGCACATGTGTTAAATGTAGCTAAACAAGACTATGTTCCACAAGGGGCAAGCGTAACGGTTCTCGTCTCAGAGGGACCAGTGGTAGAAGTGCCAACAGAATCATATGAAGAATCACCTGGACCATTACCTGACTCGGTGGTGTGCCAGCTTGACAAAAGCCATATAACAGTCCATACCTACCCAGAGTATCATCCTGTCGAAGGAATCAGTACGTTTCGGGCAGATATAGATGTATCAACTTGCGGAGAGATTTCTCCTTTAAAAGCATTAAATTACCTGATTCACTCTTTTGAAACAGATATAATGACTATGGATTACCGAGTTCGCGGGTTCACACGTGATATTAATGGAAACAAACTGTTTATTGACCATGACATCAACTCTATTCAAAATTACATACCTAATGATGTGAAAAACCTTTATGATATGATCGATGTAAACATTTATCAGGAAAACATTTTTCATACAAAATGCCGTTTAAAGGAATTTGACTTAAACAATTATTTGTTCGGCTTTTCCAAAGACAAACTCACAGATGATGAGAGGTATGAAATTACAACGAAGCTCACAAACGAAATGGATGAAATATTTTATGGGAAAAACATCAATTTCGGACACGGGAAGATTGATTGACAAACAAGAAAGCGATAAGTCCATTGACTTATTGCTTTTTTTGTTGGAATGAATTCCCGTTTGGTTGAATAACACCTAATAATAGGGTTTAAAAGGGGGATTTAAATGGGGCAGGATCATGATCCAAATTTGAGTGGTTCAGATAAATTAATTCTAGCGGTTTCCATGACACTTCTTTTTGCACTTGCACTGCTTTTGGTTGGTGGAGCCTTTTTGTTTGGTTTTGCAGGTCTGTTTCAGCTATTCAGTGTCCAATACGATACAAAGAGTTCATTGATATACTATATTGTTTTTCTGATTCCTTTGACCCTGCTTTTTGAAATAGCCACCATGAGTGTCCTTATTAGAGTTTTGCCTAGATTAACAAAAAAATGGATTATGATGGTCTTGAAAATGGGAGTTTCCTTTCTTTTTATTTGGATTCCTTTATATCTGACAGATGAATGGATAAAGGGAATTACTGTTCCGTTATATACAGAATTGGTTGCAGCACTTTTATTGTTAGTTCTAGATAGTCTGGTTGAAAAAAGACATTTTTAAAAGAGCTCCAGATCCTGTATATAAATTATCATTGCAACTGATAATCATTATCAAGTATAATAATAGAATCAACGTATGACAGTAAGGGGTAAGAAGTAATGAACAAAGTTGTCTATCATTTATTAGAGGAAGGAGAAGAGCTCATTGTACCTCCTTCCATTATTTATGTGGCTGCAAATTCAGCAGCTGTTAGTAGCAATGAACTGTCCAATATCTACACATTATCCGAGGGAAAAGCTTATTGGATGAAAAACGGTTCCATCTTGTCACCTGCAAACAAATACCTAAAAATATATATCATTGAAATAAGCGATATGAAACATGAAGAAATTATTTTCACTTCAACAGAACCTTGTAAAACATCTCCCAAATTCGATGAACTTATAGCCCTTCAAGAGAGTAAGTCTTTTCTGGACCGTTGCAATTTTCAAGCAAAGTTATGGAAATTGATTGGTAGTATGACAGAGGATCAAACTCTAGATGATTTAGATCAAACCATTCACTATATTAACAATCACACTCATAAACAGTTTACTGTTCAGGACCTTGCGGCTAAAGCGAGAATGACTCCGGTTACCTTTGCCAGAGCCTTTAAAAAGAAAACAGGTATCCCACCAAAAGAGTTTGTTCTGGATAAAAAAATGAAAAAAGCTAAAGAGCTCATTGTTCAAAATAAAGGGATTAATATTAAAGATGTGTCGCAGCAGATAGGCATTCAGGATGAGTTTTACTTTAGCCGGTTATTTAAGAAAAGGGAAGGGATATCACCTACTATATACATAAAAAAAATTCAAAATAGAGTGGCCGTGGTAAGTCAATTATTTTTGCAAGACCACCTACTTTCTTTAGGTATACAACCGGTTGCTGCTCCTATGTATCCAAGTATTTTTCCAAAGACAAACGGGATCCCTTCATACTTAGAAAAACCTTTGGAGGGCACTATGCTTTTAAATGCTGAAAAACCTTTCGATTCGAAAGATATTATGACAGTCGACCCTGATTGTATTATCAAAACATCTCTTCACCATGGGGAGCAACAGGCACTTACTTGGGTGAAAAATAGGGAAGTTCATTCCATTGATTTTCAGAATAAATGGGATGATTATTTAGTTAAAATTGCTCAATATTTCAGTAAAGAAGAAGCGGTAGCCAACATAAAGAAAGAAATGGAGCAATTAGAAACGCGCGCAAAAGAAATGTTAAGAGGAGTGGCCAGAAGTGGGGAGTGGGCAGTAGTTTGGGTAAGAAATGAAGAAATAAGACTCTACGGCTCTTCCAATCATGCTTGCATGGAGCTTTTGTACCAAACACTAGGATTTAAACCTCATAATGAATTGCCCAAAAATGGATATGTTACGATAACCGTCAATGAGTTGTTGGAACTTGATCCAGATAAAATTCTATTCTTATGGAGTACCAAAGCAGCGGTTGATAAGGTAGCAAAGCACCCAGACTGGAATCAACTTAAAGCCGTTAGGAATCAAGAAATATTTATACCAAGCAGTCAAGAATGGGATCCTTGGGGGCCATTAGGAAGAAAGCATATGATTGAAGGTTTGGTTAGTTACTTTAATTTAGATAAAACACTCCTGTATGTTTAATGTGTGCGTTTTGTCTATGTCGAAAGTAAAATTTGTGCATGGAAACTTCAATTGATAATAGTTATCATTGAGAATGAATTTCATTAAGAGATTCATTCTCTTTTTATTTAATAATGATAATCATTATCAATAAATATATGAATAGTAGAAAGGGTGGCTATTATGCGGAATTCAGCTAAAAAGATAGCAGAAAATGCCTCCTATCAAGCCTTTATGAATTGTTATATTCGTGAGGTCGGTGATGGGAACTGGGTAAAGAAGGATGATGTTTTTCGGCTGTATAAACTACCCTATATTTTTATTGGCGAGGAAGTTTTGGAGTTGGTACTTCCTTTACAAGAAATAAAAATGATTTTAGAAGTTAACTATCGATCATTGGTAGGCAAACATAT
Organism: Sutcliffiella horikoshii; assembly: GCF_044809035.1. Lineage (GTDB taxonomy): Bacteria > Bacillota > Bacilli > Bacillales > Bacillaceae_I > Sutcliffiella_A > Sutcliffiella_A horikoshii_G. The sequence goes on along the minus strand of NZ_CP085237.1, from coordinate 2,115,372 downwards.
TTTAGGAAGAGTCTATAAATTTCAGGAAAAGGATTCGGTGTGGATAGAAGAGGAACCTTTAAACTGCATGATTTCCTGCATCCAAGAGTTAAACCTTCAAGCAAGAAACGAGAATAACCCTGAGAAAACATCCCATTATGACGAACTTATTTTACGGTTAATTGATAGCTATCATACCATTTGTACATATTTAGAAAAATCGACATCGGACAGCAACTCAAAAAAAGTAGAAGAATATAGCTTCATAGAATCAGAGCAATCCCTCTTGTTTGGACACTGGTTGCATCCCACACCTAAAAGTCGTCAAGGGATGGCCACTTGGCAACATGATCTATATGCTCCCGAACTGAAAGGTTCCTTTCAGCTCCACTACTTTGAAGTAGATAAGTCGATTTTAATTAGAAGGTATTATCCGGGAGAGGATTCTTTGTTACGTGAAGATGAAATTTTGAAGCTGACAAGCGGGGGAGGATACCTGCTCCCTATGCATCCCTTACAATCCCAATGGCTTTTGCAACAAGACCATGTACAAAAAGCAGTGGAGAAAAAACTAATCAAATTTGTAGGGCCTATGGGGAAAACCTTTACCCCTACTTCTTCTATAAGAACAGTTTATAGCAATGAAGATAAATGGATGTATAAGTTCTCAATACCAGTAAAAGTGACGAATTCAATGAGAGTAAATAAAGTACATGAGTTGCATGCAGGAGTTGTTATGGCAGAACTGTTCAACGAAATTAATTTCTTAGATAAATACCCATGCTTCCGTGTGTTGGACGATCCAATCTCCTTGTCTCTCGACCTTCCGGGGAAAGAAGAAAATGGCTTTGAAGTGATTATGCGTTCCAATCCGTTTCGAAATGGTAAAGGAACAGGCGTGCATTCCATTGCCGCACTGGTACAAGATCCCCTTCCTGGAGAAGAATCACTATTGGGAAAACTGATACAAACTATTTCTCATACGCATGATATAAGCACAGAAGAAGCGAGTTTAAAATGGTTTCAAAAATATTGGAAATGTTCAGTAGAGCCAATGATTGCTCTTTATGATGAATTTGGATTGGCATTAGAGGCACACCAACAAAATAGTTTGGTGGACGTTTCTACAAGTTTTCCAACTCATTATTATTTTAGAGATAATCAAGGCTATTATTTATCGAAATTGAAGAGGGATAAGCTGGAAAAGATGGTAGGTAACTTGAGAAACGCACCTGAATTGTTTTATGAAGAGGAAATCATACAAGAAAGATTTACCTATTATCTTTTCATCAACCATATTTTCTCCATCATATACAGAATGGGTGCGGATGGCTTGATTACTGAAGAGCAGTTGGTAAGTTGGATGACTGATGAATTGGAAAAGCTGAAGAATAATTTATCAGGGGAAGGAAAAAGATTTATCCACTTTATTTTGAACAAGAAAGCCCTTCCTTGCAAAGCGAACCTTTTAACACGTTTTCATGATGTGGATGAGCTACTGACTGATTTGGAACAAGCTGTATATACTTCTTCTCCAAATCCATTCACTCTCATCCAAGTAATGGAAAAAGAGGAGAACCATTATGCCACTGCAAGTAGCGTCTAAAACCGAAAAGAGAGTCATCAAACAGTTGTTGGAGGCGATTTTATTTGAAAAATTGCTTCCGTTTGAGATAAAACAAGAAACCACGAAACCCATTGTCACCATATTTAGCCAACAATTAAGAATTCAATCAGAATGTATATACTCATCGTTTGACAGAATTCGTCTTAATGAAGATACGATTAAAGTGATGGATAACGAATCGCGCCAAATGCCTGCATCAATTAAAGATATCGTAGAACAATTGACAACTAGCAGAAAAGTACAAGAATGCTTGATCGATGAATTACAACAAACCATACTGCTCAGTGAATGGAATGAGCAAAATCTTGAGCATTCAAGCAGAAGGGGACTATCCTATGAAGAAATGGAATCAGCCATTATGGAAGGACACCCGTACCATCCTTGCTTTAAGGCGAGGACTGGTTTTAGCAAAAATGATCATGAAAAGTATGGACCAGAGGCGAGGCATTCCTTTCAATTATGGTGGGTGGCGGTAAAACGAGAATATATGAGAGTTTCCTTTCCCAAAGAGGAAAGTGCGTTCATAAAAGATGAAGTGGGAGTGCAAACGTACTTACTACTTATGGACAGGCTGAAAATGGCAGGAGCTACATTGGAGGACTACTCCCTATTACCCGTTCACCCTTGGCAATGGGAGAACAAGCTTCAGCATGAAGAAGAGGAAATTAGCCGTAATAAGATCATCCCGCTTGGATATGCTGGCGACTTTTATCGGGCTACTCAATCTGTTAGGACATTGTGGAATGAGACACACCCTGAAAAAGCGCACATTAAGCTTCCTTTGAACATGGTGAACACTTCGTCATTGAGGCTCCTAGAATCTCACTCTGTTTGTACGGCTCCTGTGCTTTCCAATTGGCTAAGCAAGCTGATAGAGTCTGATGATTACCTAACAGAAAGTCTTACCATTTTGCCTGAATATGCAGGGATGGTTGCCATGGAAAATAACCAGGTTCTTTCCGGTCACCTGGCAGCTATTTGGAGAAAAAGTCCAAGTTCTATCTTAAGCGGAGTGGAAAGTACCGTTCCAATGAATGCCATGTCATTAATGGAACAGGACGGAACACCATTTATAAAACCTTGGCTTGACCGTTACGGGTTGAAGAACTGGATCACACAATTTGTAAAAGTTACGGTTATCCCGGTATGGCATTTGCTCGTGTCAGAGGGAGTTGCTATTGAAGCACATGCTCAAAATATGATTCTTGTCCATGAAGATGGCTGGCCCAAAAAAATAATCTTACGGGATTTCCATGAAAGCTTGGAATATGTGGATGACTTCCTAAAGCGGCCAGAGTTGGCACCTAATTTCTCAGAACTAAACTCATGCTATGAAAATGCACCTAATGATGTTTATTATTGGATGTCTTCCATAGAAGGGTTAAGAGAATTGATGATGGATACGCTATTTGTTTTTCACTTAAGTGAACTCTCTTTTTTGCTTAGTCAACACATGAATTTGGCAGAAGGGGATTTCTGGAAAGAGGTTCGGGAAGCGATACAAGCCCATTTGCGTTTTCACCCTTCACTAAAAGAAAGAAGCAAACTCCTTGGAGCAGAAAAAGAAAACATATTTACAGAGTCTCTTTTTACTAGAAAAGTTGGAGTGGATAAAAAGGAATATCGTCATTCTGTCACCAACAGCTTATATGATGAAAGGGAGTTTAATTAGATGTTCTTTATAGACGACCAGTATTATTCAAAGCAGGATATAGAAAAGCAATTTGAACTTTTTGCTCGGATAAATGTGCTAAGTGATTGCAGCAAAAAAAGAATAGGAGTATGTACAAAGAATACATTTGAAGCCTTGTCTTTATGCTTATATATAAAAGAAAGAGGAGGATCGGTTGTACCTATTCATGCAGCTACCCCTAGGGATGGGGCAATCCGTATTGCCCATAAGAGCTCGTGTCATGTGTTGATATATGACACGTTACAAACACCAGTATTAATGATAAATGACCAGGATGATGAGCAAGGAGTACTTGTCCAAATGAGTTCTGGTACAACAGGGGAACCTAAATGCTTGGAACGTTCCTGGGAAGATATTCAAGAAGAGATAGAGTACTATAATACAAGTTTACCAGTTGAAAAGGGGACTGTACCAATCATTGCATGCCCTACATCTCATTCATATGGGCTTATTAGCGGGGTACTTACTTCTCTTGAAAGAGATACAGCACCAATTATTCTTAGTAATCTCAATCCCAAATATGTTTTGAAGAAATTAGAGGAGGCACCTAACCATCTCTTATATGCTTCACCAGCCTTTTTACATACTTTAAGGATGCTTTCACCTAAAAATTTTTCTTTTCATTATGTTATGACATCAGGTATGTTGATATCCGCGAGAGATCTAGATGAAATTAAAAGCAAATCAAAAAGAGTTCTACAGCAGTATGGGTGTTCAGAAGCAGGGTGTATTGCTCTTAACCCTGATGTCCAACATCCAAATGAAATGGGATTTTCGCTAAGACATTTTAAAGTGGAAGCTGGTTTAGATAAGGATCATCCTAAAGAGGTTATACTGCATGGGAAAAGAAAAGCTATTCATACTAATGACATAGGTTATTTTAATGATTCAGGTTCTTTGTGCCTCCTTGGCAGAAAGGACGACATGATCAACGTTGCAGGACTTAATGTGTACCCACAGGAGGTAGAAGAGGTAATACTGAAGGCACCTAACATTCAAGAGGCGATCGCCTATAAAAAGCCCGATGCATATGCAGGGGAGAGAGTATGTGTTCAATTTGTTGCTTCATCATTTGTAGAAGAGTCCCAGTTAAGAAAGTGGTGCGTAGAGCAACTTGCCCCTCATCAAGTTCCGGTTGAATACATTCAGGTGGAAAAGATACCGACTCTTCCAAATGGAAAGGTTAGTAGAAAGCTAGTAGGAGAGATGATGGGATGAAAATGAAAGAGTGTTTGAGTCGGGAAGAGCTTTATCATGCGGTTTACGATATTTTGAAACATAAATTAAATATACCAACATGGAAGTCTTTTCAGGAGAACGCAAGATTAAATGAAGATCTATATATGGATTCCATTATGATATTACAACTTATTTTGCATTTGGAATTGGATTTGGGTTTCAATATTCCTGATAACATGCTTGTGCCCAAGGATTTTCATACTGTGAAATCGCTACTGGATTTTTTGGAGGGACAAACATGATAAAGGTTCACTGCTTCGTAAGTTGTGTATGTGAAGTGATAAAAAGAACGGAAGGCATGGATCACCGCCCTTTTTACTTTGGCGTATGGGATGCTGATTTCGATGTTACACAGGACGGCATTTTAAGCTATCATTCAGAAAATATTGATCACGACTTTTTTAAAACGTGGTATGAGATGCTTTATGGGATAAAGATTGAACGCTGGTATGACGAGTCTAAGACCAAAGAAACCAATATCAGCACATTGCTTGAATTGATAAAAACGAAACCAAATTATCGTTCCATAATGGTGATGCTCGATCTTTCCATGTTACCTGAGCGCGAAAATAAATTTCATCAAAGCCCTTTTCCCCACTACGTAATGTTAGAGGAAACGGAAGATCCAGATGAATTGTTTATGTTTGATCCTGATTTCAGATGGGAAGGAAGGTTACCAAAACAAAAAATAATAGAAGCTATTATGGTTCCTGCTGTAAAAGGTGGGTATTACTTTGATGCAGAAAAAATAAACCCAACGAGTTCAGAAACCATAGAGGCTTATTTTCAGACATGTATGAAACTTAATGAAAATCCAATGTCTGAGGCTATTCGTAATATTGTAGATTTATATTCCATAGGCCCCGAAAAGCATAGAAGAAGTGAAATTTCTGATGCCCTTAAACAAATACCTGTATTGGCAATAAGAAAGTATGCATATGAACATGCTTTCGCTTTTTTCTGGGAGGCTAACGGTTACAGTGAGGATTGGTTTGAAGGATGGTGCGATGAGATAGAAAAGCTTGTTAAGGGATTTACTGCCGTCCAATATCGTGCGATGAAATATGGATGGACAGATGACAGGGAAGTTTTGAGAGAAATCCATGAAAAACTGAATGAACAAGATCAATTAGAACATTTTATCAAGAATGGATTACAAGAGTGTTTTGAAAGATGGATTACAGAAAATCGGACAAAAGCTTTAGCCTAAAGGAGGAATTTTGAAGATGAATCTATCCTTATGTACCATTTCATTTCGGCACCACCTGCATTCAATGAAAGAGTTAGCAGAATGGGCACAATCAAAGAATTTTCAAGGAATTGAATTATGGGGGATTCACGCAAAGCATTTGAAAGACACCTCCCTTTATAACAAAGATTGGTTGGCATCCTACAATCTGTACACAAGTATGATAAGCGATTATCTACCTTTACACTTGAAGGATAAGGATCTTCTTCGTGCAACGAAGGAATTGAGTGGACTTGGCCATAATTGGGGGACGCAGAAACTAAGAACGTTTGCAGGTCAAAGTGGGAGTGCCTCTATTAGGAGCGAAGATCGCCAGTCTATTGTGGCAAAATTAAAATTGATTTGCCAGGAGTTGGAAAAAGAGGATCAGTTTCTACTTCTTGAAACGCATCCCAATACCCTGACTGACACAGTTCCTTCCACTTTACAACTATTGGAGGAGGTGGATCATCCTGCTTTACGAATCAATTTCGATGTCCTACATATTTGGGAATCAGGCGCAGATCCAATAGAAGCATTAGTGAAATTAAATCCATTTGTCATGCATTTTCATTTTAAAAATATCACTTCCAGAAGCAAACTGGATGTTTTTAGCCCGAATAATGTATATGCAGCAGCAGGTTCAAGGGATGGAATGACTCCTTTATTTGAAGGAATCCTAGACTATAGTGGATTTATCCATAAGGCTGTCACTATGACAGAAGTTGAAGCTTCCCTTGAGTGGTTTGGTGGAAATGTAAAAGAGGTGCTTGAGCAAGATGCCAAAAGAATTTCTCTTTTGACAAAACAGATGAATAAATTGTATGTGAGCTAAACATTAATTAACTATAAATTTACTTTATTGTAAGATAGCTTTAATAGAATCTTCATTCCCACTTTACTTTTACTTGGTATCCTTTGGCATGTAGGAAAAATGCTAAGGGAGGAAATTTAACATGTATAAAAAAGTAGCAAGTGTCGCTATCGCAGCAGGGCTAGTATTTTCAGGTGTGCAAGTAAGTGTTGGAATGGATAAAGCGGAAGCAAAAAAAGAAGCTATCAACATGGATCAGAAACAAGGAAAAGTGAAAAATGTCATCTATATGATTCCAGACGGATATAACGCAGGCTACGCAACGAACTACCGTTGGTTTAAAGGTGAGGAATCCTCGTTTGATGCACATGTAAAAGGACTAATCAAGACGCATTCAGCAGACACTGAGGTTACTGATTCTGCAGCAGCGGGCACTGCCATGGCAACTGGAGTAAAAACAAACAATGGGATGGTGGGTGTGACTCCTGACGGCAAAGAAGTAGATTCTATACTAGATGCAGCCGAGGCATCCAAGAAATCTACCGGACTTGTAGCAACGTCTACTATTACACATGCTACACCTGCAGTGTTTGGAGCCAGTGTTGCTTCCCGTTCAGATGAATCTTCCATCGCCCCGCAATATTTTGATAACGGAGTAGATGTCATTCTAGGAGGCGGCAGAGATTATTTTCTTAGTAAAGAAAATGGCGGTAAGCAACCCGAGAGTGACTTAATAGAGGAAGCAAAGAAAAGTGGCTATCAATATGCTTCAAATAAAGAAGAGTTAAACAATGCAAAAGGAGATAAGCTACTAGGCTTGTTTGCTGATGATGCAATGTCCCCTGAGATGCACCGCGATGAAACAGATGAACCGAGCTTGGCTGATATGACCAATACGGCCATAAATACATTGAGTAAAAATAATCAAGGCTTCTTCTTAATGGTGGAAGGATCTCAAATTGATTGGGCAGGGCATGCTCATGATCCAGCATGGGCCATGACCGATACCGAAGCTTTTGACAAAGCTGTGGAAGCGGCTTTAGAATTTGCAGAAAAGGATGGGAACACACTAGTTGTTGTCGCTGGAGACCATGAAACAGGCGGCATGTCTGTTGGAGCAAACGGTGAATATGATTTAAAGATGGATGTAATAAAACAAGTAACAGCTACAGGCGACAAAATGGCAAGTGAATTAGATCAAGATAAAGGCAATGTAAAAGAAGTTGTAAAAAAATATACTTCCTTAGAATTAACCCAAGATGAAATAGAAAAAATAAAGAAGGCGAAAGAACCCGCCATTGCAATAAACGAAGTAGTAAGTGACCGTGCTCTTATTGGATGGACAAGTACTGCACATACGGGTACAGATCTTCCTCTTTATGCATATGGACCACAATCAGATAAGTTTAGTGGTTTATTAGACAACACAGACCTTCCAAAATTAATGGCAGAAGCAATGAAAATCAAGTTTAATAGATAATTTATATAGCCCCTTCCTGGTAAAGGAAGGGGTTTTTCTAAAGATTTGAGAGCTGATTAAACTTCCTGTACAATTAAAGGATTAAGTCAATTTAACATGAAAAGGTGTAAAACAATGAATCATATCGTAATCATAGGGGCTGGAATCCTCGGGGCCTCTGCCGCTTATCATTTAGCTAAAGCTGGCAAGAATGTAACGGTTATCGACCGTTTTGATAAAGGACAGGCAACAGATGCGGCTGCAGGTATTATCTGTCCTTGGATATCACAGCGTAGAAATAAGGCTTGGTACAACATGGTCAGAAACGGTGCAAAGTATTATCCAACCTTAATTGGACAGCTTAAGGCCGATGGAGAGACGGAGACTGGATATAACCAAGTAGGAGCAATAAGCTTACATAAAGATCAAGAAAAACTAGAGAAAATGGCGGAAAGGGCGATAAAACGAAGAACAGAAGCTCCTGAGATTGGGGAGGTGACCATTTTAAGTCCTCAAGAAACAAAAGAGCTTTTCCCAGTATTATCAGATGAGTATGGTTCCGTTCATATTTCCGGAGGTGCGAAGGTGAGTGGCCGTGCCCTTAGAAATGCGCTCATGAATGCTGCAAAAAAACATGGAGCTAACTTCCTTTATGGGGATGCCACCCTTAAAGTCAAAGATAACCAAGTTAAAGGGATAACACTGGGAGAAGAAAAAGTAGACGCAGATCTATTTATCGTAACAGGTGGAGCTTGGTCGCAGAACGTATTTAAAGCATTGGGAATAGAATTTAATGTTGTCCCTCAAAAGGCGCAAATTGTTCACTTGGAAATCGATACTAAACAAACGAAAGATTGGCCTGTTGTTATGCCGCCAAACAATCAATATATTCTTAGCTTTGAAAACGGTCGGATTGTCATAGGAGCAACACATGAAGACAATGCCGGTTTTGATACGAGAGTTACAGCAGGCGGCATGAATGAGATTTTAAGTAAGGCATTGGAAATTGCACCAGGTTTATCAGAGGGTACCTTATTGGAAACAAGAGTAGGGTTCCGTCCGTTTACCCCAGGTTTCCTTCCAGTTATCGGCAAGCTTCCAAATTACAATTATGTCTTAATTGCCAATGGCCTCGGCGCTTCGGGGTTAACGAGCGGACCTTATTTAGGTGCTGAATTGGCAAGGCTTGCAATGGGCCAACAGACGGAACTCGATATTAGTAACTATGATGTAGCCGGAGCCATTAAAGAACTGGAATGAAAACAGGTATAGCTATTATCAAGCTGTTGTGTTACCATGTAGCTCTACTGAAAAAGAGGACGTGACCTACTATGATAAAAATTACTATCCCGAATCCTAGTGTTTCTATAACGGAACGCCAACAGATTCGCACAAATGATGAACCAATTATTACACCAATAAATGGCTTTATAGATTTTCACAAGATTCCCCGTGATCAAGGCGGAATCTATATGTTCTTTAATATCAACGAAGATTTGTTGTTTGTAGGTAAAGCTAGAAAGCTTCGCCAACGAATTAAAAAACATTTTGAGGACAACGTGTCCCCAATCAAAAACCATCGTGATGAAGTGTACCGCATTGACGTTTGTATTGTTGAAGATCCAATGGAAAGAGAAATTTATGAAACATACATCGCTAACACACTTCAAGCAAGGTATAATGTTGAAAAAGTTTTCTACAAATAAAAATCCGAAATGCGAAAAGCCGTTCTTCCCACAGGAGAGCGGCTTTTCATATTTTCTAAATCTACACATTTCCGCAATTTATTTCTCGAATTTTGCTAGATTAATGGTAAAATAGTCGATATGACAACATTTGGAATAGATATAAAGGAGGAAAAAGAATGAATAGCAATTTTAATAAACCAAAAGGCTTTGGGGAGATTCTAGATCAAACTTTCAAAATCAGTAAGTACAAGTTTAAGGATTTTTTCTTCATCTTATTACTTTTAGTTGGACCAATCTACATTTTGCAAGCAATCATTGAATTGGCTGCCGGAAAAAGTTTTTTCAGACAAGAAGGCGGTGGGGGAGCTTGGTATGAAGAGATGATGAGAAATATGGAATTTACGGAAGAAGCATCTTTATCCTCCAACCTTGCAGCTGACATAGGAATAGCACTTGTTTCCTTATTAGTATTGTTTACATATCCTGTTGCTCAAGCTGCCATTTTATTTGGTGTAAATCATATTAAACATAATCAGGAGTTTACCGTTAGTGCGATAATCAAACAGGCGTTTGGGCGCTTTTTCCCGTTGATTGGTTCCTCTCTGTTATACGTTATCATAGCGTTTAGTATCATTTTTGGTTTTATACTTATCGGTGTATTCATCCCAATTATTGTATTGGCAATAGACTTTGTAGCCGGGGTTGTCGTTTCTATAGTGCTGACTATCAGTTTGTTCCTGACCGCGGCATTTCTCCTTACAAGATGGAGTTTCTTCTTCGGCTCAGTAGTATTGGACAAAAGCTCTCCAGGGTTAACAAGAAGCTGGAGACTATCCAAGGGTAGAACATTTAAATTGATAGGACTTTACATCATTTTCTTTTTAATTACTACATCCATAGCTGTAGCAATAGAATTATCGTTCTCGGCTTTTCTTGGAAACAGTGTTCTACTTGGGTTAATTGTCAGTTTTACCACACTAATTACCACCCTTATTATGGCAGTGGGATACGCTGTTATGTATTTGGATTTGAAAGTTCGTCATGATGCTGATGATTTGAGAGATATGATTGATGAGTACCATATTAGTTAAACCCGATTCCTTTGAAAAGGGCAGGTGTTAAGTCGTGCTTAAAGAACCAGAAGCAAGAGAACAACTAGAGGAAATCCTGGACCAACAGGAATACCAAGTATATTATGCTGATTCAAGAAACACCCTGCAAATTTGGTGGGATGAATTTAAGGCATGGCTCGCAGATTTACTTTCACGCCTTTTCCCATCTATGGAAAATACAAGCGGAACAGCAGGGAACATTATGATCCTTTTGGTCATTCTTGTCATTGTTATTTTAGCTGCCTGTGTAATTACTTACCTTGTAAAACATAACAAGGATAGAATGATCAAAACCAAAAACCCTTTTCAATCTGGCGAAGAATTAGAATGGTCTTTTCAACAACATGTGGCAGAGGCAAAAAAATACGAAGAAATGGAAGACTATTCGCTTGCAACCAGACATCTTTTTCTTGGCTTACTGCTTAACTTCCATGAACGGCAATGGCTAGAAGCGAAAATATGGAAAACAAACTGGGAGTATTATGATGAATTAAGAAAAGAACAACGGGAGCTGGCAGAGTTTTTCTTTCATTTTGCACTATTGTTTGATAGAGCAACTTATGGAAAACAAAAATTAGCGCAAGACGATTTTCTATCTTATCGTGATCTTGCATTAAAGTGGATAAATGAACCACATAAGGAATGATAAAAGAAAGGAGGGTGGAACTTGAAAGTAAAAACGGCTAAGAAAAAAGGATGGATATGGCTTGGAGTTCTGCTCATTCTTTTTTCAATATGCTTCTACTTCATTCTATCTCAAAAGCCGCATGAATTTTCACCATATGATTCAGAGTCTCCTTCACCAACCGGATTAAAAGTTTTATACAGCTATTTGGAGGACGAGATCGGAATGGTGGAAAGATGGGAACAACCTTCAAGCTTACTTCCTGAATCACAAGGAAGACAGGTATTGGTGATGGCCGAGCCATATTTTATACCGGGTACGAAAGAGATGAATTCTTATATTGATTTTATGGAAAACGGTAATACCATCCTACTATTAAAGAACAATCCAAAAGGATTCTTTGATATTGGCACCACCTTTGTGGAGTCCATGTCCCCAGAGCAAAGCATAACTGATTCCAGTCAAACCAATTTTGAAGGTGATGTTTATGCGCCAGTCAGATTGGACGTAAACGGAGAGGAAGATGAGATACTTCTATCAGACAAATTAGGTAATATAGCCATTACGCGGGAATATGGGGATGGAAGCCTCATCGTTTCATTGACTCCACACTGGCTCACCAATCAAGATATCTTAAAAAAGGATCATCTTGCGCTTGTTCTTAACCTTATACAGCAAGATGGGTTCAATAATGAAACTTCTATCCTATTTGATGAATACAATCACGGAGATACCGGGTCATCTTCCTTCGATGTTTATCAGGATTGGTTCTTGTTGCTACTTTTCCAAGGAATACTAGTGACAATATTTTTACTTTGGAATCAAGGAAAGCGTTTTGGCCCAATCTTACAGCCTCGTGAAGAAACGGTAAGATTTAGTGATGAAAGTCTTCGCGCCTTGGCTGCATGGTACTTAAAAGGTAATGCTTATAAAGATTCATTGACCACACAAGCAGAATACGTAAAGTATTTGTTGCAAGAAAGATGGGGGATTCCTTATAACAGGGAGTGGAAAGATTGTGCTGTCATTCTACATAAAAGGTGGAAAACGAAAGAAAATGGAAAGATAGACTTATTTATACATCAATTAACACAGGTTCTTGCCAAAGAGAAAATCACAAAACAGGAATATTTAGAATGGGCAAAACAGCTTGATACATTGAGGAAAGAGGTGGAAGAGGGATGAAAGTAGAATTAGCGTCTCTTCTTGAAAAATATGAGGAAAGAATATTAGGTCAACATCTGAATTTAAAGCTCTTACTTTCTTCCGTTCTAGCAGGCGGGCACGTTTTATTAGAAGGGGTGCCCGGCACCGGTAAAACGCAAATGGTCAGAACTTTAGCGAGCCTATTGGGCGGTACATTCAATCGAATCCAGTTTACTCCAGATCTTTTACCAAGTGATATTACAGGAAGTTCCATTTACAACATGAAAGAAGGCACATTTGAAACATTGAAGGGGCCAATTTTCACTAATATTCTTCTTGCAGATGAAATTAATAGAACCCCTGCCAAGACGCAGGCTGCCCTTCTTGAGGCAATGGAAGAAAAACAGGTGACGATTCAAGGAAAAACGTTTCCTTTAGATGATGTGTTTTTTGTTGTTGCCACCCAAAATCCGATAGAATTTGAAGGAACTTATCCGCTCCCAGAAGCACAGCAGGATCGTTTTCTGTTTAAGCTACATATTGGTTTTCCGAGTCTTGAAGAAGAAACGGCCGTACTGAAACAAGTAATGGAACATAAATTTACTCATACAGATGTTGAACCTGTATTAGATATGCAAACTTTCCTTGCAATCAGGAAAGAAATACAGCAAGTTACCCTTAGTGAAAGCATCTTGGATTATATGATGCAAATCGTCCGGAAAACACGTGAATCTGATTCCATCCGTTTTGGAGCCAGCACTCGCGCAGGTATCTCAATCGGAAGAGCTGCACAGGCATGGGCATACTTGAGCAACCGGAACTATGTAACCCCTGATGATATTAAAATGGTGACAAAACCCGCTCTTCGTCACCGAATTCAATTATCTCCGCATACGGAATTGGAGGGAGCGACTGTTGAACAAATCATTGATGAACTTGTGGGGTCGATTCCTGTTCCGAGATAAAGGGATTTTACCTACCAGTAGACTAGTTCTATTACTTTCCTTACTTTCCCTGACTTTAATTTACTTGAGCTTTTTTATCAGCATGTCCTGGCCGGTCATCCTGCTGTTAAATGTATTTTTCATTCTTTTCAGTTTGGTAGACCTTGTACTTAGTCCTAGTAAAAAAAGTCTTAACATGACGAGGATTATCCCTGGTGAAATGGAACGCGGCATTACGTATCCCCTCTACATTGTAGTGGAGAATCCTACTGAGTACGACATGAACGTGGAAATAAAAGATGGCATCCCACAAACCTTTTCTCGACCATTTCCTTTTACTGGAAAGGTCGATAAAAATACCAGGAGACAATTCACCTATCATACCTCAGCTCCAGTTAGAGGCGAGTATAATGTTACAAAGCTGTATATACGATATCAAAGTCGTATCGCACTCTGGCAAAAGCAAATGGTATTTGATGAGAAAGCTACAATTAAAGTGATTCCTGATATGACGGAAACAAAACAGTACTTAGAGAACGCCCAAAAATTTCTGTTTCATGAAGGTGTGACCATTCGAAAGCAGAAAAGCGGTGTTGGCGAATTTGCCAAAATACGATCATACGTGGTAGGAGATGATCCAAGGAAGATAAACTGGCGCCAAACGGCCAAGTTACAGGAAGTCATGACAAATGAATACGAACCTGAACACGGGAAATATATTACTATCCTTATAGATTGCGGAAGAATGATGGGAGCGGAACTGAAAAAGGGAAATCGCTTGGAAAAGTCCTTAGAAGCAGCAATGACTGTGGCTGCAGCTGCATTGCAAAAAGGAGATTATGTTGCAGTACTTGCTTTTTCAAAAAATGTAAAAGCATATATCCCGCCAGCTAAAGGAATGCCTCATTTGCAAACTATCTTAAAAGCTGTTTATAACGTTCAAGTTGATGCAGCAGAGTCTAACTACGCTGAAGTCTTTCAATATATACAGCTTGTTCAGAAGAAGCGAAGTCTTATCCTCCTATTCAGCGATGTAAAAACATTTCTGCATGAGGAAAGCGCCTTAATCTACCTGAAGAGAGTAAAACAAAGGCACCTTTTTTTCATGATTGGAGTAGAGGATGAAATAGTGGGCAAAAGAGCAGGAAACCCTGCAAACTCTTTAGAAGAAGCAATGGTGAAGGGTGTCGCACAACAACAAATCCTGACAAAGAAGCGGGAAAAAGCAAAGTGGGAAAAACAAGGCCTCCTATTGATGGAGGCCCGTGAGGAACGGCTTGCAACCGCGGCTGTATCTCATTATATCGATACCATGAACAGAGGGTTATTGTAACTGGGCTTTGCGAAGTTTAAGACTGCCTAAAGCAACATAAAGTATTAAGCCGATAACAGTCAAACCCGCAACCAGATACTTTGCTTCCAAGGATATTGCGGCAGGGGTAATGAATCCTTCAATTATCCCTGCTATGATAAACAACGGGATCGTTCCAAGCAGCAATTGTACAGAGCGTTTAGCATTCCACTTCAATTGATAGCCTCTAGAATATTCACCAGGTACAAAAAGCTTGTACCCCATTAATAAACCAGCGCCGCCAGCTATAAAAATTGCTGTCAGTTCAATCATCCCGTGTGGAACGATATAAGCCCAAAACTCATATGTCTTATCATAATGCCAAAACAAGGCTGCGATTGCGCCTACTATTATGCCATTGTAAATTAATACATAGACTGTCAACAAGCCAAAGGTTATCCCGCCGGCGAAGGCAAGGATGGCAACCTGAATATTATTGGTCAATATACTTGCTGACATTACAGGTGCATCCACCATACCGTCACTGTCTCCCAATTTTTCCGGATCAAAATTTTGCGCCATGTCCGCTGGAAGAATGGAATACAAATAAAGCGGATCATACAATACGGCAAAATAACTGCCAAGTCCTCCTATAGTAAAGAGAAGCATAGCCACTACGACAAACTTCCATTGCTCAAAAAGGAGTCCAATAAACTTATGCCCAAAAAAGTCGCTCGCTTGCTTCCAACTGGTAATCTGATCTTTGTATAGAAGATTATGAGATTTAGACACAAGACCATTTAGATACAATGTAACTTCTTCCTCTGGAAAATATGTTTGGCTATAAGAAAGGTTCTGTGCCGCTTTTTGGTAGAGACTATGGAATCGCTCAAGGTTCTTCCCGGTAATACTCTTTCGCTTATGTAAATCGGAAGCTAGTTTTTCAAGTTCCTTCCACTGGCCACGATGCTGTTTTATAAATTGTTTGACATTCATCTATTACACCTCGTGTCTGATATTCATCTATCTACTATATTATAGTTATATTATAGAAAAATAGAAACACCTTATAGTAAAATTTATCCATAGAAAGTAGGAGTCAGCTTGAAGACAGAACAAGTGGATATTAAAACTCCCGAATATGTATCGTTGCAGTTTCAAGCTGCAGGATTAGGCAGCCGTGCAGCAGCTTTTATCCTTGATACACTTTTATTAGTACTTATCAATATTCTTATTGTTATTGCCCTTATTTTCGGCTTGAATGCAAGTTTATTTGATTATGTTGAAACAGATATGCCCTCTTATATGTTTGCTGGAGTCATCATATTGATGTTTTTATTGAATTGGAGCTATTTCTTCTTGCTTGAGTATTTCACTGGTGGCAGAACGTTAGGAAAAAAGTTGCTTGGAATCCGTGTTATTCAAGAGAATGGGCACAGCATTACCTTGCTTTCTTCTTTAATACGAAACTTTCTACGAATCATTGATATGTTACCGGCAAATTACTTAGTGGGGATGCTGATGATTTTCTTCCATTCTAAACACAAACGTTTAGGCGACCTTGTGGCAGGTACCATTGTGGTGCATGAAAGAAGAGGGAAGAAGAAAAAGAAAGATTCCAAGTTGGACAAACTTATTGTTGAAAAAGGCATTAGCACGGATGGCGGCCTGGTAGAAGAATGGGCTTTGAAAGCCCTCGGTGCTAAAGAATGGAAGCTACTGAAAACTTACGCAGAGCGTCTTGACTCCTTGTCTACGGATGATCGTATTGTTTTAACTCGTAAGATGGCAGACATCTTATTTCCTAAGATAGGGCTTGATGCTTCTAGTAAACATTACGATGAGTTGGAAGATATGTTGTTGGTGCTTTATCTTCAGATGAAAGAAGAGTGGGAGTATGAGTTGTAGGGTTTTACGGGGCGATTGATTTTGGACTTATGGATTGAGGGTTTTCGGTTTACGGCTTACGGCTTACGGTTTACGGCTTTGATGGTAGGTGGCGCAGAAAAGCAGAATTCGGGCGGGGTTTTACCTATTTTTGGGATTCGCCCGAATTCAAAAACCGGCTAAATTTCAAGGGACATACCACTTATGAAGTGGTATAATTTTCTAATAAATCAGTGTTGGAGGTTAAAAATGATAGTAAAAGAGAGAGATTTTCCAGCTAATATATTATTTTTGCAAGCTATTGAGAGACGCCTAACAGATGATCACCACTCGATGCCGCGAGTAAAGGAATTGTTAGCCAAGCAAATAAAAGGCTATAAAGGCGAAAGTGCCATTGACTACCCCTTAAGTATCCTTCACGATCAAGACTATCACATTCTCCATTCCGTCAGTTTACAATTCCAGAATCAAAACTTTCATATTGATACCTTACTCGTGGCCGCTAACTTCATTTTACTGATAGAAGTAAAAAATATGGGTGGGACCTTACATTTTGACAGGAAATTCAATCAGCTGACTCAGACTTATGCAATGTGAAATATTATCAGTGTCCGATCATACAGGTCAGTAATCAAGAAAGATTGCTGAAGCAATGGATTGAACAGTTTGATTTCCCGCCCACTCCAATTACATCTTTCGTAGTTATCTCAAATCCCTCTTGCATGATTCAAGTCGATCCTGGAGATAAGTCAACTAACCAAAAGGTCATTCATGGTCATTTTCTTCCCACAAAAATCGAACAACAATTAGCAATCTCCAAAAAACAGGTTCTTTCCACTAAAGAAGTTCAAAACCTTGCCAAGATTATTATAAAGCATCATAAAATTAAACCCACCCTCACTTTAAAACAACTAAACATTAATGCAACAGAACTTCTATTTGGTGTACAGTGTTCAAACTGCCTGGCTTTTCCGATGCAAAGTATTCATTCATTTTGGAATTGTCCTACGTGCCACTATAAATCAAAAGATGCGCACATCCCATCTTTAAGAAATTACTGTTTATTATTTAACGAGACCATTTCCAACAAGGAGGCTAGAGAGTTTTTACGTGTCCCATCCACTAATGTGATGAAAAGAATCCTAACTTCCATGGGACTTCAAACAATTGGAAGCACCAGATCTATAAAATACAACCTGTATCCACTCATCAATTTGACATCCCCCTCCAACCGCGATATAATTATCTCGAATTCAAGATAAATAATATAACAACAATTTTTAACCAAAAAGGGGAGATCCATATGATAAACGGACTAAAAGGGATTCATCACGTAACAGCGATAACCAGCAGCGCAGAAAAGAACTACGAGTTTTTCACCTATGTTCTCGGGATGAGACTTGTTAAAAAAACAGTAAACCAGGATGACATCCAAACATATCACCTGTTTTTCGCCGATGATACGGGGAGTCCAGGAACGGATATGACCTTCTTTGATTTTCCCGGCATACCGAAAGGCAGCCATGGTACCAATGAAATTTTCAAAACAGGATTCCGTGTACCTACAGACGCAGCATTAGAGTATTGGGTAAAGCGATTCGACCGCTTAAACATAAGTCATGACGGCATCAAAGATCAGTTCGGGACCAAGACCCTTTCATTTGTAGATTTTGATGACCAACAATACCAATTAGTTTCCGATGAAAATAACAGTGGGGTGGAGGCAGGTACGCCATGGCAGAAGGGACCGATCCCTCTGGAATATGCTATAACTGGATTGGGACCGCTTCACATACGTGTTGCAAATTTCGATTTCTTTAAGGAAGTATTAGAGAAAGTCTTACTCTTCAAAGAAATCGACCAAAACGGAGATACACACTTATTTGAGGTAGGAGAAGGTGGAAACGGAGCTCGACTCGTTGTGGAACATAATGATACCTTACCACAGGCGCAACAAGGATTCGGGACCGTGCATCATGCTGCATTCCGGGTAGATAATCGATCCGTCATCGATGAGTGGGATGCAAGACTGAAGGGGTATGGTTTTAACACATCAGGACATGTAGACCGTTACTTCTTTGAATCCTTGTATGCACGAGTTGCACCGCAAATTCTGTTTGAGTTTGCAACGGACGGTCCAGGTTTCATGGGGGATGAGCCATATGAAACTTTAGGAGAGAAACTTTCCTTACCTCCGTTTCTCGAACCGAAACGTGATCAAATTGAAAAGCTTGTCAGACCGATTGATACTGTCAGAAGTACCACAGATTTTAAAAAAGAATAAATAATATGGAAGCCTACTTCTTTTAATAAGAGGTAGGTTTTTTTATGAATAAAATTAAACCAACCCTTACAACGTACATTCCTCAAAAAAATGAATAGGATAATTTAATGAGTTTTAAAAGGAGATGAAGGAATGTATTACCCTACAAATAGTTATCCATATGCTTATGCTGCGAATCCGTATGCATACAACTATGCAAGAAACAGTTATTGGCCATATCCAAACACATATAATACTTATTATTTCCAAAACAATTGGAGAGCGATTGAATTAAAGGACTATGGTCCAAATCCATTTGCAGAAGATATTAATGAAGTGACTTTGCAAAACAATACCTTTAGAACAGCTTTATGGACGGGAACGCATTTTCAAATCACGTTAATGAGCTTGAACCCTGGAGAAGATATTGGGTTGGAAATGCATCCGAATGTCGACCAATTCCTGCGTTTGGAGCAAGGGCAGGGAATCGTTCAAATGGGCAAGAATAAAGATAATTTAACGTTTGAGAAAATGGTTGAGGACGACTATGCGATTGTGATTCCAGCCGGTACATGGCATAACCTGACCAATACTGGCAGTACGCCTTTAAAACTTTACTCGATTTATGCTCCACCAAATCACCCGTTTGGTACCGTTCATCCCACCAAAGCAGACGCGGAGGCCGCGGAAGAGAACGGAAATGGGGCTACTGTAATCGATGGGAAAACACCGGATGAATGGGTTCAGTATACAGAGTTTTTGGTTAATGAAGGATTAGAAGATGTTAAAAGAGGGATAAATGCGGTTCATATTCTTCAAGAATTCATTTTAATGGGCGTCCTAGTAGGTAAGGGGTATTCGCCACAACAAGCCTATGAAACGGTTGAAGAGTGGGAGCGAACTGGAGAATCCAAACTGCTTCAGCAGAGCAAAAATATGTAGATGGAAAGCAGTACCGTTTATAATGGTGCTGCTTTCCTTGTTAAATCTAAAAAGTCACCTGAATGGCTGAAAAGTATCAGTCAATCAGATCATCCAAGCGGCGGGCTACTTTCTTGATTACTTTTTTGGCCATTTTTGTTCGTCTTTCCAAGTAATCTTCACCCTCTTCAATCAGGTTTTCGCCTAATCTTGTGACATAACGGTAGTAACGCAACATGTTGTCACCCCCTTTGTATCTATCATATGAGAGATGATAGAATCGGACAGGGTATATACCTTCTTTCTATTATTTTTTTCGCGATTCTATTTATTAATGAAACATTCTGCTAGTAAGAACCGAAGAATACAATTTTCAAAAGTACTCCATAAATGATTGCGAATAGGAAGGAAGTAAGTGTTCCCAACAAAAAATACTCCGCCCAATCACGGTCGTCCATCTGCTTAAAGCGAGTAAGGGATTTGGCTGCTACTATAAATCCAACTGCAGAAAAAGAGCCCATTAATATCAATGCAATTACCAAAAGTCGTTCAAGATATCCAATTATTTTTCCTCTTGAAAGATCTTGGTGTTTCATCACCATATATGTATATTCCTCTGACACGTTTTTTTCACTATTAGGACTGATGGCAAGGTCTTTCAGCGTGTATTTCCCTTCAAAAAGAGAAATATGTTTTGTTAAGGAACCAAGCATGATTCTTATTAAGTGGCCAGTCACAGTCGTGCAAACTATTAATATAACTAGTAGAAATAAGAGACCTTCCAACAAACCAAGCTCTGGTCGTATGCCTTCTTTTAAGTTGAGTAATAATAAAACAGTATGAAACTTAGCCTGTAAATCTACTTGTAAAGTAAAATAGCATACTGCCAAAATAGTAATCACATGCAATAGTTGATCTACAATAAATAGACCAAGATTCCAGGCATTTTTCTGAATAAATTTGTCTGTTTTATCCTGTAAAATAATCTTTAGGTAATCTATGCCCCCGTGAACTCCCACTAAGAGTATGGTTGGCACTAATACCTCTAGAATAAAGTCGTTTCCTTGATAAAAATAAATGAGGAGAAGAAATACAAACTTTATAGCAGCATGGTGAAATAAATGTAGCTTTAAGAATTTCCGTTTTTCCTTCACCATGTGCTCTGTCTGAAAATAAAAATCAGCTATTAAATGGGCCAAGATAAGGGAAAGGATTAGCATTTCAAACCCTCCTTGCTATATATAATCATATAGAAATGATCGCATTGATATTTTTTTGCAGCTCGTTCTTAATTGTTTGTGTCAATTCTTTCGTAATATTGTTTGGATGGTTCCCAAAGCTATTCGATTCTAGTTTATCCAATGTTTCTTGGAGTGTGTATAAGGTATTCAATATTATCTCACAATTCCCTTTCTTATAGTGACTGGATATAGTAGAAGGAGACTTATTGACTAGCGTTGCTATGGCTTTTTGCTCATCAAGGACGGCGTATAGCCTGGATATTAATTGTTGCAAGGAGGTTTGATCACTCATGAATTTATGTTGATAGGATAAAAGTAAATTTGCCATATCTAATGAAGTGTTTTCCATGGATGCCTCATCGGGAAGCAACAACATGGATGAACGCTGTGAGGAGTGCTTTATTTTTTCATTAGCAATCCTTGCCTGGCGCATTAGTGGGTGATTCCACTTATCTAAATCAATTTGTTTTAAATCAGTGTCAACTGTTCCGAAAGTAATGCCAAAGTAAGGAGGCTGTTCTTTATATTTCCATATTTGGCTGATATAAAATGCTATTGTATACGCCGTGGTATAATGATCGAACAGACCGACAATTTCATCTCCTAATCGGTGTCTAACCTGGGCATGCGGAAGACCTTTTGTCCACCTTTTTACTAACCCTTCCATTTCCCCCAAATAGGACGTTATTTCATCCCAATTCTTGGATGAGTTTGTAACATCCATCATAAAAATAGATATTGGATACTTCATATTTCTCACTCCTTCCCTAAATAGAATTCCACATTATTTTAATTCAATTCGATTAAATAATCAACTTGGATAGAATTCGATAGATTAATCGAATTATAGATAAATAGATAAAAAAGTCAAACTTTTAGAGAAATATAGAATACAAGCAGAAAGGTTTACAAGTAGTAGGGAAAAAGTTATCATGTGAACAATAAATATTCCGATAAAAACAATATGAAAAGGTGTGATTGATTTGGCAGAAACAATTAATACTTCTTTTAAAAGTGGAAGGCAGTCCACTACGGTTGTCGCTAAATTGAATCCGATACAAAAACCTTTCTTAACGATAGGTGTTTTGGCAAGCATCTTGTTGCTAATTATAATTGTCGCTACAACGGATTGGATTCAAGGAACATTATATATTATCGGCCTGGCGCTGGGTGTGACACTCTTGCATGCACGCTTTGGATTCACATCCGCATTCAGGCGCTTGATGTCAGTAGGTAACGTACAGGGACTGCAAGCACACATGGTGATGCTAGCGGTCGCAACTACACTGTTTGCCATCATTTTAAGTACTGGCTTCAGTTTTACTGGAAGTACACCCACAGGTTATGTATCACCTGTAGGGGTTAGTGTGTTAGTAGGTGCATTCATATTTGGTATCGGGATGCAGCTCGGCAGTGGTTGTGCATCTGGAACTCTTTATTCGGTGGGAGGAGGCTCTTCATCGATGATCTTGACGCTATTATCGTTCATCATTGGATCTGTAATTGGTGCTTACCACTTTACATTTTGGATGGAAGATACACCAGCCCTACCGCCAATCTCCATTGCGGAATCGACCGGTCTTGGTTTCTTTGGCGGATGGGCGGTTCAGATGGCACTTTTTGCAGGTATTTACTTGTTAACAGTCCAAATAGCTAAGCGAAAAAATCCGCCAAGTATGAAACCATTGGCAACAACAACAGGTTGGAAAAAGGTTGTACGTGGTTCTTGGCCATTATTTGCGGCTGCCATTATTTTAGCGCTTCTTAACGCTCTTACATTAGCAGTAAGAGGAAACCCATGGGGAATCACTTCTGCATTCGCCCTCTGGGGAGGAAAGGCATTAATGTTGGTAGGAATAGATGTTTCAAGCTGGGGATATTTCACCGGAGCAAACGGAGAAGCATTAACACAGACGGTGCTTGCTGATTCAACGAGTGTGATGAACTTTGGCATCATCTTAGGAGCATTTATTGCAGCAAGTGCACAAGGGACATTTAAACCTAAGAAAATCAAACCTGGCATTGCAGGAGCTTCTATTGTTGGTGGTTTATTAATGGGCTACGGTGCACGACTTGCCTTTGGTTGTAATATTGGAGCATACTTTGGTGGAATTGCATCCTTCAGTTTACACGGTTGGGTATGGATGGTCATGGCTATGCTTGGTACATTACTGGCTTTATTTATCAGACCATTATTCGGGTTAAAGAACCCTAAGCCAACAGATTCATTATGTTAACTATTCAAAGCGACTCGCTAAACGGGTCGCATTTTTTTTTGAGAAAAACAGGAGCGGGAAATAATTTTAGAAAAGTTTTCTTAAATCCGAGACGTTATTATTTCAGAAAAACACCCAAAAAGAAGTAGTTGGTTTTGTCGTTATCCTACTAAAACTTTAAAGGTTTTTGCCGATAGATTATTTCCCATACCCTAAATATCGAAATACATAGAATAATTAAACCAATTATTATAAAATAATAGGAACTCAGGGGGAGATCTTGATGAGACATAAAATAAAACCGGTGCGTCTGCAAACAAAGCTAATCATTCTCATTGTGACGCTACTTATCGGTATTATCGTTTTGATATGCGGCGTTTTCTTTTACTTAGAGATGAAAGAGCTTAAAACCAATACAGGAAACCGAGCACTCCATATCGCCAAAACAATCTCCTTTATGCCAGAGGTACAAGAAGCAATGGATTCGGACAAAGCGAGTGATACGCTCCAACCGCTTACATTGAAAATCCAGCAGGAGATAGACGCGCAATTTGTGGTGATCGGAGATGCTAAAGGCCTTCGTTATACACATCCTGATACCGATAAAATCGGCCAACAGATGGTTGGAGGAGATAATATTAGGGCTCTGGAAGAAGGGAAAGCTTATATATCGGAAGCGACAGGTTCACTAGGGTTATCCATCAGAGGGAAAGCTCCTATTATTTCAGATGATGGAACGGTCATCGGAGTTGTATCGGTCGGTTTTCTCATGGAGAATTTAAAAAGCCGGATGGAAGAAAAGTTGGTGGAAATATCGTTGATTGCTCTGCTTGCAATAAATGTCGGAGTGGTTGGAGGGTATCTGCTTGCTAGAAACATACGAAAAGATATCCTTGGTCTGGAACCTCATGAAATCGCTTCCTTGTACAGGGAAAGAAATGCCATCCTAGAATCAGTAAAAGAGGGAATTATTGCTGTTGACGCAAATGGGTTCGTTACCATGGTTAACCCTTCAGCGCTTGATATATTAGAGCTGCGTGAAGAAGAACTGATACATAAACAAATAACCGACATCGTACCTAATACAGATATTATGGAGGTTGCCCGAACAGGACATGCTCAAGAAAACAAAGAAATCTACTTGTTTGATAAAGATGTAATTGTAAACAGGATTCCTATTATGGAAAAAGAAATTGTGGTAGGAGTAGTATCCAGCTTTCGCGATAAAACAGATATGAAAAAGTTGCTACATACTCTTGTAGAGGTAAAGAAGTATTCAGAGGAGTTGCGAGCTCAGACCCACGAGTTTACTAATAAACTTTACGTTTTATCAGGGATGTTGGAGTTAGGAAAATTTGAAGAAGCATTAGACTGGATTAAGAAAGAATAT
This sequence comes from Sutcliffiella horikoshii, assembly GCF_044809035.1. Taxonomy (GTDB): domain Bacteria; phylum Bacillota; class Bacilli; order Bacillales; family Bacillaceae_I; genus Sutcliffiella_A; species Sutcliffiella_A horikoshii_G. The sequence goes on along the minus strand of NZ_CP085237.1, from coordinate 2,090,609 downwards.
ATGGTTAATCAGGCACGCAATGATATTTTATTTGACAGGATAAAGGACGAAAAACTTCAAGCTATCCTGCTCGGGAAGCTTGCTGTCGCATCAGAAAAGAAGAAACTTCTCCAACTAAATGAAGAAAGTTCAGTCCAGGTAATCCCCCGTAATATAGAGTTCTCTAGCTTAGTGGCCATTGTTGGTAATTTAATAGATAATGCGTTGGAGGCCGTGGAGACAAGAGAGGATGGAATTGTATCCTTTTTCGCTATTGATTATGGAAACGACTTAATTTTGGAGATAAGTGATAATGGACCAGGTTTTCAAGAAGGAACAATAGATTTGATTTTCGGAAAGGGATACAGTACCAAACAAGCTGATCAGCCAAGGGGATACGGCCTTGCTATTGTCAAGAAAGAGGTAGAACAGCTTGGCGGAACGGTAGAAGTTCAAAGAACCTCGGACAATACAACGGTGTTTACCGTATACCTACCTAAAAACAAAACATATGGGGGTGAAAGAAATGATAAACGTGGCAATAGCAGAGGATGATTTTCGGGTTGCGGGCATTCATGAGCAATTCTTACAAAACATTGAAGGAGTAAGGGTGGTCAATAAAGCTCTAAATGCTGCCCAAACCATGGACCAACTTGCAATAGGGGAAACCGATCTTATCCTCTTGGATAATTTCATGCCTGATGAATGTGGAGCTTCCCTGCTACCACTCATCCGCGATAGGTTCCCCAAGGTGGACATCATGATGATAACTGCAGCAACAGAAAAAGAGGTGGTGGAAGTGGCTCTGAAATATGGGGTGGTAGATTACTTAATCAAACCGGTAACATTTGAAAGGTTTCAACATGCCATAAAAACATATCTTGAGAGAAAAGCTTTCATAAAAGAGAATGAATTGTATGACCAAAAAGTTATAGATCAGTTTTTTCATAGAAACGGGTTGATGGAAACTGAGAAACAAAAGGATTCTTTACCCAAGGGAATCGACCAATTAACCTTGGAAAAAGTGGAAGGCCTACTAGATAGCCATAGCCATAATGGATGGACAGCAGAACAAATGGGAGAATTGATGGGGGCATCCCGGACAACAGCAAGGCGGTACCTTGAGTACTTAATTTCTCTTGATAAAGCAAAAGCTGAGTTAGAGTACGGCTTGGTAGGCAGACCTGAAAGAAAATACTATCGGATAGGAAAATGAGGCAATGGAGATGGAACAATTAAAGATTTTCAATAAGGATAGAAAATACTTGGGCACTGCATCAAGAGATGAAGTACATATTATGGGACATTGGCACGAGACTTTTCACTGCTGGATAAAACATGAGATAAACGGCAAAGAATATCTTTATTTTCAACTGAGAAGCAAGGAAAAGAAAGATTATCCAGGCTTATTTGATATCACAGCGGCCGGACATCTGTTATCACATGAAAACGTGGAAGATGGGGTCAGGGAGGTAGAAGAGGAAATAGGTATAAAAGTTGATATGGATGAACTGTCTTACCTGGGTGTCATCCCTTATGAAAAAGAATTGGAAGGGTTTATCGATAGAGAGCATGCCCATGTTTATTTGTTAAAGCGGAACATACCCTTAGAGTCATTTACTCTGCAAACAGAAGAGGTTAGCGGGATTTTTTTGGTTCCTTTAGAGGACTTTTACCAACTATGGTTTGGGAATATGATGGATGTATCAATCGAAGGGATAAAGGAAAGTACTCACGGCGAAAGAGAAAAGATTACTATGAGAGTGGATAAAAAAATGTTTGTTCCACACAGTGATACTTTTTACAAAGAAACATTGGAGGCACTAAAAATTGGTTAAGGCTTAAAAGATGCAAATTAAAGAGGTTGTCTTAAAGGGAATTTTCCTAAGGGCAGCCTCTTTTATTTGGTCATTTGATAAAGCTTCCTGTGAACAAAATGAACAAAATAACCAATAAATCTTTTATATCGCTTATTTTGTAAACGGTTACATTAATGAGAATATTCTTTATAATCACTTACAAGACACTAGCAAAGGGGAGTTTGTGGATGACAAAGAAATGGAAAAACAAAGCAAGTGCAGTGGGGTTAACATTGTTATTATCCGTAACAGCAGCTTGCTCGAGCTCATCAGGGGGAATAAGCGAGGATGGTACTTGGTCTCCTCAGAAGCCAATAGAAATGGTAGCACCAGCAGGAGCAGGAGGAGGATGGGATACAACTGCAAGGATGGTTGCTCAGACATTTGAGCAGGAGGAATTGATTGATAAGAGAATGCCAGTTGTCAATAAGCCTGGTGGCGGCGGTGCAGTTGCTTGGTCTTACATCGCGCAGAAAGAGGCGGATCCACACCATCTGTTCGTATCTTCTCCACCTTTATTACTAGTCCCGCTTAACGGGCAATCCGAGAATACGTATGAAGATTTCACTCCGCTTGCCAATGTTATCGCGGACTATGGTGCTTTTGCAGTACGTGCTGATGCAAAGTGGAACGATTTAAATGAGTTATTTGAAGATATGAAAAAAGATCCAGCAAGTATCACGGTTATCGGTGTATCTTCTCCAGGAAGCATGGATCATATCCAATTTGTCAAAATAGCTAAAGCAGCTGGCGTGGATATTACCAAGGTCAAGTATGTATCCGAACAAGAAGGGGGAACATTGACGGCATTACTTAACGGAAGTGTGGATGTCTATTCCGCCGGCACCGCAGAAACGGTGGAGCAGGTGAAGGCTGGGAAAATCAAGGTGCTAGGCATAACAGCAGAAGAGCGTCTAGAGGGGGAGGTTCTTTCTGACTTTCCAACTGCCAAGGAACAGGGAATAGATGAAACCTTCGTGAACTGGAGAGGTTTCTTCGGCCCAGCCAACATGGATGAAGCAGCCGTTGATTATTATGTAGATAAGTTCTCAAAACTAAACGAATCAGAAGCCTGGGATGAAATTAGAAAGAAATACGGTTGGAATGAGCTTTTCATGACAGGAGAGGAATATCAGGAATTTCTTAAAAAAGAAAATGAAGAAATGCAAGCATTATTAGATGAACTAGGGCTCGGAAATTAAAGATTAATAGGCGGACCGCTGCCCTCCCATAAAGAGGGAGCGGCCACTATAGATTGGTGGGGAGTTACATGATACTAAGACCGATAAATCGTAAACTTGGATTGACCCTAGCCTTCTTTGCAGGAATATACCTACTTTTAAGCTATCAGATTCCCAATTACCCATATGCGTTAGTCGATGCAGATGTGGTACCAAAGGGATTGGGTTTCTTACTATTAATCTTGTCCATTTTACTTTTCGTCCAGAAAAAAGAAGAAACCGAACAAGAAAAAGAAAAAAGAACGATACCTAAGAAGGAACTTTATGTTCTGCTGGGGGTCGCGGGGTTTATTTTAATCTATATTTTTCTACTTGAAATAGTAGGTTTTGTCATAATGACAGCAACGTTTGTTTTTACATGTTCTTCGTTTCTTGGATATAAAAAATACAAAGTAAGTGCCCTTGTGGCAATCATTTTTTCGTTGCTCTTGTATTTTCTGTTCAATTACTTGCTCCTTATTCATTTACCACCAGGAGTGTTACCATTTTAGGAGGTGAGAAAGATGGGTTCCATGGAAGGTCTTTTTTCCGGGTTTCAGGTCGCATTTAGTATTGAGGGTATTTTATTTGTATTTTTAGGGGTGCTTATCGGAACCTTCATTGGGATGATGCCGGGTCTGGGACCAATCAGTGCGATTGCCATCATGATTCCCGTCACATACAGTATGGACCCGGCGTTGGCATTGGTCATGATGGCCGGGGTCTATTATGGGGCAGTATTTGGGGGTTCTTCATCCTCCATTCTATTGAATGCACCTGGAATATCAGGTACAGTTGCAACCGCGTTTGATGGATACCCTATGGCACAGCAGGGGAAGGCAGGGAAAGCTTTGGCCATTGCTGCCATCGCTTCCTTCACCGGAGGTACCATTAGTGTTATTCTGTTGATGCTCTTCACTCCATTATTAGCTTCTGTCGCTGTCGTTTTCGGGCCGGCAGAGTACTTTGCTTTAATGTTGATGGGACTGACAGCCATTTCAAGTTTGTCTGATGGATCCACAATAAAAGCAATGATTTCTGCAGTGTTGGGTTTTATGGCCGTAACGATCGGTATAGATGCTCAAACAGGAACACAGCGGTTTACTTTCGGGAATATCAATCTACTTGAAGGAATTGACTTTCTTGTCATCGCTCTTGGATTATTCGCACTAGCAGAAGTTTGTGTATTGATTTTCAACCGCAAGGACAGCTCAGGGGGAATGAGTGGAAACATTGGCAGTCTGAAGCTATCCAGAGAAGATGTCAATGAAATGAAGGGACCTGTTACGAGGCAATCGTTTCTAGGATTTTTGCTAGGTGTTCTACCTGGAGCAGGGGCGACGATCGCATCTTTTATTGCTTATGTCACAGAAAAGCGAATTGCCAAAAAGCCAGAAGAGTTCGGGAAAGGTTCCATAAAAGGTCTTGCTGCACCTGAAGCTGCGAACAATGCGGCAACAGGCGGTGCCTTTGTTCCCCTCCTAAGTTTAGGTATTCCTGGATCGGGTACAACTGCTGTCCTTCTTGGTGCCTTCCTCGTTCTAGGTGTACAGCCAGGTCCACTACTAGTGCAAGATAATCCTGAAGTGTTCTGGGGGATCATTGCAAGTATGTATATAGGGAATGTGTTTTTATTGGTATTGAATCTCCCGCTTATCCCATATATAGCCAAAGTACTTAAGGTTCCAAGGCCATTGCTAATCTCTTTGGTCATCATGTTCAGTCTTATCGGGGTCTATGCGATAAGCTTCAATACTTTTGATTTATATATATTGCTACTATTCGGAGTAGCAGGATTTTTGATGAGAATCTTCTCCTTTCCGGCAGCACCGTTCATTCTCGCTTTCATTCTTGGTGGCATGATGGAACAGGCCATGCGTCAATCTCTTACCATTTCAAATGGGGACTGGTTGGTATTTGTAAAAAGTCCTATCTCTGCTACATTGATTGGGGTAGCATTGTTATCTTTAATAATTCCATTTCTTAAGAAGAAACCGAGACTTGTTGCTGATGATAAGAATTTAAAACTCTAAAAATAGAGTCTTTTTTCAAAATAATAAAACAGCCCTACCATTGGCAGGGCTGTTTTGTTATTTTATTTATACTTTTCCTTCCCCTTGGCTCCCCAAAGGAATAGAACGAAGATGCCAGCTGCCACAATCAATGGCGAAGCATACATAATTAAGAAGTTTTCCATGGAATGAACCTCCTTATTTTTTTCCCTGAACGTATTTGTTATCAAACAAGAACAAACGCATCAATAGATATAATGAAGGAATCAGTAAGCAAAGCCCGGCAATGAACGCCGTAATCAACGCTATCGCCATCGCTTCATTAGTGAATCCATCATAAATGGTCAAGTACGGATATAGCAGATATGGCATATGGGATGCACCATAACCGAAGAAGGCTGTTGCAAATTGAAGCATTACTAAGATAAAAGCTACACCAAGGTGTTTCTTTTTCCACATCAGATAAACCGCTCCGAGGAAAAAGAGGAATGAAAGACTGAACATCCAGGAAAGCTCCAGCATTTTATCAAAGTGTTCTGGATTATGATCGCTTAAGGCAAAGAATACGAGAACGCTGGCAAGAATAGTAGGTAGACTCCAATTCAAGGCGTATCTTCTTAACACATCAAAGGCTTTTTCGTCCTGAGCTGTTTTTGCGTAATATGCCAAGAAATAAGCCGAGATGTAAAGTACGCTTACCAATGCTAAGATGACCACTGCCCATGAATAGAAGCTGGTGAATAAAGCCCCATAATCAAGCCAAACGGAGTCTTCATACTTATAAATGAACCCACCCTCTGAAATGGTAAGCACAACAGAAAGGGAAGCCGGGATTAATAGGCCAGTGGCTCCGTATAAGGCTTGATAAAAATTGTTCCCTTTTTCACCATAATGATGAAAAGCGTAGTACGAGCCGCGAATTGCCAGTAACACAATCGCAATGCTTCCCGGAATTAAAAGCGTCGTTCCATAATAGTAGGCGGTAGAAGGGAAGAAGCCTACTATTCCAATAAAGAAGAAAACGAGAAACACGTTCGTTACTTCCCAAACAGGGGAGAGGTAACGGACAATTACTTTGTTGATCAGGTGGTTTTTCTTCGTAATTGTCGAGTAATAACTGAAGAATCCAGCACCAAAATCGATGGAAGCTACAATTAAATAACCATATAGAAATGTCCATAGAACAGTAATCCCAATTACTTCATAACTCATTCGTTATCCCCCTTACTCCATGCCCCTGTCGTGAAGTTCTTTCTCCACCGGGTTATTTTTAAACATTTTCCGCAATACACTTACACATGTAGTACAAAGAACGATGTAAAGTAAAACAAACAAGACAATCATTAAATCGACATGCTCCGAAGTTGTGGCGCCTTGTTCAACCGTCATATACCCTACAAGCAACCATGGTTGCCTTCCTAGCTCAGCGAAGAACCAACCCATTTCAATTGCTAGTAGAGACAATGGTCCGCCGGCAACTATGGCCCATAATAAAGGTTTGTTCCATTCGTTCCATTTCCTGACCTTTGCAAACAATACATACAGAATAGAGATAAACGCAAGGAACATTCCGATTCCTACCATCAGGTCAAAGAAATAATGGACGATCAATGGAGGAAGTTCCTCTTCAGGGAATTCTTCTAAACCAATCACCTCTGCATCTGGGGTGCCGTGAGCCAGAATACTTAAGGCATAAGGAATTTCAAGCGCATATTTCACTTCATTATTTTCTTGAAGCACACCACCCAATATCAGGGGTGCTTCTGTGGAGGTTTCAAAGTGCCATTCTGCAGCCGCAAGTTTTTCAGGCTGATATTTTGCCAGATACTTTCCTGAAAAATCACCAATAATAGCAGTGGATATGGCAAAGATTGCTGCTGCTGTCATGGTAAGGTGCAATGCCTTTTTATGATAAACATGGTTTTTTCCTCTAAGTATCGCAAAGGCTGCAATAGCAGCTAAAACAAACGCAGTTGTTAAATAGGCAGATGATAAGACATGAGCCACCTTGGTAGGGGTTGCTGGGTTGAACATCGCCTCTAATGGACGGATGTTGGTCAGCACTCCATTTTCAAGATCAAATCCTCTTGGTGCATTCATAAACCCATTTACTGTTGTAATAAAGAAGCCAGAAGCCATTGCACCGAGAGCTACGGGAATCAAAATGAAAAAGTGATAGATTTTCTTTTTAAATCGGTCCCAAGTATATAGATAGATGCCTAGAAAAATAGCTTCAAAGAAGAACGCAAAGGTCTCCATGAATAAAGGAAGACTGATAACATGACCGGCCATCTGCATAAAATTTGGCCAGAGAAGACTCAATTGTAAACCGATAGCGGTTCCTGTCACTACCCCAATCGCAACGGTTATGACAAATCCACGGGCCCATCTTCTGGCAAGTAGACGATAATGCTCGTCATTTCTCTTTATTCCCATCCACTCAGCCAAAGCTATCATAAGGGGAACCCCAACACCAACCGTGGCAAAGATAACGTGAACAGCCAATGTAATTCCGGTTAGAATTCGACTTAAAAGAACAGCATCGTATTCAAACATCCCAAACATCCATACTCCACTCCTTTTCAAACAAAAATTACATTCTTTAAGGTTCAATTAACATTATACAATAGATTGCTCAATACTTCACAATATAAACACCAAGCAAACTCTTTTTCTAGTATATTCCCTTTCGACAAGAAGCAAAACAGGGGGAAAGCGTTTGAATATGACATCTTTATGGCAAAGAATCGGCTAATTTGTGACAGACAATCCAAAACTGTTATTTCATAAATTTTATACGATGGTCAGATGACCATTTAGCTCACTTTGAGAAATAATAGAAAAAAAGTAAATTCTGATGGAATATTGTATAAATATGTAGAAGAAGGTGGTAAAATATTCTTATAATTCACACAAAGGGTGTATTCGATGAGGAATCTAAAAAATCACATAAATAGACTATCAAGGGACACATTCTCACTTAACTATAATCTAGACCAGGGAATCGTTAGCACCGTTGAATTATCAAATGGACAAGAAAATGGAAACTTAAGATTTGATACACCAGTAGAAAAGCTTTTATACACCATTTACGATTTAACCGTGCTTCAAGATAAGAAGGCTGCAAGAGAAAGGTTTCTTTATTTGAATGCTGAGTTTGATATCGATAAAATTTTAGCAGATCCAAAAACAAACTTGCTTTATCTGGTGGTGAAATTTAAATATATTATCTTAAATAATGATAGAAAGCTATATGAGCCCATTTATAACCAAATTAGAAGTTTACCAACTAGCTTAAACCCCTCAGTCGAATATATACACCATAAAACACTAGGAATTTATTATTATCGAACTAATAATTTTCTACAATCCACGTTGGCACTCGATAATGCCCTGACTATTGCAGAAACACTTACTTATATTTCTGACGATGACAGAGCCGAGCTTTATTATCAAGTCGCCTTAACGAAACTAAAAACTTGCGATACGCTTGAATCCATTTTTTACGCCGAAAAGGCCCTTACCCTCTATCAAAATCTCTATAATAATAAACGTTCTGCAGAATGTCACATCATTTTAGGTATTAACTATAATCATTCCAAAAGGCAAAACCTTGCGGAAAAACATTATCTGTCTGCAAAAAATATCGGAGAAACCATTGAAGATTCCTATCTGGAATCGATGGCACTTCATAATCTCGGTTGCATCAAGTCCTATTTAAAACAATCAGAGGAAGCAATCTTTTATTTTTTGGAATCCCTAAAACGGAAAAAAGAAGAAGAACGCAGTCTATTTTCCATACTAGGCCTCGTTGAAGAATATTATTTTTTAAATCAAACAGAATACTCAAGAGAATGGGCTGAACAAGGATTGAGATTGGCTGTCCGTAATGAATTAACCGAATACATCCTCCACTTTACTGCCCATATCTATCTATTAGATAAGGATCAAAAAATAGAGCCATTCATCATACAAGAGATACTTCCTTATTTCAAGAATGCAGGCAATGAGCGATACACCATTAGGTACACAGAAATGTTAGCAAAATACTACTATGAGAACCAACAATTCAAGTTAGCCAGTGAGTATTTCAATAGCTGCTTGCAGAATATAAAATCCAAAACGTCATACTAATAGAAGGAAGAATCCCACACTAAAAAATCTTGGTGTGGGATTCTTTCGTTAAGACTGGGTATTTTGGTTCAGTTTTAATTTTCTTTTCTCTATTCAAGTTTGAAAATTAAATTTAGGGTATGTAAGCATTATTTAATTCTTTTCATTATAAGAAAGGTAGTGTTTACTTTGTTCGGAATAAATGATTTGTGGAAATTCTTTTTCTCCTTTTTTCTGGTTTTACCCATGGTGACGATCATTCATGAATTGGGTCACTATTTCTTTGCTAAGCTTTTTGGAGGCAAGGTCATTGTGCATATAGGAACAGGAAATGTTCTATTTAACTTTGGTTCTATTCGAATCAGGAAATTATATTTTTATGATGGTTGGTGTGAGTATATTTCTTTATGTAAAAATGCCACAAAACTTGAAAAAATCCTTGTGTACTTAGGTGGGGCATTTTTCAATATTTTATCCATTGTCATCTTGAACACATTACTGTTAAATGGAATATTTCAGCCAAATATCTTCTTCTATCAGTTTACATACTTCTCGTTCTATTTTTTGTTCTTTTCATTGTTCCCAATCAATCATTTAAATGGCTGTCCGAGTGATGGAATGGCGGCTTTCAATATTTTAACGAATAGAAAATTCACTAACAATCCCTCTAACTAAGGAAAATATATGACATTTGTCATAACTTGATTATGACACGTATGCCTATGCTTAGACCTATAACAAGGGTAAAATGAGAATAAAAGCTTAAATGCAATATTTTACAGAACTTTCCTATTGTATTTGGTATAATAAGAGATACAACATAACTGAAAAGGATAAATGAGGTTTCAACTATGAAAAAGAGATTGATTATTTTTCAAAAGGGATCTGGGATATCACCATATATCTGGAGCTTTTTCAGCATACTCCCTTTTTATTTTATTTTCCAATCATCATCAACGCCTGAGATAATAGTGGGTATTTGCTTAACGATTCTATTTTTTATTGCCTATAGATTCGCCTTTATCTCTAATAAATGGCCAGTTTATCTTTGGACTTGCTTGTTGATAGGGATATCCATAACGATGACTATCCTGTTTCATTTCGTCTATTTTGCCTTCTATATTGCCTATTACAACGGTAAGATAAAAAATAAAATTGCTTTTATTGTCCTATATATCATTCACTTAATTGCAACTACGGTGGCAATTAATATAAATGTCGTCATGAGGGATGAGTTATTTTTAAAGCAGATTCCGTTTGTAGTTATCATTTGGATTGCCGTAATCTTGCTGCCGTTCAATCTTTACAATAAACGAAAGCAGGATCAGCTAGAAGAGCAGTTGGATGTAGCCAATAAAAGAATTTCCGAGCTTATCATTCAAGAAGAACGACAACGGATTGCGAGAGACCTTCATGATACACTCGGACAGAAACTCTCATTGATCGGATTGAAGAGCGATCTCGCGAGAAAAGTATTAAATAAAAACCCTGAGCAGGCAAAAGCGGAACTAAAGGATGTCCAACAGACAGCGAGGACAGCTTTGAATGAAGTGAGACAAATGGTGTCTCAAATGAGAGGAATCCGATTAAAAGAGGAATTTGTAAGGATTAAACAAATCCTTGACGCAGCAGAAATAGAGCTTAGCTTAAAGCATGACTTACCATTAAAGGACAACTCTCTGTTTTTAGAAAACATTTTGAGCATGTGTTTAAAAGAAGCGGTTACAAATGTAGTTAAACATAGTAAAGCGACAAAATGTACTGTGTCTATTGAACAACTGGGAGATGAAATCAGGCTGATTATTCAAGATAATGGGGTTGGTATGACAGAGCAAGATGACATGGGAAAAGGCAGCGGTCTTCTTGGTATTAGGGAACGGCTGGAGTTTGTAAATGGCCAAATGGAGATTAGCGGAGAGAAGGGAACGACGATCCGCATCAAGGTACCAAAAATGGTCAATCAGAGGGAACAGGAGGAGCAAGTATGATACGGATAGTAATAGCAGAAGACCAACGCATGATGTTAGGTGCCTTAGGTTCATTACTAGATTTGGAAGAAGATATGGAAGTGGTCGGAATGGCTGGAAATGGGGAAGAGGCGGTCGCTTTATATCACAAATATAAGCCAGATGTATGTATTATGGATATTGAAATGCCTGAAAAAACGGGTCTAGAAGCTGCCGAGGAGTTAAAAGGTTCTGGGTGCAAGATAATTATATTGACCACTTTTGCCAGAACAGGGTATTTTCAAAGAGCCTTAAAAGCAGGGGTTACCGGATACTTATTGAAAGACAGTCCAAGTGAAGATCTAGCCAATTCCATAAGAAGTATCATGTCTGGGAGACGCATTTATGCCCCTGAATTGATGGATGACTTCTACGGGGAGGAAAACCCGCTGACAGAAAGAGAGAAAGCGGTTCTAGAACTTGTGGCAGATGGGAAAAACACGCAGGAAATTGCAGATGAATTAAGCATAAAATCCGGTACCGTCCGAAACTATATTTCTACCATCCTTGATAAGCTTGAAGTGAAGAACAGAATTGAAGCTATTACCCAATCTAAGGAAAAAGGTTGGTTTAAATAAAAAATTGGATAGAATGATTAATAGCCGATCTGGGAAAACGGATCGGTTTTTGTTTATGCTCTACTTTATAATATGATATAGTTATTGAAGCTAATTTTATAGGCTATAAATAGAAAAGAGACGTGATAAGAGTGACTGATTTTTTAAAGTTAGGGGTTCGTAAAGGAATAAATCATTCGTTGAAAGACATGGGGATAAGTTCCCCGACCCCCATACAAGAACAAACCATCCCTACAGTACTTGAGGGACATGATGTAATTGCACAAGCGCAAACAGGCACAGGGAAAACATTAGCTTTTGTCCTTCCAATCTTGGAGAAAGTGAACGTTAATAACCCTGAAACCCAAGCATTGATTCTTACTCCAACAAGGGAGCTTGCCCATCAAATTACAAAAGAGATAAAGAAACTGAAAGAAAATATAGATGATTTAAACGTTCTTGCAGTTTACGGGGGCCAGGATGTTAATTCACAGCTAAAAAAGCTAAAAGGTGCGCAACATATCGTCGTGGCAACTCCTGGACGCTTGCTGGACCATGTGAGAAGAGGAACAATTGATCTTTCCACCATCTCCATGCTTGTCATTGATGAAGCTGATCAAATGCTGTTAATGGGATTTCTGCCGGATGTTGATACCATTACTGCAGAAACATTTTCATCACGCCAGACAATGCTGTTTTCTGCAACGATTCCAAATGAAATTCATGCATTGGCCAAGAAGTATATGAAACAACCAAAACACATCCAAATAGCAGAGAAGCAAGTGACAGTAGCGTCCATCAACCATTATGCTGTGGAAACAACGGATCGCCGTAAAGAAGGTACCATGCTTCATCTCATTAAGGAACATAATCCCTATTTGGCGATCATTTTCTGCAGAACGAAGGCAAGGGTGCAGAAGCTTACAGAGGTTCTTAAACACGAGGGAATAGAATGTGAAGCATTACACGGAGATATCCCGCAATCCAAACGGAACAGAGCGATGAAATGGTTCCGGGAAGCCAAACTTCAATATCTTGTGGCAACAGATGTGGCTGCTCGAGGATTGGATGTAGAAGGCGTAACACATGTCTATAATTATGACATTCCTCAGGACTTAGAAACATACATCCACCGTACAGGTCGCACAGGGCGTGCAAGCGGATCTGGAGAAGCATACACGCTTTACGCTCCAAGAGATGTGGATTTTTTGCATATGATAGAAAAGGGCATCGAAATGCCACTTGAAAAGCTTGTGTTTAAAGGCATCAGTATTCCTGACCGTGACGATTATGAGGAAGAACGGAATGTCAATATTGAGAAGGCAAGAAGAGAAAAAGCTCGAAAAAAAGATTTTACTAACAGAAATTTTAAGAGATAGGAAGGAAGCGTTAACGATGAACATTAAAGGCCATGAAGCGGAAAAGCTAAAAGACCCTACAGGTATTATTGAAGGGGACAGATATGAATTTTTTCTTGATTTGGAAATTGATGAAGAAGACGAATTATATTCGGAGCAAGGTGTTTATTTAAAAGTAATATTTGCTGTGGAAGAGAATGGTCACAGAATTGCACAATATCAATTCCTTGAAGAAAATACGAATCATGCACTAAATTTTGAAATGGAAGAAGAAGAAGAGCAGGCTGTGCTTGCGTATTGTGGAGAGTATTTCCAGACGGTCCTTTAAACAAAACTATTTGCATTTTTTCTCGTTCTCCTGTACTATAGGGAAACAAGCTACGATGTTCGTAATCATAACAAAGTTTTAACCTTTATACTTAGCTAGGGAGTTTTATATAAAAGCACAAATGTCATGCCTCCATGGATAGAGGACGACAGGAATGTTTTTGCGAACACCCACTTTCAGGAGTGGTGGTTTAAAACTTTCTTATACTAAGTTACGGCAGTTGTGGCTTGTTCCTTTAAAAACACACTAAAAAACGAGCTTCCATCTTTGAGGTGGAAGCTCGTTTTTATTTAAATGCTTTTCTCCAATCTAGTAAGACGATGTGTTAAGATAAGTAAGTTCTATACCGTGTATAGAACTACGAGTACAAGGAAAAGACTTACAAGAGAAACTAGTAAAAGAAGGGAGATAGAAAAATGGAAAAGGTAGAAGTAGGAGACATTTTTATTGTGACAGATGAGAACGATCAGGAACAAGAACTTGAGGTGCTTGGCACTATGGACGTGGAAGGTTCTGTATACGTAGCAGTCGGTTTTGCTGAAGAGATAGAAAAAGAAACGACTGGCGACGTCGATATTTTCTTCTTAAAAGTGGAAGAGGATGGCGAACTTTCTGAAATCGAAACAGACGAAGAGTTTAATCAAGTGTCAGCAGCATTTGAAACAATGGTTGATAAAGAACAATAATACTATGGAGGTTGTCCTGCAAAAAAGGACAATCTCTTTTTTTGTTTGGCGGGCATGTATGAGAATAAGCCCCATACACTAAACAAGAGAATAATTTTCCCATGGAACATTATTCTTCATTAAAAAGAAGGGGGAGAAAGCATGGATACTTTGTTTATTGTACTTAATATTATTTTATTACTTTTACTTTGCTTTGGGCTTTATACAATGCAAAAGAAAGGCGTTTCTTTTTCTAAGCGCGTTTTCTCTGCATTAGGAATTGGTATTATTTTTGGTCTTGGACTGCAGTTTGTTTATGGTTCAGGAACGGAAGTATTGACCGGTTCTATCGACTGGTTCAACATTGTAGGTTCGGGATATGTGAAGTTCCTGCAAATGATCGTCATGCCATTAGTGTTCATTAGTATCATCGCGGCTTTCACCAGACTTACTTTAAAAAGCAATATTGGAAAAATCAGCGGTCTAATCATTGGTATCTTAATCGGAACGACAGCTGTTGCAGCAGCAGTTGGTATCGGTACCACACTTGTCTTTGATCTGGAAGCCATTCAAATTGAGCAAGGGGAAGCGGAAACAGCCAGAGGGGAACAGATGGAGCAGCGTGCAGGGGAAATTGGATCCAAAACATTCCCGCAACAAGTGCTCGACTTTATCCCGTCTAATGTGTTCCTCGATTTCACAGGTGCACGCTCCACTTCAACAATAGCAGTGGTTATCTTTGCAGCATTTATAGGGTTAGCCTACCTAGGGGTCAGACGCAAAAATCCTGAGCAGGCGGAATCCTTTGCAAAGATAGTCGATACATTCTATACCATTATTATGAGAGTTGTGACTTTGATTCTTCGACTAACTCCATATGGGGTCCTTGCATTGATGACAAAGGTGACAGCAACAAGTGATTACGGGGCTATAGCCAAACTCGGGCAGTTTGTAGCAGCATCTTATGTGGCCTTGGCAATTGTATTCGGCATCCATTTAGTGTTGCTTATGTTAGCTGGCTTGAATCCATTGACATATGTCCGTAAGGCAATTCCCGTTCTATCGTTTGCCTTCACATCCAGAACAAGCGCTGGAGCATTACCTTTGAACCTTAAGACACAGACAAAAGAGTTCGGTGTGTCTGATGGAATTGCGAACTTTGCAGGTTCCTTTGGATTATCCATCGGTCAAAATGGTTGCGCGGGTGTATATCCGGCCATGCTGGCAGTGATGATTGCACCGACGGTAGGAATAAATCCGTTAGATCCATCATTCCTGTTCATGTTGATTGTCATCGTAGCCATCAGCTCATTTGGGGTTGCTGGTGTCGGAGGCGGAGCAACTTTTGCAGCAATTCTGGTACTCTCTGCAATGGACTTACCTATCGCACTAGCAGGATTGTTGATTTCTGTAGAACCGCTTATTGATATGGGACGTACGGCGGTGAATGTAAGTGGCAGTATGACCGCAGGGGTGCTGACAAGTAAGGTTACGAATGACCTTGATACTTCTGTATATAACAGTAAAGCATCTACCGATATGGAGCTGGATGTCTGATAAGAATTAATATGAGGGAGGAGAGTAGCCTTAGGTGCTGCTCTTTCTTCATTAATCCCTGATACCGAAATCCTCCACTTCCAATAAATGTTCAGGTCTTTTTCCAAACGGGTCTTGATGAAAATAATCCCTGATGACACCATTCTTTAAGTAATTGGTGATGGCGGCCAAAATCATCCCCTGATCCAAAGAAAGATACGTATGAGCAACTTCACCAGTTTGAAGATTTACTGTATCAAAAAATCCATAATCATCTCCATAGACTCCCATGTCTTTAAGCTTTTTAAGATTGTCATAGACTTCTTCAGGAGCATGTTCTAAAGCAAGAAAGCTTGCATGAGGCGTGACGGTTCCCTTATCCTCGTATCCTTCTGCCCCTAATACAGGAGTTCCAAACTCTCCGTAACTATTACGGATCGCTGCAGGGGAAAAACCCCAAGCCTCCAACTCATTTACTTCCGCATATCGGATTTGACCTTTAACATGCTGCAGATTATTTAAGCCCAATCCATTTACCCCAAGGTCATTTTCTTTCATGACAAGGCTTGGCATCAATGCTTCAAACATACTGCCTCCCCAGCTTGGAACATATTTAATTCCTTCATATTCGTACACACCTTGGTACACATTTACACCGTTATAATCTTTCATTGTTCCTGACGGTGTTTGAGATTGCCAATCAAATTCTGGCGGAAAAGTACGGAACAACTTCCACCAATGTTCTTCCGGTATATCTCCTTTTCCAATAGCAAGGTAACTTGCCACTCGCGGCTCCGTATATAACATCCCATAATGGTGTGGGGTGAGGCTTTCTTGTTCCTTATCATAACCTCCATGCAGATGACCAACAGAAGGATCATAAAGGGTAGAATAATCCATTTGCGCCACAAGAGGATCTGTTAAGTCTTTCAATCCTTCAAAATACTGGCCCGTTACAATTAACCCTGCAGTCAACCATCCATTATCAACACTAGAGATAAACTGTCCCCAATCTGTTTTTTGCTTGCCATCCTTGGTAAAATACCAATTGTAATAAAGTCCGTTCCAAGTTTCCAATTCTTTAAGTGTGAGTAAGGTTTTTTCAATCTTCTGCTCTGCTTCTTTTTTTGAAATGAATCCAAGTTCCACACCAGAAACCATCCCCAACATATACATAGCTATATTGGTTGGGGAGGTATGTTCAGCTTTCGTTTCATCCTGCTCAAAGTCAACACGATCTACCGTAAGTCCTGTATTAGGATCCGTATACTCTTCAAAAAATCGAAACGTTTTTTCTGCAGTTTCTAACAGTTCTTCTTCCATTTCATTTTTTGGTTGTATGGCAGTTGGTTCGGAAGTCTTTATAAAATAAAGAACATAACCAAACGACACGATGGCTATTAATAATAACCAAAGTGATTTTTTCATGAAATTACAACTCCTTATAGTCATTTTGGTGAAACGATTCGAAAAATAGACTGAGAACGCCTTCATTTGTGTAAAATATACCCCTAATTTCAACGTTAATCAATACATTTTCACTAAAAACAATGGAATAGAAGAGAAGACCCTACCTTATAGTAAGAAAAGCTTGTCACAATCCCATCATTTTTGATATAGTAATATGTTGTAACTTCTTATATAAAAAAACAATTATGTCAACTATGTAAATAGATAAATTTTAAAAAGGTATTGGTGATAATAATGAGTCAAGACTATAGAGTATTATTGTATTATAAGTATGTAGATATCGAAAATCCTGAAGAGGTCACTCAGCAACATCTAGAATTTTGCAAAGAATTAGGGTTGAAAGGCCGAGTATTGATTGCAAAAGAAGGAATTAATGGGACAGTTTCAGGGACGGTTGAGCAAACGGATGCTTATATGGAACATATGAATGCACATCCATTATTCTCAGATATTACGTATAAAGTAGATGAAGTAACAGAACATGCCTTTCCTAAGATGAAGGTACGCTATCGTCCTGAATTGGTAACATTGCGTTTAGAAGATGATATTGATCCACGTAAAACAACAGGAAAGCACTTAAAACCGAAAGAATGGTTGGAAGCACTACAAAGTGAAGATACCGTTGTAATAGATGCCCGTAACGATTATGAGTATGACCTTGGTCATTTCCGCGGTGCGGTGAAACCTGATATCAACACATTCAAGGAGCTTCCCCAATGGATCAGAGACAATAAGAAGGACTTTGAAGGCAAAAAGATTCTAACCTATTGTACTGGCGGAGTACGTTGTGAAAAGTTTTCCGGGTGGCTACTTGAAGAAGGTTTCGAAGATGTTTCCCAGTTGGATGGAGGAATTGTCACTTACGGGAAAGACCCTGAAGTGCAAGGAGAACTATGGGATGGACAATGCTACGTATTTGATGAGCGCATCAGTGTCCCAATCAATCAAAAAGAACATGTGGTAGTGGGTAAAGATCATTTCTCAGGTGAACCTTGTGAGCGCTATGTGAACTGTGCAAACCCAGCGTGTAATAAGAAGATTTTGAGCTCTGAGGAAAATGAGCACAAATTCTTGCGCAGCTGTTCCCATGAATGCCGTGTAAACCCGAGAAACCGTTACATCACAGAACATGGTTTAACAGAAGAAGAAGTAAGCAAAAGAATGGATGCAATTAAAGAAGAAGTTACAAACTAATAAATTTCCCGTTAACCTGTTTCTCAAATGAGGAACAGGTTAATTTTTTGTACATTAAGAAATACTTATTTGAAGGCCTACGTTTTTCTTTGATCAATAGAGGTAAACAGTAAGTAATGAATTGGAAAGGAGCGTACATACATGGAATACAGAATTGAAAAAGATACAATGGGAGAAATAAAAGTTCCAAAGAACAAACTTTGGGGCGCACAAACTCAAAGAAGCATTGAAAATTTCGCTATCGGTTGGGAGAAGATGCCGATAGAGATTATTCACGCTTTTGCTCTATTAAAAAAAGCAGCAGCTAAAAGTAATAATAAATTGAACAATCTTTCTACCGAAAAAGCACAGGCAATCACAGCCGTTGCTGAGGAGATAATAACCGGAAAATGGGATGAGCATTTTCCACTTGTTGTCTGGCAAACAGGAAGCGGGACACAATCTAATATGAATGTAAACGAAGTGATAGCCAACAGGGCAAACCAACTTTTGACTGAGAGCGGAGGAGCGGAAAGAATACATCCAAATGACGATGTGAACATGTCACAAAGCTCCAATGACACATTTCCGACGGCCTTGCACATTGCTGGCGTATTAGCAGTTGAAGAAAGACTTCTCCCAGCTCTGGCTAGACTAAAAGAGACCTTGTTGCTAAAGTCAGAGGAATTTAAGGACGTCATTAAAATAGGGAGAACACATCTACAAGATGCTACCCCGCTTACTTTAGGCCAAGAGATTAGCGGATGGCATCATATGCTTGAAAAAGGGGAGAAGATGATTTTAGAAAGCCTGTCTCATATGAAAGAATTGGCAATAGGGGGAACAGCAGTAGGGACAGGAATTAATGCACATCGAGATTTTGGGCAAATGGTAACGGAGGAAATCACAAAGCTGACAGGGAAAAGTTTCACTTCTGCAGCCAATAAATTTCATGCTTTAACAAGTCATGACCAGGTTGTGTATGTACATGGAGCAATAAAGGCACTTGCTGCGGATTTGATGAAAATCGCCAATGATGTAAGGTGGCTGTCTAGTGGTCCAAGAAGCGGGATTGGTGAGATTATCATACCTGAAAATGAACCCGGAAGCTCGATCATGCCTGGTAAAGTCAACCCCACCCAAAGTGAGGCATTGACGATGGTAGCAACGCAGGTGATAGGTAATGATGTGACGATTGGTGTTGCAGCTAGCCAGGGGAATTTTGAACTAAACGTGTTCAAGCCCGTCATAATCTATAATTTCCTTCAATCCATTACACTCTTGACAGACAGCATGAACAGCTTTAACGATAAATGTGTCAGCGGGATCCAACCTAATCTTGAAAAAATAGCATTAAACCTTCAAAACTCTTTAATGTTAGTTACATCCCTAAATCCCCACATAGGATATGAAAAAGCAGCATCCATTGCAAAACTTGCCCATAACGAGGGGAATACGTTAAAAGAGGCTGCGATCAAATTAGAATTGCTAACAGAAGAGGAATTTGATGCCTTCGTTGATCCGAGTAAAATGGTACAACCACAATAGAAGGGAAAGACTGTCGGGAACCGTTTCTAGTTGGATTCCCGACAACCCACTCAAACCTATTTCTCCATCATCTCTGTTTCACTAACTTTATCAATCTTATCTACAAACATTTGAAATACTTTTCTTTTCTCATCCAGCTCTTTTATGTATTGTTTAAGTTCATT
Source organism: Sutcliffiella horikoshii (assembly GCF_044809035.1). Lineage (GTDB taxonomy): Bacteria > Bacillota > Bacilli > Bacillales > Bacillaceae_I > Sutcliffiella_A > Sutcliffiella_A horikoshii_G. Next base: position 2,070,621 of record NZ_CP085237.1, on the reverse strand, counting down.
GAATTTCTCTTCATAGGGTTTGTGATACGATTCTTTAATATTGTCGATGATTTCATCATTTATCGTAGATTGTATCACTTGTTTCGTAATACTGAACTTAATAGAATATAACTGAAGATCTGACTTTACTTTTTCATATTGATCATCAATCTCTTTCTTCTGCTTTAACATTTCTTCTTTCCATTCCAATAAAGAATCCTTTACATATGTTTGCATAGTTACCTCCCATGAACATACTGATATTTGGTTATGTATTGTATATATAATATTAATGAAAATAACAGCATTTGTGGGGGTAATTTTCATTACAGTATGTTTACATATTTTCTGTAAAAATTTCAAATGCCCCCGTATCTTCAGGGGCGGATAAAACGTTTAAATAATAGAGTGGAGTAAAGGAGTGTTGCATAGTGAAAAATTCAAAGAAGAGATTGTTAAATGAAAACGGCTTGTACCGGGAAGAGCGGCTTAAGGACCATTATCAAAAATTGCTCCGCTATTGCCTCTTTCTCACAAAAAACGAGTGGGATGGAAATGATCTTGCACAGGAAACGATGGCAAAGACCTTACAGCATTACTCTCATCTTGCTATTATTAGCCAAAGTCTGCTCAAAAAAGTTGCTTACCACAAGTGGATTGATATTCTCCGTAGAAGACAAAAAGAAACACTCCAGGATGTTCTTAAAGAAGAGGTCTATCATCATCATCTGGAAAAAGCCCTCATCATTACAGATACACTTCTGACACACACTACACCAAAACAGGCAGTAATCTTCTTTCTTACGGAAGCATTTGGCTTTCAATCTGGTGAAATTGCCGACATCCTGGGTACAACTGAAGGAGCTGTAAAAGCAGCTTTGCATCGCTCTAGAAAAAGACTAAACAAAAAGGAAGCACCTAATTTGGAGATTATGGAAAGCTTCTGGAGCGAAAAGGAAAAGGATTTATTGGCACACTTATTTCAGGAAAGTCTGCAGGAAGAAGATCCAGGAGTGCTCATTAAGGCCTTGCCAACTATCTTCCATAATAATGTCACGACGTACTCACCACCTACTCACACTCCGGCCAATGCATTTAAGTGCGTTGCATAATAAAGGAGGAAATGAACATGAATACGATACCTTATGTCATTGAACAATCGAGCAGAGGAGAACGTTCATACGATATTTACTCTCGCTTGCTGAAAGACCGTATTATCATGATCGGGGATGAAATAAATGACCAGATTGCTAATAGTGTAGTTGCCCAATTGCTATTTCTAGCCGCAGATGACCCAGATAAAGACATATCCATTTATATCAATAGCCCAGGTGGCTCTACTACTGCTGGATTTGCTATTCTTGATACGATGCATTATATCAAACCAGACATTCGAACAATCTGCATCGGAATGGCAGCATCTTTTGCGGCTATGCTATTGATGGCAGGAACGAAAGGGAAGAGGCTTGCATTGCCGAACAGTGAAATTATGATTCATCAGCCGCTCGGTGGTGCAAGAGGTCAAGCGACAGATATCGAAATATCCGCTCGTAGAATCCTAAAGTTAAAGGATGACCTTCACAAGATGATTGCGGATTATACTGGACAGCCAATTGAAAAAATAGAGCGGGATACCGACAGAGATAATTTTATGACTGCAGGAGAAGCAAAGGAATACGGTATTATCGATGAGGTTATTAAAAAAGGATGATACAAAAAACAGGCACCTCACTATAGGGAGCCTGTTTTTACTCTTTCTTACCGATAATGCCGTAAAAAAAGATGTTCGTAATGTCTTCTGTCAAAGGAAGCACCTTTTGGTATACTTCTTCTCTTTGCATATAGTCCTTCAGCATTTGTACATAGAAAAGAATTGCCTCCTGGGAAAGATTTGGGTCGACATAACCTTGTTCCTTTCCTTCCTCAAACAGTTGTGCAAAATAGGGAAGGGCTTTTTCTACATAGATCTTCTCGATGATATTACCCTCTGTAGCATATTCCTTCATCATGAAGTGATAGAATTCCTCGTGTATTTGCTTAGAAATCTCTTTCTTATTAAAGATAATTTGCTTAATTTTTTCCGGAAAGGGAATCTTGCTATGAATAAGCTTTTCAAAGTCGTCGGAAGTTTTTTCTATGTAATAGCCAAACACATCACTAGTTAGTTTATGTTTGCTTTCAAAATAATTGTAAATCGTCACCTGTGATACATTAGCTTTTTGGGCAATTTCGGAAATAGACACTTTCTGGATGCCATATTCCATAAAAAGCACCAAAGCAGCTTCTAATATATCCTGCTTTTTTTGTTCTCTTCTTCGTTGAAAACCGTCCATCTTATTTCACCTCTTTTATATTTTAATCAAAATTATGTAATAAAACAAATAAAATATTTCATAAACTGTTGTCAAAGAGACGCTTTGTGTATATTATGAACTATACAAGTTAAAATATTTCATATTTAGTTTTTCTATATGTTCTTTCATGATAATAAAGAGGAGGGTCTTTGATGACCATTATAGAGACAAAAAATTTAAGCAAATCATTTGGTACGTTTACTGCACTAGAGGGTGTGGATATGAGTGTAAACAGTGGAGAGGTATATGGTTTCATTGGCCCAAATGGAGCGGGAAAATCCACCACCATACGTATACTGTTAGGAATTCTTAAAGCTACTCAAGGAGAGGCGAAAATATTTGGACTGGATGCTTGGAAGGATGCAGTGGAAATCCATAAAAGGATTGCCTATGTCCCAGGTGATGTGACGTTATGGCCGAACCTTACAGGCGGGGAGGTGATTGACCTCTTCATGAAGTTGCGAGGTGGCGCTGACAAGGGAAAGAGGGAAGAACTGATTGAAAGATTTAAACTGGATCCTTCCAAAAAATGCAGAACCTATTCGAAAGGTAATCGCCAAAAGGTTGCTTTAGTTGCAGCATTTGCCTCAAAAGCGGATTTATATATATTAGATGAACCGACATCAGGTCTTGATCCACTAATGGAAAAGGTTTTTCAGGAGAGCGTTTTGCAGGCAAAGAGCGAAGGAAAGAGCGTACTCCTATCCAGTCATATTCTCTCCGAAGTAGAGAAGCTTTGCGATCGTGTTGGAATCATTCGTCAAGGGAAAATCATTGAAACCGGCACGCTCCAAGAGTTGCGACACTTGACCAGAACAAGCCTACTTATTGAAACGAAACAGCCCTTATTGGATATTGAACTATTGAAAGGTATTCATGAAGTTGAACAGAAAGAAGGTTCTATCTCTTTTCAAGTGGATGCAGAGGAATTAGATTCGGTCATGAAACATGTAAGCCAGTATGGCCTATTGAAATTAGAGAGCTCCCCTCCAACACTGGAGGATCTGTTCATGCGTCATTATGAAGGCGGCTCCAATTCCAATACAGGAGCAGGAGGGGAAGCCTGATGTGGAAGCAACGTTTTAGTCAAACAGGAAATATCATTTTGTTCATTTTGAAGCGTGATAGAATTCGTATTCCGATATGGCTTTTATCCATTACGCTGATCACGATTCTTACAGCCACTTCTTTTTCAGGATTGTATGCCAGTGATCAAGAAAGGCAAGCAATAGCAGAAACAATGAAAAATCCGGCGATGACTGCCATGGTAGGAAAGGGCTATGGATTACAGAACTATACAGAAGGTCCAATGATGGCACATCAAATGCTTCTTTTTACGGCCATTGTTGTCGCCATTATGAGTATCCTGCTCGTCACTCGTCATACACGAAATGATGAAGAGGAAGGTCGAGTAGAGTTAATTCGCTCTTTGCCTGTAGGTCGACTTGCAAATGTGACAGCAACCATTAGTGTTTTAGTTGGTACAAATCTTTTAATGGCTTTAGTGATAGGTTTGAGCCTATTTTCCTTGGGGATCTCCAGCATGGACTTAAATGGTTCACTTTTATATGGGGCGGCGCTTGGATCAACTGGAATAATTTTTACGTCTATCACAGTTCTATTCGCCCAGCTTTCTGCAAACTCAAGAGGTACAATAGGATTTTCCTTTACCGTCTTGGGTGTCGCATATTTGGTTCGTGCAATAGGGGATGTAAGTAATGAAGCATTATCCTGGACTTCTCCACTCGGATGGATACTTGGATCAGAAGTTTATGTAAACGACTATTGGTGGCCCATTTATCTTACATTGGGTATGTCCATTGTTATTGCTATCGTGGCTCTAAGCTTACATGCAATACGTGATCTTGGTTCAGGATTCCTACCGTCTAGACCAGGTAAAAAGCATGCTTCTGCCTTTTTAACAAGTCCTTTTGGTTTGGCATTCAGGCTTCAACGAACAGGGATTATCTCTTGGGCGATCGGAATGTTCATTCTAGGTGCTTCTTATGGTTCCGTGCTTGGTGATTTGGAGTCTTTCTTTTCAAGTAATGAAATGATGTCTGAAATGCTGGCACCTGTAGAAGGATTCACATTGACTGAACAGTTTATGACAATGCTTATGGCCATCATCTCCATGCTTTGCACGATTGCTCCCATCATGTTTCTTTTGAAATTGAAAGGAGAGGAAAAGAGGGGGCACATAGAGCATATTCTTGCCAGAGCTGTTTCTCGTTCCAAATTATTAGGAAGCTACTTGATTTTATCCCTGCTTTTTGGTTTTGTGATGCTGTTTCTTGCCATAATAGGCTTGTGGGTAGCAGCAAATTCCGTTATGGATGATCCGATATCTTTACAAACCTTTCTAAAGGCAGGTCTTATCTATTTACCGGCATTGTGGGTTATGACTGGAATTGGGGTTGCTACAATAGGAATAAAACCGAAGCTAACGGGTATCACTTGGCTTGTACTAGGCTATTCGTTTTTCGTAGTCTACCTTGGTCAAATGCTAAAACTGCCAGAATGGATGGCTAATCTGTCACCCTATGGGCATATTCCCCAGCTCCCAGTGGAAGAAGTCAGTTTTCTAACCCTTACAATCCTCTCACTGATTGCCATCGTATTAATGGTAATTGGATTTATAGGATTCCGTAATCGAGATATTACAGGATAACAATGATAAAGTCCCTTGTTTACAGGGACTTTATTTAATAATAGTAATTATAAGGAGTTTTATATGGATATTGTAACAGGGGATAATAGTTTAGAATACGGTAATATGGACGCTCACAAGATTTTGGGGGGCCAATAAAAGTAGAAGCCTGGACTGGCTTCACAGCTTCTTTCCATTTATTTTCATCTAAGCAATAAGTATGGGCCATAAAAGTCGGATCCTAATATAACATCCGGGGTGGATGCATTGAAAATAGCAAGTAAATGAGTTTTGTTCTCTCTTGCAATTTCATAGTGCCACCAACCTTGGGGGATATTGACCACCTGCCCCGGCGTTATAGTGTAAGTTAGAAGTTGCTTTGTGAAAGGATTAAACAAGGAAATATCTGCAGATCCATTTATGCAATACACGAGTTCTGCTGCATTTTGATGATAATGAGGTTCAATGATATTATTGGCATCCAAAAATATATCCAATAAAGATGTTCCTGACAAGGTGTTTAACTGATTAACGCTCAAAACATTTATATAATTTTGATTATCCTTAGTGAAAGCATGGCTTTTATTGACATCATAAAAAAATTGTATAGAAGGAGACGTATAATCCATTTCTTTTGACATAGGTGTCATCCTCTCCGTGGGTATATAGCCCAACATATTCAAGTCCTCGTTTTCTGTGCAAGTACCCTTGTATAAAACACCTTTTCAACGAGCACTATACAAATGAAAAGGAGTGAAAAAACATGAAACATTTTATGCCCATCTTAATCAAGTTCATCGTCAGTTTTCTAATCCTATCCTTTTTCTTGAATCAATTTGATGCTATCTCGTTTCTAGATATCCTTTTAACAACCGTTCTTCTTGTAACTTTTTCTTACTTTGTAGTGGATGATATGGTTCTGCCTCGAACAAACTATACATTTGCTGCTGGTTTTGACTTTGTATTTAACTTTGCCACTATCGCATTTATGGTGTATATACTGACCAATCTAAGTGGCGGATTCTTGTTACCATCTGCGATTGCAGCGTTAGCAATCACTGTTTTTGAAGTGTTCTTTCATCTATACCTTGTTAAAAGTGTATTCCCTGATCACCCGAGAAAGAAATCGAAGAGGGAAGCTCAACCGATGGAACTACAAACAGAGTTCTCAGAAGAATTAAGGGTTCATGAAAAAGAGAAGAGAGAAGACTAAACCCAATAATCTTGTTGGGTTTTTGTTTTGTTTGCTATACTTTTATCTAGTGGGATTTACCGTGGAAAGGGGCTTATGGAGAATAATGAGTTTAGATAAAGTGAAGGATTGGGTAGAGGCGTTAGGGCTTGAAGCACATCCGGAAGGTGGCTTTTACAAACAAACATATGTTTCTGGAGAAAGAATTACAGATAATGAACTGAGTGTTTCTTTTGACGGGAAGCGGAAGCTCTATTCTAGCATCTATTTTTTACTTACAGATAAGAACATTTCACACTTTCATCGCTTAAAATCGGATGAACTGTGGTACTTCCATGGCGGGAACTCGTTAACCGTTCACGTGATTACAGAGGCAGGAGTGTATGTACAACAAAAGCTAGGACTGAATTTAGAAGAAGGAGAGAGACCACAAATATTGGTCCCGAAAAACTCCATTTTTGGATCTAGTGTAGATTCGCCAGACAGCTATGCACTAGTTGGTTGCATGGTGTCACCAGGCTTTGAATTCAAGGATTTTGAGATGTTCACCCAAACCGAGTTGATCGAAAAGCATCCAGAACATGAGGAAATTATTCGAAAAATGGCTTATGAAGTGTTGCCTAGTGGAAATGAATGAGTAAACCCCCTTTCTAAGTAGGAGAAAGGGGGTTCATTTTATTGCATTGGTATCCATTAATACCGTTTCTTTATTTGGGTAGGTCTTTTCTATATGATGTTCACCCCATGCACAAAGCATGTCCAGTGCAGGTTTTAATGACCAACCGTATTCGGTCAATTCATACTCCACTTTTGGAGGAACTTGATTATAAATAATGCGATTAACCACACCATCAGACTCCAGTTCTCTTAGCTGTTGTGTAAGCATCTTTTACGTAATAGTAGGCATTAACCTCTTAAGTTCGCTTGTTCGTCTTTTACTTTTTATAAGGTGGCACAAAATGACTACTTTCCACTTGCCACCGATCACTTCTAGTGCAGCTTCCACTGGAATGTTGTATTTCTTCATAAAGGATCCCTACTTTATAAGGTATTTATTTCACTCATTATACCACCATGTCCTTAAAGGTAAATAGGGTACTTCCAGGTGCCTACCTCACTATAAAGTGCGTACTTACAATTTTAAACAATCCCCTTCATAATAAGAACTCGAAAGGGTTACCTAATGGCGCCAAAGGTAATCCGTATTTTATGAAGGAGGCTTTATAATGAATTCACAAGCAGTTTCTATAAATCATTCTAAGTCAAAAAGGGAAAATAGTACGTTTGCTTTGTTAGCATTAGCGATTACTGCTTTTGGTATTGGTACTACTGAATTTGTTCCAGTTGGCTTGTTGTCAACAATATCGAACGATTTGAATATTTCGATTACAATGGCGGGATTGTTAATCTCGGGTTATGCGATGGGTGTTGCTGTCGGAGCACCTGTTTTAACGGCACTAACTAATAAGATGAATCGAAAGACATTATTAATTTCACTCATGGTTGTATTTATTATAGGTAATACGGCAGCAGCTTTATCCAACAGTTATGAACTATTATTAACAGCGCGGTTTATCACCGCTTTCTCACACGGAATTTTCTTTTCCATAGGAGCAACCATTGCTGCAGATCTTGTTCCTGCTGACAAAAGAGCAAGCGCCATCGCATTGATGTTTACAGGCCTGACAGTGGCGACAGTAACAGGTGTACCACTCGGGACATTTATTGGGCAAATGTTTGGCTGGAGAGCTACTTTTTATGGTGTTGCTTTGTTGGGTGTGATTGGAGCAGCAGCAAGTTGGTTTCTTATCCCTCGTGATTTAAAAGAAGCACCAGCATCAACGTTACGTGAGCAACTTGATGTTTTGAAGAACAGTAAACTCCTGATGGCTTTTGCGATAACCGCCTTAGGGTATGGTGGAACTTTCGTTGCCTTCACTTACCTAACTCCGCTATTGGAAAATGTCACAGGATTCAGTGCGAAATGGGTAAGTGGGATCCTACTTGTTTACGGAATAGCAGTAGCAGTAGGGAACGTAATTGGTGGAAAGGCATCTAATAAAAATCCACTGAAGGCACTTATGTGGATGTTCATCATGCAAACAGTCATTTTAGTTATTTTGACATTTGCAGCACCATTTAAAGCTGGAGGGTTGATCGTGATCTTTTTAATGGGTATGTTTGCGTTCATGAACGTGCCTGGACTGCAGGTGTTGGTAGTGAATCTGGCTGAAAAATATGTACCTTCTGCAGTGAACGTCGCATCTGCGCTCAATATCGCAGCATTTAACGTAGGAATTGCAATTGGATCGTTGTTGGGTGGAATTATTGTCGATTCCATAGGGCTGATCCACACACCTTGGATTGGGGGAGTCATGGTGTTGGGGGCTGTTTTGTTGACGGTTAAATTAATGAAGATGGAGGAGAAAACTGCTCAGTAATGGGCAGTTTTTTCTTTTTTTATGGAGGGAAGTGCTATTATTAGCGGGAGAGAACGAATGTTCGTATAATATAAATATAGGTAATTAGATCTATAGGAGAGGAAGGCGAAAATATGAAACAGATGCCAAATAGAAAAATCACCTTAGACCTCCAAGAAATTATTAAAATGTATGACGATGGAATGAGTACCACTGAGGTCGCAATTGCGGGGAATGTATCCAGCCGAAGAATTACACAAATTCTTAAGAAGAATAATGTGGAGTTGCGGCCAAGGGGACATTGGAAAAGGAAGTATCATATAAATGAGGACTATTTCAAGTTCTGGTCACCGAACATGCCGTATATTTTAGGTTTTTTCTTAGCGGATGGAATTATAAGTGGAGAAATGCAAACAGTAAGCTTTGCTCAAAAGGAAATCGAGATTCTTGAACAAATAAGGGATGAAATGGAGTCTAATCATCCAATTGGTGAATATAAAAATGGCGTACACTTCCTTAATATAAACAGCAAAATCATTAAAGGTGACCTGATGAATATCCATGGTTTAACACCAAACAAGTCTAGAACTGTAGAATTTCCTTATGTTCAAGAAGAATATATGCATCATTTTATAAGAGGGTATTTTGATGGGGATGGAAGTATATACAAAAAAGGAAATATGATAAACTTTGTTGGAGGTTCGTATTCCTTTATTTTAGATTTAATAGATGTACTCGACGACAAAGGATTCGACCCTATAATTACAAGTAAAGACAATCACTTCAGGATTTACATAAGCGGCAAAAGACCATAAAAAAATTTGGTGATTGGATATTTACAGATAAAAGTTTATATCTTAAAAGGAAATTTGATATCTTTAATAAAGAAAAGTTATCAGCTGAGCAGTTGCGAGTACTCAAATAACAAAAGTGTAAATACTTGAGAGCAGATGACGAGTGACACAAAAGTCCTGACACAATAGTCATTGGTATTACTGTATTTAATAGTAACCAATCTGGACTATTGTGTCATTTTTTTTGACACAATAGTGGTTACAACCTTGTTGAATGACACAAAAGTATTAACAACATTGAAAAAGCCATTACAAATCCTTCTTCCGTTAAAGGGCCAGATTGTGGAGCAACTCTTATAAACGCAGGAAGACCAATATTGTGAAAAAGCAATTTTTTTAGAGAACAAAAATTTTAAATCCTTATTGAATTATTAATAATTTTAAGGATTCAGACTGTTGACAAAGTATAAACTAGTAAAAGTATCAGTTGGAACAATTGATCTTTGTTGCAGGAGTTTCGCTTTCCAGTGGGCGGTCCCGTAAGCCTCCTAACACCGTTGCGGGGTCTTACCTGTCCCTTCCTCCCGCAGGAGTCTTCGCCCCTTCCACTCCGATCAACCGCTTTTTTTATCAAACTTTATTATAAACAATTATAATTTTTTATGAATAATCAAACTTTATTTCAAAGCCACAATACTAGCTTCGAAGCTTTATAAGGTTATTTTCATTTAAGAAAATAGTTAAGTAAAGATGGATATATAAGATTCCGTTCAAGTATCTTTTTCAGCAAAACATCCAAAAACCATAGTTAGTTAAAACCAATAGTCAATGTGCGAGCGTGTAGTGTATATCGGTTTAAACTGTAAAATATATTTATTTTTTCCTAAAAATTAAAGGTATTACAGAAGTTTCCGTAGAATGATTTGATTATAAAAGATGGGAGGGGTATTATGTTTAAAAAGTTTTTAATATTATTTTCATTAACTATTTGTATTCCCTTTTTTGCGGGAATACTCTTGGGGGGAGAAATAAATGCAGAAGGATGTGATGAAGAAAAGAAATTCAGTCTAAGTTTTAACTTATTAGTGAATACCGCAAATGCTTGTAGAGATGATGTTTATATGGGTGGAATGTGGCAGTATAATAAATCAATAACTGTCAACTATACGAATATTCATAATCCTTATCATGAAAGAATTACACAGGCTATAAATTATTATAATAACTTTACAAATGGATGGATAGGTATGCAATCATCAACTAGTTCGAGCGCAGATATACACATTGTAGGTGTAAATCGGCCAAGTGAAACTTGGTCAGGCAAAGCAGTAGGTTCTATAAGAGGGCATATACACCCCAAAAACGCAATAAATAATGTTGAAAGATATTACGAGTATGGTGGTATAGTTATCCAACTCAATTATGGGAAGAATATTACTAACTTATCTACTAATAGTCAACATTTTTTGGTGAGACATGAACTAGGTCATGCTATTGGATTAGGGCATCGGACTAGCACCTCCCATTTAATGTACTGTTATATTACAACCAGAACACAATTAAGTTCAACTGAACTAAATACATTAGAGAATATTTACAATACTTCAAAATGGTAAGGGGGAAATATATTGAAGAAGACATTATTCGTCATTAGTACTATTTTATTGTTTGCCTTCTTTGGTGTTATAGTAGGCGTCAATAAAGAGTATTTATTGATGCATTTCAATAGCACTAAGCAGGTACATGTACATAATCACATTGAAAGCCGACATAAATTAGTGAGCGCAGTCTGGGGACAGGAACCTTCTTCAGTTGAAAACTTATTTGAAATATCCGATTTAGTTATTGTAGGATCTCCTATTAATAATAAAGAGAAAGAATATCTCCAACCATACAATGACGATGATACAATTACTTACACTTTGAATAACATAGAAATCAGTGAAGTTTTAAAGGGGGAGATTAGTAGTGGCAACATCGATATGATAAATTACGGTGGAGAAAACCAAAATGGAGAAATGTTTATTTGGGAAGGTATAGAAGAAATAAAAGATGATGTTGTCTATTTATTGTTTTTAGAACAAGTTAGTTTTGACAAAGAAACCTATTTTTATAGACCTGTAGAAGGTCCATCTGGGACATATTATCTGGAAAACGTTAGTGGAAAAAAATTAACAAATAGCAGTTCTACTGCAACAGAAATTTACAAGGATAGTAACATTAATGTTACTGAAATTCAGTCAGAATTACACAGAAAAATGAGTCAGTATAATTTAAAAGATATTGTTGAATTATACAAACAATAAGTGTCTCTAATATTAGGAATTAATGGAGTGTACTTTTACTATGAATAAAGTGAAAAAGTTATTAGCAGTAACTATACTATTAATAATAGTGTGGTATATTCTTGATTATTCAAGACACGGAATTGCTGATTTAAAACTTGTAGTTGTTGGAATAAATGAGAATACAATTGAATTAGCTCCACTCAATATTGTTGGTGATGAAGTGTATATCCTGGAAGAAATATATGTGTCTAATAATACTACTCTTACAAGCATCGGTTTTAAATCTATTCAGAAAAGACATGTTAAAGATTTAAAAAAAGGTGATTGGGTAAGGATTTGGTTAGAAAGTTCTAATTCCGAAAAGAAAACAGCAAAGAAGATTGTAGTGATTAACCTATTCTAATACCTTTGTATTTAAATTCCAATAACAACTTGAAACAATCCACGTAAGATTTTCTATATGGAGGCATCGTGGATTGTTAATTTTTAATACTTTCATCTACCCAAGAAATAATAGTCATCTTAATGGAATGTATCACTGATTGCACTAAACTCGCTCCATTTTATTCTAGTCAATTAATTAGTTACATGTCTTAAATCAACGAAACCCCTATTTCAGCATCAGCTGAAATAGGGGTTTGTCTACGGTCTGAAGCCATATTCAATTATAATAATTGAATATGGCTTATATCACTATCCCCATCTACCAAACCAAATACTATATAGGAGGTGCATTTTTGTCGTTAGATGAATTATTCCCTAGGTATTAATTAGGAGTTTACTATACACGTAATGGATATTGAGAGCTGGAGTCAATCATGCTGAGAAAAAGAGAAGAAGATAACAATGAGTTAAGTAAAAGAAGGGGAAAATTTCAAACATTTGTAAAACAGATAAAAAAATATAAAAGTGTTATTTTTTAGCGAGCGATCTATCAAATACACATATTCAAGAATCGGGCGCAATTCTGTATCAAGAATTGTGCTCTTTCTTCATGTTTAGAGCCGAATAAATGTGCCCTGGTCAATACGGATAGTCCGATTATTGTGAATATTCCTTGGACCTCCAAGTTTTTCAGGTTATAAGAGGTTGATTACATCACTTTTGGCAATTATGGCGAAATAAGCATGAAGTCTGGGAGGAAGCCTTATTTTGGCTGTGTAACAATTGTAGGCATAAAATAAACATTTGCTATTCTCTAGGGGTATGTTCTTGCCAACAACTTAGCTTTCAACAACCTAAGGTCTGAGCTCCTATCATTTAACCTACCAGTAGATAAAATGATCCTCAAGAACTCCCTGATAGGTTACTAGTAACGTAGCATAAACTATTTCAATATTGAACATGTTTCAGCTAATTTATACGGTGTTTCAGTCTAGTTTTAATCGCTTTTATCCACCTTTAATCCCATCTCTATTGACCTCAGCCATACGATATCCCATTTATTCATCGTCACTTTTTAAGCATTTAAAATCCACGACAAATATGGGGTTATCGGCACTGATGACTCGCGTATAAACATTATTTAATAAAAAGTTGTATTATTTTAAATTTACAGATAAAAGAATAATGTTGAAAAAAATAGAAAAAGAGGGGATATTATGAAAAATTTTTTGTATGGTGTTATTGTTGTCCTGCTATTTTCCAGTTTTCCTAATTTCACAAATGCTGAAGAAATAGTTGATAGTGCTCCTTCTCCAGTTTACTCAGAACCGGCATTCACTGAATTTCAACCTATTGAGAATAAGAGCCATGAAGAGTTTACTACTTTTGGATTGACTTTTGCAAGCGGAACCGTAAGTTGTTATGTTATTGGTAGTGATTCTTTTTGCCCTTGGACTATCCAGGTCGGTGGAGATGTAATAATTCGAAGTGATGTTCAAGTCATATTTGAAAAACATCATGGATTCCTATCAGGTGGATGGAAACATTATAAAACCAGAGATCAGAAGTATCCGGTTAATATAGCTACTAGCACCATAAGAGGAGAAGTAAGTGAAAGACTTGCGCCAGGAAAATACCGTGTTAAACTGGGAGGTACATTTATCACTCGGAAAAACGGAGTATATGCTCCAGTAGCTCATGGATGGTCATACTTTGAAATAAAGTAATACATGGAGATGATTATATTGAAATGGCTGACCCCTTTAACTGCTGAAGAAATTATTTCTGATACAGAACAAAATGCTATGGGTATTAGATTTTCAAATTTTGAAAATACCCATAACCTAAAAAAGAATTTTAGTGTATTGACTCAATTTTATCTAAAGCTAGGATCCTATGATAAAACCAGTCAAACTTCCATTTATATAAAAAATGTAGGCCTTAGAAATGAAATAATTCAAGAAATATTACTTCATTTTGAGTCTTGCAGAATTGTTTTGGAAGGTGAAGTTCCTGTTGAAGTTATAATTAGTGATCCTAAAATGGATTCTTTATCAGAATTGAATGAGATATCTATAAACCCTGTTATTCAAAGTCTATTCTTTAATGAAATCTATAAGGAAGCCGACTTTATACCTTCAAATCCTTATTTTGTACGTAAAGAGTATATTGATGAGTATAAAGACAGTGAATTTGATTATGTATATAACTTTTTAAAGAAAACGACTATTAATGGTCAAGTTTTTATAAACCTGCCAAATACAATCAAATTGAATGATTCATCTACCAATCAAATTTTCATTAGATATTTGACATTTAAGGATGAGCAATTATATCTATGGGTTGATGGGTATAACAATGTTTCCATGGTTCAATTCTAGTTAAGGAGTTAATCAAAATGTAAATCATTAATTGGAAATTCTTAAAAAGAGCCAGCAGCAGATACAACTTTCTTGCTGCTTGCTTTTTTGGTTCGAAAATATTTCTATTCTTCGTGTGCGCTCTTCGCTTACTACCTGGAACAGGGGATTACCAGCGTAGTCTCACACCAGTCACAATAAGAATCACTCCTATTGTTATTTGACTCAAATGTGTCTGAAGCCGAATATAGTCACAAGAAAGCTTAATGACAGTATATTGATACACGTTTTTTTAGAAATTTAAAAGACAATTTATTTAGGAATGTCATTGTAACAAAATAGATTGATTTTGTTAAAGCCGAATAAGTATTTTCCCTTGTAAATTTAAGCATTTGGTGTTTATCAAATTGCTTATTGCCGTCTATAGCACTTCACTGGTATTAGGCCATATTAAAATGAAATAGTAACATCCATTTTGACATTTATATCAACCTCAATTATTACTAGCCTATCCCCGGTGGAAGTCCTTTTAACAACATCGATCTTCCGCAATCGGGCGCATATCCATAGCAAGGATAAGCGCCCCTTTTACGTTTTGGCCAGATTGTTGAATAACCTTTAATAGAAATTGGATATTATGTTAGAGTATATTTGAGTTTGTGAAGGATTACACTTAAACTAACGGAGCAGAAAAGTTAATTAAGGCGAACATTAAAACAGTTGCTCCTGTTTTTAATAGTGGACAAGTAAAAAAATAAATATTTTAATTATCATCTTGATACATAGATAAAATTTCTTCCGCTTGTTTACGTAATCCAACGATTAATTCCTCTGGTTCCAAAATTCGTGCGTGACTTCCAAGTCTTAAAAATAGTGATGTTATAAAATTAAGTTCACCTCTATCTATGATTGTATCTATATATCCAGTTTCATCTTCTTGCGTGACTACAAAACCCTCAAAATAAGGAACACTTTTACATTGACGGATACCTTCCATAGTTAAATGCACGTGCAGTCGAATTGGGTTTTTCACTTCAATAAAGTTGAACCATTCTTTTAAATTCATGAATTCATCTTCGTTTTCTTCAGTTGATAGAATGGAAAGAATACGATCTACACGATACAGTAATATTTTTTTCTTATGATAATCGTAAGCAGGCAAATACCATAATCCATCATGGGCATATACACCGATAGGCCGGATGTGTTTTTTCCTTATACCTGATTTAGATTCATATTGAATGTGTAAATTTCTATTCTCAATAGAATACTTTAAAACATCGTTTAAAAGAGGGGTATCAATCGTTCTTTTGGGGTTCCAAAAAGCAATATAAGACCGAATTTTATCTATTTTTATTTTAGCTTTACTCGGGAGTGAACTATATAATTTATGTTCGACCGAGGAGATTTCAGTATCAAATGGCACGTTGCGATAGTAATTTAGAGATTGAAAAGCATAGAAAATAGAAACAGCTTCTTCTTCTGTAAATAAGATTGGAGGAAGAACTCTACTCGTTAATACTGTATATCCACCATTACGTCCTTGTTCTGAGTAAATTGGCAATCCCATATCAGATAAATCTAATATGTATCTGTGTACAGTACGAATGGATATATGAAATTCATCAGCTATTTCTTGTGCAGTAAACTTTTTCTTATTCGTAACAAACATAAGAATATCTAATAGACGCTTGGCTTTTGACATTTTTTTCACCTTTCATTTAATTATGTCATTACTTGTCATGTTTTTCGTATAGTATAGTTTATACCTTATGATTTTAGCAATTAGGGAAATTCTATAAGATAAAAGGAGATAAAAATATGACCATTAACGTGAGAGCAAGAAGAGTGATTTTAGATTTAGCAGTTACTTTAGATGGATTTATTGAAGGGCCGAATGGAGAAGTTGACTGGTGCATTATGGACCCTGAGATGAATTTTAATAAATTTTTGAATCAAATTGATACTATACTATATGGTAGAAAAAGCTACGATATATGGGGGCAATATATTCCAAAAAATGAAGACTCAGATACCGATAAAGAAATGTGGAGATTGGTTCATAGCAAAGAGAAGTATGTGTTTTCCAGAACACAAAAGGAAACTGATAATCGAGCGATATTAATAAATGATAACATTGTTGAAGAAGTAAATAAATTAAAGAAAAAGCCCGGTAGGGACATCTGGCTATATGGTGGATCAAGTCTTATTACAACTTTTATCAATTTGGGACTTGTTGATGAATTTAGATTATCTGTTCATCCAATTATTTTGGGAGAAGGAAAACCTTTATTTATAGATATAAACAAGAGAATAAATCTACAAATAGTTGAAACCAAAAAGTTTTCTTCTGGCGTTGTTCAGTTAATTTATAGATTGAATTAAACAAAAGGTACATTTCAATGAGTTTATTGTCACTTTGTTCTACTAAAGGGAGCTTTAGTTTTACATGGAAAAGGCAGTAATTCACTATTTTGATACTCCACAATCGGGCGCATTTCTTAAGTAATGAACTGTGCTCTTCTTTAAGTTATACCAAAAACCAGATTGTAGAATAGGAGAAGGTGAAAAAGAGTTTAGGGAGAAGTATTTAATTATGGTTTTGATGAGTTTTTGTTAATTAATATTAGGTGGGGGATATAAAATGTTAATTAGAGAATATGAATCAAGTGATGAGAAGGGATGGGTTCGATGTCGCACCTTGTCTTTTTTAGAGACAGCATATTTTGACGATGTCCTAAGGGAGAAAGAAAAATATGAAAACCCAGCTATTGAATTAGTCGCAGTCATCGAGAATCAAATTGTAGGCATAATCGATGTAGAATATGAGCTTGAAGAAAAGACAGTGTGCTCTACAGGTAAAGGGCTTGGAGGAATGATTTGGCATGTTGCCGTTCACCCAGATTTCCAAAGGCTGAGAGTTGGGGCAAAACTACTGTATGAAGCTGAAAGGATCGCATTAGATAAAGGTCTGAATCGACTTGAAGTCTGGACTAGAGACGATGAATGGGTGAATCAATGGTACCTAAAAAACAAATTTATTAAGGTTAATTCTTATTTCCATGTGTACATTGAAGGCAGACAAGCAGTAAGGCGAATCATGCAAAGTGATAGCCGTGAACTAAAACCAGTTCGAGTTTTTGCGCATTATACAGGTAAAGATGTATCTGATATAAAAAATCAATTTAATAGAGTACACGAATGTATTTGTTACGAGAAAAATCTAGTATAGCTTTAACCGAAGAAGTTATGCTCGTTCTTCTCCACAAGGGATAACTCTGCATTATCTCTGCCAATAGTCCACAGGAATTCCCTATAAGGGGCAATAGCGGAAGACCATTATTAATGTCTTTTAAGAAAATCTTGAAATCAAATCTTCTACTAAAGGGCGCGATCCTAGAACTGGTCTGCCCCCTGTCAAGTAGAAAAAAAAAATAAGCGCAGTTAAGAAGCCTGACTTCTATATTCGATAGGAGTCAGGTTGTTTAGCTTGTTTTGAAACCTTTCTTGGTTATAAAAGAGAATGTAGTTTTTAATAGCCCTTCGAACCTCTTGGGAAGTTTTAAACGTAAAGAGGTTAAAACATTCTGGATTAAATGGCTGAAGAAACTTTCCATACTCGCATTATCCCAACAGTTGCCCTTTCTTGACATACTAACTTTTACTTTATGTCTTTTGAGTAGCTGATTATAGACATGGGACGTATATTGATATCCTTGATCACTATGGAGAATCATTTCTTTTACATTTCTTCCTTTTATGGCTTTATTAAACGTATCCAGAACTAGTTTATTATCATTACGTCTACTAATTTGATAGGCAACAACCTCGTTATTATAGAGGTCTTTGATGGCAGACAAATACAGTTTCTATCCACTGAAAATAAGATACGTAATATCCGTTACCCACTTTTCATTAGGACGAGAAGCGTAAAAGGCTCTATTTAAATAATTATTCGAGATTAGATAAGGCTCTTTCTTACCGTAATAAATTCGTTTCCTCCTGATAATTGATTTAATACCAAGTTCACTTAGTACCCGTTGAATTTTTTTGTGATTAATGTGAATCTCATAGGTCCTCTTTAACCAAGTTTGTATTCTTCTATAGCCATAGATGCCTTTACACTTCTTATGGCATTCTATTATTTTCTGCTTTAGCTTCTCGTCCTCTAGTTGCTTTTCTGAAGATACTCCTTTACGCTTTAACCACTTGTAGTATCCACTTCTTGACACTTTAGCCAGATGACAAAGTAGCTTTATAGAATGAGCTTGTTTAGATAAATCATCAATGACTTGATATAATCTCCTAGGATTTAAATCAATTCCCCCTTTCACATCCTTAAAAGCTTTTTTAATAATTCGTTTTCAGCTTCTAATCGCTTTATTTTCATTTGAGGATTCTCAATTTTAGATAAAGACGGGGAACTAGATCCACTTTTTCTTCCTCGATGTTCTCTAAGACCAACAATTCCATCTTTACTATATTGTTTAACCCACCGTTGTATGTTTTTTCGATGAGTGTTTAATTCTCTAGAAACAGCAGCATAATTCTTCTTTTGATAATATAAATCCACCGCTTTTTTCTTAAACGTTATATCGTAAGTCTCCGCTTTTTTCTCCATAACAAATACCCCCTTATAGTAGACAGATTAATGCGCTTTTTTAAATGTGTCTACTATAAGGGGAGCATACCAGAACAAGGATCAGCGCTCATTTTCATTTTAGTGCAACATTATGAAATACAAGTTAGATTAGCAAAAAGGTTATTTCAAGACTCATGCAGAATAAACCAATAGTAAAGTTGTATTACATTAAAGGTGTGGATGAGAATGGATTTTAAAGATCTTACATTAGAAAATGAAAATAATACGAGCAAACTACAGTTAGATATACTTCAAGAAATAAATGAAATTTGCTTATCTTTTAATTTAAGCTTGTGGCTACGAGGTGGATGGGCGATAGATTTTTTACTTGAAAGGATTACACGGTCACATTCCGATATTGACTTAGTTACATGGATTGAACATCGTGAACAGTTGGAACAGGCTCTTGTAAAGGCTGGTTTTCAAAAAAATCTAGTTAGTGAGTTTCAAACTGACTTCCTTAAGAACAATATCGATGTGAGTTTTGTATTTGTTAGGCTTTCTGACGAGGGAAAAATAATCGCTAACGGTTTTCCCGACTGGGTATGGAGGAAAGATGCCTTAACTAAGGAACTCTATACGGTACATGGTATATCAATAAATGTTCTTAACCCATACCAATTACTTGAGGAGAAAAGAGTTTACGAACAAGGAACAGGAAGAAAACTTCGTCCGAAAGACCATAAAAGTATAGAAATTATTCAGCAGATTATTAACGAAAAAGCAAGTAGCTAAATTTTTATGAGAGGGTTTCTGTTCTAAAAAAACAAATAAATGTCAACAGTTTGGCGCGATCTATGAACAAGGATCAGCGCTCATTTTTATTTTCCTTGAAAAAGAATAACTTATTGTAGGAATTTTTAGAATATGAAATAATTGGTATTAAGCAGACGGGAATTGTTAAATTTACTTTTGATATTTCACATAATCTTGAGAAACATATTTAGGAGGTTAGACCATGCATAAGACATTGCATAAAGTGGAACAGGTTATTGAGAACTTTATAAATGAGAATAAGATTCCTGGGTTGAGTTTACATATAGTTTCTGATGGAGAGAGTATTTTCACTTTCGATTATGGCTATTCAAACATAGAATTAAAGAAAGCTATGCAGCAAGATACAGTCAGTTCAATAATGAGTATATCAAAAAGTTTTACTGCCATTGCAATGTTACATTTAGAAGAAAATACTGAATTTAATTTAGATACACCTATTATTGAATATCTACCTTATTTTAGTACAAAGAGCGGTAAATATAATGAAATTACTTCAAACCACATACTTAGTCATACTGCTGGTTTTCCCGATAATATATGGCTTGTGACGTTACTGGACAATGGTTTATATAAATTCGCAAAAAATCTTCCTGAATACCAATTTATTTTTAAACAATGTCCAAACATTGAAGATACTATTACTAAAATAAAAAGCAGAGAAGACATCACAAAGTATTTTTCAAATATTGACTTAGCATATGAACCAGGTAAAGGGTGGCTGTATTGTACAGATGCATACGTAATTTTGGCTGATGTTTTAGAAAAAATAAGTGGTTTAACTTGGGAAGAATATCTAATAGAAAATATAATGAAACCCTTAAACATGAATAATACATACATAAACCCCTCAAAGGGTTCATCTTATAATATGAATGAGTACTATCTATATAGTAAAGGCGACTTTATAAAAATACCGACTCCTAATAATCAGTTAGGGGCACCTGTTGGATTTATCTATTCAACTGCAAATGATATGGCAAAATATTTAATTGCAATAATGAGAAGTGAACAGAAGATCATTAGTCAATCGAGTAGAAGTAAAATGTTTTCTATGATTGCACAAAGAGAGCCTAGGTTAAGCTATGGACTTGGTTGGAAAATTAAAAAGTTGCGTGATTCAAAGGTAATTGAACATGCAGGGGGGTATCCAGGAGTTAGTAGTTTTGCTTCCATGATACCAGCTAAAAACTTTGGACTTATTATGCTATGTAACATTGGTGATGCTCCTCTACAAATTTTATCAGATAGTATAGTTGATATTTTTTATCCCTAAAATTAGAATGTTAAATTTGCGAATAATTTAACTTAATCTAACAGATGAGTGAGTTCAATAAAACCATCAGCAATTCTGGGAGCGATTGTTCAATGTGTTTAATCGCTTTTACTTCTAGCAACGACTGGTGGGAGTGTAATAATGAGTGTCTTAATTGTTAATATGGGGGAGGAAAACAATGTCAAACTCTAAGGAAGAAGAAAAGTTAGCTGGAGGGAATGTCTCAAGTGTATATCGATCTGAAAATACTGTTCGACGAGAAATAAAACCTAATAGTTTAAAAATACATAAATTATTGCAGCACTTAGAGAGCAAAGGTTTTAATTATGCCCCGAAGTTTTTGGGTATTGATGAAAAAAACAGGGAGATATTATCCTTCATTGAAGGAGAGGCTGGAAATTACCCTTTGAAAAAATATATGTGGTCAAATGATGTGTTAAAAGAAATAGCACATATGCTTCGTCTTTATCATGACGCAGTTAGTGACTTTCCTTTGTTAGATGTATGGATTCCAATTGACAATACTCCTATTAATAGAGAGGTCCTATGTCATAATGATTTTGCTGTGTACAATATTATTTTTAATCATGAACAGCCAGTAGGCATTATTGACTTTGATGTTGCAGCTCCCGGCCCAAGACTTTGGGACATAGCTTACACCCTTTATACATGCGTTCCTTTAAGCAGACTTTATCATAACGAAGCAGGTGAGCCTGTCTATTATAATGCTTTATATGATGCAGAAAGGATCAAAACAAGAATTAAGTTGTTTTTTAATTCTTACGATATTGAAGGTATAGATGAAGGTTATTTAGAGATGGTATTGTTGCGGTTAGAAGGGTTATGTAAATACATGAAGAGAAAGTCCAACGAAGGAGCCACTGCATTTCAAAAAATGATAAACGAAGGACACCTTGAGCATTATGAAAAGGATATAGAATTCATTCGTGAACATGGAAGAGAGTGGTTTTGATCAGAGTAATTAATTGAATTTTAAGGGACTAGACTATTTGATATCTCGAGATCACGTTTTAAACAATCTTGGAGTTTAATCGAAGAACATATACAAGTTATCTCGAAATCGAGTCTTCCGCAATCGGGCGCGATCCTGGAACAAGGATGAGCGCTCATTTTTCATTTTAGGGCCATTTAATGGAATAAGACTACCAATAATATCGGATAATTATATTGTTAATCCTGTGGATTTTATGTTTAAAAGGTAATATTTCTTAAATGCAAAATTGAGCGTGAAGAATATAGAAAAGCGAAATTATATCCTATAGGCATGAAAAAACACCCCGTTATTTGGTATAGTTGATTTGTCGAACGTTTTTAATATTCTTTAGTGTGGATACGATTCAAAAATTAACAAAACTAACAGATTACGAGCTTCCGAAAGTTTATATTTCAGGTGATTCTTCCTATATCTGAAATTGCAGAAATTATTTGAGGTACTTGCTCCTTGTTTTGATCACGCTTTTCAAAAAATGCGATTTTACAAAGGGTGTCGCATGCTTACGCTCGGATGGTATGATGGAGCTACTTATATTCCTGTAGACTTTTCTTTATTGAGCTCAAAAACGAGTCAGATCAATGGAATATCAACTAAGATAGATAAGCGTAGCTTTGAATAAAAGCGCAGTCACGAAGTGCTATAATCTGCACCAGAACAAATTCCTAGTATGATTTGGCGTGCTTTGAACGTTGGGATTGATGCTTCATATGTTTTGATGGATACTTGGTTTACCTATCAACCACTATTAAGAACATCAAGGAACAGGGACTTGATGTCATTGGAATGGTTAAGAATTTAATGTAACGTTACCATGCAAATAAGAATGGAGTGAGTTTAAAAGGACTCTATCATTTAGAATCACCAATTCAAGGAATAAAAGGACTTCTTCGCTCCATTCATACAATCCAAGCTAATAATCTTCCAGTTAAAATAGTTTTGATTTGAAACTATAATAAAATGTGAATGGCTAGTTATTCTGAGTACAGACTGTACGTTAAGCGACCAAGAAATTATAAATATATACGGTATGAAATGGGACGTTGGAGTGTTTTCAAATCAATTAAATCATTATTAAAACACCAGATGGAGTTTCGAAGTTACACCTATGATTCAAGATTTAATGATCAGTCATAAAACGATTGTCTTTGCGCGTTATATTGTTCTGTCTTGGCAAAAACGTTGTAGCACTAACCAAAGAACACTTGGTGGTGTTTAATGAATTAAGTAATTATTGTAACTTTTTTTTCGAATATACGTCATATTATTAGAGGTATAGAAATAATAAATAAATTAATAAATTATATTAAAATAGTTGTTTGTGGAAGGATGATAACTAAATATGGAAACTATAGACACAAAAGTTGATGTAACACTAAAAGCTTGTCAGGAAATAATAAGGTATTCTCCCTCTTATAGATTTATTTATTGGAATTTAATGTTACTTATGTTTCTTATCCCGTTTTATCGTCATATTCAAAGATGGACGGAGAATAATGAACTTTATAATAATAGTTCAAGCTTGTTATCAATTGTAAATAATCAAGATATGGTTCTCACTATTATTGCCATACTTCTCTCATTATTATTTGCACATTTTGCTTGGAAATACATAGCTATAAAATTGTTTGCTAGGAAAATGTATAGATATCACAAAAAAAACAACTTGATGACTCTTAATATCGCTTTAAACAAAGAAAATGGTAGGTTTTTACTTGGAAAAAAGAAAAATGAGTTTATTACAAAACCTAAGGTTATTTCTACAAAATATTTTTATCTCTTTTATTTAAAAAAACATTTAGTTGGAAGGGAACATACTTTTTTCCTGCCTAAACAAAGTGATACTCAAGTAAATCAGAAGGCAGAAGAGATTATCCAGATTTGCAAAAATAAGAATAGCATTATTTTGAAGAAAATAGTGTAAGAGGTTAGTTCTTAATTAATATAATCATTATAACGAATATTTGGTTATAATAGGCGCTTAATAGAAAAAAACCGAGCTAATTCAACATTCTAATTGTAGAATAATGAATTGTAGTTCGGATTTTTCTTTGGCTAGAATACTTTTGTACCAGCCTTTTTGTTACAATGGATTATGCAATGCCAAGCAATTTTTCAAACACTGAAATAATAATAAACAATATCGTGGCAGCGAGCAGCAATTGAGCAAGTATGGTAGTTAAGTAAGGGATAGATAGAAGAATGAGCACTACCACTGAGAATCCAACAACAGTGAATGCAAAATCTCCTAATAATGTTTTAAACTCTGGACTGGTAACATAATTTAAAAACTTATTATATACAGGTTCTGTAACCTGCCCTTTAAGCCCTGGCGTATTTGTGTCCAAGTCTATTTCAATTGTGATTGAAAAACCTGCATCTGTTCCATCGTCAAGTTTAAGATCTGGCATGTTTAACACAATCGTAAATGATGTTTTTGTGCTACTAGTGTTAATTGACATCTGAATGTCTCCAGATTCCATTTGTAGAGCGAATCCTTCTAATAAATCTGGATCAAATGTCACATCGAAAGAGGGCATGTTTTTTTGGATAGTGTCTCTAATTTCCGCAGCGAGTTGCCCTTGAAGTTTTCCATCTTTCACAATAATTTTAGTGTTCGATGAATTTAAATTCTTATATGAAGTCGAGAAAATGAACCTACCTTTTACAAATCCGTAATTAAATGGAAATGGACTTTCATTAACAAACTCTACTGATGGCAAAACCTTCTCTACATCAACTGCTTCCTCGAAAGCAGGATATACCTCATAAAATCTATTAATTTTTTCCTTTCGTAATTCCCTTACTAATTGTTTTCTTTGTTCTTCAGTAAGAATAGGTTTAACGGGACTAATTCCTAATTTGGCAATTATTGGTATTGCAATAGCTGTTGCAAAATCGTTAGACCGAGTTCTTAATAAATTTGCGTCACTAGAGTTAGAAAGAAACGCTGTTTCTACAAGAATTGCTGGCATGGTTGTGTAGGTTATTACCCTAAAATTGTCCTGCTTTGCTCCTCTATTTGGTATTCCCAATCTATTAGAAATCGAACTAGAAATATCTGCAGATAAGGCAGCCTCCGACGGGGAAGGATTAAAAGTAAAGCACTCTGTACCTCTTGCTGAACTATTAGGGTTAGCATTGCAGTGGATAGATACAAATAAATCTGCTCCACTACTATTTGCCTTGTTCACAATTTCATTTAAATCATTGTATGTGTCGTAGTAGCGTCGATATTGTACATTAGCTCCATTTTGTTCGAGAATTCTTCCTAATTCTCGAGTTATTGCTAAGTTCACATCTTTTTCTACTAAACCGTTTCCACTTGCTCCAGGATCTCTTCCACCATGTCCAGCATCTAAGAAAATTTTAACCCCATTAGGATTAGAAAATACTGGGTCCACACTTCCTCCTCCAGGAGCTGTATTACCCGCTGTATTCCCAAATATAGGCGTTGCTGTAATGGAACTATCTGCATCTCGAGGAGCAAAAATATTAACTCTACCAAAGCTTTCAGTATTAATTGTGTAAGAGTTAGTTGCTACAGTTCCTAAAATCCTATATGACAGGCCTCCAAATTGTGAGGGTCCTAATCTTCCAACCTCATTTCCTGCTACAAGAGGTACACCTAAAGGATAAACTCGCCAAGTACTGATATGAGGCATTAAGTTTAAATAATGTCCATGTGTCGCACCCGAAGATCCATCTGCAGAACCTAAATGAAGTGGTGAAGTAGTAATTGAACTATCGTTATCTCGTGGAGCGTATATATTAACTCTCCCAAAACTTTCTGTCAAAATTGTATAAACATCACTAGATGGGTTACCTAGAATTTCATATGATAAACCTCCGAATCGCGATGGTGCTAATTGCCCAACCTCATTTCCTGCAACTAGGTTTACACCTAAAGGGTAAACTCTCCATGATGTCATATGAGGTGCTAAATTCAAGAACTGCCCAGCACCCGATTCAGAAGACCCACGATTACCACCATTTGAAAACTGAGGACTATTTGTAATGGTGCTGTCACTATCCCGTGGAGCAAAAATATTAACTCTTCCGTAACTTTCAGTTTCAATAGTGTGTAAGTTTGCTGATGGTTCATTAATAATACGATATGATAATCCACCGAATCGTGATGGAGCTAGAGTACCAATCTCGTTACCTGCAACAGGACTTACGCCAACAGGATATACTCTCCATGATGTCATGTGTGGTTGGAGATTCAAATAACTTCCTGAACCAGTCGAATTCGATTCATTATCAAATCTAGCAACCAAAGTAATTGTACTGTCATTATCTCGAGGGGCGTAAATGTTTACTGTCCCAAAACTTTGAGTTTGGATTGTATAAAGATCTGTTCCAGGATTTCCAATTATTCGATAAGATAGCCCTCCAAATGTTGCAGGTGCTATTATTCCCACTTCGTTACCAGAAACAGGTGAAACTCCAATTGCATATACTCTCCATGTTGTCATATGGGGCATTAAATTTAGAAATTTTCCTATAGACATAGTTATTCTCCTTTTCTATTAAAATTTTTTTTGAGGTGCGAACTTGATAAGTCAATATACACATTTACAAGAGAGGTACTAACAAGTCAACATAAGATCTGACAGTGTCTAATTTTCCACAAAGGCTATCTAACAAAATTCGATGTACTTATATTTTATAATTAATCATCTCCTGAATATTATTGCATGTGACTGATTGTCACTTGCTACTATATAAAGAGGAAAATCTTTGTATAAAATCAACCTTCTATAAAATTTTATAGTTTATTTTTCATTGCTTGCTGCAACTTAGTTATGGCTTCTGTCAAGTTTTCAATTCTTTTTTCAAAGCGAATAAGCAGGTATATGGCAATCATGACTGGGAAACCGAAATTCCCTAGTATAGTAATTATTAGTGGCATTTCCATCAATTCTTCCCCCTTTAAATAGATAAAGCTAACACATATTAAATGTTAGCTCGCTGTTTTACGTTTATCGTAGTTTTCCTTGTATTCAGTAAACGTAAGAGGAGACTCAATTTTGCCATTAATAATTGCTTCCACGACTTTTAACTTTATCTCTTGCTCCAAATCCTCTCTGTTGTTTAGATCCGTATTTCGAGATGATTTCTTTATTTTGTTGTCAACAAGAACTAAAGCTTGCATCAGAATAGATTCATAAAACTTGCTCATAGATACCAACTCCTTTGGTTTATGAATTGTTTTTTAATTGTCTTTGAATTTTCTTTAAGGCTCGCTTTTTTGTTTTAGTAACATTTTGGGGTGTTTCATCAAATAAGCGTGCAATGTCTACCTGTTTTTTGTTTTCGATAAATATAAGGTGCAATATTTGAAGTTCTTTTTCAGACAATTTGTTGAGAGCAAAGAAAAGTTCATCGTTTCCAATAACATCCATCAGATTAAGTTCAACTTCCATATCAATTTCATATTGTTGTTGTTGTTCGTAAGTTAGGAGATCTGCTAAAGTGGATTCGTATTCCGAGCCATCGATTGGTCTATCTAAAATCATCGGGGACCTAAATTTTTCCTGCCTCGACCTTTTGTCGAAATCAATAGAATAAAAATGGGAAAGTGTTGCAATATATTTAACTAGCCTATAAAGTGAAAAATGCTTTAAAAAAAGAGAGTCCAGCTTACACTTGGATTTTTCATCTTCTTGAATAATAGCTTTTTCGAGTAGTTCTACATGAGAAGAATCTTGTTGAAAAAAACCCTTTACAACCGGCTGTGAGAAAAAGTCCCCGTTTTGATTTATATAGTCTTCTACGTTGCTGTACTTCTTAATAATAATCGACCTCCATTCTTTATTTCTCTAACTATTAAAGTGAAAAAAAACAAAAGAAAATCAACCAATATACGAACGTTTGTTCTTATATTTTAGCATGAATTAATTAGTATTTGTCAATTTCTTGCGATTAGCGGTAGAAAAGAACCACCAATCTCCTTTTCTTTAAGACTTAAATAGTTCTAATTGTATACATGGAAATAAGGTAGGAGGGGAGGGATTCTTATAGAATTATTCGTGCAAAATTAAGGGTACAATTAAGTTGTTAAATGACGTTTCAATAATCGAGAACCTAGTGATAATGATGAGCCTAAACCAAACTGGAAGCCATTTAAAAACTAAATTCTTCATCCTATTAAATAAAACATCGATCTTCCGCAATCGGGCGCATTTCTGTAATAAGAAATGTGTCTTTTTATATTTAATCGTATTGTTCCTGGATCTGGGACTAGAGAATACATAAGAAAATCACTTTGTAACATTATTGTAATGTTTGTAACATTATATTGATGCTGTTAATATTCGAGGCGTGTTTAAATGTGCCTTACGCCTATTTAGAGCTTATTTCATAAAAGTGTGTACAGTCCCTTTGAAAGATATTTTTAAAGGGATTTAGGTATGTTAGTAAAGCTTTAATAGGTAATTAAAATCTACTTCTAGGATTTTTTTAATATTATTAATAATCTGATTTTAATAGTTCTTTAACAAAGAAGAAGGGAAATGTTGGTATAATTAGGCGTAATCACAAATTTTGTTAAAAAGGGGACTGTTTTAATGGAATCTATTTATAATAATGATGATTTGTTGAAAATGCTAGATCAATTACTAATTGAAAATTCTAGTTTTAACTGGGATAACTTTTATACCGATCGTGATAGGAATGTCCCTTTCTTTGCTAATTATCCTGATGAAAACCTTGTAGAATACTTTGAGAAAGGTCTATTCCAACCAGGGAAAAGAGTTTTAGAATTAGGTTGTGGACCAGGACGAAATGCAATTTTCTTTGCTGAAAATGGATGTGTTGTTGATGCTGTTGATTTATCAGAAGAAGCATTGGAGTGGGGAAGGCAACGTGCAGAAAAGAAGAACTTGACGGTGAATTTTAGTAAGGACAATATATTTAATTTAAACAAAAATGAAGAAAGTTACGATATAGTTTATGATTCAGGATGCTTCCATCATATTGCACCCCACAGAAGAATGAGTTATTTGAATTTAGTTAGAAAAGCATTAAAGCCTAATGGCCTATTTGGCATTACTTGTTTTAAGCAAGGTGGTAAATTTGGAGGAAGCGATATTTCAGATTGGGATGTTTATAGATTGCGAAGCCTTCAGGGAGGTTTAGGTTTTACAGGGGAAAAATTAAGGAGTATTTTTAATGATTTTAGAGAAGTAGAAGTGCGTGATATGAAAGAAATAGATATGTCCAAAAAAATTTTTGGTGTATCAGGTTTGTTAACTGGTGTTTTTCGAAAATATTAATAAATTTAACGGATGTGTATTCTTCACCATTATTAGATTTATACGGAGTAGAAACAGAAGGAGAAGGAAGGAGATGGTAGAAAGTAATGAGCCTTACGAAGGAAAGAATTGCAATTTTGCAAAAAAGAATCTTGTTGGTTTTGAATAAACAAGATAATTGGAACGTTAAAATGATTAAGTTTCTAAACAATGGTGTTGTAAATGCAGTATTTATTTTGGAAGAGGAGAGTCGAGGAATCTTGATTGCCAGAACTCCATGGAGGCTGGACGAGTCAATTGGAAATCTCTATTCGAATGAAGATGTAGCTTCGCTAAATAAAGAAGCAACTAACGCAAAACATTGTTTCAATCATGGTTTAAAAGTCCCCAGAGTAATTTATCTTCACTTGAGCAAAGAAATTAACTTTCTTGTTTCAGAATATATACACGGTGATGAAAGTACGATCTCTGCAGCTGATATCGGAAATCTCGTCTCAGCTATACATAAAACACCGCTTAAAGGCTTGAGCATAATTGATCAGGAAAACCGTTCCTTTTATAATATTGTGTCAAGCAGGATTGTGGAAAGAATCAGCACATTAAATAAACTTCTATCAACTAATTTAACTGTACCATCCATAAAAGAAATTGAGGAAACTTTGGTTATGACAAAAACAGACCATTGCCTCATTCACCTTGATATAAGAACTCCAAATATTATTAGATACAAAGGGGAAATAAAAGCAGTCATAGATTGGGATAATGCATTTATAGGTGATCCGTTAATGGAGTTAATGAGAATTTTAGAAACGCGTGAAATAGACATCTTGGAATTTCAAAAAGGGTATAATAATGATAATATACTAATTTCTTCTTCACTGCCAAATAGTACTTTATATCGACTTGATACGGCTTTAATGCTTGCAATTTTATTTACAACCTACATTAAAGATAATGTTAAAGGACAGTATTACCTTCAAAGGTCTTATTATTTAAGTAACTCATTAAAAAGAAGTCTATAAAAATCCGGTAATATTTCTAGTTGTTTATAGTGGAATAATCTTCCGCAATCGGGCGCTAGAACCGAAGAGTGGGAGCTGTCGTAAGGTAGCTCCTTTGACTTATTACGCAAAAAAAGCAATTAGTGTAGGTTTCATAAAACTTAAATCCGAGGAAAAGATATCCTTGGAGGTGCTAAAAATGAAAAGAAATATGATAATAATAATTACTTTAGGCATTATATTTCTATCAACACAAACAGTAATGGCGACACCACCTTTTAAAGAGGGTAATGTAGTTAGTAACTTTATACATACGTTAGTTAGAAAGGGTGAAAAAGAATCAAGGGCATTTACAGTTCCTGAGGTTAAAATACCAGAAATACGAGAAAAAACACCCATCACCGGGTTTTCTGGATTAAATTCCCCTAATGAAAATGTAAGAGTATTAATTGGCTACTTTGAAAGTGGAGAGAATGAATCAGAAAGAATTGCGTTTATATGGGAAGTAACATCGAACAAAGAAAAAGTTACTGATATTAGAGTAGTGTTCGATGGTTCTAATCCATTTATAGATGAAGCAAAAGCAATTCAAGAGTATCAAGATAAAAGGAATACTCCTATACTTACAGCCTCCGAGTTTCCTTTTGACATTACCCATATTGACGCAGATTTTGATAAAGATACACTAATGTTGAGGTATAAGAATGCTGATTTACAAGGATTAGTTCAGATAAAAATAGTACCAAGTGATACTGATCTAAAGAAGTTAAAAGGTGAAAATGATGAATATTATACATTGAAGAGTGGTACGAAAGCTCTGTATCAGAATGTTCCTTCTGCCCATCAACTTATTTTTCAACATAGGAATTCAAGGTATTTAATTGGTATAAGTAAAACAACGAAAAAAGATATTACAGTGGGGGATTTACTTAAAATTGCTAATTCAATGTTCTAAGAATTAGGGCTGCTACGGGCGCCCTTTTCTCTTTAAAGAAGAGAATTTGGTAGATGTTTGATAATCCTTACTCGTGAGTTATACAACTGAGCAGTTATAAACGCTCCAAGCTTCTTTCGCTTGGAGCGTTTTTACTTACATAATAATAATTCACAATAAAATAAGTTTCAAAAAGTGAAAAAGGGGTAAGCTTCTTAATGACGAAATATTTAGAAAATTATTAGTTTATTAATTATCTATTTTGCCAATAATAATGAGGGTATTAATTCATTTCGTAAAGGATGGTTTTATTATGTATAGTCCTCTAAAACAAAAAAACATTAGCCATTATGGGAACAACATTTGGCACTGTTTTAGTTACAAGATTAATCGTGATGTTATGTTTTATAGTGAATTGGAGTATCATCATTGGATATTGATAGAGTGTACTAGAGAAATAAAATCATTCTGTGAACAACCGCGTGAAATGAGTGCCTACATAGACAATGAAGTAAAGAGATCAGTAGTAGATATGTGGATTGAATGGCACGACGGCACACAGGAATTCATAGAAGTTAAGTATGAAAAAGATATAAAAAACCTAAGCGATGTAAAGAATCGGGTTGCTACCCAAATTAAAGTACAGGAAAAGTGGTGTAAAGAAAACAATTATATTTATCGAATTGCAACAGAGAAACACATTAGACAATATCCACTCTTAGATAACTATAAAATCCTTCTTCCGTATTTTAAACTTCATAGAAACCCTTCAGATCAAACCTCAATAAATCAGCAACTGGTATTAGAGGAACTTTCATACAAAAAACCTTTTAGCTTTAGGCAATTATTTCACAATTTAAGCACTTTGACACTTACAGAATTTTATGATGCTGTTTTCACTTTATATATTGATCAACAGATATGGATAGACATGAAAAGCACTCTGCTTAATTCCGAAACAGAGGTGGTAATAGAAAATGATTAATAAAGAAAATATATCTCGTGACTTATGGCCCTCTGTAAATATAGAATGCCTCAGTGAAAGAGATAAAGACATCTTTTTGAATAGAAAATATGCAGTAGATGCTTATATAGAAAACAACAAAAGTGTAAAAGAAATTTGCAAAACCAGTGGAATTGCAAGATCAGAACTGTATAGGTTGATTGGGAGGTGTTTAGAAACTAATGTAAAGGGAGTCCCCTATGGATACACGGCATTGATACCCTATAAAAGAACCATTGAATACAAGCGAAAACAGACGATTGACGGCTTTAAGGACGACAAAAATTTAACCGGAGCATTTAATAAATTCTTAAAAATCTATCCACAACTAGAAGAATTAATTTTCGACTTAGTATTTCCAAATAAGAGGAGAGGACCCCAATCTTCGGTCTTGAGAGTCAAGGAAATTCATAAAAAATTCATACAGGAATGTAGAAAATTAGATATTTCACCAGACAATGGAGATTATCCCTTTAATACGGAAGACTATGCCAAAAGATCACTATACCGCTATATAGATAATTTAAAAAGCAAAAATCCTTCTAAAACTATAAGCTCATACGGTTCTAATGCAAAAATGTTATATAACAATACAGGTATAGGAGAGTCTCCTAAGAACATCGAACGACCATTCGAAAGGGTAGAGTTTGATGGACATAAGATTGATGTCTCATTAGCTATTAAGTATACAACTTTAGAAGGTGATGAAGTTGTTGAAACAATTGATAGAATATGGTTGCTTGCGATTAGGGATTGTGCAACCAGAGTTGTTTTGGGATACCATATTTGCTTAGCTAAAGAATATTCTGCTTTAGATGTACTACTATGCATCAAGAAATCAATTCTTCCTCACAAATCTCCCAATTTTACTATACCGGGCTTAAATGCCCCCGTAAAAGGATATCATTCACAAGTCATCCCTGAAACAAAGTTTGCAGTTTGGGGAGAAATTTCAATGGATAATGCCAAAGCTAATCTTGCGAAAATTGTAAAGGATATTTGTAAAAAAATCATAGGCTGTGGTGTGAATGCAGGCCCAGTAGCAACTCCTACTAGAAGGCCAATTATAGAGAAATTTTTTGATTTATTAGAGGAGAATGGATTTCACCGATTAACTAATACAACTGGAAGTAAGCCGTCTGATCCAAGAAGAAAAGACTCTGAAAACGAGGCGAAAAAATATGAAATTACACCTTATGAAATTGAACAACTTGTCGAGATCTTGATTGCTCAAGAAAATAATAGACCATCCAAAGGTTTAAATTCATTAACACCATTAGAAGCGATGCGGCAAAGGATTAATAGAATGATGCCTTTCAAGACATTAGAAGAAGAATACAGGGATGGTAAAGAATTGACCTCTCAATACGATACAAGAACAGTAAGAGGAAAAATAACAGACGGTAGAAGACCCTACATTCATTACTTGGGTGTTGATTATAGGAATGAAATTCTTGCCGACTCTTTCCATCTTGTTAACACAATGTTATCACTTAAAATAGACACAGAAGACTTACGTTTTATTACTGCCTTCTTACCTGATGGCAGCGAGCTTGGAATTTTAACAGCTAATGGAAAGTGGGGTATTAGGAAACATTCTCTAAAACTTAGAAAAGTAATAATTAATCTGATTAAGAAAGGGGAAATAAGGTTAGCTTTTGATGATGATCCTCTTGATTTTTACCATGATTATTTAAGGGAAAAAGGCGCAAAAAATAAAAATTCAAGAAACCAAATTGCTCAAATGCAAAGTCATCAAAGAGAAAATCCAAATGATAAAACTAACTTTGTTGTTAACTCCCAAATAAATTTAACAGATGAACAGTCAAATCAAAGAAAGAAGAAAAAAAGACCAGCTGAAAGATATTTTTTCAATTCTTGATTGAAAAGAGGAACTGTTTATGGAAGAGAAAATAATAAGTAACCAAAACCGACCATCTATCCCGATAGGTGGACATCCAGTTGAGACTGGGGACTACATCATTGACACAATTGCAATTAACGAAATATTAGAACCAATGAGACACTGGATACAAATGAGAGTTCCAGGAGGAATTATTTATGGTGCTCCTAGATTAGGAAAGACAAGAGCGATTAAATATATTCAAAATATATTTGACTACAAATACCCAAACCAATGGTTGAATCTGAGAATTAAGACAAGAAAAAGAAAAACACCAAACGAAGATGCATTTTTCGAATTCTTCTTAAAGGATGTAGGACACGATTTGTACTCACAAGGTAAAGCTGTTGCCAAAAGGAACCGGTTATCAAATTTCTTAATGGATAAAGGAGATCAGACGATTAGAAAACAAATAGTATTATTTATTGACGATGCCCAAAGGTTAACTGACATTGAATTTGAGTGGCTTATGGACATATATAATGAACTTGATTCATTCGGTATTACTTTAACGACAATTTTAGTTGGTCAAAATGAACTTACCCATCGACGAAGCACTTATCTAACAACAGCAAAGCAAATTGTCGGAAGGTTCATGGTGCATGAAGAAAGATTTTACGGAGTGAGAGAAATGGACGAATTATCCTATATGTTATCTTCTTATGACGAAATAACAGAGTTTCCAGTTGGGAGTAATTGTAGCTATACAAACTTCTTTTTCCCAAATGGATTTAATAAAGGTTTTAGATTAGAAAATGAAGCAGAATATATTTGGAGTTCATTGTTAGAGTTAAGAGCCGAAAATGGAATAAATAAAAAAGTTGAAGTCCCAATGCATTACTTAATCTCAATTGTTAACCATGTATTACTAGAATACGGTGCCAACAACGTTGATAATATTGACTGGCCCACAAAGACATTATGGAAAGAAGCAATAAAAGTATCTGGTTTCATTCACGCGGAGGTGCTTCAGTCATGAAATCAGGGAAGTTAGTATTTTCGTTTGCAGATTTAAAAAAAACAAAAGCTACATGGAGGTCTAGCTGGATTTTAGATTACGAATCACCATGGAGTGTAATTCAAAAGTTTTGTCACTATAACTCAATTTCTTTTAGACAATTTCTATTAAAGGTTGGAAATGACAATGTGCGTAAATTGAAAGGGAAAATCGGACAAGTTCATAAGTCAATATACAACTTAAATGGTTTGGACGATAATTTAGTGAAACAATTAATTAGTTTTCCTTTGAAAGAAAAGAACGGAGAATTACTTGACGATATTATAAATCCTTTCTATAATGAAGATTTTTCTATATCTAATTATTTTAGTGCATTCTTACGCTTATGTCCGCTCTGCATTGAAAAGAAATATCACTCCACTCTCCATCAATTCAATCTTATTAAGAAATGTCCATTTCACCAATTAAGTTTATTTACAAATTGCCCCAAATGCAATGAAAACTTTCCGTATATTCTTGAAGATAATAGCTTTTCTCTAGATTATAGATGTAAATGTGGATTTGAATTTTCCTCAAATAAAATCAATCCCTTACCATCGCAAACATTTAAACCAATTTTAAGAGCGCAAGATGTAATCAGTTGGCTCTCATTAAAAAAGAGTGAAATTAATAAAGTTAGAAATAGTATTATTTTTAATGAGCATTTAGTATCTAGAGACGATGAAGAGAAATCAGATAAATATGACCTAAGCTTTTTATTACATTCACTTGATCAAAAGTACATGATTGCAACTCTTGGTGAAAATTATGATTATCTAGAGAAAAGGTTAGTGAGAGAGAGAAGAAGAAAAGCTAAATGGATAAAAAGCGTACAGACTTATGAACGTATTTTCACAAAAAAAGATTTAGAAGATCTTCATGAGAAAGCAGATAAAGTATGCTCAAGTATTGCTCGAAATTTAAGAAATACTACGTTGAAAAGTCATAGGGGCTGTATAGTCGAGTTAACAAGATATAGAGAAGAAATTCTCGATAATGAGTTATGTCCTTTAGCTATTGCTTATTCATTATGGAGAGCGAGACTGCAACGTTTTCACAGTTATAAAGATGTAGATAATGAAGGAACCCAGCCATTTTTCAGAAAATATATCTACAAGTATGGATTTCCTGTGAGCCAATATAATTTTTCGAATTACCTTTCTCTATTAGAATATGGAGAAATCTTCCCAAAAAATAATTCCATATCAAGTGTAAGTTACTCCTGGATAACGCTTCACTTAGTTTCAGAATTAATCCTTGCTGAGTTCTATAGATGTTTAGAATATGCTTTGCACAGGAAAGACCCTCCAGAAAAAAATTTTTCAGTTAATTCAATCTACAGTTTAAAATACTTCCCCTTACTTATAATCAGAAAAGAAAATAAAGCATACAAAAAAATAAAAAAAGATATACCTGAGTTATTTTCTCTATTGGAAAATGTTAAGAAAAATTGCAATTGCCCTCAATTCACCGAAAGGGAGAGGCGCAAAAGAAAAAAGGCAAGAGGGATATATTATAAAAGTAATCCGATTACAGAGTCGATTGACAATATATAAACCTGTCCATAATGATAAAAAAGCGATGGGCAGGTCATTATGTTATGTTCACTTGGAAAAAAAGCTGGATACAGCCATATGAATCACTATTAAGTATTTCTGAAAGGTTCAAATTCTGTAATCAAGTTTCAAATATAACCGAGAAAAGTATGGCGCCATTTTGGGAGGAAATATTAGGGGAATCAATTGAAAACAGAAAAGCCAAAGAGGATCTTTCAATCCCTATATTTGGGAGAAGAATACTAAACAATTTTTGTTACCCAAAAGTAAGGGTATGCCCAATTTGCATTAAAATTGGTTACCATAGTTACTTACATCAATTTACTCTTATATCAAAGTGTCCGTTTCACTCAGTAGAATTAATTAGTGGTTGTCCATCATGTGATAAACAGCAGCCCTACAAAAGAGTAATCCCAAATTATTCATTATATTTGTGCTCCTGCGGATATGAATTTGCTTCTGAGATATCTAAGCTAATGAATGGACTAGTATCTACACATACTTTTGATTTATCAATGAAACAAGTAAGATCGTGGCTTGAATCTGATTTGAGAATTAGGAAATCAGTGAAAATTTTTAGATTGACTGGCAGCATACCATTAGAGTTGTTTGAGTTAGTTGAAAACCAAAAATCTGATAATAAGTTTACTATCACTCCTTATAAATATGAAAAAGGTAAAGGGATTAAAAAAACGAGATTAGACAACATTTTCAATTCTTCAAAGAAAATAATTAGTTCTATAAATCGACATATAAAAAGTAAAATGTCTATTGAAGAATTAAGAAATGTTAAACTAATTTCGAGAAATTCACTTAGTGAAATAAAATATACGAGAGGATTAACAACATATTTAATATGGAAATTGCATATTAATATGGCCCGAGATCTTCGTTCCATTGAAAACGGCAGGACAAGGTACCCAATACTACATGAACAACCAAAATTTGCTGCGAAGTTATATGATGTGATCTTATATGACCTTTATGTGATACTTAAGCTCCTGGAAACATCTGAAAAAGATATAGAAAACCTTCTATTAATGATACTTACTAAATCGTTAATTTTTGAATACAATCGGATATCAAGGCGATTACCCAAAGGTAAGAGTAGTACTCTTGAAAACATTATTTACGGTGATTGGGATTTTTTTAATGACGATATTTTTTTTGGAGTATTGATTCATCCAGAGTATCAGGAAGTTTATGTCATTGAAGAGATACCGCAAATATAATCTGTGCTTTTGTGTCAATATGTCTCTAGATTTGTGTCATAACAAACTAAGGATAAACTAAGATTAATATTTATAAGAAGTTCTCATAATTCAATAAATCATTTGAACAGGAATTCAATGGAGCAATATGTGAAAATTCCTGACTTTTGTGTCATAAAGGATATTGTCTAAACTTTTGTGTCACATTTGTCTGTACTTTTGTGTCGCTCGTCAGCAGAGGAGTATCCTAATACTCCTCTAAACTTTATCATTTTTCGGGGTAGACATAATACTAATTATAGGAAGTCGACTTAAAAACGCTATTTTGTATCAAAAACAAAGTAAACTTATGATAGTGAGACGAAACCAATAAAATTGATCAAATACCACAGTTAAATTACTAATTTACCTAATTTGTATTTTCCCAATAAATTTTAATCATTCGTATTAAATCTTGACTCTTAAATCAATTTAAGTGTTACTGTCTGATACAGATTTGACTATTTCATTATTTTAATCAATTGTCTCCTTGGAATCATTTATTATTCTTAAACTAAAGCATCTCTTTTTGCGTAATAAGTTTACATAATATTATTACAGCAATCGATTATTCGAATTGTCCTCTTATCGCTGTCTATTCAGATTTCCCCTTATTCATCTACCATTAGTTAACTCCTTGCAACCCTTTAAAAGCTGGAGTAAAAAAATGGATCGGACTCATTACTGAAAAACAACGCCACGTTTCAAAGGCGTTGTTTTATTAATTACTTATTGTTTGCTGTTGTATCAATTTAACTGCTTCCTTAGTCGTAATTACCTCTGCAAATTCATGATGTAATGCGGATAAAGCGTGGCGATGCACTTCTGCTGCTGATAGCTTCAATCCGTCATAGGAAACAGCCTCATATGCTGCAGTTGCGTCACTACAAACATACGTTCTATAACCGAGGTTTCCAGCCATTCTTACGGTGGTGGATATGCAATGATTGGAGGTCAAACCTATTACAATCAGTGTTTGAAAGCCATTTTTCTTTAAATAGCTATCTAATTGTGTGCCGATAAAA
Source organism: Sutcliffiella horikoshii (assembly GCF_044809035.1). Taxonomy (GTDB): domain Bacteria; phylum Bacillota; class Bacilli; order Bacillales; family Bacillaceae_I; genus Sutcliffiella_A; species Sutcliffiella_A horikoshii_G. Next base: position 2,031,568 of record NZ_CP085237.1, on the reverse strand, counting down.
CAACTGTTCACATTTTTCCGAATAAAATATTCGTCTTCCAGCGGTTCAAATCCCGGTTTTAAAGCAAATCCAGGGTTACTAGGATGAAGTTTAGAATTTGGGTCTTGAGATACGTGTTGAACGTGAATGATAGGGAACTCTTTTTGTCTCCACACTTTCATAAGTTCTAGCATTCTATCTTCTGCATCTGGGTTATTGCGTTGACCCCATGCTGGATCATCAAATCCTTTTTGTACATCTACAACTAGTAATACCGGTTTCATATTCCATCCCCTCTCTTTCCTCTACTATATTATTAGACCATTGTAATAGATATGCTAGTCATTTTTGAACTGTTCTACCTTTTATTCTTCACCTTCTACCTTAAGATTGAGATTTTCTACATTTCCCTAATTTACTTCTACATTTCCCAAGTCCACTTCTACCTAAAAGTTGAAACCTTCTACATATTTACATTTAAACGCTTATATAGTTTACATAACATAAATATAGTAAACCTAAAACCCTACCCAAAGACCAATCAAATCTTAAATTAAACAACATAAAATACAAAAACCGCCTTTCTACGCAAAAAATTAACGCAGAAAAACGGTCTTAACTAACTTTATGTTATTTATCCTTACTTGCTACTTCCTCTTGCGTCTCAACCCACATCTCCACTACATCTCCTGCCTCCTGTTGATCGAGGACAAAGGATCCGTTTGAATAGCGGTCATTGTTACGGTAAGATGCGGCTGCTAGTTTCTCCACCGTGCCTTTTTCCGTTTGGATATAAATGAAACTAGAAGGTTCCACAAGGTCTACTGCTGCTATTTGGTGAGGGTTATTTTTCACTTCACGCAGCATGACTAGCCCACGTTTAGCACGTGTTGTTTTGTCAAACTCAGTGATTTTCAATTTCTTTACGGCACCGCGATGCGTGGCGATAAACAACATAGCTTTTGATTCTTTTTCAAAGACCACGCCGCTTATGACATAATCATTATCTTTTAGATTTATGCCCTTCACCCCAGCTGCACGGGCACCTACAACATTAATTTCCTCTTCAGTAAACCACAATCCGTACCCGCTTCTCGTTGCCAAGAAGATATCCTGTGTGCCGTCTGTTAGATGAACATCCACTACCTTGTCATCCCCTTTAAGGTTTACAGCCATTAATGGCTTAGAGTAGCGTTGGGCTTTGTAAGCACTCAGTTCCGTTTTCTTGACCATTCCGTTACGCGTTACAAACAACAAGAATTTAGGGTCCTCAAAATTGCTGACTGGTATTGATTTAATAATCGATTCATCACGGTCAATTGGGACAATGTTCGCGACGTGCTGGCCCATGTCCTTCCAGCGGATATCTGGTAGTTCATGAACAGGCAAGAACAAATAGTTTCCTTTGTTAGTGAACAAAAGTAATGTTTGTGTTGTATTGATATCCAGCTTAGAGATGATCCGGTCGGTTTCTTTCATACCGAAATCCTGCCCATTGGATGCTGAGTAGGAACGTAAACTTGTACGCTTTACATATCCATCTTTCGTCACCGTCACAATGACATCTTCTGAAGGTATCATCACTTCAAGATTGATTTTGAGTTCTTCAATCTGATCCTGGATTTTAGAGCGGCGATCATTTGTATAAAGTTTCTTTACTCGTTTTAAATCAGATTTAATTACAGAAAACAGTTTTTTCTCACTTGCTAAAATTGCTTCTAACTCAGCAACCTTTTTAGCAAGTTCGTCCGCTTCAGCCTGCAGTGCCGTGATATCGGTATTAGTCAAACGGTATAACTGCAAGGAAACGATGGCTTCTGCTTGAGGTTCTGTAAAAGTAAACTTGGCAATCAAGTTATCTTTCGCGTCACGCTTGTCTTTAGAAGCACGGATTGTAGCGATTACCTCATCAAGGATAGAGAGTGCCTTCATTAAGCCTTCTACAACATGCTGGCGTTCTTTTGCCCTATTCAACTCAAAACGTGAACGATTAGAGATTACTTCTTTCTGGTGATCTATGTACGCATCTAAAAAGTGAGGTAATCCCATTAATGTTGGGCGTTTTTTATAGATGGCAACCATGTTGAAGTTAAAAGTGATTTGCAGATCGGTATTTTTATATAAATAATTTAGGATACCATTAGCATCTGCTTCTTTTTTAAGCTCAATCACAACACGAAGACCTGTACGGTCGGTTTCGTCTCGCACCTCTGAGATGCCGTCCACTTTTTTGTCATATCGGAGTTCATCGATTTTTTTAACTAAATTAGCTTTGTTTACTTCATATGGAACCTCTGTGATAACAATCTGCTGCTTTCCACCACGGATATCTTCGACTTCAGCCAACCCGCGAACGATAATTTTGCCTTTACCAGTTTCGTAGGCTTTCTTGATTCCTTCTACCCCTTGAATAATACCGCCAGTAGGGAAATCCGGTCCTTTGACAACGGTCATCAGCTCGTCTACCGTGACCGAAGGATTGTCAATGCGCATGATGGTTGCATCTATTACTTCTCCAAGATGATGCGGAGGAATGTCTGTTGCATACCCGGCAGATATTCCTGTAGAACCATTCACTAAAAGATTCGGATACATGGCAGGAAGAACTACTGGTTCCTGAGAGGTATCATCGAAGTTAGGGATAAATTCTACTGTTTTTTTATCAAGGTCACGTAAAAGCTCAGAAGCGATCGGTGATAATCTTGCTTCTGTGTAACGCATTGCTGCTGGTGGGTCACCATCGATGCTACCATTGTTTCCGTGCATCTCGATAAGCATATTACGAACTTTCCAGTCCTGACTCATACGGACCATTGCATCATACACAGAGGAATCTCCATGTGGATGGTAGTTACCGATTACGTTACCGACTGTTTTCGCAGACTTACGGAATGGTTTATCATTCACGTTTCCCTCTGCGTACATGGCATATAAAATTCGTCGTTGTACTGGCTTAAGTCCATCACGTGCATCTGGTAATGCACGCTCCTGGATAATGTATTTACTATAACGTCCAAATCGGTCGCCTAAAACTTCCTCTAGGGGTAGGTCGTGAAATTTCTCTGTCTGTGTCATCTGTTATACCTCCTCAGTTGCGACCAACAAGTTATCATTTTCTAAAATATTTGGATCTTCTTCCAATCCAAAGGCAACATGGCTTTCAATCCATTTACGTCTTGGTTCCACTTTGTCACCCATAAGTGTGGTCACACGGCGTTCTGCACGGGCTGCATCGTCGATTCTAACGCGAATGAGGGTACGAGTATCCGGATTCATCGTTGTCTCCCACAATTGATCTGCGTTCATTTCGCCAAGACCTTTATAACGCTGAATAATATATCCACGGCCAATCTTTTGGATAGCACCTTTCAGTTCCTCATCAGACCATGCGTATTCCAATACTTCTTTCTTCCCGGTTCCTTTGCTCACTTTGTATAGAGGAGGAAGTGCGATAAACACTTTTCCAGCTTCAATAAGCGGCTTCATATAACGATAAAAGAACGTAAGAAGAAGCACCTGAATGTGTGCACCGTCTGTATCTGCATCTGTCATGATAACCACTTTATCATAGTTAATGTCTTCCACTGAAAAGTCCGGTCCCACTCCACCGCCTATTGCATGGATGATCGTATTGATTTCTTCATTTTTAAAGATATCTGCAAGTTTTGCTTTTTCCGTGTTGATGACTTTCCCTCGAAGTGGCAAGACTGCTTGGAAACGGCGATCACGGCCTTGTTTAGCGGAACCGCCCGCAGAGTCACCCTCCACCAGATAAATTTCATTTTTCTGAGGGTTGCGGGATTGTGCTGGAGTCAATTTCCCACTAAGCATCGCATCAGATCGTTTTCTCTTCTTGCCGCTCCTTGCGTCTTCTCTTGCTTTTCGAGCCGCTTCTCTGGCTTGGAAAGCTTTAATGGATTTTTTGACGAGCATTGAGCTAGTTTCAGGATTTTCCTCTAAAAAGTAGGCAAGATGTTCTGAAACCACGCTATCCACCGCAGAACGGGCTTCACTGGTCCCAAGTTTCCCTTTTGTTTGACCTTCAAACTGCAAAAGTTCCTCTGGAATACGAACGGAAATGATTGCAGATAATCCTTCTCGAATATCAGAACCATCTAAATTTTTGTCTTTTTCCTTTAGAAGATTCACTTTTCTTGCGTATTCGTTAAAAATACGGGTCATTGCCGTTTTGGCACCCGCTTCGTGTGTCCCGCCATCTTTTGTTCTCACGTTATTAACAAATGACAAGATCGTTTCTGAATATCCATCATTAAATTGAAAAGCAAAATCTATTTCAATTCCGTTTTGGGCACCTTCAAAAGAAACGACATTGTGAAGCGAATCCTTTTCCTCATTAAGGTAAGTGACAAATGCTTCTATGCCGCTTTCATAATGAAATACCTCTTTAACAGAATTTCTTTCATCATTCAGCTCTATTTTTAACCCTTTTAATAAAAAGGCAGATTCACGGAGACGTTCGCATAATGTCTCAAAGTTATACGTTGTGGTGCTAAAGATCGTTGTGTCCGGTTTAAAATGGATGGTCGTTCCTGTTTGATTAGTTGTTCCAATCTTTTCAAGCGTTGTTACTGGCTTACCGCCGTTTTCAAAACGCTGCTCGTAAACAATACCGTCACGTTTAATCGTAACCGTCAACCATTCTGATAAAGCATTCACAACAGAGGCACCTACACCATGTAGTCCTCCACTTGTTTTATATCCTCCTTGACCAAACTTTCCACCTGCATGTAATACCGTTAAAATTACTTCGGGGGTAGGTTTTCCCATTTTATGCATTCCGGTAGGCATACCACGGCCTTTATCCTTCACGCTTATGCTGTTATCTTTGTGTATCGTCACAATGATATGATCCCCGTAACCGCCTAAGGCTTCATCAACGGAATTATCAAGGATTTCGTATACAAGGTGATGAAGACCTCTGCTGTCCGTACTTCCAATATACATACCCGGACGTTTACGTACAGCCTCGAGACCTTCTAATACCTGTATCGCATCATCGTTATATTCAAACGTATTTTTTGCCACCAAAAACATACCCCTTTCACTACTACTACCAATAAATCACTTTATGTATGAATTTCCTTTTATCTACACGGATTTGTTGTTTCTCCACAACAAATATTCGTTTATATATTATCATACATTTGAAACTTGTCTATGTTCTATTGTATAGGGTTCTTAGACTTTAGCCAATATAATCTGGCGTAAATTGTCATAAAATGAATAAAAATCCTTGTTTTCTTATAAAAACAAGGACGAGTCTGACCTATTTGGTTAAAGCGTGTTCCACTTTAATGCAACGATCCATAATGACAGTATAGCCCTTTTCTTTCAATAGTTCATAGGTTTTTTCATCAGCTAGCCCAAGTTGTGCCCAGTAAACGTCTGCATCTATTTGTAAAAACTCCTCTGCCACTCCATATAAATGCTCAGAGCGACGGAAAACATTGACGATATCTATATGGCCTTTCACATCTTTTAAGGTTGGAACAGCCTTCACGCCAAGTACTTCTTTTACAGTAGGATTAACAGGTATAATCTCATAGCCTGCATCTTGCATCGCTTTTGAAACCATATAGGATGTACGTGCAGGGTTATCAGACAATCCGACTACTGCAATTCGCTTGCTCTTTTTCAATATCTTACCGATTTCTTCTCTGCTAGGTATCTCCATGTTCATCTTTTATTCCCCTTTACTGTTTTTTAAGTTAATTGTTACTGTTATACCCGTTTAAGCTAGTTTTAACAACTTCTAACAACCTGATATTAGTACTTACTCATAAAAATTTCGCCATAACTTGCAATAAACCCTTTGCTTCCTGTTAAATTTAACATATATTAAAGATAGGGATTATTACATAAAGGGGTTTAATGAATGACTGAACTACTAATTATTATACTTGCATACCTCATCGGTTCCATTCCTTTCGCACTTGTAGTGGGAAAAGTAGGCTATGGAATTGACATTCGTGAACATGGAAGCGGAAACCTTGGGGGTACCAACACATTTCGAACATTGGGCGTCAAAGCTGGTATGATTGTAACAATCTGTGACATTTTAAAAGGGACACTGGCTGCCTCTTTGCCATTCTTGCTTGGTGCTGACATTCATCCGCTTCTTGCAGGTGCCTGTGCCGTTGTCGGACATGTTTATCCGATATTTGCAAAGTTCCGTGGCGGGAAAGCAGTAGCAACCTCAGGTGGAGTTCTATTGTTCGCTAGTCCGCTATTGTTCGGCTTAATGTTATTCTGCTTTTTTCTTTTCTTGTTTTTGACGAAATATGTCTCTCTATCTTCTATACTGACCGGAGTTGTTACCACCATTTACAGCATTGCTTTTGGAGATCTTCCGCTTATTATAGCTGTGTCATTGCTAACAGCATTTGTCATTTTTAAACATCGGGCAAATATCGGTAGAATTATCAAGAGAACAGAGCCAAAAATCACATGGTTAAATTTAAAAAAGAAGAAGGTATCTTAAAGCATTCGAGTTTTTCTCGAATGCTTTTTTATATGGTTTCAATGCTACCTTTATTTTCTCCTTTTAAATCCATTATTCTGAAGGAGCCACAAGCTCTACTTTTATCCGGTCAGGGTCTTCAAAAAACGCAGCATAATAGTTTTCCCCGCCAGCATATGGATGTTTGTCAGCATAAAGCATTTTTACTCCTCGAGACATTAGTTTTTCACTTAATTTGTCAACCTGTCCCCGTGATGCTGCATGAAAAGCAAGATGGTTAAGGCCAACCCTGCATCGATGATAAGGAACATCCAAAAATCTTTCTTCAGCTTGAACAAACACGATATATGTATTTTCTATTTTCCAACTCTGACCGCTTTTCCACTCTTGATAGGACTCATACCCAAGTTCTTCAAGCAGCCATCCCCAGAATTCTCTCGTTTTCTTTAAGTCCGACACGTACAATTCTATATGATGAAGCATTCCTGTCATGAATTTACACCTTCCACATGTAATATAGTGATATTCGGCCACAATGCCTGCCAGTTTTTCTGTTTCAAGCGTTTTTCATAAATACTGGTATGCTCTGTTGATTTTTTATAGAGAGGTGTGGGTTTCACCACTAAGTTTAAAAGATCTTGAATACCGCAAGGAGCAACTAATTGCAATTGATTGTCTTGGTCTAATTTAACTCCTATTGCCGTGGCCGTTTCTGGAAAATTAGACATTGCTTCGGTTGAATCTGCATATGGAGGCAAATGATTAATGACGTGCATTCTTGCCTGGTTCTTAACCGACCAAGGTGCAGAGGGGTATAGTTGTAGTAATCTTCTTTCAAGCTGCTTTTCCTTTTCTTCACATACATCATTATTATCAAAATAAATAACATCGATGTCAGGCAATGGCGTTCTATTAGTATACCTGTGTAATGTATCCCAGACTTTTGTTCTGACAAACCCAGCACATATCCACCAATCAGGGAGGTTAAGGGATTTTGCCGCTCTCAATATCTCCATCATCCATTCATCCGATTTAATGAGATTCAGTAAATCTTTTTCAGTTTGCAGCAAGAAATATGCCTCCTTTTACGGTATGCGAACATATATTCTTATTATACAAAAGAAAGCACTATTTTAGCAAGACTTTCCAATCAGATGGTTATTTAGAGATTCTACCTGCCTTTAAGATGTTTCGTGCAATTATATAATTCGCATTCCCACAGTCCTTCCCGAACTTTGACAGTGGAAACAGAGGTATTCTCAAGGTGATCTTCCACCTTAAGGTCTTTCACCAATTCTCTTAAAATATGTCTTATATAGGACCCGTGACTTACCACTAGTACATTTTGATCCTTATGTTTTTCTGTTACTTCTTCAATAAATGAAAGGGCTCGTTTTATTACTATTTCTCTTGGTTCTATCCCCAAGTCCAGATTTCGCCAATCCTCTCCCCATCTCTCAATTCTTTCCGGTTCTGTCGTACCTTCAATTTGACCACCATTTACTTCTTGGAGTCTAGAGTCTAAATACACCTCTTCTACTTGCAGGTTCCTTGCCACAATTTCAGCAGTTTGCATTGCTCTTAATAGGTCACTAGAGTAGATAACATCCCATTCTTCGTTCTTTATTCTATCTGCTAAACTTTCTGCATCCCTAATCCCATCTTGATCAAGTGGAATATTAGTACTCCCTTGTGCTCTTCGTTCCTTATTCCAGGCAGTACTACCATGACGGATAAATCCTAGTTTAGTCATTTCGACACGCTCCTTATGAAATTGAATGAATTTTTAGTTTAATTTATATTGATTGAAATCACAACTTTTTTCATGTAAGAAAGACATCCTAGATAGGATGCCTTCATCAATAATATATTCTTAGCAATAACGGCGAATGGTACTTTCTAATTGCTGTTTAAAGCCCGGAAGATCCTGATTCGTTACACGCATTTTGATAAATGTCTCATCCATTTCCAATGCTTCTGATAGAAAACTACCAAGTCCTCTAACCTTGCGATCTACTTGGAGAATCAGTTCTACTGAATTTCCATTATTGTTAGAGAAAATCATTTCGATTTCATCCAGTTTCCCTCTAAATGGTCCTGATGTTGGAACAAACTCAAACTCTTGTACAAACGGAAAATGATTTTTCCATTTGTATGGCGCTGCCTCACACTCTACTTTCCTTAAACGAAAACCTAATTGCTCCGCAGCACTTATGATTGTCGAAATTAGTGGAGATGGTTTAACTTGGACAATATCTTTATCAGAAGGATCTACTGCATTTTTAATATCTAATCCAGTTTGTAACCATACTTTCGTGTTGCCCATACTTACAGGTGTATCATGTGGAAGTGTTAATGTAAAAGGGATTTCTTTCTTTTCATTTACACCGATCACAAATGAATCGACAACTTTCTTTTTTTCTAGAACAGCCTGTTTGTGTACCTTCGTATCATTCGATTCTTTTATATAATTTGTTAATAAAGTTAAGTGAATTTCATCAATTTGCTGTTCGACAGAACCTCCAGTGATTTCTACAATACCCTTTATTTCCTCACCAGATACAAAACTTGATTCTGTCAATTTAGTATCTACCTTTGCAGCTCCAAACCCTACACTAGCCAATGCCTTGTTAAAAAAAGACATCCCTACTCCTCCATTCAACTTGAAAAATTTATTAGACGATAATAATACGATAAAAAATAGGTTAAGGTTTCAAAAAGATAAATAATTTAATTTTCAGAATAAAAGATGGGCAATCTCTTAAAATTTAAAAATAGGTTCAAGACAATAGGGATAATCGTAACTTTATACCCCTTTATGTTTTATCTTGTAATTACTCTTAGGGCTATAGCAATTTAGGTGATATTATGGATTAACCTATAGAGATTGTTCTTTATGTAATTTAAATAGTAAGCTCCATCAGCCAACAATCTCTATATTTCCCTTCATGTAGTATATGCTTAGGTAATACTCTTTTCTTTTTAAAACCAGTTTTTTCATAGCATTTGATGGCCCTTCCATTGAATATCATTGGATCCATGACTAGCCGGTTGGCCCCTCTTTGATTCAGTAGGTAACTAACCATGGATGAAATATGCAGGGTTCCTATCCCCTTGTTCCAGTATTCGGTATCCCCTATAAACTGGTCTAAGCCATAAACCTTCTTCATTTCATAGTAATCTGCAAGTGTACTAGAATCCTTGTTGATTGGATAATATTGAATATATCCAATGTTTTTTCCTTGATAGACTACCATACACCTAGATACTTCATCATTTCTATTAAAGAATTTACTTATGATATCTTCAAAATTAAATGTTTTATCTCGCCCTTCATAGAACTCCAACACTTTTGGTTCACACAACCATTTTAATAAATGTTTTTCGTCCTTGCCTTGTTGAAGTTCCCTTATAAGTAATTCTTCTTTTTGATCAATCAATATAACACCTACCCTTGGCCATATGTTTTTCTGAACCAGTATTGAATTTCTTGTTCTAAACATTCTAGAAGTTCCTTATCAGGGTTTATTAGCTTCAATCTAAAATAAAGGGACTTCATGAAATTGGTCACGTTAATCTTACTACGATAAAAAGACGGTGTTTGTCCGTGCTTTACTTGTTCCTTTTTCAAAATAGACGAGAGTGCTTTTATCCAGTTTATAAGCATGTGCTTCTCCATCCCTTTTTCTAACAGGGCTTCTAATATAAAAATAAGCCGCTCTTCTTCCTCATCTTGGTACACGACATCCTTTAGTAGGCAAGTTTCTATTGCTCTAAGTACATCAAATAGTAGATTCATTTGAAAATGTGCGTGACTTACCAGGGCAGTTAACATATCAGCTCCATGAGCGATACTGTGTGCCCATCCCTTATTTTCTATGAATCCCCGCGTGTCCCTTTCTTTACTTAGATATTCAAAGATTGCTGTCTTTACTTCTAGCAACCTCTTAGCATCAATAAGAGTTCCATCGTCATTGGCTAATATTAGAGCAACAACCAAAGAAGAGAAGGATCGAGTAAAAACAGAGTCCGTATTCTCTTCCCCGATTTTATAAAACAGATGCTCTATGTCCAAACATATATCTAACACACTTGCCATTTTTAACTTCGGTATCTTTCCACCCTCTATTAACTTAGCAAAGTTGGCGTAAATTAGATCATCACGAAGAGTGGGGTCTGTTGAACCGATGTGCTTTATCAAGGAATCTATCAGGGTGTCGCGAAAAGTTGCATCTTCTACTATCCTTTTTTCTTGGAATGTTAAAAGCTCATGCTTTAGTATTTCTTCTTCAAAAACCATCTTCTTTGCCTTCCTTTTCATTAATGGATTGGACAATAGCAGGCATACAACTGAGATCCTCTATAATAAAGTCTGCATCCACTTCATCCCAAAATGAATCTTTCTTCCAAACCGTCGTCATGCCAACAGCTTTGGCAGCCTTCACATCATTTTCAGGGTGATCGCCGATAAATAGACATTCCCTTGTCGAGAATCCTAGAAACTCTGCGGATCTGCGAAAAATTTCAGGATTAGGTTTCTTTATTCCTTCCCGCTCCGACACAAGAATGGATTGAAAAAAGGGGGCGATACCCAGTGCTTTTAAATTGTTCATTTGAAAAACTTCAAAACCGTTCGTTATCATTCCTAAAGAAAGGTTATCTTCAGAAAGTCGCTGAAGTGTGTTTTCTACATTATCAAAAGGGGTACAATGAAATGGAAAGTGATGGATATAATCATCTAAAAGTTCTTTCCAAGTCAGCCCCTCTATTCGAAATTCATCAATAAGCTGCTGATAGACATTATCTTTCCAGACATACCCGCGTGCATCCAACTCGATGAATCTATCAATATAGGTATTTTTGTGAATATGCCTGAAAGCTTGCTTACACCTTTCATACTGATCTTCAACGAACTTTTTTAAGGAAACATCCCTATTCAAAAGTGTGCCATCAAGGTCAAATATAACCGCCCTAATCAATTTTTTGCTCTTCGTTTGATTCTATTTCAACTATCTTGTCATTGATTAAATTTGCCAATATGTCATAGCCAGCATCACCAAAATGCAAACCATCCTTTAATATGCCGACTAAGAGCTCTTTATAATGGGGTTTAGCGTACAATTCTTTGTAGAAGTCAATCAAATAACTGCCGGTTTCTTCTGATACACGCTTTACTGCATCAGCATATTTAGCCAGTTCAGTATTTTTCCTGTTTGGTTGTAATGCTTCATCCACTGGAGGAGGGGTGATGAGTATCGTTTTATCCGGTCCTATTAGTCGGGTAATCTTTAATAAGTTCTCTTCATACGTGTTAAGAGCAACCTTTTTATGAACTGCAGCATCATTCGAGCCGAATAATACAGTTACTAAATCTGGGCTATGAATTAATACATCCTTTTCAATTCTTCTTAATGCGTCCTTCGTGGTATTAGCGGATACCCCTGCATTGACAACCCTGAAAGTAGGGAGTTGAAAACTAATTTTTTCAGTAAGTCGGGGATTGTCCTTTCCTTCATGCCTTGCAGTCAAACTATCGCCAAAACAGACAAGTGTTTTCATATGTATACATACCACCTTTAAAAATCTATTAATAGTTTTATGTTACCATATAATAGAAAAAACAAAAGCGAAGGGGGTTTAATATGAAAAATGAATTAATTGTTAATCTATCAATGGAAAGCCTGATGATCAATGTAGTTATTGGTATTGTGGTTGGATTAATCGTAGGTTTTATTTTGAAGAGGGTTTACAAAAATAAGAAAAAAGTCGACAAAGGATTTGCGCTAAGCTATTACAAGCTCAGCTATAGACGAAAGCTGATTCGAAACCTATGGCAACTCCCGCCGTCTCTCATCGTTTTGATTGCTCTCATTATTATTTTTGATATCTCCACCACTGCTTCCGTTATGTTATTGGCCCTATTTATCTTAGCTGGCCTTACCCACTGCCTACTCCTTTATAGAAAGTGGAAACAAGAAGAAAGGAACACAGAAATGTAGAACTCGAACATCATAAAAGAAACAAGCACCCCTTATCACTGAGACAAAGGATGCTTGCTTTTCATTAACCTGCTTTTTTAGCTGTAGTGACTTCTTTGCCTTTATTTTTATTTCGATTGTAAATATTACGAATACCCACCCCAAGATCATGGAAAAGCATGTAGACAGAAGGGATCAGTACCAATGTTATTAAAGTGGAGAACAATAGTCCTGCAATGACAACTGTAGCTAAAGGTGCCTGGTAGTTGCTGGCTGCTCCTGTTGAAATGGCAAGCGGCAACATTCCTCCAACTGTTGTCAACGTCGTCATGAAGATCGGGCGTATTCTGTTCATACCCGCTTCTACCATTGCTTCCCCTACGCCATAGTTTTCTGCTCTCAGTTGTTTAGCTCGGTCAATCAAAAGGATAGCATTATTTAATACAATCCCAATTAACATGATTACCCCCATCCCTGACATAATGCTTAGTTCGCGCTGTGTTAAAAGTAAGCCTAGAATAACACCAGTGAATGTCATTGGAATGATTGTCATGACAATGATCGGGTGAAGCAAGTGATTGAATTGAACAGCCATCACTACGTATACCAAGAAAATGGCAATCGCCAAGATAACTAACATATCTTGTATTGCTTCTTGTTGCTGCTCAAGACTTCCTCCAACCGAGATAGTATAGCCGTCTGGTATTTCAAATTTCTCTACAATTTTTTGTACATCTCTATTAACAGAACCTAAATCGCGATTCTCGATATTTGCAAGAACCTTGACAATCCGCTCTCCGTCTTTATGATCAATTTGTCCAGGTGCTTTTACTTGTTCAAACGAAACATAATTGGAAAGATTCTTAGGTCCTTCTTGTGTGGTAACCTCAAGCTCTAATAACTGGTTTTTGTTTGTAATTACTTCATTAGGGGCAACTAAGATAGGAGTTGCGCCTTCATCTTGCAATGCACCGATTGGAACAGAAGAGGTTAAATTATTTAATTCACCTAAAATTTGTACCGGAGTAACTCCATCCTTCGTCATCTTTGCTTCATCCAGAACAATTAGTTCCTCATCCATGAGTTCCCCAAGTGATGTAGTCGTTCCTATAATCCCATCAATACCGTTTAATTCTTTTACCATATCAGAGGATAATGAAGTCAATCCATCCAGATCTTCTCCACTTAACTCAATTTGAACAGGATAACTTGCTCCAGCGCTCATTACAGAGGTAACATCCACGACAGGATAATCTTCTTTTAGCTCAAGCAATCCCTTGAGTATCTGTTCATTTACTTCTTTTTGCTCTAAGGTAGCTTCTTCTTCTGGTGTCATATTGATCAGCACAAACATTAATTCAATTTGATCCAGTACAAATCCTTCCTTAACATCTGGAATATCAACGAGCTTGGAATGTATTGCTTCTGCTACTTCATTTTTCTGATCTGGTGTGACACCTTTATCTAAAGTAACCATTATCTCTGAGTAGCGATTATACATGTCAGGCATGATAGTCATCGGAACTTTTGTAACTAAAGCCAGAGAACCGATAAACATTAAGAAAAACAGGAAGATGACACCGTAACGTCTGCGTTTTTTACCTGTCAGCCATTTAATGAACCTACCATAGGACAGGATAACCTTACTCTCCCTCTTATCTTGTTGCTTTTTCGTCAATTTCAAAAAATTCTCTGAAAGGGATGGTATCAGTGTAAATGAAACCACGACTGAACTTACGAGTGTCACAATGACCACAACAGATAATATAATCATGAACTTGCCTGCTTCCCCACCTAACAAACCGATAGGTAAAAACACAACTATGGTAGTCAGCATGGAAGCAAATACCGCAGATGCAACTTCTTTCACTCCGACTAATACAGCTTCCCGGTTCTTTAAACCTTGTTCCTTTTTTCGATAAATGGACTCTAAAATAACGATGGAAGCATCCACCATCATACCTATTCCTAATCCTAGTGCAATTAAACTAAGCATATTGAGGCTGTATCCCAATAACCACATGCTCGCAAAAGTGAGTAGGATGGATAATGGGATGGAAATTCCGATAATCAAGGTTGCTCGAACATTACGAAAGAACAAGAAAAGCACCACGATAGCAAGTAATCCACCTATTAGGATGTTGCTTGATACTCCATCAACCGCTTCGCTAACATAGTCCGCTTGAGCTACTATTTCCTCAAATTCGAATCCGGAAACAAGCCCTTCTTCTCTTATTTTTTCCACTTCCGCACGGACCGCTTCGGCCATTTCAATTTGTGTAACCTCGGAAACTCGCCCAATTTGAACCATTACTACATCTTGGCTTCCGTCCTTCCAAACACCAGATGCTGTTTCCCGATTTTGTAGTTTGATTTCTGCTAGTTCACTTAATTCCTTCACACCGGACATCGTAGGTATTAGAATCCCTTTGATATCCTCTACACTTGTTAATGAAGTATTCCATCTTAAGGTTGGCTCGTTTACTTCCTCCGATAGTTCCCCAAATGAAGTAATAAGATTAGATTGTTGAATGGTTTGAATGATTTGCTGTGAGTCCACACCAGCTTCCGTAAGTTCATCCCTTTTAAACTGGACGACAACCTCGTTTTCTTCCAAACCATCAAACTTTACATCTCTTACTTCAGGCAATGCTTCTAATCTAGGCTCCACTATATTTTTTGCAAAAGATGAAATGTCCTTCATATTACCATTGGATATATCCATATAAAATTCATATTCCTGGCTGGTAGTCATTTGAAAGCTATTAATATACTGAACTCCAGGGATTTGGCTGGATAATGGGGCAACGGCGGCCTCTATATTTTTATGTACTTCATCCCCTCTTCCCTCTTCTACCATGACAGTGATGGAAGACTTTCCAACATACGTTGCTGAAGTGTGAGATTCGACCCCATCAAGTCCGCTTAAAATCTGTTCAATGGGTTTTGTTACTTTATCTTCTACATCCAATACAGGCATTTCCCCTGCATCTACCTGTACAATCGTCATATCAAAAGAAACCGGCGGCATTAATTCCTGGTCAAGTTTATTCAGCGAATAGAAACCGATCATAAATACGAATACAACTAAAAGCCCAACAGCGATTTTCCTTTTTAAAATAAACTCCATCATCGACATCCCTGAATTCTCCCCTCAATTAAAAAAATAAGAATATATTTCCATCTCCCAAAATTGATTATATGCTCTATAAAATTAAATAAAAAGCCTTTTTTGGAAAATACTTCTTGAGGCGTAGTTGGAGGTACGACTAGAGCTCCATAAAAAAAGGACCCGGAACATCAATCCGAATCCCACCCAATAAGTTGTAAAAATTAAATGTGCTTTTCTAAAAAGTCCAAAATCACCCTAAATACTTTTATTTCATTTTCCTTCTTTGAAAAACCATGCCCTTCATCTTTCAATACAAGGTATTCTACGTCTCGCCCTTTTTCTTTTAACGCATCCACAATTTGGTCGGACTCTTTTTGAACGACCCGCGGATCGTTTGCACCTTGGATGATTAACATTGGTTTTGTCATTGTGTCAAGGTATGTGATTGGAGAATCGATTGTCAGACGATCCTTATCTTCAACAGGATCTCCTACCCATTGCTTCATTATCGGTTTCCAATGTTCCGGCACAGATTCAATAAAGGAAAACAGATTACTGACACCAAATATATCAATGACAGCCTTGAAATACTCAGGATGACGTCCATGGAGAAGTAACGCCATGTATCCTCCATAGCTACCGCCCATAAGGAATATTTTATCTCTGTCCGCAAACCCTTTTTCGATGATCCATTCCAGGCCATGGATGTTATCAAGACGAGGTCCGTGTCCCCAGTCTCCTTCTACCATCTTCATATAAGCCAATCCATAGTTGGAGGAACCTCGGAAGTTTGGAGCAAAAATGCTGTATCCTCTATTTACAAGGAATTGAAAATAGGAACGGAAGAATTTTCGTTCCGATGCCTGTGGACCACCGTGCGGCCAAAGAATCACATGACCGTTTGATACATCTTCTTTAGCCTTAAAGAATAATGCTTCAATCTCTAGTCCATCAAAAGATGGGTAGGAAAGGATTTCAGGTTCACAAAGATCATCACCATCTACTGCTGGGACACGATTATTCGTTAAAGGAATCCACTCTGCGTTTTCCATTTTATAGATGTTTGCTGGCTTTGAGGCAGTTTTCCCTAATAAATAGACTGATCCACTTTTACCGATTACCACTTTTTCGATGATGGAGACGGGTATGGCCACTTCATTCCAACTTTTATCCTCCAAACAATAGGTATAGAGTTTATCCTCCACTCCTTTGGCTGAAACTAGATATAAATTATTTCCTGTCTTATCAAAGTACATATTATTAAAGTGCATATCACTATCTGAAACCCTTGTGAATTCCTTCGTATCAAGATCAAAATGTGCGAGGTAACCATTGTCATCCTCAAAGTCTGTTACAAGATAAATGGAGTTGGATCCGGTAAATACGGCACTGTCAACGGTATGCTGATTCACTGTTTCTGGAGTCAGCTTAGTTGCTGTTTCTCCTTGGTGTAGAAATGCCTGGGTATGAGTATTGGCAAAATGTTTTAAGGTAAGAAAGCTTTCTTCATCCTCTGAGACGGCTATTAAGTATGTAGAAGCATCTGTCCCCTCAACCAACATCTTCTCTTCGTTAGTCTCTAAGTTGTAGCAATAGCAGTTTAGGTAGGTTTGATTTCCTTTTGTGCTCGTATAATAAATGCGTTTCCCGTCCTTTGAGAAACTCGGGTTCATATGACGGTGCTCTTTTTCCACTCTCACATCCTGCAATTCCCCGCCGCGGCTTGGAAGTGCATATAGCTGTGTCAGCTCATTTCCATCTTGGTCAAAACTTGCTAATATGTATTTTCCATTTGGATCGTACTTGAGGCCATGGCAGCTTTGGTCATTAAATGTAAGCGGGTATGGATATTGATTAGGAAGATCCATCGCCCATACATTATAATGACCAGTAAGATTGGTACTGTAGACTAACTGTTTTTCATCAGGACTAAGCGTAAAATCTTCAATATTAAAAACTTTAAAGAACTGTTCTACTTCTGGTTTATTGAACGTTAACAAAATAACTTCCCCCTTTTTTCTATATCCCTTATTATTTCGAGATGCAAAACAAAAACCCTTTAATTTTTTGAACATTCGACATATTACGATGAAATTTGCGAAAACTATGTTATATGGTGGAGAAAGAAAAAGATATAAGGGGTTAATTACAATGAATAAAAAATTTAAATACTTTTTCCCAATTTTGATTATTTTATTATTGGGTACCGTTTTTTCTATTTTATCCTTTCATCATTTCAATAATTTTTCGGGGAGCGAAAATCAAGAGGAATCCGTTACAAAAACAGTGAAAATGCATCCTACATCAAAACAAGTAAAATCTGAAAAGGGGTTCCGTACTGAGGCAACACTTTCCGCTGTTGGAGATTTACTTATTCACAGCACTGTCTATAATGCAGCAAAAACAGGAGAAAACAGGTATGATTTTAATCCGATGCTAGAAAGTGTGAAATCATATCTCCTTGAAACTGACATCTCGATAGCGAATCAAGAAACCATTATCGGAGGTACGGAAATTGGCTTATCCAACTACCCTAGCTTTAACAGTCCGTTTGAAGTTGCCGACGCCCTTCAAGAAGCTGGCGTTGATATTGTCAGTATCGCCAACAACCATACCCTGGACCGTGGAGAAAAAGCAATTATGAATGCAATAAACCACTATGAAACAATCGAAATGGAATACGTCGGGGGATACAAAAGTAACGAAGATAAAGCAAGACTTCGTACCATCTCCAGAAATGGCATTGATTTCTCATTCTTGTCCTATACATATGGTACTAATGGCATTCCTGTACCGGAAGGAAAAGAGTACTTTGTGAACCTGATTGACCGTGAGGCAATCAAGAGAGATGTGGAAGAAGCCAAACAAAATTCAGATGTTGTGGTAGTCGCTATGCATTGGGGAGTAGAATATATCCTTTTTCCAAACTCTGAACAAGAAGAACTTGCAAACTACCTTGCCGAAATTGGGGTTGATATTGTTATTGGGCATCATCCTCACGTACTCCAACCGATGAAATTTATGGATAGGCCGGATGGCGGAAAAATGTTTGTTGTCTATTCGCTTGGTAACTTCCTATCAGGGCAAAAGGATGACTACAAAGACATAGGCGGAATTCTCCAATTGCATATTGAAAAAGTAGTAAATGGCAAGGAAAGCAAAATCGATATTAGAGTGGATAATTTTATTCCTACCTATGTTTCACAAGTCAACCCTACTAAATATCATGTGGTTCCACTAAAAGATGCCGCATCATACGGGTTTGCACAAGGCACGGCAAAAAACGAGGAAATGATGCAGCATATGTATCAATGGTTGGAAGAAGATGAAATAAATAATTAGATGAACTGGCATCGATCTAAAATTGTTGGATCGGTGTTTTTTCATTTCCCCTTAAAGTGGTTTCATTTGGTTGCGTATGTGGAATTCAGGTATAATAAGGTAGTACATATATATTGCGTTCATGCGAAAGCATCTTTCCTTTTTTCAAGGCAACGTAATACAATCAAAGAGACAAAAGGAGTTGCTGTTATGAATATTCACTTATCAGACCAAGCATTGGAATGGTATAAAAAAGAGCTTCATCTTGAAAATGGAGACAACTTGAAATTCCAAGTACGCTACGGAGGTTGCAGTACCGTGCAAAAGGGATTTTCTTTAGGAATTATTAAAGAAGAGCCAGACCAGCCTGTTGCAACCACTGAGAAAGACGGGATCACTTTTTATGTGGAGGAAAAAGATGCATGGTATTTCGACGGCCATGATCTTCACATTGAGTTTGATGAAGAGTTGAATGAACCTAAATTTGATTATGAATAAACATAAAAAAGAATTAGGGCTTTATAGTCCTAATTCTTTATTTATGTTCAAAGAAGCGATTAATCTGGTCCCATTGACCTTCTTTTTTCAAAATCATCAACTGGGTATCTCCGATTAAATCAAAATGAGGATATTTATCCCGTTTATGTATCCATTGCTCCTTCAACCCATATTGCCTGCCCCATTCCATGAGCTTTTTCAGATCACAGCAACCGGCTTTTGTGACAGTGGTAATGCCATCAAAACGAGGATGAATCCAATAGTGGGTAAGGAAGGCGATCTCCCCACTTTTCACTTTCTTTTTCCACTCTTGAAGTTCCCCTCGCTTAATTCCGAATGCCATATCTACTCTCCTTGCTTTTTCGCATTTTCATAAGCAGTATGCCACTCTGGATATTTTTTACGAATAATAATCGGCTTGAAATTATCCTTTTTCACACAAACATGCGAGGAACTTCCCAAGAGTGCGATTTCCTCTTGTGGAGTAAGTATTTTATAACCATAGACCACTCGAAAGCCATCGTAGGTCTCAATCCACGTATGTATCGTCGCTACTTCTCCGTAACGAAGCGGCTTTTTATACGTTACATTTATATCGATTACAGGCGAAATCACTCCGTCCTGTTCCATCTCAGCATAGGAAAAGCCTAAATCTTTAATTAGTTGCGTTCTGCCGAGTTCCATCCAAACCAAGTAGTTGGCATGGTATACTACGCCCATTTGATCTGTCTCTGCATAACGCACTTCTATCTCTTTTTTAGATATTAGCATCTATACTCCCCCATTCACTTGGCTGTATTTCATTATGATAACACAAAAGAATATTTTTCCACATTAAAAGACTTATAAAAAAAGACGGGCATTTGCTGCCCGCCTTCCGTTATTACTCTAAACCGTTTTCACGAGCACTAGCTTCGTCTTTAATCTCAGACCTGAAAGCTGCAATGCTCTCTTCGCGACGGTGGTTTTTTGCTTCAATGCGGGATCTTTCCTCTGCATTGGCAAATTGCATGGAATCATGTGCTTCCTCAATATTTTCTATTGTATTCTGCACCATGCTTTGTAGTTTTTCTACATTATCACTGCGATCATCCGGGTTTGCACGATGTTGTTTGTTTTGGTCCATAACAAAACGCCTCCCTTTAGTGAATGAAAAGTTACTACAAGTGGTATTGTTTGCAACAGATGCTACATCAACACATGAAATAGTTGGATATATTACTCACCCTTCGTTTGAATCACTTGAGCGTGTTTACCTGAAGTATCTTGCATCTGCTTGCCTTTATTGCCTCCAGCCTCTTGTGGCTGAGTTCCGATATGGTTTGGCATAAAGTGCTTTCTGCTTCCTTTTGGATTACTCATAAAAACATCCCTCCTACCTTTACTATCTCTAGGTAGAGGGATATTTATAACAAGAAATATTTGAAAGTTATTCTGCCGCTTTGTTCAACATTTTTTCTTCCAAGCGATCTTCAATTTTACGTAAAGCCTCTTCGTCCTTTAATAACAATTGTTTGTTTTCCAAAACTAGCTCTTCAAACGAACGTTTACGGATTCTTCTCATTTTCTCACCTACTTATTCATTATTGTAATAGTATTAATGTCCAAAATACTCTTAAATTATGATAATTTTCTGTAAAATAAATTAGAATTTGATGAAAATTTGAAGAGTCAGTAAAGTGGTGTTCTTCATAGAAGGTTTGTTATTATTTATATAACCATTTTCAGAAAATTAGAAACTGGTATAAATAGCCACGATATCGAATATATGTTCTTGTTTTACTTTTATAATTAATGTACAATTTAATGTAAGAATATTATAAAAAGTGGGGATTCAATATGAAATTGACTATTTCACCTTATCAAGCTTATCGGAACAACATGGAGTTTTTCGGGTCACTTTCAACCAAGAATGAAGCAGAATTAACTAAACCAATTTCAAGTGGAAAATGGTCTATCAAGGAAATCATCGGCCACATATACTTCTGGGATTTATATTTGTTGGAAAATATGGTACCTGAAATGAAAGACAACGGTGTTCTTCCAGACTTCCCGGACCATGATACTTATAATGAAAAAGCTCTAGAATCAATTAGATCCTTTGAAGGCACTAATGTACTTATTGAAGAATTTATTATCATAAGAAATGAGCTAATGGACAAAATGGAGAGTTTGGATCAAAAAGTTACTTTCACCATCGGGAAGAAAAAGCGCAAATATACTCCTGATTCATTCTTACGTATGTTTGTAAAACACGATATACACCATATGGAGCAAATCATAAGCCTGGCTGATTGACTTGGAGGTGAAGAATGAAAAAGAAAACGTGGATTTTTATTGTAGGGGCCATAACTTTTCTTTTAAGTTTTGCCTTTATTTTTAAGGATGGCATCGTTTTGGATTATCTAGGAATTAATGTGTCACTACCTTTTACCAAAACTTTGGATATTCCCATCACTTTATCCGACCATGATCAAAATAAAAATGGCATACCAGATCAAATAGACATTGTTATAACTGCAAGAAAAGAGGTAGAGCAGCGTACACCTTACAAGAGTGTATATTATGACGGAGGTTATCCACCTGATACAGAGGGTGTTTGTACGGATGTAGTCTGGCGTGCCTTAATGGGAGCAGGAATTAATTTAAAGGATCTTATGGACAACGATATTGCCGAGAATACCAAACTGTATCCAAGGGTTGGTGGTGACCCTGACCCTAACATTGATTTTAGGCGTGTTCCAAATCAATCTGTATTTTTCGATAGATTTGCACAATCGTTGACGACGGAAGTTATTAAAGGGGATATGGATAATTTAGAGCAATGGCAAGCTGGAGACATTGTCGTGTTTCTTGGTGGAGATTTTGATCATGTTGGCATTGTTTCAGATAAACGAACAAAAGATGGAGTTCCCTATATTATCCATAACACTTATCCGTTTGCCTCTGAAATAAAGCTAACATCTTTTAAATCCCCGATAACCGGGCATTTTCGCTGGAAATTTTAAAAGAGGTTGCACAGATTATCTCTGTACAACCTCCCTCATTAATTCATTTTAGCAACCTGTTCTTCCATCAATTCATATGTCATAGGTCCTAAATGCATATAGGAAATGACACCCTCCGAGTCGATAAAGAAAGTAGAAGGCATAGTCAACACTTGATAGTGTCTAAAGATATCTTCCTCATCAAGAAGAATTGGAAA
Source organism: Sutcliffiella horikoshii (assembly GCF_044809035.1). GTDB lineage: Bacteria > Bacillota > Bacilli > Bacillales > Bacillaceae_I > Sutcliffiella_A > Sutcliffiella_A horikoshii_G. The sequence goes on along the minus strand of NZ_CP085237.1, from coordinate 2,008,994 downwards.
AGTATATCCACCCTCTTTTACATATTTCTTAATTGAATCTATACTCGGCTCGCTGGTAGTCAAGTTAACAGCAAGCATCACAACATCTTCGTTTTCAGTATGAAACTTCTGCATTTCAGGCATTTCTGCTCGGCATGGTCCACACCAGGTAGCCCAAAAGTTTACAATGACTTTTTTTCCTTCATAATCGGAAAGTTGTGCTGTTTTTCCATCCAATGTATTGAGTTCAAAATCAATAGCTTTTTCGCCTGGCTGGGTGCCAGTCGCCAGATCTTTTTCTCCAAAAACCTGAAAAATTGCATAGCCGCTCAATGCAACTAGAAAGGCGATTGCTATTATTTTTTTCACCATCTTTATTCCCCACCTTTATAAAAATGCCATTAGTCCAAAATAGCTAGAGATAATTATTAAAATACTCGGAATCAGAATGAATACTGAAGTTCTAATATTTATGTTGGATTGCTGTAGTTTCCAAAATAAGAAAGCTACTGTTATAACTACAGCAAGATAAAATCCCCTTGTTCCCCCTGTGAAAAAAAGCAGGCCATAAGGATTTGTCCAAAGGATAGACGGCCTGAAGATAATAATACTAAATTTGAAGATCAGAATCCACATCAGTAACCCGGTTGTTAAATGATTCTCCACAGTTTTAATAATATCCGGCTTCCTTCTAAGGTATATAGCAATATAAAGATATGCTACTAGACAAGAAAAAAGAAGAACCAGATAAGACTTCTTTATTAGCAGCGGACCTAAGTGAACAGCTTCCATACCATACCCCTTTACCAACTATTACTTTCATTTAATCATACATAAGGGTATATTACTCCCCTTAACCTATGTCAATTTTATAACATTTGAATCTAAAGAAAAGCTGGCCTCTATAGGAGGCCAGCTTTCCATGATTTATTATGCTTTTAGCTTGTCGCGTAATACCATACGCAGGATACCACCGTGACGGTAGTAGTCGATTTCCACTTCACTATCGAAACGAACAAGTGCTTCAAATTCTTTCTTGTTGCCTTCTTCGTCAGTAGCAGTAACTTTTACAAAGTCACGTGGTCTAACTGTTTCGTCAACAGCTACTTCAAATGTTTCTTTACCAGTTAAGCCAAGTACTTCTGCACTTTCGCCATCTTTGAACTGTAAAGGTAGAACTCCCATTAGAACAAGGTTACTACGGTGGATTCTTTCGAAGCTTTCCGCGATAACTGTTTTAATTCCAAGTAGGTTTGTTCCTTTAGCAGCCCAGTCACGGGAGCTTCCCATCCCGTAATCTTTACCAGCGATAACCATCAGGCCAGTGCCTTCTTCTTTGTACTTCATGCAAGCATCATAAATAGACATTACATCGCCAGTTGGCCAGTAAGTCGTCCAACCGCCCTCTGTACCTGGAGCGATTTGGTTACGGATACGGATGTTTGCAAACGTACCACGCATCATTACTTCATGGTTACCACGGCGGGAACCATAAGAGTTGAACTCACGAGGAGTTACACCATTTGCTTGTAGGTATTTACCTGCAGGCGTATCTTTTCCAATGGAGCCAGCCGGAGAGATGTGGTCAGTTGTAACAGAATCTGCAAACTTACCAACTACACGTAGACCAGAAAGTGGTTCTACAGTACCTGCTTCAGCTGTTAACCCTTCAAAGAATGGTGGATTTTGAATGTACGTGGAATCATTATCCCATGAGTACAATGCTTCATCAGAAGTTTGGATTTCATTCCAGCGCTTATTGTCATCGAATACATGCTCATATTCTCTGCGGAATAGTTCTGGAGTTACCGTTGATTTAACCACTTCTTTAACTTCTGTCATAGAAGGCCAGATGTCTTTAAAGAATACATCGTTGCCATCTTTGTCTTTTCCGATAACATCGTTTTGAAGATCAACGTCCACATTACCAGCAATTGCATATGCCACAACTAGTGGTGGAGATGCAAGGTAGTTACCTTTTACAAGTGGATGGATACGTCCTTCAAAGTTACGGTTACCAGAAAGTACAGAAGTAACAAGCAAGTCGTTTTCTGCTACAGCTTCTTCAATTTCGTCTGCTAATGGACCGGAGTTACCGATACATGTCGCACAACCGTAACCAACGATGTTGAAACCTAGTTGATCAAGGTACGGTTGAAGTCCGGAATCGTGTAGGTATCCTGTAACAACCTTGGAACCAGGTGCTAAAGATGTTTTTACAAAACTTGGAACTTCCAATCCTAATTCCACCGCTTTTTTCGCAACTAAACCAGCAGCGATCAATACGTATGGGTTGGATGTATTTGTACAGGACGTAATGGATGCAATCGCAATAGATCCTGTTTTCATTGTTGTTTTTTCACCTGAAGCCAATGTAACTTCTACTTCTTTATTGATGTCAGTAGGAGTTAATCCATAGCCTTGGTTACCTTGTGGAGCAACTAACGCATTGCGGAATGTTTCCTGCATCATGGATAGTGGCACAAGGTCTTGTGGACGTTTAGGTCCAGAAAGGTTCGGTTCGATAGCTCCAAGATCGATTTCTACCACATCTGTGTAGATTGGATCAGCATCAGGGCTGAAGAATAATCCGTTTACTTTAGAATACTCTTCTACCAATTTAATTTGCTCTTCACTGCGACCTGTTAAACGCATGTAATCAAGAGACTCTTCATCAACTGGGAAGAATCCGCAAGTTGCTCCGTATTCAGGTGCCATGTTAGCGATCGTTGCACGATCAGCTAGCGGCAGTTCAGATACACCAGGGCCGAAGAACTCAACGAACTTACCTACCACACCATGTTTACGCAATACTTGCGTTACTTTTAATGCTAAGTCAGTTGCAGTTGTTCCATTTGGCATGGAACCTGTAAGTTTAACCCCTACAACCTCAGGAACTGGGAAGTATGAAGGTTGGCCAAGCATTCCTGCCTCTGCTTCAATTCCACCTACACCCCAACCAAGAACACCGATACCGTTGATCATGGTTGTATGGGAGTCTGTTCCAACAAGCGTGTCAGGGAATGCTACGTATTCGCCATTCTCTTCTACAGCGTGAACAACATTTGCTAAGTACTCCAAGTTAACTTGGTGAACGATACCAGTTGCTGGCGGAACTGCACGGTAGTTGTCAAATGATTTTTTCGCCCAGCTTAGGAACTTGTAACGCTCTGCATTACGTTCGAACTCAAGCTTCATGTTGAAGTCTAAAGAGTCAGCAGTACCAGCTTTGTCTACTTGTACAGAGTGGTCAATAACAAGATCAACCGGGATTTCAGGATTGATTTTCTGAGGATCTCCACCTACGTCAGCCATTGCTTTACGTAAAGACGCAAGGTCAACAACCGCAGGAACTCCTGTAAAGTCTTGAAGAATTACACGGGAAGGCTTGAATGGTACATCTACGTCCTTCTGCTCATCTGTTCCCCATTTTGCTAAATTTTCAACGTGCTCTTTTGTGATAACACGGCCGTCTACCTGACGTAGAACGGATTCTAATAATACTTTAATGGAGTATGGTAAACGTGACACGTTACCAATGTTTGCTTTTTCAAGCGCTTGCAAAGAATAGTAATGATACGTTTTGCCGTTCACATCAAAAGACGTGCGGGCATTAAAAACATCTTGCTTCGTCATATGTATTACCCCCTGCTACTCATAGTTTAATAGGACCTCGCTATGAACAATTAATAGGCATTGAAAAACAAGCTTTCACTGTTCGGAAAGCGTTTGCGAATGTTTTTCTTTGAGACAATTTTCGAGTTGTTTCTCCCACCGAATAGTCCTTACAATATTATCTTAATACAACATTTCTCATAAGTAAATATCAATAAAGTTATCAAATCACATAAGTTACACTTATCTTTCATAATATTCCACAAATACATGCCATTGAAACCTCCGGAGAAACTATAAATGGAGGTGAAATGAATTGGCAAAAAGAAAATCGAACCATGTCATAGAAGGTATGAATAGTGCTGGCGGGCAAGGAAAAGGTGCTGGATACAACGAGGAACTTTCCAATGAGCCCTTGACGGAAGCTCAGAAGCAGAATAATAAAAAACGTAAGAAGAATCAGTAATAGAGGTTAATGTGAAGTCAACTCCAATTTGGTGGGGTTGATTTTTTTGTGAATTGGTTAAGGTACCATTTGTTTGGTATCACTCTTTCGAGGGGAATACAGAACTTAGGTCTGAATGGTTCTTTTTTGTAATTACAAGTTCAAATAAAGTAGTTATAAATCAAATGTCCGAAGATTTTGGATTTTTGACCGAAGATTCCGTAAAGTTGACCAAAGATTTTGCAAAGTTGGCCGAAGTTTCGCCAAAAGATCTCAAGTCTGAATAAAACACATTTCATAAACACACTCCCTAAAAACAAAAATAAAGCCAATCTAAAACCCAACTTCCGGTTCTAGGTTGGCCACCTCTAGCCTTACTTTGCCACAAAAAAACTCTATTCCAACGTATTCCCTTCCCCTTGCTGCATCAGCCGTTGAAGGTCTGCTTGAAATTGCATCAATTGCGGACGTTGTGTTTCAGAAGCAACTTCTAGAGCATTGTTAATCTGCTCCATCGCTTCGTTCACTTCATTTTCTAGTCGTTTGAAGTCGTGCCCGTAGTTTGGGTCATTTCTTACAATCGCCTCGTACACATCTCTCGCTTGTTCTGTTCCTTGTTGTGCTGCTTGAAAAGCCTGCTGTTTATCCTTATGATATGGCATCTGATTCGCTCCTTTAAATCAATGGTAATAATAGCTCTACCTATACTGCCCGTTTTAATGAAAAATATACCTCAGACAGAAGAGCATAAACCTGTCCATTTTTCAAAAACTATAGATAAAGGAGGAGATATACAATGAACAAAAACAGCCACAAAGATATGGTCAGAAACCAGCCTAAGGATAATCAATCAGGCCAACCCGCACCTTTAAGCGGATCTCATAAAGTGAAAAACCGTCAGCATACTCGCCAAAAGCATAATTCTAGTCACGATATGTAAGCTCCATTTTACGGAAAGCTTCCACCATCTTAGGTACCTCCCCTTGTGTGATAGTTCGGAAATCCAAAATCACGTGTTGATCTTGAAGCCGGACCACCACACTTGGGGTTCCTTTCCTTAAACCATCTGCCAAGGTCTGTGATGAAAGATTGTCCGCGTTCACCCTAACTGCAATGGAAGATATTTTCACTTCTGGCATCGTACCACCGCCCACCATTGACTCCACTTCTACAAGCTCCCAATTAAACATCGTAAAGGAGGTTACGGAATCAAGGAATATTATCGCTCTTTCTCTTACCTCTTCAACGGATATTAACATATCTCTTACCGTTGGAATGTCTTTCGCTTTCTTGTTTGCATACGCTTGTAATGTCGCCTCTAACGCCGCGAAACTCATTTTATCCAATCGAAGCACTCTGGCAAGCTGATGCTTTTTCAACTTATCGATATATTGCTTTTTTCCAGCAATGATACCTGCTTGTGGTCCACCCAACAATTTATCACCGCTAAACGATACAATGTCCACACCAGTTTCTAACACGTTTTGGACAACCGGTTCCTCTCCGATGCCGGCTTCTGTGAAATCAAATAGCACTCCGCTACCAAGGTCTTCGTAAACAATCAGATTTTCTTTGAGCTCTTTTAATTCTACGAGTTGTTCTGTTGATACAGTTTGAGTAAAACCAACTACTTTAAAATTGCTTGTATGTACTTTTAACACCATGGCGGTGTCATCAGATAGAGCTTCCTTATAATCTTTCAGATGAGTTTTGTTTGTGGTACCAACTTCAACGAGTTTTGCACCGCTCTCTTCCATTATGGAACTGATTCGAAAAGATCCTCCTATCTCTACAAGCTGACCTCTTGAAACAATTACTTCTTTTCCTTTACCAAACGCATTCAAGATAAAATACACTGCTGCCGCATTATTATTTACAACCATGGCTGCTTCGGCACCTGTTACCTCTTTGATTAAATCCTCGACAATATCGTGCCTGGATCCCCGCTTCCCTGTATCAAATTCAAACTCTAGGTTGGAGTAGTTCGAAGCAACTTCCACAACCCGGTCAATTGCTTCTCTACTTAACCTTGCACGCCCAAGATTTGTATGCAAGATGGTACCTGTTGCATTGATAACTGGCAGAAGGCGTGGCTTGTTTTTTCTATTTAATATCTGTTCCGTTTGATCCCATATTGTAGAAGTGATATCTGAACTCTTTAGGTCACCCGCAATAATTTTATTTCTTAGCCCCTCTATTGCCATTCTTAAAATGGAGGTCATAACTGTTTTATCAACATCATACTTCTTGCTTAATTGGATAAAAGTAGATTGATTTTGCAGTTCATGAATTGGGGGAATGCTTCGAAGTAATTCCTTCATCATTTTCACCTTTTCTTTTCGGTCATCTTCCTATTATATCCTAATAAAAACGTAAAAGAGAAGGGTTGCCCCTCCTCTTCTACTTTGCTTCTAATTGTGCAATAATGTCTTCTGCTTTCGGAAAAACACCAGTTTGCTTTTTTGAATAAATGGTTTCTCCATTTACCGACACTTCAAATTTCCCTCCAGAGCTTGGAATCAGCTCCATAGACGTAATATTGGTTCGGAAATGGTTAAAAAGTGATTCCGCGAAACTCGCGGCTTTTGGCGCGTAGTTTCACTGCATGCAAAATTCGATGGATACTTTGAAATTGCTCATGATTTTTCCTCCTATGCAAGTTTTCACTACGATGACCAAGATATTCCTTCTTAGTCATTAGTTTTATCATAGTACATCTATTATCTTTTCGCAAAATTCAAATCTTTATCACTGGTAAACCATCCTTTGGACGAATATACTTAGTACAGGACAGGAGGTGCCTTAATGACTGAACACGAAAAAATTCGTTTAACATCACTATCTACGAAAGCTGGTTGAGGTTGCAAACTTGGTCCAAGCGACCTCGCGCAAGTTTTGCGTGATTTACCTGCGAATAACCACGACCCTAATTTGTTAGTAGGCTTTAGTACTTCTGATGATGCAGGAGTTTATAAAATTACCGATGATATTGCCATGATCCAAACGCTCGATTATTTTACACCGGTAGTGGATGACCCTTATATGTTTGGACAAATAGCCGCTGCAAATGCATTGAGTGATGTTTATGCCATGGGTGGCACTCCAAAAACGGCACTCAATATTGTTGGGTATCCAATCAAGAAATTGGGACCAGATATTCTCCACTCCATCCTTTCAGGGGCATTGGATAAAGTAAAGGAAGCGGGCGCAGTCATTGTTGGCGGACATTCCATAGATGACCAAGAACCTAAATTCGGCTTATCTGTTACGGGGTTTGCCCATCCGAATCACATCTGGAAGAATACTGGTGCATGTATTGGGGATGTACTTGTCTTAACGAAGCCTATTGGGGTAGGGATCATTACCACCGCCATAAAACGGGAAAAAGCAACAAAAGAACAAATTGCTCTCGTAACGGAGACCATGGCTTCCTTAAACAAACTTGCTGCTGAAACATTGAAAGAATACAGTCCGAATGCCGTAACAGATGTTACAGGTTTTGGCCTTCTCGGCCATGCAAGTGAAATTGCCCGTGGAAGCGGCGTAAGCTTACATATTGACCAGAAGGAAGTCCCTGTTTTAACAGGAACATATGAGTTGGCAGAAGCAGGTGTTGTCCCTGGTGGATCTAAGTCCAACCATCAGTGGTTAGAGAATGAGGTCTGTTACGATGATTCGGTCTCTTTTCATGAGCAGCTGGTGTTGTGTGACGCCATTACATCGGGAGGCTTGCTGGTCAGTATGCCTGAAACGGAAGCGTATCCATATGTAAGTAAGTTAAAAGAAATAAATGTGCATGCTGCCATCATCGGATCTGTATCAGAAAAAAAAGAAAAGTGTATTTATGTTAACAAAAACGGAGCCGACAGATTCCTTTAGTTGCTCCGTTTTCATTATGTCCAATACCGAACAGATTCTTCTCTTTTCGTGATCTGCAAAGCATCTAATAACTCCATATAAGGAATTAAATATTTGCGGGACAAACCGAGTTCTTCTTTCACATCACTCAGTTCAAATTTCTGGGAATGTTTCTTCTTTAACTGACAAACAGAATCAGCTATGTTTTTCACACAGACTAAATGCTTTTCATCCAACTCATACATTTTTTTCTGCTTGATTAAATAGTGCTGGAGAGCACGCAGCTCTTTTTCAGGAAGGCCCGCCTCTCGTCCATAATCCACATAAGGCTTAGGAGTAAGACCGTCCTTCTCAATATGCGACACAACCTGTTCCATTCTTTTTTTCCAAGAAGGAGGAAAGTGAGGTTTAAAGTCCTCAACATACAATAAACTTTCATTTCGCATTATTTTTCCGTCAACTTGTAGTGATTGAAGGACATGTTCTACTAAATTCTTAGGTACTGAATTTGAAAAGTTAGAAAGTATTTCAGCCTTTGCCACTCCACCTTTTAATGGATTGGCCATATGGAAAGTGTGAATATATTCCAATACTTGTTGTGAAGTGACTTTAAGATTATCGGAAGTTGTATAATATGTATCCTTAATAATAATCAGTTTGCCATCTTCTATTAAGGCATCCAATTCGCATTTGGTTAAACCTGTTTCTTCCTGTAAATCTTTGTATGCTAACAACCTGTTTTTGCTTAGTGCTTGTGAGATTCTTTCTGTTGGTCTGCCGTCTTTCACTTTTTGAAGGGTTCGTATCGTATTTTCTCCGAATTTATATTTAGAGCCTTTTGCTTGAATAACCCAACCTCCGCCCACTGTTTCAACTGGAGTTGGTCTCCTGATTATGAATTTATCTCCCCTTTTTGCCGTGATTTCTTCCTCTAAACGCAACTGACAGAGTACTTCTTCATTTGAATCTTGATATTCATTTCGATCAAAAAAGATAATTCTCCCCATTACTTCTGCTGTACCGATATGAACTTTTATCAGGCTTCTTTGCTTAATTGGAATTGGAAGCTTTTTAATAAATTGCAAACTAACATCAATGGTATCTGTTGTTTCATATGTATGGGATTGAACAAGTACATCCCCTCTATTTATCTCTTCCGTGCCGATATTTGGAAGGTTTATTGCAACCCGCTGACCGGCCTTGGCTTTTTCAACCATCTTATTATGTACTTGCAACTGCCTTGCCTTTACCAGTACTGCAGAAGGAAGAATTTGAAGCTCTTCGTCTGATTGAACCATCCCTTCCATTATCGTTCCCCGGACCACTGTACCTTGGCCTTTAATGGAAAATACCTGGTCTATCGGCAAACGAAACGATCCAGATTCATGTTTAACTTGTAAATCCTCTAATTGCCTTAGAATGGTTTCTTTTAATTCTTCTGTGCCAATGTTTTTCGTACTATCAAGAAAGACTACTGGTGCTTGATGGAACATCGTGCCTTCCAACTCATCCATTATTTCTTCTTGTACAAGATCCAGTAATTCTTCTTCCACTTTGTCTTTTTTTGTTATCGCAATAATTCCTTTTTGGATCTGCAGGAACTTAACAATTTCCAGATGTTCCTTCGTCTGTGGCATAACCCCTTCATCTGCAGCGACAACCAAAATGACCAGGTCAATTCCCGAAACCCCTGCAATCATTTGACGAATGAACCGTTCATGACCTGGAACATCTATTATAGATAATTGGGTATCCTGATTTAAAACTAAAGGGGCATATCCGAGCTCAATGGATATCTGTCTCTCCTTCTCCTCTTTAAGTCTATCCGTATCCACACCAGTAAGCGCTTTTGTCAACGTCGTCTTGCCATGATCTATATGTCCTGCCATTCCAATCGTATAGTGCTTATCAGTCAAACCCCTCACCTATTTCGTCATTTATTTGAACGCTTTTCTTCCCGCATACATTGACAACACTGATCTTTGTAAAGGTCTTGATGCATTGTCCAAGGTTACCAGAACCAGAACCAGTTACTCCCGTTTCTTCTGCTATTGGGCAAGCTTTAAATATATTCCCGAAGTTTACAACCCCGCCATTAACATTCTTGATTACCACTTTGTTAATAAAACAAGCCATATCCGCCACTCCCTTTTTGATAGCGTATGATAGCCTGTATGTGCTTGTATAGGTGGACGTCCTAAGCTTATTCTTTTTTATAGTGTTGTTTTAGGTATTGCTGCCATTCTTCCTCTGTCCAAGAAGTATGTTTGTTTTGTTGCAAAAACCCCTTCTTCCATTGTCTCTTAACATTTGCCACCTCGTTTGCCTGGATACTGCTTTGATTAAGCGCCTTAGCACGTATATCGTCCCAATCAGGTTTTCGATCTCCCGGTGGCCTAGAAAGAAATGGATCAAAGATTAACTTCAATGTCAAAAGCAGTAAAAGGAAGCATAAGATAAACTTCACCAATGTATGTAGAGGAAGAATTAACACAATCAGAACAAAGAACAATAACATTGTCCAAATCTTGCCGCTCAAATTCTTCACTATTTCCCTGCTAACCTGACTGCTGATCTGCACTTGGGTTTCATATTTATTTTCAATTTCACAATCCACACAATAAGATTCAATTTCTTGGGTGGCCCTATGATACCGCTCTACCAGAGCCTTTTTATGCTTTGTACAATATAAGTCCAAATCGTTCCTCCAATAAACTGTCTTTAACCATGATTATACCAATCAATTAGAGAAACTTGAAATATTCTACGGTATAATTCAAAAGAAGCGTAACCAATAGTCGGTACGCTTCTCCCTTCTTGCTTTTCCATTATGTAGGATTGCAAGATCATTAATTTGAACGTTAGTAGTTTAGTTTTATTGGATTTACTAAAGCTGGCAGTGTTTCAGTTGCATCAGATACATTTACTTCGATCACTTTAAAATCAGTTGTAAAAGCCTCCAATTTGTATTCTGCAAATTCTTTTCCGTCTCTTAAAATTAGTTCTCTCATGGATCATACTTCCTTTCAGATTTTTTATCACACAATGGAAAGTATATGCGCTTTGTTAAAAAATGTGACAGGGAAGTAAGGAAGAATTCTGTAACTTTTTATGGTTTGTACGCTCGACCAAACTGCATATGTTAGAATAATCTGATAATGTAAGGTGGGGATCAATATTGGAGACTTTCGGTAGAGGGTGTTTATATATCATTGTCGGGATTGGGGTGTTACTGCTTTTAGCTATAGTGACACAGAGCCACATAAACGTTCCTATTTTCATCGCCATTCCTCTGATCATACTGGCTTTTTATTTCGCGAAAAAGAAAACAGACGAGAAAAACAGATAACCAAGCATGAATCCACTCTTCATGCTTGATTTTTTCTGAAAAAAACTATTTAACTTCCGATATGTGAATGAACTCCTCATTCCATATGACATCTACATCTTCAGGAACTTTTACATAAATGATGGCATCCCTCGAAGAATGGCCGTACCCCGTCAAGCCGGAGCGTTCCCCGCTGAATTGCGTGAAGGGGAACTCGGGTGCTATATAAGCCATATTCTTTTCAAAAAATGCAGGATGTTCAACCTCTAATATATCATTTGAAAATTTTATGGGAGGGGACGGCAGTTCATCTGAAAGGTCAAACTGTTCCATAAATAAGATACCCTTGTATATCATGACATCGATTCTTCCCTCTAAATCTGGTGTTCTCTCAAACATAATCGTATATTCTTTAAAATAGTTATCTTGGCTTCTAATAACAAGGTCCTGTCCGGAGAGGTTATAGGTTTTCTTACTAGATAGATAACGTTCCTCTATCTTTTCTTTATTCATTAGTCTTTCATAGAGAATAAAGCCACTTTCATCACCCGCTCCACCTACTCTCTCCACATTTTCGGCATCAGGCATCAGGAAATATATCAGCGTGCAGCCAAGTAAAATGATCATATATCCACCTAAAACCGAGCCGTTGTTCTTAATGGAAGAAGTAATGTGGATTCTCTTGACCCCTTTTGTAAAAAGGAGGAAAACAAAAATGATAATCCCGAATATAATTACTAGATTGATGAATCCTGTCATACTGCTCATTGTCTGACCTCCATTCTGTTGAAAATTGCTGCGGAACCTGCAAAAAGAACAAGCACTGTTATGAACACTTTCAGAATGAATGCGATAAAAGATGTTTCCAAGTAGAAAAATTCCACAATGGTTACCAGACCACTTACTTCACTGATAGTCCCTCCAAAAAATAGATATCCTACGAAAATGACTGGGACAAGAATTTTGAAAAGATTTGAAACTCTGACCAAAGTCCCGACGAAGTATCCTGCAGCACCACATAAAAAGATGTATAAAAATGCGGTCAACGTTCCCATAACAAAGAAGCTACCAATCTTCATCGAAACTGGTGAATGATAAATGGAATCGAATTTGGGCAAGAATAACACGATTACTTGCAGTACGTACTTGGATAAAAGTGCTGTAATAGTACCTATGATGGTTACCAGGACCACAAACAGGACATTGGAGAGATCACTGCTTATTCTGTTTGTAACAAAGGAAAAATCCTCATCCCTATATCCCTTCGATGTGATGATGATGGATACGATAAACACCCATAGCATCGTAAACACGAAAATCAGATTCGCAGAATAATAATGAATGTTCAAGCTGATTAACTCGGATCCTCCAGTTGAATTCCCTACTCCATTTAAAGAAAAAAGGACCGCTATCACTTGTAAGATAATCAAAGAAATATAAACTCCCGAAAAGGCACTTAGTTTATATAAAAATTGGTTTTTCACGACTTGATCCAACGTAACCTTACTCAAAGATTGCATCAATTCCACCTCTTTCTTTATTAGTTAAGTAGATGCATACGTCATTCGAGGAGACTGGGGAAAGCTCAAAGTCTAGCTTTCTAGCATCTTGCTTAATTTTCTCAGGATAGTTGTATTTAATAACCGCATAACATATCTCTGTACCAATCGTTTTCCTGTACAGCACCTCTTGATCCTCTAACCAATTGGTAAGAACACTCTTCTTCCCTTTCACCCCAATTGCGTATTCCTTTACATCAGAAACGGGAACATGCAGCAGTTTTTCACCGTTATTTAGCAGAAGAATATCCTCCAGAAGGTCCTCTATTTCTTCCAAATGGTGACTTGATATAATGATGGTTCTCGGGTTGGCAATATAATCTTTAAGGAGCGCACGGTAAAAATCCTTACGCACAGATGCGTCCATTCCAGTTGTAGGTTCGTCAAACATTGTCAATGCACAACGGGATGCCAAACCAACAATCATATTAAAGGTACTTTTCATTCCTTTGGATAATTCACTATGACGGTAATCATTACGAAATGAAAAATATTCGAATAATCTTCTCGCAAGCCCTGCATCCCATTTTGGATAAAATGATGCCGATGCTTCCAACACCTCTCCCAAATTTAACGCGATTGGAAAGGCCATCTGGTCATCTACAAGAATGCTATTGGCTGAGACAAACAAGCTATTAAACGGGTTTTCATTAAATACTTTGATTTCTCCAGATGTTTGTTTTTGAAAACCGGCCATTATTTTTAAAAGAGTCGTTTTTCCTGCACCATTTCTTCCAATCAACCCTGTTATCTTATTTTCACTAATTTGAAAACTGAGATCATTAAGAGCTTTTGACCGACCGTATTTTTTAACCAAACCCTCACATTCCACTACTTTCATCCATTACTCCCCCTTGTTCTGTTTACTTTCCTTTCTTACCATCTCAATCAGTTCATCCATCCCTACATTTAATTGTTCAGCTTCTGATACCAATTCCGTAACCAGTCTTTTCAACGTATGTTCTCGCCTTTTTGTCAGGATGATAGCTTGTGCTGCTTCTGTTACAAACATGCCGAGCCCCCTCTTTTTATATAAGACATCATCTTCCACCAATATTGTAAGACCCTTTGCTGCTGTTGCAGGATTTATATTAAAGATTTCAGCTAATTGATATTGAGAATAGACCTTTTGATCCTGAAGGAAATATCCGTTCAGGATCTCCGTCTCAAGCCATTCGGCAATTTGAATATAAATCGGTTTTGTACCATCCGTGTTTAAAAGCAATGTTCCACCTCCATTCCACCATAGTGCATTAGTGATGTAATGTAGTATATTATAATTACCAAAATAATGCAACGGCAATTCCGGAAATTTTTTACACAAAAAAACGACACCAGTAAGTGGCATCGTTTTTTGTTCAATATTTTAATACAATTGGAATTAGGATTTCAAAATGTGGATCTTCTAGATCTCTATTAACAGGGTATCTTTCATGCTTTATCGGAAGATCATCGAAATATTCTATACCTTTTTCCTTTAACGGTTGATAGTCACACACTTTAAACCACTGATAGATTTCCGTATAAGTTGCACCGATATCTTTTCCTTTAGGGTGATTTACCTTTAAATAGGTCATCTCTGGAACAATGATTTCAATCATTCCAGGTAGCATCTCTTGTTGTTCATCCACTTCAAATACAGAATAATGAACAAACCCATCAGATCTTAGATGATAAGATAACCCTAATTGCGTTTCAGGTTCTCTTACAAAAGAAAACTCAACAACTCTGTTACTCATGTGTAAAATCATTTCTTTTAGTTGAGGCACCTCTGCATAGGCACCTTCCCACTTTAATCCCATCGCCCGATAAGAAGGAATAGTTATTATTTCACCAACTAATGTTTTCATATTCTCCCCCCTATTCGACTATCGGAATAAGTAATTCAACAACCTCTTCCTCTACATTATCTTCAAAATAAAAAACTTCAATTGGAAAAGCTTTCTCCAGACTTTCCTGCCTGTATCCATTATCCTTCATCCAAGAAAAGATTTTTTCATAGCCTTTATCAATCGTTTTGTTTGAGCAGCTTATTTTTGCATAAGTTGTCAGGGGGATAGTTAATGACATCATCCCCTTTGGAATATCGTTGCATTCCTTTACTTCCAGACAAGCAAAATATGTGGCAACCAGACCGTTTGCGAGGTACGGACTATAAATTACATCACGATTTACCGCTTTCCTCACTTCGTCTCTTCTATTTTCGAAATCTTGTTGTACATTCATCGCAACTTCAGGAAAGGACTGTGGAAAATTACCTGTCCCACATTGCCCAACTAACTGAAGTTTTCTTTGAACGACTTCACATTTGAATGTTGCAATGGAATTCTGAATCATACAAACACCCGCTCCTTTTGGATAAATTCACCATTAATATATTTCGAGAAGAAAGATAAAAATCCTTTTCAGATTTTGCATTTAACAACAATAATCAAATGGGTGGAGGGGAGGCTTTGCTGAAAATATCCACTGTGGTTTTAATGAGGGGTCAGCCCAGTTGCACGCTGCCAGTGCTGCTGCACATGAATCAATGGTGTGGCTTTCGTTTTCTATACCATTGGGCAACCCTATAATGTTTTGTTGTTCAAACCAGTTCTTAAGATATTTTCGTGATGAAAGATTTTGCTTGTATGTAAGAACGTAATCTATTTCTTTTTCAGATACTCTCGCTCCCATTGCAGCTCCAGGATGAACTTCCACTATAGAAATTGGAAAAGTGGTATGGAGCGTACCTATCTCTCTTGTGAGTTTGATACCTCTTAGCGTAAGATATACCATTCTATTGAATGTAGGCGGCATAATGGAACCAGACTTCATTCCTAAGGAAACAATATATTTTCGTAACTCTTTATCACTTGTCCTATCTCCCCCACCATCCTGATAAGATAATGGGGCATCTATTCCAATGACGAGCTCATCTAATCTACTTAAATCTATAATTTCGTTTAGTATTTCTTCGTCGCTGATATTAGGAATCATTTTTTGGAAGGCTAATTGATTCTTATTCTTTTGGAAAACGGTGAGAACTGTATCTTTATGATTACTTGGACCAGCCAAGTCTAGGCCGATTACAATTATTTAAATTCCTCCCTTTTCAAAACTCAATTAGACTCAAACAAGTGATATAGCATCCGTTCCCTATTATCAAAAAACTGCTTCATAATTGCAAAGTGCGGTGTCTCTTCAAGGGAAGTCTCAAACATCCCCTCTTCTGTCAGTTCAAGAATTTTTGCATCTGGATAGGCCATAACAATCGGGGAGTGAGTAGAGATGATGAATTGCGATCCTTCCTGCACCAGTTCGTTAATTCTGGCAAGCATGGACATTTGTCTCAGAGGAGATAAAGCTGCTTCCGGCTCGTCCAGGATATATAACCCTTTTCCTTGAAACCTTTCCACAAAAGCAGCAAAAAAAGATTCTCCATGCGATTGTTGATGAAGTGATTTCCCTCCAAAAGAATCTATAATCCTTCTTCCTCCGCCAGATTCACGATCCATTTCCTCAATATTTGTTGCAACATTGTAGAAGGTCTCCGCTCTAAAGAAAAAGCTGTCTTCTGGTCTCTCCGCACCTTTTATTACACGTAAATAATCGTCCAACTCTGAGTGAGAATCATAGCTTGTAAAGTTGAAATTTAACGTTCCACCTTCAGGATTAAAGCCTAAAGCTATCGCAATACCCTCAAGCAAGGTGGATTTACCCATTCCATTTTCTCCGATGATGTAGGTGACATTAGGATGCAGGTGAAGTGTATTCAAGTCTTTTATTACTGGAAGGTTGAAAGGGAAGCGATCAAATGTAGGGATGGTTTCTCTTTTTAATGTGATTCCTCTTATGTATTGGGTTTCTTTCTCTAATTTCAACTTTTTCTCCCTCCTTTTACTCTTATGGTAAATAATGTACCACAATCGAACAAACGTTTCTACTTTAATTATGGTATTTCTATTGCATTCTCTCGGCGCAAAAAGTAAAATGAAACTATTCTATGTATGGGGCTGATTGCAATGCTGGTGCTTGTCTCGGTCTTCAAAACCGCTTGTGAGGCGCGTGCCGTCTCAGGTGGGTTCGATTCCCACGCAGTCCCGCCATACATATTCTTCACCCATCCTCAAATGAACCTTCAACCTCTTAGAAACAATACAACTATTCATCCTATCTGAATATTGGAGGCTGATGCCTTGATTATGCTAAAAAGAAAATGGATTAAGTTCGGAATTACTCTTTCAATTATCTTTTTATTTCTTCATTTTAGTGTTCCCCTCCTCATTCTAGCAAACTTAGAAAAACCACCTGCAAGTTCCGGTCATTTTATCAATACGTATGAAGAATCAAAATCACGCTTTCTAAATTATGAAGAGAAATTGAAAGAAAACTGGAATACAGTAAAAAGTGATTCATTTACAGTAGTTGAGGATGCAACCATCGATCTTTGGTGGGCTGATGCAAATCAAGAAAAGACCAACTTGATTGTCATCACCTCAGGGGTACATGGCGTCGAGGGCTACGTCGGGTCGGCAATGCTCGATATTTTCCTTCAACAGTTTTCACCGGTATTAAATAAAGAAAACACCGGCCTTATCATCGTTCACTCAGTAAACCCTGTAGGCATGAAGGAAATGCGAAGATACAATGAGAACAACGTTGATCTAAACCGTAATTTCATTTATGATTGGGAAACATTTGATAAGGAAATGAACAAGGACTATGAAGACTTGAAAGAGTTCCTTCAACCCGAGAATGAAATTGGCACCATAACCTGGAGAGACCTTGGGTTCTACGGGGAGATTGCTAAAACGGTATTGATGGATGGAAGCACCAAGGTTGAGAAAGCTTTATTAAGCGGTCAATATACCCAGCCAACAGGTGTCTATTACGGGGGACAGGAAGATGAACCCTCCACTAAATTTATTAAGGGCTTATTTAAGGATATTTTATTAACTGAATACGCAAATATACTTCACGTCGATCTGCATACCGGCTATGGGCCACGTTATCAAATGAGTATATTCAGTTCAGGTAAAGAAACAATGTCACAAGAAGAAGCCCAAAAGACATTTGAATATCCGCTTGTTTTTACTCCTGACTCTGAAGAATTCTATGTAACAAATGGTGATGTACCGGAGTATTTTGCAATGCTTAAAGATGAATTAGCACCTTCTAAAAGTTTGTATTCGACTACTTTTGAGTTTGGAACAATGGGTGAAGGGTTATGGGCTTCCATTGATTCGGTGAGAAGAACAATAATGGAGAACCAATTGAAACATCATGGCAGTAATAATGAAACGACAATAAAAATTTTAGAATCCCGCTATCGAGAAATGTTTTACCCTTCTGAGCTGAAATGGCGAGAAAAGGCAAAAGAAGATTTCATACAGGCGATGGAGGGAGTAATGAAATTCAATAATATCATCGAATAGCAAACAATTTTTATTAAAAAGATTGGCAGGAAAAGTCCCTGCCATTCTTTTTTTATGGGGTCATGTTACTATCCTGCATAACCATTTCAGGATTACGACCAAACATTACATAGTCTGTAGAGATTGGTAAAATGTCGATAATACTGTTAAAGTTCAATAGATTATCGAACTGAGTTCCTCTTACTGTTACGATTTGAGTTTTACTGTAAATATCTCCATTGAAATTAGTCGACATCACAATACCATTCAAGAACGGATTTGCTTCGCTTCCGTAGAAAATGGTTCTTGTTTGTCCTGGACGCAAGGTGAATACTACTTCTCCAGCGTAGTTTGCTGGGTTGCTCCCCTGGCGAACAAGGAGAACTATTTGCAAGCTAGCTGCACTGCGATTGTTAAACGTTTTTTCTGCCATACTTTCACCCCCTTTTTCCTGGAATTACTTTATAGTATTCTAGTAATTCCAAATTGATAGGGTAAGTATAATGGTCAAATCTATCAATTTTCAGTAAAAATAAAAGAAAAACGTAGCATTCTGTTTAATGAATGCTACGTTTTCCTTATTGTTGATTATAGTGTTGAAACCAACCTGCTAATTCTTCCGGCCATTTATCCTCATTGATAATTTTGGGAGTAAATCCGCCCATTTCAATCAAAAAATATCTTGCAGATGTTTTTATAATAAAGAAATCTTCTTTTGGAGTTGGAATAATCTTTTCAATTTCTACATCATATTTTTGAAGAAAAGATCTTATATCATCCTCTTCCTTGGTACTTATAGGTTGAGAAGGTTCATCAACCAGTGTGTCATTTGAACTCATTGTAATTTTCTTATGTCTTTTAGGTATGTTTCCGTTAATAACTTCTAAAAGCCTAATAATTTCTGACAATCCAATTAAAACCATCCCGACAACCAGTGATACTAGGAACCCAGAAAAGAAAACGACAAAACTTTCAGATTCAGATCCAGCAACAATCGCTAAAAATAATCCCAATCCAATTACTGTTCCTCCGACTATTTTTAGTACTGCCCCAATTTGATTTTGCATAGTATCTCCCCTTTTTTCTCTCTAAAGTATGTATTCTACTTTCGACAAAAAAACCCTTCTTTTACTAAAATTGCTTATAAAAATAGAGCCTTGCTCAACTAGGCAAGACTCTTAACAAAATTATCTAATCTGACCGTCACCAGTCATTTGAAATTTAACCGTTGTTAATGCAGGTAACCCCATAGGGCCACGGGCATGAAGTTTTTGCGTGGAGATTCCGATCTCTGCACCGAATCCTAATGCTCCTCCGTCTGTGAAACGAGTGGATGCATTGTGATAGACGGCTGCCGCATCTACAAGTTTTAAGAACTTGTTGGCAGTTTCTTTGTTTTCCGTAATGATTGCTTCGGAATGTTTTGTGCCAAACTCGTCTATATGGTCGATTGCCTCGTCGATGTCGGCAACGACTTTTACTGCGATATCCAAGCTTAAATATTCGTTCGCCCAATCTTCATGGCCGGCCTTGAGAGCTCCTTGAATCGTTTCAACAACCGTATCGTCACCGTGTACAGTAATGTTATTCTCGTTGAACATATTGATTAACGCTTCTTTGTTTGCGTAGAACCAAGCCTCATGAACAATCAACGTCTCTGCTGCGTTACAAACCGCCGGGCGGTCCGTTTTGGCATTGACGACGATGGATAATGCTTTTTCCACATCGGCATCCTTATCAATGTAAAGATGGCAATTGCCTACTCCTGTTTCGAGGACCGGCACTGTCGCATTCTCGACCACTGCATTAATCAAAGATGCTCCTCCACGGGGAATCAATACATCGATATGCTCCTTCATTGTGAACAATTCTTGAGTTGCTTTGCGGTCCGTACTCGCGATGAATTGCACTGCTTGTTCTGGAATGGAAGTAGTCTTTAACGCTTTGTGAATGACATCTACAATCGCCTGGTTGGAATTGATGGCAGAAGAACCGCCTTTTAATACGATGGCGTTCCCAGATTTCAATGCAAGTCCAGTCGCATCAACTGTCACGTTTGGACGTGCTTCGTAAATCATGCCGATCACTCCAAGTGGTACACGGACTTTTTCGACTTGAAGACCGTTTTCCAACGTCCAGTCTGAAAGGATGTCACCAACAGGATCCTCAAGTTCTGCCACCTCTCTTAGGCCATTTGCAAAATCAGCAATTCTGTCTTCTGAGAGTGCCAGGCGGTCCATATAAGCTTCCGTATAGCCTTTTTCCCGTCCTTTGTCCAAATCCTTGTTATTAGCTTCTAAGATATGGGATACATTGCTTTCAAGCGTGTTCGCAATATGCTTAAGAATCTTGTTCTTTTCTTCTGTTGTAAGCAAACTTACTGCCTTTGCCGCTTTCTTCGCTTCCTTTGCTTGTGTTTCTACTAATAAAGACATCAAATTCCTCCTAGTTTTTATTTAGAACTGTTTTCGCTTTTTAAATGCCAACAGGGATAGACGATTCTAAGTGGCATACTAAGTCGTCATTTTTTACAACTTCTTCTGCATATTTATCTTGAGTTTGATCATATTCTCTTAGTTGTTGGGATGAATAGTTTACAACCCCTAGTCCAATTCTATTTCCGTCAAAATCGAGGATTCTTACGACAGAGC
The DNA here is from genome assembly GCF_044809035.1 of Sutcliffiella horikoshii. Taxonomy (GTDB): domain Bacteria; phylum Bacillota; class Bacilli; order Bacillales; family Bacillaceae_I; genus Sutcliffiella_A; species Sutcliffiella_A horikoshii_G. The sequence goes on along the minus strand of NZ_CP085237.1, from coordinate 1,988,163 downwards.
CCTCTTGGAAGTAGCCTTTCACTTTACTGATACTTGAAGGCAATAATCTCTTTTTACCAAGCATAGAAACGTCTGCTCCTTCTGCTAGTACAACTTCTCCCTCTGGACCTGAATTGAACGCAATCCATTGCTTTTTGTGGTTTAAATTTATGGCAGAATCCTTTGCCTCGAAATACGTACCCGTTGCTTCTTTTTCCACCGCTTGAAGTAGAATGTTTGGTACTCCTGCTTTTCCTAAAAAGGCAGGGATTCCTGATGCCATGGCAATCTTCACGGCATCAATTTTCGATTTCATCCCGCCTGTACCGACAGAACTGCCAGGATCTCCTGCAGCCGCTTCAATTTCAGGTGTGATTTCTTCCACTTTTCGTAATAATGTAGCATCCGGATCCTTCCGCGGATCTGCATCATACAATCCATCGATATCAGATAAAATCAACAGCATATCTGCATCGACAAGTCCTGCAACCTTCGCGGAAAGTGTATCATTGTCCCCAAATTTCAATCGGTTTACCGTGACGGTGTCATTTTCATTGACGATCGGTACAATACCACGCTCTAAAAGAACATTCGCGGTGTTACGCGCGTTATTGTAGCGATTTTCATCCGAAAAATCTTCTCTTGTTATAAGAATCTGAGAGGCAACGTAACCGTTGGATAAAAACAGTTCGCTGTATGCCTCCATCAACAAGCCTTGTCCAATGGACGCTGCCGCTTGTTTTTCCGGTAAACTTGTTGGTCTGTTCAGGCAACCGAGCTTACGATACCCAGCTGCCACTGCACCTGATGAAACTAATAATACTTCATAGCCTTGATCTTTCAGTTGAGCGACTTCATCAACAAGTCTCTCTAGCTTTCTTCTGCTAATTTCACCGTGTGAACTTGTTAAAGAGCTACTACCAATTTTTATTACTACCCGTTTAGTCTTATTATCGGGGGTCATTCAATCACTCCTGTTATAGACATAATTGTAAAGCTTACTGCAATACCAATTCTTTTTCTTTTTCTTTTTCCGCACTGATTTCTCTAGACCGTTCTGCTGCCCCTTTAATAGCAGCTGAAATGGCTTTTCCGCCACCGTTGTCGCTTAACGCTTCTAATCCTGCTGCAGTGGTACCGTTTGGAGATGTCACTTTTTTACGAAGGGTTGATGGCTCTTCATTATTGGTCTGCATCATTTTAGCAGCTCCAAGAATGGTTTGTGCTACTACATCACGTGTTACCTCTTCGTCTAGGCCTGCTTCTTTTGCGGTTCTCTCCATATGCTCCATTAAATAGTAGAAATATGCCGGGCCGCTTCCTGCTACTCCTGTGAAAACGTCCATTTGCTCTTCTTCAATGGTATAAACTTTTCCGATCGTTTCTAAAATCACTTTAGTATCTACAATGTCATCCATCGCAACATGCTTGCCAGCAGAAATGGCTGTAGCGGACTCGCCAATCATGCTTGATGTGTTAGGCATCACGCGAATAACAGGTTGTCCCGGATTCAATCCATCTTCCATATAGCTTGTGGATACGCCTGCTAATACGGATAGCAATAATTGTGATGGGTTCAGTTGATCTTTTAATGTAGCTAATGCAATTTCTATATCTTTCGGTTTCATGGCCAAAACGATGATATCCAATTCTTCCATAATCAGATCCTGCTTCATAACGCCACGAATACCGTATTTGTTTTCAAGTTCGATTAATCTGTCGATATTAGATCTGTTGCTTACTACTACATTATGGGCAGGTATGATTTCACTTGCTACAATACCTGAAATCATTGCTTCTGCCATCGATCCTGCTCCGATAAATCCAATCACTTTTTCTCTAAGCATCTAATCGCTCCCGTCTGTCCGTTCGTTTTTAACAACGTTTATAATCGTAACATGTAGAGAATGTATATCAAGGGTGTTTGGGCAATTAGTCCGCATGAGAGCAAGATAGTGAGTGTAAACGCTACCAATAATATAGACCTTCTTGTAAATCCCACAGAAGCGGAATAATCACTGATTTTGGAGGAATACGGCCAAATTTGAGTGTGGATAATTATGGAAAAGCAGCGCAAACCCTTCTATCCCATTGAGTTTGGATGGAATTACGTCGATGAGGACTTCTCTCTACCCAATCTCCGGCTGACTCAGGTCTTCATAACGTCGATGAAGACTTCTCTCTTCCTATTCTCCGCCACTCAAGTCTTCTTAACGCCGTTGAAGACTTCTCTCTTCCTAATCTTCCGCCACTCAAGTCTTCATAACGCCCATGAATACTTCTCTCTTCCAAATTGCCGACCACTCAGGTCTTCATCCAGACCATGAAGACTTGCCTCTACCTAATCTCTCGCCACTCAGGTCTTCATAAAACAAAAAAACAGTGTACCCCCACAGGATACACTGCTAAAACCAACATTTAACTCGCTTTTTTCCACTGCTTCATCACTTTTCGGATTTCCTCTGCCATTGTCCTGCAGGTTTCTACTTCCGAAGGTGAAAGTTTCATTTCTCCGTATCGAACTTTAGCATACAAATCCATAAAGCTTTCCTTAAAAGTGGTCTCCCGTTTTAACCATTCCTCCAATGTTTCATTCGGAAGACGGCCACGGTTCTTTTTCATAGCTAATTGCTCCAAATCAAACATAAGCTTCCTAACTTCATTTTCAGGTGGCTTTTGTTTCCTTCTGCCGGTAAAGAATCCACCACTCTTTTTGGTCATCGTAGAAGTAAATGGCTGTTCATCTTTTACTTCAATCTTTTGCGTGTTCACCTTTTTCTTCCTTAATAAGTAATAAAGGATCGATAAGAATAGAATGACACCTATAGCCATTACTACGGGATTATCAAATAGGCTGTCTGGTGGTGGTAAGAGTTCTGCCGTTTCCGCTTCCTCTTCTTGACCCTCCAAACCTCCCGCATCCTGAGGTCCTCCACTTTTTAGAGTCCAATCATGTAAACCCAATAGATAAAACAACGGCCTTGCCAAAGCATCAAAAATTATGCTAACACCTAAGCCGAACAAAGAAAACCCTGCAGTTATCACATACTTACCAACAGTTGCAAAGACCGCAGAAAGAGCGATTATACTGATAAAAACAGTACTTGTGGCAGCAACCACTCTTTTCTGCATATAACGGTTTCCATTCAATTGTAGTACAGCGTTTCCACTATACAAAAATATAACGAGAGCTAATTGTGCACCAAACAGAATCATTAACGTTAGGCCATGTGGATAATTCACCAACGTTCCTGCACCGTAAACAAACGGCATCCAGATAAATGAGATAATTAATAAAGCAAAGGTGGAAATGAATCTCTCCTCCACAAAATACATAAATGCCCGAAAACTTAGGATAGTTCCTATAATAAGAGCAAGCCAAATACTATAAGATGAAAGGTAAGCAAAAAGAGCTAAAATAGGAGCCACCATCATGATTGCTGCATAATTATTTGGCAGTTTGTTGTTTAAAAAACCAAAAATTGCAATGGCAAAACCATAAGGCAATAAAACTCCTACCAAAGAGGGGAGATTTCCGGAATCTAAATACAAGAGCAAAATAAAAAAATAAACGATATTAAGCTCGAGTAATAAATGTATGCTGTTCCTCCAAAAGTTAGCCATTTACAGCCTCCTTTCTTGCTTCGGTCCGCCAAGAGATTAATGTACAGCCTTCATCCTTCACATCAAGAAGATTTACATTAGTTCCCGCAGGCATTCTCCACCCTCTCAAGCGATCTGCCTCTCCACAGAGAATCACGAATGGAGCGTGTGCGGCATGTTGAAAGGTTATTCTTTCAAAAGTAGACATGCCAATGGAAACACTATTACCTTGCAATCTCGCTAACATGGTCAACGCAGTTTGCAGATGGCGTTTGCCTACCCCATAAGGCAGTTCAAAATAACTTGGTGTACCTACCCTCTTAATGTTGACAAGTAAGGAATAAGGAATATTAAATTTTGTAGCATGGTGTAATAAATGGGTAATCCCCTTGATTCTCTCTTCTAAATTGCCTGATCTAATATCAAAAACAATTAACCACGAATATTGTGAGGTCTTCTCATACACTTTTGTTTGCAAACTTGTGACCTTAGCAGAAGCCTTCCAATGAATTCTATTAAAAGAATCCCCTGCCGCATAATCACGTGTTCCAATAATCGTACTAACATCCTCAAAAAGGGATGAACGGGTTGGATAAGCACCTTGATTCTTGGGCATAATCCGCTCAAGACCGCTTACAGGCAATTGCTCAGAGTAAACAAGTGCTTCAAATTTGGTTAAATCGTTCTTTTGCAAGTACACCTTCCCAAAATCAATGAAATGTGAGATTTGCAATTCAATATGATGTAATTTAGCTACTCCTCTTTCCATTGCAGTAAAGGGAATATCGATAATTAATTCGCTTTTTCCCATCAATGAAAATGGCAGACTTATCTGGCTGATTCGCGTTCTCCTGTCTCCGTTTTGGAACTCAATGTTATTATCAGCAACAAGTTGGATTCGTCCAGAAAAAATGGGTAACCATGATGGTTGTTCGACTTTCAATTTTACAACCCCTGTTTCTCCAGGGAAAAGTTTCACTTGACCGTTTACGATTGTAAGCTTGAGTCTCTTACCTACATTGACTAAATAGTAGTAAGAAACAATAAAATAAAACAAATACAAGCTACCCATAAAAAATAAAATGGGATGTCCTGTAACAAATCCAATCGCAATTATGACAAATGCACAGGCACGGAAATAAATATGATGGGTCAGATTATCTACTTGTTGATTCCACCTAGTCATTCCTAAATTGTCGCCTCCACAGGCACAACAACTCTTGCCAGCACTTCTGTCACAATTTGTTTATTGGTCTTCTTTAGCGACCCTTCCATTGTAAGCACCAAGCGGTGACTTATAACGTATGGTGCCATTTTCTTTACATCTTCCGGTGTAACGTATTCTCGTCCATTTACAAAAGCTGCCCCTTGTGCCGCACGCATCAATGCCAGAGTTCCACGTGGACTTACCCCCAGCTCTATTTCTTCATGATTTCTCGTCATCTGGACAATCTCGAGTATGTAATCCTCTACTACAGAAGAAACTTTCAACTGTTTGACCTGTTCCTGCAATTCCATGACTTCTTCTTTGCTAAATAGGGATGTCATTTGTTTGATCGGCTCGCCTAACCGATATTTATTCATGATTTCCTTCTCTTCTTCCATCGTTGGATACCCTAAATCTATCTGAATAAAGAAACGGTCCATCTGCGCTTCTGGCAATGGGAATGTCCCTTGTTGAGATTCAATGGGATTCTGGGTCGCAAGCACCATGAAAGGTCCAGGAATGGACAATGTTTGCCCATCAATCGTTACTTGTCGTTCTTCCATTACTTCAAGTAAGCTTGATTGCGTTCTTGGAGTAGCGCGGTTGATTTCATCTGCCAACAGAATATTTGTCATGATTGGACCGGGTCTTAATTCAAAATTTTGTTCCTTCGGATTAAAAAACTGAATCCCTGTTACATCACTTGGCAACACATCAGGAGTAAATTGGATTCGTTTAAAGCTTGCATCCATTGTTTTGGCAAAGCTCTTTGCCAACATTGTTTTCCCTGTACCTGGTACACTTTCTAACAAAACATGTCCTTTATTCAGCAACGAGATGAACAACATTTCTACTACCTCGTCTTTTCCAATAATGACATTAGACATTTCTTTCTTTAATTGTTGTACTTGTTTCATTCTCTAGAGCACCCCTTTTATTTTCTTTCTATTTAGAATTATTTTACCATTATTTCACTTGAAAAAATAGACAAATTTCAACAATTGTTTCGCAATACGAAAAACCCATAGCAATATTTTGCTATGGGCAATCAATAGGTAGATCCTATATATTAATCTTTGTACATCGTTAAATCTTTGGTTCTAAAACTCTCCGGAGTCACTATGGAAATTAACTGATTTTGACTCATTTTATTTTTTATACGATCTGCAATTCGCTCCCCATACCGTTTCGTCAAATCTCCCGGATGGATATTGGAAGTAAATACGATGCTCTTCCCTTGCCTTTGGTTCAAGATGGAATAAATAGTCTGATCCACCCACTCACTCACCCTCTCCACACCGAGGTCATCAAGAATAAGAACATCCACTTCTGCTATGGCCTTCATAAACTTACTTTCCGAATAACCTGAATCATTATCCCAAGATGCAACTATAGTATCCATCAGTTTCGGCACATCAAAAAACATCGCGGTAATGTTATTTTCCTTGAAGTATTTATACAATCCTACTGCTAGATGTGTTTTTCCCCTGCCTGTTCGACCAAAATAGTATAAATTCTCTTTCCCCGTAAACTGATCAAAAAAGTCTATTGTGCTTGCCAACGCCTCACCTTGGCTGGAATAATCTACTTTAAAATTCTCCAGTGTAGCATCTTCAAGCTCCCTGGGAATGATACAAAACTGCTCAAAATACTTATGTTTTCTGCGTTTTTCCGCCTGCATCGTTTCTGCTGCAAGCCTGCAATCACATTCATTTTCGTATTCCTGCCATTTCCCTTTATTTTCTCCACCGATAATTTGCATGCGGACACGTCTTACTTCTCTATTGCATTTCGGGCAGACTCTCTGGGAAAGGATCTCGGTTTTCCCCATGCTGCCAATCACGGCACCAATCTTTTTCATCGTCGCCACCTCCGTCAAAACTTTGTCATTTTTTTTATATGAATTAGGTTGGATTTTTCATTTACTAGTGCAATTATAATAGTTTCGGTTATAATAATACAAGAATGTTAACGAGTTCGGAGGGAAAAGAACATGTTAACCGGATGGTTTTTATGGTTAATTTTATTTTGGGTCGTTACAATGGTTGGTTTACTGGCCATTGGTGGATTCTTTATGTTTCGTAAATTTCTTAAAAGAATGCCAAAAGAAGATGGCAAATCGGAATTGGATTGGCAGGACTTCTACTTAGAAAAAACCCGTCACCTTTGGCCGGATGATTTGAAGCAGCTATTAGAAGAGCTTGTTTCCCCTGTGCCGGAACTTTTCCGTGATATTGCAAGACAGAAGATCGCCGGAAAAATCGGTGAAATTGCCTATAAGGAAAATGCGAAGGAAATAACAAGAGAGCATGTCATTCGTGGCTATATTCTCGCTACACCTAAACGCGATCATAAGTTTCTTATAAAAAAATTGGAACACCTTAATATTGATCGCACTCCATACCAACACCTATTTTAAAGGAAAAACCTCGGTTCTATTATACCGAGGTTTTTATCGTTGGTGGAATGGAACCACTCTCTATCTTCTTATATTTTATATACATCGCAACTCTCCAAGGAACAATCATGCCGAATGCAAGCAGCCAAAACATCCCTGTCAGTTCACCAATATCAATTTGAGTACTCAATACTAGCTTCATGACAACTCTAATAGCCAATAAACCAAGCAAAATAAAGACAAACGCTTTTGATCGTTTTAAATATATATCATTATCCTTCATCTCAAATTTGGAAGTTTTAATAAGGAAGATAGAAAATATCGCTCCGACCGCTAAAGCTTCCAATATCTGCAAAGAGGAGACTCGAAATTCCGGAAATAAAAACATTAGCGCTCCAGTACTCATGAAAATGGGAGGCAATACAATTTTTTTCACTGATGAAGGTTTTTTCGCAGCTTTCATTCTAATAAACAAAACAAGTAATGCCATACAAACTGCGATAATCGTAGATAGTACTGTATTCACGTTAATCATCCTCTGTTTTCACAACTTTTAACCTCTTACTATTATACCGAAAAAGAGAAATTTTAAAAGTGATATCTAAGGTTTTACAACTTCTCTATCAAAAAAATAAACTACTCTCTACCTTAGAAGTAGAAAATAGTTTATTTCTTTATCCCATCACTCTTTTAACAGCCTCCAAAACACGGCCTTCATCAAAAGGCTTTACAATAAAATCTTTCGCACCGGCTTCAATCGCTTCTACAATTAACCGCTGTTGGCCCATTGCGGAGCACATAATAATTTTAGCTTTTGGAAAATCTCTTACTATTTCACGAACAGCTTCAATACCGTTCATTTCAGGCATCGTGATATCCATCGTCACGAGATCAGGCTGGTGATCTCGATAGAGTGAAACCGCATCTCTTCCATTCTCTGCTTCACCGATCACAGTGTGGTTAGATTTAGTTAAAATGTTCCCAATTGTTAGTCTCATAAACTTTGCATCATCCACTACTAAAACGTTGGCCACCGCAGAGTCCTCCTTATGTCCTATAAAAAAGTTGTAATTTTCCTTTATTCCCAATTTTAACTTTACTCTTTTCGGACAGAAGAATCAACTAAAATATCACACAATTTAAAATCCTTGGAATCCTCCGGTAATGGCAGTAAGCCAGACAATTATTTTTGTTAACCAATCAAAGAAAAGAAGGATACCCATGAAAATCATAATATACCCTCCAACCTTCATTATTGGCACATGGTTGCGTCTGATCCATGATAATTTTCCAATGAAGAAAGAAAGGATAAAAAATGGGATGGCGAATCCAAGAACATAAGCAGTCATGTACATGACTCCAGAACCAGGGTTTGCTGCTGCCAAAGCCATGACAGAAACAAGGATTGGTCCCGTACAAGGTGTCCACCCTGCGGCAAAAGCCATTCCAATTAATACAGTTCCAATATACCCTGTCGGTCTATTTTTAAAGGTCATTTTTTTATCGGTCATCAAGAACTTCGGTTGGAAAACTCCAAGAATGACAAGCCCAAAAAAGATGATCAATATGGCACCGATCTGACGTATTAAATCATTGTACTGTACAAAAAATTGTCCAAGGAATGATGCACTGAAGCCCAACCAAATGAAAATAATAGAAAATCCTAGTAAGAAGAATACTGTATGTAAAATACTCCTACTACGAAACATTCCTTTCTCTTCTTTCAATTCCCCTACCGATACTCCAGTTATATAGGAAAGAAACGCAGGATAAATTGGAAGCGTACAAGGGGAGATGAACGATAAAAACCCCGCTCCAAACGCTAACAAAAGCGTAACATCTGCAGACATAATATCACTACTCCTATTCAATTATAGTTAATATAGTAACAGAAAAAGCATAGAAACATATAGCCGCTTTTTAATAATCTATGTCGAAACCGTGACAGTATTACCTAGTAATTTTTCACTATTATAACAATTATTAAAGTCCCATTAACAGGCATTTTCCCTTTGTATTACCTCCTAAATTCTAGTATAATGATGATACGAATTGGAAGAAGAAAGGATACTCAACATTGGCTACTAAACATGAACTACTAGAAAAAATTGAAAAAAAGCGAACAGAACTAATTGATATTGTCGCAAAGTACGGAATGTCCTCCTCTAAAACATTAAAACTCAGCCAGGAACTGGATATTCTTCTAAACAAGTATAACCATATCATCGTCCCTAAATAATACATAGAATTTATGTGAGTTTTATGACATCATGAAACCCCTTCTCAGAAAATGAGGAGGGGGTTCTGTTTTGGCTCCCGTTGTTAAATGTCTAGACTCTCCAACCACCGATAAACGTTAGAGACATTCCCACCTGCTAGCAATTCTTCATCTTCATGCTTTGACATGATATCTCCCATATTATAAACTTCTATTTTACTGGAGTATTTCGCCCAGCCTGAATAATTCAAATTCTTTAAGATCTTCTATTTCTTAAATCAGTTCCAATTTTGGATAAGCTAATTTAATGGGGTCTTAATCTTCTTATTCAGTGCATTTGCTTGTGCCATGAAAGAATCCTTATTTGCATTGATAGATATATTTAACCCTAAACCTACATCGCGAAGTATTCCCCTAAGCTCTTCAAAATTCTTAATATCTTCATCTGTTACATTTGCAAAGCTATATATTTCATCGTATGGATATTGTCTTAAATTTGAATGCAGTTGCGATAAAGTTACCTTATCACTTTCTGAAAGTGCTCCTAATTGTTCCACAGTCGTCATGCCAAGCCAAATACCATTCAATATATCTTCAAGTTCAGCTGTGACCAAGTTAGGTTCTGACCAATCATCTTCAATTTGATGAGCTATCAAGCCTTCTAGCTCTACTAAATTATTTTGTACTTCTGTTAAAAGAACTTGCTCTGCAGTAAAATTAATCTTTAAATTTTCCCAGGTTACAGTTGCGGCGAGCAATATATTCAGAACAATTGAAGCTCTAAATAGCCATTTTTTTTATTACTCAAGTATACTCCCCCTTAACCTACCTATTTCAATTTCTTGATAAGCAATTAACAAAAGTTATATGTATTAAGACTGTTTATTAACTCTTTTTCTAAGTAAATATGGTACGGATGAATTACTTTTTATCAATCCTTTTGAATCGGTTATATGAATGAATTCTTCTGCTTTCTGCATATCCATCCAAGTAATCTCTTCAATTTCTTCTGGTAATGAAATATTAATTTCTCCTCCTGTTATTCGCCCTCTAAAAGTAAAGAAAATTGCATGATGTCCTCTATCTTCGAAAAATGCTTCGCTTACAGAAAAAACACTATCTATTTCTACATTTAACCCCGTTTCCTCTTTTACTTCACGGATAGCAGCTTCTTCCAGTGTTTCTCCTGGTTCAACTGCTCCTCCGGGAAGTGTATAATAAGAAGAATTATCTCCTCTATTTTTAACCATTAACACATTTTCGGCCTCCTCATCAAAGAGAAGCACGTATGTTACATCCACTCTTTTCATAATCTTAAATCTCCTTATTTAAAATCCTTGCCAAAAATCTTTTTCCTTATTTTCAGTACTCTGCCAATTCAGTGAAATTTCATATGGCTTTTCCCTGTTTATAATAATCTAATCTATTTTGCAGTGAACCGGTATGTATTTCAAATTAATGATCATCTGTATCAGTGAAAAATCCTTTTTAAATGATTAGATAGTGCATTGACAGTCCATTCAATTTCCTATATCCTAAATTGTTCTGAATTCAGAAAATCATTAAGCTAAAAAGGGGATGTATTCAGATGGATATGAAGGTATCTAATTTAATTGAAGCAAAACGTCAAATTAACTCAACGCTTAATAAACTAAGAGAAACAGTAAAAACTCTTGAAGCTAAAGAAAATCCCAATAGGTATAAATCTCAAATCACGTTAGCCAAAAGGAGAATAGAAGCCTTTGAAATTTCAGTATTATTAATTGAAGAAAAAATAAAGGACCTTGATGGTTAAGATAATTTTTGAGGAACTTTCGTATAAGAGTAAATTAATGTTTAAGCAATCGATTCCGTTTAATTAAATAACACTTTATTAATAAATCCTCTTTTTGCCTCTGTATATGTTTCACGATCATTATTATATTCTTTCGCTAAATGACTTTTAATTACAGCGTATTCATTTGCAAGGTTAGGGTTATTTCTTAATATATTTCTAAATTTAAGTATTTCATCCCAACGTTCTTCTCCTTCTAAGATTAGTTGTAAATGTGCTACTTGTTTGTCGTTCTTCACTTTTACAAAAAATCTTCTCCAAGGCTGTTTGTCTAATTCGGGAGGTACATAATGCCAATCGTGTGAAATTAGTGTTTCCTCAATTTCATTGATAAGATTGAATGACGGAATAGAAGCCATTAAGTCGATAATTGGTTTTGCTGGTAAATTAGGAATTGATGTACTGCCTACATGCTCTACTTCCTTTATACTAAATGCTGAAAGTAGGGTAAAAAGTTCTTCTTTTTCCCGAATCCCTTTGTCTTTCCAATTAGGGTCTGGGTATTTTATCTCAATTGTTTCAAATGCCCACACTGGCATTTTTTTATATTCATTACTATTGTCCATCCCTTCTATTCCCCCTCTTATTTTTCTTAATAAAAGGATCTTCCTTTATTGAAACAAGAAAAAATCTGCCATATCAGGTACAGTTGTTAAACTCATGCACCCGTTAGTGAAAAATATTATGGTGATAATTCAAGAAAGTAATCCCTAATTTCTGTTGGTAACTCTTCAACTGCAAGTACTTTTAACTTTTGGATACCTTGTGTACCTGGTGAAGTCATAATCAGATAAGATTTTTCATCATTTTTAAACAAGGTAAATTGACTTATACTGTTTGCTCGTGTATCCGTTCCATTGATAAATTCAAAATCTTCTTCCTTAAAATTAGCCTCGTATCCTTCCAACATTAAACTTTGTGCCCCTTCAAATCATCTGCAAAAGACATAGATTGATAAAGGTCTAATGAGTTTTTAGGTTTGAAAAGAAAAAAATAATAACTAACTGAAATGAGAACTACAAAAACCATTATGCCGGTTCTCAACCTGCTTTTTAATGTCTTTTCCTTCAAATTCTCCATTGTTCCTCCTCACTTTTCACCTGATATACTCATAAATAAAATATGATGCTTACCTCTTAACAGATTAGAAAGCTAGAATTTAAGTATTTATCTTTTAGCCAAAATCGTAAAAAGTCCCGGAATATTATGTTCTATGTTTTCAGGAGAATTTTGCGGGAACGCCCATCTAATACCTGCTTCTTCTTTTAAACTTTCCATTGTTAACCCTGCAGAAATAACTGCTGTAACGATTTCACCTATTCCCCATTTTCGTATACTATTTTTCTGTAATTTATCTCGTTCTTTTTCTGATAATAGAGAACTATATGCTACCTCGACTTCTTTTACTTCCTCTTCAAAATAATTACCATTGGCAACCATTTTATTATCCTCTACATTAATTAGCTTGGAAACAAAAGGGTGATAGTCTCTTAATATAAGTTTCCCACCTGGTTTTAATAGCTTAAACACCAACTCAAATAGAGGATCTAAATCTATGAAATAATGCAAAACACCCAGTTCTAAAAGGACGAAATCATAATCACCTAGTTTTTCTCTAGGAGGTATATTCAGAACATCTGAAACAATATAGTTAAGGCTGACTCCAGCCCTTTCCGCTACTTCTGTTGCATATTGTCTATTTCCTTCAGAAATATCTACCACGGTTACACAAGCTCCTAATAAAGCTAATGACACTGCTTTATTCCCTTTAGATCCTAAAAGATTGATTATCTTTTTCCCTTTAACATCACCCATATATTTTAGGTAATGGGAAACAGTCTGCTCAGGGTTTTCTTTTAATAATCGAGAATAATTACTTGGAGATCCGTGGCGATTCACCCAGGCTTGATAAGCTGCCTGATTCCAACCAATCTTATTTATTCTACTAAGCTCCTTTTGATTCATTTGCTCCCCACCTTCTATCAAAATCTACATAAATTCACCAGTAGTGCCAACCCTAATTAATACCAATTATTTCATAATCTATAAATTCCTACAATAAGTGATTTTTCGTTCTGGCCAAAAAAAATTGAGTGCTAGCAGTAAAAGAGATTTCATTTTAGTAAGAAAATTTTGGTAGAAGAGGTGGTTACCCTATGCTATATTAATAAATATAGGGATGAATACCTGATTAAATTGCATTTTGAAGGAGGCCTCGTCATGATTATCAAGTGGATTCGACTGCGATAATTAAAGGTGTGGCCAATCATGCTCCGGAAAGAGTTTATTGATCTGCGCCTTAGTACCGGCGATTTAGATAATAAATATTACGGAGGTAAAGATATGAGTGAACAGATACTGAAAATAAATAAAGTGGAGATTTGTACTGAAAGTTTTGGAAATCCTAAGGATCCTGCTGTCCTATTAATCATGGGAGCAATGTCTTCATTAGACTGGTGGGACGAGGACTTTTGTCTCCAACTCGCTGATCAAGGAAGGTTTGTTATTCGGTACGATCATCGGGATCTGGGACGATCGACGATCTATGATCCTGGTACTTCCAACTACAAAATTACGGACTTGGCTGACGATGCGGTGGGAGTTCTGGATGCCTATTCCATTGCAAAGGCTCATATAGTTGGTATGTCTATGGGTGGTATGATTGGCCAGATTATTGCCTTAAGATACCCTGAACGCATACTAACCCTTACGCTTATTGCATCAAGTGTGTTTGGAACCACGATGGAAAGTTTGCCACCAATGGATCAGAGCATCCTGGATCACCATGCAAAAAGCGCTTATATAGATTGGTCGGACCCAGAGGCAGTTATTCCATATCTTGCGGATGGATGGAAAACATTAGCTGGTGCCAAACCTTATGAGCAGGAAAGAATATATAGACTGGCGGAAAGAGAAGCTAATCGTGCCAAACAGCTACCGAGCAGATTTAATCATGCCATGCTGCAAGGCGGCGGAGAGTATTACGATAGGATGGGAGAAATCAAGTCACCATCACTCATTGTTCATGGTACAGCAGATCCAGCTCTCCCATACGAGCACGGTCTCGCACTTGTGAAGTCCATTCCCCATGCTGAATTAGTGACTCTTAATGGATCGGGGCATGAGATTCATAGTGAAGATTGGGATCAAATTATAGAATCCGTTATAAATCATAGTTCGCGATAAAAGGTAACCTTAAATATAAAATTAAAAGCCCACTATCTCTTTTATAACGAGATAGTGTGCTTTTCTTTAAAGCGAAGACGAATGCGAGATTCCTCGACCTGCTTCTCTAATTTTCCGAGCTATCAGCACCCAAGCCTCGTTCGCTTTTTCTTTTGGGCCTAGATGGGTAAATGCATGATAACAATCTTCGAAAATTACCTCTTGAACGTTTATCCCTGCTGCTCTTAATTTCTCCGCATACTGTTCGGCTTCTGGTCTAAAAGCGTCGTACTCAGCGATGATCATTAGAGCAGAAGCTAAATGACCAAATATCTCAGCATGTATAGGCGATGCTAGGGGATTCCGGGCTTGCTCTTTTCCAGGAACATAACACATGTTGATAAAATTTGCGACTTGCGGATAGCGAGCCCGCCACTTATCTGGTTCTGGTTTATCACCATGCGGGGTGACAAAATCTAGCATAGGACAGGATAACACTTGGAGTAGTGGTTGATTGTCCCCTCTTTCTTCAAGGTACAGGCATAGGGCTGCAGCGATATTTGCGCCTGAGCTTTGTCCGCCGACCATGATTTTTTCCTTATCAATATGCAACTCATCTGCTCTATTTTTCAACCATTGAAGAATCTCATAGCCCTCCTCAATTGGTTTTGGAAAAGGAAACTCCGGTGCTTTGCCATAATCAACATTAACAACCACACATTCTGCTTGATTGGAAAGAAAGCGGCAATAAGGATCATCCATCTCCTTTTCGTTCATAATAAACGCTCCACCATGGAAATTGATATAAACAGGTAACTTATTCTGCTGTGCTTCCAAAGGATAGTATAAAGCTATTCTTGTGCGTTGAACGGATGTTTCAACTATCATATCTTTTTTTATTTTCACCTGATGCAGAGGAACCATAGCTGTTTTCTTTGCTTGATTAGGTAACAGACGGAGTATTTTAGCAATTATGGTCGTGAATGTTATCATACATTTTACCTCCCTTTGCGAAAAGCCAACTCACGATATTGATCAATTTCTTTAAGTTTTTCAATAACTTTATTCAAGTATATTCACCTACCTATTTTCAAACTTATGGTATGAATTTGTTTAAGATATAAGAATCCATTAGTTCACTAACTATTACTGCCTACTATTGTTTAAAGGACCAACAGTTATTACATTTAATAAATCTTTTCTACTCTGGCTCAAATACCAATTAGAATTTCCACTTAGATTTATTTGTATTCTTTCTATTGACTCATAATCCACTTCTAGCATTTTAATTACTTTCCCCTTTGGTGAGACTACCATTGATGAACAGCCTTGTTCTTCATGTGCAATATTTGACGAAATAACATAACGTTGATTTTCTGCTGCACGACTAATTAAGTGAGCGTTCCAAATATCAAGTTCTTCGAAATCGATAATGTTAGTAAGATAAAAAATAATATCCGCACCATTCAAAGAAAGGAACTTCCATTGTTCAGGAAAACGTATCTCTCGACATATTTGAATAGCACCTTTGAAAGATGCTTTGCCGATTTCCAAGTTGAAACAAGAGAGAACGTTTCCCTCTTTGAGGATTCCTCTTTCGTGTATTGCCAGATTAACCTTTTTATAGATATGTTTAATTCCCTCGGGAGATATGTAAATTCCTGCATTATACCAACTACCCTCTTCCCTTATACAGGAACCAAATATCAAATGAACATTGTGTTTTTTCGTAAATAATTGAAGTTTGAATAGTGCTTGCTCAATTTCAAGAGCAATATTAACGTTTAGAAACTCCAGGTTATGAGCGTATCCTGATAAACAGCCTTCAGGCAATACCACGATATCATTCTCATTAGTTTGTGTTATCAAATTCATCATTTTCTTAAGATTCTCTGAAACATTAAGTGTTGGTTTGAATTGGGCTACAGCAATAGTTAGTGTCATTAATATCTCCTAAGCTGTAATTTTATTTTCTATTAACATAGTCCTCAATAAACCCTTTATCATTATTGTTTAATTTACTAGGCAAATTACCGGCGGCAAAATATTTCATATCTTTTGACTCGTTAAAATCTATCTTTAAATTCCCACTTACATCTTTGGTATAATAAACGGCTGTTGCCGAAAATAATTCGTCCCCATTTGAAACTTTTAAGTAATACTTTGAACCAGAGTACACATTAAGTAGTTTTAGATTGGCAACAGTTAACCCTGTTTCTTCAAAAACTTCTCTTTTCGCCACTTCTTCAAAACTTTCCCCGAGATCCATTAAACCACCTGGCAATCCCCAATTTCCATTTAGCCTTTTTTGCAATAATATCTCATAATTTTCATTTAAAATGATAACAACAGATCCAGGTAAAATAACTGGTTTTTGACCCACATACTGCCTTAAATATTTAAAGTATTCCACAATTGCCCCACCCTTTTTATATCGTTAAATTCGCGCTAATCCATGTCACAGGATCCTCACCTTTTAAACATATAAATTTAAAAAATTAATGCCGAAGGTACAAAAAACCGTATAACAAAGCCCCACCAACTATCACACCTCTATAATGGAGTATAAAAATTTGCAAAATGAAGTTTTAAAAAACCATTAACTTCCCCTAGAGGGTTACATTCAATTTCTTAATCCTTGAGTTGGAAATTAAATATACATTACCAAAAATGTCGATTTCATCTCCCTTTACACGTACAGCGCAATCTTTGTTTGACGCATATATATTCATTTCTTGCGATAAGGGAGATAATTCGCTTAGCACCTGCGCAGTATTATTTTCAAGATCATAATGAGAAAGGACGGAAAAATCGTCAAGGCCAATTCCATTTAAATAGAGCTTGTGTCAACTTTATATCCAAGGTTTTTCGAGCAAATCCATTTAGCGGACATATTGATTGAACCAGCGCTTGCCCCCATCACAACGGCTCTGCTTTTTAATCAAATCCGACAATTCATATTCCATCAAAAAATCATTTTGTTTAAGCGTATTTCCACCCAGTAAGAAAATGACTGAAGCACTTTTAATTAATGTTTGGGCATCTTCCTTCTGTAGCCTATAATTAACTAAATGATATTCCTCAAATTCAATGCCCGCGCGGTCCAGCCACGATCGCTCAATAGCACCATCATCTTCATAAATAGATGGATTCGAGCTAATCATAACAATCGATTTTCTATCAATAATATCCTCTTGTAACACCCTGCCCAATCTCTCAGGTATAAAATTGTTAAACCAACCTAAATAATAGTGAGTTTTCATAAGTCCCCCATAGCATATAAGAAATTACGGAAAATGCTTGATACCAATTATTTCATAATCTATAAATTCCTACAATATATTATTCTACTACCTGATTACTTTTTCGAAACTAATGCACTTGAGGTCCCTACTCCAGATAACCCTGTAACAAAAATTACTGCCATAGTGAGCCTCCAATTTTCTATATCAATTAAAAAAAGAACTTCGAATAAGAAAAACATAGGGAGATTTAATCTTCCTATGTTTTCATTCATATTATTTATCTGTTTGTTTTTGCTTCTTTTTCAAATACTCCGCACGTATTTTTTCAAGTTGCTGCTTTTTATCAAATTTAGCGGGTGTCTGTTTTTCATGAAACTTTGTCACAGCTACCTTACCTTTGGTATCCAATTGATATTTCCCCACTTTGTTCACCTACTTTTCTTGTTTTTAAAGAGAATCTATTCAACAAATATAATATACCTTATCTCATATTCGCAAATTAACTCCTGAAGATTCCCAGTCTTATTCAATTAAATGTCCCGTTTGCAATAATACTCCACTCTCACCAAAAATACTACAAAATTCAAGCCATGTTCATTTTCTTATTAGCGGAATACTTAAAGTTTTAAAAAAGAAACAGACTAATTATCATTATGAATTAGTCTGCCATTTAATCTACTAATTTTCTTATGGATTGATTACTGCATTTTCCACCTTGTCTGGTTTTCCATTTTGGAGAAGATACATTTTATGGTATAGCCCTTCGATATTTAATAATTCTTGATGCGTGCCTCTTTCTACGATTTCTCCTTGATGGAGGACTAGGATCTGGTCTGCATCTTGGATAGTTGAAAGACGATGGGCAATAGCGATTGTCGTTCGTCCTTTTCTCATTTTTTCAAGAGCGGTTTGGATGGCTTCCTCTGTTTCTGTATCTATGTTTGCCGTTGCCTCATCAAGAACGAGAATCTTTGGTTTGGTTGCAATGGTACGGGCGAATGCAACCAGCTGCCGCTGCCCACTGGAGAATGTTGCCCCTCTTTCCACAACCAGCTGCTCATATTTATCAGGCAATTTCTTAATAAATGAGTCTGCCTGAACGAATTCAGCCGCTGCTTTTATCTCTTGATATGTGATGGATGGGTCATGCAAGCGAATATTATGATTGATTGTCCCATAGAAAAGAAATGGATCTTGCAACACTAGCCCCATATTTTTTCGAAGCTCCTGATCTTCGAAATACTTCAGAGGAAACCCATCAATAAGCACTTCTCCTTTTTCAATCTGGTAAAATCTCATTAAAAGATTGATAATGGAACTTTTCCCGCTTCCGGTGTGGCCCACAAGTGCTACTGTTTCACCAGGTTTTGCTGTAAAAGATATATCCTTTAATACATCTCTCTTCCCGTCATAGGAAAAGGTGACGTTTTTAAATTCTATTTCACCAGATACTATGGACGGTGAGCTTAGCGACTTTTCCGCTGTCGGTGCTAAATCCTTTTCATCAAGCAAATGAAAGACCCTTGAAGCGGAGACGATTGCCTGCTGGTACATAGAAAGTCTCATCATCATTTGATTCACGGGCTCAAAAAATCTCCCTAGGTAATTAACAAATGCATAAAGCACACCTATCTCTATTACATTGCCAATGGAAGATATCCCAAAATAGCTTAGTACGAGTATCAGCGACAGGACATAGACAAAATCGATGGCAGGTCGCAGCAAGAGCCCGTCAAGCTTAATATTCTTCACACCCGCCTGATAGTGCGCTTCGTTAATTTCTGCAAATTCTTTTCTCAGTCTTTTCTCTTGGCGAAATACTTGAATGATGGACATCCCTTGTAATGATTCATTCAGCTTGGCATTCAACTGACTGAGCCGTTCCCTCATATCTGCATAAAATCTAGAACTGAAATGACGGTATGTTGCCATGATGGCGAAAATGATCGGAATGATAAGCAAACAAAAAATAGCTAGTTGAACATTAAGCAGGAACATCGCTATAAAGATACCAATTAAGAACACTCCATTTTGGACGAATGTCGAGATAACACTTACAAACATGTCCTTAATGGCCTCTGTATCATTGGTGACTCTTGATACAATACTGCCTCCGGGCGTCTTATCAAAAAATTTCAATCCTAGGTTTTGAACCTTTGCAAAAATGTCGATCCGAAGCTCTTGGATTATTTTCAACGAAATCTCCTGGAATTTTAAAAGCTGAAAGTACGTTATAATTACTTTTGCGAGTAAGATTCCTATATATAAAGAAGCCAGTGTCACGATCGGACCGGTTTCCATCACTTGCGGTGTTAAGTAATCATCAATGAACACCTTGATGATCAACGGTCCAACTATTTCCCCTACCGTTGCAAGAACGAGTAGGCTAAACGCAAATATAAATTGTTTGGTATGCGGTTTTGCGTATCCCAATAATCTCTTTAATACCTGTCTTTGCTCTTTTGCTGTAATGGTCTTATTGTTCATCTTCTACCCCCCATGCTCCACAAGGGACTCTAATGCCTGACGGTGATACATTTCTCTATACCATCCATCCATATCCATCAACTCCCGGTGGGTACCCTTCTGCACAATGTGCCCATTTTCTAAAACGATAATTATTTGTGCGTGCTGAATGGCACTTAGGCGATGCGAAGTTATGATGGTTGTCTTTCCATGACGGTTTTCTTTTAAAGCATGCAAAATGCTCTCCTCTGTTTTGGCATCCACTGCGGAAAGGGAGTCATCCAGTATTAATAGTTCTGGATTCATTAAGAGCGCTCTTGCGATGGATAATCTTTGCTTCTGTCCACCAGATAAAGAAACCCCGCGCTCCCCCACCATCGTTTGGTAGCCGTCCGTAAATTGGATGATATCCTCATGGATGTTTGCGAGTTTCGCTGCTTGAATAATCTCTTCAAATGTTGCATCCGGCACAGCAAAGGCAATGTTATCAGCTATGGTTGCAGAAAAAAGGAAATGGTCCTGTGGCACATAGCCAATCGCTTTTCGCAGTGCTTCTAAGGAGTATTGCTTTATTGATTTGGAACCAATGGAGATATCTCCTTGAATGCCATCAAATTCTCTGATCAGCATCTTCAGTAATGTTGTTTTTCCACTACCTGTCTTTCCCACAACCCCAAGCGTCTGCCCTTGTTTTAACAGAAGATGAATATCTTTTAAAAGGGCTTCATTCTCTGTGGGGTATGTAAAGGTCTGCACATTGTATTCAATATCACCTGTTGGTACCGTTTCAATAGCCCCTTGCATATCCTGTATGTCTACTTCCTCTTTCATTAGTGCAGAAACCCGGTCATATGAAGCTCTACCTCGTTCGACAATGTTGAAAAGCCATCCAAATGCCAGCATCGGCCAAATCAACAGCCCCAAATAAGTGGTGAATGCGATAAGTTCCCCGATGGTTAATTCTCCTGTCATGACATACCTAGAGCCAAAAGCGATGGCAAGAAAAAAGGAAATACCGATGATCAGCCCGATAGTAGGGTCAAAAAGGGCATCTATTTTTGCAACCGTAACGTTCTTTTTCACTACATCTTCTGCCTGTTTTTCAAATTCCTCTATTTCTTCTTTTTCCTGTCCAAAGGTTTTGACCACTTTTATTCCATTTACACTTTCTTGCACTTTGTCATTGAGGGATGAAAAGGCAGCCTGTGCTTTATGGAACGTTCTGTGAAGCAGCGTACCATAGTAGTTGGTTGCTATCGCCATGATTGGCAGTGGAATCAGACAAATCAGCGTCAATTTCCAACTGATTGTTGCTGCCATGGCAATGAGTACAAATCCCCCGGTCATCAAAGAATCGACAAGAGTTAATACTCCTGCGCCTGCAGTCTGTTGAATGGCTTGCAGGTCATTTGTCGAGTGGGCCATCAAATCCCCAACACGTCTGCGTTGATAAAAGCTTGCCGACATTTTTGTAAAATGCTCGTATAAATTATTGCGTAATAACCTGGCAAGTCTTACTGCCGGGCCGAAAATCATGATTCTCCATAGATATCTTAAGATGTAAACTATTACTGCTGTTCCTAAGAGTATCAGCATAAGTTGGAGAATAATTTCCCTCGTAAGGGTACCATCGACAATGTGATCGACTGTCATTCCGACAATTCTTGGCGGAATTAATTCTAGGAATGCAACAAGAGCAAGGAGAAGCACCCCAGGTATGTATGACTTTCGTTCCTGTTTAAAAAACCACCAAAGGTCTTTAAAAATACTCATGGACTTTCCCCCGATTTATATATCTATGTTCAACTATAACAGTTTAGCAAATATTCAAATTTTTAGAAAGATACTTTTTATAGCGTTTTTTGGCAAAAAGAAAAAGCACCCGTATGTGAGTGCTTTTTCATTTATTTCATTTGCTTATTCATCGCAGACATCATCTGATTAATTTTCTTTTGGGATGGTTTCATTCCCATTTGCATCATCATCACGCGAAGCATTTGCTCATTAATTGGTGGATTTTTCTTTAGGTAAGTCATCATGTACTTACGGGCGATGAAAAATCCTAGTGCAACCCCAGCAATCAATGCTAGAACTACAATAAGAATCCAAATCCATGTTTCCATTAAAAAATTTCCTCCTCAAAACTAGGTCTACCAATGTAGTGTACTAAACTAAAACCTATTATACAACATTTTCCGATACATTTCTCACCTATTAAACAAATTTTCTTTGTTTGATTGGTTGCAGCCAGCCATATCGATTTGAGCTGGCGTCTACTGCAAGAAAGTATGGTGCTTGTTTACGTATAATTTCAAAGAAGATTGCCTCTGCTTCAAATGATCCCGTCGAAGAAAGCTTTAGGTACTTTTCGAAAATAGATAGCTTTGCGGTGGAATGTTCCTTCTCTATTTTATACTGATAGGCCACTCGTTTGTAACCTTCCTTATTCTTTAAGGTTTGTTCTAATGATTGCTGAAGCGGGAAGGTCGGAACTGGGAGCGTAACATAATCCACTTGCCGTTTGATGATGGAACGAAGTGGTTCCTCTTGTTCGTATTGCTGAAAAAGCTGAAATAGTTTCAACTCATTACCAGAGTAATGTTTTGCTACTTCTTCCTCTATCAAATAAATCATATATTGGCGCAAACGAAACCCTCCTATCACTTCTTTTCTTTTATTATAGAGAATGAAAGAGAAGAGTTTTGTCTTATAGTGTAGTTGGCAAGGGGCTATTTTTAGCAATAAATGTCGAATTCGAAAAAAAATGAGCATTGCCTATAAAATCGGCAATGCTCACTTACATTTAGAGTGTTTATTTATCTAATAATGCTTTCACTCGAGCGACTACATTTTCAGTCGTGAAACCATATTCCTTCATAATGCGCTCTCCAGGTGCTGATGCGCCAAATCCGTTGATTGCAAGGATATCTCCTTCATCTCCAGTATAGCGCTCCCATCCAAGTGGAGTAGCCATTTCGATTCCAAGACGTTTTTTTACATCTTTAGGCAGAACAGAATTTTTGTATTCCTGTGATTGTAGCTCAAAGCGATCCCATGAAGGCATGCTGATTACAGATACGTGAATGCCGTCTTGCTGTAATGCTTGTTGCGCTTCTATAGCAAGTCCTACTTCAGAACCAGTTGCAAGGATAAGTGCATCTGCTGTATCTTTTCCAGCTTTGGAAATAACATAAGCACCCTTACGAACACCCTCCAGTGCAGTCTCATCCGTTCCTTTAATCGTTGGTAGGTTTTGACGAGTCAATACAAGAGCAGTTGGTGTCTTTTCAGATTCTAAAGCCACTTTCCATGCTGCAGCCGTCTCGTTACCATCTGCAGGACGGATAACAGAAAGGTTAGGCATTGCGCGTAGTGAAGGTAGTTGTTCAATCGGCTCATGAGTCGGGCCATCTTCCCCTACTGCAATAGAGTCATGTGTGAACACATATGTTACTGGTAGCTGTTGAAGCGCTGCTAATCGAATCGCAGGACGCAAGTAGTCAGAGAATACAAAGAACGTTCCACCGTAGACTCTTAACCCTCCGTGAAGCGCCATACCGTTCATGGCAGCACCCATTGCAAATTCACGAACGCCAAACCAGATATTGCGGCCACTGTAGTCTTCCGCTGTAAAGTCTGCTTCATTTTTAATATTTGTTTTGTTAGAACCAGCCAAGTCAGCAGATCCACCAAAGAAGTAAGGTACTTGTTTGGCAATAGCGTTAAGTACTTCACCGGAAGAGGCACGGGAAGCCAAGCTTTTCCCTTCTTCATAGACAGGAATTTCAGAATCCCATCCTTCAGGAAGTTCGCCTTTCATTGCAGATTCAAGCTGTTTTCCAAGCTCTGGGTATTTTGTTTTGTAAGCATCAAACATCTCATTCCATTCTGCTTCCACTTTTGCACCTTTGTCTGCAACTGTTTCACGGAAATGAGTATAAACTTCTTCAGGAACATGGAAATCTTTCTCAAAAGTCCACTTGTATGCTTCTTTTGTTAGTTTCAATTCGTCTGAGCCTAGTGGCGCACCATGAACATCTGACTTACCTGCACGGTTTGGTGAACCGTAACCAATGGTAGTTTTTACTTCGATCATGGTTGGACGGGAAAGGTCACCGTGTGCTTCTTCCACTGCTGCCGCGATTTCCTCTAAATTGTTTCCATCTTCCACACGGATATATTGCCAGCCGTATCCTTTGAAACGCGTTTCAATGCTTTCAGAGAAGGAACGATCTAGATCACCATCAAGTGAAATATCATTAGAATCGTAAAGTACGATAAAACGTCCCAATTTCAAGTGGGAAGCAAGAGAAGCAGCTTCTCCGGAAACACCCTCCATCAGGTCTCCATCACCGCAAATACTGTATGTAAAGTGATTCACAAGTTCCATACCTTCTTTATTGTAGGTTGCAGCCAAATGGCGTTCTGCCATTGCCATACCAACACCCATTGCGATACCTTGTCCTAGAGGGCCAGTTGTTGCGTCAACACCAGGAGTGTGTCCAAATTCAGGGTGTCCTGGAGTTTTGCTACCCCATTGACGGAATTCTTTCAAGTCATTCATGGATACATCATATCCGCCTAAATGTAAAAGGCTATAAAGTAACATGGAACCGTGACCTGCTGAAAGTACAAAGCGGTCTCTATTGAACCAGTTTGGGTTCTTTGGGTTGTGGTTCATGAACCTTGTCCATAAAGAATAACCCATTGGTGCAGCACCCATTGGCATACCTGGGTGACCAGAGTTGGCTTTTTCAATTGCATCGATAGATAAAGTACGAATTGTGTTAATGGAAAGTTGATCTATATGTTGTGTCATCTTATCCACCCTTTCTCTCTTTAACTTATTTTTTCATGGAAAAATTCTATTTTATCATAAATAGTATGTTCCAATGTTCTGAAAAAAAGCGATTAATGCTTTAAATTCTTTTTTGTTTCTTTTAATTTCTCAGGCGTAACATCATTTCCTTCCGGATCCACGATTGTTACCCCCTGAAGGGTATTATCCATGGAAGCACGGAATGTTTTGATATATTCCTGGCGAAGCTTTTGTTGCTCAACAGTTTCATCCTGCGTAAGACCTTCGCTTTTCGCCTTTTTGGATAGTGCATTGATTCTTGCAATTTTTTCTTTTGATAGCATAGAAAACTCCTTCTTTCTTCCTTGTGAAGATATGCTTTTATCTTACTAGAGAGGTTCTTTTTTTACAAGCAAACCGGTGTCGTTCTCCTCCATATACTCCCGATACCTTCTGTTTACCGTCGCCTTGGACACGTCATACCCAAGTCCTCTTAATGTGGCAGCGATATCATGAAAAGTAAGTTTGTTTTTTCTAAGCCTTACAATTTCCTCAATCGGGACATCAATCTTCTCTCGTCCGGGACTCATATGTAGATTGGAAAGGTTTTTTGTGGGATCATATCCGCGCTTCACCGCACGTTGCATCCCTCTTTTGATTTTCAAGTTATGCAGCTTTCTTTGGTATTCCTCAACAATTGCCACAATATCCATGACCATCGAATCAGAATCGGATAACCTCAATTCCCCATTATCCGTAATAGAAAATATCTTTATTTCATGCTTTCTCAACCAATGCAAAAAAGCAATTTTGGCGTTCCCTCTTCCAAGTCTTGTTTCATCTTGAATAAGCAGGACATCAATATGCTCACTTGAAATAAGCTCAATTATTTGAAAAACCCCTTCACGGTCCAAATCGTACCCGCTAGCCTGCTCCTCCACTACTTGAATAATATCAATACCTCGATTTGCCGCTAATGAAATTAACTCTTCCTTTTGACGGGAAAGCGATGTTTCTTGTGTGTCCTTTTTGGTACTTACACGGCAATAAATAATTCCCTTCATATATGATTTCCTCCAACATTCTATTAAACTATTATTATCAAGCGAACATATATTCTTGTCAATAATTCGAACTTATGTTTGTATTTCACCCTAAAACATGCTATACTATCAGTACTATTAATGATAGAGGTGCGGCATATGAAACTATCAAAAAGACAACAGGACATATTGGATTACATAAAAAAAGAAGTTCAAGCAAAAGGATATCCACCTTCCGTTCGTGAAATCGGGGAAGCGGTTGGACTTGCTTCCAGTTCCACTGTACATGGTCATCTAGCGCGGCTCGAAAGCAAAGGTCTCATACGCCGAGACCCCACTAAACCGAGAGCCATTGAAATAATGGAAGACGAATTGGTACCAAAAATCTCCGCAGTCAACGTCCCAATTATCGGTAAAGTTACCGCAGGGCAGCCAATTACAGCCATCGAGAATGTGGAAGATTACTTTCCGCTTCCTGACCGCTATGTCGCGCCAGACGAGCAAGTCTTCATGCTCGAGGTCATGGGGGACAGTATGATTGAAGCGGGGATCCTTGATGGGGACTATGTCATCGTTCGTCAACAGCAGTCTGCCAACAACGGAGACATCGTTGTCGCCATGACCGAAGACGATGAAGCTACCGTCAAACGTTTCTTTAAAGAAAAAGACTATATCCGATTACAACCTGAAAACTCTACATTAGAACCCATTATCGTTCGCAATGTGAGCATTCTAGGAAAAGTGATTGGCGTGTACCGTAATATTCACTAAAAAAAGCCGTTCACCGGCTTTTTTCTTTTTTTATACTGTTCCGTTCACTTCACCAATGTTAACCCGTATAAAATCAGCTATAAAATCATTATAATCAAAATCCAGCGCAATATAATGCTCCTTTTCCGGTTCTTTGTATACCATTCTCATATCCGCTACACTTAACCCTTTATTTCCATCAACGGTTGCAATCCTCACATCTCTTTTGATTGTATACGTTTTATCTTTGTTTAATAAATAGTAGAGGGTAAAGACATCATGCACTGGGGAACCATCTATTCCTGGCATCACTTGATCATAAAATGTTGCATAATAATTGGTGACTGCTGGTATCAAGTATTTATAAGGACTATTGGTGTGATTAAAAATAAATGTTGCCATATCCCTTGTCACTATTGCTCTATTTGTCACATTGAGCGGTGTTATATATACTTTTTTCGCTTGATTCAAAATAACATTGGTGGCAATCGGGTCTCCCCAAAAATTCGCTTCCGCCAAATCTGTTACATTCCCGGGAACCATAAACGCTCCTCCCATAAGGTATACTTCTTTCACTTGTTCCATGAGTTCTGGTCGGAGGTTATAAGCAAAAGCAAGGGATGTTTGCCTGCCAACGTCTACTATTACTATGTCCTCTATATTCTTTTCGATAATATCGAACATAATCTCAAAAGGACTGACATCTGCTCTAAAATCTTCTGGTGGAATAATCGGGCCCAACCCCTGAGGTCCATGGATTTCAGGATAATAAATGGTATGCGTTCCGCTGAGAGGCTGAGACGTTCCCCTCATCACAGGGATATCCGTCCGACCTGCCAAAGCAAGAAGAAAAGCTGCATTTCTAGTGGCATCATTGACGGATACATTTCCATACCCTGTTACAATCCCCATCAGTTCAATCTTTGGGTGCATTAATGCATAGATTATCGCTAATGAATCATCTATTCCTGGATCTGCGAAAAGTAATATTTTCATCGTCCCCACTCTCCACCAATCATAATAGAATGTCTGTAGTAAATGAGAAAAAACCAAGGTAGGATACCTCGGTTCCAAAGGCCGTTTATTTCTCTCTGCTTCTAGCTTTTTCTGTCCAATCATTGTCTTTCCACCATGCAATAATGGCTGCAACAGCTGTCCAAATTAAACTGAATAATTGCTCTAACTCCGCTTCTGTAATAGGCAGAGGCGATTTCCCATAAACGACGAGCAGCTGATTTACAAGAGCAAAGGCAAGAAACAGGATTCGGAACCAAGCACCTTTTGACACGGGTCTGATTTGTTTTGGTTCTGACATCTCACAATCCCCCTCTTTTGTTTATTTTGGAGTAAGCGGCTTAACCGATATTGCTAATGAAGAATTGGTTACTAAACAACCTTCCAGATCCTCTTCCTTAATTAGGTTGAGTTGGATGGCAGCTTTGATTTTTGCATCATCAGGCTTTTTGACTGTTTTTATCAGTTCAGTCATTTTTAAAGCCTCAAGCTTTGCAATGGTTTCATCGGAGTACTTTTCCGATTTTCTCACCTGTCTTTGTAGCTTGTAACCTCCCATAATCACTTCTGCTTTTTCATCCGCTCCAAAGCTTTTGTCAAAATAAAGATGAAAGCGTTCCTTTAATTCTTCCATCTGTTGTTCTATTTCTTTTTTTTGTTTATTGCACTCATAATACTTTTCAATCATTTCAGCCGTTACGGTAGGATGATTCACTTTTGCCATATAGCCACTCCCTTGTACACTTACTACTAAAGCTTATTGGTGCGAAGTGGATAATATGACAGGACAAAAATCACAAAACATAAAAAAACCTTCGCAGCGAAAATGTGCGAAGATTTTTTAAAGATATTAGTACTGAGTCAGATACTGATCTCTTTCCCATGGGTGAACCTGAGTACGGAACATATCCCACTCGATTTCTTTTGCTTCAATGAAGTGCTCAAGTAAATGCTCACCTAGAGCAGCTTGGATAACTTCATTGGATTTTAGTTCTTCAAGTGCAGCATATAGTGTTGCAGGAAGATCAGCGATACCAGCAGCAACGCGCTCTTCTTTGTTCATCACATAGATGTTGCGGTCGATTGGTTTTGGAGCTTCCAATTTATTTTTGATTCCGTCAAGTCCAGCTTTTAGCAATACAGCCATTGCAAGGTACGGGTTAGCTGCAGGGTCTACACTACGAACCTCTACACGAGTGGAGATTCCGCGAGAAGCAGGAATACGGATTAATGGGCTACGGTTACGAGCGGACCATGCCACATAACAAGGTGCTTCGTATCCAGGTACAAGACGCTTATAAGAGTTTACAGTAGGGTTTGTTACCGCTGTGAACGCTGTAGCGTGCTTGATGATACCTGCAATGAAATGTCTTGCAGTGTCACTTAATTCCAAGTTGCCATTTGCATCGTAGAACGCATTCTCGCCATCCTTGAATAAAGAAAGGTTACAGTGCATACCGGAACCGTTCACACCGAACAATGGTTTTGGCATGAATGTAGCATGCAATCCGTGTTTGCGAGCAATAGTTTTTACAACTAGCTTAAATGTTTGGATGTCATCACAAGCTTGAATTGCGCTTGCATATTTGAAATCAATTTCATGCTGTCCTGGTGCTACTTCATGGTGGGATGCTTCAATTTCAAAGCCCATTTCTTCTAGCTCAAGCACGATATCACGGCGGCAGTTTTCACCAAGGTCCGTTGGAGCTAAGTCGAAATATCCACCTTTATCATTTAATTCTAAAGTAGGTTCGCCTTTTTCATCTAATTTGAATAGGAAGAACTCTGGCTCTGGTCCAAGGTTGAAATCGGAAAATCCTAGGTCTTCCATTTCCTTTAACATACGCTTTAAGTTTGCACGAGGGTCTCCATCAAATGGAGTTCCATCTGGGTTGTAGATGTCACAAATGAAACGTGCAACTTTACCTTTTTCAGAAGTCCAAGGGAATACTACGAATGTATCTAGATCAGGGTATAAGTTCATGTCAGATTCTTCAATACGAACGAAACCTTCGATGGAAGATCCGTCAAACATCATCTTGTTGTCTAATGCTTTCTCCAATTGACTTACTGGAATTTCTACATTCTTGATTGTTCCAAGGATATCCGTAAATTGAAGACGGATGTATTTTACATTTTCCTCCTGGACGATACGTTTAATGTCCTCGTGTGTGTACTTAGCCATAAATAAGTTCCTCCTCAAGATTTTTACGATTATAGTTTTAATAAAAAATTACTAAAAAACTCAAAAAAATTAATGGAAAAATCGGGACATGTCTCCTTGACGAAGACTAGTTCGATTATATCTTCCAGCCTGCATCATTTCTGCACGCAATAATTTGCGTAATTGGTCATCCGACAATTCAGGCTTAACAGCTTCTTTGGACACTTCTTCTGAAGGAGTCTCGTTAAGCTGTCGCTTGACTGTCATCAACTGTTTGATGCCAGCAATGTTCACTTTTTGTTCAATGAGGTTTTTGATCTCTAAAAGAGTATCCACGTCATTGAAGGAAAAAAGTCGGCGATTGCCTTCTGAACGAGCCGGAAATACAAGCTCATTTTCTTCATAATATCGGATTTGTCGAGCTGACAATTCCGTTAGTTGCATGACAATTCCAATTGGAAATAGCGGCATTGAACGTCTTATATTGTCACTCACTACAAATCCTCCTTTCATCATTTCCTATGAAGTTACTCTTAGTTTATGCGATGTTAGATAATCTGTCAAGAACATGTTAGGTTTTCTGACATCATTTTTGAGATTTTTACGTTTCGTAGGAATAATAAAGGATTTCTTTGATTTTGATTAGTTATGTAATTTGAATAGTACCCTTTTATGTATAGCCTGTTCTATTGATGTAAAAACATGATTTGGGGAATTTGTTGGGATTAGTTGACTGCGGGGGGAAAAGAAAGTGTTTTGAGACGATAAAGAGGCCATTATAAAATTTTATAAAGGCCTCTTACTATGGACTTTCGCTGCGAAGGAGTCCATTAGAACCCCTATAAAGACCTGCCGATACGGATTTTCATCCAGAGGAAGTCTTGAGAACCTCTATAAAGACCTGCCACTACCGAGTTTCACCCTGGAGAAGTCTTAAGAACCCCTATAAAGACCTGTCACTACGGATTTTCACCCAAAGGAAGTCTTTACAACCTCAATAAAGCCCCCCACTACAACTCTTTCACGTTAAAAAGGTCATTACAAATCCAAAAAACCTACTATTCCATTAACCCCTTACTAATCAAATGATCCACCGCACTGCATACAGCAATCTTTACATGCGAATACGTCAATCCTCCTTGAACGTAGGCCACATAAGGCGCACGGATTGGGCCGTCAGCCGTAAGTTCGATACTTGCTCCTTGGATAAAGGTTCCTGCAGCCATGATGACGTCGTCTTCATAACCAGGCATATAGTTGGCATATGGCGTGACATGTGAATTGACGGGAGATGCATATTGAATAGCCTGACAAAACGCAATCATTTTTTCCTTATCATCAAACTGTACGGATTGAATCAAGTCTGTACGATGTGCATCCCAACTAGGAGAGGTATTCATACCAAGCTCTTCCAGGAACGCAGCAGTGAACATGGCGCCTTTCAAGGCCTGTCCCACTACATGCGGTGCAAGGAAGAAACCTTGATACATTTCCTGAAGGCTGTAGAGGCTGGCGCCAGCTTCCGCGCCGATTCCAGGTGAAGTCATGCGGTAAGAACAAGCTTCCACCAACTCTTTTTTCCCAACAATATAACCACCAGTTTTGGCGATGCCGCCACCAGGATTCTTTATTAAAGAACCAGCGATCAAATCTGCACCAACATGACACGGTTCCTCAAACTCTACAAATTCACCGTAACAGTTATCAACAAACACGACCACGTCCGGTTTGATTTCTTTAACAAAACGGATCATCTCTTTAATTTCTTCTATTGTAAAAGAAGGTCTTGTTGCATACCCTTTTGAACGTTGAATACCGATCATTTTGGTGGAAGGCGTTATCGCGTTGCTGACTGCCTCCCAGTCAATTCCACGGTTGTTTTTAAGATCGATGGTTTTATAGCCTATATTGTACTCTTTTAATGAGCCAACGCCTCTTCCGCGAATTCCCACAATCTCTTCTAACGTATCGTACGGCTTGCCGGTGATGTATAGTAGTTCATCTCCAGGTCGCAGCACCCCAAACAGGGCGATGGAAATGGCATGTGTTCCCGAAATGATTTGCGGACGCACCAGGCCTGCTTCTCCCCCAAATACTTCGGCGTAGATTTTTTCTAACGTATCGCGGCCATTGTCATCATATCCGTACCCTGTGGATGGAATGAAATGGGAATCACTGACACGGTTCTCCTGAAAACTTTTTAATACGCGGAATTGGTTTGTTTCCACGCCCGCATCCACCTGCTGAAAACCTTCTTGGAGCTTTTCTTCTATTTTACGTACTATTGGTTCAATGACTTCCCCATGCTGTAATAAATGGAACATTTGAATTCTCCTCTATTTCTTCATTCTCTGCTGTATGACAGAAGCCAATTTGGAGTTATTAAAATAATACCCCGACAGTTTATAGCTTTCTGCCTCTTCCGTAAATTCCATAGTGGAAAGGACGGTTTCTTGTTTTAATTGCGCAATTAATTTTCCTTCTGCGGAAGGAACGACAATTTGGTAAATTTCCATTTGCTTTTTTATGAGCGATTCTATCTTTGTGGTCAATTGTAAGATGTCTCGAGTGTCTAATGCACTGATATGAAGTAACTCTTCATTATAAGCAGGTGTGAAACCTTCTGTTGTTTGGTCCTTTTTATTATAAATCGTTAAGACAGGAACACCTTCCACACCGAGTTCCTTGAGCAATTTATCCACTGTCTTCTCATGGTTGATATGATCGGGACTTGAGCTGTCCACCACATGCAGAATCAAATCAGCTTCCGTCACTTCCTCCAGGGTGGAACGGAATGCGGCCACAAGAGATGTCGGCAGGTCTTGGATGAATCCTACCGTATCTGTCAATAGTGCATGAAAGCCAGATGGCAAAACAACCTTTCTTGTCGTCGGATCGAGTGTTGCGAATAATAGATCTTCCTCAAAGGTACCTGCTTCTGTCATGCGATTAAAGATGGTTGATTTCCCCGCATTGGTATACCCGACTAAAGAAAGTTGAAAGGCTTGGTTCCGTTTTCTACGTTCTCTGTACCGCTCACGGTGACTGACAATGGAAGTCAGCTGTGTTTTGATATCCACAATTCTTCTATTAATATGTCTGCGGTCTGATTCTAATTTGGTCTCACCCGGTCCTCTTGTTCCGATCCCGCCTCCAAGACGGGATAGTTCGACTCCCTTTCCTCCAAGGCGCGGCAAGAGGTATTGAAGCTGAGCTAACTCCACTTGAAGCTTTCCTTCTTTTGATTTGGCACGTTGAGCAAATATGTCCAAGATCAACTGTGTTCTGTCAATGATTCTGGCATTTAAGATTTTCGATAGGTTTCTGTTTTGGCTTGGTGCCAGTTCTCCGTTAAAAATGATAATATCCGGTTCCAACTCTTCTTCAAGTTGGACTAGTTCCTCGATTTTTCCTTTGCCTATATATGTAGCAGGGTGAACCCTTTCCCTCTTTTGCGTAAGGGAGACCAGTACTTCACCATTAGCGGTTTTAGTTAACGATATTAATTCTTCCATGCTATAGAAGAATGCTTGATCATCATCTTTTGGCAACTGACAGCCTACCAGAATGACCCGTTCTTTGTCTTTCTTTTGCGTATCGTTCAAATGCGTAACCCCTTTTTCTAAAATAATGATGGAACAAGTGCCTTTATCATATCAAAATAAACGTTTTTTCTCTATTAAATCCTTTAAAACTATTGCATTCAGGCGTTTTTCTATATAAAATCAGGAAGGCTTTATGATTATGCATTTTTTTGATGGAGTGAGATTGTATGACTTGGGAAGTTTTCAGCATCATCGGTACCATTGCCTTTGCTATTAGTGGAGCGATTGTCGCGATGGAAGAAGAGTATGATATACTCGGCGTTTATATATTGGGAATAGTGACAGCATTTGGCGGGGGAGCCGTCCGGAATCTCCTTATCGGGGTTCCGATTTCTGCGCTTTGGGAGCAAGGAATGCTGTTTCAAGTGGCTCTTGTGGCTATGACAACCGTCTTCCTGTTTCCTAATAATTTATTAAAGCACTGGAGGAAGTGGGGCAATTTCTTTGATGCAATCGGCCTTGCCGCCTTTGCCATCCAAGGAGCATTGTTCGCTTCAGGGATGAATCACCCGATTAGCGCCGTCGTTGTTGCTGCAGTATTAACTGGTAGCGGAGGCGGTATTATCAGGGATTTGCTTGCAGGAAGAAGGCCGCTTGTATTGAGAGCGGAAATTTACGCGGCCTGGGCAATCCTCGCTGGTTTAATTATCGGATTTGGAATTGCCAGTTCCCCGATTGAACTTTATATTTTATTTGTAGGAATCGTTTCTTTACGGGTTTTATCCTATACGTACAAATGGAGATTACCTAACCGAAGTTTACAAAGTGCTGTTTAATTCAGGAGGTGAACTGCCTCCTGTTTTTTTTTGCAAATTTCACAGGTCAATTTTTCGTCCTTTCCAAGTAACATTCTTTTTGAAAAAGGTTTGGACACAAGAGTAGCCAAACAAGATAAAAAAGAATAGTAGATGAAAAGGAAATAATAATGCGGTACCCCACCCGAAGTTTCCGATAATTGCTAGCGTCCTCTTAAGATGCAAAGCGATTAACACATATCCGAGTACATATAGTTCTAAAGGAAGGGTTTGATAGCTTGTAAGAAATGTCATTAAGCCCCCAAGCCATATACAAATCAACATCAAATACCATATATTTGTTCTAGATGCTCCTGTTGCAAAGCTTTTGCTCCAACCATTCCATAGTGAACCAAAACCTTCTGGGTACATCCTCATTTCAATTGCTCCCATACCGCTAAAACATCTAACTTTTCCCCCATGCTTTTGAACCTGGAAGCCAAACGCCATGTTCTCCATCAATTCTCCCTGAATCGCTTGATGACCACCATACTTAAAATAATCTTGTCGATGAATCATAAGACAAGCTCCGAACGCCCCCTTAACAGGCAGCCATTTTCGCAAAATATGAAAGGCACCAAGGGACCCTATCACCACTAGATGAAAGAAGGAAGATAAGCTCTCATATTTTTCTTTTATCTTGTGATAAGGTTGAACAGAAAGCACTTCCCCCTCTCCCTTGTATGCCGTAAGCATATTTTCCAAGCCATTTTCTGAGATAATTGTATCCGCATCTAAAAATAAGAATATTTCTCCCCTTGCACGTAAAGCTCCGTTCCAACACCCAAAGGATTTTCCAAACCACCCTGCAGGAAGATTCTCTAATTTGACAACACGGGCTCCATAAATTCTTGCAACCTTTACAGTTTCGTCTGTTGAGTGGTCATCTACCACCATAATCTCTTTTACCTTACCGTGATACCCCTGCAGTGATTTTAATAAGACTGGAAGATTGTCTTCTTCATTTCTGGCAGGGATGATGACGGAAACCTTTTTCAGTAAAGAAGTCTTCTCTTGCTTAAACGACAAACTCGGAATATGAAAAAACAGTACTCTCCCAAGTAATAATGTCATAATCAATAATAATGCCGTCATTATTAACTCCTCCCATATACATCTAAATTAGTTTGAAAATAGAAAAAAAGGGTAAAATATAAAGTTGTATACACATAAATTTTACTTCTATCCACTAGACAGTCTAGTCAAACTTATTAGTTTTCATAAGGAGGAATAAGAATGAGAAAGAAAGTAGTAGTAATTGGTGGTGGCCTTGGTGGACTATCGGCTGCTATCCGACTGTCCGCCGACGGTTACGAAGTACATGTAATTGAAAAAGGAGAGCGTCTTGGAGGTAAGTTAAACATTCGTTCAGGCAAGGGTTTTACTTTTGATACTGGACCATCTATCCTGACAATGCCATGGGTGTTGGAACAGTTGTTTGCTAGTGCAAAAAGAAATTTACATGATTATATTACCATTGAAAGAGTAGAGCCTCAATGGCGAACCTTCTTTGAGGACGGAACAAAAATAGACGTAACCAGTGACCTTCCTAAAATGTTAGAGCAAATTAGAAAATACTCAGACAAAGACGCAAACGGCTTTTTCGAGTATTTGAATTATTGTAGCAAAATGTATGAGTACAGCATGAAGAGTTTTTACAAAAAGAGCCTATCGGGATTAGGTGAACTTCGGGCACTGCACAATCTGAAAGAACTTATCGGGATGGATCCAATGAAATCCATGGATCAAATCACAAAAAAGCATTTTGAAGATAAACATCTGCAACAGCTCTTCAATTTCATGATCATGTATATTGGGTCTTCTCCATATCATGCTCCTGCTGTCCTGTCCCAATTAACGCATGTTCAGCTTGGACTTGGAAT
Source organism: Sutcliffiella horikoshii (assembly GCF_044809035.1). Classification (GTDB taxonomy): domain Bacteria; phylum Bacillota; class Bacilli; order Bacillales; family Bacillaceae_I; genus Sutcliffiella_A; species Sutcliffiella_A horikoshii_G. The sequence goes on along the minus strand of NZ_CP085237.1, from coordinate 1,951,997 downwards.
TTACTATGTAAAAGGCGGGATGTATAAAATCGCCGAAGCTATGCAGACCCTCTTGGATGAAATGGGTGTTACGTACAGCTTAAATAGCTCCGTTCGCAAAATTACAACGGATGGAAAAAAAGCGACCGGGATTATCTTAGAAAATGGTGAAGAGATCACTGCAGACCTGGTTGTTTCAAACCTTGAAGCAATCCCGACCTATAAAACTTTGTTAAAAGATATCCCGATGGCCAATAAGGCTGCTGAGGATTTAGAAAAGTTTGCACCGACTGTATCGGGACTTGTTCTACTACTGGGCGTGAACAGAAAATATGACGAATTGGCACACCATAATTTCTTTTTCTCAGAAGATCCAGAAGAGGAGTTTCATACTATCTTCAACGAAGGAAAACCGGCACTTGATCCAACCATTTATATTGGTGTTTCGTCCAAAACAGATACATCGCAAGCGCCACAAGGAAAAGATAACTTATTTGTCCTCACCCACGTCCCACCGTTAAAAGAGGGAGAGTCATGGGATGAGTATAAAGATATTTACCGCGAAAAAGTTCTTTCTAAATTAGAAAGAATGGGTCTAGAAGGGTTATCCTCATCCATTGAGTTTGAATATTGCTTTACACCAAACGATTTAATGAACTTATACGGAGCAAATGGAGGCTCTATTTACGGCGTCGTGACAGACCGTAAAAAGAATGGCGGATTTAAAATTCCTTGCAGAAGCAAAATGCTTGATAATCTATACTTCACAGGCGGTTCTACTCACCCAGGTGGCGGAGTTCCGATGGTAACCCTTTCCGGCCAACTAACCGCTGATGCCATAAACGAAGATTGGGAACAAGTTAATAAAAGTATTGGATAAACAAGAATAGCAGCCGGTTGGCTGCTATTTTCGTTTTCGTATCATTTTAGAAGAAGGTCCCTTGCTTCAATCGTCATCAATTCTTTTTTATGAAAGCTGTCATACATTAAAAGGCGCATCGCTTGCGTCCTTATAGATTTCTCCAAGACATTTCTTATATAGCGGCCATTACTGAATGCAGAAGGAAGCAGCACACTTTTCATTTGGTTGAGGTGCTCTCGCATTTTCCACTCTGCCTCTTTGCTCATTACATATTCACGGTCTTTAAGCATTCGTTGACAGATTTCCATCAATTCTTCAACAGAATAATCAGGAAAATCCACAATAATGGGAAATCGGGAAATAAGGCCGGGATTCGTCCGTAAAAACTCTTCCATCTCACGCTGATACCCTGCAAGGATCAAGATAAAATCATGTTGCTTATCTTCCATATGCTTCACAAGGGTATCAATGGCCTCCTTGCCGAAATCCTTTTCGCCACCTCTTGCAAGCGAATAGGCTTCATCCACAAATAAGATGCCCCCCAACGCTTTCTTCACGAGATCTCTGGTTTTTTGCGCGGTATGACCTATATATTCCCCGACAAGATCTGCCCTTTCCGCCTCAATAAGATGACCTTTAGAAAGAACATTCATGTCGCAAAACAGTTTCCCTATCAACCTGGCCACTGTCGTTTTGCCAGTACCCGGATTCCCTTTGAACATCATATGAAGCACTTGTCTCTCTGTTTTCAACCCGAATTCTTCCCGCTTTTTGTTCACATAGATCCAAGCATATATTTCCTTGACCACTTTTTTCATTTCCTGTAACCCTACCAATTCCCCCATTTCCCGCTCTATTTCCTGCAAGATTGCATGGTTGGTAGGAGTAAGCGGTTCTTCCAGTGTTTGAACATGGGTTACTCTTAACGGCTTCTTCGTGCCGTTTAAAACAATATTTATTTTCCCATTCTGGTTTTTCATGGGTTGATCCAAGAATGTCCACCTCATTTCCGCGCCAAAATCCGACATATCCTGATGCAGTACACGAAATCCTATTTCATATTCTCCTTAATTCTGCACTTTTTCGATTACCTTCAACAAGTTTCATATATTTTCACCAAACTATTGACAAACTTGTCATATTATGCGCTTTCCCGAGAAATAATTCCCGATTTCTGCTCTTTATTTCCGCAATAAAACAAATGGAGAGATTTTCTCCAATTATTAACTAAATATATGATAATTAACTAGCTATATGTTTATTTTATGTAAAATAAAAAACCAGCATATAGCTGGTTTTAGGCTTCTGTTTCAATTTGTACATTCTTTGATGGAGAAAAGGTAGAGATCGCATGCTTATAAATCAACTGTTGCTTCCCTTCTGTTTCTAAAAGCACAGTGAAATTATCAAACCCTTTAATTAATCCGCGAAGTTGAAATCCATTCAGTAAGAAAACCGTTACACTTGTTCCATCTTTTCTTAATTGGTTAAGAACTTGATCTTGGATATTAATCGATTGCTTCATCTTTTCGTCCTCCTCTTATCTCTATCTTTCTTACTTATTCGCTTCAAGTTGAAGCTTTCCTGCTATAACCGTGAAAATTTGTGATAACTTTTGCTCAAAATCTCCATCTGTCATGTCAAACCAAGTTACATTCATTTTATTACGGAACCAAGTGAGCTGTCTTTTGGCATACCTTCTTGAATTTTGCTTTAAGTCATCTACAGCCTTCTCTAAAGTTACATTACCCTCAAAGAAAGCATACAGTTCTTTGTAGCCGATTGCTTGTATGGACTGGCAATCACGGATTCCGTTGTCATATAGAGATTGCACTTCTTTTAGCAACCCTTCTTGCATCATAAGGTCCACTCTGAGGTTGATTCTTTCATATAACATTTCTCTATCCATGGTGAGACCGATTAGGGCAATGTCGTACAATGGTTCAGGTTGCTGCGTATCCTGATACTCCGACATGGTTTTGCCGGTAGTGTAGAATATCTCTAATGCGCGGATTACTCTTCTGACATTATTGGGATGAATATTGGCAGCACTTTTCGGATCAATTTCAGTGAGCTCTTGGTGCAGCTTCTCTACTCCTATCTCTTGACTTCTCTCTTCAAGTCGAAGACGGGTTTCCTCATCCTTCCCACTTTCTGAAAATTGATAGTCATATAGGACAGATTGAATATAGAGGCCAGTACCGCCAACAATGATAGGAATATGTCCCCTTGAAGTGATTTCGTCGATTTTATTCCGGACATCCTGTTGGAATTCCGCAACCGAATAAGCCTCTTGGGGTTCTTTTATATCAATAAGGTAGTGAGGAATCCCCTGCATCTCTTCCTTCTTCACTTTGGCCGTTCCTATATCCATTGTCTTGTAGATTTGCATGGAGTCTCCGCTGATAATTTCTCCATTTAGCCGTTTAGCCAATTCTACACTTGTTTTCGTTTTTCCTACTGCTGTTGGACCAATTATTACTATTACCTTCTGCTTCTCTCCCAACGCTCACTCACTCTCTCAATTATTCTTTATCACAAGATATCATTATACCCACTTTTAATAGAGCTCAATCTAATTGATAAAAAATTTATTATTTTCACATGACCCGCTTAAACATTTTTTCCAATTCATAGGACGAAAAATGAATCAGTATCGGTCTGCCATGAGGACATGTAAATGGATTTTCCGCCTCTCTGAGCGTGTGTAAAAGAGCCGTTATTTCATCTTGTCTTAAATGATGATTGGCTTTTATGGCTGCCTTGCAACTCATCATGATCGCTGCTTCTTCTCTTAAGTCTGAGAGGTTTATTTTTCTTTTTTCTAAACACAATTGAATCATTTCATCAATAGTTTCTCTTTCTTCCCCTTTAGGAAACCAAACCGGATGAGCCTTCACGATGAATGTTTGGTGGCCAAAAGGTTCAAGGATGATACCTACTTCTTTGAAAACTTCCGCTTGCTCTTCCAGGAACAGATACTCATCTAAAGTACATTCGATGGTCAAAGGAATCAAAAGTTCTTGTAAATTTCTTTCTTCCCTGCCCAGCTTTTTGTAGAAATATTCATAATTTATTCGTTCCTGTGCTGCATGTTGATCAATCAGATACAGTCCATTTTCATTCTGCGCAACGATGTAGGTACCATGCATCTGACCTATCGGATATAGGGTAGGAATACGCTTCTCTCTCTTTTCCTCTTCTGACGATGGAGATGGCTTGATGTACACGTCTTCCTCTACATCGTTTCCATCAGTATCCAAGAAATCATCTTCGTCCAACCCTTGAGATTCTAGAATAGTTTGAGTCTCATTTTCACGGTTACTTTCCTGTTCCTTTTGGTTGAATAGACTATGTTCCTCTTTTATGGCAATTGCAGGCCGTTCAACAGGAAAATGCTCCTCTAAAGTAAAGATTTGTTGAGTGGGCTTCGTTTCATTGATATAGCCTGTCTGCTTTTTAGGGCTATTTGAGGGAATTAATTGCTTTTTGCCAAATACCTCTTTTATCCCCTGTGCAACCAACCTATAAAGTTCATCTTCCTTACTCAGCCTGACTTCCAATTTGGCAGGATGGACATTAACATCAACTAAAAGTGGATCCATCACTACTTCTAAATAAACAATAGGATATCTTCCAATCGGAAGGAGTGTATGATAACCTTCTCGAATGGCTCTGACCACGGTATAGTTCTTTACATACCGTCCGTTGATGATGGTAGAAATATAATTTTTAGAAGCCCGTGTCACTTCTGGCAAAGCGATATACCCTTTTACTTCGAAATCCAAGGATGTAAAGTGGATGGGTATCATTTTCTTGGCTATATTCATCCCGTATATTGCAGCTAACACATGCAAGCTATCACCATTACCATTTGTTGCGAGCATCCTTTTCCCATTATGACTAAGACGGAAGGAAATAGAAGGATGGGCCAGCGCAAGTCGATTCACCATATCAGAAATATTGCCTAATTCCGTGTGAATCGTTTTCATGTACTTTAACCTTGCTGGAGTGTTGAAAAATAAATGTTGCACCACGATATCTGTTCCTTTTCGACTGCTTGAAAGCTCCTGCGTTTCTAGCACTCCACCTTTAAAGCTCAAATGTGTCCCAGGTCCTTCCCCTGTGCTTGTCGTAATGTCAAAAAGGGAGACAGAGGCGATACTCGGAAGGGCCTCTCCTCTGAAACCTAGTGTACGGATACGGAACAAATCATTCTCATTCTTAATTTTACTTGTCGCATGTCGCTGGAAAGCCGTTAAACAATCTTCCTGCTCTATTCCATCTCCGTTGTCCAACACGCGTATTTTAGACAAACCCGCTTCCTCAAGCTCAATTTCGATGATGGTGGAGTTTGCGTCAATAGCATTTTCCACCAATTCCTTTACAACGGAGGCAGGTCTTTCCACCACTTCTCCTGCCGCTATTTTATTGGCTAAACTTTCATCTAATTGAACAATCTTCGCCATTCTATTCCCTCCTCCCTTTTAGGATTTTAATTTTAAGAGTTTCTGAATTTCATGCAGTTTATTTAACGCTTCTAGCGGTGTCGTTTCAAGCAGCTCTAGCTTTCTAAGTTTTTCAAGAGCTGCTTTTTCATTTTTAGACTGCTTATCGGACTGTTTTGTATCCTTCGTTTCTTCAAAGAAAGAAAGTTGTGCAAGCGGATCTTGCTCTGCTATATTGATTTCTTTTGTAGCAGCAATTTCCACACGTTCAGTTTGAGGTTGACTCTCTAGCTTTTCTAAGATGGTTTGCGCTCGTAAGATTAGTTCTTTCGGAAGTTCAGCTAACTCCGCTACATGAATTCCGTAACTTTTATCTGCAGGTCCTTCCTTCATTTTATGAAGGAATACCACTTTACCATTTTGCTCGACGACGCTAACGTGAATATTCTTCAGCTTCCCGAGCTCTTTATCCAATGACGTTAATTCATGATAGTGAGTGGAAAAAAGAGTTTTTGCTCCAATTTTATCATGAATATATTCGATTAATGCCTGTGCAAGCGCCATTCCGTCATAGGTCGATGTTCCACGGCCTATCTCATCAAATAGTATCAAACTGTTTTGAGTGGCATAAACGATGGCATTACGAGCCTCGAGCATTTCAACCATGAAGGTACTTTGCCCTGAGATCAAGTCATCCGCTGCTCCAATTCTCGTGAAAATTTGATCAAATATCGGAAGGGATGCCTCTTTTGCAGGAACGAAACAGCCTATTTGAGCAAGTATTGCTGTTAGGGCCACCTGACGCATGTACGTACTTTTACCCGACATATTTGGACCTGTGATAAGCAACATTTCATTCTCCTTATCCATCCAAGTGTCATTAGGTACGTATTCATTCGCATCCATCACTTTTTCCACTACTGGATGACGTCCCTCTTTGATGTATACCTTTCTTTCCTCATTAAAGGAAGGTCGTGTGTAATACCGGTCCTCACTGATGGTTGCAAAACATTGAAGAACATCGATTTCACTGACCGCTTTTGCAAGTTTCTGCAGTCTTGGGATGTATGCTTTCACTTCTTCACGCAGTTTCAAGAAAAGCTCGTATTCTAGTGCGACAATCTTTTCCTCGGCTTCTAAAATAAGCGTCTCTTTTTCTTTTAGTTCTTCTGTAATATACCGTTCTGCGTTGGCAAGTGTCTGCTTTCTCTCATACCTGCCTTCGGGAAGGGAAGCTATGTTCGCCTTTGTTATTTCAATATAATAACCAAAAATCCGATTATAGCCTATTTTAAGCGATCGTATTCCCGTTAAATCTCGCTCTCTTTTTTCCAATTCGGCAATCCAGGTCTTGCCGTTTCTTCTGGCATCCCGGTATTTATCCAATTCCTCATGGAATCCGTCTTTCATCATGTTTCCTTCTTTGACAGACAACGAAGGCTGTTCAATCAAGCTGTCCTGAAGAAGGGTTGTCAATTCTTCACACTCATCCATGTTGTCGAGTATCGAAGTATGATTAATCGGCAGTTTTTGAACCATCGATTTAAGATGAGGAATTTGTGAAAGAGATTTGCGTAATTGCACAAGGTCTCTTGCATTAACATTTCCAAACGCCACTCTTCCGGCAAGCCTTTCAAGGTCATAGACTTCTTTTAATAACTCTCGTATTTCTTGTCTTGTAAAATACTCTTTTATTAAAGTTTCCACCATATCATGACGTTTTTCTATTTCTACAGGGTTTATTAATGGCCTGTCCACCCATTGCTTTAACAAGCGACCACCCATTGCCGTAACAGTTTGATCCAATAACCAGAGCAAGGAACCTTTTTTCCCTTTTGACCGGATGGTTTCAGTCAACTCCAGATTTCGCTTGGAGAAGAGGTCTATCTTCATTGATTGATTTAATTCAAAAAATCTTGCCGGTTGAAGATGATCAAGACTGCGCTTTTGGGTTCTCTTTAAGTAGTGAAGCAGTCGCCCAACAGTGATCCGCAATTTTTCTTGTTCTAAATTCCGGACTATAGGATCAAATTCCATTGGAATATCAGTTGCTTCCTCATAGGAGCATGTGGTTATCATTCTTTCTTTTATCATATGGACAAGGTTTGACGGAAAGTTGTCTGAAACAACTATTTCCTTCGCACCAATGGAATATACCTCATTCACCAATTGCTGAATGGGTCCGGTAATAACGGTCGTATGCAGCTCCCCTGTGGAAAGATCTGCGTATGCAAGTCCAAATGTCTCATCGTCAAAATGTGTGATGGAAGTTAAAAAGTTGTTTTGCTTGTCAGAAAGACCTTTGGTTTCCATTACGGTACCGGGAGTGATCAGTTGAACTACTTCACGTTTCACGACCCCTTTAGTCAGTTTAGGATCTTCTACTTGCTCACAAATAGCTACTTTATACCCTTTTTCAATGAGTTGATCTATATAATTAGGAGCCGAATGGTGGGGCACCCCGCACATGGGGATTCGCTCATTTCCTCCACCATCACGGCTGGTTAATGTAATTTCAAGTTCTTGAGATGCTTTTGTCGCATCTTCAAAAAACATTTCGTAAAAATCGCCCAGGCGAAAAAATAAAAAGGCATCTTGATAGTCTGCCTTTACTCTCAGGTATTGCTGTATCATCGGCGTATAAGAAGCCATCGTAATCCCCCAACTATTGTTTTTTGCTGCTTTATTATATCATATTTTGGCGTATCAGGGGTGATTGTGGAAACAGCGGCATCTAACATCAAATACAAAAAAACCAGGAAGCATCATGCTTCCCAGTTCCTTTACTCTTCGTAACCATCGACGATAAAGTCTGGATTCAAGTCTTCAAACTCATCCTCATCAACATCCCAGTCATTATCATCCGCTAATGAATCTGGATGTACTTCAACTGTGATTTTGGTTTCCCCAATAATTTCAGTGAGGAATTCTCTTTCCACTTGCACTTCCACTTTTGCTTCCTTGTCTGCGATGCTCGCTTCTAAGCAATTGGGCTGTTGTAGGACACGCGCAATTACTTCATGATCTTCACCAAGGCTGTTATCATCTTTATACCTTAGCTTGACGACATCTTTGTAGGAAACCGTTTCCGTCACTACCTCCGTCTTGGTATTGTCACTGTGTGAATACCAGACGTTGATATCATATTTCCCTATTACTTCCACCGTATCGCCCGCTTTTTTCGCATCATACGTATGGTTAATGACCCAGCATCCTAAAATGCTTGTAGGACGATGCGAGGGACTTATCGTGTGCTTTGACTGCGTAAACTTTCTACCTTTGCCGGTTACTGCTCTTGTGATAATTTCTCTGTATTCAGACATTCGAGCATACACCCTCCTCATTACAATCTTCATTTCATCCTATGCGGGTTAAATGACAATTGTGATTAGATTGAATTTGCTGCATAACTAAATGATTTCTAACACATTAACGTATAGTTCATTCTATGCAAGCTTATCTGGATATGTGCCTATTTTTTGAAAAAATCACAAGATAAAGCAGGCGATAAAAAAAGCATGGAAATAAGAATCCATGCTTCAGAAAATATATTCAAATTTGCATTAAATTATGAACAGCTTCCGCCGCCGTATGTGGTGTTTTTTACGTAGGAGCCGGTTTCTCCGCGCAGGACGTCTCCGCCAGTTGCCACGATGATTTCATCTGTTACTGTTTTGGAAATGTAAGAAGAAACTAGTTGTAAAAGGTCATTTACATTTGTTTGGGACGTTTTGAATTCTTGAACAATTGGAATCTCGTCCAATTCTGCCAGAATAGCATCCAATTTCGCTTCTGTTTTCTTTAAAGCTTCCGTCTTTCCATAGTGTTGGAAATTAACAGCCTGCTTTTGCAAGCTCTTCACACTTGCAACCATTTCTTTAATCTTTTGATTTTCATTGATTTGTGCTTCAGCACGTTGGAAGTATTCCACTTCTTCTGTGTCCGCTATCATTTGTGCCAATTCTTTTGCTCTTTCCACTATTTCTGCTCTTGTATACTTTGCCATTTTTTATACCTCCAGTGCTTGTTCTGCTACTTCTTCCACTAATTCTCCATCTAATGTCCAAGTTTTAGCTTTTACAACTTTCACTTTGACCATTTTACCGATGACAGATTTTGGTGCTTTAAAGTTTACTAATTTACTTTTACTTGTGTATCCTGCAAGGACATCCGGATTTTTCTTACTTTCCCCTTCAACTAACACTTCTACAATCTGTCCTTCGTATTCTTTTAACTTCTTGGCAGAAATCTCATTTACAAGTGCGTTAAGTCTTTGAAGACGCTCTTTCTTAACTTCAAGCGGAACATTATCCTCCATTTTCGCAGCAGGAGTACCTTCCCGTGGAGAATAAATGAACGTATATGCTGTATCAAATTCCACTTCACGATACAGAGACATCGTTTCCTCAAACTGTTCTTCTGTTTCGTTAGGGAACCCAACAATGATATCGGTTGTTAAGGATACATTCGGCATTGCCGTCTTGATTTTCCCAACCAACTCAAGGTAACGTTCTCTATCATATTTACGTGCCATCAATTTCAAAATTTCGGAGCTACCAGATTGCACTGGTAAGTGAATATGATCAAGCAAATTGCCGCCCTTAGCAAGTACTTCCACCAAGCGATCATCAAAGTCTCTTGGGTGACTTGTTGTAAAGCGAATTCGCGGAATGTCTATTTTACGGATTTCATCCATTAAATCGCCTAGTCCATAGCTCATATCCTCGAAATCTTTTCCATAAGCATTCACATTCTGTCCAAGCAGTGTAATTTCTTTATACCCTTGCGCTGCCAAATGGCGCACTTCTTGGATGATATCTTCTGGACGTCTACTGCGCTCTTTCCCTCGGGTATACGGCACGATACAGTACGTGCAGAACTTATCACAGCCGTACATGATGTTTACCCATGCTTTGATTTCACCTTTACGGTTCTTCGGAAGGTTCTCAATGACATCCCCTTCTTTAGACCAAACTTCAATGACCATTTCTTTGGACATATAAGCGTCCTTTAAAATGTTGGGAAGTCGATGAATATTATGAGTTCCAAAGATCATGTCCACTTGCTGATAGGTTTTTAGAATCTTGTTTACGACTGACTCTTCCTGGGACATACAACCGCAAACACCAATTAATAGACCTGGTCTTGATTTTTTCAATGTCTTTAAGTGGCCTAGCTCTCCAAAAACTTTGTTCTCTGCATTTTCCCGGATTGCACAGGTATTTAAAAGGATAACATCCGCATCATTTACTGTATAGGTCGGCTCGTAACCTAAAGCAAGAAAGATCCCTGCCATTACTTCCGTGTCATGTTCATTCATCTGACAACCATACGTACGAATATAAAATTTCTTGCCAACCCCAAGGTTTTTAAATTCATCGGAAATTGAAAAATCTTGATAAGCAACTTCTTCTTTTCCGCGTTTTTTTGCATCTTTTAGGGAAGGTGGTACATAAACAGACTCAAAGTATTTACTGAAATCCTTTTCGGATTTTTTGTCCGAAGAATTTCCAGTCAATACTTGTCCTGCTTCCACTCTTTGTTTCTCATTCATTGTGATAACTCCTTTCCAGAAAAGTAGAGCGCATAAAACCCTACACATTAACATAGTATATAATTTTATGGCTTCTTAAACAATAAAAATGGAGAAGTTTACATAAATCTACATATTTAAGAGATAGGTAAGCTCCTAAAGAGCAAATACACAACAAGAGAGACACATATAAGGTGTCTCTCTTTGCATTATTACGATATGATTCCTAATTCTTTGCCCGCTTTTTCGAAGATGTCCAATGCTTCTTGAAGCTCTTCTTTTGAATGCTGGGCAGTTACGATTGTTCTTACACGAGCAAGTCCTTTTGCAACGGTCGGGAATGCGATACCTTGTGCAAAAACACCGTACTCTAACAGCTTATCAGAAAATTTATGAGACAGTGCTTCGTCACCTACAATAACTGGTGTAACCGGTGTTTGGCTTTCCCCGGTATTAAAACCAAGTTTCAGAAGTCCATCTTTAAAGAATTTGGCATTATCCCATAGTTTTTCAATAAGTTCAGGCTCTTCAAGTAAAACTTGGATTGCTTCATCACATGCAGCTGTTACTGCTGGTGGATGGGAAGTACTGAATAAGAACGGACGGCCTTTATGAATAAGGTAATCAATTAATGAACGGGAGCTCGCTACATATCCACCTAGAACGCCGACAGCTTTACTTAATGTACCAACTTGAATATGAACGCGTCCATCTAATCCAAAGTGATTTACAGTACCACGGCCGTTTTCGCCAAGTACGCCTGAAGCATGCGCATCGTCTACCATTACTAGCGCGTCATACTTTTCAGCCAGCTCCACAATTTTATCAAGTGGTGCAATATTTCCATCCATAGAGAATACGCCGTCTGTAACAATTAGACGTTTGCGGTACTCAGTAGATTCTCTTAACGCACGTTCTAAATCTTCCATATCCACATGCTTGTACACTTTACGTGCAGCCTTTGTCAATCTGATTCCATCAATAATGGACGCATGATTTAACGCATCTGAGATTACAACATCTTCTGGGGAAAGAATTGCAGATAAAACTCCTTGGTTTGTTGTAAAGCCGGATTGGAACACAAGACTTGCTTCTGTATGTTTAAACTTTGCTAATTTTTCTTCTAATTGCTCATGCATAGTGAATGTACCGGCAATTGTACGGACTGATCCTGTTCCGGCACCGTATTTTTCAACCGCTTCTAGTGCAGCTTTTACTAAGCGAGGATGAGTAGTCAAACCTAAATAGTTATTGGAAGAAAGCTGTATCACTTCTTTTCCGTTTATAACCACTTTGGATCCCTGATCGGACTCTAAAGGTATCAATTTACGGAATGTACCTTGTTCTTTCATTTGATCTAACTCTTCTTGTAAGTATTCAAAACCTTTCATCTTAACCCCTCCTGTTTTCTATTATGGTTGTAGTACAACTTTACCACATTGACCGGAAATCATTAAATCAAAGCCTTTTTCGAACTCCTCAAGTGGAAAGTGATGAGTGATCATCGGTTTAACATCAACTTGACCTGATTTTAAAAGACTTGAAACTTGCTGCCATGTAGAATACATCTTTCGTCCTGTGATTCCTTGAACCGTAACACCTTTGAAGACAATATCGTTGGTGATATCAAGCTCAACAGGACGGACAGGTAGGCTCAAGATAGATACTCTTCCGCCATTTGTAATCATTTTAAATCCTTGATTCATCGCAATTGGATGGCCAGACATCTCACATACCACTTCCACACCGTGTCCGTCTGTCAATTTCATGACTTCTTCCACCGGGTTGGCTTCTTTTGCATTGATAACCGTAGTAGCTCCCATTTTTGTAGCAAGATCTAAACGATATTCATTCAAGTCAATGGCAATAACTTGTGAAGCACCTGCTGCTTTAGCAACCCCAACAGCCATGATTCCGATTGGACCACAACCGATAACTGCCACAGATTTTCCGGTTACATCCCCTGCAAGTACTGTATGAACTGCATTTCCCATAGGCTCCTGCACAGAAGCAACATCATAAGGCATATCTTTAGGGTTTTTCCAAACATTCACTGCAGGAAGAGCGACATACTCAGCAAAACAGCCTTGCGTGTCTACCCCAATAATTTTGGTATCTTTACAAATATGGTAATCACCCTTCAAACATTGTGGGCATTTGTAGCAAACGATATGCGTTTCAGCAGAAACTTGGTCACCTAACTGAACATTGTTAACCTTGCTTCCAACTTCAACAATCTCTCCTGCAAATTCATGTCCGAATGCATATGGAGGGTTCACTCTGCTTTGGGACCACTCATCCCATGTATAAATATGAACATCCGTACCACAAATGGATGTTGCTTTCACTTTTATTAACACTTCATCTTCTTTTATTTTAGGTATATCTATCATTTGAAGTTCCGCACCATACCCGCGATGATGCTTCACAATCGCCTTCATTTTTCCATTCACAGAGAACACTCCCTTATAAAAATAAAACTAATAATCTTAAATACTAGTAAGAGTGTATCATCTATAAGGATGTGTGTAAACCGAGTTGTCCACTGGATACGGACAACTGAGTATGTCAGATAAAATATTTATATTTTTTTCGTCAGTAAGTAAGCGTTTACATGTATAGGATTAAAAAAGGCCCAGCAATTAAGCTGGGACTTCCATGTTGTTACATAAATTCTTTCACTAAAGAGTTGAATTGCTCTTCATCTAATTGGAGATCTGCTTTTGCAAGAGGTTCTTCACTATAGTTTGGAACCAAATCTTGATAGGATTTCTGATCCTTGTTTTGATAAATCAACCCAGTGACAAGTCCGTTATGCTCCATTAAAGTCTGCATCGCAGAAACTTTATTATGTGCGTCATATCCCTCAATATCAGCTAGCTTTGTAAGATTTTCTTTGAACCAGTCGTATGTGTTTACTTTATTATAGGTAACACACGGGCTGAACACGTTGATCAAAGAGAATCCTTTATGCTTGATTCCTTGTTCTATCAAGGAAGTAAGGTCTTTTAAATCAGTAGAGAAGCTCTGTGCTACAAATGTCGCACCTGCTGTTAAAGCCATTTCCATTACTGACAGAGAGGACTCGATAGATCCTTGTGGAGTTGACTTCGTTTTAAAACCAACTTCACTACGAGGAGACGTTTGTCCTTTTGTCAGTCCATAAATCTGGTTATCCATTACGATGTATGTAACATCAATATTTCGACGAATAGCATGGATGGTATGTCCTAAACCAATGGCAAACCCATCGCCATCCCCACCTGAAGCGATAACCGTAAGATCTTTATTCGCCATTTTCACACCTTGTGCGATAGGAAGTGAGCGTCCATGAATACCATGAAAACCGTAAGAGTTGATATAACCGGAAATACGTCCGGAACATCCGATACCTGATACTACTGCCAGGTTTTCAGGCTCCAGTCCGACATTTGCGGCAGCACGTTGGATGGCAGCTTGTACCGAAAAGTCACCACAACCAGGGCACCAGTTAGGTTTTACATTATTTCGAAAATCTTTAAACGTTGCCATTTATAACAACTCCTTGCATTTTGAGTGGATTTCTTTCGGTAAGAATGGATCCCCATCATACTTTAAGAGACTACGGATTTTTTCATGCTCGCCTACATTCATTTTCAAGATGTTAGCAAGTTGTCCGGTAGCATTGTACTCCACAACAATAACTTTTTTAGCAGCTTTTACAAGTGGCGCGATTTCCTCTGTCGGGAACGGGTGGATCAGGCGGACTTGAGCATGATTAGCTTTAACTCCATCCATCTCCAATCTTTCCATTGCCTCTTCAATAGTTCCTCGCGTTGAGTTGAATCCAACAAGAAGTACATCAGCCTCTTCATATTTTGCATTTACGTGTACCGGTGTATTGAATTTAAGATTATTCAATTTACGAAGACGCTTGTCCATTTGAGCTTGTCGGTTTGCTGCAACCTCTGAAGGTTTTCCTGTTTCTTCGTGCTCTACACCTGTAACGTGATGGATGCCGTTTTTCATTCCAGGAATGACACGAGGAGAAACGCCATCTTCTGTTACTTCATAACGCTTGAAATATGCTTTATCATCAGAAGCAGGAATCTCTTGGTTAATATCGAGCTTGCCTCGTCTGATTTCAATGTTTTTATAATCTAAAGCTTCTACAGATTGCTTACCTAAGGACAATTGCAGGTCAGTCAAAAGAATAACTGGTACTTGATACTCTTCTGCAATGTTAAATGCTTCGATTGTATCATAGAAAGCCTCTTGTACTGTACTTGGAGCCATTACCACTTTTGGAATTTCTCCATGTGTGCCATAAATCATCGCCATAAGGTCGGACTGCTCAATTTTCGTTGGTAATCCTGTACTTGGTCCTCCACGTTGCGTATCCACGACAACAAGGGGAGTTTCCGTCATACCGGAAAGGCCGATTGCTTCCATCATTAAAGATAGTCCAGGACCTGCTGAAGCAGTCAATGTACGGACACCTGCATAGTTGGCACCAATCGCCATCGTACAAGCAGCAATCTCATCTTCCGTTTGAATAACCGTACCGCCGAATTTCGGAAGTTTTTTGATTAAGTATTCCATGATTTCAGAAGCTGGAGTAATCGGGTATGCCGGCATAAAACGAGATCCTGCCGCTACAGCACCCAATGCAATTGCATCATTTCCAATCATGAATAGACGTTTGTTTCCGTCAGCTTTCTCAAGTTGCATCGTTTCGACGTTTTCAGCTTGATCTTTAATAAACTGAACACCTGCTCGGATCGCTTCCATGTTTTTTTCAACAATAGATTCCCCTTTACGACCGAAAATCTCTTGCACTACTTCACGGAAAGATTCCGCATCTAAATCAAGGATAGCGCTCGATGCTCCTACTGCAACCATGTTCTTCATTAATGAAGTTCCAAGTTCCGTCGCGATTTCAGTAAATGGAACAGCGTACAACGTTGCTTTGCCATCTTCAGGGATACTTGGTTTAAACTTTGCATCCGCGATGACCACTCCGCCTTCACGAAGCTCATGATAGTTAACGTCGATTGTCTCTTGGTCAAACGCTACTAATATATCAAGGTCGTCCGAAATGGAACGGACCTGAGTCGTACTCACACGAATTTTGTTGTTCGTATGTCCACCTTTAATACGAGAAGAAAAATGGCGATAACCATATAAGTAATAGCCTAAACGATTTAATGCAATGGAGAAAATCTCACCAGTACTTTCGATACCTTCCCCTTGTTGCCCTCCAACTTTCCATGAAAGTTGATTGATCATGTGCCTTACACCCCTTTAATTACGTTCGTTGTCAGAATTTTGTACAATATTAATTGTAGCATTATTCCCATTATATAACTAGAAGTTACCTATTAAATATAAATCAGACTTAAAAAACCGCTAAATATGTACTAAACGCTTTCATTGTAGACCTATTTTTTTAAAAATACAAGTCTTTGAATTAATTTCTTTCGAAAAATTTGGATATTTTAACAGTATAGTCGGAAAGCTTGAAACCTCTCTATTTTCCTGTCATCTCGGGAACCTTGTATAAAAATTATCAAACAAAAAGCCTTTTACTTCTGTTTCAGAATAGTATTTTAATAAGCTATTCACTAAATTAGTATAATCTTCAATTCTCCCCAAGCTCTTGACAGTCTGTTCAATCCCGTCAAAGTCCGACCCAAATCCTATATGCTTTACAGCCCCTAGTGAACAGAAGTGTTCAACATGTCGAAGGACATCCGTAATATTCGCCTGTGTGCCGCTTGATAAAAATTGAGGAACAAAAGTGACTCCTATGGCCCCATCCTTCTGGATCAGCGCTTGAACTTGTTCGTCGGACAAGTTTCTCCGGTTATTACAAATCTTATTGCAGTTTGAATGGGAAGCAATCACATAATCACCCAATTCCATCACATCCCAGAAGCCTTTAACAGACAGGTGAGAAACATCTGTCCAAATAAAATGATCATTGTTCAGTTTGACAACTTTTTTCCCAAAAGAACTGAGCCCTGCTCCTCTTTCTTCTAAGATACCATCTGCAACTGCATTGGCATGGTTCCAAGTTAACCCGACGGATGAAATTCCCAATCGATACAATGTTCTCAGTTTTTCTATATCTGCGCCTATAGCGTCACAGCCTTCTAAAGTCAATATGGCCCCTATCTGCTCTTCCTTTAATTCGGCAATATCCCTTTTGGTTCTAATAAGTTTCATGTTGGGAAACCTCTGCAAGATCTCTTCATAAAAGAGGTCAATCATTTCCAGAGCTACGTCAAAAGCAGATTCCTGCCTCACTTTCTCTGGGATATAAACGGCAAAGCATTGGACCTTTGCAGTTGACTTCTTTAACCCGTCCCATGTTACATGCAACACTTCACTATCTTTAAAGGAAATACCTCTATCTTCCCACATTCTCCAAAGCACATCGCAATGCGCATCAAAAATTTTCAAGAACAGCCCCTCCATTATTTTTATCACATGCAACCTGTGTCATTGAATTAGAATAAAACAAACCTGTTTGCAAAAACAAGCAAACAGGTTCAGTAAAGGACTATTTTATCTTGGCTCCACTATCAACTTGATGGCCGTTCTTTCTTCTCCGTCAATCAATATGTCTGTAAACGCCGGGATGCAAATTAAATCCACTCCACTTGGTGCAACAAACCCCCGAGCGATGGCAACCGCCTTTACTGCCTGATTAAGTGCACCTGCCCCAATCGCTTGAATTTCGGCACCTCCACGCTCTCGTAAAACCCCTGCTAAAGCCCCTGCTACCGAATTTGGGTTAGACTTAGCTGAAACCTTTAATATTTCCATTTCTAGCTCCTCCTTAACATTTACAGTATATGGTGAAAGATCCATAGATGAATGAATTGTTAATAATTTCATTCCTACTATATTCGAGAAGAGCTAAGTGTATGCCTCAACTTGTCACATAATCGTCAAAATGTTCTTACTTCCTTCATCGTCTTAATCAAAAAAAGGATGATCCTCATTAATCATAAGCGTCTGAATTTTCTTTGCTTTACCAGTCTTCATGTCTACGTCTATTAACACTCCGTTCAATTGGGCCCTGCCTTCTGTTACTTCAAACCTTACAGGCAGTGCAGTCGTGAAACGCTTGAGCACAGCTTCTTTTTCCACTCCAAGAATGCCATCATAAGGCCCAGTCATACCTACGTCCGTAATATATGCCGTGCCCTCTGGGAGAATACGATAATCATTGGTTTGCACATGCGTATGCGTTCCAACTACCCCTGTGACTCTACCATCAAGGTACCATCCTATTGCTTGCTTTTCACTGGTCGCTTCCGCATGGAAGTCCACAAAAATAAACGGTGTTCTTTTTTTCGCTTCTTCCACAAGCTCGTCCACTTTGTTAAAAGGGCAATCTATTGGCGGTAAAAAAGTCCGACCTTGAAGATTAATGACCGCAAGTTCCTTTCCTTCAAAAGGAAGATAGGCAATTCCTTTTCCAGGGTTTGAACTTGGAAAATTTGCAGGTCTGATCATATGCTTAGCGCCTTCAATAAATTCAAAAATCTCTCTGTTGTCCCACGTGTGATTTCCTAGTGTTACAAGGTTCGCACCGGCTTTCAAAAATCCTTGATAAATTTTTTCGGTAATTCCTTTTCCTCCAGCTGCATTTTCACCATTTACTATGGTTACAGCCGGTCTATATTTACTTTTTAATTTTGGCAGGTATTCGCTTACCATTTTTCTTCCTGGTGAACCAACTACATCTCCGATAAATAAAATTCTCACAATCACTAATCCCTTCTAACTATCAATTTCTCTTTTTAGTTTTACATATGTAGGCTCTGTATGCAAATGAACGAAAAAAAATAAAGCGGTGCGAGCACCACTTTATTTTGCATATTCTACGGCTCTTGTTTCACGAATGACCGTAACTTTAATATGTCCTGGATAATCCAGTTCTTCTTCAATCCGTTTTCGGATATCCCGAGCCAATCGGTGTGCCTCTAGGTCATCGATGGTATCAGGTTTCACCATAATACGAACCTCGCGTCCCGCTTGAATAGCAAAGGATTTTTCTACACCTTCATAGCTTTCGGAAATCTCTTCCAGCTTTTCAAGTCTGCGGATATAGTTTTCCAACGTCTCACTACGTGCTCCCGGTCTTGCCGCAGATAGTGCATCTGCTGCAGCAACCAAGACTGCAATGATGGAAGTTGGCTCTGTATCACCATGGTGGGATGCGATACTGTTAATGACAACTGGGTGTTCTTTATACTTCGTTGCCAATTCCACTCCGATTTCCACATGGCTTCCTTCTACTTCATGATCGACAGCTTTTCCTATATCATGTAACAGTCCTGCACGGCGGGCAAGTGTTTCATCCTCACCAAGCTCAGCAGCCATAAGGCCTGAAAGGAATGCTACTTCCGTGGAGTGCTTCAGAACATTTTGACCGTAGCTTGTACGGAACTTCAGACGTCCTAGAATTTTGATTAAATCAGGATGTAACCCATGTACGCCTACTTCAAATGTTGTTTGTTCGCCCATCTCACGGATATATTCATCTACTTCACGTCTTGATTTTTCAACCATTTCCTCAATACGTGCAGGGTGAATACGTCCATCCTGGACTAACTTATCTAAAGCAATGCGTGCAGTTTCACGTCTGATTGGATCAAAACCAGATAAAATAACTGCCTCTGGCGTATCATCAATAATAAGATCAATACCAGTAAGTGTTTCAAGTGTACGGATATTTCGTCCTTCACGACCAATGATTCGGCCTTTCATTTCATCATTTGGTAAGTTAACGACGGATACTGTTGTTTCAGCCACATGATCTGCGGCGCAACGTTGAACGGCTAAAGAAAGAATCTCTCTTGCCTTTTTATCCGCATCTTCTTTTGCTCTGTTTTCACTTTCTTTCACCATAAGAGCAATGTCGTGGGATAATTCGTTCTCAACACGATCCAAAATGATATGTTTGGCTTCTTCTCGCGTTAATGCTGAAATGCGTTCTAGCTCTTCTTGCTGTTTACGCACTATATCATCCACTTTGCTTTCTAATTCTTCAATATGCTGTTGTCTATCGTTTAAAGAATCTTCACGCCTTTCTAATGCAACTTCTCGCTTATCAAGCGATTCATCTTTTCGATCTAGATTCTCTTCTTTTTGCATTAAACGATTTTCTTGTTTTTGCAGTTCGCTTCTACGGTCTCGAATTTCACGTTCAGCTTCAGTTCGAAGTTTGTGAATTTCGTCCTTTGCTTCCAAAAGCGCTTCTTTTTTAAGCGATTCAGCTTCACGTCTGGAATCTTCTACGATTTGATCCGCGACACTTCTTGCGCCAGCAATCTTCTGTTCTGCAATGGATTTACGAACATAAAAGCCAACAACTACACCGACGATTAGGGCAAGCAAAGCGGAGATAATAATTGGCATATAATCCATCATTACACCTCCTCTTGCTATGAACTTTTTTCTTGCTAGATTTCATTGTCGGCATGTACATTGTAACAATGTTTGTCAATATACAGCTCAAGGGCTTTTGCTTTTTTATAGCTCTAAAATTCTAACAAAATGTAAATTATACATACTAATTGTAAATCTGTGAAAAATTATTGTCAAGCCTGTCCCGGTAAGGATATGGCCTTTTTGGTAAACTAATCCTCTTTTTAATGATTTTTTTTAATAAAATTGTCCTGTTTACCTGTAATTCACTTGGTCATCCATAAATTTTAGGCCCTGTATGGTTGTACAGGGCCTAGGTAATGAGGTATTAAGGTATTAAAAATCTAATTCTTCTTGATCCATTTCTTCTGCTGGCGCATTTACTTCTTTATCCAATCCGTGGTGGTCACGAATTTTCTGGTGAATTTCTTTAAGAATATCCTTGTTTTCTTTAAGGAATTGTTTCGCATTTTCGCGTCCTTGTCCTAATCTTTCTTCATTATAGGAATACCATGAACCACTTTTTTGGACGATATCCAAATCGGAGCCCATATCAATAACTTCGCCCTCTCCAGAGATACCCTCACCGTACATGATATCAACTTCAGCTACTTTGAAAGGAGGAGCTATTTTGTTTTTGACAACTTTAATCTTTGTTTTGTTCCCGACAATATCATGACCCTGTTTCAACTGCTCCGCACGACGAACTTCTAAACGTACGGAAGAGTAGAATTTCAGGGCGCGGCCACCAGGAGTCGTTTCAGGATTACCAAACATTACCCCGACTTTTTCACGAATCTGGTTGATGAAGATAGCGATGGTTTTTGATTTATTGATGGCACCTGAAAGCTTACGAAGAGCTTGGGACATTAAACGGGCTTGAAGACCCACATGGGAGTCCCCCATTTCCCCTTCGATTTCCGCTTTTGGTACTAGAGCCGCTACAGAATCGACAACGATGATGTCAACCGCTCCACTTCTTACTAGGGCTTCTGCGATTTCCAATGCCTGCTCACCGGTATCTGGCTGGGATAGAAGAAGCTCGTCTATGTTTACGCCAAGTTTTTGTGCATACACAGGATCCAGCGCGTGCTCGGCATCGATAAATGCAGCTTGTCCGCCTTGTTGCTGTACTTCAGCGATCGCATGAAGGGCAACCGTTGTTTTACCGGAAGATTCCGGACCATATATTTCTACCACTCTACCTCGTGGGTATCCTCCAGCACCTAATGCAACGTCCAATGCCAACGAACCACTCGGCATAGTGGAGATCTTACGTTCTGCCTGTTCACCCAATTTCATAATGGAACCTTTACCGAATTGCTTTTCTATTTGTTTTAACGCCATATCTAATGCAGCTTTACGATCACTCACACAATTTCCTCCTCTTATCTATTAAACTAAATGAATAGTATCTATTAACTACTCTTACTATACCCTTTTTCAATTCGTTTGGCAACTAAAAAACGAACATCCATTCGGTTTTTTTGCAGCGCAAATGGGCCACAAAATATGAATTTGTCTTTAGGGGGAAATCTGGTTTTGCGGATAATATTTAATTGAAAATATAAAATTACTTTTAAAAAAAATGCAAAATCATCGAACATAAAAAAAAAAAAGTAGTTGAAGTTCCCCTCAACTACTTGAATAATTCTTTCAATAAATAGTGACAACCGTATTTTGCTGATCTATGTCTTATGCCATCTCTTGTTCCTGCCAAATGAATTTTATGGACGGCAGTTTCTCCATTTGGTAGAGCCAATCCGATAAACACTGTGCCAACAGGTTGATTGTCCATGGTTCCTGGACCTGCAACTCCTGTGAAACTGATTCCGATATCTGTTTGAAGTAGTTTTTTTACACCGATTGCCATTTCTTTTGCCGTCTGCGCACTAACTGCTCCATCTGTTTCTAGTGTTTGTTTTTTTACGCCAAGAACATGTTCCTTAACACTATTGGTATAGCTGACAATAGCTCCTTCTATCACTTCAGAAGCTCCTGTGAAGCTAGTCATTTTCTCCGAGAACAATCCTCCGGTAAGACTTTCAGCACTGCTCAGCGTGTAATGAGAGTTTTGGACCTTTTCAAAAAGAACGGAGTAGATTGTGTCTTCGTCGTATCCGAAGAAGTAATCACCGACTCTTTCTAAAATTTCTTTTTCACAAAGGGCAATCAAACGGTTTGCTTCATCGATAGATTGATGTTTTGCAGTTAACCTAAGCGTAACTTCATTGTCTCCTGCTAATGGGGCAATGGTGGGATTTGTCTGTTGGTCAATGATATCTTCAATATCCGTTTCCAATTGTGATTCCCCAATGCCAAAGAAGCGGAGAACTTTGGATACAATCTGTTCTCTGACTCCTAGCTTATCTAACAGGAATTCTCTGCCGTGGAGGGAAAACATTGGCTGAAGTTCTTTTGGCGGCCCAGGTAAAAGCATATATGTATGAGAATCTTCAGTAAGCGCCATTCCTGGAGCCATGCCATAATCGTTTGCCAAGATAGAGGAACCTTCCAAAACAAGTGCCTGCTTTTTGTTGTTTTCACTCATCACACGGTGTGATTTTTTGAAATAATCTTGGATGTTGATCAGCGCTTGTTCATCCATGACCAGCTGCTTACCAAGCACTCTTGCAATGGTTTCCTTTGTCAGATCATCTTTTGTCGGCCCAAGTCCTCCTGTGAATATCAGAAGATTAGAGCGTTGTTTTGCTGTTGTGATGACTTCTTCAAGCCTGGAAGGATTATCTCCGACTACTGTATGGTAAAAGACGTTTATGCCTAACTCAGCAAGTTGCTTTGAAAGATACTGGGCATTTGTGTTACAGATTTGTCCCAACAGTAATTCAGAGCCTACGGCAATAATCTCTGCATTTCTGATCATGGCACTCTCCCCTTTTAAAACGTGTTATTTAGAATTAACAAATGCTTGTCTGTTTTTATAAAAGTAATCCCAACCAGAGTAAATGGTAAAGATCATCGCTATCCATAAAGCAATAGTAGCAAATGGGAAACCAATTAATTCAAATGGCAAGTTATGTAATAGTAGTGCGGATACCGCAATGATTTGGGCCCATGTTTTAATTTTGCCAAGCATGTTTGCAGCCACTACTTCCCCTTCACCTGCAAGTACTAAACGAAGGCCGGTGACAGCGAACTCTCTGCTGATAATGACAATGACAATCCATGCTGGAGCCAATTGAAGCTCAACTAGTGCAATTAATGCTGCAGATACTAATAGTTTATCTGCAAGCGGATCAAGGAATTTCCCTAGATTGGTCACAAGATTTAGTTTTCTCGCATAATAACCATCTACCCAGTCGGTGATGGATGCAATGATAAATATAAGTGCTGCAAGAAGATGTGTGTACGGAATGGACTCATCTCCAATGGCAAGTTCTCCCCAATTTAATGGTGCAAGCATTAGAATCATAAAAATCGGAATCATAAAGATTCTTGAAACAGTAATTTTGTTAGGTAAATTCACGTTCATTCCTCCAGCATTCAATATTGCTTTTCCACTATACATAAAATATACAGGTTTGTCTAATGTTTGCTTAAGGTGTTCAATCAGTGGATTGCTTTGATGGAGCCTTATCAAAAGGTCTGTACAAAAAAAGCCATCATCCCGATGACTTTATTGTTGACCATTTTGTACAAATTTAATAGTGACTTTCTGCGTTGTTACATCGTTTACCGGAAAAGGAAATTCAAATTCTTCTCCGTTAATTTTAATTTTTGTAGCGGGAACCCAACCTACATTTAAGAGCACTTCTGCCTCTTTTGACAGGTCGAACGTTTCCGTTTCTCCATCTTTCAGTTCCTTGCTAAGGAAGGATTCACCTGCTGCATTAGTGATGCCGACCCACGTGTTCCCGTCTTGTGCAGACAGTTCCACTTCAAATTTGTTAGTGTCTTTTAGTTCAAAAGTCGCATTAGGACTGCTAGAAGAAACCTTGGTCAAGGTACCTGTTGTCGTTTTTTCTTCAACAGGTTCTTCTTCCTCAGTCTGTTCGGGCTGTTCTTCTTCAGCATCTTCTTTTTCGTTTTCAGCTGCTTCTTGGTTTTCAGTTGTTGCAGGATCAATTACTACATTTTTGTTATCCTGCTGTGTGTCAGATGAGCTCCCTACACCCCAGTTCTGAAAAAGCACGTAAAGGATGGCAACCACTGCAACAAATGCTAAAAACATTAACACTTTAGGGATAAAATTAAATACCTTCGTGTTTTTGGATGACGTTGGTACCTGTTTACGAGTTTTCACTCTCGATAGCTGTGGAATTTCATCTTTGTCATTTGCAGGTATATCGTTTTTGTGTTCTTCAAAGATCACTTCCGGATCTAACCCCACAGCTTCCGAATATTGTCTGATAAAGGCACGGGCATAAAATTGACCAGGCATAATGGAATAATTACCTTCCTCTATTCCGATCAAATATCTTTTCTGTATTTTAGTGACGGATTGTAAATCCTCTAATGATAAGCCTTTTTCTTCTCTTGCCTGTTTCAATCTATTACCTAGTTCTGTCAACAATTACACCTTCCAACATTTTTAGAAATCAAAACCCCCGAAAGGATTCTCATCAAACATATTATTTGGTTGCACCACATCGTAGGTGATTTCTTCATCTTCATTATTCCTAAGTTCAATAATATAATCGAAATCATCTAGTTTATATTCTGTATTTTGCACGAAAATATCAGGATGTTCAACCACTTTTACAGCAGATATTCGCATTATTTCACGAATTAGTTGCCAGTGCTTTTCATTTGCCCTTTTGGTCGAAACAATACCATCTATGATAAATAGGTTGTCCACATTGTATTCATCTTCAATTAATTGACTTCGGATGGTTTGTTTTAGCAAAGTACTTGATACAAATAACCATCTTTTGTTTGCACAGACACTGGAGGCAACGATCGACTCTGTTTTGCCAACGCGCGGCATCCCCCTAATTCCAATTAGTTTATGGCCATCCTGTTTAAATAGTTCTGCTAGGAAATCAACCAATAAACCTAATTCATCGCGTACGAAGCGAAACGTTTTTTTATCGTCTGCATCCCGCTGTATGTATCTTCCATGTCGCACAGCCAAACGATCACGCAATTTAGGTTCGCGCAGCTTTGTAACAGTTATATTATCCATTGTATTTAAGATAGATTCAAGACGGACTATTTGCTCATTTGAGTCGCTGAGCAGCAGCATTCCCCTTCTTGCATCATCCACCCCGTTGATTGTGACAATATTGATGGAAAGCATACCCAAAAGGGATGCAATGTCCCCAAGCAGTCCTGGCCTATTGATATGTATTTCATATTCTAAATACCACTCTTTTTTCTCCATCAAACCCCTTCACCCTCTCAAACCAATCGTTCTATTGTATGTTACTTCTATCATATCCAATATTTCTTTAATAAGAAAGTAATTACACAAGAATAATCTCGAATTTTGACAACAAAAAAAGAGAGGTAGATGCCTCTCTTAATGCGTTCCGTCGTTTTGAACCAATTTTACCATCATATTGGCAATTGCATGTTGCTCTTCTGGACTAGCCACTTTCCAAAGGTCTGCTAAAACTCTTTCTTGAGGGTTTTTCGCTTCCACTTCTTTAGCAAGATAGTCTCCGATTTCATAAGCAAGTTGAGAAATCGCACCATTGTCCATCCCTTCATGCTCTGCATGATTTAGACGGTCACCTAAAAAACCTTTCCACTGATCCCAATTATCAAGTACTGACATATTAACTCCTCCTTCCACATTTGTTCAAGAGTTAGTATGTGATGGTCTTGCTGTATTTATTCATGCCTTGTTAATTCCATCCGCCGTTTACTCCAAGGACCTGTCCCGTAATATAAGAGGATTTATCTGAAAGGAGAAAGCAGACAGCATCGGCAATTTCATATGGATGAGCCAGTCTGCCCATTGGTATATCATCACTTATTTCCTGTTTTTCATCATCGCTAAGATTGTTTAGCATTTTTGTAAATACTGCTCCAGGTGCTATGGCGTTTACTCTAATCCCATTCAGGGCTACTTCTTTAGCCAATGCTTTCACAAAGGCAATCTGGGCACCTTTTGTCATGGAATACAGCACTTCACATGAAGCCCCTATTTCCCCCCATATGGAAGATATGACTACAATATTCCCGTTCCTTTTCCTCAGCATGTCGGGTAGGAATGCTTGAATGGTTGAATATAATGATGTTATGTTAAGTTGTATCATTTGTTGCTTTGTCTTTTCATCAATATCTGTCATTAAGCCATAATAGGTCGTTCCCGCATTAAAGACTATCGTATCAACAGATGTATAGGCGCCGGTTTTGAGTTTCTGCACGCCAGCACCGGTGTTCAGGTCAGCTTGTATAGGAACAACTTTTTCGTCGCCAAATTCTCGCTGTAGATTATGTATCGATTGATTATCGCTATTATAGTGGAGATAGGTCGTGTAACCTTCGTTCAATAATGATTTGGCGATTTCTCTTCCAATATCCCCACTCGCTCCAATTACAAGTGCTGTTTTATTCATGTATATCATCCTTTATAAAAAGAAGCCGGTTCGTATAGTTTCGAACCGGACTTCGTTATTTCTTTATTTCGGCACAACTTGGCATGTTGTAAATGCTTCTTCTTTGATAAAGTCTTGAGCCACCGTTTTTAAGTCTTCGAGTGTAATTTTCTCGAGTTGAGGAGTGACCTCAAAAAGATCCATGTTATTAAATGCATAGCGGGTAAACTGGTTTGCGATAAACTCTGGTGAGTTGAGTGCGCGCAGGAATGACCCGATTTTTTTCTTCTTTATTCTTTCAAGTTCTTCTTCTTCAATGGAAGTTGGATCAAACTGAAGCAAAATAGTTTGTAATCTTTCTGCCAATTTATCCGGTTCGGATGTATCTCCGCCCAGCATGGCAAATCCAAAGCCGTTTTCTCCTGTATAATCGTAAGCAAATGTCTCGTCAATTAGACCGTCGTCATAAAGCTTTTGGTAATGATCAGAACTTTTGCCGAACAGAAGGTCAAGCATTATGTTCACTGTCAGTTCATGCTTGAGAAGTTCCGTTCCTTGTTTAGTTGGATTAGATTCTTTTATTCCAACCATACATTTTGACGTATGGACATTCATTTTGAGAACTTTCTTCTTTTCATTAACGGAAGTTGGTTCCTCATCAAATTGACGTTTAATTTCTTCTTCCTCTTTGAATGTTTTCTTTCCTTGATTATCTTTGATAAATTGCATCATCTCGTTGGTGTCCATGGGGCCAACAATGAATAAGAGCATATTGCTCGGATGATAAAATGTTTCATAGCAAGTGTATAATAGATCTTTTGTTATATTGGAAATGGAACTAATCGTACCTGCAATATCAATTTTTACTGGGTGATTATGGAACATGCTTTCAATTAATCCAAAATAAGCACGCCAATCGGCATTATCCTCATACATCGTGATCTCTTGCCCGATAATACCTTTCTCTTTTTCCACGGTCTTTTCCGTAAAATATGGTGCTTGCACAAAATCCATCAAGGTTTCAAGATTTTTTTCCACATTTGATGTACTGGAGAAGAGGTAAGCTGTTCTGGTAAAAGATGTAAAGGCGTTAGCGGAAGCACCTTGCTTGCTAAAATCTTGAAAAACGTCCCCATGCTCTTTTTCAAACAATTTATGCTCTAGAAAATGAGCGATTCCATCCGGAACTGTTACAAAATCGTCCTTTCCGATTGGAACAAATTTATTATCAATAGATCCATATTTTGTCGTAAATGTCGCATATGTCTTATGAAATCCAGCTTTCGGCAACAGGTATACCTCTAACCCATTGTCTAGAGTTTCATGATACAAGGTTTCTGCCAGTTGATTAAATTCAATCTTTTCCATTCTTTACGCCTCCTTCCCTGTTAAAAAATAAGTAGTATCCAGTTCAATTAGCTTTGCAACTTCCTGGATTTCCTCTTTTGTAACATTCTCCACACCTTCTAGGAATGCTTCTATTGGTTTGTCAGCTTCTGAAACTTCATTATTGTAAAGGACCTCAATTAATCCTCTTGCTGTGTCAATTGTTTCGAGAATCTGGTTTTTAATGACCGCTTTCGTCTGTGACATTTCCGCGTCAGTATATTCACCTTGCTTCATTGCTTCAATCTGTTGATTGATGATGGTGACAGCTTTTTCGTAATTGGAAAAGTCAATTCCAGACATAACTAGCAGCAACCCTTTATGGCTCTCCACTCTTGAGGCAGCGTAATAGGCTAAGCTCTCCTTTTCCCTCACATTGATAAAGAGTTTTGAATGTGAAAAGCCGCCAAATATTCCATTGAACACTTGCAAGGCATAATAAAGATCATCTTTGAACGTTACATTTGTTCTGTACCCGATATTTAATTTACCTTGTTTTATATCCTGCGGTTCTATGACTTCATTCGGTTCTTTATTATCTTTGTTAGGCTGAGTGATAGAAGAAGTTACTTTGTTCTCTTGATTTGGCAAAATGAAGTACTTTTTAACATATTCGTCCACTTCTTCTTCTTTAATATCCCCAACCAAATACAGGTGGATGTCATTGGTTTTCAACATATGCTGATAATAGTCATAAAGAGATTCTGGTGTTATGGCATCTACTTTTTCCTTTTCACCGTTTACACTTAGGCGATAAGGTTCGCCAGCACACATCTCCTCGATTAAACGCTGGCTTGCATAACGCATTTTATCATCGTATACAGATTGAATCCTCTGCTTTAATGCTCTCTTTTCCTTCTCCACAGTGGATGTTTTAAATCCATTACCTTCCGTTACGGGCTGCAATAATACTTCACTTAAAAGTTCCAGCCCTTTTTCTAAAAGTGGTGTCGAATCTTTCAGAAATTTTTCGTTGGCAATCTCTAAACGCATGGAAATAATATGGTCTTCCCCTTTTTTGCTAAGGTCTACAGCAAGGCTAGCCCCATATAATTCATCAAGATATGCCCGGAATTGGGAGGGTTGAGGGTGGGACTTCACAGCATTTTGTAGAACATACGGCATTAAGGCACGAAGCGTTACATCTTCCTCTGATAATGGAGCTTTAATTTTCAAAACAATCGTATTCGTTTTAAATTTATCGGTTGGAATAGTATGAACATTAATTCCATTGAGGGTGTACGTTCTTTCATCGACTAGTTTCAAGAAATCTCCTCCTTTACTCTGTTTAAAGAACAACAGATTTCATCAATTAGTTAATCGTATAAAAATATAGACAGTACTATTCTTTCTATAACGTTTAAAAAATAGTCCTAAACCCAATATAACGTTAAAATAGAAAGATTTTCAAGTCAGATAACCCAGAGAACGCTCAAAATAAAAACACCACTCAGTCGTGGTGTTCCGAAATCTCTATGGACGCTTTCTTAAAACATGGAAGCTGAATTTATCTGCTCTAAAGTAATTGAGCGAATAGAGGATAGGTTCATCATTTTGATCGTAGTGCATTTGTTTTAATACAAGCAATGCCGTTTCGGGTTCACATTCGAGAATCGGCGAAATTTTATCATGATAACCAAGTGGTTCAATATGTGTCACGGCATAAGAAATATATCTTCCTGCTTCATTTTCAAGGAGTTTCAAGAGAGATTCATTCTTATAGGAATGATAGTCTTCCACAATCGTGGTAGGAATCTTATCAATACAATAGACAACCGGAAGATCATTGGCTGTTCGAACTCGTTCAAAATGAAGAACTTCTTTGATTTCCTTGTTATTGAATTTTAATAATTCTTCCTCGCTTGGAGTTTCAATGGTAGAAGTCAAAAAGACCGTCCCAGGTTTCATTCCTGCTTGTGAGATCATTTCTGTTACCGAATTTAGTTGTTCTATTCCGGATGAGAACACCGGCTTGGAGTTAACGAAGGTTCCTACACCGTGCCTTCTAACCACAATGTTTTCTTCTTCTAATACACGCAATGCTTCTCTTAGTGTCGCTCTGCTTACTCCTAGACGTCGAGACAATTCGAATTCGGAAGGTAGTTTCTCTTTTTCTTTATACACCTTGTTCTCAATATCTTGCTTTAATTTGTCTACAACCAGTAAATACAAATGCCTGCTGTCTGACCGAATCGTCATAACTGATCCCCCATTAACCGTTTACAAAACACTTTTCATGTTTTCCTATTAATCCAAAATAATATAACACTTTTTAGGGGTAAAATAAATAGATATTATAGTTTTTTGTCGAAAAAGTAAGCGGTTTAAAGGTTTTTCTTGTGAAAAATTAAAACGAGCATAAATATCCAGCTCTAATATTTAGCTAATTGGAAACTCGCCGCTGTTCCTTTACGCAAATGGCTTCGCTTTCCGCGGGACGGTGCTTGAGCCTCCTCACAACGCTTCAGGGGTCTCAACATACCGTTACTACCCCGCTGGAGTCTTCACCATTTGCTCCAATCCACAGCTATAAATTATTTTAACGAAATGTTAGTGCTTTTACAGTTAACTCAGTTAAATTCCTTTTCACCCCCCCCCTAGGTGAATGAAGTCACCTCGTTGATTGGAGTGGAAGGCGCGTAGACGCCCGCAGGCAAGCGAAGCGCCTGGAACGGAAATCAACTGTACTATATACTTCCTTACCGTTAAAAAAGTAAAAGGCGGCCATGTTAGCTGCCTTTTACTTTTGCTTTTTATGACCCTACATCTTCACTTTGCTTACCTGATACTAAGACAGTACGTGGTTTGCTGCCCTCATAAGGACCGACTACTCCCCTGACTTCCATGGCATCGATAAGCCTTGCAGCCCTAGTGTAGCCAATACGGAAACGGCGCTGCAGCATGGACACAGATGCAGTCTGCATCTCTAGGACAAGTTGCACTGCATCATCATAGAGATCATCATTTACCTCTTCCATTTCTTCATTGATGTCTTGAGGTATCATTTCTTCTTGATATTGAGCTTTCTGCTGCTCAATGACAAAGTCAACGATCCGTTCCACCTCTTCATCCGACAAGAATGCACCTTGTACTCTTATAGGCTTAGAGGCACCGACAGGAAGAAACAACATGTCCCCCCGACCTAGTAGTTTTTCCGCTCCTCCCATATCTAGTATGGTTCTAGAGTCTGTTTGTGAAGAAACACTGAATGCGATACGGGATGGAATATTCGCTTTTATGACCCCTGTAATAACGTCAACAGAAGGTCTTTGTGTAGCGATGATTAGATGAATTCCAGCTGCACGTGCCATTTGGGCAAGCCTTGTAATACAATCTTCCACATCGGAGGATGCCACCATCATTAAATCTGCAAGTTCATCTACAATGACTACAATGTATGGAAGGGATGGCTGTTTCGCCTCTTCATCCTGGTTGTGTCTTTTTATGTAATCATTATAACCTTCGATATTTCTGGTCCCAGTATGAGAGAACAACTCATATCTGCGTTCCATTTCATTAACAACCTTTTTCAGTGCCTGCGAAGCTTTCTTAGGATCGGTTACTACCGGTGCTAAAAGATGAGGTACCCCGTTGTACATGTTCAACTCTACCATTTTCGGGTCAATCATCATCATTTTTACTTCGTGTGGTTTAGCCCGGACCAGAATACTAGTGATAATCCCGTTTATACAAACACTTTTCCCGCTTCCTGTTGCACCAGCAACAAGAAGATGGGGCATTTTATTCAGCTCTGCTACGACGGAATCTCCAGAGATATCACGACCTAAGCCTATCAATAACTTCGCATCCGGCTTTTCGGCCTGCTTGGTGTCTAACACTTCTCTTAGGGATACCATTGCTACTTCATTATTAGGCACTTCAATTCCAATAGCCGACTTACCCGGTATCGGGGCTTCAATTCGAATATCTTTGGCAGCAAGAGCAAGTGCTAAGTCATCACTTAGATTTACAATCTTGCTGACTTTTACGCCAACATCCGGGTATACTTCATATTTTGTAACAGCCGGACCGAGATGAACCTTGGTTACTTTAGCTTTAACACCAAAGCTAGCAAACGTCTTTTCTAATTTTCTGGCGTTCTGGTAAATGTTCTCGTGCTCGGTTGTCTGATGATTCACTATTGGCTTGTTCAATAGATCAAGTGAAGGTAGTACATACTCCTTATTCTCCACTTCTGTGAAGGCCATAGGACCTGCTATGAGTTCTCCCGCTTCTTCTTGTCCTGATTCTTTATCATTACTTGTTGAAGCTTGCGGCGCTGCTTCGCCCTTGCTTAGTTCTGACTCTCTGTCATTGAAGGAAGAAATGATAGGCGGAGAAATGATTTCTTCGACTGACGGATCCTCGACAACAAGGACCTCTTCCGGTTTGTCTTTTTTCTCGACTTTTTGCTTTACCTCTTCAGCTTGTTTCTCTTTTTTACGTTTGTTGCTGTCCTCTTTCCAACCTTTCATATCATCCATAAATGCCAGCCATTGATTTTTTGCAAAGGTGAAAATGCCTGCTGCAACTTTGATCACTGTGTCATTAAGGGATTTTCCGGTGACTAAAATGATACCAATCACGATAAATATCATCGCAATCCACTGTGCACCTCTTGCATCAAATAGAAGATGAAACAGCGCAAATAATATCGCTCCCATCATCCCGCCGCCAAGGTCTGTCGTACTTGTTTCACCGTTCACTTCCAGCCAGAATAGCTCCCACGTATTGCCGATAACAGAAGGATCTGCAAATGACCCGCCGCGTGACAACATCCTAAACAGGGTGACATGGCTAAGCAATAAAACAGACATCATAATAACATAAACGCCAACCAGCTGCCTTGAAAAGAAGGTTGGCAACTCTCTTTTCCAGATGATATACCCTGACAATATCAATAGCCCAAGAAGCATGAGCATATACCATTCTCCACTAAAAAAACGAAATAATAGAACAAAGGTTTGTCCTACCATACCAAGTTTGGCAATCGCTATACAGGTAATGGCCAACAATAACAGCCCCATTACTTCAAAGGTGACTGTCCGTTTCCACTCATCTCGGTTTTTGGTTTTTCTTTGTCTTTTTTTTCGTTTTGACATTATTCTCACCTATCTGACCATAATGAGAAGACGAAAGCAGCCAACAAATACTGGCTGCTTTTTCCTCTGATGCTTGTATTATAACATAAGCCCTGACTGTTGAAACGGTGTTAAAGAAAATTAATCGTTTGTCCAGGTGAATACTCGCTACTAAGATAGTGAGCCGGATCTGTGCTCAAGTTTCGGACAATCTGATAGGCGTTCATCTCTGTTTGCTGAACAACCAAGGAAACGCCGTTATAATCTATAACCCGTTGCTTTTCGTATTCTCCACTTTCCACTGGAAAAATCAACTCCTGCGGCATAGTCGTATAGAGAATCATTGCAGCATCTTCCCTTCTTGTGTTTTATCTTGATTTTTTGCTTCCACCATCTCGTTCAGCTTTCTGATTGCTTCTCCTACTCCCCCTACTTGATCTATCAATCCATACTCTACCGCATCTGCTCCAACAACATTGGTACCGATATCACGAGTAAGATTTCCCTTTGAGAGCATCAATTCCTTAAATTTTTCCTCAGGAATACCTGAGTTTTTTGTTACAAAGTTAATAACCCTGTCTTGCATTTTATCCAAATATTCAAAAGTTTGGGGAACACCGATCACCAATCCTGTCAATCGAACAGGATGAATGGTCATTGTGGCAGTTTCTGCGATAAAAGAATAGTCACAAGAGACCGCAATGGGAACACCTATAGAATGTCCGCCTCCAAGTACAAGAGAAACGGTCGGTTTTGACAAGGACGCCAGCATTTCGGAAATGGCCAAGCCAGCCTCCACATCTCCACCAACAGTATTTAAGATGATGAGCAACCCTTCGATATTTGGGTTCTGCTCAATCGCAACAATTTGAGGAATGACATGTTCGTATTTGGTTGTTTTATTTTGGGGAGGTAATTGGACGTGTCCCTCAATTTGACCCACTATGGTCAGACAATGTATCTTGGAGTCGGATGGCATTTGGGCGACATTCGTTTGACCAAGCTGTTGAATTTTATTCACCAACGAATCCTTACCCGCATCTTGCTTGTTTGGCTCCTGTTGTGGTTGTTCTGATGACTGGTATGTAAAATCAGACATGTGATAATCTCCTTCCGTCCCTTAAAAATAAATTCATTCCATTATAGTATTGACGTGATGCATTTTTTCATTCGCCATCACTAGAAAAACAAAACCCGCAACATGACAGATAACTGCCACATTGCGGGTTATAAACGATATGATATTATACTTCCATGATGATAGGAAGTATCATCGGACGTCGTCTGGTCTTTTCGTATAAGTGCTGATTGAGGGATTCTCTGATTTTAAGCTTAAGGCTTGACCACTCAAGAATTTGCTCCTTTACAGCATTGTCGAGAATTTCTGTCACAATATCATTTGCTCTGTCTAGAAGTTCTTCTGACTCGCGTACATAAACAAAACCTCTTGAAAGAATTTCAGGACCCGCAATTATCTTCTTCTGGCTCTTGCTGATAGAAACTACCACCACCATGATTCCATCCTGAGACAATAACCTGCGATCTCTTAAAACGATATTTCCGATATCACCGACTCCAAGACCATCGATTAACACATTTCCTGCATATACTTTGCCTGCATATTTGCCAGCACCCCTGTTGAACTCAACTACTTCTCCCTTATTCAACAAGAAGATGTTTTCCTTAACGATACCAACACTCTCTGCCACTTTGGACAGCGCTCTTTGCATTTTGAATTCCCCTTGAATCGGAATAACAAATTTAGGCTTAAGCAGGTTCAACATTAATTTAAGTTCTTCCTGACAACCATGTCCTGAAGAATGAATTTTTTTCTGGCCGTATATGACGACAGCACCGGCACGATATAACTTGTCTATCACTTTAGCTACGGTAATTTCCGTTCCAGGTGACGGGGACGCTGCAATCATCACAATGTCCTGTTGTTTGATTTGAGCATGTTTATGCGTACCTTTGGCCATTTTCAATAAGGATGACATAAGTTGAGAATGAGTTCCAATGGTAAGGACGACTACATTATTATCTTTTAGGTTTCCAAGTTCATTGACAGGGACAAGCAAGTCATCCGGTATGTGTAAGTACTCTAGTTCTGTTGCAATCGTGAAATTGCGATCTGTCGGGTGAGAAACGACCACAAGCTTTCTGTTGCTGTCTACGGCAGCCTGGACGATTTGTTGGATTCGTCCGACGTTTGTAGATAAGCACGCTGCAAATACACGGCCCTTTGCATTGTAAGTTACATCTGCAATCTCTTGCCTTACCACTGATTCTGAAATGGTATAGCCTGGTTTTTCTGCATTGGTGCTATCTGAAAGGACACATAAAACACCTTTGTTCCCTATTTCCGCAATTTTGCCCAAGTCTGCATTTTGAGATAACTGGGATTGATCAAATTTGAAATCACCAGTATGAACAATGGCACCTTGTGAAGTATGAAAACAAATCCCGACGGAATCCGGAATGCTGTGGTTTGTTCGAAAGAAGGTTACTGTTGTGTGCGGCAGTTCTAAGACAGTACTGTCATTTACCTCATTAAACTCCACTTGACCCTTAGTTCCTAGTCCGTTTACAAGTTCTTTTGCAAGTGCCAACGTGAACTTGGTCCCATATACAGGAGCTTTAAACTTCCTAAGGATATATGCAAGTCCTCCCATATGTTCTTCATGTCCGTGCGTAAGGAATATCCCCTGAATCTTGTCCTTGTTCTCTTCTAAATAGGTAGTGTCCGGGATAACCATATCGATTCCGAACATCCCGTCTTCAGGAATCATGACACCTGTATCCATGATATAAATGGAATCTTCCATTTCTAAAACGTACATATTTTTACCGATTTCCCCGATCCCCCCGAGGGCAAAAACTTTAAGTTTCTCTATCTGTGGTGTATTCACTTCTTTACCTCCTAATATATGTAAAACGAATTATGACGACAATGCACGCTTTGCATCAAGAGATCTATTAAATTTTCAGCTACCTAGTGCCAAATCAATATCCGCTCCATGTCATTTGAAATTATTATAACGTATGAAAGAATTGGAATACAAGAAATATTATAACAACTGGAATTTAATGGTATTATTTGAGCGAAAAAAAGACCAAAGCTCAAAATTTTCAGCCTTGGTCTTTTACACCTATTATACTGTCTTAAGTAGGTTGGTTAACGTATTTCTTTCTTCTTCTGTCAAACGGACTAAAGGAAGTCTGACACCGCCTACATCCATTCCTTTTAGTTGAAGGGCGGTCTTAACAGGAGAAGGGCTAGGAGCGCTGAATAATCCCTTCATAACAGGCAACAATGATTGGTGTTGTTTGGCAGCACTTGCAAGCTCCCCTGACTCAAAAGAACGAATCATTTCTTGCATTTGATTTCCCAACACATGTGAAGCGACAGATACCACACCATTCCCACCGATGGATAAGACCGGTAGAGTAAGACCGTCATCCCCACTGTATAGGACAAATTCATCCGGTGTGTTTGCAATAATTTCTGTCATGGCATCTAGATTCCCGCTTGCTTCTTTAACTGCAACGACATTATCAATAGCAGACAGGCGAACAATCGTTTCCACCGACATATTAACAACAGATCTACCTGGTATGTTATATAACATTACAGGCAAGGAAGTTTCAGATGCGATTGTGCTAAAGTG
This sequence comes from Sutcliffiella horikoshii, assembly GCF_044809035.1. GTDB lineage: Bacteria > Bacillota > Bacilli > Bacillales > Bacillaceae_I > Sutcliffiella_A > Sutcliffiella_A horikoshii_G. Next base: position 1,915,111 of record NZ_CP085237.1, on the reverse strand, counting down.
CTGATAAAGCCCTTCTTGACTAGGCTTACTATAGTAAGGAGCCACTAACATGATGGCATCCACACCTACTGCCTCCGCTTTTTTCGTCAGGTCGATGGATGCGCGGGTATTATTGCTCCCGGTCCCAGCGATTACAGGAATTCTACCATCGACAACCTTCACTACATGAGAAAATAGAGCAAGCTTTTCTTCTGTCGATAGTGTAGGGGATTCTCCTGTTGTTCCTGCAACGACGACGGAATCCGTCCCGTTTTTAATGAGATAATTGATCAATTGTGTTGTTTTCTCAAAGTCTATGTTTCCTTTATTATCAAAAGGGGTCACCATAGCTGTAGATACTTTACCAAAGTTAATCATGGACTTTTTTCTCTCCTTCTTCTGCGGTTGGATGTAAGATCGTTATTTGTTTTCTTGCAAGATTGAAAGCCTTGTGTAAAGCATTCACCGCTTTAATCATATCTTCTTGTTTTACAAGCACCCAGATTGTAGTGTGACTGTCTGCGGATTGAAGAATTTGTATCCCTAGTTCAGACAATGCAGTCACTATTTTGGAAGTTACTCCGGGTACACCTGTCATCCCTGCTCCAACTGTTGCTACTTTTGCACAGTGGCGGTTGACTTTTGGTTCATATCCTAATTTCTGCAGGACATTTATTGCTTTTTCGCTCATCTCGTCTGTGACCGTATAAATCACACTAGTAGGTGAAATGTTGAAAAAGTCTACGCTAATCTGTTCATTGGCCATTGCCCGAAAGACTTCTGTTTGAATACCATAATTTCCTTCTTTTGCAAAAACCTTTATCTGTGTGACGTTGGGTACATGTGCTATTCCCGTGATTAGGCGATCTTTTACATCAGCACCCTTCCCCATTCTATCAAGAGAGGTCACTAATGTCCCAGTGGAGTTTGAGTAAGTCGACCTGATACGGATGGGGATTTTTGCTTGCATCGCAATTTCCACAGCACGTGGATGGATGACTTTAGCTCCTTGATATGCCATGTTACAAATTTCATTATAGGTGACAACTGGCAATGGAGAAGCATCCTTTACAATGCGGGGGTCTGCTGTCATGACTCCTTCCACATCTGTGAAAATATCAATCCATTCTGCATGAAGGGCTGCACCAAGAGCGGAAGCTGAAGTGTCACTTCCTCCACGTCCAATAGTAGAAATGTCCCCATTTTTGGCTTCCCCTTGAAACCCTGCAACCACGACCACTTGGTGCAATTCTAGCATTTCTAAAAGTCTTTCGCATTTCATTTCAATGATGCGCGCATTTGTGTGGTCATTATTGGTTCTAAATCCAGCCTGCGGACCATTTAGGGCCGTGGCAGATATTCCTTCCTTTTGCAACAGGTTACTGAAAACAATGGAAGAGATAATTTCACCACAGGATAATAGCATATCTATTTCACGTTTTGAAACGTTGTTCTTCACAGGCTCAACCAGGTTCAGAAGGGTATCCGTTGCATACGGCTCCCCTTTTCTTCCCATGGCGGATACGACGACCACTACCTTGTATCCTTCTTTTACAGCCTTTTTTATATGATTCACTGCAGCATTTCTGCTGTTTTCATCTCTTACTGACGTTCCACCAAACTTTTGAACTATTATTTTCATATAATTACACCTCATCGCGGTTTAGAAACATCCTTAATACATACGAAAGATGTGATGAAAATAGTACCTTTCCAAAAAGGCACATACTGTTCAAGAATGGCGTTTGTCTGAAACCTGGCTTTCTTCCGAAAAGAAAAGGTCTTAGAAAGACCTTTACTCCAACTTTTATCGGTTGATGACGCCGAGTTTCACCAAGCTTTCTGCAATCTGGACGGAGTTCCAAGCTGCACCTTTTAACAGGTTGTCAGATACGATCCATAGATGGAAGCCTTTTTTGTTATCTAAGTCCTTCCTGATCCTGCCGACAAATACATCGTTGGATCCTACACAATTAGCAGGCATTGGATAAAGTTGTTCTTCCGGATTGTCTTGCAGTACGACACCAGGCGCACTTTCAAGCAACGCTTTCATATCCTGAACAGTCACATTTTCGTCTTCTACTTCAATATATACAGACTCGGAATGTCCTGTTACAACCGGAAGGCGTACACATGTCGCAGCAACCTGCAGTTGTTGGTCGTGCATGATTTTTTTCGTTTCATTAATCATTTTTAATTCTTCAAAAGTAAAGCCATTCTCTTCGAATTTATCAATCTGCGGAATGGCATTAAATGCAATTTGATAGTGCTTTTTATCCCCTTTAACAGGAAGAATGCTTGGTGTGAAGGCTTCTTTGTTCAAGATTGCCTGTGATTGGGATTCCAGTTCATCAATTGCCGCCGCTCCTGCTCCTGAAACTGCTTGATACGTGCTGACAATGACCTTAGTAAGGCCATATGACTTTCGGATTGGCTCTAAAGCAACGACCATTTGTATGGTAGAGCAATTCGGATTGGCAATGATGCCGTTATGGGATTTGATGTCTTGCTCATTAACTTCAGGTACTACTAATGGCACATTAGGATCCATACGGAAGTAACTGGTGTTATCCACTACAATTGCACCTCGTTTTGCCGCTTCAGGCGCAAGTTCCTTGGAAACACTACCACCCGCACTGAATAATGCTATATCGACACCTTCAAATTTATCAGGTGTTGCCACTTCAATTGTAACTTCTTCCCCTTTAAACAGTACTTTCTTACCTGCAGAGCGCTCCGAAGATAATAGCGTAAGTTTCTTGATAGGGAAATTTCTTTCTTCTAAAGTATGAAGCATCTGCTGTCCTACTGCTCCTGTTGCGCCTACTACTGCTACATGTAAACCACTCATCTATTAAGCACCTCTCCATTTTAATGATAGCTCTGTTGTCACTTTGGATTTTAACTGAGCTTTCAGAATAAATATTCATATATAGTTTTTTATTTTATCATATTACTGAAATAAAGAAGAGAAGAAATTCTTACTTTTCTTCTCTTCTGAGCAAATTTTTATTATAAATCGTCTTTGTATCTCTCTACGATAACTGGTTGTATTTGCTTATGTTGTAATGCAAGCTCTACTGTCGGCATGAGCATGCTCATTCTCGCCACCATCGAATTTGGTTTTTTATCCGGTGCATCTTGCCCATAAGGAATAAAGTATATATTTTTAGTTGCCATTAATCTCATTAAATTTAGCCCGTTTAATCCAAGGGCATCATTGGTAGATATGCCTAAGACTACTGGGTTATGATTGCGGAGTGTAGCCTTTGCCGCCATTAACACAGGTGAGTCTGTAAGGGCATTGGCTAATTTACTCATTGAGTTCCCGGTTAAAGGGGCAATGATCATACAATCCAATGGAATTTTCGGGCCAAGCGGCTCTGCTTTTACAATGGAATCTATCACTTTAAACCCTGTCATATCTTCAATCAGTTTAATCCAATCTTCCCCTTGACCGAATCTCGTATTTGTATGTTGAACCGTCGAAGTAACTACAGGCCTCACTTCTGCACCCGCATCAAGCAGCTTCTGAATCTCAGGAACGACCGCATCATACGTACAATGTGATCCCGTTAAACCAAAACCTAGCCGTTTACCTTTTAATTGCATGGTTAATTCCCCTTTCTCCCTTCCATATCTTCTTTAAGTAATTGTGACAAGACATTCGCCACGATCTGCCCCGCCGTTTTCGGAGCAACAATTCCTGGAAGACCTGGAGCTAATAATGCTTTAATCCCTCTTTTTTCAGCATACCGGAAATCAGTTCCTCCTGGTTTAGATGCCAGGTCGATAATAAGGGTATGAGCAGGCATTTTGGAGATTACATCCGATGTGACGATTAAGTGTGGAATCGTATTAATACAGACATCAACATCTGCTACATTCGCAGCCAATTCGTTGAGATGAAATGGCGTAACGCCCATCTCAAAGATACGAGCAATATGTTCGGACTTTCTAGCACCAACACGTACATTGGCACCGAGTGCAGCAAACGTACGTGCTACGCTCATGCCGACTCTCCCTAAACCAAGGACTGCTACTTTGGAGTTATGGATTGTAATATCTGTATGTTGAATCACCATCATAATGGTACCTTCTACTGTGGGAATGGCGTTATAGATGGCAACATCATCACGTTCGAACAATTGGACCAACTTCCTGTTTGTACTTGCCACCAATTGATTCAAATAGGGATTCGTAATACCTGAATAAATGGTACAGTGCTCAGGTGTGTTCTTGACTATCTCCTCCGTTAACACAATTTTTTCATTAGAAAATATTGTATCAACCTGGCCCTCTAAATTTGTGCCGGGAACAGGAAGGATTATCGCATTAACAGTCGTGAAATCAACTTCATTCATCTGTTCTTTTGAAGCACCTGTAAAGCCGTGATCTAACTGGTCAAATCCTACAAGCGAAAGCTTTGCGTCTAGCTCAATAAGCTTACGTATCACTTCCAGCTGCCTTGCATCACCGCCAATGACAGCTATGTGCAAACCGGTCAGCATATATCGTTCACCTTCTTCTACTTCGTGAAAGTTTGTAAATCTGGCTCAAGTTTTTCTTACTTACACATCTTATGTAACCTATAGAAAATCTGTGCTTGAATCCTAAGAGAAAGGAAGAGTTTGCAAGTATGGTGAATTGGAGATCAGCAATTTTATAAACAAAAAAGACCTGGCTTGCGCCAAGTCGATTACTCTTCCTCTCCAGGTATATCAATAATGATCATATCCGTTCCAATCTTCTTAATATGATTCCACGGTACCCTGATGTCACTGCCTTCCTTCTTTAATCCGAACCATTTCAACGATGGGATGATAAGCGAACGGATCTCACCAGTATTCTCATTGATCTCAAGATCCGTATGACCAAGTATGCCTAATCGTTCTGCACGCTTTACATCGACTATTTCCTTTCCGCTCATTTCACTTAACCTCATAAAAAAACACCTCCCCTATACTATCTATATTAGAAGGCGCACAAAAAAAAACCTGCCAATGAAAAATGGCAGGTCTCCTATTATTTTTCTTGAATCGATTTAGGCATTTCGCCGCTGGGACTGATCAAAGCAACCGAATAGTCATCCGTAAAAATCTTGGTTGCCAAGCTATTTACAGATTCCTCTGTGATACTATTAATTCTTTCTAATATATCATCAAGGGAGCGGTGTCTTCCGAGTAGAAGTTCGTTCTTGCCATTTCTGCTCATACGGCTGTTCGTACTCTCCAGACTTAACATAAGACTACCCTTAATTTGCTCCTTACTGTTGACCAACTCTTTTTTAGTGATCCCGTCGCGTTTAAGCGTATTGAGGGTCTGTTGGATGGTTTCAAACAAAAGATCTAATTGGTTGCTGCCAGTTCCGCCATAAATGGTAAGCATACCATTGTCTTGGAAAGTGGAGTGATAGGAATAGACTGAATACGCCAGTCCGCGTTCCTCTCTGACATCCTGGAACAGACGGCTGCTCATGCTGCCTCCAAGCACATTGTTCAATACAATCAAATTGTAAATATCTTTATCACCGATTGGAAGACCGTCATACCCAATGCAGAGATGGGCCTGTTCAGTCGTTTTCTTTTTTGCGATTCTTCCTGTTTCAAAGGATGGCTGAACATACTCACGCTTCGAGTGACCAGTTTCATATGTACCAAACAGGTCTTCGATTTCTTTGACAAATGACTCATCAATATTCCCGGCTACTGAAATGACGACATTGTCAGGAGTATATGTTTCCTTCATATATTCACGCAATGTATCTCCGTTAAAGGCGGAAAGTGTTTCTTCCGTTCCCAATATCGGATAACCTAGAGGATGGTTTCCATAGGATGCTCTTGCCAACACGTCATGAACGATGTCATCTGGTGCATCTTCATACATTTTGATTTCCTCGTACACAACATTTTTTTCTTTTTTCAATTCTTCTTCATCAAAGATGGAATGGAAAAACATATCAGCTAATACACCAAGTGCGTAGGAGGAATGTTCATCCATCACTTTTGCATAATAACATGTGTATTCCTTAGAAGTGAATGCATTTACCTGGCCACCGATAGAATCAAAAGCTTCGGCGATATCACGTGCATTTTTTGTTTCTGTTCCTTTAAAGAACATATGCTCAAGGAAATGAGATACTCCGTTGTTGATATTATCTTCATTTCTTGAACCTGTACCAATCCACACTCCTATCGCTACCGAGCGGACGTGTGGAATATTTTCTAATACGATTCTTACCCCGTTTGAACAAGTATGTTTAGTAAGCAACGATAATCCTCCTATTCAAGTTTGCAAAATCTAGTTGTGATGAACGATTCTTTCTTCACTTAGCAGAGAAGAGACCGTTCCTAGTTCAAGCCCTTTATCTTTAATGGATGTAATAAGAGTTTCTAAGCTGTTTGCTGTGGAAGGTGTAGGATGCATAAGAACCATTGCCCCAGGATGGACCTTGCCCATCACGCGATTGATGAGGACAGCTGGCTCTGGCTTTTGCCAATCAATGGTGTCAACACTCCACATGATGGTTCCTAACTTCATTTCATGGGCGATATTTACCACCTCGTCCCGGTAACTTCCACTTGGTGGTGCAAACCATGTGACTTTGCTTCCAGAGATCGCTTCAATTACTTCATTTGTTTTTAACAGCTGTTCCCTGACGGCTGTACTGCCTAAAGTTTTCATATTAGGGTGAGTATATGAATGATTTCCCACTTCATGCCCTGCATCTATTATCATTTTAGCCATCGAAGGGTTTTCTTTAACCCATCTTCCTTCAAGAAAAAAGGTGGCTTGCACCCCGTGTTTTTTCAATGTTTCAAGCATCCCCGGGATATGGTCATTTCCCCAGGCTACATTTATCAAAAACGACACCATGGGCTTTTCAGGATGTCCCCGATAAATAGGCGAAGGTGGTAAATCTGAGAGGTGGATCTGAGGAGGTATTTGCTTCATAACAAGCTTTTTCTCGTCAAACTCCCCACTCTTTTTCATATTTTTATAAGAAGCTTCAATGTCCACTTTTAATCCGTTAAGTCCTGGCTGAGCCTTCCAGACTGTATCTATCTTAGCGTCTTGCGGGGCAACTTCATAGGTAGACGCTTTCTGCTCAATTTCCACATAGAGTGCATCCTTTTTCTTGGCAACTTCTGTAATATCGTTTGAAAGGATAGCAGCTATATCACCCTGAAATGGTTGACTCACCGTGTTATATGTAAAAAATGCAATAATGACAAATGCCAACAGTTGAAACGTACTTCTTTTCATTCCACCCACTCCTTCCTACTTAAAATTTATGTAGGAAGTGGACAAGGTAGAACAAATAAAGCTTGTTAGAAACCATCCCCCGTAATTTAACTTACATAGGGGAGGTACTACAAAAAGCCCGGCGGTCAAACCAGGCTCCTATATTAGGACATTTGTTCGTTTTTTTCTTTTTTCTCTTTCAGAAGGACTTTTCTAGAAAGATTCACTCTTCCCTGCTTGTCAATCTCCATTACTTTTACAAGAACTTCTTCTCCAAGCTTCACTACGTCCTCCACTTGTTTAACGCGTTCTTCTGCAAGTTCGGAAATGTGGACAAGTCCATCTTTTCCACTGAATAGCTCAACAAAGGCACCGAACTTTTCAATACGTTTTACTTTACCCATGTAAATTTCGCCCACTTGGACTTCACGTACGATATCTTCGATGATTTTCTTCGCTTTGTCGTTCATCTCCATATTAATAGAAGAGATAAATACCGTTCCATCTTGTTCGATGTCAATCTTAACTCCGGTTTCTTCGATAATCTTATTGATTTGCTTCCCGCTAGGTCCGATTACATCACGGATCTTATCAGGATTAATGCTCATCATCAAGATCTTCGGTGCATAAGGAGAAAGCTCTTTACGAGACTCATCAATTGTAGCAAGCATAGATTCTAGAATGTGCATACGCCCAATTTTCGCTTGTTGAAGTGCTTCTTCAAGAATGGCACGGGAAAGCCCCTCAATTTTGATATCCATTTGCAGTGCCGTAACACCTTTAGCTGTACCGGCTACTTTAAAGTCCATATCTCCAAGATGATCTTCCATTCCCTGAATGTCGGAAAGGACAGTATAGTGCTCACCTTTTTTAATTAATCCCATTGCAATACCTGCTACAGGAGCTTTAATAGGTACACCGGCATCCATCATGGCAAGTGTACTTGCACAGATACTTGCTTGAGAAGTGGAACCGTTTGATTCAAGTACTTCCGACACTAGACGAACAGTATAAGGAAAGTCCTTTTCAGATGGAATGACTGGATCAAGCGCGCGCTCCCCAAGAGCTCCGTGACCGATTTCACGTCTTCCTGGACCTCTCATTGGTCCTGTTTCCCCTACACTGAATAATGGGAAGTTATAATGATGCATAAAGCGTTTCTCTTCTTCAATGCCTAAGCCATCAAGAATCTGAACGTCTCCAAGTGCACCAAGTGTACAGATACTCAATGCCTGAGTTTGCCCACGCGTGAACAAGCCGGAACCGTGAGTACGAGGCAATAGGCCGACTTCAGAAGCAAGCGGACGGATCTCGTCGCTCTTACGTCCATCTGGGCGTACTTTATCTTCTGTTATAAGGCGTCTTACTTCTTCTTTTACAAGCATGCCAAGGATTTCATTAACTTGCTTCATTACATCAGCTTCTACTTCTTGCTCTTCATAGCGTGCAAGAACCTCTGTCTTCACTTCTTTGATTGCAGCTTCACGAGCATGCTTTTCGAAGACTTGGACAGCTTGTGTCATTTTCTCTTCTGCAAGAGCACGAATCTCATGCTCAAGGTTTTTATCCACTTCATAAAGAGTGACTTCTGTCTTTTCTTTACCTACAGCTTGTACAATCTCTTCTTGGAAAGCGATTAAGCGTTTAATTTCTTCATGACCAAACATGATCGCTTCAAGCATAATTTCTTCTGGTACTTCATCAGCTCCAGCTTCCACCATGTTAATCGCATCTTTGGTTCCTGCTACAACCAGGTTGATATCGCTCTTTTCAAGTTGCTCGACATTCGGATTGATTACGAACTCGTCGTTGATTCTTCCTACAGTTACGCCTGCTATTGGACCTTGGAAAGGAATATCGGAAACAGAAAGTGCTAATGAAGAACCGAACATTGCCGCCATTTCGGAAGAGCAGTTCTGATCCACACTCATCACGATGCTGATAACTTGTACTTCGTTACGGAATCCATCAGCAAACAACGGGCGGATTGGGCGGTCGATTAAGCGGCTTGCCAATACAGCCTTCTCACTTGGACGTCCCTCTCTTTTAATGAATCCACCCGGAATTTTACCTACTGCATATAATCTTTCTTCATAATTAACGGTTAATGGAAAGAAATCTAATTTTTTCGGTTCCTTTGAAGCGGTTGCAGTACTAAGCACAGCCGTATCTCCGTATCGGACCATCACAGCTCCGTTTGCTTGCTTTGCTAATTGTCCTACTTCTACCGTCAGGTTTCTTCCAGCCCAGTCGATAGAAAAGACTTGTTTATCTTGTCCCATGAGTTCGTTTAACCCCTCTCTAGCTTTCATATGTATTGACCTTCTTCTCATACTTGAATCCATGCATCGGACGGATCAAAGCTTTCAGTCGAATAGTCTATGTTAAAATAAGTTTTAGTATTATGTATAGTATGAACGAAATAACTACTACATATCAATAGAATTCCAGCATGTATAGGAAAAAAATTGCTTTTTTTAAGGTCTATAAGCAATTTTTGAAAATAACTTCTAAAATACTAATAAAAAAGCGGGAATTCTCCCGCTTTTTCTGACAAACTTATCGACGTAAACCTAATTTGTTGATTAGTTCACGGTAACGAGTTACATCTTTGTTACGTAGGTAAGTAAGTAAGTTACGACGCTTACCAACCATTTTCAATAGACCACGACGTGAGTGGTGATCTTTCTTGTGAGTACGTAAATGCTCGTTCAGGTTGTTGATCTGTTCTGTTAGGACAGCGATCTGAACTTCTGGAGATCCAGTGTCAGATTCGTGAGTTCTGAACTCGTTGATAAGTTCTTGTTTACGCTCTTGTGTAATAGCCATCCTATTCACCTCCTTAATAGTAAAAACCCCTATTACCGAGCAAGCGTTGGTGATTCGACTTGCCAAGCAATGGTTTTAGTACGTTTAATAGCATACCTCTTTTTAAGTCAAAAAGCAAGTATCGTGCAGGTTTTTTTGAAAATACTCTTCAGCGATTCTCTTGTCTTTCGTTATCTGAGCAACAAGCGCCTCTACTCCCGAAAACTTCTTTTCTTCCCTAATACAACTATGCCATTCTATGGTTACCTCTGCTCCATAGATTTGCTGATCAAAATCGAAAAGGTGTACTTCTATGGACGGGAGATTTTCCTCTTCCTGCTCATGAAAAGTCGGTTTATAACCGACATTGCATACTCCGTTCACCCACCTGTCATTCACGCGCATTCTCACCGTGTAGACACCGGTCTTAGGAATTACATAGTCATCACAAAGCACGACATTGGCAGTAGGGAACCCGATTGTCCTGCCCCTCTTTTCACCATGCCCAACTTTCCCGCGCACTTGATAATAACGGCCCAACGTATCGGGAAGGTCGATAACTTTTCCTTCCTTCAGCTGCTCTCTGATAAAGGTTGAACTTACTTTCAAATCATTCGTTGTATATTTCTCCACAACAGTCTGATCAAATTGATTTCTGGAATGAAACGGCAATGTTTCCATCGTCCCTTTACCGAGACTGCCATAAGAATAGTCAAATCCAGCTACGACGTGTTTGATATTCAACCCAATGATATATTGATCCACGAAATCCTGCGGTACTAGAGATGCAAAAGACATGTCAAATTTCACCACATAAAGAATGTCCACTCCTAAAGATTCAAGTAACCTTATCTTTTCGCTTAAAGGAGTTATGTACCGAACATGCTGGACGGTTCTTCTCAAAACGACGGAAGGATGAGGATCTAATGTCATCACTGCACTTGCAATACCGAGCTCTTTTGCTTTATTCAGTGCACTATTGATTACTTTTTGATGCCCCAAATGAATGCCATCAAAAAAACCCAGAGCTACTGCAGCGGGGATACACTCTTCTTTTGTAAGGGTATGCGGGTGCTCCAAATACACAACTTTCATCATTTATCACCTAAATCTTAATTAATCATGCAAGATCTTACATCCCAATCAGCCATGGAATACTTTCTTGGGTTTCATCAGCCCTGGCTTTGAGGGATGCTTCATATAGATGGCCAAACATTTATTATCATGAAAAACACTGAAGTATTCCTTTGACTCACTAATATTCTCCGGATACGGCAAAACCGCACCATTATACACTTTCTCTGCTACTTTATCACTAATCTCCAACTTAGGCAATGAACTTAGTGCTTTTTCCATCGGCAATAAATAGTCATCCACCAGCCCGTTTTCTGCAAGTTCACTTAGTTGTTCTAATGTGATTGCTTGATCGATGGTAAAGTCTCCAGAAGATACTCTAGTCAAATAAGACATGTGAGCAGGATAACCGAGCAGTTCTCCTATTTGTACCGCCAAGGTCCTTACATATGTACCTTTACTGCAATTTACTTGAAAAGAAAAACGAACCTGCCTCTTTTCTTCTTCATAGGTAATATCGCTTGTTAGGAAAATATCATGGATGGTCACTTTTCTTGAAGGTCTGTCGATAACTTTTCCTTCTCTTGCATATTCATAAAGCTTTTTTCCTTTGATTTTAACAGCGGAGTACATTGGAGGTGTTTGCTCAATCTCTCCTTTTAGCTGTTGTAGTACGGATAGAATTTGTTCCTTGGATATAGGGTTGTCCACTCGCTTTTCTTCTACTACTTCCCCAGTTTGATCTTCTGTGGTAGTTGCGGTGCCAATTGTGACTTCGGCAACATACGTTTTTTGTTCAGCTGTCAGGAATTCCACTACTTTGGTTGCTCTGCCGATGCAGATGGGAAGGACTCCTGTCACTTCTGGATCTAGTGTCCCGGTGTGTCCGACCTTTTTGGTTTTTAGTATTTTTCTTACTTTAAATACGCAGTCATGTGAAGTGAAGCCTTTTGGTTTGTTTAAAATTAGAATACCATCCATTTAGGCCACCCCTTTCTTAAAAATTATGTTCTGTCTAACTCTCTGTAGGTTTCCGTTCCAGGTGTTCGCTTTCCGCGGGACGCTGCTTGAGCCTCCTCACAACGCTTCAGGGGTCTCAATCTACCGTTATTCCCCCGCTGGAGTCTCACACCCTGCACTCCAATCTACAGAGGAAACATATATTATGCATGTGTCCCATTCATTTTAGGTTCAACAAAAAGGATAGACAACTATTGCCTATCCTTTTCTTTTACTCTTCCTCATCAGAGTCAGAGTCTTTTCTATTCAATTCGTGTATCAGGCTATTGATGTGATTACCGTATGCGATGGATTCGTCAAATTCGAAGAAAAGCTCTGGAGTTTTTCTCAGGCGAATTCTGCGTCCAATCTCACTGCGGATGAAGCCTTTAGCTTTTGCCAAGCCGATCAAAGTGTCTTGTCTTTTCTCATCGTCTCCAAGCACAGAGATGAAAACCTTGGCTTGTTGAAGATCTCCTGTAACCTGTACATCTGTTACAGTAACAAAACCTACACGAGGATCTTTAATTTTACGACCAATGATATCGGAAAGCTCTTTTTTCATTTGCTCTCCAACTCGGTTTGATCTGAGTGTCATACCTTTCACCCCTTTAAAGCCAATCAAGCGAAGTTTCTGCCCGCTCTATCTCAGGAAATGAATCCAAGTAGTCGAGCACTTTTTGCAATTCTTTTTCGGTGATGGATTTAGATGAAGATACGGATACGATTCCAATCTTCGTCCGTTGCCATACGTCTTGATGATCAATCTCTGAAATGGAGATATTGAACCTTTGCTTCAAACGTGTCATAACACGCTTTAGAACGGCCCTTTTTTCCTTTAGGGATTGAGCATCATAGATCATACAGTCACACTCTATATATCCGATCATTTTCTTTCGATTTCTTGCATTACGTACGCTTCGATGATGTCGCCTTCTTTAATATCGTTAAAGTTCTTGATTGTTACACCACATTCGTAGTTTGTCGCAACTTCTTTCACATCATCTTTGAAGCGCTTGAGAGTATCAAGTTCTCCTTCAAAAATAACAATTCCATCACGGATCAGACGAATGCTGGAATCACGAGTGATTTTACCTTCTGTTACATAGGCACCTGCGATTGTACCGACTTTGGATACTTTGAATGTCTGGCGAACTTCTACTTGACCGATTACTTTTTCTTCAAATTCAGGGTCAAGCATACCTTTCATTGCAGCTTCAATCTCTTCAATCGCTTTATAGATGATACGGTGAAGACGAATATCGACATTTTCAACATCTGCAGTACGTTTCGCACCTGCGTCAGGACGAACGTTGAAACCAATGACAATCGCATTGGATGCAGAAGCAAGGATAATATCAGATTCTGTGATAGCTCCAACGCCAGTATGAATGATTTTTACTTTCGCGCCTTCTACATCAATTTTCTGCAGGGAAGCAGCCATTGCTTCTACAGAACCTTGAACGTCTGCTTTCACAATAAGGTTGATTTCTTTCATTTCACCCTGCTTGATTTGTTCGAACAAGTCATCAAGTGTCACACGTGTTTTTTCACTGCGTTGTTCTTGAAGTTGCTTTTGAGCACGTGCTTCCCCAACATTACGGGCCGTTTTCTCATCAGAGAATACCATAAAGTTGTCGCCAGCTTGTGGCACTTCATTAAGACCAGTGATTTCTACTGGTGTCGACGGGCCAGCTTCTTTAACGCGTCGTCCAAGATCGTTGACCATTGCTCGAACACGACCGAATGTGTTACCAACTACGATTGGGTCTCCAACACGCAGTGTCCCTTTTTGTACAAGAAGGGTTGCTACAGAACCTCTGCCTTTATCAAGCTGTGCCTCAATAACTGTACCAGACGCAGCACGTTTAGAGTTCGCTTTATATTCTTCCACTTCAGATACAAGTAGGATCATTTCTAGAAGAGTATCGATGCCTTCCCCATTGATTGCAGAAATTGGTACAAAGATAGTATCTCCACCCCAAGCTTCTGACACTAATCCGTGTTCTGTTAATTCTTGCATAACACGGTCAGGATTGGCACCTTCTTTATCCATTTTGTTTACCGCAACAATGATAGGAACCTCTGCAGCTTTGGCATGGTTGATTGCTTCCACTGTTTGAGGCATAACACCGTCATCTGCTGCGACAACTAGGATGGTAATGTCTGTAACTTGTGCTCCGCGGGAACGCATCGTTGTAAAGGCAGCATGTCCTGGAGTATCAAGGAAAGTGATTTTCTTGCCTTGATCCACTTCTACTTGGTAAGCACCGATGTGCTGAGTGATACCACCAGCTTCACCTGCGGTAACCTTGGTATTACGGATAGAGTCAAGAAGTGTTGTTTTACCGTGGTCAACGTGCCCCATGATTGTAACAACTGGTGGACGCTCTTCCATTACTTCTTCCGTATCTTCAGAGTCATAACCCTCAAAGTCAGTAACTTCAAAGATGATTTCTTCTTCCACTTCCACATTGTACTCGCCAGCGATCAACTCGATGGAGTCTTTATCTAAATCCTGGTTGATGGTTGCCATTACACCAAGCATCAAAAGCTTTTTGATAATTTCAGAAGGCTCTTTGTTCAGCTTGTTTGCCAATTCTCCAACTGTTAGGGAACCAGTGAATGTAATTTTGGAAGGTGTTTCTTTTTTCTTCACAGGTGCTGGAGGAGCTTGTTGTTGCCCGCGATTTTGATTTGGTTTATTGTTTTGTTTCTTTTTCCCTTTAGAGGAATGGTTATTGTTGTTGTTGTTATTAAAAGGCTTTTTAGGAGAAGAGGTGTTTTTCCCTTTTCCACCTTGGCTGCCGCCTTGTGTTTGATTATTATTTGGTTTCTTAGGTGCAGGAGCACTGTTTTGTGGAGCTGCTTTCTTTGGTGCTTCCGCTTTATTTGTGCCGTTCAGTTTTTGGATCGTGTCGTCGTCTAATGTTGCCATATGGTTTGATACCTCAATATTCATTTCTTTTAGTTTTGTAATGACATCTTTACTTGAAACGTTCTTTTGTTTTGCGTATTCGTACACGCGTAATTTCGTCATACAGTCACCCCCAAAGATTAATCGAGCATGGTGAGTAGTTTTTTGGCAAAGCCTTCATCAAGAATGGCGACCGAAACTCTCGCATCTTTTCCTATCGCTCGACCTAACTCGTACCGGTCGTCTACCGTTCTGATCGGTACATTATAGTACGTACATTTGTCTTGTAATTTTTTCGCGGTGTTGGCTGAAGCATCATTGGCTAATAACACCAACTTCGCCTTGCCTGCCCTCACTTCTTTAATGACAAGTTCTTCCCCTGTTATGGTCTTTCTTGCTCTTGTAGCAAGGCCGACGATGGATAGCCATTGATTATTCATGCGTTGAGTTGTTCTCCGTTTCTACCAGCTGAAGCAATTCATCATACAATGAATCATCAATCGCTACTTCTAGGTGACGGGCTAGGATGTTTTTCTTTTTTGCAAGGAGGATGCTTTCTTTGTTTCTTGCAAGATATGCCCCTCGGCCTGACTTTTTCCCTGTTGGGTCAATCGAAACTTCGCCTTCTTTAGAACGGACGATACGTATCAATTCCTTTTTAGGCTTAAGTTCTTGACTTGCCACACATTTACGCATGGGGACCTTTTTGCGATTGTTCACCTGGTTCACCTTCTTTTAAAAATCAATCTTCAAAATTGTCATCGTCGTAGAAATCATCATCCATCTCTTCTGTATCATTTTTAGATAAGGAAAGGCTTGGATAAATTCCTAACTCTTCTGCTTCTGACTCACTCTTAATATCAATTTTCCATCCTGTTAATTTAGCAGCAAGTCTCGCGTTTTGACCACGTTTACCAATTGCTAGAGATAGTTGGTAATCAGGTACAATCACAGTGGTTGCCTTTTCTTCTTCATTAACTTGAACTTCCAGTACTTTAGAAGGACTCAATGCATTTGCAACGAATTCTACAGGATCTTTTGACCATTTGACGATGTCAATTTTCTCCCCTTTTAACTCGTTAACGATTGCTTGCACCCTTTGTCCTTTTGGTCCAACACAAGCTCCTACCGGATCGACTTCCGGATTATCACAGTGGACGGAAATCTTTGAACGGTCCCCAGCTTCTCGAGCAACGGACTTGATTTCTACGGTGCCATCATAAATTTCTGGAACTTCAAGTTCAAAAAGACGCTTTAAAAGTCCTGGATGAGAACGGGAAACGAAAATCTGTGGACCTTTCGTGGTTTTTTCCACTTTCGTAAGGAACACTTTAATTCTATCATGAGGCTTGTAATGTTCATTAGGCATTTGCTCATTAACCGGCAACAAAGCCTCAATTTTACCAAGACTCACATAAATGAATTTAGAATCAAGACGTTGAACAATACCTGTCATGATGTCTTCTTCGCGTTCGATATATTCAGAGTAGATGACACCACGTTCTGCTTCTCTGACTCGCTGAGTTACTACTTGCTTTGCAGTTTGCGCTGCGATACGACCAAAGTCTTTAGGTGTCACTTCAATTTCCACTACATCATTTTCTTGGTAGTTTGGATCAATTTGACGTGCTTCTTGAACTGAGATCTCCAGACGGGAATCAAATACTTCATCCACCACGTCTTTTCTTGCAAATACGCGCATTGTACCTGTGTCCAGGTTCATATCTACTCGTACATTTTGTGCTTGATTGAAATTCCTTTTGTAAGCAGATATAAGTGCAGCCTCAATCGCTTCAATAATTACATCTTTGCTAATGCCCTTTTCCTTTTCCATCAGGGTTAAAGCATCAAATAACTCGCTGCTCATACAACCATGTCCCCCTTAAAATACCTATCATTCATTATTTTTGTAACCAATTACCCTGTTACGGTTACGGTGTAATTGGTTTATCAGGTTCGTTTTAGAACCTGACTGCCAAACGTGCTTTCGCTACTTTTGGATATGGAATGGAAACTTCCTTTTTACGTGTTTTTATAGTCATGGAGAGTTTGATTGTTTCTCCATCGAAATCCAGAAGATCACCTTCAAAGGACTTCAAGCCATCGATTGGTTCATACGTTTTGATATTGACATATTTACCGACCGATTTCTCGATGTCTTCCTTCTTCTTTAGAGGGCGCTCAGCACCAGGAGAGGAAACTTCCAGGAAATAGTTATGAGGAATCGGATCTAGTTCATCAAGCTTTTCACTTAACTTTTCACTTACTGTCCCGCAATCCTCGATGTCGATTCCGCCTTCTTTATCGACGAATACACGTAAAAACCAAGAGGACCCTTCTTTTACATACTCAATATCCACTAATTCTACATTCATTTCTTTAACGATTGGAAGTAATAATTCTTCCACCGTTTCTGTCACATTTTTGCTCATCATTTTCCTCCTTCGCAAGCGCGAGACGATGTGTTTAAAATCTGAACAAAAGACCCTGCCGATAAGCAGGGAATCATAAACAAGCAAGCTTATGTAAAGCTGATACGAAAATCTAACATTCCCTTTTTTCTCATTGTTATGAAAAAACAAGGTTGCCAGAAAAAACGGGAATACAATACGAAAGAGTGGGTTTCCCCACTCTCAGCTTATTACCTGTATATAGCATTTCCAATGTAAATATATCATATCCGTATGAAATATGCAAATCTTTCTAGTGTTTTCAGGGGTCTCGACCTACCTCTACCTCCCGCCGGAGTCTCACATCTTACACTTCAGTCAACAGGGTGGATTAAACGAACCAGACATTTCGCATAACCATTAGAATAAAGAAAGTTGGTTTTGGTCAGGTAGGCCTGTTAGGCAGCCGTGGTTGTCTAGGTACTCTAGGATTGTTTTAGAGATTCTTCCTCTTTGTTGCAGGTCTTCTTTGGATAAGAATTCTCCATCAGCTCTAGAATTCACGATGTTGATTGCTGCGTTTGTGCCAAGTCCCGGTATTGAGTTGAAAGGCGGGATCAGGGAATCACCCTCAATTAAGAAGTCAGTAGCGCTGGATTTATATAAGTCCACCTTCTTGAACGAAAATCCTCTTTCACTCATTTCCAACGCCAGTTCCATTACGGTGAGTAAGGACTTTTCTTTCGGCGAGGCTTCTAAACCTTTTGCATTGATTTCTTCAACTACCTTACGGATTGCAGCTGAACCTTTTACCATTGTATCGACATCAAAATCATCTGCACGTACTGTAAAATACGCAGCATAATACATTAATGGAAAATGCACTTTGAAATATGCGATACGAACGGCCATAAGCACATACGCCGCGGCGTGGGCTTTGGGGAACATGTACTTTATTTTTAAGCAAGAGTCGATATACCATGCAGGCACATCATTTTTGATCATTTCCTCTTTAAATTCGTCAGACAGCCCTTTCCCTTTACGCACTGATTCCATTATTTTAAAGGCTATGGAAGGATCAAGTCCTTTGTAGATCAGGTAAACCATGATGTCATCACGGCAACCGATAACTTCGCTTAACGTACAAGTCTTATTGTGAATAAGCTCTTGAGCATTTCCTAGCCAAACGTCGGTACCATGGGATAATCCTGATATCTGGACTAATTCAGAAAATGTTGACGGCTTGGTATCTTCAAGCATCTGTCGAACAAACCTAGTACCAAACTCCGGTATTCCGAGCGTCCCTGTTTTACACATAATCTGTTCTTCTGTCACGCCAAGTGATTCCGTTCCGCTGAAGATTTTCATTACATACGGATCATCTGTTGGAATGGTTTTTGGATCAATACCGCTAAGGTCTTGTAACATTCTTATTACGGTAGGGTCATCGTGTCCAAGTATATCAAGTTTTAGCAGGTTATCATGGATAGAATGGAAATCAAAATGCGTTGTTTTCCATTCTGATGACTGATCATCTGCTGGATATTGGATTGGAGAGAAATCAAAAATATCCATATAATCCGGAACAACGATAATACCCCCCGGATGCTGTCCAGTCGATCTTCTTACGCCTGTACAACCTGCGGAAAGTCTGTCCACTTCCGCTCCACGCAAAATTAAATTGCGATCATTGGCATATCCTTTTACATAGCCATAAGCTGTCTTGTCGGCTACTGTCCCGATCGTTCCCGCCCTGAATACATACTCTTCTCCAAAAAGCACCTTTGTATAGTTATGGGCTCTCGGCTGATATTCACCAGAGAAATTCAAATCGATATCAGGCACTTTATCCCCTTTAAAGCCAAGGAAAGTTTCGAATGGGATATCATGACCGTCTTTTGTATAAGGTTCTCCGCAATTTGGGCAATCCTTGTTCGGGAGATCGAATCCAGAACCTACTGATCCATCATCAAAGAACTCTGATTTTTTACATGATGGGCACACATAATGTGGAGGCAATGGGTTAACCTCTGTAATCTCTGTCATGGTGGCGACAAAGGACGAGCCGACAGAACCACGTGAACCTACCAGATAACCATCATCAAGGGACTTTTTAACAAGCTTATGGGAAATCAAGTAGATAACAGCGAATCCATGACCGATAATACTTTTTAATTCCTTTTCAATTCGCTTCTCGACAATCTCAGGAAGATCCTCCCCGTAGATGCTTCTTGCCCTGGAGTAACTCATCTCCCTGATTTCTTCATCAGCACCCTCAATTTTAGGAGTGTAGAGATCATCTTTGATTGGTTTTATTTCCTCTATCATCCCTGCAACCTTTTGGGTATTGGTTACCACGATCTCTTTCGCTTTTTCTTCCCCAAGGAAGGAAAAAGCCGCAAGCATCTCATCGGTTGTCTTGAAATGAACATCTGGCAATTGATGCCTGTTTAACGGATTGGCACCTGATTGAGATCGAACCAAAATTTCCCGATGAATTTTATCGGTTTCTTTTAGGTAATGAACATTACCGGTTGCCACAACTGGTTTTTCAAGTTTTTCCCCAAGCTTTACAATGTTAGTGATAATCTCTTTTAGTGCTTTTTCATCACGTACCAACTCTAGCTCTAATAAATGTGCATAGTTGCTTGGAGGCTGAACCTCGATATAGTCGTAGAATTCCGCAATGCCTTCCACTTCATCTGGTGATTTTTGCATCATCCCTTCAAACACTTCGCCCTTATCGCAAGCTGTCCCGACGATAATTCCTTCACGCAGTTTTTGTAGTTGTGATCTTGGAATCCTTGGAACTCGGAAAAAGTAATTCATGTGGGATATGGAAACAATTTTAAATATGTTCTTTAAGCCTATTTCGTTTACAGCAAGCAATGTGACATGGGAAGGCCTTGCGCGTTTGTATGCATCCGTCGTGCCGGAATGCTCATTCAATTCGTCATGGTATGTTATCCCTTTTTCCAACGCATCTTTTAGCATCTTTACCAACAAATAACCTGTTGCCTCTGCATCATAGATTGCTCGGTGATGCTGGGTTAATTCGATATCGAATTTTTTACATAAAGTGTTTAATCGGTGATTTTTTAAAGACGGAAACAGGAGTCGCCCTAATTCCAATGTATCAATAACAGGATTTTTTGCTTTTCCTAACCCTATACGCTGAAAACCGATATTTAAAAAGCCCATGTCAAAACTTGCATTATGCGCTACTAGAGTATCATCTTGCATCCAATCGGAAAATCGCTTTAATACATCTCCAACTTCAGGTGCGTTTTGTACCATGTCGTCTGTTATACCGGTTAAATTAATCGTTGTCGCCGAAAGGGCATGGTGCGGGTTGGCAAATGATTCGAATCTGTCAATAATTTCGCCGCCCCTCACCTTCACTGCAGCAAGTTCTATAATCGTATCGTACATCGCTGATAAGCCCGTCGTCTCCACGTCAAAGACTACATATGTTTCCTCTGCCAGATTCCGGTGTGCAGGGTTATAGGCGATTGGTACACCATCATCCACAAGATTTACTTCCAGACCGTACAATATTTTCACGCCATTTTTCTTCCCTGCTGCATATGCTTCTGGATATGCTTGTGCAACGGCATGGTCTGTAACCGCTATGGCTTCATGTCCCCATTTTTTTGCTTGTCCAACCAAAGAGGAAATGGAGCTCACGGCATCCATGGTACTCATCGGGGTATGAAGATGTAATTCTACCCTTTTCTCTCCCTCGGGTGCAGTATCCAGCACTTCTTTCCCATGGAACTCATTAATATCATTTGCCATCATGACAAGGTCACGTACAAATGTATCGTTTTGGATGCTTCCTCGTACTTTCAGCCACATCCCTTTCTTGACTGCTTGTAAAAGAGGAACATCTTCTTTATCGCGGGAGAACATCTTAACCATGATGGAATTTGTGTAGTCTGTTATTTTAAAAGTAAGAAGGGTTCTTCCACTGCGAAGCTCTTTCGTTTCTGCATCGAAGACATATCCTTGAACCGCAACACGTCTTTCCTCTTCCACGATTTCTGCCAATGTTTTAATTTCTGCTTCATCTTTAATGGTGTAACCGATCATAACCGGTCCACTAACAGAACCTTCATCTTTAGATGATTCTTTCTTCTGCATTTCTGTTACAGCGGCCAACGCTTTCTGTTTATCTTCTTGTTCTTTTTGTTCCACAAACTGTTGGTACTCTTCCTCAGAGTGAGAAAGAGTGGTGTCTAAGATAAAAGTAGGGAATCCAAACCCCTCATAGACAGCGCCTATGGTTGTACTCAACTTTCTTTTAACAGCAATTGCTTCCGCTTCATTTCTAGCTTTGAGCATAAGTTTGTTGCCTTGAAGAGTTGGTGTTTGCCCATTTAGGAGCATCATCAGCGGTGGAGAACCACCTTGTAGCTCTTTTAAACAAATCGGCCAATAGTCGGCTATATAGGAATCTTCAAAGGAACGGTTCTGAACCGTTACCGTAAAGGATACATTTGCGATATGTGCAAAGCTCTTTGTCAATTTTTCATAAAAAAGCATGTACACTTTTGCTGGGAGTATTTTTTCCAAAACAAAATGAAAATGCCAGCGTTTTGTTGTTTTTTCTACAGTAAGTTTTTCAATTCCAGCTTCTGCAAAGTAAGGAAAAATATCATCACTTGTCAATTCTAGTTGCTGGAGTAATAATCGCAGTCTATCTTTTTTCTCTTGAGACATCTGGTCAAGCAAAGTTCGGTCCCCTTTCCCTTGCATAATGGTTCATCTATTTTTCCATTTCGACATAATGGAAGGTACCGCCATAATGGGGTACCTTCTTTTTATAAGCATCTCTATTGTACTATATTTTAACGGAGTTTTTGTAATAATTCTTCCACAGATATTTCTTCCATGTCCCCTGTTTTTCTCCATTTGACTTCTACTACTTTTTCTTCGGCTTTTTTACCAACCGTGATTCGAACTGGAAGTCCAATCAAATCAGCGTCAGCGAATTTTACACCGGGACGCTCTTGTCTATCATCAAACAGGACAGCAAGCCCTGAATTTTTCAATTCCGTGTAGATTTCTTCTGCCAAGGATGCTTGTGCTTCGTTTTTCATATTTACAGGGATAACGTGAGCATCATAAGGGGTTACCGCTTCTGGCCAAACGATTCCGTTTTCGTCATGATATTGCTCAACGATAGCTGCCAGCACACGGGATACTCCGATACCATAACAACCCATGATCATCGGTTGGTTTCTTCCATTTTCATCAAGGAAGTTTGCGCCCATTGCTTCACTATAGCGTGTACCAAGTTTGAAAATATGTCCAACCTCGATGCCTTTTGCAAACTTAATGACTCCTTGCCCATCAGGAGAAAGATCTCCTTCCTCAATGAAACGCAGGTCAGTGTATTGCGCATTAATGTCTCTTGATGGATTGACGTTGATAATATGGACGCCTTCCTCATTTGCACCAGTTACAGCATTAACCAAGTACTCCACAGCTGTATCTGCAATGATTTCAACAGTTTCAGGAACTTCGATTGGACCTATTGACCCGACAGAGCATCCCATCACTTTTTGAACCTCTTCCGCAGTTGCTGTCTCCACGACAGAAGCCTGATAGAAGTTTTTAACTTTTACGTCATTTATTTCGTGGTCCCCTCTTGCAAGTACAAGAACAAATTTCTCGTCTACTTTAAAGACGATAGATTTAATTAAGTCAGACTTTTCAACTTGTAAGAAGCTTGCCACTTCTTCAATTGTTTTTTGATCAGGTGTACTAACCTTTTCCATTTCACCTGCAGTTTCTGATTTTTTTTCATAATTTGCAACGACAGGAGCCATTTCAATATTCGCTGCAAAAGAAGATTCAGTAGAATAAGCAATAGTGTCTTCACCGATTTCAGAAAGAACCATGAACTCATGTGTATCCTTACCACCCATTGCTCCCGAGTCTGCAATTACTGCACGGAAGTTAAGGCCAAGTCTTGTGAAAATGTTGGAATAGGCTGTGAACATTTTATTGTAAGTCTCATCAAGTGATTCTGCATTTGCATGAAAAGAATAGGCATCCTTCATAAGGAATTCGCGTCCTCTTAAAAGGCCGAACCGCGGACGTTTTTCATCTCGGAATTTTGTTTGGATTTGATATAGAGATAATGGTAGCTTCTTATAAGACTTCACTTCGTCTCTTACTAGCGTAGTGATTACTTCCTCATGTGTCGCACCTAATGCGAATTCACGGTTATGACGGTCGTGTAGTCTCATTAGTTCAGGACCGTAGGAGTACCATCTTCCGGATTCTTGCCAAAGTTCAGCGGCTTGCATCGCAGGCATAAGTAATTCTACTGCACCTGCGTTCTCCATTTCTTCTCTGACTACGTCTTCTACTTTCTTTAACACTTTTTTTCCTAGTGGAAGAAAGCTGTAAATGCCACTTGTGTTTTGGCGGATATATCCTGCTCTTAGCAGCAGTTGGTGACTTTTGACTTCAGCGTCTGACGGCACTTCTCTTAGTGTCGGAATTAGCATGTTACTTTGTTTCATTTCTGCACCCCATAACCATTTCTATAGTATTTATGTAATTTGCAATATTCCCCTGTTGACTGAAGTGCAAGGTGTTCGACTCCAGCGGGGGAGTAACGGTAGGTTGAGACCCCGCAACGAAGTGAGGAGGCTCAAGCACCGTCCCGCGGAAAGCGGACACCTGGAACGAAAGGAAACAGGGAGTTGAAAAAGAAAACTTGCATCACATTTCATGATGCAAGTCCATGTGCTTATATTTCTATTTTACAGGAAGAATTTCTGAATGTCATTCCATGTTACGACAAGCATCAATAGCATTAACAGCGCAAATCCGATAAAGTGGACAAGACCTTCTTTATGGCGGTCAACAGGTTTTCCTCTGACTGCTTCTGCTGCGAAGAACATCAGTCTTCCCCCGTCCAATGCCGGAATAGGCAGAAGATTGATGATTCCTAAGTTAATGCTAAGTACTGCAGCCCATCTCATCAACAGGAATACCCCAGATTCCGCTACAACTTCCGTCGATTTATAGATTCCAACAGGACCAGATAACATGTCTAGGGAGAATTGACCTGTGATCAATTTTCCTAATCCTACTACTATCTCTTTAGACCAGTTATATGTCTCTGAAGCAGCTTTAGGGAATGAACCCCAGAAAGACTGTTCCATAGGCATGTAAACTCCGATGATTCCGCGAGTTTCACCTTCAATGGTCTCTGCTTTTGGTGTAATCGCAATATTTTCCGATTGACCGTCTCTTTCTATCAAGAACTCCAGCTCTTCGCCAGGATTGACTTGGATAATCTTCACTACTTCTTCCCAAGTCGAAACTTCTGTATCGTCAATTGCGACCACTTTGTCTCCTTGTTGCAACCCTGCAGCCTGTGCAGCACCATCCGGAGTCAACTCACCGATCACTGATTCATTGATAGGATAACCTTGTACCATCCCAAGGAAGGTAAAAATGAGAAAAGCCAATACAAAGTTCATCATCGGTCCTGCGAATATTGCCATCGTACGTTGTCCTAATGTTTTAGAACCAAACTGTCTGTTATAAGGGGCATTTTGGATCTCCTGCCCGTCCATAACAAAGTATGACTCTTCGCTCACCTTAAACTCTTTCAAAACTTCCTCTTCATTCATTTCATATCCTCTGATGACTAGTTCCTTCTCTAAGTCCGCGTACTCAACTTCAATTACTTTCGCATCAGGATGTTTATCTTTATTATTGACTACCACTTTGTTGACTTCTCCTTTTGCATTGAAAAGGAGGCCAATATGATAACCTGGTTTGATTTCGATGGTTTCGGGATCTTCCCCGGCCATACGGACAAATCCACCGATAGGAAGAAGTCTTATCGTATAGACTGTTTCATTTTTTTTGAAAGAAAACACTTTCGGACCAAAACCTATTGCAAATTCCCTACAAAGTATTCCGGCTCTTTTGGCAAATACAAGATGTCCTAGTTCATGGACAAAAACAAGTACTCCAAAAATGATAATAAACGCGATAACAGTATTCACTAGATATCCACCTCTAATCTATTAGTGAACGAACATATTGCCTAGTTTCCAAGTCCACTTCTTTAATGGTTTCTAAATCGGGATTTAACTGAATGGAATGTTTGGACATGGCTTTTTCAATTAATGTTTCTATGGCAAGAAAATCAATTCTCCCGTTAAGGAAAGCATCCACTGCCACCTCATTTGCTGCATTTAATACAGTCGGCATCGTTCCTCCTGCTTTTCCTGCATCAAAGGCATACTGTAAACAACGGAAACGATCAAAATCCATTTTTTCAAAATGAAGTTTACCAATATCCGTAAAGTTCAATCTTTTGCCTGTCGGATGTGGCAATCGGTCCGGATATGTTAACGAGTACTGGATAGGTACCCTCATATCTGGCGTTCCTAGCTGGGCAATGATACTGGTATCATGAAATTCCACCATGGAATGAATGACACTCTCCCTGTGCAATACCACTTGTATATCCTCATAAGGAACATCGAAAAGCCAATGAGCTTCAATTACTTCTAATCCCTTGTTCATCATGGTAGCAGAATCAATGGTTATTTTTGCTCCCATCGACCAGTTTGGGTGATTAAGTGCATCTTCCCTTGTTACCCCTTCCAGCTGCTCCCTTGTAAGGTCGCGAAAGCTACCTCCAGAAGCTGTAAGAATAATGGTTTCAATGTTTTTTTCCTTTTCGCCTTGAAGGCACTGGTAAATAGCAGAGTGCTCGCTGTCTACAGGTAGGATGGGAACTTGGTGCATTCTAGCTGCCTCCATCACAATATGACCAGCAGTTACAAGGGTTTCCTTGTTCGCTAGTGCAATCACCTTTTTCTTTTTGATAGCATGCAAGGTAGGGACAAGTCCCACGCTTCCCATGACTGCATTCACCAAAACATCTGCTTCGTGAAGGGTTGCCACTTCAATCAAACCTTCTTCGCCATAAACAAATCGGGTTTCAGTAGAAGCGAATTGACTCTTTAAGGTTTCACAATCCACTTTCGTTTGCACAGAAACGACAAGCGGTGAAAATTCTTGAATCAACTCTTGTGCGACCTTGACGTTTCCGCCCACACTAAAAGCCAGTAACTGAAATTGGTCCTTATGCTGTCTAATTACTTCTATCGTTTGAATTCCTATTGAGCCTGATGCGCCCAATAAACTTATTTTTCTCACCAACACTCACCTCTCCAAAAACCTTCTCCTGCTTACATGTGTCAGAAAAGAAAGATATGTATAAAATGCAATAGCGGTAATACGAAAAGAAGGCTGTCAAAACGATCTAATATCCCGCCATGACCAGGTAAAATAGAACCTGAATCTTTAATTTTGTAATGTCTTTTTAAAGCAGATTCCACCAAATCGCCAATTTGTCCAAAAATGGATAAAAGGCTAGCAATAATAATGGTGATGAAGAGCGAGTGGTCGAAATCCACAACGAAGTGAAAAATTAATGCCACAACAATCGCACAAATAACTCCACCTAGAGATCCTTCTACTGTTTTATTTGGACTGATCTCAGGCCATAATTTGTTTTTCCCCATTGATTTCCCAATAAAATATGCTCCTGAATCTGTTGTCCAAATAACGAATAAAGCAAAAAACACATACGCCAGTGCTAATTCCCTAATTTCAATGAAATAATAAAAACCTAACCCGACATAGATGGTCGAAATCAATAAGAAGCCGACGTCGTCGAAGGTAAATTTATTTTTAGAAAGAACGGTGTACGATAATAGCAAAAGGACGATAAGTAATAGGAAATCCATTTTTGAAAGTATTACCGACTCTGCCTGGTACAAGTTCGAAGGTATCATTAGAAACCATAAAAGTAACAGTGACAATACCCCAGGAATGCTTGCGATAGACATACGCTTCATTCTCAATGCTTCAAATAGTCCGATTGTTGCCAGAATGTAGATAAAAACAACAAATGGAAGCTTTCCGTATATAACGATTGGTAAAAAAACGGCTGCTGCGATAACAGCTGTTATAATTCTTTGTTTCATTGTATGTCCAACACCTTCTTATATACCACCAAATCTTCTCCCGCGCATCTGAAAACTGTTAATCGCCTCGAATAAATCGTTTTCTTCAAAGTCAGGCCATAGTACGTCTGTAAAATAAAATTCAGCATATGCCAATTGCCACAGCATAAAATTGCTTAATCGTATTTCACCGCTTGTACGTATTAAAAGATCTGGATCTGGTAATAAATTGCTGAAAAGATATTCAGAGAACACCTCTTCTGTTAATTGATCGGTTGTAAGTCCGTTATCTTTGATATCGGCAGCTACATCCTTTACTGCTCGAAGAATTTCATCTCGTCCCCCGTAATTTAATGCAAAATTAAGAATAAGTCCAGTGTTATCCTTGGTCTTCTCCATTGCATTGTTGACGGCTCGAAGTGTATGTTCCGGAAGATCAGACTTATTCCCCATAAGCCGGACTTGTACATTTTCTTCCATTAATTCTGGAAGGAATGTTCCGAGGAACTCTTCTGGCAATTTCATCAGAAAATCAACTTCGAGTTTCGGACGTTTCCAGTTTTCGGTTGAGAATGCATACATGGTCAGAACTTTTACACCCAGGCTATTGGCAGCCTTGGTAATTTTCCTTACCGTTTTCATTCCCTCATGGTGTCCCGCTATTCGCGGCATTGCGCGCTTTTTAGCCCATCGTCCGTTGCCGTCCATGATGATGGCGATATGCTCTGGGATGGGGTGTTTCATTAATTCTTCTTTTAAGCTAAGCGATTTAGAGGTTTCTTTGCCTCTCCACTCTTGTATTTTCTTCAGCATAAAAATCCTCCATTAAAAATAAACAGACGTACCTACAGGGTTCTATCCATTTATAGTAACAGTATTAACAAAAAAACCCCCTGTAAACATTAGAGGGTCTTTCCATCTTTCTATTTTACATGTAAATCGCTTATACTTCCATGATTTCTTTTTCTTTTTCTTTTGTAACGGAATCAACTTTAGCGATATACGCGTCCGTTTGCTTTTGAATGTCATCCGTATAGCCGCGTAACTCGTCTTCCGTGATCTCGCCGTTCTTTTCTAATTTCTTCAAATCATCATTTCCATCACGGCGAATATTGCGGATGCCCACTTTCGCTTCTTCAGAAATTTTCTTGACTTGTTTCACTAGATCTTTACGTCTTTCTTCCGTCAATGCAGGGATAGAAATACGGATTACCGTACCATCATTGGAAGGATTTAATCCAAGGTCTGCTTTGATGATCGCTTTCTCAATATCACCTAATGACGTTTTATCATAAGGTTGTACCACAAGAAGTCTTGCTTCAGGTACATTTAAAGAAGCCAATTGATTAACTGGAGTTGGCGCACCATAATAGTCAACTGTCACTTTATCTAGTAAAGCTGCACTTGCGCGTCCTGCACGAATTGTTGCCAATTCACGGGAGTAAGCTTGTACCGCTTTTTCCATTCTGTCTTTTGTCTGAGTAATAACTTGATTTGCCATAATTATTTCCCCCTCACAATCGTTCCGATATTTTCACCTAATACTACTCGCTTTATGTTCCCTTCTTCCATGATGGAGAAAACGATAATTGGAATATCATTGTCCATACATAATGAAGAAGCAGTGGAGTCCATTACTGCCAGTCCTTCACGTAATACATCTAGGTAGGATAAAGTATCATACTTAGTTGCAGTAGCGTCGATAGTAGGATCTGCACTGTAAACTCCATCAACATTGTTCTTAGCCATCAAGATAACATCCGCTTCAATTTCTGCTGCACGCAACGCTGCAGTTGTATCAGTGGAGAAATACGGGTTTCCTGTTCCAGCTGCAAAGATGACCACGCGTTTTTTCTCTAAATGACGGATTGCTTTTCTTCTGATGTAAGGTTCAGCAACTTGACGCATTTCAATGGATGTTTGAACACGTGTTTGCACACCGGAATTCTCTAGGCTATCTTGAAGAGCTAAGGAGTTCATGACTGTTGCAAGCATGCCCATGTAATCCGCTGATGCCCGGTCCATACCCATTTCGCTGCCGACTTTCCCTCTCCAGATATTTCCGCCGCCTACGACGACTGCTACTTCTACACCTAATTCGGTTAGTTCTTTTACTTGTTTAGAGACAGATTTGATGACAGTTGGGTTGATGCCGAAGC
This sequence comes from Sutcliffiella horikoshii, assembly GCF_044809035.1. GTDB lineage: Bacteria > Bacillota > Bacilli > Bacillales > Bacillaceae_I > Sutcliffiella_A > Sutcliffiella_A horikoshii_G. Next base: position 1,885,524 of record NZ_CP085237.1, on the reverse strand, counting down.
CTTGTTCACCTGCAAGTGCTTCTCCGCTTAGTTTTAGTACGATACGTTGAAATTTAGCTTGAGCCATAGTGACCTCCAATAAAAATAATTTTCCTAAAAAGAGGAACACAATTTGTGTTCCCCTCTTATATATGTTGTTCTCTTATTTTTTAACTTGGCTCATTACTTCTTCAGCAAAGTTGTCTTGACGTTTTTCGATACCTTCTCCAACTTCGTAACGGATGAAGGATTTTACAGTAGCGCCTTTGCTTTCTACAAATTGGCGTACTTTCATATCAGGGTTTTTAACGAAAGTTTGGTCAAGTAGGCAAATATCTTCGAAGTACTTTCCAAGACGTCCTTCTACCATTTTAGCTACGATGTTTTCTGGCTTGCCTTCGTTTAGAGCTTGTTCTGTTAATACTTTGCGCTCACGGTCTGCTTCCTCTTGGGAAACTTCGTCACGAGTGATGTATTTAGGGTTGATTGCAGCGATGTGCATTGCAACATCTTTAGCAGTAGCTTCATCAGTAGTACCTTCAAGAAGAGTTAGTACTCCGATACGTCCGCCCATGTGCAAGTATGCACCGAAAGCGTCTGCGTCTGTTTTTGTAACGATTGTGTAGCGACGAAGAGTCAGTTTTTCACCGATTTTAGCGATAGCAGAGTTGATGTGCTCAGAAACTGCAACACCATTATCCATTTTCGTTTCAAGAGCTACTTCTACAGACTCAGGTTTGTTAGCGATTAGGAATTCTCCTAACTCGTTTACAAGTGTTTTGAAACCTTCGTTTTTCGCAACAAAGTCAGTTTCAGAGTTCACTTCTAGGATAACCGCTTCGTTTCCTTTTACTACGATAGCAGTTAGACCTTCCGCAGCGATACGGTCTGTTTTCTTAGCAGCTTTTGCAATACCTTTTTCACGTAAGAAATCGATTGCTTTGTCCATGTCTCCGTTTGTTTCCGTTAACGCTTTTTTGCAATCCATCATGCCAGCGCCAGTTTTTTCACGTAATTCTTTTACCATTTGAGCAGTAACAGCCATTGTTCATTTCCTCCTTAGGATATGTAAATATTTTTTATTATGAAAGTCATATTTTCCAAAAAAAAGTGATAAAAGGCTTTCCCCTCTTATCACCTTTTTCTTCAATCAAATTATGCAGTAGTAGTAGCTGTCTCTTCGCCTTGTTTAGCTTCCAAGATAGCGTCTGCCATTTTACCAGTTAATAGTTTAACCGCGCGAATAGCATCGTCGTTCGCAGGAATTACAACATCGATTTCGTCTGGATCACAGTTAGTGTCCACGATACCAACGATAGGGATGTTTAATTTTCTTGCTTCGGCAACAGCGATACGCTCTTTGCGTGGGTCGATGATGAACAATGCATCAGGAAGACCTTTCATGTCCTTGATTCCGCCTAAGAATTTCTCTAGACGCTCAAGCTCTTTCTTCAACATTACAACTTCTTTCTTAGGAAGTACTTCGAAAGTACCGTCTTCTTGCATTTTTTCAATTGCTTTTAGACGAGAGATACGCTTTTGGATTGTTTCAAAGTTAGTTAATGTTCCACCTAACCAACGTTGGTTAACATAGTACATTCCAGAACGTTCTGCTTCTTCCTTAACAGAATCTTGAGCTTGCTTTTTAGTTCCAACGAATAATACTGTTCCGCCGTTACCTGCAAGTTCTTTAACGAAGTTATAAGCTTCTTCAACCTTTTTAACAGTCTTTTGAAGGTCGATGATGTAGATGCCGTTACGCTCAGTGAAGATGTATCTCTTCATTTTTGGGTTCCAGCGACGAGTTTGGTGACCGAAGTGTACACCAGCTTCTAATAATTGTTTCATAGAAATTACTGACATGTTATATTCCTCCTAATGGTTTTTTTTCCTCCGTCCACGTCATCTCCGAGCAAAACTGACAAGTCAGCACCAATGCTCAGATCGGCAAACGTGTGAATTTATAACACCGAAAATAAATATATCATAATCACTTTTGACAATCAAGTTCTAAATGGGTTTCACTGTCGAAATTTCAATAATAATTCTATTTCTGTTTTACCTTTATTAAGTTTCTTTGCAATATCAGAGGACGTTAGTCCCTTTTCATGAAGGTCCTTTACTTGGTCTTTCAGACTCCATTCTTCAAATGGTTTTTGTTCAACCAAAGGATTCTTCTCTTCTTTTTCGATGTTTTCCTGCGTCAGTAAGTCCTTCAAATCTGATTCAGTAAGGGCAGCTTCTCTAGTATCAAAGTTTTCCTGTTTGCTTGGTGTGCCGCCGCCATGGTTGGACAGTTTTTGCAGAAACGCGTTATTCTCTTCTTTCAGTTCCAAAACATAGCTTGTAATGGTATCCTCGGCTTCTTGTATGAGGGTACGATATTCTTGTTCTAGTTGTTGAACTTTAGAGATCTTGATAAAAAGTATAATAATAAAAAGTATCGCAAGAAGAATGAGTGCGAAATTTATAATAGTAAACAATATTAGCATGACTTCACAACCCTTTAATCATTTGCCTGCTACCCAAAAATGGACAGCAGGCCATAAAAGCATATTACAACATGGGGTTCAATTGTTTTCTTAATTTGAAAATAGCTTTAGAATGGATTTGGGAGATACGGGATGTTGTGAGTCCCAGTACTTGTCCAATCTCTGTCAATGTCAGCTCTTCTTTATAAAACAAGCTGATCACAATTTGTTCGTTTTCGGTAAGGTGCTCAATTTGTTCACCTAGTAGATGAATGAGTTCGGATTTGATTAATTCTTCTTCCGGAGAAATAACCTTTTCATCCTTTAGAACATATGCGCCATGGGATTGATCGTCGTTTTCTTTTGGCATCTCGTCCATCGAGAGTATGTTTGAATAAAATACTTCGTGCAAAACAGTTGACACTTCTTCTTCCGGCATGTCAAGCTGTGCAGCCACTTCTTCCAATGTGGCATTTCGCATCAGTTTCTGTTCCAGTCTTTCCAGCGTGGACTCAATCCTTTTCGCTTTTTCTCTTACACTTCTTGGGAGCCAGTCCTCTTTTCGTAACCCATCTATAATAGATCCTCTAATTCTGAAAGAAGCATATGTATCAAACTTCAAATCCCTTGATGGATCAAATTTTTCAATTGCATCAAATAGTCCTACAAACGCCAGACTTTTTAACTCTTCCCTTTTAACACTTTTAGGAAGGCCAGTGGAAATCCGCTGAACATGGTAATGTACAAGAGGCATATATTTTTTCACTAAAAAATCCCCTGCATCAGGATCTTTTTTTGTTTTCCACAGGTTCCAATAGATGGAATCTGCGGTTGAAGTTGAAGTTGAAGTAGTCATGGCTTTCCTCCTTATATACTCCAAAGACCGAAAGCGGTTAAATGTAACATACTCCTTTATTAACGGTTTTTATCATTAACTTCCCGTTTTCAGGATTAAATTCGATGGTTCTTCCGTTGTTTCCTCCACAGTCTTCACTGATCAAGGGAATTTGTAAGGCGGCAAGTTTTTCCTTCACCGCTTCCACATTTCTTGGTCCAATCCTCATCATGTCAGTGCTTGCACTGCTAAACTGGAACATTTGAGCTCCACCTGCAATTTTCGCTTTCAGACTGTATGACTTGATTCCTTTGATAAGAAGATTGTCCACAAGATGCATGATTCCTGTATCTGCATATTTGTCTGCATTTATAGGAGCTTGTCTGGTTAAATTGGAATCAGGAAGCATAACATGGACCATCCCTGCAACCTTGGTAGATGTGTCATATATAACAACCCCTACACATGAACCGAGGCCGGCCGTTCGAATTAGTTGAGGGGCTTTTACTATACCCATCTCCGCAATACCGACTTTAACGACTGATTCTGCCTTCGTCATTATCCCTCACCCAAAGCTGCCAATATTTTTTCGAAAGAATCCGGATAGGGGATAAGGAAAAAATGGCCTTTCGTTTTCTCTACCTGGGACTCTGTTGTTTCAGTCAATTCTGTGTCGATGAAAATGGAGTGATCACTGACCTGGGAGATTTCCAGGAGACCGGTTACCACAATTGCTCCTACCATATCAATGGTGACTTGCGGTACAGAAGGTGTGACCGATAGTCCTATACACTCCGACAGCGCCGTCAAATAATGCGCAGATATGATATTCCCTACCTCTTGCAGAGCTGAGAGTCCCAGTTCATGCGTAGGAAGCTCTTCTACGCTTACTTTCTCCTCAAAAAGAATCAATTGGTTAATCAGCTTTGTCGCATCTTCCATGGAAAGAACAAAAAACAAACTTCCTGACAATTCGCCTTCCATTCTAAGAAAAACTGCGGCAACCGGCCTGTCTGACCCTCCCATCAATTCCATCATTTCATTGAAAGAAACGATTCTAGCTAACGGGACATTCATATTAATCTCTTTATTAAGAAGCTGTGACAGCGCTGTTGCTGCATTGCCCGCTCCTATATTGCCTAATTCTTTTAGTAGATCCAACTCATTGAATTTCCCTTGATTAATCATTTTTTACCAGTCCTCAATCCTTGGATTGATCTAGTTGCAGGATTTCATTTAGATCTAGACATACGAAAAGTCTTTTGTCGATTTTCACTACACCTTGAACATATTTATTTTCAACAGAGCCTACAACTTCCGGAGCAGGTTCGATTGTCTCTTCTGTTATATCGATTACGTCATTGGCAGCATCCACAATAAATCCTACTTCCTGTTCATCCACTAAGGTGATGATGATTCGGGAAGCGTCTGTGTGTATTTTTTCCTTTAGGTCGAACCTTGTACGCAAGTCCACGATGGGGGTGATGACCCCCCTTAGGTTGATGACTCCTTTTATATGGGGAGGCACATTGGGAACACGTGTTATTGGTAAAAGTTTTTCAATGGATCGTACCTGTTGGACAGGTATGGCGTATTCTTCTTTTTGGAGTTCAAATACTATTAGCTTTAATTTCTTTTCGGTTGCCTCCATAAATGTTACCTCCTATTCTTCTTTTATTTAATCAAGGCGTTGCAGTCTACGATTAGGGCGACTTGGCCGTCTCCGAGGATGGTTGCTCCGCTGATGGCAAAGGTGGTGTTCAGGTATTGTCCGAGTCCTTTAAGTACTACCTCTTGTTGACCTATGAAGGAATCTACCACTAGCGCCGCGATTTTTTCGCCTTTTTTCACTAAGACAAGAGAATAGAAATCTGGCGGTTCTACTTCCTGTTTTTGCACACCGAATACTTTCTCTAAGTAGACTACAGGGACAATTTTACCCCTGAAATCGATGACTTCCTGGTTATGTGCAGTCAGAATTTCCTCTTTCTTAATGATGGCCGTCTCTATAATAGAAGATAAAGGAATTGCATATTTTTCATTCTCTATCTCCGTTAGTAATACGGAGATGATGGAGAGAGTTAACGGAAGCTGGATGGAAAACGTGGTCCCTGCCCCTTCCATAGAATCAATCGTAATTTTCCCGCCTAATGACTCTATGGTGTTTTTTACTACATCAAGTCCCACTCCACGACCGGAAATATCAGATATCACTTCTGCAGTAGAGAATCCGGAAGAAAGGATAAGTTGGTATACTTGCTGTTCACTTAGCCTTTCCCCCTCTTGTTGAGAAATGATCCCTTTGCTGATGGCTTTATTAAGCACCTTCTCTTTAGAGATTCCGGCACCATTGTCCATTATTTCAATAAAGACGTGATTTCCACTGTGAAAGGCTTTCAGCGTTATTTTTCCTTCTTCTGTTTTTCCTTGGCGTCTTCTGACGTCAGGGGTCTCCACACCATGATCTATTGCGTTGCGCAGTAAATGAACAAGCGGGTCACCAATTTCATCCATCACTGTTCGATCCAGCTCAGTTTCTGCCCCTACAATATCAATGTCCACCTTTTTCCCTAGATCTCTTGCCAGTTGCCTTACCATTCTTGGGAAGCGGTTAAAGACCGTTTCAATAGGAACCATACGCATATTCAGTATAATATTTTGCAGATCATTGGAAATACGGGACATTCTTTCCACTGTTTCTATTAATTCCGGTTCATTTAAATCTTTAGAGATTTGCTCTAACCTACCTCTGTCTATTACTAGTTCCTCAAATAAATTCATTAATCCGTCTAATCGGTCGATACTGACCCGAATCGTTTTATTTGAAACAGGAGTGCCTTTAGAAGAGGTTGTTTTTGCTTCTTTTTTCTCCAAAACAGCGGCAGAAGGGGCTACTTCTTCTTGTGCAGAAGTTACTTCCTCTAAGCCTACCTCTAAAGTGCTTTCCTTCTCAAAAGAAGAAAGTTGCTGAGTGTTGAGTTTTTCTATGTTCACTTTCTCAACTTCAGAGACTTTCATAATTTTCTCTTTAAAACTGCTAACTTCTTCTTTTGATACCATCGTAATTTGAAAACTATGATCAAACTTCTCTTCTTCTAAAAGATCGACAGATGGGGTTGATTTGATAACTTCTCCCAACCCTTCTATTACTTCAAATACCATAAACACCCTTGCAGCTTTTAACAGACAATCCTGTCTAAGAGTTACCGTGACTTCATATGGCGAGTACCCCTGTTCCTCTGATTGTTGCAGGATTGTCACTTCATAGGAATCATAGGAATGTTCCGAAGTTTTTTGTTCAACAGACTGAGTGGGCAAAGAACATTCCTCCCCCTTCTCAATTTTAACAAGAAGAGAAACCACTTCTTTGACATCTTTTTTTCCATCCCCGCCTTCTGAGATAGAAAGCACCATTTCCTCTAGATACTCAACCGATCGAAATACAATATCTAAAAGGTTGGTGGTAACGTTCAATTTTTCATTGCGAATAAGATCTAGTACGTTTTCCATTCGATGAGTCAAGCTTGCCAAATCCTCATAACCCATCGTGGCAGACATTCCTTTAAGGGTGTGGGCAGACCTGAAAATTTCGTTAACAATTTCTATGTTGGCAGGGTGTTTCTCCAACTCTAACAGCTGATTATTGATATTTTGCAAATGTTCTTTGCTCTCTTCTAGAAAAATATCTAAATATTGGTTTAAATCCATTCATTGCACCCCTATGACAATATATATTGGTTTATTCTATTTGACATATCTTTTAAATGATGTACTTCATCCACCATACCCGTTTGCAAGGCCGCTCTAGGCATACCGTATACGATGCAAGATTCTTCTGATTCAGCCAGCGCTAAAGTCTCCTTTTCTCCTTTTTCCTTTAACCGCTTTAATCCATTCGTTCCATCATTGCCCATCCCAGTCAGAATCACTGCAACTTTTTGGTAGTTTCCAAGATTGCTTAAAGAATGGAATAATGTGTCTACGGAAGGACGATGTCCTCTTACAGGCGGAGCTTCATGAAGATGTATATAGAGGCTTCCTGCGCGTTTTATCACTTCCATATGATAATCTCCCGGTGCAATATACGCCGTCCCCATTTCCACTCTCTGATTATGTATTGCCTCTAATACCGTTATATTGCATATTGAGTTAAGTCTATCTGCAAGTGACTTGGTAAATTGCTTTGGCATATGCTGAACGATAAAAAGTGGTGCAGGAAAAGATTTAGGAAGTGTTGTAAGTAGGGTTTGCAGCGCCCGGGGTCCACCAGTGGATGTACCGATACAAACCAATGCTTCCACATGCTTTCTTGGCTTTTTCAATAGGTCTATTTTACTATAGTTCTTCGGGGAGGAGAGTATTTCTCTTCCTCTTTTATCAAAATGTTTGAAAAGGGAGATATTTGATTCGGATGCGAGTAGGATCTTGTTGATCAGTTCCTCTTTCACTTTGTGGATATCCAGTGAAATGGGACCCGAGGGTTTTGCAACAAAATCCACTGCGCCTTGTTCCATCGCGATGATTGTATTCATAGACCCAATAGATGTTGTACTGGAGAGCATGATAGTAGGAATCGGGTGTTCCCTCATAATGATTTCTAATGCCTGCAAACCATTCATCTGAGGCATCTCTACATCCAAAGTGACGACATCGGGGGCTAATTCTTTTATCTTTTCAATAGCCTCTATTCCGTTTCTAGCAGTACCGATCACCTCTATCCTGGGATGTTTTTCTAACAGGTCGGATAACAGTTTTCGCATAAAAATAGAGTCATCTGTAATCAGCACTTTGACTTTGTTCATGTTTCAAGCATTCCTCTCCCATAAAGCTAAACGAACAGTCGTCGAAGCTTATGTATAAATGTGTGCGTTTTCTTGGTGGCAGCAGTGTTCCTCCCAGATCCGTGTAAATATTTGGAGGAGATTTCTTGGACAGCACGACTAACATGACTGTTCGGGAATCTTAATAAAAATGGAGTTTGTTCCATTACAGCTAACGTCACATGCTTGTCGTCAGGCAACGATCCCATGTGGGAAAGGTTTTTATTTAAGAATCGTTGAGTGACAGATTGCAGCCTCGCAGCTGTATGTATCGCATGTTTAGGACTTATTGCACGATTGATAACCAATTGAAAAGGTATTTCCTGATCATGGTTGTGGATAAATTTCAACGCAGAATAGGCATCGGTCATAGCGGTAGGTTCGCAGGTTGAGATTAGAATTATTTCATTACAAGATAAAATCAATTGTAAACTTTCACTCGTAATGCCTGCTCCCATATCAAAAATAATGTAATCATATTGAATGGACAGTTGTTGCACCTGGTTAAGAAAATGAATTCTTTTTTGCTCATCAAATTGAAAAACATCCCTTAACCCCGAACCTCCTGCAATATAAGACAAACCTTGTGGACCTTGTTGAATAATATCTTCTAATGAGAGATTTTGTTCAAACAGGTGCAGGATGCTATATCGTTGGGTCATCCCAAGTAAAATATCAATATTTGCCATTCCGATATCCATATCAAAAAGCAAAACCTTATAGCCTCTCTTTTGCAAACTCAATGAGAAATTCAAAGAGAAATTTGACTTTCCGACTCCGCCTTTTCCGCTCATCACTGCAATGGCCCTTGCTTCTTGATTTAAAGTAGGTTCTTCTAGTGGCAGCCCCTTTAATTGTTTCACTTGTTCCCTTAGCGCACTAGCCTGATCATTCATTCTTCCATTTCCTCCATGATCGAGCGAACCATCAGCTCTTTTGTGAACGGAATAAGGTTTTCCGGAACATCTTGGCCATCCGTTACAAATGAAGCCCCTATTTGATATAACCTTGAGATTTCTAGCATTGCACAAACGGAAGTCGTTTCATCTTTTTTGGTAAAGATAAATTGATGTATGCCTACACTCCAAAACTGATCGGTAATTTTTTTCATATCCGACATTTTAGAGGTTAAAGATAATACCAAAAATGTATTCATTTCTTCTTTAAAATTCAGAACTCCTTTTAATTCATCGACAAAGTTTTTATTTAGAAAATTCCTACCTGCAGTATCTATGAAAACGACATCCAAATGGGATAGTTTAGTTTTAGCAGCATGAAAGTCCTCCGCAGAGTAACAAACTTCAATAGGAGCATCTAATATATTCGCATACGTTTTTAATTGTTCGATTGCTGCAATACGGTAAGTATCTGTGGTAATGAAACCGATAGATTTCCCATTTTTAAGAGAAGCGTCGGCAGCCAGTTTTGCCAATGTCGTTGTTTTCCCCACACCTGTTGGGCCTACTAGACAGATGTATTTCTTTTCGTAAGGATTCTGATCAAAGGATACCCCTTCAAGTAGCTGCAGCAATTCCACTTCTAGCAGTTCTAATAAGGACGTATTTGTCAGAGTTTTATTTTGAAGCCATGTTTCATAGAGCGTCTCCATGATTTCTTCCACCCGGTCAGAGCTAATATCACTTTGAATCATTTTCTCTTCCAGCCTAGTAAAAAAATCAGGCAGCAGGGGGTCCCTCTGCTTGTCTTGTGTTAAACTTTTCATCATTTTCTTCATCTCATGAATGCTGTTTAAAAGACTATCCTGCTCTTCCAGTGCTTTTGGAATTACGCTTTTCTCTTTAGAGTGCTGAAGGTCCTTTAGAGGGGGGATGTGTGCATTTTTAATTTTCACCGTTTGGTTGAATGGTTCTTCATCCACGGCAGCGATCACTTCCACTCCCTTTTTAGAGAGAAGCCCGAAGAATTTAGATGTCTTAACTGCTTTGGAATTAAGGATGACCGCGTCATCTCCCAATTCAAGGCGGACCAGTTGCATAGCCTGTTGCATATTCTCGGCCTTATATTTTTTTACTTTCATCCTTCCACATTCACCACCCCTATGCTTTGTACTTCAATGCTTGCTTCCAATTCGTTATAAGAAAGAACGGGTACTTGCGGCAAATATCTATCCAACATTTGTTTCACATACATTCTTACAGCTGGGGAGCATAAGAGAATTGGTGTTTGCTCATAAACAGAGAACTGTTCCATTTGCTCGCCCACTTTTTGGACAATTTCCATGGATAAATTCGGGTCAAGTGACAGGAAATTTCCATGTTCTGTTTGCTGAATGTGATCAGCAATCAACTTTTCCACTCTGCCTGACAATGTAACCACTTTAAATGTTTCATTCCCGACCACATATTGATTGGTAATCTGTTTGCTGAGTGCTTGCCTAACATATTCTGTCAAAAGATCGGTGTCTGCTGACATTTTTCCATAGTCCGCCAGTGTTTCAAATATAATAGGCAGGTTCCGGATTGACACGTTTTCTTTAAGAAGTTTGGCTAGAACTTTCTGTACATCCCCAATGGATAATGGTGATGGTGTTACCTCTTCCACCAATATAGGGGTGCTTTCCCTTAAATGATCGACAAGCTGTTTTGTCTCCTGTCTTCCAAGAAGCTCATATGCATGTTGTTTCATCTTTTCTGTAATATGGGTTGATACCACAGAAGGGGGATCTACCACTGTATAACCATACATTTCCGCCTCATCCTTCACATCCTCACTGATCCACTTTGCGGGAAGACCAAAGGAAGGCTCTATCGTGTCAATACCTTCAATACTGTCTTCTTCCATTCCAGGGCTCATTGCAAGATAGTGATCAAGTAAAAGCTCGCCCTTTGCGACTTCGTTTCCTTTTATTTTTAAGCGGTACTCATTAGGTTGCAATTGAATGTTATCGCGGATGCGTACAACTGGTATGACTAGTCCGAGTTCAAGGGCAAGTTGGCGCCTTATCATGACGATTCTGTCCAACAAGTCTCCTCCCTGCTTGGAATCTGCCAATGGAATCAGTCCGTAACCAAACTCAAATTCAACAGGATCCACAGATAAAAGATTGACCACACTGTCTGGACTTCTCAATTCATCTGTTACCACTTCTTCTTCTGTTTCCTCTTCCAACACAATATCTTCTTTCTGCTTTTTGCTTATCATGTACCCACCTACGATGATAAGAGAAGCAATTGGTGCCGTTAACAAAGGACCAATTGGAGTGGCAATTCCTAGAAGGAGAATGGTGGTTCCAGCAACATAAAGCATTTGCGGATAGGCGAACAACTGCTTGGTGATATCTCCACCAAGATTGCCTTCAGATGCTGCTCTTGTCACAACGATACCTGTAGCGGTTGCTATTAATAGGGCGGGAATCTGAGATACTATACCGTCACCTACCGTCAATAGCGTAAACTTCTGCGCTGATTCTGCAAAACTTAATCCCATCTGTGCCATCCCGATGACAATACCGAAGATGACGTTGATGAAAACGATGATGATTCCTGCAATGGCATCTCCTTTAACGAATTTACTGGCTCCGTCCATTGCTCCGTAGAAGTCTGCTTCTTTAGCAATCTTTTCGCGTCTTTCCTTTGCTACTTGTTCCGAAATCATCCCTGCGTTCAGATCAGCATCGATACTCATCTGCTTACCAGGCATCGCGTCCAATGTAAATCGGGCAGCGACTTCTGAGACACGTTCTGCCCCTTTTGTTATGACGACAAACTGTATAACAACCAGAATGATAAAAACAACAAGTCCAACGACAACATTTCCACCTACAACGAATGTTCCAAACGTTTCTACAACAGTACCCGCAGTACCTTCACTCAGAATGGATCTTGTCGTAGAAACGTTTAGACCTAACCTGTACAGTGTTAGTAATAAAAGCAAGGAAGGAAATATGGAGAATTGCAATGGTTCCTGTATATTCATCGTTGTCAATAGAACAATCAGCGCAAGGGAGATATTGATAATAATAAAAATACTTAGCATCCAAGGATAAAAAGGAATAATTAACATGGCAATAATCAGGATGACACTAAGTAATACAGATAAATCTTTAAATGACATAGAGTTCTATCTCTCCTTTTCTTTCACCCATCATTTCACTTGATTTTGTAACCGATAAACATACGCTAGAATCTCCGCAACTGCCTGGAAAAACTCTTCAGGGATGGCATCCCCTATTTCCGCCTGACTATAGAGGGACCTGGCCAACGGTTTATTTTCTACTGTGACGATGTTATGTTCTTTTGCTTTTTCTTTGATCTTTCGGGCAACAAAATCGACGCCTTTGGCAAGCACGATCGGTGCATCCTCTTTTGATTCATCATATTTCAATGCAATCGCATAATGTGTTGGATTGGTAATAATGACATCTGCCCCAGGAACATCCTGCATCATCCTTTGCATCGCCATTTCCCGTTGTTTTTGCTTGATTTTTGATTTGATCAGTGGATCTCCTTCTGCTTTTTTGTACTCATCCTTAACATCATGCTTTGACATTCGGATATTCTTTTCGTAATCAAACTTTTGATAAAGATAATCAAAAATGGATAAGAAAAGTAAAGCTCCTCCTGCAAACAACCCCATTCTCACCGTCAAGGTACCTATGAAAGCAAACGCCTCGTGTAAATTCTTTTGAGAAAGGATCAACACTTCTTCTAAGCTCATCCATAGTATGGAAAAGGTGATGATTCCTACAAAAACGATTTTCAACATAGATTTAACAAATTCAACAATGGCCCGTACCGAGTAAATTCTTTTGAATCCTTGTATGGGGTCTAATTTATTAAGTTTCATATGTATCGCTTCAGTGGAGAATAATGGGCCTACTTGCAAGTAATTTGCGATGACGGCTCCAAGGATGGCAGCAAGCATAATCGGTCCCATGACCCAAACAAGCTGCATCATCAACTCGATAAAAATCATATGTACTTTTTGGACTGTCACTTCCTCAAGCAGATATACTTGGAAGGAATGTTTTAAGAGTCGAATCATTTCTTCCTTCATCCATGGTCCAATGGCAAACAAACAAAGAAATACCGCAATTAACACAAAGGAGGTATTCACGTCCGCACTTTTGGCAACCTGCCCTTTTTTCCTTGTATCCTGTCTCTTTTTTGGTGTCGCTTTTTCTGTCTTTTCACCACTGAAATATTGCAGGTCCAATTTCAACCATTTTGTCATCTAGAAACCTCCAAGCAATTCCATTAAGCCCCTCATGGTGTGTAGCATGAGTTCAAACAGCTTATAAAATAGTGTGAAAAGTATGGTAAGCGAAAATATAATGGTGATGAAACTCACCCCTATTTTCAAAGGTAGACCTACCACAAAAACATTAAGTTGAGGAACTGTCCTAGCAACAATTCCTAGGGCCACATCCACTAAAAAGAGGACACCGACAATCGGGATGGCAAGTTGCAGCGCTATGACAAACATGGTGTTGATTGTTTTTAACACAAATTCAAATACTTGCGCTTCCCCAAGTGGTATCCAAGCTTGAGTGATGGCTATCAGTTCATAGCTGTAAAAAATACCATCCATCATTAAGTGATGTCCGTTAACAGATAAAAGAAGCAGCAAAGCGAATATATAGAAAAACTGTCCGATGATGGGACTTTGAGCACCTGTTTGAGGGTCAATGACATTGGCAATGGCAAAGCCCATTTGAAAGTCGATAAAACCTCCTGCGATTTGAATCGCAGCCAGCACCATATATGCTACAAGTCCTATCAATAGACCTACCATTAACTCCTTTAAAACCAACAAGATATACGCACCGTCAATTCCGATGATCGGAAGGTCCAATGAAAAAGACATGACAAGAGCAAAGAAAAATCCAAGACCCACTTTAAAAGTAGAAGGAACATTCCGATAAGAAAAGAGAGGAAGCGTAACAAAAAATGCTGTGACCCTTGTTAATACTAATAAAAATGCCGGAAAATAATTTATCCATTCAAGCATGGGCCTAACTCACATACCGATGGATATTATTGAAAATTTCCAGTGCATAGGAAAGCATGTTTGAAAGCATCCACGGACCAAATACAACAAGCCCCACTAATACCGCTACTATTTTCGGAATAAAAGCAAGCGTCTGCTCTTGGATTTGGGTGGTAGCTTGAAAAATACTGACAATTAAGCCCACAACTAAAGCCAGTATCAGAAGAGGTGCGCTAATTAAAAGAATAGTAAATACTCCTCGTTCTGCCATTGATATTACAAATTCCGGGCTCATTTTTACACCTCATTCAAAATGTTTGCAATAAAGATTTAACAATTAAATACCAGCCATCCACAAGTACGAATAATAATATCTTGAACGGTAAAGAAATCATAACTGGCGGCAACATCATCATCCCCATACTCATCAAGACACTCGCAACAACCATGTCAATAACGAGAAACGGGACAAAGATCATAAAGCCAATTTGGAAGGCTGTCTTTAACTCACTGATGGCAAAGGCCGGGACAAGTACGGTTAGCGGTATATCTTCGATGCTTTCAGGTCTTTCCATTCCTGCATAATCGATAAATAATGCCAGGTCCTTTTGTCTCGTATGTTTGCTCATGAATTCCTTTAATGGGATGCTTGCTCGTTCATATGCCTCATCAAGCGTGATTTCTTCGTTGAAAAGAGGCTGAAGTGCCAGATCATTCACTTGTGAAAATGTCGGTGCCATGATAAAAAACGTCAAAAACAATGCCAACCCGATCAGTACTTGGTTTGGCGGCATGGATTGGGTTGCAAGGGATGTTCGGACAAACGACAAAACAATGATAATCCTCGTAAAACTTGTCATTAAAATAAGGATAGCAGGGGCCAAAGAGAAAACAGTCAGTAACAATAATAGCTGCACAGATGTGGAGACGGTTGACGCTTCATTCCCACTAAACAGTTCCATGAATTCTGTCATTGTCCATGCCCCTTTTTATCATCCATTTCAGTTAACTTCTTTTTCCGTTCACTAGATAATTGCCCTATTTGGTCTTGAAAAAGGGACGAAAAGCTTGACTGACTTTTGGTATTCTTGATTCCTTTGACCTTTTCCACCAAGCTTGAAAGCATGTCTGAATGGATGGTGAGATTCTCCGTTCGATCTTGATAGGATTGAATCAACTGATCCCGCTCTTTTTCATCTGTTATCTCTTTGAGAAGATTTATGGAGTCTCCCACCCCAACGACTAGCACACTGTTTCCTACTTTTACAAGTTGAAGAGATTTATTGTTTCCGAGATTTGTTCCACCGATATTTTCAACGGAACGTCCGCTATCCAGCTTATTTCTGCTATTGATAAGTTTCAATGCTCCATATAGCAAGGCGAGTACAAAAACAAGAGCGAAAATCATTTTAATAAAATCAAAAAAAGAAACGGATGGAGGTTTTTGCTCCAATATTTCCTGTTCTACTTGGGAAGGAGCCTTAGTGTCTCCTTCAGGTTGATCCGTTTGTGGCTCTTCATCTTGAAGTTGGTTGTAAACACTGTCTTTCAGACCCTCTTCTCCATTTGCCAAGCCTGTCATAGGCTGTAAAAACAGAAAAGCCACAACTAGTAAACTACGTAAAATCTTGTTGGCATACAAAACAGACACCTCTATGAAAGAGTTTTGTGGATAGCTTCAATCACACGATCCGCCTGGAAAGGTTTTACGATGAAGTCTTTCGCACCAGCCTGAATTGCATCAATCACCATAGCTTGTTGCCCCATGGCAGAACACATGATAACTTTTGCGTTGGGATTAATCGCTTTGATTTCTTTTAAAGCAGTAATTCCGTCCATTTCCGGCATGGTTATATCCATAGTAACCAAGTCTGGGTGATGTTCTTTGTATTTTTCAACAGCCTGCACACCATCCGCCGCTTCACCGACAACGTCATAGCCGTTCTTTGTTAAAATATCCTTAATCATCATTCTCATAAATGCCGCATCATCCACTATTAATATTCTTTTACTCATGTTATTTCCTCCTAGGACTATCGAAGTTTTCTTATTCTATCTGTTTGACTTACAATATCTGTTACTCTTACTCCGAAACTCTCATCTATTACGACAACTTCACCTTGTGCGATAAGTTTATTATTAACAAGGATATCTACCGGTTCCCCTGCGAGCTTATCCAGTTCAATAATAGAACCCGTCGACAATTCAAGAATGTCTTTAACAGAACGTTTTGTTCTTCCAAGTTCCACCGTAACCTGAAGAGGTATATCCAAGAGCATATTTAAATTATTAGGTTCGGATTCCTCCACAGCTGTTGTCTCAAAGTTCGTGAAGACTGCTGGTTGCACATTCACTGCAGGTTGTATTCTAGGTGTTGGATTGCTGGTTCTTGCATGCTGCCCTGCATATGCGTGTTCTCTTACTGGTGTTTCCACACCGTAACGCTCTTCCTCTACTTGATAATAATTGGCATCGTGAGAGGTAGGAGGTTGCTGACGTTCCTCATAAGCAGATGCAGCAACGGTATTGGTTTGCATTTCTGTTTCTTGTGCTACTTGCGATGATGAACTAGATTCATCGTCACGGTGCAACAACTCTTCCACTAATTTCTTAGCGAAAGGATAAGGAAGTATTTGCATGATGGATGAATCAATTAATTTGCCAATCTTAATGGAAAATGCCACTTTTATTAATAGTTCATCCTCCGGCATTTCCTCCGTTCCATCTCCTGCTTTAAAATCAATTAACATGACCGAAGGCGGAGAAATATCAATCTTCTTCGCAAACACCGTCGACATCGATGTAGCTGCAGATCCCATCATCTGATTCATTGCTTCGTGAACGGCACTCAGGTGAATTTCATCGAATTCATTTTGAGGACTTTCTCCCGTTCCTCCAAGCATCAAATCTGCGATGATTGCAGCATCCTTTTGTTCCACTACAAGTATATTAGAGCCTGTAAATCCTTCTGTATAACTCACTCTTATTGCTACATATGGATCTGGAAATTCACTTTCCAACCTGCTTTTTTCTACCAAAGAGACCTTTGGGGTAGTAATTTGGACTTTTTGATTTAACAAAGTGGATAAAGCGGTTGCCGAACTGCCAAATGATATGTTTCCTATTTCACCCAGTGCATCTTGTTCCATAGAAGATAGATATTCTTCAATATTAAGATCAACAAAGAGGGGTTCTTCATTGTTGTTATTTGTTCCTCGAAGCAACGCGTCTATCTCATCTTGAGATAACATTCCATCACTCATCATCCTCGTATCCCTCCTTGATTTTTTCTAAAATCTGTACTGCCATGTTTTTCTTTACTTGACCGACTTGACCATAAAAACTAGGTTTATCATCCACTTTAACAATGATAGGTTCATCTATTTTCTGCTGTAATGGAAGTACATCTCCAATCGTTATGTTCAATAGGTCGGAGAATGTTATCTCCGAATTCCCCAACTCAGCCGTTATTGTTAACGGCGTTGCCCGAATCGCCTTTTCTAACGTTGCTATCTCATGATCCTGCCTCACCTTGTTTCTTTCTTCCATCCAATAGTGAGCAGACAATTTAGGAATAATGGGTTCGAGCACTACATGCGGAATACATATATTGATCATCCCTGTCACTTCACCTATCGTAATATTCATAGATATAACGATTACGGTTTCATTGGGTGAAACTAATTGAAGGAACTGAGGATTAACTTCTAAGTCTGATAGAAATGGTTGGATTTCGGCTACTGTATCCCATGCCTCCCCGAAATTTTCGATGGCCCCTTCAAAAAGCGTTGTCATAAGTTTTGTCTCAATTTCTGTTAGACTGTCCACTTTATTAACGCCTGTCCCCTTGCCGCCAAGCTGTCTGTCAAGCATGGCATAGGCTATGGTGGGATTGATTTCAAGTATTACCCTGCCTTCAAGCGGCGCCACTTCAAACACATTGAGGATAGTCATTTTAGGAATCGAACGAATGAATTCCTCATATGGCAGCTGATCAACAGATGCCACACTGATTTGTATGTAAGTCCGAAGTTGTGCAGAAAAATAGGTTGTTAATAATCGAGCAAAATTCTCATGTATTCTGGTTAAATTTCTAATTTGATCCTTGGAAAATCGAAGAGCTCGTTTAAAATCATAAACTTTTACTTTCTTCTCCTGATTTTCCTTTTTAAGCTCCTCGGCGTTCATCTCACCTGTCGATAAGGCGGAAAGAAGCGCATCGATTTCACTTTGTGACATCACTTCCGTCGACATATCCACCACCTCCTAATTTACATGAATCTCTCGGTGATTAATTTTGAAGGAGAAAGGAGGTTGTATAGACTTTCACGATTTCTCCGTCCTGCATCACTTCATTGATTTTTAGTTGAATTTCCTCTTCAAGTTGCGTCAGTCCTTGTCCACCTTCAAAATCAGAAGCTGACTTGTTGGCTATTTCGTGGATGACGATGTTTTGCACTTGGAAGTCTCTCTTCAACAATTCCTCTGTCCCCTTTTTGCTATCCGTTTGCACTTTCATCTTCAAACGAATATAGCCGCCACTTTGTAGGTTCGTTGTTATTTCTTCAAAATCAACAGAGTATTTAATGATGTCATCAATGGTGGGCTCTTCAGCTGACTCATCCGCATAAAACTTATCCACAGTAACTAAAGCAATCACCCCTAAAAGGGAGATTCCAAGAAGGATGATGATCATTGTATTGAGTAATTTATTGCGAAACATCTTTTTTGCCCTCCAAATGTATTCCATGATGCATGTGAGCAAAGAATTCTTTGCAAAGCAAGATCACGTCTTCCATTCTCTCTCTCACTATCACTTTTTTCCCATTATTCAAGGTAATTATCGTATCAGGTGTCTCCTCTACCTGTTCCACCAACCAAACATTGACTGCAAAAGGACGACCATTTAGCTTTGTAAGCTTTATCATATCAGTCGGGCTAAGTCCTCCTTAGCCCTTCCCCCTTTATCGCTTAAGATTTACAAGCTCTTGCAGTATCTCGTCTGATGTAGTGATGATTCTCGTGTTCGCTTGGAATCCTCTTTGTGCGGTAATCATCTCGGTGAACTCTTCAGATAAATCCACATTGGACATCTCAAGTGTACCTGCTATTATAGCTGCGGCCCCCGCATCTCCTGGTTTAAACATTTCTTCAAGCTGAATGCCATCCCCGTTTTTATCCATCGTTCCGGAGTTGTTGGATTGTTGGAATAGATTTTCTCCGATCCTTTCCAAACCAGCATCATTTGGGAACTTCGCCAACATCAGCTGGCCGGCCACTTTAAGATCGCCAAACTGATCGATGAAATTCACTTTTCCATCACCAGAAATGCTGAAGCTTCTTGCGTTAGGTGGAATCTGGATAAGTCCTGCACTGCCGCTTAAAGAATCTGTCCATGTAGGTTGTTGGATCATTTCAGCTTTGGCGATGAAGTTCTCAAACGTTTTGTATGATGTATCCAAACTGTTTTTTACGGATTGAGCATGATTGACAAGATCCGAAAGCGCTTTTTTATTCGCTGTGGCAGCATCAGGAGGTGTTTGACCATATGCTTGTACCACAGGATCTAACAGTCTATATACAACTTCTCCCGTCTCATCTATAAATCTATCAATATCACCGTTTAAAAACTCTGCAGATGTGGTAAACGCCGCTCTTTGGACTTCATACACATTTGTGTAGAAATTATTAAACTGGTTTGCAGCGTTATCACGAGCCGTTTCAGCAGCATCAGCTGCAGCTTGCAGTTGAGGATCCGTTCCTCCTGCTTCTTCATTGGCTTTAGAAGCATCTTCAAAGGTAAGTTGAGCCTCAAGGAATTTCATTGAAAGATCCAGGAACTTATTTGTATCGTTTCTAAACTCCTTGTATTCATCAAAGAAAATTTCTCCAGCATTCAACGCAGTGTTAGAAGCTGCCATGATCTGGTCATTCGGAATTTTCTTTTCTCCTGTTTCCCCTATCATGTACATACCGTTTGAGTTCACAATATAGCCGTTATTATCAAGATAAAAATTTCCTGAACGAGTGTAATTCATCGCAACCGCATTATTTATGGCTCCGCCCAAAATTTTGTTGTCACCATAAGTCGTGTCTGTATCCACATTCACTCTTGTCACGTCAGCAATAGAGGCTACTACAAAAAAACCATCACCGGATAAAGCTAAATCAAGCGGCCTTGCAGTAGTTTGCAGTGACCCTTGAGTCTGGATGGTATCTATCGTACTAATCATAGATCCTAGGCCGATTTGCTTCGCATTAACTCCACCTTTACCTGCAGCCGGGCCGCTTGCACCTGACAATTGTTGGACCATCATCTCTTGAAAAGTGGCTCTTCCTTTTTTAAAACCATACGTATTGACATTTGCAATATTGTTACCAATCACATCTAATTTAGTTTGAAAGTTTCTTAGTGCTCCGATACTTGAATACATGGAACGTAACATACTCTTTCCCCCTCGATTAACTTACTTTTGAACCAATATTCTTTATTGTGTAATTTGGTGGATGGCTTCAAGCGGTATCTTTTTATCTGTCAAGCGCTCATCTGTGACCGTGAGATGGACCTTTCCATCCTTGGTAAACACGGAATTGACCAGAACGTTTTCATAGGAATCCTCCCCTAATGTTACGGAAACTTTCTTTCCAATAAGGTGACTTGCTGACAACAATGAGGTACTTCCAGCTTGAGAGACATCTCCGGATTGATTTACTTTTGTAATTTGCTCTACGGTGATGTCACTTCCATCATCCATAATAAGTCTGGCCTTTCCACCTTGCATCGAGATACTTGTGACGATACCGCTCTTCATTTCGACAAAAGGTTCGTCTTCCACAAAATACGTGTGCTGCCATGTAAGATCTGATCCTAAATACTGTTGCAGGGAGAGGACGTTCATTTTACTCTGGGTGTCTATAAAACCTTCCATGCTTTTGTTCAAGTTCGCCATTTGTTCCAAAGAGGAGAAGTTTGCCATCTGAGCAATGAACTCTCTGTCTTCCATCGGATTTAATGGATCCTGATTTTGCAATTGGGCTATAAGGAGACGCAAAAAGTCATCCTTACCCATTACATTGTTTTGTTTGGCTGTTTCCACCTGGCGGTTCTGAATGTAAAGATCCGATGAAATGGTATTTGTCATGCTCTCTCACCTTCAGGGTTTATTATTTCCAACTCTTCTATCAGGAGATCTTCAAATGATTGATTTGGATCCTCTGGTTGTTTGTCCTGCTTTGAAGACTGTTTAGGATGGGCATTTTCTTCATTTGTTCCTTTATGCTGTTGTGTGAATTTTTGTTCTTGATCTAAAAACACCACTTCAATTTTATCCATATTCACATTTGTCAGTGAAAGGGCCTGTTTTAAATTAGTAAGCCCGCCTTCAAGGAGCTGTGCAGCAGACTTGGAATGAACAATTAGCTTTGTCACTAAACCGTTCTGTGTTTCTTGCAATTTGATGTGTAATGTTCCAAGATGCTCAGGAGCCAGCCTGATGGTCATAGACTGGTTTCCGTTTACAAGTTTTGTCGTAGTTTTAGACAAGATGCCTTCTAGCTTTTGCATTAACTGTTCACGTGCAACTTCATTTGAAGTGGTATCCACGACCCATTGGATGGTCGTCTGTTTTGGTTGCTGCAACAAATTCATCGTAACAGGACCATTTTGTAGAAATGCTTCATTATTAGGCATAAAAACTGTTTTTGTTGAAGGCGAATCAGATGTGGGTGAATATAAGGTTGGGTTAGCTGTCCTTACCATCTGTTCTACCTTGCCCATCTTGAAGTCTACAGCTCTTAATAGATCCTGTATGTTTGACTGTTGTTTATTCGCTATTTGTGTTTCTGCCTTTTCTTCTACTGTTGGGACATAACTTTTCATAAACTTCATTACTCTTTCTGATAGTTGAGTGAATGATTGTAAATCTTGTTTATCTAGTTTTCCCGGTATATTTTCTTCAAGATTTGATATAAGTGACATCATTGCCATTACATCCTCTAATAATCGGAAGTATTCCTCAGGAAGCTCTTCTGGGGCAGCAGGATTGGCCTGCATATTATTCCACTCTTGAAGTTCATTAAGCATGGCAAGTTGCAACGTCAGTATTTCATCCATTCCCTCTAAAACTTTCTCCATATCGGGAATATGACCATCCTCTATTTCGCTAGTAGGAGCAGTAGGATTGGTAAAGGAAATCAAGGCGGAAAGCAGGCTTTCAGACAAAACAGAATGGAAACTATCAGGTCCCTTTTGGGTCAGAGCCTCGGGCTTTTTCGCTCCGTCTACGTTTATTCTCTTTACTGAACCTACCGTAGCAGAACCTTCACCTGTAACAAAAAAGTTCACTTTTTTCATTCCTTTCTTTAAACCTATTCATCATCGGCTAGTAGTTCCGTGAACCTTGCTGCCTGTTCCGGTTCCATTTGTCCTAAAATAGAGGAAGTTTTGGAGGTGCTTAATTCATTTAAGAGGAGTAGTGCCATCTCTTGCTCCAATTCCATGATGATTTGAGCAGCCTTTTTCGTAGACATTCCTTCATACAGTTTCGCTAATTCTTTCGTTGATGCCCTTACCTCTTGTTGCTGTTTCTCTAAGTCTTCTATTCTGCTGTTAGCTTCGTCGAGTTTTGCAACCAGCTTTGTAATTTCTCTTTCCTTATCACTAATCTGCCTTTCTAAAAGAATGACATCTTGAGAAGAACTTGATGGAGAAGATGTGTCTTCCTCTTCCTCTTTCTTTTCTTCTGTTACAGCCACTTCCTTGTTAGAGGGAAGGAAGGATTGGGCAACTTCAAATATATTTCTTCCCTCATATGTAAGATAGCCAAGCACGATGACTAGCGTAAAAAGAAGTGGAATGATAAACAAGTACAAAAGCTTTTGCAAGAACGTATATTTTTCTTCTACTTCTTCTGTTTGTTTTTCTTTTTTCATATTTTTTCACCTATTCGTGTGTTGCGAATATTGAAGAATGGAGAGTTCGTCTATAAATGTTGCCTCCACTTTAAGATCATTTTGCTTCCAATAAAGTTTTTCTTTGTCATCCAACACTTCATATTTTTTACATTCTACAGATTGTTCTTTAAGCTTTTCTTCTTTCAAATTCATGAACGCTCTGGCATGGCTTACTTTTTTCTGTTGGTAAAGCAAGTTTTTTTCCAAGTTTCCCATGAAAAATTGTTGCTGTTTCAGTGCTTCAATAGGAATTCCCTTTTCCAGTTTAACTTGCAACGTTTCATCTAATTGCTCTTTTTTCTTTAACAACTCGTATAACGCTTGGCCTTCCGTCTCAAACTGAGACATTGCACTTTGATACTCTGAACTCGCTTGATCCTTTTCGGCTTTTTTCACCACCAACAGTTTCTCCAGACGACCTCTTCTTACGGTCATGCATTCCACCTACTTCATTAGGTTCGTTAGTTCTCTTTTTGTATCAGTAAACTTCCAGCCGTCGTCAACTTCTTGTTTCAAGTAGTTTATTATCGCCGGGTAGGCTTGAATCGCTTCATCAATTTCTCTGGAGCTTCCTCGCTTATATGCCCCTATGTTGATAAGATCTTCAGCTTGGTAATATTTTGAAAGTTTTTCTCGCATGGATTCTGCTGCTCTTTTATGGTCCTTATCCACAATATGATTCATTACACGGCTTACACTTTTAAGGACGTTAATTGCTGGGTATTGCCCTTTGTTGGCTAGCTCCCTGTCTAGCACAAAATGTCCATCCAATATCCCCCGGACAGTATCAGCGATTGGTTCATTCATATCATCTCCATCTACAAGAACTGTGTAGAATGCAGTGATAGACCCAAATTGGTTCGTGCCGGTTCTTTCCAATAACTTCGGTAGCATGGAGAATACACTAGGAGTATAGCCTTTAGTGGTCGGCGGTTCTCCAACAGCCAAGCCAACTTCCCGCTGCGCCATCGCCACCCTTGTGACAGAGTCCATCATCAACATGACGTTATACCCCATATCACGGAAGTATTCGGAAATAGCGGTTGCTGTGTATGCTCCTTTTATGCGCATAAGAGCTGGTTGATCGGATGTAGCAACTATGACGATGGATCTCTTTAACCCTTCAGGACCAAGGTCCCGTTCCAAGAAGTCGCGAACTTCTCTGCCACGTTCCCCGATAAGGGCAATTACATTAATATCTGCATGAGTATTTTTCGCAATCATGCCAAGCAATGTACTTTTCCCTACACCACTACCTGCAAAAATCCCCACCCTTTGACCCTTCCCGACTGTCAGCAACCCGTCAATGACTTTGACTCCCACTTCCAACTCTTCTGTTATCGACGGTCTCGTCATAGGATTCGGTGGAGCTTGGTCTGTAGGATATTTACCTAGACCAACCGGTAATTCCTCATTTGGGTTTAGCGGTTTTCCCATAGCATCGAGCACCTTGCCCCTCAACTCTTCACCGATTCTTATTTCTAAAGGGTTATTTGTTGCCTCCACCATGCATCCTGGTCCAATATCCTGAATATCTGTGAAAGGCATTAATATGACGTGGTCATCCCTGAAACCGACAACCTCTGCCTGGACAATCCTTTTTTTCTTTTTATGGATGATGATATTGCATACATCCCCAATGGAGCTCTCAGGCCCTTTTGACTCAATCATGAGACCGATTACTCTTTTTACTTTTCCGTAGCGTCTGTATGGGTTCATCACATCTATTTCATGAAGCAGATCCTCGATTGTCACCATTATTACGACTCCACTCTTACTAATTGCAACAAATGGTTTTTTATTTCACTCAGTTGCGTTTCAACGGAGACTTCCATTCGCCCTGCAGTTGAATCTATCCAGCACCCATCGTCTGGCAATTCCGCTTCAGGATAGATGATAAGTTCGTATTGAGCATTAATAATATTTTGCAATTGTTGTTTATTCATCAAAAGAGAAGGGTATTGGTTAGGACTTACATAAATCTTTATTTCCTCTTTTTCTTTAACCTCTTTAATTGCGTTCTGAACCAACTTTGTGAAAGTAGAAGGGTCTGCATCCAAGGAAGATCCAATAATCTTTTCTGCCACTTTTATACTGAGCATGACGATGGATTCCATTGAACTATCAAGTTTTTCGTGATATTCCATCTTAGCAAGCTCTATAATTTGGTCTGCCTCATGAAGCCGCTCTTCATATAATGATTGCGCCTGTTTAATACCTGCTTGATATCCTTGTTCAAGGCCATCATCATATGCTTTTTGCATCCATGACTCTTTCTCAAGTTCCCATGCCTTTTTATTATCCTCAATCGCCTTTTCCGCTTCTTGTATTTTAAGAGAAGCCTGTTTCAATATATTGGCTGCCTCTCGGTTTGCTTTATCTATCGCCTGATTGATCGATTCTATACTGTGGCCGAGAACTGTATCCGCTTTTGCTTCTGAATGCTTTTTCCCTAATATGGGAGCCACTTTTATCGAAACACTTTCTGTATTACCTTCTTTTAAAGAAAAGGATTTGATCAACTTAGACAATGATGTCATCTCCTCCGCCGCGAGCAATGACAATTTCCCCTGCTTCTTCAAGCTTTCTAATGATTCCTACAATTCTAGATTGGGATTCTTCTACATCCTTCAATCGAACAGGGCCCATGTATTCCATGTCATCTTTCATGGTCTCTACCATACGTTTAGACATATTTTTGAATACAATTTCTTTTACCTCTTCGCTGGCAACCTTCAGCGCAAGCATCATGTCTTCATTTTCTACATCACGAATTACTCGCTGAATGGCCATATTATCAAGGGTGACGATATCTTCGAATACAAACATACGTTTCTTGATTTCTTCTGCCAGTTCCGGGTCTTGAATTTCTAAAGAATCCAGGATAGTTCTCTCTGTACTTCTGTCAACCTGATTTAAGACTTCCACAACCGAATCAATTCCGCCTGTGTTTGTATAATCACGAGTAACGGTAGTAGATAGTTTGCGTTCGAGGATCTGCTCCACCTCATTAATGATCTCAGGTGAGGTACTGTCCATGACCGCGATTCTTTTTGCAATATCAGCTTGTAATTCTTGTGGTAACTCCGACAATATTTGACCGGACTTAGTCGGTTCCAAGTAAGATAATACAAGTGCGATTGTTTGCGGATGTTCGTTTTGAATAAAATTTAAAATTTGAGAAGCATCCGCTTTTCTTGCAAAGTCAAAGGGCTTCACTTGCAAGGATGAGGTAAGCCTTGTGATGATTGCTGTTGCCTGATCTTTACCCAGAGCTTTCTCTAGGACGGTTTTGGCGTAACCAATTCCACCTTGAGAAATATAGTCTTGAGCAAGGGCAATTTGGTGAAACTCTTCAAGAACATCCTCTTTGATGTGAGAATCAACAGTCCGGACTCCGCTAATTTCAAGCGTTAATTTCTCAATCTCTTCTTCTGTTAGATGCTTGTATACAGAAGCCGAAACATCCGGACCAAGCGAGATCAATAAGATGGCTGCCTTTTGCTTATTTGTATACGGTTTTACTTGGTTTGCTTTTGCCATTATTCGTCTCCCTTTCCTTCTATTCCGACAACCATGAACGTAAAAGTTTTGCAAATTCGTCCGGTTTTTCTCTTGCCATTTTTTCTAGTTGCTTTCTGCGGGCTGAGCTTTCAGACTCTTTTTCATTATTTATATCCGGTACTTGGAATTGGACAGTTTCCTCTTCCAATACCATCTCTTCTTCCTCTTCCTCTGATCTATTACGTTTGAACAACAGGAACAACAACAAGAGAATGACAGCCAAGAGTATACCTGCAACAATAAATATCCAAGTTGGGATGACGGATTCTGCGGATTCTTCCATTTCCACTTTCCCATTGAATCGCTGAACAGATACAACGATTTTCTCATCAATGTTAGCCAGTTCTGGATCTTCTCCTAACATATTTTTATCGATGGTCGTACGGACGATGGTGCTTAATATTTGCCTAATATCATCAATCGTATTTTCTTGCATCGATAACGGATCATCAGCTACCGGAGGTTCGACCATCACTTGTATTCCCAAATCTCTTACTTTATAAGGACTTTCTACAATTTCAGATCGAATTCTATTCACTTCATTATTAATTCTTTCTTCCATTTTTTCGTAATCACCACTACCGGCTCCACCGCCGGCAACATAGGCAGGAATATCTGCTTCGCCAGTACCCGGTGTTCCACCTGCACCCTCTTCACTGCCCGTATAGCTTTCCGTTATACGTTCAACGCTTACCGCAATTCCTTCCATGTTTTCAGGATCAACTGGGGTTACCCGGTTTTCTTCTCTTGCTTCCTGAGTGAAATCTATGTCAGTTGTCACAGAAACTACTACTTTGTTATATCCCATCATCATTCCTAGCATTTGCTGGACTTGTCTCTGTATATCTCTTTCTATTTCCTTCTTTAACTCCAATTGTGTGGATGCATTTAAGGTACTCCCAGAACTTTGATTATTATTTAAATCGAAATACTCAAAGTTTTGGTTCATGATGACAATGTTATCAGGAGATAAGTTAGGAATACTTTTGGACACTAGATGATATAGTGCATTAACATTACTTTGATCAAACTGATATCCTGGTTCATTTTCTATGACAATGGAGGCAGATGCCTCTTGTGTCGCTTCCCTGACAAAAACGCCTTCTTCCGGAAGACTGAGCATGACTTGTGCATCTTTAACTCCTTCGATGCTTTTAACCAAATTTGCTAATTCTGTTTGCATCGCATCTAGCTTCATAATCCGAAATTCATTATCTGTCATTCCAAATCCTGATCTTTCTCCAAAAAACCCATAATCGATACTTCCACTCTTAGGAAGGCCTTCTGCTGCCAATTCCACTTTAAGTGAATCTACAGCCGGTTGAGGTACCAAGATAGCGGTACCATTATTGGTTATTTGTGATTGGATCCCTCTTCCATCTAACACTTCTTTAATTTGACCTGTTTCCGCAACTGTCAAATCTTTATAAAGAGGTGCCATATCTGTCTTATTCAGGAAATATACCATCGCAATTATCGCAAAAAAGGAAACGATAACCGTACTGATTATTGCTGTCTTTTGCGCTTTTGTTCTATTGGTCCAAAAGGAAAATGTTTTATTCTTTATCTCTTGTAATCTCTCTTTCATTACGTCAATTCCCCCGGTTATTATCTTGCAGCAAAGTTATGCAGTGAATAACCGCATTTATTTTTCTATCTGTAAGATCAAAATCACATTCGGTGACAAAATTTTTTTATGTACATTTTTGTTTTATGGAGTAAAATTTTTTAACCAACTTTTTACTATCTTACACTTGCATTCTCATGATTTCCTGATATGCTTCTACGCCTTTGTTCCTTACTTCCATCGTCAGGGACATAGCCACGCTTGCCTTTTGCTGAGCAATCAGTACATCGTGAAGTTCTACTCCCTCATTATTAACAAGTTTTGTCGTAATTTGATTAGAAGCAACCTGAGAGTTGTTCACTTCATTCAATGCATCCTTTAGATAGGTAGAAAATTGTTGATGCACATCGCCACTGGTTTTCTGAACACTGTTTAGATTCTGAAACATCTGATTAGAATTTGCTACTTTATTAATCAACTATAAAACCTCCACTTATTTACCTAGTTCCAACGTTTTCATCATGATTCCTTTAGACGCATTAAATACCGTTACATTGGCTTCATATGACCTCGATGCGCTCATAAGGTCAACCATCTCTTTTAAAGGATCCACGTTCGGCAGCTGAACATACCCT
Source organism: Sutcliffiella horikoshii (assembly GCF_044809035.1). GTDB lineage: Bacteria > Bacillota > Bacilli > Bacillales > Bacillaceae_I > Sutcliffiella_A > Sutcliffiella_A horikoshii_G. The sequence continues at coordinate 1,856,752 of NZ_CP085237.1, read as the reverse complement.
TCTTCGTTTGCATCCGGATGCTCAGGGTCGTACAAAATACGGAAGGGTGCATCATCCTCTTTAATTCTTGTTATTTTTACTCCGCTTCCGAATCCATTACCTGTTCCAGTTGCTTTTTGTAAATAGGATTGGAAACTGCTTTCCTTTGGAGCAGTCTCTACAAGTTTCCTTCTGTAGGGCTCCCATTGTCCGTTTCGGTACTCTCCTCGGGTTGAGTCGACATTTGCCATATTTGAGGAGATTACATCCATTCTTAGCCTCTGGGCGGTAAGGGCGGAGGCAGAGATGTTCATGCTTTTAAACATAGACATTATGCTCTCCCTCCTTTAATCACATTTTGAATCGATTGGAATTTCCCACTCATTTGGTCGATTAAAGTGTAATAATATATTTGATTTTCAGCCAAGTCTGACATTTCTTTATCTATGTCGACATTGTTGCCGTTATGTGAGTAAGAATATGATGTAGAATCCATCTTAAAGGCTATATTGGAACTGCTTGTAAATTCTCTATGTCTGCTATCTGTCTTATTTGCTTCAAGCGCCTTTTGGAAGGTTTCTCCAAAGTTAGCCCTTATCTCTTTGCGTTTGAAATTTGGTGTATCTACGTTTGCAATATTATGCGAAATAGCTTTATGCTTCGCACCTGAATACTGAATACCTTTTTCCAATGCTTGGATTGATGTCGAAAAAATCTTCATTAGTACCCCCATATACAAATCTTTTGTAACGAATTATATATTTTTGTCGAAATATGTATTTAAGTATATTGTAAATTAAGGTAACCGATATGTCTATGTGTCAATTGTTAAAATAAATCGTTAATTTGGCTTATTTTTCACTTTTAGGTATTTAGACCCATTACTATTTCACGATAGGAAAACCATAGTTATTTATAATAAAAAGGGTCTGACTCTTCTGCGTATTGCAGATAAGAGTCAGACCCTTTTATATAATTACGATTAATGTGATTTTAGTTTAGCAAGCTCCATTAAAAACTTATCATTCAGTACTTTAATATAAGTACCTTTCATTCCCAATGAACGAGATTCGATAACACCGGCACTTTCTAATTTTCTAAGCGCATTTACGATGACAGAACGAGTAATTCCCACTCTGTCCGCAATTTTACTTGCTACTAATAGACCTTCTTTTCCATCAAGCTCTTCAAAGATATGCTCTATTGCTTCAAGCTCACTGTAAGAAAGGGAGCTGATTGCCATTTGCACAACAGCTTTGCTTCTAGCTTCTTCTTCAATCTCTTCTGCTTTCTCACGAAGAATCTCCATGCCTACAACTGTCGCACCGTATTCAGCCAAGATCAAATCATCGTCAGAAAATGGCGCTTGAAGACGAGCAAGAATAAGAGTACCTAAACGCTCCCCTCCACCAATGATTGGTACGATAGTAGTTAAACCTGATTTGAATAATTCCTTATTCTCTACAGGGAACGCAGTATATTCACTGTCCACATCTAGGTTAGAAGATGTTTCAGAGATATTGAACAGGTTCTTTGTATACTCTTCAGGGAATTGACGGTCTTCGAGCATCTTGATCATACGCTCGTTTTCAATCTGTTGGTTAATGGAATAGCCTAATAGCTTTCCACGACGGGATAATACGAAAACATTTGCTTCGATAACGTTGCAAAGCGTTTCCGACATTTCTTTAAAGTTAACTGGCTTGCCTGCTGCTCTTTGCAGCATAGCATTGATGGTTCTTGTTTTTTGTAATAATGGCATTTTTTATTTCCTCCTAAAATCTACTTCTATAAGATAAATTGGCTTAAATCTTTATTTTTTACTATATTTCCTAATTTTTCATCCACATATTTCGGTGTGATAATGATTTTCTCGAGATTGATGTCAGGAGCTTCAAATGACAGATCCTCTAACAGTTTCTCAAGGATGGTGTGCAGGCGACGGGCACCGATATTATCGGTATCCTGATTCACTTGAAACGCCACTTCAGCTAGTTTACGAATAGCATCGTCAGAAAATTCGACTTTTATACCTTCTGTTTCCAATAATGCCGTATATTGTTTAAGTAATGCGTTATCAGGCTCCACTAAGATTCTCACAAAGTCCTCAATGGAAAGTTTGGTCAATTCCACACGGATTGGAAAGCGACCTTGCAATTCGGGAATGAGATCAGATGGCTTGGCAATATGAAAAGCACCTGCAGAAATGAAAAGTACGTGATCTGTCTTTACTTGTCCGTATTTGGTTACGACCGTAGACCCTTCCACGATAGGAAGGATATCACGCTGTACTCCTTCTCGGGATACGTCTGCCGAAGAACCACTGTTCTTTTTGGCAATTTTATCTATTTCATCAATGAAAATGATTCCACTCTGCTCTGCTCGATTAACGGCTTCTTGAGTCACTTCATCCATATCAATAAGCTTTTGCGCTTCTTCATGTGTAAGAACCGGTCTTGCTTCACGGACAGTAAGCTTTCTTTTCTTCTTTTTCTTCGGCATAAGATTACTTAGGGCATCTTGCATATTCATGCCCATCTGTTCCATACCCGAGCCTTGCAGCATGTCAAACATAGAGCCTTGCTGTTCTTCCACTTCCACCGTCACATAACGGTCTTCTAGTTCTCCTAGAGAAAGTTGATGGGCCATTCTTCTTCGTTGTTCTTTGATGGAGACTTCTTCTTGTTTCTCTTGCTCATCTGTGTCATTGGAGTTAGCATTGCCTCCAAAGAACATTTCAAGCGGATTTTTATATGCCGCGTTTTTTTGTTTGCCGGGAACAAGGAGTTCTACCAATCGTTTGTTTGCATTTTCCAAGGCTTTCTCTTTAACACTCGCCATCTTCTCTTCTTTCACAAGACGGACGGATGTTTCCACCAGATCGCGTACCATCGATTCTACATCACGGCCCACATAGCCGACTTCTGTGAACTTTGTTGCTTCCACTTTAATAAACGGTGCACCAACAAGTTTGGCAATTCTGCGGGCTATTTCTGTCTTTCCGACACCAGTCGGTCCGATCATCAATATGTTCTTTGGTACCACTTCATCACGAAGGCTGCCTTTGAGCAGACTTCTTCTGTATCTGTTCCTAAGAGCAACCGCAACCGCTTTTTTGGCATTCGTTTGGCCTACAATATATTGATCGAGCATCTCTACTATTTGCCTAGGGGTCAATTTTGTACTCATGTCCACAACCGCCTTTTCTATAGTTCTTCTACAATGATATTGTCGTTTGTATACACACAAATTTCTCCTGCTGTTTCCAAGGAGGCTTTTGCTATCTCACGTGCTGTCATATGCTCTCCTGCATATCTTTTTAAGGCACGCCCTGCAGAAAGTGCATAGTTGCCGCCTGAACCTATTGCAAGAATACCGTCATCAGGTTCAATGACTTCCCCCGTCCCGGAAACTAACAACATGCTAGACTCATCCATTACAATCAACATCGCTTCCAACTTTCTCAACACCTTATCACTTCGCCATTCTTTGGCAAGCTCAACTGCCGAGCGCTGGATATTGCCGTTATATTCCTCAAGCTTCGCCTCGAACATTTCGAACAAGGTAAAAGCATCTGCCACAGACCCTGCAAACCCTGCAAGGATCCGTCCGTTGAAAAGCTTACGCACCTTTCGTGCTGTATGCTTCATGACAACCGCGTTTCCAAATGTAACCTGACCGTCACCAGACATTGCGCATTGTCCATTATGCTGGACTGCAAATATCGTGGTAGCATGAAATGTTGACATGAAAAGATCCTCCATTCGTTCCTCATGCACGAGGATGAAATTGATTATACGTCTTTTGTAAATGTTCTTTCGACACATGTGTATAGATCTGAGTGGATGATAAACTGGCATGACCGAGCAATTCTTGTACAACACGAAGGTCTGCTCCTTCATTTAACATATGCGTTGCAAAAGTGTGCCTGAGCATATGCGGACTAATATGTAAGGTGGAACATGCCTGTTGTACCATGTCATTAAGGATTAGTCTTACACCGCGCGGGGTAAGGGAACCGCCACGGAAATTAAGAAAAAGATGCTTGGTAGGGTTTGGTGATTTCTGTTTTTCAAGAAGTGATTTGCGGCCGTCCTCCAAATAGGTCTTCATTGCATCTTGTGCGAAACTTCCGAAGGGGATATAACGCTGTTTATTCCCTTTTCCGGTGACAAGGATGGTACCAACTTGAAAATCGATATCCTGAAGTTGTATATGGCAACATTCACTGATTCGTATACCGGTGGCATATAGCAATTCAAGCAGCGCTTGATTCCTTTGCCCAAGCGGTGTAGCAAGATTTGATACAGCAAACAGCTTATCAAGCTCTTCACTATAGAGAAACTGCGGCAGCCGTTTTTCCTGTTTTGGCAGGGAAACGCTAGTAAAAGGATTTCGCTCTACCTTTTCCTCTCTGAGAAGAAACTTATAGAAGCTACGCAAACTTGATGTTTTTCTTGCAACCGATTTTCGTGCATATTTCTTCTGGTGCAGCCTGGTTAAATACATACGTGCTTCTGTATGAGTGACTTCATTGATGCTTGAAATGGCTTCCTCTTTCATAAAATCAAAAAAATCTTCAATATCCTTCTGATAAAATACAATAGTATATTTTGAGTAATTTTTTTCAATTTGTAAATATTCTAGAAAAGAAATTAACGGAACGTTAACATTTTGCATACTTATCACCTCACAAGGGCTACTAAATATTATCACAATTTAGTAGCCCTTGCAATTAATTTGATTAATTTTTTACAAAATTCTGAATTGTTTCCAACGCTCTCCTAGCATGTGCTTCATTACGCTCTTGTTTGTTTTTGATCTTTTTCGGAAGCTCAGGGAAAAGCCCAAAGTTTGCGTTCATCGGTTGGAAGTTCTTTGCATTAGTAGATGTGATGTAATGCGCCATACTTCCAATTGCCGTTTCTTTAGGGAAGACCAGTGGTTCCTCTCCAAGTACCAGTCGGGCTGCATTCATCCCTGCAATCAGCCCTGAAGCTGCAGACTCCACATATCCTTCCACTCCGGTCATTTGACCTGCAAAGAATAGATCTTCTCTTGCTTTAAATTGATAGGTTGGTTTCAAAAGGTTAGGAGAATTGATGAACGTGTTGCGGTGCATGACACCGTAACGGACGATCTCCGCGTTCTCTAAACCAGGGATCAGACGAATCACATCTTTCTGTGGTCCCCATTTTAAATGTGTCTGAAAACCAACAATGTTATACAAAGTACCAGCTGCATCGTCTTGACGCAGTTGCACGACAGCATATGGACGTTTATCCGTTTTAGGATCTTCCAACCCAACAGGTTTTAAAGGACCAAACAGCATTGTTTTCTTTCCGCGGTTTGCCATCACTTCTATTGGCATGCAACCTTCAAAGAAGATTTCCTTTTCAAATTCCTTCAATGGAACGGTTTCCGCTTCCACCAAAGCGTCATAGAAACGATCGAACTGCTCTTCTGTCATCGGACAATTCAAGTAGGCAGCTTCCCCTTTATCATAGCGTGATTTAAGATACACAATATCCATATTGATGCTGTCTTTTTCAATGATGGGAGCTGCAGCATCATAGAAATATAGATATTCTTCCCCAGTTAAGGAACGAAGTTGGTCTGAAAGAGCTTTGGATGTCAATGGGCCTGTAGCAATGATGGTCGGACCGTCTGGGATCTGTTCCATTTCTTCATTAAATACAGTAACATTAGGATGTTCTTTAACTCTTTCCGTCACCTTAGCAGCAAATTCATGCCTGTCCACTGCAAGGGCACCGCCTGCAGGAACAGCACAGTCATCTGCTGAACGGATAATGACCGAGTCAAGCATCCTCATCTCCTCTTTAAGCACTCCGACTGCATTGGTCAAGTTGTTGGCACGCAGAGAGTTGGAGCAAACAAGCTCTGCAAATTTATCTGTGTGGTGTGCAGGGGTTTGTTTGACTGGACGCATTTCATATAAATGAACCTGAATTCCTCTATTTGCAAGCTGCCATGCCGCTTCACTGCCGGCAAGACCCGCCCCGATAACGTTAACTACTGTGTTTGTCATAACTGATACCTCCAAAAACATTGTAAAATCATTGCTAATGAACTGACTATTTTAATACAAAGGAAAAAGGCCTGACCCAACCACTTAAGTGTCAGTCCCCTATCCGTTATCATAAAGCTTATCCTTGCGGTTCTTCTTTATAATCACACTCTACGCACTGTACCTGTACACCCTTTTTAAGTTTCTTCTCGACAAGTAAGGATTCACACTTTGGACATTTCCTAGCAATAGGCTTATCCCAAGACAGGAATTCACAGGTTGGGTATTGATCACAGCCATAGAAAATTCTTTTCTTTTTACTTTTTCTTTCTACGATGTTTCCTTTCTCACATTTAGGACAAGGCACGCCGATATCTTTGACGATAGGTTTAGTATTGCGGCACTCAGGAAAATTGGAGCAAGCCATGAATTTTCCGTACCTTCCCATTTTAAAGACCATTTCGTGTCCGCAGAGTTCGCAATCCTCACCTGCAGGCTCATCTTTTATTTCAATTTCCTGCATTTCTGCTTCCGCTTTTTCCAGACGTTTGGCAAATTCATGATAAAAGCCATCAATGATGTTAACCCAATTCACTTTACCGTCTTCCACATTATCCAGATTTGTTTCCAGGTCCGCTGTGAACTCGACATTGATAATTTCCGGAAAGAATTCCAAGATCAATTGGATGACAATCTGACCAAGTTCAGTAGGAACAAATCGTTTATTATCAAGTGCTACATAGCCCCTTTTCTGGATAGTATCCAATGTAGGTGCGTATGTGGACGGTCTGCCTATTCCCAACTCTTCTAAAGTACGTACCAGCCTTGCCTCTGTATACCTTGGAGGAGGCTGTGTGAAATGTTGTTTTTGCTCGATATCCTTGGAGAATACGGTGTCGCCTTTCTCTAAAGGGGGCAGCAGGTTTTCTTTCTCTTCCGGCTGGTCATCATTGCCTTCCACATACACTTTCATGAACCCGGCGAACTTGACCGTGGATCCAGTTGCGCGGAATTGGACATCATTTTGCGATAAATCCACACTGACAGTATCCAAAATTGCCGGAGCCATTTGACTTGCTACAAAACGCTCCCATATCAATTTGTACAAACGGAACTGATCTCTAGATAAGTACTCTTTGATGGATTGCGGATCCTTTATGGTTGAAGTTGGACGAATTGCTTCATGGGCATCCTGTGCATTGCTCTTTTTTGGTTCTTTTCTTTCTTCATTAGAAACAAATTGTTTACCGTATGTGTTTTCGATGTATTCCACAGCTTCTTTTTTAGCTGTTTCTGAAATACGCGTCGAATCCGTACGCATATATGTGATAAGACCGACCGTTCCCTCTTTACCAAGTTCGATCCCTTCGTAAAGCTGCTGTGCCATCATCATTGTTTTCTTTGCACGGAAATTAAGTTTACGCGCAGCTTCTTGTTGCAAAGAAGAGGTGATGAAAGGAAGCGCCGGATTCCGTTTACGTTCCTTTTTAGTCACACTTTTAATTTCAAAAGAGTTACCCTCAAGCCTGCCGAGGACCTCATTCACATCCTCTTCAGACTTCAGCTCTGTCTTCTTTCCGTCGACGCCATAAAAGCTTGCTTCAAATTCTTTTGATTTTCCTGTAAGGAAGCTGCTTTTTATGGACCAGTACTCTTCCGGTTCAAATGCATTTATCTCTTGTTCACGTTCAATGACCAATCGAACAGCGACAGATTGTACGCGTCCTGCACTCAATCCCTTTTTCACTTTCTTCCATAATAAAGGGCTGATATTATAGCCTACAAGTCGGTCCAAGATTCTTCTTGCCTGTTGTGCATCGACAACATCAAGATTGATTGGCCTTGGATGTTTAAATGATTCTTTAATTGCATCTTTTGTTATTTCATTAAAAACAACCCGACAATCAGACGTAACATCAATATCAAGGCTATGTGCAAGATGCCATGCGATCGCTTCCCCTTCACGATCCGGGTCAGCCGCGAGAAAGATTTTTTTTGCTTTCTTTGCAGCGGTTTTCAATTCCTTCAAGACGGGACCTTTCCCTCTGATGGTTATATATTTCGGCTCAAACTCATGATCAACATTTACACCCATCTGACTTTTAGGCAGATCTCTGACATGTCCCATGGAAGCTTTCACTTTATATTTTTTTCCTAAATATCGTTCGATTGTTTTTGCTTTCGCTGGTGATTCCACTATTACTAAGTAATCTGACATTCAATAATCCTCCTCAAGAGGGTAAATTCTTAGAAAAAACAATAAGATGATGAGTTTTCTCAAAGTTTTTAGCTTCTATTTTTAATTTTTGTATTATCTATTAATATAAATCTTCACCATTATCAAATATTATGTAACCGTTTGTCAAACAGAGGATTTTCGTATTTTATGTATTTTCCTAGTATTATCCCCGTTAAACACGCAAGTTTACCTTATGTATTATATGTAGACACAGAATCTTCTTTATATACTTGCTCTTGCAAACTTTTCTTATAGAAACAGACTTTCCTGCATAGAGAAAAGGGTACAATTTTCAATACCATTGTACCCTATAATAATATAGACATATATTGATTTGTAAAGTGAAAAACGAAAATTCTCTCAAAAACCGTTAATTTTTTGTCACTTAATTGTAATCTCTTTCACTATTTCTACACTTTTATCCACTCTGGGCTCATCAATTCTTCTAAAATATCATCATGACTTATGACTAGCTTCGCACCTTGTTGGATAAGCACATTTGTGCCTTTGGATGTTTCTGAGAGGATGGAACCTGGAACGGCAAACACCTCTCTTCCTTGTTCCATTGCTTGATCTGCAGTAATGAGGGACCCGCTTTTCTCTTTCGCTTCTATAATAACTACTCCTTCACTTAAACCGCTGATAATACGATTTCTTTGCGGAAAATACCATCTTGTTGGAGGCGTATACGGAGGATATTCTGAGAGGAGTAGATGATGGGAGGCAATATTCTCTGCTATAGACTGGTGTTCTTTCGGGTAAATTTGAAATAATCCGCTTCCTAAGACAGCAATGGTGTTCCCTCCCCTTTCCATTGTTAATTGATGTGCATAGATATCCACTCCTTTTGCTAACCCGCTTACAATGGTTAAGCCTTCTTTCAGTAGCGGGGGAATTAACTTGGTCAGGGAGTGACTTCCGTAAGGCGACATTGATCTAGCCCCGACTATTCCAAGCATCCTGGTTTTTAGAAGTTGCTTATTGCCTTTTGTATAAAGTACCACCGGCGGGTCATAAATTTCCTTTAACAAGGCAGGATAGTCATTGTCGAAGACGGTTATAGGGTGAATGCTTTGTTCTTTATAAATAGAAAGTAGCTGTGAGATGTTATTGTTCCTGATGTAGTGGTAGATGGAGTAGGCTTGCTTTTGTGGAGTGTTGAAAAACGAAGCGATTTCAGAAGCGTTCATGGCGTAAAGGTGTTCTAGGGTGGGATCTTTCCTTAAAATGCCCCATAGTGACTTCAAGGTAAGAGATGGACAATGATGCAGTGTTATCAATCTACTTTTCATTATTTGCATATAAGCAATACACCTCTTTCATTAGAATCGGAAATGGGGATAGCCCAACAAGACTATCCCTTTTCCGAAGATTTATTAGTGAGTTTTACATTTATCGTAAATGCCTTGTTCCTTGATCACTTTAATAAGTGTTTCACCCATAACGGATGGAGTATCCGCTACTTCAATTCCACACTCGTTCATTACACGGATCTTCTCATCAGCTGTACCTTTACCGCCAGAGATGATTGCGCCAGCATGACCCATACGCTTACCAGGAGGTGCAGTACGGCCGCCGATGAAGCCCACAACAGGTTTAGTCATGTTCTCTTTTACCCAAAGAGCAGCTTCTTCTTCCGCTGTTCCGCCGATCTCACCGATCATGATAACCGCATAAGTATCTTCATCTTCATTGAATGCCTTTAATACATCAATGAAATCTGTACCGTTAACCGGGTCTCCGCCGATACCTACTGCTGTAGATTGACCGATACCCTCTTGAGATAATTGGTGAACCGCTTCGTACGTTAATGTACCAGAACGGGAGACAACCCCTACATGGCCTTTAGTGTGAATATATCCAGGCATGATACCGATTTTGCACTCATCTGGAGTGATAACGCCAGGGCAGTTAGGACCAACAAGACGAGTCTTTTTCCCTTCCATATAACGCTTCACTTTTACCATATCAAGTACAGGAATATGCTCTGTAATACAAATAGCCAAGTCAAGCTCTGCATCTACCGCTTCCATGATTGCATCTGCAGCAAAAGGAGCTGGTACATAAATGACAGAAGCATTTGCACCAGTAGCTTTGACAGCTTCTTCTACTGTATGGAATACAGGTACGCCTTCAACCTCAGTGCCGCCTTTACCTGGTGTAACACCACCAACGATTTGTGTGCCATACTCAAGCATTTGCTTTGTATGGAACAACGCCGTGGAACCAGTAATACCTTGTACGATTACTTTTGTATCTTTATTAATGAATACACTCATGAATGTCCCCTGCCTTTCTTATCCTACTTGCGCTACGATTTTTTGTGCACCATCAGCCATGGATTCTGCTGCAACGATATTTAAGCCTGACTCACGTAAGATTTGCTTTCCTAAGTCTACGTTCGTACCTTCCAAACGTACTACTAGAGGAACTTCCAATCCTACTTGTTTCGCAGCTTCCACAACACCTGTAGCAATGATGTCACACTTCATGATTCCACCGAAAATGTTAACGAAAATACCTTTTACATTATCATCAGAAAGGATAATTTTGAAAGCTTCTGTTACTTTCTCAGCAGTTGCTCCGCCCCCAACGTCCAGGAAGTTAGCAGGGTCTCCACCATAATGTTTGATAATATCCATCGTTGCCATCGCTAGTCCGGCACCATTTACCATACATCCGATGTTTCCATCAAGTGAAATGTAGCTTAGATCATATTTGGAAGCTTCGATTTCTTTTGCATCTTCTTCTTCCAGGTCACGGTATTCGACAATGTCCTTATGACGGTACAAAGCATTGGGATCAAAGTTAAGCTTTGCATCCAGCGCCATTACCTTCGCATCACCTGTTACGACTAATGGATTGATTTCTGCAATAGAGCAGTCCTTTTCCACAAAAGCAGTGTAAAGGCTCATCATGAATTTAACCGCTTGTCCTACCAATTCTTTCGGGATGTTGATGTTAAATGCAATACGACGAGCTTGGAAGCCTGTTAAACCGACAACAGGATCTACCACTTCTTTGAAGATTTTCTCTGGCGTTTGTTCTGCCACTTCTTCAATTTCAGTCCCGCCTTCTTCAGATGCCATTAATACGACACGGGAAGTAGCACGATCTAATACAAGACCGATATAGTATTCTTTTTTAATGTCGCAACCTTCTTCGATAAGTAAGCGTTTAACTTCTTTACCTTCTGGACCCGTTTGGTGTGTAATTAATGTTTTCCCTAAGATTTCACCCGCATACTCACGAACTTCATCCAGGTTTTTAGCAACTTTAACTCCACCCGCTTTACCACGCCCACCAGCATGGATCTGCGCTTTCACAACACAAACGTCTGTTCCTAATTCTTTCGCAGCTTCTACTGCTTCTTCAACAGTGAATGCTACACGGCCGTTTGGAACAGCTACCCCGTATTTTCTGAGGATCTCTTTTCCTTGATATTCATGGATATTCATTTCCCATCCTCCAATCTTATGTATAACAGAACATTATTTAAAAAATAGACTGCGCTTTCATTTTATTAAATGAGGCATCAAATGTCTACCTTTCTGCAAAAATATTATACTATTTTCAAAAAATTAATAGATTGACATCCTATTATGTCGAAAAAAAGAAGCCATTTCGCAAATTGATACTTAATTTTACAGATTATTCAATCTATTTTCATTATGTTAAAAAACCTTCACGTGGTGTTTTTCACATTCTTTTTTCTTCTTTATGAAGATTGTATACATACGCCAAGACCTCCGCCACCACCTCATATAGTTCTTCTGGGATGGTTTCATTCAATTCTAATTCCATTAAAATTTCTAGTAATGCCTGATCTTCCTGTATGGGAATATTATGTTTTTTGGCTTCCTCGAGAATGTTTTCCGCAATTATCCCCGCTCCCTTTGCCTGCACGACAGGTGCCACACTTTTATTCTGTTCATACTTAATCGCAACTGCTTTTTTTCGATTGATGATGTCTTTTTTCATATTCGGATGTCCATCCCTTCTTGTGACGGGGATAAAATCGTCCTTAGAAAGTCCGTTGCCATGTCGGAGGCTTTATCAGCTTTTTTCCAATCCGTTTTCAACTTACTTAACGTGTAGCCTTTATCGGAAAGTTTGTCCTTGAGTAGAGGAGCGCTTTTTTGCACGAGTCCCTCAAGAGCCGGATAGGTGTGATGAAAAGATATATTGACCACTTTCCCTTGAACAAGAACATCTACCATGACCGATGAAAATATCGGAAGATCAAGCAATAGGACAATGCGGCAATATTCGGGGTCAAGAGATTCATTCTTTTTCTTCGAACTTATATGTACATACCATTCTTTACTTTCATTCTCCAAGTTGATCGGTAGCGGTAAAAAAACATGATGCAGATTTCCTTCTTCTCTTGTAAGTAACTGAAAGCCTGTTAATTTAGAAATGAGCTGTGAAATGACGGCTTTCTCTTCCATAGATTCCGCCTGTTGCAAATAGCTCATCAATAAAGGCTTCACCTGTTCCAATTTCCCCTCAGAAAGAGGCTGCCCATGGCGAAACAAGTCACTCAACCCTTTTTCAAAATCTAGACCTAACAAGGACACGGCCTGCCTGATAAATTGCAGTGCCTCCACTTTTGTATGAAGTGTTGTTGGTTCTTGCATTTTTTGGATAACTTCCAGGAGCTTTACCTGGTCTGGAGTTGGTTGTACTATCTTTTTAAGACTCTCTTCCACTTTTACAAGTGTCTGTAAAGTTGTTTCCTTGTCCGATAAACCTGCAATCATCATTTGCAGCTTTTCATGATGGATGTGCTCCTGTGTCGTTTGAGCGGGTGCAGACATCGCCCTTGGTTGGGCTACAGGGGGCACACCATCATTACTGTTTTTTTCGACTGATATGCGTGTCTTGTCGGGAGAAGTCATATACTGAGTTAAAGCAGGAACTTTATGCTGGATTATTTGCCAGATATTCATTGCTATCTCCTTTAATCAGTCAACCATTTCCTTTACCGGAGAGAATGATTGACGATGTTCTCGGGTTATCCCTTTTTCCTGCAAAGCAAGAAGGTGCTCTTGCGTGCCGTACCCCATATTTTTATCAAACCCATAATACGGAAATTCCCGGGCAAGGTTCTTCATATATGCATCCCTTGTCTCCTTGGCCAATACAGACGCGGCAGCAATGGATATGCTTGTTGCATCTCCTTTAATGATGGATGTTTGCTCTATGTCTAGATCCAACTTCATCGCATCAATCAACAGATGCTCAGGTGTATGCTGGAGGTTCTTCACCGCTTGCATCATCGCAAGCTTTGTCGCTTCGTAGATATTGACTTGATCTATTTCCCTTGAATCAATTATCCCTATTCCGTAACTGATGGCATGCTCTTTAACATAACGGAAAAAGTGTTCCCGTTTCTGCGCACTGAGCTTCTTGGAGTCAGTCAGTCCAGGCAGAAGGAAATCCTCGGGGAGAATGACAGCAGCCGCTACCACAGGACCTGCAAGAGGTCCACGTCCCACTTCATCGATGCCCGCAATATACCGGCACCCTCTATTCCAAAGAGGACGCTCATGTTTTTTCATCTCTTCAAACTGTTCGAGAAGCTGCTGAGTTTCCAACCTCTTCTTTTCCCACCTTTTCAAAAGCGTCTGAACACCTTTTCGCTCGTCAGCTCTGATAGATAATAGAAATGGGTCATTTTCCCTCTCAATTCCAACTAGCAATCTTTCTATGTCTTTTATCGACTTCTTTTCCATCTTTTTAACTCCATTTCCCCAAAAGAAAAAGGCTGTACAGATGACAGCCTTTTTCTAAAGTTTTTCCGGCCTTTCCAAACTAAGCTTGCCAAGCTTTTCAGAACGGATCTCCCGTATTACAAGTTCAGCAGTCTTATCGTAATCGATCAGTCCACCACTCATTTTACAACCGCGTTTCGAGCCGATTGCGTCAAACAGGTCCACTATATCTTCTGGAATATCCTCAAGTCCGTATCGTTCTTTCAATCTTTCCGGATAGGCGTCCGTCAGGAATCTTAAAGCAAATACTGCAATATCTTGAAGATTGATAATCGTATCTTTGATGGCGCCAGTAGTAGCTAAACGGTAGCCTACTTCCTGATCCTCAAATTTCGGCCAGAGAATTCCCGGCGTATCAAGCAGCTCCAATTCTTTCCCGACTTTGACCCATTGTTGAGCCTTTGTGACACCTGGTCTATCTCCAGTTTGGGCAATATTTTTCTTTGCCAGCCTGTTAATTAGTGTCGATTTCCCCACATTCGGGATACCTACAATCAAAGCTCTGATTGCTCTTGGTCTGATTCCGCGGGATTGCATTTTATCAAATTTTTCTTTTAGAAGTTCTTTTGATAATGTTGCTATCTGCTGAATTCCTTTACCTGTTTGCGAATCGATGGCAATTGCTTTTGTCGATGATCCTGGAAGATTGAAATAGTCCAGCCATTCCCGCGTCACTTTGGAGTCTGCCATATCTGCTTTGTTTAGCAGGATGATTCTTGGTTTATTGGATATGATTTCATCGATCATCGGGTTACGGGATGATACGGGAATTCGCGCATCTACCAATTCATAGACGATATCAATCAATTTTAGTTTTTCTGTTACTTGTCTGCGGGCTTTCGCCATATGCCCTGGAAACCACTGTATTGTCATGAGAATTGCCTCCTGAAGTCCTTGCTCCAATCAACTGCTAGGTTTATTTTACCATTCTTAAGTCTGATATCGGCCAGTAGACGATATTGGTTTTGCCCAATACTTCTTCTTGCGGAACTGTTCCGATATGTCGGCCGTCCTTGCTGAATCTGCGGTTGTCTCCCATTACAAATAGATGACCATCTGGTACTTCTTTAAGTCCAGTCTTTTCTTCCAATGTGAAATTTTCTGTTAATGGTCCGTCGGGATACTGTGCCTTATAGCTGTCCAAATATGGCTCATCATAGGCTTGTCCGTTAATGTACAAGACATCATCTCTATATTCCACTTCGTCGCCCGGCAATCCGATGACACGCTTTATATAGTCTTTGTCTTCTGTGGCATGGAACACAACGATGTCAAATCTTTCGGGTTCCCCGACTTTATATCCGATCTTGTTCACAATCATTCTATCCTGATCATGGAGAGTGGGCATCATGGAGTCTCCATCTACCACAATCGGTGCAAAAAAGAAATAGCGTATTGCTGCTGCAAGAATTACCGCGATAGCTAAGGCCTTTACCCATTCCCAAAGCTCATTTTTAGAACGTGCCATATCTGTTCCTCCGCCGTTTCATTATGTCCTCTTCTTATACCGAGAATTTATATGTAATTCTACTACAATTATATACCTTGTTTTTGTTTATACAAAACGCTAGATATTGCGCAGCCGTTTTTTTAGTAAAAAAAGAGAGCTTGTCTCCAAGCTCCCCCTTTGAATTATCGAATCTCTTTGATACGCGCTTTTTTACCACGTAATGCACGTAGGTAATAAAGTTTCGCACGACGTACTTTACCACGACGAATTACATCAATTCCCTCAACTTTAGGGGAATGAAGTGGGAATGCACGCTCAACTCCAACTCCGTAAGAGATCTTACGAACTGTGAAAGTTTCGCTGATTCCGCCGCCACGACGTTTGATTACTACTCCTTCATAAACCTGAATACGCTCACGCGTTCCCTCTACAACCTTAACGTTAACACGTACAGTGTCACCAGGACGGAAAGAAGGAAGATCAGTTTTCAACTGCTCTTGAGTAATATCTTGAATTAATTTTTGCATAGTTTTCTGCTCCTTTTCCACAGATGCTCATACCATACTTATTTGATGCAGCGGAACATCGTTTTTAGACATAGCAATAGCTAAGTCACAAAGAGTATAATAGCATATTAGAAAAATAAAATCAATATGCCTAGCCTTCTTTTTTTATATCTTCGAGCCATGCTCGCTGTTGATCTGTTAGCGGATAATCTTCAAATAAGTCGGGTCTTCTGCTCCAAGTCCTTCTTATCGACTCTTTTGTCCGCCATTCATCAATATGTGCATGATTTCCCGAGAGTAGAACATCCGGCACTTTCATGCCCCGGAAGTCAGCCGGCCTTGTGTAATGCGGATGTTCTAAAAGGCCCGTACTGAAGCTGTCCTGTTCATGGGATGCCGCTTTTCCAAGTACATCCGGAAGTAAACGAACCACACTGTCTACAATGACCATAGAAGCGAGTTCTCCTCCAGTCAGGACATAGTCACCAATGGATATCTCATCTGTCACCACATGTTCTCTGATCCGTTCATCATAGCCTTCATAATGACCGCATATGAAAATCAGGTGTTCTTCTTGCGCAAGTTCTTCTGCTTTTTTTTGCGTGTAACGCTCGCCCTGCGGACACATAAGGATCACTTTAGGCTTTTTGGCAGACTGTTTCGATTCTGTGAGGGCTGATACGGCATCAAAGATCGGCTGAGCCTTGAGCACCATTCCAGCACCGCCTCCATACGGGTAGTCATCGACTGTTTTATGCTTGTTGTCCGCAAATTCACGAAAATCGGTCACCCTGTATTGAACGGCACCTTTCTCCGCTGCTTTTTTCAAAATAGAAGACTCAAGGACACCAGTAAACATTTCTGGGAAAATGGATAGAATATCAATCTTCATCTTAGAATAGACCTTCTAACGGCTCAATGATGATTGTTTTTTCTTGCACATCCACTTTCTTTACCACTTGATCAATATAAGGGATTAATATGTCCTTCCCTTTTTTCGCTTGAACGACCCAGACATCATTCGCTCCCGGAGTCAGTACTTCCTTAACCGTTCCTATTTCCTCCATCGTTTCCTGAAGGATGACTTTGCAGCCGACGATTTCATGGAAATAATATTCCCCTTCTTCAAGATCCCCAAGCTGATCTTCTGGAACCCTGACAATGGCACCTTTAAATTTCTCCACCTCATTTACATTATGGAATCCTTCAAACGTAAGAAGATCAAAAGATTTATGCACCCTTCTAGTTGCCACTTTTACTTCTACCGGTTCCTTTTCATTTGGTAAAAATAAATATAGAAGATTACCCTTTTTGTACCGTTCATCAGGAAAGTCCGTTCTGGAAACAACACGTACTTCACCTTTTATTCCGTGCGTATTTACAAGCTTTCCTACGTTGAACCACTTTGACATTTCATGCACCTCCATGCGCAGCATTTAACTGTTCTATGTATCCTTAGCGTACCCCTTTAGGGGAACACTTTAATCTCTTTTGCTTCTCTGTATATTAACATTCTGCTTCTGCAACCATAAGAAAAGGGGAAGCCCAAAAGCCTCCCCCTACTCCATAATCTCTAATTGCACTCGTTTATTCTCGTGAGAGGCGGCAGCGAACAAAACTGTCCGGATTGCTTTTGCAATTCTACCCTGCTTGCCAATCACTTTCCCTAAATCATCTTGATGTACAGTAAGTTGATACGTGAGGACATTACCTGTTTCCTTTTCCGTAACCACTACATTTTCTGGATGATCTACCAACGACGTCACAATTGTTTGGATTAATTCTGTCATTTTGCCTCTTACTTGCCTAATTTAGCATTGTGGAATTTTTCCATAATACCTTCGTTAGAGAAAAGGTTACGAACTGTGTCAGAAGGCTTCGCGCCATCTTGTAACCATTTAAGAGCTAGTTCTTCATTGATTTTAACTTCAGCTGGTTGTAATACTGGGTTGTAAGTTCCAACTGTTTCAATGAAACGTCCGTCACGAGGAGAACGAGAATCTGCTACTACAATACGATAGAATGGGGATTTTTTAGAACCCATACGTTTTAAACGAATTTTAACTGCCATTTAATATAGCACCTCCGAAAATATTTCACACAAGATAGTATGATAACAAGTAGTTACTTGTTTGTAAAGTGTTTTTTCTTGTCACTTTATTTATTAAGAGAAAAAATGCTGTGGATGCTTACATGAAAGGAAATTTGAAGCCGCCTTTTTTGCCTTTTCCTTTTTGCATGCTTGTCATCTGTTTCATCATTTTCTTCATCTCTTCAAATTGTTTAAGTAGACGGTTAACTTCCTGAATAGGTCGTCCGCTACCTTTTGCTATCCGCTTTTTGCGGCTAGCGTTGATTAGGTCTGGATTGTCTTTCTCCGCTTTGGTCATGGATTGAATAATTGCCTCCACATGACCAATCTGCTTTTCATCCACCTGGACATTTTTTAAGCCCTTCATCTTGTTGGCTCCAGGAATCATTCCAAGGATTTCATCAAGAGGACCCATGTTCCTTACTTGGCCAAGCTGTTCCAGGAAATCATCAAACGTAAAGTTCATCGTACGCAGTTTCTGTTCAAGCTCCTTGGCTTTTTCTTCATCTACATTCGATTGTGCTTTCTCGATAAGAGTCAGCACATCTCCCATACCTAAAATACGAGAGGCCATACGTTCAGGGTGAAAAGGCTCGATGGCATCCAATTTTTCACCCATACCAATATACTTGATTGGGGTATTGGTTACTGCCTTAACGGATAGTGCAGCTCCACCTCGCGTATCTCCATCAAGCTTTGTTAAGACAACTCCAGTCAAGCCAAGCTGTTCATTGAAGCTTTGCGCCACATTTACAGCATCTTGTCCTGTCATTGCATCGACAACTAAGAAGATCTCATCCGGGTTGGAAAGTTCTTTAACCTGCTTTAATTCGTCCATTAACGTTTCATCCACATGCAGACGTCCTGCCGTATCGATCAACACATAATCATGGTGCTCATCTTTTGCCTTTTGGATGGCCTGCTTGGCAATTTCAACTGGACTTACCTGATCTCCTAATGAAAAAACAGGCATACTAAGTTGTTTTCCAAGTGTTTCAAGCTGTTTAATAGCTGCCGGTCGGTAAATATCGGCTGCAACAAGAAGCGGCTTTCTATTGTGCTTTTTGCGCAATAGGTTTGCAAGCTTTCCGGTTGTCGTTGTTTTACCTGCACCTTGAAGACCTACCATCATGATGACGGTCGGCGGTCTACTGCTTACAGCGATTTTACTTTGTTCTCCGCCCATAAGCGCGGTGAGTTCTTCTTTAACCACTTTGATAACTTGCTGACCGGGTGTAAGACTTTTCATGACTTCTTGTCCAACTGCACGCTCATTTACGCGTTTCACAAAGTCTTTCACTACTTTGAAGTTTACATCCGCTTCAAGTAAAGCCAGTCGAACTTCACGCATCATTTCTTTAACGTCTTGTTCGTTCACCTTACCTTTTCCGCGAATCTTCTGTATCGTATTTTGCAAACGGTCGGCTAAACCTTCAAATGCCATGCATGCCGCCCCCTAATCTAATTTCTCAAGCGACTCGATCAGAGCTGAAAGGGATTGGCCGTTCAACGGAGGTTCCGCCTTATCGACTTCGTCCTTCATCTGCTGCAAAAGCGACTGCCGCTCTTGAAACTTTTGAAATAACAAAAGCTTTTCTTCATATTGCTCAAGCATCAGTTCTGTACGTTTTATGTTATCATACACTGCTTGACGACTTATGTTATATTCCTCTGCTATCTCACCAAGGGAGTGATCATCTAAGTAGTACAAAGACATATAGCTTCGTTGCTTTGGTGTTAACAACGACTGATAAAAATCATATAGATAGTTCATTCTCGTTGTTTTTTCAAGCATCTTCTTCACTCTCCCTTGTTAAGTGAAATGCCTTTACAATAGCTTAGTTTACAGGTTGAAATATCGAATGTCAAGTTTTTTTCTTGACTTGGGGAAATTGCGAGAAAAAGAGAAAATATACAACCACCATAGGACCTTTTATACGAAAAAAATATTAGTTGGTTGGTTAATTGCCGCTGTTCCTTTCCGCAAATGGCTTCGCTTTCCGCGGGACGGTGCTTGAGCCTCCTCACAACGCTTCAGGGGGCTCAATCTACCGTTACTCCCCCGCTGGAGTCTACGCCATTTGCTCCAATCCACAGCTAGAAACTAAATAATCAATGCGTAATGCTTATTCAGTTAACACAGGTAGTTTGCTTTTTATACCCCCTCAATAAATGAAACCACCTTGTTGATTGAAGTGGAAGGCGCGCAGACGCCCGCGGGAGGAAGGGACAGGTGAGACCCCGCAGGCTGCAAGCCGAGGAGGCTCACGGCGCCCTTCGGATAAGCGAAGCGCCTGGAACGGAAATCAACAGTTTCGCGCATGCTTTCCTATTAAATAAACCGCCCGTCAAAAGCGAAGGGCGGTGGGTGTTAATATGGTTTTATTAGCTTTCTTGTGCTTCTTCTTTTTCCATCATATCTGCAAATAATCCGTAGACATACTGCTCTGCATTGAACTCTTGTAGGTCATCTGCTTTTTCACCCAAGCCGACAAACTTAACGGGAATGTTCATCTCATTACGGATAGCCAGAACGATTCCACCTTTTGCCGTACCATCCAACTTGGTCAACACAATACCTGAAACCTTGGTAGCCCCAGAGAAAATTTTTGCCTGACTGAGGGCGTTCTGACCTGTGGTAGCATCTAATACAAGCAGCACTTCATGAGGTGCACCAGGTACTTCACGTTCAATAACACGGTTGACCTTTTCAAGTTCCTTCATAAGATTGACCTTATTTTGCAATCTTCCAGCTGTATCACAAAGGAGAACATCCACTTTGCGCGCTTTCGCTGCCTGTAGTGCATCATACATAACAGCAGCCGGGTCTGAACCTGCTGATTGCTTGATAACATCCACTCCTACACGCTCTCCCCATACTTCAAGCTGCTCGATGGCACCTGCGCGGAATGTGTCTCCAGCAGCAAGAAGGACACTCTTGCCCTCTTGCTTCAATTTCTTAGCTATTTTACCAATAGAAGTAGTTTTCCCTACACCATTAACGCCTACAACGAGAACTACTGTTAAGCCGTTCTGTTGGAAGTTGATGGTCGGGGACACATCATCTCCAGCTTGGTAGATCTCCACCAACTTTTCGGATATGACGCTTTGAACCTCCCGGGGGTCTTGTATGTTGCGACGCTTCACTTCCATTCGAAGCTCGTCAATCAATTCCATCACCGTGTTTACGCCAACATCTGCTCCGATCAGGATTTCCTCCAACTCTTCAAAGAAATCCTCATCCACTTTGCGGTAGCGGGCAACAAGATCATTTACTTTACCTGAAAAGGAATCACGAGTTTTGGTTAATCCTTCTTTAAATTTTTCCGTAACAGAATCTGTCTGGGTGGTAAGCTTTTCTTTCAACTTTTTAAAGAAACTCATTTTCTTTTTCTCTTCCTCTCTATTTAACAAGTTCTTTTGATTCTTCCAAACGGACTGAGACCAATTTGGAGACACCCGATTCCTGCATCGTCACCCCGTATAGGACGTCACTGAACTCCATTGTTCCTTTTCGGTGGGTGATCACGATGAACTGGGTTTCTTCACTGAACTGTTTTAAGTATTGTGCAAAACGATGAACATTGGCTTCATCAAGCGCTGCTTCTACTTCATCCAGGATACAAAACGGAACAGGTCTTACTTTTAGAATAGAGAATAGCAGGGCAATTGCCGTTAACGCTCTTTCTCCACCTGACAAGAGACCAAGGTTTTGCAACTTTTTACCCGGAGGCTGCGCCACAATATCTACACCTGTATTCAACATATCGGACGGATTGGTCAGAACAAGATCTGCTCTTCCACCTCCGAAAAGGGAACGGAACACGTCGTGAAAATGGGCACGTATATTAGTGAAGGTTGTTTCAAAGCGTTTTTTCATTTCCTCATCCATCTCACCAATTACCTGGAACAAGGTGTCTTTGGCTTCTTGAAGGTCGTCCTTTTGTTCCTTAAGAAATGTATATCTTTCACTTACTCGTTCATATTCCTCTATTGCCGCTATATTGACTGTGCCAAGCTCTTCAATGGAAAGCTTGATCAGTTTCACTTTTTTTCGGGCCTCTTCAATTTCTATTTCAAGTGGATAGTCAGCTTTGGCCGCTTCAAAGGACAGCATATACTCTTCCCTTAAATGGTGAAGTCTATTATCCAATTCCACATCTAGGCGGTTCATTTTCACTTCTTCAGCCTTTAATACTTCCGTAAGTTGTTTGTACTGCCTTTTTAAATCTTTCAGCTCGAGCTCCTCTTGTTCTACCTTCTCGAAATAAGAAAGCCTTTCAGCTCGACGTTCCGCTATGAGCTTCATGGTCGTGTTTTTATCTTGCAGTTTTTCAGCTGCAGCCACTTCCAGCTTTTGTTCACCTGAAGAGTTGTCATTCATTTCGCTTTGCAAAAGGGCAAGGTCTTCTTGAATATCGGTCAATCTTTCTGTTGCTTGATTTAGATCCGTTTCAATAGTAGCCACTTTTTCTGATTGGTTAGTCAGCTTTTCTTTTTTGCTCGCATAATCAACCTTAAGTTGTGTTAGTTCATTTTGAACGGTCTCTTTGTTCGCATGTTGCTCCAACTTTAAGGCGTTAAGCTCAGCAATCTCTTTGTCTAATGCGGCTATCTGAATGCCCACTGTCTTCAATTCGACGTCTAGCGTTTCTTTCCTGTTGAGCGCATCCTTGATCGAAATAGTTAGCTGTTGTTTTTCATAGTCATATAAACTTAAATGTTCATTGACATTTTTCTCTTCCAGCTCCACTTCCCGAAGAAGACTTGAAACTTGCTGCTCTTTATACCTTAGTTCCTCGCCGATTCCTTTTAAATCTATTACTTGCGATTCTTTCTCTTCTATTTTTCTCTTAAGTGTCTTTACCTGATCTTCAAGCAGGGCTGTTTTATTTTCCATCTCTTCTAGCTTTGCAGAAATGGAATCAAGTTCACGCCCTCGACTTAAGAGAGAATTAGATTTTTGTTTAACAGCTCCGCCTGTCATAGATCCACCAGGGTTTACTACATCTCCTTCTAATGTCACGATACGGGTACGGTGCAAAAGGATGCTTGCCAACTCATTGGCTCCTTTTAAATCCTTCGCAATGACAATAGTGCCCAAAAGATTTTGGACGATGTTTTCGTAAGCTGGGTCAAACTGCACTAAAGATGCAGCGATTCCTACAAAAGATTCATGCCCACTTATTTGATTTACTTGGTAGTCTGATAATGTCCTAGGCTTCATGACAGTCATTGGCAGGAACGTCGCACGGCCAAAGCCGTTCTTTTTAAGGTACTGGATAGATGTTCTCGCATTTGACTCATTATCGACAACAATATGCTGTGTCGCGCTGCCAAGAGCAATTTCAATCGCCGTCTCAACATCTTGATTCACCTGGATAAGTTCTGCAACAGCCCCTTTAATTCCAGTAAGCCTATTTTCATCTCTTGCTTTCAGAATTTCTTTAACACCCTGGAAGAATCCTGTGAAATCCCCCTGCATGGTTTCAAGCATCTCTTTTCTAGCACGGGTTTGCTGGAGAAATTGATAGGCTTGATACAAAGTTGTTTCTTTTTTCTGGTAGGAATGCTTAAATTGTTCAAGATTAGCTTGCTCAGTTCTGTAAAGGTCTACTGTCTTGTTTAGTTCTTCCTGCACCTCTTTATGGTCAGTGAGAACCTTTTCCTTCTTTTGTTGCGTATTAGCACGAAGATCGACATATTTCCTGTTCCCCTCATCAAGGCGGGTCACTTTCATGCCTTCCTGCTTTTCTTGTTGCTCCAGATAGGAAATTTCGTTACGAATCGAAGCTTGTTTATTTAAAAGTTCGATATAGTCACTTTTTAAAGCATCGATTTTCCCTTCGATATTTTGGTCAAACTGTTCGTTCATCACCTGTTTTTCTTTAAGCTGTTGCTCCGTTAGCACCAATTCTTGACGAAGGGTGGACAAAAGTTGTTTTTCGTTTGCCAATCTGTCCTTTTGCACTTTTATAAACTCGGCAAGCTCTACAGATGAGCTTTCTAATTGGGCACGATTTGTCGTTGCGTTCTTTTTACGTTCCTTAAGAACTTCTTTTCTGCCTTCAAGCTTTTCCAATTCCGAACTTGCCACTAAAAGGGCTTGCTGCAGGGAATCAATGGACTCATCCAAAGCAGCGACTTGGTCCTTATATTTCTCAAGCGCCGCTTCTTTTTGGCTCAATTCAGAAGATAGAATAAGCTCTTTTTCGGTACTGTTTTTAACTTCAATGGAGTTTTGTTCCCATTTTTGATGAAGTTCTTCTATCTCATGCACCGTTACGCCAACTTCAATTTGTTCCAGTTCATCTTTCTTCTCCAGATAGTCCTTGGCAATGGAGGCCTGTATTTTAAGAGGTTCCACTTGCCCTTCCAACTCATGTAAAATATCTGAAACCCGGTTAAGATTCTCTTGGGTATCCATTAACTTGCTTTCTGCTTTCTTTTTTCTGGACTTGTATTTCAGTACACCAGCCGCTTCTTCAAATATACTCCGGCGTTCTTCTGATTTACTGCTCAGTATTTCTTCCACTTTACCCTGACTGATGATGGAAAAAGCTTCTTTTCCAAGACCGGAATCCATGAAAAGATCTACAATGTCTTTTAACCTGCAAGTTTGTTTATTGATTAAAAACTCACTGTCTCCAGAACGCAGCGCCCTTCTTGTAACGCTGACTTCCATATAATCAATTGGCAGGATACGATTACTGTTATCGAGGGTCAGTGTAACCTCTGCCATATTTAATGCTTTTCTGCTGTCACTGCCGGCAAAAATGATGTCTTCCATTTTGGAACCACGAAGGGATTTGGCCGACTGTTCTCCCAGCACCCATCTGATGGCATCGATAATATTACTTTTTCCGCTTCCGTTCGGACCTACGACGGCTGTGACACCTGGTACGAAATCCACGGATATTTTTTCAGCAAACGACTTAAATCCTACTACTTCTAATCGTTTGAGGTACATATTCCTCACCTCGTTTAGTTTCTTAACCTCTTTATGTAATGGCTCTGCGGAACCTATGAACAGAAAAGAAAGCGATCCTTGAGGTATATTGAGACACCGGAGGATCGCCTACCTTCATTTTCTGACTTTTTTTAGTTTCTCCAGAGCAAACTGGGCTGCATGTTGTTCGGCTTCTTTTTTAGAACGGCCTACTCCAATACCCATCTCTTCTTTATTCAGTGAGACCTTTGACACAAACTCCCGGTTGTGGGCCGGGCCTTTTTCTTCCAGCACTTCATACTCAATTACACCAAGTGCATTGCGTTGTATCATCTCTTGCAGTTGACTTTTGAAATCCATCACATGAGAAAAAGCACCTTCATTAATCTTTGGATACACATACTTTTCAAGGAATTCGAAAACGGTCTCCAAACCAAGATCCAAATATAGCGCACCGATAAATGCCTCAAACACATCGGCAAGCAGTGCTGGTCTCGCTCTTCCGCCAGTAATCTCTTCTCCTTTACCAAGCAGTACATATTGTCCGAACGAAAGATCATTGGCGAATGAAACCAAAGAAGGTTCACATACAATAGACGCTCTTAGTTTAGTTAATTGACCTTCACTCATCATCGGGTATTTTTTATATAAAAATTGAGAAATGGTCAACTCTAAAACAGCGTCACCCAAAAATTCCAAACGCTCATTGTCCTCGTAAGGTTTTCTGCGATGCTCATTCACATAGGATGAATGGGTGAAAGCTTGATATAAAAGTTTCTCATTATGAAATGTAACTCCTAATTTTTCTTGAAGCATAACAAAATTCTTTTTTGTTGCTTCGTTTTTCATTTCATTTATTCTACTTCTGTTTCTGGTCATGTAAAGGAGCCTCCAACATACAATCTTCTTTCACTAAGATGGCAACGTTCTTCTATTTGATGATGAAAGTTGTATAACATTACTATTTTAACAAATTATTTAGAGGATACAAATAGCAACTTGCTCGAATTATGGATATTCCTTTAACTTTTATGGATAAAAAGCCCTTTTTATCCTAAAGCGACCTTGTATATGATGTCCATAAAAACAAAAAGTCCCACCTTAGTGGGACAATCAAGAAAAATTATGCGTTTGCTTTTATGTAGTTTACCGCATCGGCAACTGTAGTAATGTTTTCTGCTTCGTCGTCTGAGATTTCCATATCAAACTCGTCTTCAAGCTCCATTACTAGTTCAACTACATCAAGAGAATCGGCACCCAAATCGTCTTTGAATTTGGAGTCAAGTTTCACCTCGGATTCGTCTACACCTAAACGATCAACAATGATCTTCGTTACACGCTCTAATACATCTGCCATAACTTTCACCTCCCCTCAAGTATTATAGTGAATTTAACTTTAAAAAACTAGTGTTAGTTGGACTCCCTGATAAATTCCGTTCCAGGGTAAATCACTTTAACCTTACATCACCATTCCGCCGTCTACGTGGAGGGTTTGGCCGGTGATATAGGCACTTTTTTCGGATGCAAGGAAAGATACTACAGAGGCAATGTCTTTTGCTTCTCCGAATCTAGCAAGCGGGATTTGTTTGAGCATTTCCGCCTTTACTTCCTCTGTTAGTTTATCCGTCATATCCGTTGTGATGAATCCTGGTGCGATTGCGTTAACGGTGATATGACGGGAAGCTAATTCGCGTGCCGTTGATTTGGTAAGTCCAATCACACCTGCTTTTGCCGCTACATAGTTGGCTTGTCCGGCATTTCCCATCACCCCAACGATGGACGCGATGTTAATGATTCTGCCAGATCGTTGCTTCATCATCTGACGAGTAACTGCTTTTGTCGCATTGAATACACCTTTAAGATTAATGTTTATCACATCATCCCACTCGTCTTCCTTCATTCGCATTAAAAGGTTATCGCGGGTGATTCCCGCGTTATTTACAAGAATGTCTATCGTCCCGAACTGAGTGATCGCTTCTTTCATCATCGCTTGTACATCTTCAATGTCTCCGACATTACAACGTACTGCGATAGCTTCCCCACCCATTTCTTTGATGGTTTCCACTACTTCGTAAGCCTTGGCTTCGCTTCCAGAATAGTTAACCACTACTTTTGCACCATGTTCTGCCAGTTCGAGTGCAACGGCACGTCCTATTCCACGGGATGCCCCCGTTACAACGGCTGTTTTTCCTTTAAGCATTTGTAGAGTCCTCCCCTTTAAAGTGATCAATCGCTTTTTGTAATGTTTCTTTATCGTATACTGGAATCGTCGTTGCTCTGCGATTCACTTTTTTAATCAGTCCTGATAAAACTTTACCTGGACCTACTTCGATAAATGTATTTACACCAAGTTCTATCAGCTTCTCAACAGATTGCTCCCAACGAACAGGAGAGTACAGCTGCTCCACAAGCCTTACTGGAATTTCAGAAGCGCTTGTCATTTCATTCGCATCCACATTCGCAATGACAGGAACTTTTGCGTCTTTTATAGAAATAGAGGACAGTGTATCTTCAAGCTTGGATGCTGCCGGTTTCATCAGGCTGGAATGAAAAGGACCGCTTACAACTAGAGGAATCACCTTTTTTGCACCTTTTTCCTTCGCCTTGACAGATGCGAGCTCCACACCTTTTGCTGTACCTGATATGACGATCTGACCTGGGCAATTCAAGTTTGCAAGTTGTACAGGTCCAGCTTCAGCGGTTGCCTCTTCACAAGCTTCTTTTAACAGATGTTCTTCAAGAGCAAGTACCGCCGCCATGGAACCAACACCTGCCGGAACTGCTTCCTCCATATATTTACCGCGCATATGAACCGTGTAAACAGCATCTTCAAAGCTGATTGAATCCGCCGCTACTAGTGCAGAATATTCACCAAGGCTATGTCCTGCCGTGTAATCTGCTTTGATCCCTGCTTGTTTGAGCAATTCCAAAATTGCAACACTTGACGTAAGGAGAGCAGGTTGGGCATTGTAAGTCAGCGTGAGTTCTTCTTGTGGCCCTTCAAACATTAAGGATGATAGTTTGTAGCCTAATTTCTCGTCTGCTTGATCAATTACCGCTTGAACTTCTTTATATTCAATGGCTAATTCTTGAGCCATGCCAACTATCTGTGAACCTTGTCCTGGAAAAACAAA
Organism: Sutcliffiella horikoshii; assembly: GCF_044809035.1. Taxonomy (GTDB): domain Bacteria; phylum Bacillota; class Bacilli; order Bacillales; family Bacillaceae_I; genus Sutcliffiella_A; species Sutcliffiella_A horikoshii_G. The sequence goes on along the minus strand of NZ_CP085237.1, from coordinate 1,828,598 downwards.
TGCAACCTTCCCCATTATTCTCCTCCGTTCTCTTGTGTAGTCACAAACTCCATTTTCTCGATAGTACTCGCAATGGTATCAACCATATCTTTTTCTAGCATTTCACGTGTTTGACGGATGGCATTAAAGACCGCATTGTCATCAGAAGAGCCATGGGCCTTGACGACTGGTGCTTTTAGGCCGAACAGAGCCGCCCCACCGTATTCGGAATAGTCCATTTTTGTTTTGATTGTTTTAAGTTTCGGCTTTAACACAGCCGCTGCAAGCTTGCTTTTCAGGTCACTTGTTAGAACTTCTTTTAACATATCAAAAACGGAAAGTGCTGTTCCTTCAATGGCTTTTAACGTAATGTTTCCGGTAAATCCATCCGTTACAACCACATCCGCTACGCCATTCAACAGATCCCTTGCTTCTACATTTCCGATAAAATGGACCGCATTGGATTCTTTGATGAATTCAAAAGCAGCTTTGGTCAATTCATTTCCTTTTTTATCTTCTGTCCCTACATTCAATAAACCTACACGGGGAGCTTTTACACCGCGAACCTTCTCCGCATAGATGGATGCCATCAGTGCGTACTGGAATAAATGTTCTGGTTTCGCATCTGCATTTGCACCTACATCCAACATGACGAACCCACTGCCGTCAACGGTCGGTAAAGTTGGTGACAGCGCAGGGCGTTCAATCCCCTTGATTCTGCCGACAATCAATAACCCTGCCGTCATTAAGGCTCCTGTGTTCCCTGCTGAAATACATGCATCAGCTCGTCCTTCTTTCACTTCTTTTGCCATCAAAACCATGGAGGAGTTTTTCTTGCGTCGCACGGCTCTGACCGGTTCCTCATCTCCTGAGATAACCTCTTCAGTATGTAAAATAGTTATTTGTTTTTCATTCGTTAAGTAAGGACGAATCTTATTTTCATCCCCGACAAGGGTAAATGTAACATCATTATATTTCTCAACAGCTTTCATAACACCTTCCACAATCGTCTTAGGAGCATGATCGCCGCCCATTGCATCAATGGCAATTCTCATCATTATAACCTGCCTTTAATCAAGAACTTGTAGATCGGAACATTTCAAACTCACCATGAAATACTTTTTCGCTTCCTACTGAGCTTTTCACTTCTACAGTCGTTCTACCTTTTTCTTTATCTACCTTACTTACGAAGGCTTTCGCAACGATTCTTTCACCCAACTTAACAGGTCTTGTAAAGCGAATATTAGCTTTCGCAGTTAACGCCAGTTCATCATTGATGACAGCAACCGCCAAAGAGTTAGCCTGTGCAAACAAGTGATGCCCTCGTGTAATTTGATTTCGCTTAAAAACGTGCTCACTTTGTACATCAAAAATAGAAATCGCACTCTCGTCTAATTGAAGATCTATAATCTCACCGATTACTTCATCAAGAGGCAAAGATTTCACTTCTTTTTCCAGAGTCCGAGCAGCCACGTTCTTAATTCTCTCCCTTAGTTCCGGGATATTTAATTCTAAACGATCTAATCGAACCGTTTGGATGCTGACCTGAAAAAAATCTGCAAGTTCTTCATCTGTAATAAAAGGGTTCTCCTGTATCTTATCCTTTAAGGATAGCTGGCGCTCCTTTTTGTTTCGTCTCATAAAATACACACCATCCGAACTATTATGACTAGGTACTAATAGTAGTATATATACTTAAAAAGCATATTGCAAGACAAAATTTCCTGACTGATTTACAAAAAGGCAGGGCAAGCCGTGTAATAAGCTTCCCACTGCCTATTTTAGTCTAACTTGTCACCATCTAAGATCCCTGATAGTTCTATCATTTCTCTTAACCCTTTATATTCTTCGTTTACCCAAAAACTATCTGAATAAAGAAGCTCATGCGCATCCTGCCTCGCTACTTCAAGCGCCCTGTAATCATGTACCATATCCGCAACCTTGAATTCTGGGACACCACTTTGCTTTCTTCCAAAAAAATCACCAGGTCCCCGCAATTCAAGATCCTTCTCTGAAAGAACAAATCCGTCGTTTGTTTCGGTCATGATTTTCATCCGTTCTTTTCCGACTTCCGATTTGGGATCTGCAAGCAGTATGCAATAAGATTGTTCACTGCCACGACCGACACGTCCACGAAGCTGATGCAATTGAGACAATCCAAATCGCTCTGCGTCATAGATCACCATCATGGTCGCATTAGGAACATTCACCCCGACCTCAACAACAGTAGTTGAAACAAGAAGTTGTACTTCGTTTTCACTGAACGCTTCCATAACCTTCTCTTTTTCATCCGAAGTCAGCCTGCCATGCATTAACCCGATTTTGTAATTTCCACGATAGTAATGTGTCAGCATATCATGCACATCTATCGCATTTTGCACATCCAGTTTTTCCGATTCTTCTATAAGCGGGCAGATAACATATGCTTGTCGCCCTTTTTGAAGTTCCTTTTCCACAAAACCCAACACCCTGTCAATCATCTGATGTTTTGCCCAATAGGTTTCAATTGCTTTCCGGCCAGCCGGCATCTCATCAATGATGGAGACATCCATTTCACCAAAGGCAGTAATGGCAAGCGTTCTTGGAATGGGAGTGGCAGTCATAAACAGCACATCCGGATTTGATCCTTTTTCACGAAGTACCCTTCGCTGTTCGACCCCGAAGCGATGCTGCTCGTCTGTGATGACAAGACCAAGCTGTTTGAAATTCACTTCATCTTGGATCAGTGCATGTGTTCCAACCAGAATATCGATCTCACCATCAGCCAACCTTCCCAAGAGCTCCCTGCGTCGTTTCCCTTTTACCGAGCTTGTTAACAATTCTATGGTGACCGGCGTTTCACTAAACAGATTTGTTAATGACTGGGCATGTTGTTCTGCGAGTATTTCCGTAGGCACCATTAACGCACCTTGATAACCAGAGAGGTGGGCAGCATAAAGAGAAATGGCCGCCACCACCGTTTTACCTGACCCAACATCACCCTGTAATAAACGATTCATCCGGAACGGAGAAGTCATATCACCTAAGATTTCATCCAATACCCTATGTTGTGCACCTGTCAGCGGGAAAGGAAGTGTGCTGATGAATCGCTCCAGGCCGTTTTTAGAGTATTGATGAACCAGCCCTACTGTCTGCTCACGTTTATATTTTCTTAATGCCTGGATTTTAAGTTGAAAAAGCAAGAATTCTTCATAGACAAAATAACGTCTTGCATGTTTCAATGTCTCCTGATTAACTGGATTATGCAGCGCTCTTACTGAATCCCATTTTGAAGGAAGTTTGTATTTTTGTAAAAGGGAAACGGGAAGCGCACTCTCTATCTCGTTTCCATATGTATGCAGGGCATTCCCGATAAACTTACGCATTTGCTTTACAGTAATATTCCCTTTAACCGAGTATACAGGTTCTACTTCACTTTCTTTCATGAATGGACCAAAATGGATCTCCATTACAGTGATTGTTTGACGATGTTGATCCCATTTTCCGGTAATGGTAATGGTATCATTGATGGAAAGTTTGTTTTTATAATAGGGCCGGTTAAAGCACACTGCTTTAACTAGGAAGCGGCCGACAAAGAAGCGGAAGGTAAGCCTTGATTTCTTTTTACCAAAATACATAAGAGAAGGTTCTCCATGAACCTTCCCTTCTACCGTTATTTTTTCTTCATGTTTTACTTCTGATATATCTCTTAGCCGATAGTCTTCGTATCTATATGGGAAATGCATAAGCAGGTCCTCTACTGAGAAAATTCCCATTGTATGCAAAGAGTTTGCGGTTTCTTCCCCAATGCCTTTTAAGGATGTTACTGTCATTTCGGATAAATTAGTCACCTTTTTGTAAGGGAACACCAAATATTTTCGCTTCTAATTCACGACCTGTTGGTGTTGCCGCCAACCCTCCTTGTGCAGTTTCTTTAAGAGCAGTAGGCATCGTCAGTCCGATTTTGTACATCGCGTCGATCACTTCATCACAAGGAATCGTGCTTGTGATCCCGGCAAGCGCCATGTCTGCTGCTACCATTGCATTTGCTGCACCCATTGCATTCCGCTTCACACACGGCACTTCTACAAGCCCTGCAACAGGGTCACAAACTAATCCTAACATGTTTTTAAGTGTAATGGCCATTGCTTGGGCACATTGATCAGGAGTTCCTCCAGCCATTTCCACGATAGCCGCCGCTGCCATACCTGAAGCAGAACCTACTTCTGCCTGACACCCTCCAGCTGCACCGGATATGGATGCATTATTAGCAACAACAAATCCAAAAGCTCCTGACGTGAATAAGAAGTTGATCATTTCTTCTCTTGTAGGGTTTAGCACATTTTTTACCGCAAATAACGTTCCAGGAACTACACCTGCAGAGCCTGCTGTTGGCGTGGCGCAAATGGTACCCATGGCAGCATTCACTTCATTTGTCGCGACAGCTTTACTTACTGCATCTAATATATTCTTCCCGGTCAAGAAATTACCCTTTTCGATATACCTTTGAAGAAGCACTGCATCCCCGCCTGTTAAACCGGACACAGATCTTACTCCTTCAAGCCCTCTCTCTACGGCCTGCTCCATGATGGTAAGGTTCTTGTCCATTTGGGCAAAAATCTCCTCACGGCTTCTCCCTGTAAACTCCATTTCCTGTTCTATCATAATCTCTGAAATTTTCTTATTACTGCTTTGTGCCAGTTCAATCAGTTCTGCAACATTACGAAACATGAATTTTCCCCCTTAAGAGCTATACATCAGATGAAAGCGCTATCATTATTATTTCAAAAGCTAGTCCACAATTTTTGTAACTTGCGTGATGTTTGGCAGTGTTGATAATTCTTGAATCACCGCATCATCTATATTTTGATCTACTTCTATGGTCATTAAGGCTTTTTTCCCTTTTTCTTTACGGGAAACTTCCATATGGCCAATATTAATGGCGAATTTCGCTAACACATTCGCAACTCCTGCTATTGCCCCATAACGGTCATCATGCACAACAAGCAATGCCGGGTGATTTCCTGAAAGTTTTAAAGCAAACCCATTAAGCTCTGTAATCTCAATCTTCCCTCCGCCTATCGAAATGCCGACAAGCTCCAATTCACCATTTTCATCACCGATTACCACTTTAGCCGTATTCGGATGATCTGTTATGGCATCTTCCTCATGAAATGTGATGGAAATTCCTAAAGAATCTGCAATTTGAAGAGAGGTTTTGATTCTTTCATCAAACGTATCAAAATCAAGCAATCCTCCAACAATTGCTACATCTGTACCATGCCCTTTATATGTTTTGGCAAAAGAACCGTAAAATGAAATGTTCGCCCACTTTGGCTCCCTGCCGAACAGACTTCTTGCCACACGCCCGATTCTAGCAGCTCCTGCTGTATGGGAACTTGATGGTCCTATCATTATGGGGCCAATAATATCAAATACACTTCTATATTTCATGCCTGCCCACTCCCCTATGTCGGTTTACTGTTACATACCCCAGAATATTTTTCTTATTTGTTCACATACAAAAGAAGGGTGTTACCCCTTCTTTTGTTTTCAAATATTATATTAGCCTACTCGATAGAAAAGATAAAGGAATATAACGGTTGCTTTCCGTTATGAACTTCTACTTCCACATCCGGATAGGATTCTTCTAAATCGCTCACCAGATCTTCCACATCTTCTTGTGAAACATCTTCGCCGTAGATGACAGTAAGAATTTCTGAATCTTCATCCATCATAGACGTAAGGAGCTCTTTTGCAGCGGATTTTTTGTCTTTATTAGTTAGGACAATTTTACCGTCAGCAATTCCCATGAAATCATCTTTTTGGATTTCAACTCCATCGATGTTTGTATCACGGACTGCAAAAGTGATTTGTCCCGTTTTAACAGAACCTAGAGCATCTTTCATCGTTGCTTCATTGTCAGCAAGCTCACCTGTCGGGTTGAATGCAAGAATAGCTGCCATCCCTTGTGGTACTGTTTTACTTTCAACGACCGCAACATTTTGCTCTGCAACTTCTGCAGCTTGTTTGGCCGCCATGATAATGTTGCTGTTATTCGGAAGGATAATCACGTTATCCGCATTCACTTCTTCAATTGCTTTCAAGATATCTTCAGTGCTAGGGTTCATTGTTTGCCCGCCTTCAATGACAGCTTTTGCTCCGATGCTCTTGAACAGCTCGGCAATCCCTTCACCCATTGCAACAGTGATGATTCCGAATTTCTCGCGCTTTTTATTCACTTCAGGTTTTGGAGCAGGATAAGCATCTTCTTCAAAAAGAAGGTTGCTGTGCTGTTCTCTCATATTTTCAATCTTCATGTTGATCAAGCTTCCGTATTTTTGAGCATAAGTCAACACATCACCAGGTTGCTCGGCATGAATATGAACTTTAACGAGTTCCTCATCAGCAATAACCAAAAGAGAATCCCCGTATTCAGACAGGTCGTTACGGAAGTTATCTTCAGTAAAAGGATTAGCTTTCACTTTTTCTTCTTCAAACTTGACCATGAACTCTGTACAGTAGCCAAACTCGATGTCTTCTGTATTGATTGCAGAATGAACACTTTTATGGTGTTCTGCATTAACAAGCTCGTTCATAGTAGTTGTAGGAACGATATCTTCAATTCTTTGCCCTTTCAGCTCTGCAAGGAATCCTTCATAAATATATACTAAACCTTGCCCGCCACTGTCCACTACTCCTACTTCTTTTAACACAGGAAGAAGGTCCGGTGTGCGTTTTAGGGACGCATTTGCTTCTTTTAACGTTTCTTCCATCAATACAATGATGTCTTCTTCGTTTTTCGCAACTGCGACAGCTCTCTTTGCAGCATCTTTCGCTACAGTCAGGATAGTTCCCTCCACAGGCTTCATAACAGCCTTATATGCTGTTTGTACTCCTGCTTCAAGTGCTTGTGCAAAATCTTTACTTGTAATGGTTTCCTTCGCTTCAATATGCTTGGAAAATCCACGGAATAGTTGAGAAAGAATAACTCCAGAGTTACCTCTTGCACCCATAAGTAGGCCTTTAGCCAGCGCGGAACCAACCTTTCCAATATGCTCAGAAACATTGCCCTTCACTTCTTTAGCTCCTGAAGTGATGGAAAGATTCATATTTGTTCCCGTATCTCCATCTGGAACCGGAAAAACGTTCAACGCATCAACTGTTTTGGCGTTGTTAGATAGATGATTTGCACCTTGGATAACCATTTGTGCAAAACGTTTCCCATTTAGAACTTTTACTGACACTAAATTTTCCTCCTTATTACGGGTTCGTAACTCGAACTCCCTGTACATAAATATTTAAAGAATCAACGGAAAGACCGAGCATTTGATTTAAGGTATATTTAACTTTGGTCTGTACATTGTGAGCCACTTCCGAAATCTTCGTTCCATAGCTAACGATGATGTACATATCAATATGTAGCTGATCTTCTTCTTGACGCACGATCACGCCTTTAGTGAAATTCTCTTTTCTAAGTATTTCGGATAACCCATCTTTCAATTGGCTTTTAGAGGCCATGCCTACTATTCCATAACAATCAACTGCAGCTCCACCAGCAATAGTAGCAACTACATCGTTAGAAATATCTATTTGACCATAGGATGTTTTTAGTTCGATGGACATAAAGGTTCCCCCTTCAATTGGATTTTTCACCTTGTCTACACGCTATTTTACTATAAAAACGTTCAATTTAAAAGCAGGCGGGTACTATTCTAATAATACTATTATTATACTGAATGGTAAAAACATGTATGTCAAGGTTTTTTTCTTGAAAGCTTTCCTTAGAACTATTGCAATGTGTGGGGTAGTATGTTAAATTATATAAGTATTTTCAAGAGATTATTTTGGTAAAGAAAAACGGTGCAGAAGGGTACTTCTTTGGACGTAGACCTTATGTATGGTTCTTCTCGCAATAATAAGAAGGTACTTTCTTATTACTAATGAAAATATTTAATGATGTTTCTTTGTAGTTAGGAGGGAATTGAACATGGCACGTAAATGTGTAATTACAGGCAAAAAGACTGGTTCTGGAAACGCACGTTCTCACGCAATGAACTCTACTCGTCGTACTTGGGGTGCAAACCTTCAAAAAGTTCGCATCTTAGTAGACGGTAAACCAAAGCGTGTATACGTTTCTGCAAGAGCTTTAAAATCAGGTAAAGTTGAGCGCGTTTAATTAACAGCTGCGCACATACGAAAGCGACAGGGAGATAATCCCTGTCGCTTTTTACTTTTTTGGGTGATTATTTGTGCAGGTTGATCTGTGTGGTTTACATAACTATCTTACCGTATACATCAAAGAAAATAGATAAGAATGAGTGGAATTTTTATATAATAGGTGCTTTTTAAGCATGGAAAAATTGGTTCGACCAATTTTTTTGCAGGTTCGGTCATTCTCTCTAATATTTTCATGGGGGTTCGGACAATTCATTTGAATGTTTGGTCAATTTCATAGTGTTGTTTGGACAATTGAAAAATTGGTTCGGTCATTTATCCGAAATCTTCGGCCAATTTTGCAAAATCTTCGGCCAACTTTCGAAAAACTTCGGTCAAATTCAACAAATCTTCGGACATTTGCCCAACTTACACACTTTGCCGCCCCGCAATCAGCTCTACCTTTCAATCAAAACACCATTCATTTATAAAAAAAGCACCCTTTTGAGGTGCCTTACTCCTTTTTAAACGACCCAAGCATAGCTCGGATTATTCCCCCCAAGAACCTAGGTAGTTTGATTGTATAAAATTTCATTACATTCCCTCCTCCGAACTTTTACCTTTTTATTAAATCAGGTTGCAGATTAGCGGATCGTTGGGACCGTGTTAGGATAATGGATGATAATCACGGCTCCTTATCACCATTAATATGCCTTCATCAAATGAAAAAGTACCACTTTCCACTTCAAGTTCATTACTAATACATAGTGTGTCCCCGAAGCGAATATGCTTTTTTTCTAGAGGATATTTAAATCCCTTTAACGTGATGCCTTTTACATCAGGGGTGATGGGCATAAATGAGACAAAAGGTAAGAAGCAATCTTTAGCAATCGTGTATGTCCCTTCCCTAAGAGCATATAGTTTATTTTGAACATCATGTATTTCGATCAGCGCTCCTCTATCAAGCCCTTTTAACAGCAGTTGAATGTTTCCGAGAAAGTGATCTAGCCTTCCCCCGGTCCCGCCAAAAATCCTGATAATTTCTGGATCTTGTTCCAACGCCCAATTGACTGCTATTTCAGTATCTGTTTCGTCTTTTTCGCTTGGATGGACTTCTGCTTCAGGGAGTTGTGCTTTTATGTCATGAAGCTCTTCGGCTGTAATAGAGTCAAAATCACCGAAAGCTTTAAATGGTTGAATATTATGTTCTAGCAGGTAAGTTACGCCTCTATCTACACCAACCCACACCACATTCTCTGCTTCCAAAGCATGCAAGTCGGGGATAAGGTCTGGCGGTCCCCCCGCAACAATATGTATAATCAACTGTCTCTCTCCCTTTCCTTCTTTAAAAATCATTAACGTAAAAAAGCCTTCTGTACGAAGACTTTTTACGTGCTGGAGGAATCGTCATAATCATAACGGAATCCGTCCAGTTGTTTATTTTCCACTGCAACCGCAGAAAACTTTTTGAGCAACTGTTCATACATATCAATTTCGCTATAGTCGGTGCTATTGGACAATGCTGAATGCAACGCTTGTTCAAGTATTGCCTGGTCATCCTTCGAGATATTCATCTAAAGAATTCCTCCCTCATCATTTACCATTAGCTTTCCGCACAAAAGCAAAGTTATGACAAGTTACTTCTGATGGAGGAGATTGCCTGTTTGCGATCTTCTTTGTTGTAGATAGCTGAGCCTGCAACCAGAACATTTGCTCCAGCTTCAACACATAGCTTAGCTGTTTCTGGATTCACGCCACCATCCACCTCTATATCAATAGACAATCCTCTTTCTTCCACCAAGGAAGCTACCTGTTTAATTTTAGGCAACACATCGTGAATGAAAGCCTGACCGCCGAATCCAGGGTTGACTGTCATCAAGAGCACCAAATCCACATCATTCAAAATAGGGAGGATGCTTTCTACAGGTGTAGCTGGATTGATGACTACCCCTGCTTTCACGCCTTGAGCTTTAATATGCTGAATGGTCCGGTGAAGATGACGGCATGCCTCTACGTGTACGGAAATGATATCTGCACCAGCTTTGGCAAAATCAGCAATATAGGTATCAGGGTTTTCAATCATCAGGTGCACATCTAAAGGCAAGTTTGTGATGGGGCGAACTGCCTCTACAATTAATGGGCCAATGGTGATATTGGGCACAAAATGTCCATCCATCACATCAATATGAATATAGTCTGCTCCTCCTTGTTCCACATCAAGGATGTCTTTTCCTAAGTTGGCAAAATCGGCACTTAGAATGGAAGGGGCGATTTTTATCATATTTTAGTACCTCGGCTTTCTGTCTTTTATTTCTTCTACAAAAGAAACGTAATGTTTGTATCGGTAGGAAGCAATTTCTTCGTTTTCCACCGCTTCTTTGACCGCACATTTTGGTTCTTTCAAGTGAGTACAGCCACGGAATTTGCAATCATGGCTTTTTTCTACAAATTCAGGAAAACAATCTTTCACGTTTTCCGCTTCCATTTCAAGGAACTCTAATGAACTGAAGCCTGGCGTGTCCGCAACAAAACCGTGATTAATTTCAATTAGCTCCACATGCCGTGTTGTGTGTTTTCCTCGTCCTAAATGGGAGGAGATATTATCCGTCTTCAATTCAAGTTCAGGTCGTAACACATTCAAAAGAGAGGATTTACCAACTCCTGATTGTCCCGCAATAACCGATGTCTTATTTTTCATGTATGGTAATATTTCCTTTAGCTGCTCAGGTTCCTTCGTAGAAGTTAACAGCACTTCGTAACCAATTGAACGATAATAATCCGCAAACGCCAACAAGTTAGCATCTTCATCGAGAAGATCCATCTTGGAGATGCATATTAAAGGACTAACATCTTTGGATTCGATCAGTACAAGAAACCTATCCAATAAAACGGTACTGAATTCAGGCTCCATAGCAGAAAATACAAGTATCGCCTGATCAATGTTTGCGATAGGCGGCCTTACCAACTCATTTTTGCGAGGCAATACATCCATAATGTATCCTTCTAGGTCGTTTTCCGCTTGAAATACAACGGAGTCCCCAACAAGAGGGGTTATCTTATTTTTACGGAAAACCCCTCTCCCTCTACATTGGGTAATTTTGCCATTCGTAGTCAAAACATAGTAAAATCCGCTCAATGCTTTGACAATCTTGCCTTCTGGCATACACTCACTCCTTAGTATCTACTCGATATCGTCATAATTAATGGTTTTATTTTCAACTTCTTTTCCATCTACGACAATTTTGTATTTAGCCTGTTGCTTATAGGCAACTGTCACGGTGAAACTGGTAATCAAATCTTCCGTAATAATGAAAGTTTCTTTTGGTTCACCATCCATGGTGTTATTAAGGTCCTCCAAATATAATTCAACTGTCTGCTCTGCGCCTTCTTCTTCCGGGTCATATTTTACTTCAAGTGGAATATCCACAGTTTTATCTCCAGGTTGTGGCCCATCAGAAACAATAAGTTTTATCGTATCCCCTTTTTTAACTTGGGATTCAGGTGCAGGTTCTTGTTTAATAATATTCCCCTCTGAAACAGAATCATTATACTCACGGCTAACTTCTGGAACTAACTCTAAGCTCGCAAGATGTCGCTGAGCAAACTCAATGGACGAACCTTGGTAATTATCCAATTCAATTGGGCTTGTACCCATTGAAACTATAAGCTTGACCATTGTTTCTTCCGGCACTACGCTTTCTCCGGCTTCTGGTTCTTGACGAATGACTTCTCCTTCTGGTACATCATCAGAATGCACTTCGTCGATTTCATATCCATCAAATTTAGCTGTATCGATTCTATTAATTGCTTCATCGACAGGAAGTCCCGAGTAATCAGCCATTTCGACCTTTTCTTTCCCTAAACTCTGAAAGATGGTAATCGCTTTACCCTCTTTTACTACTTCCCCAGCTTCAGGAAACGTTCTCGTTACTCTGCCTTCTTGAATTTCATCACTAGGTTCTTCTTTGGGTTCTTCCAAGACAAAACCTAAATCGATCAGTTGTTTCACCGCATCATCGTACTCTTGGTTGGTTACATCCGGAACCGTAACATCCTTAGGAAGAAGCATAGATGGCAGAATGGTAAACGCAGCAATCCCGCCCCCGACAAGCAAGAAAAGTAGAATGAGCAAAGCAATGATCCATTTTTTCTTTTTCTTCTTATTAGGTGGAGGTGGTTCTTCTGCCTTTTCACTCACAGGCTTATTTTCTGGCGGTCGTATTCTAGTCTCATCTTCGTTGGTGAGATTGTTTAAGCTGCCCTTAATAATCGGGATAGCCTTTGTAGCCTCTTCATCATCATCTGGGATATGAAACTTAGGTTCATTCATACGGCCCGGTTCAAGCGCCGTCATGACATCCGTCTGCATTTCATCTACTGAAGCATAGCGGTGAAGCGGATCTTTTGCCATCGCTTTTAATACGACATTTTCCATACTTTGAGGTAAAGTAGGGTTCCAACGCTTTGGAGATGGCGTCTGTGATTGTAAGTGCTTTAAAGCAATGGAAACAGCTGATTCCCCAGAAAACGGCAATCTTCCTGTTAACAATTCAAACATCACGATCCCTAGTGCATAAACATCAGACTTTTTAGTTGCTAAACTTCCTCTTGCCTGTTCAGGAGATAAATAATGAACCGAACCTAAAAGCGAATTTGTCTGCGTAATCGTAGTTGAGCTCAAGGCCATGGCAATGCCAAAGTCTGTTACTTTCACTGTGCCATAATCATCAACCAATATATTCTGCGGTTTAATATCCCGGTGGATTATCCCGTTTTCATGGGCATGTGAGATAGCTGAAGTAAGCTGGTTCATGATCTCCACTGCATTATATTGTTCCACAGGCGCATATTGTTGAATGTATTGCTTTAATGTTTTTCCCTTGACATGCTCCATTACGATATAATAAATGTCGTCTTCTTCCCCGATATCATAAATACTGACTATATTCGGATGATCTAAGCTTGTTGCAGATTGTGCCTCTCTTCTAAAGCGGCGAATAAATTCTTCATCATTTGCAAAATCTAACCGTAATACTTTAACTGCAACATCACGATCCAAAATCATGTCATGGGCAAGGTAAACATTCGCCATACCACCGCCACCGATGACTTCCATAATTTTGTAGCGATCATTTAATCTTTTACCTATTAACACCTAATTCACCCACTCCCAGCTTCGGAGACAGATAATTCCAAGATGGCAACCGTGATATTATCTTCCCCACCGTAATGGTTGGCGCGTCTTATTAATTCCTCTGCCCTATCAGACAAAGCATGGTTCCCATTGTTTAAAACCTCCACAATCTCGCGGTCTTTAACTTTATCACTTAACCCGTCTGAACAAAGGAGAATATATCCTGGATCATCATATGTAATGGTTTTTATATCTATTTTCACTGTTTTTTCTGTCCCTAAAGCCTGTAGTATAACATTTTTTCTAGGATGATGCTCTGCATCTTCTTTTGATATTTCCCCGGTTTTCACAAGCTCATTAACAAATGTATGATCCTCTGTTAATTGCTTGGCACCTTCTTCTGAAACGAGATATATTCTGCTGTCACCGACATGTGCAAGCGTTACAAAAGCATCACCAATGATGGCAGCAACTACCGTAGTTCCCATCCCATGACATTCCTCATGAGAATTTGCATATTCAAACAGTGTTTGATTGGTCTGAAGAATGAACGTCTTCAACCAGATTTCAGCAGGTTCAGGGGAAGAGATATTGGTTGTCTCTTCCCACATTTCTTTGATGTGACTTACTGCTCTTTCGCTTGCCACTTCACCTGCTTGATGGCCCCCCATGCCGTCACAAACCACTGCCAGCTTTGTGCCGTCTTTGTTAACAAAAATTCCCCCATTGTCTTCATTATGTGAACGAACTCTCCCTCTATCTGTTAAAAAGACCATTAACCATTGTCACCTCGTCTCTTCTTTCCGCTCCTTCGCACGCAGTTGTCCGCATGCAGCATCGATGTCGTGGCCTTGCTCACGACGAACTGTTACATTGACACCAAGATTTTTCAACGTTTTTTCAAATAAGTTAATTTGTTCTTTTGGCGTTCTAACATAGTCACGCTCTGGAACGTAATTCACGGGAATTAAATTCACATGACATTTCATGCCTTTTAGGAGCTGCGCCAATTCTTCGGCATGCTCAACTTGATCGTTTACGCCTCCGAATAAGCCATATTCAAAACTAACTCGACGACCTGTTTTTTTGATGTAATAACGGATGGACTCCATTAGTTCAGGTAGTTTGTAAGCTCTGTTTATAGGCATTAATCTTGAACGTATTTCAGTATTTGGCGCATGCAGGGAAACTGCAAAGTTAATTTGCAGATTTTCATCCGCAAATTTATAGATTTTCGGGATGATCCCACTAGTAGAAACGGTAATATGACGTGCACCGATATTTAGGGCTTTGTCATGGTTGATAATTTTCAAAAAGTCAAGCATTTCATCAAAATTATCAAACGGTTCCCCGATACCCATGATTACCACGTGACTGACACGCTCCTCCATTTCATCAAGGGCCTGTTGAACCTTCACTACTTGTGCAACAATTTCTCCTGCTTCAAGGTTGCGTTTTAACCCGCCAAGAGTAGAAGCACAGAATGTACAGCCGATACGGCAACCTACCTGGGTCGTTACACATACAGAGTTTCCGTATTCATGCTTCATCAGAACCGTTTCGATGGAGTATCCATCATGCAGTTCAAAGAGGAATTTCATTGTTCCATCAGAAGAGGTTTGTTGAACGATTGTTTTCAATGTAGTCAGGGCATACGTCTCTTCTAACTTATCTCTCAAGCTTTTTGAGAGATTGGACATTTCTTCAAATGATGTTACACGCTTTTGATAGAGCCATTCAAAAATCTGCGTTGTTCTGAATTTTTTTTCTCCGATACTTACTAACCATTCTTCCAATTCATGCAATTGTAAAGAATAGATGGACGGTTTACGCGTTGCTTCTTCTTGTTTGATTTGTTCTTTTGTATTATGTTCCATCTTTTACACCTGCCTTTTTAGTCTAACAATAAAAAATCCATCCGTACCAAAATAGTGAGGCAATAGTTGGAGCATACCTTCTTTAACATAGCTGTTTACCTTTTCTGGCAGTAATTCTTTAATGTTGAAATCTATTTCAAATTCTTTGTTTGCTTCTAGAAATGCTTGTACAACATCAGCATTTTCTTCATTATCAATTGTACATGTACTATAGACCAAAGTTCCACCTTTTTTTACAAGAGGTGCCACTTCCTTTAGTATAGCCAATTGAATGGAAGCTAGTTGCTTGATGTCCTGCATGGACTTTGTGTATTTCAAATCTGGCTTCCTGCGGATAACACCAAAACCTGAGCATGGGGCATCTACCAAGATTTTATCGAACTGTTCCGGCTTGAAAATTTCTTGAGCCTTTCTGCTGTCTAGTGCCTGTACTTCAATGTTGGAAAGCTGAAGGCGCTCTGCTTGATCTTTAATAAGTTTTACCTTGTGCTCGTGAAGGTCTGTTGAAATGACTCTACCACTATCCTTTAATAATTCGGCAATATGTGTGGTTTTCCCTCCAGGAGCTGCACAGCAATCATATACAAAATCATCTTTTTCTACACCAAGCGCTTTTGCTACAAGCATGGAACTCTCGTCTTGAATGGTCATATAGCCATTTTTAAATGCATTGGAATAGGCCATATTTCCCTTCAACGAGACAATGCTTTCTTCTGCAAGCTCCCCTTTTTCCACATTAAATCCTTGTGTAGTGAGCATTTGAAGCACTTCATCCACTGATCCTTTAGCCGTATTCGCCCTTGCGGACTGGTGAGGAGGAACGAGGTTCATCTCACACATTCTTTCTGTATCATGGACGCCGTATTGTTCGATCCATTTTTCCACCAACCATTTAGGATGGCTTGTCGCGATGGAAATGCGTTCCACATCGTTTTCTATTTTCTCTAAATCTGGGACACCGTTACGCTGTATGGACCTTAACACACCATTGACTACGGATGCAACACCTTTGTGCCCTCTTTTTTTGGCAATTTCCACCGCTTCATAAATGGCTGCTCGTGCTGGAACCTTGTCGAGGTACAACATTTGATACAAAGTCATCTTTAACAAGACTTTTACCCAATCCTGCAGTTTTTTTTGTTTTTCTATATAAGAAGCCAAGTAATAGTCCAAGGTGATGGTGCGTTGAATGGTTCCATAGACCATCTCGGTAAAAAGCCCGGCATCCTTTTTTGATAATTTCCCTGAATCCAGGTAGTTGTTTAACAATAAGTTACTGTAGGCTTGCTTTTTTTCTACATTCAGTAATGCTTCTAAAGCAAGTTCTCTTACATTTTTCATTTTAGTCTCCTAGCTTTGTGCCTTCTGATAAAGAAGCTCCTGCGCCGTTCAAGTATTGCGTTCCAGTCATTCTCTTCTTACCAGCCAGCTGCAAATCTGTTATTTTAATCCCTGTTGAATTGCCTGTTTTAACGATGAATCCGTCATCCTCCAACCCGATGATGGTCCCAGGTACAGCACCATTAGCAGTTTGGGTTTTCTCTCCCCACCAAACTTTCATAACTTGACCATCCATGGTTGTATAAGCAACCGGCCATGGATGCAGCCCACGAATATGGTTATAGATCTGCTCTCCATCTTTCGCCCAGTCAATCTTTTCCTGTTCGCGCTTAATGTTGGATGCAAACGTTGCTTCTTCATGATTTTGTGCTGTTGCTTGTAGCTGTTCATCAAAAAGTCGCGGAAGGGTTTCGGAGAGCAACTTAGATCCGGCAATACTTAATTTATCATGTAAGGTACCGACATGGTCACGCTCTTCAATTTTCACTTCCACCTGTGTTAACATATCACCCGCATCTAATTTTTCTACCATATACATAATGGTTACACCAGTCTTCTCATGACCCTGTATGATGGAGTAGTGAATTGGTGCGCCGCCTCGCAACTTTGGAAGCAACGAAGCATGGACATTGATACAGCCATATTTCGGTGCATCAAGCAAGGGCTTGGGTAAAATTTGCCCGAATGCGGCAGTTACAATCAAATCAGGTTCTAATGAAGTGATTTTTTCATATTCTGCTGCATCTTTAATCTTTTCCGGTTGGTAAACAGGTATTTGGTGCTTTTCCGCCTCTACTTTTACAGGAGGTGGTGTCATAATTTTTTTTCTTCCCTTTGGACGGTCAGGCTGTGTTACCACGGCAATTACTTCGTATCCATCTTGGATAATCTGCTGCAAAACAGGTACCGCAAAATCCGGTGTCCCCATAAATACAATTTTTTTCTTCATCTGTATCACCCTTCTACTTCCAACTCATCTGGTTCAAAATATCTTAACACTTTAGATGTGAACAATACACCGTTCAAGTGATCTATCTCATGTTGGATCGCGCGGGCAAGAAAACCTCGCGCCTCCAGCTCGTACCATTTCCCTTTTCTGTTTTGAGCACGGACTTTAACATAATCGGAGCGCTTTACTTCTCCGTACAAATCAGGAAAGCTTAAACAGCCTTCAGGTCCCACCTGTTCTCCTTGTTCTTCCACTATCTCAGGATTGATTAATTCTAATTTGCCATGTTTATCGTCAATATCTACAATGGCGATTCTTTTTGCGATTCCAACCTGCGGTGCTGCGAGGCCCACCCCGTCTGCCTCGAGCATGGTATCATACATATTGGCCAGGAGTCGGATTAATCTTTTATCAAAAAGGGTTACCGTCTCACAGTTTTGTTCCAGCACAGGAGCCGGGTATTTCACGATATTTAATATAGTCAATCTTGATTCCTCCATCAGTTACATAAGCATATAAGGATTTAGATCAATATGAACCGCTAACTTATCTTGATCCATTTGTGTTTGGTATTTTTCCATTACTGTTTTCAATGCTTCTTGAAGTTTTGGTTCTCGTTTATACTTAATGATGCATTGATACCTGTAACGGTCTTTTATTCTCGCTATGGGAGAAGCAACCGGTCCAAGTATAACAGCCTCTTTGGATAATTGCATGTTTAAGAAATGGGTAATTTTTTCTGTTACGGTCACGACTTTAGTCAATTCCTCATGTGTCACCGTAACAAGCGCCAAATAGTAAAATGGCGGATATTGATGCAGTTTTCTAATCTGCATTTCTTGTTGGTAGAATTCCAGGTAGTTATGTGTACCTGCAAGTTCTACGCTGTAATGTTCCGGACTGTATGTCTGGACCACCACTTCGCCGGCCAGTTCATGCCTGCCGGCTCTTCCGCTTACCTGCGTTAGCAGTTGAAAGGTCTTTTCTGAAGAACGGAAGTCAGGAATATTCAGCATGGTATCCGCCGTCAATACTCCTACAAGCGTAACAAACGGAAAATCAAGCCCCTTGGCAATCATCTGGGTACCAAGTAAAATATCCGCTTTCCTGTCCCCGAACCGCTGCAGAAGCTTCTCGTGAGATCCCTTCCTGCTCGTCGTATCCACGTCCATCCTAACGACCCTTGCTTGTGGAAGCAGCTTAGTTAATTCTTCCTCCACCTTTTGGGTACCTGTCCCAAAGAAACGAAAATGGTCACTGTCACAGGAAGGACAGGTAGAGCGGACAGGTTCCTCGTAACCGCAATAATGACATTTCATTTGGTTGCTGCTCCGGTGATAGGTCAAGGAGATGTCACAATGGGGACATTCCACCACATATCCACAGTCTCGACACATTACAAAAGAAGAATAACCTCTTTTATTTAAAAATAAAACGGATTGTTCGCCTCTTTCCAATCTTGATTGGAGTTTTTCAAGAAGGCTTCTGGAAAACATCGATCTGTTCCCTTCCCGCAATTCCTCTCTCATGTCGACAATTTCCACTGCCGGCATTCCTTGTTCATTCATTCTTTTGTCCATCGTCAGTAGCTTATACACCCCTTTGGATGCACGTGCGAAGGTTTCAAGTGTGGGGGTGGCACTGCCAAGAACAACAGGGCATTGATGATATCTGCCCCTTTCTAAAGCAATATCGCGGGCATGATAACGAGGGGTGTCCTCTTGTTTATAGCTTGTTTCATGTTCCTCATCTATGATGATGATACCTACATTTTCAAAAGGTGCAAAGATAGCGGACCTTGCGCCGACAACAACCTTTACTTCCTTTCGATGGATTTTTCTCCATTCATCGTACTTCTCTCCCATTCCAAGACCGCTGTGCATAACAGCCACGTCAGAGCCGAACCTAGATTTGAATCGGTTAACCATTTGCGGAGTCAAGGCAATCTCAGGAACAAGCACAATTGCTTCTTTCCCTTGCTTTAAAACGGCATCGACAGCTTGCATATAGACTTCTGTTTTACCGCTCCCTGTTACACCGAACATGACAAACGCCTCATGCGTATGTTGTTCAATGGAATTTAGGATGGGGGTGATCGCTTCTTGTTGCTGATAAGTTAATGCGAGGGCTTGAGATTTTTTAAATTCTCTATTTTCATAGGGATCTCTGTATATTTCTTCATCACTTTCTGAGAGAATACCAAGTTTGACCAAAGCCCCAATAGCACTTGTTCCAATCTGCAGGTCTTCTAACAATGCTTTTTTCTCCATCATTTCATGGTTTGTTTCCATAAAATAATCTAACAGTTTATGTTGAGATGCAGCGCGGGCGCCGATTTTTCCTTTTGCTTCGATCAAATCTTCCTTCGACGCCTGCAGCCGGATCACTTTTCTCGTTTTCTTGGAAAGTTTATCTTTGACTTCATAATAAACTTCTAATACATCTTCTTCGATCAGGCGCTTGATCGTTTTGAAGTGACTTGTACCTGCCATCTCTTCAAATTTGACGCGGTTGTATGTGTGAAAAAAAGGTTGAAGCTCTGAAGGAATACCCTCCATGTTGCTGGCGATAAGCCATTTTTCGTATTTCGCCTTTAATGCAGCAGGTAACATGGCCTGGTAAGCGGAGATGGTAAAACATAGTGTATGATCTCGCAGCCAGCTTGCCAGTTGCATGAGTTCTGGTGTCAGTATGGGCTGAATATCGATCAACGAAGTAATGGGACGTGTTTTGGGTACGGTTGTACTGTCTTTTACATCCACTACAAAGCCTTGGATCTGCCGTGGACCAAAAGGCACGTTCACCCTCATTCCGGGTTGAATGAATCCATTCCATTTTGCAGGAATTTCATAATCAAAGGCTCTGTCCGTTTGTTTGGCGGGAACGTCAACAATCACACTAGCATAATAGGTCATCGTTTTTCCTCAAGGGCTGCTGCAACTTCCTCAAGCAATGCACTAGCCACATCCCGCTTGGACATCATCGGCAGTGAAATGCTTGTACCATCTTTTTTATAGATGGTTACCAGGTTCGTGTCCGTCCCAAATCCAGCACCTGATACTGTCACATTGTTAGCCACCACGTAATCTAGGTTTTTCTTTGCTATCTTGCCTTTAGCATATTCCTCCACATTATTCGTTTCGGCCGCAAATCCTACAAGCACCTGATGCACTTTTCTGTCTCCTAATGTTTTAAGAATATCTATTGTCCGTTCTAACTCTAAAACACTGTCCCCGGCCTGCTTTTTCATTTTGATATCTGACACAAATTTTGGACGGTAGTCGGCAACCGCGGCTGATTTAATGACAACATCTGTTTGTTCATAATGATCCATCACCGCGTTGTACATTTCTTCGGCAGATTCCACTCTAATTGTTTGTACATTAAATGGATCTGGAAGATTTGTCGGGCCTGAAACCAAGATTACTTCCGCACCTAAACTAGCAGCCACCTCCGCAATGGCATATCCCATTTTCCCTGTCGAGCGGTTTGTGAAAAAACGAACGGGATCTACTTTTTCAACCGTCGGCCCTGCCGTAACAAGTATCTTTTTGCCTGTTAAAATGAACTCATCTTGCTTTTGAAAATATAACTTGAGTCCTTCGACGATGGTTTCAGGTTCTTCCAATCTACCCTTTCCAACATACCCACATGCCAAAAAGCCTTCGCCAGGTTCAATGAATCGATACCCGAAAGAGACAAGCCTCTCCATATTCTGTTTAACTGCAGGATGGTCATACATATGTACATTCATTGCTGGTGCAATCCAAACAGGGGCAGTACTTGCCAATAAGGTTGTCGTAATCATGTCATCTGCCAATCCGTTGGCAAGCTTCCCGATTACATTGGCTGTTGCAGGTGCAACCAGTACGACATCGGCCCAGTCTGCAAGATCTATATGAGAAATAACGGCCGGATTCTTTTCCTCGAATGTATCAGTAAATACTTCGTTTCTTGATAATGCTTGAAAAGACAATGGTGTAACAAATTTGCAGGCAGACTGGCTCATGATTACCTTCACTTCGGCACCTTGCTGGACCAGCTTACTTGTTAAAGCGACCGCTTTATAGACAGCTATTCCGCCTGTGACACATAATAGGACTTTTTTATTTTTCATTTCACAACCCCCGTCATGTACTAGAAAATCCATTTAACCCCGTTTGTTCTCAATAGCCTTAATGCTATTGCCTCACTAAGAAAAACCGTGCATAATCCGCCCGGTCCTTTTATTTTTAAAAATTTTGCGGTTTGGTTAATCGCCGCTGTTCCTTTCCGCAAATGGCTTCGCTTTCCTAGGGGCTGACGAGAGCCTCCTCGGCTACGCCTGCGGGGTCTCCACCTAGCGCTATCCCCCTCAGGAGTCTTCGCCTTTTGCTCCAATCCACAGCTTTAGATTACTATAACGATACGTTATTACATTTACAGTTACCTCAGTTAAATACCTCTTCATAGACCCTTAGGTGAATAAAGGCATCTTGTTGATTGGAGTGGAAGGCGCGCAGACGCCCGCGGGATAAAGGGACAGGTGAGACCCCTGAAGCGGAGTGAGGAGGCTCACGGACCGTCCTCAGGCAAGCGAAGCGCCTGGAACGGAAATCAACCGTACTATAATCTTTCTTTCTTTTTAAAAAAATAACAACCTATTTCTAGGTTGTTATCTTTACTTGTGATTTAGGATGCCTTCGCTTCTTTCAGCAGTTTTGATAGTTTTGGCAGAAAGTAAACCTGCATCAATCTCTTCAAGGGCTTTTCCTACAAATTTGTAGGAAACCGTTTTTTCGATCATTTGGTCGTTTACTTGCTGCAGTTCACGAGCGCGTCGTGCCGATACCGTAACGAGCGTGTATTTAGAATCTAATTTTTGCATTAGTGAATCGATAGATGGATATAACATATTATTCCGCCTCCAGCATTTGCTTATATTTTTCACGCAATCTTGTGCGTTTATAATGTTCCGCTTGAACAATTGCTTTAATTCTGTCACAAGCAAGGTCCACTTGGTCATTTTCCACCACATAGTCATAAGCGTCCATCATTTCGATTTCTTCTTTGGCAACAGTCATGCGGTTGTTGATTAGATCTTCAGTCTCTGTACCTCTTGTTGTGATCCGGTTCTTAAGTTCAGAAAGGCTCGGCGGCATCAAGAAGATGAAAACACCTTCAGGGAATTTGCGCTTTACTTGAATGGCACCTTGAACTTCAATCTCAAGGAAAACATCCTTTCCTGCTGCTAAACATTGTTCCACATAATCAACAGGAGTGCCGTAGTAGTTCCCGACATACTCTGCCCATTCGATGAATTTATCTTCTTCTATTAACTGTTCAAATATTTCTCTGGACTTGAAGAAGTAATCCGTTCCGTCCACTTCTCCCTCACGCGGTTTACGTGTTGTCATGGAAATGGAATAGTGCAAACTGACATCTTCTTTTGAAAATAACGCTTTTCTTACTGTACCTTTTCCTACACCAGATGGTCCGGAAAGGACAATTAATAATCCTCTATCTCTCATTATATTTACAAATACCTACCCTTCATCAGACATATCATCTTTATTTACCAGGCGTTGTGCCACTGTTTCAGGTTGCACGGCCGATAAGATAACATGATCGCTATCCATTATTAGTACTGCTCTTGTGCGCCTTCCATAGGTTGCATCTATTAACATACCCTGATCTCTTGCATCTTGGATAATCCGTTTGATCGGCGCAGATTCAGGACTAACAATAGATATGATACGATTTGCTGATACGATATTACCAAAGCCAATATTTATCAACTTTATGCTCATGGTTCCCACCTCTAGTTACAAACTCTATTCTAACCGTGTTCTCAGGTTAGTAATCAACGATCATTCAATGTTTTGCACCTGTTCTTTAATTTTTTCCAGGCAAGCTTTCATTTCGACTACCAGATTCGCAATATTTGCGTTGTTTGCCTTGGAACCGATGGTATTCACTTCCCTGTTCAATTCCTGGACAAGAAAATCAAGCTTCCTGCCTACAGGACCTGAAGTATCCAAGGATTGTGTGAATTGACCTAGGTGGCTGTTGATTCTTTTCAATTCTTCATTGATGTCAGCCTTATCAGCAAAAATAGCGGCTTCTGCCAGTATACGTTGTTCATCAATCTGGGAACCTAAATAGTCCTTCAGTTTTTTCTCCAATCGCAACCGATACGCTTCCACAACTGTCGGGCCTAGTTCTAAAAGCTGCTCCGACATAGTTCCGATAAAGTTTAGATGGGTGATAATATCCTTTTTCAACTGATCGCCCTCAGCCGTACGCATGGCAACCAATTGCTTGGACGCTGAATGGATTTGTTGCAGCAATGATTCTTCTATTGCTTCCATTCCTGTTTGAGTTTCCATAATCGAAAACACATTTTCTAATTTAAGTATATCATTAATCTCGATGGAACCGGAAATTTGGTATCTATCTTTTACCTTATGTATAGAATCTATGTATGCCGAGAGAAGCTCCCAATCCACATTCAAATGTTTATCCTGTATGTCTTGGCCCTCAATCGTTATGAACATTTCTATTCTTCCTCTGTGCAAATAAGAGCTTACGATTTTTTTCATCTTCTCTTCGATTGCTAGGAACTGCTTAGGCATCCGGATATTAATCTCACAAAAGCGATGGTTAACAGATTTCATCTCGACAAGGATCTGATATGCCCCTTGTTTGGCTTCTGCCCTTCCAAAGCCTGTCATACTTTTCACCATAGTATACTCACGTCCGTTTTTAAGTATAGAAAAAGAGCCGGAAAACTGGCTATTCTTGATGCTAAGCAACCACTATATTAGCATTGTTTCCCCTAATTTGAAAGCTATTTTTATAGAAATTTAAGAGGTAACTTCATGGATGGCCAGAAAAGAAGAAAAGGCAATAGAGTACCCCTCTACTACCTTGTGAGAATTATACCATATTCTTTTTTGCTTTTCCTGTGAAAAGAGTACCCACTAACAAAAAGGTCGGTAAGGATGCCATTCCCATAATCAATAACCACTCTTTAGGTGCCAGTGCTACTGTATGGAAGATCCCTTGTAAAGGTGGATAATAGATAACGATCAGCATCAAGATGATACTTGAGATGACTGCTCCGACAAGATACATGTTCTGGAACGGGTTACGATGGAAGATGGACCGTTCACTTCTGCAGTCGAATACATGTATAAGCTGCGCCATGACAAGTGTTGCAAAAGCCACTGTTTGTGCATAAATGAGGTTATCTGGATGTTGTTTGTACACAATGATGAACGCAAGCAAGGTGGCAAGTCCAATCAGGAAACCGCGCGATACAATTTTCCACCAAAGTCCTCTTGCAAACACACCTTCCCTTGGATGCCTTGGCTTGCGCTTCATTACGTCCCCTTCGGCTTGATCAAGACCAAGTGCCATTGCCGGCAACCCATCTGTGACAAGATTCACCCATAAAATCTGAATAGGAACAAGGGGCAGCGGCAACGCCAATAACATCGCAAACAGCATCACAAGAATCTCCCCGACATTTGACGCCAACAAATATCGAATGAACTTCCTTATGTTCTCATAAATATTCCGGCCTTCTTTAATGGCAGATTTAATGGTCGCAAAATTGTCATCCAATAGAACCAGAGAACTTGCTTCCTTTGCCACATCCGTTCCGGTAATTCCCATGGCTATTCCAATGTCAGAAGCTTTTATTGCAGGAGCGTCGTTCACCCCATCCCCAGTCATGGCAACAATATGGCCTTTTTTCTGCAAGGCCTTTACGATGGAAAGTTTGTGTTGCGGTGACACTCTGGCAAATACATATACGTCATCCACTATATCTTCTAGCTCTTCCTGACTCATCGTTTGAAGTATTTTACCTTCCAATACCTTACCACCCATTGGAAGGATGCCGATTTCAGCCGCAATCGCTTTAGCCGTAACGATATGGTCACCGGTGATCATCACTGTCCTGATTCCTGCTTCCTTGCATTCACGGACCGCCTGTTTCACTTCCGGCCGCGGCGGATCGATCATCCCTTGAATTCCAATAAAGACAAGATCCTTCTCTATCTCTTTCTCCTGCATCCCCTCATAAAAATTGGAAATTGGTTTGAAGGCAACAGCTATATTCCGTAAAGCCTGTGAAGCCAATTTATGAACCATGTCTTTTACAACTGTTTCATATTTGGATGAAAACAGTTCCCGTTTTCCTTCCCATAATAACGAGTCACTGACATTGGTTATAACATCCGGGGCACCCTTTGTGATGACAAACAGCTTTCCTTGTTTATCTTTGACCACCACACTCATCATCTTTCTTTCTGAGTCAAACGGGTACTCTTTTACAATTTGGAACTCATTTAAAAGACCTTCACGTGTAAACCCCGCCTTCATTGCTGCTACAGCCAGCGCACCTTCTGTAGGATCTCCATCAAGGATGTATTGGTTTTTCTTCTGAACAATATTGGCGTGATTACATAACAGACCAAATGTCAGCAGTTGATGCAAGGATTTGTTTTTACTGTTGCTTTCAGGGCCGTCTGTAATGAATTCCCCTTTTGGTTCATAGCCATTACCGCTTACATTCCAAGTGGTTCCACCTGACCAAACATGCGTAACGGTCATTTTATTCTGAGTCAGCGTCCCCGTCTTGTCAGAGCAAATAACAGAAGCACAACCTAGCGTTTCTACTGCCGGAAGCTTTCTTACTATTGATTTCTTTTTGATCATTCGCTGGACCCCAAGTGACAATGCGACAGTCACGATAGCCGGCAATCCTTCTGGAATGGCTGCAACCGCCAATGAGACTCCTGCTAGAAACATTTCATACAGACTATGCCCCTGAAGTACCCCTACCACGACTACAAGGAAAGTCAGAATTAATGCTACGGTAATCAGGATCTTGCCCAGTTGCTCCAATTTCCGCTGCAATGGGGTAATCGTTGTTTCGGCTGTCTGCAAGAGGTCTGCAATCTGGCCCATTGCCGTATTCATTCCGGTGGCAACAACAACACCAACACCTGTACCGCGAGTGACGAGTGTCCCCATGAAGGCCATATTCTCCTGATCCCCAATGGAAATATCTGATCCTTGTACAGGTTTTTCACTTTTTACAGCGGGAACGGATTCCCCTGTAAGAGCAGACTCTTCAATCTCCAATGAACTAGCCTGTACAATCCGGAGATCCGCCCCAATCCTGTCTCCGCTTCCAAATTTGATAATATCCCCTACCACTATTTCTCTAGAGGCCACTTTCCGCCATTCTTTTTCTCTAAGCACTGTTACCTGTGGTGCCGAGAGTTCTTTCAAAGCCTGCAAAGATTTTTCTGCTTTACGCTCCTGGAAAAAGCCTAAAAATGCATTGATGATAACAATGGCAATAATAGCAACCGCGTCAATATATTCCCCAAGCAAACCGGATATCAACGTGGCAGCAAGCAAAACCACTACCATAAAATCTTTGAACTGCTCTAAAAACACTAAAAAGGCGTTCGGTCTCTCCGCCTCTTGAAGTTCATTCGTCCCGTACTGCAACAGACGATTTTTTGCTTCTGATTCACTCAAACCGGCTTTTAAATCGGAATTGATCTGTTCTTCGACTTCTTCTGCTCTCATTTCATGCCATTTCATCTGTTCCACCTCACAACCTTTGCAGAAAATCTATCTAAGAAAGTCTATTCGGACTCGTCCAAAAAAATGATATACTTTTTGAGTGTTATCAGGATTGTTAAGATATAATGATGACAGAGACATTTTGAGTTTTTGAACAAGAAGGGAAGTTTATATATATGAGTTTTGACGGTATTTTTACATACGCGATGACTGCCGAGTTGAAAGATAAGCTTGAAAGCGGGAGAATTACGAAGATCTATCAACCCTATAAAAATGAGCTTATTTTAACAATACGCTCAGGAAGGACCAATCATAAACTGCTGATCAGCGCGCATCCAAGCTATGCAAGGATGCACCTGACAGAAGAATCTTATGAAAATCCATCTGAACCGCCGATGTTTTGCATGCTTCTAAGAAAGCATTTAGAAGGCAGTATCATTACACAGATCCACCAAATTGAGATGGACCGCATCATCGTTTTCGATGTGAAAGCACGGAATGAAATCGGAGATGTTTCCTACAAACAGATTATAGTAGAGATTATGGGGCGCCACTCCAATATCATCTTTGTGGATAAAGAAAAACAAATGATTTTAGATAGCATCAAGCATGTCCCGATGGCACAAAACAGACATAGAAGCCTAACACCAGGCCAGACCTATGTCCTGCCGCCTGCACAGGATAAGCTTAATCCGCTAGAAGCTACAGAAGAAACGGTACAAAGGAAACTCGATTATATCGGCGGAAAGCTAGATAAGCAGTTAGTAAATACTTTTGCCGGTATTTCCCCAGTATTCGCTAAAGAAGCTGTTCATAGAGCCGGACTTGCCAATAGGGACACTTTACCGAAAAGCTTCATGGCATTAGTGGAAAAAATCAAGGCTGGGGATCTTTCCCCTCAAATCATATCTTCAGAAAACAAAGAAGTATTCTATCTACTTGATCTGCAACACCTTAAGGGGGAAAGCAAACCTTTCTCCACACTAAGCGAAACCCTTGATCGCTTTTACTTCGGGAAAGCTTCAAGAGACAGAGTCAAACAGCAAGCAAACGACCTGGAGCGATTTATCGCAAATGAAATTCAAAAAAATGAAAAGAAAATTATAAAGCTAGAAAAAACCTTGGTCGACGCAAGGGATGCAGAAAAATTCCAATTATACGGTGAACTGCTGACCGCCAACCTTTATCAGATTACCAGAGGAGATTCAAAAGTAACTGTGGTGAATTATTACGATGAAGACGCAGGAACCATCACAATCGAACTTGATCCTCAGCGTTCGCCTTCAAGCAATGCACAGCGTTACTTTAATAGATATCAAAAAGCAAAAAACTCATTAGCAATTGTGCAGGAACAAATTGAAAAGGCCAAGTCGGAAATTCAATATTTCGAAATGCTGAACCAACAGGTGGAAACGGCTTCCCCAAAAGATATCCAGGAAATCCGGGAGGAACTGATGGAGGAAGGCTATTTGCGGATGAAACAGAAACGCAAAAAAGTCAAACCGCAAAAGCCTGTGCTAGAAACCTACTTAGCTAGCGACGGTACAGAAATCCTAGTCGGGAAAAACAACAAACAAAATGACCATTTGACCAACCGCGTTGCACGGCGCGATGACGTATGGCTCCATACAAAGGATATACCGGGCTCCCATGTTGTCATCAGAAGTTCTGAACCGACAGATGATACGATTAAAGAAGCTGCCACCATAGCTGCCTACTTCAGCAAAGCGCGTCATTCTGGTTCCGTTCCGGTTGACTTCACCAAAGTAAGGCATGTGAAAAAACCGACAGGCTCCAAACCGGGCTTCGTCATTTATGAACAACAACAGACGGTTTATGTAACACCTGACGAAGAACTAATTATTGGGTTAAGAAAATAATCGAGAGCGCCTGCTTCCTTTGCAGGTGCCTTTCTATGGAATTGTTTAAATATATACGCAATTTAGGTTTATTTTTACAAAAAGAAGGGTAATTATTTGCTTCCTTATAAAAACCATGTTTAAATGGAAAAATAGTTTTAAATGTTTTTTCAAATGGAGGGTAACAACATGAAAAAGAAATTGACGGTTTTTCTAGTAGCAATGTTAACAGCTGTTCTATTAGCTGCATGTGGTTCTGATGGAAACAGCGCTTCTAAAGAAGGCAATGAAAACAAAGAAGCGAAAGAAGGACAAGAACAGCAAACTCCTGAAGTCGAAGAAGTAGATCCTGAAAAAGTTGTTGCAAAAGTCAACGGACAGGAAATTAAAGGACAAGAATATAACGAGATGCTACAACAAACTCAAATGATGATGATGCAATTCGGTCAAGGCGGAGACGCTAAAGCAATGAAAGACCAAACTCTTAATGCATTAATCGATCAAAAAGTTTTATCTCAAGAAGTGGAAAGCAAAGGCTATAAAACAAGCGAAAAAGAAATTGAAGATTACATCAAAGATATTAAAGCCAATTACGAAAGCGAAGAAAAATTCGAAGAGGCACTTGAAGCAAGCCCACTGACAATGGATACTTTGAAAGCACAAATTTCTGAGGAATTAGCTCTTCAAAAATATATGGAAAAAGAATTCCCTGAAACTAAAGTAACGGATGAGCAGATCCAAGAATACTACAACCAAGCAAAAGAGCAAAATGAAGCACAGCAAGCGGAAGCTCCAGAAGGGGAAGAAGCTCCTGAAAACCAATTCCCAGAACTTGCTGAAGTAGAAGACCAAATCCGCGGCCAACTAGAGCAAGAACAAGTACAAAAGAAACTACAAACTCTAGTGGAAGACCTGAAAAAAGACAGCAAAATCGAGAAATTAATCTAATATGATGAAGTTCACAAACGCACCCTTTGTTCTGGGTGCGTTTTGTTTAATTTGAAGGCTTTTTAAGCAGTATCTAGAGTTGTAAGTATTTCCGATTCGCTTGAGAGATAACTCTTTTATAATTCTCCTCGCACTACGTACATTTTTTATGTGTAATAGCCTGCACACCTCTCTGATTGAAATGGATGTGCCAAATATAAAGGAATAATCAATCAAGGCTTGAATGTGAGCATCCTTTGATTGGTGTTTGCAAAAATCGCAGCTCCATTTTCTTGATTGCTTTTCCATAGCAAGTTTGTTGCAATTAGGGCAAGCAACTCCTGACAATATCTGTGACGCCTCTAGATTGTAATTTTTAAGGATATTTATGTTTTTGGGAGAATGGTGGTTAGATATCAGTAAGGATATTTCTTTTGGGGATTGAATGGTTGAGCGAATTTCTTGCTGTTTGGCTAGAATGTCGTTGATTTTAAATGTCAGGGCAGGACTTCTCACTACAAATTCTTGTACTAGAGTTGGATTGGAAAGAGCTTTTACAATAGCGTTTTGGTTTGTCACACCTACAAAACAATAACCTGGGTACCCTTCTATCCCGCAGTTGTCTAACCACCGCTTGAATTGATTAAATTGCATTTTCACTTGAAGTATGGGATCTTGCCTGGAAATTTCATGGTTTATATCTTCTTTCTTAATCTGAATGAGTTGTTGATAATCAGGATCAAAAAGAAGTGTTCCAGTTAAGTGTTTGGTTTCTAGGAGGATAAAAAATGAAGGGAACAGTAGAAGAGTATCCATTTGGAAGTGATGCTTATTGAGAAGTAGTCTTGCGCCTTTTAATACTATACAATCTTGAATTCCACTTAATTGCGACAAATAATAATCTATGGAATTTTCTCCAACATCCCCAGATCGTCTTTTACCTAATTCACTCTCAATCTGTAGGTATTTTTCATGTTGAGGTGACAGCCTTCTATGTAAGGCATCAAGCTTACACTGCATTATTGAACGACGATATCCTTGTTTAACCAATTTCCCACACCTTTCTATTTTTAAGTTCGGTAACATATTTCGACATTTATTGATTAGGTTCCTTCTTTAATGGGGAATTTTGTTATATTTTTTGTAGGGGGTGTATTTTAATCATATGGATTCTCTGTTTAGACCGGGGTTTTATTTGAGGTTCTACCGTTAAATCGCAACCTTCTACCACTTTTAGTGGGACCCTCTACATTTCCCGGATCCGCTTGTACATTTCCCAGCCGTACTTCTACCACTAATCTCTCATATTCTACAATTTTGTTTTTTTCGGCTACCTCATTTTGAAAGTAGGAATTTTTTTATCTCATTGGGGACTCCGATCAGCTTCTTGTACCAAAGTGAGAACTCACGATAAGGAACAACTAAGATTTCCATGGTTACCAAGTCAAACCTCGCTCTACCATCCACCTTCTACCGTTAAATCGCCACCTTCTACCACTTTCCTTGTGACCTTCTACATTTCCCGGATCCGCTTGTACATTTCCCAGCCGTACTTCTACCACTAAACTCTCATATTCTACACTTTCGCTCTTTTTCAGCTACCTATTTTTAAAAACAAACAAAAAATCCCCCGGACCACCGCAGTCCAAGGGATTCCCCTCAAAAAAATTTAAAACTCCATCCAAGTCTCGCTTGTCGGATTTTCCACCCATTTCGAAAGCTTCTTGCGGTCACCTTCTCCGATATAGTCCTTCTCGATTGCCACATCCATCAAAGTCTGATAATCACAAAGTGCGTACGCTTCAATCTCGTAATTGGCCAAGTTATCATCTGCAACTTCCAGGCCGTATGTAAAAATTGCGACCACTCCAAGCACTTCACATCCCGCTTCCCTAAGAGCATCAACGGCTGCGATGGCGCTGCCGCCAGTGGAAATCAGATCTTCTACCACAACTACCTTCTGTCCTGTTTCTACCTTCCCTTCAATCTGATTACCTTTTCCATGGGCTTTTGCCTTGCTTCGAACATAGCACATCGGTAGGTTCAGCTCATTGCTCACCAATGCGGCGTGCGGGATGCCGGCTGTCGCAGTCCCCGCCACAACCTGCACATTAGGAAATTTTGAAACAATTAATCGGGACAAAGATTCAGAGATGTTCTTCCTCACGCGAGGATAAGAAATGGTCAAACGGTTGTCGCAATAAATTGGTGATTTAATTCCTGATGACCAAGTAAAAGGATCGTTTGGTTGAAAAAATACTGCTTTGATTTCTAGTAAATCTTCTGCAACTGTTCTGTTCATAAGCTCGTTCATCCTATCTCCACTCCCTGCCATTGTTGTAATATCGTTTCATATGCTTTACAAGGGTTTACAGCGCGGGTAATACTTCTTCCTACTACGATGTCTGTTGCGCCAAACTCACGCGCCTCCAATGGAGATACCACCCGTTTCTGGTCATCCACACTATCCTCTTTCAAACGGATTCCAGGAGTCACTTTTTTGAATTCCGCTCCAAGCGCATTCCGCAGCATAGTTGCCTCTAGTGAGGAACACACCACACCATCCAAGCCGCTCTCAAATGCATTTTGTGCATAGTGCAAAACTACTTCATTAAGCTGTGCACGAATCATCAGATCCTCTTGCATACGTCTTTCTGTCATACTAGTCAGCTGTGTGACAGCAATCAAGTTTGGGCGTCGTCCACCTGCCCCTTCCATCAAACCCTCCAAACCGGCTTTCATCATCTCTTTCCCACCGGCAGCATGCAGGTTTGTCATCGTGACACCTAACTTACCAAGACCTTTCATCGCTTGGTAAACGGTATGTGGAATATCATGAAGCTTTAAATCGAGAAATACATCGTGTCCCTCGGCAATCAAATATTCCACAATCCTTGGCCCTTCCTGGTAATACAGCTCCATTCCGACTTTCACATATAATTTTTCCTCACCGAAATGGGTAAGAAACTTAGAAACTTCTTCTCTGCCAGGAAAATCAAGCGCGACTATAAGCGATTTTTGCATGCTGCTTCCAGCTCCTTCCGATACACTCTGAAATATGCTCAAACCCTAATTCGTGCATTTTATAAGGAAGTTCTTCGATGATGGTCGGACAGACAAAAGGATCTACAAAGTTTGCGGTTCCGACTGCTACGGCACTTGCCCCTGCAAACAGGTATTCCAAGACGTCTTCAGCAGATTGCACCCCGCCCATGCCAATTATTGGGATGGAAACCTTTTGGCTGACTTCATGGATCATACGTATGGCTACCGGCTTAATGGCCGGCCCGGATAATCCACCAGTACCATTCGCCAATACCGGTCGTCCTGTTTTCAAATCTATTCTCATTCCAAGCAGTGTATTGATCATCGTCAATCCATCTGCTCCAGCCTTTTCAATTGCCACAGCAATGTCTGAAATGTTTGCTACGTTTGGAGATAATTTAACGTAAACTGGTACCTCTGATACTTCCTTGACCGCCTTTGTTACTTCAAAAGCAACTGCAGGGTCTGTTCCGAAAGCTATTCCACCAGTCTTCACGTTTGGACAAGATATATTTAATTCCAAAGCATGAACATTCGGTGCAGCGGAGATTTCTTTTGCAACTTTTACATAGTCTTCAATCAAGGAACCTGCAACATTGGCAATGATGGGAACATCGTAATTTGCTAAGAAAGGCAGCTCTTCAGAAAGGACTTTATCCAAGCCTGGATTTTGCAGTCCAATGGCATTAAGCATTCCTGCGTTGGTTTCGGCCACTCGAGGAGTCGGATTGCCGAATCTCGGCTCTGCAGTGGTAGCTTTTATCATGATAGCTCCTAAAACATTTAAATCGTAAAGATTGGCAAATTCCCGTCCAAATCCAAAGCATCCGGAAGCTGGCATGATAGGATTTTTTAAATCAAGGCCTGGCAACTTTATCGATAAGCAACTCATAGTACAACCTCCCCTGCTCGGAATACCGGTCCATCTGTACAAACTTTTTTGTAGGAATATCCTTCTGGATCGTTTTGAAGATGACAAACGCAGGCGAAACACGCTCCGATTCCACATCCCATTCGCTCTTCTAGAGATAAATAGACGTTCTCGTGTGGGAATAGGTTTTCAAGTGCAGCAAGCATAGGTGTTGGACCACAGGCAAAGAGGGTGTTAAACGTTGGTTGAATCTCATCCAGGACATTTGTGACAAACCCTTCCCTACCATATGTTCCGTCAACCGTCGCCACATAAGTGTCACCAAAATAGGCAAATTCATTTTTGTAAAAGACATCTTCCTTCGAGTGAAACCCAAGAACATGCGTAGTGCTGATGCCGTTTCGATGCAATTGCTTCGTTAACTCGAGCAGTGGCGGGACACCTATTCCTCCTCCTACAATCAATGCATGATCGCCGCGTTGTAATTCATCTACGGTAAAACCGTTCCCGAGCGGGCCTAAAACGTCCAGCTTGTCACCTGGCTGTTTCAAAGCTAAAAGCATTGTTCCTTTTCCCTCAGCTCTGTATGTGATTTTACATTGTCTATTTTCTTTATCTATACAAGAAATACTGATTGGACGCCTTAAAAGGGTGTCGAACCCTTCTGTCGCTCGGATATGAACGAACTGACCAGGGGAACTCATCAAGTCGACGAGTTCTCCTTCTAAGGTCATTTCATAGATATTACGTGCAATGTTGGTTTGAGAAATGATGGTCATCCAGGCTTTTTTCATTAACTGTACACCGCCTCTTGCTCTTTGCTTTCTAAAGTTTCAATAGATTCAATGGAGAATGTCATGGATTCTAATACTCTCAAAATTGCTTTTGCAGTATCAAGTGATGTTAAGCAAGGTATTCCATTTTCCACTGATTCGCGGCGGATTCTGAAGCCGTCACGTGCTGGTTGTTTTCCTTTAGTAAGGGTGTTGATGACAAACTGTGCCTGCCCTTTTCTGATGACATCAATAAGATTTGGTGACTCTCCCCCAATTTTGTTCACGACCGTTACAGGAATATCTGACTCACCGAAGAACTCCGCTGTTCCGGCTGTCGCCAAGAGCTTGTAGCCGATACGGTGGAATCTCTTCGCAAGTTGTAGTGCTTCCTCTTTGTCCTTGTCTGCAATGGTGAATAGTACAGAGCCGTATGTTTTAATGGAAATCCCGGAAGCAACGAGTCCTTTATATAACGCTTTTTCAAGAGTGATATCTTTTCCCATTACTTCTCCGGTTGATTTCATCTCTGGTCCAAGCGTGATGTCTACATTTCGCAGTTTCGCAAAAGAGAATACCGGTACCTTCACAAACACACCTTTGGTCTCCGGTTGCAGTCCAGATCCATATCCTTGTGATGCAAGTGTTTCACCTAGGATGATCTTGGTTGCTACTTTGGCCATTGGCACATGGGTTATTTTGCTTAAGAATGGTACGGTACGGCTTGATCTTGGGTTTACTTCTATTACATAGACATCTTCTTTGTAGATGACAAATTGGATGTTTAGTAGCCCAATAATGTTCAAGCCTTGCGCCAATCTTGTTGTGTAATCGATGATCTGTTCTTTGATGGCAGCACTCAATGTTTGCGGTGGATATACCGCGATTGAGTCTCCTGAATGGACTCCGGCGCGCTCTATATGCTCCATTATGCCTGGAATGAATACATCTTTTCCATCAGAAATCGCATCAACTTCTATTTCTTTTCCTATCATGTATTTGTCTATCAGTACTGGGTGTTCCGGGTTAATTTTTACTGCATTTTTCATGTAGTGTAATAGTTCTTCAGATTTATAGACAATTTCCATTGCACGCCCGCCAAGGACATAAGATGGACGGACAAGCACCGGGTAGCCTATTCCTTCCGCAATTTGGATGGCCTCAGGAATGGAGATGGCAGTTTTCCCTTTAGGCTGCGGGATATCAAGAGCGTTCAGCGTCTGCTCGAATTTATCGCGGTTTTCCGCACGATCCAGGTCTTCTAATGTTGTACCAAGGATTTTAACTCCTCTTGCTTCTAGTTCTGCAGCCAGGTTGATTGCTGTTTGTCCGCCAAATTGCACGACGACTCCTTTAGGCTTTTCCAGATTGATGATATTCATAACGTCCTCGATTGTCAGCGGCTCAAAGTACAGCTTGTCGGATATACTGAAGTCCGTTGATACGGTTTCTGGGTTGTTATTGATGATGATTGCTTCATAACCTGCTTCTTTGATGGCCCATACACTATGGACGGTTGCATAGTCGAATTCCACGCCTTGCCCGATTCGGATAGGACCAGACCCAAGCACGACAATGCTTTCTTTTTCGGTAACTTCTGATTCATTCTCATCTTCATACGTTCCATAGTAATAAGGTGTACTAGATTCGAATTCGGCTGCACAAGTGTCGACCATTTTATAGACCGGTGCTATTGTTTTTTGAAGTCGGAGTTCATAGATATCTCTTTCTGTTGTTGACCATAGCCTGGCTATTGTCTCGTCACTGAAGCCCATTTGTTTTGCTTCTATCAAAGTGGAGAGGCATCCATTGTTGCTTGTGATGAACTCTTCCATTGCCAAAATTTTATGCAGTTTTTGCAGGAAAAACAGGTCAATCTCACACCAGTCATGGATGGTCTGAATGGTGACGCCCCTTCTCATCGCTTCCGCAATATAGAACAACCTTTCATCTCCAGCTTTTCTGATACGTTTTTCCACTAGTTCATCTGAAAATCCTTCACTGCCCTCTAGCTCTAGGTAGGCTATATTTGATTCTAATGAACGGACCGCTTTAAGGAGTGACTCTTCAAACGTTCTCCCGATTGCCATTACTTCTCCGGTTGCTTTCATTTGCGTGCCAAGACGTCGGTTCGCGGATTCGAACTTATCAAAAGGGAACCTTGGGATTTTGGTCACAATGTAATCTAGTGCAGGTTCGAAGCATGCATACGTTTTTCCTGTAACAGGGTTCATCATTTCATCTAGTGTGAGGCCTACCGCGATTTTTGCTGCCAATTTAGCAATTGGATAACCTGTTGCCTTGGACGCAAGTGCAGATGAACGGCTTACCCTTGGGTTAACTTCAATGATGTAGTAGTTGAAACTGTGTGGATCAAGCGCAAGCTGTACGTTACATCCGCCCTCGATTTCCAGGGCACGGATGATTTTCAGTGATACATTCCGCAACAGCTGGTATTCCCTGTCACTAAGCGTTTGGCTTGGTGCTACCACGATGGAGTCTCCTGTATGAACGCCTACCGGGTCAATGTTTTCCATATTACAGACCACAATGGCATTGTCATTGCTGTCACGCATCACTTCGTATTCAATTTCTTTAAATCCGGCGATGCTTTTTTCCAGCAGACATTGTGTTACCGGGCTATTTTTCAGTCCGCTTGTCACGATTTCGATTAATTCTTCTTCGTCTGAACAAATTCCTCCGCCTGTACCGCCAAGCGTATAGGCAGGTCTTACAATTACTGGATAACCAACTCGATCCACAAATCGGTATGCTTCTTCGAGGTTTGTAATGATATCACTATCTGGTACCGGTTCACCCAGCTCATTCATCAAGGTACGGAACAGGTCGCGATCCTCTGCTTTTTGGATAGCAGATAACTTTGTACCCAGTATTTCAACGTTACATTCTTCCAAAACTCCCGCTTCTGCTAATTCCACTGCAAGGTTCAAACCTGTCTGGCCGCCAAGGGTAGGAAGAATGGCATCAGGTCGTTCCTTACGGATGATTCTGCTAACAAATTCAACTGTTAAAGGTTCCATGTATACTTTGTCGGCCATTTCCTGATCTGTCATGATGGTTGCAGGATTGGAGTTTACTAAGATGACTCGGTATCCTTCTTCGCGAAGTGCAATACACGCTTGAGTTCCTGCATAATCAAATTCTGCTGCCTGGCCGATCACAATGGGACCGGACCCGATTACTAAGATGGATTGGATATCTAAACGTTTTGGCATACAAGTTCCTCCTTTTTCGCTTCCTTGATAAGTTCCATGAATTGATCAAATAAGTAGTTTGCATCTTCCGGTCCTGGACTTGCTTCTGGGTGATATTGAACCGTGAATACCGGGTAATCTTTATGTTTGACTCCTTCTACCGTCCCGTCGTTCAAGGCGATATGCGTCACTTCTAGTCTTGTATTTCCTAATGATTCTTCCGTTACGGTGTAGCCGTGATTTTGAGAGGTCAGTGCCACTTTTCCTGTTTTCAAATCTTTTACAGGGTGATTTGATCCTCTATGGCCGAACTTCATCTTTTCTGTATCAGCTCCACATGCAAGAGCAAAAAGCTGATGTCCCAGGCAAATTCCGAATACTGGGATTTTACCGAGTAGCCCTTGAATCATCGTAATGGCTTCCGGAACGTCTTTTGGATCTCCAGGTCCATTGGACAGCATCACACCGTCCGGGCTAAGCTGCATAATTTCTTCTGCAGTGATGTTGTAAGGAACAACTACCACGTCGCATCCGCGTTTGTTCAATTCTCGTAAAATACCATGTTTCATGCCGAAATCCACAAGAACTACTCGGTAACCGCGACCCGGGCTGGGATAGGCCGTTTTCGTAGATACTTGTTGAACTTGGTTGGTTGCAAGTGTTGTTGTTCTTAATTGTTGAACGACTTCTTCGCGGTCTACATCAAGCCCGCATAAAGCCCCTTTCAACGTCCCATGCTGACGTATGATCCGTGTCAGTTTTCTTGTATCAATTCCTGCAATCCCAGGAATGTCCTTTGCTTTGAAAAACTCGTCCAAGGTCCATTGATTACGGAAGTTGGAAGGATAGTCACTTACTTCTTTTACAATGAAACCGTGGATGGCAGGATGAATGGATTCAAAGTCATCTCTGTTCACTCCGTAATTTCCAACTAACGGGTATGTGAGGGTAACAAGCTGACCGCAGTAAGACGGATCAGATAATATTTCTTGATAACCTGTCATTCCTGTATTAAAAACTACTTCCCCAATAGAGTCCTTTAAGCTGCCAAACGCCTTTCCTACAAAGAAAGTGCCGTCTTCTAAAATTAGTTGTCGATTCATACTTGAACACTACCTTTCTGCCATACTAGTTTTCCATCTACCATTGTCATTACTGGCCATCCTTTGCATTTCCATCCAGAGAAAGGTGTATTTTTCCCTTTAGATAAGAAATTTTCCGGATCAACCGCTGCTAAGATCATCAAATCGATTATTGTAAGATCTGCAGGAGCTCCTTCTTCTAGTTTTCCACTATTAAGTTTGAACACTTCTGCAGGTTTAACCGTCAGCCAATCTACTAGTTGTTTTAGCGTGAATTTTCCTGTTTCCACAAAGTTTGTATAAAGTAATGGAAAGGCAGTTTCTAGTCCCACAATTCCAAATGGTGCTTTTTCCATGCCTTCTGATTTTTCCTCGGCTGTATGCGGAGCATGATCGGTTGCAATGAAATCAATGGTTCCGTCAAGCAAACCCTCTATTAATGCTTCTTGGTCTGCTCTTCCTCTTAACGGAGGATTCATTTTGAAATTCGCATCAAGTCCCGGGATATCATCTTCACATAATAATAGATGATGTGGGCTGACTTCAGCTGTGACTTTAATGCCAGCTCGCTTTGCGTCCCTTACCACTCTGACGGATTCTTTTGTACTGATATGGCACACATGATAGTGGCATTCAGCAGCCTCAGCCAGCAAAATGTCACGTGCTATATGAACGGATTCACATACGGATGGAATTCCATTTAAACCATTTTCTTTAGAGAACTTCCCTTCATGGACAGCTCCTTTGTTTATCAGTGTATTTTCTTCACAGTGAGCAACGATCGCCATATCAAGAGCCGCGGCTTGTTTCATTGCTTCTAGCATTTTGGAGGCATCCTGCACACCAACCCCGTCGTCTGTAAAAGCGAATGCACCAGCTTCTTTTAATTCGGCAAAATTGGTAAGTTCCTGTCCAAGTTGTCTTGTAGTGATGCATGCATACGGAAGGACACGAACACTTGCCGTTTCTTCAATTCTATTAGTCAGCCAATCTAGCTGTTCTTTCGTATCAGGTGTCGGTCTTGTATTTGGCATTGCACAAATGGTGGTGAAGCCCCCCTTAGCTGCAGCCATCGTTCCTGTTTCGATCGTTTCTTTCTTTTCACCGCCTGGTTCCCTTAGGTGTACATGTACATCGATGAACCCTGCGGATATAAGATTTCCTTCAAGATCGATTACTTCTTCTATGCCTTTATCATCAATGTTGGAGGCGATGCTTTTGATAGTTTTATCCTCAATCAGGATATCCACCTTTTCCATTTCACCTTCAGAATTAAGCCATTTCCCATTCTTTAATAATGTTGTCATGCTCTTTTCCTCCTTCATTGTTTGTTAGTGCTCTTTTTAGTACCGCCATTCTCATGTATAAGCCATTCTCCATCTGTTTGAAAATTCTTGAGCGCTCGCATTCCACAAGCTCTGAATCGATTTCCACCCCGCGGTTGATTGGTGCAGGGTGCATGATGATGCTGTTCGGCTTCATTTCTTTTTCTCGTTGGATTGTCATACCATACTCTTGGTGGTAGTCATCCAATCCCGTCTTGCCGCTGTGATGCCTTTCATGTTGAATTCTTAGAAGCATCACCACATCGCTTTTTTGTACCGCCTCATCCATCGTGATGTAGGCTCCTTGATGATAGCTTTCATCCTTCCATCCTTCAGGTGCGACAAATCTTACCACTGCTCCAAGTCGCTCTAGCACCTCTGCGTTAGACCGTGCCACCCGACTATGACGAATATCGCCGACAATGGTTATCTTCAAGCCTTCAAATTCCTCAAACTCCTGGTAGATGGTCATCAAATCCAATAACGACTGAGTCGGATGATTCCCACACCCATCTCCTCCGTTGATGATAGCTGCTTGGATATTATGTAACTGGTTGAAATATTCCTCTTCAGGATGGCGGATAACAAGTGCGCTTACGCCTAGGGACTCTAGAGTTTTGGCCGTATCGTATAAGCTTTCACCTTTGTTGACACTAGATGTACTGACTTCAAATGGGAGCACTTGTAGACCCAGTTTTCTTTCTGCAACTTCAAAGCTGCATTTTGTTCTTGTACTTGATTCGTAGAAGAGGTTTGCAACAAAGGTCTGTTTTTCTGGTGTCCATTGTTTTCCTTGTTGAAATTCCATCGCCTCTTCAATCAGTGCCATAATCTCTTCATTTGCCAAATCATTCATCGTCCGTAAGTGCCTCATTTTCATCCCTCCCGATTCATAAAAAAACACCCTATCCATAGTGCCGGAAGGGTGTTTTGCTCATACTCAGGTAAACAAGAGGATACGTTTTGCAGAATCTTCCTTGTTTACTAAGTGTTCGCTGTGCACCCTTCTCAGTCTCTCTGGACTACTCTTAAAAGGTTAAGCTACTGTATTTTGTTTTTCTTCGTATTTTCTTTGTTCTGTTTTTTCTTGTTCATCCTGCGGCAGGACAAGGTTTAAGACGACTCCGATAATAGCGGCCATTGCCATTGCAGGGATCTGGAAATTGTCCACTTTGATGAACGCTCCGCCAATTCCGATAACGGTAATGACGGCTGCGATGATCAGGTTTCGTTTAATATTGAAGTCTACTTTATTATCAATCAGCATTCTTAATCCGCTTGATGCAATGATTCCGAAAAGCAGTATGCTTACTCCACCCATCACTGCACTTGGTACTGTGCTAATCAATGCTGCGATTTTTCCGATGAATCCGAATGTGATGGCTATCACTGCCGCTCCTCCGATTACAAACACACTGAACACCCTGGTGATGGCAAGGACGCCGATATTTTCACCGTATGTTGTATTAGGCGGTCCACCGATAAGTGATGCAAGCATCGTTGCTACTCCGTCTCCAAGGATGGAACGGTGAAGTCCCGGTTTTTGGATAAAAGGTCTTCCTACTACTTTACTTAGTACCATCTGATGTCCGATATGTTCTGACAGTGTTACGATCGCTACCGGCACCATAATGAAGAAGATGGATGCGTTGAAGCTTGGTGTGTAGCTGACGAATGGGAGTAAGAAATCTGGTGCTTGAATCCAGCTTGCTTCTTTGACAGGTGTTAAGTCTACTAATCCTGTAAAATAGGCAATCAAGTACCCGGAAACTATTCCGATCAGGATTGGTACCAGGCTGAAGACTCCTTTTAGGAAGATGATTGCCCCGATAGTGATGGATAGAGTTGCCATTGCCACCATTAAGTGTTTCACGCTGTATATTAGTTCCTCTTCCGGTGCTCCCGGGTTTTCATACATTGCCATATCGACCGCCACCCCAGCTAATCCTAAACCGATAACGATGATGATGGGCCCTACCACAACTGGCGGTAAAAGCTTCATGATCCATTGATGTCCAAGTTGTTTGATCAACAATGCGACAATCCCGTACGCAAGTCCTGCCATAAAACTTCCGATCATTGCAGCACCAGGTCCACCTATTTCACTTGCCAATACGATTGGTACGATAAAGGCAAAAGAAGAACCAAGGTAGGCAGGTATTTGACCTTTCGTTATAAGCAGGTATGCCAGTGTCCCAAGTCCGCTTGATACTAATGCAACTGCAGGGCTTAATCCCACCAAAAGCGGAACCAAGATGGTTGCGCCGAACATGGCGAACAGATGCTGCAGGCTCAAAATAACCCACTTCGGTTTACTTGGTACTTCGTGTATGTCTAAAACTGGTTTCTCTCTCATAAAGTTTACCTCCCGTAATCTCCGCATAAAAAACTCTTTGTGCAGCCTGAGGGCACAAAGAGGTAGAGAGGTTCTTAGAAAGATCCGCCAGCAGCGGATTCTAAAACCAATTCCCCCCTTTGCCAGCCTCACGGGACTGCATTTAAAAGGGTCTATTTATTTTTCGTGTATGCTTACTTGATCGTTATTATCTATTTCGGATAATTCTACGATAATTTTTTCGGTGCTTGCCGTGGGAATATTTTTTCCTACAAAATCCGCTCTGATCGGGAGCTCCCTATGTCCTCTGTCGACAAGGACAGCAAGCTGAATTTGTGAAGGTCTGCCGAAATCCATCAGTGCGTCCATTCCAGCTCTAACCGTTCTTCCTGTGAACAATACATCATCTACAAGGATGACTTTCTTATTGTTTATGTCCACCGGAATATCAGAACCTTTTACAAGTGGTTCATTATCAGAAGTTTTGGTAGTCAAGTCGTCTCTGTAAAGGGTGATGTCTAATTCTCCTACTGGAATATCTTTTTCTTCTATTTGATTGATGCGTTCGGCCAACCTTTTAGCCAAGTGAATTCCTCTTGTTTTAATTCCTACTAGTACGGAATCCTCCACACCTTTATTGCGTTCGATAATTTCATGAGCGATGCGTGTCAACGCTCTTCTAATTGCCTGCTCATCTAAAATCAAAGCTTTTTCCGCCATTTTTCTTCACCCTTCCTTGCCCCTTGCTTGTAACGAGAAACAAAAAACCTCTCACCGTATGATGAGAGGTTTTTGTACACGAATATAGAGGGATGGCTATAGTTATAGCTACTCCATTCGCATATGCCGTTACCTTCTCAGCCTCACGGGACTGTCGTTTAAAGGTCTTATTCAACTGAGATGATTATCTCAAAATAACTTTAATCTGTCAATGATTTTTTAAATGTTTCAATACACGCTCGAATTCTGGCGGATTAGGCGCCTCAAATTCCATATATTCCTCTGTACGCGGGTGGATAAAACCGAGGATACCGGCATGAAGAGCCTGTCCTTCGATATCTAGTGATTTTTTCGGCCCATATTTCGGGTCCCCTGCCAACGGATAGCCGATATATTTCATATGAACACGGATTTGGTGGGTCCGACCTGTTTCAAGCTGACACTCAATATGTGTGTAGTCTTTATACCGTTCGATTACACGGAAATGAGTCACAGCGTTTCTGCTGTTTTCATTTGTCACAGTCATCGCTTGGCGATCTTTTTTGTCACGTCCGATTGGAGCATCTACCGTCCCTACATCATGGGAAATGACACCGTGTACGACTGCTTGGTATTTCCTTGTAACGGTTTTAGCCACAAGTTGGTTTACTAGCTTTTCATGTGCAAAATCATTTTTTGCGACCATCAATAAACCGGATGTGTCTTTGTCAATTCGGTGGACGATTCCAGGTCTTAATACACCATTAATACCTGATAGATCTTTGCAATGTGCCATCAAGCCGTTGACAAGTGTACCTGACGCATGGCCAACTGCAGGGTGAACAACCATCCCGCGAGGCTTGTTTACTACAATTACGTCCGAGTCTTCATAATAAATATCAAGATCCATTTCTTCTGGCAACACATCTAATGCTTCTGGTTCCGGAATGGTAACCGTAATATCGTCACCAACACTGCACTTGTAATTCGGCTTCGTTTTCTCACCGTTAACAAGAATTTGTCCGTCTTTGATCC
Organism: Sutcliffiella horikoshii; assembly: GCF_044809035.1. Lineage (GTDB taxonomy): Bacteria > Bacillota > Bacilli > Bacillales > Bacillaceae_I > Sutcliffiella_A > Sutcliffiella_A horikoshii_G. Next base: position 1,784,428 of record NZ_CP085237.1, on the reverse strand, counting down.
ATTGTTGGACTTGTGAACGGGACCACTCTTCATTTTGAGTGGAAAGTACCTTGTCGATACGGTCATTTTTTTGTGATTCATCAATATGAATCGTCATTGTTTCTGTCATTTTTTTGATAACTCCTTCTCTTTCTTGCCTTCTATTATCGTTAAGACTAATATGATCCCAACGCCTATTACTAATGCAGAATCAGCTACATTAAAAATAGGGAAATCGTAGGTGAAGATAAATGTGTTGATAAAGTCAATTACTTCTTGATGCAAGACACGATCAATGAAATTCCCTATAGCGCCACCAAGCATCAAACTTAATGCAAGCTTCATCCAAGGTTGATCTTTCGGCAGCTTTTGCAGGTATACAATAAGTCCGATGACAACACCAACTGTAATAATGTAAAAAAAGTACATCTGGCCTTCAAGTATTCCCCATGCAGCACCTCTGTTGCGGTGGGAAGATAAATACAAAAAGTTATGTATGATCGGAATGTTCTCTCCAATTTCCATATATCTTACTACCAACCATTTTGTTAGTTGGTCGACAATGATAATGACAAGTGCAATAAGATAATACATCTTAACACGTACCCCCAGGTTTTTATATGTACTTTAGAATTATAGCAAATAGAGGGTGGTAAATAAAGCTGAAGTATTGACAGATTGGTTCCAATATGGAAAACAGAGAAATATTCTCTGATACTTTTTACTATAAAGCAGTTGTTGCTGGTTAAACGACGCTGTTACTTTCCGCAAATGGCTTCGCTTTCCGCGGGACGGTGCCTTGAGCCTCCTCACAACGCTTAAGGGGTCTCAACCTACCGTTACTCCCCCGCTGGAGTCTTTGCCATTTGCTCCAATCCACTGCTAGTAATCACATAACCCATACGTTAATGCTTATTCAGTTAACACTGTTAGATTACTTTTTGTAACCCTTCATTTAAATGAAACCACCTTGTTGATTGGAGTGGAAGGCGCGCAGAAACCCTGCGGGAGGAAGGGACAGGTGAAACCCCACAGGCTGCAAGCCGAGGAGGCTCACGGACCGCCCGCAGGCAAGCGAAGCGCCTGTAACGGAAATCAACAGGATTTTATACTTTCTTATCTCAATAAAAAACCGCCGACAAAAAGTCGACGGTTTTGCGTTCTTCAAGCGTATATTATGCCGTGTAATTTTCTTTAACTACAGATGCACAGCGAACGCATAGTGTTGGGTGATCTTTATCTTCTCCAACTGTCGGTGTGACAACCCAGCAACGGTCACATGTTTCCCCTTCAGCAGGTGTTACGGAGATAGCTACTCCTTCGAATACGTGAGCATTTTGTGGAGCTCCTTCTTTCACACCAGCAACTTCCAAACCGGAAACAATGAACAATTGTTGAACGTTTTCTTCGATGGAATCAAGCAGCGCCTTAGTCTCCGCATTCGGATATAAAGTGATTTTTGCAGCAAGGGATTTACCAATAACTTTTTCGTTACGGGCAACCTCCAGCGCTTTTAACACATCGTCACGCAGTGCCATGAATTTATCCCATTTTTCTTCAATGGCATCTGCACCTTCAACAGACAATACGTCTGGCATATCCACCAGTTGTACACTTTCCTCTTTTACGAACTCAATGTGTGACCATACTTCGTCAGCTGTATGAGGAAGAATTGGTGTCACAAGTTTAGTAAGAGCAAGCAATGTTTCATATAACACAGTCTGGATTGCTCTGCGGTCATGCTGATCTTTTCCTTCGATATAAAGGATGTCTTTAGCAAAGTCAAGATAGAATGAACTCAATTCAATCGTACAGAAGTTATGAACCGCATGATAAATACCAGCAAACTCATATTCTTCATAGGACTTTTTCACTTTTGTGATCAAGTTGTTCAGTTTCACCATCATATAACGATCCACTTCACGAAGATCCTTTACTTCTACCGCATTCACTGTCGGATCAAAGTCGGAAAGATTCCCAAGAAGGAAACGGAAAGTATTACGGATTTTACGATACACTTCAGCTACTTGCTTTAAGATGTTATCAGATACACGAACATCCGATTGATAGTCCACTGATGCAACCCATAGACGAAGGATGTCAGCCCCAAGTTGATTCATTACTTTAGATGGTAGAACCACGTTACCTAGGGATTTACTCATCTTGCGTCCATCTCCATCAAGTGCAAAACCGTGACTCAAGATCCCTTTATAAGGAGCCTTTCCTGTTACTGCTACACTTGTTGTTAGAGAAGAGTTGAACCAGCCGCGGTATTGGTCGGAACCTTCAAGATAAAGATCAGCCGGACGTTGCAAGTCATCTCTTTCCTCTAATACGGATTGATGGGACGAACCGGAATCAAACCATACGTCCATGATATCCATCTCTTTAAAGAAAGTGCCATTTGGACTGCCTTCATGTGTAAAGCCTTCTGGAAGCAGGTCTTTCGCTTCTTTTTCAAACCAGATATTAGAGCCATGTTCTCTGAACAAGGCAGATACATGATCGATTGTTTCGTCTGTGATAATTTCCTGGCCGTTTTCTGCATAGAATACAGGAATCGGAACACCCCATGCACGTTGACGGGAAATACACCAGTCTCCGCGATCACGGACCATATTGTAAAGACGAGTTTCTCCCCATGCAGGTACCCATTTAGTTTCTGCGACTGCTTCAAGCAGTTGGTCCCTGATTTTGTCGATGGAAGCGAACCACTGTGCGGTTGCACGGAAAATGGTCGGCTTCTTCGTACGCCAGTCATGTGGATAGGAGTGCGTGATAAAGTTCAACTTTAGCAGTGCTCCTGCTTCTTGAAGCTTTTCTGTGATCGGCTTGTTAGCTTCGTCATAGAACAGCCCTTCAAAGCCTGGTGCTTCTTCTGTCATATTTCCTTTTGCATCAACCGGACATAATACGTCAAGGCCGTATTGTTTCCCGATGATAAAATCGTCTTCCCCGTGGCCCGGTGCTGTGTGTACACAACCTGTTCCAGCGTCTGTTGTTACATGATCACCAAGCATGACCAATGAAGTACGGTCATATAACGGGTGTTTAGCAACTACATGCTCTAGTTCTGCACCCTTAAGTGTTTTAACGACCTTTGCATCTTCCCACTCAAGTGTGATTGATACTGTTTCTAAAAGTTCTGCAGCGATGATGAATTTACTGCCGTTAACTTCAACAACATTGTAGTCTAGATCCGCATGTACAGCAATTCCAAGGTTTGCTGGAATCGTCCAAGGAGTAGTCGTCCAGATGATGAAGCTTTCGGTACCATCAAGTACTCCTTTTCCGTCTTCTACCTTAAAAGCTACATAGATGGATGGAGAGCGCTTATCTTGGTATTCGATTTCTGCTTCTGCAAGGGCAGACTCACTAGAAGGAGACCAATAAACAGGTTTTAACCCTTTATAGATTAGCCCGTTTTTCGCCATGTCTCCGAACACTTTGATCTGTTGTGCCTCATATTCAGGCTTTAGTGTGATATATGGGTTGAACCAGTCACCACGGACACCAAGGCGCATAAACTGTTCACGTTGGCGGTCCACCTGGTCATAAGCATACTCTTCACATAATTTACGGAAGTCAGCTACGGACATCTCTTTGCGTTTTACTTTTTTATTCTTTGTTAGTGCTGTTTCGATTGGTAAACCGTGTGTATCCCAGCCAGGTACATATGGCGCATGATAGCCGCTCATGGATTTGTAGCGGACGATAAAGTCTTTTAGCACTTTGTTAAGTGCGTGACCCATATGGATGTCTCCGTTTGCATATGGAGGTCCGTCATGTAATACATACATCGGGCGGTCTTTTGTGCGTTCTTGCACTTTTTTGTAGATGTCCATTTCGTCCCATTTTTGTTGTTGTTGCGGTTCGCGGTTTGGTAGGTTTCCGCGCATTGGGAATTCGGTTTTTGGCATTAGTAAGGTATCTTTATATTCCATGGTCTTTCCTCCAACTTTCACATTTTGAATTTTTCATAGGTAAGTTCTGATAATACTCCGCTGTTGATTTCCGCACTGGGCTTCGCTTTCCTAGGGGCTGACGAGAGCCTCCTCGGCAAGCCTGCGGGGTCTCCACCTAGCGCCATCTCCCTCAGGACAAGGAAGGCTCCGACAGCGATACATCGCACGAAGAAAATGCGTAGCATTTTCGAGGAGTCTTCGCCCTGTGCTCCAATCAACAGCTATAATATCCTAAAAACGAAAAACAAAAAGATCCCCTCATCCCAGAAAAGGGACGAGAGGATCTCCCGTGGTACCACCCTAAATTGACCGTACTGCTAATATTGGCAGTAATGGTCCGCTTTAGCATTCGTAACGTGAATGTGACGACAAGACTTAGAGGCAATCTGCTTTCAGTCCCGTGCTCTAGGGTGATCTTCGTTTTCTCATCTTATACCGGGCTTTCACCATCCCCGATTCGCTAATATAAGTGGTATGAGAAACTACTGTCCCTATCAACGCTTTTTTATATTTTATAAAAAATAAGTGCATATAATTATTCTATGAAAAAACTTTGATTTGTTTCGTTATTATACTGAATATAACCTTATATCGTCAAGGTTATACTCGACTTTCTTCTAATTCTTTATCTTTTTCTTCATATTCCATTAAGTGTTCCCAATCATCATTGTCGATAAGCTCCAATTGTGCTTCCACAAGCATCTTGAAACGGTTGCGGAAAATCTTAGATTGCTTCTTTAATTCATCTATCTCCACTTGAAGTTTTCTTGACTTTAATAAGGACTCATTGATGATGCGGTCTGCATTCTTTTCAGCTTCCTTGATAATTAGCTTTGCTTCTTTTTGTGCATTTCTTCTAACATCTTCCGCTGATTCCTGTGCCACTAGAATGGACTTATTTAACGTTTCCTCAATCGTGTTGAAGTGAGATAAACGATCATTTAATTCTTTGACCTTTTCTTCATGCTCTTTCTTTTCACGCAAGATCATCTCATAGTCCTTGATTACTTGATCAAGAAATTCATTTACTTCGTCTTCATCGTAGCCGCGAAAAGCCTTATTAAACTCTTTATTGTGAATATCAAGTGGTGTTAAGGGCATTGATGCCACCTCCATTAAGATCTCTACTGTTACTTAACATTATTCGACATGCGCTCTTATTTTCCTGCCAGATAGAAAATTATTTTTGTTTTCCTACAATAATTCTCCATTTGTCTTTCTTCGTTTTTCCGTCTACAGTAATTAATTTACTTCTTCCAAATCCCCTTACAGAAAGTATGTCTCCTTCTTGGCATTCAAAAGCTGTCTGCTCTACAAGTTTCCAGTTGATTTTCACCTTTTTGGCACTAATTAATAATTGCGCTTTCTGCCTGGAAAGATTGTAGATCGACGCAATCATCACATCCAGCCTTAAGGATGCAGCAGTGGTAGATGCCTCCTCCCAGCTGGTTTCTGTTGATTTTAACTCTTCTAGTGGGATTTCCCTCAGAGATACTTTCACTTTCCCAACTTCTTGTAATTGCATCTCCACAAAAGCACTTACCTCTGCACTTAATACAACTTGAATAGTTGAATCATGAAAATAAATATCACCAAATTTGCTTCTTTTAAGACCAATTCCCATTAAAGATCCAAGCACTTGGCGGTGTTCGATTTTCACGAATTTTTCAGGATAGGAAAGATCAAAAGCCTTCAAATGAAAATCTTCTGCAGTGGGTTCTAGATAAGGAGGATACAAGAGAGCGCGTTTTCTTTCAGCACCGTCAGTTCCCCCGTGGAAAGCAAGCTTAACATCCTCATTAAGACCAACAACACTTTTCACTATTTCCTGTTCACGAGGATCAAGGAAATCCGTAAGTTTTGACGTATACTGCTCTATAACGGTTTCTTTCCATTCCAGTACTTGATCGATGAATTCATGTTCTTCTTGACGAAAGTGTTGATAAATACTCATAATATCACTCTACTCTAACAAAAGATAAGAAGGGAAACCCGGTAACGTCGAGATTCCCTACTGTAGTATTAATATAAGCCCAGCATTCTAAATAATGCTGCTAGCCCTAAAACGGCATATCGTAAAACAAAAATAGCTACGATTGGAGAAATATCTATCATGCCAAGCGGCGGGATAATTCTGCGGAACATGTCGAGGTAAGGCTCACATATTCTTCCTAACATCCGGCCAAAGGATGATTCCCTGGCTCCTGGAAACCAAGACATAAAAATATAGATGATTAAAGCTATCGTATAAATGAAAACTAAATCGTTCAATAAACTAAAAAACACATCCATGTTCGTCTACCACCTCTTGTCTGTATATTCTTCCTGTTCTTGCTGCATAATCTCAGAAATAGACCCAGATACATCCACATTATCTGGAGTGCATAGGAAAATATTCTGTCCGATGCGCTGGATATCTCCACCTATGGCGTAAACGGTGCCACTTAAGAAATCTACAATCCTTTTTGCCTGATCCATATCGATTCGCTGTAAGTTGACGATGATTGCACGTCTATTCTTTAAATGGTCCGCTACATCCTGTGCTTCTGAATAGGACCTCGGTTCATATAGAACCACCTTGGATGTTTTTTGTACACTTTGTAAACTTACAACATTTTGCCTAGCAGCTGGTTGTGTGGTGCCAGATCTAGTTCTTCTCGGCTCCTCCACCACTTCTTCTTCCTCGTACGCATCCGTCTCTTTGTACTCATATTCTTCATCATCTAAGGCGAAAAAACTTTTGAATTTTGATTTAATTGTCATATCTTACACCTCCAAATTATTGTTCGTTTCCTACAAGTGCACTTCCGATTCGGACGAATGTTGCACCTTCTTCAATGGCAATCTTGTAGTCATTGGACATCCCCATGGATAACTCTGTACATGGTGCATACGGAAGGTTCATTGATTGAATTTCTTGTTGCAGGGATTTCAACCCTCGAAAACAATTGCGTAACGTTTTTTCTTCTTCGGTATGAGGGGCCATTGTCATTAATCCGACAATCTGAATATTTTGGAGGTCGCCAAGCGTTTTTATAAACGCTGGAACTTCCTCCGGTGTAAGCCCGTGTTTGGAATCTTCTCCAGACACATTTATTTGAATAAAGCATTTAACAACCTTATTTGCCCTCTTATGTATTTCTTCTGCCAGGGACTTGCGGTCCAAAGAATGAATGTAATCCACTTTATCGATGATGTTTTTCACCTTTTTGGATTGCAAGGTGCCGATGAAATGCCACGTTGCCCCTTTCGGTATCGCATCTCGTTTCTTTAAAAGCCCATCATCACGGTTTTCTCCAAGATGTGTTATACCCGCTGTGATTGCTTCTTGAGCACGCTCTGTTGACACATATTTGGTAACAGCAATAATTTTCACTTCTTCTATTGAACGATTGACACTGTTACATGCATCCTGGATGTTTTGTTGGATTTCAGAAAGATTTAACTCGACTGATTGTTGACTCATGCAAACTCCGCTCCTTTCAAACCGATAAAACTCATCATTCTTCCTGTTTTCCCCTGATCACGTCGATGGGAAAAAAATAAGGAGTCATGAGAGCTTGTACAAAAAGAGCTGCAAAGGATGTTTGACTCTTTTACACCTGCTTGTAAAACAAGTTCATGATTAATTTTTTTGAGATCCAGTGCATATTGTCCTTTAGAAACTTCTTTCATGTAGTTTTTCTTGTCTACATGAGGGAGCACATCGTTTACTCTATTTACAACATAATCATCTACCACATAGGCTTCTGCAGAAATGGCGGGACCAATTGCTACATGGATAGTATCAATACTCACTCCATCCTCCACCCAGCGGTTAATCATGTTGCCGGCAATATTTTTCACTGTACCTTTCCAGCCTGCATGGGCGATTCCTATTAAGGAATGCTCCTCAGAATAAAAGTACAGTGGCACACAATCAGCAAAACAAAGTGTCAATAAAACTCCTTTGGTATCTGTATAAATGCCATCGGTTCCTGGCAATCCAGTCCCATAAGAGTAGACACCTTTACCTCTATCACCGCTGCTTACTTTTATGATCTTATCTTCATGTGTTTGGTCGCATCCTATCCAATTTTCTGTAGGCATATTCAAGAGACTTGCCAAAATTTCTTTATTTTGGCAAACTGCGTTAACGGAATCATGGACATGCAACCCCATATTTAATGTACTAAATTGTCCTTCACTGACTCCTCCGTTTTTCGTCGTAAATCCGACGATTAAATTGGAATCTTTCTCTTTCCAACCAGGAAGATGCAGTGTTTGTTCTTTTTCCAGAACAAATGGCTCTGTCATTTATGACACCTACTTTATTGTTACACTAATATTCTTTCATATTGTACCACATTTTTCTACTAACATTGAATTATATTGTCCCATTCGACAGTAATTTTCGCGTCTTATTCCTCATAAGAAGCCTCTACTTTTGTTTGATAACGTACAAGAATAACATCTGCGCCGATTTTGACGATGTTGCGCCATGGGATGACGACCTCCTCATCCTTGCCAAAGAAACCCAACACTTTTCCACCACCGGTAATAATGATAGCCTCAATTTTTCCATTTGTCAGATTGATATCTATGTCTCCTATGTTACCAAGTTTTTTGCCATCTGAAACACTTACAACGTCTTTCATCTGAAAATCCGATATTTTCACCATTTCCATTCCCCCAATTTTTCTATCATAGTTAACTATATGATGCTTGCATCGGTCTTCATGAGGAGAAAAAGAAAAAAGTTATAGTTCACTGAAACCTTGTCCAAAAAAAAGAACCAGAGATCCCCTTTAACAATTGGACCCTGGAACTTTTATTTTTATATTTTCCCGCATTAGCTTTGAATATTTTTATTCATCTGCTTAATTGCCGCCTTTTCGAGGCGAGATACTTGAGCTTGCGATATACCGATTTCATCAGCAACTTCCATCTGTGTTTTTCCTTGAAAGAATCGTTTTCTCAGAATGAGTTTTTCTCTGTCATTGAGCCTTCTCATTCCTTCTTTTAGAGCAATCTCTTCTATCCATTGGATGTCCTTGTTCTTTTCATCACTTATCTGATCCAATACATAAATGGGATCTCCTCCATCATTGTAGATTGGCTCAAACAATGAAACAGGATCCTGGATAGCATCTAAAGCGAAAACAATTTCTTCGTGTGGCACTTCCAAAACCTTTGCAATCTCTTCAGCTGTTGGTTCCCTGGATGTTTCACTCATCAATCTTTCTCTCACTTGCAGTGCTTTGTAGGCGATATCCCGTAACGATCTTGATACCCTTATAGGATTATTGTCACGAAGATAACGTCTGATTTCCCCGATAATCATCGGTACTGCATATGTAGAAAATTTAACGTTTTGACCTAAATCAAAGTTATCAATGGATTTCATCAATCCTATACATCCTACTTGAAATAAGTCATCAACAAATTCTCCACGGTTGTTAAACCGTTGAATAACACTTAATACAAGCCTTAAATTACCATTCACAAGCTTTTCTCGAGCAGAAAGTTCACCACTTTGCATTTCTCGAAACAACTTCCGCATTTCTTCATTTTTTAGAACGGGAAGCTTTGAGGTGTCTACTCCACAAATCTCTACCTTATTACGTGTCATTCTTTCCCCTCCTAACAGGAGTTGCTGTTCAGAGTTAAGTATCTCCTCAGGAGGGAAAAATATGCATATCCAGAAATCTATCTATTCTGACAAATAATTACAACCCTTACCATTGCTAATGTTATACCTTAAAAAATTTTTTACACCATTTTGTTGAATTCTTTTCTTAGTCTTTTAATAATGCGTTTTTCCAATCGGGAAATGTATGATTGCGATATTCCAAGCATATCTGCCACATCTTTTTGGGTCTTTTCTTCACCGCCAATCAGGCCGAAGCGCAGTTCCATGATTTGTTTTTCCCTATCATTTAGTTGCTCTAAGGCTTTCAATAGAAGTTTTCGATCTACATTCGCTTCTAAATCTTTTGTAATAATGTCTTCTTCCGTCCCCAACACATCTGAAAGCAACAATTCATTGCCATCCCAATCAATATTTAATGGTTCATCAAAAGATACTTCTGAACGAACCTTATTGTTTCTTCGGAGGTACATTAATATTTCATTTTCGATGCAGCGGGAAGCATAGGTTGCTAATTTAATTTTCTTTTCAGGATTGAATGTATTTACAGCTTTAATAAGTCCAATAGTTCCTATACTGATTAAATCTTCAATATTGATTCCCGTATTTTCGAACTTTCTAGCGATGTACACAACAAGTCTCAAGTTCCGCTCAATCAATATGGACCTTGCAGCTTGATCTCCATTTGGCAATTTGATGAGAAGGTGTGCCTCTTCTTCTTTTGATAATGGAGGCGGGAGAGCTTCACTTCCCCCAATATAATAAATTTCATCTGTCTTTAATCCTAGTTTGATTAATAATTTATACCATAAATAAGTGACTTTTATCTTGAGCTTCCCCAAAGTATTTCCTCCTCTTTCATCATTCTTTTGTAGGTACTGAATAAAGTATTATGATACCTGCTCCACCACTTCTCCTTGCAACATTTTCGGATGAAGGATGCATACATAATCTCCTTCTGAAGAGAGCTTTGTTTTTGTCAGCCCCAAAAGGAATTTCTTTGTTTCATATTGTTTACCATCGTGATGAATGACCGCTTTGTCAGGCTTTATTGCAAGCATCAAACTGGTACTTTTTCCAACAGCCCTATATGGAATGATTCTAATTCTCTCCACCCACTTAGTTTCCTCTGAAAAAGTCGGCCACCCTTGAGTTTGTTCGATGGAGTCCATAGCTTGTATTATTTCTTGAGGGATGAACGCATTTAGATAATCCACTTCTAAAATCATGACAGGGGTTTTGGTAATCGGGTCTAATAGTTGGTTTCCGCTGTCCAAGAGACCTGGTAACGAAATCACTTCCTTTTCGATGGTAATAGTGATGGTGGCAAGTTGATCGTATTTAAATTTCCTTGTTTCCACTGCATGGAATTGTTTCTTTGACAGGTATAAGAGTACTGGGAAACCGATGAGGACAAACATCCATGAGACAGGATCTCCAAGTCCACTAGTCAAACTCTGAATCGTGTCATTGGCAAAACGTTGATCCACTTGCAAGCCGTAATGAACGGCAAGCATCCCTCCTCCTACCGAAAAAGTGGTAACATAGAAAACAATCAAGTTTTCAAGGAAAACCCTTAGCCTATGGAACCCGAAGGCAGCGAGAATAATCGTAAGTGATAAGAGCATTTTAATCAGTGGATTAGCAACAATCATCTGTAGGGGGGTAAACATTAGTACTACTAGTAATGATCCCAAGAATGCCCCAAGCAAAAGCCTCCAGGTCACCATTGTGCGTTTGAGTATGATTCCGGTAATCTTAAGGAGCAGAAAATCAAACCCGAAATTCAAGAGCCAGATCGCATCTAAATATACGGTCAAGTTTAGTCCCTCATTTATACCTTTTTATGTTTGAAACTAGTATAAATCACTACTATTAGGAAGTCTGTCAGTTCCTGCCGATGGTAGAATACAATTTTTGAAGGTTTTTTTGCTTATTTGTCGGAGGGGAAACTTAGAGGACGGAAGATGGAAATAATTATAGTTGATTGACTTATCGACGCTGTTCCTTTCCGCAAATGGCTTCGCTTTCCGCGGGACGGCGCTTGAGCCTTCTCACAACGCTTCAGGGGTCTCAAACCACCGTTACTCCCCCGCTGGAGTCTACGCCATTCACTCCAATCCACAGCTAGAAATAAGAATAACGAAACGTCTACATTTAACTCTTTTAAATGCCTTTTCTTTAACCTTTAGTAAATGAAGTCACCTTGTTGATTGGAGTGGAAGGCGCGCAGACGCCCGCAGGAGGAAGGGACAGGTGAGACCCCGGAAGGCGACGCCTGAGGAGGCTCACGGACCGCCCGCAGGCAAGCGAAGCGCCTGAAACGGAAATCAACTGTTTTATATGCCTTCTAAATTTATATAAACAAAAAACACCAAACCATTTACAAATAAAATGGTTTGGTGTTTTTTGTTTAAGCCGGGAGCTAATGAGATTAGCGGCGGCGATTTCTATTGCGTAAGAATGTTGGAATATCCAACGTTTCTTCTTGTTGCTGTGGTTGTTGCTGACGACGAGGCTCTTGTTGTTCTTGTTGCTGATGAACAGGCTCTTCACGTCTTACTTCACGTTGCGGTTGTTGAGGCTTTTGTGCTGGAGCTTTTTGAGCGCCGAACACTGGGCGTGCACCTTGTTTTGTATGGTTGATTTCTGCTTCGCTGAAGCCTGTAGCGATAACCGTCACAACGATTTCGTCTTTAAGGTTTTCATTGATTACAGAACCGAAAATCATGTTTACTTCTTGATCAGAAGCAGATGCCACGATGTCTGCAGCTTCTTGTACTTCATACAAGCTCAGGTTAGTACCACCTGTAATATTCATTAATACACCTTGAGCTCCGTCAATAGAAGTTTCAAGTAATGGAGAAGATACAGCTTTTTTCGCTGCTTCTGCTGCACGGTTTTCACCTGTGGCAACACCAATCCCCATTAATGCGGAACCTTTGTTGGACATGATTGTTTTCACGTCTGCAAAGTCAAGGTTGATAAGTCCTGGAGTAGCAATCAGGTCAGAGATACCTTGTACACCTTGACGAAGAACGTTATCTGCTTCACGGAACGCTTCTAGCATAGGTGTGTTTTTATCAACGATTTCAAGAAGACGATCATTAGGAATGACGATTAGTGTATCTACTCCTTCTTTCATGGAAGCGATACCGCCTGCTGCTTGAGTAGCACGCTTACGGCCTTCAAATGTGAAAGGTCTTGTTACAACACCCACAGTTAACGCGCCAAGATCACGTGCAATTTGTGCGATTACAGGCGCTGCACCAGTACCGGTTCCTCCGCCCATACCAGCTGTAACGAATACCATGTCGGCACCTTTTAATACTTCTTCTAACTGTTCTTTACTCTCTTCAGCCGCTTTTTTACCTACTTCTGGATTTGCACCTGCTCCAAGTCCGCGAGTAAGTTTACCGCCGATTTGCATTTTCACTTCTGCTTTTGATAGGTTAAGAGCTTGTGCATCCGTGTTAACTGCAATAAACTCTACTCCTTGAACACCATGCTCTATCATACGGTTTACAGCGTTGTTTCCGCCTCCACCAACTCCGATTACTTTTATGGTAGCTAATTGATCGATACTGTTATCAAAATCTAACATGACTGTTCCTCCTATTTCTCGAAAGTACTTGCAAGCTAAAGCTAGTAACTGTTGAACACCGCTGTTGATTTCCGCCCTGTGCTCCAATCAACAGCTATGTTATCCTTTTTCTTATTCAAAGAATAGTCCGAAGAATTTTTTGACTTTGTTGCCAACTTTTTCTTCTTCGTTTACTGGTTGCTTTGCTTGCTTTACTTTTTGTTGAGTTTGTTTTCCACTACGTTTTTCAGGGTATTCACTTGGTGCTGATGTAGTTTCAATTTTTCTTCCTTGCAGTTTTGCATTTTTATATGCAAATTGGATAAGCCCTACTCCTGTAGTATATTGAGGCTCTCTTACGCCGATATAATCCGGAACAGCTTTCCTTACATTATTGTTCAGTATCAACTGTGCCAATTCCAGGACTCCCGGCATTGCTACTACACCGCCAGTTAACACGTAGCCTCCAGGAATCTCCCGAACACCCAATCTCTTAATCTCGTGTTGTACTAGCTCAAAGATCTCTTCCATCCGTGCTTCTATAATGTCAGAGATTTCAAGTTGACTGAATTGTTGATGCTGATCGCTTCCGATAATCGGTACGCTGAATACTTCTTCATCGGATGCATGGTCATAAAAGGCATGTCCATGCTTTTGTTTGATTTTTTCTGCGTCTTCAGTGGAAGTACGTAAACCTATGGAAATGTCTTTAGTGATGTACTCTCCGCCAACAGGCAATACGCTCGTTGCCTTTAGGAATCCATCCTCAAAAACGGCTATGGTAGTAGAACCTCCGCCAATATCCACAAGTGCCACACCCAAATTGCGCTCGTCCTTAGACAATGCTATCGATCCAGATGCAAGTGGCTGCAAGCAGATATCCGTAATTTCCAATCCAGCTTTCTCTACACAACGCAGTAAGTTATGTAAGACTGTTTTTGACCCGGTGATAAGTGTACCTTCCATCTCAAGGCGAACACCCAGCATTCCACGTGGATCATTGATTTCATCCAATCCGTCTACGATGAACTGTTTTGGAATACAGTCAATAATCTCTCTTTCAGGAGGAATGGAAAAGACCTGCGCCGCATCTATTACCCTAGCGATGTCTTCGTCCCCTATCTCCCTGTTATCACTTGAAACAGCTACCACTCCATGACAATCCTGAAGCTGTACATGGTTTCCGGTGACGCCAACGACCACTCTATTAATTGGCATCCCTACCATTCTCTCAGCTTGTTCAATTGCCTTATTAATGGAATGAACAGTTTCATCTATGTCTACTATTGATCCTTTTCTTAATCCTGTTGATTTTACATTACCGACTCCAATAATATTTAAAGTATCATTCACCATTTCTCCAATGATTACTTTAACACTGGATGTACCGATGTCCAAACTGACGTATATTTCATTGCTGTTCATTCTATGGCACCTCCTTCTACTCCTAAAAAAACCAATTATTTAAGAACAACTCTTGAAAAACATATTATATTAGAAAGTATTCCACAAATATGATGTTTTCCCTTTTTTAAAATCATTTTTTTTCGTTTTTTTCTTTAGAAAGCGACCATTTTGACAATAATATTCTTCTTATCACTGCTATGTTCTGAAATAGCCTTACTCCAAAAGCAAATACTGCAGCTAAATATAAGTCTACACCAAGATGTACGCCTAGAAAAGCTAAACTTGCTGCAAGCAGGATATTAAAGAAAAAACCGGATACAAATACTTTATCATCATAATTGTTTTGTAGGTGGGCACGAATTCCACCGAACAATGTATCAAGTGCAGCAAGAACTGCAATCGATAAATAATTGGAATATTCATCAGGTACCCGAATCTCGGAATACAGCCCCAAAACAATTCCTACAATCAAGCCCAGAAGAGGAAGCCACATTGTCAGTTCCCCTCCTTCCCGGTTTTCACCGCTTCCATATGCTTCACACGAATTTGCTCGTCATAGGCAGGAACGGTTACTTCGTTAATGGGCGTGGAGACTTCTAGCAAAAGATTTTCTATCGCAAATTCGTCCATTGCCCTGGATACTTGTAGTCGGTTGTAAAGCTTCGTAGGGTCACTGGTGATAACAATGATTTCAAAGTTCGCATTAGGAATCCATGCATTGTTTACTTTTGTCCTGCCGTTTATTTCTCTTATGATCGTATTGCTAACAATGCGTTGATTAGCAATACTTATTTCTTCTACACCATAGGAATTCAATTCGTTTACAAACCTTCTAAGAAGATCTGCAGATATGTTTTCCTGAATGTTTCCTAGGACATCTTCATCAAACAATGGTTTGATTGTCATTTTTATGCCTGGTCCCTTCATCTCTGTTAACCCTGCTTCGACTTTTAGTTCTTCCAGTGTTTCCCGAACGATAGCACCCTTAGATTCATCACGTTCTTTGGAATAATCTTGGAGTATTTTGTCATACTTTCTTATTTCTTGGATAATTTGAGATTGTATTTCTTGCTCACGATTCAAATCGCTCCTGAGTTGCCAGGTATCACGCGTATCACGAATAATCGGCTGCTGGACGGTTTGAAACTGTATAGCAATCATCAGTCCTACAATAACCGTAACAATGGTAAAACTAAATTTACGCTTGTCCATCTTGAACACCTTACCTCACCACAAAGCATGCATTCAGCCTTATCGAATAACAGGGTCAAGAACTACTTGATCTTTTTTTTGCATCTTCACTGTAATATTATCTGCAACCAATTGATCTCTCACTCCGCCAAGGATACTTAGTGCAGGAATGAGCACGTCGGAATCACCTATGGCAGTTATGACAAATGGAGCAGGATATTGATTTCCATCAATGGTTATCACAGGGCCATTGCAAATAATATAGGAGTCTTTAGTAATTCTTTGTCCGTTTATGGCTATTGCAGCAGCCCCCGATATAAACAGCTCATTCATTACCTTGAACACATGACTTTCGTGAACAATATAATTATTGATATTCTCCTCAGAAGGAACATAGGAAGCGTCTGCTAACGTCACTTCCACGCCTTCTCCTTGGACTTTAACATTCCCGTTGAACATACGGAGCTTGTCCACATCTTCCACCAAGTTGAATAAAAGCTGTTCTCCTTCTGCAAGCTCCTCTTCTATGGTCTGGATCGCCTCTTGTTTTTCTTGTAGTTCATTTTGCAATTCAAGGTTTCGTTCTTCTGTCCTGATTAAGGTTTCCCTGATTGCTCTATCACGCTGCCACTGTCTGTCTGTACCTACGACTTCTTCCTCGTTTGTAAGTTGAAACGAGTATGAGACGATAAAACCAAGGACTAGACAAACAAAGGACAAGACAACATGTTTACCTGTCACTTTCATCTGTTTCTTCCTCTTCCTCTCCACCTGTTTCGTACGGTTTGAAGAATGTACCTACTTCCAAGTTAATGACACCTTTAACCTCTGGATCCAACTGTTCCACAATGGAAGGGTATGCGGCCATCTTTTCCGAGAAATCTCTGATCGTTGCACTTACTTCAAAACCGTCATTCATGAACATGGTTATATGGTAAGGGTCGATATCTGTTGGTGTATGATGTATTTCAGAAATGGAATAGATGATGGATTCAGGTAATTTTATCAATTCAACAATAAAATTCTCCACCATTTCACCATTCTTCCAATTCAGCATGAGTGGCGCATCATCAGGCAATGCATCCTCTTCATTCAAAACTGAGAGCATTTTGCCATTTTCCATGACAGGGTAATAGTTTCCACTTTCATATATATATGCTATCCGCTTAAATTCATCGATAGTGATCTCCACACGGTTTGGAAAGACCCTTTGAACTTCTACTGATGCTATTTCTTTATGCTGCTGAATCAGTTCAGCTACTTTTTCTTCGTTCACACGCCAGATGCTTGTCTCTTTCGTCACACCACTTAAGCTTATGACTTCCTCATCTTTGATGTGTAAATTACCGCTTACAGTTAAGCCAGAAACCTTGCTAAGTGGAGATTGCGAGTAAATGATCAAAAACAACAAAATAAAGAATAATGAAAGATAGATGACTAATCTTCTGTTAGCCTTTTGCTTTCTGTGCTGTTTGATTTTAGGTACACGGTCTTCTAGCGTCACTACTTTCCCTTTTTCCATTAAAAACAATTTCACCCCACCGCGCGCCATGAAGCTACGCATGAATTATACAATAATTTTCTAGCATAATTATATCATATGTGGGGTGAAAAAAACGGAAAAAAACTACTATTTTCTTCCTATAATTTCAACTTCCGTTTCTAATTGAACGTCATATTTCTCTAAGATTGTTTTCTTGATGTATGCAATCAGGTCCAATACATCCTGAGCTTTGGCACCATCGTCGTTTACGATAAAGTTCGCGTGCATGTCAGAAACTTTTGCACCGCCAATTTTATACCCTTTGAGTCCAGCTTTTTCAATTAACTGTCCAGCATAATCCGGAAGTGGATTCCGGAAAATACTACCTGCACATGGATAGGAAAACGGCTGAGTATCACGACGATAATCTTTATTTTTTTGAAGCTGAGCTACCACTTCTTCCCGATTTCCCTGTTCCACATTCAAAATGGCTTCTAAACAAATTCCCGGGCGCTCTTTTTGAAGGATCGATGTTCGGTAGGAAAATTCCAACTCATCAGCCGTTAACCATTCCATTTTGCCATCTTCAAACAGGATATGTGCCTTTTTTAACACTTTAGATATGTCAGAACCGTGTGCGCCAGCATTCATGTACACAGCTCCACCTACAGATCCGGGGATCCCTCCGGCAAACTCAAGACCTGTCAATCCTTTTTTACTGATGATGGTAACAAGCTTGATTAAGGAGTATCCTCCTCCGACATGCACTTCATTACCCTCTATTTCCATATGGTCCATTCCGTTTCCAAGTTTTATTACTACTCCTTCAATTCCGAGGTCTGACACCAGTAAATTGGATCCGCGGCCGATTGCCGTCCATTTCACTTGGTATTGATTGATCGTTTCCATCGTTTCTTGAAGTTTTTCCAAACTCTTTGGCTCCACCAGCACATCCGCCGGTCCGCCAATTTTCATTGTCGTATGATTTGAGAGTGGCTCATTGGGTAATACCTTGCCCACTTCTTTTTCTTGCAATTCCTTGACTAACGCTTCCATATAAAATCCTCCTAAATCCACGTTCATATAACAATTTTCATAACTTATTAAGTAGAAAAATAATCCTTCGTTCAAGTCGTGATGTAGGCCCATCAATAATTATTAATATACTATGCATGTAGTATATTAACGGTACACCGGCCCATCACATCGAAGGTTCGAAGTTCGGCTCATGACAATTATGTAATTCATTTAAAAATGGACTATGTTTACATACCCTAAATGGTTTGGATATTAAACCTGTTTTTTGTCATTAACATATTTTCTTTTGTAAAAGCTTTTGTTATGAAATTTCGTTGTGCAATCATTGTTTGCACAATACTTTAATAGTATATCCCTTGTTAAAGATGTGCAACGAATATTAGTTATTGTAATCAAATTTTTATTTTTTGTCATATTATGTCCGGATATGTAACACAAAAGCCGAAACCATTGGTTGCTGGTTTCGGCTTTGTTTAATATTTCGCGTATCTGCTTATGTTCAGTAGAATCCCAACAGCTAGTAACATCAGGGTCAAGGAGGAGCCTCCATAACTTAGAAACGGGAGGGTGATTCCGGTTACTGGCATCAGCCCTGTTACCACTCCTACATTTATTATAACCTGAATAGCAATCATGGCAATGATACCTACTGCTAAGAAGCTGCCGTACAAATCCGGCGCACCAAGTGCTATTCTTATTCCCCTCCATAAAAGCAAGGCGAACAAGAGAACAACAAACGAGCCTCCAATAAACCCGAGTTCTTCTGCTAAAATGGCAAAAATGAAATCGGTCTGCGGTTCTGGCAAGTAAAAGAATTTTTGCCTGCTTTGTCCGAGCCCAAGTCCCAGCAACCCTCCAGGTCCTATTGCATATAAAGACTGAATGATTTGGAAGCCGCTTCCCAGCGGATCTTCCCATGGATTTAAAAAGGATGTGATCCGTTTTATCCGGTAAGGTGCAGATAAGATTAAAACAACAAAACCTGCTACACCTACCAGCCCTAATCCCACAAAGTGACTGATCCTAGCGCCGGCAACATAGATCATGACAATACAAGTACCAACCATTACAGTCCCTGTACCAAGATCGGGCTGCAGCATTATCATTCCGAACGCCAAAAATACGAGAGAGAGACTTGGAATAAGTCCCTTCTTAAAAGAAGTAATCTTCTTTTGATTTTCACTTAAGTATTTTGCTAAAAATGTTATCATGGCTATTTTCATAAACTCTGAAGGTTGAACCGAAAACGCTCCAACGCCGATCCAGCTTCTTGATCCATTCCGCTCCATCCCAACACCAGGAATCAATACGATGACAAGCAGGAAGAAACACACCAGAATAATTAATTTTCCCCATGTCCTCCAAGTCCAATAGTCGATATTCATGATAAAGAACATCGCTACTACACCCAAGCCAGCAAATAGCAACTGCCTTTTGGCGAAGAAGAATGTATCCTGAAATTTGTAATCAGCCCATACTGCACTTGCACTGTAAACCATGATAAGGCCCACTGCAAGAAGTGTAAGGGTGGTTAGAATTAATATAATGTCCGGAGTTGATCGCTTGTTTGCCAACGTGAAACACCTCTACTACAAAAATTAGGGCAGATAGAAGCTTAACGTCAACTAAACGTTTATGCCAATAGCCAGAAAAAGGCTCTGTCCGTATGCTTCCCACTCAGCAAAGCTTGAGAAGCTATCAGAACAAAGCCTCTTGAACATGTGGCCAAGCCCTTATTTAAGCTTATGCACGGCGTCTATAAAAATGTCTCCTCGTTGCTCAAATGTTTTATATTGATCCCAACTTGCACAAGCAGGGGACAATAGAATGACATCTCCGCTATCAGACATTTCGTATGCCACCGGTACGGCTTTTTCCACATTATCGACATGTTTTATTTGTTTTATTCCAGCTTCATTAGCTGTACGAATCAATTTTTCGGCTGTTTCACCAAAAGTTACTAGCAATTTAACATTTTTCAAGTAAGGGAGGAGATCATCAAACTCATTTCCTCGGTCAAGCCCTCCTGCGAGCAGGACTATATTGTTTTCGAATGCAGAAAGAGCCTTTTGAGTAGCCAATATATTGGTGGCTTTAGAGTCATTATAAAATCTTCTACCATTATGCTCTCCAATGAATTGCAAGCGATGTTTTACACCTGAAAAGCTTGTTAGTACTTCTGTGATTGCTTCGTTGCTTACCTCAAGAAGCTTCACCGCTGCCACAGCTGCCAAAATGTTCTCTAGATTATGTTTTCCTGGCAACACAATTTGTTCTATGGATAATACCTTTTCTTCTTTAAAGTATACAAAACCATTATCCAAATACGCACCATCCACTATTTTACTAACAGAGAACGGAATGATGGTTGAATTTATTCCTTCAGCAAGTTTTACAACTTGGGCATCATCAGCATTAATTACTGCATAATCATCGCTTGTTTGGTTCTTAAAGATTTGTGCTTTAGCTATTCCATAATCTTCAACGGTTCCATGATAATCTAAATGAGCTTCAAACAGATTTAGAAAAACGGAAATCTTCGGCCTGAAGGATTCCGTACCCATTAGTTGAAAAGATGACAATTCTGTAACCATGACATTGTCCTCACCTGCTTCTTGCGCCACTTCCACCGATACATTTCCGATATTACCTGCAATCAGGGGAGATTTACTATCCGCCGCAAGCATTTTATCAATCAGCGTAGTCGTGGTGGTTTTTCCATTAGAACCCGTAATTCCGATAATAGGTGCATCACTAATCTGATAGGCCAGTTCCACTTCCGTTAGAACAGGAACGCCTTTTTCAGTAGCAAGTTGCACCAAAGGGTTGTGATATGGAATGCCGGGATTTTTGAATACAACATCAACATTCTGGTCAAAGATACTTGTTGGATGTCCTCCACAAACAACTTCAATTCCTTTAGATAGTAGGTACTCCGCTTGTTCGTTCCCCTCTAACGGACTTCTGTCATTGACAATTACCTTTGCACCTAACTTATGTAACAATTCTGCTGTTGCAGTTCCGCTCTTTGCCAAGCCTAGTACAAGAACTCTTTTTCCTTCGTATAGGTTGATTTTCTTCATATTAGATCCACACCTCTAAATAGATTCCAAGCAAGGCACACAATAATCCGACTGTCCAGAAAGTCACAACCACTCGCCATTCTGACCAACCGACAAGTTCGTAGTGATGATGAAGGGGACTCATTTTAAACACCCTTCTCCCTGTCGCTTTAAAAGAAATGACTTGAATGATAACGGAGAGTGTTTCCATGACGAAAACTCCACCGATAATAATTAGAAGAATTTCTAATTTTAATAGTACCGCTACCGTTGCAATGGCACCTCCAAGCGCCAACGAACCTGTATCTCCCATAAAAACTTTTGCAGGATGTGCATTGAATACTAGGAATCCAAGTAACGCACCAACAACCGCAACAGCGAATATGGATACTTCAAATTGTGACTGATACCAAGCAAGAATAGCAAACGCACCGAAAGCTACTGCAGCAGTTCCGGACACAAGACCATCCAATCCATCCGTCAAATTGACTGCGTTAGAGAAACCTACGAGCCAAAATATTAAAAAGAGTACATAAAAGAATCCTAACTCAATAGAAATGCTTGTTCCCGGCACACTGACCGCAGTGGAAAATTCAAATTGCACGAAGACAAAATAGAAGACTACTGCAATTAAAATCTGTCCGATCAATTTCTGTAAGGAAGTCAAACCTAAGTTTCTTTTAAGGACAACCTTGATGAAATCATCAAGAAAACCTAAAAGTCCATAGCCTACCATAACAAATAGCAACAAGTAAGTTTCAACCGAAGCTTCTGCATATTGACCTGTGATAACTAGTGTTGTTACAGCAACGGAAAAGAGGATCATTATTCCGCCCATTGTCGGGGTGCCTGTTTTCTTTAGGTGGGATTGCGGCCCTTCTTCTCTTATACTTTGACCGAATTTCAGTCTGCGCAAGAAGGGAATAAATATTGGTGATACTAATACAGTAATTAAAAAAGACATAACGATAGCAAATAAGATAACCTGTTGTTCCATCGTTATTCCCTCCTCTCTTGAACCTCATGATTAGAGGTATCATCCACCTAAGACAACCGGCAGATAATACCCGTTTTTTTCGTTTAGAATTTTTTCTGGTTAACCACCGCTGTTGATTTCCGCACTGGGCTTCGCTTTCCTAGGGGCTGACGAGAGCCTCCTCGGCAAGCCTGCGGGGTCTCCACCTAGCGCTATCTCCCTCAGGACAAGGAAGGCTTCGGCAGCGATACATCGCACGAAGAAAATGCGTAGCATTTTCGAGGAGTCTTCGCCCCGTGCTCCAATCAACAGCTAGGGAATTCCAAAAAGTTGAATGATATACCAAAAGTAAATTTTATCGGTTTTTGGTTCAGATGAAAATACTTTTTTTCATCTTTTTAATATTTCTTATTAAAACAACACTTTTTCATTATGCTCTGTTCAAATTCTGGGAGATTGTAAGTCTTAGGCAATGGTCTATTTGATACATGTGTTGTGATGATAATTCATGCACACCTTAACAGTCTATGAGCTTTGTTTTGCCTGTATGGCTTCCAATGCTATTTTTCTATCGTCAAATTCAAGCACTTTTTCCCCGATGACCTGATAGGTTTCGTGACCTTTGCCCGCAATCAGTACCACATCTCCAGATTTCGCCTGTTCTATTGCTTTAAATATGGCTGCCCTTCTGTCTTCCACTATTTCATACTGACGATTTTGGACCCCAGCTTCCATATCTTTAAAGATTTGCAGTGGACTTTCTGAGCGAGGATTATCAGACGTAAAAATGGCCCTGCTCGCATAATTAACGGCAACCGCCGCCATCAAAGGGCGCTTAGAGCGATCTCTGTCTCCTCCACAACCAACAATGCAGTATATATTGTTTTGAGAAAGCTGTTTGGTCGTTTTGAGCACATTTTCTAAACTGTCCGGAGTATGAGCATAATCTACAATGACCGTAAAATCCTGTCCGGCTTCGATTGCTTCAAAACGTCCAGGTACCCCTTTCATCTTTTCGACAACCGGAATGATGGTTTCCATTGGGATATTGGACACATAACTGGCACAAATGGCAGCTAGAACATTGTACACACTGAATTTTCCGACCAATTTTAAATTGATAGGAACGGTTTTATTATCATACACCAGATCAAAAGAAGTTCCTTTTGCAGATATTTTTACATTTTTTGCTCTGATATCGCTGATCTCATTTATTCCATAGGTGATGACTTGTGCGGCAGTTGCTCGTTTATAAACCTCACTTGCAGGATCATCGGCATTTAACACCGCATATTTGGGCTTTCCAAGATTATAGGAGTTTCCTAATGAAGAGAATAATAAAGACTTGGCGTATTGATACTCTTCCATCGTTTTATGGTAATCAAGATGATCTTGAGTAAGATTGGTAAACACCGCCACATCAAAGTCACATCCATATACCCTTCCCATATGGAGAGCATGGGAAGAGACCTCCATCACAACTGTGTCTACTTTACTTTCAACCATTTGGTGAAAGGATTCCTGGAGCGTTAAGGCATCTGGAGTGGTGTTTTTCACAGGGTATGTCTTATTTCCAATTTTCATATATATGGTGCCAATCATTCCTGTTTTTCGATGATGATGTTGGAAAATGGATTCAATAATATGTGTTGTCGTTGTTTTTCCATTGGTACCGGTGACACCTATCAAATGAAGATTATGTGTAGGCTGTTGGAAGAATACATCCGCTAAGATAGCCATTGCCCTCATCGTGTCGGGAACGACGATGACCGGGACAGGAACATCCAACGGTCTTTCTGATATGATGGCGACAGCGCCTTTATTAACGGCATCCGCTGCAAATTGATGTCCATCTACCGTGTACCCTTTGATACAAAAAAATAAACTCCCTTCATTGACTTTACGGGAATCCATGACAATGGAAGATATCTCAGGATTATATTTAGAGGATACTTCATATCTGTGAAGATATTGAATTAATTGCTGAAGTTTCATATGAATCAAACCCCTTTGGCTTACTTGAAGACCTAAATGTGCGGAATGAAGATTACAGGATAGATGGTGAAAGATACATCAGTTTCCTACTAAATTACCTTTATCACCATTCTATCCTATTTAGGGAAATTAAACCAATCCTCTAGATTTATTCTTCATCTGATTTACTTTTACCGGACATGTACACCCTAACGGTCGACCCTTCTTCCACTTTTGTACCAGGAGCAGGAGCCTGCTGAACGACTGTATCCCCATCCCCGCTAATATCAAGTTTAAGCGTAACCAGTTGTTGGAGGAGTTCTTTTCTTGTCATCCCTTTTAGATCTGGAACCTCCACTAGAGGCACGTCCGGCCATTGCAATTCTTTTTCAATTTGCCCTTTTCTTTTTTCCACTCCCAAAGCATTTAGGCTATCCTCCATTATATTCCTGACTATCGGAGCTGCTACTACCCCACCAAACTGTACGGTCCCTTTTGGATTATCCACGGCGAGGTACACCACTAGTTGAGGATCATCTGCGGGAGCAACACCAATAAAAGAAACGATATGGTTGTTTTCCATATATCTTCCGTCTTTTACTTTTTGGGCAGTACCCGTTTTCCCTCCCACTCGGTAACCCTCGACAAAGGCATTCCGTCCAGTCCCTTGGGCTACTACACTTTCGAGCGCGTACCGCACCTGAGAAGAGGTTTCCTCTGAAATGACCCTTCTCTTCTCAACTGGTGTCTTTCTTGATACTATCTCTCCGGAAATGGGGTCTACAAATTCTTTGGCAATAAAAGGAGTGTAAAGGATCCCTCCATTGACTGCCGCCGAAACGGCCGCAACCTGTTGAATTGGCGTAACAGATACACCTTGCCCAAAGGCAGTGGTGGCAAGCTCAACAGGACCTACCCTTTCAGGTTTGAAAAGGATACCTTTTCCTTCTCCGGCTAAATCAATTCCTGTCTTTTCCCCAAAGCCGAATGACTTGATATAATTAAATAAAGTTTCCGTTCCTAAACGTTGGCCAAGCTCAACAAAACCAGGGTTACATGAATTTTGAACCACTTCGAGGAACGTCTGGTGACCATGCCCCCCTTTTTTCCAACAACGGAGACGTGCACCATCCACCATTGCTGCCCCGCCGTCATTAAACGTATCATTTTTCAAGTTGACTTTATTTTCTTCCAGGGCCGCTGCCAGGGTGATGATTTTAAACGTCGATCCGGGCTCATACGTACTCCATACAGGAAGGTTCCTGTTATATATTTCAGGTGCAACATTTTGAAACTCAGCTGGATCAAAATCCGGTCTGCTTGACATCGCTAAGATTTCACCCGTATTAGGATCCATCGCTATGGCAATGATTCCATCTGGGTTATACAATTCCTGTGCAAGATCCAATTCTCTTTCCATGATCGTCTGTACCTTGGAATCAATGGTGAGTTTTAAATCCAGCCCGTCCTGAGGAGCTTCATAATCATCTGGTATATCTGGCATCCTTCTCCCCTTTGCATCAGAATAAAATTGAACGTAACCTTTTTCCCCTTTTAATTGCTCATCGTAATATAATTCAAGTCCCATTAATCCCTGGTTATCAATTCCCGCAAATCCCAGTACATGTGAAAGATAACTGCCGAAGGGATAATGACGTTTTGAATCTTCTGCAATGTAAACACCCTTTAACCCAAGGGCCCGTATTTCTTTTGCTTTTTCATGGGAGATTTTTCTGCCTTCAGGGTTGATCCTTTCCATGGAGGAGCTTTTGGTC
The DNA here is from genome assembly GCF_044809035.1 of Sutcliffiella horikoshii. GTDB lineage: Bacteria > Bacillota > Bacilli > Bacillales > Bacillaceae_I > Sutcliffiella_A > Sutcliffiella_A horikoshii_G. The sequence continues at coordinate 1,758,366 of NZ_CP085237.1, read as the reverse complement.
ACCAGCTTGTACACCTTTTCTTTGGACATATTTAAGACAGCTGCAAGTTTTTCAGCCGTGTCATTAGGATCTTTAATTTGCCTTGGTACAACCAAAACAGTCGGTGCACTCATATTCGTTGCCAATGGAACCCCGTTTCGATCAAGGATCTCTCCCCGCTCAGGTTCAAAGGGGATATTCCGACTCCAAGAATCTTTGGCACGGTCTGTTAGCATATTCCCCAATGCGAATTGAACATATCCTAGGCGTAAATCAATAATACTGAAAAGTAGAATCCCTACAAGAAGCACAATGGTCAACCTTCTCCGAACCGTCACATGAGATACCCGCATATCCTATGAACCCCCTTTAATATTCGTAGTAATATATGCTTGTACGAATCAGGATAGAACATGGTATTAGGTAAGGAACACGGAGAAACACTATATTAGAAACTATTAAGCGAAAAAAAAAACTGTTAAAGGGAGGTCCCTTTAACAGTGGAAGTTACTATCAGTTATTCTCTGAATCTTCCTCAGATTCCGTTTCATCTGTCTCTTCTACTTCTTCTTCCTGTTCGTCCGTTTGCGGTAACGACCTGTTTGATCCTAGTTCAACCACCAAGTTGTTCCCCTTTTCTACCGGGGTTCCAGGAATAATATTTTGTTCTTGCACATAACCATTGCCGTTTATTTCCGTTTCAAGCTTAAGCAAGTTCGAAATTTTCCGGACATCACGCAGGCTCCATCCGCTCATATCTGGTATGGCCGGGGAATCTTCTGTTAACAGAATTATCTTCTCCCCTTTTATTACTTCTCTTCCTGCTTGTGGAGTTTGTTTTAAGATTTTGGAACCTTCCCCCACAACCACATATTCCGGATCTTGTGTTTCGTTTGCGATTTCCTGAATGTTCTTCCCTACAAGATCTGGTACCTTAACTCCAACACTTTTCTTTTTGGGAGTGTTTTGTTGTGTTTCATCTGGCTGGATGCTTAAATATTGCAAGCTGCGACGCATCACTGAATTGAATACTCCCGATACAGGACCTGCTCCGTTTTCATGTTGAGCAATTTTTGGTTTTTCAACGGCCACATACATCAACAATTCCGGATCATCAGCAGGAGCCATTCCTGTAATGGAATAAATGTATTCCCCATGCCCAGATAAATACCCCCCTGGCCCAGGTATTTGTGCCGTTCCAGTTTTCGCTGCCACATTATAGCCTTCAATGCTATATGGGCGACCTGTACCATTTTCAGAACTTACCACTGTTTCTAATACTTCTAGTACTTTATCAGCTGTTTTCTCAGATATAGGGGTGCCTTTTTGCTTGGGCTTGTTTTCTAATACAACTTCATCAGTATTGGGATCGACGATCTTATCAATCACATATGGTTGCATCATTTTCCCATTATTAGCAATGGCAGTTGCAGCCTGTATCTGCTGAATCGGTGTAAATGCCGAGCCTTGACCGAAAGCTGTTGAAATTCGGTCCCTGTAATAATTGTAGTTAATATTACTTGTCGTTTCGTCCGGTAGGTCAATACCTGTCGATTCATTCATACCAAAAGCATTAATATATTCCAATAACGTATCGGTGCCCATCTTATCCGCAAGCAAGGCAAAAGCTACGTTGGATGAACGTTGAACTCCCTCATCAAAGGATATCGTTCCCCACCCTGACCTATTATGATCGTAAACAGGAACAGGATCCTTTGGGAGACTATAAGAGCCTGACTGATAAAGTTCAGATCCATTATAGACTCCTTCTTCAATGGCAGCTGCCAAAGAGAAGATCTTCATCGTGGAACCCGGCTCGTATCGGTAAGAAATGGCATCGTTATTCCAATTGTCCGTCAGACCTTCTCGGGTATTAAGATCAAAGGTTGGACGCGATCCCATTGCAAGTATCTGCCCCGTTTTCGGGTCTGCCACGATAGCAATGATGCGTTCTGGTTCATACTCTTCTACGACATTGTTCATTGCTTCTTCTAAGAATGTCTGAATAGTCTTGTCTAATGTCAGATGTACATTTTTCCCGTTGATTGCAGGAACATAGGATACATCTGATCCCTTGGAGAGTTTGATGCCTTTATTGTCTGTTTTGACCGACAATGAACCGTTTTGTTCTTTCAGTTCATTTTCTAGCATCTTTTCGATACCTGAAACGCCAGTTACGACTCCATCATCATTTGGTCTTGCAAACCCGACCACGTGACTGGAAAACTTTCCGTTGAAATAATAACGTTTAGACCCTTCAACAAACCCTATTCCAGGCAATTTCATGTCTTCAATTTCTTTTTTTACCGATAATGGGAGATCTCTTCCCAGTGCCCCAAATTCTACTTGTTTTCGATCCATCAGTAATTTTTCCAAAATCTCATTTTGATCCACTTCCAAGACATCTGCCAATTTTGATGCCGTTTCTTCTGGATCCACTACATGACGGGGTTTCTTTTCATCGGTTGACAATGACTCGTCCAACACTGCTACTAGGTTGAAAGAAGGCGTGTCCTCTGCAATAGGGTCTCCGCTTCTGTCAAAAATAGCACCTCTTGTCGCATCGATTGTTTTGTTTTCATTATATCTCTGACTTGCCTCTGCAGTTAAATTATGTCCATGTGCCTCTCCTGTTGCTTGAAGGTAGAAAAATCGTCCAATCAATAGAAAAAAGAGCAACGCAAAAAATCCGAGTAGAATTGCTGCTCCTAAGTGAATTCTTTTTTTATGAACGATGTTGTGGGTACTCATTTAGTTCCCTACGTTCTTCACATTATTTTCGTTTAATGTCAGACCAAGGTTTTTCGCTTTTTCAAGAATGACTTCATAGCTGCTTTCTTCCGCTACCCGAAGTTCAAGTTCACGATTTTCCTTCAATTGTGATTCAATGGATCCTTCAAGCGATTGAATTTCGCTGTTCACATGGTAAATATTCACATGGTTAGCAACAACATGGATGGAACTGAATGCAAGCAAACCGATAAACATGCCGCCAAGTATCTTTTCCCCCAGCGTAATTTTTGAACGTTTCTTTACCACTAATTGTCTTTTTGGTGCCTGCTGTGTACGTTCCTCATGTTGCCGCTGTATTTTGTGAGCTAAGTTACTCATTCCCTTTCCCCCTAGTCTACATTTAATTTATATTTAATCTTTCGCTTTTTCTGCAATTCTTAGCTTTGCCGATCTTGCACGGTTATTTGCTTCTAATTCTTCTTCACTAGGTACTATCGGCTTTCTTGTAATAAGTTTAAGTGTCGGTTGATACTCCTCTGGAATTATCGGTAGTCCAGGAGGCAGTTGAGGAAGCTGACTTTTTTCTTTAAAGGCTACCTTGCACATTCTGTCTTCTAGTGAATGGAAGGTAATGACACTAACTCTTCCACCTGGTCTGAGAACATCAATGGCCTGATGGATAGCATCTTCAAAAACTCCCAACTCATCATTTACGGCAATCCTAATTGCTTGGAAAACCCTTTTCGCAGGATGCCCGCCCGTTCTTCTTGCCGGGGCTGGTATGGCATCTTTAATGATTTCTACCAATTCGAGCGTCGTTTCAATCGACTTTGATTTTCGGTATTCTTCAATTTTTCTAGCTATTTGTTTGGAAAATTTCTCTTCTCCATATTGAAAGAATATTCTTACCAATTTCTCATAAGGCCACTCATTGACAACCTCAAAAGCACTAAGGGGACTGTCTGTGTCCATTCGCATATCCAGCGGTGCCTCGTGATGGTAGCTGAAACCTCTTTCAGGTGTGTCCAACTGAGGTGATGAAACCCCAAGGTCAAACAATACTCCATCCACTTTGGTAATTCCTAGTTCGTACAATTTTTCTTTCAAGTGTTTGAAATTACTTTTGATGAAAATGACCCGATCCAGATAATTATGTAACACGCTTTTTGCATGTTCTAGAGCATGGTCATCTTGGTCAAATGCGATCAATCTTCCTTTTTCTGATAACTGTTTTACAATTTCGGAACTATGTCCTGCACCTCCAAGTGTGCAATCAACATACGTTCCATCCTCTTTAATGTTAAGACCTTCTACTGCTTCATTGAGTAGTACAGTTACGTGGTGAAACATTTTCCACCGCCTTTCTAGCTCTGAGCTGTTATCATCTCGGATGCTTGAGTAATTCTTTTCTTTCGGTATTTTCTCACCGTCTAATATGTTTTATCCAGGCTGTTGCTAGTATTCGTTGTAATAGAACCCTTTTATAAGTCAAAATCTACGAGGTTTTCTGCAATCTCTGCGAAGGAATCTTCCGAATCTTCCACAAACGAGTTCCAGTTGTCCTTGCTCCAGATTTCTATTCGATTAGACACTCCAATGACCACACATTCTTTTTCAAGCTGCGCATACTGAACAAGCGGGGTGGCAATATTCACTCGGCCTTGCTTGTCCAATTCACACTCAGAAGCACCTGAGAAAAAGAAACGTGTAAATGCACGGGCATCCTTTTTAGTAAGTGGCAGTTGTTTCAGTTTATCTTCGACTGTTTTCCATTCAGAGAGAGGATAGCCGAATAGGCATTTATCGAGGCCTCTGGTCAGAACAAAGGTTTCACCTAAATGATCACGGAATTTCGCAGGCACAATCATACGCCCTTTTGCATCAATTGTATGATTATATTCCCCCATGAACATTTGGCTCTACCACCTTTCTTCTACTTTTCCCCACAATCCCCCACTTCTCTCCACTTACTTTATTGTACTATTCTCTTCCCTAAAAGAAAATCCTTTAAGCCTACTTTTTTTTCGTTTTTCATCTTTTTACAACATTTTTTGACAAAAGGACGAATTTAGGTCAAACTTGGCTTTTTTTGACTTCATTCAAACACAAATAGCTACCATTCCTCAGTATATGTTTGTTTACGACGTCCTTCTTTCATAATGATTGTCAGAAAAAGAATATAAAAAAACAGCGGGATTTTCCCACTGTTTTTTTAAAGCTTTATTATTTTGTGCTTCCCATTATGTTCTAACGGCAACTCACAAAGTCTTTGGACGAAATCAAGACCATACTTATTAAGGAAATAGTATATATTCCACACTCTTTCTTGCGGCATGCCTTTTGGCAACACTGCAAGTTCTACTCGTTCATATTTGTTCATGATATTTTCATGCTTTTCATATGCAGAACGTTCAATCAAACGATGAATATAGGAAAACTGTAAATCAATGAGGTTCCAATTCTTTTCAAATGTTTTCTCATGATGAGGCAATGTAGCATTACCCAGTTGTCGGAATTGTTCATGAACGGTTGCATATTGTTCACGGTAAGTGGCCAAGGTCGCTTCTATTGTTTCTAATTCTTCTTTATACAACCAAGCTTTCCGCTTTTCTTCCAGACCGTTTTCCACCACATCTGCAATGTTTTCATCCAATTCAAGAATAGTGCGATCAATGTGCCTTTCCAAAAAAGTCAGTGAAATTCTTGGCACGACTGGGGGCATTTCCAGTTCCACCGAACGAAAACATCGTCCCAGCTCAGCCCAATAACTAATTTCTCCCGGTCCTCCGATAAAAGCAAGGGTCGGAAACAGAAACTCCTGCATAAGCGGTCTGGTCACAACATTATTGGAAAAGTTTTCAGGTTGTTCCTCTATCAGTTTAGTCAACTGTTCAACGGAAAATTGAAGGTTTGAATCCTTAAAATAAGCAATCTGCTTTGATTCATCCCAACATAAGAGCTCCCGCTGACCGTCTTGGTGGAAAAAAATATTGATCGATTCTGAGTCAATCTCCAACATCGGCTCGAATCCTTGCTCTTCGAGTTCGCTTTGTGACTTCAGCATTCCGTTACGGATTTCACTGTGCTTCATTAATATCTGCTGTAAATAAGGAGTTTCAAGCTTACGCAAAGAAGGATCGGACGCATTAACCAATACAAGCCCAGTCTCTTTAAACAGTTTTGAAATTAAGTGCGCAAAAATATCCACAAAAGTAGAGGAAACTTCAATTGCGTGTTCTAAATCTTTTTTTAAGTTCTTTGTAAACGGACTTTCTCCTAATGAGTTAACAATTTCAAGCACCCAAGCCTGCAACTTTTCCTTGTCATATTGAAGCTCGGAAACCATTTTTTTGCCTGCCTCTTTCATATGAAACGCATGTTTTTCTATATGGTTGTTTTTGGGCAGGTTCACATGATTTATTTCCTGAAAGTCATGATCCTCTCCTGCTATCCAAAAAACCGGAACAACGGGTAAACCAAGCTTCTGTTCCTGTTCTTGGGCCAGTTTGATTGTACTAATTATTTTGGAGATAGTATAGATGGGGCCTGTCAACAAACCTGCTTGTTGTCCACTAATAACAACTACTGACTGGCTGTCATTTAACTTTTCAATGCTATGTAAGGTTTGTGCGTCTGCATGATACCTTTGATTGAATTCTAGAAGATGGGCTACAAGCTCTCTTCTTCTGAAGCTTCTATTTTTCAGATAATCAGTTCTCTTTGTATATGTGTCTACAGAAAACGGATTGTATGTAAAAAAGGGAAGAATGCTCTCCTTTTGAGATAAATAAGCAGAGGAAAACTTATTAATAGTAGGGAGCATTAATTCTACTACATTCATAAAGTACGTCCTTTCTGAATCGTTCATATGTGTTGATGTCTCCATGAGTATAGCATTGATTTCCATTGTTTCAAAAAATATTGCTTAAGCGAATGTATCAACTACCCGTTTAATAATCCCAAAGGTCAAAAGACAAAAATATGCCACAAAAAACAAAAGAAAATTCATGCGCCAGAACCCTTTAAACACTCTTCTAAAGTGGATTTCTTCTTTCATTTTATAGTGAATCAAAACCATGACTGTCGCTATAAGCAATAAAACAGTTAAAATAACCGAAAGAAGCGACGTTTCCCAAATAATGATAATGATAAAGTGCACGGCTAAAATAAAGAGCAGGGTGGAAGCATCAATGGCTAAATGAAAGGACTTTTTATTGTTTCTTGTTGCCAGCTTAGCAATATAATAAAACACAATTAATGCAAAGATGGGAAGCGTAACGATGGTAGCGAGGGTTCCTGCTAAAAATTCGGACATCTTCTTCATACCTCTTTTCACATACTTGATTATTTTTGAATGTTACAAGCATGAAGTACTAGCATAAGAGGTATTAGCAGCTTGCATCGCTTTGAAGCCCTTTTACAGCCTCATAAATAAATTCTGTTAAAGGGACTGATATTCCTTGTTTTTCAGCCAAGTTCATCACATATCCCAATATTGCATCTATTTCGGTTTCTCTCCCTTCATTTATATCACGCTTCATGGAAGAGGAGTTATCCGCGGTTTTTTTACAAATTAAGAAGATATGGCTCCACATCTGTTCCCTTTTTTCATTTGATACTAAAAAACTCATTTCTTTATACAGCCGCTTCATGCAGTTAAGATAATATGGGTTTGTCAACAGCTCCCCATTACGCACGTTAAAAATAGCCGTCAATGGGTTGATGATGGCATTTACCAGTAACTTTTCTATCATCATAGCGTAATAGTCCGGACAAACTTCAAGCGGGAAATCCATGCCGATGAAATCGGTCCACTTATTCATGAAGGAGGATGTGAGTCGTTCTTTCTTGTTGGAAGGGAAACCTGCTATTTTCGTTTTTCCTTTTCCTGTCCATATTACGGTGGCATCATTATTCTTCTTCACACCATGCTCTACTATCCCCAATAGAATCGATGAATTTGAGATTTTTTCAAGCATATCTATATGTGACATGCCATTTTGGAGAAAAAGGATGGCTTGGTTTTCGGAGCACATGGTTAGTACAGGTAAAATAGCCGGCAGACCATATTGCTTTGTTGCAACAATGATCAAGTCATCCTCTAGAGGTACATGCTCCCTCCACTTCAACACATCAACCCTTCTTATTTCTTTGCTATTATCAGTAAGCTGGACAGTTATACCTTGTTTTTTTAGTAGGTGAAGTTGTTCTTCCCGTTTAACATACAGAGTGACAGCGAATTGCTTAGATAGCTGAGAGGCAAATAGAAGCCCGACTGCCCCTCCGCCAATAATCCCTATTTTCATCTTTTCTCCTTCTTTGTTCCTATTTTTTCTTATTGTACCAATTTATCCGTTTTCGTTGTACTATCATTTACTCCAATAACATCCCTGTTTTTCCATGCAAAAAAAATATCCAGCGCCAAATGGACACTGGACATGTTTATTAATTACACTGGATACACCGGGTGTTTACGATGACTAAATGTCATTTGTTTACTTGAATAGTAATGGAAACGGCTGATCAATACACTTCGTAAATCTTTTGCGGGTACAATATCATCTACAATCATCTCAGAAGCTAATTTATATATATCAATATGTTCTTTATATTCTTGGTGTTTTTCTTGTACAAAAGCAAGTCTTTCTTTTGGATCTTCAATTTCATTGATTTTGTTGGAATATACTGCATTTACAGCGGCTTCAGGTCCCATTACTGCTATTTGAGCAGTCGGGAGTGCGATGCAGCAATCCGGTTCAAATGCAGGTCCTGCCATTGCGTATAGCCCTGCACCGTACGCTTTCCTTACTACAACGGAAATTTTCGGTACAGTTGCTGAACTCATCGCAGCAATGAGTTTGGCTCCATGGCGAATAATACCGGCACGTTCCACTTTTGTTCCAATCATGAATCCTGGAACATCTGCAAGAAATAGTAATGGAATGTGGTAGGCATCACAAAGCTGAATGAATTTGGCTCCTTTATCCGCTGAGTCTACGAATAGGACGCCACCTTTTACTTTTGGCTGATTTGCGATGATTCCGACTACCTTGCCATCCATACGTGCAAAACCGGTGATCAACTCAGGAGCGAACAATTTTTTCACTTCAAAGAAACTGTTGGCATCAATTAACTGATCTATCGCTTCATACATATCAAATGGCGCATTTTGGTTTACAGGGATGATATCTGTCAGTTCTCTTCCTTCTTTAGGACTGACTGAATCCACCTCTTTCGACTTCTCTTGATAACTTCCTGGAAAATAGCTTAAATACTTGCGAGCTTGATGAATTGCTTCTTCTTCCGTAGCGGCGAGAACGTCTCCACAACCACTCACCGAGCAATGCATTCTTGCTCCACCCATTTCCTCAAGCGTTACCTTCTCCCCAATAACCTTCTCGGCCATACGCGGAGAACCTAAGTACATCGATGCATTGCCGTCTACCATGACTACAATATCACAGAAAGCCGGGATATAAGCGCCTCCCGCAGCAGAGGGACCAAATAATAAACATATTTGCGGAACCATACCAGAAAGCTTTACTTGGTTATAAAAGATTTTCCCAGCACCGCGGCGGTTAGGGAACATATCTAGTTGATCTGTAATTCTAGCACCGGCAGAATCAACTAAATATAGGATAGGAACCATTAATTTCTCCGCAGTTTCTTGGATTCTAATAATCTTTTCTACCGTTCTTGCTCCCCATGACCCTGCTTTCACCGTAGAATCATTGGCCATCACACACACTGTTTGGCCATTTATTTTCCCAATTGCGGTTACAACACCATCGGCTGGCAGACCTTTCGCTTTATTATTGGCAAAAAGTCCATCCTCCTCATATTGTCCATTGTCAAATAATAAAGCAAGGCGATCACGAACAAACAGTTTATTTTGTTCTTTCAATTTCTCATGATATTTTTCGCTTCCGCCGCTCTTTATCGTCTCAACCGTTTGTTGAAATTCTTGTTCTAATTCATTTGTTGTTTTAATCATCTTATTCCCCCGCTTTCTCATCAACGTTGTAAAAGACTATTCTAATTCCAGCAACACATCTCCATCATTGACAAATTCCCCTTCGGCAGTAGAGATGGATGCTACTTTACCGTCCATCATCACTTCCACTGGAATCTCCATTTTCATAGATTCTAAAATAATGACAGTCTGCCCGGCTGTCACTTCATCGCCCACTTCCACTAACACTTTCCAAACTGTCCCTGCCATTGCCGCTTCTACTTTTTTCATCATAATTTCCTCCTGATCTCTAGTTGTAATAGTTGTTTAGGTTGTAATGGGGTTCATCGATTGGATGAAACCTGTATGATAATGACCTGAGATAAACTCGTCGGTTTCAATTGCATGAATTAAAAAAGGAAGATTCGTTTTTATTCCTTCTATTGAAGCCGCAGTTAAATACTTATTTGCCCTCTCTATTGCCGCTTCTCTCGTTTCCCCTGAAACAATGATTTTCGCAATCATAGGGTCATAGAATGGTGTTACTTTTAAATCGGGACCATAGCCGCTGTCTACTCTTACTCCTTCTTCACTAGGAAGATACCACTTGGTTATAAGTCCCGGTGATGGGAAGAACTTTACTGGATCTTCTGCATACAGGCGAAACTCTATCGCGTGTCCAGTACTTGTAATCTCTTCTTGTTGCAATGGAAGCACTTCTCCAGCTGCCACCTTTATTTGCCATTCAACTAAATCCAGACCAGTGATACTCTCCGTTATCGGATGTTCCACTTGCAGTCTAGTATTCATTTCAAGGAAATAGAAATTTTCCTTTTCATCCATGATGAACTCTACTGTACCGGCATTCTTGTAACCAACCTCTTTAGCAGCCAATACCGCGGCCTTACAGATTCTTTGTCTAGTCTCTTCACTCATAGAAGGACTTTGCGCTTCCTCAATTACTTTCTGATTCCGCCTTTGGACAGAACAGTTCCTTTCAAACATATGTACTACATTTCCATGAGCATCTCCGAAGATCTGCACCTCAATATGTTTGGCATTGCCTACATATTTCTCGATAAACATATCTTCATTTTTAAAATAGGCTTTTGCCCGTTTTTTCGTCTGTTCATAGGTATTCTCAATATCTTGACTGTTTTCACATCGGTGCATTCCAATTCCACCGCCCCCTCCACTAGCCTTTAACATGACAGGGAAGCCAATTTCCTCAGCAAGCACCAACGCTTCTTCTAATGTTTCAACTGGCTGTTCGGAACCAGGAACAACAGGGACACCTGCTTTAATCATCGCTCTGCGGGAAGATAATTTATCTCCCATCAGTTTAATGACGTCTACAGTTGGACCAATAAATGTCAGTCCTGCATCTTGGAGGGATTGGGCAAATTCTCCATTCTCCGACAAAAATCCATATCCTGGGTGGACACCATCCACATTTTCTTGCTTGGCTATTTCCAAGATTCTTTCAACGTTTAAATAAGATTTTTGAGGAGGGGCCTCACCTACATGTCGAGCCACTGTCGCTTGCTGAACATAAGGTAAATCTTTATCGGCGTCAGAATATATAGCAACTGTTTCTACCCCTAGTCGTTGACATGTCCGTATGATACGTTCTGCAATTTCTCCTCGGTTAGCAATCAGAATTTTTTGCATGGAGTTATCCCCTTTCTAAAGAACTTGCAATATAAATCCTTAACAAACTACTATTTCTACATAATTCCTTGATTTCCTCCTTTTATTGCAAGCGCTTTCTAAAATTATTGCAGAATTTTTTGTTTTTTTGTTATATAATTAATATTAAAATAAACCATTCTGCTTAATATGTATAGTGGTAAGCGCTTCTATTAGAGATTTTCAAGGGGGAAAAGTGTATGACCGTTAAAAAACTATCAATTAACTATAAAACACTGGAAGAGTTCAAACAGTTCAGGGAATATGGCATACAGGAACTATCCATGTTAGAAGATCTCCAAGATAATATTATCGAAAATGACAGCGAATCACCATTCTATGGTATTTATTATGGGGAAAAACTTGTCGCAAGGATGAGCCTTTACCGTGTTTCCAAAGACCTTGATAAATATTTTGAACCCCGTCAGGATTATTTGGAGCTATGGAAATTGGAGGTATTATCTAACTATCAGCGAAAAGGTTTTGGAAAAGAACTTGTTGATTTCGCGAAAAGCTTTGGGCTTCCAATCAAAACGAACCCTCGAGTCAAATCAGCCGACTTCTGGAATCGCATGGGGTTCACCTCCGTAAATTATGATGTGGAACGTGACCTAGGCGAGAATCCGCTTGTGTGGTACCCAGCAGGAGTCAAAGCTCAAGAAAGACTTACGAATAAAGAGGAAACGACAGACTAGTAATAAAAAAGGTAATTGCTCAACCACAAGCAATTACCTTTTTCTCTGTTTCATTTCATTTCTTCCATGTCCACATGTTTTTTTAAGCTTTCCAATTCGTCCAGCAGCTTTATCACAAGTTCATCACTTTTACGCAGCTCCTCATTAAGAAGCACAATCGTTTCATTTTCCCACTGAAAAGGGTCTACATTCTCAGGAGTTCGCAATAGATTTTCATACACATCCCCATTTACACCTTCATTGGGTTTAAAATAGATCACTACTTCACAGCCCAAATCCCCTAAGGCGATACGTTTTTTCAAATCAACTTTACCGTATCCAAATTTTCTTGATGCCATTCCCCCAAAAACACTTGATGTCATATTACAAAGATGTGGGGCATCCTTTACCATTTCACCGAAAGGGCAACGATCGGCTTTTACTATCACGTATTCTGGAGTAATTGATGAAATAAAGAATTCGCCACCAATGGAATTTTTCAAATCTACAATCACGTCTGCATATTTGTTTACAGACCAGTCATCTTCTCTGTTGCCGTAAAAATCTTCAATCCATTCCCCAGTTCGCAATCCAATTTGGCGAATATATTCATCGGCTGTTTTCCCCACCGTCTTTTCATGGATAAATGCATATTGCGTTATTAGTTTCGAAAGAAATACCGAGCCGGTCAATCCTGTTTTAGTGCTCATTTTTCTCTTCCACTCCTATAGAAATCTTTTTTTCATTTCTGGATTTGGCAACATACATTGGTCTTTTCTACCGAACCATCTATATCGATTTTTCGCAATGAAGGTATAAACGACATCTCTTACAGGCTTAGGAATAAAAATGAATGGATAGAAAAGCTTCCATGGACCATCCAATCCTTTTGACACCTTTAAAGCCGCTGTCGACTTTGTAAATATTTTCTTGCCTTCTACATAATAAAAGCTATCAAACTGGTCCAATGGGAGAGAATGCTCCTTTAATATGTTTTGTCCCACTTCAGACTGAAGAGAAGCAAATTTAAAAGTCGCTTGTTGGTCCCGATTTATCACAAAGGTCACCATAGAATTACACAAATTACATACACCATCAAAAAGTAGAATAGGGTGCTCATTATGAATTTCAGGCATTAAATCTCTCCTTTCAGGTACCATCCAGATCATTCCATTACTTCTTCATTATACAACTAATTCCCTGTAATGTATTCTTTTAACTTAGCTCTTTGGACTTTTATTGGATTTGTTTGTGGTTCAGGGCGTTTAGAACCGTTCTATTAGACATTTCATGGGGATTTCTTTGGGGTTCGGGCGTTTAGAACCGTTCTATTGGACATTTCACGGGGATTTCTTTGGGGTTCGGGCGTTTAGAACCGTTCTATTAGACATTTCACGGGGATTTCTTTGGGGTTCGGGCGTTTAGAACCGTTCTATTAGACATTTCACGGGGATTTCTTTGGGGTTCGGCCGTTTAGAACCGTTCTATTAGACATTTCATGGGGATTTCTTTAGGATTCGGGCGTTTAGAGAACCAATTTTAAGTTTTCAACTGAAAAAACCACCCTTCAAAAGGATGGCCGCGTTTTAATGAGCTATTTTTCCACTCGTTCCAAATTTCCGTTACGATCCATTTGGAATTTCACTTTTTTGTTTTTTTCATCATCTTGGAGCACGACCATTTTCCTTGCGCGTTCCATAATTTCAATCAGTGCTCGATAGTCCTCTTCTACAAGATTCATAGAAGATTCTAGTTCAAGTTTCGCCTCTGCCATAAGCTTCAGTTCACTTTCTAACCTTTCTACTTGCTTTTTCAAACCATGGTTCTCTTCTTTGATTATTGTATATTCATTTTCCAGCTGTTCCAAATGATTTAAATAACTGATAACAGCTGAAATGGTAAGACTATCTCCCTGATACAGTTTGTTGTTGAGGGAACTGAAATTACTTTCAACAACATGTGGTTGTGGAATGCTTTGCTCTTTTTTGAGCTCTTTTCTCTGTTTTTTCGCAAGTTCTATTCCAGTAGCATACTGCTTTCTAACATATGAATTCCACCTAAATCCACATGCAGCGGATGTTCGAGAAAGCTTCTTTCCCACTTCCTCAAACGCTGTCAATTGGGTGCCACCTTCTCTTATATATCGTAAAACCACTTCCGCCAACAATAGATCTTCATCTTGAGTCCAAGCATCTTGACGAACAGTAGACATATTGCTATCCCCCTTACACACTTTTTTACCCTATACATATGCGTGTAATAGAATAGATAGACTACGTGTAGCATAAAATGCCCTGTATTCTCTTATTTTTTCTTACTATCGAGAAAGGCTTTAACAGCATCATGATGTTCGTCTTGTTCCCATAGTATGGAACATTGCTCTATTTCAGCTAGCATTCTTTCTTTTAAAGCCGTCTGTTCCCACTTAGAAATGAAACTCTTTTTATAGCTCCTTAATACTGCGGAAGATGCTGCGATTTCCTCTTGTAATGACTGAGAATCAAAGAATGGAACCACTTTTTGGATAAAACCCATCTCCGCCGCTTCACTGGCTGTATATGTTTTTGCTGATGATAGCATGTTGATTGCACTCGCATGTACTACCTTTTCCATTAGCATACTCGCTCCGCCCCAACCAGTAGTAATACCCAATTTCCCTTGTACAAATCCAAGCTTTGCATGAGTTACTGCCCAACGCTGATCGCAGGCGGCGGCAATTTCACAGCCTCCCCCTATGGCGGTGCCGTTTATTAAAGCAACGGTAGGCACGGGTAGTGTCATTAGGTTATATAATATTTCCCCCATTTTGGAGAGCATGCTATAGGCTTCCTCTTTTGTATGTAAGGCGTGAAACACGGAAAGGTCTCCGCCCGAACAGAAAGATTGATTACCGCTGCCCGTAATGATGAATGCTCGGATGGCATGATTCTCTCTTACTTGGCTTAGTGAAGACCTTAATTCGTTCATCACATCATAATCGATGGCATTGTGCTTGTCAGGACGGTTGATAGTAAACCAGAAGAATTGTTCATCGTCTATGTGTGTGTGGACTTTAGATTCTGTCATTATTATGAGGACCACCTTTTCTTGATTATTGTGTTTATTTTAACTTATTTTTGTTGGTCCGAACAAATAAAAAAAGCACAAGGCAATTAACCTCATGCTTTTCTTACCATTTATTTGCTTACTACTTCTTTCCCTTTGTAAGTACCGCATGCCGGGCATACACGGTGTGATAATTTCTGTTCACCGCAGCTTGGGCATTCTACCATACCAGGAACTTGTAGTTTAAAGTGTGTACGACGCTTTCTTTTTACAGTTTTAGACGTTCTTCTGAAAGGTACAGCCATTCTTCCCACCTCCTTAAAAAATGAGCATCTACTACATCATGTAATGTCTACTCTTGGTCTTTCTCAAAAAACTTAGCCAGTCCTGCAAGTCTTGGATCCACTTTTTCCTGTGTATCCTTATTTGAAATGACGCCCCAGTCTTTACCGGATTGGGGAGCTGCCTCTTCCTTGTCAGGAGAGTCACTGAACACCTGCATCGGCACTTCCAGGATAATCGCTTCTTTAATAATTGGTATTAAATCGACAACGTCTCCTTCGACCGTATGCAACTCTTCTTCATCCGTTTCATACTCGCCAGGCTGAAATAAGAATGTTTCAGTTGTTTTTATCGTAAAAGGATAGTCCACATCAACCAACGTACGTGAACATGGTAAAACCATACTACCTTCCACAGTTAGATGAAACGTAGCTTTTTTTGAACTTAAATCAGCTCTTCCAGTTACGTGAACTGGTTTGACAGATCGAATTTCACTATGTGCCGTAATTTCACTTACATCAACTGTTTCATCGATTTCTAAACCTTTATGTTGTAACTGATTTAACTGGAATAATGTCCATTTCAACAAGATATTCACCTCAAGGCAACAAAAGTAATTATAGCTTTCGCAAGTTTATTTGTCAATATTTTTTCTTTACACTATAATTATAGACATAATAACGCAAATTGAACAAGTATCAGCGCAAATAAATGACGGATGAAAAATAAATGGAGTGGATATAAGGTGAAATCTTTAGGTGTAATTGTGGAGTACAACCCTTTTCATAACGGGCATTTGTTTCATTTCGCAGAATCAAAGAGAGTAACAGGTGCGGAAGTTGTCATCGCTGTCATGAGCGGACAATTTCTTCAACGCGGGGAACCTGCACTTGTATCTAAATGGACACGTACAAAAATGGCGCTTGCTAACGGTATTGATCTTGTAGTGGAGTTGCCGTATGCATTTGCTACTCAAAAAGCAGAAATTTTTGCTAGTGGTTCTATCTCTATTTTGTCTGGGTTAAAGTGTGATAGTGTGTGTTTTGGAAGCGAACAGGGGAATATTCAAGACTTTGAACGTACGATTGAATTAATGAATGAGCATAGTGATGAGTATGACTTGTTTGTTCAAGAATTCATATCAAAGGGTTATAGCTTTCCGAAGGCTTCTTCCTTGGCCTTTTTAAAGTTGACTGAAAACAAGGAAAAGGTTTTGGATTTAACACAGCCGAACAACATTCTGGGCTTTCATTATGTAAAAGCAATCCAAGAACAAAAGAGTTCTATACAACCTTGCACCATTGAACGGACAGGGGCCGGCTATCATGACCCTGATTTTAACGATACACCAATTGCCAGCGCAACAAGCATTAGAAAGCATCTGTTCGATCATAGCGGCAATATCGAGAAAGTCCAACGTTTTGTACCTAAGCCTACCTATGAACTGTTAGGCCGCTATAAAGAGCATGTAGGCAGTTTTCATCAATGGGAGGATTATTTCTCTCTCCTTAAATATCGAATCCTTTGCAGCACGCCCTCTGAGCTTTCAGAGATCTATGAAGTGGAGGAAGGACTTGAACACAGGTTAATTCACACGATGAAAGAGAGTTCTTCTTTTCATGAATTCATGACCAAATTAAAAACAAAAAGATACACGTGGACAAGACTTCAACGGATGTGTACTCACATACTTACCAATACGAAAAAAAATATGATGCTGGATGTTTCCTCATCCAAGCAAAGTGAATATGTTCGTTTGTTAGGGATGACAAAGCGTGGACAGGCATATTTGAAACAGATAAAAAAAGAGGTGGAAATGCCTATTCTCTCAAAAATATCCGGTGTGGACAGTCCGATGCTTGATATGGATATACGGGCTACCAACACGTATGCCATGAAGTTTCAAGAGCCTGCCCGAAGTGATTGGATGTTGCAGGAGTTCTCCAAACCACCGATACGCTATGATGAAATAGAACAGAGATTTATATAAAAAAACTCCTCAGCCATGGTGGTTGAGGAGTTTTTCTTTATTATTCTTTAGATTCCAATTTCTCCAGATACTCAATGGCATCTTCAAATGTATCTACAGGCACAATTTTCATGGATGTGTTGATATCTTTCGCGGCTACAAGTGCTTCTTGATAGTTAGAGCCCTCCACCCCTTTTTCATTAGGTGCAAAGAAGATATCAACGCCGGAGTTATCGGCGGCAACGATTTTTTGGGAGATACCGCCAATTCGCTGTACCTCGCCTTTTTCATTGATGGCTCCCGTTCCTGCAATTTCATAGCCTTTGGAAATATCATCCTCTACAAGCTGGTTATAAATTTCCAAGGAGAACATCAAACCTGCTGAAGGTCCTCCTATTTGTTCTGTATTAATGGTGATTGGAGGGTTCATCGTTATTTCGTAATCAGTTAATAAACTTATGCCAAGACCGGCACGGTTTGGGTCTTCAGGATGCTCTCCTAAAGTAATGGAAGTTGTTTTTTCTACATTTTCACGATCAAAGGTTAGCTCTATCGTGTCTCCGATGGATTTTTCCCCAACCACTTCCATCAATTCTTCCGCGGTCGCAGTTGCTTTTCCATCGATATGTGTAATACGGTCACCAATATCCAGCTTTCCTTCAGCAGCTAACCCTTTTTTCACGCTAAACACATATACTCCCTTAGATACTAGTTCTACCTCTTTGCCAGCTTTTTCATAGGCTATTTTAATAGCAGTTTCTTTAGAACTTTCCATCATATGTAACTGTCTGTAGTTATACTCCTCATCTGTCTCATCTTCTGCACGGATTTGATTAATGGGAAAAATGTTTTGGTAATCACTTACTTTTGCATAAGCATAGGTGAATATGTTGGCCTTCCCCATTTTAACGGTGGTCAGCATAAAGCTGCCTTTATCTTCATCCCCACCTTCAACAGATACAAGCGGTCTTAATTCCTGTGCATCACCTGGTCGTGTTACATAATAGGGCAGTGTAACAAAATTAAGTACCACCGCTAGCACTACCCCGATTAGAAGGGACCTCATAAAATATTTATTTTTCATGTTGCTGTTTCTCCTTCCACTCCTCTATCGTCTTCTTAATATAAGGGATCTGTATCTTTGTCGCTTCTTCACCTATCCGGATAATTTCCTCAATGTTGGTAAATGCGCGTGAACTATAATGAGCCACAGCAGGCCTTATCATTATATCTGCTTCCGTTTCACTGCGCTTAACCAACTCATTTTGCATAATATCAATGGTTTGTAAAATAACATCAAAAATAGAATCCACCGGTTCGTTCGTTTTAACTTGTGAAACGTCTATTGCGATCACAATATCCGCTCCCATCTCCTTAGCCACGCTCGCAGGTACCCGGTCTACGACGCCGCCGTCAACAAGCAACCGGCCGTTAACCTTTTCGGGAACAAAAATTCCAGGAATGGAAATACTTGCTCTGACAGCATCAGAGATAGGTCCACTAGTCAATACTACTTTTTCCGCCCTTTCCAGATCTGTCGTAACGATGGATAGTGGGATATCCAGTTCTTCGATATTCTTGTTTTGGGTGAACATGCGGATAAGTTCCTTCACCCTGTTACCACTTACAAACCCCATTTTTGGAACCGTAAAATCCAGGTAATACTTTCGTTTGAATGCAGTGGCAATTTTATAAAGTCGGTCCATATCATGTCCCATTGCATAGAAGCTTCCTACTAGTGCACCCATGCTGCTTCCGGCAATCAAATCAACGTGTATATTCTCTTCTTGTAATACTTTTAATGCGCCAAGGTGGGCAAACCCGCGAGCGCCACCTGATCCCAATGCGATTCCTATTACAGGTTCTTTCAAGTTATCACCTCAAGCTGTGTACAGCCACCTAAAGCTTTACAGCAACCAAATTATCAAGTCCTATACCATTATCCTTTGACTCCTCTAATTTATCATACGCTATTCCTTTTTCTTGGTGAACAAACTGTGAAGACTTGGGTCATTTTAGGTTCTAATTCACTATCCCTTACACGTATATTGAAAGGTAAGGTATTAGGACAACCTGGTTACCCATTTAGGGGTAATTAATATTATTCTAACAAAAACCCAATCATTCTTGTACAAAAAAGAAATGAGGAACAAATTCATTGTTTGCATATATGGTGTTTTTTTTGTTCTTACACTTATGAAGGGGGTTAATTGGTTGGATTATTCGAAAGTAAAGACAATATTTTTTGCCATTATTATTTCCCTGCTGACACTATCACTTATTCTTAACCCTCAGGCATCTTTTCAAGCAAGTGTAAGGGGACTTAATATGTGGTGGGATATAGTATTCCCTTCTCTGTTGCCATTTTTGATCATAAGCGAACTTTTGATTGGTTTTGGCGTTGTTGCTTTTATCGGTGTTCTCCTAGAACCATTTATGCGGCCGCTTTTCAGAGTGCCTGGAGTCGGGGGTTTTGTATGGGCAATGGGGATGGCGTCGGGTTATCCTTCCGGAGCGAAATTGACTGTCAGACTGCGTCAAGAAAATCAGATTACGCAAATTGAGGGAGAACGTCTTGTCTCCTTCACCAATTCTTCTAATCCACTTTTCATTTTTGGCGCTATAGCAGTTGGTTTTTTTCACAACCCTAAAGTCGGGATTATACTTGCGGCAGCCCATTATTTAGGGAATATTTGTGTGGGACTAATTATGCGGTTTTACGGTCCTTACTATGCGTCCAAACGTCAAGATGACCTATCCAGAACTCTCCAAAAAATTTCGATAAGAAAGGCTTTTTCCGAGTTGCACAGAACACGCATTAAAAACAACAAGCCTATAGGGAAATTGCTTGGAGACGCAGTATTGTCTTCCGTACAGACTTTGTTAATGGTCGGAGGATTTTTGATACTCTTTTCGGTGTTGAACAGCATGCTCTCCTTATTTTCTGTCACCGCTATATTTGCTGCACTCATCAGTGTGTTCCTTGCCGTATTCGATATTTCCAAGGATCTTAGTTATCCCCTCATATCAGGGCTGTTTGAAATTACGCTAGGAGGAAAACTGACAAGTGAAGTAAAAGGTGTCAATCTGATGGAACAAATCATCGTGACCAGCTTTTTCCTTGCTTTTAGCGGATTTTCCGTGCAAGCACAAGTTGCAAGCATATTAGCAGAGTCTGATATTCGCTTTAAACCCTTTTTCCTAGCGCGAATTCTCCATGGTGTTTTTGCGGCAGTTATTACTTTTATTTTATGGAAGCCGTTGGATCAGAAACTTGAAGGATTTGAAACAGATAATGGAGACCTTCCTGTATTTCTACCATATCTACCTCAAGGATATTGGGAATCGGTTTTCGGTCTTTTTCAGACATATGGCCCGATATTTACCATTGCAATGCTGTGGATTTACTTATTGCTTCTATTAACAAGAGTTGTTAGAAATGAACAGGTTTGAAGGATTTTTTAAAAAACGCCTTGAAAATCAAAGATGATTTCCAAGGCGTTTCTGCTAGTTATTAGTATGAAACTTCTTTTTCAGGGCTTGTTCCACTGTTGGAGGAACCAACTCCGATACGGATCCATTGTATTTCGCCACTTCTTTTACAATGCTTGAGCTCAAGAAAGAATACTGGTTGTTTGTCATCATGAACAATGTCTCAATACTTTCGTCTAGTACTCTGTTCATGGATGTAATTTGCATTTCGTACTCAAAGTCTGATACTGCGCGCAATCCCCTTACAATAGATCTAGCATTCTTGCTGTGTGCATAATCAATAAGCAGGCCATGGAATTCTTCCACTTCCACATTACCGAATTCCTTTGTTACCTGCTTTATCATATCTACCCGCTCATCGACCGTAAATAATGGTTTCTTAGAGGAGTTATTTAATACACAGACATATACCTTATCAAATACTTTTGAAGCTCTCTTTATGATATCAAGATGCCCAAATGTGACCGGATCAAAGCTTCCCGGACAAACTGCTACACTTGCCACGTCATTCTCCCCCTTTTTCTCCACTGCTATGGTGGTAAACGGAGATGACCGTCAACCCATAGACTTCCTTCCTTGTTCGTTGAAATACACCTAACATTTCGGGCAAGTCCACTTCGTTGCTGTGTTCTGCCATGATGAGGCCGCTAGGCGCCAACAACTCAAAATCACTTATTTTATGTATCAATTCTTCTAAATGATGTTTTTTATACGGGGGATCTAAAAGGATTAAGTCAAATTGGATTTCGCGTTTGTTTAAAGCATTCAATGCTCTGACTGCGTCATTGCGGTAGACTTCCACCTGTTCTCCCAAATCGAAGGCTTCAATGTTCTGTTTGATAGTCTGGATGGCCTTTCCGTCCTTGTCAACAAAAATTACCTTGTCCACTCCGCGACTTAAAGCCTCTATGCCGAGAGATCCGCTCCCTCCGAATAAATCAAGTGCCAAACCGCCTTCAAAATAAGGGCCGATAATATTAAACACGGACTCTTTCACTTTATCTGTGGTCGGTCTCGTATTCATTCCCGGAACCGCTTTCAATTGTCTACCTTTCCATTTACCTGACACTACTCTCATCTTCTCACCATACTTTGTATCTAAATTACCAATCAACAATATCCTATCATATTCGACATGAATTTCAAAAGCATTTCTCAGCCGCCATATAAGTTTTATGGATTGTGTATAGCTTTACATCTTTTGGTTCATACTTAGTGGTAACAACATCCTTTCGTGTGATGTTGTTGCCAACCGCGGAGAAGACTTACGTTTCCCCATAAGTTCTTCCTCCGGTTTCTCCTCTCCCTTTGCCTTCTTAACCTTGATTCGTTTCAAGGGATGGAAGGACCCTGCCCGGACATCCGAGCAGGGTTTTTTTGTTAAGTATTATGTTGGCATGTCGAAATCAACCACATTTTCATTTGTCTCACATTGGGATATACATAGTTCTCCCCATTCGTCCTGGTTCATAATGCCCTTCTCTGAAACATACCCTTCTATTTCTTCCAAACTGCTTTCTTCTAATTGCTTTTCTTCCTCCTCAGTCAGGAGTCCTTTTTGAACAAGATAGTATAGAATACCTGTCACTAGCATTCCTTTTATCGGAAGACCCTTATTGGACGGGGAAACATTCTTTCGAAAAAAATGATCATGAATATACAAAAAGATCAAACAGGTTATTAGAATTAAGGTGAACCAAAGCATCGGCATACCTCCTTTACGCAGTATATTCTCTTCAATTTTCAAATGGAACATGGTAAAGTATGTGTGAATAAAGCTCGTTGAGAGGAGAAAAAATAAATGATACAACGCTTTATAGAACTTGGAGAAGGCTATTCTGATATATATGAACTTATGGAGCTGGCAAGAAGTAATAAAAATAGACTGCAACATCTCATAATGCTCCATACAGTGAAGAACGGACGAAAATTATCTTCATATGTTGTTGTCATGAAACCTACAGACCCTGGGGATTTTCAAGCACTTTACATCAGTTTGGAAGGAATTCCTAACCACCAGTTTCAACCGAACAAACGCGCTGAACTTTTTCAAGAACTTGCAATGGAATTGGATAAGGAGATCATTCAATTCGAAGTAAAACCTACGGAAGTGTTTGCTGAGAAACAACTTTATTTCCAATATCTAATTGGAATATTGCGGTTAAATCATTATATTCCCGCTTTAAGGTAATCATGAAACATATCAATGCAAGACAAATTTGGATAATGAAAAAAGCAGTACCAAACCTAATTCCTTAAGTTTGTACTGCTTTTTTTTATAAGCCCATTTTATAGTCATATTCTTTTGCTTTGTCCGGCCTGGAATTCTCGTAATGAGTTTTTATTGAAGGTTTATGCGAAACCTCTACCTTTTTAACGTAAGATTGTCTGTTAAGCTTTTCCACCAGAACATCGGTATCTTCACTGTTGCAGTAAAACAGGACATATTTCAACTTTTTAGATATATAGATGACATTGCCATAGCGTCTGAGCAACTTGGCTTGCTTTAATGAATGAAGCCATACTACGATGCCTTGTCTTTGTGATAGCATATAATTTACCCCTTTAAGAAGATTGTTCCGCTTTTTTATTATAGTTTAGCATGAATGGAAATATTATGACATACTTAAAGCAAACCAATTGGCGAATATTCCTTCATAAAATAGAAAGAAAGGGCGTTTTTCATGGAACTGGAGCAGATCTGGAATGTATTTTTAGAAGAGCTGGATAAAAATGATTTAGTTGTAAGCTGCTTCAGGAAACATGTAACGGGTATTCCTTTTTTATATGTGGAGATTGATCATAAGCATATCTCTGGATGGGAGGAAAAAGGGTTATCATTTATAGGGGTCTGCTCTAAAAAAGCGATGCACAAGAAGAAAGTGACAGCGGAAACGCATTATGTACGCAGGCAAGGTTGTTTGTTTGTATACAGACACCGCTTCTATGTTCCGCAGGAAAAAATGTTCTGTTGTGGAAACCTTTGCGATGATTGTATTCGATTAAGAGGTAAATAAACTGCTAATAACCTTAGCAAGCTATAAGAAAAACCGAGCAAAACCTGCCCAGTCCTTTCTAGTAAACAGTAGTTAGTGAATAATAACCGCTGTTCCTTTCCGCAAATGGCTGCGCTCTCCGCGGGACGGTGCTTGAGCCTCCTCACAACGCTTCAGGGGTCTCAATCTACCGTTACTCCCCCGCTGGAGTCTACGCCATTTGCTCCAATACACAGCTGAAAATTATGTAAACGATACGTTAATGCTTATTCAGTTAACTCAATTAGATTGCTTCATAATCCCCTCGATGAATGAAGCAAACTTTTTGATTGGAGTGGAAGGCGCGTAGACGCCCCCGGGAGGAAGGGCAGGTGAGACCCCACAGGCTGCAAGCCGAGGAGGCTCACGGACCGCCCGCAGGCAAGCGAAGCGCCTGCAACGGAAATCAACTGCATTATATACATTCTTATCTTTCAAAAAAGAAGCTGCAATGGCTGCAGCTTCTTCGTGTATTTAGCTTGCTTTACATCCGCATCCGCCGCCTGAACCACAACCGCCGCCGCAGCTCGATAGGGAGTCGAAGAAAGGATTTCCGGTTGGGACCTTTACGTTTTGTGATACCGCATGCCCAATCATCACACTTATTTCATCAAGTGTTTTTTGAATGGCATCTTCCGCCTGTTTAAAAGCGTGGATGGTTTCATGGAGATCCACTTTACGTTTCAGCTCCCGTGTTTCAAGGGTAACTTTACGATAGTCAGGGTGATATTTCCCGAATCGTTGTACTTCCTCATATCTTTCTTTTATAGAATCGAATGCACGGATAAGTTTCTGTGCTTCTTCGTCATGTTGTACATTATATAAACAGCGATGATAGTCTTCAGCAAGTTCGGACTGCCAAACCATTTTCGCTAGTTCTTCTGCTTTTTCGACCAATTGAACATGCTCAAAAGTTGCAATTATCATCGAATACACCTCCAAGCCAATCATACCATGTTTTGCTAGAGATGTATAATAGCCTGTAGTTTAGATTTCAATTTGAATGGAACGCTCGATTCCGTATTCAGTCCAATCGTTATGAAGCAATTTAACCGTCAGATCATGTTTCCCTTTAGGTACGTTTTTCAATATAAAGGCTCCTTTTGCGAAGCTTCCCCACTTCTTATTATCCAGGTAAACAACAACTTGCCCTTCTCCTTGTTTTTTCGCCCCTCTGTTCTCTTTAAATTCAAAATTTGGTGTAATAATACATTCAAGATACACATCCTGCCCTTTTACTGCATGATGTAAGGTCATCGAAATGTCTTTTTCATTTGTCGTTGAATTGGTGGCCAGGACCTCTAAAACCTCCACACCTGATACTGATTCACTTTTTGGCTTTTGTTGATCTTCTTTACAGCCTCCAAGGGTAAGCATTAAAAGACAAGTCATTACCAACAGTGATTTCTTCATAATTTTGCCCCTTTCTAACATTGCTTTTTCTATAGTTTGAGAAAGGAGTTTATATTCTATTCGAAACAAAAAAAAACGCCCGCAGAAAAGCGGTGCGCTTGGATTTAAGTTTAGTCCATATTCTTCATCGTTTGGAACATATGAACCATCATGGAAGCCATTTGAACAGAGTTTTGGAACTTCTCTACTTTGTGTGGAATGGTCTGTTTATAATAATGCATGGATGATAATTCAAAGTCATTTAGCTTTTCAGGGTTTCTAGTCAGCGTACGATACCATATTGGCTGTTCTCTTAGATAACTTTTTAACGTTTTCTTTTTTTGGATATATTCATAGACGTCTTTTCTCATTTGTCTCATCCATTCCTAGTCTTTTCGAAACGAAAAAGGATTTTTTACACCCTGAGTCGGGGAACTGCCTTTAGTTGAGCTTGGAATGAACTGCTGTATGAGCTGCTGTATATTCCCAATAGCAGAATTGACATTTGTCAGATGATATTGCATCTGGTTCACGTCCATTTTTTTCAAAGATTGCAGCAGTTGAGGAATAACATCGGTTTTCTTTTCTGTTTTGTCCTCCTGTGTTTGATCATCACGGAAGCTTTTCCAGCTCTCGTCCTCTTCCCCTAGCAAATACCATTCTTCAAAAAATTCTTGCCAGGTCTTTTTCTTAGCTTTCACTTCTTGAGAAAGTTTTGGATGTCTTTTTACAAAGTCTTTGAATTTTTCAATGCTAGGATGTTTTTGATTAGTTGCCATTCTCTCACCCCTCTCCTCGTTAATATGCCTAGTTTATTTTATTTGGAAAAAGTAAAAGCGTTCGCCTATTTTTCTTTTCTTCCTTGCCAGCGCTTGTTAAGATGTAGGTAGACTTTTTTGAGAAAGAAGGACAGAGTAATGGATATCATGCAACAATGGAACGACTTTTTATCAGATGCTTCCGAAGAGGAAAAACAGGCAGCATCCTTATATTTAAAAAGCCTTGAACGTAAAAGAAATGGGGCAAATGGGACGCATATAGGTGCTCTTATGGAAATCAACAGTGAATTTCATGAGCCGGATACCTTGACGATGACAATCCCAAATACAGAACTGCTACAAAACTCCTTAGATATTTTGCACGGTGGACTAACAGCGACATTGCTTGACTCTGCAATGGGGACGCTTGCATTTAAATTAATTCCTGAGGACAAGGCTGCAGTTACGACGGAAATGAAAGTAAACTATGTTGCTAAAGGGGTAGGAGATCATTTCACCTGTGTGGCTTCTGTCATTCATAAAGGGTCAAAGTTACTTGTAATGGAAGGTAAAGTTTATCGAAGTGACGGCACCTTGATTGCCCATGCAACAGGCAGCTTTTTTGTTATTCCTAAAAGGAGCTAGAAAGGAAGGTAAAAATGGTTACTGCCATCGTTGTTCCTATTCTGATTGTTTATTTTTATTGGGTGACCAAAAAAGAGGCAAAAAAACAGAAAGAACGTTGGAAGAACCTTACCAAGGTGCCTTCCGAAGCTAGGTTGGAAGGAAAGATTTTGTTCATACATACGGAGAAAAGACGTTTTTATCATCAACTGTATGCACTCGAAACTACATGTCGTATACAAAATCACAATGGGATAGTGACAGTAGTGTATAAACAACCATACACACCTTCAAGTGCCTCCCCTGATTTAAGTAATGGGGATATGTTACAGGCAGTTGGAAGTTGGGAAGGTGAAGTCTTTCTGGCCGGGGAAATGATTTCATGGAACAACAAGAGACAGCCATGAATACATGTCTGTCTCTTGTTGTTTCTTACCATGTTTCGATAAAATTCTGGGTATAATATTTCTCCTTCACACCTACTCCAAGGTGAGTGAACCTTGGATTTAATAACGTATTTCTGTGGCCTTCGCTATTTAACCAGCCTTCAACCGCAGCAACTCCGTCCACATATTTCGCTGCGATATTTTCACCCGCTAAGCGAAACGGGACATCTCCTTCTGTTAATCTATCTGTCAAAGTACCCTTGGTAGGTGATGTATGGGAAAAGTAGTCCCCCTCCCTCATGTCTTTACTATGTAAGTATGCTACGCCTGCTGTGTCTTCATCCCATTCTACTGGTGAGAGATCAAAACGATGTCTGATGATATTTGTAAAATCGATAATCTGCTTCGCATCCCCTTCTTCGACCCTTGCCCATTCTTCCTCACTTAGTTCTTGCGGTTCCACTAAAGGTCCTCTGTAAACAAGCTCATAGGGGCGCTGCTTAATAAGGGTGGAGCTATCCATATAACGGATACTTGAAAGCGTTTCTTCAAAATCATCGAAATATAACTGCACATAGAAGTCTTCCACTTTCAGTAAAGGTCTTGTTTTCAATTCTTCCTGCTTTAACTGAAAACGATAGGAACCATCTCCATGGGAAACGGTCATTTCATTAGAAAAATCATATACATCATTCAATTGTTGGTAAGTCTGCCCTATTTGAAAAAGCTCGTTTTTACTTTTACTACCCGTACTAAAAATAGTGACAACCTTTCCTTCACTCACTCCAAATTGCATGTAATTCTCCAGGTTCTTATTATAAATCCACCATTCGTAATCATAGGATGACAAATCCCTTCTGGCTGGTTCTCCTAACTTGTCCAATAAAGTTTGCGAGTCCGCTCCCATAAAAGATCCTAGACCATCTATGTCATCATTCATTTGTATCTCAGATTGTACAAATGCTTGTTCTTCGGACTGCTTTTTCTCTGGTGCAATCTGCCCTGTTAGTGGTTGTTCTTTAATGAGCTGTTCTAATTCATGTGGTTCAACATTTACAAATAAATACAAGCAAAATGCAATGAATAGCAAAAAGAATAAACCCCTCAATTCCTTTTCCCTCCCTTTTCTATCATTATATTTACTAGATTCACTTTCATTCATATATTTATGAGTATATAGACCTTGGTATAGTTATTCTATCTATACCCTATTAAACAATAATGAATACTTTTCTTCCACATAAAAAAAGACCGGTTGTATACCACCCGGTCCTATCGTTAAAAAAACTTCAGTTATTGGTTTGTATCCGCTGTTGCTTTCCGCGGGACGGTGCTTGAGCCTCCTCACAACGCTTCAGGGGTCTCACTCTACCGTTATTCCCCCGCTGGAGTCTTCGCCATTTGCTCCATTCCACAGCTAAATACTACGTAAACGATACGTTAACGCTTAATCAACCGTGTCAAATACTTTCTAATACTTAGAATATTAGATTATTTTTCTGAGATATCACTTAGCGCATCGCCAGCTTGATCATCAGAATAATCTCTCACCGCTAAGTCACCCAGGGATACGATCCCAATAAGCTGCCCGTTTTCTACGACGGGCAATCTGCGAATTTGATGTTCTGCCATAAGATGGGAAGCCTCTGCTATCGAAGTATCTGGACCGATAGTAATTAAGTGGTCACTCATGACATTTGTAACTGGATTAGAACCCGGGTGTTTTTCTGCTATCCCTCTAACGACCAAGTCACGATCTGTAATCATTCCCAAAAGTTCTCCATTCTCCACTATAGGAATGGCTCCTACATCCAGATCCTTCATTTTAGTTGCCACTTCAAAAACATTATCCAATGGCGTGCAAAAATCTACATTCGTTGTCATAACATCTCGTACTGTTTGCATTTTTCTACCTCCGTTATATTTCATACATAGCAGTCCAGTATTTTGAAAAGGATAAAAGTATCCTCTTCTACAGCTTTAGGTTCACCATTTTCTACAAAATCATGAATTTTTCCAAAAAACTTATCTGGACAATGCCGAGAATGCGAACCTTTTATTGAAAGTTGTCCGCTTTCGTACTATTATAAACAGGGAGCATACTTTATTTGGTTTCACAGTGATAGAAAAAGGAGTGTACATACATGAAAATTGAGAATACAGGCTTTGAAAATGAAAGAGTAGAATTATCCCGTTTAACGGACATAATGGAGGATTTAGGTTTTGACCTTGCTGGTCAGTGGGATTATGAGCGAGTAACTTATGACCGTAAATTCGAAACAAAAGAAGGCACTTTCTACCTTCGTGTACAAGGTTATGCTGCAGAAGGCGACATTGGTGGTTCACATGCTGTTATTCACCTGCTCACACCGCTTTTAGGTAAGCATTACTATCCACATGGTGTGGAATATGGTGAAGGAGAAACTTTCCCATCCAATATTGTTTCCACTTCCACCTCTCTTTTAAAACAAGCCAAAGAGCGTATGGATGCATTCAAATAAATTCAATGATTTCAGAAGGTGAATCGCAGGCATAAGGGCCTTGCTTCACCTTTTTCTTTAGGCGTTTATTTTATCCATATCGCGTCAACATAAATATGAATAGAGGATACGGTCTGTCCGGTAATCACTTCAATTTCCTTCTTTATTAACTGTTGGAGTTCCTGACACTTTTCCGGAATACACTTGTTGTACGCAATCGCAATGAAAAGATCGATATTCAGCTTATTTTCAGCATCAAAATTAATAACCGCGCGGTTGTCTTGATCTCTATTTATAATGGAATATAACTTTCCCACAGACCTTGGAGCAAGAAGTTTAATATCACCAATATCGGAAACGCAAATGGATATAACTGTTTGCAGCAACATATTACTCATCTGTTCCTGTCCTTTCTTGAGCACCAACATAATGTATACCTCCTTCACTTGGGATTTTATTATTGTATGCGTTATGGCTTAAGTTGTGTTTAAATG
Organism: Sutcliffiella horikoshii; assembly: GCF_044809035.1. Lineage (GTDB taxonomy): Bacteria > Bacillota > Bacilli > Bacillales > Bacillaceae_I > Sutcliffiella_A > Sutcliffiella_A horikoshii_G. The sequence continues at coordinate 1,728,382 of NZ_CP085237.1, read as the reverse complement.
ATTGTTGTTTACTTTTTCCCTTATTCAATTAAAAGCATGTATAAAAAGGAACACGACACATATTTATTTTCTTACATACTGTTATTTCAATAAAATCCATACTATAATTAATGAAGGAGTATGGTTTTAGAAAGGAGACATCCATTGTCAACGCTGTTTAGTATTCGCACACTTTTTATACTAATCGTTATTGCTGTAATAGCAGTAATTGCATTTTTTATATTGCCGGTATCCATTCCGATCATCATTGCATTGATTACTGCATTGTTTCTTGAACCGATTGTGAGGCTTTTACAAGCAAGAGGGAAATTAAAAAGAAACCCTTCCGTTTTCATCGTTTTCCTTTTGTTTTTGACTTGTATCGGAATTATTGGATACTTTCTTACGACGAAGGTGATTACCGAAGGAATCAATTTGGTGGAGAATGCACCATCCTACATAAATGAAGTAAACAGGGTATGGCGTGACTTTCAATCTGATATGAATAATGCATCTGAAGATCTTCCACCTGAGTTTGTAACAGAAATCAGCCTGCAAGTAGACAAATTTCTGTATGATTTGAGAATATATTTGACAGATTTGTTTAATATACAAAACGTAAAGAATATTTTCACCAACATCCCAAACTATTTGGTCAGTTTCCTTGTCTATCTGATTGCCTTATTCTTGTTTTTACTTGATATGCCTCGCTTAAAAGCAGGTCTGTATTCCCACCTAAAAGAAGAAACGGCAGCCAAGGTCAAATTCATGAGCTCAAGATTATCTTATGTTATTTTTGGTTTCTTTAAAGCACAATTCCTGGTCAGCCTGATTATATTTTTCGCAAGCTTAATTGGATTGTTATTTATTGCACCTGATGTAGCTTTACTCATGGCTTTCATCATTTGGGTCATTGACTTCATCCCTATAATCGGCTCCATTGTCATCTTAGGTCCTTGGGCTATTTTCCACTTTATCACAGGTGATATTGGACTTGGAACGCAGTTATCCATTTTAGCCGTTGTTCTTTTAATCATTAGAAGAACCGTTGAACCGAAAGTTATGGGAAGTCATATCGGACTTTCTCCACTTGCGACATTGATTGCCATGTATCTTGGATTAAAGCTCCTTGGCATCCTTGGATTTATCGTAGGTCCATTACTTTTGATTGCATTTAACTCTGCACGTGAAGCAGGTATTATTAAAATGAACTTTAAAATATAACACGAAAAAAAGGTGGTTGGACAAAAGTCCAACCACCTTTCTTCATTATAATCCTAATATTGCCTTAAAAACCGAAGTCGTTTCTCCGCCTTGGTAAATCACATATAAAAGTAAATAGACAGCAACACCTGTAATCGCTGTAGAAAACCAAATGATACTTGTTATAGGGCCAAGTTTTCTATGCTTATCCAGCTTATTCTTATAACCGGTCCATAATGTGATGATACCCATAACAGCCCCGACTGTAGCAAGGGTGATATGGAACAGCAAGAAGACTGTATAATACACTTTTATATCATCAGGTCCGCCGAAGCTGGTATTGCCAACAAAAATAGTTCTAGAGGCATAAATGATAAAGAAAATAATGGCGAAGATTGCTGCAAAAAACATGGCTTTTTTATGGGCTTCAATTTTGCGTTTACTTATTAAGTACCAGCCTATTGCGACAAATATGGCGCTTAGTACGATAAAAAAAGTACTGATTGTAGGCATCATTGGAATTGAGTAATCCATCTTGTTCTCCTCTCGTATGTTCATGATATTGAAATGATGCTGCATAGAAAAACAGCAACATAGTGTGTTGCTGTTTTCCCTTTACTCCACTACTTTTGGGTGCATCGCTTTGTTAAGATCAATTTCGTCTTTTTCTCGTTCACGTTTCGCCCAGCCGAAGAATACATAGGCTAAAATGCTGCCGTACATGATTTCTTGGATGATTTTCATGATAACACCGCCGAGTTGTTGATCTTCTACCAATGGCAAAGCATTGAACAGCTCTGGCCCTCCAAGGTCAAGACCGCTTAAGGTTCCGGCCGGTACACATAGAGCAAGTGCAGCCAGCCATGCTGTCATCTCTGAATAGGTAGAATATAGTGGTTGATCTGCGAAAATTATCAGTGCACATGCTGGTGTCAACAACATACCATCTGCCATGATATACCCAATTTTCTTGATACCTGACAGCCGCTGCTCTTCAGGTAGTGGATTAACAAGCGGCCACCACATGATAAACGCTCCTAAAAACATAGCGGATGTATATGCTGTATGGTATACCATATCAACCTTTATCGTATCAAATACGACTGGAATATGGTAAAGAGAGAACAAAACGTTAAAAACGAATAATGCAATCAATGGTTTGGAGAAGAACCGGAATACCGGTTTTACCACTGGGAAATTAATTATTTTTCTGAGAACCCAAGCAGGCATACCCATCAGTAAAATAGGCGGGATGACCAAATATAATATGGCCATTTGCGTCATATGCGCACTCAACATTAAATGAGATAATAAATCCACTGGTGAGCCTTTTACAAGGTAAAACAGTATCATACTGATAAGAAATAGGCTTCGTTGCTTATTCGATATCTCCTCTGAGTCTTGGAAACGGTGTCTTCCTTTTCCGGTAATGTACAAATACATTACGATGGTGAGAATAGTGAAAATTAATAAAACCGGACTCCATAAAGCCTGAAATCCGAACATATCCAAGTTGCCGATCATTATGCTGTCACCTCAATTTTATAGAGGCTTTCTTTTGTGCCTCCACTTTGCATAACAACATTATACTATAGATGAGCAAGCTCATTCAATGTGATACAAATAGGATAGTCCCTAATAGCAGAAAGTGTCATGAATTAGACAATGTTCCTTTTCTCTTCCTATGGGATTAAGAAAAACCGAGCGAATTCGCCTGGTCCTATTAAAGGCTAGAAACTCTAATTGTTTGGTTAATCGACGCTGTTCCTTTCCGCAAATGGCTTCGCTTTCCGCGGGACGGTGCTTGAGCCTCCTCACAACGCTTCAGGGGTCTCAACCTACCGTTACTTCCCCGCTGGAGTCTACGCCATTTGCTCCAATCCACAGCTAGAAATCAAGGTAAGTAATGGTTGCTTTTCATAAAAATCGATTAGATAGTCTTTTATTTACCTTAAGTTGAATGAAGTCACTTTGTTGATTGTAGGTGGAAGGCGCGCAGACGCCCGCAGGAGGAAGGGATAGGTGAGACCCCGGAAGGCGAGAAGCCTGAGGAGGCTCACGGACCGCCCGCAGGCAAGCGAAGCGCCTGGAACGGAAATCAACAGGATTACACTTCCAACAAAAAAGACAGCCTCTATGGGCTGCCTTTTTGTTTGGTTTTACCACCAGATAATAGTCGTAAATGCCAAGATTGTAATTAATCCAACTGCTAATCCAGAATATAAGAATAATGCTGGAGTCTCATGCCCTTTATGGTTCATATGCATGAAATAGTATAGTTGGAAAATACACTGTACGATTGCCATTAAGATGATGAACGGTACGATAAAGTACTTGGACATCTCTGCTCCTACTGCAAGGAATGCCAGTAGTGTAAGGAAGATCATTAGTACGAAGGATACAACTTGGTACTTCATTTCTTCCTTATTCTTTTTACGGCGATATGCTAAGTCTACTTTTGGGTTACCTGTATTTGATTGAGTATTTGCCATCAGTCATCACACCAATCCCATTAAATATACAACAGTAAAGATGAATAACCATACAACGTCGATAAAGTGCCAGTATAGTGAAGCTACATAGAACTTAGGAGCATTGTATAGATCCAAACCACGTCTCATGTTACGGATCAATAGAGTTCCGATCCATAATAAACCGAAGAATACGTGGGCACCGTGAGTACCAACTAATACATAGAAGGCAGAACCAAATGCACTACTAGTAATGGTATGGCCCAAATGGATATAATGATTGAACTCATAGATCTCCAAGATTAAGAATGATAATCCTAGAAGCCATGTGATACCCATCCACAATTGCATTTTTTTAAAGTTAAAGTTTTTCATGTGGTACATTGCGTACACACTTGTTAGTGAACTTGTTAAAAGAATCATCGTTGCAGCAAAAACCAGGCCAAGATCGAATAATTCTTTTTGGTCAGGACCGGAAACAATGGAATCAGGTCCGCTAAGAGCTAAATATGTTGCAAATAGTGAAGCAAAAAGTACCGTCTCTCCACCAAGGAAAAGCCAAAAACCTAAGAACTTATTTTTACCTTCAAGGGTAGCCTTTTCAGGCGAAGCTGGGAACGTTTCTGCTGTGAATTTTTCTTCTGTATGCATTATAGCTTCGCCCCCTTGTCATCATCTTCTGCCGCAAGAAGATCTTCTTTATGAATATGATATCCATGATCGTCAATTATAGAACGGAAGAACATGGCACCAAATGTAATTAATAATCCAAGGATCATTACTGGAAGACCCCATGCGAAATCACTTCTGTACATAACCCCAAATGCTGCAATGAACAATCCAACTGAAATGATAAATGGAAGAATCGAACCGTTAGGCATATGAATGTCTCCGATAGGTTCTGCAGGCGTCATGCCTTTCTTACCTTCCATCTTTTCAACCCATAATGGATCAAGTCCACGAACAAGTGGTGTTTGTGTAAAATTGTGTTCTGGTGGTGGTGAAGGAATGGACCATTCTAATGTACGGCCATAACCCCATGCATCGCCAGCTACCGTCTGCTTGCTTAAAGCAGTCTTTACGATGTTGATGAATAATACAACAGTTGCAATTGCCATGAAAATAGCACCAATGGAACTTACTAAGTTTCCAAGGTTCCAACCTAGACCGTCGCCGAATGTGAATACACGACGTGGCATCCCCATAAGTCCAAGGAAATGTTGAATAAAGAACGTTAAATGGAAACCAATGAAGAATAACCAGAAAGTTATTTTTCCTAAAGTCTCATCTAAAATTTTACCGAACATCTTCGGCCACCAGTAGTGAAGTCCTGCGAAAAGACCGAACACTACTCCACCAACGATTACATAGTGGAAGTGGGCTACTACGAAATAAGAGTCATGATATTGGTAGTCAGCTGCAGCTGAAGCCAGCATTACCCCTGTTACCCCACCAAGTACGAAAGTAGGAATGAATGCTACTGACCATAACATTGCAGTATTGATTTGTAACTGTCCGCCCCACATAGTGAACATCCAGTTAAAGATTTTAATACCCGTTGGTACGGCAATTGCCATTGTCGCTACAGCAAAGATAGCGTTCGCAATCGGCCCAAGACCAGTTGTGAACATATGGTGAGCCCATACCATGAATCCTAAGAAACCGATTAATACTGTTGCGAATACCATGGAAGAGTATCCGAATAGGCGTTTCTTAGAGAAAGTAGAGAATACATCAGAGAAGACACCGAATGCCGGCAAAATCAAGATGTAAACTTCAGGGTGTCCGAAAATCCAGAACAAGTGCTCCCAGATTACCGTGTTACCACCGAGGTTCGGATCAAAGAAAGCTGTTCCGAAAAGACGGTCGAACATCATCAACGCTAACCCTACAGTTAGTGGAGGGAAAGCAAAAAGAATTAAGGCAGATGCTACAAACGTAGACCAAGTAAATAATGGCATACGCATGTAAGTCATACCAGGTGCACGCATGTTGATGATCGTAACAAGGAAGTTAATACCACCAATTAACGTACCAATACCCGAAATTTGAAGTCCTAATGCATAAAAGTCAATTCCATGACCTTCAGATGCTAAAGACAAGGAAGCATAAGACGTCCAACCGGCATCAGGTGCTCCACCTAAAAACCAGCTCATGTTAAGGAAGACTCCACCAAAGAAGAACAACCAAAAACCTAGTGCGTTAATAAATGGGAACGCAACATCACGTGCCCCGATTTGTAAAGGAACAGCTGCGTTCATAAACGCAAACAATAATGGCATAGCTGCCAGGAAAATCATTGTTGTTCCGTGCATAGTAAGTATTTCGTTATAAAGGCCTGCAGCTAAAAAATCATTATTTGGTACAGCAAGCTGGATACGAATAAACATCGCTTCCAAGCCACCGACGATAAAGAAGAAACCGCCGGCAATAAGGTAAAGGATGGCGATTTTTTTATGGTCTACTGTTGTCAGATAGTCCCATACCGTTGCGCCAAAGCCTTTTTTCTGTGCTAACGTACTCACAATGTAACCTCCCTTTCTGTAAAATCTATTCTTCGTCCACTTTTAATGACATTAAGTATTCAACAAGAGCGTCAACCTGTTCTTGTTCTAAGTTACCGTAAGTACCTGTCATCAAGTTAGCTGGTTTATACTCTTCAGGGTCTTTTAACCATTTTTCCAGATCTTCTGGAGTATGATCTAGTACACCGGCAATTTTAGTGCGGTCCCCGAAGTTAGTTAGGTTAGGTGCAACTCCAGCATCGCTTTGTGCATCCGCTCCAACAGCGTGACATGTAATACAGCTTTGATTGAAGATTTCTTCACCAGCTTGAGCTAAATCAGTTTCTGCAGCATGCTCTTTACCTTGCATGTTTTCAATCCACTGGTCAAACTCCTCACGTGGCATTGTTTTTACTTTAAAATCCATCAATGCATGGGAAGGTCCGCATAACTCGGCACATTTACCATGGAATAGGTTTTCTGCCTGACCAACACGTTCTGAGTCGAAATTCAACCAGAAACGGTTAATGTTATCAGTGTTTGTATCCATTTTTCCTCCAGCAGAAGGAATCCAGAAGGAGTGTTTCACTTGACTTGCTTCCAAGTTAAAGTAAACATTCTCATCTGTAGGGACGTAAAGGTCTTGACTTGTTACAACTCCATACTCTGGGTATTCAAACTCCCACCAGTACAAGTGTGCAGTAACATTTACTACAAGTGCATCTGACTCTTCCTTATCCATTTCGCTGACATCAGCAAGGTCGAAAGTGTAAGATACAGTTGGAACTGCTAAGATTAAAAGTAATAAAATCGGAATAACAGTCCAGGTGATTTCAAGCTTGTGGCTTCCTTCCACTTGCTTTGGAATAATTTCTTTATCGCCTTTACGCTGGCGGAATTTTACCACAACGTAAACGAAGATAATAGAAACCACAACTACTACAAGAATCATAATTGCTGAGCTTAACAAAATCAGTGATTTTTGCATATCTGCCACTTCACCTACCGGCTGAAGTGTAGATAAGAACGGTTTACCACAGCCTGCTAAGAATAGCGCCATTACACTGAAAAGTGATACTATACGCCAATTAGGTAGCCATTTCTTCATAGCCTAATCAAACCCCTCTTTCATATTTAGTGAGTGAAGTAGAATGTATTGATAAATTCCTTCAAAGCTTAGAGAAAGAATCTAATCACAAATTATGGAGCCAACTGGTTTTCACCATATCAGCTATACACGATTTACCTCAAAAGGACAAATTTTGCACCCATTGTTTACTATACCACAGGTTATGTAATTTCACCCTTAAAATTTGAGGTGTTTCGCGTGAAAACAGACAGCTACCCTTTATAAGCAATAGCTGTCGTGCCCTCTTCTAGTTGAACAAGTATATTTCCTGAACTTAAAAGATGGTAACAATGATCATGGAAACAAATAAGATAGTCAGGTAATTCAATGAGTAAATGAACATTAATGTTGCCCATTTCATTCCATCCTTCATCCTAAAACCGGCAATACTAAGTGCAAGCCAACCTAAATTCAACACGGTTGCTAGTACAATTAATCCCGCTCCAAGGTCAAACAACCAGAATGGAAGCGGCAATAGACAGGCAACCCATACAAGCATTTGTCTTCTTGTTATGTCAAAGCCATGAACAACAGGAAGCATTGGAATGCCGGCATTTCTGTATTCCTCGCATCTCCGGATGGCAATGGCAAGGAAATGTGGTATCTGCCATACAAACATGATGAAAAATAGGATCCAGGCAATCAATGACAGACTCGGGTCAACTGCAGCCCAACCGATAAGTGGCGGCACTGCACCAGAAACACTTCCGATTACTGTATTAAGCGTATTTTTCCTTTTTGACCACATCGTATATAAAACCACATAGGTGAAAGCCCCGATCAGACCGATTACTGCAGCAGTAATCGTTGTGAAAGCCAGGATGACGGTACCAACAACTGTTAGAAACAACCCGAGATAAAGTGCTCCTATTGGATTCATTCTACCGGTTACGGTAGGACGGTTCTTGGTCCTAGACATAAGATGATCAATATCTCTGTCAATATAGTTATTTAAACTACAAGAACCCGCAACAACCAATGAAGATCCTACCATAGTTAATAGGACGATATCCAAATTAGCGATGAAACCATCAGTCTGGGTAAAATATATAGCTAACCAGAGGCCGGTAAACGTAGTGATGAAATTGGAATTCACTATCCCAATTTTAATTAGCGCTAAGAAGTCTTTCCATTTTGAAGGAGCAACTTCCATACCTTGAGGACGTTCATCTGATAATGAAGCAGGCGCTTGGTCCAAAGTCCTCAAATTTGCCATTTAAATTCCTCCTTTGAACCTTCATGCAATCATTTGAAAAACAAATGTGCATGTGAATGCGTTTTCACTACTGCACTATCATGCAGTGTTTTTGCACATAATGAGTATCAAATGCTTCGCAACATTCTCTCTGTATATTAAATCATATTTGCCAAATACTTTGTGAATTATATTTGAAGAAAATATGACTAATTTGTGTCACCTAGAGAGAATATCACCCGTGCGTTTTAAAACGGTATATAATAGGTTTTGTCGAGGCTTTTCACATGTGTGAAGAAGCTTCATTCAAACTTCCCTTATATATTACTAGCAAACTCCACACCATTATTCAACCTTTTTCACGATAATAATTTCCTTGATCGGAACTGCTTGAGGATATTGTCAATTACCGTAAGATTGTGTAGTATTGGTAGGACGTTTATTATTTTACCATTTCTGTTTCTTTTTTTATATAAGGGAGATACAAATTCTTTCTGAGAAGGTGAATCGAGTGTATAAACTGTTAAAATGGTTCGCCGTTAGCGCGTCTATTGTCATGCTTTTTGTTCTGATCGGGGGAGCACTTGTTACAAAAACCGGTTCTGGTATGGGATGCGGAAGATCTTGGCCTCTTTGCCACGGCGAGCTTATTCCAAGTAATATTGACTTTGCTCTTATCGTGGAGCTAAGTCATCGTATTGTTTCAGGTTTAGCCGCTCTTATGGTTCTGACTCTCGCAATTTGGGCTTGGAGAGCCATTGGACATAAACGAGAGACAAAATTCTTGGCACTCTTATCCTTTCTGGTATTGATTTTACAAGCTCTTATTGGAGCTGCTGCTGTAATGTGGGGGCAATCATCCGCAGTGCTGGCACTTCACTTTGGAATATCCCTCATTTCGTTTGCCTCCGTCTTCCTTCTTACTTTACTTATTTTTGAAGTAGATAAGAAGTTTGATGCGGAAACGTTGATAGTAGACCGACGGATGTCATTTCATATCATTGGGATTATTGTTTATTGCTATTTAGTAGTATATAGCGGCGCTTTAGTAAGACATGTTGGCGCAAGCTTAGCATGCCCAAGTTGGCCAAGCTGTACACGGAACGGACTGGGCATTCCCACCCAGATGCATGAATGGATTCAAATGGGTCACAGGGCTGCTGCCGGACTAATTGTTGTGTGGATTGTGTATGTTACCATCCTTGCCATCAAGAAGTATAAACACCAACCTGTCATTAAAGCCGGATGGATTATATGTTCCATCCTTGTACTTTCTCAAGCTACCACCGGAGCGTTAATTGTTGTAACCAACTTAAATATCTTCGTTGCCCTTTTACACGCTTTAATTATCTCTTGTTTATTCGGTGTATTAAGCTACTTCTTAATGCTTGTGACGCGTAATAAAACGAATCAAATTAAATTAAACAATCAATCAACTAAATCAATGTAAAAAAACGAGTGGGCTCTTATAGTCCACTCGTTTTTTTATTGATTGAATTTCACTTTAATTCCTGGAACATTTGTATCGCTCTTTTTCTCTGGATTGCATGGTCTACCACAGGTTCAGGATAATCTTTCCCAACGATACATCCCGCTTCCTCTTGTTCATGCTCCTCCATTTTCCAAGGCTCGTGAATATATTTTTCAGGAACTCCAGCAAGCTCCGGGATATATTTTTTAATGTACTCCCCTTTTGAATCATACCTGTTAGATTGCGTTATTGGGTTAAAAACACGAAAATACGGTACGGCATCTGTACCTACAGATGCCGCCCATTGCCAGCCTCCGATATTGGATGCCTCATCATAATCATGCAGCATCTTCTCAAAATATCTTTCTCCCAACCTCCAGTCCATCAGCAGATCTTTTGTCAGAAAAGAAGCGGTTATCATTCTGACTCGGTTGTGCATCCAGCCTTCTTTAGCCAATTGCCTCATCCCTGCATCCACAATCGGGAATCCTGTTGTCCCTTTTATCCACATCTCTAAAAGACCGGGATTGTTATTCCATTCAAGTTGCTGATATTTATCATCTACTTCTCTTGTTTTACTATCTGCATAGTGATGATAAATCATATTGTAAAAGTCCCTCCATGCCAGTTCCTTTATGAACGTATCCATCCCCGTACTGTAAGAGGACTGTTGCTTTTCTTGTATGTGGTATAAAACTGTCCTGGCAGAGATAGTCCCTGTTCTTAGATGGACGGATAATTTGGATGTCGCTTCTGCTGAGGGGATGTCCCTGAAACGATCGTATTGATCAATACGCTTCTTCAAGAATGAATCTAGCACGTTCATTGCAGATTCTTCATGTGGAATGGATTTTTCATCTGAAAACTTATTTACGTTTGATAAAATGGATTGACCTTTAGAATACAATGTGTCATCTTTAATACTTTCAAGAGACAGGTCTTCATCTTTTAAAATAAATGGATCTACTTTAGGCTGAGTCATCCATTTTTTATAATAGGGTGTGAATACTTTGTAAATCGAACCGTCCTCTTTTTTCACATCATTGGCACCATGGATGGTGTAATCCATATAGGAAGAAACCCGGATTCCATTCTTGTAGAAATGCTTGTCCACTTCCTCATCTCGTTTCTGACCTGTTCCCACTTCATCCTTGTTATAGTATATCGCCGACACTTCAGGAAAGCGGTCTAAAATTTGAGAAAACGCTTCTTGCCAGGTCCCCTCCACTACATGAATAAATATCCCTATCTTTTCACACCGTTTGATAAACTGATCCAACGCAGCAAAGAAGAAACGATGATTAGGTGTATCCTTGTTCGTAAATGCCGAATCTAAATGGTACATGAACAGTAAAGGCTCTTTTCTATGTTGTGCTTCCTTTACCGCGTGGTATAAGGCAGTGTTATCTTGCAAACGGAAATCTCTGCGAAACCACACTATTGTTAAAGTCATATGTTAGTCACCTCACCCACCATTATAGTAACAGATATTTGAGAAGGGAAATTTGGATGGGTTGTGGTCCTTATTAATATAGATAAAATAAATAGAACCCAAGAATGATGGCACACCATTCTCAGGTTCTATTGTAAGTAATTTCAATTAAACTTTATCCACTTCAATCAACAAGTCCCCGGTTGCAATCCCTTCTCCAGCTAATACGTGTATTTCTTTAACTGTACCGCCGAATGGAGCTTGTACGGTTGTTTCCATTTTCATTGCTTCTGTGATCATCAGATGATCCCCTTTGGAGACTTTCTCCCCTTTTTCCACCAATACCTTAATAACCGTCCCAGGCATGGTAGCGCCGATATGCGTAGGATTCGTTCCATCCATCTTAGGTTTTGTTACCACATCAGATTTAACATTTTCATCTTTGATGTTCACTTCACGTGGTTGCCCGTTCAATTCAAAGTATACCACTCTCGTACCATCCTTTTGCGGTTCCCCGATGGAAACGAGTTTCACCATCAATGTTTTTCCTTGCTCGATTTCCACTTGGATCTCTTCCCCAAGTCTCATACCGAAGAAGAATGTCGGTGTATCTAGAACAGATACATTCCCATACTGTTCATATTTCTTTTGATAATCTAAGAACACTTTTGGATACAAAGCGTAAGCAATCATCTCGTGGCTTGTCACTTGGCGGTTCAATGTTTCAAACAGGTTTTTACGAATTTCCTCGAAGTCAACATCATCTAATAACTCGCCTGGACGAACCGTAATAGGTGATTTCCCTTTCAAGATGACTCGTTGAAGTTCTTCAGGGAATCCACCATGCGGTTGTCCCAAATACCCTTCAAACAATTCAATAACAGAATCCGGAAAGTCGATTGCTTCTCCTTTTTCCAATACATCTTGCTCCGATAGGTTGTTTTGAACCATAAACAAGGCCATATCGCCGACTACCTTAGATGAAGGTGTCACTTTGACAATGTCTCCAAACATGTCGTTCACACGACGATACATTTGTTTCACTTCTTCCCAGCGAGCTCCAAGCCCTACAGCTTTTGCTTGCTGCTGAAGGTTACTATATTGACCTCCAGGCATTTCGTGCATGTATACCTCGGAGTGAGGACTGTTCATTCCACTTTCAAAATCACTGTAGTATTTTCGGACATCTTCCCAGTAATGAGAAAGCTGTTCGAGCGCTTGAACAGATACATCTGGTTTGCGGTCCGTTTCCTCTAGGGCATAGTATAAAGAATTCGCACTAGGTTGAGAAGTCAGTCCCGCCATGGAGCTGATGGCAACGTCCACAATATCAACGCCTGCCTCAATTGCTTTTGCATACATGTAGATGCCGTTTCCACTAGTATCATGTGTATGAAGGTGAATTGGAATATCCACCGTTTCTTTTAAAGTGGAAATTAAGCGATAAGCTGATTGCGGCTTTAACAGTCCTGCCATGTCCTTGATTGCAAGGATGTGAGCACCGCTTCTTTCCAATTCTTTAGCCATATCACAATAGTATTGAAGATCGTATTTTGTTCGGCTTGGATCATTGATATCTCCTGTATAACAGATTGCCGCCTCTGCCAATTTTCCAGTGTCGCGAACTGCATCAATCGCCAAGGTCATTCCTTTAACCCAGTTCAAGCTGTCAAAAATCCGGAAAACATCAATGCCTGCATAAGCAGATTTCTCGACAAATTCCTTGATCAGATTGTCAGGATAGTTCTTATAACCTACTGCATTGGAAGCTCTAAGCAACATTTGGAAAAGAACATTCGGTGCCTTTTCTCGCAGTGTGAGCAGACGGTCCCAAGGGTTTTCACTTAAGAATCTATATGCAACATCGAATGTTGCTCCTCCCCACATCTCCATGGAAAATAGATTTGGCAATAATTTCGCTGTAGGTTCTGCAATCTGTTTCAAATCATTTGTACGAAGTCGTGTTGCCAATAAGGACTGATGGGCATCTCGAAAGGTTGTATCTGTCAACAAGACATCCTTTTGATCTGTTACCCATTTTACCAATCCGTCCGCTCCTCGCTCATCCAAAATTTGCTTGGTTCCGCTTGGCACTTTCTCAATATGACTGACTTCCGGCATTCTAGGATTCGTAAAGATAGGTTTCTTCCTTTTTTCTACACCTGGGAATCCATTTACCGTTACATTACCAATATAGGTAAGCATTTTTGTACCACGGTCTTTTCGTTTTGGAAAGACGAATAATTCAGGTGTTGTATCAATAAAGGAAGTATCATATTCCCCATTCATGAAATTCGGATGCTTCACTACATTTTCTAGAAACGGGATATTCGTTTTAATTCCTCGAATACGGAATTCTTTCAGATTCCGCTCCATTTTGGAAGCTGCCTGTTCGAATGTTAACGCCCATGTAGAGAGTTTGACAAGCAACGAATCATAATACGGGGTGATAACTGCTCCTTGATACCCATTCCCAGCATCTAGACGCACACCGAATCCTCCACCTGAACGGTACGCCATGATCTTGCCTGTATCCGGCATGAATCCGTTTAATGGATCTTCGGTTGTGACTCGCGACTGAATCGCAAATCCATGAACACGGATGTCTTCTTGTTTCGGAATACCAAGCTTGCTACTATGTAAGGCATGTCCTTCCGCAATCATGATTTGTGACTGAACGATGTCCACACCTGTTACCATCTCTGTAATGGTATGCTCTACCTGTACACGAGGGTTAACTTCTATAAAATAGAATTCGTCTCCTGCAACCAAGAACTCCACAGTACCTGCGTTAATGTAATCCACATTTACCATTAGCTCTACTGCAGCGTCGCAAATTCGTTGACGCAGGTCATCTGAAAGGGAAACACTTGGTGCAATTTCAACGACTTTCTGATGACGTCTCTGAATCGAACAATCCCGCTCAAACAAGTGGATGATTTCTCCGTGTTGGTCACCAAGTATCTGCACTTCGATATGTTTTGGATTTTCTATCAACTTTTCCACATACACATCATCATTGCCGAATGCTGCCTTTGCCTCTGACTTTGCGCGGTCAAATGACTCACGCAGTTCAGATTTACTGCGGACTATTCGCATTCCACGACCGCCGCCCCCTAGTGCAGCCTTAATCATCAATGGGTAGCCGTATGTTGCAGCAAAGTCCATTACTTCATCTAATGAGTGAACAGGACCGTCTGTACCCGGAATGACAGGTATATTGGCAATCTGGGCTTGCATTCTTGCTTTTACCTTGTCCCCGAACATATCCAAATGCTTGGAAGTAGGCCCAATAAAAATAATGCCTTCTTCTTCACATTTTCGGGCAAAGTGTATGTTCTCCGATAGAAAACCATAACCAGGATGAATCGCATCAACGTCATTTGCCTTTGCTATTTCGATGATGCCATCGATATCAAGGTATGCATCGATTGGCTTCTTACCTTCCCCTACTAGATATGCTTCATCCGCTTTATAGCGATGGAATGAGCCTATATCCTCATTTGAGTAAATAGCAACTGTGCGAATATTTAGTTCTGTACAAGCTCGAAAAACACGAATTGCAATCTCGCCGCGGTTCGCAACTAGAACCTTATTTATTTTTCTCGTCATATTGTCTCCCCCTAGTAGCTACTTCTCACATATCACATGGAAAAGTTTAGAATATTTTATCAATTATAAAAGCAATTATACATTATTTTTCGATAACTTTCCTCTTTTTCGATACAATCCTTACTAATTATGTAGAAAAAATGAGATTAATGTTGATTTTGAGCCCAAAACTAAAAGAACTTTAATAAAAACGCTCAATCAGCAACTATCATCTGATTGAGCGTTATTTAGTATTAATTTCTTTCCCATGCTTCATAAAGTGCGGATAGTTCTTTTTCCAATTTAGAAAGGATGTCTTTCCCCTCTTTTTCGGATATCAAGCCTAATCGAACCGCAAAATCCATTTCACGAGAAAGTCCGAACATCTGCGTGTCCAACACTTCTTCATACAATGGACATTGGGGCATGGTTAAATTGTCCATTTGGACTTGAATCAGCTTTAAAATTTTATCTGAATCAGCTTTTAAAAGCGTAATAGCTTTATCACGATGATCGACCACGATATCTGATGCCAATATCGATCCCTCCGTTCACGTACAATTACCTATCTTATCTATAAATTTTATCGTTATTTTTAAAAAATTGCAAGGAGGATTCGCGCATTTACTATAACTGAATATTAAAACATGCTTAAATCATATTTATCCTGTAGTAATTGTAATAATTTTAGCCCTGTGTGGCTGTTCCCCACTTCATTTAAGGGAGGTCCAAAAATTCCAATCCCCATCCGTCCGGGGACAGACCCCATAATTCCACCTGATACACCACTTTTAGCCGGAATACCAATTTTAATGGCAAATTCTCCAGAAGCATTATACATCCCACAAGTAACCATAAAGGTTTTACAGATCCGTGCTACCTCCTTTGGCATCACACGTTCATTCGTTAACGGATTAAGCCCATCCATTGCAAATACAGCACCCATCCTTGCCAGCTGGAGGCAATTCAGTCTAATGGCACAGTGTTTCGTATATACTTCCATGATTTCTTCTACATTGCCATGAATTACGCCGTCACCCTTCATATAAAAACAAAGAGACCTGTTTAAAAAAGAAGTAGTGAATTCTGAGATGGCTACTTCTTCGCAAAAATCAATATCCGGTTCATTCGTAAGTTTGCGGACAAATTCCAATATATAATCCACTTTGTCTTGTGCATTACTGCCTTTCATCATGGACGTCACAGCAAGTGCACCCGCATTAATCATCGGGTTTAATGGTTTGGCTTTTGAGGAGGTTTCCAATTTAATAATAGAATTGAACGGGTCACCGGTGGGCTCCATCCCTACTCTATGAAAAACATGTTCTGGTCCATAATCCATCAAGACAAGTGCAAGGGTAATAATTTTGGATATGCTTTGTAACGTAAATCGTTTATCGATGTCACCTGCCGACACACAGTTTCCATCTGGGTAGACAATGGCACATGATAAATGATCTGGGTTTTCTTTTTGTAAAGCAGGTATGTAGTTAGCCACTTTCCCTTCAAATGCTACTTTCTTCGCTTCCTCCACTAATGACCGTAGATCTTCCTTACTCTTGCATGCCAATTTACGCTTCACCCTTTTTATCCGACATGATAATCTACCATTAGATTCCCCGATAACATGACAAAAAAACATTCAAGTTATATAATAATGAAAAGGATTACAATTGGGGGGTACAACATGGAAAATATCATCAGAATAGAAGGCAAGGTAAATTTCTCGATTACGCTTGATCCGGGTGTCTGGATTTTCGACGATCGCAGAATTGATTTGGATACATATTTCACGGAAGAAAAACGTGAGAAAAAAGATGAGCTTGAAGAATATACAAAAGCAGTTTCGAAACATTGGGAACGAGAAATCAGAGAAGGTGCGATTCACCCTCCAACCTTGAAATCAGAACGTAGATTTGAAAAGGAAAAACTCCTGAATGGTACATTCGGAATAAAGTTTGGTCCATTTTTGCACAATGCAGAGCCACAACCTGATTCTTCCAAAGTCGTTTTTGTAGGGGCGGAGTCTGAATTGGAAGTGGACATCCCAACTGCACAGGAGATCATCCTTGCTTTTTCCAAAAGCGGCAAGCCTTTAAAAGAAAATGGACCTGTCCACATTTATTTTGAGGATGGCTCCAATCATTCAGAACCTCTTACAGGTGTACATAAAATCATTGTCAAATAACATTGGGCTTCCCAAAAGTGCCGCCGTCACAAAGTTACGGCGGCACTTTTATTTATAAAAGGTCAGCGGCCAACTTTGCAAGCATGGAGCGTTCGCCTTTAACAAGCTTCACATGCCCCGCAAGCTTCTGGTCTTTAAAACGTTCCACCACATAAGTCAACCCATTGTTATACTCATCCAAGTAAGGATGGTCAATTTGCTCCGGATCACCCATCAGAACAATTTTACTCCGCTCCCCTACCCTCGTCAAAATGGTTTTCACCTCATGCTTCGTAAGGTTCTGCGCTTCATCAATAATAATAAATTGTTCCGGAATGCTTCTGCCCCTTATATAAGTTAATGCTTCCACTTCAATGGACCCCATGCCAGCGAGTATTGCATCAAGCTCTCCCGGTTTTTTAGTATTGAATAAATATTCCAAGTTATCATAGATCGGCTGCATCCACGGTCGCAGTTTCTCCTCTTTTTCCCCAGGAAGAAAACCGATATCTTTGCCCACAGGTACAATAGGACGTGCCACTAGCAGTTTTTTATAACGGTTCAAGTCCTCTGTCTGCATGAGTCCTGCAGCAAGTGCCAAGAGTGTTTTTCCCGTTCCTGCCTTACCCGTCAGTGTAACAAGTGGAATATCTGACCGCAACAGCATTTCAAACGCCATCGTTTGTTGCACATTTCGAGGTCGAATTCCCCAGATATGGTCTTGATCAAAAACCAGTTTTTTAACTTTTTTTCCGGTGGAGTCAATAATGCCCACTGCCGAAGCCGAACCTCCCAATGCATCCTTCATAATGACAAATTGATTGGCATAAAACGGGTGATTGGCTAATTCCGCGGCGCTGATTTCCCCTTTAACATAAAAAGCGTTAAGGGTATCTGTCGGAACATAAATCTCAAGAAAACCTTTATAAATATGATCCACTTCCACTACCCGATCATTTAAAAAGTCCTCGGAAATCAATCCGATTGCATCTGCCTTCACGCGTACCAAGGCATCCTTACTCACCAATATAACGATACGTCCATCTTCTTTTGTCTGCTCTTCCAATGAAAGATTTTTCGCGACAGCAAGAATCCTATTATCATTTGTCTTCTCCACAAAAATTTCCTGCAGCTGATGAAAGCTTCGGTGGTTTAATTCAATTCGAAGCGCTCCACCGTTGTGTAAAGGGATTTTTTCATGAAGCTTCCCTGTTGCTCTAAGAGAATCAATTATTTTTGAGACTTGTCTGGCGTTTCTTCCTATTTCATCCATATATCTCTTTTTCGAATCCACTTCTTCTAGAACCACTGCTGGAATTACTACCTCATTATCCGCAAAAGAATAAATTGCATATGGATCCTGTAACAATACGTTTGTATCCAAAACATAAATTTTACCCAACTTGCCGCCTCCTACTCTCAGCCCTTCTATTGTCTTTCTGGAGTGAATCAAGGCATCCTCCCTTTCATTATATGGTCCCGATACAATTAGTGTGTTACTACTTGACCATAAAAGAGGGACGGACCGTTGTTAAAATATATGTCGGAATGAATAAAGATAGAAGAACAAATAAACAATAAAATCAAGTCAGATGAAAATGGGATCATCCTAAAAAAGGAGTGAAATAGTTGAAAAGATATTTATTAGTGACCGCAATCGTTACATTGTCCCTGACAGGTTGTATGAACAATCAACCAAGAAATATTTCCAGTGAAGATGAAAACTCCCGAATTATTCATGTTAAAGATTCTGCAGATGTGCAGGTGGATAGAAAAACAGGCCAGGAGGTATCCGCTCATCTGGTGGAACTGGCTACAAGGGTACCAAATGTAAATGATGCGACAGCTGTTGTGCTTGGTCCTTATGCGGTGGTAGGCATCGACGTAAACTCCGATTTGGACAGGGAAAGAGTCAGCACCATTAAATATTCAGTTGCCGAGAGTTTAAAGAACGACCCTTATGGTGCTACAGCTATCATCCTTGCAGATGCGGACTCGTTTGTTCGCTTGCAGGAAATGGGACGAGACATTCAAAACGGCAGACCAATTACAGGTGTGATGGAAGAACTGGCAGAGATTGTTGGAAGGGTGATGCCAGAGATTCCGATTGACCTGAAAGAACCGACTGCACCAAATCCTACGGAGCAAAATAACTCCAAACTTCCCGAGAATCAACAAAAAGAGCTCGAACAAAAACAACAGAAGCAGTCCAATAACCTTAAAGACGAAGACAGATACAAGGAAGTTAAGCAGGACTAAGGATTTTTAATTAATTTCGTTGTTTGATGCCCCGAAGTGGATTAAACTCTACTTCAGGGCAGTTTTTTATGTAGTACAGGTACTGGATAGGTTTGGATATCAAGAAAATAATCAATATATCAATAAATTTCTTAATATATCAATAATTCTGGACATAAATCAATAAATTTTGGGATATATCAAGAAAAAACAGATTATATCAAGAAATCGACATCTCTCAACAATATTCGCCACCCCAACTGCATCGACGCCAATTAAAAAAACCAGGCTTCCACCTGGTTCCCACAATCACCCGCTCTTACCTAAATCTACGTATCGCTGTCATAACCTGATGATCTAATTTCTTAGCAGCTTCCACATCATAGGTCTTCTCAAACCTTGGCTCGACACTTATTTTCGCTCCATAAAACATGACATCACGCACTTCTTTAACATCAAGATGCAATAATGCCAGTTTCAATGGGACATCTTCCATTCTCTCCACTTTGACAGTTGCTTTGGTGTGAATGGAATAAACGGAATCATTGGCCATCAGATTCACCACTAGCTCGCTTTTATGTAACACATTTTTAACGATGCGTGATTCCGCATTTACAGCAAGTAATATGGATTTTTCATCTGGAGCATATAGCCAGGAGATGGCACTGACATTCGGTCCGCCTGTTTCATGATCAACAGTACTGATTGTCACCAGGGTTTCTTTTTGCAAAGCTGCTTTCAATGGTTCTACAAGAACATTTTCTACAAGGTTGGGCATCGTCCATTCCCCCACAATTTTTTTATTTATTTTAACATAACAGCATTACCATAGAAAGAAACAGCAAGTGAACCGATTTACTCATAAGCACACTCTTCTTACCAATTAATTCTTAATTTTCACCCTTTATGCTATACTATTGAGTAAGATTGAATAAAGAGGTGGACCATGAGAGTCAAGTGTGTAATTTGTGATAAAATTGAGAGCATCAATGACGAAACGTTAGTTGCTAAAAGACTTCGCAACAGACCAATTCATACATATATGTGCGACGAATGCAGTGAAAGAATCGAAAAAAGAACCAATGAGAGAAAAGCCACGGGTAATTTCAAACTTTACGAGCAAAAGCAAAATCAGGATGAGTGGTAGACCTTGTTACTTAGAGGTGCATTTACAGGTGTAGTAAGCGGAATCCTTATGGGTGCGTTTATTAAAGCCCTAGAAGTCCTTTCAGGAAAGAAGATATATGTTCTTTTGCTAAATGTCGATTTTATTCCAGGTTTCAAAGATGCAAATCTTTCGGAACTGACAGAGTTCTCCCTTCACCTGATTGTTGCTGTTTTTATCGGAATACTATTTGCTTTTATAGTGGAATACTTTCATTTTTATGATAAAAGAAGGCAGTATTTAATCGCCATAGGTATCACGTCCCCTACCGTTCTACTATATTTTCCATTAACAATCCTTGCTGTAAAAGAGACCCCTGCACCATCAGATGGATTTGCACTCCTTCTATGGTCCATCGGGCACATGGCATTTTCCATCTTTCTTCCTATATTTTATAAAACAAAGCAAAAAGGATAGATCCCTCGCAAGTGAGTATCACTCGGGAAGGAGCTATCCTTTTTCTATTCTATTCGTAATTATGGTACTTATCAGGTTCGTTTTGAATTTGTTCAAGCATCACATCGATCAGTTCAATTGGAAACCTGGTCTTGTGGCGTTCTCCGTCTTTATCATATTCAACGTAATACATCGGCTCCTCTTTAGAGATGAGGATGTTCGTGAGTTTATGATCTTCAACGAGAATCCCTTCAAATAGTACCATTGTATCTTGAGCAGATTTATCATCCGGCCTTGCCTCTGCCACCACTTTAATCGTCAGCCAATTATAAAGTGTGTCTTGTAAAGACCTCATTTACAATGCCCCCATTAAGATTCACTGCTTTCCGCTTGCTTGGAACGGTGAAGCCGAATCTTGTAGATAATCAATATTAATGCAGCCACGACCAATCCTTCTCCAACAGGAAGAAAGATTCCTAGAAAAGTAAGGACCGTACTTCCAAAAGCAAGGAATAAATAGATGACTACTGACTTTAATATAGGTAGCTTTAAGGCGAATCCAAGCTTGTACACTAATATGGACAATCCTAAAATAGTAAAATACAACAACCACATGCCTAAATCCGGGTTTTCATCGACTCGGTATAGACTAGCAAAGAAGGATAGTCTTTGGGTTACATCCATTGCCCATTCCCCATTTCTAACAGTATTAATTATAGTTATTTAGAAAAAGGGATGACATGGGTACTTTTCCAAGCACCCCGGCATCCCAGCTTCTCAATTTTATGCTTCAGCGTACTTTTTCTTTTTCGCTGCTCTTTCACGTTCGTTTTTATCAAGAAGCTTTTTACGTAAACGGATGGATTGTGGAGTAATTTCACAATACTCATCATCGTTTAGGTATTCTAAAGACTCCTCTAATGTCATAAGACGAGGTTTTTTCATGCTTACCGTTTGATCTTTTGTCGCAGAACGCACGTTAGTAGCCTGCTTCATCTTACAAACGTTAACAACAAGGTCATTTTCACGGTTATGCTCTCCAACGATCATTCCTTCATAAACCTCTGTTCCAGGCTCAACGAAGATAACGCCGCGGTCTTCAATCCCCATGATTCCATAAGTAGATGCTTTCCCTGTTTCCATAGAAACAAGAACACCTTGGCGACGTCCGCCTACTTGACCTGCTGCCATTGGCTGATAGCTGTCGAATGTATGGTTGATGATTCCATAACCACGAGTAAGGGAAAGGAATTCCGTTGTATAACCGATCAATCCACGGGAAGGTACCATGAAAATCAAACGAACTTGACCATTACCATTGTTGATCATGTCTACCATTTCACCTTTACGGGCTCCAATGGATTCCATGATTGCACCAGTGTAATCTTCAGGTACGTCAATTTGCACGCGCTCAACCGGCTCAGATTTAACACCATCAATATTTCTGATGATTACTTCAGGTTTTGATACTTGAAGCTCAAAGCCTTCACGGCGCATGTTCTCAATAAGAATGGATAAATGAAGCTCTCCACGTCCAGAAACTACCCATGCATCCGGGGAATCAGTTGGGTCTACACGCAAGCTTACATCAGTCTCCAACTGTGCATTCAAACGCTCTTCAATTTTACGGGAAGTAACAAATTTACCTTCTTTACCTGCAAACGGACTGTTGTTTACTAAGAAAGTCATTTGAAGTGTCGGCTCATCGATACGTAGAACAGGAAGTGCATCCTGCTGATCAACCGGACAAACTGTTTCCCCTACGTTGATGTCTTCCATTCCGGAAACAGCCACAAGGTCCCCAGCTTTTGCTTCTTCAATTTCCACACGTTTAAGGCCGATGAAACCGAACAGCTTGCTTACACGGAATTGTTTCACAGAACCGTCAAGCTTCATTAGTGCAACTTGTTGACCGACTTTCATGGTTCCACGGAAGATACGACCTACCCCGATACGTCCCACATAGTCATTGTAGTCAAGAAGCGCTACTTGGAATTGAAGCGGCTCAGCACTGTTATCAACAGGAGCTGGAATATGTTCTACGATGGACTCGTAGATTGCTTCCATGTTTTCGTCTTGCTTTTCTGGATTTGTACTTGCAGTTCCATTGATTGCAGATGCATATACAACTGGGAATTCCAATTGTTCTTCATTAGCACCCAACTCGATGAATAGATCGATTACTTCGTCCACGACTTCAGTAGGACGAGCAAAGTCACGGTCAATTTTGTTCACAACTACGATTGGTGTCAGGTTCTGCTCTAACGCTTTTTTCAATACAAAGCGAGTCTGAGGCATACAGCCTTCATAAGCATCTACTACTAAAAGTACTCCATCAACCATCTTCATAATACGTTCCACTTCTCCACCAAAGTCGGCATGTCCAGGTGTGTCCATGATGTTAATGCGCGTATCTTTATAGTTAATTGCCGTATTTTTAGCTAATATAGTAATCCCACGTTCTCTTTCTAAATCATTAGAGTCCATGGCACGTTCTGCTACCTGCTCGTTCGTTCTAAACGTCCCAGCTTGATGTAGCAATTTGTCCACTAAGGTTGTTTTACCATGGTCTACGTGAGCGATAATTGCGATGTTTCTAATATCATTGCGGATGTTCACTATTTCATCTCCCTAATTTTACAACTTAATAACTTTAGTATTATACCACAAACATGGTAGAAAAGAGAAAGAGACTTATGTAAAATATATGTTATATGTTATTAGCGTTATCCAAAGGAGTTGATTTTATGAAGGATATTAAGTGGATTTTCATGCTTTATGCTGTTTTGGCAGCGGTTTCTTTAGGCATGGTCGGCATCGCAATCGGAGAAAGAAACACGCTTGGAATCGTTGGGGCGTTTGTATTATTTGGTGTTGTCATGGTATTTGGTTTTAAAACAAAAAGAAAAATGCGCGAAAATGGCCAATTATAAAAAAATCAATATGTTCGTACTATAACTTAAAAAAATGAAAAGCCACGGCCTTAAATTTTTCCGTGGCTTTCATTTATTTCTTTAATTTATACAAGTAATCCTTGCTAATCACTTCATGTAAACCTGGTTTACATACAAAGACACTGTTTTGTCCAAGCATGTTAAGAGGTTCACCAAGAAGTGTGGTAACTTTACCACCGAGCTCGTTTACAAGTATTAGTCCCGCTGCAAAATCCCAAGGGGAAAGTCTCAAAGTAATATATGCATCAATTCTTCCTGTTGCTACATACGCCATTTCAAGAGCTGCAGACCCATAAGATCTTGTACCTCTTACTTTCTTCACAAGCGGAGCTAGAATGGTCGGGTCAATTCGTTTATTGTCCGTAATCCATGTAGCGTTCAAGCCGATAACAGCCTTCTCTACTGCAACCTCTTCCAATGGGGGAAGCTGTGTTTCGTTCAAATAAGCTCCTTCCCCTGCTTTTGCATGGTAAAGCTCATCATGAACCACATCATAAATTAATCCGATTTTTCCGACACCATCTTCATATACGGCAACGGATATGGCAAAATTACGCTGCTGATGGACAAAATTCATCGTTCCATCAATAGGATCAATGATCCAAACCGTTCCATCAAGTTTGTCCAGTTTATCTCCAAACCCTTCTTCACCCAAGATTTGGTGTTCTGGATAAGTCTTTCTAATTTGTTCTATAAAGAACTGCTCTGTTTCCCGGTCAATATTAGTCACCAGATCATCAGGAGAGGATTTCGTATGTATCATCAGTTCCTTGCTGAAAGAAGTTCGAATTCGTTCTCCCGCTTCTCTCGTCCATTTTTTTGCATTCTCATCAATTTCCGTCCAATTCATGTATTCTCTCCTGCCCTTCCGTTACCAAATTCATTTCAACTGCCCTAACATGTAAACTTATGTATGTTTTAGCTTAGCTTACTGAAACGAAAAGGTAAAATCAAGTAATAGGCCACACAGAAAAACGAACCTCATACAGGTTCGCCTAAGTAGCTGATGCCACTAAACCTCTAGACTTAACATTTCTTTTCTAAGCTGCTCTAATTTGGATTTGGTTTTCTTCATTTTTTCCTTATCACTCTCTTGTATTGCTTCAAATAAAACTGCCAATTCATAGTCAATTTCCATCCGCAATACCGCACGTTGATTTTCCTCTTTTTTCTTCTTCCAAGGTGTCGCTACTTGTTTCATGTTCATTCCCTCCTTCAATAAAGTTTTTCGGTTCCAAAGGATTCAATATTCTAATGGTTGCTATATCATATGAAGGGAATGAAAGATGGTAACTAAAATGTGCAGTTACCTAAAAAGAATCTAAATGCTGCTAAATCTAATCTTTTGGCAGGGGAAAATGGCTATGCTAAAATGAGGAATATAAAAGCGATGTTTAGAAACGGGGCGACTTCATGACAAACAAAAATTTTAACGGATTTAAGAAAAAAGATTTTGAAGTATTTACCATAGATGGACTTGAAGAAAGAATGGAAGCTTTAAAAGCTCAAATACAGCCTAAGTTTGAACAGCTTGGCCAATATTTCTCCCCTTCTTTAACGGCCATGACCGGGGATGAAATGCATTATCATGTTGCCAAGCATGCCAGAAGAACAAAGAATCCCCCAAAAGACTCCTGGGTTGCCTTTGCAAACAATGCCCGCGGATATAAGATGTTACCCCATTTTCAGATAGGATTATGGGAAACACATGTATTTGTCTGGTTTGCTGTAATTTATGAAGCACCAATGAAAGCATCCTTTGGTGAAGTATTGCTGAAAAATTTATCCACTATCCGGGAGCAAATTCCTTCTGACTTTGTCTGGTCCAAGGATCACACCAAGCCTGAAGTTATCCGGCAATCAAATTTGACAGAGGAGGCCCATAAAGACCTTTTTGAGCGCCTGATTCATGTAAAAAAAGCTGAAATACTATGCGGCATACAAATACCTAAAGAAGAGGCAGTCAAGCTATCTGGGGATGAAACCGTTGCGCGCATTGAAGAAGCAATACAAACAGTACGAGGGCTTTATAATCTGACAAAACAGACAGTGGAAGCTTAATTTAGATTGAATTCACTAAAAAATCTCAGAACCATCAAGGTTCTGAGATTTTCATTTTCCTATCACTTCGACATCTTTACCTGTTCGCCAGGGTTCGTGTCTTTCGCCTTTTTTATTGTACGGTAAATAGAGAACCCACTGAGTTCCTCATATTCATTTGCAAGATTTCGTTCTTCTGCCTTGCCTGGAACGATCTCTTTGAAACGGCGGTATATAGATAAAAGCTGATCACGCTCCACGCCTTTGCTGTATGTAAGCTCAACTGCTTCATATAGCGCAATAACATCTACAATTTCATCTGTAGACCAATCATAAGAAATAGGATAAGAGAAATCCATACTTTCACCTCAATGTATGTATAGTAGAAAAGTAAAGTATAGCATTTTCCTTCCCTAGTTTGTCCATTTCTCTCTAATATTTTCCGCTTCCTTCACCATTCTCGACAGAAGCTGTTCCACACTTGGCACGTCTTCTATCAATCCCATCACCTGACCCGCCCAAGCATACCCTGAGTCCGTGCTACCGTCATAAATATATCGTTTGTTTGCAGTGCCGCTGATAAATTCCTTTAATCCCTCATATCCTGCTGCTTCCTGTTCAAGTTTCAATATTTGGTCTGTCCAAGTGTTCTGAATGGCCCTTGCAGGTGCACCAAGGCTTCTTTTGATGACCACCGTATCATTTTCCGTTCCATCAATTAAGCTTTCTTTGTAAATAGGATGCGCATGCAAGCACTCCTTTGTAGCAATAAACCTTGTCCCCATTTCAATTCCCTCTGCACCAAGTGCCAGGGCAGCCATCAACCCCCGACCATCACCAATGCCTCCAGAAGCGATGACAGGGATGTTTAAGGCGTCTACCACTTTTGGGACCAATACCATTGTACCCAAGTCATTCTTGCCAAGATGCCCTCCCCCTTCCTGTCCAACAACCATCACGGCATCAGCTCCAAGTTCTTCCGCTTTTTCTGCTTGCCTCCGAGCTGCAACTAGAACTAATTTTTTACACGAAGATCCTTCCAGTCGTTTAAAGATTGGAGCAGGGTTTCCTCCCGTCATGGAGATAACTGGCACATCTTCTTCTAAAGCAACATCCAACATATGCTCAAAAGGTCTTCCATGCTGACCAATAGCGTAATTCACACCAAATGGTTTATCTGTCATCTTTCTTACTTTCCTGATTTCTTCTCTCAATAATTCCGGACTTTCCAAGCTCATTGCCGTTATTTGCCCCAGACCCCCTGCATTAGAAACGGCCGCAGCCAGGTCCGCGTATGCCAAATAAGCAAGTCCTCCTTGTATAATGGGATATTTTATATCTAAAAGTTTGGTTATTCTAGTCTCCCAATTCATGTTTATCTTCCCCTTTCTATCTCTCTTTATATGTTTCTTTTTAATGTGACAAATTCCTGCTATGCAATGAAGAGGATAAATGCTATAATTTCATTTGTTTTATGTGAATGTTTGTTCTGCGTAATTAGATGCGTTAAGATAAACGAAACCAAGCTAAATTAAAGAGGTGCATAAGTAAGTTGACATATTCTCAAAACGACACGCCATTATTTACTGGACTATTAAATCACGCTAAAGGTAACCCGGTTCAATTCCATATACCCGGACATAAAAAAGGAGCTGGCATCGATCCTGAATTCCGCGAATTCATCGGTGAAAATGCTCTTTCCATAGATTTAATCAACATTGGACCGCTTGATGATCTTCATCAGCCAAAAGGAATGATTAAGGAAGCTCAAGACCTTGCAGCTAAAGCTTTTGGAGCGGACCATACATTTTTCTCCGTTCAGGGTACAAGCGGAGCCATCATGACGATGGTGATGGCAGTTTGCGGACCCGGTGAGAAAATAATTGTGCCAAGAAATGTTCATAAGTCTGTTATGTCTGCCATCGTTTTTTCGGGAGCAGTACCGATTTTCATTCATCCAGAAGTGGACAAAGACTTAGGAATTTCGCACGGCATCACTACCGACTCCGTGGAAAAAGCATTACAACAACACCCTGATGCAAAAGGCGTTTTGGTGATCAATCCGACTTATTTTGGTTTTTCAGCTGATCTAAGTCAGATTGTTGAAATTGCTCATTCATTCAACGTACCCGTACTTGTGGATGAAGCACACGGTGTTCATATACATTTCCATGAGGAACTTCCTTTATCCGCTATGCAAGCAGGCGCTGACATGGCTGCTACAAGTGTTCATAAGCTCGGAGGCTCCATGACACAAAGTTCTATCTTAAATGTTCGAGAGGGCTTGGTGAATGTAAATCGCATTCAAAGCATCTTAAGTATGCTAACCACGACATCCACCTCCTACTTGCTATTGGCTTCTTTGGATGTTGCGAGAAAGCGTCTTGCAACGGAAGGTCATTTGCTTATTGAAAAAACGATTCAACTTGCCAATCAAACAAGGGATGCTATCAATCAAATTGAAAATTTGCATTGTGTCGGACCTGAAATTTTAGGCAGAAAAGCAACGTTTGATTATGACCCGACGAAGCTGATTATTTCTGTGAAGAAGCTCAATCTGACTGGATATGATGTAGAAAAATGGCTCCGTAAAAAATACAATATTGAAGTGGAACTTTCTGATCTTTATAATATTCTTTGCATTATCACACCTGGAGACTCTGAAGTGGAGACAGGAACCCTGTTAGAAGCCCTTAAAGAATTATCTGATGAATTTAAGCATCAGGCTGGAGATTCCGGTGAAAAAGTAAAAGTTCTTCTTCCCGACATCCCAGTGCTTGCTATCGCACCGCGTGATGCGTTCTATTCCGAAACGGAAGTAGTTCCATTCGAAAAATCCGCCGGCCGCATTATTGCCGAGTTTATCATGGTATATCCTCCAGGTATTCCTATTTTCACTCCTGGTGAGATCATAACAGAAGAAAACTTATCCTACATTACAAGAACTTTAGAAGTAGGACTTCCAGTACAAGGTCCAGAAGATCACGAATTGAAGACCTTAAGAGTCATTAAGGAACACAAAGCAATTCGATAAAATGAACAAAGAGCAGGTCCCTCATTATGCGGGACCTGCTCTTTCTATTAATTTATGATTCTAGGCTAGATCTTCGCTTTTTTCAGAGCACTGGCAATCTGCACATTTTGCGTAATAAGTCGTGACTTTTTCATCTTCAAAGTGATCTACCGCACTGTTACAAGTTTGACAAATGATTGTACCCATACCCTTCAACCTCTTTCCTAAAAGAAATTTTTTGCAAAGCTACCTTTAACTGAAAGCGCTTTATGTTGATTACTTATATCATAAATCCTCAAATGTGTTATGTCAATGATTAAATTGTATAACACATTTAATTTTGCATTATTTAGGCCAATGCCCTAAAATCGGACATTGGCCTCGAAAGAAATCAACTTTTATTCATATTGTTCTTGAAACGGACTTGCTGGGATTGCCTCAGTAAAAAACTCTGCAAGATCTTCTGCTTGCTCTTGTGAATCAATTCGGAATACATGCTGAAGGTGGTTAAGGTCGGTAATGTCTTTAGGGTCGAGGAGGGTGGAACGGCCGGTTTGCATACAGATGACAAGGGGCTTACCAAAAAACATATTCGTGTACACGATACCAAAATCATATCTAACATCTTTAGTCGTAAAGCCAACAAAACGAACAGGAACATTCTCATTGTTGTCATAAAGCTTGTCAAATAAGTTCATAAGGTACCTCCTTTTTATTTTTTGGTTATTCAGAATATTATTATAACTTAGAAATAGCTTGATTTGCAAGAATTTTCACTTAGTGATTGTCAGCAGATTTCTTGTAATGCTAGAATAGGAATAATGGAACTGTTATTTTAGGAGTGAAAACAATGGCCAGTAGCGCTTATATTAATCTAGTCCCCAAATCAAAAGAGAAAACGCTTACCGTGGAAGATGTAAAAGAATTATTAAACTATTATAAAGACATTACATCCAAAACTGGAAAGCAATTAGGATGGGAATACAGCGAGGCAGCTTTTCCTTACGAATTAAAAGAAAAACCCGAAGGTAAAGGCACATGGTTTTATTTAAAAGGTACCGAAGATCGGTATAAAATGATTCTTATTGGTGTTGGAACACAGGTTGCTACAACAGAAGAAGCTGAGCCTCTCTCCTACATACAAGTTACCTTGCATGATCAAAGCACACACGGAGATAAAGGAAAGGCTAATGAGTTGTGTAAATTCCTTGCAAAGAAGCTAGAGGCTGAACTCAAACTATTTACAGGCAGTATCATGTACTACTATAAACGTTGAACTAGAAAAGCCCGCTCACGGATGAGCGGGCTTTCTTTATTTATTGTGATTCTACGCTCGCATCCTCAGTCCCTATTAGGTCTGGGTCAAGTATTTCGTATCCTTTGTCTTGAAGCCCTTTTACTATTTCAGCTAACGCATCTTTGGTCCATTCTCGGTCATGCATCAATAGATTGGCGCCGCTATTTAAGAATTCGGTATTCACCATAATGTCTGCTAGTGACTCCGCGTCCATGTATTCTGTTTCCCAATCATAGCCATAGGTCCAATTCATGAGGATCATGCCTTCTTGTTTAACCAGTTCAATCGCATAATCTGTATTGGTTCCGAACGGTGCACGGAAGAACCGTGGACGTTCTCCTGTGATTTCTTCCACACGATCGCTTAGCTTAACGATTTCTTCATACTGCTCTTCTTCTGAAAGCTGCCTCAAGGATTTGTGCGTCATTGTATGGTTTCCGATGGGAAAACCCATATCATAAATGGTTTTTAATACTTGCCGCTCTTCTTCTGTTTCAAGGAAGTGACCATTTACAAAGAAAATAGCTTTTACTTCTAGCTCTTTTAAAATTGTTGCCATTTCTAATGCATACCAATCAGGAGCGTCATCTATTGTTAATAGAACAACTTCGGAGTTTGCATCCCCTAATGGTTCTATAGCAGAAGTAGTGGGATTTACAACATATTGGGGTTCTAGAGGTAATGTTTCCTGCGGTTGTTCCTCTTCACCTGCTTCTTCTTCATTCTGTGCTTCTTCAGAGGTGTTCACTTCTTCATTATTTTCTTCCTCTTCTGGTTTGGAAGCAGGAACACTCGTTTCTTCCGTTTCTTCCTCTTCCGCAGAAATATCATTTTCTTCTATCTGATTGTCTGTTGCAGAGGAATCTTGCTCATTTTCATTTTTAACTTGTCCATTTTGCCCGCATGCTACAAGGAGGAGCAATAATGATGCCGATAGTATCCATTTTTTCATATTCTTTCCTCCATACGTAAGTTTCAACTTTAATCATACTAGCTTTTACTATATGAAGGCAATCTTTTTCCAGATAATTAAACTTATAATAAGATCTAGGAAATCATCCACCAAATACAAAGTAGTAAAATAGGCTCTGAAAACTAAAGTAGAAAATAAAGCTGATGGCAGTTGTCATTGCGGCGTGCTTCTTTTTATGAATTATTGACATGGCGAGGGTGTAGCAAAGATAGATAAATATACCTAACAAAATAACTTTGGCCTGCATTTTATCTCTGACTGAAAACCATTCTATCAGACTATATGTACCCCAAAAAATATTTTGTATTAAAAATACCACATAATTTTTCATAAAAGCAGCTCCTTACTGCATATTTCTATTTATGTATCCGATTTTTCGTTATTGAAAACCTTAATAATTAATATGCCGGAAAGGAGCTATCTATTTTTCAATTTTGTAACATTTAGATGACAAGGCCTGTTTATATAAATTTTAATGGTAGAATAGCACCAAATAGCAGAATAAAAAATGACTATTCATTATAAATGTTGTTAATAGAAAGTGAGGATTGCCATGATTAGAGGCGCTGTTATCTTTTTCACTTTGTCTTTTTTCATTTTATCTTCCTGTCAAGAAAATCCATCAATAACCCACATTCAATTTCCTGATGATTCTCGCACCCTCGTCTTCTTTACTGATGAATCTAATCTGCAGGATGAAAGTACATATTATGATGCGATCATTGATTTGAAAAGGTCATTTCCAGATGAAGTGGCAAATTTAAAAGTTGTACATTCTGAAAATGAAAAAATTTTATATAAGCAGTTCAATGTTAAAGCAACTCCTTCATTGATTGTCGTTCATGATAATGAAGTAGTAACGCAAATAGAAGGTTCGAAACCTAAAAAAGATATTGTCGTTTCCATTGAACAAGCATTAAATCAAGCAGGGAATTCTACTTACTAACGGGTAGAAATCCCTTTTTTATTTGTAAAAAAATAAATAAGAGCCTCCACGACGGTGGAGGCTCTTAAATTAGTAATATTACTTCACGATATGGATTGGGCTTCCCATTGCCACTTCTGCAGCTTCCATTGTGATTTCTCCCAATGTTGGATGCGCGTGGATAGTCATTGCGATATCTTCCGCTGTCATACCAGCTTCAATTGCAAGACCTAGTTCAGCGATCATATCAGATGCACTAGAACCGGCAATTTGAGCTCCGATAATTAATCCATCTTCTTTACGAGTTACAAGCTTCAAGAAACCGTCTGTTGCGTTCAATGCCAATGCACGGCCGTTCGCAGCAAATGGGAATTTCGCAGCTATTACTTCGATTCCTTCTTCTTTTGCTTGAGCTTCTGTGTATCCTACAGATGCAAGTTCAGGCTCAGAGAATACTACAGCAGGAATTCCTAAGTAGTCAATTTCAGCAGGTTCTCCAGCAATTGCTTCTGCAGCAATCTTACCTTCGTAAGAAGCTTTGTGAGCAAGTGGAGGTCCTTCCACGATGTCACCAATTGCATAGATGTTAGAAACGCTAGTGCGGCACTGCTTGTCGATTTTGACAACGCCGCGATCTGTCATTTCAACACCAACCTGCTCAAGGCCAAGCTCATCTGTGTTAGGACGACGACCTACAGTAACCAATACGTAATCAGCGTCGATTGTTTGCTCTTCGCCTTTAACTTCGATTGTTACTTTTACGCCATCTTCTGTTTCTTCTACACCTTTAGCCATTGCTTTTGTGAAAATTTCCACATTTCCTTTTTTCTTCAGGTTACGCTTAACAAGTGAGCTCATTTGCTTTTCAAATCCAGCTAAGATCTCATCTGCAGCTTCCACAATAACAACTTCTGTTCCAAAGTTGGCATAAGCAGTACCAAGTTCCGTACCGATGTAACCTCCACCGATCACAACCAATTTCTTTGGAATATCTTTAAGTGCCAATGCGCCTGTAGAATCAAGAACACGCTTGGAGTACTTGAAAGTCGGGATTTCGATTGGGCGAGAACCTGTTGCAATGATACAGTTGTTGAACTTGTATGTTTGAGCAGAGTTTTCGTCCATGATACGAACTGTGTTACCGTCTACGAAGTACGCTTCACCTGAAACGATATCTACTTTGTTCCCCTTAAGTAGACCTTCTACTCCGCCAGTTAATTTCTTTACAACTCCAGCTTTCCATTCTTGAACTTTAGAGAAGTCAACTGTAACGTTCTCAGCTGTGATCCCCATGTCTTCTGAATGCTTAGCTGTTTCAAAGCGGTGACCTGCAGAAATTAACGCCTTGGAAGGGATACATCCAACGTTTAGACATACTCCACCAAGTGTGTTCTTTTCTACGATTGTTACTTTTTGTCCCAGTTGAGCCGCGCGGATTGCAGCAACATATCCGCCAGGGCCCGAACCGATGACAAGCGTATCTACATCAATTGCGAAATCTCCTACTACCATTTATTAACCCTCCATTAACAATAATTGTGGATCGTTCAATAGACGCTTGATATGGTTAAGCGCATTTTGAGCAGTAGCGCCATCAATCATACGATGGTCAAAGCTTAGTGATAAGGCAAGAACGGGAGCCACTACAATTTCTCCGTCTTTCACTACAGGTTTTTCTGCGATACGGCCGATACCTAAAATCGCAACCTCTGGATGGTTAATAACCGGTGTGAACCATTGTCCACCAGCAGAACCGATGTTTGTGATTGTGCAAGAAGCACCTTTCATTTCATCAGATGCCAATTTACCGTCACGCGCTTTTCCAGCAAGCTCGTTGATTTCGTTGGAAATGGAGAAGATAGACTTTCTGTCTGCATCTTTCACAACAGGAACCAGTAAGCCTTTTTCTGTATCAGCAGCGATTCCGATATTGTAATAGTGCTTGTGAACAATCTCATCTGTTGCATCATCAAGAGAAGTGTTAAGTACTGGATACTCACGTAACGCAGATGTAAGTGCTTTAACTACGTATGGTAAGAATGTTAACTTAATACCTTTGTCTGCTGCAACTGATTTGAATTTCTTACGGTGTGCAACAAGCTCTGTTACATCGATCTCATCCATCAATGTTACGTGAGGTGCAGTGTGTTTGGAGTTAACCATTGCTTTTGCGATCGCACGACGCATACCACTCATTTTCTCACGAGTTTCTGGATATTGACCAGCAGGAATTGCTTGTTTTTCTTGTTTTGCTTCTGCTTTTGTTTCTTCTTTAGCTGTTGGAGCTGCTTCAGTAGCAGTTGTTTCCACTGCTTTTGCACTGCCTCCGCTTAAGAATGCATCGATATCGCTCTTAAGAACACGGCCATTGTCTCCAGATCCAGCAACTTGACGGATTTCAACGCCTTTTTCACGAGCATATTTACGTACAGAAGGCATCGCGATTACGCGTCTGTTAGGATCTACTTCTACTTGCTCTTGAGCACCTGCGCCTGTTTCAGCTTTTGGCTCTTCTTTTGGAGCTTCTTCTTTTTTCACATCTTGACCAGCTTCAGCTGTCGCTTGAACTTGTCCTTCTGTTTTTTCTTCAGCTTTGTCATCGTCACCGTGGTCGTCGCCTTTAAATTTAAGGTCTTCATAACCTGGAGCGTCTAGTGTGATGATTGTTTGTCCAACTGTACAAACGGTTCCTTCTTCCACTTTCAATTCCGTAACTTTCCCTTTTACAGGAGATGGAATTTCTACGACTGCTTTATCGTTTTGTACTTCACAAAGTACGTCATCTTCTTCGATCTCGTCACCTGGTTTTACGAACCACTTTACGATTTCACCTTCATGGATACCTTCACCGATATCTGGCAGTTTAAATTCGAATGCCACAGTATTCAACCTCCTATGATAGATAGCCTGATTTTCTTTTTGCTTATAAAATGGAGAGCCCACTCTTGGCTAGGCGAAGAATGGACTTCCGTATGGTAGTTCTATTGAAGAACTGGATATATATTAGAAGTTCAGAACTTTTTTAGCTGTTTCAAGAACATCTTTATGATTTGGCAACCATACGCTCTCTGCTTGAGAGAATGGGAATACCGTATCAGGAGCAGCAACACGCAATACCGGAGCTTCTAGGCTCAGGATAGCACGGTCGTTGATCTCAGCTACGATATTTGCGCCGATACCAGCTTGTTTTTGTGCTTCTTGAACAACAATCGCACGGCCTGTTTTTTCAACAGATGCAATGATAGTTTCAATATCCAATGGGCTGATCGTACGCAAGTCAATCACTTCAGCAGATACTCCGTCTTTTTCAAGTTGGTCAGCTGCTTTTAAGCACTCATGTACCATTGCTCCGTAAGTAACCATCGTAATGTCGGATCCTTCACGTTTAACGTCTGCTTTACCGAGTTCGATTGTGTACTCTTCTTCTGGTACTTCTTGACGGAAAGAACGGTATAATTTCATGTGCTCCAAGAAAATAACAGGATCGTTATCACGGATTGCAGAAATTAAAAGACCTTTCGCATCATATGGAGTTGCAGGAATTACCACTTTAAGTCCTGGTTGTTGTGCCATAAGTCCTTCTAAGCTATCTGCATGAAGTTCAGGTGTGTGCACTCCTCCACCGAATGGAGAACGGATCGTAACTGGTGCAGACCAACGTCCACCAGTACGATAACGCATAC
This sequence comes from Sutcliffiella horikoshii, assembly GCF_044809035.1. Classification (GTDB taxonomy): domain Bacteria; phylum Bacillota; class Bacilli; order Bacillales; family Bacillaceae_I; genus Sutcliffiella_A; species Sutcliffiella_A horikoshii_G. Next base: position 1,692,556 of record NZ_CP085237.1, on the reverse strand, counting down.
GAGCAAGTTGTCCGCTAACAGAGTCCATTACTTCGTAAACGAAACCAAAGAATTGAATTTCCATTACAGGACGGAAGCCGGTTACACCGAAGCCGACAGCAAGTCCACCGATTCCTGATTCTGCAAGGGGTGTATCAAACACGCGGTCTTCCCCGAACTCAGCTTGAAGGCCTTCAGTTGCACGGAAAACCCCACCGTTTTGACCAACGTCTTCACCGAAAAGTAAGACGTTTTCGTCATTTTTCAATTCTGTGCGTAACGCATCAGTGATCGCTTGAATCATTGTCATTTGCGCCATGGCTTACTTCGACTCCTTCTCTTTGTAGATTTCGTTTTGCTCTTTAAGGTTATTAGGAAGCTCTTCGTACATGAAAGAGATTAAGTCTGTAACTTTTTGTTTAGGTTGGTCATCTGCTTTCTTGATAGCAACCTTAATATCTTCTTTCGCTTCTTCGATAACTTTGTTCTCTTCATCTTCGCTCCAGATTCCTTTGTTCTCAAGGAATTTACGGAAGCGTACTAACGGATCTTTCTTTTCCCACTCATCATCAAGTTCAGAAGTACGGTAACGAGTTGGGTCATCACCAGCCATTGTATGTGGACCGTAACGGTACGTTAATGTCTCAATTAATGTAGGACCTTCACCATTAACTGCGCGCTCACGTGCATCACGAGTTGCCGCGTAAACTGCAAGAGCGTCCATTCCGTCTACCTGGATACCAGGAATACCGGCTGCTACTGCTTTCTGAGCGATTGTGCCTGCTGCAGATTGCTTTTCAACTGGTGTGGAAATCGCAAAACGGTTGTTTTGTACAACAAAGATTGCTGGCGCTTGGTAAGCTCCTGCGAAGTTAATACCTTCGTAGAAATCACCTTGAGAAGCTCCACCGTCTCCTGTGTATGTAATTGCTACCGTCTTTTTGCCTTTTTTCTTCAGTCCAAGTGCAACACCTGCAGTTTGGATGATTTGAGCACCAATGATGATTTGAGGTGGCAGTAAGTTAACACCCTCTGGCATCTGGTTGCCGTGGAAGTGACCACGAGAGAATAAGAATGCTTGATATAAAGGAAGGCCATGCCAGATCATCTGTGGCACATCACGGTATCCCGGTAAAATGAAATCATCTGCTTCAAGTGCAAATTGAGAAGCCAATTGGGAAGCTTCCTGTCCTGCTGTCGGTGCATAGAAACCTAGGCGTCCTTGTCTGTTCAAGCTGATGGAACGTTGATCAAGTACGCGAGTATATACCATACGGCGCATTAATTCTTTTAATTGGTCATCACTTAACTCAGGCATTGCAGCTTCGTTTACTACTTCGCCTTCTTCATTTAAGATTTGGAACGTTTGGAATTGTTCTTCCACTTTCGCTTTCTGCTGCTTTGGATCAAATTTAGCATTTTTAGTTTTTGCAGCCATCTACGTCACCTCTTCCTTTCTATTAAGAGAACTATTTAATACATCATTACATACAAAAATAGGTTACCCAAAAACGTGTTTTAAAAGACATTTTTCTGATTGTGATGCAAAAACGTATCTTTCCTCTTTTGGTGTTTACAGCAATATGCACCATAAGCACTTAAATTTATACTGTATTAATCTTTCCGAATAAAATATTAATACAACTTTTCACCAAGGTCAAGTTTACAACACACTCCGTAACCCCGTCAATCTCTTTGCTTGGATTGACTTCCTTAACCAAAATAAGTAAAAAGTATATTCTGAAACCTACACTGTACTAATACAAGAACTAAACCTGTATCACATTGCACAACAGACAACATCTTGTTATGTCGTAATAATAAAAAACGCTATAAATCCCATTCCCGATATCACTTAAACTTAATCATTCCCTTACCAATGATTATTCTGAGATAATCTTCGCAACAAAAAAGACCCGCGGAGGCTAGCTCCTGCGTGTCTTTTTTCAGCTTAATTATCATACGTGACATTGAGTCCCGCTTTTTTATAAAAATCCAGTTTGGCTTCATTATACTGTTCGGTATAATTGTTGAACGTTTCGTTTGCCGCGTTGATTTTCTCGTACTTCTCATTTAAATCATTTATCTGCACTTGGAGTTGCTCCAAAGTCAAATCTTCCGTTTGAAATAATTTGTACATTTCTTTTTCCACTTCAATAGACTTTGAATAATGATTCGATAAAGTCATGTAGGCTTCGTAGCGTTGTTCCATTAGTTGGTATAAAGATTGCGCCTCTTTTTTCAGCTCTTCATCCTCTAATGACTCAATAGCAGTTTTCACTTCTTCAAACTGGTCACGCGCTGCCTCAATGCTCTCTTTTTCATTTTTCATGGCAGCTTCTTTTTGCTCCACCAGGGCAAGCCCCTCTTGAGAAAGTTTCACGATCTGATCAAATTCTTTCATTCCCAAAGTCAAAATTTCATCATAAATAGCAGATTCTTCTTTTTCTAAATCTAATAAAGGTCCTTGTTGTTCTTCAAAGCTGGCTTCAAGTTCTACTACTTCTTCTAATGTCTGGAAAATCTCCTGTTCTGGTGATTCTCCATTCACACAACCGGTCAGTAATAGGGAAAAAGCCAAAGTACCCGTATATACAATCCTCTTCCAAAAAAGCAATTTAAATCCCCCTAACGTATCTTCTATTTAACTATAAATTTTATTGCTAATTTTTACAATATTAAATTCATATGTTATGCATAAATAAAATTAGGCAAACAGATTTTCACTTGGCTTTTCATAATATGAAATAAGATAGTTTATCGCTTCCATATAATCGATTAAATGGAGTATAGTATAACTATAAAAGATAGGAGTGAAATCATGCTTACAGCGAAAGACATCATAAAAGAAGGGCATCCTACATTACGTGCCGTAGCGAGTGATGTTCCCCTTCCCCCATCCCAGGAAGATACCACGATTCTTCAAAAGATGATGGAGTACCTCCAAAATAGTCAAAATCCTGATATGTCCCTACAATACAATTTACGTCCAGGTGTCGGGTTGGCAGCTCCCCAAATCAATATTGCTAAAAAAATGATCGCCGTTCATATTAGAGACGAAAGCGGGACCTTACATAGCTATGCTCTTTTCAACCCTAGAATAGTTAGCCACTCCCTAGAAAAGAGTTTTTTAACATCCGGGGAAGGCTGTCTCTCTGTCGATAGGGACGTACCAGGGCTGGTGCCAAGATATGCCCGTGTTACGGTTAAAGCTGTCAATCTGCAAGGAGAAGAGATTAAACTGCGCTTAAAGGGACTGGTGGCGATTGTATTTCAACATGAAATAGACCATCTAAATGGGGTTATGTTCTATGATCACATAAATCACCAGAATCCTTTCCAACCTCCGGATGGCGCGATTCCGATTGAAAGATAATTTATTTACTTCTAATACTGTAATTATTGGTTAAAGCCTAGTGATTGAAATAACCTAGTTGATTGGAGTGGAAGGCGCGTAGACGCCCGCGGGAGGAAGGGACAGGTGAGACCCCTGAAGCGGAGTGAGGAGGCTCACGGACCGCCCGCAGGCAAGCGAAGCGCCTGGAACGGAAATCAACCGTACTATAAACAAGAAAGCCTGATCGATTGTCGATCAGGCTTTCTTCTTTTCCTTAACGGGTTTTCTGTTTTATCAATCCAACTAGCTCGAGCCCATGAAGAATTCCATCTTCCCCCACATCTTTTGTAACATGGTTGGCCACTTTTAATAACTCAGGATGCGCATTTCCCATTGCAACCCCTGTTCCAACAAAATCAATCATTTCCACATCATTTAACCCATCTCCAAAAGCATATACATTCTCTTTCTTAAACGGTAATCTCTCTAGCATTCTTTGAATACCAATTGCTTTAGAGCCACCTTTTGGAAGGATGTCTGTGGAGTAATCGTGCCAGCGGATGAAATGAAAATCCTTGTAAGCATCCACATAACTCTGCTGATCCGCATCTTCTATAAACAATAACGCCTGATAGATCTCCGTTTCATCAATAAAGCTTGGACCATATTCGGGATGTACGAATTTAAGACTTCCCATACTCTCGTTTATAAACGGGTGATTTTCTACGTTCGCCTTCATCGTTTCGTGATTTAAATACACAAGGGGATGTGATACCTTTTCGGTATTTTCACGAAGCAAATGTAATTTTTCAGCATTCAAAGGGTTTTTATAAATGACTTCCCCTTCGAATACAACATATTGTCCATTAAAGCTTACATACGTGTCTATATCTAATTCTTTTCGTAAATCTTCAAACATGAACGGAGCTCTCCCTGTTGCAATTGCTACATAAACTCCTTGTTCCTGTAATTCTTTTACCGCCTTTTTTGTTGATGCCGGCAGTTCTTTTTGATGATCCAAAAGAGTACCGTCTATATCAAAAAACACTATTTTCTTTTCCATTATTAATCACCTAACTTTTTTAGACTGTGATGTTCTTCATCGCTTTTTGTTTTTGTGCCTTTGTTTTATACGAAGATAAATATACACCACTGAAGATAAGAATCAAACCGAAAAGCATATGAAGGGTAATTTCCTCCCCTAATAACATGCTTCCCCATAACATGGCCGTAATCGGGACTATATATGTTACAAGGGAGGCGAATTCCGCACTTCCCTCTTTCACCATATAATAATAGAGGAGGTAAGCAACACCCGATCCAAAAACCCCTAAGCCAATCAAGGACACAATAATGGAGGCACTTCCTATTGCAAAAAAGCCAGATGGTTGCATCATAAGCATCATACCCCCTGATATGACACCCGCTACCGCTAGTGTGCTAAATGAAATAACAGTGATTGGAATGTTTTGCAAATGCTTTTTGCTCAGATGCGCACCAAAACCGTAGCAAATGGTAGCCCCCAACATCGTGCCTACACCTAATAGATTATCCTGAAACAATTGAAGTAAATTTAATTCCAATAAAACAATAATTCCAAGAAATCCTACACTGACACCAATCCATTGCATTTTTTCCATTTTGCTTGAAAAGATGGAAAAGCCGATCAGAATCGTCCAAATTGGTGTAGTAGCGTTAACTACCGAAGCCAAACTGCTGCTAATAGAGGTTTCGCTTACTGCAATAAGAGCCCACGGAAGAGCATTATTTAAAACAGCTATCAAAATAATGGGAATGAGCGGGAGATTTCGGAGTGACTTTAATTTATTCTGGATAAGAAGCAGGAAGAGCAAAGTTCCCGCACCAAACAAACATCTCCAAAACACAACTCCCCAGACCCCCAAATCCACTACAAGTAACTTTATAAAAAGAAAGGACATTCCCCAGATCAAACTCAATGTAAATAATGCTGCATACAGTCGCTTCATCCAACTTACCACCTTAATTTTAGGGTTACGAAATAAATATTTATTTTAACCTACACGAAGAAAACCTTTACTGTCAATGAAAATTTAATCTGCATTTCAGCTTCGTGGAAAGTCAACCAAAGGCCTTATTCCCAATAGGCCATTTATATGTTACTCTGATGATAACCATACTAAATTCTACGTATATTGTTCAGAAGTGAAAGCCATTTCCTCATGTACTGAAATTTCGTATATTTTCCAGCAACTAATTACTCTGTTTGACGCATATTAACTACTAACAAACAGAACGTACCTTAAGTACAAGGAGTGAACCGCTTATGTTAAGAAGGCTTAGAAAAAAAATACTGCGTAGAATGAACAATATTCTTAAAAGAAAAACAATCGCCTAATCCTTGTTATTAAAGAGTCCTCCCTTGCCGGAGGACTCTTACATATTATTTATCCATGAAATTATCTCCCTTTGTTTTTAATCCTTCTCTATTGGAGAAAATAGAAAAGCACTTCTTTTAGGGAAAAACATGAAATTTCTTGATGTATCGTATATAATATAGGGTAATAATGGCTTTTTGGCCAATGACCGGTTATGCTATATGGATATTACTAGGAAGCATTATTAAAATTCGCGTTGTCTTTTTGTAAGGAAAAAAGCATTGTAGCTTGACGCAAGATAGTGGGTCGACGGACACTTCCGCCTTTTTCCCTTACATAAAATAACTATATATACTACTCCTTCCCTTACTGCCAAAGGAGAGGCGAAGGAATAGACAGATTTTTTTAAGGAGAGATAGCAATGTTGTTTAAAGTGTATTACCAAAAAGATTTAGCTGAAGCACCAGTAAGAGAAAAAACGGAATCTCTTTATGTGGAAGCATCTGCAGTGTTTGAAGTCCGCAGAAAATTAAAGGACAAGCCATATAACATAGAATTCATCCAGCCTGTATCCGGAGATTTCTATGAGTATGAAAAGCAATCCGAAAACTTTAAAGTATTGGAGATATGATAGACAATGAAATTTGTAAAAAACAATCAAGCAGCGGTTTTCGCTTTAGGCGGGCTAGGTGAGATCGGGAAAAACACCTATGCAGTTCAATTTCAAGATGAAATCATTTTAATTGATGCCGGAATCAAATTTCCTGAAGATGAATTACTAGGAATCGACTATGTTATTCCAGATTATACGTATTTAGTAAAGAACCAAGAGAAAATCAAAGGGCTTTTCGTTACGCACGGACATGAAGACCATATCGGCGGTATCCCTTACCTACTTCGTCAAGTGGACATTCCTGTTTATGGCGGTAAGCTGGCACTTGGCCTAATCAAGAACAAACTAGAAGAGCATGGACTGCTACGCAAAGCAAAACTAATTGAAATCCAGGAAGATGATATCATCAAGTTCCGTAAAACTTCGGTAACATTCTTCCGCACCACACACAGTATCCCTGATTCTTACGGAGTGGTTGTCAAAACACCTCAAGGGAACATCGTGCACACTGGTGATTTCAAGTTTGATTTCACTCCAGTTGGAGAGCCTGCAAACTTAACAAAGATGGCTGAAATCGGAAAAGAAGGCGTTCTTTGTTTACTATCCGACAGCACAAACAGTGAGATCCCTGACTTCACCATGTCAGAGCGCCGTGTTGGAGAGAGCATCCAAGACATCTTCCGTAAAGTTGATGGTCGTGTTATCTTTGCTACATTCGCATCCAACATTCACCGTTTACAACAAGTGGTAGAAGCTGCAGTAGCCCACGGCAGAAAAGTGGCAGTTTTCGGACGCAGCATGGAAGCAGCAATCAATATCGGTCAGGATCTTGGTTATATCCAAGCACCTAAAGATACATTCATCGAAACGAACCAAATTAACCGCATGCCGGCAAACAAAGTCACTATCCTTTGTACCGGAAGCCAAGGTGAACCAATGGCCGCTCTTTCAAGAATCGCCAACGGAACCCACCGTCAGATTCAAATTATACCTGGAGATACGGTAGTATTCTCATCCTCCCCTATCCCAGGAAACACACTAAGTGTCAACCGCACCATCAACATGTTGTTCCGTGCAGGAGCTGATGTGATACACGGTTCACTAAGTGACATCCATACTTCTGGTCATGGTGGACAACAAGAACAAAAGCTTATGCTTCGCTTGATCAAACCAAAATACTTCATGCCAATTCACGGTGAATACCGCATGCAGATCACTCACAAACAGCTAGCGATCGATTGTGGAGTACCTGAAGAAAACTGCTTTATCATGGACAACGGTGAAGTACTTGCTCTTAGTGAAGATGAAGCTTCTGTAGCTGGTAAAATACCATCCGGTAATGTTTACATTGACGGAAATGGTATCGGTGATATCGGAAACATCGTTCTACGCGACCGCCGCATCCTTTCTGAAGAAGGCCTAGTGGTTGTTGTAGTAAGCATTAACATGAAAGACTTCCGCATTGCTTCCGGCCCAGACATTATCTCACGCGGTTTCGTTTATATGAGAGAATCCGGTGATTTAATCAATGATGCACAGTCCTTGATTTCCAAGCATCTGAATAAGATCATGGAACGCCGTACAACACAGTGGTCCGAGATCAAGAATGAAATTACGGATACTCTTGCTCCGTTCCTTTATGAGAAAACTAAACGCCGTCCAATGATCCTTCCAATTATTATGGAAGTTTGATCTTGAGGTGAAATAGTATGGACTCCCCCTGACTTTGAGGTTTGGGGGAGTTTTTTTACTCAAAAAAACCAGCAAGGTTCCTTCCCTCACTGGTCATATTCTACTTTATTCTTCCACCACATTTTTCTCAAAACGCGTAATATCCGTATCTGCACCAATAACAATCAGAATATCCCCTTGTCTGATGGCATCAGTCGCTTGTGGTGAGACAATGATATCTCTTCCTCGCTTAATCGCAACAATGTTAATTCCGTACTTAGCGCGTATATCCAAATCGATCAGCGTGTTTCCATTCAAACGTCTGCTCGCTACAATCTCCACGATACTATGCTCATCAGAAAGCTCCAGATAATCAAGAACGTTATTAGATACAATATTATGGGCAATACGTCTTCCCATATCCCTCTCTGGATGGACCACTTGATCTGCGCCAATTCGACTCAAGACCTTTTCATGATAATCATTGGTTGCCTTGACTGTTATATGCTTAACCCCGAGTTCTTTCAATATCAAGGTTGTCAAAATACTTGCTTGGATGTTGTCTCCAATGGCAACGATTACATGATCGAAATTACGAATCCCGATACTTTTGAGAACAGCCTCATCCGTCGTATCGCCAACAACTGAATGAGATGCGATATTAGCAAACTGATTCACTTTTTCTTCATCATTATCAATCGCGAGGACCTCTACGCCCTCATCACTCAATGCCTGTACCATGCTTCCACCAAAACGTCCCAATCCGATAACCGCAAACTCTTTTTTCTTCAACACAGTCTCCCCCATTTACTCTGGAATGTATAGTCACTATTGTACCATAATCATTAATTTTCTTTCTCTTAAAATGAAATCACGTATAATTATATTCTGAAAATTATTATTGAAATCAGCAATAATAAAGTGTAAAATTACACATATGATATAAAAAAGGAGCATTTGGCACCCTATGATGAATCAAGACGAAGTTATCACTCTAGTATCAAATAAACTCAAACTAATCCGAACGGAATATAACTACACACAAGACAGAATGGCGGAAGTTTTGGGGATCTCTAAGAAGACTTTAGTACAAATCGAAAAAGGTCGCACTACAGCCGGCTGGACAGTCTGTGCTGCAACATGTGCCTTATTCCGTGAAAGCCACGTATTATCCTCTGTGCTTGGTGCTGACCCATTAGAAGTTATCGAAACGATTGCTCACGAGAAAATAGATGCACCAAAAGATAAGACAATGGGCGGCAAAGTTTGGTGGAAAGAGATAAAAATGCAAGGGTCATTCCGCCTTCAGCAAAATGTCATCAGTCAGCATTATAGAATACTAGATGAAATGGACTTTCGTTGGTACAGCTCTTTTGAAAAAGAGGATGCGTTAGAGAGATTGATCGAGTTATCAGCACAACAGAAAGGAGATTGAGTAAATGGATGTCAATATTGTCGTTCTGATTGCTGTCCTCTTCCCTATTTTTCTGGCTGCTTGCTATATTACTGAAAAGATTGAGTATCGCTAATCAAAATATCAATAGTGATGACTCTGGTTATTGCAAAAATCTCATTATAAAGCCACTTTCATTACATATACTTCCATAAACAAAGGAGCTCTTGTGGGAATATAAGGATTGTCGATCATTTGAAGTGATTTATTGAATAATTGAAGAGGTTTATTGAATACTTTGACCTCTTTATTGTATAATTCCCCCCGTTTATTGACTAATTCCCATTCCGAGCATTCTTGCGCCCACTATTAAGCAATTTCGTACGGCACACAAAAAGACACCGGTCCAAAAACCGATGTCTTTTTTTATTCTCAGCTTACATCCTGCATCGTAAACTGTGCTTTCACCAAGTGATAATAAATACCGCCGTGCTCCATCAGCTTATCATGATTGCCCTGCTCCATGATATTCCCATGATCAAGGACAATGATGTTATCTGCTTCCCGGATAGTGGATAACCGGTGAGCGATAATGATAGCTGTACGACCTTTCAACAGCTGTTTAAGAGCCGTCTGGATCTTTACTTCGGTTTCTGTATCAATACTGGCAGTTGCTTCATCTAAAATGATAATGCTAGGGTCTGCAAGCAAGGCACGTGCAAAGGAGATCAATTGTCTTTCTCCGACAGAAAGGACATTACCCCTCTCCTCTACCTCTGTTTCATATCCATTTTTCAAACGCTCGATAAACTCGTTTGCGCCAACAGCCTCGGCAGCTGCCCTTACCTCTTCATCTGTCGCAGTTGGACGCCCGAAACGTATATTATCATTGATGGTTCCAGAAAAGATGAAGGTATCCTGCAATACAACACTGATTTGAGAACGAAGGCTTTGAAGAGAGATGTCACGGATATTATGTCCGTCAATTTTCACTTCTCCTCCTGTTGCATCATAGAAACGTGAAATCAGGTTGGCTATCGTCGTTTTCCCAGATCCGGTATGACCAACCAATGCCACTGTCTGACCTGCTTCCATTTTCAATGAAATTCGGTTCAGTGCGGTACGTTTACTGTCATAGGAGAACTCGACATCCTTGAATTCGATTTCCCCGCGAATGGTATCCAATTGGATGGCATTGTCCTTCTCATCCACAATTGGCTTTTCATCCAAAAATTCAAAGATACGTTCAGAAGAAGCCATCCCGACAAGCAGCATATTATATAACTGACCTAGTCTTGAAATCGGTTCCCAGAACATCCCTAAGTAAAATGCAAAGGAAATGAACACACCGACAGTTAATGTACTCGTGCCACCTGTAAGAGACTGTTGAATAAGGTAGGCTCCATACCAGATAAGAATGGCGGTACCAACAGCATTTGTCATCTCAACAAATGGACGGAAAATGGCATTCTGTCTGGTCGCATTTTTCCAAGACTCAAAGTTTTCGGTATTGATGCGGTCGAAGAATCCCATGTTTTCTCTTTCTTGCGTAAAGGATTGTGTAACACGGACACCTTGGATACTTTCATTTAAATGAGAGTTTAGCATGGATTGCTTGATACGTACATCCTGCCATGCTCTTCTTATTTTCCTGCGCAAGCTAGTGGAAATGAAGAACATGATCGGTAAGATAATTAAAATGGCAGTAGCCAATTCAGGACTTAATGTAAATAAGATCACTACGATACCGATTAAAAGGATAAAGTCCATTAGCAAGTTGATAACACCGTTTGTGAACAATTCTTGCAAGGAGTTAATGTCATTCATAATTCGAACAAGGATGGACCCGGCGGAGCGTTGATCGAAAAATCGATGGGATAGTCCTTGCACATGTGTAAATAAATGCTTCCTTAAATCATAAATGACGTTCTGTCCTAGCATGTTCATCCATCGTATTCTCAATGCGTTCGCCACATAGGAAATGACATACAAAACAGATACAATCACCGCTAGATTGACAAGCATATCCATGTCTTTTTGCTTAATGGCAACATCATATAAGTATTTACCTATGATGATTGGAATTGCTAACCTTACCGCTGTTGCTATTAACATGGTTATAATAGCTAATGGCAGCAATGTTTTTGAATAAGGTTTCATATAAGAGAAAAGCCGCCACATCTGTTGCCAGTTAAAAGGCTTTTCAATTGCATTATCAGTAGAATAATAGAATCTCTTCTTCACATTATCGTTCAATTCAATTTTCTGTTTTTTGCGCATTCTGTTTCACCTGCCTTCAGTTAGTCTGAGCTTCCAAAACCGTTTTTTGGTCCTTGTACTGGATATCATAAATTCTTCGATATGACCCGTTCTTTTGGACAAGCTCGTCATGTGTACCGCGCTCCACTACTTTTCCTTCTTCTAACACGAGGATTTCATCGGCATGTTTAAGTGAGGAAATACGGTGCGCAATAATAAATGTTGTTCTGCCAGCCAATGCCGCCTTTAATTCTCTTTGTATATTAAACTCTGTTTGCATATCCACTGCACTTGTTGCATCATCCAACACTAAGATACTCGGATCAAGAATTAACGCACGAGCAATCGCAATACGTTGTTTCTGACCGCCAGAAAGCCCCATTCCCCGTTCACCAAGCATTGTGTCGTAGCCGTCAGGAAGTTCCATGATAAATTCATGGGCCTGCGCCATTTTTGCAGCTCGAACGATATCTTCCATGGAAGCATTCGGTCGGCCGTATGCGATATTAGATTTAATAGTGGAAGAAAATAAGAAGGATTCCTGAAGCACAAATCCGATTTGATTTCGAAGTGAGTACAACGAGTATTTATTTACTTCTTCCCCATCAATTAAAATGCGGCCAGACTGCGGCTCATAAAACCTTGTGATAAGCTGTGTGATACTTGTTTTCCCGGATCCTGTCGCACCGATTAACCCAATCTGCTTTCCTGGAGTCGCGTCAAACGATACATTTTCAAGCGCCGTCTTATCCTCATTTGGATAACTAAATGTAACATCCTCAAACGTTACATGCCCATTTAAATTCGGTACATCTTTTGCATCTGGTGCATCTTGAATGTCCTCTTCTGCTTCTAGAATCTCCAATAACCGTTCTCCGGAAGCTTTTGCTTGAGAGAACTGATTGATAACAAATCCTAAGTTTGCAATCGGCCAAACAATATACCAGACCAAGCTGAAGAATGCTACGAGAGCCCCCTCTGATAATTGACCAGTAATTACTAAATAACCTCCAAACCCAAGAAGCCCCACCACACAGGCATTTCCGATAAACTCCATTAGCGGGAAGAACTTTGCCCATACATTCGAAGTGGAAATATATTTATCTTTATAGTCCACATTAGAATCATTGAACTTATTAATTTGATAATCTTCACGAGATAAAGATTTAACTGTATTGATTCCACTGATGTTCTCTTGTACATTCGTGTTCAGTTTACCGAATGACTTACGAATTCCACGGAATGCCGGGTGAACCCTTTTATCGAAACGGTACGTGACAAATGCCAGAAAAGGCATAGCCAGTAATGTGACAAAAGTTAAAGCTACTGAATAATAGAACATTAAACCTAAACTGATGGTTACTAACAACACGAATCGGATCAATTCGGCAAATCCAAATGATAGGAAAAACCTGAATCCTTCAACATCCGCTGTCAGTCTCGACATCAAGTCCCCAGTCTTCGCATTATCATAATAACGAAACGGCAGGAATTGCAGTTTTTCGTAAAGTTCGTTTCTTAAGCGGTACACCGATCGAATTCCGAACAGGTCACCTAAAAACTGATTAAAATACGTAAATAACCCCTTTAATGCCATGATTCCAATGAATCCAAGTGCAATATATGGTACGTATTGGAATTGTTGTTTTTCAATAACTTCATCAATGGTCACCTGTAAAATAACAGGATAGATGACAGTGATGACCGTTACTAAAAGCAAAAATATCAATGATATATAGAAATTTTTGCGATAAGGCCAGTAAAACTCTTTCAGCTTCTTAAAAGTCTCCACATGTATTCCCTCCCTTTGTTAACTCATGCTGGAAAATATAAGATAGTATCTAATATATCGAGTTTCGAAATATTTATCCAGTCTTTTTTGGAAAAATTTAAATTATTTATACTATTATTTTATTTGATTACTTTAGACATGGTAAGTGACAAGAAGGCGGATGTTTTCTACGTCTTTAGTCGGAGATAAGTGAACAACTTTAGAGTATATGAGAGAGGTGACGCGAATAGAATCTGCGCAAAAAAAGAAAAGGATCGCCCATCAAGGCAACCCTTTGTCATGTTTTCTTATTTTTCCATTTCACCTAGTACGCGGTTTACACGTTTTTCTAGCATCTTCATACCGCTGCCTCCAGCTTGGAAATGACGAAGATTACCTTCTGCATCAAATACATAATATGCCGGAACATACTGATTTTCAAATGCATCTGTCAATTTATGTTCACTGTCCACGAAAATGGGCTGAGTGATATCATGTTCACTTGCCGTTTTCTTAATAGAGTCAAGATTCAAATCGTCCTCAGAGCGTGGCATATGAACAGCTATTACATTCAACTTGTCCTTGTAGTTGTCGCGGAACTCATTCACTTGCGGCATCGCTTCTTTACATAAATGGCAGCTTACAGACCAGAAATGGATTAGAGTTGGCTTATCTCCAATTAGTTCTTCTCTTGTCACCTGTCCGTTCAACCATTCAGTTGCGCCTGTCAATTCAGGCATTGGGGAGCGTAATTTCATCCTAATAACCTCCTAATAATATCTATGTAGTGCAAAGAAAAGGCCTAACGATAACCGTTAGACCTTATTCTAGGTTGCATCAAATTATAATGTAGCTTGTCCAGGCTTCCAGTTAGCCGGGCAAAGTCCACCAGTTTGCAATGCTTGAAGCACTCGAAGTGTTTCTTCTACATCACGGCCGATGTTGTTGTGGAATACTGTTTGGTATTGAAGTTCGCCTTCTGGGCTGATGATGTAAAGTCCACGTAACGCGATTCCTTCGTCTTCAATAAGGACGCCGTAGTCGCGAGATACAACGTGATTAGTGTCAGCAGCTAAAGGATATCTTAATTCGCCAAGACCGTTGTCTTTGCGATCTGTATTAATCCATGCTAAGTGAGTGTGGATAGTATCAGTAGATACTCCAATGATTTCTGCATCTAAGTCTTCGAACTCTTCGTAACGATCAGACATAGCAGTGATTTCCGTCGGGCAAACGAACGTGAAATCCATTGGGTAGAAGAAAAGTACAGTCCACTTATCGTTTTTCATGTTTTCTTCTAAGCTTACTTTTCCAAATTCTTTGTTTGGTAATACAGCGTCCATTTCAAAACGTGGAGCTTGTTTACCTACCATGCGTTCTGCCATTTGTAAATCCCTCCAAGTTGTAATTTCAAATGAGAAATTATATAGATAATTCTCATTTAGTTATTTAATCAACATCAACTATTATAAACCACTCTTTATTTTTAGTCAATGTTAAATGATAATTAATTTAAATAAGGAATAAAATGAAAAAGAGGTTTGATCCATTTTCACCTTGTTGGTATTCCCCATATAAACCATGATGATAAATGGGAATTTTTTCTCCCACCTAATAGTAACATTCTTTCTTTGGAGAGCAAAATAATAAGCTTTTTCTATTGGTATTTCGTAAATAATTTGGTTTTCGCTTTTTAATCCTATATAATGCCTTATTAGAACCTACATAGTTTATTCTGAAAGGAGTATTGATTTAAGTGGTATTTGACTTATCAAATATTGATATTACTGCAATTTTAACGGCTTTAGGTATCATCTTTTTGAGACTTTTAGTTATCCTGATCGTTTATGCGATTGTAAAATCAATCGGGACCAAGATCATTACACGGGCTTTTGCTAGAGCGTCAGAAAAACAAGGGATCTCGCCTGGACGTGCAAAAACACTGGAAAAGCTGACTGTTAACATTTTTACATATGCACTGATCTTTTTCCTTGTAATTATGGTTCTTGAAAATGTTTTCGCCGTGGAAACTACCGCGATTTTAGCTGGTGCAGGGGTTGTGGGCCTTGCCATTGGATTTGGAGCGCAGGGAATTGTCAGCGATGTGGTTACAGGCTTCTTCCTTCTATTAGAAAAACAAGTTGATGTAGATGATTATGTTACCACTGCCGGTTTTTCAGGAATTGTAGAAGAAGTTGGTCTTCGCACCACTAAAATCAGGGATTTTGATGGTTCTTTGCACTATGTACCAAACCGTGAAATTTCCAATTTAACCAATCATTCACGAGGAAATATGAGAGCGCTCGTGGATATCGGCATCTCCTATGATGATAATATCGACCAAGCAATCGAGCTGATGCAGCGTGTATGTGATCAGGTTGCTGCTGAAGATGATACCATTATTGAAGGACCTAATGTGATAGGTGTTCAAGGTCTTGGTGCTTCTGATGTTGTCATCCGTATCATCGCGAAAACAGAGAACAGTCAACAATGGGCTGTAGAACGTAAATTGCGCAAAACACTCAAAGAAGCGCTTGATGCGAATGGCATTGAAATACCATACCCTCATCAAGTGTATATCGAGAAAAAGGATTAATTTGTCTAAGGGAAAGTCTGGAGTACACACTCCGGACTTTTTTTGTTGAATGAAATGAAATCAACAGTTCTTCTATCAAAAAAAGAGCCATATCGGCTCTTTTTTTAATGATTGATTCTACTCTCCACTTGTTGGCAAATTTGATCTGCTGTCAGTCCGCTAGCTTCAATTACAGAACCAGCAGTGACACTATTGGAGATACCCATTACATTATTGTCGATTCCCGTCACAACGCAGCAGTCACAGCCTTTTGCATCGTTTTCATTCGTTAATTGAACAACATCGTATCCTTTTTGCTGCAACGCTTGCTGAACATCTGTTAAGGATTGTTCTACACCGATTTTTGGCATATGTAATCCACCTCCTCTTCGTTAATTTGGCTTGCAATCGCTAAATTATACGAAGAGAAATGTAAATTTGTCAGTTTGCTTTAAAATTAAAATACGAAATGATGGTACTAATAGCCACACCGATGGCATCTTCATCTGGGCTCAACTTTGAATGATGCAGTCCATAAGGTGACTCGGCACCGAGCCAGAACATAAATCCAGGGATGTTTTGAATCATGTACCCATAATCTTCTCCTGTCATCGCCTCTTTACATTCTACTACACGGACATTGGTGTTTTCCGATACATATTGCATGAACTCTTCAGTAAGTGCCGGATCATTATCCACTTGATGATACATGCTGCCGTAATCGATGGTTGTTTGACAGTTGTATCCCACTTCTACACCATGGACAAGTGTTTCTATCCGCTCTTTCACTTTTTTCATGCTTTCAACGGACAGCGTACGGATTGTTCCTTCTAGTCTTGCACGCTCCGCAATGATGTTTTGAACGGTTCCGCCAGTTATTTTACCTACTGTAATAACGGCACTGTCTAGTGGATCTACATTCCTGGCTATGACTGTCTGCAATTGGGTAACGAGTGAACACGCAGCAACCACCATATCATTAGTCTGGTGGGGATATGCAGCATGCCCACCCCTTCCCTTTAAATCAATAAATAGCTCGGAGGTATTGGCAAAAAGAAGTCCCTGCTTTGTGGCAATGGTTCCGACCGGATACTCAGGTGCAATATGGAGAGCTACTATCATATCCGGTTTCCAGGCTTTAAAGATATCTGATTGAATCATTGGCAAAGCACCACCAGGACCCTCTTCAGCTGGTTGAAACATAAACAGTAAGTTATCTGTGGAAGGATATTGAGAAAAATGTGTAAGGATTCCTAGAGCGATACTCATATGCATATCATGACCGCATGCATGCATCATCCCCTCATGTAGGGAAGGGAATGATAACTCCGTTTCCTCTTGGATCGGCAAGCCATCTATGTCTGCTCTGTAGCCAATAGTTTTAGTCGGGTTGGTTCCTTGAACTCGTACAAAAATCCCCGTTTTCCATGTTTTGGTTTCAATATGGTCCTGAGGAAGATTCTGTATATAATGCAACAGGTATCCTTGTGTTTTTGTTTCTTGAAATCCCTTTTCCGGAATTTGATGAAGGTCTCTTCTTATCTGTATGAAGGGATTGATTAGATTTGTCACGACAATTCCTCTCTTTCTAAGAAAAAGACGTGGAGTTAAGCACCCACGCCTTTTCTTTTCATCTTTATTATAATTGACGAAGTTCTTGTTTGATTTCCGTTTTGGACTTTGTTTTTTCATCAATATCTTTAATTTTCTTTGCTGGTGTTCCCGCAACCACTGTGTATGGTGCCACATCATCAATAACAATGGCTCCAGCAGCTACAACTGCCCCTTTTCCTACGGTTACACCTTCTAATACTACTGCATTTGCTCCAATAACCACATCGTCTTCGATGATTACAGGCTTAGCAGATGGTGGCTCGATTACACCAGCAAGGACAGATCCTGCACCGATGTGGCAGTTCTTCCCGACTGTAGCGCGGCCTCCAAGGACAACATTCATATCAATCATCGTACCTTCTCCAACTACGGAACCGATATTGATGGAAGCACCCATCATGATAACGGCATTGTCTCCGATTTCTACTTGGTCACGGATAATCGCGCCAGGCTCAATGCGGGCTTTTACACCTTTCATATCAAGTAGAGGGATTGCTGAGTTGCGACGGTCGTTTTCTACAACAAAGTCTTCAATTTTTGCTTCATTTTCTTTAAGAGCCACTTCAATTTCTGCCCACTCGCCGAATACGACTCCGCTATTGCCATTTAAGAAAGTTTTGGACGAAGCACCAAAGCTGATGCCTTCTACGTCACCTTTCACATAAACCTTTACAGGTGTGGATTTTGTGCTGTTTTGAATAAAAGAAATAATCTCATTTGCGTCCATCATTTTCATTATGTAATTCCTCCTAAAACAATAAGTCTTTATCCCTTTACTCTATCAAACAACGAAAAGTGTGACAAGTAAAAAAATTATACAATTTTTCGTAAAAAGAAAAGAGAGACTTATTCTGTCTCTCTTTTGGCTACCATTTTATCATTAGTGCGTGCGATGAATTGGACAACTATTAATCCTATAATGAAAGTCAGTACGCTTACTACATTTGTCAGCATGCTTTGGGAGAAGCCTGGGAATACAATTAGGGTCGATCCCATAACAAGTCCGATAATAGCTGCAAACGTTACTTTCGGAAAATGCTCTAGCACGTATTTGATCAATTTACTTGAAATGATGAAACCAACTGCAACTCCTGCACCTATTGTTAGAATAATGGGGATATTGATATCTTTCAGTGCTGCTATCGCTGTGGTATAAAACCCTAAAATCAATAATACCATCGAACCGCTTATACCAGGAAGAAGCATGGTCATGCTAGCAATCCATCCGGCAAAAAACAGACTGATTGCAGAACCGATAGTCAGCGTCTCAATCACGGGTCTCGTCGATTCCTGTAAAAATGCCATAGATCCTACTAAAACAAAAGCAAGAAGAAGTGCCAAATAATGGCGTTTTGTAAAAGTTTGAAACATGTTCGATTCTCTAGCCAACAAAGGCAGTACTCCAATAATTAATCCTAAGAATAAAAACATGGTTGGTTGCGGGTAGGTATGCAATAAATAGTCCAGAATATGACTGAAGAGAAGCAACGCTCCCACTACACCTATACCAAGGGGCGCCAGGAATTTGAGATGTTTTAACCAATCTCTGCTGAAAATTCCGCTTATGGCTTCAATAAGTCTGTCGTAGATTCCCAGAATAAATGCAATTGTTCCACCGCTAACACCAGGTATTACGTCACTGATGCCGATTAACATTCCTCGAAAAATATTTTTCCATTCCATATAACTTCGTTCCACCTTAATATTCAGTCTAGTCTCTCAAAGCTTTATATTACTATTTCTTTCAAAGATAATCCAATATTATCTTAAACAGTTTTTTCAGTTTCCACCTCCATGGTGGTATTCCTCCAATACTTCTAGGAATGCCTCCACTTGCTTTAAGTTAAAGGAGGACTCGTATCCGATCAACCAAGTATCCCGGTGTAGATTGGACACTTCATCTTCTTCAAGTGGAATTTTTTTGATGTTATCATAATCATCCTGCATAGTGATGGAAGGAAGGATGGCATATCCGATTCCGTTTAGCGCCATCTGTTTACAAGTCTCAATTTGATCTACAACGATGGTTCGTTTTGGAGGAGCCTGAAACTTTTTGTGCCACCAAACTTGAATCTCTTGATAATAAGTGGAATCACTTTTAAACTGGATGAATGGGCGCTCTGTATGTTCAAGTTCAGATAGCTCTTTTATCTCTGTATCTACGAGGTAAAGATTATCTCTTAGAAGGTGTTTCTTCACCCCTTTCCATTCCGGATTTCCCCGGATAATACCCAAGTGAACTTCATCTTCATATAAACTTTTTACAATATCACTGCTCCATCCCGTTACGAGTGAGACCTTCGCATTCGGGTACTTTTGAATGAACCTTTTTAGTACTTTAGGTAGCCAATATTGTCCAATGATGGTGGCCACTGCAATCTTTAAAGTGCCGTAAACTTCTTTATCCAGTGACGTAATATCCTCTCTGACTTTGGCTTCCTTTGCCAAGACTTCTTCAGCAAATTCTACTATTTTTTCACCGGCCGGTGTGATTAATAATCCTTTTTGTGTCCTAATAAAAATTTTAGTGTTCCAATTCTTTTCAATGGATTGGAGTCTTTGGGATAAAGCAGGTTGTGAGACAAATAAGCGTTCGGAAGCTTTTCTCATATTTTTTTCTTTCGCCATTACTGATAAAATTTGAAATTCTGATGTATTCATACACTACCTCAATATAAGTTTTTCTTATAGTATATCTTAATTTTTATGTTATTTCATTATGACTTTATAAGGCATAAAATAAAGGAAGAAATCAGTTGAAAGAAGGCGACATTAATGGAAACCCCATACTACTACCTTACAGTGATCGGTTTTATTGCCACATTCATCGGCACACTTGGAGGTGGAGGAGGTCTTATCAATCTGCCTTCTATGCTCCTATTGGGTGTCCCCATTCACACAGCCATTGCGTCCAATAAGTTTTCTAATACATTCAGTTCGTTTACAAGCTTTTATACGATTTGGAAAAAGCAACAAGTGAACTTGAAGCTTGGTTTATCAATTGTCCCATTTACCATCATTGGAGGAGGGACAGGTGCATTACTAGCCTCTTTTCTTACAGAAGAGATTTTGCTTAAAATGGCTTTAGTCTTATTGGTCATTGCCACCATTCTTAATATCTCAAAATCCAAGTTAAAGAAAAAAGAACACAATGGAACTATTGCTCCGCTGTATTATCCTACTTATATCGGAATCGGGGCTTTCGATGGACTATTCGGCCCGGGGCAAGCCACTCTGCTTATGCATTCCTTCATAAATGCAGGACATTCCTTTCTAACCAGTATTGGATTAACCAGGCTGCAAACTTTTGCTAGCTGCTTTATCTCATTTCTCGTATACTTCACCATGGGTTATTTTGATTGGAGGGTTGGAGTGGCCTTAGGGATAGGTTCTTTCTTTGGTGCTCAAACAGCATTAAAGTTGGCCAACAGGCTGGCATTTCTGCCGTGGCAGAAAATACTTAGTGCTTTTTCTGTTTTTCTCATCATCTACTTGTTTTTAAAAATTCTATATTAGTAGCGTATAAGCGCCAGGGCTAAGATACTAATCTTAGCCCTGGCGCATTCTTTAATTTTTCTTTGGCAAAAGCATGATCAGTATAAAGCTGATGACAGCAAATCCAGCAACTACGAGGTAGACCGTCTGCAGAGCGGATGTTAGTCCATCCTGAAGCAATACTCTCATGGATTCAGAAAGCTGATTGCGTTGATCTTCATTAAGAAGAAGCGTAGTGGAATCTAATGAGAACTGGTCTAACGCTCCATTTTGTCGTAAATGCTCCTGAATTCGAGAATTCAATATTCCGCCTAGCAGGGCTGCCCCAATCGTACTTCCTAGTGTTCGCATAAACATATTGGATGCAGTCGCGACTCCTCGTTTTTGCCAAGGAACCGTGCTTTGAATCGAAACAATGAATGATGTAGTGGAAAAACCCATCCCTACACCAATCATGAACGAACCAAATGCTGCCCAGACCGGTCCATCATCCGGGCTCAATGTCATGAAAATGATGCTTCCGAGTATCAAGGCAACCCCACCGATGATAGAAGTGGTCCTGAAACCTATTTTTAATAGAAGCCTCCCAGCAATCATCGCTGCAATCGGCCATCCTATTGACATAGTAGTCAATGTGAATCCTGCCACAATTGGCGACCTTTCCATGACCCCTTGTACAAATGCTGGTAAAAAGCTAGAAATACCAATTAACATGACACCAGTCGTTAACGATGTCGTATTGGCAATGAGGATGGAGCGCTCCTGCCATATATCAAACGGCATCATTGGGTCCTTTGCCCTCTTTTCCTGAAGAATAAAGAAAATAAAGGTTATAACGGACAATGCGATAAGAGAAAATACAGGAGCTGACAGCCACTCCCACCTTACACCGCCTTCCACCATGACTAGCATGAACGAACTGACAGAAAGAAATAATAATCCCGCTCCTGCATAATCAATAGAGTGCTTTTTCTTTTCCACTCCTTCATGGAGAAATAGATATAGACCGACAATTGCTAAGATACCTAAGGGGATATTTACCCAAAATACAAATCTCCAGCTAACATATTGAACAAGCAGTCCGCCAATAGCAGGTCCTAGGATTGCAGAGATTCCCCATACACTCGATAAATATCCTTGAATTTTTGCTCGTTCCTCTTTTGTGTACATATCTCCCACAATAGTCGATGCAATCGGCATAACGGCTCCTGCGCCGAATCCTTGAATAAATCGGAATACAATTAACATCTCGATGGAAGTAGCCATTCCGCATAATAATGATCCAATTAAAAAGACGATAATTCCAAAAGTGAGTATGGGTTTTCGACCAAACAGGTCAGACAATTTGCCATATATCAAGACCGTTACCGCATTCATTAATAAATAGGAAGAAAATACCCAGCTATATAAAGAAAATCCACCAAGATCTGCGGCGATTGCCGGCATGGCCGTGGATACAATGGTCGCTTCAATGGCTGCCATGAACATCGCAAGCATGATAGCTGCCAAAACAAACGGCTTTTTTGTTTTGTTTGGAGAGGCCAGTTTGCCTTCTTGCCTCTCTACTGTTGCAGTTCCCATTTACTTCCCTTCTCTCTCTACTGTATAGCTCTACAGAATTCTTTACAAGGATATGTATTTCGTGCCTCTATGTAAATTGTACCCTTTCACACCATTAATGCAACCTTCAACTACATGTTCCCTGCAATAAAAAAAGACCCTAAGCTTCCGGGTCTTTTTCATTATTATTGGATTGAAAATGTGTATTCAGTCTATCTAAGATAGTGCGTCTTGTTAATATTCCTTCAAAAACATCCTCGTCATCGCGAACACATACAAAAGGATGGTCGACTAGCAGTTCCAACCCTTTTTCCACTGTATCCGTTACATTCAGACAAGGAAGTTCTTTGTTCATCACATCTTCCACAATCATATGCTCAAGTTTTTCAAATTCGATTCGTTCTAATCCAAGAATGGAATCCATAATGTGGGTAGTACTGACAAGTCCATGTAACCTATATTTAGGATCTAGAACAGGAACAGCTGTATATCCTGTTTTCGTAAGAACCAGTAAGGCGTGTTCCAGATTGTTTTTTACTTGTACATGTGCCACCCGTTCGGCTGGGATAATTAAATCTTTGATAGTTGCTCCTAATACTTTACTACTTTGGAGGCTGATCATAAATGTTCTTCCTCTCTTTATTTACTCTCTAATACAATATGCCACTTTGTGTAATTGACCAATATCATTGTAGCACAAATATGACTTGGACTCGAATATTAATCGATATAAAAAAACGCCTTTGTTCGACATATGCAAATAAAAAACTGCCTTGTTAAGGCAGCAGCATAAGATCATCACTATGAGATTTTATCATACAATTCAATAAGTTTTTGATAGGTTCTAGTTTCAAGTTTCTTTTCCCCTACCTCTATATCATTTATTTCACTGATGACCAATTCCTTGGCTACATCAGTTGATATCAACAAAGTTACCAGCAGATCTTTTTCCTCTTGAGTTAAAATCACCATTGCACCATTTTCACTCCTTTCCATGATTGGTTTTACTTTGTATAGCGGTTCGCATAACAAAAAGCGGTATATGCATCCGGCTTTATTTTGGCATCCAAGCCCATGGCGGTAATCCTGCCTGTCATTTCCTGTATGAAATCCTTTGTAGCACCTTTTTGTCCAATATCGAGATGAATTTCAAAATGGAAATCCGCTCCATGTTCTAAGTGCGGAAGCAACAGGTTTTGAATTTTTTCCAACTTCTCAAGCGTAAACAACATCGCAATTTCCTGGCTTAACGCAGTTTCAAGTGATATTTTTTCATGCAGACTTCTTATGGCTCTATTTACGATGTAGGGTCTAACGCAGCCCCAAGCACCCTTACCAACACGATGCAAATGCACCGCCGTCATGAACTTAGTTTCCTGTTGATGAACATGTGAATCCGTTCCAATAGAAAGTAAGTATGGAGCCCTCACGTCTTTTTGGATAAACAAAAGGATTTTTTCATAAGCTTGTTCAAAAGTAAGGTAGCCGTGGGTAATATTAATAAACTTGCTGGGGTTATCCATTTATCCACTTCCTTTTCCGTACTTCCTATATACTTATATGTTCCTTCCTCTAAAAAAATTATTATTTTCTAATAAATATTGGGTATATTCATCATTATTGACGGCATTTTATAAAGTTTATACACGCTAGATTTTGATTTAATCATTAATTATGTATTACCAAGCCACTAGTGACTTGGTTTCCATCCCTTTCTTTTTATGAAAGTCTTGTGACACTTCCAATCCAGAAGATTGTTCCAACAGTCTGTGCACTATTATTCAATCGAATGAAGTTTGATTGAACTTCTATAATATTGACAGGTGCAGCAAGAGTCCCAACTACCCTTCCCCCAAGATTCATTATTACATTGGAATTCAATGCAGATAATTCCACAAGGACATCCCTGAAATCCCTACTAATGACAGTAGGAGTATTCGTTATAGGGGTATTTGCTCTGAAACCTGCTAATAGCGTCAGTGGCAAATAGGTATTGACTCCAGCAACATTGACGATTATATAATCCGAACCTACCTCAGTCACCCGAGCATTTGTTACAGCCGGTGTCACCGTACCAGTGACAAATATATCTACGGTTGTTTCCCTGAAAAATTCAATTAACCTTGACCTTAAAGTTCTAGTAGTCAGGCTTGGGGTTGTACCATCACCAGCAACATCATCAATGCTTGATATCGGAAGGATGGGAACAATGGTGTTTGTTGTAGCTGTGGTAACTCTTATATAGTCACTTCCTATTTCACGGATGACTACATTGGAGAAGGTTGCACCTTGGTTGGTGGCAACTCCGGCTATCCAAATGGAAATAGCAGTTTGATTAGCCAACTGAATGAGTCTTTTTCTAATCTGATCACTACCTATAGGCATAATTTCACCTCCCTTCTACATATCTACTAATTAACTTATTAAACTAGCAATAAATGTGTATAGGGAAATGAATCAGTTATCAAGGAAAAAAAGGATGGGTATTAGCACATTTTTTTATTTTCTCTAAAAAATCATGACATAAAAGGAAATGAATAATATCTTATAACTACCTGGCAATCAGGATAAACATTTGCAAAGGAGGAGAGAGTAGTGAGCTTATATGCAGAATATAACGGGAGAGCTAGAACAACTGGAAAAGGTTCATGTTGTAGTAAGTCCTTGAAAAGCAATTGCGAAGGCTGCATCTGTTATTTTTTTCTAGATATTTTTAGCTCCATCCCTTTCAATAATTCAAATGGATTGACCCAATTTATTATAGTATTGAAAGGTGTTTCGGAGCCATTAAATTTAACCGGATCCTCAAGTCCAACCTTATTTCGATTGGCTAGCTTCAACCCTGAAAAATGTTGTGCAGTATTGTCCTATGAAGTAACTTTAGGCACTGGAGCTACCGCAACCCGGAACTTCTTAATCAATTGCAGTGATATTGCCGGAGTTTCTTATGTTAACGACGGTGACCTTGGAACAGGAAATGCTATTTAACTTTACAAATAAGAAAGAGAGCCATAATCATAAGGCTCTCTTCTTGGTTTACCCTTTACTTGTTTGGATTTGAGATTTTGAATACGCACAATGCGGGCATCGATACATGACATTTTGATTGGAATGGGCAGTAAGTACTTTATCCATCTCTTCTTCGCGTTTACACTTAGGACAATGAACCGTTGGCATCATGTAAACCACTCCTACTTTAAATGACGTTGAAATTCTTCCTTAGAAACAAAAATATCTTCTTTGTCAATTGCTGTTGGATTAGAAAGCACTAGTCCAATATTGGTTGAAGATGCTTTATCGTCGACAATGGTAAATGAGATATTGTTTTCATTAGCAATCCGAATGTATTTGGAAAGATGCATGTAATCCAACTCTCCATCCAGGTACAATTTAGAAGATGGGTATCTCTTCATTAAATCAGCAATAGGCTTATAGGGTTTTTGTTGGATTACTTGGCCGTTTGTTAAAGCCAGAATAATGCGTTCACGCAGCTGAGAAAGATACTCCCTTCTCTCACTTGGCTTTGTTTCCGGTGTTCCCTTTAACCCTCTATCTATATAATCATCAATGTTTTTTCCCATCATACATCCCTCCATTTCGAAATTCAGGTTTCCCTGGCTTTCTTAGTGGATCAGGTCAAAAATTTCAATGGCAATCATATCAATATTATCGAATTGATATGTTTTAGGGTTTTCCCCTTTTAGAAATACTTCCAATTCATATGTATTGGTCTTGTCGAAGAATTTCACGCTGCACACTTTCTCTCCATTTACTTCAAAATAGCGTTGTGCCGGTTCATTTCCTGCTTCTGATGTTTCCTTTAAGTCGTTTAATCTTTTTACAATCCCTACTAATAGTGACATGTAACAACTCTCCTTCTATTCCTTCCTACCTATATCATTCACCTTGTTATGTAAGGCCATTCGTATTTTTGTACAAAACCTTTCAATATCCGGTAAAATAAAAGGTAGGAATATAATTATAATAGTGTTCGAAGATAACTTCCCTTTTATTGTAGTCTAAAATGACGAATAAAACATGCGAAGTTGTGAATTTTTTCTTACGAGGAGCTGTATCCATGAAAATAACCGTCTATACTCAACCAGATTGTCCCCCGTGTCAGGTGGTTAAACAATTTTTAACACACCATAATATCTCTTATAAGGTGATAGACATCTTTGAAGATCTAGAAGCACGAGATTATTTAGTACACGAATTACAGTCTTATTCCACTCCTACTGTAACAGTCGATGAGCAGGTTGTAAAAGGATTTGACCTGCCAAAGCTGCAAAATTTGTTAGGCATAGAGGAATAAAGTTCAACGCTTCATTCGCAAGAGCATACATCATACCATTAATAAGATGGTAGAAGAAAGCTTTTTATTCTCCTTCCACTAAAAAAGAGCGTATATTTACGCTCTTTTTTCCTTTATCATCTTGTTACAAGAAAGGTATTGCGATCTAAATCATTAATAATATGAGAAGCCATTATTGAAATGGCTAATGGAGAATATGAAATAAAAGGATAAGCGAACATACCGGATGGATAGATAATTTTACTTTTGGCACTTGTAAGGGAAGTTGTTTCTACCAAAGAGGCCACTTGAAAAGACTCATCATTTATTACAAATTCAGGAATTTCATATTCAAAACCATACTCAATCACCTTCCAGCCGGCAGATGTATCTTGTATCTTTACGTATTCATAATGATCATCATACAGGCTTGGCATATCCTCTTCAGAAGTAAAGTGTTCGTATACAATAATGTCACCACTTTGGTCTTTTATTACCTTTGTTTCATGATCATATTGAAAAAAGGGGATGTAGAATGCCGGAAAGTCTGTACCGTAAGTGATATAGCCTGCTTCTTCCTTAAATAGATGCTCTTTAAGAAAGGATTGCTGATAATCTTTTGTAAAATAGGGATTCAATATCTGATCGATTTCATCTAAAGAATGGTGCTTCTCCCCTAAGGAAAGCTGGGCTTGGAACGCTTCCTTTAAAAAGGAGTAAACTTCTTGGTATTCAGACGATTGTTCCGCATTTGCATTACCTAAACCTAAAAAAATAAATGTAATAATGGCAATAATTCCTGTCACTTTTTTAAGCATTCCATTCTCCTCCTCAGATGATGTGTTCTAATTGTATCAAGAACAGAGCGGACAAGGGTTCGTAACCGTTCGTAAAATTACGTTGAAAACTGACAAATTATTCACTCTCTTTACACCTACCCTCTTGAATTATCTCCAAACACACAAAAAACCCTTACAATTTATGTAAGGGTCGTTTTTATTACCAACTTGAAGTAAGTGCTGCATATGCGATATACAGTAAAATTAATATCGTTGCAATTAATAAGGCTACAAATACAGGGTTTTTCATCACATAATGATCCTGGACCTTTTCACTGACGGAAGAATCCTGGCTTGATGCCTGTGTATCTGCTTGACGCCCGATTTTATACGTATATACCATTGCGCCAGCAACAATGATTAATGCTAATACTGCCAAAATAAAATCAAAAGAACCCATTTCTATCACCTCACCGAGGAAACTATACTCTTAAGGTAAACAAACGGGTAAATTCTATTCACCGCTTATAAAAGATCCTGATTTTCATATAAATACTCATAAGAAATATCCACATATAGGAAGCGGTTTTGTGTAATAAGACAAGAATAGGTCCGAACACTTTCACCTGATTCAATATCACTGTACAAGTCCGATAATATTCCTTTTTTCTCCATGCTCATTTTCATGACATGTTCAAGAAAATAAGGCCTCCAACTCCAGTTTTTCCCTTTATAAGTCCTGTTTGCTATCCACTTGCCATTATCTTTCAAGATATTTGAGGAGAGTTGGAAGCCATTTTCATCACAAACATACATACGAAAGCTAATGTTTGTAAGTTCGTCAGCGATAGAGTGCAACCATTTATCATATTCTTCTAGGTTATGCCCTTTCGAAATGAATGCCTGAAGTCTAGTTTGAAGCATTCCGGTAAATTGGTGTATGGCATGTAATTTCCTTTTTTCATAACGAATAAATTGTTGGAACTTTTCTACCAGAATTTCCTTTGCATGGTGAATGTCGATAAAAGTCGGTCCGGGCTTATGCAGGTAGTAACCCTGATAGTACCTTCCACCATTTCTCCAAGCATACTGTAATTGAAAAGACGCTTCCATGTTCTCATACATCAACGCGGCTCCTATTTTTCTAGATAGTATGGACAAAGAATGCAAGATATCTTGATGAGCTGCAACTTCATATGATTGACGAAGAATTTCTAAATTAACTTTCAGTATATTAGGATTCAACCGTCCAATTCGATCCATATTTGTACCGGCATCCCCTATATTTGCCACAGATAGTTGGATTCCATAGGTCCTATAGTAATTAAAAAGGTGCTGAAGGAACTCTTCGCCTTCTTTTGAAGAATGTTCATCTATTTCAATGACGATATTTTCAAGTTTTAATCCTCTCGGAACATAAGAAAGAAAAAGTTCAAGCAAGGATTCCCCTTGGTCTTCCAAAAGAAGGTCTGCATGTTGATTGATAAATAACTTAAGCGAACAATCCTCTTCTGTATAATAGGTTAATGCTTTATTTATTATCACCTTATCCACTTCAAGCTGGTATTCCCCAGGCACTGTGTTGTCCCGGAAAAATGGCCCTAAACTTTTCACATCACCGTTTTCCAATTGAAATCTTCCTAGCACTTCATATCCAATTATTTCTTGGGCTTCTGCACTGAAAATTGCTTGAAAATAAGGGGTGACCTTTTCGATATTCGTCATAATATCAAGTGGATCCATCTTGTTCTCCCCTTTGTCTTGTTTGGAACGATTATATCATGATATGGGGGAAATTATGACGAGGATATATAAAGGAAAAGATATTTTATTGCGTTCTTTTAGGGATTTTTAACTCCTGTCCAATCTTCAAGCAATCCGTGTCAAGATGGTTCAACTGCCGGATAGACTCGCGTGAAATATCATATCTCTGGGCTATTTTCAATAAACTGTCTGAAGTCACGACTGTGTGGAGATAACATGGCACTTTAAGGTTCATCCCAATAAATAAGGTATCACCATCTAGCTGGTTTACCTTTCTTATGCTATCTTCATCTACCGAAAACATTTGCGCTATGTCTTTTAACGAATCATTTTGCTTCACTTTGTAATTTCCGCAAGCTGGACCTTCTATCAGTTCTCTCGTAGCGCCGTTTTTCTCATCCAAAACAGCAATGAGAAATTGTTGAAATTTCACTCGGTAGGTGTTGACCTCCGTCCCTTTAGACAATACTTCTGAGGCTAATTTTCTTGCTGCGTCCAGAAGATTTTTTCTTTTTGACAATTTATCATGGTTGCCAGCGTATTCAACAGAAAACTCGTAGAATGCTTCGGTCGGGTTAATATATACGGTCAATTCCTTATTTTCTTCGTCCCAGTCATACTTGTAGTAGATGCTCATTGGGTTTCCTCCTTGTTGCTTTTGTTTAGTATGAGCAAAACCGGTATACAAGTATGAAAAAAAGCTCGGGTAAAGCAACATAAAAATTTGCTTTACTCGAGCTTTTTGTTTATCCCTCTTACAACCGCTGTTAATTTCCGCAAACTGCTTCGCTTTCCGCGGGGCGACCTTGAGCCTCCTCACAACGCTTGCGGGGTCTCAACATTGTCGCTTCTCCCCCGCTAGAGTCTTCGCCTTTTGCTTCAATCAACAGCTATGAGTCACCTTAAATTAAAACGGGAATGGTTGTAGCCATTGGCCGCCATCCATGGTTACGCACTCTCCATTTATGTAAGCGGCTTTTTCAGAGCTTAAGAAATATGCTAGTTCGGCAATTTCTTCAGGTGTTCCAAAACGCTTCAATGGGACACTTTCCGCAACTTTTCTAGCTTCTTCCTCTGATTGCATCAATTTGTCTGCACCGCCAGTTCTTTCAATAGGACCTGGTGCTATTGCGTTCACTCGGATTCCGTATTTTGTTCCCCACTCAACTGCAAGCGTTCTTGTAAGGGACAGAACACCAGCTTTGGCTGCAGCGGAATGCACGACGCCAGCTCCTGCATTCCAGGCATAAGTGGCTACCATGTTAATCATGCTCCCCTTGTGATTCCGCTCCATCCAATATTTCCCCACGGCAGAGCTACAATAAAACGTACCATTCAAGACGATGTCAATGACAGACTTCCATCCGTTAACAGATAGTTTTTCAGCTGGACAAATAAAGTTTCCAGCAGCATTGTTGACCAGCACATCGATTCTTCCAAAGGCTTCGTCCGTTAATTTAACCATTCTCTCAACATGCTCAGGCTCTCTTACATCCATTTGCACGGTCAATACCTGGCCATCATGCCCTTCAATCTCCTCTTTCGCGTTAGTAAGACGATCCAGGTCACGACCGGTAATCACCACATTGTAACCTTCTTGTGCAAATTTCAAAGCCATGTATTTCCCCATACCGCTAGAGCCACCAGTAATGATGGCAACCTTCTGTTCTCCCATAAAATCTCCCCCAATCCTATGTCTCTATACTATTCTAACCTAATATTCAAAATAATTAAAATGTTTTATAAAAATTTATTCAAAAATTTCCAAAGGAAACTAGAATGATAGAAAGAGAAATTCAACAGGAAATGATGCTATAATGATGGATATTAAGATAGGTTAGGTTGGTATAACTATGAGTAAATTAACAAGAAGAGGTTTTTTCAAACGAATCTTTACTATTGTTTTCACTGCTTTATTAACAAGTGGAGCTGGCTATTTTTATGCTAGATATATAGAACCGAAACAAATGAATAAATTGAAACACACCGTTACGCACCCTAGTATTCCAAAAAGTTTTTCCGGTATAAAGATCGCTCAATTTTCTGATACACATGTTGGGCACCATTTTGGTCAAGCAGAATTGGAAAAAGTGGTACGTTTAATTAACGAAGAGAAACCGGATATTGTTTTTTTCACAGGAGATTTGATGGACAATCCATTAGAGTACGATGGGTCCTACAATCTTATAAATATTCTAAAGAAAATCAATGCACCACTCGGAAAATTTGCGATTTATGGAAACCATGACCATGGAGGATATGGAACGGAAACTTACGAGGAAATTATGGAGAACTCCGATTTTACTGTATTGAAAAATGAAAATACTACTATTGAATTGATTGATCAAAGTAAAATATACATTGCTGGCGTGGATGATTTGATGTTGGGAAGACCTGATTTCAATGAAACGCTGCGTGATATCCCCGAAGAAGCCTATACCATATTATTGGCACACGAAGGAGATGCAGCAGACTCAATAGCGGAGCAGTTTCATGTAAATCTACAACTGTCCGGACATTCTCATGGTGGGCAAGTGCAGATTCCCTTTTTTGGGCCACTAATTACGCCACCGCTTGGATCAAAGTTTTATGAAGGTTTTTATCAATTAGATGACTTAACACTATATGTAAATAAAGGCCTAGGCACCACAAGAGAGCCTTATCGCTTTTTGGCACCACCAGAAATAACCTTTTTCACTTTAGAACGGGAATAAATGGGCTAACCCGTACAAGCGCATACCCTTTAACATTGCCATACCCTATAGAGACCCTATAAAGGAGGCATATGTCTATGTATCGAAATTACCCAAATAGCAGATTTATCGGCGGATTGGGGTTCGGATTTCCTTTTTTTCCGTTTTTAGGGGGATTGGCTTTAGGTACTTTATTAACACCTAGACCTTATTATCCACCACCATACCCATGTTGTGGACCTTACCCATCATACCCGCCATACCCAGCATATCCACCATATCCTCGATATCCTTATAATAGATAATGGATAAACAATAATGAAACGCCGTTGCACATCTTGCAACGGCTTCTTTAAAATCTTTATGAAAGTTGGTGAAAAGGTGGCTGTACATGTAGTGAAGCGGGGGGAAACGCTTAGTTCTATTTCGTTGGATTATCGGCGGCCATTGGCAGAGATCTTGGCTGTAAATTCTATATCAAATCCTAATATCATTTATCCCGGTCAGCAAATCATAATCCCCGGTATCCCTGATGCAGATTCTATTCCTTATTCCATCGAAATTTCTATCGCAAACAGGCGTTTGGTCCTAAAGGAGAATGGAGTCATGATAAAGACATATCCCATTGCAGTAGGCAGAATGCTATTTGAAACTCCTGTTGGTAATTATATTATCGTAAACCGACAACCTAACCCTGGAGGACCATTTGGCGCGATGTGGCTGTCACTCTCCAAATTATCGTATGGAATTCATGGAACGAACGATCCAAGTTCCATCGGAAATGCAGTTTCCCGGGGATGTGTCCGCATGCTTAACCAAGATGTCCTTCAACTCGCTTCTATCGTACCTAATGGGACACGAGTCCAAATAAGGCCCTAATAACAATTACTTTCTTTATCTAACAAATTTACTAGAACATGACGAAAAGATTGATTATAATGGAGCTAGAAATATTTAGTGATAAAGGAAGGGATTTCTTGCTTCAGCAAACATATACTCGTTTTGTTAAACAACTTGTCATAAATTATATCTTTGGTTCTTCCATTGCAGTGCTCGGGGTAGGCGGTATCCTCATTTTTTCCACCTTAAACCTATCCCTTGTTGAGATAAATGTCATGATTGGCATTTTATTAACTTCTGCTTTCATCATGGTGTTGTGCGAATTCTATTCATTCTATAAACAGCTTCAACCGATCAAGATTACACTTACTAATACAGCCAACACATACGCCGACTACCAGAGAGCTTTTTTACATATCCAACGCTTTCCCATTTTAACTGTTAAAAGAATAATAGGTCCCCATCTGCTTGGGCTCTCTGTTCCCGCCATCACCCTTGCGATAATCTGCATCCAGCTTGAGCTCTTAAACATGCCCATTCGATATGTATTCCTTGCTTCTTTAGGTGCTGTGTTAATTGCTGGAATGCATGCCTTTATAGAGTATTTTCTTACGGTAAAAGCAATAAGACCTATTTTGGACTGTTTACAGGAAACCACTCAGGATATCTATCAGGTTTCCTTATCTATACATGATGATATTATCGTGTCTTTGCGTACGAAGTTTCTTGTAGGAGCATTATTCATCGGTATTTTCCCAGTACTTTTATTCAGTTTGGCAACAGAGGTCCGCTTTGAAACACTTTCCCTTGAAGTGGACTTCTGGAATTGGGGAGTAATGATTTTACTCATTGCAGCGGCATTTTCTTCTTTTGGGGCTTTTTTGTTATTTAAAGACATTCTCCAACCCATCAATCAACTGTTAAAGGGGATGCAAAATGTAGAAAATAACAATCTAACCCCTGCAAAAGAGTTGTATTCAGATGAATTTTCAAAGGTCATTCAAGGCTTCAACTCCATGGTGAAGGGGCTTGAGGAGAGAAATGAAACCAATAGGCAGTTGATGGAAAGTTTCTATCAAACTCTTTCTACCACACTTGACGCCCGTGACCCCTACACCGCAGGACATTCATTAAGAGTAAGCAACTATTCCGTACTAATTGGTCAAGCAGCCGGCATGCCCCCAAAGCAAGTCGAGTTCCTAAAAAACGCAGCCCTTCTTCATGACATCGGCAAAATCGGAGTGAAGGATGAGGTTTTACTAAAGGATGGAAAGCTTTCAGATTTTGAATACGAAGAAATAAAGCGACACCCAGTGCTTGGGGCTACCATATTAAATCAAGTCCAGCCTAAAGAGGCTATGTCTCCATTAATTCCAGGTGTAAGAAACCATCATGAACGATTTGATGGACAAGGTTACCCAGATAGATTAGTTGCTCATGAGATTCCTCTTTTCGGCAGAATAATCGCTGTCGCGGACGCTTATGATGCCATGACGTCAGATCGTCCATATCGTATGGGGATGAAACAAGGTAAAGCTTTGGCTATTCTTGAAAGCGGCAGAGGCACTCAATGGGATCCCGAGTTTGTTGATATTTTCATCACACTAATGAAAGACGAAACGGAATCTGCTCTAACTTCAGCCCAATAAAGGGTGAAGTTGGAGCCACACTTCCATTTTAGGTGAAGGCACAGTATAATAAGGGAAAGGAAAGGAGACTATTATGCATAATAAAAGTTATACAAACCAAACAAAAAACGATTCCCCTATTGAATCTTCTATTCAAAACCTCTCTCGTGCCATCTTTACTGTAAATAGGCATGCAAAAACCGCGCCGGATCCAAAGTTTCTCTACACGTTAAAAAGAAAAGCCCTAGAGAAACTTATCACCGAAGGCAAAGCTATAAAAAAAGGTTTGCATTTTTCAAGGAACCCCAAAAACAGCCGTCAACAATCCGACGTTCTCGTATTGGCAGGGGAATATTACTTCCATCTCCCTCCTACCAAAGATGACTTCTCAGAATTGCCGCATCTTGGAGAGTTAAATGATCATTATCGCAACCCAAAAGCAAATATGTCCTTATCAGTAGCGAAGAACCTGCTTCAACACTATACAAATTTCCATCCAACAGACGGGCAAAAAAATCCGTCAAAACGACAATATCAAAAGCCGGTATTTAAAAAGCTTGGGGAAAGCTATCTATAAACAGAAATGACGAAAGCCCAACTCGGAGGTTGGGCTTTCTCTTTTTTTAAAAACGAATGTTATTTTATGAAAAGTTGTTCATCCAGCAATTCAACTAACTTGGTTAATTGAGGTTTGCTGATTTGAGCATTCGCCCCCACCTGATCCCCCTTGTGTCTTAAGTGATCGGTGATCAGAGAAGAAAAGATGATGACAGGTATCTTGGATAGTTTACTATCTTCCTTTATTTTCTTTGTAAGATGATGGCCATCCATTTGTGGCATCTCAATATCAGTAATTAATAAGTCTACGAGTTGCTCTCCGGTTTTCACTTCATTCTCCATGAAACTCCAGGCGCTTTTGCCATTTTCAAAGAATTGAATATGTTCAAAACCGGCTCCCACCAACGTTTCTTCTAATAGCTTTCTCAGCATCGGCGAATCCTCAGCAATCATGATTCGTTTCTCACACCGGGCTGGATTATGATTATCCTTTAAGCCTGATGCTTGTTTATCAAGGTTCGGATATATATCAAACATGATTTTCTCCACATCCAAAAGAAGAATCATTTGTGATGGTTGTTTGATGATTCCTGTGATGTGGTCTTCAAATCCATGCTGTAAGGAAGCCGGTTTTTCCATTTCAGCCCATGACAAGCGGTGAATCTGCGTTACATGATCGACCCGTAAAATGACCTTCATTCCATTAAATTCTGTCACGATGAATTTTTCTTCCAAAAACTTATTTTTCTCTTCTATATTTAAAGCCTTTCTTAAGCTTATAATTGGCAGGACTTCTCCTCTCAGTTCCATGATTCCTTCAACATTTTTATGAGAATGAGGAATTTTGGTCACTGCTACAGGTTTGATGATTTCCCTTACTTTTAAGACATTTATGCCAAAGCTGGTATTACCAATAAGGAATTCTAGAAATTCCACTTCGTTTGTGCCCGAATCTAGTAGTATTCCACTTGTCTTTTCCATTGTTGATACGCCCTTCCGTTGTTGACTATTTCAATCTCTTCTTTTTTTATCGGGATTAAAACGGGAATGTTGATAGAGTAGCCCTTTTCTTTCGCAAAACGCTAAAAAGAAACACCTTATCCTTGTTAGATAAGGTGTTAGAGAGGTTAGGAAAAACTTTTTTCTAGTTCATCAATTAAAGATTCTACATAAGCGACAGCTGTTTTTATCGGCTCTGGTGTGGTCATATCAACTCCACCCAACTGCATCAGTTCTAACGGCTTTAATGTTCCCCCTGCTTTTAATGCAGAAAGCCAACGATCGACAGCTGGCTGTCCTTCTTCTTGAATCTGTTTGGCTGCCGCTGTAGAAGCAGTAAGTCCAGCGGAGTAGGTATATGGATAAAGTCCCATATAATAATGGGGCTGGCGCATCCATGTCAGTCCCGCTCCTTCATCTATTTCCACTGCATCTCCCCAAAAATCAGAAAGCACTGCGGTTTTTTGTTCACAAAGGACATTGGCAGTTATAGGAGTTCCTTTGTCTGCTAAATCATAGACCCTACGCTGAAGCTCCCCTTCTAAAATATGTGTCACAAAGTTATGATAATACGTTCCTAATGATTGTAAGATCACCCATCTGCGCATCCTTTCATCATTTGGCTGTGAGAGAATATGCTGGCTTAAGAGCATTTCATTCATGGTGGAAGGTGCTTCTACAAAATACCTTGATGGACGTGTATTAGAAAGCTTCTGATATCTGCCCGCCAGGCGGAAGTGCCCTGCATGCCCCAATTCATGGGCAAGTGTAAAAGCATTCCTCATAGAGTCACTCCATGTCATGAGGATATAAGGATGAACACCATAAGGACTGGAACAAAAAGCTCCTGAACCCTTTCCTACATTATCAGAAAGGTCAACCCAACGATTGTTTAGGCCATCTTCCATTATTTCCATGTATTCAGGTCCCATCACTTCTAATGACTCTAAAATTAATTTAGATGCTTCCTCATACGTAATCTCGGGGTTAAAATCAGGATCAAGAGGAGCTTTTAAATCACAGAAATGCATGGTTTCTAAGCCTAGCATCCTCTTTTTCAATTTTGCATATCGTCTCATATGTGGTGCCAGCTCATTTTGGATGGTATCCAATTGATTATGATACATCTCTTTGGTCACCTGTTGGTCGTGAAGAAGCATGTCCGTTACGGAATCATAGTTCCGCAGACGGGCTTCCACCACTTGCTTCTTAATTTCTGTCGCATAGGTTGCGGCATACGTGTGCTTGTATTGGTTTAATGTCTCTATAAAAGTTCGGTAGGCTTTTCTACGTAATTCTGTATTAGCTGACCCTTCATAATTAGGAAAAGAATTGAAAGACAACGGATGCTCCTGCCCATCATCTGTAAAGAACGACGGAAATCGCATATCGGAAATTAAGCTTCTTTGATAGATGGTATACGGTGCATTATGTACTTCTCCAAATGCAGATAGAACTTCTTCTGCCTCAGGGGAAAGTTTATGGGGCTTCATTTCCATAACATCCATCAAGGTTTTCTTGTATTCTTCCAAATCCGGTTCTTCTACTAAGTATGCATTCAAGGTTTCTTCATCTAATTTAAGGATTTCCGATTGTACAAATGATGTACTTGCGCTGAAGTTGGAAAGCATCCCTCCAACACGAGTAGAATTTGCTTGGTTTTCAGGATTCGTTCCATCTTCTGATTGCTTTAATGAGGCGTATGTCATCACCCTCACCACTCGCTCTGTTAACGCATCCTTATCTTTTAAACACGTAAGTAATGTGTTGGCATCTGTCCCAACTTTCCCTTTATATCGCGTGACAGTCAAGAGATCTTGTTGGACTGCTTCTAACTCCTGCTCCCACTCTACAATGGAAACAAACAAATCTTCGAGGTTCCACGTTTGCTCTACCGGGACTTCTTCTCTTTTTAATGCTTTATTTAAAACCTGTGCCAATTACTTCCCCTCCATTTATTTCGATAATCGAATATTTAATAACTTCATTATATAAGAAGAAGGAATTAATATAAATGATATTTTTGAAAATTTAAATATTAATAAGAACAAAAAGACCGGGCAAGAAACTGCCTAGCCTTAAATCTTCTAAGTTTTAAATTTTAGTTTTTGGTGCATCGCCGCTGTTCCTTTCCGCAAATGGCTTCGCTTTCCGCGGGACGGTGCTTGAGCCTCCTCACAACGCTTCAGGGGTCTCAACCTACCGTTGTTACTCCCCCGCTGGAGTCTACACCATTTGCTCCAATCCACAGCTAGAATCTATTTTATTATTTTACAGGTTTTTCATTAACCTTAGTAGAATGGAGTTACCTTGTTGATTGGAGTGGAAGGCGCGTAGACGCCCGCGGGAGGAAGGGACAGGTGAGACCCCGGAATGCGAAGCCTGAGGAGACTCACGGACCGCCCGCAGGCAAGCGAAGCGCCTGGAACGGAAATCAACAGGATTTTAACCATCTTTTCCCTTTTAAAAAAGACACCCCCACTATCGAGAGTGCCTTTCGTCATTCACTTCATCCTTCTCGCAAAGTCAACAAATCGGAACTTATCCAAGCGGTGACGGGATTCCGTATATTGAAACGGACTGGCATCATCCAGATGGACAATGCTTTTCACCACTACGACATGCGTTAATCTGTTTAAGTCCAACAGTTGCCTGTCCTCATCTGTTGCTTCCTCTACTGTTACCTCTTTATCCGCAAAAGCTATTTGTAATCCCATCTTTGACTCTAAGTAATCGTAGATGGAGTCCTTGCAAATATCAGCGTCAAGATAAGGAACTTGACTTTTGATGAAATAATCCTTGTCCAAGATGATACTTTCTTCATCTACTTTGCGAGACCGAACCACCTTCCACAGCTCTCTTTCTCCTAATTTAGATCCTAAATCAGAAGATGCAACAACTGTTTCAAGTTCGTGTACGACCGTTTCCCATGGTCGCCCCATTTTTTTCGCTAATTCCTTAAAGCTGACCAAGCCAGATATGGGAAAATCAAATTTGTCACGTGCTAGGACAATCGAGCCCTTTCCCCGTACTTTTTGAATATAGCCATTTTGAGCGAGCTGATTCAAAGCTTTCCTGACCGTTTCCCTTGATGTAGTGAAAAGATCCATCAATTCATGCTCGGACGGAAGTTTTTCTCCTGGGATGAAGTTCTGTTTTTCAATTTTCATGACCAACTGTTGATAGATTGCCTGATATTTATTATTTTTCATTTTCTACCACCTACAACTATTGTAGCATTACTTTTTCAGGTGATAAACGATGGATTCATAAGGACGAAGTGTCACTTCATTAAATTGGTTGCTAGAATCCTCATAATTGCTTAACAGCACTTCTGACTTGTACCCATCTACATCCATATCTTCTGGTAGCACAAAGGAACTTTCCTTGCCATAATAATTGCTTATCACTAGTAGTTTTTCATTCTCACCATTACGCATGTAGGCAAAAATTTGCGGATGACCTCCTGCGATCAATTCGAAATCTCCATGTGTAACAACATCATATTGCTTTCGAAGTTCTATTAATTTTTTATAGTGATAAAAGATAGAATTTTCATCTTTCAATGCCGTATCTGCATTGATTTCTTGATAGTTATTTGCCACCCCTATCCATGGGGTACCGTCTGTAAACCCGGCATTTTCTTCCCTATTCCACTGAACCGGAGTTCTTGAATTGTCTCGGGATTTATGGCGTAGGATCTCCAGTATTACTTCCTCACTCATTCCCGCTTCCTTCTTCAAATCAAAGATGTTTAAAGATTCCACATCCCGGTAGTCGCTTATTTTTACAAATCCCGGGTTGGTCATCCCAAACTCTTCCCCTTGATAAATATAAGGAGTACCACGCATCATGTGCATGCTTGTAGCAAGCATTTTTGCTGACTTGTTATGATATTTCTTATCATCTCCATAGCGGGAAACGACACGAGGTTGGTCATGGTTACACCAGAACAATGCATTCCAGCCGCCACCCTTTTCCATCTCGATCTGCCAAGTGGACAAGATATCCTTTAGTTGCTGAAAATCAAAATCAGCTACAGACCATTTTTCTCCATTAGGATAATCCACTTTCAAATGATGAAAATTGAATGTCATGCTAAGCTCATTGCGATCAGGTCGTGTGTATTTAATACAATGATCAATAGTCGTGGAAGACATTTCTCCTACCGTCATGCTGTCGTACTTAGAAAATACTTTCTCGTACATTTCATTCATATATTCGTGAACACGAGGGCCGTCTGTGTAAAATTTACGGCCATCACCTGGTGGCACGGATCCGTCATCATCTGGGAAACTCTGGTCTTTGGAGATGAGGTTTATCACATCTAACCTAAAACCATCCACTCCCTTTTCAAACCAAAACGTCATCATATCATAAACTTGTTTGCGAACTTCCTCATTTTCCCAATTCAAGTCTGCTTGTGTCACATCAAATAGATGCAAATACCATTGGCCGGTTTTGTCATCATATTTCCAGGCGTTCCCGCCAAACTTTGATTCCCAGTTTGTCGGTTCGCTGCCATCTTGCTTGCTGTCTTTCCAAATATAAAAATCTCGGTATGGGTTATTTTCTTTCTGTTCTTTAGATTTTTGGAACCATTCATGTTCAGTAGAAGTATGGTTTACTACAATATCCATGATAACCTTGATTCCTCTATCATGCGCTTTGGATAAAAGCTGATCGAAATCTTCCATCGTTCCGTATTCTTCGTGAATGGAAAAATAGTCGCTTATATCGTATCCATTATCTTTTTGGGGTGATTTGTATATTGGCGTCAACCAAATAACATCCACTCCAAGCTC
Source organism: Sutcliffiella horikoshii (assembly GCF_044809035.1). GTDB lineage: Bacteria > Bacillota > Bacilli > Bacillales > Bacillaceae_I > Sutcliffiella_A > Sutcliffiella_A horikoshii_G. Next base: position 1,651,572 of record NZ_CP085237.1, on the reverse strand, counting down.
TTTTAAATAATCAAGCTTTTCGATAATTCCCTGAATATCACCTACACCATTACCTGTTGTATCATTGAAACTTTTAGGATAGATCTGATAAACAACAGACCTCTTCCACCATGGTTCTTGTTCCATTTTACTCATATTCATGCACCTCTGCTCTGTGTATTGGAAAGTTACTGTTAGTTCAATAAATAGACTCTTGCCTCGTATGGCTGCATCGTAAATTCAGCTATATTACTTTGTTCTGGCACCATATAATTGCTCAAGAATAATTGTTTGGTCATGAAGTTAATTTCTCTTGGCAATTTGAAAGTAGGCTCCTTGTCATAAAAATTGCAAATCACAAGCAGCTTTTTGTCTTGATACTTTCTAACATACGAGAATATTTCTGGATCATCCTCAAGTATTAATTGATAATCCCCGTAAACAATCAGTTCATTTTGCTTGCGTAATTGGATCATCCGTTTGTAATAGTTAAAAATAGAGTTCTCATTGTTTCTTTCTGTTTCAACGTTGATAGATTTATAATTAGGATTTACTTCCAGCCAAGGTTCCATGGTGGAAAAGCCAGCGTGCAAATCATCATTCCATTGCATCGGAGTTCTGGCGTTGTCCCTGCTTTTCTGGAAGAGGCTTCCCATCACTTTTTCCTCACTAAAACCCTTTTGTTTCAGATCTGAATAAGCTTGCTGCGTTTCAATATCCTTATAGGAATCGATGGAATCAAATAGAACATTTGTCATGCCGATTTCTTCACCTTGGTAAACAAAAGGAGTACCTTTCATCATGTGGAGAAGAGTGGCCAGCATTTTTGCAGATTCTACTCGGTATTTCCCATCGTTTCCAAACCTTGACACGGACCGTGGCTGGTCATGGTTATTAAAATAAAGACTGTTCCATCCGTTTTCTGCTAATGCGTACTGCCACCTTGACAAACTCTGTTTCAAATCCATCAAATCTAGTTCCTGTAAATCCCATTTCCCATTAGGGCCATTGTCTAGTCCCATATGTTCAAATTGGAAAACCATGTTCAGTTCATTTCTATCTTCACCCGTATAATCTTTAGCTTGCTCTGGATTAACTCCTGGCATCTCCCCCACAGTCATGACATCATAGTGGGATAATACTTTATCATTCATTTCTTTCAAGTAATCATGAATCATTGGTCCGTTGCGGTAATACTTGCTTCCGGAAGCATATTCGTTACCCGGTTTTATCTTTCCGTCAGGAAGATTCGTTACTTTTGAAATAAAGTTGATGACATCCATTCTGAATCCATCAACCCCCTTATCCAACCACCATTTCATCATGCTATAAATTTCTTCTCGGAGATTTTCATTTTCCCAGTTGAGGTCTGGTTGCTTTTTAGAAAATAAATGCAAATAATAATCTTTTGTTTCCTCATTGTATTCCCAAGCAGAACCTCCGAAATTGGACGCCCAGTTATTCGGTTCGCTACCGTCATCTTTAGGATCTTTCCAAATATAATATTCACGGTAAGGGTTGTCCTTAGATGATTTCGCCTGCACAAACCATTCATGCTCATCTGACGTGTGATTGACCACAAGATCCATGATTAATTTCATGTCTCTCATATGTACCTGTTGTAAAAGCTCTTCCCAATCTTCCATTGTTCCGAACTCATCCATTATTTTCATGTAGTGACTGATGTCATAACCATTATCATCATTTGGGGATTCATACACTGGAGAAAGCCATATGGTATCGATACCAAGTTCTTTTAGGTAATCAAGCTTATTTATAATCCCTTGAATATCCCCAATACCATCTCCGTTAGAATCCATAAAACTGCGGGGATAAATTTGATACACAACACTTTCTTTCCACCAAGAATGCTTCATCTATCAGCCTCTCCCTTCATAATCGAAAAAAATTGCAAAAAGGGGTCAGACCCCTTTCTACAATCTTTATGTTTCTTTTCTCATTTTCACTTTTGCAATTAAGAAAGTAATAACAAATGGTACGACTAGTACAATCCCCATCCCAAGGAAGAAGACTGGCCAGTATTCCGCCATTATGGAGAAGAATGCTGGGATACCACCAACACCAATGGACGGAGCTTTAACACCGGCAATGGTAATGATGATCCCCGCTATAGCCGATCCAATCATCGCTGCAAAGAACGGATAGCGGAAACGTAAGTTAACACCAAACATTGCTGGTTCGGTAATCCCTAACCAAGCAGAGATTGATGAAGTTAACGCCAAACCTTTCAACTTCTCATCTTTAGTTGCTAGCATCATCGCAAAGGCAGCTGAACCCTGCGCGATATTAGATAGAGCAACCATCGGCCACAAGAATGTGCCACCAATTGTAGCAATAAGCTGGAAATCTACCGCAAGGAATGTATGATGCATACCTGTAATTACCAACGGTGCATATAAACCACCATAAATAAGTCCACCTAGTGCCGGAACAGCATCAAAAATTCCGACAAACCCATTGGTCAAGAAATTACCAATGGCAAATGTAACAGGTCCAATGGCTACGAATGTTACGAAGCCTGTTAATAATAAAGTAATTGGTGGGACAATAAGCATGTGAAAAGCATCGCTTACTCTTTTGGTTAAAAATTGTTCCACTTTAGCCAGCACAAACGCTGCTACTAAAACAGGCAGTACTTGACCCTGATAACCGACCTTTTCAATTTCCAGTCCGAAGAATTTCCAAGTTTCAACTGCTCCATCTTCTTGTGCTTCCGCATATCCCCATGCATTAAGTAAATCAGGATGCACCAACATTAGTCCAAGCACAATACCTAACAGTTCACTACCGCCAAACCGTTTCGTTGCTGACCAACCAATCAGTCCCGGTAAAAAGACAAAGGCTGTATTGGCAATCAAGTTGATGATACTTGCAATATCCGCCCATTCTGTATGCACATCAATAACAGATTGTTCATCATAAAAGATACCAGGCCCTGTTAATAAATTGTTTATTCCCATCAAAAGACCTGCTGTCACGATAGCAGGAAGAATTGGGATGAATATATCCGCCAAAGTCTTTATTGCTCGCTGCAAAGGATTTAAGTTGGATTCTGCAGCCTTTTTGACTTCATCCTTGGAAGCTTCACCAACGCCTGTGATATCTACAAATTCTTTATAAACCTTATTAACAGTGCCTTGTCCTATTACAACTTGAAATTGACCATTTGTGGAGAAAGATCCTTTTACCACATCAATGCTTTCTAATGCTTCTTGGTCAACCTTGCTTTCATCATGTAAAGCCAAGCGGAGACGCGTCACACAATGTGTGGCAGCACTTACGTTTTCTTTTCCCCCTAAAGCTTGGACAATTTCTTCCGTCTGTTTTCTTATGTCCATTTCTATTTCCTCCTGTATGCCATCTCTTTTTGTTTCTCTTTTATAGAACCCAGTTTAACTTTTCATTTTTAGTTCCATTAATTCCGTCTGTCCTTTCACAGCGTCAGCAATTGATTTCTTATCAAGGCTCTCCACGTTTTCACCATTTGTAATGACGATTGGTGTGATGATATCAGCAGCCTTCTCTTTGATAAGGTCGATATTAAAAGTAATCAGCTTGTCGCCTGCTTTCACTTTATCGCCTGCTTTTACATGCCCTTCAAATCCTTCTCCATTCATGGACACCGTTTCAAGTCCTACATGGATAAGTATTTCCGCTCCTGAAAGGGATCGGATGCCTATTGCATGTTTTGTATGGAAGAATTGTATGATTTCCCCGTCCACAGGTGAAACTACTTCCCCTTCAGTTGGCACGATCGCCAACCCGTCACCCATCATTTTTTGTGAAAACGTCGGATCTGGAACCTCACTCAGCTCTGTCACCCTTCCGCTTAAAGGAGCAAAGATGGTTTCCTCAGTAGGTGTTTGGGTGGCTTCTTTCATTCCGAAAAGTTTTTTGAACATGTTAATCCCTCCAAATTAATACATATATTTTTTTCTAATATGAACTTCTAAATCACTGGAAAAACGCTTACATTTAAACGACACCTTGTATATACATGTCGGTGTAAACTAGTCTAACTTGTATATACATGTTAGTCAACTAAAAAGTAATCTGCTTCTTTTTTATAAAAAAGAAAAGGGTTCTAGTGGCAATTGCCAAAAAAAGAAAGGAGAAAAATGATTTCGTGTGAGACCATTCTTTTAATTCCAACATGTCCAGCATCAGAAAAAGTGGTTCAAATATAAAAGATAGAACCGCTGCAGTTATCACACTGCCAATGACAAATGTTTTCCAAGTAGATGTGTACTGATAAAGGAGCATATACATGACAGGAATAACCGCTGTATCCGCGGGAAGCAAAGTTTGTATGTCATTGTCTAATTTAATAGGGTAGCTCCACTTCCCATATTCTGTCCCAAGTAAATCCAGCCAAGTTGCCATTGCAGCCCAGAAGAGGCCATAAGCCAGGATTTCGAACATCCTAGTTTTTTCTACTACTCTCCACCATAACAACCAAGGCCAAAATATGGATGCGAAAAGCAGCCACCAACGGGGATCAGCAATGGAGCCGAGAACTATCCAGTTGTATAGGTAGTCAAAATTGACAATCTCCATTATGTACATTCCCTCTCTTTATCACCTTAAACACGTTTATATTGTAATGCTTGCGTATCAATAGTCATATGTTGTACTATTTTCCCCCAACCCTCTGAATTTACTCTGATGATTGAAAGTACACAAAGAAGAAAAGGCAAATGCTTTAGTTGTTTAGTTATTCTCCCCTGTTCCTTTCCGCAAATGGCTTCGCTTTCCGCGGGACGGTGCTTGAGACTCCTCACTTCGTTGCGGGGTCTCAACCTACCGTTACTCCCCCCGCTGGAGTCTTCACCATTTGCTCCAATACACAGCTGAATAACACATTAACAATGCGTTAATGCATATTCAGGTAATATGGGTAGATTGAGTTTCATAAACCCGTCGATAGATGTAGTTCCTAGTTGATTGGAGTGGAAGGCGCGCAGACGCCCGTTGGAGGAAGGGACAGGTGAGACCCCACAGGCTACAAGCCGAGGAGGCTCACGGACCGCCCGCAGGCAAGCGAAGCGCCTGGAACGGAAATCAACTGTATTATAAACTATCTATTCTTTATAAAAAAAACACTGCAGATTATGCAGTGTTTACAATGATATGGTGGTCGTTATGGGCAGGAAGGAGAATATTTTGAATGTGATTTTCACTTTTTCCGCTGCTTCCACGTTTCCATTTCTTTTGGGATCTGTGATGTAGATGCTATAGATTTCTTCTTTTTTGGAAGCGTCGCTTGGAATCGTTACTTCCTTCAATTCTTCAAACTCCTCCGTTTGGGTAGACATAAATGTCTCGTCTACGTTCGAGTCACCACCACTATATACACCATTTAATTTAATGCTGTAAACGGTAATGGGAAGTTCGTTCTCCTTGTCGTCCATCATGGAAGCACTAGAAACCTTAATCGGCATAACATATGGATTTTGAAGGCTTAGTGATATTCCGTTTTGGTTTGTTTCCTTTATTGCGGATGCTATTACTTCTTCCTTCGTGGAGTGGATGTAGAGCATAAACAAGAATAGACTTATTGTTAGAGCTAGTGTCACACGTACTGGTTTTTTAAGTTTTTTCAATTTTAAGGCTCCTCGCATTGTGCTTTTAGAAAAAGTATCTTTTCCTCTTACATAACACAATTCGAAGGAATTAAAACCTATTCGTCCTTCACTGCCGCTTCAAATTCATCCACTAAATCTCCTTGATCATCATAAAGTTGAGCTTTATCTCCATTATTATTCCATAAATGGTCGCTAAGCCAATGGATATATTTCTTGAAATGCTGCTTTTGTGCACCAGAAGCAATGTAAATGGTTTCGCCTGGTTCTAGCTTATAATTTTCAGGGAAATCAAAAGTTTGATACCCTTTTTTGCTTACTAATTTCCAATAAGACATATCTATTGTTTCTGCGCTTTTATTTTCTAACGTCACCATTTCTTCTTTTACATCCAAATCAGTGATGACGATCGATTTTTTATCATCTTGCTTTTGCTGATTAGCATAAAGCCAGGGTCTATTATTGACAAATAACAGCTTTCCATCTGTTGAGAAAACAATGCTCCCGGATTCTGCCGTATTGTAAATATCAGCTCCGCTTTCAATTAACCTATTTAAGACAGGCAAGTGCGGGTGATGAAAGTCATTATCTTCCCCGGCGGATATTACTGCAATTTTAGGCTGAACATCCTTCAAAAACGAAGTCGTAGATGAACTATTTGAACCATGATGGGCAACTTTCAAGATGGTGGATTCTAGGTTGTATTTCCTGCTCATTCTTTTTTCTTCCTGTTCCTCTGTATCTCCCATGAGCAGAAACTTCATCTCTCCATATGTAATGTGAAGGACGATGGATGCATTGTTTGTCTCTTTTTCTTCTGATCCACTGTTTAACACCTTAATTTTCAGTTCAGGATCAATATCTAACTTCATTTTTTCCTTCGCATATTGTACAGGCACGATATTATTCCAAACGTATTGTTTGTATTGAATAAATGTCAATGTGGTGTGGGCTTTGCCGCTGTCTAAAATTTTCTTGACGGGTACCTTTTCTAGAAGAGAGGGAATCCCTCCGATATGATCAAAATCGGGATGTGTGATGACTAGCAAATCTACCGATGTGACATTGACCTTTTTTAAATAAGCAAGCAGCTTTTTCGAAGAATCTTTTGGCCCTGTATCGACCAATACGTTGGAACCATTGGGGGTTTGCAAAAGGATAGCGTCCCCTTGTCCCACGTCGATGAAATGTACAAGTAACGGAAGCGATACTATTTTGCTTTTAGGTTTTTCTATTTCATAGAGAAAGGAGGATGTATTTGTTTGATTAACGGAAAGTGGTGTCAAAGCCAAGGCGCTTGACTCTGAAGGAATTATAGATTGAAGATATATGGAGAGAAGCAACAGTATTATCAATTTTTTCATGTTCAACCTACTCTCCCCCTTGTTTGATGATTCTTTATTTACTATGAGGGAGAGTGGGAATTTTTATTCATTGTTTAATTGCTAAAGCCGATGTTATCTATGAAAATTAACCCGCTATCGGTCTGGTTAAATTCAAAAGTAACTTCTTCTATCTGACTGTAATCTATTTCTGGTAAGCTTTCTTTCAAGTAATCCAATTTCATTCCATATGTTTGGAGCATATGTTCGTATTGGTTTCCGTAACGCTCATTCCACCAGTCATATCGATATAGCTCAGTCGTATAAGTAGGTTCAATGAAAATTGTTTTTCTGATTCTGCCATCAAAGTTTGCCACACCTTTTGGTTTGATACTTACTGTAACAGGAATTGCCTTGTTTTCATATCCCTCTGCTACATTGATTTGATAAAAATCATACCTAGTTGGATGGGCCTGGACTGCATCAAACCTTAATACCGTCTCTTCTGAAAAGTCATTGGCTGCTCCTTTTGGCAAGGTGATGGTGTATCGACTATTTTTATTAGTCCACCCTACCTTTACTACCTGATTATTTTGCTGTTCTTTATTCCTTTGAAGCAAATTCACTTCTTTCCAGACGCGCAGGTTGTATCCTTGCAGCCCCCCGCCTTCCTTGGTAGGTTTGGTTACATCCACATCTTCTTCGAATGTAGCGATAGGTTGAAAGCGGTGGTCCTCATAGCGAACACGAAGTGGATCGGTTGGGATCCATGAGGAAGCTGTCTCTTTATCCGAAAAAATTGTTCGGTATTCTTGTTTTCCTTTTAGAGTGGCATCCAGAAAAGCAGAAACATACACCTTAGTGATTTTTCTTTGGAGATCAGGATCCATTAATTCTTTTCTGTTCATAAACCACCAATAAGGGCTAGGCTGATCCACTTCCCAATCGGAATTGAACTGACCGTGATTGGCACCATATATATACACACTGCTTTTGAACCCGTCAAAGTCTTCTGTAAAAGAAACCCGCTGGAACTGCCTCATCCCAAGGTAATTCGTATGATCGGTATCATTACCTCCTTGAAGCGTAAGGTAGTTCACATCTTTTAAGCTGACTGGCTGATCTCCTGGTTTGAAGCGACCATCACCTGGTGATAATCCAACCAATGATTTAATCGAAAAATCAAAGTTCAAACTTACTTTTGCGTTATTCGGAAAACGGTCCAGCTCATTGAAGAGAGCGGCGATACTGACAGCTTCTCCACCTCTTGAGTGTCCAATGAGTGCTATATTGTCCATATCAACTTTGTTGTATAATGCATGGGTTTTGTCTTCGTTCCAGGACTGCCACAACTCCAAATGTTTTAACAACAGCCATGCCCTGCCGGCGTTATCCCACCCGATGTGACCTGTTTTTCCGGAGTTGATGAAATTCTGATCTACCGAAGCAACGATGTACCCTTTACTTGCTAACATTTCTCCTAGATACGCGTATCCACCGTCTGAAAAATCGGCCATATTATGATTACCATGTACGATTAAGACAAGAGGGGATGAACCTTGCTCTTCTTTTTTAGACATCCACACTCTACCATTCAATGGAGCATTGTATAAATCAAATCCCCAAAACCATTCCCGGTACCATTTGTTTAAGCCTTTAGGCTGGGTAATAAATGACGACATATTAACGGTGTGGGATTTAAAAGCTACATCTCTATATTCTACCCGACGGTCATCCTTGCCACTGCCATATGTAAAGTACTGAATCTTCGCATCTCCTCTGTCAGCCGGATTTGTTAAAGTCGATGCTTGGTTGTCCACTTCAAGAGACCAAGGTCCTTCTTTCCCGTCCGTAACTGCCAAAAAGATAGCTGCCGCGTGCAAGCTCAGTGTAAATAAAGCAAAGATGAAAAATAGTGCTTTTTTCTTTCTATGATAAAGATGAATAGTGATTCCCAAAACTACTGCCAGCACCATAACGGAGAACCCCATCAACCTGAAGAATGGTCCCATAAATGTGCCAACGCTGTATATCACCGCAATACAGCCAACAATGACTGCCACCAGAACTTTTGGCAATCCCCCTGAAATTTTCAAGATGAGCCATGTTATTCCCACACCTAAACTTAAAGCTAAGGCTCCTGTCCCAATAACAAACAAAACATCAAACCACTTACCTGCCCCAGTAAAAAAGAAAAAACTTAATACGGAGACGAAAACTGTGATGTAAAGGAGGAGACTTATTGCAAGACGCCTTCTGCTTTCCTTTATGAAGCTACTAGCTTTTTCTACACTGTTCTCATAAAGCTGTTTTAGCTTATTCATTTTTATCCCCTAATCATTTAATTAAAGCAAATATTTGTTTATTATATCTTCCTGTTCCTGCCTCTTTCTATTTTTACCCACTATGCTAAAAAGCACATATGCTGCTAGAGAAAGAGTCACTGGCAAGACGACACTATGCATCCCAAATGCATCAGGATAATAAACCGTTATGCCAATATAGGAAAATACGCCAACAAGTATGGACGCCAAGGCTCCCATTGCATTGCCGCCTTTCCAATATAGACCTAATACAACCGGCCAAATAAAGGCTGCCTCTAATCCTCCAAATGCGAAGAGATTTAATGTAATGAGAAATGCCGGTGGATCAATGGCCATGAAAAACACTAATACCCCTACTACCGCAGTTACACTTATGCTAATGCGCTTGATATTTTTTTCCGGTGCGTCCGGGCGAATATAGTTTAAATAAACGTCTTTTACAATAGAAGAACTCACTATAAGCAGAAGAGAATCCACAGTCGACATGATGGCAGCCATCGGAGCAGCCAAAACAATTCCAGCTAACCACCCTGGCAAGACATGGAGAGCCAAAAGGGGCATAACAGTATCTGGAGTATCTAGGCCAGGTAATACTGCCCTGCCGAAAACACCAGCCAAGTGCATACCAAGCATGATGAACCCAACAACAACCGTACCTATGATCAATGCTGCATGCATAGCTTTGGAATTCTTGTAGGACATTGCCCTGACAGCCACTTGTGGAAGGCCTACTACTCCTACCCCCACCAAGATCCAAAAAGAAGAAACATATAATGGAGTTAAAGATCCGTCAGCTCCAAAAGGAGTAATAAGATTAGGATTTTCTGTCATTAAATCGTTCATCATTGCCGGAATGCCGCCACCGGCAATGATCGTTCCTGCCAATATGACTATTGTCCCCACTACCATGATGATTCCCTGCACACCATCTGTAATGGCAACCGCACGGAACCCGCCAATGATCACATATACCAATACTGATGCAGCAAATACAAACAATGCAGAGGTATAGGAAAGACCTGTGATCGACTCAATAAGCCTTGCCCCTCCAATCCATTGTGCTGCCATCGCGGAAAAAAGGAAAAGGATGATGCTACTTGCAGATAATAAAACGACCCATTTACTCTGATATCTTTCCTTCAAAAAATCAATCAAGGTAATGGCTTTCATTTTTCTTGCTATAATGGCGAATTTTTTCCCTAAAATCGTTAAGACAAAGTATCCTGTGACCACTTGTATCATGGCCAACAGCACCCAACCAAGTCCTGTGTGGTATGCAATACCGGGTCCTCCGATGAAACTAGAGGCACTCCCATACGTCGCTACCATCGTCATTGCCAATAACAGGCCTCCAAGCTCTCTCCCACCAAGAAAATAATCCTGCACAAAGGAAGAAGAATTGGCTAATTTCCTGGAGGCAAAAATCCCGATAAGAAAAATAATAATCAAAAAAACCAACAAAGGAATAATTACTTGTATGTTCATGATCGGTCCCCTCCTTCATCTGACTCCAAAGGAAGATCTTTAAATAGAAACCTGACCACTAAAATGACCAGTACTATGATGAGGATAAAACCAAGTATACAACTATAAAAAAACCAAGCGGGAAAACCTAAAACATATGTATATGATTCGACCGGCTTCGCCCCAAAACCATAAGCAAAACCGTACCACCAGGCAAAATGAAAAAAAACTAACGTAACCCCTATCCACGCTTCCCTGTGTGCAATTGGATAGCGCCAGTCCCCTTTCCGACTCTTATGTTTTTCTTGCATATAACCACTCTCTTTATTTTTCATTCTGTACTTCTTAAAAAAGCCTGCTTAGCAAGCAATTCCATCGTTATTTCATCAGCCGGAGGATTATGAAGACCTGCCCGGACATCACGATAATGGCGTTGAAGAGGATGTTCTGCATGCAGGCTTTGTGCGCCCACGATCCGCATCGCTTCATCTACAACAGAAATTGCACTGTTAGTTGCAACAAGTTTGGCTATCGCAAGTTCACCCACAAGTTCATCTCGTTTATCTGGATCTTCATCCCATAGTCTTGCCACGCTGTATAATAAGTGACGGGCTGTAGTCAACTCCAAATCCATTTTTGCTACACGTTCTCTTACTTTAGGTACTTCTTTTATAGGATGAGGCAGGCTGTTTGGATGATACGTATCAGCAAATGAAACAGCTTCATTTCTTGCAGCAATGGCAATGCCTAAGTAACAAGCGGGTATATGTAGTAACCAGCCTTGTGGTTTCGGTGTTTTTTGCTTTTTTATATACAAAAGTGCCTTTTTATCTACAATTACTTCTGATAACACCAAATCATCACTTCTAGTAGCTCTCATACTCATCGTGTTCCACGTTTCTTCTATAGAGATCCCCATTAGTTCACGTGGAAGTAAGAACTCCCCTACATCTGTTGTGCCTTCAATGCTAGCTGATATGATGAAATAATCCAGGACAGGGGCCAGTGAAGTGAAGTTTTTTCTTCCATTAATTTGCCAGTCCCCTTCAGGGAGCTTCTTTGCAATGGTCCCAGGTTTTCCCCCTCTTGCAGGGCTGCCCGTATTTTTTTCACTATGGGCACTATTAATCAATATTTTTTGTTGTACAATGTCCCGGCAAACCTTTTCGTATATATCCTTAGGCCATGATTTATTGATTCCTTCATTCATCATGATCCCCAGATGCCAACCAAGACTCAGTGCAGTGGGGCCATCACCTTGTGCAATAGTTTCCTGAAGTAAAACGAAATCATATAACCCCGCACCTTTACCACCGTATTCCTTTGGAATGGTAAGGTCCAATAACTCTTCATCTTTAAGTGCTTGGAAATTCTCAAATGGAAAAACAGCATTCTGATCATGATAGGCTGCCCGGGTATAAAAATTGGAAGCCAAAGAAGAAGCTTTAGAGTAAATATTTTCTTGATCTTCTGTTCTTGCAAAACTTCTGATTCCATTCATCTGGCATAACCACCTTTATCCTATGCGAATTACCAATCATTTTACCATAAGGTGATGATGTAACCATTATTTAAACTTGATATTGGGATTTTCCAAGTAATCTTTTTCTTCTTCCTCTGTCATTACGCCTGTTGCTTTTCCTACAGTACCATTAAGTAAGGACCAGACCCTGTTGTGATCTATGTCAGCTGTGGAAAAGTCACCGTTCTGCCATTTTGTCAATATATCCACATACACTTCTTCATGTTTATACTCGGCTTCTTTCACTTTTTCTAATAGCCAATCAATTCTTTCAGGCGTCATCTTGTAATGCGTCCATTTGTTTTCCGCTTTTACTTTTTGATGAGACATCCAATGAATGTAATTAACAACATGAACTTCATTCAATTTGTTTTTATGATCAAATGGGTTGTCTTGTTCAACAGGAATATTCCTAGATGTTGACAAGGTGCTAGAAGAAGGGTTCCCTTGTACACCTGTCGATCCTGTTCCTTTGAATGGGGATGTGTACAGATAATAGGTAATAAGTGCCCCCGCCAGTAGGAAAACAGCCGCAAAGGGTAGGAGTTTTCGTTTGTTTGATTTAATCCAACTTTTCATAGAAACCCCTTTCAATATAGAAAAATTTAGTATTCTATCATTATATATGGAAATGTATTACTTTTCCATGTTTCTATTAATTTTGAGAGATATTTCAACACAAATAGAAAAGGCTGTCCATTGAACATGGACAGCCCTTTAAATAGCAAATTAGCCTTTTAATAGCGCATAAACTTCTTCATCTAATTTTTTGGCAAGCTCTTCGTCATATGTTTTTACATAATCAGGTTCCTGCGTTATTTTCCCACCATAGAAAATGACATCTTCCACAGTGTCAACTTCAACGGTTACCACGCGATACTTCATGGTTTTATCAATGACTTCTGATACTGAACCTTTACCATTAATAGAAAAACAGCTACCGGCACCAACAACACCTAAAATCAATTCCGGGTTCTCTTGAATATTAAACGCACTCTCCGCCTTATGACCCAAAGCAAATTTAATGGTTTTCCCATCTTCATGTGCAACCAACCATGACACGATGCTTAGATTAGGTTTTTTCGTATCCTTGTCTGTTGTGATCAGGGACACGATTTTCTCCCCTTGCAATAATTCAATCAACTGTTCATTTAGCGCATTCTCTTTTCTCGGCATCTTCTTACCTCCCATTATCTACATATCTCCATTATATACAATCTTTGGACAACTAGCCAAACCCTTATTCATAAACTATCCCACCACCTAAATACAAAACAGCGGAGCAACCTGTTTTGACTGGCCGCTCCGCTGTTCCTATTACCTATGATAGCTGTCTCTTCTAGAATAAAGGAAGGAATCTGAGTAACGTTGTTGCATTTTCTTTTTCCTTCTTCTTCTCTGCAAAAAGTTCATAACGAAAAAGAAGATACATAGAGCGATAAAAATAAAGATGGTTGATCCTAAACTGCTTTTTGCCCCCGTATCTCCATTGACTCCTGATTGATTAGTTGGATCCGACGAGGAGGCAGTGGGAACAGGAGTCAAATTATTGCGTTCTTGTTCCACTAACACGTTTTCTTCGACATGTTCTCTATTTCCTATTCTCACGACCAAATCCTTGTCCTTATTTACCCTTAAATTCACCGTTTCTTCTTCCTGTTTTGCTAGATGCACGTTTTTGGCCAGCATGTATTCTCTACCGGCAGCATCTGTCACTATTTCTCCTTTATTAATTTCATCTGTAATAAAATTTGCAAAGCCATAATCCATAAGGGACATGGTGTCTCGATAGCTGTAATACTTAGACGCTGACTTCATTGTCACCACTATTAGATCTTTTCCATCTCTTTCGGCAGAAGTGACCAGTGTATGACCCGATTCCGGGACATAGCCGTTTTTCACCCCGGTTGTTCCCACATAGTCCCATAACAAACGATGGTGATTGTATAGGGTGGTCTCCCATCCTTCCCCAATCCATTCCATTTCTTTTGTCCCGACTATCTCCCTAAACGTTTCATTTTTCATGGCATATTGGGCGATCTTTGCCATATCCTCTGCCGTTGTCACGTGTTCAGGATGATATAATCCATGGGGATTAGTGAAGTTTGTATTCTCTACCCCTACTTTTTCTTTCACAAATGCATTCATTTTCTTTGCAAAGGCTTTTTCATTGCCTTCCAAGTGCTCTGCGATGGCAGTCCCTGCATCGTTACCGGAATTGATCATCAACCCTTTCACCAATTTTTCGAGGGTTACCTTTTCACCTTCTAGTAAATATACTTTTGTGCCGTCCTGGTCCCTCGCATTTTTACTTATCGTCACTATATCCTGCAAGTTTCCACTTTCAATAGCAATAATGGCGGTCACAATTTTCGTGATGCTAGCTGGATACATTTCACGCTTACTATCTTTCTCATATAGTATATTACCTGATTTTGCATCTATTAAAATGACAGACTCGCTGAATAAGTCTCCAGGTTGTTCTGCTTTCGTTTCTATCGAATTCCCAAAAACCATCAAAAGTATTGGGATGATCACAAGTAGTTTCAACTTTTTTATCATAAAGGAAGACAAACCTTTCTACTAGTTCTTTAGTCTGATGTATTTATGTCATAAAAACTCGAAAAATCTCATTATCTACAAGTTTATATTATATTTCTTGCATTTTCATGCAAAATAAAGGATTTGTTAAAAAAGTCATAAAAACTTAACAAAAAAGGGTAAATAGAGGAATTCTCTACTTACCCTTACTTATTAATTATTCACTTTTTCATGATGACAATAAGCTTTTATAAAGTAATCAGGATTTAATGGTTCTCCTGTCACTTTTTCTATTTTCTTATTCCAATGGTAGGTTGCCCCAGGTGCCAGGAATTCATCTCGAATAAATGCCCCTACCTTTAATGAGAAAAACTCATCAGATACATTGCTTTTGATATGATGATAAAGTTGTGCAGCTGTCAACTCACCCAAAAGGTAATTCTGGTAATAGACAGGGGCTAAAGTGAAATGAATTTTCGCTGCCCAATCCGGATTTGTTCGATCTTCTGGTGGATGAAGCAATTGTACTTTTTCCACCGTTTCCCACCAAAGGGAATTTAATTCTTGGTCTGGGTTTTCATATAGCTTTCTTTCAAAGAAAACAAACGTGATAATCCATCTTGCGGATATAAGCATTTTTAATTGTTCATGTTTTTCAAGCGCAGGCATTAATGCTTCAAGCTTCGTATCTTCTAATTTCAAAAACTTAGAAAGCCACTCTCTGTTTTCTGTCATCTTTCCAAATAGCATAGCAATGGATTCTGTTGTTAAAATATGCGCGAAGCTTCTTAACAAATAGGGAAGATCACGATTAACATACTTGTTGTAAGCTGCATGACCGAATTCATGTAGCATCGTCCCCATCCAGTACGTGTTATCCAAATTGTTACACAGGACACGAATATCCCCTTCTCGGTTCATATCCATACAAAACGCCGTAGGGTTCTTTCCTTCTCGTGGATTTAAATCGGAGGAAGCATACAACCCTTCGATTGGCATATCCATGGAATCGAATGTTTCTGCAGTCAATTTCTCCAGATCTTGCCCTTTGAAATATTGATCAAGATTCGTTTGTTCGTTTGCCGGTGCTTCCTGGAAGAAAGGATCTACATAATGCCAAGGTCTTAATTCTTCTACATACACGCCGAACTTTTTAGCTAATTCAGTATCTAATTCACTTTTAAAACTGCGATAAGTAGAGTCCGATTGTTCTACAAGATCCTCAAACATAGAAAAAACTTCTTCCAAATCTAGTTCCTGATTCGCAAACGACATTTCATAATAATTTGCATAGCCTAATTTCCGGGCGGCTTCATTTCGTTTTTTCACCAAGGTCAATAACTTTTCCGACACAACCTGCCCCACTTCTTTGCTTGCCTTCCAAGCTTCTTCCCGCTCCTTGCTATCTGTGCTATTTAACAAAATATTTCTGATATCATTAGCGGATAATTTTTTCCCATCCACCTCTGGCATGTATGTATTGAAAAGATAGTTCAACTCTGAAGACATAGAGGACATTTCTTCAATCGTTTCCTTATCCAGCTGATTTTCTTTCATTCCATACTCTAGGATTTCTAATTGCCTTCTCTGCTCCATCGTAAGTTCTGAATCTTGCAGGTAAGATTTGACCTGGTTGTAACGTTCTTGATTGGCAAAGAAAAGACTGAATTCACTAGAAGCTTTACCTGCTTCCTCGGCCCATTTCTTTTCTCCCGTAGTCTGTGCCATCCAGCCAGCGTGCGTCGATTTTTTTAATAGTTTCTGAAACTGTTCATTTTGTTCATCTAAAAACTTTTCAACCATCCTTACGATCCCTCCAAAAATTAAAGTGGTATATGTAAATCAATTCTAGCTTTCTATCTCGAATGCCCGATATCCACACCTGTTGCTATTGCCTTCTTCATCCAAACTTGTTCTACCTTCATCAAAAAGCCTTTATTGGTAAGGTAGTTGTAGACCAATTTATTGGATGTTTGAAAAAACGCTATCGTACACTGGAAAGGCGCAACAGTTGTTGGGAAAAGATGGAAGAATAAGGCTTCCAATACTTTTTCCGGGTCTTTTTGTTCTTCATTTATAAAGCAGTGGGTGACTACAATAGCCTTTAATGTTCCATCAGGACTATATTGTCTCTTAAACATGGCATAAGCAGCTGTTTCCCCTTCAGCCCCCAACAGTTGCAAAGTTAATCCATCTTTCATACACCACCATTGACTTTGCCATGGCGTATCGTGACGATAGATTGATAGAAACTGGGCATCATGTGCCGATGTGTATACAGGGTAAAACTCCAAAGAGTCGTTAAATTCTTGCGAGGTCTCTAGGGAAAGGTGGACCACATGATCCACAACCTTGTATCCTTTAGATTCGTATAATGCAATTGCTTGGTCATTTTTAGAAATAGCTTCCAAAGTAGATGTATGAATCCCTTTTTCTTTATATAACTCACAAGCTTTTTCTACCAATAGTTTCCCGATTCCTTTTCTGCGGTGAGAGGCAGATACCCCTGTTCCACCATTCCATGCAACAAGTTCTTCTCCTACTTTTTTGTAACCACTTAATAAGAGTCCTACAGGAACTTCACCTTCAAAGGCAATGATGGATAAGGAAGCGGATATATTCTCCTGACCCAGTCTAGCTGCAAATCGGTCCACATCCATAGTTGCATCAAAAAAATACCCTTCAAACCCCTTGTTCCATGCTTCTAGCGCTTGATTCAATGTACACTCACTCAAACATTTAATTTGATACATGCCCATGCCCCCTTATCTTACATGTTCCTTTATTACTATCTTATAATAATAACAGAAAAACTTACAGTATATTCTAACAAATAGGTTTTTTCTGAAATAAAAATAACTAACCATTCAGGGCCAAAAATTTTAGTTCATTGGGTAACGGCCGCTGTTCCTTTCCGCAAACGGCTTCGCTTTCCGAGGGACGGTGCTTGAGCCTCCTCACTTCGTTGCGGGGTCTCAATCTACCGTTATTCCCCCGCTGGAGTCTACGCCATTTGCTCCAATCCACAGCTGAATATTTAGGGTGAATCAGTGTTATTAGTTTTTCAGTTAACTCTGTTAGATGGGTTCTTATTTACCTCTGATGTATGAATTAACCTTGTTGATTGAAGTGGAAGGCGCGCAGACGCCCGCAGGAGGAAGGGACAGGTGAGACCCCGGAAGGCGAAGCCTGAGGAGGCTCACGGACCGCCCGCAGGCAAGCGAAGCGCCTGGAACGGAAATCAACGGATTTATCAGCCTTCTATACCTCTTCACAAAAAAATACAGGATGGAATGTATTTATTCCAACCTGTAAATCTAACACCTTTATTTATCCATGTCTTCTCTAAGTATGGAAAAAACATTTGCATCATGAAATTTACCACCTTGATATAGATAACCCCTTAACAGGCCTTCATGAGTAAATCCCAATTTTTCTAAAACCTTTCTCGATCCGACATTTTCAGGATAAACATTTGCCCCGATACGGTGGAAATTCATCCCTTCAAATCCGAACTGAACCAGTGCCTCTATCGCCTCTGTTGCGTATCCTTTTCCCCAATAAGGAATATCTATTTCATACCCAATTTCTGCACGCTGATGCTTTTCCGATATTGCATGAAAACCACAAGTACCTATTAGTCTATTGCTTTCCTTCTCCACAATCCCCCATCTATACAAGGAATTATAGTCATCCATAAAATCTTTGATGAATTTATCCGCCTCTATTTTCTTTTGAAAAGGTTCCATACCATAAAATTTAGTCATTTCCGGTTCAGAAAAATACGAAAAAATAATATCAGAATCTCTTAATGTTAAACTCCTTAACTGAAGTCGTTCCGTTCTAATCATTGGTACTGGCTTTAACATAAATTCCCTACCCTTCTGTCAACTCTGCTACGATATATTGGTTTGTCCACATTTTCAACATAATGACGAGGCTCTCATCTCCTCTTGAATAAAGAAACGTAGACCCCATCTGTTCTTCAAATATCCAGCCATTTTCTTCTACATGGGAAAATACATCCTGCAGTCCTGCCCCTTCTTCCATTTTGGCCATGACTATTGTCGAATCTTCTTCCGAAGAAAGTGTTACAACGGGTGAACCTGACAAGGCTAACCTTGCCGCTCCCCTTACCTCTTCATTAAATGCTAGTAGTGTTCCTGTTACCAGTAGTATGCCTGTGAAAATGATGAACACCCATTTCCATTTCATTCTACTTCCTCCTACTCTACTATTCTTCTCCCCATAATCACCAAATCCCTTTTTACAGAATCAAGTTCGGCGACACGAGGAAGATATCCCCACTTTTCAAATCCATACTTCTCAAACAAACGGATACTTGGGACATTATGTGCAAAAATGAATGCCAATAAATTCTCAATCTGAAGAGCAGGACACTCCTTTATTGCTTTTTCTAATAATATGGCCCCTAGTCCCTTCCCTCTCGTTTCTTCGCTAAGATAAATGCTTACCTCTGCTGTTGCCTGGTAGGCCGGGCGACCGTAAAAATTTTGAAAACTGATCCAGGCACAAATTTGATTATTAAGTTCCACTACCTTCAATGGTCTATTTTTATTATGTTTAACAAACCATTCTTTTCTACTTTCCACTGTGACCGGAGAAGTATCAGCAGTCACCATTCTGCTTTCAATAGTGGAATTATAGATCGAAACTATTATGGGAAGGTCCTCCATAGCAGCATCTCTTATATTGATAGATAAGTTATTCATGATGATTCACCTTTCTAGTATTCTATGCTTTTATTCTGTTAATAGTATATTATTTCATAAGAAAATTGGATAGAAAAATTTTAGGTTTTTATTTAACGTAATCTGTATATACCACTAGTTAAATCGGTATATACAACTAGACATATTTTTTGCTAAACTATACATATAATAAATAGGAAAAGGTGAATCTTATATGACTTCTAAACAGAATAGTTACTCCCTCCTCTCCATGAAAATCGTTACAGAAGAAGAAGTTATAGAAAATGGCTATTTAATCATCAAACAAGGAAAGATTGCTGACTTTGGTCACTTAAACCATTACACCAATGATGAAAATCTGACTGAAATCCATTTTTCGGAAGAGCTATATGCCTCACCTGGCTTCATCGACATACACATCCACGGATTAAATGGTGCCGATGTGATGGATGCAAATATCGAAAGCTTGATTTCTATGGCTGAGACTCTACCAAAAGAGGGAACCACTAGTTTTCTAGCAACCACTATTACACAAGATAAAAAAGAACTTGAAAAGGCATTACGAAATGTGAACTCCTTCATCTCGAGTCTGAATCAGAGGGATGTCGGAAGTGAAGCATTAGGAGTCCACCTTGAAGGACCTTTTATCAATGAAATACGTGCCGGCGCTCAACCCCCTGCCTTTATTTTAGAACCATCCATAGAAACATTCCGTCATTTCCAGTCAGAGTCTGGTCATCACATTAAATTGGTTACTTTGGCACCGGAATGTAAAAATGGTTTGGAGCTGGTCAAGTACCTTTCCGATACCGGAGTCATCGCATCCATCGGGCATTCGGATGCTTTATATACAGAGGTAGTAAAAGCAATGGAAGCCGGTGCAGAGCATATTACTCATTTCTTTAATGGAATGAAGGGAAGTCATCACCGTGAACCAGGCGTCGCAGGTGCGGGCTTGGCCCTTCCTGAACTCTTTTTAGAACTGATTGCAGACGGCATTCATGTTCATCCTGCCATGGTAAAAGCAACGTTTCTTGCTAAAGGCGTGGATAAAATCTTATTGATAACAGACTCCATGCGAGCAAAATGGTTAGATGATGGAGAGTATGAGCTAGGAGGCCAGAAAGTGATGGTGGAGAATCAAACCGCCCTTCTTGAAGACGGAACCTTAGCGGGAAGTGTACTGAAAATGAATGACGCTGTTAGAAATATGAAGAGGTTCACTGATTGTACGATTCAAGAAGCCATACAAATGGCATCTGCCAATCCAGCTAAACGAATTCATGCGTGGGATCGAAAAGGTAGCATTGCGATTGGCAAGGATGCTGACATTGTGATTTTAGACGAAGATATGCATGTGAAAATGACATTTTGCAAAGGTATTCTTTCATATAAAGGAGAGTAAAAACATGGACATCATCACTGCCCCATCTTATGAGGCGTTAAGCAAGGAAGCAGCAGCTTATATTTCAAGGAAAGTTCAGGATAATCCTCAAATCGTACTCGGGCTTGCTACGGGTAGCACTCCAACAGGGTTGTATGAACAACTGATAAAGGATCATATTACGTTGGGAACAAGCTACCGTCATGTAACGACATTTAATCTGGATGAATATGTGGGATTGAGTAAAGAAAATCCAAACAGCTATTATGCATTTATGGAAAAACATCTTTTTCAGCACCTTGACATTCAAAGTGAATATACGTTTATCCCCGATGGAATGAGTGCTCACCAACAAAAGGAATGTAACATATACGAGGAAAAATTGAAGAAACATGGACCAATCGACCTTCAAATCTTGGGCCTTGGAGCTAACGGTCATATAGGCTTTAACGAACCTGGCACTTCCTTTGCTAGCAGGACACATATTGTGGAGTTGACGGATTCGACCAGAAAGGCAAATTCCCGATTCTTTAAGGATATTAAGGATGTTCCGACACATGCCATCACCATGGGAATAGACTCTATTATGGGGGCTAAGGAAATCCTTTTGCTCGTAGCCGGAGAAAATAAGAGGAAAGCATTTGAGCAACTGTTGTATGGAGAGATTTCAGAAGATTTCCCTGCTTCTATTTTGAAAAAGCATCCATGTGTAAAAATTTTGGCAGACCAATCTGTACTCGGCACCTCGGGCATAATTGCTTGAAAGGAGCGAAACAACCAAGATGATCGATAAAACATCTCCAATCCCCATTTATTATCAATTGGAATCTTATATAAAAAACCAAATTGAAGCCGGATATATCATGACAGGTGAAAACATCCCATCCGAAAGGGAATATGCGGAGAGCTATGGAATCAGCCGAATGACCGTAAGACAGGCTATCAATTCCCTTGTTAATGAAGGGCTCCAGTACAGAAAAAAAGGAAGTGGCACTTTTGTATCTGAGAAAAAGTTCGAGCAGCCCCTTCAAGGTTTGACAAGCTTTACAGAAGATATGAAAAAACGAGGCATGACCCCGACAAGTAAACTGATTCACTTTGAAGTTATTCCAGCAAACAGTTTTATCGCAAACGAACTGAAGATAAGTGAATATGCACCTGTATATGAAATAAAGAGAATTCGCCTTGCTGATGGGGAACCGATGGCCCTTGAAACAAACTACCTTTCTGCAAATTTGGTAAAAGGCCTTACAGAGGATGAAGTCAATGCCTCTATTTATTCCTATGTAGAAAAAAAGCTGGGATTACAAATAACGCATGCCGAACAACTGATAGAATCCGTAAGTGCTTCAGAAGAACATGAAAAGCTATTAAATATTGAAAAAGACCATCCGATGCTCTATATTCAGCGCAATACCTTTCTCCATGATGGTACACCGCTTGAACTAGTTAGATCTGTTTATAGAGGGGATCGTTACAAGTTTCAAATTAAAATGGAAAGAAATTAATAATGTCATAGGAAAAGGCGGTACCTTCTTGGTAGGTACCGCCTTTCTTTTATCTTGAAATGAACATCTGCGTCCAGTAATGACCATATTGGCCACCCTTTGCATAGCCCACTCCTATTTCTGTATATTGGCTGGATAAGATATTTTTACGGTGCCCTTCACTGTTCATCCAAGCATTCATGACCTCTTGTGGTGTTTTTTGCCCAGCAGCAATGTTTTCACCTGCTGTTCGGTAAGAAATACCAAAGTTACGCATCATATCGAATGGAGATCCATAAGTTGGTGACGTGTGGCTGAAATATCTTTTATCAATCATATCTTGAGATTTGTATCTTGCAACTCTAGATAACTCCCAGTTAAGCTTCAAAGGCTTTAAACCATATTTAGCACGTTCCTGGTTTACTAATTTAGCAACCTGCTCTTCCTGTGTTTGTCCCTCCCCTTTTTCTGGAATAGTAATAGTTTGACCTGGATAGATTAGGTCAGGATTCTTGAGTGTTGAATTCGCCGCGATCAGTTCGGATACCCCAACCTGATATTTCACCGCGATCTTCCACATCGTATCACCGGATTGAACCGTGTGAGTAGTAGCTGCCAGGGCAACTGTATTTCCACCTAAGACTAGTGCGACAACCGACAAAGTTATGAGGACTTTCTGTAAAGTTTTCATACTATTAATCTAATATGTTTTTCCTTAATTGAAAACAAGTAATTATTGTAAAATAACGAAATATACTGTTAATTGCCTGTCATAACTGTAATGAGAAAAATATTCCAATGGTGCGGTAAGGTTGGGTCGGCGGTTCAGAGGAATACAACCGCCACACCCGCTCCTATGGCAAAGGCTGTAAACAGTGCCTCCGCTCCTTTAGATAACCCGGAAACAAAATGCCCCACCATCAAATCTCGAACCGCATTGGTGATAAGCAAACCAGGAACCAATGGCATAACAGAACCAATGATTATTTTGTCCAGCTCCATCCCAACTCCAATGGTAACCATCGCTAATGCAACAAGTCCAATGATCAAGGAAGCGAAAAACTCTGCAAAGAACTTAACCCTGGTGTAATGTTGTATCAGTAATAGACCGGAATACCCCAGACCACCGGCTATCATTGCAGGCAGGAAATCCGTCCAAACACCCTTGAACATGATTAAAAACGAACCGCTGACTAAAGCTGCAGCGAGAATCTGATAGCTTATCGGAAAAAGGAGATGAGATTCTTCTAATTCGATTAATGCTTGGTGAGCCTCTTGCACATTAAGCTGACTATCAGCAATTTTACGAGAGATTTGATTGACTTGAGCCACCTTTTCTAAATCAGTGGTTCTAGAGTTAATTCTCACTAAGCGCGTAGGATTATCTCCTTGAAGCGAAACAATGATTCCCGTTGGTGTAACGAAGCTATGCGTTTCTGTAATACCGTATGAAGCTGCAATCCTAGTCATCGTATCCTCCACCCGATAAGTCTCCGCTCCCCCTTCCATCATGATTCTTCCGGCAAGCAGGCAGACCTCCAGTATTCTCTCCGTTTCCCGCTCTGTCATTTCCTGTGTCACCTAACTCACCTCACGTTTAACATTATTAGTCGCCCGCTTAATGATATTCATGATAACCTGCATGATAACTTCAGCAAACACAAGCCCCATCGCAATGGCACCTGATATCATAAATGCCTTTGCCGCCAACGGAATGGCAGCAAGATAATCATTTTCTGCAATTTGCCGCATCGTATTGTACGCCAATCCCCCCGGTACAAGCGGGATGATTCCTGCCACACTGAATATAATCATCGGCATCCTGAAACGCTTCGCCATAATATGACCCACAAGCGCCACCATAAACGCCCCAACAAACGAGGCCACCACCGGATCGACCCCTGCATCCGCCAAAACTATGTAAAAAATCCAGCCAATCATACCAACCGTACCGCAATGAATCAAAGCCCTTCTCGGTGCATTAAAAAGGACCCCAAACCCAGCAGCCGCCATGAAGCTGAACCCCAACTGTGAAAGTATATATAGCATGCTGTCACCTCATTTTTTCTAGTAAAGCTTATTATATAGGAAAGTCTGGATAGAAAAAACCTCCTTTTAGGAAGGAGTTTTTGAGGTTGGTGGATGTGGGTGCCGGGATTCATTTTGGGTCTATGAAACGCGTTTTCTCTAAAATAGGGCATTTGGTGTTTCATTAGGGCTATATGACACGTATTTTCTTTGCATCTTAAGGATTTCGCGTTTCATTTGGGCTCTATAAAACGCGTTTTCTCTGGACTTTAATGATAGTACGTTCCATTGCTTATAACCACGCCCACTACTTATCTACTAACCACGTTTTCGCCACAGCAAAATACTCCCGTGACCATAACTTAAAAATCGCTATGGTAGGTGTCTTCCCAGCAAGGGTATGTACCTCGGCAAAGTCCAATCTTTTTCCAATTACAGAAGCCCGATACATGTGAAAATCATTGCTCACTATGGCAACAGAGGCACCATCTTCCATTAAAGCTTTTGAGTAGGAAAGGTTTTCAAAAGTTGTGGTCGATCGATCTTCGAGTATAATTCTGTCCACATCAATTCCATTTGCTACAAAGTATCTTCTCATCGCCTCGGCCTCGGTAATATCCTCTCCAGGCCCCTGTCCCCCAGAGGCGATGACTTTAGTATCTGGATTCTCTTTAAGGTACTCTAGTGCTGCTTGAACCCTGAATAACAGTGCCTTCGTCATCACTTCCCCCTTCACTCTTGCTCCAAGGACAATCAGGTAATCGACATCTTTGGGAGGCTCCTGTTTGGCAGTCTGATAGATGAGGGAGTGGACGATGATGAGGTAAATTAACAGTGGAACAAGCGCAATTTTCGTTAAAGTTTTTACTCGCTTTTTAGTTATCATTTTGGTTTTTCCTTATCTGGTATAGTTTGTCTATTACTATAACGGAATGGGAGGGGGATTGGTTTCATTTAATTTATATTGATGGTGTCGTTTTTATAAGAATGGTGTCGAACGGCTCGTATATTTCCTTACCGGAAAATAAAATCTTTCGAATTGCAATTAAAAAGACTGCCTCATCCAAAGAGACAGTCCCAACTTTCCTATTTATATTTTACTCACAGCATCCTCTACACTATCTTCACCAGCAACTACGTCAAACGCAGCACCGTACGTATTTTTAGCCCCTATTACTGCAAGCAATACTTTGGCTACATCTTCTCTAGCGATAGATCCAGGCTCAATATTGTCCCCGATTTTTACCTTGCCTGTACCTGATTCATTCACCAAACCACCAGGTCGCACAATGGTGTAATCCAAGCCACTTCCCATTAACACCTTATCTGCATAATGCTTGGCTACATAGTAGGGACGAAGGTCATCATTCCAATTTTCGCGATTGTCTGCTTGGAACGCACTTACCATCACATAGCGGGAAATGCCAGCTTTTTCAGCTGCTTCCACCGTTTTCGCTGCTCCATCCAAATCAATCAATAACGTCATGTCTGAACCTGTGCTACCTCCAGAACCGGCTGTGAATACCACTGCATCACTGCCACTAAAGGCCTTCACAAGATCATCCACCGATCCTTCCAAATCAGCCAAGACAGATTCAATCCCATCTTTTGCAAAACTATCTGCTTGCTCTTCTTTACGCACCATTGCGATAGGAGTGTACCCATCCTCTTCTTTTAAGAAATGCACAAGCTGTTTACCAATCTGCCCGTTTGCTCCAACAACTGTTACTTTCATTGATAACACTCTCCCTTTTCTTTTGTGTGCATTATGACAAATGCATAAAATGATAGCAAATGAACTGCTCATGGTTACTATTCCCTGAAAAATAGGAAAAGCAACATGCTTTAGCACATGCTGCTTTTTATTCATAGAACTAAATCTATAATTTCATTTAACCAAGCTTGATTTACGGGTACCCCTATCCTCTCTGCAAGAACACGGTGGACTTGGATAAACTCTTCTACCTGACTTCTAGCAATATGAACCAACATTACTTCATCACGATTTCCAACATCCCAGGAAGCTAATTGATTCAACTGCTTCTCACTTAACGGACTTCTCGGCCCTTCAACCTTCGACCAGTCGCCAAAAGAATTAGGCACTTCCCCCATTTCCACATACCAGCCAATTACAATGGAATAGCTAAGGGAATTAACCATTTGAAAAGCATAATGATACTCCCCACGTTGAACGCGACGATATACTTCATGCAGATAAGCAAAGAACTTGCCTCTCCACACCTCAAATTCCTGCTCGGAAAAAAGGTAAGCAAGTGACTGCGACTCGGCCCTTAATTTTTGTACCGTACCAGATGGGTCATGCTCAATCAGAAGGTGCTTTAAATAGACGGAAGGCTGCAAATCGGATTTGCGATAATAAAAAGTATCCACTTTTATAAAAGAACGAAAGTGAGCAATGGAATATAGGGCCAATGGAAAATCTTCAAAATACAAAACATCTCCCCAGTTTGTTGCCCGTTCTTTTTTCTTCGAACAATATGTCTCGAAAGCTTCATCTTTAACGACTATACGAAGGTCTAAATCCGAATAGTGATCCTCATTGCCTTTAGCAAGAGAACCTCCGTAGAAGAATGCTAGAACGTTAGTGTCCTTAATTAAATCCTTGTAAATTGCTTGTCTCAACTTCTGCCTTTCTGCCGGTAAGCAAGCATCTCTTTGTTCATGTTTAGTTAAAAATCCCACACATTTTGAATCATCTCCTGACTGGTTTTGCTTTATTACTTCTACGAAAATATGTTAATTTCCTTTATAAGTAGTAAATAAAAAGGGTAGAATCAACAAAATGCAGAAGATATGAATAGAACGGTCGAACTTCGGCTGGGAAATGTAGAAACTAGTCCGGGAAATGTATAAGGTCGAAAATTTAAGGTAGAAAGGTGTTATTAAATTGTAGAAGCATCCTGAATTACATTAACCGTCCACACAATTATCCTTAATTCACAAAAAAAAGAGCAGAATAATATCCTGCCCCTTCATCTCGCCATATAAAAATCCTCAAACAATGAAATAGAAATTACAATCACTCCTGCCAGAAATGAAGCCAATGTAGCAATCCAGTGAAAATAATTAAAAGAAATGACAATCGCTACAAACATAACTACTAACCAAATAAATGCATATTTAATCCCACTCACTCCTTTATCAGAACTCTCCTGCTTCCCTTTCTTCCCAAACAATTTCACTATAAATATCTGCAAATGCCTTTATGGAATTACGGGCCTCTTCCAAGTTATTGTCCACTCCTCCTACTTCCAAAAGAATGGCGCGGTTGGAAAGATCCTGATTATATAAGCCGTTGCCAGTAGACTTTCCTTTAGGGATGACTCCTCTGCTTAGGCCCGGATACTTTTTCTCAATAGCATTATGGATTCGTTCTGCAAATTCTAAATTCTCTTCGTATCCTTTGTGAGCCGTCCCCACCACAAACAAAAGTCTCGCATAGCTTTTTCCATCTATCACTTCGGTTGTCTTTTCTTTTCGTAAAGCGTCACGATGAATGTCAATTAAATATTCCACATCACTGTTAAACGTCATTGCAGCTTCTACTGTTTCTCTGGAATATTGATAGGAGTGGTTGTAATTCCATCCTCTTGCAGCAAGGTCCTTCGGGACATTTCTTGTATCATGATTCGCTTTGATTCCTTTATCAGCAAGTTCTTTTTTCAGCATTTTTCCAACGGCTATAACATTAGCCTCCGGGTTATTACTCGTCGCATCATCTGGTTTACTGACTCCCCTTAAAAGTGGGAGGTAAGATTCCCAACTATGAGATTGATAGATATGCACAATTGTCTCATTCATAGATTTTTCAGGGGCAGGGGTCGGCTCTTCCTCTTTCTCGTCGGCCAAAAGCATTTCCTCTGCAATCTCACGTTCTTTCAAAAGTACTTCCATTGGGGCCACGGATTCAAATGGGATATCCGTATAGTCAGTTCCTTTTCCCGCTACGTAGAACTGTGTATCATATGCAAAGAAACCGGGGATTTCATTTCCCAAAAAACTTCTTATATCATAAGGCTTTAAATTGGTTGCCAGTTCAAATGTTAACTCCATGATTGGGAGCTTTGGAACCTCGACACCCTTGCCAGTCATATAGTGGTTTTGTGACTGAATAATGTTCAAATACAGTTCTGTTGACTGCACCTTCCTTAATATATTCCCAACATATTCAGAAGAGAGTTTAGTAGATAAGACGCTAGTAATGGTGGATATAATGATAAATAAGATCACCATGAATATTACGGTGTTATTAATGAATAGAAAAAAACCTGTTCGTTTTGTTGATTCTATCTTTCCCCCCTCCTTTCTATCTAATTTGTATGCCTCATTGATAGAAATTAGAAGGTGAAAAAGAAAAAAGATGAACCCACATACCGGCTCATCCCCCTCTTGCTTATCCCCTACTTTTGCAACTGTCGCAGAAATTAGAAGCACTATTAAAATATTCCCTGCCACAGATACACACATGGATGGGCGCACGAATTTGCTACTATAAATTTCGTGATGTTTTTTTAGTGATAGATTTAAAAAATAGAAGAAGACAGCGACAAGTATGGTAAAACTGATAAAAAATACCCAAATCATTCCTAACACAACCTTTTATTCCCTTTTTCTATATTCTACCATATCAAAATAATAGGAACCATAAAATCTCTTTACATCATAACAATAGTAAGATACTATATAAATCGTAATCATTACTATTTGTATCTAAAAGGAGATTTTCAAAATGACAATAAAAAAAATACCTGTCACTGTTCTAAGCGGATATTTAGGAGCCGGTAAGACGACTCTTTTAAATCATGTACTACATAATAGAGATGGATTGAAAGTAGCGGTCATTGTGAATGACATGAGCGAAGTTAATATCGATGCTGGCTTGGTACGACAAGGTGGGAGTCTGTCCCGCACTGATGAAAAGCTTGTGGAGATGTCTAACGGATGCATTTGTTGTACGCTTCGTGAAGATTTACTTGTAGAAGTGGAAAAACTGGCTACTGCAGGTGATATTGATTATATTTTGATTGAATCAACAGGGATCAGTGAACCGGTTCCGGTTGCCCAAACTTTTTCTTATATAGATGAGGAGCTTGGCATTGATTTAACCAAATTTTGCATACTGGATACGATGGTGACTTCTTGACAGGAAGGAAGCAATGAGTGAGGAAGATACAAGAGAGATCGCGGATTTGTTAATCGATCAGATTGAGTTTTGTGATGTACTTATCTTAAACAAGTGTGATCTTGTAACAATATTGAATGGATTGTCGTGAACGACCGCTCCACTGACCGGACTGGCACCATAATAGATCAATTGGCAAAAAATGAACCAAGAATGAAGTGTATCCATATTAAACAACTTGAAGCAGGATGGCTTGGGAAGAACCACGCTTTGTATAAAGGTTACCTTAAAAGCAAAGGCGAGTATATCCTGTTTACCGACGCAGACATCTTATTCGAGAAAGATACCGTCTCAAAAGCAATAACATATTTTCAACACCAAAAACTCGACCATTTAACACTTGCGCCAAATTTAAAAGGAAGCAGTTTCTGGACCAATGCATTCGTCTCTTTTTTCCTTTTCGGTTTTGGCTACTTTAGAAGGCCCTGGAAATCCAATGATCCTAAAAGTAAATCTGCCATTGGAATTGGCGCCTTCAACTTTCTATCTAGAGATGCTTATGAGGAAATTGGCACGCATCAAAATATAAGAATGCGGCCAGATGATGATTTAATGCTTGGCAGACAAATCAAACAGGCTGGAAAAAGACAACACTTGGCCCTGGCGCTTAATCACCTGCAAGTGGAATGGTATCCTGACCTGCGTTCGGCTCTTATAGGATTGGAAAAGAACACTTTTGCAGGACTCTTTTACAGCTACTTCATGGTGCTGTTTGCTATAAGTGGTTTATTTCTTTCTCAACTTTTCCCTTTTATCGCCTTGTTTGTAACGACTGGAATCACTCGACTACTTTTCTTCCTGAGTATTTTGATGCTATTCCTTGCCTACCACGTAACTGCTAACAAAATGGCAAAAGGGGCAAATATTTACCTAACTGTTTTTCCTATAACTGTTCTACTTTTCATCTACAGCATCGCAAGAGCAACCATCCTCACCCTCCACAGAGGCGGTATCATCTGGAGAGGCACTTTCTACTCCATCAACCAACTTAAAAAGTGACGGGGATCCCCGTCACTTTAATAATGCCGTACAAGTAAAATTAATTTTAACAACGGATATACCACAATCGCCATCGATAACTGCACATACAAAACCATCTCCACGGAAATCCGATCCATAATCAAAAGCAGTACCGAACAAACCACACTTGTAGCCATCAGAATGTAAGCAACATGTCCACTTTTTTGATTAATTTCAGCACGCTTTCTTTTCGTCGGACGATAATGCCGTCTCATCACAGCGCGGATAATTTCCGACAAACCCAGAAGTATGAAAACAACCGGAATGTATTTCAGTTTTCCTGAATTGTGGGCTTCCACAAGTAAAAATACACCAAACAGCATAATTAGTATTGGTAAGCCAAAGGCTATAATTGGTTGATCAAATAAAGAATGCTCTTCTTTTTCCAAAACCGTCCCTCCCAGCAAATACACTAGTATGTATAGTTCCGCAACTAATTACAAGCAATGAAATATGTAAAAAAAACAAAAGAAGAATCGTTACATTATATGCAACGATTACTAGAAAAAATGATAGATTCTTTATTTTACTTCTATTTCTTTTAGGACACGCGCAGGATTTCCCCCAACCACAACGTTTGATGGGACATCTTTGGTGACAACAGCACCAGATGCGACTACCACGTTATCACCAATTGTCACTCCCGGATTAATAACGGCACTGCCGCCAATCCAAACGTTATGGCCGATTTTAACTGGAATCCCGTATTCAGGACCTTTGTTTCTTTCCACAGGATCAATGGGATGTGTTGCCGTGTAAATATGTACGCCAGGAGCGAGCATACAGTTATCGCCAAACTCTACCTTGCACACATCAAGTATGCAACAGTCGAAGTTCGCGAAAAAATTTTCCCCTACATGAATATTATAACCGTAGTCACATCGGAAGTTTGGCTCTAGGTAAACGTTTTTCCCTGTAGATCCGAAGAGTTCATTAAGGAGTTCCACTCTTCGGTCCCCTTCCGTTTCGGTGGTTTCGTTGATTAGTCTGCTTAGTCTTCTTGCGTTGACTCTCTCCTCCATTAACTCTGGGTCCCAAGGTTTGTACAATTCTCCAGCGAGCATTTTTTCTTTTTCTGTAGGCACTTTTTTTCCTCCTTCAATTGACGAAGCTTCTCTTTCTTATTATAAAGGTCTTATTAATGTTTGAAAAACTTCTTGCAAGAAATGTTCATAGTCAAAACTCAAGGCAATATGGTGCTTACTCTCCTTATCCACTTCTAAGGTTCGAAAGTCTGCGTACGATTTGCCCCTTGTCTTCCCTTCTACTACGACATGCACTTTTTTAGCCAAGTACTGCATCCTTTGGGGATGGGCAGCTGAATAGACCGTTAGCAAGTCATGAAAAGGGGCACCCTCTATTCCAGGTATCAGTTTTGAATAGGCATTAGCATAATATTTTATGATTGGAATGAATATATCTTTAAATTTATTTTTACTATAGTACTCAAGGGCTTCCGCAAAATCATTCGTAATGATTGCCTTTTGAGTGACATTTAGCGGCGTTAGGAAAACTTTCTTACCGTGAGCCAATAATAGATTGGCTGAAGTAGGATCTCCGTAGAAGTTCGCCTCCGCTACAGGGGTGACATTCCCCGGAACCATGAAAGCTCCTCCCATTATATGCAGTTCTTTTACCTCACCCATCACTTTCCTGTTTAATAAAAAACAAGCAGCCAAGGTGGTAGATCTGCCTAGGTCGGCAATGACTATATCTTTATTGCGTTTAATAATATCAAATACCTCACCAAGGTTATGAATTCTAAATTGGTAGGATCCCTTTTTCACTTTTATGGGACCAATCCCGTCCTCCCCATGTATTTCCGGATAATAGTTGGCAAGTTCCCCGGAAACCGGCATCTCCGCCCCATTGAATATCGGGATATCCATACGGCCAGCCAATTGTAAAATATGGGCTGCATTATTGGCAGCAGTAATCTTATCCACATTTCCGTAGCTGCAAACAAGTCCTAGTACTTCTATTTTAGGGTGAAGCAGCGCATAGATCAAAGCCAATGCATCATCAATTCCAGGATCACAAAATATAAGTAGCTTCATACATCATCCCTCCCAATACCCTATTATTGTAAAATATTAGATGGGATGTAAAATTATGTGATTCTAAAGATGTATTTATTTTACCCCTTTATCTACCAATCTTAAATCTTACATAAAATCAAAGTAATATCGAATGACATGAAAGAAGATGGGAGCCGAGTATGCAAGGCTATCCACTCTTGTTAGATAGCTTTTCTTCAGCACAGACGCCTTTTCATCATCGCCTACTAAAAGGTCACGCTTCAAAACTGATACAGCCAAACTTCCCCCAAAACAAGCAACACTAATAATCAGACCCGATAATAAACCGAACAACTCATTTAATGGCGTCAAGTAGGCAAATAGGTTATAGGATACTCCCGTTGTCACAAAAGTAGATATCAAAAACCCCTCCCACGTGATATTGGGGTTCGATGACGGAATGACCTTCTTTTTCCCAATATAAAGAGATATCAAGTATTGAATCACATCATGCAATTGCGTCAGAACCACTAAATATAATACAAGGTTTGCCCCATACTCTGGAGTTGCAACTTGATAAAATGCCAGATGGCTCAACCCGAATACCATCAGCATCAATCCCCATTGTGTAGAACTGACAGAACGAAGAAACCCTACCGTACCTTTGCCAAGAATCCTCGGAAGCGGTAAAAATAAAAATACATAGACTGGAATGAAAACGATGAACATGCCGTACCACCCGATATAGATCCAATAAAACTGGATGGGAATGGAGAGATACGCCCATAAAAACAATTGTCTGTCTACTTTACGGGTGCGCAATATAGAGAAATACTCCTTTAAAGAAAAAAAGCATAAAAACATAAGGGCAAATAAAGATACCAGTGGATGAAACAACGTGGCTATGCTAAATACAACAAGCATCCCCCACCAGGTTTTCACACGCACAGATAAATCCGAGAAATCCTTAGACGTTGTATTCCTTTTCACTATGTAAAAGATGATACTAAAAACACTTAATCCAAATGCAATGACTAATAATGTGATGACTGCCTCTTTCTCGAACATAAACATCAAAATCCCCCTATCTACCTATTATTATGAAATTAATGGTTAATTTTGGTCAAGAGAAATTATATAATATAATAGTAGAATTTATTTTTATCAGAAGGTGTTGAAATGATGGAAGATACATATGTTTACATATTACTCACTGATACAGGTACCTTATTTACCAAATCCATAAAAAAATATACGAAAGCCCCCTATAATCACGTTTCTCTTTCCTTTGACCACGAATTAATGGAATTATACAGCTTTGGAAGGAAACGCCCCAGTAACCCTTTTAACGGAGGCTTCATTCGAGAAGATGTGGTAAATGGCACTTATAGAAAGTACCCCGGCACCACTTGTGTTTTATATAGAATGGCCGTTACTCAACGGGAAGTTGAAAAAATGAGGAGAATAATTGGGGTTTTTCAAAAGAAGGAAACGAAATGGTTCTATAATTTACTTGGAGTGATCGGTGTTTCCATCAATGAACCTGTAGAAATTGATTCCAGTTACTTTTGCTCCCAGTTCGTTTCAGATGTTCTTCACCGCTCTGGTATCAAGTTATGGGATAAACTCCCCTCCCTTGTCACCCCAGATGATTTCAGGAAAAGCGACCGATTGAATTGGGTATACGAAGGAAAACTGTATGACTATAAACCTGTAAAGCTACGAATAACGTAAAAGAAGGGAGGAACCTTTTAAATGGCTCCTCCCTTTCTTTTAGTAGCTTCCTTGTTGTTCCATTTGATCCAGATCTTCTTGCGTAATTTCCTGTGCACTGTCGATGACTTCTTGTGGAACTTTGATTTCTCCAACTTCATCAAAGTTTTTTAATGTTGAATCCATCACTTGAATGCTTGACACTTTTTCCCCATCAACATCCATTTCCATATCCATATTTAATAAAACCTTCGTTTGATAGAAGCTTTCTTTATCAATATGAACTAAATAGCTTAATTGATTGACTGTCATCATGGAGAGCATTTCTTGCATCATTTCTCCCATGTCGTCTCCCACCATACCGCCAATCATCCCGGCCATTTCATTAAATTGTTCACCAGATCCTTCAAAGTTCAGCACATAGTGGTCTTCTTCTTCTGTCATTGTGATCTCATCGGTGTAGTCTTTTAGCATCTCTAACTGTTCTGCTGGATTTGTTTGCATTTCAGACATTGCGTTTAACTGAGCAGTAAATTCTTCCGGCATTTTAAACCATTGCCCAGCCATGGAATCATAAACGAAGAAACCGTCTTCAGAGAAATACGATTCATTATCCATGCTTTCCATCATTCCATCAGCATCTTCAATAGAAGTAACCTGATACATTGCCATAGGATTTAATGACATATCTGTTGTAGTGGTGGTAACCATTTTAATCGTATCTTCCCCTGACATGGAAATTTCCTGATCAGAGATCATTTCCATGGAATAACTAGAAAGGGCAGCCATCGCTTCTGTGGACTTTTGCAAGACTTCTTCTGCAGTCAGTGCTTCTTGTTCTTCTGAGGCATCAACTCCCTCTCCATCAGTTGTGGAGTTAGTTGTTTCTTCATTAGTCGTCTCTTTGGCTTCAGCATTTCCCTCTACATTCCCATTGACCCCATTGGAAGTGTTGCTGCAAGCTGTAAGCAACATTACAGCAAGGATACTCACCAACATCATTTTCAAAGATTTCACATAATCCTCTCCTGTTCTCTGTTGTTTTATAGACTATTTTCTTTTACCCATATAAAGGATAAAAATAACAATAATAACAAAAAGTTCATAAGTAAAAATTTTCTAGTAAACTCTTTGTTTCTCCTCCCTAGATACGAGAGAGATTGCTAGTTGGTTTCAAAAATAGGGATAATCAGTAAAATATGCCTAGGTATGGGTGCTTCTATTAGACATTTCCTCCTCTTCAGACGCAGCTTTGGGTGTTTAGAACGTTTCTATTAGACATTCCCCCTTTTCAGACGCAGCTTTGGGTGTTTAGAACGCTTCTATTAGACATTCCTCCTTTTCAGACGCAGCTTCGGGTGTTTAGAACGCTCCTATTAGACATTTCCCCCTTTTCAGACGCAGCTTTTGGTGTTTAGAACGCTCCTATTAGACATTTCCCCCTCTTCAGGCGGGACTTAGAGCGTTAAGAACGCTCCTATTAGACATTTCCCCCTTTTCAGACGCAGCTTTGGGTGTTTAGAACGCTCCTATTAGACATTTCCCCCTCTTCAGGCGGGACTTAGAGCGTTAAGAACGCTTCTATTAGACATTTCCTCCTCTTTAGACGGGGCTTAGGGTGTTTAAAAGCTAGCTACCATAAAAAATCCACAACGAAAAACCATCGCCCTATCTTAAAAGGCGATGGTCTTCACAATTCTAGTAAACTCTTCTCGTTTGCTCATATTCATAAATCTCTTCCGTATACATTTCAGTCAATCCGATATCATCCAGTCCTTTCAACAGCATCTGCTTACGATATTCGTCTGTTTCAAAATGATACTTCAGATCATCTCCAACACAAACCTCTTGAAACTCAAGATCCACCTCAAGTTCCAGTACTTCCCCAGAAGCTTTTTCAAAGAGCTCCTCCACCTCTGCTTCTTTTAATACAACCGGCAGAATTCCATTTTTAAAGCAGTTATTATAAAAGATATCTGCAAAGGATGGTGCAATAACCACTTTGATTCCATAATCCTTCAGTGCCCATGGTGCGTGTTCCCGAGAGGATCCACAACCGAAATTCTTTCGTGCCAGTAGAATGGAAGCACCTTCGAATTTAGGATCATTCATGATAAAGGATTCATTCTTTTCTCCACTCGCTTCAAAACGCCAATCATAAAAGAGAAATTGACCAAATCCTGTTCGTTCGATTCTTTTCAGAAATTGTTTTGGAATAATTTGATCTGTATCGACGTTGGCCTTATCTAAGGGGATTACTTTTCCGATATGATTGATGAGTGCTTCCATTAGACGACCTCCTCTTTTTCATATCGCCATTCATTGACATTGACAAACCGACCGCTAATCGCAGCAGCGGCGGCCATCGCAGGACTGACCAAATGTGTTCTGGCCCCCCTCCCTTGTCTGCCTTCAAAGTTGCGGTTGGAGGTGGAGGCACATCTTTTCCCTGCTGGGACAACATCTGGGTTCATGCTGAGACACATGCTGCAGCCAGCCTCTCGCCATTCAAATCCCGCCTCTAAAAATACTTCATGAAGGCCTTCTTCTTCCGCCTGTTTTTTTACCTGCTTGGAGCCGGGAACGACAAGCGCTGTTACATTTGATGAGACGGTTCTGCCTTTTATCACTTCTGCTGCTTTACGTAAATCCTCAATGCGTGAATTGGTACAGGATCCGATAAACACATAATCAATGGCAATATCAGATATCTTCATACCGGGGGTCAGACCCATGTAGTCGATTGCTTGGGCAACAGATTTTCTTTCCCCTTCATTTTCAATGGTTGAAGGATCTGGCACCCTACCGCTGATACTTGTGCCCATAGCTGGATTTGTTCCCCATGTTACTTGTGGTTCGAGATTGGTAATGTCAAATTGGATTTCTTTATCATAAAGGGCACCTTCATCTGAGCGAAGCGCGTACCAATCCACTTCCGCCTTGTCACGCTCTTCGCCAACAGGTGCATATTTCTTCCCTTTTAAATAGGAAAAAGTCGTTTCATCTGGCGCAATAAGTCCAGCACGGGCACCAGCTTCGATAGCCATATTACAGATGGTCATGCGTTCTTCCATGGTCATCTCTTCGATTACCTTACCGGTAAATTCAAGCACATACCCCGTTCCAAAGTCTGTTCCGTATTTGGCGATCACAGCCAAGATGAGATCTTTAGCAGATACACCAAGCGGTCTCAGTCCCGTGAAATCTATCTTTAACGTCTTTGGCTTTGACTGCCACAAGCATTGTGTGGCAAGGACATGCTCCACTTCACTTGTACCGATCCCAAAGGCCAAGGCACCAAATGCTCCATGTGTGGAGGTATGGCTGTCACCACATACGATGGTTTTGCCTGGTAGAGTCAACCCAAGCTCAGGTCCAATTACATGGACAATTCCTTGTTCTGAACTGTGAAGGTCTGCGAGCCTTATTCCAAATTCTTTGCAGTTTGCTTCCAATGTGGTCATTTGTTTGGAGGCGATTTCGTCAGTAACATGGAACGGGTTGATGGTTGGGACATTGTGGTCCATGGTTGCAAAGGTTAGGTCTGGTTGTCTTACTTTTCTTCCTGTTAGACGGAGTCCTTCGAATGCTTGAGGAGAGGTGACTTCGTGCACCAAGTGGAGGTCGATGTACAACAGGCTTGGTTTATTCTCCTCTTTTACTACGGTATGACGATCCCAGATTTTCTCGAATAGTGTTCTTGGCTGCATGTCATTCACCTTCCGTTTTTTTAGTTCTTTATTGGCGCTCTAAGGTAACTCCTGACGGCTTCTCCCATTTGGGAAGTTCCAAGTAGACGTTCCCATTCTGAGCCGATGTCCGTAGTGCGGTAGCCTTCTTCTAGTGCGAGGTCTACTGCTTTTTCTACAGAGGCCGCTTCTTCCTCTAAGCCTAGGGAGTGTCTGAGTAACATGGCGGCTGAGAGGATGGTAGCTAATGGGTTGGCAACGTTCTTACCGGCAATATCAGGTGCTGACCCATGGATAGGCTCGTATAGTCCCGGTCCTTCAACTCCTAGACTCGCAGAAGGCAACATGCCAAGGGAGCCCGTGAGCATCGAAGCTTCATCACTTAGAATGTCGCCAAACATGTTTTCTGTCACGATGACGTCAAATTGTCGCGGGTTTCTGACCAATTGCATGGCGGCATTATCGACCAGCATGTGATCTAATTGAACTTC
The DNA here is from genome assembly GCF_044809035.1 of Sutcliffiella horikoshii. GTDB lineage: Bacteria > Bacillota > Bacilli > Bacillales > Bacillaceae_I > Sutcliffiella_A > Sutcliffiella_A horikoshii_G. The sequence goes on along the minus strand of NZ_CP085237.1, from coordinate 1,613,072 downwards.
AGGATATTCCTTTGCAATTCGGTTGGCGGTTTCCCTCCATAGTCTGCTGCTTTCTAACACATTTGCTTTATCAACAGATGTAAGTTTTTTCTTTCTTCCTTGCGCGACTTCAAAACCTTTCCGGATGATTCGTTCTATCTCTTTTTCGGTATAGAAAAGCGTGTCTATAACTTCTAGACCATCCTTTCCCTGTCTTCTTTCACGAGGAGAGCCGAAGTAGATGCCACCTGTCAGTTCCCTGACTATTAAAATATCTGTATCTAAGACCACCTCTCTTTTTAATGGAGAAGCATGGATAAGTGATTCAAATAGAGTGACAGGGCGGAGATTGGCATAAAGTTTCAACGCTTTACGGATTCCGAGCAATCCAGCTTCCGGCCTTCTTTCAGGTGTTTCTTGATCCCATTTAGGCCCGCCAACTGCTCCTAAAAGGACCGCGTGGCTGTTTTCGCATAATTCCACTGTTTCTTGTGGAAGAGGAGTTCCTGTCTCATCAACAGCAACTCCCCCGATCTTGCCATAGTTAAAAGTAAATGTATGTTGAAAATTCTTGGCGACCTGCTCTAGAACAAGTATCGCTTCCCTTACCACTTCTGGGCCGATACCGTCCCCAGGCAGGACGCTGATCGTAAATTGACTCATCCTACCTCCACCCCATTTGCTTGGTATCTTGCAAACTTTTCTTTAATGGATAAGCGATTGACAGCATCCAGATAAGCTTTTGCTGAAGCCTCCAGGACATCATGCTCGATTCCTCTTCCGCTTGAAATTTCCCCATCGCAACTTATTTTTACATATACCTCGGCAAGTGCGTCACTTCCGTTGGTGGTAGATTGAATTCTATAGTCAAGCAGCGATATTTCTTTTTGCAGAATTCTGGAGATGGTATTGTATACAGATTCTACGCTTCCTTTTCCGGTAGCTGACTCTTGAAGCACTTCTCCGTCCTCTGTTTTAATGGCAATGGTTGTCGTCGGAATTATATTGGAGCCATAAGAGATTTGTAAGGTTTCCATTCGATAATGAGGGAATAGTCCCTTAACGGATGAATCCATCATCAATGCAAAAATATCGTCCTCGGTTACTTCTTTCTTTTTCGCCGTAAGATCCTTGAATGCTTTAAACAGCTTTTTCCCTTCTTCTTCATTTAAAAATAGTCCCAGTTCCTCGCAACGTTGTTTGAATGCATGACTGCCAGAATGCTTCCCTAGGACCATTTTATTTGAATGTAGGCCGACCATCTCTGGGTTGATTACTTCATAGGTACTCTTGTTTTTCAATACCCCATCCTGGTGGATTCCTGATTCATGGGCAAAGGCATTTGCGCCAACCACCGCTTTATTTTGCGGAACGATCATTCCCGTAAGTTTGCTGACAAGATTGCTTGTTCTGACTGTTTGTTTTAGGTCCATGTTGGTTTCTACTTGGTAGACATCTTTTCTAATTTGCAAGGCTACAATAATTTCTTCCAAAGATGCATTACCTGCGCGTTCCCCGATTCCATTGATGGTCGCTTCAATTTGATCAACTCCACTTTGGATGGCTGCCAATGAATTAGAAACGGCCATTCCAAGGTCATCATGGCAATGTGCAGAAAGTTTTACTTTATTGATATTCGGCACATGTTCACGGATATATGTGATTAATTGAGCATATTCCAATGGAGTTGTGTATCCCACGGTGTCTGGTAGATTGATGACATTTGCACCTGCGTCAATGACCTTTTCAATGATGTGAGCCAAAAATGGCCATTCGCTTCTTGTTGCATCTTCAGCAGACCATTGGACATGGTCAAAATATCGTTTTGCGTATTCGACGGCCTGAACGGCTGCCTCCACTACTTCTTTCGGCTTCTTCTTCAATTTGTATTCCATATGAATCGGTGAGGTTGCTAAAAATACGTGAACGCCGTTCTTTTCAGCATCTTTCACTGCTTCATAGACAGCATCGATATCTGATTTTACGGATCGTGCAAGGCCAACCACTCTAGACTTTTTAATGGTTCTAGCAATTTGCTGGACTGCTTGGAAGTCCCCGTAGGAGGAAGCAGGAAACCCTGCCTCCATAACATCCACTCCGTATTTTTCTAATTGAATGGCAATCTCCAATTTCTCATGGGGATGAAGATTCACTCCGGCTGACTGTTCACCGTCTCGTAATGTGGTATCAAATATGTCAACCTTTCGCACTGCCAACGACTCCCTTCTTTTTCGATTGGATGAATGGCATTTTTGCGCGGAGCTCCCTTCCTACCACTTCGAGTGGATGATTTTTTTCTTGTTCATTAATTGAGTGGAACATTGGGCGATTTGCTTGGTTTTCAAGCACCCATCCTTTAGCAAATTGTCCGGATTGGATTTCCGAAAGGATTTTTCTCATTTCATCCTTTGTTCCATCATTGACGACTCGTGGTCCGGCTGTAAAGTCGCCCCATTGAGCAGTATCTGAGATAGAGTAACGCATTCCTTCTAATCCGTTTTCATATAGAAGATCTACGATAAGTTTTAGTTCATGCAGACACTCAAAGTAGGCAACTTCCGGTTGGTAGCCTGCTTCCACTAGCGTTTCAAATCCAGCTTTCACTAGGGCTGTCGTTCCACCGCAAAGTACTGCTTGTTCTCCAAATAGATCTGTTTCTGTTTCTTCTTTAAAAGTTGTTTCCATGACGGCTGCTCTTCCGGCACCAACTGCTTTACTGTAAGCCAATGCGACCTCTTTCGCTTCCCCCGATGCATTTTGATGGACTGCGAAAAGTGCTGGTACACCGCCGCCTTCTTCATAAACACGCCGCACTAAGTGACCAGGTCCTTTTGGCGCAACCAGGAATACATCCACATCTTTTGGAGGTACCACCTGATGGAAATGGACATTGAATCCATGTGCAAATGCCAATGCTTTTCCTTGTGTGAGATGTGGCTCGATTTCTTGTTTATACACTTCTGGTTGCCTTTCGTCAGGGAGTAATACCATTACTAGGTCTGCTTGGGCTACTGCTTCTCCCACGGAGTATACTTGGAAGCCGTCTTCTTTTGCTTTTTCCCATGATCCGCCGGGTCGAACGCCTACTACTACTTCTACTCCGCTGTCACGTAAGTTTTGGGCGTGGGCATGGCCTTGAGATCCGTATCCTACTACTGCTACCTTTTTTCCGTTTAATGCTGCTTGGGAGATGTCGTCGTTATAATACATATGTGCTGCCATTTGAAATTCCTCCTTATTTTTAAGAATGTTCCGTTAATTTGTTAGAGCGATTTGCTCGGATATGTCGGTGATCTGGATGACATCGATTTGTTTGTCTAACTGGAGTTTTATTTTCTCCACTTCTTGCTCCTCGGCCACGTTGACGACGATGGTCATAAGGGAAATGGAAGATTCGTTGACAGGTGCGACTGCCAGGCTTTCAATGTTTAATCCCTTCCGCAAAAACAGATTGGTCAATCGGTTCAAAACTCCAAGCTGGTTGTTTACTAGGAGCGACAATGTTCGCTTCATGGCTTCACACCTTCCATTTGTTGAATTCCTTTTCCAGGAGCAATCATCGGATACACATTTTCCGTTTGAGTCACCCGGCAATCTAATAGATAGGGCTCATTTGTAGCAAGCGCTTCAGTGAAGGCCGCGCGGAACTCTTCTTCATTTTGTACGACCGCCGCTTTGATGCCGAATGCATCAGACAGTTTAACGTAATCCGGCTGGTTTGGTAGCAATGATTCTGAATACCGTTCCTTATAAAAAAGCTGCTGCCATTGTCGTACCATTCCCATAGATTGATTGTTTACAAGCACTACTTTTACAGGAAGCTTATATTCTTTCAGTACAGCAAGTTCCTGCAGTGTCATCTGGAAACCTGCATCCCCAAGTACTGCTACGACTGTAGAAGGCCGTTCTGCCACCTGAGCGCCAATTGCTGCTGGCAATCCAAAGCCCATTGTTCCAAGGCCACCTGAAGTTACCCAGCGATCTGGTTTATGGAATCCGTGAAATTGCGCAGCCCACATTTGATGCTGCCCAACATCTGTCGTTACAATCGCTTCTCCTTTTGTTAGTTCATGAACAAGTTCTACTAGCTTTTGAGGTTTGAACGTTACTCCATCTTCTACATACCAAAGTGGATAATCTTCCTTTGACTGAAGTAGTTGTTCTAGCCAACTACTTGTATCCCCCGTTTCAGGCAATTCCTTTAATAGTAGTTGTAGGGACTTTGCTGCATCTCCGATGACCGGATAATCCGTTGGGACATTTTTGCCGATTTCGGATGGGTCGATATCAAAATGAACTACTTTTGCAAATTTGGCAAACTCTTGTAGGTTACCTGTTAGTCTGTCATCAAATCTTGCTCCGATATTGATGATCAAGTCCGCTTCATAAAGAGCCATATTGGCTGTGTATGTTCCGTGCATGCCTGCCATCCCGAGAAAAAGAGGGTGACCTGCCGGGAAACTTCCAAGTCCAAGTAAAGTATTCGCTACTGGTATGGTCGTTTTTGCAACCAGTTCCTTCAATTCATTTGTTGCTTTACTGTGGAGAACGCCTGCGCCAGCTAAAATGACGGGCTTTTCTGCTTTTTTCAAGGCCTGCGCTACTTTTTTAATTGCTTGAGGGTCCGGCTCAGTCTGGAGCTTATATCCCGGTAGATGCACTTCTTTTGAATAGTCGTAAATTCCTGAAGTGGCAGTTATGTCTTTGGGAATATCAATTAGTACCGGTCCTGGTCTCCCAGTAGAGGCGATATGGAATGCTTCTTTAAAAATTCTTGGAAGCTCCTTCACATCCTGAACTTGAAAATTATGTTTCGTAATTGGCATCGAAATCCCTAGGATCGGTGCTTCCTGGAAGGCATCTGATCCAAGTACCTGTGAGTTGACTTGCCCTGTTATGACTACAAGCGGCAGTGAGTCAATCATGGCATCTGCTAGGCCTGTGACGATATTGGTGGCACCTGGACCTGAAGTGGCAATAACCACCCCAGGTCTACCGGTAACCCTTGCATACCCTTCCGCTGCATGGATGGCACCTTGTTCATGCCTTGTTAAGAGGTGTGGAATGCCACCGTCATATAGTGCATCATAAATATTCAGCACAGCACCACCCGGATAACCAAATATCACTTCCACCTTTTCCTCTTTTAACGCCTCGACAATCATTCGTGATCCTGTTAACAGCCTTTGGGCCACCTTCGTTCCGCTGTTTTCAACTGTACTCATTCGTTCTCCACCTCCTTGTGTTAGGTTCTATACTTTTAGGATTCCTCCTGTATTTGCTGACGTAACAAGTGCTGCATATCTTGCAAGGTAACCGCTTTTCACTTTTGATTCTGGTGGTTGCCAATTCTGTTTTCTCGCTTCTAACTCTTCTGTCTCCACCAATAAATGAATCGTTCGTTTTGGTAAGTCTATTTGAATGATATCGCCATTTTCAACAAAGGCGATTGGACCGCCTTCTGCCGCTTCCGGTGAGATGTGTCCGATGGAGATACCCCTTGATGCCCCAGAAAATCTTCCATCGGTAATGAGTGCCACTTTCGTTGATAATCCCCTTCCTGCAATAGAGGAAGTTGGTGCAAGCATCTCAGGCATACCTGGACCGCCTTTAGGCCCTTCGTATCTGATGACTACTACATGTCCTTCACGGACTTGACCACTATTAATACCTTCTTGGGCTTCTTCTTGTGATTCAAAAATGATGGCCTCACCTGTAAATGTTTTGATAGACGGATCTACGGCTCCCACCTTTATTACACTACCGTTTGGAGCAAGGTTCCCAAATAGGATGCTTAACCCGCCCACAGGACTGTAGGGATTATCTTTTTTTCTGATGACCTGTTCATTAACGATTTGAGCATGTTCTACCACTTCTTGAATGGATTGACCAGAAATGGTGAGTCTATTAGGATGTATAGCACCTTCCATTTGGCAAAGTTCCTTAATGATGGCACTTACGCCTCCTGCCTCATGAACATCTTGCATGGAATAGTCTGATGCCGGACTAACTTTGCAAAGATAAGGAATCCTTTCTGCGATTTTATTAATGTCTTCTAATTTGTACTCGATTCCAGCTTCGTGTGCGATGGCAAGTGTATGTAGAACGGTATTGGTCGATCCGCCCATTGCCATATCCAGTGCAAAAGCGTCGTCGATTGCTTCTTTTGTAATGATATCCCTTGGTCTTACATCTTCTTCAATTTGTCTCATGAGATGCTTGGCTGCATCTTTGATCAGTTGATGACGTTCATTGGATGTTGCCACTAGGGTACCGTTACCAGGGAGAGCCACTCCCAGCATTTCCATCAATGTATTCATCGAGTTTGCTGTGAACATTCCTGAACATGATCCGCATGTTGGACAAGCACTTGATTCAATTTCAAGCAGCTCTTCACGAGACATCTTTCCGGAAAGTACACTTCCTACTCCTTCAAAAACGGATACAAGGGATAACGGCCGACCGTCCTTTGTTCTACCGGCTTCCATAGGACCTCCGGATACAAATACTGCTGGTACATTGGTTCTGGCCGCTGCCATTAGCATGCCTGGTGTGATCTTGTCACAGTTAGGGATGTAAAAGACTCCGTCAAACCAGTGAGCGTTGATAACAGTTTCAGCCGAGTCTGCGATCAGTTCTCTACTTGGAAGGGAATACCGCATTCCGATGTGTCCCATCGCAATTCCGTCATCTACTCCGATTGTATTGAATTCGAAAGGAACGCCACCCGCTTCCCTGATTGCTTCCTTTACCACTTCTGCAAATTTATTTAAATGCATATGCCCCGGGATAATATCCACATATGAGTTACAGACACCGATAAACGGCTTATCCATATCCTCCGGCTTTACCCCTGCTGCATGCAACAAACTTCTATGTGGTGCTCTGTCGATACCTCTCTTGATCGTATTACTTCTCATCAGATGCTTCACTCCTTTGAGAGGGGTCAGACCCCTCTTTATTGCTTTAATGCAGTGAGGGTCAGACCCCTCTTTATCTCTTCATCTCATTAATGATTCAACGCTTCACCTAGAAGCACTCCGCCGTTGATTTCCCAACCTACTTGGGTTTCTTCTGGGTAGACTTTGTGGCCATCTTCTACGACTAGTTGGCGGAAGCGGTTTAGGATTTTGTGGGTTTCTTTGCCTGGTTTTCCGTCTGCAATTCTTCTGCCGTCCAGACTGATAACTGGGATCACTTCAGCTGCGGTTCCTGTTAAGAACACTTCGTCCGCTACATATACATCATGACGTGTAAATGGTTCTTCTCGAACGTCATATCCCATTTCATTTGCAAGGTCGATGATCGCATTTCGCGTGATGCCTTCGAGTGCTCCAACATAGCTTGGCGGCGTTAATAGTTTGTTGCCCTTCAGGATGAAGATGTTTTGCCCCGATCCTTCAGCTACATAGCCTTCTGTGTTAAGGGTAAGCGCCTCATTGGCTCCTGCCATATTTGCTTCCGCTTTTACCATGATGTTGTTTAAATAGTTAAGTGATTTTACTTTCGGACTTAAGATATCCGGACGATTTCTTCGGGTAGGAACGGTTACCATCGTAATTCCTACGTCGTACAGTTCTTTTGGGAATAATGAAAGTTGCTCAGCAATGACAATTAAGTTTGGAGTTTTGCATTTTGTGGGATCTAAACCGAGATCGCCGACTCCTCTAGATAGGACCAGTCGAATATAGGCCGTATCATGCAATTTGTTCTTCCTAAGAGTCTCAACGATAATATCCTCTAGTTCAGACATGGTATAGGGGACATCCAATAATACAGACCTTGCAGAATCATATAATCTTTCAAGATGTTCGCGAAGACGGAATACATTTCCGTTGTACATTCGGATTCCTTCAAAAACGCCATCGCCATATAGGAATCCATGATCATATACAGATACAACTGCCTTCTCTTTTTCTACTAGCTGCCCATTCATATAGATGTATCTACACATAACTAATCTCCTCTTTTCATTTTTATTGTTTGAATATTCTGACATATAACAATTTAAAAGTTGCCCCTTGGTCAGGTTGAATAAACGTCAAGCGTTCATCAGAACCTATCCGTAGAGGCTTTTTTCCTCGCGGTGTACACCATCTGTTAAGATCGTGCTGGTATCGCTCGGACCAGACATGATTGGAAAAATGGGCTGATATTGCAAAGATTAATCTTTCTTGCACTACCACTTTACTTTCCTGAAATCATCGGAACCCTAGACACCCTTCTGATATAAGAAATGTTGTTTCATTTTTCAATGTTTCTTTGAGTTGATGTTATTTTAATACCGTCTATACAGGCAGTCAACACCTAATTTCAGATAATTCTAATTTTACAGACAATATAAAAACGCTTACATTTTTGTTGTAATAACAAAGAAAACGCTTACAAATGTTTGTTAAATTTTTTTACATACCCTTCTTATTTTTACTCCAAACATAAAAAAAGAACGGGTTACCCCGCTCTTTTTCTATGCAAACTAAAATTATATTAATAAATTAAACAACTGCTTATCTTTGTTAATCTCGATATACGTGAAGCCTTTCTTTTCCATTCGTTCAATAATGGCAAAATAATCGTCAGGCTTTCGTAATTCTACGCCGACCAACACCGGTCCCTTGTCTCGGTTATTTTTCTTGGTGTACTCAAAACGTGTGATATCATCTGTTTCTCCGAGAACATCCTCCATAAATTCCCTTAATGCTCCAGCACGCTGTGGGAAGTTAACAATAAAATAATGCTTAAGCCCCTCATAGATCAAGGACCTTTCTTTCATTTCCTGCATGCGGTCTAAATCGTTGTTTCCCCCACTCACAATACAGACTACCGTCTTTCCGGAAATCTCATCCTTGTAAAAATCCAGTGCAGCAATAGACAATGCTCCCGCCGGCTCGGCAATTATGGCGTTTTCGTTGTAAAGATTCAGGATAGTGGTACAGACTTTTCCCTCTGGTACCAATACCACATCATCAGCAAGGTCTTTTGTCAGCTCAAACGGCAGTTCTCCCACCTGTTTAACAGCGGCTCCATCTACAAAGCTATCAATCTCATTCAATCGCACCACTTCATTTTGAGCTAATGATTGCTTCATACCTGGAGCTCCGAACGGTTCCACACCAATCAACTTAGTATCCGGACGCTTTTCTTTCAAATAGGATCCCACACCTGAAATCAGTCCCCCACCGCCAATACCCATGAACACATGAGAACATTCCTCTTGCAACTGCTCAGAAATTTCCAAGCCTACAGTTGCCTGGCCAGTGATTGTCAACCGATCGTCAAAGGGATGGATAAACTTCATCCCTTCCTTTTCACAAACTTCCATCGCTTGCTGATAGGAATCATCGTACGTGTCACCTATAAGAACGACTTCTGTAAACTCCCCACCAAAAAATTCTACTCGTGACACTTTTTGTCGCGGGGTAGTGGTGGGCATAAAGATCTTCCCTTTTATTCCGAGCTTTTTGCACGCATAGGCAACTCCTTGTGCATGGTTACCTGCACTGGCACACACTACACCTTTTACTCGTTGTTCCTCTGTTAAGCTATGAACCGAATAGTATGCTCCTCTAATTTTAAATGACCTTACCACCTGTTGATCTTCTCGTTTTAGGTACACTTTACAGTTATATCGTTCTGATAGAATGGTATCCAACTGAAGCGGTGTTCTGACAACCACATCCTTCAGCACCTCATAGGCATGCTCTACTTCTTCTGTCGTCACTCTCGTTTGCAATGCTCTTGCCACTCTTACCGCTCCTTTCTTTTCGTTAAAAATGAATATTGTGAATAATTGTACAACATGTTGATTTAAAAAGTCACGATGAAATTTCCGCGTGAACATTTAAAAAAGCATTCGACACCTTTAACTCGTTGTCGAATGCTCTGCTAAAACTTTATTAAATTTCTCTAGTCGCTCTGATTTTTTCATTCTCGGACAGGTATAACATAAGTGTCCCCCTTCTGTTTGATAAGCAAGACAACAAGAAGGTTTTAAAGGCATTGGATCATTTAAATCCCATGGATTATCAATAAATATTAATTTTTTTGCATAAGGATGTTTCTCTGTCATCACTCCCATGCAAAAAGAGGGGGTTACTTCTTTAAACATTTCCACGTTTTTTTTGTATTGCCATACATACCTTTCAGATAGACATGAATGTTTCATACGATCTGAAATCCAATAGAGACTATGGGTCACCTGATACCACATATGGAGAATGTTTTTGATAGTTGACATAGATTGCATCTGCTTAAATGCGGGTTTCATAATTTCTTCATAAAATCCCTCCACCCACTCTTTTTCATCTTTTTTAACTACACCTTCGGAATGAACGGCAAATGAAATCAACATTGTTCCTCGGTGATTTTTATAAAGTTGCAGTTTAATATTTTCAGCAGTGACCTTCCTTCTATCTGAAGATAAGAAATGCATTGCTCCACATAAATATCCAAACCAGCCTGCAAGATACATGACGGTTACATCCTTTGTCGTTGCCTTGATTCCCTCTCCATATATGTTTAATAGTTTTTGTAGAATTTCAGGATCCTCCAATTCACTTATCCGACACTCCCAGACAACATCCGCTTTCTCTTGGTTCGTCATATAAAAGAAATTCTCCATCTGTTCCCACGTCCACGCCTGTTCTTGAAGCTCCATTTTCTCCCTCCTTTTATAAAAAGAAGGCTGACAGCATATGCCAACCTTCCTTATTTTCAATTTACTTTTATTCCATATACTTCACAATATCTTCTAATAGAAGGTTTGCAGCTTTAATCCCACCAGATAGGTTCCAGATGATTTCATCTACTTTGTATGCAGAATCTGTTTGAGCAACACTCAACTTTTCATAAAGAGGATGCTGCATCCAAGCTTCCTGCATTTTTGTTCCGCCTTTTTCTTCATCATAGTCGGCGTTAAAGTAGAACATAACATCTCCATCCATGCTGCTCATCTGTTCTTCTGTAATGACTTCCATGAAATTATCTTTATCTTGTGCTTCTGGACGTGCAAATCCTAAGTCAGAAAGGATTGTCCCTGCAAATGTATCTTTTTGATAAATACGTACCGTTGTTGGTAAGAAACGGACAACGGAAACTTCCATATCCAATTTATCTGCGAGCTTCCCTTTTACTTCTTCCACATGCTTATCGTAGTTTGCCATTGCTTCTTTACCTTCTGCCTCTTTGTTCAATGCTTTTGCATACAGTTCAAAGTTTTGCTTCCAATCTCCAGCTAAGTCCTCAGAGAATACAGTTGGTGCAATAGCTTCTAATTGTTCGTAGATTTCTTCATGACGAATTTTGTTTCCAATGATCAAGTCAGGTTGAAGGCTTGCAATCGTTTCTAGGTTCGGTGCTGTTTCTTCCCCTAGCTCCGTTACCCCTTCCATTTCCTCTTTAATATGAGCGTACCACTCCGTGCCTACCCCAGGACTAGCAGCACCAACCGGAGTTACACCAAGCTCCAATACAGCTTCGGTTCCTTCGTTTGTCAGTACAACGACTTTTTTAGGCGTTTCCTCAATCGTTGTTTCCCCCATTGCATGCTGAACTGTGTATTCAGAAGACTCTTCCGTTTTTGCTGCTTCACTATCTTTAGAACTGTTTTCGCCTGTATTGCTTCCTGTATTGTTTGCTCCGCATCCAGCTAAAATTAATGCCAATATACTGAAAGCAAGCAGTAATTGTATAAACCCTTTATTCTTTCTCATTTCTATCTCCCTTTCTTTTGACTGTAAGCCAGTCTATGTAATTGATAATGATTTTCATTATTATTATAGGACTGATATACCAGAAACACTATGCACTTTTTGAACAACTTACATGGACTTTTTTCAACCCCCACTTTTTCAAGCACCTTTTCGGACAAAGGTTATAGTCGTTTGTTACAATATGCTTTATGAAAAGAATGGAATTTTTAGAGATATGAAATGAGGGATCGAAGTTGTTGAACAGTGGATTAGTACTTGAAGGTGGGGGTATGCGCGGGGTATATACTGCCGGAATTTTAGAATATTTTATGGAAAAGGACTTATACTTTCCATATGTGATAGGTGTTTCTGCCGGAGCTTGTATGGCGGCTTCCTATCTATCCAGACAGCCGGGTAGGAATAAAAAGGTCAATATCGACTTTGTTGGTGACCCTAGGTATCTTTCCTATCGTAACTTTTGGAAAAAACGCCAGATGTTTGACATGGATTTTTTATTTGATGAAATCCCAAATAAACTTGTTCCTTATGACTATGAAACATTTTTAAACAGAACAGAGCAGTTTGTGGTCGTGACGACGGATTGTCTGACAGGCGAACCTATTTATTACAACATGGATCAGCACGGAGAGGATATGCTTCAGCTGATTCGGGCATCCAGTTCCCTTCCCTTTGTTGCACCAAGTGTTGCTTATCGCGACAGAATGCTCTTGGACGGCGGAATAATTGATCCTATTCCACTTAAAAAAGCACAAAAAGATGGCTTTGAGAAAAATGTTGTCATTTTGACGAAACCTGTTGGCTATAAAAAGAAAGCAAGCAGATTTTCTTCCCTTTTCAAATACAAGCAATATCCGATTATTTCCGAACGCCTTCAGAGCCGGTACAAACTTTATAATGAGACATTGGATTATGTCGAAGAAGCAAAAGCAACTGGTTCTACCTTTGTATTCCAACCAAGCATTCCTTTGCCTGTTGGAAGAATGGAACGAAAAAAAGAACGTCTACAAGCACTTTATGAACTAGGATATAAGGATGCGGAAAACAACTACAAGGCACTACAAGAATTTTTACAAAACTAAGATAGAAATTGGTGAGACGAATGGCATCACACACTGCCGATTATAAAGAACTAGAACAACCCTTCATACAAGAAGATAAAATCATCCTTATCTGGAGCGCCACCGTTTGGCTTGTGGTCATGAATACAACCATGTTCAATGTTGCCTTGCCAAGTGTATTGAGTGAGCTGAGCCTGTCCTCCTCCACCGCTTCCTGGATTGTATCAGGCTATTCCGTCGTTTTCGCCATTTCAACCTTGACCTACAGCAGGTTGTCCGATTTTTTACCAATTAGAAAGTTGCTGAGCATAGGACTTGGCTTATTGGCCATTTCCTCGATTATCGGTTTCTTTTCGCAGGATTTCATTTGGTTATTGGCGGCAAGACTATTGCAAGCTGCAGGTGCGGGCGCTGTTCCGGGGCTCGCCATGGTGTTGGCTGGACGATATATTCCTATTTCCAGAAGAGGGAAAGCGATGGCCTTCATCTCTTCTGCTGCCTCCCTTGGATTTGGACTTGGCCCGGTTATAGGTGGGCTGATCACCCAATACTTGGGCTGGCATTATCTTTTCGTCGTGACAGGATTTGTTTTACTTCTATTGCCATTGTTTCGAAAGCTTCTACCTCATGAAGAAACACAAAAAATTAAATTTGACTACCTTGGTGGGCTGTTAATCGGTATTGGCGTAACAGGACTTTTACTATATCTTTCGACTTTTAAGATGCCAATTTTACTGGTTAGCATTGCAGCGCTCTTCTGGCTTTGGCGTCATATACACAAAGTTTCTACACCGTTCATTCAACCTGCACTCTTTAAAAATACACAGTTTGTGAAGTTATTGGGTATTGGATTTGGTGCATTCGTCACACATTTCTCGGCGTTATTTTTAATGCCGATTATGCTGGCGGTTATTTTTAACAAAGAACCGGCAACCATTGGCTTGCTTATCTTTCCTGGGGCAATCCTTTCTGCCATTGCTGCTCAATTTATCGGCAGATTCATCGACCGCTTTGGCAATATGCCACTGATTTTGTTCGGTCAGGTATTTTTAATTATCTCCACCCTATCATTCGGACTACTCGGGAATCTTTCCCCATACGTCATTTTGGTTACCTATATGTTCATGAGCACCGGGTTTTCAGCACTCACTTCAAGCATTTCCAATGAAATATCAAGGATATTGGATAAATCTGAGCTTGGAGCAGGCATGGGAATTGCCCAGCTTATCCAATTCTTCGGAGGCGCCTTTGGAGTGGCATTGACCGGATTGTTGATTGTATGGCAAGGAAGCTTACCAGTGGAAGAGATTTACCGCAATATTTTCCTTGGGGTTACAGTACTATTGTTATTGACCTCAGTTGTGTTTTATCAGTATAGAAGAGGGAAAGAGTGACAGACTTGATGATTGGGTCTAACTTATAAAACAAATATCTTTGAGGGGATTCGATGACAAACTGCTTCACATTGAGTAACTTTGGCATCGTTCTACTCGTTCGATGACAGAACTGCTTCGTATCAAGTAACTTTGGCATCGTTCTACTCGTTCTATGACAAAACTGCTTCATATTGTGTAACTTTGGCATCGTTCTACTCGTTCGATGACAAAACTGCTTCGTATTGAGTAACTTTGGCATCGTTCTACTCGTTCGATGACAAAACTGCTTCATATTGACCAGGTTAAATAAAACTTATCTGACAGTCCATTCAAGACTGTCTTTTTTATTGCCTCCATCCCCTTTTCTCAGTAAAATGAATAGTGTTAAGAAATAACTACCAAAAATGGAAGAAGGACTTGCATGCAAAAAACACCTTACTTAATTCACTTCAATGAAAAAGACCGCGAAGAGATCGGGAGCTATTATGATTTCGGGTATGTGATCAGCAAACTGAAAAACGCCCTACATAACAAATATGGGACTGACTTTCATTTGTATGCGGATGATGAAACATCCAATGAGATTTGGGAAGTACTTGAAGAGGACTTAGAGATACATCCTGAAAAAGTGGAAGCTGTTACCCATGTGTTTGATGGACTAGAAACAAGAACAATCTCCTCTAATCACAACCATGATCAGCTCGAGTTTATCATCAAACCTCGTCTTTCCAACACTCTTTACTACTATAAAGAGTATGAAGTGGCTGTGGTCAGATGCCCTATTTTTCAAACTCATACAGAGAGCATCCATGATTTTATTATGGCTAAAAATAATGAAGGCCTCTTAACCTTTTTAAACTATGTAATTAAAAGAAAGCGGGACTATACGAAAAATTATGTAACCGTATTTACGGATACGGAGAACGGTATTGAAAGCACAAAAGAGAAAATTACAACGTTTGTAACACGTGATGATGTCTTTTTAGAAGAATCTCTTAAAAAGGAAATCTATCGTTCTATCGACGAGTTCTTTACAGATAGTGGCTCCTTCTTTAAAACATATGATATTCCCTATAAAAGAGGAATCTTGCTTTACGGAAAGCCGGGTAATGGAAAAACCACATTGGTGAAGTCGATTGCCAACAGCATTACCGCTCCTGTTGCTTACTGGCAGATTACAGAGCACACTTCCAGTTACTCCATCCATGAAGTGTTTTCCACCGTTAATAGAATGACACCGATGGTTTTAGTGATTGAAGATATTGATTCGATGCCGATTGAAGTCAGATCCGTTTTCTTGAATACACTGGATGGCGCCACTTCCAAGGAAGGCATTTTCCTCATCGGTACCACCAACTATCCTGAGAAAATAGACCCCGCTCTCATCAATCGTTCCGGACGTTTTGACAGGGCATACGAAATTAAACTTCCTACTTTGGAATTAAGAATGGGCTATTTGAAAAAGAAGAATATGCTTCAATTCATTTCGGAAGAAGAGTTAAGGAAGATCATTCAGCTGACAGACGGATTCTCTTATGCCCAGCTGAATGAATTGTACACTTCCGTCGCGTTGCAGTGGCATTATGAAAAGGCAGTGGACGTGGAAAAGATTTGTGCGGACTTACAGGCAGATAATAAGAAGAAGAAAAACTTTAAATGGGATACGGATGCTGAACAAGTAGGTTTTATAAGATAAAAAAAGCCTGAGACCTTTCACTTAAGAAGCGGTGGTCTCAGGCTTTTTATCACTACTAATCCCAGTAATTGAAGAGGAAGTCCCCAAGGGTTTCCGGTTTCCAATGATTGATACTATAAATTTCCCAAGCAGTTAACTTACGATTTATCTGTTCTTTATGGAAAGGCTTGTTAAGTTCCTCCACCGTGTAGACTTTATAGGGAGGGGGAAAGTAGGAAGCTAGCTTGTGGTGATTGATAAATTTCTTGGGATAGCTGTCCACCTCAAGAGTGAAGGCTACATGATAATCATTACAAAGGATATAAATTGGTCCATCCTTTAACTCATACTTTACTGCATGATAGCTGCACATACCAAGCTCTTCGTGAACATGAGGCTTCACATGAAAAACGCCTGCTATTTGTTTACATAAATCATGAAAAGAAACAAAATCAAACGTACTAAACTCCTCTTCGGAAAATGTAGATAGATTGCATCTTCCTATAACTCCAAGCTTTCTTTCAACTTGAATTGCATGCTGGCTTACTTCTGTGCTAGCGAATAACTTCCTGAAATCATTTGGGGAAAGCAAGCCGGGTCTTTCATAACCGGATTGATCATACGCAAAGGTATGGCCCCAGACAGTTTCTCCTTCCATTAACGAATAGCTGAAATTAAGTGTTTCGTCATTTAATTTGATGGTGATATGAATATCATAGCTATTATTGTGAGTTCCATGATTATTAGGCACTTGGTGATTGTGCGTTAGACTCGTGTTTATGATTTTCATATATGCATTCCTCTTTTTGTTTTCTAACTATATATTAGATAAAGGGAGGCATTTATCCTGCTATATGAAAAATAAAGCCACCGGTTCACCGGTGGCTCTTTAATCAATATCGTACGCCTTTATCAAACTTCTCCTGAGCAGGCGCAGTCCGCTTGGCATAAGGCAATGCTTCAAGTCGCTCATAAGGAATCTCTTCCCCCGTATCGACACACGTACCATACGTTCCATCTTCTATTCTAGCTAAAGCTTCTTCAATCTCACCTAGCAATTTTTCATCTATCTGTTCAAAGGTCTGTTCCTGCTCTCGTTCCACTCTCTCAGCGTTACCTTCTGCCAAGTGATTGCCGATCCCAGTAGTGATTTCTCCTGTGGATTCGCGCAAGGACTCGTCTAAAATACTGCTTTCCTGCTTTTTCTCTATGCTTTCTTTCATCTTTTCCAGTTTGGTTTGAAGTGTTTTCTGCTTGTCTTTTGTTAATGTCATTTCTATCTACTCCCTTCATCTAGTGAAGGTATACCCTTTGAAACACGGAATAAAACAAACCGATATTCTAGGATAAAATTTCTGCTAATGCTTCATTTATCTTGGGGTACTTGAATTGATAGCCTTCTTTTTCCAGCCTTTCAGGAATGACCCACCTGCTTTTTAAAATTAACTCTGTTTCTGTCCTGATGACGACAGCGCCAATCTCGAGCATCCACCTTGGTGATGGCAACCCTATCTTTCTATTCATTTTCTCTCTCATCTCAGCCATGAAATGCTGGTTTGAAATTGGGTTTGGAGCAGAGCAGTTGAACACTCCCTTCAAATCTTTTCTATCTCTAATGAATAGCATGATTTTATAAACATCCTCTATATGTACCCAGCTGAACATTTGTGTACCTGGCCCCTGTACCCCACCCAGGCCAAATGTGACCAGGTTTTTAAAAGGCGTCATTACTCCTCCGTCTTTTCCAAGTACAATAGCAATCCGCAATGCAGCCTGTCTTGTTTGTGGCAAGTTAAAGTCAAAGAATGATTTCTCCCACGCTTTTGCCACTTCTACGGAAAAGCCCTCTCCTATTTCACCAGTTGTTTCAGTCATCGGTCTGTCCTCAGCATGGCGGTAAATCGTTGCTGTGCTGGAGTTGATCCATAGTTCAGGAGGATTGGATGCAGATTCGATTGCTTCTCCGATAATTCTCGTCGTCTCCGTCCTTGAATCAAAAATTTCTTTTTTATTTTTCTCATTATAGCGGCAATCGACTGACTTTCCAGCCAAATTGATGACTAGTTCCGCATTGTCGACCGCTGCTTTAATTCCTTTCATATCTCTCCAGGCTATATGTTGAGGCTGCCTTGAAATAATAATAACTTCATAGTTTTGTTGAACAAACTGCTTTTCTAGGTATTTACCGATAAATCCAGTTCCTCCTGCAAGCACAACTTTTTTCTTCAATGGCGGTACCTCTTTTCTAGAATTTTTTATTTAACTCATTTCTCATTTCCATTCTTCCTCCAAAATCGAGTAATAATATTCATCCCACCAACCCCCGCCATGAGGGATGCATTTCTTAAAGAATCCTTCTCTCCTCATCCCTGCTTTCTCCATGACGCGATAAGATGAGATGTTCTCAGGCTGACACGTGGCAATGATCCTATGTAGGCCAAGTTCTTTAAAACCGTATTCCAATACACCTCTAGCTGCTTCAGTAGCATACCCTTTTCCTTGATAGGCAGGATTAAACACCCAACCTATTTCATATGTGTGATTGCCAAAATATTTATGAAAGACTATATATCCAATCAAGGTATTACTCTCTTTTACTATCACAGGGAAGTTCACCGCATTGGTGCCTCTATTGTTAGTTACAAATTGTTTCGCTTTTTCCTCGGTATGGATCCCTTCAGGAATATACTTCATCACTTCTTCCTTTGATGTATAATCATAAACAGCTTTCCAATCTTCCACTTCAAACTCACGGATTAGTAATCTAGTAGTACTTATTTTCATTAGAATTCTCCTTGTTAAAACTATATAAAGGTTAATTGCTTTATACCAATTATTTCAAAACCAAAGGATAATCTCAACCTTTTGTTTCACTCCATTAAAAAATCACGCTCGGATATGAACATGATTTTTAAAAAGTATTTTTATCTATTATTGAGATAATAGCTATAACTATAAACTATGGAAAGCCAAACTATTTATGAATCCCGCCCGTTAACTTAGTTAAAATTTATTTTTTATAACTCCATATAGTGGCTTGATTTTGGAAAACAACTGTCCTTTGAGAATCCTAAAGAATAATAAAAATTATTACCTTGTTCCGTGTCAGTATGAAGCACTAAAATTTTATAATATTTCTTTGCTTCGTCTATTAACTTTTTTGCCAAAACGCTACCCAATCCAGTTCTTCTATATTCTTTACTAACATAAAACCGTCTTAGCCTGCCAACGGCTTGTCCTTTAGAATATGGGTCATTATTTAAACCACCAATGGCAATTAGCTCACCTTCTTCATTGAAGACGCCAAATAAACCTTCTCCAGATTGATTGAATGTATTAATTCCGCTTTTGTATTCCGTAAGTAATCTTTCAACAAAACGAAATCCATCTCCTTTGCTTTGTTCTACTAATTTATTCATATTAATATCCAACACGTTATGAATTTGCTGCACTTCGTATTTTTCCAAATGTATCCCCCTTTTTAAATGTTCCGGTCCTATACTTATCTAAAACTGTGGATTAATAAGCGATGCCTACCCGCGATTTAATATAATCGCTACTTTTTATCTGATTAAATGCAAATTCAGCTGTATCTGGCACTGATATTTCAACTCCACCCTCTGGGAGAAAATTGTGTTCTACCCGATATTCACCTTTTCTTTCTCCATCAGGCAAGTACGTTGGACACACAATAGTCCATTTGAGTGTTGTTTGTTTAAGCATATCAAAAACCTTATGATGTTCTTTCGCTGCACGGGTTGACTTACGCTTTGATTCACTTGACTGATAACGCAATAAATTTGGGGTAATTCTACTTTGGAGGATGCCTGCAGTTCCTATAGTTATAATCCGTTGTATGCCCTCATTTTCCATTGCCTTGATGATAAGTGGCATACTCTCTGATAAAGTGGTTGTTCCGTCAGTATTTAGTGCACTAATTACTAGATCATTCCCAGGCATTACGCGTACGATATCATCTTCATTCAGAACATCACCTTGAATGATAGTTAGATTTACATCATTCATTTTTATCTTATTTGGATCGCGTACTAATAAAGTAATTTGATGGTTGTCGGTAAGGGCATGTGAAAGTATTTGATTTCCAACTCGTCCAGTCGCACCTAAAATTAAAATATTCATGAAAAAATAATCTCCTTTGTGAATACAAGTAATCCGCTATACTATTAATGTTATTATATCTTTTTTCCAATGAATAAGGTTACTTTAAGCACTTGGATGTCGTCATTCCCTTTAACAATTAAGTCTATCAAAAAACAGGCCTGCTCAAAACATCAGGCCTGCTCCAATCTCTATATCCTTTACTCCACCGTACTCTTCATCTCTTTCTCCACAATATCTCTTAAAACCCTTTTCAGGAATTTCCCTACCGATGTCTTTGGTATTTCTTCCATGAAGATTACTTCGTCCGGCAGCCACCATTTGGCGAACTGAGGGGAGATGAAATCGATTATCTCTTGCTTATCTACTTTGCCGGCATAGGCTCCTTTCAAAACGACACATGCGACTGGTCTTTCCTGCCACTCGTCATGCGGTATCGCCACTACGCTTGCTTCAAATACTGCCTCATGTGCCATGATGGCATTTTCCAGATCAACAGAGGATATCCATTCGCCACCGCTTTTAATTAAGTCTTTTGTACGATCAACGATTTTGACGACTCCTTCTTCATCCACTGTAACGACGTCACCTGTATGAAGCCAGCCGTCGATAAAGGCATCTGCCGAACGCTCGTCTTTGAAATACTCGTCTGCAATCCATGGGCCGCGCAAGCATAGCTCACCCATTTCCGTGCCGTTCCATTCTACTTCCCCTTCTGCACCGACAATTTTCATCTCAAGGCCTGGAACCAACAACCCTTGCATCGAGCGGATATCTAACATCTTCTCTTCATCTAAATCTGTTTGATGACTTTTCAACCTGGAAACGGTAGCAAGTGGCGTCGTTTCCGTCATACCGTATGCATGTAAGAAAGGTATTCCGTACTTTGTTTCAAAGGCCTTGATCATCCCGCGAGGTGCAGCGGATCCCCCACACAATATTGCCCTCAGACTTGATGTGTCATAGGATCCCTTTTCCAATTCATTTAACAAACCAAGCCAGATGGTCGGAACCCCGGCAGTCAATGTAATCTTCTCGCTCTCTATAAATTCTGCTAAAAGTTGCGGAGTGAATTGTGGTCCTGGCAACACCTGTGTGGTACCAAACCAAGTTGCGGCAAACGGCAATCCCCAAGCGTTTGCATGGAACATAGGTACTACCGGCATGCATGTATCGTATTCCGATAACCCTGCCGTATCCGCCAATCCAAGGGCATAGCTATGAAGCACCAAGGAGCGGTGGGAGTAGACGACACCTTTGGGGTTACCCGTGGTGGCGGAAGTATAACAAATACCTGCAGCGTCGTTTTCATCGATATCTTTTACAAAGGAGAAATTAGGGTCCCCTTCTTCAAGTAAATCTTCATAAGAGAATACTGGATGCAGAGACGTCGTTGGGAGCTCTTCTTTATCTGTCATGATGATGAATGCTTTCACTGTTCCCAGTTGATCCTTTACCCGTTCCACTAACGGCAGCAAGTCTTCATCCACAAAAAGCACCACATCTTCTGCATGGTTGACAATATATGACACATGCTCGGGAGCCAGCCTGATATTAATCGTATGCAGCACCGCCCCCATTCCTGGAATGCCGAAATAGGTTTCTAAATGGCGGTGATGATTCCATGCGAAGGTTCCTACTCTATCTCCTTTTTGCACTCCTAGCTTTTCTAGTGCACTTGACAAACGGCGTGTCCGCTCCCCAATTTTTCGATAGGACAAGCGCTGTACGCCTGATAGAGTTCTTGACACAACCTCTTTATTCGGGAAAAATCTTTCCGCTCTTTCCAGCATGGAACTGACGGTCATTGGTACATTCATCATCAAACATTACCCCTCTCAATTAAATGAATTTAACTTACATTAGAGCTTGTCCAGCAATCTCACTGTATGTTCCCCCACAGATGGTGCAGGCTTATACCCGTTGTTACTTCCACTATGCATCGCAACCTTCACATTTCCTTTATCATCATGAAAAATACTATTATTCTCTTGAAAATATGGATAACTTGAAAGCTCCCCTACTTCCAACACTGGTGTTAAGCAGCAATCGACCTCTTGGCTTAGCGTTGTCCACTCTACAAAAGTTCGTTCGGCAAACAACTTTTCCATCCCTTGTGCAACAGGATTACTGTCTCTTCTGACCGAAAAATGTGCGCCAAGCCATTCTTCCCGGTCCACCGCTACACAGAAGTTCTGCCAAAACTTATTTTCCAGTGCGCCGAGGGCCATAAATCGCCCGTCCTTTGTTTCATAGATTCCGTAGCTGATAAGTTCTCCATTCAGTAACGTGATGCCCTGCTCCTCCCCTGTCTCTTGATGAATCAAGAGATGTGTCCCCATGAAGGAAGCGGCAACGTCCGTCAGACTGATAGAGTGATAGCAACCTAGACCTGACCGTTCTTTTTTCCATAACAGTGCAAGGACCATCTCACATGCAGCCATACTGCCAAAGTAGTCGGCTATGGTGATGGATGGGTGAATGGGACGGCCGGAGGTATCCTTTAATTGTGCCAACATACCGCTCAGCGCCATATAGTTGATATCATGACTTCCAAGCTTTCTCCACCTACCATGGTTCCCGTACCCTGTAATAGAACAATAGATGATGTCAGGTTTATAGAGTTTAATAGTTTCATAGTCAAGACCGAACTTAGACATGACACCTGGCCTGAAGCTTTCGATAATTACATCGCAATCTTCAACCAAACCCATGATTTTTTCCCTGTCACCCTTGTTTTTCAAATCGACGGATACACTCATCTTCCCATGATTATTTGCGAGATACACCACACCGGTCCCATCACGTTTCACTCCAGTATGACGGGCGGGATCACCTGCCAATGGCTCCACTTTGATGATCTCTGCTCCAAGATCTGCAAGCCGTTGCGTGGCATATGGACCTGGTAGATAGTTGGTGAAATCAAGTATTCTAATGCCTTCAAGCAATTTTTCCATCATCGGGATGGTGTTTCCCCTGTCACAAGTTCTTCCATCTGCTTTCTCAAGACAAACTTTTGAATTTTCCCGCTCGCATTTCGAGGCAGGGCATCCACAAACATGTACTTACGAGGGCGCTTATAGCGAGCAAGCTCAGAACTATTCAAACAGAAGGCATCCAGTTCATCTTCTGTCACACTATCATTCTTCTTCACTACAAAAGCAGTTACCGTCTCTCCCCAACGGTCATCAGGCAGACCAACAATGGCTACATCCAACACAGCAGGGTGTTCATAAAGAACATCTTCGACTTCCCGTGGATAGATGTTCTCCCCTCCGCTGATGATCATGTCATCCACCCGGTCTTTTACATATAAATAGCCTTCTTCGTCCAGATAACCAATGTCCCCTGAATGGTACCAGCCTTTATACATGGCAGCCGCAGTCGCTTCCTCCCTGTTAAAATACGCGCTCATAATGCATGGGCCTTTTACAAGAATTTCTCCCGCTTCCCCTGCAGGCAACATATCATCTGGATCACTGGGTCCATCTTCGTTCGGCCGTACAATTCTTATTTCATGGTTCAGGCAGGCCTGTCCGCCAGAACCTGCTTTCCTGAGCTGATCTTTTTCAGATAGGAAGGTGATTGCCGGCCCCATTTCGGTCATGCCATATGCCTGGACAAGGGAAATTCCCAACAAGTCATGACATGCCCTGACAAGTGCCGGTGCCATTGGGGCAGCTCCGTATAAGCCAAGATTCAGGCTGCTCAAGTCATACTCATTGAAATTTTCTTGCAGCAGCATATTCCACATAGTTGGGGCAGCAAAAAACTTTGTCACCTTTTCCTCTTGTATAAGCTGGAGCACCTTTTTTGGTTCAAAATGATGCAGAATGACATTTTTTCCACCAACATGGATTCTTGGGATCACAGCACAGTGCAGTTCCGCGCAATGGAACATAGGAGCCGTCACCAGTCCAATATCCTCCGCTTCCAGTTTGGTCGCAGAAATAACGATTAGGCTTTGCTCAGCCATATCTCTATGGCGATGAACGACTCCTTTTGGCCTTCCTGTCGTTCCGCTCGTATACATAATGGCATATGTGTCGTTTTCCAAAACATTGATTGATACTTCATCAGTGGATGCAGACTTCAATTTTTCATGATAAGAGGATGAGTAACTGGTTTCTCCCCCATCTATAATCCAGAATCCCGTTTCTTCAAAGCGGCCTGCAATGGAAGCAATTACAGGCTCCAGTGCTTTCTCATACATCACGACTTTCGGCTTGGCGTCGTTTAGAATGAATGCCACTTCTTCCGGCTGTAAGCGGAAATTGATTGGATTAAAGACGGCACCAATTTTTGCACAAGCAAGCATCGTTGTTGCCAATTCCTCAGTGTTAAAAAGTAGTGTGGAGACCCTTTCCCCTTTTTTTACACCTTCTTTCAACAAGGCATTGGCTAACCGGTTCACTTCCACATTCCATTCTTTGTAGGTAAAACGTACATTTTTCTTCACATCATGAAGCGCTTCTTTATCCGGAAACTTTTGTACGGTAAGATTAAAGATTTTTCCAATTGTTATCGACATCTTCATCCTCCTACTTTTTGGTGAGTAATATGTGGTTATATTACTTAAGGTAATGACTCTATTAGACAGTTGCATGGGTTTAGGAGTTGCTTTCGCCGTTTAGAGCCTTTCTATTAAACAGTAACTCCTCTTCCGGAGGTGCTTTCGACATTTAGAGACTTTCTATTAGACAGTTTCCCCTCTTCCAGCGGCGCTTTCGCCGTTTAGAACCTTTCTATTAGACAGTTTCCCCTCTTCCAGCGGCGCTTTCGGCGTTTAGAACCTTTCTATTAGACAGTTTCCCCTCTTCCAGCGGCGCTTCCGCCGTTTAGAGCCTTTCTATTAGACAGTTTCCCCTCTTCCAGCGGCGCTTTCGGCGTTTAGAACCTTTCTATTAGACAGTTTCCCCTCTTCCAACGGTGCTTTGGCGTTTAGAGCCCTTCTATTAGACAGTTCCTCCCATTCCAACAGCGGTTCCAGCGTTTAGAGCTCTTCTATTAGACAGTTTTCCCTCTTCCAGCGGCGCTTTCGGCGTTTAGAACCCTTCTATTAGACAGTTCCTCCTCTTCCGGAGGTGCTTCCGGCGTTTAGAGCCTTTCAATGATCGTTGCGTTTGCCATTCCATGCCCCTCGCACATTGTTTGCAGGCCGTACCTACCACCAGTACGTTCAAGTTCATGCATCATACTGATCATTAATCTAGCTCCGCTTGCTCCCAGCGGATGACCTAACGCAATTGCTCCCCCGTTCGGATTGAGTTTTGCAGGGTCTGCGCCTGTTTCCTTCAACCATGCCATCGGTACCGGTGCAAAGGCTTCATTGACTTCAAACACATCAATGTCACTAATGGATAGGCCTGATTTTTGCAACACTTTTTCCGTCGCCGGAATTGGCCCTGTCAGCATCAAGGTTGGATCGGACCCGACCACCACTCTTGTATGAACTTTGAAACGTGGCTTTAATCCAAGCTCCAGTGCCTTTTCCTTGGTCATCAACAGAATCGCCGCAGCTCCGTCACTGATCTGACTTGCATTTCCTGCGTGGATGACGCCATCTTCTTTAAACACCGTTTTTAATCCACCAAGCGCCTCTACCGACGTTTCCTTGCGAGGACCGGAATCTTCCTTCATTAAAAATGTCGAGCCATCTTCCAATGTCACTTCAATCGGCATGATTTCTTTTGTAAAATAACCCTCGGCTTGCGCTTTTAATGCTTTTTGGTGGCTTTCGTACGAGAAGGTATCTAACTCCTCACGGGTAAATCCGTACTTCTCCGCAATTCTTTCAGCGGAAAGACCCTGGTTGATGATTTCATATTTTTCTTGCAGCTTGTCACTGAATGGCGCCTTTTGATAGTTGGATCCCATCGGTACTCTCGTCATGTTCTCGACACCACCGGCAATGACGACATCCATGTCTCCTGACAGGATAGCCTGTGCAGCAAAGTGGACAGCCTGTTGACTAGAGCCGCATTGGCGGTCTAGCGTAGTTCCTGGCACTTCTATCGGAAAACCTGCAATCAAGGAGGCCACCCTTGCAATGTCCCCTGCTTGTTCTCCAGACTGTGTCACACATCCAAGGATGACGTCTTCCACAAGTCCTGCCTCAATCCCGGCACGCTTTACAAGCTCCTTCAGTACCTCCCCTGCCAAATCATCCGGTCGGTAATCCTTCAATAACCCTTTCCTTCTCCCGACAGGTGTTCGTACCCCTTCCACAATGACGACTTCTCTCATGGTGAAAAATCTCCCTTCCTATAAACCTAAGTTTTTGGCAATAATCGTTTTCATAATGTCATTGGTTCCTGCATAAATACTAGCTACTGGAATGTCACGATATCTTCTGGCAATTTTGTATTCTTCCATATAACCGTATCCGCCATGAAGCTGCATACACTGAGTCGCAATGTTTCTGGCAATCTCCGTGAGCTTCCATTTTGCCATCGATACCTTTGTCACCACATCTTCTCCGGCAATGTGGTCGGCGATGAGCTGGTCAAGAAAGGCTCTTCCCATCTCTACTTCTGTTGCCATTTCCGCTATTTTAAACTGAGTATTCTGAAATTGACTGACAGGCCTTCCGAATGCTTCCCTGCTTTTCACATAGTCAATCGTGGATTGCAACATTTCTTCTGAGGCAATCTGGGCTCCAATGCCCACCAACAGCCTTTCTTGCTGCAGTTTGTCCATTAAGTATAAGAATCCGCGACCTTCCTCACCCAGTAGGTTTTCTTTAGGAACCTTACAATCCTCAAAAAATAACTCCGCTGTATCTTGAGAGTGTAACCCAACCTTGTCCAGCTTTCTTCCTCTAGAAAAGCCTAGATGCCCACGTTCAATAACGAGCAGGCTGACTCCTTTATGCTGTGGTTGAACTTCTGTGTCCGTCTTTACTGCCACGATTACAAGATCAGCATGAATTCCATTTGTAATAAACGTTTTTGCTCCATTAACGATATAATGGTCCCCTTCTAATCTTGCCGTTGTTTTGATATTCGCTAGGTCTGACCCCGTCCCTGGTTCTGTCATTGCAATGGCCGTAATCGTACGACCAGTCACACACGAAGGCAGCCATCTCTGCTTTTGCTCCTCTGTTCCAAAACTTGTGATATAAGGGACCACGATATCATTGTGAAGTGCGACACCGATCAGACCTGTTCCGACACGCTCGAGTTCTTCGTTGATGACGACGGAATAACCCCAATCCGTTTCACTTCCACCGTACTTTTCATCAATATCTGGACAAAGATAGCCCTGTTCCCCCATCTTCGTCCAAAACGAACGAGGAATGATGCGGTCACTTTCCCACTCTTCATAAAAAGGAACTGCTTCCCTTTCCAAAAACTTGCGCAAAGATTTCCTGAACTGCTGATGCTCTGCTGTTAAATATGGATGTTTTCTTGCTTCTCTTTTCGTTGAAAGCGATTTCAAATCACTCCACCCCTATGCATTTACTTGATTTAATTGCTGTCTTAGCTGATATTTCAGTATTTTTCCTGATGCATTTCTCGGTAGCACCTCTTCCACAAAAATTCTTCGTGGAACCTTGTAGCCTGCAAGCTTCTGACGGCAGAACTGTTTTAACTCCTCTTCATTGACCACTTGATCTTTATGAGGAACAACAACTGCGCATACCGCTTCTCCCCATACCTCATCTGGCAGGCCGATAATCGCCGCTTCAAGAACTTGAGGGTGTTCATATAGCACTTCCTCCACCTCAATGGAATAAACGTTTTCGCCTCCCGAGATAATCATGTCTTTTTTGCGGTCCACCAAGGTGATATTACCTTCTTCGTCAACGGTGGCCAAATCTCCTGTATATAACCAACCATCTTTTAAGGCTGCTCTCGTTTCTTCCGGTTTTTTATAATATTCTTTCATGATGGATTCACCTTTTAGGATAAATTCCCCCACTCCGCCGACTTCAATATCCTCGCCTGTTTCATCGACAACTCTTGCCTCCGTTAAAAACGAAGGTTTCCCATTTTTGCCGAGATGTTTTTTGTGACCCTTAGGGTCTAATAAGATTCCGTTCGGCCCTGCCTCTGTTAACCCGCACAGATTGAAGAATTGATCATTTTTAAATAAGTTCATGCTTTTTTTTACAAGCTCAGGTGCCATTGGTGCAGCTCCATATCCACAACGCTTGATGGAAGTGAGGTCATAGCTTTCCGCATTCGGGACTTGTAAAAGGAAGTTGAACATGGCCGGCACACCAAAGAAGTGAGTAATTTTATGTTCCTGTATCGCTTGAAGTGTGTGAACGGGATGGAAATCACGATGAATGAAATGCGTCGCTCCAAGCACCGTTCCCGATACAAGGAATAAATTCAGCTGCGCAGAATGGAACAACGGTGCAATATGTAGAAAGCGCTCATGCTGATTGATTCCCATACTGATCATCATGGAAAGTCCAACATTGAAAATTCGTTTGTGGTCGAACAAAGCACCTTTCGGACGACCGGTCGTTCCAGATGTGTACAGAATTTCTAAATCATCCGTTTCAAATACCTCTACCTTTGGATCTTCTTCATTGGAGGATAGTACTTCTTTGTATGATCTGTTTTCAGCAATCGTCGGCGTCCCCACCACCATTACTTTTTCGACTTCGCTGCCTGCCATCGCCTTTGCAATGGTTGCTTCAAATTCTTCGTCACAGATAACTACTTTCGCTTCTGACTGCTCTAGAATGTATTGAATTTCTGAGGCCGTTAAACGAAAGTTCATTGGTACAATAACAGCACCGATTTTTGCACCAGCAAAATAGGAGAAAACAAAGGAATCCGAGTTTTTCATCATAAACGCCACTTTATCACCTTTTGTGACACCTAGATCTAACAAACCGTGAGCAAGTTTATTTACTTCCCTGTTGAACTGGTCGTAATTATATTGTCTCCCTTCACAATCGATCGCAAGCTTCTCCGGCACCTTTCTGGCATTTTGCGACAGATACATTCCAATGTTCATACACTTTCCTCCCTATTAATGATTCAACCATATTTATGCAAGAAGTGTGCCAAGACTGATAAATAGCTTGTAATAGGCTCCTAACTTATCCCTATCCTGAAAATACAAAAAAGCGTCCAATATCTGGACACTTCTACGGCTACACTGTATATGGTGAAAAGAACTATACAAACTAAGTTCATGTCGCCCTAGATGGTGATTATTGTGTTAGTACAACTTGTAATGTGGTCCTTTTTATTACTTCCCTGCTCAGAGAATTGGCCTTAAGTAATTTACTTCTCATTTAACTGGTATTTCCTCAATTTATCATATAGGCTAGACCTGCTTATTCCCAGCATCTTCGCAGCCTTTGCTTTATTTCCTTTAGTTTTCGACAAAGCTGTTTCAATCGCATGGCGCTCTGCACTCTCGACCATCGACTCTTCTTGTGTAACCGCCGTTTCATCCAACAACACGTGAGTACTTCCGATCATATAGTCTGGCAGATCTTCCACTTTGATTTTCCCATGTTCAGCAAATGTCATTGCCCGCTCCATTACATTTCTTAGTTCACGTACATTTCCTGGCCAATGATAGGACATTAATAGTTGTTTTGCTTGTCCCTCGAAGCCCGTAATGCTTGTACCAATAACGCGGTTAAGCTCGCTCATTATTTTTTCGGACAGGATTTGTATGTCCATCATTCTTTCGCGAAGAGGCGGAATGAATAAAGAAATGACATTCAACCGGTAGTAAAGGTCTTCACGAAATGTCCCTTCTTTCACCATTTCTTCCAAGTTGCGATTGGTAGCCGCGATTATCCTTACATCCACATGAATTCTTTTCGTACCGCCAACTCGATAGAATTCTCTCTCTTGTAGCACCCTTAAAAGCTTGGCCTGAAGATTCAATGACATGTCCCCTATTTCATCTAAAAATAAGGACCCCCCATTTGCTAAGTCGAACTTTCCTATCTTACCTCGTGATCTGGCACCTGTAAAAGCACCATCCTCATATCCGAAAAACTCTGATTCTAACAAGTCTTCTGGTATTGCCGCACAATTTACCACTACAAACTTTCCATCTTTTCTAGCCGAGCTGTTATGAGCGGCATGTGCAAATAGTTCCTTGCCAGTCCCGCTCTCTCCCCTGATTAATATGGTAGATCGCCCTTTAGCAGCTTTGGCAGCACTCTTTTTTATTTTTTCCATCACCACATTTTCACTGATGATATGATCCCATGTAAACCTGGCTTTTTCGGATTTTTCCAGTTCCGTGTGGTAGAAGCTTGCTTTGTTTTCTGCCTTTTGGAGCCTTTTAAAAAGTTCATTGACTTCATTCAGCTGCCTATACATAATTTTCACAATGGCCCCCACCATCCTGCCTTCTTGTATGACTGGGATTCGGTGAATGATATACTTGATTCCATTTATCTCGTAAAAATCACTAACTTCTGCTTCTTCGGTTTCATATAACTTAGATAGTTGAAAATGGGGAAATACCGTATCCGTTTTTTTATGTAAAACATCCTGATATTGCATGCTGAATAATTCCAATAATGAGGGGCTAACCATTTGAATCGTTTGATTATCATCTGCTAATAAAATTCCATCATAGGCATGATCCATTGCCGTTTGCAGGGATTGCTTCAAGTTTAAAGTTCTGGTTACATTAAGAAGACCCATTACCATATCCGCTTTCGTAAACAAACCAAGGACTCTGTTTTCCGCATCCATCACGACACCAGTTCCTACGGAGCTATTTCGTACAATTTCCTCCAATTCTTTAAATGGTGTGTTTATCTTTAAAGAATAGACTTCTTTTTTTACAAAATCCCTGATTGGAGTGGTGAGGGGCTTTTCCTGTTTGACCATTTGAAATAGTTTGCTTCGGGTAAAAACACCCGTTAATTTTCGATATTCATCCACTACAGGTAAGATGCCATATTTTTCTTCTTTCATGATGTTCAATGCTTCTTCAAGTGTGGTTTCTTCTTTTATTTGATATGGAATCGGCGTTATCATTTCTTTTAATGAGATCACGGACTTTCCACCTTCTTGTCACAATGTATCTCTATTGTAGCTTAGTTTTCTATTTTTTTGAATATTTTATCTATTTAAAGTTAAATACCCCCCTCTCTATTTTTTGAGAAGAGGGTATTGTTATGCTTTTCCTTTTGCCATTCTTGGTAGGATTATTACTAGCAATAGAATCAATGCTATCGCAAGGAATCCATATAGAAGAATGATGATGCTATTGGTTTTTGGTGAGCTTTCGGACGCAACCACCGCTTGGTACCTTGAGCTGTCTTCTTCTGTGAAAAGTTTCAACTCTTGAGAGGTAGCTTGAATGGTGGTGGATTTTTTTTCACCGGTCATAAATAATGTCCCGATGAAGTCCTCTTCTGCTTTCTTTTCTCGTTCCTTAAAAGTTAGGAGCTTTTGTTCTTCAGGAACAGATTCCCTGCGTTCATTAAGATTATTTTCACGTAGGAAATTTGTGTTTTCTTTGAAATCCTTTTTCTCATAACTGTTAGGTTCGAGAGATTCGATATCAGAATCAGCCGAAGTAACGGTTCCATTTAACGGCAGTAAAGCAATCAAAACGCAAAGCGCTATGAAAAATAAAGCAAACTTAGCCTTCATATGCTTCATCTTCATTCTTTTTATCGTTACTACTCTTAAATAGCTTCACCATTTTCGGTAAAACAAGAAGCAACAAGAGAATGACAATCAAAGTGATTACCGCTGTCATAAAGAGTGAGCTTGTGCCATATTGAATGGACATATACACACGTGACATTGGGTCTTCGTAATTGATATTCGGTGCTGTCAATGTAAGGAATGGGCTGATGAAGAAAATTACCAGTCCAACACTTGCAATCCATCCGACTAGCTTGCCCATACTGAATCCTGCAAGCACCACCGCTGAGGCAGCAGTAAGCAAAAGAATCGTGAATATGGACCATTGTATCGCGCGATCTTCAGCTAATGGATAGATATTTAATCCATAAAGGCTGATAATTAAGCCAACAATGATATTTAATAAAATAAACATGGAACCTTGCACAAGCATCGGCGCATTGTTGAAATAGTGGCTGAAATACCCGATTAATAGACTGCTAATCAGTATAATCGCTAGTACAACCACTGGAGGAATTCTATTGTCCTCTGTGCCGCTGGCCGCATCTCCACTTATTTGTAACGGATTGGAAAGGTGCTCGTATACAGGACCATTTTTCTGTCCATCTACATAAGCATTTCCTAGGACATTAAAGATATCATCTCGGTACATTCTTGTTGTGTCTACATTTTCAGCCCATTTAGCATTCAATGTATCCGCATCATTTTGTACATTTTCTACATTTGTTTGCAGTTCTGTTGTATAAGAGACAATGTTGGACTGGCTTTCCCCGACGGAAGTGACTAATTCATTCAATGTCAATAGTTCCTGACTAATGGTCTGCTGCCTTGTCACTACCGTATTTCCATCGTTCCCATTAGTTGGAGTCGGTTCGTTATTTGCAAATAATTGAACCTGGTCCATAACATTGTTAGCACTCTTTTCTAGGGAAGAAATATCATTCATGATAGCTGTTTGCTGCTCTTCGATATTTGCTCGGTACTCTTCCATGAAAACCGAGAAGTTGTCTTGAAGGGCCTGCATTTGTTCCATCGTAGAAGGCAATGCAGTTGTAATGCTGTTCCATCCTTCTTGTTCAGGGTTAGACACATTCAAAATGGTTTGAATATCTTTAAGGAGAGCTTCCACATCTTCATTAACATCTCTATTTAAAGTTTGTTCATATTGAACAAGGGAAGCATGATAGTTTAATAAATCTTTCGTATTGTTATTATTTATTTTTTGATTAAAGACAGGTTCAATTAGTCTTAATCTTTCCTCATCTTGGACTTGATCAAGTATTTCTTGTTCTTTTTTCTCGATCTCATTAATAACTGTTTGAAGGTTATTAGATAAGGATTCTTTATCCCCTTCTAGAGATTCTATGACACCCTCTAGTTCGGAAATCTGTTCAAGATATCCTACTATTTCTTCTTCTAATGCTTGTTTTTCTGCTTCCAGTTGCTCGATGATTTTTAATAGTGGGTTTTCTTCTTCTTCAACACCTTTAAGACTTTCTTCCACTTTTGTTATTCTATTTGATAGCTCACCTAAAGGGCTTAGAGCATTTAATATTTCTTCTGGGACCAGTTCAAAACCATCAATGGTTGCTTTGACTTCATTAATGCCTTTTGAAATGTCATTTAATTCTTTTATTTCATTTTCAAAGCTTCTGTTAGCAGGAATTTTTTCATCTGTATTATTGGTTTTTGGCTTGACTGCAGTCGATGCTGGTGCGGGATTCGGGTCTTCCGGTTTTCCTGGTTCTTTATCCCCTTCTTTTTGCAGTTCTTCTTTAAGCTCCTTTATCGATGCTTCCACAGATTTAAGGTCTGCATCTTTTTGAGCCTGTGCAATTTGTTCTTGTTGTTCAAAGAATGCTTGCATGTCACCTGTCTGCCTGCCAACTTCAGACTTTCTTAATTCAGAAAGCTCCGTTAGAGCAGAATTGTTACTTTCCATGCTGGTATTGATAGACTCTAGCCCGTTATTTATCTCAGTGCCTTCTTGAAACAAATAGTCCTGCACTTGTGCATAACGGGAAGGTTGGGTCG
This sequence comes from Sutcliffiella horikoshii, assembly GCF_044809035.1. Classification (GTDB taxonomy): domain Bacteria; phylum Bacillota; class Bacilli; order Bacillales; family Bacillaceae_I; genus Sutcliffiella_A; species Sutcliffiella_A horikoshii_G. The sequence goes on along the minus strand of NZ_CP085237.1, from coordinate 1,579,523 downwards.
ATGCTAAGAGCTGGATGCTTCCCATGCTCTCATCCTGAAGTTCTTGTAACACCAATTGTTGGCTATCTTGATATTCTTTAAATTGTTCCACAAACTGGACAAAAGATGTTAAGTTCTCTTCGAACTGTTGGACTGTGTTTGCTCTTCCAGGAGCATCTTGGCTGACGGTTGAAACAGTTGATTGAAGGTTTTCAAGCATTGAACGCTGTCTTTCAATTTCGGATGCGAGATTCAAAGAAGTTGGTTTATAGAATGCTAACATGGCATTCTGGAAATCTATTTCCTTTTGCAAAATCGTATCGAAATGAGTTCGAACGTTTTCTAAGTCCTGTGAAACATAAGTCCAGTAAAGAGTGGAAATTCTGCTGTTTACTTTGCTCGTCGCTTTTTCAATTTCACGTAAAACTTTCTCTCGATCAATGGTATTTAATTGATCTTGAACATTGTACTCAAAGTTCGCCTTAACCGGCTGATTGCTTTCATAGGTCATTATGTTTGTAGAGAAATTGGAAGGGATATAAACAACTGCATCATACTTGGAATCCTTAAGGCCATTTACTGCCGCACTCCTACCGATTACCATCCATTCATATCTGGAATTTTCCTCAAAAATGGAGGAAATCTCCTTTCCAAACTCAAGGGCTTTATCATCCTTTTCCATTCCTGTGTCTTCATTTACTACTGCAATTACTCTCGAAGCGGTCCTTTTGACTTCCATCGGGTTTTCCCCGACAGATCCAAAGAAAACTGCAGGCGTCACTAGGATTAGGAGAATAACCAACACCATTTTTATTATATAGGTGGTTTTTCCCGTCATGTAAATACCTTCCTTTCTGTTGTGCAAAGCGGAATCTGAATTTTCATTTCTTTCCCGTTGATTACGTAATAACCGTATCCAGGATGAATTTCCTCTTCATTTCGCTCATATGGTAAGGTGAAGATATTCTGCTCTGACTTTTTCATCAGAACCAATGCCTGTCGTATCTGCTTTACTTCCATCGTGAGCGTATCGTAGCCTTTGGACAGGTCATTGTTACTGCCTGAGGCAACAATGTTAAATCCTAGGTGGCTATAATTTTTCATCAGCCTTGAAAACTTGTCCTGCAGCATCGGGTCAAGTGTTTGAATAAATCTTGCATACCCGTCTATAACAAGGAATATTGGTGGATAATCCATGGATGTGTCGCCAAATTGAATCTTTTTAAGATAATCACTTTCTCTAGCAAACAACTTCTGCTCCACTTCTTCCACCCATTTTGCAATTTGTTCTTTTGTTTCTAAATAGGTAACATTATGTTCTTCTGTGTAATTAGAAAGACTTCTATCAAAGGAGTCAAAGAGTCCGATAGATTCAGCACCCTGACTAAGGGTTGTATTCAATATCACTTTCATGACATTTGTTTTGCCTTTTTGAGCTTGTCCAACAATCATGCAATGCTTATATTTTTCGAAATTGATAAATACAGGTTGGACATATTCTTCATCCAGTCCAATAGGAACAAGACCTCTTTTAAGCTTGGCTTCTGTATATTTCGCAAAATTGATGACATTAAGATCGGAAGGGAGCATCGGAACAGCTTGCGGTTCCTTGTACTCACGATACTTTTCTTTAATAGATGCGATATCACTTCGAATGGAATCTAGTATTTCAAAATCATCTTTCCCTTCACCAGGCAAGAAGACTTGCGAGAAAACCGCTTCATCTTTCTTTATAATCGCTCTACCTGGAATTGGTTCAGGATTATACGGAACTCTCCCTATAATAGTGAAGGCTTCACTATTATCCATCAGATAGTGAACAATTTTCGTTTTCAAGTTGTTCATCAACGATTGTCGGATGGAGTTGACCCTTGTGGCCGTAAATATCATATAGATCCCCAGTGACTGACCATCACGGACAAACTGGTTGATTTGCATTTCAAGATCTTGCATTTCCTCTTTGATAAGATCAAAATTATCGATCGTCATAAAGAGGATAGGTAATTTCTCTTCACTCAGAGTATTGAACATTTTTATGGAACTCACTTCTTGCTGTTGGAAAAGGTTTTTACGTCTAGCCATTTCATCCTTCAAGATACGCATGAACTTCTCAATCTTACGTTCCTCATCCATCAAGAAGAAATCTGCCGTATGTGGAAGCTGACGCATTGGCAGCAAGGTTCCATTACCAAAATCAAAGATATAATAGTGCAACTCTTCTGGCGTATACTTTTCTGCCATGCTTAACAACAGCATTAGGATGGTATGGGACTTACCATATCCGGATGAACCGAATATCCCGATATTGCCATCTTCCATTAGTTCATATTCATAAACCGTTTGCGATTGTTTTTCAGGCTCATCCATCAACGCGAGTGGAATGAATCCTTGTTCCTCTGCATTATACCTCTTGCGTGAAAGTCTACCTTCTAAAGGAGGAAGCCATGGGCTATTAAGTTGTCTGATGCCCATATGTTGTTGAACCGAATGGATTTCTTCCACCACTGCTCCAATCTCCGTTTGTGCACTTTTCTTTTTCTTCTTGGATGTCGAAACATCTGACAATGGGACAAGCCCGAGGTCCGTGACAAAAGCTACCTCATCTTCTGATTCCGATGTGTCCTCAAGATATGGTGCTCCACTCCAAGCGGATTGGAATAGTTCATATACTTCATTATTCCCTACCTGCAGATACCCCCGGCCTGTGACAGTAATGGAAGCTGCATCTCCATTTTTCAAAATCTCTCTGCTGTCATCTGCATCTTGCACTTTTAATGCCACTTTAAAGCGGGCGTTACTCCAGATTTGTTCGTCAATGACTCCGCCTGGCTTTTGGGTCGCAAGGATAAGATGAACGCCTAAGCTTCTTCCTATACGTGCTGCACTGACCAACTCGCGGATGAACTCCGGTTCTTCCGCTTTCAATTCTGCAAACTCATCGGAAATAAGGAATAAGTGGGGCAAAGGTTCTTCCGCTTTACTTTGCTTATAAAGGTCTGTGTATGCATTGATATGGTTTACTTTATATTGGTCAAAAAGTCGCTGACGCCTTTTCAATTCGCTTTTGATCGAAGCAAGCGCCCTTGCACTGAAGTTCTTACTTCCTTCAATATTAGTAATTACTCCGAGCAAATGAGGCATTTTTTCAAACGGCTGGGCCATTCCTCCGCCTTTATAGTCAATTAGCAGAAAAGCTACTTCATGCGGGTGATAGTGTATAGCAAGTGACAGAATATAAGTCTGCAAAAATTCACTTTTCCCAGATCCTGTTGTTCCTGCCAAAAGACCATGCGGTCCATGTGCTTTTTCATGTAAGTTCAGAACGGAAATGTCTTCTTTACCTTTTAACCCTATTGGGACTGCCAGAGATTTAGATGATTCTCGTGTAAGCCAGTTTTCTTGTATCGGAAGCATCCCTACTTCTTTTACTCTCATCATTTCCAAGAAGGAAATGCTGTTTGGGATGGAATTTGTCATACCCACCTGATGATCAAGGGTCCTAAGCATTCTTGAGAAGACCTCATTTCCTTCTCTTCTATGCGAATCCAAGCTAAAGGGTGTGGAAACTGCTTTTTTGTCCTGGATTAGAATGTCTCCCTCTTGGGTATTGATATACCTCACAAGGGTTTCTATATTATCGGACAAACTTTCTTTGGAATCCGCAGCGAAAATGACTGAAATGCCAAGGTCCTTGTGATCTCCTTCGAGATATTCAAGAATGACATGATCAGCTATCAACTGCTGCTCTGTAATAATAAAGACGATATGAGGTGAAAAAGATACCTTCTCTTTTTCTTCCATTAAATCTCTTTCTCTAAGCATTTCATAAATGGAAGAAAGCAACTGATCCCTTGTCTGGTCATTATAAATGAGACCCTTTGCGAAGGATTGTGGTATTTGAAAATGCGGAAGCCATTTCACCCATTCCCATTGTTCATATTCTTTTTCATTAAAAATAAATACAAATCGAAGATCGTGATAGCTATGGAAAAAGGATAGCTGACCGATAATCTGATGTATTTCGTTTTTCATGACGGATTCTTTCCCGATTAATCCGATTGCGCCTTTGGATAAGTCTGCAACAACAGGAACATTATCGATCTCTCGATATATTTTTTCCATGTGCTGGGATTGTTCTAGGAGATCATCAATCTCCCTATTGGCCATATCCCCGGAATTAATGGAAATCTCATAACTGGAGGGAACTTTACCACGCCCTAAGCGGAATTGTAAAAAATCATGGCTTTCCAATGATCTTTCCCAAATCCGGTCGGAAATTTGCCCTGTGAGATATTTCATCCGCTCAAATGAAGGAAAATGAAACGTAAGTACATTTGTCTGTTTATCTGCTAAATCTTGAAGCTCTCGTCGCTTATTTTCAAGGTAAAGGGTATAAACTCTTCTTCGTCGCTCTTCACGTCTTTTACGATTTGCTTTTTCTTTAAAAAATTGAACCGTTGACGTAATGAGTGTGGTCATAAACATAACCATGGAGATAATGATGAATATTCCCCTTGGAGCAACAAGCGCTACCACTCCCATGACAATCAACATAATGAGAGGGGGCATGATAATCAGCCACAGTCCCTTATTATTGTCATCCGATTCCTGTGTAGGAAATTGCAGAGAGACCTTATCATCGGGAAGCTCATAGACCATCCGCGGCGTTCTGCGATAGCTTGGATACTTCTTTTGCATTTCAGACTGTGGTCGCTTTATGTCAGGGAGGTCTGTTTCATACTCAGTATGACTTGCAACCTCCAAGATATCCTCTTCCACCATTCGTATCTCCATAAAGGACCATAACAGCAAATCACCTACTTCCAGGATGGAGCCGTCTTGAATTTTGTGACCATTCATGTAACAGCTGCTACTAGAAGTAGTCAAAACCCATTTTTCCGAAAAGTTTCTAGTGAACGTAATTGTTTGCCCATCATTATTAGAAAACACCACTTGCTCTCTGCTTCCTAAATAATAGGTTTCGGAATGAACAGGGCTTGGAGTAAGCACCATCTTTAGTTCTTTTCCTTTATCTTTCCATTCAAAGGGTTTAGTGTATGTTCCACTTCCTATTATTCCAGTCTGGTGTTTAACTGAAAATTTGTCATTCTGGATATCGACAAGCAAAGAACCATCCGTAAAAGGGAAATTACGGACCGTAAGTTGGTCCTCTACCTCCGGGCTTACAGTAATAGATCCAGTCTCTATAGATATCTTCTGGTAGTTGTCTTGATAGAACAACCAGAAATTATTCATACACTCACCTCATTTCCTTAAACAGTTAATTTGTATCATCTTGCTCTTCTTGGTTTTCATCCAAAGCTTCGATTGCTTCTGCATATTCATCAATCTCATCTTGAACTTCTTTAAGTTGATTTTGTTTCTCTTCCCCAGAGAGGTCTTCCTGCGCTCTGATTTGTTCCTTATATTTCAGCAAAGCATAAAGAATAATCTCCGAATCTTCCAAAGACCTTGCTATATCCAGTGCCTCTTGTGCTTCTCCCCGGCCGATATGTATCCAATACTGATAGTACTGTGGATCGGATTGCAGGGTTATCCGGTTTTGCAGGGCATCCTTCTGGTCTTCATTTAAAGATTCGTTGATGATATAGGAGGTCGCCAACTTATATTGCACCACTCTTGGCATCTCTTGGGCTTGATAACCATTTAAAGTAGTGACTACCTGACTGTATTCATTTTTCAGAAAGTGTTCAGAACTTTGTACATATGCCGCCTGTTTGGGTTGAATAAACAAAAAGGAATAAATCGCTAATACGAGCGCCGGTATCAAAAGAACCGATAGCCCGATCGTGACAAATTTGGTAATCTTCCATCGCTTTTCAGGAATGCGGATAAATTGTTTTTCTTTCTCTTCCAACGCTTTTATCCCATTGCGAATGAAGGTTAACAGCTCCTCTTCATCCTTGGCGTTCATAATGGATTTGGCAGTAGATGATAACTCTAATGTTTGATATAGTTTGAGATATTCTTTGAAGGTGTATTTTCCGTCAATGGCAGCGGCAATGACCGCTTTCGTTTCATGCCATAGCTTTTCTGTCTCTTTTTCATAGGGTGGTAGACTTTCCATAACACCATAGTGAAGAAAATATGGCGTCAAACTTTCATCTACTACCATATTTTCGGGACAAATTAGAAGATGTAGTCTTGAAAGAGAGTGATTCCTAACACTCTTAATTAATTGAGAGGCAAATATCCATCTGCTTTTTTCATCCTTCTTCTTCATTTTTGCGAAAGATGAAAAGGCTGGAGAGGGATGATAGATGAGTGTCAACTCGTCTTCTGTTTCTTTAATTTTTTTATGTATGGCTGGATTTAATTCTTGGAGCATCCGAATTTCAGCAGCATCTTCCAATTTAACTTTCTCTTTTTGAAAGACGAGCTTTATCGTTTCACCTTCTCTGGTGAGCACTGCCCCAATTTCTTCTTCCAGATATGTTCGACTTTGACTTTGACTTAGATCTGCCATGATAGATTGCTCCTTTATAAAATTTCCAGACGGTCTCCGGAAGTTATACCATGATCCACTAGTTTCTCTGGACCCGATAGTATCAGATTTTTATTCACAATCCTTACCCATTCCCCTTCCCTTGGAGGTGATCCGGGGGAGACTGCTTGCCAAACAATGTCGACCACTTTTTTTACCGTATGATAATTGGAGAGTCGAAGGTCAAACGAATCTTTTTGATAGTTTTTCAGATCAATTGTTATTTCTATGTACACTGTTTTTCACCTCATAAAAGAAGGAACGCATTCGACTGTTAAAGAATGGCGCTCCTTCTTTCTTTTTGGCTGCCCTATAGGAGGGAGCTATTTCTTTAAGAACAAATTACCCGCGAATCTGGCTTGCAATTTGAGTATCGGCATCTTCAAGTGCTCTAGCAGTGTTGCTAAGCTGAACGGAGATATCCTCAAGTAATTGTTGCATTTGGATGATAGAAGGCTTTAAAGATTGGTATTGGTCGCTGAATGCACGGCTTGATTCACCTTCCCATACACTTTCAAGCTCGCGAATCATGTTGTCTAAACGGTTGATTTGATCTCCAACCTGGCTGCTTTCACTTCTGTAACGAGTGGACATTCCAACTAACTCTGCAGGGGTAACGCGAATAATTCCTGACATTTTACATCTCTCCATTTCTTTAGTAAGTTACTTTTATTGTAAAAAATACACAACTAAGAGGTCAATTCCGAAGTAGGAATTTTAGGAAAATGAGTAATATATACCCACTACTACCCGTATTTTCAGAATATGAAACCTCAAAATATAGTATTTTTTTCACAGATTGATATTTTTCTAGGTATTTCGACTAAATCAACTAACGGTTTCATTAACCTCTTCATAGAAAATTGTCAATTCTTGCCTATTCATCTCATCGACATGTTCATGGTATTTGTTGGAAAGGGTTGCCATCAGCCTTGACTGGTCATTGGTGATAATTGTAAACAGCCGGTGATTCTTATTAAATTGCAATAATGATTGTTCAATAACTTTACCTTTACTCAAGTCGAGTTCTGCGTTAATAATCCTTGCTAATTCATCACTGATCTCTCGGACTTTTCCTAGTTCTGCATTAAAAATAAGATATTTAAATCGTAAATCTTCATATGGCGCAAAAGCATACGAAGTTTTATACTGTCCTATCCCTACCACCCCCTTTACCGTAATTCAAATAATTTCGATATACTTTGATCTTCCTCAAATAGCTCTTCTATGGACTGTCGGACACGGCTGATCATAGCCTTACTTTTTTCAATTTCCTCCCGAAGGTAGTGATATATTCCTTCAAAAGAATCCTGAAACATAGGATCAAGCGGTCTGATAAACTCGTGAACATGAATCTTGGTAACTTTCACATCGCTACTTGAAACCGGGAGCAGATGACTGTAATTTCTCGGATTTGCTTCCATCTGGTGAATGGCATTCATCACCCGCTGCTTTCTGAATTCCAGATCGTCAACGTACTCTGTGTAATACAGTCTCCTCCAGGCAGTGAGTGCCTCTTCCTTTTCCATGCATTTATCTAGACCAAGCTGATAAATCCTCACTGCAGAAGATAGGTTGACCTCAATGGTCCTGCCATCTGTAGCGTTTTTATAACGAATCATATCGGATCCTTCATAGCGACGACCTTCTACTTGATTCAGGGAGTTTACAACATGCTCCATTCCGTGAGCATGTGAAGCATCTCCAAACTCGCCAACAAAGCCTTTCGTTTCGTCAATGATTGCTTGGTAACTGTTTTGGATATTATTGCTTTCCTGTTCGATCGTTATTGCAAGATCAATTACCGTCAAGATATTCTCATGTTGGGACAAGTTATTAGTAAAGGACCCTTTAACCAGATTCTTCCCAATGTCTAAAGCAGCACTGCCAATTGCCTCTATCATACGCTGTATGCTACCAAGCATTTCCTCTACATGAACCTGAATCAGCTTCAACAGGTCCTCACTGATCTCCCCGACCAAGGCAAGTAAGGAAGGAAGAACTTCTGTTAAATCTTGCAGTTTAGCTCTGATTTCCAAAGCCCGAGAGACAAATTCCTGTTGTCTAGAAAAGAACCCACTTGGAAATTCTTTAACTGGATACGCAAACGGCATATCCACTGTAAAGCTTCCAAATCCAATAACACCAATAGTCATTGGAATAGCTCCACCCTTCCACTTCGGAGGTTCAAAGATTTTTTTCCAATCCTGTTTCATATCACTAATGAGAGTGAAGAATTCCTGGTCGAACCCGAACATGCTTTTGTTTAGGCCGTCGATACCTGCTTTTTCGTAGGCTGGGGCATGTTTTGCAATGAATTGTTGGATGATGTAAAGGTTTTCGTCTGAGACTCTATTCATGTATTTGGCGATACCGTCTGTGTGTGGGTAGGTAGTTAGAACTTCACGGGAACCAAGATCTAAAAACCCTCTGAACCCTATGACAGAGTATAAAATTTCTTCTTTTATTGTTAAATGATGAATACTCTGGCCTTGAGCTTGGTAGTATTCTTCTGCGAATTCTTTTAGTTTAATGGGATCTAGCTGGTAGATATCATCAAAGTTTCTACTGCTTATATTGTATTCAAGGTAAATAGATTCTTGAAAGTCAATGTCGAGCATTGCAAGTTGATACATACTAGGAGGCGCGTCATTTATAGCTAATACATTCTCAAAGGGCTCATCCGTAATTTGCAGCATTTGAATTAGATTACCGCCAAGAGAGTGGCCTATGCCATATTTGGTCAGTTCAATATCAATATCTTTTCCTTGTTTTTTTAAATAGTCTAGTTCATTTGCTACAACATTATTTATCTCTTTATTTACATACTTTTCAAAATGTCTCGCATCTTGATATTGATTTTGTACCTTTCCTCCAAATATCCCAAAAAGATTATAAAACCAATCACTATGGGGCCCTTTACCATTATCTTCACCCATTTCGCTACCTCTGGTAATAGTGTAGGATTCATTTAGACCTGTATCTAAATCCATAAAGTGAATAACAGTACCATCAAAACCAGAATCATATTCTTCAACTGACTTAGGTAGGTCATCTGAGTGATACAAAGTTATTTGCCCTGGTGGTTCTTTCCCTGTTTCCTCAATATAAATTCTTCTGATATTCTCAATAGTTAAATCCTTGTATTCCAATTCCGCAATTCTTGCTTTTAATATTTTTGAATGTAGAACTTCTGTCTTATCCATATAGCTCACCTTGATTTAAAATCAATTGAATGCAAGATATTTAAAACTTTTTCTTTAGCTTCGTTGCTTTCTTGTGAACAAAGTTTATCATAGTCAATACATGTCACTCTTCCTATAAAATTTATGCCCTTATCTTCTATATCGGGTTTTATGTATGCAAAATATCTATAACTTTTCTTACCTTCGTGTTCGAAAATATTCTCAGCATAATAATAAGTAGTAGTGCCTTTAGTGTACTCTTCAAAATTCCCTTTATAGTTTATATAAGTATCAAACATATCTAATTTAAACTCTATATCGTTTGCTCTGGGTTGATCATCGTAGTTGATGTTGTAATAGAAAGATAGGTTTTCTTTTTCGTCGTTTTCTACAAATCCTACCGATTCAAACTCATTACCAGCTCTCTCATAAACTGCTTTGTCCATAGAAGCATTTATAGGAAAGTGCACTGTATAACCTTCTGTCTGAGATTTAAAGAGATAGTGTCCTTTTACTACTTCATCAGATGATTCCAGAAAATCTTTAGTAAACTCATCATTGAATGCAACTGAGTTTGGCTCTCCTTTTACACCTTGACTCCCATCAGTATCCAGTTTCATCCCGCAACCTCCTAACAAAAGTACCGTACTTATTAATCCTAGAAGCATTGATTTCTTCATAGCCCTTCCCCCTAGGCAACGCCATCAACGTGGCATAATATGTATTTTCTAAAAGACTTTTTCCCTATACGTTATACAAATAATCCCTTTTTAATAAAAAATCTGTAGAAAATGATTTATAATTCAACAATGAATTAATATTACTTTTTTTATGGCTATATAATAATTACCACGTGAATTAAATGTAGTCAATTTGACTGAAACACTTGTCGAATTTTGTCTGTTAGTTAGGCACTAACTAGGAATTAATCATGTAAGAGTTTCATAGTCCATTAGAATGATTATTTGTTTATTAATGCACATTTATTTATTAAAATTAGTAGAATTTAATATAACACTTAAACAATCGGGTCTTTTGAATCATTTTTACTATCTTTTTACAACAGGGGTTTAGACAGAATAAAGTTCATTAAGGTACATAATTTATTTATCGTTTTTGAAATTAAAAGAGTGCATTATACTCCATACCTTTCCCTTGTCTTTTCTCACTGTCTTGGTCACAGGTTATTTCATAATCTATAAATGTAATTCTACCAATGAAACTAATTCCTTTATTTTTAACGTTTGGCTTAATATATGCAAAATACCTGTAGCTCTTTTTTCCTTTATACTCAAATATATTTTCTGTTACGGTATAGCCATTTGTTTGAGATTTAAAAAGATAGTGTACTTTTTTAACCTCTTCAGATGATTCTAGAAATCCTTAGGTGAGCTCATTTTGAAGGGTCACTGTATTCGGTTTTTCTTGTTTATTTTCCATTGCACACCCTGTTAAGAATATTAATAAGCTAATACTTACTAGAAACAATCTTTCTTTCTTGGTTTCCTCCATTCATCAGTCACATATTTTCCGTTTCAACGAATTTAAGAGAGTGCATTATTTATAGGATCCTCTCTTTATTTTTTGCACTATCCGCAGAGCAGGGCTTATCTGGATCATAACCTGTTACATCTCCTACAAAGCCAGCACCTACTGCTGAATTTTCCGGTTTTATATAAGCAAAGTATTGATACAATATCCTACCCTTATAATCTAAAACATGTTCGGCATAGTAGAAGGTGATGCCATCTATCACTATTTCTTCGTATTCCCCTTCATAGTTGGTATATGTGGATAAAATTCGCAAATTTGAATCAATGTCGTTTGCCCTCGGCTGATTATGGTAATCCACTTTATAATAAAATGAAAGATTTGTTGAATCATTCTCCTCTAAAATACCAACGGACTCAAACACGTCCAGATTCCTCTCATAGGAACCTTTCTCTACTTTGGCAGATTCAGGAAACAACAATGTGTACCCTTCTGTAATAGATTTGAATCGGTAGAATCCCTTTTCAACTTGTTGATCAGAGACAATAAAATCCTTAGTGAATTAATCACTTAATGCTATAGGTTGCGGAACCCCGCTGCCACTATGATCTCGGCCCATTTCACAGCCACTTAATAGTAGAACTGAGCCTAATATCCCTATAACCATCATATGCTTCATAATCATTCCCCCTGGGCAGTGCTGGAATCAATTAACAATTCTAGATTTAACATCAATAGAGTGCATAATATTTAAGACTTTTTCTTTGGCTTCTTTACTATCTTGTTTACAAGGTTTTTCATAATCAATACAAAGAACACTGCCAATGAACTGAATGCCTTTGTTTTCTAAGGGAGGTTTGATATAGGAAAAGTATAAAGAACTCTCTTTTCCTTCGAATTCGAATTTATCTTCTGCGTAATAATATGTAATTCTATTTCGTATATAATCCTTAAAATCTCCCTTATAATCTATATAAGTATCAAACATATCCAGTTTAAATTCAATGTCGTTTGCTCTTGGTTGGTCATCGTAATAAATGTTGTAGATGAATGATAGATTTTGTATTTCGTCATTTTCTACAAACCCTACTGATTCGAATTGATTTCCAACTCTCTCATATACAGCTTTGTCCATTGAAGCATTTATAGGAAAGTGAACTGTATAACCGTCCGTATGGGACTTAAAGAGATAGTATCCTTCTACAACTTCTTGATCTGAGGCAATAAAATCCTTAGTAAATTCATCATCCAATGCTAACGTTTTTTGATTATTTCCTTGAGCATCTAAATTTTCATTTTCTTCATTATAATAATTCCCACAGCTCGAAAGCATTAGGGCAGCAAATATCACTAAAATCATTTCTATTCTCAAAAATCTTCCCCCAAGCACACTTTAAGTTTCTATAGAACCAAACCATTCCCTATGCAATAAACAGATAATCCCTTTTTATAGAATATATTTGAAATAACAGGAATTTCACATAACTTTATAATAATAAACTTTTTCACAAAAAATTAAATCTTACTTTAGTAATACATGAACTACGAGAGCATCTCTCCTACCGTTTCACCTTACTTTCTACTGCTTCGGGTCTTCTCCTACCGTTTCACCTTACATTCCACTGCTTCGGGTCTTGAGACAGTATCTCTCCTACCGTGTAACCCTACATTTCACTTCTTCGAGTCTTAAGAGACCATCTCTCTTACCGTTTGACTTCTACTTCAATGCCATAAGGACTTGAGAGATCTTAGGAGTTTTTCTAAAGTCTATTTGAACGCAAAAAAAACGGACCTCATCGATTAATGAAACCCGCTTTAATCTCTTACTATTAATACTTTTATTTCGGCTGCATCCTAATTGCTCCATCCAGGCGTATGGTATCACCATTCAACATCGGATTTTCTATGATACTTTGAACCAGCTGGGCATATTCTTCAGGATAACCCAACCGAGATGGAAATGGCACCATCTTACCAAGGGAATCCCTCGCTTCTGCTGGTAAGGAATCAAACATTGGGGTGTGAAAGAGCCCAGGAGCAATGGTCATAACTCGGACTCCGAATGAAGCTAATTCCCTGGCAATCGGCAAGGTCATCCCGACTATTCCACCTTTGGAGGCTGAGTAGGCTGCCTGGCCGATCTGACCGTCAAATGCTGCAACAGAGGCTGTATTAACAATGACTCCCCGTTCACCTTCTGCGTTCGGTTCATTATCTTTCATACGTTCAGCTGCCAGCCGAATTACATTAAATGAACCTATTAGATTAATTGATATGACTTTTGAAAAGTCAGCAAGGGAATGAGTCCCCTTCCGATTCAATACTTTTTGCGCCACTCCAATTCCAGCACAATTCACCACCGTATTTATGTACCCGAAAGTTTGTATGCCATTATTTAAGGCGTTGTAAACATCCTCTTCCTTTGTAACATCTGTCTTAACAAATAAAATGGAATCCCCTAGCTCTTGCTTTAGAATTTCACCTCGATTTTCTGAAAGATCTGCAACTACTGCTTTTCCCCCTCTAGATACTATCTTTCTAACGGTTGCCTCCCCTAGTCCAGATGCTCCCCCTGTCACAAGGGCTACACAGTTTTGAATGTTCAAAGTAAAACTCCTCCTTTTTATGTATTGTTTAAAGTTATGCAAAAAGTGTGCCAGTACAGTTGATAGCGTTTATATTAAAAAGTGTATGAAATCTGTACAAACTGTGCGATAACTGGAATGGGGAATATAGTATTTTAGCAAATGGGGGGCTAAAAGCTTATTATTCAATATTTTATACTCCCTAAAGTAACACAGCCTTTAAATTTCTAATAACTATCTATTATCTGTTAAACTAAATATAAGATCACAATTGAAGGAGAACATACAAATGTCTAAGCGACTTATGCTCATTACTCAGAACATAGCAGAAGCCTATACTCAACAAATAAAAGAACTTGCTCCAGACTTTGAAGTTATAGTAGGAAAAGACAAAGAAATATGGGAGCCGTATGCAAAAGAGGCTGAAATTGTAGTTGGCTGGAAAAAGGATCTGGAGAAGCTATCATTGGTCGAAGATTCCAATCTTCGTTGGATTCAATCTTGGAGTGCAGGTGTCAACAGCATGCCGTTATCAACACTCTCTGAGAAAGGTATTGTGTTAACTAGTGCGAACGGTGTTCATGCCTATCCAATTTCTGAGACGATTTTTGCTCTCATGCTTGGTTTGACCAGGAAGATACATACATATGTGAAGCAACAGCAGCAGAAAAAGTGGCATCATGCACAGATGAATCTTGAAATTCACGGAAAGATTATTGGTATTATTGGAGTAGGTGAGATTGGAAAAGAAACAGCCAGAATAGCTAAAGCTTTCCGAATGAATGTTATGGGAGTCCGACATTCAGGAAAACCTACTGACAATGTTGATGAGATGTTCACACCTGACAGGCTGCATGAAGTTTTGCCAAAATGCGACTATGTGGTAATTACACTTCCTTTGACTGAAGAAACGGAGAGAATGTTCGGTGTAGAGGAATTTAATAGTATGAAAAAGTCCGCTTTCCTCATTAATATAGGACGCGGGGAAGTAATCGTAGAGAATGAGTTAGTACAAGCCTTACAAGAAAACGTGATTGCTGGTGCCGGTCTGGATGTTTTTACAAAAGAACCCTTAGAAGAAAATAGCCCTTTATGGGGTATGGAAAATGTCATTATAACCCCTCATACTTCAGGATCGACAGAGCATTACACAAAACGTGTGATAGAGGATATTTTCGTACCAAACCTGAAACACTATATAAATGGGGAAAAAAACTTAAAAAATTTGGTTGATTATCAAAAAGGATATTAATATAAGTTTAACTCCCTGAATTTAGGGGTAAACACGATATGAGTTAGGGGGACTAAACATGCATCGAAATAATAAATTACATACATTCTTATTAGAAAAAGCCAAGGTACTCACCGAGGAATGGTACGAGTCTTTGGATAAAGTAAATTCAAAAGGTGTTTATGCATCCACAAATCCTGAGGTGGTCGCCACTTTAAAGAAACAGAATTTTGATTTTCATCTTCAACTATGCAAAATTTTTATAGAGGAAGAAGAAAAATTCTTCAAAGACTTTGAAGAGTGGATCTTATCTATTGCACAGGATGAACAGCATCTAGAAACGCCAATTCACCATATCTTGCAAGAATTCTTTAGAGTTCGTGGGCAGTATTTGAATTTCATTGACGAGTTTGTAACTCTGTACCAAGAGGAACAAGAGCAACAGTTGTTATGGAATCACATGATAACGAAAGCATTTGATAATGTGGTGCTTAAATTCGTTGAAGAAAATCAAAAGTATTCTGAAGAACGACTGCAAGCTCAGCAGGACATGATTAAAGAGTTAAGTTCTCCAGTCATTGCCCTTGATAATAACCGAGCTCTCTTGCCTTTAGTTGGTGATATTGATACAAGCAGGGCAAGATTCATTCTCGAGAACACCTTGCAACAATGCGGTGAAAAAGGGATTAATCACTTATATATCGACCTTTCTGGTGTTGTTATTATTGATACACTTGTTGCTGACCAAATTTTTAATCTTTTAAAAGCGCTGAATCTGATTGGAGTAAAGACAACGCTATCAGGGATCAGACCAGAAATCGCACAAACAACCGTGCAACTTGGGATATCTTTTAACAATATTTCTATTAAGCCTACATTGGCAGGTGCACTTACACTGCCTTCTCTACCTAATACCCGCTCTTAACAGAAGCCGGGTTTTTTTATTACTTCTTTTTGTAAATCCTTCAAGTTCGCCATAAAGTGTTTAAAGTCATTCCAGAAAGAGTATTTAAACTATATATATATCTAAGTATTCAGGGTATATGAATAAATATGAAGATATACCTTCTTAGTAAAGGAGTGAAGAGATGGAGAAAGTACTAAATGAAATTTTAGTAGAATTACAAGAAATAAAAGCAGCTCAATTAATGATTATGAAAGAGCAAGAGGCTTTGAAACAAACTTACACCCATCTTAAAAGAGATGTTACCAACTTAAAGGATGGTCAACAAGAGAAGAATACGTTAATCAAACACACCCTTACACTCCAAATTGAAAATATGCTGGAAATAAGAAATGCATTAAGGTCCATTGAACAGACAAATCAGTCTGTTATTCCAAAGTAAGTAATTTAAGTTAGAAAACACTTCGCTCTGTAATGGAGCAAGTGTTTTCTAATTTATCCTTTGGCCAACTATACTAATTTTTAATTCATTAAGGTTCCGGTAGATGTCTATAATCTCCTCTATTTTCATCCTTACTAAACCACTTGAAGATGGAGCAACAAAATCTATTGTTCCCACTACCATCGATTCTGTTTGTCTTCCCCAATTTACCTTTTTCACACCACTGTATTCTTGATAAACTCCTTTCCCAACAAAGCAGACAATTTTAGGTTGAAAGTGTTGTATCTTTTCTTTTAATTCCACTCTGCCTTTTTGATATTCCTTCTTGGTTATATCTACAGCCCCAACTGTTGGCTTTGAAACGATGTTGGTCAAACCATATTTAAGTTCTACCAGCTTAAAGTCCTCAGTTGGTGCATATTTCCTGGGAGTAATACCCGATTCATAAAGAATGGTCCAAAATCTGTTAGTGGGGTTTGCATAGTGGTGACCAGTTTCACCTGAACGGATACTTGGATTAAAACCGACAAACAGAATATCTAATTCATGCTCGATATGGTCATGAATCGCCTCCATGTCCCTCACCTCTTTTTTATTTTTCATTTTAACAACAATAATCAAAAAGACCAAGCGGAAACTTCCCGCCTAGTCCTTTCTAAAATCATTTATTAAAGCGGATAATTCTCATCCATCATCCGGAAAATATATTACTCTAGTTGAAAGATCCGATTTGTTAGAAGAAGTACGAACCCTTTTGCGGTATTTTGAGATGAACATAACGAAGATGCAGGGGAACGCTTAAAAAAGCGGAAGTGGTCTTAATAGTACTTTTATGTTAGGCGGCATTTTCATATCATCTTGCGCTTGTTTGAGATATCGATACATTGCTTTACTGCCAACCGAGTTTGCAGAATGAATAGTAATTCTATCTGCATACAGCTCGTTCTCCACCATCTTATGAACGAGAAGCAGACCATTTCGATGTTTATTCAACAAGTCATGGTCCAAAGAGAGATGTCCAATTGAATGGCTCTCTAACAAGGTGAGGCATTGGTCTATGTCTTCTGCGAGTATATACCCATCAGGACAAGTTCGACTATCATCTAGAAATACATTGATTTTCAAGATGACACCTCCAAATATTCGACTTAGCTATAGTGTAACATACATCCGTTACTAATTTTTTCCTAGATGCTTACAAGCCTTACCCCTAAACTCTTTCATAGCAGGCTTCACAGAGGAAATATAGGAATAATGTACCATTTTAAATTCTTAAGGCTTTTTGAACTCAGGAAAGTCGAATACCCATTTCATCCAAAAAGACTGAAGCCTATTTTGAAGTCGGTCATATTCTTGATATTCCTTGGTGTATTGTTGTTTAAATGCGTAAGGTACATCTCCCTGGAGCTCTTTTTCTAGGTATTGTTCCTCCAATATTTCAAGTTTTTCTACTTTGATTTGTATGCTATTATAGGTTAACACTGAAAACACCCCATAAAATAAACCCAAAATTGCTGCGTACATCAGTAAAAACCTTTTTACACTTCCCATCTGTATCTTCCCTTCGTTTTTCTACATAGTATGACGAAAAACGGGAATGTGACAGGACTATTACAAATTTCAATTAACCCTCCTGTAAACATAATGGATTGCAACTTGAAGGAAATGTGGATAGAATTGGTGTAAAAGGATTTTGGTTGGAGGGTATTGCTTAAGTGGGAATTCTTATTGATATATTAATTGTTGTTGTATTTTCTTTAATCTTTTTTGGCGTATATAAATATGTAATGAAAACGATCAGGAAATACTAAAAGAACCGCTCCCAAGTTTTATTGGGGGCGGTTTTGTTGGTTGTGTAGGAATTAATATATTCAGGCCGGATTAACAATAATGTTAGGAAATGAAGTTTTCTATTAACCTCAAGGCTCTCCCTAGCAAGTAAGAATCTCTATTAGGAGGGTTCTATTAGACCGATCTTCCTCAACAATCACAGGGTTTGTCTAATAGAACCACTCTATCCGACCGATCTTCCTCAACAAGCACAGGGCTTGTCTAATAGAACCACTCTATTCGACCGATCTACCTCAATATGCACGGGAACTGTCTAATAGGAGCGATCCCCCGCTTTTTCATTCTTATTCGATTTTAACTTTTCTTTAATATAGAACGGCGTATATAACAACATAAAGATAGCTAATACAACTAATTCAAGCGAAAGAATATACCAAGGGTAAGGTCCCAAAAAGTCGATGAGACTTGCATTGGTAGGCTTCTTGGCGAGGAACATATAATTCCCACCCGTCAACCGGTTCACCATAAACACCGCTAAAGCAGTAACATTCAAAGCAGCAAATGCTTTCCAAACTGACTTGAACTTCACCTGAAACTTTTCAACCCAAATCATATAAAACACAGCCAGAATGATGGTTATGTGTGCAATGAAAAAATGCAAGAATCGAAAATGTGGAAAGTCATAAAACAACTCCGGAGTTAACAATGCCTGTAGCGCACCACCTATACCCAGAAAGTACACCACTTCAAACACCCATTTTTGTCTCGTCACAAGCATCCATATACAAAGATATAAACTGATGGAACACAACTGGAATGGTAAGGTGTAACGGATATCCCACATGTTGGTGGAAATATACCAATAGTTCAGCCATATCTCCGAGCCCCCCAGCCCCAGGATGATCAACCATCTTCCGCTCAACTTCATCCAGGCTTTATTCCTTAAGAGAAACAGAAAAAGAAGGAGAGCTAAAGTTAGGCATAAGCTTATTAAGTGGGAAGACGAAAAAAGAAGTGATCCTTCCATATAAGCTTCCGGATCAGTATAAGAACTAAACATTTGCTCAGGACCTCCTTCAGGGACTACCTATCAGGCTATGAAATCTGCTTCTTGATCCAGCCTTTTACTTGTTCAGGCGAATAATAGTTTCTACCGCTAATATCAAGTTTCGGTATTTCAGGGTATTGATATAGGAGTGCTCTCGTCTCTTCTTTCGTTAAACTGATATAAGAATGCAAGTCCTGCTCTTTCACTATAAACTTTTCTTCCTCATCAAACATTACATCTATAGGATTTCTACTGTTGACATTTGGTGAAAATCCTTTGATTGCCTCGAACAAAAAATAAGCACATGCAATAATGGTGACCGCTAACCATAAGTCCATGGAAATCGCCTCCTTTTTCTGATGTTTAGATTACGTATATCTTTTGATGAAGTTTCAGTTATTTCCTATGCAATGTGACTTTCACTTCATTTTGTTTTACTCGAAGATTCACTTTCCCTCCTATCGGGAAAGTGAACATCGGACTTGTATGGCCAAAGTCTACGTTCGCCACAATTGGAATATGGGAGAGCTCTTTTTTCGTGTGAATAATCGTTTGAATCAGCTCATTTGAAACTTGGGACACTTTTTCAAAACGGCCTATCAAGATTCCTTTCACACCATTAAATCCTGTTTGGTGGATAAGGGATTGCAGATCACGATCAAACGTTTTTGGGCATGTTAATTTATCATCTTCAAGAAAAAGAATTGTCTCTTCCAGACTTGGCATAAATTCCGTGCCTTGCAAAAGATTCAATGTGCAAAGGTTTCCACCTATAGCCGTTCCTTCACACTCTCCTTCATTAATTACAAGATAACCTTCATTAGGATAAAACTTTCGATTTTCTTGATCCATATACCACGCGTCGTTACTCCATTCTGTAGAAGGTTCTATTTCAATGGAGGACACCTCATCATCTTCAAGAAACATCTTTTTAAAGTATTCTAGAGAATATTCGAAGCCCTTCACCATACCAAATGAAGAAAAATGTATTCCCGAGTAGGTGACTAACCCAGTTTTGGCATAAATCGCATTCCCTAATGCTGTAATATCGGAGTACCCACAAAAGATTTTTGGATTGTTTCTTATCAAATCGTAATCAATATAGGATAATAGCTGATTTGCCTGATATCCTCCGATTGAAGTTAGTATTGCCTTTACATTATTATCTTTGAATGCGTCATGGAGATCCTTAATTCGAGATTCAATAGATGATGTTATTAAACTGTTAGATTCATTAATATAATTACCGAATGTCACTTTAAGTCCCAATTGTTCTAGTCTATGTGTCGACAACTCAATATTTTCCTTTGACAGGATGGAATGAGAAGTGGACGGTGCAATAATCCTTACTTCATCCCCATTTTTTAGCTTTTCTGGTACTATCATTACCCCAACCTCCATCAAAAACCAATTTACCTACTATTCTACCAAACAAACCCAAAAAACTTCTACAACTTTCCAGAAAAACACAATAAAAACTAAAGCTTTACTAGAATAAGAATATTTATGCAAAAAATGAATAAAAGGGGTCAGACCCCTTTTTTCATTCTTCACAAAATAGTAAGAATTTGCAGGTTGAGAAACACGGTGTTGTATGTGTATACTTGTTATTACAAGTTTTTTTATTTGGGTTTTTGGGTATTGATTGTTGATTTGAAATATGCAAATTAAGTGAGGACTATTATGTATTATAAAACGCTTACTCATTCTTCATCGAAAGAGTGGATTGTGCTGTTTCATGGGTTTGGGGGGAACTCTTCCATTTTTTATAAGCAGCTGAAAGCTTTCCGCGCTGAATATAATATTCTTTTATTAGATCTGCCTGGTCACGGAAAGTCTCCGTACCCGAGTGGCGTAGATCTATTTGAGTATTCCTCTGAACAGACGCTTGGCATTATGAACAAACTAAAAATTGAATCCGCTCACTTTGTTGGCATCTCACTTGGAACCATTATCATGCAGGAAATTGCGCTTCGTAAGCCTTCTGTCATTAAATCCATGGTACTTGGCGGAGCAACTCCAAAACTGAAAAAATGGGGCGAGTTTCTTTGTCGACTGTCCGTATTCTATCCTCTGAGAAAAATACTGCCACATATGGTACCTTATCGTATCTTTGCACGGGTACTACTACCAAAGAAGAATCACTCAGATTCAAGAAAAGCTTTTATTAAAGAGGCCTATAAACTTTCCAAAGAAACCTATTTAGGTTGGGTCCTTTCTGGGCTGAACGGTTACACCACTTATGATCGATTAAAAGCCATGAAGAACAAAATACCAAAGCTTTATATTTCAGGTTCAGAAGATCACATGTTTTTAAGTAACACGAGAGACTATGTAAAACAAGAAGAGAATTCCACTTTAGAAGTCATTAAGAAATGTGGGCATGTTTGTAATATAGAAGAAAGTGATAAATTTAATGATCTTGCCGTCTCGTTTATGAAGCGCGTGGATAAGATAAGAATCACTGCATAAAAAACTAGGAGGTCAAGGACCTTCTAGTTTTTTATAGTTTTTTTATGCAAAAAACCACAAGGCATCTTACTCGCACCTTGTGGTTTCTCTCCCTTATTTCTTCTTCCCGCCGCGTACTCCCGAGGTGACTTTCTTCCACTTCTCTTTTTCTGCAAGTTGAGCCCGTTTATCATTTTTTCTTTCCAAGAATGCAAGTTCCCGTTGCAATTTAACATAGCTTTGGTATCTTGCAGCTTCCAACGCACCTTCTTCGATCGCACCTTGAACGGCACACTTAGGTTCATTAGCATGCTTACAATCCCGGAAAAAACACTGCTCTGCCAGCTCTTCGATATCTTGGAAACTATGACTGATCGCGCCGTCCGCTTCCCATAATTGAAGCTCCCTCATACCAGGAGTATCCAATACAAGACCACCGGTAGGCAGCATATATAACTCTCGATATGTTGTCGTATGCTTTCCTTTGTCGTCATCAGTACGAACTTCTTGAATAAGTTGCTTCTCTTCACCAAGAAGATAATTCGTCAACGTGGATTTCCCCGCTCCTGATGAACCAAGTAATGCCACTGTTTTTCCCTCTGGAAAATATGATGCCAGTTCCTCTAAGCCCGTCTCTTCCTTCACACTTATCGCATGAATGGGAACACCGAAAGCAACTGCTTCTACCTCCGCAACTTTATCTAACACGTCGTCACACAAATCCGACTTCGTCAAAACAACGACCGGATTTGCCCCACTTTCCCACGCCATTACTAAATATCTTTCCAATCTCCTTGGATTGAAGTCATAATTTAAGGACTGCACAAGAAAAACCGTATCTACATTTGCTGCCACAATTTGTTCTTCAGTTGTCAAACCAGCCGCTTTCCGAGAGAATTTGCTAAATCTCGGTAACATTGCATGAATGGTTGCTTTTCCTTCCTCGTGACGCTCGCTTAAGACGACCCAATCCCCAACAGCCGGGTAATCCTCACGAGTCGCAGCTTCAAAACGGTATTTTCCTGATACTTCCGCAAGGCACTCACTCAAGTCTGTTTCTACTCTGTACAATCTCTTATGTTCAAGCATCACTCTGCCTACTGTATAACCTTGCTCTTCATATTCAACAAAAGCATTATTTAAAAATTCATTCCAACCTAATTGATTTCTTTTCAATGTGTTTTCCTCCTAATGGAAAGTAGATATTTTTTTGGCAAAACAAAAAGACCGCTCGCACGGTCTTTTTCATAAACATTTATAAACCATGAGACGCTTCGTCACAGCCCATGGAAATCTACAATCACATCAGAAAACAAACAGATTAATTCAACGATTTCTATGCAAGGGCTGTGCTTCATTATTTAATTGATTGGCATTTACGACAATTAACTTCTTCATAAAACATCCCTCGCTTCCATTCGTTTTTTATTACATCATTTATATTATGGTATTTTTATCTAAAAGTAAATAGGCTATCTGAATTTTCTTAAAAGAATTTAATTCGCCTCTACTTGTGCCAACCTTTTCTTTTGTTTCGATTGCCATGTGAAAGATACTAGGATGGTTACACTTAACACTATTAGTCCTAGTACAAACGGGTAGATGATATTTACATCATATAATAACCCTGCAAGTGTTGGCCCTAGTACATTTCCGATACTCATGTACGCGTTATTCATTCCCATCGCAAATCCTTGCTCATTGCCAGCCAATTTTGAAATTAATGTATTAATCACAGGTCTCAAGATAGATGTTGCCAAAAAGATAATTAAAGTGATTCCAAAGAATACACCATAGCTTGAAGCAAATAACGAAACCAAGAAACCGATTGCCGCTACGCACAAGAAAATATTTAGGACATTGCCTTCTCCAATAGCACGAACAATTCGATCGACTACAAAAAGTTGCACGATTACACTGATAATTCCTGTAGCTGTAATCATTACGGCAATCTCTTGAGGGGTTGCGCCAAACTGATTATCAATGAATAGCCCAAGAACAGACTCATATGCCATCAATCCAAAACTCATTACGAGCGTGATAATAAGCGGTATAAAATAAGGTTTGTTCACCGATTGTGCCAGCTTTTTAATCATAGGCTCCGGATTTTCTTCCTGTGCCAATACCGTCTCTTTCTCTCTGCTTTCTTTTAACACAAGGATGGAGAAAACAGTTGCCACAAGCGAAATTAAAGCAGATACCAATAATGGCGTTTTTAATCCGAAGTCAGCTAAGAAACCGCCAATACCAGGTCCTATAACGATACCGAGCGACATGGCAGCGGAAATATAACTGTTCCCCTTCGCTCGCTGATCCATCGTGGTTATATCCGCTACATAAGCAAAAAGTGCCGGAATTAAAAGTGCTGCGCCTATCCCGCCAATGACACGGGAAAAGTAAAGCATCCAGACAGAATCAAATCCATAAAATACAAACATGGACAAGGTTAATCCGGCTAAGCCAAGAATAATCATAATTCTTCGTCCGTATTGATCAGCCCATTTTCCAGCCAGTGGTGACATGATAAACTGCGCTCCGGCAAATATGGCAATCATTAAACCGGCTGCCAATCCGCCTTCTCCGATTGAAGCCAAGTATGCGGGAAGAATAGGTATGATTATACCGAAACTCCCTACTGCAATAAACATATTTATCATTAAAATAATCATTTTCTTACGTTGTTCAGGTGCCATTATGTCACTTCTTCCCATTATTTATTTCGCGCCTCTTAATATTTCAACTTAAGTATTTTATGACTTTTAGAGGCCGGTGTCAATGGAAGTAGTTTTTACTATAAGTTAAATCTAAAACCGAGAACATCTTAAAAAAGATGTTCCCGGTTCTAAAACCACGAATCTTATTCTCCTTCCTCTTTTTCATTATTGTCCAATGGTTTCACGGGCTGCTCTGGAACTCTAGGCTCTCTCGGATTTCCAATAGGCTTACCCGTTACTATCACTTGAAGCGTCTCACTCCAAGCAGACATTCCTCCTTCATTTTCAGCTTGTGCCACCAAGAAGGTACTACCATTTTTCAATTGTAACTCTACACTAAATATTCCATCCTCATTAGCGTTTACTGATTTAATTGCTGTTCTTTTTCCATCTTTCTCTTGATAGATATGAACAGTTGATAGCGATTCTGCAAAACCTTTGATCAACACCGGTTTATCACCAGTTTTAATTCTTGTTTCTTCCCACTCGGGTGCTCCAGGCGGCTCCACAGGCACTTCTTCCCTTTCCGCTTCCATTGCAAAGCGAAGGGCTTGTATGAAGACTTGTTTTCCTTCCTCTGTCCAGCCTCTATCAGGTCCCACCATATTCGTTGCGGCGAAACTTGATAACAATAGATGCATATGTTTATCACCTTTAAATTCATAGGCAATCGCCGCACCCTTATCTTCGCCATTTACATAGACATTACCGAGTATTGCACCAGGATATTCTTTAAAGGTGGCATAAGGACTTTGTTCAACATGGATGTCGATCAAGCCTTGCTCATCCGGTTCCAATCCATCATAAATTGGATGACCCTCTTGAACCTTCAGCTTTACAGAACTCTCCTTATATCCCTGTTGATATAATACCGGATAACCGGTAAGCTCTGAATACAGAGATATTGAGCCATCTCCCCAAGAACCTGCGAACACCAGACTTACTTCAAATTCTTCTGCTCCCTCTACTAAAGCATTCATTTGTTCATCCGTACCCTTGGATGTATTGACGACCACTAACTTGTAACGTTCTATATCCTCCACTACTGTCCAATCTCTTGCTTCTGCATGTAATTTTTCTTCATTCAAGAAGTTGGTTAGCGATTCGTTCCAATCTCCTAATACCGCTACTTCGATAGGAGACATTACAAAGGAAATAGCTGTATCTTCCCCTTGAAGAATCACCTTTTGTGATGAATTCATATATCCGTCTAAGCTTACCGTGACTTCATACTCTCCATCCAAAAGGTCAACAAAGGTTGCGAGACCCTCACCATCCGTTGGAATTTCATCTTCCACCCCTGAAAGATCTGTGAAACTTAGCCTTACTTTTGCCCCTTCAACCACATCTCCTTCCTGATTGGTTACTAGAACAGAAATGGATGTACCTTCTATTTTCTCAAGTTCAAAGTCTGTTATTATTTCTTCACCTAACTCCGTTATTTCAAATTCCTTTACTTGCTCCATATAGCCTCTGGCACTTGCCTTTATCTCATACGTACCAGTTCCAACTCCTAGCTTATATTGCCCGGAAGCATTGGTAGTGGCTTCCATTCCGAGCGACTCAATAGCGACTTTCGCATTCGGTATAGCTTCACCATCAACCGAACGGACGGTTCCTGTCACTTCTCCAAGACTAGCTGAGATCGCCCAATCTACTGCATTGAAGTACAATTCTTTTGCGTCCTCTGTCCACTTTGAATCTGGATGTCCATATGTTCCCGAATGAAGTCCGGATAATAGTACATGCACTGAATTTGCTGTACGATATTCATAGCCGATACCGCTACCCAGTACCCCTCTTTCAGGGTGATGCAGTGTCCCAATGGTTGTGCCACTATATCCATCGTATACAGCATATTGCACACTGCTGGTTCCATTCTCTAAAATGGTAATCATGTCAGATGTAAAGCCATTAAAGATTGGGTGACTATGATCTACTGCCACCTGAATTTTACCTGGTACATAACCTTGACTCACAGACTCCGGATTATTAAAGACAGTTGTAAGTTCTCTGACGGTCCCATTGCTCATCTGTGAAGGGAACATCATGCTGACCTGACTGGCGTCGGCAAGTTCAATAAAGGAGCGGAACTGTTCATTGTTCATACTAGAATGCTTATCATTAAAGATTATTAACGCAAAATCCTCAATATTGTCTATTAAACCGTTCAAGGAAGAGTTCAAGTGAAATTCTGCATAATAGCCCCTTTGTTCCAATAGGCTCATGATTCTTCCACCATTTAATGTTGTTCCAACTACTGCGATCTTTTCAGATTCACCTAAATTGAAGGTGAGCTCGTTGATCCCATCCTCTTCAACACCGACATCGCTTTGGAGAACAGGTGCAAAACCTGGTGCAGTCACCCTTACACTGTAAGTGCCAACAGGTACAACCGCTTCAAATAATCCTTCTGTATCTGTTGCCCCCACTACGGGTGTTTCCAATATCGTTACTGTCGCTCCCTCTATAACTGTTCCTGATTGTCCAACCTTTACGACAGTTTTAATAACACCCGATTGGTCTGTCACTATTTCAAAGGTTTCTTCCAACTTCCCGCCATTTTCAATAGTAATCGGGAACTCTTTTGTAAGATGACCAAAAGCTTCCACCTTCATTGTGTACGATCCGGCAGGTAGCCCCAGATAAAACTCCCCCTGCTGGTTGGTTGGGATAGTCTTTCCTGTATCCACGACAGTTAGGGTCGCTTGAACTCGCATATCTTTTTCATTGACTATCTTGCCATTCAGTTCTCCAACTAACGGTTCTTTGTTATCCAAGATCCATGTTATAGTGTTGTTAAAAATCCGTTCTCGATGCTCATCAAAATATTGCGGAAGGCCTGGATGGAAAGGGTGACCGAATGTAAAGTTTGCCAATAAAACTTCCACGGAATGATTGGTTCTCCCTTTGTAACCAATCATTTCTCCAATTCTATCCCCTGATGCTGTATTTAGCTGAGCGATTGTTTCTCCATCATACTCATCAAAGGCGTAAAAATAGTTGGAGCCATTGGTGACCGGGAATAATTCATTAACTGGTACACCTTCAACAATTGGATGCTCCGCATGAACCAGCCCTTGAACCCCTGTTTGACTTCCACCAATTACAACACCGGGATTATCATCATAGGTGTTCATGAATCGGATACCACCCCGTCCAGCATGTTGACCTGTCCATATAACAGATGTTTTGGCGCTGTCTAAGGCCTCCTGAAACGCTTTAAATTCAGCAGCTGTAGGGATTTTGTTATTGTCATAGTCAGAGTTTGCAATGACCAAATCCACATCTTCCAACATATCTAAATCTGTATAATACATATCAACCACGTTATAACCCTTTTCTTCTAGATACTGTTTCACCGTGATAGATCCTGAAGATGTCGAGTCGACGATGATGCCAATGGTAGGAGAAGGTTTTAATGAAACATTTATATTCACTTCACCTTTTTCCTCTACCTTCACATTCACTTCTTTGTTAACAAAGCCTTCTTTCGTTAAAAGAAGATTATAGGTACCTGGCATCATCTTATTAATTTGGAAGGAACCCTGAGTGTTGGTTAATGCTTCTCTTGGAACATTAAGGACGTCCACTTTAACTCCTTCGACCGCATTGCCATTTGACTCATTTTCCACTATACCGTTTATTTTCCCAACTGTTTCATCTACCTCGAGGGAAAGTGTAAGTGGTTCGGTAGTTGAATCCACTACAACAGATTTTGTCATGGATTTGTAACCGAATGCTTCGATGGTGATATCATATTCCCCATCTACCATCGCAATACTGAATGCTCCGGTCTCAGGGTCTGTTTCTGCAGAGAATGCATCTCCTTCTACTGAAACTGTCCCTTTTATTGGTTCTCCCTGCTCACCCAACAAAGTTCCGGATATCGTATGGAATTCTGCATATGCGGTCCATAGTACTGCATTCACCAAGAAGTCCTTTCCTTGTTCCGTATAGTGATCTTTGTGGCGGAACGAACCAAAGCCATGACCACTTAACAGTAGCTCAACATTTCCTGATGTCCTTGGTTTAAAGGCAACTGCGGGTCCGTGGACAGTATCATCTCCTTCATGTTTGATGGAGGCAATAGTGTATCCGGAATATCCATCAAAGGTTGCAATCCTGCCACCGGCTGGAACTGTCACCTCAAGGAAATCTCCCGATTCAGCCCCTTTGAAGAGAGGATGATTTTCTTCCACCACATAGCCTGCTGAACTGGTTGTATTCGATATGGTCCTTCTCGAAGATGGATCTTCACGTAAACTTACCAGCCGTGCAATCGATGCAGTACTGTTGTTGTTGTCACCAAAAATTACACTTGTTCCTGCCAGATCCGCTTTTGCCATTAAAGAATCAAATAATGTTAACGGTAAATCCGTGTTAGATGCTTCATTTATAAATAAAACATCATAATTCACTATTTCTTCTACTACATTCGTAAAAGTAAGCGAAGTAACCGGTATTCCGGCATCTCCCATTAATGATTGGAAGTTACGTGAACTAAAGCTGTAATCTTTTAGAACCGCAACCCTAGGAGTCTCGAAAAGTTCTATATTGACGTCTTCTTGAACCCTCCCAACCTCAATTGGCTGGCTCAATTTGATGAAACCTTCTTTTTCCACTTGAAGTATATATGATCCATACTCTAACCCGGTAAATTCAAATCTTCCGTTAATAGAAGTCTCCCTCTCTACCTCCACTTCGTTGTCCTTGATCATCTTTACTTTCGCTTCTGATATCGGTTGTTTGCTAATTCCATCTGTAACCACACCTGAAACCTTATCTCCATTTGACGCTCCTAGAACGATATTGAGCTCTACAGGATTACCATGAACAATGTTAACTATTTCCGTTTGTGTGGCAAACCCGCTTGCCCTGACCTCGATTGTAAATTCCCCTTCATCGTGGAATAATTCAAAACCTGCTTGTTCGCCTGTAGTTTTTGTGGAGATATTTGTTTCCACGATTCCCACTTCTGCTTGTACAGGGTTCCCTTCAAGGTCAACGATTGTTCCCGTCACTTTTCCAAAATCAACATCATGCAGAAAATTCAATCCATTGAAGAGTACAGTCTGCATATCCGGAAGCCACCCCTGCATCGGAGAGATCCATGGTGAAGCCCCGTGATTGGCCAGTAACAGATGAGCACTATTTTCCGAAACAGCCTTATAAGAAATGCCTGTCCCTTTTATTCCTTGCGTGGTACTTCCTATACTAGCAATGTGACGTCCAGAGTGTTGATTAAACCAGGCAAAATCTCCCGTCCTTGTAAACAATGTGATTCTATCACCTTTATTAAATCCGCTCAGTATTGGATGCTCTTCATCCACCTGCAATCGGACCTGTCCCATTCCATTATAGTGTGCAATTTCTTTGGGATCTTGATTATATTCAGTGAGCTGCCGGATCGTCCCATAGCTTGAACCCCAAGAGTCAGCGAAAACCAGGTTCACCTCATGCCGTTTTGCTTCTTCCAGCAATTCGTTGAACAATGCTTCATCTGGCCTCCATCCACCACTGCCATATGCTCCGTTCAGATAAACTGTCTTATACCTGTTGATATTTTCTACAATATCCCAGTCCCTTTCCTCCGCTAAAAATCCATTGGCGTTTAATAGACTGGTAACTTCCCCCTCCCAATCATTTAAAACAGCTATCTCAAATGGCTGCATACTTACTTCTAGGGAGTATAAAGAACCTGGTTCGATTATTACGGAATCCTTCCACTCTTTATAACCATTTAATTTAAGTTCCACCTCATAACTTCCCTCAAATACTTCCTCAAAATGCAGCTCACCGTTTTCATTGGTTGCACCTGTTAAAGGGGTGGCTTTTACTAGAACTTCCACTCCAGTAAGCTTTTCACCTGTTCGATCATCTATTACCTGAACTTCCAATCCGCCTATATCAGCTTCGGTTAGTGTATAATTTTTAACTTGTTTATAACCTGAAACAAACGTAACTCTTTCTGTTACTTGTTTTTTCCCATAAGAACTTACCTTTAATGTAAATTCCCCCGGCTGGTGCTTAAAGCTGTAGCTCCCATCATTGAAAATATCTCCCTCCTTCTTTGTTTCCAAGACAGATATTTTCGCTGTGACTACTTCTCCGTTTTCATCTAGAATGGTTCCTTCCAAGTGCCCCGGAGACTGAAAGCTTACTATCCCATTGCGATGAGGAACTACTAAGTTCCCAGGGAGTATAAGGCTCCCGGAAGTGCTGTAGTCGGGTAAGGAAAAGTCTTTCAATATCGTACCCGAATAAACATCGATTGCTTGCATTAAACCACTTGTCCCAGAGAAAAAAAGTACTCCGTTTGCACTGACAGCCCCATTATGCAGAGTGCTGCCGACAGTACGATTGCTCCAAAGCTCTTCACCAGTATTTTTATTAAACGCACGCAATACCTGCATGGGGGAGGAACCTACTATTACAAGGTCTTCATAAATTATGGGAGAACCTGCTTGTGAGTCTCCAATCCCGGCAGTTTGCCATAATATCTCACCATTATTTCCGTCTATGGCAAGTAACGACCCTGCACCGTTCCCAAAGTTGGCCGTTTGAACATAGACTGAACCTTCATGAAAGACAGGCCTTGAAGCGAAGCCTTCCTGAGATAGCTGCTTACTCCATACCTCAGCTCCATCTGATAGTTGTAAAGCTCTAATTGTCCGATTCTCATAGGAACCGATATACACATATTCCTGCCCTATTGCACCTCCAAAAAAGGAGGAACCGCCTAGTTCTACTGACCATTTTACGTTCCCATTGGTAGCATCCAGTGCATATATACTTGCATTATCAGTTAATCCTGAACTGACAATGACTGTCCCATCTTTATAGATCGGTGATTCATAGATTGCAGGCTGACCAATGTTTTTGCTCCATTTTATATTTCCATTTTCCAGGTTCAATGCATAAATGGAGCCATCCTGTCCTCCAGATAAGTAGATGCTATCTTCCACTATTGTCGGCGTTGAACGATTGGAATTTCCAATTCTTATACTCCAGACTTCTTTTCCATCCCTTGCATCCAACGCTGTTACCCATCCCCTGTCAGTGGTGAAAACGACATATTCATTGCTCGCAGTCGGACTCGCAAATAGTATTTGTCCTTTTGTACCATTTAAATACTCCCATTGCTGATTCAACTCGTTAACATCAATCGCATTGGCGGAGACCGCATTTCTTTCATGACTGCTGTTGGCAGTCTTCCACTCAGCAGAATAGGTGGCCGACTGCGACCCCACTTCAATTGTCAGTTCCTGATTGTCCTTCACTTCAATTTGTTTGCTGACTCCTTTAATTCCCTCTCCTGAGACGATTAGCTCATACTTGCCCTCTGGTATATTGCTAAGTTTAAAATTACCTGATTCATCTGCCCTTGCAGTGATAGGTGTACCCTTTAAACTTATATAAGCATAGGCTACCTCCTCTTGTGACTCTTTGTCTACTACTCTACCTGTCAATTCATAGCGGTCTGAAGGCTCCAAGCTCCAAGATACGGATGTAACTTCGCCTTTATTTATGACAACTTCCTGTTCAAACATCCTATAACCAAATGCCTTCACTATGACCCTATGTTTTCCTTCTCTAACGGATAACTCGAACTGCCCGTTCGTAACTTCCACACTTAGATCTTGTTCAGGTATTTCTATTGTGATTGGCACTTCATTCCCAGATTCTGTTTGGACAGTGCCTTTTAATTCGCCTGCAAATGCCGTTGTAGTAACAGCATGGTAGATGTTAATGATACCTTCCCCGTAAAGGTCATTAGGTAATGTACCCATGTGCTGCTCCTGTCTTGCCGTGTCAGCAAGAAGGTCTTTAATATCCTGAATGGACAAATTCGGATTGGCTTGTAACAAAAGAGCTATCGCTCCGGCAACATGTGGCGTAGCCATGGAAGTACCGCTGATCGTATTATATTTACCTTGACCTCTGACCTCTGGCCAAGCTGAATAAACCTGATGACCCGGAGCAGTCACGTTTGGTTTTAGAAGCCGTTGTTGATTGCCTTCATCATCTATCCAATATACCGGACCACGACTTGAGAAAGATGCAACCTGGTCGTTACTATCCGTAGCTCCGATTGTAAAAGATTCCGGAAAACTTCCAGGGGAACCAACTGTTTGTGCCCCCGGCCCCTCATTTCCGGCAGCGAAAAGAGGGAAAATACCCGCTGCCACCCAAGCTTGTACATCTTCATAGAATTCCTTATTAAAAGTATTAGGATTTCCCCATGAATTGTTTACTATATGAGGTGCTTTAGATGGATCCCCTCCTGGAGCCATAAACCATTCAAACGCACGATGGATGCCGGATATCGTAGCTGACCCACCATCAGTGAAAATTTTAGCAGCAATCCATTCTGCTTCAGGCGCCACCCCTATTGGTTCGCCTTCCCCTCCACCTACTGCAGTCCCAGCAACATGCGTTCCATGACCATATCCATCTTTAGGGGTGGCGTAGTTTTGTCCGGATACATCGATCCAAGAATATTGATGGTCTCCATCTCTCCCTCGATAGTTATGGGCTAGGGCTTCGTGTGTACCATCCACACCTGAATCCATGATTCCAATAACTATTCCTTCCCCTTTAAGTCCATACTCCCCCCAAACATTTGTTGCTTTTATTTTTTCAAGCCCCCATTCGGGAAGTCTGGGCTTTGTTCCTTCTGTTGTGATTTCTGGTGCATTTAATTCACGGTCATAAGTTATCTTTTCTATATCTTCTCGTTTTTTCAGCTCTTCAAGTCCTTGATTATCTACAGTAAGCGAAAGACCATTAATGACCCATAAATGCTCGACGTTTTTTGCCATCCCTTTTTCCTCAAGTGCTGATATGGCCTTTGTTATTCCTTGTTGACTTTCTTTTGCATGATTCTGGAGATTTTCCGTCACCATCCCCACTCGTTCTTCATGTGACATTTTTCCTCGAGCATTCATAAAAACTTTGTCCAGTTCCGCTTTGTCCTTCAACCGAACGATAATATCTACCTTTTCGTTTTTTTGTAACTCTTCTATAACAGCCGCTTCTACTTTCTCTTTTTCCTTATGTTTTAAACCTTCTTCTTCATTCAGTTCGGGAGCATTCCATCCTAAACCCGAGAGAACATTTAAAAACTCCCCATCCTCTAGTTCTATATCTTCCACTTTATTTGTCTCCTGTTGATATACCGCTTCCCTATTTTTTTCTAATTCCTGATCCTGACTTTGGCTATCTTTGACTGAAGTTTCATTTGCGTTTGCGACATGCGGCAGCACACTACTAATTAATAAAATGAAAATAAACATGATTGGTATGAACCTCTTTCCTTTCCACCTGCTCACCTTGTACATCCATGCACCCCCAAAAATTAATTCGTTGTACTAAATACACGAAAAACTGACTAATACCTGTATAATTTTTCGATATTTTTACACTTTTTGCTATTTTGATTATTTCTCCCTAGTGCCATTGTCGAATCAATCTACCAAAATACTTAAGAGAAATTGTCGAAAACTACCCGTTAGGTAGTTAGTAGTAAAGAGGGATTTCTCCTAACCTCCCCCTAAAATATGTTACAATTGCTTTATTCAAATAAAGGGGTATTTAGAGATGCGAAATATAGCTCTTACTAGATTATTAGAAGCATATGTGATAGGCGGGATGGGGGGATATATGTTTTATCTAGCAAACCTTCCTCTGCCATGGGTACTTGGAGCACTGACTTCCATCATGCTTTATCAAGGTTTTTCTAAACGGAAGGTTTATTGTCCAGAGCCGTTAAAACAAAGTGGATTTTTGGTTCTTGGATTGTTTTTTGGTCTTTATTTTACAAAAGATACCTTGTTGACTGTAGTTCCATACATTCTCCCCTATGTTTTATCAACCATTGCTTTGGTTGCAGTCAGTATTTTGAACAGTATTCTTGTTACAAGGTGGATAGCTGTGGATAAAATTACGAGTGTATTTGGATCAATTCCTGGGGGGCTTTCCGAAATGGTGATTGCAAGTGAATCGCTTAATGCGAAAAGTTCCTTGGTGGTCATTTTCCAGACAGTGCGATTGCTTACAGTGTTGTTCATGGTTCCTTTCATTGTTGTACATATTTTTTCGTCTAACGGGATTGGTCAAGATGTTACTGCCGCAATTGGACGTACATATGAGTTTGGGGGATGGCAATATCTTTGGTTCCTTCCAGCAGTAATTGCTGGGGTGATGTTCAAAGATAAAATTCCTGCAGGCATTGTCATCATACCACTTGCCTTGACTGCCCTAATTAATATAACCCTGATAGAAATGGCCATTCTGCCACCTTTGTTGTTGATATTCGCACAGATAACTGTAGGAATAGGGATGGGAAAAGGAATAGCGTTTGCAGATTTGAAGCTTGGAGGCAAATATTGCGTTGTTTATTTTGGGTTGACGGTGACGTTAATTTTGGTTTCCTTTGGCCTTGGAATGATTCTCGCTGCGGTGACCAGCTTGGATTTGCCGACTGCCATTTTGAGTGTCGCACCTGGCGGGCTGATTGAAATGGTGTTGACGGCAACTTCTGTAGGCGGAGATCCTGCAGTTGTCAGCTCACTGCAATTAATACGGCTCTTATTCATTATTATCGTGGTACCTCCCCTTCTTAAGTGGTATTTCAGGAAAATGCCAAAAGAAAAGATTGCATAAAAGGGCGAAAAAAAGGATTATCTGTCTTTTGTAGAGAACTAGCTTACTATAACCTATTCATGGAGGCCTACATATGAAAATATTAGTGATTGGCGGTACGCGTTTTTTAGGTAGATTTATCGTAGAAGAAGCGTTAAAGCAAGGTCATGAAGTAACGATGTTCAATCGCGGCAACCATTTAGATTTGTTTCCGCATGTAGAATGCATTGTGGGAGATCGCAACAAAGACCTCTCCCCACTTGAAACTGGAAAATGGGATGTGGCAATAGATACTTGCGGTTATACACCTAAAGCATTAGCCGAAGCTACTAGGGTGCTCGCGGATAAAGTCGACCATTACACCTTCATTTCAAGCATTTCGGTTTACAAAGATTGGATTCCTTCTAACATTAAAGAGGATTATCCTGTTCAGTCCCTTACAGAAAAACAAATAGAAGATATCGGGTTTGGAACTCAAGAGCAAATCAATGCCCATTACGGAGCTTTAAAAGCAGAGAGTGAACGCGCCGCAGAAAAAAATATGCCTAATAAGGTATTGCATGTCCGTTCTGGACTTCTGGTTGGCCCATATGACTACTCTGATCGCTTTTCCTACTGGGTCAATCGGGTTGCTGAAGGTGGCGAAGTTTTAGCCCCAGGTAGAAAAGAAAGAGAAATTCAGTATATTGATGCAAGAGACATGGCCCTTTGGATACTGAAAATGGCAGATGAAAAAATAACCGGCACTTTTAACGTCACAGGACCGACAACACCAGTGAGCATGGAAGATTTCCTTACCGTATGCAAAACGGTAAGTGGATCCGATGCGGAATTTGTCTGGGCAGACGAGAGTTTCTTATTGGAACAACATGTTGCTCCTTGGACAGAAATGCCGCTTTGGATTCCAGAAGAGCACCCCCTGGTAGAGGGCAGTGAACCTTGGCGCGGTGCAAGCTCCATAAGTATTGATAAGGCCTTGCAGCACCGATTGGAAGTGAGATCCGTAGAAGATACAGTTCAAGATGTCCTTCATTTTGAAACATCAAGAAAAGAGGAAGATAGAAAGGCCGGCATTCATAGTGAAAAAGAACAGAATGTCTTGAATGCTTGGAAAACAAGAGCATAAATCATGTTTTAGAAAGCCCGCAATTGATATAATTGCGGGCTTTTTATTTTATACTCAACTCTTCTAAAAATGGGCTTAACAATTTTTCATGTACAAGCGACAAATTTCAACCAACTACGTCAAAGTAAGTGTAATCAAATTTTTCTAAATTGGAGTGTTCAACATGAAAAAACATCAAAGAGTTTTTCTTGCATTAGCAATTACATTAGGCCTATCGGGTGCACTTGGCTTTTCATCCTACAAACCTGCTTTTGCTGCAAGTGGTAACAAGGTTATCACTATTAAAAAAGGGGATACACTATACAGTCTTTCAAAGAAATACGATGTCACGATAGATGACCTCAAAAAGATAAATGATCTAACAAGTTCCAAGATCATTGCTGGAGATAAACTCATAATAAAAGAAGCAACAGATATCATAGTAGCCAAGGGGGATACCCTCTACACTATTGCCAAAACTCACAGAACTACTGTAAAGAAGTTGAAGAAATGGAATCTGTTAACCTATGACAATATTTATACCGGTCAGAAACTTTTAGTAAAAGCCCCTGTCATTATGGAGGTGAAAAAAGGAGATACTCTATACTCTTTAGCCCAAAAGTCTGATGTTTCTGTTGAACAATTGAAGGACTGGAACAACCTTACTGCTGACACCATAAAGACGGGCCAACAACTCTACCTCTCCCCTTCTCCGGAGAGCTTCGCCATCACAGTCAAAAAAGGGGATACTTTGTATTCCCTATCTAAAAAATATGGAATAAGTGTTGATGCACTAAAAAAACTTAATAAACTTAGCTCCAATACTATTTATTCAGGGCAAGAATTAAGACTAAACTAATTAATGAAAAGAGGCAGTCAAAAAGTCCGTTCTGACCTTTTGACCGCCTCTTTTTTATGCTAATTCCTTTTTTAATCTCATCAATTTTAACAACTCATTATCCATAGAGGAATATTCCTCACTGTCCCTATTCACCATGCTGATCTTCCCCAATAATTCGGTAATCCTGGCCTCCAAAATCGCAACCTTTTCTCTGCTTTCTTTTTCAGAAGACGACGTCTGGCTCCTTCTACTCTCTTCATATTCTTTTAAGCCTGTTTCCACACGTTTGATTCTTTTATTTTCAATCACAAGCAGCTTTTCGCATAGCTTCTCAATAAAATAGCGGTCATGAGAAATAACGATAAGCGTACCATTGAACGTAGACAAGGTAGCCTCCATCTGTTCTCTGCTTGGCAAGTCTAGATGATTGGTCGGTTCGTCCAAGATTAGAACTTCATAATCCTGCATAATCATGTGAACCAACTTGACTCTTGTCTTTTCGCCAAGGCTAAGGGTTTTCAGAGGTTTGGTGAGCTTTTCCTCATGCATCCCCATATTCGCAAAAATGGTGCGAGCTTTGGAAACACGTTCCCATCCAATAAGATCTAAAAATTCCATTGCTGTTTTATTCATAGGCATGTCACTGACTTCTTGGCTCAGATAGGCAATTTTCAAGGACGTACTTTTCCACAGGGAACCCTTTGTAATAGGTTCCTGTTCCAATAGCATTTTTATAAAAGTGGTTTTCCCTGCTCCATTTTCACCAATTAACCCAATTCTCTCTCCATGCTTCACATAAAAATGACTTTTTTCAAAGAGAAGTCGTTCTCCATATTTCTTGGTTAACCCTTTCGCTTCCAGAATTCTTTTCCCTCTTTTTCCGTCCGTTTCAAATTCAAATTTGATCTGGACTTCTTCCTTCGGCTTTTCCACTTTATGTTTGGACAGTTCAAGCTCCAGTCTTTTTGTCTTTGATTTAATTTGATTATCCTTTTTCTTCGCCTTTACCCGCTCGAACTCCTTTAAGCCAATCTGTTTTCGCTCACCAGGGTTATCTCTTTTCCCTGCTTCCCTATGCGCTTTTTCTGACCACTGCTTCAAGTTGGCAACTTGATCTTCAATCATTTTTATCTTTCGTTGTTGCTTCCCGTAATCCCGCGTTTGTTGATCGAGACGACGCTGTTTCTCTTGACGATACGCTGTATAATTACCTTCATACTCCATTAGCTTACAGTCTTCTATTTCGTATATCTTAGAAACTGTCTTATCTAAGAAGTATCTATCATGGGAGATGATGATGGCTGCACCAGCAAAGTTGTTCAGTTCTGATACTAGCCAGTTTACACCTTTCATGTCCATATGGTTTGTCGGCTCATCCAGACAAAAAAGCTGGGGAGATTGGGTCCAAATTTTTGCCAACGCTAGTTTAAGTCTCTCTCCACCACTCAAGGTGTCAGAGGAAGCTCCATCTCTTGTAATGGATTTAACCAAACCCAACTCACTTGTCACGCGTAAGAGGTCTTTGGCTTCCTCCATGATTTCTTGATCTGTATTAATGGTATAATCAGTGCTTTGCGGCAGATATCCGACCTTTACTGTAGCTGGGATTCTAGTAATACTTCCCGAATCAGGATGGATCGTGCCCATCAATAACTTCATCAAAGTCGTCTTCCCTGCTCCGTTCCAACCAACCAACCCAATCTTTTCACCATTTCTTATATCAAAAGAGATATCCTTCAAAATATCCCGTTCCCCAAAACTTTTATTCACTTGTTTCACTTGTAGTATCATTGTCATACATATGCACCTCATTATTGTTTTTTTGCTTATAAATGAGCAGCCATCGTATCAATCATCACAAAAAACCTCCCCAGAATCCTGGAGAGGTTT
Source organism: Sutcliffiella horikoshii (assembly GCF_044809035.1). Classification (GTDB taxonomy): domain Bacteria; phylum Bacillota; class Bacilli; order Bacillales; family Bacillaceae_I; genus Sutcliffiella_A; species Sutcliffiella_A horikoshii_G. Next base: position 1,540,714 of record NZ_CP085237.1, on the reverse strand, counting down.
AAAAGAAAAGTCGATTGCATATGCAAACAACGCCAATTCTACAAATAAGTATCACAAAATAACACTAATCCATCATGGATAGCGACGCATCTATACAACGATACTTATGGCAGGTAATATGGGCAGACTAATCCAATTCTCCAGGGTTCTCATTTTAATAATCACATGAGTTCACTCCTAAAAAATAGATTAATTCCACATCGCACCTAGTACCTTCCTTTTCTCGTATAGTCTTGCACTATTAGTATATTTTCCCTTTTACATATTGTCAATGCTAATTTTAACAATGCTTTGGAACTTTTGGCATGTTTGCTAAATGCCCACTCCGATTTCTGAATCTTTTATAAAGTTTATGATATACTATACATATAGAAACAGAAACCATCATAACGGAGGTTATGCAAGACATGGAATATCTTTTTCCAGTGATTGCGCTATTCTTGTTAGGTATGCTTGTTTTTTCAGGTGGCGGTTTAATGGCCTACCTGAACAAAAAAGTTCATTTTGTCAGTGTGATTCTTACAATGGTCAGTTTTGGAATCTTATATAGTCTAATCGCAAGAATCACCGATCTGTTGCCAGCCATCGTCACGATGTCTACCGTTCTCTCGCTGTTTGGGATTTGGGTTGTAAACAACTATCGTACTGTAAAAATGGCTCCAAAAGAACTAGATAAACAAACTCCATAATATAGTGTGACAAAGACTCATAACCACATTTGGTTGTGTGTTTTTTTCCGTCTAAAGTAGTATGGGATCTTCAAACTTATTCCGGAGGTCAGGTTTAAATACTCCTAATACAATAAAAGTAGTTAATAAATATTAGGAGGAACTTTCAATGAGAAACGCGGAATTATATGAAACGCATGTGAAAACGGTAAATTTGGAGTCGGCGGTAGCTTTCTATAGAAGCCTGGGGTTGGAGCTTGCATACTTTTTAGAGGAGCGGAGAGTGGCATTTTTCTTTTTAGGTGATTCAGATAAGAAACAACAGATGCTGGGAGTTTGGGAGGTTAAAGAGCATGAATTTGTTCGCTCCCATTTTGCTTTTAAGGTCACACTGGATCAATTGAGGAGCGTTCCAACATTTTTAGATGCAAAAGGTATTGCACTTTCCCCGAGCTTTGGACTGGATGCAAGCGAACCTGTTGTCCACGCATGGATGCCCGCTGCCTGCTATTATTTCACTGATTCTGACGGCAATAGCTTGGAATATCTTGCATTATTGGACCAGGAGCCTAAACCTGAGTTAGGTGTATTACATTTGAGCGAATGGGAAAAGACTTTTCAGTAATAATGATTTGTTGCGAATGGATAGCTCGTGATGCTTGGCTTTTACCAGTTATTTTAGGGGGTATACAGCGTAAATGTCCGAACCATTTTTCCACACCTAAAAAGCGGCAGTCATTAAGTTCTTTATACTGGCGATGAGGACTTCTCTCCTCCCTTTTCCTTGTCACTGAGGTCTTCATACTGACCATGAGGACCTCCCTACTCCTTTTTCCTCGTCATCGAGGTCTTCATAACGGCGATGAGGACTTATCTCCTCCTTTTTCCTTGTCACTGAGGTCTTCATACCGACCATGAGCGCCTCCCTACTCCTCCTATCTGGTCATCGAGGTCTTCATATCGATCGACCATGAGAACCTCCCTCCTCCTTTTTCCTCGGTACTCAGGTCTTCATCTCTACGATGAAGAATTAATATGAAGACTATTCCACAATTAGCTTATTTTATAATTTCCTAACCATCAAAAAAACCGCACTGACAACCATAAAGGTTACCGGAGCGGCTTTTTCTACTTAATAATCAACCATTTTTCAAAGACAAGCTTTCCTTCAAATACCCAAATGGCGTCTGAATAGCTTTTACTACATATTTGTTTCCTGTTACCACCGTCACCAGAATACTCAATAACAGAAGCAACATATATCCTGTAGGTGAGTTGACCGCCTGGCCAAAGCTCGTTTCAAAAAACCACTTGATAATAAAGCCGTGTAAAATATACACATAAAACGATCTTCTTCCAATGCCTGTAAAAATAAACTTATCTTTAGGCACCAAAGCGAAAAAGGCAATGGTTACAAGCATGCTTCCGGCGTAAATGCCCATGCGGATCAAGACATCAGTCACAGACGAGAACGTGTAAGTACCATATAGGATACTCGCTCCGTCAATTCCACCTAACCAAACGTAAATCCCAGCAAACAATACGATAAGAAATGCTGTAGCATACCCACGATAGGCTCCGTTTTTTAATTTCTCAAATAAGTCTGTTTTCGTTAAATAATAGCCAATCAAAAAGAACGGAAAGAAGTAAAACGTTCGATCTAAACTTAAGAATCTTTCTGGAATATCAACAAACCCAATTACGACACCCAGCAAAATTGCCAATGGTATACTGTATCTAGCCTGTAATTTCCCGAACAGCGGCAACATAAGTTTCCAGGCAATCATACTTAGTAAGAACCACATCGCCCATCTTGGTGTGAAGTACTCCAAGGTCATGGATGGATCGGCATAGAGTTGACTATAAAACAACGTATAAATTGTCTGCAATATCAGATACGGTACCAAAAGTCTTGTTATGATTTTTACGTAATAGCCTTTTTTATGAAAGTTGGTGCTAAAGTGGCCTGCCAATAGGATAAATGCTGGCATATGAAAAATAAAGATAAAGTGATAGATGGACACAAGCCACTCATCATTTCCACGGTACGGCGAAATGATGTGCCCGAATACAACTAGAAAAATTAAGATAAACTTCGCATTATCAAAGAAGGAATCGCGAGTTTTCATGGTGTTCTCCTCCATTTCTACTTATACGAAGGTATTTACCCACATTTATGCATCACATAAACATAGGCATATATTCATTCGAAGAGTATAACATGAACTTGTCCGTTGGAGGAATGTAAAAATTTCCTTTAGTTTCTATAAAAAATAAAAAACAGATGGATTCTTGCATCCACCTGTTGTGTTCAGTACAATATTTCTTCGCCTTTTAAAAACCTCGTCAGCCATTCTACTGCTTCCTTTTCATCAGAGCCCTCGGCTTTTACTGTTACCACACTTCCATTTGCAATTCCGAGCGATAATAGACCGAGTAAGCTTTTAGCATCAATGATTTTATTGTGCCTGATTACACGAATGTCTGAAACAAAACTACCTGCTTTATCAACAAAATATCGAGCTGGTTTGGAATGAAGTCCGTTTTCAAGTGCAACCGTTATTTGCTTGGATACCATAAAAATCCCCCACATAACCAAATTTATATATGGTATGTGAGGGTAAATGACTTCATGAATAATTTTCGTAAAATAGTACTTTTGCCTACACTTTGTTTTATTTAATCATCATTTCTATACCAGGTCCGATTGGGATGCCACCTAGCGCGAAAATGACAAGCATAATGATCCAAACACCTAAGAATATAAGGCTATATGGCAACATCAAAGCAATTAAAGTTCCAAGTCCTGCTTTTTTATCATAATCTTTCATAAACGCCAAGACGACGATTATATAGGGATTCAATGGAGTAATAATATTGGTGGACGAATCGGCAATCCGGAACGCCGCCTGAATAAATGCCGGGTGATAATCCAGCATCCAAAACATAGGAATAAATATTGGCGCCATCAATGCCCACTGTGCGGATCCGCTGAAGATGATCAAGTTCAATACTGCCGCAAGGAGGACAAACCCGATAATTCCTGGAATTCCTGTCAGATTCATGCTCTCAAGGAATCCTGCACCGTTTACAGCAATCCATATTCCAAGGTTCGACCAGTTAAAGTATGCAATAAACTGAGCCGCCGCAAATATAAGGACAATATAGCCTGACATATCTGTCATGGACTCTGCCATCAGTTTTGGCACATCTGCAGTATTTTTAATTTTCCCTACTGTAACCCCATAAGCAACACCTACCACAATAAAAAAGAATAGGGTAATTGGAACGATAGCTGTCAGAAATAGAGACGGAACAATTCCACCGTCTTCATTTCTTAAAATGGAATCAGGCCAGAACACCGCAACCGCCAGCAGTACCAAATACACAAGTCCAGCCCAAACAGCATTTCTCAACCCTTTGCTTTCAAGGGGATTAGGTTCTTCTAGTTCTTTGTCGATCTTTCCTTTATAAATTCCAAGACGTGGCTCGATAATTTTTTCAGTTATTAGAGCACCAACAATAGCAAGGATAAACACGGAAGTTACCATGAAATAATAATTATCAACTGGTGTGACAATTAAAGACTCATCAAATGGTTTGATGGCTTCTGTCGCGATACCAGATAATAAAGCGTCTGTTCCTGCGACAACAACATTTGCCGTAAACCCTGCTCCAACTCCCGCAAAACCTGCCGCAAGTCCGGCAAGTGGATGCCTGCCAACTGTATAAAAGATCATGGCAGCAAGAGGTGGTACAATAACAAATGCCGCATCAGATGCAAGATTCCCCAGTATACCAGTACCAACCACTGCATACGTAATTAATGCTTTCGGAGCATTTAAGATAGTTTTTTTGATCCCAGCTTCAATTAAACCAACTTTATCAGCAAGACCAATACCCAGCATCATAGCCAGTACTAGACCTAAAGGAGCAAAACCGGTGAAGTTCGTAAGCATCGAGGTTAGAATGAATTCAATTCCTTCCCCAGACAACAAACTTTTAATAGCCAGTTCTTCTCCGGTGCCAGGATGCTCCACCGTTACTCCAAATTGATTGACTGCAAAAGACACTCCAATGATAAAAAGAGATAAGTAAACAAATAGCATAAATGGATCTGGTAGCTTATTCCCTATCCGTTCGACGCCACCTAAGAACCTATCAAGCATGGAGGTGGATTTCTCTTGCTGTGTTTGTAATTGACTCATTTTCCTCACTCCTTTTAGGTATAATTCCTTTTTAATTCCGAAAAAAAGTAATAGAAATCCTATTTATTCAGCAATCGCAACATTCGTTACATTTAAAATAAAATAAATTTTCAGTTATTTTATCCGTTTATTAAAAATTGGGAAATCTACCTGAGATTTCCCACCTATTCACAGAAACGATAGTTTGTATATTTTTCTAGGTCTGCCACGGTGTCCGGACTGCTCTTCTCCAGAGACTTTTATCAGTCCCGACCGTTCCATTTCAGTAAGTATTCTCCTGGCATTTCTTTCTGTACTTTTCAACCAACTTGCCAAATCCTGTGATGTGACGACGTCTTTTTGATAGTATTGCGCCAATGACCTTATACGAGAAACAATTGTCGGGCTTATAGTTAGATCCTTGAGCTTTTCTTCCCATTCTTGCCCATGGGAGCGTGAGTGGAAGGAAAGCTTATCTGACGAACCAAAGAATTCAGTGACTTCTCTTTCTTCATTCACACAAACAAGTGTAGACGATTTCTGCTCTCGCCCGTGGTGAAAGGCTTGTCTTACATTTTCCTCTGCAGCAAGCACAGTCTCACCAAATCCTAATCCCAACCTGACTTTCAGTCCACTTTGCACATGAATATCCTCTACCAATTGAAGCAGGGACTCTCCTTCAATATGCCATTCAAGTTCTCCTCTAGTGGTAAAAAGAAGAAATAGACCGTCACCAAACTGTACAAATGATCCGTTCACCTCTTCAGCAAAACGGAGCATTATTCTCTTTAACTCTAACTCCTTTATTTTCATTTTATGGGAGTAGTGCATTTCTTCCAGAGAAGCTTTCGTATGGATGACTTCTATCCCGAGAATGGCGATCTGTGATTTTCTGTAACGCAAGGAATGCGCTCGTTCAATCAATATTTCCAAGGTAGACAATATGGCAAGGTCGGAAGGAATGACACGATAGCAAGGAATGTTTAGCTCCTTCAATTTTCTATAAACTGCTTGGATACATGTAAATGCTACCTCTATCTTCTCACTTTCGTATAACTCTTCGTGAAAAGAGACCAAGTCTTCTACAGGTACAATTCCCTCATAAGGATAAGAGTGAAAATTGATTGCTTCAAGCGAAAAAAAATCTCTATTCATCTCAATTCTATCTTGTCTGATTGTATCAAGGCTGACTGTTTCGAAGATCTTCCTTTCTTTCACTTGGGCTTCCAAGAGTGTCCCAAGAAAACTAGAACCAAACAGCTCTGCAAACCCACCTTCATTTTTTTGCAGGAGTTCCTGGGACATGGCATAGGTAAAGGGCACTTGACCAGAAAACATCCATTGATCTACCGCCCCCTTATTTTTGTTGATAATTAAATCAATTTCTTCCAATACTGTATACGGAAAAGCAAACATTTCAACGTTCCTAAATTCTTTTCCTACTAACATGATTCTCTCGATGGAATCGCTTGGACCGATAATACCTATTTTCACTTTCACTTTTTCACCTCATATAAAGCGGAAATACCACACTTTTCTATTCTAGGATAAAGATAGAATAGAGGAGATATATACGTCAAGTGCCACTTCCAGAACTTTTTCATCATAATCAAATAAAGGATGATGATGTCCGGCTGCAAGCGGTGTGCCAAAGATGAAATAGGTGGCTTTCCCTCCTCGGTCCCTTACATGGTTGAGCATATATGCCGCATCCTCCGAGGCTTTTAAGGGAAAGGTTTCTATAATCTTATTGACCCTCTTGCTACTCCTTGTTGCATTTTCTAAAATCTCTTTCCATCCTAACTCTGAGGAAGCTTCTATCCCTTTACCAACTAAACGGATATCGCATTCAACGCCGTAGATACCTGCAGTTTGTTGAATGATTCGAATGGCTTCATCTTCCATGAATTGATTAAGTATGCTAGTTTCCCCTCGTGTCTCTAATGACATTTCTGCATAATCCGGTATGACATTTCTCCCGCTTCCGGCTTGAAGCGTGCCAACATTTATTCTTGTTTCTCCATCAGAGTGCCTTGGGATGCCATGGAGATGCAAGGACGCCGCGGCGGCAGCAAGCAATGCGTTTCTTCCTTCTTGTGGTTCTACACCTGCGTGGGCTGACTTACCGTTGAATGAGACATCAAGTTTGGATGTTGCAAGAAATCCATGTGCAGAAGCCACCACTTCTCCAATCTGCATAGGAGTTATCCCGATATGACCACTTAGAAACACATCCACCTCATCCAACCAACCCTTTTCCACCATTGCCTTTGCCCCTCTGCTTCCCTCTTCCGCCGGCTGAAAAAGCATGGTAAAGGTTCCTGAAAGTTCTTCTTGAAAGGTTGAAAGATACGTAGCAACCCCAAGTCCAATCGCTGCATGTCCATCATGACCACATGCATGCATTAAATAGGGGGACTTAGACGAAAACGCCTGTGAAGTGGGAAAATGATCGTCCGATGACCCTTTATTCTCCGGTATGGGAAGGGCATCAATATCAAAACGCAAGGCAACATGCTTTCCTGCTTTTCCTGTGTCAAGAGTTGCTACTAGACCCGTATGGCCACCCTCCATTTTAGACAACCAATCTTTCGGAACCCCATTTTTGAGTGCTCTTGTTTCTGAGATGCGAAGTATTTCCTTCGAAGGAACACCCATTCTCTCTTCAGAAACTAAGGCATCTCTTCCCAAAAATAATGTGAAACCAAGTTTACTCAGTTCCTTCCCAATCAAATAGGTGGTTTCATACTCTGTCCAACCAAGTTCAGGAAATTGATGTAATTGTCTCCGCCAAGAAATAAGAGAATCGGATATGGTTGAAATATAATCTGAAGTCTCTTTAGCCATCGTCTTTGCCTCCTAAATTTTATGTTGAAGTTTATCCAAGGCCTTCCTTGTTACCTCGACGAGCATGTTCACACCTATTGGCAGAGCTTTTTCATTAAATTCAAATTTAGGATCATGGAGAGGTTTCTGAACTCCCCTACCTTCTACAGCTGAACCCAGCCAAAAGAAAGCACCTGTATACCTGTTTAAAAATCTAGAAAAGTCCTCCCCTCCAAGTGAAGGGTCGACAGTAGGAGTCGCTTCTTCAGAACCGAATAATTTGTTGGCTGTTTCTTTCACAACCTCAGCCCATTCTGGAGAATTAATTGTAGCTTCATACCCGTCAATATACTCAATTTCTGCCGTTGCACCCATTGCTTTTGCTGCATGCTCGACAACTTCATGGAATCTTTGTTTGACCCTGTTTTTGGTTTCTTCTTTATAGGTCCGGATGGAACCTTCTAGTGTCACAGTATCAGCTATTACATTATACCTGTAACCGCCTTCTATTCTTCCTACCGTTACCACCGCTGCATCAATAGGATTCACGTTTCTGCTCACAATGGTTTGAAGCATGGTCACCACATGGTTAGCTGCAATGATAGCGTCGTTTGTTTGATGAGGCATACTGGCATGTCCGCCTGAACCGTTTATCACCACTTTGAATCGATCGGTTGCACCCATCATTTCCTTAGCACGAACCCCTATCTGCCCTACAGGCAAATCCGGCCAAACATGTTGGCCAAAAATAACATCCGGTACATATTCATCAAACACCCCATCATCCATCATGGGTTTAGCGCCGCCATCTGGAGATGCCTCTTCTGCAGGTTGAAAAACAAGAAGTACCGTTCCTGCTAGGTCCTTTTTCTGTTCATTTAGCAAGATTCCCGCCCCTAAAAGCATGGTAGTATGAGCGTCGTGCCCACAAGCGTGCATACTCCCTGCCTTTCGCGAGGCAAAAGACAGATCCGTTTTTTCTGTAATAGGCAGTGCATCAATATCCGCTCTTAAAGCAACAGTTGGTCCGGGCTTATCACCTTTTATGATTCCAAGTACACCTGTTTTGGCAAAACCTGTCCGGAAAAGGATACCATGTTCCCTCAGTTGCACTTGAATTCTTTTGGAAGTTTCATATTCTTCGCCGCTGACTTCAGGAAACTGGTGAATGTCTCTTCTGAACTCAATCAACTGTTTCCGTAATGTCTCGTCCATTGCTGGAACTGTTTGAGTCATCTATGTAACACGTCCTTTCAAGTTGTATAATTTAATAAAGGAAATATTCCATAATTATGCCGTAATTACATATTACCATACCGTTTTTTATTTTCAACAAACATTTTTTATTTTCTGTTAATTCCCCACTTTCATCACGTTATGTATTTTAAAGGAATACCCTACATTAAAAGAAATCCGAAATACCACGGATTGGAGGGTTCATATTGCCAGTTTCCATCATTTTCAATCAAATAAATGTTAACAGCATCAGCCAGAGTTCTGCCGTTGCCACAGGTCAGAACAACCAGCCTGATTGGAGCACACAAGGGAAAATCAACATGGGAAATGGAATTGAAATAGGGGCGGTAGCAGTTACAAATGTTTGTAACGTAGTCTTTGATGCAGACGGTGTCGACACTTCCATTGCGAATCCAGAAATCAACAACCCGCAGCCGACTGCACAATTCTAAAGGGGGCGTTAGTTTGAAAAAAAAGCATTCGTCGCAAATTCACATACTGCTTGATAAGATTGAAGTCATGTCCATTATGAATTGTTCCGGGATATTTACAGGAGAAAACATGCAGGCAAATTGGAGAACCTTCCAAAAAACGAATATGGGGTTTGGCGTGGTGGCAGGGGAATATAATGATTCCGATTCCAATCTAAATATCGTCCATGATCCTGATGTGGTGGATATGCCGGTACAGAATAAATCTAGCAATTAATCGGTTTTCTCTTCCCCTTGCATATCCTCCTTTTCTTTTATCACATTTTGCAGCCATTGCGGCAATTCTTCAGTATCTGTTTGCTCAAACATATCGATAAAGGAAGAGTCACTAACCTGGCTTTTCGTTCCATGAATATCATTTTCATCGCCACTTATGTTTCCTACCCCTTGGTTATGTTTTTTATGACTTTGAAACTGGGAAGGGTAATTGTTCCCCATGTTAATGCAAGAAGCACTTTCCACCACCCCAATCCGGATGCTTCCTATAAAGAAATTAGGCGAATAATTACTCATCAACTCTCCTCCTTCCCATTAATTTTTACCGAAAATCCGCTTTTTCTATTTGTAACACTTATGTGCCGGCTTTCTTCGCTTTGATTATTGTGCTTTATAAAAGGACGATACGATGTCCTGATTTTTTCTTTGTAGTGTTTATCCTTTTTGAAAGTGGGTTTTTGTATAGGAGTTGGCTGTTTAGCGTCAAAATTATTCCCTATATTTAATGTACCGCTAAGTTGTTCTATCCCAATACTATCGAGATGATAGTCAAGCTTTTCAATTTTTGCATTTTGAATCTCAAGCGTTTTTATATGATAGTGGACAACCTGCTGCTTTGTATCATTCATCTTGTTAAAGAGGGTTGTAAGTTGCTCAACTTTTTCCTCCAAATCTTGAAGTCTTTTTTCCGTTTCATCAATGTTAGACATAAATCATCACAACCAATTAGGAAGATATTTGTTCGTTGCCGCCACTTTGACTTTTTACTGTATTACTTGATTGTCGGATTGAGTTTTTTTCACCCGAGAGGATTCCAAACCCTTGATTTTCCTTTTGGGTTGACTTCGTATTCCAACTGACGTTTTTGCCTTTATTTAAAGAGGATGAGTTCATCAGGATATCCACTTTGAAATCCTTCACCTCAAACTTCATGCTTCTGCCTCCTTACAAAGTAAAATTATTCTATAAAATCTATCTCAACCGATACATCTTGTGCATTCTTTTGGAACATGAGCGTTAGTAAACCTTGTTTGTATTGTGCCGTCAATTTTTCTGGTACGAACGAGAAAGGGATTTGAACAACGCGCTGAAAGTCCCCAAAAAACCTTTCTCCTTGCAGTAAGTTTTCTCTTGGAATTGGGTAGGGGTATGGGATGCTTCCTTTAATAAATAACTGATTGTTTCTGACGGAGATTTGGATGTCTTCAGCAGATTTTAATCCGGGAAGTTCCATTATTATTAGACCTTTGTCTTCTGTTTCCATTATGTCGATAAGCGGGATTCGTTTTGGCATGACCGGGAGCATGTCTTTCCAAAACTTATCTCCTAGTACTTCATCTATTTTATCGTTCATTGTTTCCCATGGGTTTGTATGCTTTTTTTTCATCAGCCTCCTCCCCAACAGAATTTTATTATTATGTATATGTAAGAAGTTCATCCTTTTATTCAGATAAAAAAAGAGAAACCATTTTTGTGGTTTCTCTTAAGCTGATGTTTTATTTTTCTTCTATGCCCAGAACGCGGTTTAGGCGTTTTCTTAGCATTTTCATGCCGCTTCCGCCTGCTTGGAAGTGACGGAGTTTTCCTTCCTCGTCAAATACATAGTAAGCTGGAACGTATTTATTTTCAAAAGCTTCCGTTAGTTTGTGTTCACTATCTACAAAAATCGGTTGTGTAATGTCATGTCCCATTGCCATTGAACGAATCACACCGATATCAAGGTCATCTTCAGAACGCGGCATGTGTACTGCAATGACATTTAAATCGTCGTCATATTCGTCGCGCAGTTCATTAATTTCGGGCATTGCTTCTTTACAAAGATGGCAGCTAACGGACCAGAAGTGAATGAGGGTCGCTTTTCCCTTTAGCTCGTCCATTGTAATTCCTTCATTGATCCATTCTGTCGCACCTGTAAGTTCCGGCATTTGTTCTCTGAGTTTCATGGTTGTCTCTCCCTTTTCTTTTATACGGATTATCTTTTTATAATTATTATTATTTAATACGCTTTTTATTATATTTGTATTATTATTTACTGTCAACTAGATTATACTTATTATCAATAGATAATTAAAACAAAATGCTTAGGGACATTAAATTTTGCTCTGACCGTTGATCTTCGTTGCAGGCGCTTAGCTTTCCACGGGCGGTCAACACGGTTTTAGCAGTACTATATATATCTTTTATACACACAAAAAAAAGAAGCATCTTACGCTTCTTTTTTGTATGGTACTTTAAGGGTGATGATTAGGCCAATGAAGGCTAGAATGATTAGGGAGCCAAGGGCTGTTCGGCTTGCAAGGTTTCCGTAACCTGCAAGTACTAATGTGATGGTTCCATATAAAAGCGGCCCAACGATGGAAGAAACCTTGCCAGAAAAGGCGAAAAGTCCAAAGAACTGTCCTCTTTTCCCTTCTGGTGTCAGTTCAATGATAAATGTTCTGGAGGTTACCCATGTAGCACCAAGCGCCACTCCGAACAAACTTCCTGCTAGCCAAAGCATCCAAGGATCGATGGCAAAAACTGCAAAGCATAATGCTACAATCAACAGGGCTGCTACTGATGCAACTGCATGTTTAGAACCGATGCTTCTAGAGATATACCCGTAAATAAATGATCCTATGATACTTGATACAGTAGAAACAAGATAAAGCAGGATAAACTCTGTTGCGGAGAAACCTCCGATCGCCCGGGCATAGATAGCCATCATTGCAATCGCCGTTGCAATTGCGTCGTTAATAAAGAAATAGGCAATCATAAAAAGGAACACAGGTCGGTACAAACGCATTTCTTTAAAGGTCTGATAGATTTCCCTATAGCCACTGAAAAATGATTTTTTCTCTTGAATCTCTTTGGGTTTTTCTTTAAAAAAGAAAAACAGGGGCAAGGAGAATAAAAGGAATAATATTCCTGTCGGGATAAAAGCACGATGAAAATCACTATCCCCCACATATAGGTATACAGTAAGTCCGAGTAATGTCCCCATATACCCCACAGCAATGCCAAACCCTGATATCAACGGCAATTCCTTTTTTGTACCAAGGTCTGGGAGCATCGTGTCATAAAAAATAAGCGAGGAATGAAAGAAGAATTTAGCTACAACAAACAATAGGAGTACCAGAATGAAGCTTATCGGCAATCCGAATAACGTTTGAGAGGTTTGAAGAGATGCAAAAACTCCCATAAAGATGGTTGAAAATACGGCGATCAAGGTAAAGGGAATGATGAATTTTTTTCTTTTCCCTGTTCGGTCTATCATTACACCGAAGAGCGGGGAAAATAAAACAAGGAAGAAACTGGCCGTTGCATTTGCATAGGATAGGAATGTACTTGCAATTTGATCCATTCTTTCGTTTGTCCCTATGATTTCTTGTAAATAAAAAGGGAAGAAAATAGTAATAATATTAGATGAAAATATAGTATTGGCAAAATCATAAAAAGCCCACGATATTATAGGTAACGAAAAATATAGGGCTAACGGAGATCTTGGCTTTACTTGCTTGCTTCCATGTTCCACATTTGGTTCCAAATTTGCCATCGTACTTCCCCCAAAAATTTAAAGTTATATGAAGACTATTCTCTAATAAACCCTCCACTCCTTCTTTCTCCCTCACATTTTACTCAATATTTACAATGTGTCCTCTCATTTTTCATTATATGCCGGCCAAGGTCATGAAAAGCCCAATCTTGCATGAAATCCTGCTCTCTACTTCATACTAATTGTATGTGGAAAATATTCAGGAGGGTGACATGTATGCAACTAAAACATCTGCTAATTCCATTACTATTTGTTTTTTTCTGTGGTTGTGCTAATCAAAGTGAAGAAGAAAATGCAAAAGGGCCAACAATAACAGAAGAAAGAAAACAACCTGGATTGATGTCCAATGATGAATTAATAAGAGATTCACGGAATGAAGTATTAATTAACGTAGACAAAACAAATGGCGACAATGATGAAGTGAAAATCTCTAGACAAGAAGCCAAATCAAGTTTAATGGAATACTTGGAGCTTAACAGGCATGATAGTACAGATGTTACTTACGAGGGGATTAGTGGGGATTTTTATTTATTCCATGTATCTGATCTTGTACATTTTAATAACCAACCGGAAAAAATGTCACGAGGATGGTACCAGGTCAATCGAACAACAGGAGAAGTTTCTCTTCGGAAAAAATGAAAAAGAGGCTGGCGTTGATTTGGCACTCAACATCAGCCTCTTATTTTCACTTCCACTTACTCTTTGGTAACAGTTGGCAATAATACAGTGACAGTGGTGCCACTATGAACCTTACTTTCATAAAGGATTTTCCCTTTCATTTCATGAATCAACCTGTTCGTTATCATGCTGCCTAATCCTGTACCCTTTGTTTTAGTCGTATAATAAGGTAAGCCGATCTTTTCTAATTGCTCCTCGCTCATCCCTATCCCATTATCTACAAAGGTGATTTCGACCTGCCCTTTTTCATCTGACGGTCTTTTCAGGATTTTCAAATATCCACCTTGTTCTTCTTCCACTGCCTCAATTCCATTTTTAATGATGTTCATTAATGCCTGCTTCAAATGTTGTTCATCACTATAGATATAATGCTCCCCTTCTAATTGAAGATCTATGGAAACATTCCGGTATGACCCGAACGGTCTAAGCAGATCTACCGAGTCTTGAAGAGCTTTATTTACATCGATATGAGATAAAGTGAAGTTTGTCGGTCGGGCCACAGTCAAATAATTGGTGATTATCTTATTGGTCCGGTCCAATTCATCAAGAATTAATGGAGCAAATTGCTTTAGATTTTCATCTTTGGTGTCAGAGTTGATAAACTGAATAAACCCTCTGACAGTTGTAATGGGATTTCTTATTTCATGAGCAAATGCTGCTGCCATTTGACTGACTGTTGAAAGTTTATCAAGATACAATGTCTCATCAAATTGTTGGTTAGCGATAATTAATTTTTCTACCGTATAAATCAAAGCAGTAAAAGTTAAGCTGAATGCAAGAAAATACACAATATAAAAATTCATATCTAAAAAAGAAACCGTACTAAACAAAATGAAAATGTATACCAAATAATAAAAAGAAATGACGACTACTCCATATAACACCTTATTGGAACTCTTGAGAAACCAAGAACGGAACAAGACACCGATTCCAAAAGCAAGAATGGAGACCGCAATCCCAACATAAACATATTCTCCACCGATAAAATATCTCAGCATTACCACAATAGCAGTACAAAGCAGTCCTGGATACCAGCCCCCATACAATGTAACAATAAGGATAGGTATCATCCTAAAGTCAAAGTTGGTATCTTCAAGTGTTTCAATGGGATAAAGCATACAAAGCGTTGCAGAAAATGCACTAAACAGTCCGAGAATGGTCAGTTGTTTAAAATTAAGGGGCTTTCTTTTGCTGAAAGGAAAAAACAAATTTGCATTGAACATCAAAGAAAAGATGATAGTTATATTTACAATTAACGGTTTAATTAGATAAATCATTCACAACAAGTCCTCCAATTAATAACAACAATACTTATATTACCCAATTAACGCTATTTAATGGGCCAAGCTTATAAACTTATAAAGTCTGCACCCCATCCATTATAGGCAACTTGTAAGGGCACGTCTAGAAATACTTGACATTCTTCTTTAAAACTCATCTGATTAGTCGGATTTTAAAACATGCTAACCCTGACTATTTCATTAAACCTATTATTAGTATCCGCCATTGCATCTTTCCTTTATAATAGAAACAAACCACTCTTTCCATACAAAGGTGTGAACAAATTGGCAATAAAACTCGTAATCCTGGGTCTTCTCATGGAAGGAGACAAGCACCCCTATGAAATACAGCAGGTGATGCATGAACGTAACATGGAACAATACATCAAAATGGCAAAAGGCTCCCTCTATTATGCAGTGGAGCAGCTTCTAAACAAAAACCTGATTAAAGTCAAAGAAATAGTAACAGATCAGACTCGTCCTGATAAAACCATATATAGCATTACCCCTGATGGTGAGAAGGCTTTTCAACAGTTACTAAGTAAACAACTGCAAGCGGAAAGCACGCACTATCATCCGATGTACACGGCACTTGCATTTATACATCTCGGTGATGCCGTGCTGATCAGGGAAGCTTTATCAGAGCGAATTTCCCATACTAAAATGCAGCTGGAAATGCTGGAAAGAGTGTATAAACAATACGGCGTCCATGCCCCAAAAGGATCACAAGCCATCATGGAAAATGCCCATCAACTATGCCAAGTCGAATTAAATTGGTTAAAAAGATTGCAAGAGGATGCCGAAGAAGGGTTATTTACTCAAGAAAAAGAAAAATAAGAAAACGACGCACCCGAGTTTTAGGGCGCGTCGTTTTTTAGATGATGCTAGTGTGCCGGAAAAAAAATCATTTGAATTAAAAATATAACTGCAAATACGTAAATGAGCGGATGAACATCCTTCCATTTTCCATTAACAACTTTCATGATTGGATAGGTAATAAAACCAACTGCGATTCCTGTAGCAATACTTGAAGTCAATGGCATAGTCAAAATAATGGCGAAAGCAGGGAACGCTTCATCAAAATTCCTCCATTGAATTTTAGCCAATCCTTCCATCATGAAGCAACCGACAATGATTAGGATCGGAGCAGTGATGGCGGGCAAACTCGAAATAGCGGAGATTGCCGGGGAAAAGAACATAGATAAAAGAAACAAACCAGCTACTACAACTGAAGTCAATCCAGTTCTTCCTCCTGCTGCAACTCCTGCTGAAGATTCAATATATGCACATGAAGGACTTGTCCCAAGAGCAGCACCAGCTGTTGTTGCAATGGCATCGGAAAGAGTCGCCGGCTTCGTCCGTGCCAATTTGCCATCCTTCATAAATCCTGCCTGTTCTGAAACTCCTACTAGCGTTCCAGTTGAATCAAAAATAGTAACTAGAATGAATGCAAATACCACCGTATATAAACCGTTCGTAACCACACCACTAAGGGCGTCCCCAATATGGATAAATTGAGGTGCTGGTGGAAGGTCCACAACTCCATTGAAAGAAAGCATATTGAATAAATAGCCTGCAATAGCTGTCAAAACCATGCCATAGAAAAGTGCCCCAGACACTCGCTTAGTCATAAGAATTAAAGTGATGAACAAGCCCCCTATAGCAAGCGCGGTTACCGGGCTTGTTAGGTCTCCAAGAGTAATCATCGTCGCTTCACTTGGCACTACAATACCAGCCATTTTCAGACCAAGAAATGCGATAAAAAGGCCAATACCAGCTGTAATTCCATATTTCAATGGTGCAGGGATCGCTTCAATAAGTGCCTTTCTTAAATTCGTCAAACTCAAAAGAATGATGACAAGTCCTGCTAGAAAAACCGTTCCAAGTACAGCCTGATAGGTAAGACCCTGCGTTGCCACCACACTAGTAAAATATGCATTAAGTCCCATACCGGGAGCAACCGCTATTGGATACTTTGCAAACAGCCCCATTGTTAACGTCCCGATCACAGCAGCGATGATCGTCGCCATAAACACTTGTTCAAATGGGATACCAGCCGCTGATAATATTGCAGGGTTTACAAAGATTATATAAACCATAGTCAGGAAAGTCGTAATTCCCGCTAAAACTTCTTGTTTAATAGTCGTATTAAACTTCTTAAATTCAAAATAGTTTTCCAACTTATAAAGCCCCCAAAAACGAATGTATTATTAAAACCTTACTTATAATATTCGTTTTCCAGTGATATTTCAAGAGAAAAATAAAAATTCCTATCCATAAAGTTATTATTTTTCCGAATCACGTATCATTTGACCAACTAATTGCCCTGAATCCAATTTTCAAGGAAAATACTCTCCAATTGTTTTCACTATTACCTTTTTGGGTATATTCTTTAATAAGTAACCAATTATTAAAATGCCACTCATTTACAAAGTTCCCACTATTTTTTCTGATATATCTAAATTTTCTAAAAATTAGACTTCACAAACAGGACAAAATATCAGATAATAGGAAAAAGGATGAACTATCATACATTTACATCCTTTTCATGATTAACCCATTATTTCGCATTCCAAAATTCCGCACAGGGGGTAGAAATTATGAATAAGCATTTTTCTTTTCAACCTGAACAGTCTGTTTCCAATTTCAAAAGCTTTGATATGACCAGAGAGGAGAAAGTCGCTCAAATCATTGTTGACTCTTCTGTCTTTCAATTCCATAAAAACAGGCTAATGAACGAAATAGATCAAGCATTAGGTACAGGTAACCGTCAAAAATTCCAAACCTTATCCAGCGAATATAATGCCTTATTAAATCAATTCTCTCATTTGCAGTAAAAAGCAAAAAAAGAAGCGGAAACTTATTCCGCTTCTTCTTGCTTTTCGGGGAGCTTTTTCTCTTCTGTTTTCGCTTGTGTCTGGCAGCAGGAACACTTTTTCTTTGTTTCTTTTTCCTGCTTGTACAAATAAGCGAGCACCCCAATAATCATAAACGAAAAGACCCCTGACGATGAATCCTGAAAAAATAACTCTTCGGCATACCTTTCCAACAACCTAACCCAAATTTGTAGCACAATATCCATTACACAATCCCCTTTCAGACGGAATCCAACAGACACCAAATCCCAGTAATTCAAAGGTGAAAGGAGTGCATCCAAAGGCAATGGAGACAGCAATTAAAAATTATGTGAATATTCTGTGTTTATAATTATTATAAATCTTATGTAAGTTTTTTCCTATCCTACTAGCTCCTTATTTTTATAGGACTTCCCTAGTACACCCATGACCAAACAAACGTTTCCCTTCTCTTTCTAGGTATCAAGGAATCCCTCTTCCTACCTATTCATTTTACCTCCATAATCTCTTGGACAAGGTGAAAAAAGTCGGTTACACTATCTTAAAAAGCTTGAATACATAAAGGGGCAATTTATATGGAACATCTTATCAACTCTAATGTGAGAGATATTGAAATTTCAGGCATTCGCAAGTTTTTCAACCTTGTAGCAAAATATGATGATGTGCTTTCACTTACGATTGGGCAACCCGATTTTCCTACTCCCACACACGTAAAAGAAGCAGGGAAAGCCGCGATTGAAATGAATAAAACCGTGTATACACCGAATGCTGGTATTCCTGAACTCAGGAAGGCTGCAAGTGATTTTGTTAAAAAGAAATACAATATGGACTATGACCCTGATTCT
Source organism: Sutcliffiella horikoshii (assembly GCF_044809035.1). Taxonomy (GTDB): domain Bacteria; phylum Bacillota; class Bacilli; order Bacillales; family Bacillaceae_I; genus Sutcliffiella_A; species Sutcliffiella_A horikoshii_G. The sequence goes on along the minus strand of NZ_CP085237.1, from coordinate 1,521,897 downwards.
GAGGTGATTGTTTCCATAGGGGCAAGCCAAGGGATTGATATTGCTTTTCGGACCATATTAGAACCCGGTACCGAAGTAATCCTACCCGGACCAGTCTATCCAGGTTACGAACCTATTATCAAATTATGTGGTGCAACTCCTGTTCATATTGATACAAGAGAAACTGATTTTCAATTGACGGCAGATCTAATTGAACAAAATATAACGAAAAAGACACGTTGCATCATTCTCCCCTATCCTTCTAACCCAACAGGTGCAGCTTTACCGGAAGAAGAATTGAAGAAAATTGCATCGCTGTTGCAAGATAAGGCTATTTTTATATTATCGGATGAAATTTATAGCGAACTTGTTTTTGAGGGCAAGCATCAATCCATCGCCACACTCCCCGGCATGAGAGAAAAAACCATTGTCATCAATGGTGTATCCAAATCACATTCCATGACAGGTTGGAGAATTGGGCTTGTTTTTGGTCCTGAATTTGTGATGAAACAGATGCTAAAAGTACATCAGTACAATGTTTCATGCGCAAGCTCCGTCTCACAATACGCAGCATTGCAAGCTTTAACAGCAGGAATAAATGATGCAGCGGATATGAAAATTCAATATCAAGAGAGAATGAATTATGTTTATGATCGCCTTGTGAAAATGGGGCTTGAAGTAGTACAGCCTAATGGCGCGTTCTACCTGTTCCCATCGATCTGGAAATACAATTTGAAGTCATTTGATTTTGCATTGAAACTTGTAGAAGAAGCAGGAGTTGCTGTTGTACCTGGTAGCGCGTTCTCCGAGCTTGGAGAAGGGTATGTAAGACTTTCCTATGCCTATGACATGCAAACACTTGAGAAAGCAATGGACCGATTGGAACGTTTTCTGAATAATTTATAAGCGAAAAAGGGAAAAGAAGTGACTCTCTGCACAAGAGTCGTTTCTTTTCCCTCTTTATTGTCTAAGCTCTTCAATAAACCGTTTCAATTCTATCTTAGCAGTTGTGTTCGACCATTCATCCAATCTTTCATTTTCCTCCTTAAAGTGCCACCCCAATACCACTGTAAGTTCCTCCATATATCCAACAAACTGTTCCTCTTCGCGCTGGAGGTTTTTAATCATAACCTCCCAATCAATTCTTACATCATAAATCCCTTGCTCTGGATACTTTCGAGCCATTTCTCCTGCTTTTTCAATTGGTTCACCTAAATGCAGTTCCAAAGCAATCCAATCGCTGATGTATTCATGACGATATCCTTGCTCCATTACCAGTTGAAACTGTGTCCTCGCCTCTTCATACTTTTCTTGTTTTAAGAGGGCCATTGCATGATAACCCTCAATATATTCATTTAAAATATCTCCCTTAATAACTCCAAACCTTTCATACCATTCTTCATAGGTTTGCCAATCCTCTTTTTCATAATAGTATTGGAGAATATCAAGGAATAAGATTTCATTCGGGGCTTTTTCAGCCAATTCCTCTAAGTAAGGCATTGCCAAATCTTTTGGTGAGTTATTCAACACCCATTGCTCTACACCGATGATTTTGCTAATCATGAGCAAACTATGAAGGTCATCTGGATTATCAGCATAGTTTCGCTTATACATTTTCAATGCTTCTTCCGGCTTATTCTTCAGCAACATTCTATCCGCTTTTGACAATTCTCTATTTTTTAAATAAAAAGTCGGCAGGTTTCCGAATGTATCGTCTCTTAATCTGTACCCTTGGCTTTGCGTAATTAAATCACCTTTTTCATCATACGCCTCCACATTCCAGAAGAAGCGACCCCTAGGATCTGCGAAACCAAGTACGGAAGAATAATCAATCCCACTCCAATCACTTTCTTCTGTAAACTGAATGCCTCCTTGTGAAAAATAAAGTTCTTCTACAGGAATAGTTAGTTCTGTACTTTTGATACCGCTCTTTAAACCGTGGGAAACGGAGCCCCCCTCCACTTCCCTGCCTACACTGATACTATAGTATGTCGCTCCTTCTACTGCTTCCCATGAAAAATGAAGTTGATTATCTGTAATTTCTTCAGAATTAACCGGCTGATTAATTTCTATCAATGGATTTATAATTGAATCTTGTGCAACAACATCTTTGTTCTCCACTTCAATCCAAGGATTGGAAGGCATAGATAAAGCAAAGCCATCTATCTGATCATAGGTAAATCCAAAACGAAGTTGATAGCTACCGGCTGGAACATCCTTGAAAACGTATTCTCCCTTACTATTCGTTACGGAATGGTACCGTTCTTCTGATCCTATGCTGTAATTCAAGTTATTCTTATCACGGAGAAATACCCCTACACCTTCTAATGGTATTTTTCCATCAGAGTTGGAAAATACTTTCCCTCTTACTGTGTTAACCGAATTTTGACCGTTTTTGATCCTGTCCTTGATTTCTTCTAGTTGTTTCTCTTCGTGGTATAGTGTATCTTCTGGATCATCTCTTTCCTTTTTCACCCTACTTATATCTTTCAAAGCCTTTTCTACAAGCGCAAGTACCTTCTCATATTCTCCTCGGCTCATAAGAATATCTGCATGAGACTTTACTGCCATAGCTTTAGTGTATGAATCATCTTCTGATACGTTTGCAGTGAATTCTTCAATATACGTTAAGGCACGTTCATATTGACCATTTCGAGCTGCCAAGTCAATTTGTTTTGTTGCTAAATCTGATCGGAAATACGTTCCATTTCCCCTGTCTAAAGCAGTTTGCAGTACTCTATCTCCTTTTTGCCATTCTCCCTCTTTGTTATAATATTCCGCTACTTCATTAGCCGCTGACTCCATGTATCCATCCGTCGGCCCTTCTTCCACATACTTCAACAAGTAAGGCAAGCGTTCTTCAAAAGTGAACTTGACTTTGGACTGACTGGAATCAGACCAATAGGTTGAGGTCGTACCGACATATACATCATATTCCATGGTAAAGGAGTCCTCTATCAAATAATCCCGGATAAGTGCGAATCTCTGATCAGGAAAGATCTTTCCATTATCAAGCAGCTTCTGTATTCTCTCTTTTCCCATTACATCCCCGTTTGCCATCTGTTGTTTGACCATATAAATGGTGTACTGTGGTTGTATTAAATAGAAAAATATTGGCAGAAATAAAGCAATCGCCACTACTGTTAATACTAAGTGTTTAATTTTCATCTTTATTTTCATGTTGCTTCACCGCTCTTTCATAGTCATCCTTCCAATAGGAGTATCCTGCAATTTTGATTATTTCACGTTGCGTCTCCGATGAGGTGACCTCGTTGTTTAAATCATCCTTTAGCGAAATGGTTGAGATCATTAACACTGCGGCCACTACGAGTGGTAGGATCGGTAACTCTATTTCCTTATTCCAAAAGGATGAAAGTTTTTCTGCAAAGCTGTTCTGATGAGTTTTCTGTAAAACTTTTTCACACCCTGTAAAATGGAAGTCTTTTAATTCATGATCAAGTCTTTCTTTAACCGCCTGTTTTTCTTTGTGTTGCACTATCATCCTCCCCTTTCTCGATAATTTCTTTTAGGTGGATACGTCCTCGTTTCAATCTTGTTTTCACCGTACTTTCTGCAGTATGTAAAAGCATGGCGATTTCGCTTATTTTCATCTCATTAAAATAATAAAGAATAATAACTTCTCTGTATTTATAATCCAACTTTTGTATTGATTCACTTAATGATTGGTTTTGAAAATCAAGTAATAATTGCGCTTCTGGACCTTCTGTCTGTTCGACCTCTGTAACCCTTTCAGCAAATTCAAAGTTTAAGAGGATTCGCCTAAAGCTCCATTTACGCATTTGCATTTTGCAACGGTTGACTGTAATGGAGGTGAGCCAGCTTTTCAGTTTTTCTTCATCATCTAATTGATGAATCTTTTGATAGGCTGTGATGAAAGTATCCTGCACAATTTCTTCAGCAAGATGATTGTCTTTTACTAGTAAATAAGCCGTTCGTAATAGATAGTCTCCATAAAGGATCATCAATTCTTTTAGTACGGATTCCTCTTTATTTTTCATTCGTTCCACTAGATGCAAGCTCGCTCACCCCCTTTACCTTTTAAGGTATAAACTTAAGATGCAAGTTCAGCAGAAATAGTTTCAACTTTTAACAAAAAAATGTTTTTATGGGATATATATATTAACGTAGCATAATGCGGGGGGATTTAGTGGAGGTTTTTTGAAAAGAAAAGACCCTTCCCTATTAGAGATAGGGAGGGGCTTGGTTGAATTGTTTGTTAGTTTATTGTAACGCCGCTTCCAGATTGATGACACCGTAGCCATAGTTGAAAGTTGATCCTAAGTTGGTTGCCGTGCTACGTAATCTTTCACGAACTTCTACATTTGTCAGGTTAGGATTTTGCGCTAATAAAAGTGCCGCAGCACCCGCAACATGAGGAGATGCCATGGATGTTCCATTTAATTCCCCATATTGGTTGCCTGGTAATGTACTATTGATGGAAACTCCAGGAGCCATCACTTCCAACTGGCTACCGACACTTGAGAAGGAAGCACGATTATTATTGGAATCAACCGCTCCGACAGCGATAACGGAATCATATCTTGCAGGATATCCGATTGTGTTAATCAAACCAAAGAATGAACCGCTGTTTCCAGCTGCAGCCACCACAACGATACCACTGTTATAGGCATTGTCGCTTGCCTGCTTCAACGTACTTGAACCTGTGCTACCACCCAAACTCATGTTGATGACATCCATATCATTATCAATCGCCCATTCAATACCTTGAGCAATTCCGGCAAGCGTCCCACTTCCAGCGCCACTTAAAACTTTTACAGCATAAAGATCTACATCATAAGAGACTCCAAGTACTCCAGTGTTATTATTTACCGCTGCAATAGTCCCTGCAACATGTGTACCATGGCCATTTCCATCTGTTAATGCGTCTGGTTCTTCGGAAACAAAGCTCGCTCCGCCAACTACATTCAGATCCTCATGGCTTGCATCAATTCCCGTATCAAGCACTGCCACTTTTACACCAGATCCTGTTAGCCCTTGAGCATGCGCCACATCTGCTTTTATATGAGGCAGCCCGTAAGGAACTGTTTGGGCTGTCGTATGCATCTCTACATTTTCTTCTACATATTCTACAAGCGGATTTTTCTCAAGTGCTGCAGCTGCCACTTCCGGCAATGTTATATGTAACACATTCATATGTTTAAATTGATGCTCCACCGATCCGCCGAGAGTGGATACTAACTTGTCCGCTTTGGCTATAGACGGACCACTTTTTAAACCAATAAGATATTCTTTCATTAACGGCTTTCCTTGTGCACTTACATCAGATGGCGTGAATGAGAACGATAGCACCATTACTACGGCTAATAATAAGGTAGCTAATTTTCTAAATGAATTATTCATAAAACTCACTCTCCTATATTTTTTTAAAATAATAAAGCACCAGTGTCACCTCTAAGTTTCAGAGTCGATCTGGTGCTTCTATTTTTAAAAGGGGGGTTACTAGTTATTGCAAAGCACTTTCCACATTGATGACACCTTTTCCGTAGAAGAACGGATCACCAAGGTTTGTTGCAGTATTTTTTAGTCTTTCGCGAATTTGTACATTTGTCATGCTAGGATATTTCGCTTTGATTAAAGCAGCTGCTCCTGCAACATGTGGAGAAGCCATGGATGTTCCATTGAAAGAAGAATAGTTGTTCCCAGGAGTCGTACTAAGGATACTAACACCAGGAGCCATTACTTCCAGTTCATTTCCAACACTTGAGAAAGATGCACGATTGTTGTTGCTGTCGACCGCTCCAACTGCAATAACGGAGCTGTATCTAGCAGGATATCCCATTGTATTCTGCTTGCCTCTTGAACCTGAGTTCCCTGCAGCCGCTATCACTACCACTCCACGAGCATACGCGTTGTCGCATGCTTGTTGAAGAGCTGTAGAGCCCGTGCTTCCACCAAGACTCATATTGATAACATCCATCCCGTTAGCAACGGACCACTCAATTCCTTGTGCAATTCCGCTCAATGTACCGCTTCCAGAAGCGTTAAGAACTTTAACTGCATAAAGATCTGCATTATAAGCTACACCAAGCACACCTGTCGTATTGTTCAAAGCAGCAACTGTTCCTGCTACATGCGTTCCGTGACCATTCCCGTCTTGAAGGGCATTTGGTTCACCAGAAACGAAACTTGCTCCGCCTTTTACATTCAAGTCAGCATGGTTCGCATCAATACCTGTATCAAGAACCGCTACCTTCACTCCACTTCCTGTCACACCTGAAGCATGCGCTTTGTCTGCTTTAATGTGAGGAATTCCCCATGGAGTTGTTTGTGCAGTTGCAAACACCTTTGCATTTTCTTCTACAAATGCAATGTTAGGGTTTTTCTTCAATGCTTCTGCCGCTTTTTCAGGTAAGCTGACTTCTACAACATCCATGAACTGGAATGTATGTTGAATATCGCCACCGGCTGCGGATATTAGATTCTTGGAGGACTGAGCATTCGCTTTGTTTCCTTTAACAAATCCCACTAAGTACTCTTTCTTCACATTAGTATTGGAATCTGAAGTTGCGGCTTGTGCAGATCCAAAAGCTAGAGAGAAAGCAAGTATTGCAATAAGTATTACTGATAAACCTTTCGTCCACTTTTTCAATAAATTCACTCCTTGAATAAAGTTTTTAATAATTCTAACTATTGAGAACTATTAAGGACAGTTTACCACCTAACAGCCTGTTTTCATATTGGGAAAACCATAGGCGGAAGTCGCTCTTAAAGTAGAAAAACGGTCTCTATTTTCCCAATAGGAATATATGTCATAGTTTCCTTGTTTCCCCTGTAGACTGGTAGTTGCGATGATTCTTTCCAAGAATGGAAAAAACACCGGACATATTAAGTCCGGTGTTTCAGTAAAACTATTCATTTAACCAAAAACTCCTAGATACTGTAAAAAGACAAGTACTATCCCAAACGGAATCACGTATCTGAGCAGGTAGTACCAAACTTGAAATAACCCTTTTTTCACTGTGGATCCTTGGAAAAATTCATCTTCCAGGATGGTTTTCGGTATTCGATATCCCACAAATATAGATATGAAGAATGCACCTACAGGCAAGGCAATATTACTGACGAGAAAATCAGCTACATCAAATATGATAAGGTCTCCAATAGTAATTCCAGATAGGACCCCAAATGACAATGCGGAAGGTATGCCTAGAATGAAAATGATCATACCTCCAAGAATTGCAATTTTCCTTCTCTTCTCTTGATTGTCTTTTACGATGACTGCAACAATAATCTCCAATATGGAAAAAGCAGAAGTCAAAGTCGCAAATAATAACAACACCAAGAACATAGTCAGGAAGATTCCACCTAGAGGTAATTGATCAAATACTGCTGGTAATACAACAAATACTAAACCAGGCCCTTCGTCAGGCTGTAGTCCTAAAGCAAATACTGCCGGAAAAATAACTAGACCTGATAAAAGGGAGATTATGATATTCAACCAAACTACTGAACCCGCAGATCGAACAAGATTTTCTCCTTTTTCCAAATAAGAACTGTAAGTCACCATAATGGAAATACCGACACTTAATGAGAACAGTGCCTGTCCAAGCGCCATCAAAAATGTGTTGGGAGTGATAAGAGATAAGTCCGGCTGCAAGAAGTACATCATCCCTTCGGATGCACCTTCTAACGTTAAGGATCTTACCAGCAACACCATAAAAATAATAAATAATAAAGGCATTAATATTTTGCTGGCTTTTTCAATTCCACTTTGCACTCCGGCCTGAACCACCCAGATGGTAATGGCTAGGAAGATAAACTGGGAGATTAACACTTGAGTAGGATTAGCTATTGTCTGTTCAAAAAGCCCTCCATACTCTTCAAGCGAAAATTGAGAAAGTCCCCCTGTAATACTTTTACCTAAGTACGTGACAATCCATCCTCCCACAACACTGTAAAAGGATAAAAGAATAAAGGAGGCAACCACTCCAAGAATACCGATATAATGCCATTTAGACCCCTTCGCCAAGGTCTTATACGCTGTGATCGCATCCTTTTGTGTAGAGCGTCCTATTATAAACTCTGCCAATAACATTGGCGTAGCAATAATGAGCGTGAAGAGAATAAACAATAAGAAGAAAATTCCTCCACCATTCGTTCCTGCCATATACGGAAACTTCCATATCGCACCAAGACCGATAGCGGACCCTGCTGCTGCTAAAATAAAGCCAATCTTTGACGTCCATTGCTCATGCTGTTTCATATACTAAACTCCTATTTCAAGATTAGTCTACTATGATACTACCCTTTTGAAAAAATGTATAGGGAATTTTCTGTAAAGTATAACACCATTCTAAACTTATACATTGTAAGGATTCTCCATTTAAGGAGAGGTTATTCCTTTAGAATGGGTTATTTGAAATATCAAGCCCTTTGGAATCGCACTTCTATTTCTGTCCCTTTATTCACTTCACTCGTCACATTAACGGTTCCATGATGATTTTTAATGATATTGAATGTAATCATCAAACCTAAACCGGTTCCGGTTGATTTGGTGGTGAAAAAAGGTTCCCCAAGCCTCTTAATGATATCATTTGGTATTCCTGCCCCTTCATCACGAAGCGTAATCACTACGTCCTCTTCCGAATCTTCTGTATCAATATAGATGGTTCCCCCGCTCGACATTGCTTCTATCCCATTCTTGATTAAGTTGATGAACACCTGTTTCATCTGATTTTCATCACATTTAATGCTAGGTGAGTCCGCCTTTAGTTTTAAATCAAACCAAACATTATTCATAATTGCTTGTGTTTCTAAAAGCGTCGTAACATCCTTAAGCAAAGAGTGCACAGGAACCGGATGAACATATACTTGATGTGGTTTTGCAAGCAGAAGCAATTCAGACAGAATAAGTTCAATTCTGCTTAGCTCCGACTCAATGATATGGAAATACTCCTTCTTTTCTTCCATTTCCCTTTCAAGAAGTTTGAAAAATCCTTTAATCGCTGTAAGCGGATTGCGAATTTCGTGCGCGATTCCTGCTGCCAACTGGCCAGCGACAGACAGTTTTTCCGATTGCAACATCAATGCTTCCGCTTGTTTCCGCTCTGAAATATCCCGAATAATCACTTGCATGGCGTCTTTTCCTAGATAGGTCGTGGGGATCCCAACAAGCTCTGAGTGAATGGAGTTCCCTTTCATTGTCTTCCATTCTTGTTCATATGTCGGCAATCTTGGCCCGTTATGTTGCTCATGCACCTCTTTCCAGATCTTTTCAAAATCTTCCTTTGGGATATTATCAAAAATGCTTTTACCAAATATCTCCCCATAGTTATCCACTTCAAGCATTTTAAGTCCAGACTCATTGATAAACGTCCATTTTTCTTCACAAATCACCCCGATTGTATCAATCGAGTTTTGTACCAGTTTCCGAAATCGTTCTCGACTGTTTTGTAAAATTTTGTGGAAACTCTTACGGTGTGAAATGTCCACCAGCATGACAAAAGACGCGGGTTTCCCTTTAAATGTAGTATGATTTGAAATAATCTCCACATCGATTGCCCTTCCGTCAAACCGCTTCCATCGCTGTTCCATCTGCCCGACTCGGTATCCTTGCTGAACGGACTTAATTCTTTTCTCCACAATTTCATGGTAATTTTCTTCTATGTATTCATAGACCGAGGTCTCTAGTATCTGTTCTTTATGACATGCCCCAAGCATGGTTGTACCTGCTTCATTGACATACTTTATTATTCCATTAACAAAAATGAACACGCCATTCGGAAGGTATTCAATTAGATCGTAGGCCGAATAGTCCTCTTCCACCTGCTCGTCATTTTTAATTTTATCGTTTTGGATTCTTTGGATAGTGGGTATAGAGATGCTTGCTCCTCTATCTTGTTTAGTGGGATTCTGATAATCCGAGCTTCGGGAAAGCATCATAATGATTTCTTTTTCTTCCCCTAATGATGATTTCACTTCAGAAAGTACCGCTTCCATCCAAACAAGGGAGCCATCCTTCTTTTTCATGCGAAAATAACAGTGAGTTTGATGGGAGGGTTGGTAGATTAAACTCTCAATTAAATATAGGTCTTCGGAATTAATCCAATTCTCTAACCTCGTATCGATCAGGTCTGTCTTGGCATATCCTAACAATGCTTCACACGTGGACGAGACATATTGAATATCTCCTACAGCCGAAACAACAATAATTAGCTGCACCTTTGAAATAGATTCAATAGATTGTGTGTGTTTCAAAGAGTCGGGGGTACTAGGGATACTCATTGCACGTTCCTCCCTTCATAATCATTTGCTATCTTTATCCTTCTTTCAACTAGTTTATAATAATTCATTGCCCTCAACTTCCAATATCCCCTATTATACAACAAATTTCTTTATTTTTCTAAATATTATAACTAATCATCCTAGTTCTTTCCTCCCCAAAAAAAGATTTCTCATCCACCCACCACCCAACCTACCAGGACACCACAGAAAATTGTATAATGAGAGAATGAAAAAAAGCGAGAAAGAGAGAAAAGAATAGAAAAGAAAAATATTAAAAAAAATTAAAAAAGGGGTCAGACCCCAGGAGGTATTTTCACATGAACAGAGAATTACATAAGGTTGCTTTTGTTGGTACGGGTGTGATGGGTAGTAGTATGGCAGGGCATTTGTTGGATCGGGGGTTTGAGGTTAGTGTGTTTACGCGTACGCGGGAAAAGGCTGAGGAGCTGGTTTCGCGCGGTGCGGTGTGGAAGGCCAGTGCTGGTGAGGCGGCCAGCGGAGCGGATGTTGTGATCACCATGGTCGGCTATCCTAAAGATGTGGAAGAGGTTTATATGGGAGACAACGGCATCTTAACTAATGCTGAAAAAGGGGCATACCTGATTGACATGACCACCTCCACTCCGACTCTAGCCAAACAAATTTACCTTCAAGCGAAGGAACGCGGCTTACATAGCCTGGACGCCCCTGTTTCTGGTGGCGATATCGGGGCTAGGGAAGCTCGCCTTACTATTATGGTAGGTGGTGTCAAGGAAGCTTTCGAGGCATGCCAGCCTATCTTCCAAGCAGTCGGTTCAAACATCATCCACCAAGGTGACGCAGGTGCCGGACAGCACACCAAAATGTGCAACCAGATTGCCATCGCCACCAACATGATCGGAGTTTGCGAAGCTTTGGCTTACGCGGAAACAGCAGGACTTGATCCTGAAAATGTCCTAAAAAGTATTTCAAGCGGGGCGGCCGGAAGCTGGTCTCTATCCAATCTTGCTCCTCGCATTATCGCAGGAAACTATGAACCTGGCTTTTTTGTTAAGCATTTCATTAAAGATATGGAAATCGCCCTTGATGAAGCGGACAAAATGGGACTTGAAGTTCCTGGGCTTTCCTTGGCCCGTGAAATGTATGTGAAACTTTCTGCTAGTGGAGAAGAAAACAGCGGGACGCAGGCACTATATAAGCTTTTCCAAAAAGGTTGAGCAAACTAAAGTAAAAAAGCGACTGCATTCACAAGCTGCAGTCGCTTTTTCTTTTACCCGTTAAGCACACTTCTACCCCTTAAAAAGTCTAATAGACAATGCACTGCCACTCTACTAGTCATGTCACGGAAATCAATCGTTGGATCAATCTCTACAATGTCCAACCCGCAAACCATTTCCTCTTTTCCTAACAAGTAGATCGCTTCAAGCAGCTGTTCACTAGTCATCCCGCCAGGTCCGATAGCAGGACAACCAGGGGCATACGCCTGATCAAGTACATCGATATCGATGGAAAGGTAAATATACTCCACCTTATCTTTTAAGTATTCGACAGTCTCGCGGATAACTTCCACAATTCCATTATTCTTAACATCCGCCATCGTATACACTTTGATATTATTTTCCATTGCATACTGGTGGTAATAGGAACTGTTTGAGTAGTTTCTAATTCCCACCTGAACGAGATGCTCGCCTTTTAACACACCAGCCTCGAGGAGCCTCCGGAAAGGGGTTCCATTCGTTGGACCGCCGTCTTCGGTATTCCTCAAGTCATGATGGGCATCAAATTGAATGACCCCGATTTTATCAGATTTAACCTCACTCATTGCCTTTAAAGTCGAATAAGAGATGGAATGATCGCCACCGATGAAAAGAGGGAGGCATTCTTTATTTTCTCCTAAAATAGTAGTTACGGTCTCTTCAATCCTGCGATAAGATTCCTTTATATCTGTTGCATGCATATGAATATCTCCGGCATCTAAAAGCGCGTTCGAATCTCTTAAATCCACTTCCCCTTCCACCGCGTACGCGGAATAGGATTGCATAAGCTTCCTTACAACGCCAGGAGTAAAACTCGCTCCCGAGTGACTGATGGACGGTTTGGACAAAGGGACACCGATAATGGTGGTTCCGATGAGTTTGTGCTCCCCGTCCCAAGTTTGCAGCAACTCTGTAGCCTTGGGATAGTGTCTGTCTACAAATGGAGGAGCACCTGAGGTTTGCAAAAATGAAGGTTTACTCAATAAAAGCTCCTCCTTTTGCGACTTCCTTTCCATTTAAGAAAACGGTATGCACATGGTTGACCCCATAATGATAAGGGATATATTGGTAGTTTGGCGCATTCCAGATGACCACATCTGCTCGACGCCCCTTTTGCAGCCTTCCTGCAACACCCTCTTTATGAATCGCTTTTGCAGAATTGACTGTGACGGCATTCCATATCTCTTCACACGTCATTTTCAGCTTCAACATCGCAAGGTTCATAATAAACTGGATGTTCTCTGTCGGGGAACTCCCTGGATTAAAATCCGTCGCGAGTGCAACTGCTCCTCCACCATCAATCATCCCGCGGGCATTTGCATATGCATCTTTATTTAAATAAAAGGTGGTTCCCGGTAAAAGTACTGCAATGGTATCAGTTGATCCGAACATGTTGACCGCTTCCTCTGAAGCTGCAATGAGATGATCAGCAGATGCTGCTCCAAGCTCCATAGCAAGCTCCGTCCCGCCTAAAGAAACAATTTCATCTGCATGAATTTTCACGGCAAAACCAGCTTCTTTTGCTTTTGTTAAAAAGTTTTTTGACTGCTCAATTGTAAAAACACCTTCCTCACAGAAAATGTCCACAAACTCAGCCAAGTTTTCTTCTTTTAGCGTGGAAAATAATTGTGCCATTTCTTCTAAGAAACGATCTGAATCTGCCTTAAAATCCTTTGGAATAGCATGTGCCCCCAAGAAAGTCGATGCCATGATCATGGAGTACTTTCTCTGAAGTTCCTTCGCTACTTTTAGCTGTTTAAGCTCTGTTTCTGCATTCAATCCATAGCCGCTCTTTGCTTCAACAGCGGTTACTCCATAGCTTAGAATACGTTTTAGGTGGAATTCTGCTTTTTCCATAAGCTCTTCAAAACTTGCTTCTTGTGTCGCTTTAACAGTCGAATGAATTCCTCCACCTTGCTTTAAAATTTCTAAATAAGGGACACCTTGTTGCTTCAAAGCAATTTCATGTTCCCTCGACCCACCAAATACAAGGTGGGTATGTGGATCGACAAGACCAGGTGTCACTAGATTTCCCTTGCAATCTATCACATTGTCACAATGTATATTTTCCGCTTCTGCAGTGGTGCCAATAAACGTTATTACTCCGTCCTTCCAACCCACAGCTCCATCTTCAATATACGGGAGAACCTGCATGTGCTCTCCTTTCACCATATCTGTTTCATGATCCATGGTAAGCAATTGACCACAGTTGATTAGTAATGTATCCAAATGCATGTTTTACTCACTCTCCTTTAATAAGGGAATGTGCACGCCTTTTTCTTTAGCGACTTTTTTAGCTAGGTCATAGCCCGCATCCACATGTCTCACTACACCCATTCCAGGGTCTGAAGTCAGCACTCTCTCCAATCGCTTTCCAGCTGCTTCCGTTCCATCGGCGACGATAACCATACCTGCATGAAGGGAGTACCCCATTCCCACACCGCCACCGTGGTGAACCGAAACCCAGCTCGCACCATTCACCCCATTGATCAAGGCATTCAATATCGGCCAATCTGCAACCGCATCACTGCCATCGAGCATTGCTTCTGTTTCACGGTTAGGAGATGCCACAGATCCGCAGTCCAAATGATCTCGACCAATAACGATCGGTGCAGATAGCTCCCCGCTTGCAACCATTTCATTGATAATTTTCCCAAAACGGGCACGCTCGCCATAACCGAGCCAACAAATTCTTGAAGGCAACCCTTGGAATGCTACTTTTTCTCTCGCCATTTTAATCCAATTGCAAAGATGTTTGTTATCGGCAAACTCTCTTAAGATAACTTCATCTGTTTTATAAATATCTTCGGGATCACCAGATAATGCAACCCAACGGAAAGGTCCTTTTCCTTCACAAAATTGAGGGCGGATGAATGCTGGAACGAAGCCTGGAAAATCAAATGCATTTTCCACACCCTCGTCTAATGCTACTTGACGGATATTGTTGCCGTAATCAAAGGTGATGGCTCCCTTTTGTTGCAAGGCAAGCATTGCTTTCACGTGCTCTGCCATGCTTTCCTTTGCCAGCTTCACGTATTGTGCCGGTTCTTCTTTTCTTAGCTTTGCTGCCTCTTCTAAGGTCATACCAATTGGAATATACCCATTCAGTGGATCATGGGCAGAAGTTTGGTCTGTCAATAGATCTGGTGTGAATCCTCTTTCTACTAGTTGTGGAAGTATCTCTGCTGCGTTCCCTAACAGTCCAATAGATAAAGGTTTTCCTAGTTTCTTGTATTCTTCTGCTTTTTGGATCGCTTCGTCTACTGTTTTGACCTTCACATCGCAGTATCTCGTTTCAATGCGGCGATCAATCCGATGTTCATCCACTTCAATTGCGATACACACTCCACCGTTCATCGTAACTGCAAGTGGCTGTGCTCCACCCATACCTCCGAGTCCCGCCGTTACGGTGATGGTGCCTTTGAGTGTATTGTGAAAAGATTGTTTTGCCGCTTCCGCAAATGTTTCATAGGTTCCTTGTAAAATTCCTTGAGTACCGATATATATCCAAGAACCAGCCGTCATCTGCCCGTACATCATAAGCCCTTTTTGATCCAGTTCATGGAAATGCTCCCAATTTGCCCACTTCGGCACAAGATTGGAGTTAGCCAAAAGAACACGTGGTGCATCAGCATGACTGCGGAACACTGCAACCGGCTTACCTGATTGGATAAGTAGTGTTTCATCTTCTTCTAGATTTTTTAATGAATGGACGATTGCATCAAAGCTTTCCCAGTTTCTTGCCGCTTTTCCAATTCCCCCATACACTACAAGCTCTTCTGGAATTTCTGCTACTTCTGGGTCTAAATTGTTCATTAACATACGCAATGCAGCCTCCTGCACCCACCCCTTCGTATTTAGCTCACTGCCCCTAGGAGCACGAATAACCTTCACCATTTCCTTTTCCATTTCACTTCATCCCCTTTGATTGATTAAATTATTATGTTGTTTGATAATGTTACAGGATTGTTGCGGGAGTATTAAATTTCTGAGGGGGGTCAGACCCCCCTAGGAATTTCACGCTCTACATAGAACGCTGCCCTTATCCTTCATCCACACTGCCAATGCTTCGATGTCTTTAGAGAAGATGCGGTCTTCGGTGATGCTTGGAACGATGGCTCGCCCTTCTTGGTACCATTGTTGCATGAGTGGCGCTGATAGGAAGACTCCCCTGAATTCCAAGGCCTGCAGGGCACACATCCACTCAATGGCAAGCACCCTTCTCACATTGGCGACAATTTGATAGGCATGCCTTGCCCCGATCGTCCCCATGCTCACATGATCTTCTTGGTTGGCAGAGGACGGAATGGAGTCCACACTTGCCGGATGTGCTAGCGTCTTATTCTCTGACACAAGTGATGCTGCACAATACTGCATAATCATCGCACCTGACTGTAGACCAGGCTTTGGACTTAAGAATGGAGGCAAATCATTCAGTTGCGGGTTAACCAATCTTTCAATTCTGCGCTCAGAAATATTAGCAAGTTCCGCCACCCCAAGCTTTAAGAAATCCATCGCAAAGGCAATGGGCTGCCCATGGAAGTTGCCTCCTGAAATCACCTTGCCACCATCATCGAAAATTAATGGATTATCCGTTGCCGCATTGATTTCGATTTCCAGCTTCTCCTTCACATACCCTAGAACCTGCCAGGAGGCTCCATGCACTTGGGGAATGCACCGCAACGAATAGGCATCCTGTACACGCTTCTCTCCCTGCCTTGTCACTAGCTTGCTCCCATCCAACAACTTACGGAACCGCTCCGCTACTTCTACTTGCTCCTTGTACCCGCGAACCCTGTGAACGTCATGGTCCAATGCATCTACAATCCCTTCAAGTCCTTCAAAGGTCATCGCTGCAATCGACTCCGCTTGGAAAGCCAGCTTTTCCGCCTCTAAGTAAGCGACAACCCCGACCGCCGTCATCGCTTGGGTTCCATTTATTAATGCAAGACCTTCTTTTGCTTTCAATTCGATCGGGGTAATCCCCTTTTCCGCTAGCACAATGGCAGTATCTCGCCTTTTCCCTTCATAAAATACCTCTCCCTCACCAAGCAAAGTCAGCACTAAATGCGACAGCGGGGCTAGGTCTCCGCTCGCTCCAAGCGAACCTTGCTGCGGTACAACCGGATGGATACCCTCATTTACATAATGTAAAAGACGCTCAATTACGATCGGACGCACACCTGAATATCCTTTTAGAAGAGCATTTGCACGTAATACCAGCATCGCACGCCCTATCACCTCATCAAATGGTTCACCTACTCCACATGCGTGTGAGTAAATAAGGTTCCTTTGCAGATCTGCTGTCTCTTCAAAAGGAATCAAAACATCGCTGAATTTCCCAAAGCCGGTGGTGATGCCATACACCACTTTCCCTTCATGCACGATATTCTCCACTGCAGCCCGACTGGCCACTACCTTTACCATAGCATCCTTGCACGCTTCCACCCGATCGCCTTCAAACAAAATACTATTTAGTTTTTCAAGCGTCAACGATTCTCCGTTTAATGTAATCATTGCAACTCTCCCCTTCTCCCGCTGTTTCCTCAAACTCAACGTCCCCCTTTTCCACACAAAAAGAGGCCATACTTCGACCATGTAACATGTTCAAAGTACAGCCCCCTATTTATCAGCAACTATGGGCAAAAATATTTAAATGTGATTTATTCCAAGACCGATTGTTTCATGCTCCGATCCCCTGACTGGAGCGCCAATCGTCCCATAAAGCGCAACTGCAATCCAGTCGCCTTCCTCTAGATCCTCATAAGGATTTCCCCTTACAACGGCAAAACGTAATCCTACGGTCCTCATAACAGAACCAAGCTGCACTTGACCGCGTGTCACTCCACTAAGAGCATCCATGATGGCATGATACAGTGCGTGTGTTTCCCGGTAACCGTCCGATTTAATGATACCTTCTCTTTTAGCGGCAGTTTCAATAGCCGCTACGACTTTTTGTGAATCCATGGAACCGACTTTTCCCAAGCAGCTTTTCCACTGTGACGGTGTTGCCACTGGGAGTTCCTCCTGGTCGCCGTTCATCGCAAGAAGTATTGCATACTTGCCAATTCGTTGATCTATCGCTAGTACCATATGCATTTACCTCAATACTAAAAATTTTCTAATAACTAGTGTCTGATTCAAGTGTAAATTTGACCATGCCATCCTGTCAAGGGGTTTCTTCTTATATGTCTTGATATTCCCTAGACATCATATAGTATTGCAAGCCTTTTGTAGAAGCGAGTGCCTGTTCTTTTCTTTCCTTTGCAAGGGTGTAGTTTTTTTGGCTTAGAGCAAGCTCGGTATCAATGGCAAACTTCATCCATTCTTTTCTCATTTCGCCTTTAAGCTCTTCCGCCTTCTTGTAATCTTTTAGTGCCACTGCAATTCCAGCCGTGATATATGTCTTAATCTCAGCCTGGTCGACTTTTACAACTTGCTCTTTCGCTTTTGTATAATTGCCGACTCTTAAATAATACTGAGCCCAAAAAACTGCCGTCTTTTTTCCTTTCCATTTACGTTCAAGCTCATCCAATTCTTTCTTGGCACCAGTCAGATTCCCATTCGCCAACTCCAGCACAAACCCATAGTACGGCTCATGACGCTTTTTTTCTAAATATTTCTCTATCTTCTCTACATCCCGTGACAAAAACATATATTTAACATCCCTGTAGGATAAAGCGATAAATGCTAAAACAAGGAGAACAACAAAAATCCAGAAGTTGAATTGAACATTCAACACTCCCAGGATAATTCCTATCGCAAAGCCCCCAAGTATTAATAATAATAAATTTTTCATAACTCCCTAGCTTCCCTTCTCTCCACTCTAGCAACCAACCTTACTTTAAATAGATTTGACCATGCCCCCATCCACTAGAAACGAACTCCCCGTCATATAGCTGTTAGCATCGGACACCAGAAATGTCACCACTTTTGCAAATTCCTCCGGCTCACCGTAACGACCAAGCGGTATGCCAACCTTTACCTTCTCTTCCATTTCTGATTTTGTGATGCCTAGTTTCTCTGCATTCACTTCATCCAAAAATGCCACTCTGTCTGTGGCAATTCTTCCAGGTGCGACAGTATTAATCAATATATTATCACCTGCAAGCTCACTAGCAAGCGTCTTGGTCAGCCCAACGATTCCAGTTCGGAAGGTATTGGATAGCAGTAGTCCTGGAATAGGTTCCTTGATGGATGAGGATGCGATATTGATAATTTTCCCTCCATTTTTCTTGAGGTGGGGAAGTGCTTCCCGTATCGTTCTGATATAGCTTAATAGATTCAATTCAAAAGCCTGCTGCCATTGTTCATCTGTAATCTGTTCAAATGAACCGGCAGGGGGACCCCCGGCGTTGTTGATTAAAATATCAAGTGAACCATATGTATCTACCGCATATTGAACGGCACGTTTAATTTGAGAAGGCTCTGTAATATCCGTTTGTATATAGGAAGCCTTGCCACCTTCTTTATCCATTAGTTCACGCTGCACAAAAACTAACTTTTCTTCATTTCTGCTGGCAAGAACCACATTTACTCCTTCATCAATGAGAGCAGAGGCAATTGCCTTTCCAAGACCTTGGCTAGAAGCCAAAACAAGAGCCGTTTTACCTTTAAGATTCATCTCCATCAAATAACACGCCTTTCCTTCTATGATTACTTTTATTATACCGTTTACAATTTGTGTTGTAACGAAAAAACAGCCATACTCTGATGGCTGCTTCCGCTAAACTATAAACACTCACTCTCCACTATTCCAATCAAGTCCTTAAGCATGGCAACAGAAGGTTCCAAACTCAGAGAATAAATTCGTTGTGTCCCTTTTTGCTCAATTTTCACCAGTTTATTATCACGTAATATTTTCAGGTGGTGGGAAATGGCCGGCCTTGAAAGTCTAGATGCTTCTGCAATCTCCGTTACTGTCAATGATTCTTTTTCTGCCAAGAGCAAGATGATGTCTTGCCTTGCTTCATCTGCCAGCACTTGGAATAACGGAATACAATCCCGGAATGTTTGAATCGCTTTTTCATTCATATAAATACTCCTTCATCGTCCTCTTCATCTTTTTCTTATTATACCAAGAAAATAATGCAAGTGGCACATGCAGACGAGAACTCTATCATTAATTAAGCTAATCTAGTGGAATTCTATGTTCTTTTGGATCAAAAATGTAATCATTGGAGATTTGAGTGGCTTGTATCATCAGTTGCGTCTCATCTGAATCTACCTCTACATTAATCAATTCAAATTCACTATTCACACTTTGACGATCATACCAATCAAAGTCAGGCGTGTTATACACATTCAATCGTTGCCCGTTTTCATCAAAAAACTCCCAATGGAACGTACGCACTTTATAATCCTGTGTTCGTTTTCCTGATAAAACCACGTTGGTGGGTTCCCCTTCTTGTCTTTTTACAGAAAGCTCGTCCAATGTGTATCCATCCAAATCAATATCCAGCGGTTGCTTTGCTGTTTCTTCTAAAGGGATGGTAAGAGAGTAAAAGCCTGGCTCATAATAAAAGATTGCTTTAATCTCTGCAAATAGCGCTTCATCCGCTGTAGCAATCCCTTTTGGTTCCATGAAGTCCTGATCAGCATATAGATTTGAAAAATCAATCTGATAGAGGGGGCCAACATTATTGGAAGATGGGTAACCAATTGGAACAAGGTAATCCTCTTCATTATTGACAAGCTGCACGGAGGCAAACACATCGTGATAACTCATGAAATAATGCTGGTCGAATTTCTGATTTGTCCGTTTTAAGTTAGTTTCAATTCTCTCCATTTCCTCTTCCTTTAGCCTCACATCATAGTTCAGCCTGCTTCCGTATTTCCCCTTTTCCAAGTTGAGAATTTCCACTTCAATTTTATCCTCTATGACTAATATTTCATTTAATTCAACTACTTCTACTTCTTCCATTGCTTTATCATATTCTATCGGAATCTCGACCTTCCAATCCCCCCCTCTGCTGTTCAACATATGAAATTGGAAGAAAAGGGTGAATTTGTCCGGCAGGGCATCTTCATTAAGAGCTCTTACATAAAAACTTGCGCCTTCTTCACTATCCTCAAAATCTTTATTATTTTCCATAAGATTATCTTTTGCGGAAGCAGCCTCCATCGCATGTGTTTTACCATTTTCATCTTTGGCATAAACGGTAAACCTGTCAACTCCACCAGCCCCAACACCCATTTCTTTACTTGATACATCATAGTGAACCACCATATGCAAGCGATCTACATCTAGGCCCGTTATTTCAAGCGTAATATCATTGTCTTTTGCCGTATACGTTCCTTCTGCCCATACATTATAAAAACTGCCATGGATTAGATAGTTACTTGCCATTTTCGCCCAAGGGAGTACAGTTGGAACAACAACAATCCCACCGACAATGACAGCAATCATCACGCCAATAACCCCGAATTGATAGGCCATCGTCCGTTGTTTCGGCTTCTTGACTTTATATGGTGTCAATTGTTCTAGGACCCTTACTTTAAAATTCCCATTCAATGACGGAGCTAAAAGCACATGCTGCAATATGCCCTCTTCCCTCTCTAATAATTGAAGCAAATCTCTACAATCCGGACAAAATTCAAGGTGGTCGCCCATGCGAATCTTTTCAGGGGTCTCAAGTTTTTCGCCATGATAGTCAATTAGTTCTTCTACTCTCAAACACGCTTCTGTATTGTTCACACTTTGAACAATGAAGCTCTGCCGAATCCTTTTTTTTGCTTCCAAAAGATACGCGTGATATTCTTCAAAACTATTATCAGAAATAACCGCTTTTTGGGTCTCATTCAAATCTATAAGCAAATAGGATGTCAATAGAGGTATCCTCGTTTCCTTTGATAAAGATAGAACATCCTCCTGCATTTGTATATGATGTGAATGGTTATATAGGCTCCTAAATACAAAGCCTTCTTCATTCCCGGATTCCGGCAACTCTTTCAAAAAGAAAAATAACTCTTGATACAACCAAAATGAGAACAGTTCATTATCTTGGTAGTTTGATAGATGTTCATACAACATTACAAAAAAGTCGTTTGTAAGCTTTTCTGCAAGCTCCTCCCTACCCGATAACCAACACGCCATTCTATAAACGCTGTTCTTATATTTATCAATTATTGATTCAAAAGCTTGCAAATCACCAGCCAGCACTTTTTCAACATAGCTCTTTTCATCCATCAGTCTGACTCACTCTCGTTGTTCTCCTCTTCGTTAAACAGAGGGAACTTTTGGCCATCTAAATCATTGTAATGCGTATAGATATAGTCCGCTTTTATCACCAATGTCTCGGGAAATTCACCTAGATCTTCATTTGGAGTAACCTCAACATGAAGCAATCTTTTTGGACCTTCTTTTTGCATATCTTCGTGATGATACCAGCCTCCTGTCGGGATGTAATTACCAGATTCATCGGAAAGATTCCAAGCAATGTCCCCGTTCATTCCGCTTTCTTGATTTTCTCCATTAATAATTAAAGTATACTTATAAATTTCCCCTAATCCGTCTTTGACAGGGGTAATTGTGTAATCCAATAATTTATAACTATTGATAGTACCTTCCAAAGCCGTAGTATCTGTCTCTTTAAGTGGAACTTCCATAGAAAAGAATGCCGGCTCCTGGTAAGAAACCCCCATTATTTGCAAATAAAGTTCATCCATCGGATTTTCAAGCTTTCCCTGAAGTTGATGGTGCTGAATATCCATATAATAATGCGAATAATATGTTTCCACCTGTTCATTTTGTTCCATGTTCATCATGTCAGACATAAAGATGTTTGGTAATACAAACTCTTCATCTTCCGTTGTTACATGGACTCCGACATGACGCCCTTGAATAATTTCCTGCATCCTATATTCCTGATCATGTTTTTTCAGAAGCTCTATTAATCTTTCTTCCTCTTCTTTAGTGTGGTTGACATTATACCTTAATCTGCTTCCGTTTTTACTATAGGTAGCATCAATTAACTCCACGTCGATTTTACCGGCAATGTTCATTTCTTTATCCAATGCCACAGTCACAGCAGTGTCTACCACTTTGTCATACCTGATCGGAATTTCAAGGTTCCACTTGCCATATTGCCCTTGTAGCTTGGAAAAGTTTATTTTCAAGCTGAACTCGTCAGGTAACTCTTCTGGCATCTTAATAAGATAATATGGTCTTTCTTTTCTCTCTCCATCGTCTACTCTTCTAGCAATACGAATATGTTCAGGAACCGTCGCCTCAATGGGATACTGTTTACCGTATTCATCCACAAATTGAAAGGGATTGTAGCTATAAAAATCAACATCTTCAAAAGGAAATGTCTCTGATGCTTCTTCTCCTTCTCTGCTAATCTCATAGTAAACAGCCATATAAAGAGAATCGATTTCCACTTTTGTGACTTCTAAAGTGATTTCTTTATCAGTTACTGCGTATGTACCTTCTGTCCAAACATTATAAATGGTTCCGTGTTCCATATAACTGGAAACTATGGAAGCTAGCGGCTTAATAGCTGGTATAATAAACACACTGAATAAAAAGATCCCAGCAAGTACACCTAAAACACTTAGTTGGTATTTCCATGTGCGGTGCTTTGGTTTTTCAGGAACAAAGGGGATAATTTTATTCAATACTTGATCGTTAAATGATTCATCCAGTTTCGGGTATTCCAACACTTTCTTCATTGTTGATTCTTCCTGCTTTAGCGACTGTAATATTTCTCTGCATCCAGGACAAAACTCTAAATGATCATGAAACCTTTGTTCCTGTTCACAGCTTGACGTTCCATCAAAATGGAGGAAAAGCTCTTCTACACTTGGGCAATCCTCCCCTCCATGTCGGAAATCATTTGTTGAAGTGGAGCGACGAATATGTTTTAAGGAGTGGGAATAATTCTTTTCTAATTGTTCCTTGTCTGTACCAATCAACATGGATAGTTTATCAGGTGTTAAATCCAACAAGTTAATCAGTACAAATTGAAATTTTGCTTCGTATGCCAAGGAATGCATTGCTTCTTCCATTTCAATATAATGCGGATTGTGGAAAGGCAGTTTGGCCTGTTGCGCTTGTTCTTTTTTCACCCCAAGTATTGGAATGAATTGTTCGTAAAGCCAATCAGAAAAAAAGAAGGAATCATCGTAATATAAAAGGTTTTGATAAACCATTATAAAGCCCTGTTCTATCAATTTTTCTGCTTCTTCTTCGGTAGCAGACATATGATAGGCAATGGCAAACAGCTTGTCTTTATAGCGATCTATTATCTGATGGTATGTATCTTTGTTACCTGCTATTATTTCTTGGATTTCAAGATGCTCTTCATTCAAATCATTTTTCACCCTTTTTATGTATCTTTTGTCTCCCATTTCCACTATTATACCATTTAAGATGAATAGTTTTCAGAAAAATGAATGTATTAACCGGGCATTTTTCTCCA
The DNA here is from genome assembly GCF_044809035.1 of Sutcliffiella horikoshii. Lineage (GTDB taxonomy): Bacteria > Bacillota > Bacilli > Bacillales > Bacillaceae_I > Sutcliffiella_A > Sutcliffiella_A horikoshii_G. The sequence goes on along the minus strand of NZ_CP085237.1, from coordinate 1,497,995 downwards.
TAAAAAAAGAAGCCACCGATTTACAGCAGCTCCCTTTAGAATCTTCGAACAATATCACTTTTCAGGTATATTTCTAATCTTTTTTCATCCATCGACGCTTCGTGCCTTTTTGCCAAGTCCTCGTTTTTTCTTCCGAATAATAATGTTAACATTGTTTTCATCCTCCATCATTCCTTTGTTTTGTTCTCACTCTTAGTATAGATTTTTGCGCTATTTTCGATAACATACTGCAGAATGGTTTTCTTTCATTCTTTTACCTACAGTCATTTCCAGCTTTATACTGAATGATACTAAGTCTTGAGGAGGAGAAGAAAAAAGGCCACGAAAAAAAGAGATGCATCCGAGCCATCTCTTTTTTCTTGTAAAACATATTTATCTTATAAAACTCGAACAGCTTTTACCGCCCTAGGTTTCCAATAGGTATTATAAGAAGTGAAAGCAACGCCTGTGTTTGTTGCAGCATGTAGGAGCGTGTTAGAATCCGTTACAATTGAAACATGGTTAATGATACCGTCTCCATCTGTATCAAAAAATACCAAGTCCCCTTTACGAATTTCACTCAATGATATCTCCTTGCCAACATTCGCTTGTTGCGCGGAAGTTCTCGGCAGGTTGATGCCGTTTTCAGAAAAGACTTTAACCGTATAGGAAGAACAGTCAAATGCATCGGTTCTGTTGGTGGAGGCACCATACAAATATTTCGCACCCAGATATTTTTTTCCTGTTTCAATGATTGCATCTGCTTTTGCTTCCCAAGATAAGTCAGTACTTGGACTGCTAGATGCACTTCCAGGGATATTGATCACTTGGCCGATAGAAATGCGGTTTGCATCTTTAATCGACGGATTGGCAATCAGCAGGGCATTTAGGGTTACACCATGTCTACTTGCAACTGAGGAAAGGTTGTCCCCACTTTTAATTATGTATGTATTAGCTTTAGGCTGCTCCGGCTTGGTTGGACTAGGAGTAGGAGCGACAGGCTGGCTCGGTGTTGAATTACTTGGTGCAGTTACATTTACTTTTTGTCCTACATAAATTCTGTTAACGTCTTTAATGGAGGGATTTAGCTTTAGTAGATTGTCTAGGGTCGTTTGATGTGCCCTTGCAATGACAGACAAAGAATCTCCGGATTTTATCGTATAAGTAATAGATGTAGGTTGGCTTGGTGCCGGTGATGGCGCTGGTTGGGCAGTGGAGGATCCGCTAGCTTTAATCACTATTTTTTGACCAGGAAAAATAAGGTCGCTACTTAGGTTATTCCATGACTTGATATTATTGACGGAAACCTGATTGCTATTAGCTATCTTCCATAAAGAGTCACCCGATTTTACGACATAATCTGAAGCGTAAGCTTGTCCAGAAAACATGATGGAAGTTACAAGAGCACCTGCTATTACTTTCTTTTTCATAATTGTTCTATTCTCCTCTTCGTTCACTTTTCTATGTATAGTTGTATAGTAGCACGAATTTTTCAACAATAATATAAATTTTTCTTCGTATTTAGCTTTAAAACGACAAAAAGCTTGTAGGACAAAAGTCTCTACAAGCTCAAATTTAGGAATGCTTTGTGTATGGTTATCTTTTTAACTGTTGATTTTCGTTACAGGCGCTTCGCTTTCCAGTGGGCGGTCCGTGAGCCTCCTCACTTCGTTGCGGGGTCTCACTAGTCCCTCCTCCCACAGGAGTCTGCGCGCCTTCCACTACAATCAACTTGGTTTTTACTTATTTATTTTGTTATATCCCGGCAGATCTTTGGAGTCTTTTGGCGATTTCCATGAAATCTTGTTGGGAGATTCCCGGTGCGAATTCTTCTGGAACGCTTTGCAGGTCCGGCATTGGTGCACCAGGTGGAGATCCTTGTATAACCTCAAGCCTTCCTCCGTCTTCTGGATGACTTCCTTTCCAGATCATGGCTACATCTTTATAATCACTCGGACTGAAAGTATAAAGTTTTCTATGCACCCCTTCTGCTTCAAATTTCCTTGTTGTTTCAAACGCTTTGTTCTCCAAGCTTGGGATAGGAACGAGCTTGGTAATGTCCACCCCAGTTGCAATTTCCAAGGCTTTTGCATATGCGATAACATGCACCCCTCCCCGAACAAGGAGATAGCCAATCATTTCCCTGGCCACCGGGTTGTCTGTCATCTGATAAACCCTCATCTTATGGGTTCTTGCCCCACACTCCAGAAAAAAGTTATGCAGCAAATCCAACACTAAATTGCCACTGTTAAAGACATTATCACCTGTCCACGCCCTGCCCATGGAGTCACCGGGTAATGCCGTTTGAGCATTCGCAATATAGTGATACGTGTTGCGGAAATCTTTCGTGTCTCTTAACGGCGTTGCATCCGGTGGAGCAGGATATGTAACACCTTCAAGCATCAGGTTTATCGTCGTGGTTACCAGCTCCACATGACCCAGTTCTTCTGCTGTAATGCTTGCCACCAAGTCGAAAAATGGTTTCAACTTCTTTTTATTGCGAAAATTAAAGGATTGAAACAAATAGTTATTGAGTGTGGACATTTCACCAAACTTCCCGCCAAGAAGTTCTTGAACAGCCGCTGCCCCATTGGGATCTGGATTTTTCGGTTTAGGCAATGGGATTAACAATTGATTTGAACGACAGAACATCTTCTCTCACCCTCCTCTAACCAATCAAAAAGGCTCTATTTACTTGTATGATTTTGGGGAATTGTCCTATAACCAAAAAGAGGCTTTTATCAGACATACGGGACATTCGCCTATACACTTTGGGTGTTTATATCATAAGGTATGGTATCAACGTCAAAAGGAGAGATGTATAAATGGGCAAGGACTCGGGTTGTGGAGCAGGCTTCACACTTTTCATCATCTTATTTATTCTTCTTATCATCATCGGAGCGGCTTATATATATTAAACCTATACAAAAAAACGCAGGATGCAAACTCCCTGCGTTTTTTTACATATGGAAATATGCTTAGAATGAACATAATTCAGAAGTGATAGGTCAAGCTAAGGAGAGAGTAATGGCTGGAGGAATCTATATGCAAGAAAAGACCTATCAACATATGGACATACATACTTATACAGGGTCCTTATATGAACAATCCCCTTGAACGATTGCTATGGAGCATTGCGCTTCCTGGATTTGGCCAATTACTCAACAAGAGATATATTAAAGGATTGACCTTCATCTTCTTGGAGTTCTTAATTAATGTCCAAGCCAATTTCAATTCCATTATTATGTATAGCTTTAATGGAGAAATTGACAGGGCAATAACAGAAGCGAATTATTTATGGCTCATGTTCTATCCTTGTTTGTATTTTTTTGCGATGTGGGATGCTTTTAAAGATTCAGGTGGCGGTAAATCTCCCTATTCCTTTCTTCCTTTCGTAAGCTGTGCTTATTTTGTTACTGTAGGTCTCATGTTATCAGGAAGAATAAAACTATTTGGCTTGATTGTAGGTCCTGTGTGGATGCCCATGTTATTTGTTATTCCGGGACTGGCTGTTGGTTTTCTGGTGCGGGCAATATTGCTATTTTTCACCAAAGAGGAAGTCCAAGGAGGGTGAGGATTTGGGGTATGTTTATACAAGAGATAATACAAAGATTTTTTACCGTTTAATTGGTAAAGGACCTATTACCATATTATTTATCCATCCACCTGGAATGGGTCATGTTACGTTCAAACAGCAACTCCCCTTGTCCACAGATTTTCGCCTACTCTATGTAGACTTGAGAGGAAATGGGAAAAGTGACAAAGGAAATGCACCCATAAAGTTCTCACTTTTAGCTAATGACCTATACGATGTATGTCAACAGTTAAATATAGAGAAGGTGTTCATATGTGGCTATTCAAACGGAGGCTCCATTGCGATGGAAACTGCAATAAAATACCCTGAATTAGTAGAGGGGCTATTATTAATCGGAGCGTTTTCTGAGGTAGATTCGTTCTTGTTAAAAAGCGAGTTTCTTCTGGGTATAATCGGATCTAAAATGAACATGATACATCTGCTAGCAAATGTAATTGCAAAAGCGCATGCCTTTTCCAAAGAATTCGAAAAGGAAATGTCCAACTATTTCTTGCGTACAGATGCAAACGTACTTTATCAAATGTATGTAGAAGGGCTTTCCTACAATTGTACAAATAACCTTCAAACTATTACATGTCCTATTTTACTCATATATGGTCAAAAGGATTATTATATTCATCATTATCAGTATAAATTTATGACACTCCATCGCAACACCAACGTCATCTATATCGGTGGGGCCAGACATCAACTACCTACTAAACATTCCAGCGTGCTAAATAGAATTATCGAAAAATTCATTGAAAATCAAGGTGTGATAAAAAGCGAAAGGGAGTCCATCAACTCCCCAGATTAGAACTATGAGATGGTAGTGGATTTGTTTCCATTATGAGCAGAATGAACGGAGTTTGGATTTATGCAATTATGAGCGATTTTCATTCGGCTTAACGTAGTCTTTAACGTGTCATTTACATCTTTTTCTTTGTCCAATTGGATGTTTGTCATATCTACCATCGCTCGCACAACATTTTCAAAAGCGATACGAAGCTTTTCATCTTGGAGTGAATTCCCGTCTTTTACGATCATTTTCACCAACTCTTTAGCATAGACATTCATCTTCTCCACGGCTTCTACCTTCTGATTCATGATGCACTCCTCCTATAGGTTCATTTTGTTTATAGATATGAGACAAAGCAATAAAGCATGCTTCAACATCAACTTCAACCTTTGCTTATACTATTCTATGATAATTGGACAATTCCTCCTCTTCGACAAAACAAGTCACAGGTTTTTCACGATAATACCTACTTTTTACACATAACCTATTTTCTTACAAAGTTTTTTCGTCTATAATATAGGAAATTGTGAAGAGGGAGTGATAAAGATGAGACTCGTAGAACTTGTCGTAGAGAAAAAGCGTGACCAAATGATGAAGACTGCCATTAAAACCGGACTAACATCTGTTGAAACCGTTAGGCTAAGTCAAGAGCTTGATGAAATGTTAAATGTCTTTATTCCTCCGCATCTTGAAAAACAACTTCCTAAATCAATTAACCTTCATACTAAAAAGCAGTTGCATCATTCCTAAAATTGAGTATAATTACATCAAACTTTTATAAAAATTCATTGATGAAAAAGAGAGTAGTCTATAGATGGCAAACCAAAGCGAATCAGGGACGGTGCAAGCCTGATGGAAGTCTATGGAACGAAGCGCACTTTTGAAATGAAACGGGCACATCACCTATACCGATGATAAGTGGCTTTTCTATTTTACAATGGAAAAGCAATTAGAGTGGTACCGCGGGCAAATGAAACCAAGCTCGTCTCTTCAAATATTTGAAGAGGCGGGCTTTTTTATTTTTTTTCAAAGGAGACGATTTAATTGAAACTGACTGATCTTGCAGCAGAAACACTTCATAATGTTATACCTGATATCCAATTAATTAAGATAACCAATCTTCTAGAAAAGCCGAAGCATGCCCAACACGGCGACCTGGCTTTCCCGTGTTTCGAATTAGCTAAAATTAAAAGAACCGCCCCTCCCCTTCTAGCAGCTGACATTGCAACAAAACTAAGTAGTTCCCTGATTGAAAAAACAGAGGCTGTCGGTCCTTATGTTAATATTTTTTTCAAAAAGGATCTTATCCAACAAATGGTCGTTCAAAAAATCCTGCAAGAAAAAGCACAATATGGCACGCAGAACATTGGGAATAAAGAAACGATTGTTCTGGATCTGTCTTCTCCAAATATCGCCAAACCTTTTTCAATGGGACATCTTCGATCCACGGTGATTGGAAGTGCCACTGCCAACATATTGGAAAAATGCGGGTATGAGACAGTACGAATAAATTATCTAGGAGATTGGGGCACACAATTCGGCAAGTTGATTGCCGCCTATTTAAAATGGGGAGAAGAAGAAAAAATCCGTCTAAATCCCATTCCAGAACTGTTAAAACTTTATGTCAAATTTCATGAAGAAGCAGCAGTTCAAACCCGTCTGAATGATGAAGGACGCAGATGGTTCAAGCAACTCGAAGAAGGAAATGAACAAGCAGTATCCTTATGGAAATGGTTCAGGGAAGAATCCTTAAAAGAATTTAATAAAATATACGAGCTTCTTGGCGTCACATTTGATTCTTATCACGGAGAGGCATTTTATAACGATAAGATGGATTCCGTCGTAAAAATGCTGGAAAAACAAGAATTGTTAAAGGAATCGGATGGTGCTCAAGTAGTGGAACTTGATGACCCTTCGCTTCCTCCTTGTTTGATAAAAAAATCGGATGGCGCTACCCTTTATGCAACTCGGGACCTTGCAGCAGCAGTTTATAGAAAAGAGGCTTATCAATTCTCAAAATCACTATATGTAGTGGGACAGGAGCAATCCATCCATTTTCAACAAGTGAAGGAAGTACTGAAAAAAGCAGGCTTTGATTGGGCAACAGAAATGCATCACATTTCATTCGGTCTCCTTTTGAAAGATGGCAAGAAAATGTCGACCCGGAAAGGCAAGATCGTTTTATTAGAGGAAGTGTTGCAGGAAGCGATTCAACTAGCAGAGAAAAATATAGAAACCAAAAACCCCAATCTTCATGATAAGGGTGAAGTTGCCCGCCAGGTTGGTGTCGGAGCCGTCATTTTCCATGATTTAAAAAATTACCGTGTGAACTCAGTGGAATTTTCACTGGAAGATATGTTGAAGTTTGAAGGAGAAACGGGACCATATGTTCAATACACGTATGCACGAGCTAACTCGATTTTAAAAAAGGGCAACTGGACTCCTCATGAAATTAAAAATGGTATAGGAGATAGTTATTCTTGGGAAGTGACTAAGCTTCTTCAAGAGTTTCCCGAAATTGTTGCAAAGGCAAATATTGGCTACGATCCCTCATTGGTTGCCAAGCATATTATAGATGTGTGCCAAGCATTTAACAGTTGGTATGGCCATGTTAAGTTCCTTGAAGAAGACGCTGAAAAAGATGCTAGACTTGCGTTGGTATCCGCTACTTCAATTGTCATAAAAGAGTCACTGCGCTTATTAGGTATCCAGGCACCTCAAGAAATGTAGGGGAAATCGGCATTAAGAACATGAATCCCGCATCCCTCTCATATATTGTAATATTAATTATACGGGGGGATGCCTATGAAATGGCTTGTACTGATTCATGTCTTAGTTGCCGTTATCGGAATTGGTCCCACATTTTTTGGAAATGTACTTCTTAGAAAACATCAAACCATCTCAGACCTTCGACACAACGTCCTTTTACAACACAAACTCGACTACTTTCCGAAGATTGGCGGAACACTTGCTGTGATAACAGGGATACTGCTTGTTCTCTTTGGCAACTATGGTTCTATTCTCCAAGTTTGGCTTTTTGGTTCCCTTGTTATTTATCTCTCCATCCAAGTCATTGTGATTGGATTTATCTCGCCCACCCTTAGTGAACTTCAACGTTGGTTGCTGCACCCTGAAAACAGAGCTTCTACCCAACTGCCGACCCAGCAGGACGCCGCTCTCCACAAAGTCGGTAATCTCTATTGGTTAGCCTGCATTCTGGGGTTTCTCATCTTTATCTTGATGATCATTAAACCATCTTGATCTATAGGTCATCTCCTTTGCAGCTGAAAGTTATTGGGCATTTTTAGGCGGAGGTGTTGGCCTATATTGATTAAGCGAATTTATCAAAAAAAAAGGCGCCCTAAATCTCAGGCACCTCCCACTCCAGTATCCGCTCCTTTCCTTCTTCGATAAAATGCCTCTCTCCCCATATAACTGTTAAAAAGCATTTCCATTTTCTCCAAATCGTCTTCTGAGACTACCGGATCACGTTCATCCCAATACACATAGGAGACAAAATAATACTTCCGGATGGGAGAGAAAAGCACCTTAGAGTGCGGAAACTTATCAAAAAACCCTTGTATCTGCCCTTTTTTCATATACGATATGTTCACCAGTTCCATCAACATCACCTACTTGTATAAAGGATAGGTCGAAATTACAGGCAAAGGGGCTTATAGTTTTAATACCACATCTATAGGTGAAATACAGCATTATAACTGTTCTCTATTTCATGTCAAACCATTTCATTCCGCTAAAAAAATTATGCCGCAATATCCCGCTTCACAAATGTCAAGAAACTCACCACGTGCAACAACACAAAATAAATTAGAAACATAACGGCTGAAAATCCGAAACTAACACCTGATACAACGGGAACTCCTTCAAGCAATGCTTCAAAATGAATGTTGGCAAAAGGAGAGTACTTGGCCCATTCAAACTTCATGCTTATTAGCGATGTTATTTGAGTCCCAGTAAATAAAAGAAATAGCGAAATCCCGATTGCAAGCGAGTTATTCCTAAATACACTGGATATCATGAAGGCGATGGTAGCGAACATGATTACTCCTAAGCTGCTTAATGCCAGTTTCAAGATTAGGTATAAGAACGGATGAACCTCCAACACTTCACCTCCAGCATACAACAGGGATGGTGTACTATCAAAACCAAAAGCAATAGCACCCGTTACAAATGTACTTACAAAAAGAATGGTATAAAAAATGACCATGAACACTAGCACACTGATGTATTTTGCCAGCAGAATCTTACTTCTGCTTATCGGTCTGATCATTAAGAGTTTGATGGTCCCCCAAGTAAATTCACTCGCGATCATGCCACCGGCAATAATGACAACAAAAAGGGTCACTAGACTCGTCAACCCGAGGTTCTCATCCATGTATGTCCAAACTGTATTCCCAGTTACCGGTTCCATATCATTTTCCAAACGGTGCTCATTTATTGCCAACTGTCGCTCTAGATTGCGTCTATCCCCTTCCTCTGACTCTTCGATTGACATTTCCAGAAACTGATTCTCTTGTTCGATAGATTCTTCCCAGCTAAGCTCTTGGCCGTTGGCACCGCCTTCACTTCTCGCATCATCAAGCATGGACCCCATCATGATGGTAAAAACGACTCCAACTGCGGACAACAATACTAATATGGCACTCATCACATAAAAGCTTGGCCTTCTAAACCATTTAATCAGTTCATTTTGAATTAAATTTTTCATTGTTAGACACCTCGCTCCTGTGACGTTTTTTCTAAGAATTTATCTTCTAGGGTTTTCGTTACTTCTTTCACTTCAAAGACAGCAATTTCACGTTCTACCAAGCTTTTAATAAACATAGGAACAGCTTCACGATCCATCTCCGCCTGCAGTTTGCCTTCTGCAAGATTATGAGGCATCTCCATTTCACCCATCAATGCCATCACCTCTTCCACCGGCTCACATTCCAGCTGATACAGTGTTTTTCCGCCGTCGTTTATAAAGTCTCTTATACTTTGTATATCAATCAGTTCACCCTTTTGGATGATACCGACTCTATCACACATCAGTTCCATTTCGGATAAAAGATGACTTGAAACAACAATAGCCATTCCTTCTTCCCTGGCAAGACTGCGCAAATAATCTCGAATCTCACGAATACCCGCAGGATCCAACCCGTTCGTTGGCTCGTCAAGAATTAACACTTTCGGTTTATGTAATAAGGCCTGCGCTATTCCTAAACGCTGCCTCATCCCCAAAGAATAAGTTTTCACCTTCTCACGGATCCTTCCGGTTAATCCGACCAATTCTATTACTTCATCTAGTCGTTCCGGTGTTATCCCAGGCATCATTCTGGCATATTGTTTCAAGTTCTGATATCCCGTCAAAAACTTATACATTTCCGGATTCTCGACGATTGCCCCGACTTGGCGGACCGCCTTCTCAAAGTCAGTCTTGATGCTTGCTCCGTCGATGTGAATATCCCCTGAAGTAATATTCATCAATCCGACCATCATTCGGATAGTAGTCGTTTTCCCGGCGCCATTGGGTCCAAGAAAACCGAACACTTCTCCTTTATACACTTCAAAGGAAACATCCTTGATGATTTCTTTACTTCCAATATCTTTACATACATTTGTAAGCTTTATTGCCACTTCATTCATGCATTACAGCTCCTTTAAATCTCTATTTTTTTCACGTTCCTGACAGTCAGAAAAAACAATAACATACTTATAAGTAAAAATACTGCTACTAACCCAAAGGAAAATTCGGCCATTGTGACACCCATTGATATTTCCTGAAATCCATCAGCGGATTCCGTAACTTTAGTACCAACAGATACAGCTGGAAAACTACCAATCTCCTTTAAACTGTCAAACCCTGTACTTTGGATGAACCCTTTGTGTACTTGAAAAGCCATATAAGCTATAAACCCACTTTGGATTGCCCTTATCACCTCATAACGTTTCCCTCTTGCTGATGCATATTGGGACCAGAAGTAGACCGCCCAAACACATAGGTATACACCCACGCCCAGTATGGACCATATCAAGGACATTGCACCAATAAGGGTGTTTCCTTGAAGGAAAGGTTCCCCACTAATAAAGATGGATATGGTATAAAACACAATCGCAAAAGATATAGAAATTAGGCAATTAATCAACGAAATTACTAATTTACTAGAAATAAGAGAACGAACAGGATTCGGATTATACAGCCACATTCTTAATTTTTGCTCCCTTACAAGGTTCATTACCATGTCTGTACCCATATAAAAAATATGGATGCTTATGATGGTCAGACTGATGGCAACCGCGACACTTGGTTCGGTGATACTAAGCGACACACCAACCCCGACTATCCAGAAGATCAAGATAAATAAATGATTCTGCCATTGGCTTTTCAGTGAAATCTTCCATTCCTTTGATAACAATCCCGTGTAATAGCCCATTCCTTCTCCCCTCCTATTCCTGTAAATTTGCAATCATCCAGTCTTTAACCGACAGCCCATCCGATTCCCTAATCTGTTCTACGTTTTGATGAGCAATAAAGTTTCCATTTTTTATTAACACCACTTCATCTAGCAGTGATTCGATTTCATCTATTTCATGAGTGGCAATGATGATGGTCTGTTTACCAAAATCCAAAAAGGTCAAAAGTCCCTTTACAATTGAATCTCTCACCATAGGATCCAACCCTGAAAACGGCTCATCTAACAAAATATAGTCAGCCTTTCTAGCCAGTGCCAGCACAAGCTTAAGCCGTCCCCTATTTCCTTTGGACAATGCTTTTATCTTTTTGGATGGGTCCAGCTTCATGAACTTCAAAAGTTCTTCCGCTTTCTCCTTGTCGAAATCTCCAAATTGGGATGAATAGAACCTCACCATATCTTCTACCGATAAGGCCTCATAAAACACATCAAGTTCTGTCATATAAGCTACCTTTCTTGCAATCTGGCGGTTGGCTATCTCGCCATCCACCGTCACCTTACCTTTATCAGGTCTGACTAAACCGGCAATCATTTTTAGACTGGTGGATTTTCCACTTCCGTTAGGACCGAGCAATCCAATTATTTTTCCCTTTTCAAAGGACAGATCCCCATTTTCCACTGCAATTTCTTTGCCGTATTTTTTACTCACCTGTATGAATTCAATCATTTCCGATTCTCCCCCTTCTCCAAAAATCTTTCCACACTTTCAAGTATCTCTTTCTCTGAAGCACCGATCTCCCTCATGCTGTGGACAAAGCTTTCTACGACTCTGGTTTCCATGCCTTTTTTCAACCTCAGCAGCATCCCCTCATCCTCTGTAACAAAAGTCCCTTGACCCCTCTTGGTTACCACGATTTCCATCCTCTCCATTTCACTGTAAGTTCTTTGAATGGTATTCGGATTTACACCTGACTGGATTGCCATTTCCCGGACGGAAGGAAGTTTATCCCCGGGCTTAAGCTCACCGCGAACAATTTCTTTACTAATCCGATCGATGATCTGCAGATATATCGGTTTATCCGCATCGTATTTTGCTGTCATTTTACTTCCACCACCTTATTTAGGAGCAAGCTTGATAGAAAATAAAGAACCATAATTTTTATGGAGGAAATAAGGATGCCTGCCAATGAAATCTTTTCTGCACCAGACTGAATAGAAAGACCATCTTCTTCTATATAGACATTCATGAATTGGGTCATTTCAATCGGAACAGGTAAAATCGAGTGCAGCCCTGCCAACAACTGCTTTTCTATAAGTAAAATCAACGTGAAGCTTGCAATGATAAATAATGTAAAAAGAACCACTTTAAACTTCGCCAGATAATAGAATTTCCCCATTGAATGATATACCGTCCAATAAAACGTGTAGAAAATTGCGAGTTCCAATCCACTAAATGTTAATTGGACGCTCATTTGAATAATAGATCCTACCGTTAAGAAGTGTTCAATTGAACTACGAAAGAAAATCACCGTAATCCCCAATAACAGAAAAGCCACTAATAAACTAATTAGTTGAAGGATCATCCCTGTCAGAATCTTACTCCCCAAAATCATGTTTATTGAACGTGGATTATGCAGCCACATTTGCGACTTTTCTTCTATGCTTAGCCCCGACCCAACCATCATGGTGATATATATCACATGAATACCAACAATCATAGTCGTCGCAATGAATAGAAATTCATAGTTATTGGTTAACAAACATCCACCCAATACAACCGCCCAGATAAACAGCTTGAAACATGTAAGGAAGATAAATGTGTTTTTTGACAAAAGCCATTCTTTCCTCATCAACCCTCTAAAAGCTCTGGTTTTCATTAAAACTCCCCTTTCTGTTGTAGTGTTCTAGTTAGATAGTACACTAAGACAAGTTAGAACGTCAACCATTTTTTCAATTATTTTACAACAAGTGATGATAAGAATTTATGTTAAACTTCTCCATTGTTATTCCGATAAAATAAATACCCTCACTTCGCAAGTGTGGTAAAATGACACTGGTGTACATATATTTAGTTTTTTTTACAAATTTCTACTTAATCACTTATTATTTTTTAGAATATTTTGTATAATATACTTACAAATTTCTTCATGTGTTTAGGAGTGAAGTGATGGATACAAGAGCGAGAAGAATTGTTCGTAACAATAAGAAAAGTCAATTCCACTATTTAATTCTCTTAAAAGATTTTGTCGGATCTTTTGTACTTCATGCTATTTCACTGGTCATTGTGGCTGCCTTCCTGATTTGGGTACTGGATAAGGTGTAAAAAATAAAAAACGAGAAGGAGTCGAAATCCTTCTCGTTTTTTATTTAACCTTTTCGTCTTTTTTTTCCTCTATCGGCTGTAGTTTTGATTTCTTATAACGCACTTTGGTTGCCGCATAAAACACACCGGCTGAGCCAAAGACTAGCACGATAAACACTTGGCTCCATCTAGTATGTAAGACCCCCATCATCGCACTTAGCATATAAGCAATAAGAATCGGTATTAGCACTGTATAAAGAGATAGGATGAAACGGAATTTTTCATCTACTTCATAAACGGTTTCGCACCCTTCGCACTTAATAGGGCGATACCCGAAAAAGACAGAGGTTAACTTGGTTTTATATTTTACTTCTTCTTGACAGTTTGGACATTGGTGAAATGACATGTAATCGACCCCTCCTTACTATTGCTCTTACATTTCATCATATCAAAAGCAACGCCAAAGGAATAGTTGCAAAATATATAAAAAAGATCCAGCACACACATTCGTGCACCGGACTGGACAATCAATCACCTTTTGACATAGGAGAGGACATGACCTTCACGAAATTTTCAGCGAAACTCATTGAATTCACTTCAAGCGCAATGGTCACTTTGTTACCTTTTTCCTCTGGTTTTGGACGGAAGTCAGCGATGCTAACCCCCCTTAAATTACCTTCATCCAATCCTACTTTCACTTCTTTTTCGACGTACTTAAAAGCTTGCGGCGTTGTGACTGCAAATAATGTCATGACATCATGCAAAGGACTTCCTTCTATCCCAGGGATAAGCTTTTGGTAAGCTTCGAAGTAATAATCAAATATATCTTTGATGAGATTTTGGTAAGGGTTGTTTTGTTCTGAACTTATATCATCTATCATCTCAGGTGTGATTATGGCATCCTTCGTGACATTCAACGGATAAAGAACACCATTTTCTACTTTATCCATCACAATACCTGCTGCGATAGGATCTCCATAGAAATTAGCCTCTGCCCCTGCCGTTACATTGCCAGGAGTAAGAAAGGCTCCTCCCATTAAATAAAACCCCTTAACTGTATTCATGGTTTCGGCACCAGCAAGATTAAAGGAAATAGCAAGAGACGTAGACCTCCCGACATCCACTATTATCAAGTCTTCTCCATATTTCTCAATCAGTTTGAAAACCGCATCAAAATTCAGAAGCTCCCCTTTTATGGTGGAAGGTGGTTTAATAGGTCCCAAACCTTCTTCCCCATGAATTTCCGGATAATAGGGAGTAAACTCGCCAGATAATGCTGTTTTCGCACCACCAATTAATACAATGTCCTTTTTGCCCCCTAGTTCTAGAAGATAGGCGACATTTTGCGTTGCCTGTTCTTGATCGACATTTCCATAGCTTGTTACAATACCGACCAATTCAATTTCAGGGTTCAATAAGGCATAAATAATGGCCAAAGAGTCATCAATTCCAGGGTCGCAATACAAAAGAATCTTTTGAGGCATTTATCAGCCCCCCTTATTAGGTGTTATCCTATTGTATTCACTCCATTGTCATAACTGACCTATTCGGTAATTCCCGTGCTGATAATTCTTACTTCAGCCTCCACTTCTACTTTTAATGTTGGATAGGTCTCATTCTTCCATTTTTTAAAGTCAAAGCCCCTTTTACGCGACTTCGCTTCATACCCAAAACCAATTGGGTCGACCCCTCTTTCTTTAAACTCCTTAATCATGGAATCCGATTCACTGATTATTTTTTCTTCTATTAATTTTTGAAACTCTTCTATTTTCTTAGGTGTAACTTTGTTCCCAGTATACTCCCTTACAACCCCATCCACTTTTATAATAACTTTGATAGAGGGGGTGTCACCATTCCATTTTACTTTAAATTTTCTCTTTGACTTAATGCTTTTTACAGATATGTATTCATCTTCCCCATCCACTTTTAATGAGAGAGTCCCCTCAGAATGTTTGTCCACTAATGTTTTAAAATAAAATAATCTTTCATTAGGGATGGTCATTTCATATTTATCTTCTTTCATTACGGCCACACCGACAATTTCTGCACTGTCTTCTGTTTTCATCAATATAGGTAAATTGGGATCTTTTCCTTTTTGATAAAAGTCTGATAGGAAAATATGCATATTGGTTTTCGGTACATCCCTTCGGTCAATATTATGTTTAAGTAAATTGAATAGATGGTCTCCTATTCCCCTTGTTCCAAGATTTTGCTTCAAGATTTCCCTGGTCTCCCCTTCAACAATTGCCAAGTATAGACCTGTTCCGATACTTGCATCACGTTGTAAACCATCAACCAGGTGGATCACCCCTTTTTCTGCCATCGCTTTGTTGAACAAAACTAACTCTAAACTTCCGTTGACTATAGGGGCGGACGATTCCTTCTGCGCATTTCTTAATATATCCTTATTCAGTTTCGAGATTGAAGTAAAAGTTTCATTGACGATTGTTTGATCGGCTTTGTACACAGGGACGACGAATGTTCCCATCACTTCGTTTTCTCCGATCAAATCAAACCCTTCCACTGATTCAATATTTATATCATCGACAATTTCTTTTTCCAAGCACCCTGTAAGAATAAGACAGATTGAAAACAACCAGATGATATCAGGACGAAGCATTTTCTTTTTTCCCCCTTCTCCAATGGACAAATGCTATGACCAGAAATAAAAACGGAATATAAACATATCCCATGTAGAACCCGATTTGTCCCAAATAAGTATTTAAATCATTTATTAATTTCCTGTCTTCAAATTGATTCATTATAATAAAAACGACTATTAAAATGCCAATCAAGGCGGTCCTGTGTTTAAAATTTGTCATTCTTTTGGCAAGCCGGCTGCCACACCATAGAAATAGACAAACGTTCGGAAGAATTATTAAACACCAATTCGCAATCCCAATATATTCGACCCGTTCTACAAAAGGCAACTCAATGATTTTCCAGATGGAGAGAGTTGCCCATATATTTTTTTGCAATTTCCCTTCACTGAAATAAGCGAACGTGATTAGTGCAAAGATTAAATAGATGGACGAAGTAACAAACACCCCTAAGTGTGCCCACTTCTTTGATTGCTGAGGTTTACTTATAAATGGGTAAAACATCAATAATGTTTCAAAACCAAGCATACTTAAGGTCATATCTCTCCCTGAAAGAAAAATATCTTTCAAAGAGTGGTCAAATATAGGTAACAAATTCCTAAAATTGGCGTATTCCAAAGGAAGTAAAATGGTTAAGAACAAGTACGCCGGTAGCATTACCCCCAAAAAGGCGACGCCAGTAATCACTCTAAATCCACCCGTTATAATGTAATAAACAAGTAAAAGGAATATCAAAGAAAAAAACCAAGTACTTAAATCTGGAAATAGCCACACTTGTACCACTTCGATATATGTCCGCAGAACCGTTACCGACGTCATAATAAAGTAAATCACAAAAAATAGGTTAAGTAGATTTCCAATCCATTTTCCAAAAGCCATTCGGTGAGCACTTGCTAAATCCCCATTGCTCTTTTCACATATTTTATAAATCATATAGATGATGATATGAGTGAAACCACCAAAAAGGATGATGCCTATCCAAGCATCATATCCGGCAGACATTGCAATAACCCGCTGATAGCCAAGTGCCCCAACCCCAAACTGCGTACTATGAATTAAATAAAACACTAAAAAAGGCGAAATCTGGAATTGCTTTGGAATCTTTTGCAATGTCATACCTCCTTTATTTTACGATTATTCGTCAATGTCCTTTTTAGGTTTTGTTCGGGTTTTTGCCATTCTTTGTGGTTTATTCGTTCTTAATTGACCTGGCCTCTCTGTCTGCATAGAAAAAGGAAGCCGTAACAAAGCATCCTTCATATCTTTCACTCTAGGAGGATAAATTGGTTCCAAGTAGGGCCTGCCGAGAGAAGTGAGCCGCAGCAGATGAGCAGCCAAAATACAGAAGCAGAATACAATCCCAAGTAATCCCCATAATTCTGCAAACAATAGGAATGGAAACCGTAATAGTCTGATTGTGTTACCCATTTTATAAACTGGTGTCGTAAAGGATGCGAGCGCTGCAAGTGCAACTATAATCAACAGGACATTACTTGTAAGACCAGCTTCAACCGAAGCGGTCCCAATAACAATCCCACCCACGATACCGATTGTCTGACCTACCTTTGTAGGAAGTCTTGCTCCTGCTTCCCTTAGTAATTCGATGGTCAATTCAAGAAAAACCGCTTCTAATATAGGAGGCAAAGGAACCTCACGCCTTGAAGAGATCAGGGTACTTAAAAGATCTTTCGGAATCAGTTCATAATGATAGCTGAGAACCGCAACATAGACCGGCGTTACCAAGATAGAAAAGGCAACTCCAAAAAGACGGATTAGACGGAAAAAAGAAGCAAGCCAGTAACTTAGATAATAATCTTCAAATGAAGAGAAGAATTCCACAAGTGTGGTAGGACCGATAAGACCGTGCGGGGAGCCATCCACCAATATAATGACCTTTCCCTCGGTCAAAGCGGATACAATACGGTCTGGCCTCTCCGTGTCCAAAAGGAGCGGAAAAATTGTGTTGCCATTATCTGATATTAGTTGTGTGATATAGGAGCTATCGTTGATATGATCAAATTCCACCTCATCCAATCTCTGCGTGACTGTTTGTACATTTTCTCTGTTAACAATTCCATCCAAGTACATGACTGCAACTCTCGTCCTCGATATCGTGCCTAACATTTTTTGCTCTGCGGTCAACATCGGAGTACTTAGCCGCCGTCTTATAAGGTTAATATTAGAATCTATATTTTCAACAAAGGATTCTTTCGGTCCAATAACACTAAACTCTACTTCTGGAAGAGAAACCGCACGGGTCTGAACAAATTCAGAACGGACTAACAATCCTTTTCTGTCTTTCTCTCCAACTTGGATAAAAATAAAGCCAGTCAGAAGCTTTTCTCTTATTTCCTTTGGGTCGGAGCTAATGGTCACTACTTCTATGGGCAGAATGTTCTTTAAATCTTGGATATTGTTCCATGGTCTGCTGGAAATACTATGTAAAATATCTCTATGCAAAAAATCCGTATCCACTAATGTGTAGTAATAGTTAATCCATACTTTCCTGCTTCCATCATCTGTCTGATTAGTAAATCTCAAAAAATCCACAGACTTTTCCATTTGTAAT
The DNA here is from genome assembly GCF_044809035.1 of Sutcliffiella horikoshii. Classification (GTDB taxonomy): domain Bacteria; phylum Bacillota; class Bacilli; order Bacillales; family Bacillaceae_I; genus Sutcliffiella_A; species Sutcliffiella_A horikoshii_G. The sequence goes on along the minus strand of NZ_CP085237.1, from coordinate 1,479,756 downwards.
AATAATTGTGTGACAGACATATCCTCTACTTTGTTCGATGGTTGGCTATTGCGACGTGTAAACAGCTTTTTAAGTAGGTTCTTCATTATACTCCCCCCTCTCTAGGAAACACGATCTTACAATTCTCCTTTTATTTTTCCTATAAAGTTATGTAATATACCAACTGATACATAAGGAAGAAGAGAACAGGCATAAAAAAAAGAGCCCAATTGGGACTCTGAAGTGCTACTATTTTTGAGAACGTCTAATAATCTCTACCACATCAAAAATACGAATATGATAAATGTTCTTATCCACATCTTTGATGGTAAGTTTATTTGCTTTATATCGGAAGGATTGTATGCGACCAGTGATTTGGATGACATCGCCTTCAAACCAGATCGACATCTTAAAGACTTCCTTTGCCATATACATATGTCGTAACAACTTCTTTATATATTGAATATCCGGAATGTTTTCCGGGTACAATAAAAATCCTTGTACTGTCCGGTCAGCGTCATTTTTCCATAGAAACATGGATTGATTCGCTAGTTTATCCTCTTTTTTATGTTCCATGGCAATTACCCCTTTTCTTACATTATCGTTGATACTCTCTAACAGGTAACCTCCATACACTTCATAACATATATCTGTACATGCCATATGCTACTGCTAATACACAGTTTATTCCTCATATCCAGACATGTCAACCAAATAACCGTGAACTATAGTGGACATACCGGGAATAAAGAAAAGCTAGCTTTTCGTTAGGAACTCCTAATGAAATCAACTTTTGAAGAGGTTTTAGACCAGTACACTCCCATGATACACCATATAATTAAGACTTTAAATATATACAAAGAGAAAGATAGATATGTTCATGAAGCTACCATCGCTTTGTGGGAAGCTTTCTGTTCGCAAGATTGCACAAAAGGTTCATTTACTTCTTATGCTTATTCATCGATGAGAGGAAAATTGCTTAATCACTTAAAAAAAGAGGTTAGATGGGAAAATACTCACGCTTTTATGGAGCAAATGCCAGAAGAAGCATTGGACTTCTCTTGTCCTTCTTTGAATGCATTGGAGGAATATACTAGCCATTTAACGGATAAGCAGAGGAAATGGGTGGTGGAATGCATTATTAATGGTAAGAGGTTAGAGGATGTTGCTGTTCAAGAGGCTGTAACGATCAGCGCCGTTAAGTCTTGGAGGACGGAGGCGCTTAAGAAACTTAGGAAGGAAGTATGCGCACTTAACAGTTGATCTTTGTTGCAGGCGGTGCTTTTAATGCACCGCTTCTTTAACTTCTTGCTTCTTGGGTATATTGGTATACCACTTCACCTTTATGCTTGGCAATTCCTCTAAAGTGTTTAAAGTCATCACGGGCAACCAGTACTTTGCGAAAAATCATGAAATCTTCTTTTTGAATTTTATATTCGTGAAGCTCACCACTTTTCAACTTGTCCAATATTTCTTTTGCTAAACTTTCATTCAAGGTCATCACTCCATCTTTCCACATACTGTTCTCTATTTTATCATTATTGCCTTACTGTGAAAATACGCAGCAAAAAACCCCTTCTGCGTACAGAAGGGATTCCATGGGGGATAAGGAATAAAATGAATGGGCAAATAGGTAGCCCTATTACTTTATATGCTAACTCATCCATAATGGTCACAAACAAATTAAATTGAAAGAAAATTTAGAAAAAATAACATGAAACTATTTACGTTTTTGCAAAAATAATGCAAACTGTATGTAACACTTTTTAAAATCCACTATATCACAGAAATAAAAAGCCAGACAGAACCAGTTGCTGTCGGTGTGAACACTATTTGGGGGGAGATATCGTTGAAAAAAGCAGAAGTGGGAAACATCATAGAATTTCGTGAAGGTCTTCAAGGGGTGGTAGAGAAGGTAAATGAAAACTCTGTCATAGTGGACCTTACCTATATGAACAATTATCGGGATTTAGAGTTAGAACAACGTACAGTGGTTAATCATAAAAACTATAAAATTGTAAAATCCGTATAGAATTAACTATTCAAAAGAGCTTCCCCATATCATACGGGGAAGTCTTTTTTCGTTAGCCAATTTCCTCTTCTAAAATTTCCAAAACTACGGCAGACCGTTCTGAATCCAGTCGAACAGTAAAGTGTGTTTCTTCATTAATATTTAAATTACGCCTGATCTCAATAGGAATATTTACCTTCCCATTATTGGAAACAATGGATTCATTATAAATATGGTTTTCATTAATCGGTTTCATTACTAAACCTAAAGGTTGTTCCATAATCATCAAGACATCGCCATCGGAAATTTTAAGTTGTTCTCTAATAGACTTGGGAATGGTTAAATGGCCAGATTTACGAATTCTTCTAAGCTCTTTCGTTCGGCTCATAGTGGACACTCCTATTTTTTATTTCTTATTCCCTGCTATGCTGAAATGAAAACGAACTTTCCTTCTAAACATTTGAAATGGTTAAAGGTCACCTATTTTAGCAATAAGATCTGATTCCACCATATGAACACCATCTCTGCCATCTTTTAAAAACCTAACCATTGCTATTGCAACGGTTTGTCCATGAACGGAACGATACTTTTTTAACTTCCCACGCAATACTGGTTGAATAGTTCTACCTAGAACCTCTCCGATTCTTTCTCCCAGTCTGAATTCTTTCCGATCTCCCAAAAGTAAGGAAGGTCTGAAAAAGTAGGTCGAGGCAATGCCTATTTCTGATACTGCTCTTTCCATCTCACCCTTTACTTTATTGTAAAAAAATCTAGAGTTTTCATCAGCCCCTATTGCTGAAACAACAGCAATCTTACCAACTCCACTTTCTTTTGCAAGACGAGCTGCCTCCACTACATAATCAAAGTCCACTTTTCGAAAATTCTCTTGCGTTCCTGCTTTTTTAATCGTTGTTCCCAGGCAAATGAATAGATCATCCACTTTGAAATGTTCCATATAGTTTGCCATTTCATCGAATTCGATTTTCACTTCTTTTAGCTTAGGATGAGTCTCATTCGTTTCATTCCTTACAAATGTTGTCAAGTTTACATAATCTGAATTTTTCAAAATCTCTTTCTTTACGTACGCACCCACTAAACCAGTTGCTCCTATCAAAAGAGCGCTTCTATTTGAGTTCATGTTTGGTTCACCTCTACCTTTGTTACTCTCTTTATAACAGAATCAAGCTTTCCCCACAACTATTCACGCTTTTGAGATAACTCTTCTCTGTCTGCAGTAGAAGGCGGTTTTTCCATCCAGCGGTTATGAACCATTATATCTGCACCAGATTTGGCTAGTAATGCCGACTCAGAAGAAAGTTTTTCATATTTAATCGCAAGGTCTGTCCGGTGACTTGCAGAAGCTGCCGTCGCATAATTACCAATTCCAGCAGCAACCATCATACTGTTATGAAACATCATCAACTTATCTGAAAATGGAGGAATGTTTGAAGCAGTAATAGAATAATCAGCAGACATAGGTGCTTGTATATCATCCTTCAGCAATATATCTACGAAGGTTTTTATATGAGAATGGGCCATCTGTTTAGCCTTTAACATAAACTCTCGAACTTCATCCTTGATAGCTGTCTGAGAAAAGGCAGTACAAAGAAGCATTCCAATCTGATTCGTCTCGATGTTCATACTTAGATGGGTCACTTCGATCATATTTAATGTCCGTTTGTTTATTAAAGGATTTATGCCGCTAAAGTATCTTTTATCGTCCACAAATTGCGCTCTGTCAGGTATCACCGTATAGGGCTTTTTCATGTAAAGACCTCTTTCTAATAAAAGGTCTGTTGCTGCATCAAAAAGTTCTACCGTACGCTGCAGGAATGTTGTGTAAAGCGTTCTTATATCTTTCCTTGACACTGCGCCAAGACTTGCTCCATATGTAATCATTCCGATCTTGCCCATTTGCAGTACATAAGAAAGTTTGAATGTATCTGAAAACAGTCTTGGAGCTTGTAGGTTTATATCATTTTCAGAGAAAGCAATTGGCAGGGGGTACTTTTCTTTCCAAAATACGGTTTTAAGTTCATTTTCATTTGTTGATGCTGCATCGTATGCTTTTGCAATGACTGCTCGAATTTCGTTATCTTGTACGGTTTCGAGGAAGTATCTTAAGACACATGCTGACATGGAGTTGTTTAGGTATAGTGTCCATAATGTGCTTGTTTCTGCACAAGACCATTCTGTAGTGTGGTTTGTCATTTTTGTCCCCTCCTATTTTACTGTTATTATTTTCAACTTGGAGGGGTTTTAGTATAAGTTTTGGTTCTTTTAAAACTAAAAACTTAGTTGTTTGGTTAAGCCACGCTGTTCCTTTCCGCAAATGGCTTCGCTTTCCGCGGGACGGTGCTTGAGCCTCCTCACAACGCTTCAGGGGTCTCAAGCTACCGTTACTCCCCCGCTGGAGTCTACGCCATTTGCTCCAATCCACAGCTGGAATTTAGGTAGACGATACGTTAATACTTTTTCAGTTAACTCGGTTAAATCCCGTCTTATAAACCCCCGATGAATGAAGCCACCTTGTTGATTGGAGTGGAAGGCGCGCAGACGCCCGCGGGAGGAAGGGACAGGTGAGACCCCGGAAGGCAAGCCTGAGGAGGCTCACGGACCGCCCGCAGGCAAGCGAAGCGCCTGGAACGGAAATCAACTGGATTATCTACTCACCTCTAAAAAAAGAAAACACAACCGAAGCTGTGTTTTCTTGGATGAATTATCTGTTGTCGATTTTTTCTGGATATAGGTCGTGATTCATTAGACGGTAGTGTGCCATTTCTTCGTATTTTGTGCCTTGCTTTCCGTAGTTGGTGTATGGATCGATGGAAATTCCGCCGCGCGGAGTGAATTTACCCCATACTTCAATATATTTAGGGTCCATCAATTTAATAAGATCATTCATGATGATATTCATGCAATCTTCATGGAAATCTCCGTGGTTACGGAAGCTGAACAGGTACAGCTTTAATGATTTGCTTTCCACCATTAATTCACCCGGAATATAGCTGATATATATAGTTGCGAAGTCTGGCTGATTTGTTTTTGGACATAAACTCGTAAACTCCGGACAATTGAATTTTACAAAATAATCTCTGTTTGGATGCTTGTTTTCAAAGGACTCCAATACATCCGGGGAATAGTTAAATAAATAACTTGTCCCTTGATTCCCTAACAATGTTACGCCTTCTAATTCTGAATCTTTTCTTCCTGACATGTTTACTCTCTCCTTTATTAAACTCCGCGTTTATTGCCCCATACTAGTGTGTGCAATTGCGGCAACACCCGGACATTATTCATTTCATCATCTTTCATTACTTGATCAATCAACCACTCATATTTGGCCAACAGGTTGTTGACTAATATTTCATCTTCCTCTGTGGTGGTATCATCATTCCCTACTTGTACATAAAAAGCAACATCAGGATATAGCCTATGAACTTTTTTCGCATAAGCCAAATCCTCTTCATCAAAAACCACTACTTTTAGAGAGACACTTTTAGTGTTTACTCTGTCTAGCAGTTCACTAAGAATAGTGAAATTGGTATTCATGCCAGAGCTTGGTGGTTTTGGAGAGATAGTCAGGTCATCTATATCTTTCAGCCAATCCTGCCATTTGCTTCCCTGCGTTTCAAGCGCTACCTTAATATCCTTTTCATGTAAGAGCTGAACTAGTTCACCGATATTTTTTAAAAGAGCAGGATTTCCGCCAGAAATAGTAACGTGGTTAAAGGCTTTACCACCTGTTTTATACAACTGATTATAGACCTCTTCCGGTGACATCATCATGATATCATCCTTAGCACTGCCATCCCAAGTGAAAGCGGAATCGCACCAAGAACAGCGGTAATCACAACCAGCAGTTCGGACGAACATCGTTTTCTGTCCAATGACCATCCCTTCTCCTTGAATGGTGGGACCGAAAATTTCTAAAACTGGTATTTGACTGCTCATTTCTTTTTCCCCTTCTTCGGACGGTAAATACAATAGCTTGTCGGTGTTTCCCTTACATACACTTGTAGACAGGTAGGTTTGGATGGAAGGATTTCCAAATGCTGTTCTATCGTTTCCCACATGATTCTTGCCACCACTTCCGTAGTTGGGAAAAAATTCGGATCCTGGTCGCTGAATACATCTTTATGCTCATTAAGAACTGTATGATCAAACTTATCGTGTAAGAGTTTTTTCAACACTTGAAAATTGACTAGGAAACCAGCATCATCCAACTCGTCTCCTGCAACCGTCACATTGACGAAGTAGGTATGCCCATGAAGTTGCTTGCATTTCCCAGCAGCATCTGTTGGAACATAGTGTGCAGCTGCTATTTGCATATCTTTGTTTAATTCATAGGAATAATCATGTTGAACTTGAGGATAGATTTGTTGCATCATGAGGACACAACTCCTTTATCTTTTTTAGCAAGGTAGTCATCCAACCCACGTTTTCTTAGTTTACATGCCGGGCACTCTCCACATCCATCGGAAATGACTCCATTATAGCAGGTTAAAGTTTTTGTTCGTACAAATTCCAAGGACTCCAGGTCATCTGCTAGTTTCCATGTTTCCTCTTTGTTCAGCCACATGAGTGGTGTGTGAATGACAAATGGATAGTCCATAGATAGATTTAACGTCACATTCATGGATTTAATGAAAACATCACGACAGTCCGGATACCCGCTGAAGTCTGTTTCACAAACCCCTGTCACGATATGTCTGGCTCCTATCTGCTTTGCTGCAACGGCTGCAAAGGACAGGAATAGGAGGTTTCTTCCGTCTACAAAGGTGCTAGGCAATTCTCCTTCTTTTTCTTCTATTTCAATGTCATCCCTTGTAAGGGCATTTGGGGTCAGTTGTCCTAAAAGGGACATATCAAGAATGCGGTGTTTAACTCCAAGTTCATTTGCAATATCTTTAGCACATTCGATTTCCAATTCATGTCGCTGTCCATAGTGGAACGTGACAGCTTCCACTTCATCAAATTCCTTCATTGCCCATATCAGGCAAGTGGTGCTGTCCTGCCCGCCACTGAACACGACCATCGCTTTTTCTTGTTGCTTCATCGTGTCTTCACTCCTTTAATTATCACTATCTATAGTCATACAAAAAACGCTAACCAAAAATAATGGAGGCTAGCGCATAACATCAGAAAAAATAAAAAAACTATATCCTAAGGAATATAGTTTGGTATCTGTCCTTAGTTTTTTATAGAGGGTATTTGCTAGAACCTCTCCTGACGCCCAAAATCGGCGTAAGACTTTATTCAATTTAACTTTGTTACTATAACATATTTTAAATAAAGTTTCTACATTTTCTTCGAAGGGAATTTATATATGGAAGGAGTGTTAATAATGGCACGGTCAGCAAGTCTATTACGTTTAAGAACAAGCTTTTGGTATTTGCCCTCTTTTTATGGAGTTCTTGCATTCCTTCTCGCTATCGGCACGCTATTTCTTGATCATTATATACTTTCCATTATTAATGCGGAAAGTCAGATTCCAGCCATTTTTCTCTCGGATATTGGTCTGTCTCAAACCATTCTCAGTTCTATTGCATCTTCTTTATTAACCATGACCACCATTACATTCTCGACTATACTTGTGGTCTTGACCACTTACCTGTCTGAATTTTCCCCAAGGGCACTGCAAAACTTTATAACCGATCATTCCACCCAAAGGGTACTTGGAATATTTACAGGAGGATTTATTTATTGTATTATTTTGCTTCTTTTTCTAAAGGAGACGACCGAAGATCAGCTGTTTCTTGTTCCTTCATTCGCAGTTGCTATTGCTATCCTCTGCTTAATAGTATTCGTCTTTTTCATCCAACATGTCACCACCTGGATACAAGTTAGTAATTTGCTACATAACATCACCGTTGAAACGATGGACTGCATGGAAGAATTGTTTGAAGAAAGTGATGCCTCCATACAAGACGCGCCATGGGATGATTGGGAAAGCGAAGAGATATCCACTAAAGAACCGGTCACAATCATGAGCAAGGAGCCCGGATATGTTCAGTATATTGATGTGAATGCATTAGTAAAAGAAGCAAGTGAAGCTGAGTGCATCGTCAGGGTCGAACGTCAACAGGGTGATTATATCAATGAGCATACACCGCTTCTTTCGGTTTGGGGGTCGGGGGCTAAAATGGAGAAAGAATCCTTTCGCTCTTTAATCACTGTTTCCATCGCCCGAGCCCCTTTGGAAGATGTAGAATTTGGAATCAGAAAAGTAAACGAAATCGGAGTAAGAGCTCTTTCGTCTGGCATTAATGATCCAAGTACAGCCGTCCATTGCATCGAGCAGCTTGGCACACTGCTTTCAAAACTAGCTTCCATGCAAGGACCACAACCATATTTCAATGATAAAAACAGAAACCTGAGAGTGATTGTCAAAACACCAGATTTCTTTGACTACCTGGATATAGCGTTTTCCCCAATCATTCGCTATGGAAAGTCAGATATCGATGTTATTTCTTCTACTATACATGTATTAAAGATTATCTCCGATCATTCGCCCTCCTTTCGTAAAGAGGCTGTTTGGAAATACACACAACATGTAATGGAATCGCTAAAAGGAGAAACATTTTTCGAACTGGAAAAAGAACGGTTGAATACACGTTTAAAAGAACTTTGTTATTCCCTTGGTCATGGCAAAGAATTTAAACGGGTATGGGTATGACATGAAAAAAAGCCAATCCTAGTTAAATTACAGGGATTGGCTTTTTACTCTACTAAACTGACTTACCTTTCCAACACTCCGATACCTAAAACCATGTTATTCCACAAGATATCCTCAATTCTCTCCTGTCTCTCTTTAGGACATTGGATCATGACGATTACATCTGCATCTGATCCCCGTTTGCTCAAGTTTTTTTCACTTTTTTTAGTAAAATAATAATCAACTAAAAATCCAAACACCCCACCGAAAACGAGCCCGAAAAGTCCCCAAAGAATTGGACCAAGATAAAAGATATAGCCGTAAATTACTCCTAACAGCATAAAGATTATTCCAAAGATTGCAGCTAGATCAATTAGACTTCTTCCATCCGAACGATGCATAGAGTCAATTGTTTTTGTTTGATATTTTATTTTATCCAGTGGCACGACTAAAATCTGATCTTTCGTTAGACCCAACTCTTCTAATTCACGTAATGTAAGTTCCATTTCCATGTTGTATTTAAATGTCGCGAAAATGTACATTACTTTCCAGCTCTTTTCTATATCGGCATTTTAAACTGAATGTCCTGGTATTTCTCTTTCAATTCTCTTGCTAAATACTTATCAATAAATTTATTGAGTTCCACTGCACTCACATAAGAATCATATGCAGCAAAACAATATATAGAAGGGACGAACAAAAACCATTGAGGCACTAATATATTGGTAGCCCCTTGAAAGTTTCCAACAAGCGTCATGTGGATGGCCGGGAAGACGTTTGCTTGATAGGTAATGATCAACCACCATGTTAGGACAAAAATAACAGACAAAATCCTTGTTACATACAGATTTCCTAACCCAGGCGTTAAAAGTGACCATATAATCGCAAGCATTGGATTTTTTTTATCAAGCACATTGATTTCAATGGATGATGTATTCTTAATCATTATTGGAAAACCTTCATGATACGCCAATGTATAATGCTTATTCATTTCTATGGTAAGACGGTAACTGTCCCAGATAGAAAACACATACATACAAACATATAAAATAATCCAATGTTGGTCCAGGACCGCAATTCCCTCATCAAACTTCCCTATCATAGAGAGGTAAATGGCTTCATTCAAATGAGCCAATGAATTAATAACGACTTCCCATGTTATTAAAATGAAGGCTGTCAGGTATTTTGATAACATAAAGTGACCAAATCCAGGAAATGCAGCACCCCACCAAGCCACAACAAAAGGCTTCCTATAATGTAAAAGACTTGTAGTATAAGGACTTAAGATGGCAACATATCTCTTTTTTTCATGCTGATTACCCATACTCAAAGCCTCATTTCTGTAATATCTTCCAATAGTATGCTTTTATATGTCGTTCAATATACACCTTATTGCATGCATCAATAAGGTCATCCCTTATTAAAGGAATGACCAGCAGTTGTTAATTATTTATTTTTCCCAGCTTCATCTGCCAGCTGTTCAAAACTTTTCACTTTACCGTGTTCATTTTGCGACTGCTTTCTGACTTTTCTCTGTCTTTCCTGTTGGCTTTTAGACTGAGTCATCATTCCATCTCCTTACATCCTTAATGCTTTTCTTCCATAGTATGTTCGTTTCTTAGATGGAGCTTTCCTGTTAAAATAAGGTCAAACACAAAGCTAGGAGAAAATAATATGAAAAAAACTTTAATAGTAGTAGCATTAGCAAACCTATTACTTGCTGTTAGTTTTTCAATGACTGATTATTTTTGGATCCTCTTTCCTATCTCGTTATTCAGTCTTATTTTAATCAGCTTAAAGGACAAAAAATACACTCCTCCAAATGACCGACTTGTTACTTTCAATGACTGTTTGTATGGCGTTGTCACAGGTACAATATTATATGGTGTTTTTTTAATGACTTACTTAATTCTCAAAGTACTTCCATTTCCGCTCATACAATTTGTGGAGGAACTATATCTGATAGTAGGGCCAAGTACTTGGTGGCATTACTTAGCATTGGTATTAATCATCATTCCAGGAGAAGAAGTTTTCTGGAGGAGGTACCTTCAATCCAAAATGGTGGTAAGATACGGACCATTCGTGGGGGTAATTTTCGGGGCATGTTTGTATTCATTAGCGCACATTTGGACAGGTAATCCAATGTTGGTCGCTGCAGCGGCTACGGCTGGCGTTGTTTGGGGCGGCTTATATGTATGGAAATACTCCCTTCCACTTGTCATCATATCTCACCTTGTATTTGATTTATGGTTACTTGTCATTTTCCCATTAAACTTTTGATACTCCTTTTGGAAAAAATAAGGTAAAATAGATACTTATTCTTTATTAAGGAGGGGGAATTTCATGGATGCTTTATATTTATTTGTTATAGCCGCTGTGATTGCAAGCTTTGGAATATCGATTATATTACGGGCAAGTATGGAGAAACTTGTGTTGGATCCTCAAACCTTTGCTGAAATCCAATCAAAATTCTTTATTTATGTTGCTGTCATTGAAGCTCTACCTCTCATCCTCATCGTCTTCGGTTTCATGACATTGACAGATTCCACTGTTAATTTATTCATTCCAATTACCATTGTGGCAGTGAGTGTGTTAGTGAACTTTATTATGAATTTAATGAAAAAGAATGAACTTGACAGCGGTGCACCTGAATTGAAAGAAAAACTAATGACATTCTTCCTAATCGGCAACGTCCTAATGACCGCCATCCCAGTCGTAGCAATTGTTGCAACACTGATTCGTTAGTTAAGATTCCACCCTGTTGAGTGGAGTGCAAGGTGTGAGACTCCTCGAAAATGCTACGCATTTTCTTCGTGCGATGTATCGCTGTCGAAGCCCTCCTTGTCCTGCGGGGGAGTAACGGTAGCTTGAGACCCCACAGGCGAAGCCGAGGAGGCTCAAGCATCGTCCCGCGGAAAGCGAACACCTGGAACGAAAGGAAACAGGGAGTTACCCCAGATCTCCCTCACTTCCTCACAATCAACAACACCAAAAACGCCATACTCACATACCCAAAGAACGGATACAAATGCTCAATCAAACTGCCATAACCAATCTGACTAATCATAAAAATAATACTCACCAACACAATCGTCACCACATACCTAGACACCTTCAACATACTTTCCAACTGCCGTTGCAATCCAAAAATATCACTCACAACCGAAGTGAAAATCTCCCCATAGATCACAAACACATAAATACCAAAAAAAGAAAACATGCTCATCTTCACCACTTCTGCCATCGGTATCTCAAACGTCTGAAAGTCCGGAAGGGAAGCAATGGAAATATGACAAGTCAATAAAATAAAACATAAAACCAGTCCTCCAATAAACCCGCCACGCTTTATAATCCAATCATCTTTTGCTTCTGTTGCCAAAGGAACAAGCACCGGCTGTGCCATTGCAAGATTAAATGATACATACATAAATGGCGCCATCCATCCCTTTATACTATCCTTAACAGGAGCCAGACTTAGAAATGATAACCCATTTTCCAATATCGAATTCCCGGCGATGATAAAACTAAAAATAATCATAACCGGAACTACAATAACGTTTACTCCCACCAAACCCTTTACTCCAAACAAGACAACACCTACTGAAAGCACAACCGTTATAAGCAAGCCAAGCTGAAATGACCAGCCGAGTTGCTCCTCAAAAACTGCCCCAGCTCCAGAAAGCATCACTGCCCCCACACAAATCAAAATGACCAACATAAAAAGATTGACAACTGTACCGGCAGACATGCCAAATAAATATTCATTAAACTCTTTATAGGAATTTGCTTTAATTCTCTTGGAAATCAGCATCATTTTTGTCCCAAGCCAGATAAATAATAGTCCACTAATAAGTATCGTAATAAATCCCATCCACCCATATTGCGTAAAAAATTGAACAATTTCCTTACCGGTAGCAAAACCTGCTCCTACAATGGTGCCTACATACACTGCCCCTATTTGACAAGCACTAAGCCAGCTGCGTTTCACGATTGCCACACCCTCTTCTCCCTAAAGCATTCCACTAAAATAAAACCAGCTTGTCACATATATATGAGACAAGCTGGAAAGAAAGAAGAGAGATTTGGACGGACAAAAGATTATACGATTACTTTTTCAGTGGTGTGACGATAATCTCCTATAAGCTCAAAGAAGGTTAGCAATGGATGTTCTAAAATAATCCTTTCAACTTCTTCTGTTTCCACTACAACCGCTTTATCAGATAGCCGTGCTAGAACTTTGATGTCATAGGGGAGTTCTAATTTTCTATTGTTACTAAAGAACACCCATTTAGATGAACTGGAAGCATCCCCTTGATACTCTAAGTAAGCTGGTTCTGTAGAAACAGGCCGGCTAATTTGGATAATGTCTTCAAGGATTGCACTTGCTGTTGGATACATTCCAGCTCCAGGCCCTTGCAATTGAACAGTACCCACAAGATCGGTTTTAATGGACACTGCATTTTGTACTCCATCAACCTGATAAAATGGATGTTCCATTGAAATCAATACTGGCTCCACTCTACACTGAACCCCGTCATTTCCTTTAAACAACGTGACAATATGTCTGAATCGTAATCCGAGTTCATCAGCACATTCCACATAGTCTGCTGTAATTTCTCTGATCCCCTTTCGGATAGTTGACTGTTCATTTGGTTTTTCCCCGAATATTAACTGGCTTAAAACCACTCCTTTATAAAATGCATCATATCCCTCAATATCATTGGTAGGATCAGCTTCTGCATACCCATTTTCTTGAGCTGCTTGTAAAGTTGCTTCAAAAGAATGACCATCTTTCCTCATGCTCGATAAGATGAAATTGGAAGTTCCATTTAAAATGGCTTCCACTTTTTGAATCCGATTTACTTGCAACAGTTGTTTTATAGTCTGAATGACGGGGACACCCCCTGCTACCGTTGCCTCAAAGCCGACTGTAACACCTTTTTTCTGAGCCAGGGCAAGTAGCTCCTCCCCATGATGGGCAAACATTTCTTTGTTTGCGGTCACCACGTGAATACCTTTTTCCAACGCCTTTTGTAAGTAGCTGTTTCCAGGCTCACAGCCGATGATGGCATCCACTATAACATCCAGGTCATGAAGATTTATGATTTCTTCGTAGTTTGTCGTAAGCAAAACCCCATCTTCACGAGATTGCTCATGTTTCTCCAGATTCTTAACAAGTATCGCCACTACCCTCACACTTTTCCCGAGAACCTTCTCCAACCTTGATTGGTGTGATTTAAGTGAATGATGAACTCCTTTGCCTACAGTACCAAATCCTAGAATCGCTATATTCAAGTCAGACATTCTGTCACTTCCTTTCTTTCTAATACATTTTTGACGTAATGTCCCCATTTTTCAAATTCTACAAGAAACCCGTCATGCCCGAATCTTGTCTCCACATGGATATATACTGCGTCTTTATTACACTCCTTCAATTCCTTTACAAGCTCTTCTGCTAAAGGTGGGGGATAAAGTAGATCATTAGAAAAACTGAGCATACACACTTTCGCCTGCATTCCTGCTATAGCATTTTTCCATCCATCTCGATTAAGCCCGATATCGAATTGATCCATGGCCTGAAGAAGAAGAAGATAACTGTTTGCATCAAAGCGATTTGAAAATTTCTTTCCCTGGTATTTTAAATAGGAGTCCACCTGATATTCTATACCTACCCCTTCTTTCTTTTCTCTGTTAAAACGTTCATTAAATAGGCTTTCCGTGCGGTAGGTAACCAGTCCTACCATTCTTGCAATCTCCATCCCTTTAATAATGGTCCCCTCCGGATAATTTCCGTTATCCCACAGTGGGTCTGACTTAATCGCATGCCGACCGATTGAATTGTACGCTAGGGCATAATCAGTAAAATAGGGGGTAACCGCCATTGGGATAAGAATTTCTGAAAATAATGGATACAAATGCCCCCATTCCAGCACTTGCATTCCTCCAAGCGATCCACCGATGATTGCCTTTACATGTCCGATTCCTAATTTCTGCAGTGCTTGATATTGGGAATGGACGATGTCCCTGATGGTTACAGCTGGAAAGGAAGAGCCGTATTTTCTATCTGTTTCCGGGTTTATGCTCAAAGGCCCCGTACTGCCGTTGCAACCTCCAAGTACATTCATGGTTATAACTTGGTACCTGTTCGTGTCAATATAATGGTCTGGCCCAATAAATTCATGCCACCAACCAGGATAATTTGGAGTCCCGACAGTACCATGGTTTCCGGAGAGAGCATGACATACAACAATCACCTCACCCTCCGGATTTCCTACCTTTTCATATGCTATCTCCACATTAGAGAGCCTTTTCCCATTTTCTAAAAGCAGCGTTCCGATTGATACCTTGTTCGTATGTTCCGTTTGACAGCTCACACATTCCACTCATTTCTATATATTTTGACTGACTTCAGCATGTTTGGATTTTCCGGTCGCCACGTATAGTGCTTGATCTAAATCATTTTGAAGATCCTTTAATGATTCAATTCCAACAGAAAGGCGAATCAGATCTTCCGTCACACCGGATTTAATTAAATCGTCACCTGAAAGCTGCTGATGTGTAGTGGATGCTGGGTGAATAATTAACGATTTTGCATCACCGACATTTGCCACATGGGACCAAAGTGTTATGCTATCAATGGCTTTTCTCCCTGCATCCCTTCCGCCTTTAATTCCAAAGTTTACTATTGACCCATTTCCATTTCCTAAATACTTCCTCGCAAGTGGATGCGCCGGATGATCTGGCAAGCCAGGATAGGAAACCCATTCTACCGCAGGGTGATCTTGGAGATATTTCGCTAATTCCAGAGCATTCTCATTGTGCTTTTCTACTCTTAGATGTAAGGTTTCAAGCCCTTGTAGAAGTAAAAATGCATTTTGAGGACTTAAGCATGCTCCAAAATCTCTTAAAAGTTGAACTCTAAGTTTCACGGCAAATGCAAGATTTCCGAAGGTCTGTGCATATTTAATTCCGTTATAGCTTTCATCCGGTTCAGTAAAACCTGGGAAGTTTGGATGGTCCCAGTTGAAATTGCCTCCATCCACCACTACACCGCCAATGGTTGTTCCATGTCCCCCGATCCATTTAGTAGCGGAATGAACAACGATATCTGCTCCCCACTTAATTGGATTACAAAGGTAAGGAGATGCAAAGGTGTTGTCAATAATTAAAGGAATATAGTTATCATGTGCTACCTTTGCGACCGCCTCCACATCCAGTACACGTAAGCTCGGGTTTCCAATGATTTCTCCAAATATCGCCTTCGTTTTTGGTGTTATGGCATTGCGGAAATTTTCTGGGTCTGTTGCATCTACAAACTTTACTTTTATTCCATACTTAGGCAGAGTTACGGCAAAAAGATTATAGGTGCCGCCGTATAAGTTTTCCGCCGCTACAATTTCATCTCCTGCATGGGCAATGTTCAAGATTGCAAACGCGATTGCTGACATCCCAGAACTAGTAGCTACAGCAGCTGCCCCTCCTTCTAAAAGAGCTAATCTTTTTTCTAATACATCTACCGTTGGATTCATGATTCTTGTGTAAATATTGCCAAACTCGTTTAATGCAAAAAGGTTTTGGGCATGGTCGGTGTTATTGAAAACATAGGAAGTTGTTTGATAAATAGGTACGGCCCTTGAACCTGTCGTCGGATCTGGTGTTTGTCCTCCGTGTAGTAATACTGTTTCCACATCATAATTTGGATTTGTCATCCCACATTCCTCCAATTTTCTATTTTCCACAAAATAAAAACCCCTTCCTAAGAAGAGGTTTTAAATTCCTCCTCTTATCTCTCAGGCTACTTTGCCTGCAGGAATTAGCACCAACTCAAGAATATATATTCTTGAAGGTTGCCGGACTTCATAGGGCCTGATCCCTCAGTCACTCTGGATAAGAGTTATTTAGTTGGCTAATGCGTTAAAACATATTGGTGTTTAATTTACGATATTCCAAGGAGAAATAATTATTACTAAAACTTTTTGCAATTATAGCAACTGTAGAGTACTAAAGTCAATACAATATTCTGAAATTTTAAACACACCTTCTCTTTCCACTAGTTTCCTAAAAGCAAACTACTTGAAAGTCAAAAAAGGTCAAAGTATAATAACCATACAACCTTTAAAGGTCAAAAAAAGTCAAACTTTTTATCAAACTATGAGGAGGAAGCATGATGATGAAATGTCAAAAGTGTGTAGTGAACAACGCAACCATTCAATTTAAATTTCGTACTAATAATGAGCAGAACCAACTAGTCTTATGCTCTTCCTGCTTTGAAGAAGTAAGAGCACGAATAACATCACAAGCTCCTACTAGTTTTTTCTCTGACTTTCCTTTCCTGAATGATTCATCCCATGAGGAAGGTCACATAAACGGCACAGCTCAACGTTCGACAGCAAGAAACAAAAATGGCGGGAGCATTCTTGATGAGCTAGGAAAAAATATAACCAGTATTGCAAAAACAGGACTTATTGATCCTGTCATTGGCCGTGATAAAGAAATTAAGCGCGTAATTGAAATTTTGAATAGAAGAAATAAAAACAACCCTGTCCTGATTGGAGAACCCGGGGTAGGTAAAACAGCCATCGCGGAAGGATTAGCCTTAAAAATAGTGGAAGGTGATGTCCCTTCAAAATTAAAAAACAAGGAAATATATTTGTTGGATGTAGCTTCCCTTGTTGCTAACACTGGAATTCGAGGTCAATTTGAGGAACGACTCAAACAAGTAATTGCTGAGCTGCAAAAAAGAAAGAATGTCATCTTGTTTGTGGATGAACTACACCTGATTGTAGGTGCCGGCTCTGCAGAAGGCTCAATGGATGCAGGAAATATCTTAAAACCTGCTCTTGCAAGAGGAGAGCTGCAGTTGGTAGGGGCAACGACCTTGAAAGAATACCGTCAAATTGAAAAAGATGCTGCCCTCGAGCGCCGCTTCCAGCCTGTTAACGTGAAAGAGCCGACTACGGATGAGGCTTTAAAAATAATTAAAGGAATTCAATCAAAATATGAGGAATATCACCAAGTTTCCTATTCAGAAGAAGCAATTAATGCATGTGTAGAACTATCACACCGCTACATCCAAGATCGCTTCTTACCTGACAAAGCGATTGATCTTTTAGATGAAGCAGGTTCAAGAAAGAATCTAACCTTGAATACGATTGATTTGGAGCAAATCGATGCCCGCCTTTCGCAAATTGAAAAAGAAAAACAGACTGCTTTATCTAAAGAGGATTATGAAACTGCTGCAAAATTGAGAGACGAAGAAGAAAAATTAGAAGAGAAAAGAAATTCTAGCGATCAGTTGAATACTGAGAGCGGTCAGGTGACGTTAGAAGACATCCAAAACATTATGGAAGAGATGTCAGGAATTCCAGTCGGTAAATTACAGGTGGATGAACATGAAAAACTTAAAAACATTGCAGCCAACTTGAACAAAAAAGTCATTGGTCAAGAAGATGCTGTTAACAAAATTACAAAAGCCATCCGCAGAAGTCGTGTTGGCTTGAAGAGAAAAGAGCGTCCAATCGGTGCATTTTTATTCGTTGGGCCTACCGGCGTAGGTAAAACCGAATTAACCAAATCCCTGGCTGAAGAACTGTTTGGAACCAAGGATGCATATATCCGGTTTGACATGAGTGAATACATGGAAAAGCATGCAGTTTCCAAGCTTATCGGCTCGCCTCCCGGCTATGTCGGCCATGAAGAAGCAGGACAACTAACTGAAAAAGTCCGCCGTAATCCTTATAGCATCATTCTGCTGGATGAAATGGAAAAAGCCCATCCGGACGTTCTACACCTGTTTTTGCAAGTAATGGAAGATGGCCGCCTAACAGATAGCCAAGGCAGAACTGTAAGCTTTAAGGATACAGTCATCATTATGACAAGTAATGCCGGTGTTACAGAAAAGAAGATTTCTGTAGGCTTTGAAAAACAGGATGCGCCTGAAACAAGTTCCATTATCGAAAGCTTATCCAATTACTTTAAACCAGAATTTTTAAACCGCTTTGATAGTATCATCGAGTTCTCCCAGCTTCAAAAAGAAAACTTAATGGCGATTGTCGATATTATGATCGATGAATTATCTGATATATTGACCCAAGAACGAAATTGTAAACTTAGCATTTCGGATGCAGCGAAACAAAAATTGATAGACCTTGGATATAACCCTGTCTATGGCGCAAGGCCATTGCGCAGAATCATCCAAGAGCATATTGAAGACCCTATTACAGACTTGTTGCTAGATGGGGACACGCTTGAAAACATCTGTGTAGATGTAATGGATAATGAATTCGTTGTAAACGGGAATTAACCTAAAAAGGACTGTCCACTGAGGCAGTCCTTTTGCTTTGCTTTTACCTGTTATATATCAAGTTCACCGTTTAGGTCGAGTCCGAGTCCTCTTCTGTAGAAGCGAAAGCCCCGGCTTTTAAACTCCGGAATGTAAAATTTCATCTTTGATTTACCGGAGTTACCGATAAAAATTAAATTGTATCTCGTTAAACCTTGAAGGGGCAACAAACTAAATGTATCCTTCAACTTTCTTGCGGGATCTATAATCTCTTCCACTATCTCCTTCTGGATAATCTGTTCTTCCATGATGGAATTTGCCTTCTCCACCTTAGTTTTGGATTGACACGCGGAAACATTAAAAAGCAATACAAGGGAAAATACAACATGAAACATACAAGCCACGATACAAACCTCCCGTTCTTATCGTGACCCCCAAGTCCATCATTATGTGATTTCCGATCATTTGTTACAAAACTGTAATCTACTCTAATTCATATTCATTTAAATGAACAAAGCTGAATCCCTGTTCCAGTAAGGCCAGAACTGCCTCTTTCACACCCTCTGCTGTGTCGCTTTGCGGCTGATTCATATGTAGAATGATGATTGATCCTGGTTTTACTTTTAACATTTCTTGGGTTACTTCCTCTTTGGCAAAAGTTGCACCACCATCACCAATGATATCAAAGTTGACCACTTGCACCCCCAAATCTTCTGCAATCTGGACGGAGGTGTCATCGTAAAATGCTGTACCTGAACGAAAATATTTAGGTACCTCCCCGGTTATCTCATATATTTTCTGTTGATTGGTCATTATCTCATCCACTATTTCTTCTTGAGAAGAAGTACTGGAAATTCCCCATGCACTTCGTGGAGTTATGGAAAGCGGTTTATGCTCTGTACCATGGTTTTGAATGGTGAAGAGTGGATTTTTTGCAAGCTTAACAAGTGTTTCCTGTTGTAAATCAATCCACCTTGCATTTACAAAGAGGTCCGCTTTAATGTTGTTTTCTATTAAAAAAGTTAATAATTCTTCATCATAACCGCTCCCATTTTCTCCTCCACAGGCATCCAACGTAAGCGCTACGACTTTTTCTTCTGTTTTTAATCGTGTCTTAACTCCAGAGACATACTCAGAAAATTGCGACGAATCACTATAAACTTGTGCATTTACTTCTAAGGCGAGCTTCTCCAGATTTTGTTTTACTCTATCGTGTTCTATCTTTTCAGTCTTTGGCATTTCCTTGTCCGCTTCTTTTTTGTCGCTGCTTTGTTGTTCTTTATGTTGTATCTCGTTGTTTTCAACATTTTCACTAGTTACTCTCGTGTTCGTCTCCGTTGTACACCCCATTGTAATCAAAACCATAAGCATGAAAACCACTGAATTTTTCCCCATTTTTCTTTCATCCCCTGTATTTTTTGACATACTTCCAAAGTAATAACTTTAGGAACTAAAAAAGATGACCAGGTGAAAGACTCACTTTGGAAACGAGTGAGCACAATCAACTGGTCAGCCTGTATCCTTTTCTTCTATGTTGTAGGAATGGTCTCTGTAAGCGGAAAGGCCTTAACTGCTTTTAGGGTAATTTCTTTTTCATCAAAAGGAACGGATTCATTTCCGATTAATTGATAATTTTCATGACCCTTTCCGGCAATGAGGATAACATCCCCTTCTCCTGCTATTTCAACAGCTCGTATGATTGCTTGTTCACGATCAGGAATGCATTCAAAGTTATCATGAACAGCTCCGGCAGCCATCCCCTGGACAATTTCTTCTCCAGGCTCATCCAGCGGGTTATCCGTAGTGAAAATGACATATTCCGATTTTTCGGTAGCTATTCTACCCATTTTAGGACGTTTGTCTTTGTCTCTTCCTCCACCTGTACCGATGATGGAGATTATTTTGTGCTGAGAGAACATCCTAATGCTGTCCAGCACTTTTCCGATTGCATCTTCTGTATGGGCATAATCAATTATGACATTGCGTTTATCCCCTGTCTTAAGCGTCTGCATACGTCCGCTTGGCGGCGAAGTCTCTCTTAGATGGTTCAAAATTCGTTCAAATGGCATCCCTTTGTCCCATAGAACAGAAATGACGGATAAAATGTTATAAACGTTAAATTCGCCAACAAACGGAATTTCCAATTCAAATTCGCCAAAATTCGTTTCAAGTATGAAGCTTGTCTTATTTTCAAAAAACTTAATGTCTCTCGCTTTAAAATCAGCATCATTCTTAATTCCATAAGTGATGATTCTAGCACTTGTCATTTGGATATAATCCTCGGTTGCCTCATCGTCCACGTTTAATATTGCTGCTTTGTCCTTCCGGAGGTCTTGACCTAATTGGGCAAAAAGCAAGCCTTTGGCATTTTTGTAGTGTTCCATCGTCCCATGAAAATCAAGATGATCTTGGGTCAGGTTAGTAAATACACCGTTTTGAAATTCAACCCCTGCAAGCCGACCTAGAACTAGCCCGTGAGATGAAACTTCCATTACTACATCGGTTACTCCTGCTTCTACCATATCTTTGAGCATCCGCTGCATGGTTAGTACGTCACTCGTTGTATTCTTACTTGCAAATTTTTCCCCATCAATATCAATTTCAATGGTACCGCTTAGTCCCGTTTTGTATCCTTCTTTTCTCATTACGTTATTGATGACACTTGATACGGTCGTTTTCCCGTTTGTTCCTGTAACCCCGACAATTCGCAGCTTTGTGGATGGGTAATCAAAAAATGTATTGGCCAACTGACCTAAAGCACGTTCAGTGTCTCTAACATGCACATAACAGACTCTCTCATCCATTTGTTCAGGCATATCTTGGACCACAATTACACTTGCGCCCTTTTCAATAGCTGATGGTATGTAGCGATGACCGTCAACTGTATAACCTTTAATACAAACAAAAACTGAATCTGTCGTCACTTGTCTAGAATCAGAAAAAATATTAGAAACGGATAAAGGAAAATCACCGTAAATTTTTAATGTTGAAACATTGGAAAATAATACATTTGTTTTCATCACATTCACTTCCTTTTCTGATACTAAAAATGTTAATTATAGTATCTTCATAAAAATCTTTATGTATCTTACCGATTTTTACAAATTAGTGTAAGAGTATAATTAAACCTAGCTTGGTTAAACTATACCCTTTATTCTACAAAATTTGCGCTGAAAGTGAAAGAAAAAGCTGCCGTTGGGTACGACAGCTTCGAGTCTTACAATGCTTGATCATTTACTTCATTCAGATATGCTTCAATCTCCCCGACTACTGACTCTACGCAACCATCCTCAAATGGAGAACGGAGCCCTGCAAATTTCACCAGGTCCACAAAGGACTTGCTTCCGCCTTGTTTGCATAACTCCAGATAAGAGTTCCATGCAGATTCAGAGTTTTCTTGAGAGAGCTTCCAATATTGCAAAGCACAAATTTGGGCCAATGTGTAATCAATATAATAGAATGGAGTGCGATAAATATGGCCTTGACGCTGCCAGAATCCGCCTGTTTCTAAGTACGAGTTCCCGTCATAATCACGACCAGGCATGTATTTCTTTTCTAATTCTCTCCAAGCTTGATTTCTTTCTGCTGGAGATGCATCCGGATTTTGGTAAACGTAATGTTGGAATTCATCCACCGCTACACCGTATGGCAAGAAAGAGATCGCTCCGCTTAAATGGGAGAACTTATATTTTTCTGTATCCTCTTTGAAGAACAAGTTCATCCACGGCCATGTGAAAAATTCCATGCTCATGGAGTGAATTTCACAAGCCTCGTATGTTGGCCAATTATACTCTGGCACATCAAAATCACGGCTCATATATACTTGGAATGCATGTCCCGCTTCATGGGTCAAAACGTCAATGTCTCCACTTGTTCCGTTGAAATTCGAGAAGATATACGGTGCCTTGTATGTCGGGATATAGGTGCAATATCCGCCGGCTTCCTTCCCTTTCTTCGCAACAAGGTCCATCAAATTCCTATCAATCATAAATTGGAAAAATTCTTTTGTTTCATCAGACAGTTCTTCATACATTTGTTTGCCGTTCTCAATAATCCACTCAGGTGTCCCTTTCGGTTTAGCGTTTCCTGTTTTGTATTTAAAGCCTTCATCATAATATTTCATGGAATCTACACCGATACGATCCTGTTGCCTTTTAGTCAGGTTCCCTACTAAAGGAACGATGGAGTCTTTTACTTGATCACGGAATTTAGCCACCATCTCCGCGTTATAATCGGTACGGGTCATACGCGCATATCCTAGTTCGACGAAATTATCATAGCCAAGCTTCTTTGCCATTTTTGTACGCACTTTAACAAGTTGGTCAAAGATTTCATCGAACTCTTCTTGGTTCTCTTGGAAGAAACCGAATTTCGCTTCGCTTGCTTGCTTGCGAACGGCACGGTCCTCAGACTCTGTATATGGATCCAACTGTGCCAAAGTAAGCTCTTCTCCGTTAAAATTGATTTTTGCGGAAGCAACCAACTTTGAGTACTTGGTGGAAAGTTTATTTTCAAGCTGAAGATCTTCGATAATCGAATCATCGAATGTCTTTAATTCACATTCCGCCAAAGCGAATAGCTGTGTTCCCCATTTTTCTTTAAGCTCGTTTCTGAACCGCGACTTGACCAGAGCTTTGTAGAATTTTGTTTCCAAAGATTTCGTTAGAGGTTCGATTTCATCTAGGAAATCTTGCTCTTCTTTGTAATATTCATCGTTCGTATCGATAGAATGGCGAATATAGACTAAATTGAAATCAGTGCTTAATTGATTTCGAACATCATTAATCTCCTTAATCGCTTCCTCCTGCATACCAACAGAATCTGCCGCCTCAAACCTCTCTACAGCAGCCATAAACCTCTTCTCTACCTCATCCATATTAGGACGACTATAACCAAACTCTTCAAATCTCATATGTATTATCCCCTTTACAAACAGACTTCACCTTATTACTATTCGAC
This sequence comes from Sutcliffiella horikoshii, assembly GCF_044809035.1. Lineage (GTDB taxonomy): Bacteria > Bacillota > Bacilli > Bacillales > Bacillaceae_I > Sutcliffiella_A > Sutcliffiella_A horikoshii_G. The sequence goes on along the minus strand of NZ_CP085237.1, from coordinate 1,455,867 downwards.
ATAAATTAAAAAGTTCCTTGTGGGGTCTGACCCCACAAGGAACTTTTTTTCAAACAAAAAACCGACCTTTGCACGGAAAGGTCAGTCTTTTTGTTGGGCATGTAGGCCAAGTTTTTTGATGAGTTGGATGGCTTGTTCTTTTTCTTGTTGAGATAGGCCCTCTACAAGTGTATGGATGTGTTGTTCGTGTTTGGGAAATATTTCATTTAGGAGTTGTTTACCTTCGTCCGTAATTTGAGCGTAGGTTACCCTTCTGTCTTTTGGACAAGCTTTTCGAACTAAGAGTCCTTTGTTTTCCAACTTATCTACGACATATGTGATACTGCCACTTGCCAATAATATTTTTCCGCCGATCTGCTGTAACGGTTGTTCCCCTTTGTGGTAAAGAAGTTCTAGCACTGCGAATTCGGTTGGATTCAACTTAAAACTTTGGATAGATTGATTTGCTTTGTCATTCAATGCACGAAACGCTCTAGATAATACAATGAACAATTTTAATGAAGTATCGAGCTCGTGTCTTTCTGCCATAATAGTCATTCCTTTTTTGAAAAATATCTTGAATTAAGACTAATGGTATAGTAATTGAAGTGATTCGTCAAATGAAATTCAAGTAAATGTGGTACAATAGCCTTATTACAAGATGAGGAGAAAGGAAAAACAACGATGTCACAAGTAGTAATAGGAAGTGTGTTAGCCGCCATGTCAACAGGCGTAGGAGCCTTGCCAATTTTATTTTTGAATAACACATTGACTCACAGATGGAGAGATACACTCCTTGCATTTACGGCAGGCATCATGATGGCTGCTGCGACCATGAGTTTAATACCAGAGGCTCTTTCCTATGGAGGAGTTATACCATTGGCAATCGGATTGCTTTTGGGGGTCATTACCTTAACACTCTTGGAGAGGTCCATTCCACATATTGATTTAGAGCATAATCGAAAGGGAATTGCTTTTGATCAGAAGGCAATGTTGATTGTTGCAGCAATTACATTACATAATATACCTGAGGGGCTTTCTGTTGGGGTAAGCTATGCATCAGATGCAGCAGACACTGGAAATTTAATTGCATTTGCCATAGGATTACAAAACGCACCTGAAGGATTTTTGGTAGCATTATTCCTGATTAATCAGAGGATTACTAAACTGAAGGCTTTTATCGTTGCTACTCTAACTGGGGCAGTCGAGATACCAATGGCTTTATTAGGATACTATCTCACTTCGGTTGTCTCATCCCTTGTTCCATACGGTCTTGCTTTTGCAGCAGGAGCGATGCTTTATATTATCTATAAAGAATTGATTCCTGAAAGTCATGGTGATGGGAATGAAACGACCTCCACCTACTCTTTCATCTTCGGACTGCTGTTCATGATCTTTTTAACTCAGTTGTTTTAACCGCTCATTCAGGGCGGTTTTTTTAATTCCAATCAGTTAAACTATTTTTTCTCATATATTATTTCTTGGTATTGGTATATCAACTCATCTAAATCCTGGCTGCATTTGACCGTCTGTTCACTTATATACCCAGTTTTATTGGCGACTGCTATCATCGTATCTCTTTTCTCTTTAATAAGTAATAATAGTTGATCTACATACCCTTCATAAGACATGCGACTCGCCCCTTCTCCAGCAAAAATTCCACAATTGAAATTATTACAAAAATTTCTATAATTGTAAATAGAAACGCAAAGTTAGACATATTTTTCATGGAATTATTTTTGTTTAAAAGTGGAAACTAGGACAAAGTATCTAGGGAGAGTAGACCTTGAATGGCTACTTCAAACTGCCTGGTGCAAATTTTGTCGAATAAAAAAATAGAATTAGATAAGTAGGTGCAGAAATGAAAATTATTTTTACTGTCATGTTAAGCAGTATGATTATGTTTTGTTACCCTTCTGTTAATCCATCGGCTGAGGAACATCCTACCAATAAAGTAGCAATAGTCATTGATGATTTTGGCAACAATATGAAAGGTACCGAAGAAATCCTCCATTTACCTGTCTCGTTGACAGTAGCTGTCATGCCTTTTCTGACCACCACAAAACAAGATGCCGAGATGGCCCACCGCTTAGGCCATGAAGTGATCCTTCACCTACCGATGGAGCCCATCAAAGGAAAAAGAAGCTGGCTAGGACCTGGAGCCATTACTTCCAACCTTACTAATGAAGAAATATACCAAAGAGTTAATGATGCTATTGATTCGGTTCCTTACGCGGTAGGAATCAATAATCATATGGGTTCTAAAATTACAGCTGACAAACGTATTATGAAAATTATATTAGGGATCTGCAAAGAGAGAAACCTCTACTATTTAGATAGTAAAACAACTAAAAAAAGTGTGGTTGCGGAATTAGCAACTGATTTGGGGGTCCCTTTCCTCGAGAATGAGTTATTCTTTGACGAAGTTTACTCTACTAATCACATTGTGAAACAAACTACCCAGCTTATAAAAAAAACAGAAGTGGATGATTCCATCATAGCTATTGGCCATGTAGGGATGGTTGGGGAAAAAACAGCAAGCGTGCTAAAACAGTATATACCTAAACTGCAGGAAAAAGCAGAAATTGTCACACTTTCTAACATACTGATTGATAAAGAAATTTTACTACATTAAAGAATGGCAAAAAATCACCATAACGAAGAAAGAGCAGCTCCAATTTGGAAACTGCTCTTTTCCTTATTTTTGTACATCAATTTGATCAACATGCGTGACTCGGAATTCTTTCTCCCCGAGCTTCTTTACTAACTTGTTTAATTTTTCTTGCGGCAATTCAGCTGGCAAGTTAACAATTATTCTACGCAAATATTTTTCCCCATTATCAAGGGTTAACATTCCGTCGATATTGACGTCCTTTAACATGGATACTAGATCTTTAATTGCTCCTTTGTGCTCGATGGTGGCGATAGTAAGGGTATAGCCGCCCGTTTTCATTCCAAAAGAGTCGGCAAGGACATCCATGACATTAGCATGTGTCAGAATCCCAAGAAACTCATTTTCTTCATTTAAAACCGCGATAAACGGAAGTCGTTTAATCGTGAAAAACGCTTTAAAGAAAGAATCCTCTTCAAAAATAAAGGCATCTTGATTACTGATCAACACTTCAAGCGAATCGTCGGCACTTCCCTTTTGTTCGTATAAATAATCCAACAAGTGTACTTTGTAGACTAAACCTACGAATGTCTGCCCATCATTGGAAAGAATGGGAATGCACCTGTAGCCAGTATCCTTTATTTTTTCATAAGCTTGTTTAATCGTATAAGTCGGTTCACAGAATTCCACATCGTGTTTTGGCACAAAATTATAACGCACCTTCATATCTCTCACTCCTTAAACAATTTCTCTCTAGAATATGTATGTTATAAAACTACTATAACAGTAGCATATTCATCAAATAAGGTAAAGAAAATTCATAATATTAACACAATTTATTTACATTTTTGCAAACCTATTTGGCTGCATTCGCAGCTACTTGTACCGCATCCCACACAGTGGCAAATGGAGGGGCGTAGCATAAATCAAGCATGGCAATTTGCTTTGTCGTCATGCCGCATGTAATGGCCGTCGCATAAACATCCAGTCTTTTGGCAATGGATTCATCCTTCCCAACAAGTTGTGCTCCCAGGAGCTTTTGTGAATCTTTTTCATATACAAGTTTGATATGAATCGATTCTGCCCCAGGATAATAGGATGCATGGTTATTTGCTTCAATGATTACTTTTTCAATATTTACGTTTTCTTGCTGTGCCTGTTTCTCTGAAAGTCCCGTCATCGCTGCTGTCCACTCTAGGATTTTCACGACATTTGTTCCAAGGATTCCATCAAATTTTGTTGGAATTCCGGCAAGATTATCAGCAGCCACCCTTCCATGCTTATTCGCTGTCGTACCAAGCGCTATGTTTACAGGTCTATTTAAAAGAAGGTGATTGCTTGTTGCACAGTCTCCCGCTGCGTAAATGGACTTAATGTTTGTTTCCTGTTGAGAGTCAACAATAATCGCACCATTTTCAAGCATATCTAAGCCAAGCTCTTTAACAAATTCCGTGTTTGGTTTAATGCCTATATTTACAATTACCGCATCGACGTCGTAAGAGTTTTTGTCTGTCACGATGCTTGTCACTTTTCCCTCTTCCATTCTCAGTTCTTTTACTTCTTCTCCAGTTCGGATCCCAACTCTGTCTATCAGAGATTCAGATATAATGTTGGCCATTTCCTCATCATAATTAGGAAGAATTTGATTTTGCAATTCAATGACGAATACCTCTTTCCCAAGCTCAATCATGGTTTCGACAAGCTCCATTCCGATATATCCGCCACCTATGATACCAACCTTTTTAATATTTTCATCTTGGTAGTACTTACGCATTTCGATTCCATCATTCAATGTTTTTAACGTATGCACATTGCTTGCCTCTTCTGGAATGAATGGTGGAACAATTGGTTTTGCCCCTGTAGCAATCAAAAGTTTATCATAATGAACGTAGGTTTCTTCCCCAGATTTGAGGTTTTTCACTTTCACCTTTTGGTTAGAGTGGTCTACATTTGTCACTTCATGATGGATATGAACCTCTATATCTCGCTCCTCAAATTCCTCTACCGTTCTAGACAGCAGATCTTTATGAGATTTCGTCACACCAGATATGTAATATGGCAACCCGCAAGCGCCGTAAGAAACGTGTTCATCTTTTTCAAATACACTGATTTTCACTGTTTGATCAAGACGTCTTAACTTGGAGGCAGCGCTCATTCCCCCTGCAATTCCACCGATTATCACCACATGCTCCATATGGATTTCCTCCTATACCTACCTTTGATTTCTTACCATTATATTCCCTCTAAGAAGATAAAGTAGTCATCGAAAAGTATTTTTAAACCATTAAAATTTGTTAATCGCCGCTGTTCCTTTCCGCAAATGGCCGCGCTTTCCGCGGGACGGTGCTTGAGCCTCCTCACTTCGTTGCGGGGTCTCAATCTACCGTTACTCCCCCGCTGGAGTCTTCGCCATTTGCTCCAATCCACAGCTAAAAATCGCGTATATGTTACGTTAATTCTTATTCAGGTAACTCAGTTGATGCCTTTCCATAAAACCTTAAGTGATTGAAGCCACTTTGTTGATTGTAGTGGGAGGCGCGTAGACGCCCGCGGGAGGAAGGGACAGGGGAGACCCCGCAGGCGAAGACGAGGAGGCTCCCGGACCGCCCGCAGGCAAGCGAAGCGCCTGGAACGGAAATCAACCGGATATTACGTTCCCTTAATTTCATAAAAAAACAGATGACCCATCCAATGTTTGGTCATCTGTTAATGATTACTTATTTACTTCCTCTTTTTCATAGATTGGAACCCATCCTTCTGTTGTTACGAAAATGCGAACAGCCACTACTTTACGGTCCTCCATCAAGGTGAAAAAGTGGCGGACATTTGGAGGAACAGAGATTAAATCACCTGGCTCCAATTCTACATCAAAGAAAGAACCATCCTTTCCTTGAATAACAAAGATACCATGACCACTCACGATCAAACGAACTTCATCATCTGTATGATGATGCTCTTTGTTAAAGTTTTGAAGAAGTTGCTCCAAGTTGGGTGTTGCATCAGATAAAGAGATAACGTCTTGTGCCTTGTAACCTCGTTTTACGGATATTGCAGCAATTTCATCTTTGAACACAGTTAGGATTTCTTCTTTATTTTCGTCTGACAAAGAGAAGTTTTCTTGTAGATGGGAAGGTAATTTAGCAATATCCCAATTCTCATAGATTACTTCGTTTTTGTTTAAGAAGCTTTCTACCTCTTCTTTCCCGACAATTCGTTCGTTTGTTTCATGCAATCTGATTTCTGCCATATTAGATTCCTCCTAAGGTTATATAGATATTTTCGGTTGGACCAAGTTTTTTACACTTAATAGTTTTAAATGATAAGAGAATAAGAACTCCCATGCTTCCAAATACTTTTTTGCCTCGAAAGCTGTTTTCCCCCACACGGTGATCCCATGATTTCGAATCAGGACTGCTCCTGCATCTTCATTGACGTAATCTGAAAATTCTTCTGCCAGAGTCGGAATATCGGCATGGTTTTTGATGATCGGAATCCTTACCTCAGCATCCTCTTCCCAAAATCCGAATGCTTTTATGATTTCTTGTCCGCTGAAAGTTATTTCGCCTATCTCACCATACAACTCAGATATCACGTTATTGTCTACGGTATGAACATGCAAAGAGCAACCTGCCTCCGTTTTACGATAAACTTCCAAGTGAAGAAGGGTCTCAGCAGAAGGCCTCAACGCTGTCGGTTCCACCGCTTTTCCTTGATCATTTACAAGAAGGAAATCTTCATTCGTTTTTTTTCTTTTATCCTTTCCGCTCGAGGAAACCAAAAACGTCAACGGCTCTTTGGAAACCTTAATAGAAAGGTTTCCGCTTGTCCCAAAAAACCAATCTCTGTTAGCCAACTCCTCTTTGACATCTGAGAGCTCCGTCCATCTCTTCAATAACTCACTCATACGCTCACCTTCCCTTTTTTAATAATGTTTATTACATCAAAGAAAGTGTCAAAAGTAGAAAAAGGAATGGAATGCTCGTTGCATTTCTCAACCAAAAAGTCTCTTGCAATCACTTGATCTGCCATTTTTGCCGCTTCTAAATCTGTAATAGAATCCCCGATAACAATTTTGTAGGTGTCTGCCTCTGCAATTTTTCGGATGATGGAAGGCTTGCAACACCCACAATCGTTTACACATTCCCCATCACAAGGGTGTGGCCATTGAATGGCTATTCTTTCCCCTGAGAAATCTGATCCGTTACAATAGATTTTCTCTTTACTTACCAAACCCTGAAGAAGTGGTTCTACAAAAAAATCAATGCCGCCGGAGACGATATATAATGGGATTTCTTCTTCCTTTGTAAAAGTTACAAACTCTTTAAAGCCATCACGGATTTCTGCATGTTCGACAATATAGTCTGTTATCTCTTCTTTCTTGTGGGACGGAAGCAAATCAAACATTCTCCCCACACCATCTTTAATGGAAATCTCCTGTGATAATACTTGGTTTTTAATACTATCCCATTCCACCGGTGCAAATTCTTTCATGATAGCGATGATATTATCACTATTGGTGATAGTCCCATCAAAATCACAGAAGATAATCGGTTTCTTCCTTGTCATCTTGTTACCTCCACACTACCCCACTGCTCTAGAGCAACCCTTAATTCCTTGTGGGTTTCCGCATAGCTTTCAAGGGATTGGCCAGACAAAACTGCATCAACCGCTTGTCGGAAAGATTCCCCTCCCGCAGCAGCTCCAAGATTATGCCCATGAATCCCACCACCTGCATTAATTACGGAATCGACACCGAAATCCTGATAAAGCAATGGCACTAAGCCAGGGTGAATTCCTGCGGATGGGACCGGGAGTGTTCTTTTAATATGGTCAGCTGATGTTATTAATTCATCACGAATGCCCAGCGCATGCTCTTTCGGCAAGGCGACACTTCCATATGGAGACGGGAACAAGGAAAAGTCGGCACCAGCGTATCTTAAGAGTTTTCCTAGCAGCAAAGAATTGGATATACCATAAAACTCTGATGGAGTAAGTGCTCCACTTACTGCTGGATGTGCCATGATGGGAATATTAATCTCTTTATCCTCTGCCAAACTATGAAGTGCATCCAGACCATATGCGAAAACATTGAATAACAGCATGTCAGCACCAAGTTCTACTGCTTGTCTTGCTTTATCTTTCAAATCAAAAGTACGCCCCGTCAAATTTACGGCATATCTGGCACGGTGACCTGTTTCTGTGAACACTTCCTCTAATACCCTTTTACCTTCTTTAATCCTCTTTTCAAAAGGGGTTAGCTCGTTTTCGAACAGAATTTCGTCGTCTTTAATGAAATCGACGTTTCCTAGGGCCTGCTCCCTTAACTGATCTGTAAGAAAAGTGATATCACGTCCGATAACTCCTTTAAAAATACTCATGATAAATGGTCTATCATATACTCCCGTAAGATGTCGTATTCCATCTATTCCAAATTTAGGACCTGGATAAGCTGCTATTAACTCCCCACTAAACGATAAATCCAGCAATTTAATTTCACCGTCTAGTGAAAGCTTTCCAAATACAGTAGTCAAGATCGCAGGCAGGTCATTGCTAAAATTTAAACCGGGATAGGCAATCTGAATGACTCCACGCCTCGTTGATCTTCCAAAATAAACATCTACTCTGTCATCTGAAGAAATCTCCTTCACACTTACGACTCTGCCTTTATGTTTTTTTAACTGCTCTTGTTCAAGCTTATGTAAATCGGTCCAAGAACCCACCGTTAGCCCTAGAGCGATACCTTCTGCTTTTTTTTCAAAATCCCCTTTCTGATCATGTACAAGATAGGTTGCTAGGATTTCTGACATTATGTACACCCTTTCTGATGATGATGAAAAACAAAAAACCTCTTCCATAAGAAGAGGTTAGTCTATATCTAACGTCCTCTTATCTATCAGCTTGATGCTGCAAGATTTAGCACCGTGCTTAATTGAATAAGTCGGTTGCCGGGTTTCATCGGGCTAGTCCCTCCACCTGCTCTTGATAAGATTGGATTATATTAATAAAATTTAAATTCTTTTTTCACCATTGTTGATTTTTCTGAATTCTAGTTGAGATTATGCCATCATTCTGCCTTTATGTCAACAGACTATTCAGAAAATCTTTAACTCTCTGATTCGTTGAACTGCTTCTTGTAATCTTTCAGTACTGGTTAACAAGCCAACCCGAACATATCCCTCACCATGGGCTCCAAAACCAATACCTGGCGCTACGACAACGTGCGCCTCTTCAAGAAGCTTGTCCGCAAACTCCGCGGAAGTAAACCCTTCCGGCACTTTTAGCCATGCAAAAAAGGATCCTTTGGGTGCATTAACTTCCCAACCAATTCCCTGTAACCCCTGAATAAGGACATTCCTTCTTTCCTCATAGAGTTCCACCAGCTCTTGGACACATGTCTGCTTGTCTAACAATGCTGTGGCAGCTGCTTCTTGGATACCGCCAAAAATACTCACATACATATGGTCCTGCAAAAGATTGATTGCTTTAATCACACTTTCATTCCCCACTGCAAAGCCCACACGCCAGCCAGCCATATTAAAAGTTTTCGACAAAGTGTAAATTTCAATGCCGACATCCTTCGCACCAGGGGTCTGCAAGAAGCTGAGCGGTTTTTTACCATCAAACCCGATAGCACCATAGGCAAAGTCATGTACAACACAAATATCATGGGCATTGGCAAGTTCCACGGTTTCCTTGAAAAATGCAGAATTCGCCACAGCTCCTGTCGGATTATTGGGATAATTGAGGAACATTAGTTTAGCCGCTTCCAAAACTTCCGGATTGATATCTTCATAGTTTGGTAAAAAATGATATACTTCTTTTAACGGCATGTATTCCATGTTCGCTTTAGCCAATGCCACACCAGACCAATAATCAGGATAACCAGGGTCTGGGACAAGGACGGTATCCCCTTCATTCAATAAACATTGGGGAATCTCCACAAGTCCCGCCTTGCCCCCAAACAAAATGGCTACTTCACGATCTGGATTTATGTCAACATAGTATTCTCGTTTATAAAAAGTTGCAATGGCTTCTTTGAAAAATTGATGACCCTGAAAGGGAGAATATTTATGATGGTCCGGTTTCCCCGCAGCATCCTGTAACGATTTTACAATATGCTCAGGGGTCGGCTGATCAGGGTTTCCTTGGCCGAGATTAATCACATCATGGCCTTGAGCCACGACCTTACCTACTTTTTCAACCAAGGAAGCAAAGAACTGTTTAGGCAGTGTATTTAATAATTCAGATTGTTTGAAGTGTTTCACCTTTTTCACCTACTTAAAAAATTCTTGAAATCCTAGTCACAAATCATATATTGTTAGATTCAACTTGTAAAGTATTTTTTAATGCGGAGGGATAGACCCATGAAATGGAAAATAGCTTGTATCCAGTTTGATGTAGCCTTCGGTGACCCCGAAGCCAATATAGAAAAAGTATGTGAACTGTTGACAGTAGCAGGCAAAGATCGTCCAGATATTATCGTCCTTCCAGAACTTTGGTCCACAGGCTATGACCTTGGCCGCCTTGATAAAATTGCAGATTCCGGAGGGTTTGTTACGACCAAATTTTTAAAGTCCGCTGCCAAAGAACTTAAAGCTCACATTGTTGGTGGTTCTGTCGCTAAAAAAACGAACAAAGGAATTTATAACACGATGATTACTGTCAACAAAGAAGGGGAAGTTGCCGGCGAATACAGCAAATTGCACCTTTTTCGCTTAATGGACGAGCATCACTTCCTTCAACCTGGAAAAACAGATGGCATGTTTGAGCTTGACGGAGAAACTTGTGCGGGGTTCATTTGTTATGATATTCGTTTTCCAGAATGGATACGTGCACACACCACCAAAGAGGCAAAGGCGATCTTTGTCGTTGCTGAGTGGCCATTGGCAAGGGTTGACCATTGGCGTTCCCTTCTAATCGCACGGGCCATTGAGAATCAATGCTATGTCATTGCGTGCAACCGTTCAGGTGCCGATCCGAAAAATGCTTTTGCCGGACATTCAATGATTATTGACCCTTGGGGGGAGATTTTGGCGGAAGCAGGAGAAACCGAAGAGATCATTACTGCCGAGATAGATTTGGAGAAAGTGGAAGAAGTAAGAAAAAGAATCCCGATCTTCGAAGACCGCAGACCGCAATACTATTAAATTATAATCTTAAGTTGATTGGTTAATTACCGCTGTTACTTTCCGCAAATGGTTGCGCTTTCCGCGGGACGATGCTTGAGCCTCCTCACTTCGTTGCGGGGTCTCAACCTATCGTTACTCCCCCGCTGGAGTCTTCACCATTTGCTCCAATCCACAGCTAGAAATTACTTTATTAATTTAAGAGGTTTTTCATTAACCTTAGGTGACTGAAGTCACTTTGTTGATTGGAGTGGAAGGCGCGTAGACGCCCGCGGGAGGAAGGGACAGGTGAGACCCCGGAAGGCGAAGCCTGAGGAGGCTCACGGACCGCCCGCAGGCAAGCGAAGCGCCTGGAACGGAAATCAACTGTATTATAGATTCTCTCATTCTTTCACTCTTTCACAACAAAAAGGACTCCGCATTGGAGTCCTTTTCTATTTGGCTAGCATTATTTTGTAACGTTAGCAGCTTGAGGTCCACGAGCACCTTCAACGATTTCAAAAGATACTTCTTGGCCTTCTTCTAAAGTTTTGAAACCTTCGCCTTGGATTGCGGAGAAGTGTACGAATACGTCGTCTTGTCCTTCAACTTCAATGAATCCAAAACCTTTTTCTGCATTGAACCATTTTACTTTACCTTGTAACATGTTTGTTCCTCCTTGTGGTTAACCCACGTAAATATTACTATTCTTGCTCTTTCCAACATTTCAAGACGAAACCGTGTTTCTGACTTTCCATATTTCCGAACAAAAATAATAGTTTAATAATAACAGGTGACTATCATTTTTTCAAGGTTTTAACCAAACAATTCATACAATTCCGTTTAATTTTCCAAACAGTCTGATACTTACTCATAATAAAAATTTTTCAAAAAACTTATTGACTTTTTTCCCGGCACCTTGGTATTATTTTCATCAAGCAATAATTTTCAAACAATTTCATACATTCACAATTAATCGATTGTGATCTCTTATCAAGAGCAGGTGGAGGGATTTGGCCCGATGAAACCCAGCAACCGACCGTAATACTGTTGAGAAACAGGGCGTAACACATTTGTGGACGCCGAACATTATTGTTCATAAGGCACGGTGCTAATTCCAGCAGAAGTTATTTCTGGCAGATAAGAGGGGAGAAGTCTACTCTTCAAGCCTCTTTCTTATGGAAAGGGGCTTTTATTTTCGACTAAATAACTGCCCCGCTCATTTTAAATTTGACATGGGGGTAATAAATATGACAATCACAGCAACTACTGAATATGAGCCGCTAACAGAATCGACGGCTGTCTCGTTAGCAAAAAACCTTCAATTTTTCAAAGAGGGTGCACTCCTGCATTGCCGTGAAATCGGGGATGGAAATTTAAACCTTGTTTTTCATATTAGAGACGAAAATAATACTGGCATCATCATTAAGCAAGCCTTACCATATGCAAAAGTGGTAGGTGAAAGTTGGCCCCTAACCCTTCACAGGGCAACGATAGAAGGAAATTACCTGAAGAATGCTGCCACATTGGTACCTAACCTTGTTCCGAAAGTTTACTATACAAACGAGACATTAGCGATTACGATCATGGAAGACCTGTCTCATTTGGAGATTGTCCGAAATGGTTTTCTAGATGGCAAGGACTTCCCGCTTCTATCCAAGCATATCGGGGAATATCTGGCCAAAACCCTGTTTTACACTTCTGATTTCGGATTGAATCAACAAGAAAAGAAAAAGCTTCAGCAGGCATTTGCTAATCCTGAGCTTTGTAAGATTACGGAGGATCTAGTATTCACCGATCCTTTCTTTGATAGTGAAACCAACGAATATGAGCCTGAATTGCTTGGCTCGGTAGAAGGTATTTGGAATGACGCGGAATTAAAGCTAGAAGTGGCAAAATTAAAAAACACATTCTTAACGAGCGGGGAAGCACTTTTACACGGGGACCTTCACACAGGAAGCATCTTTGCCAATGACATTGATACCAAAGTCATTGACCCAGAGTTTGCTTTTTTCGGTCCGATCGGTTTTGATATCGGTCAGTTCTTTGCCAACATCCTCATACAAGCCATTACAAGAGAAGGAAGTCAAAGATCTAATGTCACTTCCCATCTATATCAAGTTTGGGAGGAGTTCACTGTCACTTTCTCTGACTTATGGAAGACAGAGAGTGTGGAATATTTCACTCAAACTCCAGGCTATTTAGATTATATCCTGACAAAAGTCTTTACAGATTCCATTGGTTTTGCCGGATGTGAGCTCATTCGCCGGACCATTGGTTTGGCACATGTAGCCGACCTTGATAAGATCAAACCACATGAACGAAGAATCTCAGTGAAGCAACAAGCTCTTTTTCTAGGGCAAACACTAATTAAAAACGCAACAAACATCCGTAATATACAAGATGTAGAATTACTACTTGAAAAATAAGCAAAAGGGAATGGATAATTGATGACAACCACTACCAACCTTCCACTTGCCGTGGAGTGGAAAGATTATTATATTCGATTATTAGATCAACAAAAGTTACCTCAAGAGACCGTATTCATTGATTTGCATCACATTGATGACGTGTATGATGCCATTGTCACACTGAAAGTTAGGGGAGCACCAGCTATTGGAATTACAGCAGCATATGGACTTGTCCTTGCAGCAAATTCTTATGAAACGTTGAATTTAGGTGATTTTCAAACACAATTAAAAAAAGACCGGGACTACCTGGCCACTTCTCGTCCAACAGCTGTGAATCTTTTTTGGGCTATCGACCGACTCATACAGGTGTCATTACAGGCTTCTTCCGTAAATGAAGTGAAAACAAACCTTCTTCATGAAGCGATTCAAATCCAGCTGGAAGATGAAGCGACATGCAGACTCATCGGAGAGCATGCACTTTCCTTATTTCATAAAAACGATAAACTGCTGACCATCTGTAATGCAGGGTCCATTGCCACAGCCCGCTATGGCACAGCATTGGCACCTTTTCATCTGGCAAAAGAAAAAGAGTTTCCAATCAGTGTCTTCGCCTGCGAAACAAGACCAGTCCTGCAAGGATCCCGTTTGACTGCCTGGGAGCTTCAACAATCTGGAGTGGATGTAACCCTGATTACCGATAATATGGCTGCACATACCATTAAGACAAAGGAGATATCTGCTGTTATCGTCGGAGCTGACAGAATCACTGCTAACGGTGACACAGCCAACAAAATCGGTACCTACGGGCTTGCTATTCTGGCTAAAGCATTTGGTATACCTTTTTATGTAGCTGCACCTCTATCAACTTTCGATTTGTTGAAGGAGACAGGAAAGGAAATTGAAATTGAGGAGAGAAGTCCTGAGGAAGTGACCCATCTCGAAGGAAAGCAAATAGCTCCTGACGACATTTCTGTTTTTAACCCAGCATTTGATGTAACTCCAAATGAGCTGATCACCGCCATCATTACAGAAAAAGGCATTATCAGGGGCGATTACACCAAAGTAATTCCAACACTTTTTGAAGATAAGTAAACAAAGATCCCTAAGTACAGAGTGCTTAGGGATCTTTATTATTTCCTCTTATTTCGCCCACATTTCTGTTGGGTTCAGTTCGTATATGCCTGCTTCACGGTACATGTAATGGTTGATGATGAACTCTCGTCGGATGGTTGCAAAGTCTTCGTGAAATTGTTTAATGTGCTCATTAATTTCCTTTTCACTATACTTTTTACCCATTTCCAAGTCTCTTAAGATATGTTCGAATGTGATTAACTTTTTCTTCCTTTGCGCCGGAATAGTCTTTAATTTTCCATCTTTGGCAAGGAAGTTCTGCAAGGTTTGCTCTCTTTCCTTTTGCTCTTCCATCGTCCTCTCCCCTTTTCCGCTTCTTTCTAACACGATAAAAAGACCTTCACTATGTTGCCTTAACGCCTTTTGATTCAAATAATAATAGACCGTGTTTTTATCTCTTCTTTCGTACACTGCACTTATTTCTTTTAGCTTCGCAATATGATGGGAGATCGTCGGAGGCTTTACCCCTAATCTTCCTGCTAATTCTTGTCCACTTAGCGGTTCTTCGGTAGATAACAAGACAAGCAATTTGATTCTATTCGTATCCCCCATGACTTTATAATAGTTGACGAGTTTATCCAGTTGCAGGTTAATCCACTCCTTTACCTCCGATTAGATGTACATCTAATTAGATGATAATCTAACCGAGTGGTGAAATCAACCCTTTTTCTTTTCTTTCTTTAAAATAGATCCTTTTTCTTCCGTACTAATGATATTTAGTTTCGTTAAGACCTCTGTATAAAAAATGAGTTTATTATTTTTACCCAATTTATTCATCTCCAATATTTTTTTGCCCTTGAGCAACTTTTTTAGTTTTAGTAAATTATATGAAGAAAACGAAAGATTGATACATGCTTACCACTAAAGGAGCACAAAAAAATACGACAGCATAATCGCTACCGTACTAAGATTCCGCTATATTCTTTTAAACCCCTATACCAGAACGCCTTCTAGTTTTAACAGCTCTTCTTTCATCCCGATTTTATCCCCTGCATAGCCTACCAACTCTTTATTTTTGCCGATTACCCGGTGGCATGGTATGACAATAGGCAAAGGATTTCTACGGTTGGCTTGTCCGATCGCCCTAACTGCTAACGGCCTATTAATATTTACGGCTATATCTTGATAGCATACCACTTCTCCATATGGAATGTTGCTCAACGCGTTCCAGACTTCCTTTTGAAAAGGAGTACCTTTTAAGTTGTAAGGTACCTCAAATGTGGAACGGCTACCGGCAAAATATTCTTTAAGCTGGGAAGTGACCATCTCACATAGTGGATCTTCAGGAGCATACACATAAAGATCCCCATCCTTGACTTCCTGAAGAAATTCATTATCAAACTCCATTCTAACTAGATGTTCTTCATGACATATGACATATATAGTACCTATTGGAGTTGAGACGCTACTGTACTGATACATTTCTAGTTACCCTCTTTCTTCTTGTTCGACTTAATGGACGGTCGGAGAACCTATCGGCAATCTTATATGGAAGGTCGTACCTTTGCCAAGTTCACTGCTGACTTCAATGGTACCATTGTGTTCCTCTACAATTTTATAGCTTACCATAAGCCCAAGGCCTGTTCCACGTTCCTTTGTCGTATAAAAAGGTTCTCCCAGCTTTTTCAACTTATCTTCTGGTATACCGGTTCCTTCATCCTTGATTGATATGAGAACTTGCTCCTCTTCCACTTTTTCAAGGTCCACAGACACAGTACCGCCTTTTGCCATCACTTCTATCGCATTTTTTAATATATTGATAAATACTTGTTTTAACTGATTTGGTTCACAATAAATATCCGGCAACCCTTCTTCAATGGAAGTGGTAAATTGAACATTCTCAAGAGACGCTTGGGCACTTAAAAGATCAAGCGTTTCCTTCATGATCACCGTTACATTTTTTCTTTGGTAGGATATCGCCTGCGGCTTAGCCAATACGAGAAATTCTGTAATGATGGATTCTATTCTCTTTAATTCAGAGGTGATCACATCAAAATACATAGCATATTGGTCTTCTTTCATGCTGTTTTGTAATAGCTGGATAAAACCTTTTAACGCTGTCATCGGGTTCCGTATCTCATGTGCAATTCCCGCAGCCAACTCTCCCACAACGGTAAGGGTATCAGATTTTCTCAGCTGATCTTCCATTTCCCTTTTTTCGGTTATATTACGAAAAATTGTCATATGCAATCCTTCAATGACATTTTTCTTTGCAGAGTATTCAATGATATGCGCACCACACGCCCCTTCTAAGCATACTTCTCCACTTAGTTCTTCGGTTTCCGGGCACTCTTTCCACTTTTGCTGTATCTCTGCCAGCTGATCACTTTGAATGTACCAGTGAAGCAAGTTGTTCATTAATTCCTCTTTTGATAGACCCAAGATTTTGCTGGCATTGGGATTGGCATCTATGATATTACATTTGTTATCCCACAGAAGTATCCCATCCATCGCATTATTAAAGATCTTTCTAAATTTCTGTTCACTTTCCCTTAAGTCTTTCTCCATTTTTCTACGTTCACTAACGTTTCTAAATATAATCATATTGAAACCATCAATAATTCCTTTATTCGCTGTGAATTCAAGGAGCTTCTTTTGTCCATTTGGCATATGGAACTCAAGTTCTTCCCTTATTTCCCCTCTTGCACCAAACTGTTTTACTATAGAAAAAACCCTTTTATCATTTTTAGGGACAAATTCATGCAGTTTGGTTTTAACTAAATCATCAAGTGGCAATTCAAATGCTCTGCTTGCAGCCGGATTGGCACGTTTTATGTGTCCATTATTGTCTACCAATACAATTGCATCCAGGGCATGTTGAAACATTTCTCTAAATCGCTCTTCACTTTTCTTAAGTTGCAATTCCATATTCCGCTTTTCCGTCACATCTCTCATGATAGCTAAATAGTAATCATCATAAATATTGGCGGTAATGGTCACTTCGAAAGTTTTATGATCACCTGTATGAAGGACGACCGGCAATTCTCCCCTAACCCTGCCATGGTTATCTAAAAGGCTCCAAATCTTTGTCATCTTATATTGAAAGCCCTCTTCCACAAAATCATCCAGCTTTGATTTTAAAAGATCTAATTTAGGCATGGCGAAATTGGCACAGAATGCAGGGTTAACATCAATAAAAAAGCCATCTCTGTCAAAGACGACAATTCCGTCCACCGCTCTATTTATTACATCATGATACATTTGCTTACTTTTGCTTGATTCTTTTTCCAATTGTTTTTTGGCCGTTATGTCGCGAATGATACAAATATCCAGGCCACTTTCATCCGGATTACGAACAGCTGAATACTCAACGAATTTGATTGTTCCGTTATCTAAGCGCACAATTAACTCATTATTCAACTCACCCAATTCGTTTAACTGAGCTTCCTGGTACGCCACTTCCTCTTTTGGCATCAGCTCAAGGAAATCATGCAACTTTCTCTCTAACAGTTGCTCTTTTGGCAATTCAAAAAGTTCGCATGCTTTTGGGTTCACTTGAAAGAATTCGACATTTTCATTGAATAAGATTAAGGCATCATTGGCATGTTCAAATATAAGTTGCAGAAACCTGTTTTCCTTTTCCAGCTTTTGAAGCTTAGCAGTCAGAGTTCCTATCTCTTCCTCCAACTTCTTGGTCTCTTCCTTCACCATGTGTTGGATCATAACCTTCCCCCACTTATCATATATTTAGATTCTTTTCGCAAAGATAATAGGCTTATTCAAACGACAAGTAATGAGTAATAAATATATTAAACAACAATCACCATATAATCTTCTACATCCCCCATCTAAATTCCTTTGTTCTACATTTAACGCAATAAAAAAGTCATTTCAGAAATCATTTTGTAATAATTCCAGATTTCCTGTTGATAATGGAAGAGAGGAAAGTTTTACTAGCTCTTGAAAATAGAAAGGAAATCGTTACCCACCGTATTTAATTATGATAAACTATATTAGTTATAGAATTTTTCACTAGGAGTTTGATGGATTTACAATGAAAATAATTGCCGCAACATTAAACGCAAAATATATCCATACCAACCTTGCCATTCGCTACCTAAAAGCTTATGCAGAACCGGAATATACAGTGGACTTAGTTGAATACACCATTAAAGATCCCGTTATGAACATTGTCTCAGACTTGATCCAAAGAAAACCGGATGTTATAGGCTTCAGCTGCTATATATGGAACATAGAAGAAACAATTAAAGTAATGAGCATGTTGAAAAAGATTCGACCAGACCTTATCCTCGTTCTTGGTGGTCCTGAAGTGACATATGATGTGTCAGAGTGGCTTGACCGCTTAACCGACGTTGATTTCATTGTACTCGGGGAAGGAGAAATCACCTTCAAACAGCTACTTCAAGAGCTTGAGGGTCAACAAAACTTCGATTCCATCAGTGGCTTGGCGTATCGGGTTGGAGAAGACAAAAAAATATCCCCTCAACGAAACAAAGTGGATTTAAAAGAACTTCCATCTCCATACCGATTTGAAGAGGACCTCTCGCAACTTGGTAAAAGAGTGACCTATTTTGAGACAAGCAGGGGCTGTCCGTTTAGCTGTCAATTCTGTTTATCTTCCATTGAAGTGGGAGTTCGCTATTTCGATAGGGAAAAAGTAAAAGAGGACATTCGTTTTCTGATGAACAATGGAGCAAAGACGATAAAATTCGTTGACCGCACCTTTAATATCAGCCGAAGCTATGCCATGGAAATGTTCCGTTTCTTGATTGACGAGCATCTTCCGGGCACTGTTTTCCAATTTGAAATTACAGCAGACATCATGCGACCGGAAGTTATTGAATTCTTGAATCAGGAAGCCCCGGCAGGACTGTTCCGTTTTGAGATCGGTGTACAATCGACCAATGATTCGACAAATGAGTTGGTCATGCGCAAACAGAATTTCGCCAAGTTGTCACGTACTGTCACGATGGTCAAAGAAGGCGGTAAAATAGATCAACATTTAGACCTGATTGCAGGACTTCCAGAAGAAGATTACCACTCCTTCAAGAAAACCTTTAATGATGTATTTGCACTTCGACCTGAAGAGCTTCAACTCGGGTTCTTGAAAATGTTGCGTGGTACAGGATTAAGGATTCGCTCAAACGATCATGCCTATATTTATATGAACCATGCTCCATATGAAATACTTGGAAATAACATTCTAAGCTTTGATGACATCATTCGAATCAAGCAAGTGGAAGACGTTCTGGAGAAGTACTGGAATGATCATCGTATGGATGCTACTGTCGAACACCTTGTGACTTCTGTTTTCGACACTCCTTTCGACTTTTTCCAAAACTTCGGCTCTTACTGGGATAAACAAGGATGGGCAAGAATCGGGCATCAGCTAGAAGACCTGTACAAACGCCTGTATTCGTTCTTACATGAAGAAAGACCAAAAGCACTGACTGTGGTAGAAAGCATGATGAAGTATGATTACCTGCGTCATCAGAAATTCAAACCTCGTAAACCTTGGTGGCAGGACCGTCTCGAAAAAGAAGAGAGAACCAATATATACAAGCAAGTCATTGAAACCCCAATGGTGCTTGGTGATCAATTTGCTGCACAGCAATTAAATGAAAAAGAACTTTATAAACACACCATGATTGAGAGCCTTCAGTTTGATCTCTCACATTTCCTTGACTGTGGTGAAATAATTGAAGAGGAAAGCTATGTATTAGTCTACTTCAACCAAAACACAAACAAAGCGGAAATCTATCCGGTAAGTTCTCAAACAAGAAAAACTGCTAGCTGAGTTCAGCTAACAGTTTTTCTTTTTATTTTTTTGGTTCTTGGACTCTATTGCATTTTCAAAGGCTTTCGCAGCGTTTGGATCGCCAAACTCTGGACCGAATTCCTCGTTTAAACTGTCTCGAGAAATGGCATGCTCCGAACTATTTGCCTGCTTTTGTTTTTTCTTACCCATTCTATTCAGCCCCCCTATTTTCCTTGTCTACCGTGTTTAGAATTTCGGTTCGCCCCGCGAATCATATCCTCTTTCTGATATTCAGCAGAGAATTCCGTATCAGGTAAGCTTTCCTTTGGAGTTTTGTTATTATTTTTCGCTGCATCATGAGCAACTTTCCTCTTTGCCAATGCAATCACCTCCGTAGATTTAGATTGCCCCTTTGTTGTTTTTCACATTCCTCATAAGCAATCAAAACTAAATGTCTGTTCGTACATACTTATTTACTTTAATGAAATGCTAAAACTAACATCCCACGGAGGTGAAATGAATGTCTGATAAAGATAAATCATTGGAAGTCCCATTCATGGAAGAAACGATGCCTCATCAAATCAACTCCCCTTCCTTTAAAGGATCCAATATAAAAATGCAGCCCCCATTTATTAACGAACATGGAGTGGTTATTGGGGACAGTAAATATAATTCCGAGGAATCACCTTTAAATAACTGGAGCGACGACATCGATCCCGCCATCATGGCCGGTGACCAGTGGGTCCATCCGACCAATGATATTGGATGGAACTCCGCTGAAAACCGAGAACTTGTAGAAAAATCAAAAAAGCCCCAAGGATTTCCCTTTACACACCCAGACAAAGATGTAGGGTATGACAGGGATTAAACTATTACAAAAAAATCACTAAAAGGGGTCAGACCCCCAAAGGAATTTATGCACTTATGTGGAAGGAACACAAAAAGCAGAATGGAAATTTGCCGGTTTCCATTCTGCTTTTTTATTGTGTTCAAAACGTATCTGGTTTTATTTCCCCCCTGTAAAGGAGATGCCTTTGATGAAGTAGCGGTTAAAGAAACCGTATAGGAGCAGTACTGGCAAAGTAAACACCATTGATGCTGCCATGATATAGTTCCAATAACTGATGTATTGTCCTTTGAATGTATTCAGCCCAAGTGGCAATGTGAACATTGAAGGATCTGACAGGATGATCAACGGTCGCATAAAGTCATTCCAGAATCCCATAAATACGAAAATAGCTTGGGCAGCCAGTGCCGGTTTTGCCAAAGGAAGCACTATTTTAAAGAAAGTACCAAATCTGCTCAATCCGTCCATTTCTGCGGCTTCTTCCAGCTCTTTTGGGAAATTGATAAAGAACTGTCTCATCATGAAAATGAAAGTTGCATTGATCATTGCTGGGACAATCATGCCCTGGTATGAGTTTAACCACCCCAACTCACGAAGAATTAAGTAGTTAGGAATCATCGTAACTTGAGCCGGAATCATTAAGACTGCAAGGATAATAATAAACAATGTTTTTCGTCCTGGGAAACTTAAGCGTGCCAGAGCATATCCAGCCATAGAGTTAAATAGCAGGTTTAAGGAAGTGCCAGCAACTCCAATAATCAAACTGTTTAACAGCCAACGGGGAAACAACTCCTGTTCCAAGAAAATCTGTTTATAATTATCAAATGTGAAATTTTTCGGTATGAAGTTGATTGTCCCGCTTACAATCTCTTCTAAAGTCTTAAAGGAAGAAGAGACTGCCCAAATAAAGGGTACGAGGGTGATGACCGCATATAAAATGAGAATTCCATACAATATTGCTTTTCCAATGCCAATCTTCTTTTTCATATCGCAGCCTCCTTAATATAGAGATTCTTCTTTTGAAAATTTTCGTTGCAATAATGTTGCCAATAGTATCACGATGGAAAGCATAACGGCAATGGAAGCCGCATACCCCATGGTACCGAGACTTTTAAAAGCATATTGATAAATCAATAATACGACTGTCAACGTAGAATTATCCGGTCCACCCGAACCTCCTGAGAAGATGAAAGACTGATCAAATAGTTGGAATGTTCCAATCAAACCCATGATGACAACAAAAGAAGTAACTGGACGCAAATTCGGCACAGTTATATAGATGAATTTCTTGAATGCATTTGCTCCATCTAGTTCTGCCGCTTCGTATAACGATTCTGGGATATCTTGCAAAGCTGCAAGGTAGATGACCATAAAGAACGGTGCCGTTGCCCAAATATTCATTATCATTATTGCGATTAAAGCTACACTAGGATCTCCCATCCAGTTATAGGTTGGTAGGCCTACTATCGATAACATCTCATTTACCAGCCCATTTTGGTTGTACATCCACATGAAAATCAAGGTCAAAACAGCAGAGGATGTCAAAGTCGGCAGGAAGTAAACTATTCTAAAAATGCTTTGCCCCTTCAATCCTGCATTTAATGTTGCAGCTAAAATAAGTGCAAGCAGCGTTTGAATGGGAACCACGATAATAACATACTTAAAAGTATTCCAGAGTGCACGTAAAGCCCGACTGTCATCAGAGATATTCGTAAAGTTGCTCAAGCCAACAAACTCATACGTTGCTGTACCTAACAGCTGAACCTTATGAAAAGATAAGAAAAATGCATATAAAATTGGACCGATAATGAATAACGCCAACACGAATATAGTTGGTGCCATGAAAGAATAGCCTTGTGATGCTTCTCGTAGTGACCGTTTTGAGTAGGTACGTTTTTTCTTCATCAAATTCACTCCTTTTCCCTTCAAAGAGTCCCTCTTTTTCTACATGAACTCTTTCTAAAGAAGAAGCATCTTGCCATTCTTCTTCACAAAGAAGTCAGTAGCGACTTCCTGGTGCCGGTCATCACCTCAATCGCTAAACCGGCACCTATGAAGTCAACTAGTTGTTATTTTAACAATTATTCGCCAATTTCCTTGTTCGCTTGTTCTTCTGCATCTTTTAATGCTTCATCAAGTGGACGCTTCCCCAGGAAAGCTGAAACAAATTGGTTATTAAAATTGTTCATGATGGTAGGAAGGTTTACACCATTTGCCCAAACAGTAGCATAAGATGCACCAGCAACCAGTGCAGCTCGCTTCTCATCCTGATCAAAGCCAAGCTTCTCGGCAACAGACTTTCTGGTAGGTAATGCATAACCTTTTGAAGTCCAGATCTCCATGCCTTCAGGACCTGTTAGATATTCAATCAGCTTCCACGAGGCTTCCTTTTTCTCAGATGCTGCATTCATTACGTAGGAAACCGTATATGCCATGGTCGATTGTTTACCATTTACAGTAGGAATTTCCGCTGTACCATACTCAACATTAGGGAATGTATCCTCAAGGAAAGGAATTGCCCAGTTACCCTCGATTACCATAGCCGCTTTTTCTTGTCCAAACATTTCTCCGCCCCAGTTTGCTCCTACATCTGTAGCTTGTACAGCAGTTTTATCTGTATTTCGTTGGTCGATGATTGGCTGTAACGCTTCAATGACCTTCTCATCCCCAAAGTTTGCTTTATTGTCTTTCACCACTTCTCCCCCAAGAGATTCAGCGATGTAATACATTCTTGAAAGTTCCGGAGCTACACCAAGACCGACAACCCCGTCTTTTGTCAATTCCTTGGATACTTCACGAAGCTCATCCCATGTTGTTGGCACCTCTACTCCAGCCTCTTCAAACATTTTCTTATTGTAAAATAAAGCAAGCGTGGAATAATCTTTAGGGAATCCATAAGTTACTCCATCCTTTTGAAAGGCTTCAAGAAGCGGCTGTTCAAAATCTTCTACATTAAATTCATCAGTTACATAATCATCAAGAGGTTCAAGGACTCCAGTTTCAATAAGAGCAGGAGCTTCGAAAGCATCTAAATAGAATACATCCGGCGCTTCCCCACCAATTAAGCGTGTTTTCATAACATCCATATACTGATCGGAAATCACTTCATGTTTCACTTTGATATTTGGATGTTTTTCTTCAAAAGAATCCAAAGCTTCTTTCAGCAAACGTGTTTCGGATGGGTTTCCACCCCACCCGGCCAATGTAATTTCAACATTGTCACCTGAACCTTCTGAAGAACCACTGCTTCCCCCGCTACAACCAGACAAAACTCCACCAGCAAGAATTGTGGTAACACCTAATGCTGCCAACCATTTTTTCGCCTTCATTTTAAAACCCCTCTTCCTATTTTTAATTGTTTATATAGACCGGTACCACTGCAACTGCTGGGAACGGCCATTTTCAAGAGGAATGCTCCCTCTGTAAAACCTAATTCTGAACGATTTCAAAACCTGTAGTATTTTCAATAATTGTCAGTTCCACATTTCCTTCAGCACCTTTTTTAGCTGAAAGGGATAAATAACCTTCACCAATTTTAACCTTCTCTACTTCAAGTTCATTCATTCCGTTTGGAAGTACTGGAGATAAAACAATCTTCTTTTCCAAAGCATTCGGAAATAGACCTAAGATAGTTTGAACAAATACTAGCGGTGTCCCAGCGGCCCATGCCTGAGGAGAACAAGCAACAGGATATTTGACCGCTTTCCCAAGCTTGCTATCATATCCACAGAACAATTCTGGAAGTCGATCATATTCGAAATGGGCAGCAGCCTTGATAAGTCCTTCGATTACAAGGTTGGCAGCTTCCTGCCTCTGAATTTTCGACATACCCAGTAACACCATGCTATTATCATGTGGCCAAATACTACCGTCGTGGTAACTCATCGGGTTATAACCCGCCTCCCCGGTTCCCATGGTGCGAATCCCGAAACCTGAGAACATTTTGCGAGAAACTAGCGTCTGAATTACAGCTTCCGCTTTGTCCTCATCAAGCATTTCAGAGAATAAAATATGACCAGGATTTGAAGTAATCGTTCCTACTTGTTGTTTATTTTTATCCAAAGCAATCGCGTAGAAATTGACATCATCCATCCAGAACTCTTTATCAAACTTATTTTTCAGCTTCGTGCTTTCTTCCCTTAATGCTGCAGCCTTTTCGACATTTCCAAGTTTGTCATAAATGGAAGCCACACCCATTTTGGCTTGATACACATATCCTTGTACTTCTGAAAGGGCGATAGGTGTCGTGGCATAATCGCCGTTGCGGTGTACGATGGAATCACCAGAATCCTTCCATCCTTGGTTGGCAATTCCTTTGCTTGCCTCTTGATGATATTCGACAAACAAATCACCGTCGCGGTCACCGTACTGGTCAATCCATGTCAATGCAGCTTCAATGTTTGCTCTTAGATCCTCAACAACTTTGAGGTCCCCTGTCCATTTAACGTACTCTGTTAGAAGTATTAAGAATAATGGTGTTGCGTCAATGGTTCCGTAATATGGAGTAAATGGAATCTGCTCGGTAGTTGCAAGTTCCCCATAGCGAATCTCATGCATGATTTTTCCAGGTTGTTCATCCCGCCAAGGATCTACTTTTGTACCTTGTTTACTTGCCATCGTATAGAGAGTACCTTTGGCCACTTCCGGTTGGAACGCCAGCATCTGAAGAGCTGCAATTAGACTGTCCCTTCCAAAAGGAACCCCAAACCACGGCAGTCCAGCAACAGGAAACTTGCCATATCCAAGGTCTGTCAATAATACTCTCAAATCCCCGAGTCCTCGATCTACAAGGCGTTGTAGTGGAAGCCAATCCGTTTTCACTTTTGTAACATTGGTATTCCAGCTATTATAGGATTCTTTCAACTTCTCTAAAGCGACAGAAGCGGAAGGAATATTATCACACTTTTCCTCTCCATGTTGAGGTTGTATTTTGAAGGTGACTGCTTGTTCTTCATCATGATTCAACCTGAATTGAAAGTGAACCTCTCCTTTTTCCCCGTCCACAGAGGTCGTCTCCTTGTCCCACTCAATGTATGTTCGTCTTGGAAGATTGTCTGCACCTTCATAATGGAAAGTTAAAGACTCCCCATCCACTGTTTGACCTGTTCTTTTTCCTATTTCACCATTTTGGAAGCCACGAACAATGAACATATCAGCAAAATCCACGTCCATGTGAACACTTAAATCAAAATTCACACTCTTAGGGTAATAGTTTTTCAAAGTAAGTGATTCATAGAATACGTCATTATAGATAAAGCGGGAGCGTTTAATTTCAATGGACTCCCTCCATAAGATAAGTTCCCCCTCGCTTTCCATATGAGGATTTGTCATAAGAATTGTTGCCATATAGTTTTCTGCCGCATCAGAGTGAAGCAAAATTGGATCTTCTCCATTTATTTTAACGTCCAATTTGCTTAAAAACCTGGTATCCCTTGTATACAATCCCAATCCGTATGGATGCTGCTCAGGAATATTACCAATTGTGTCAGTTAATAAAAATAGGTCATTTTCTTTTATCACTCTGTAATCCATCGTCCTACCTCCTAGGTGTTATGTCCATCCGAAACGTTTTGGTTTATTGATAAAAATAAAACTGCCACAATTTCCAAAACGTTTCGGATTTTCACTTGTAAAAAAGCACTAATAGTGCCTTATTTTGTAGATTCTCTTATGATGAGCTTTGTATCAATAATTCTAGCGTGAGATTGTTCCTTCCCCTCCAGCATATCTATGAGGAGGACCGCTGCTTCAAATCCTAAATTAAACTTATCCTGACGTATTGTTGATAAGCTTGGATTGGAATATGAGGCAAGCATAATATCGTCATAACCGATCACTGCTATATCATCCGGTACTTTCTTCCCAATTCTTTTTACTGCCTTAAGTACCCCTAGCCCCATCAAATCACTGGCGCAGAATACTGCTGTAATCTCAGGGTGCTCGGTCAAAAGTTCCACTGCAACTTCTTCTGCCACTTTCTCCTTAAAATCACCATTTTTGATCCATTCAGGTCTAAATGGGAGCTTCTCATTATTTAGCACTTCCATGTAACCTTGCAATCGACGAATACTTACATCCGCCTTTTCATGCCCGTTTATCATGGCAATATTCCTATGTCCACTATCAATCAAATGGGCCACGGCTTTTTTGGCACCTTCTACATTGTCCGTCGTAACATAGCCTACTGTCGATGATTCTTGCGGAATATCCACTAGTACACAAGGAATGTCACTTTCGACAACCTCCTGTAAATAAGGATCATCTGTTTTTATGCCCTGTAGTATCACACCATCTACTCTTCGCTCTCTACAAAGCTGCGTATAAGTCTTTTCGCTTTGTTTGGATGAGGTAGTACTAAAAAGCACAAGGTCATAATCAGAGTTGGCTGAGGCTTCGTTAATTCCACAAAGAACCTCAAATGTGAAATTATCTTTAACCCCTTCTCTGTTCATATCAGAAACAAGAAGCCCAATTGTTTTTGACTTCTTCATTACAAGACTTCTAGCAACCGTATTGGGACTGTAATTCAATTCCTTGGCTACTTCCTCAATTTTTTGTCTTGTTTTTTTGTTAACATCACTATAACCGTTTAAAGCCCTGGAAACAGTTGTGACAGAAACACCAGCCACTCTTGCGATATCTTTTATAGTTGTCATGGCCTTCCTCCCAAAACGTTTCGGATAATTTGTTATAAGAAGAATAACATGAATTTGAAAGCGATTGCAATAGTTTTTTAAAAAAAGAGACCACATAATGGTCTCTCATGAACTATCCAATAATAACCCGTTCTACTGGGTAATGGTAATTAGGTGGTTTTTGTTTACTTTCAAGGATGAATAGGAATGTTAGAAGTCCCACTCGACCGATGAACATCAGACAAATTATGATGAACTTTCCTATTGTAGATAAATCAGGTGTGATTCCCATGGATAATCCTGTTGTCCCGAAGGCAGAACAAACTTCAAATAAGATTTGAATCAATGTAAATTCTTCGGTTACACTTAAGACGATAACTGCCGAAGAGCAAATTAAAATGGCCAGGAGAAGAACAACAAGCGATTTAATAATATCTTCCTCATGAATTTCTCTTCCAAATATTTTAATATTCTTATGCCCTCGTGCAAAGTGAAATAGAAACAGGATATTCAAGGCAAATGTAGTCGTCCTGATTCCCCCGCCAACAGAACTTGGCGATGCACCGATAAACATCAGTCCACACATGACCAAAAGAGTAGAAATGCCGAATTCACTGACATCCATTGTAGCAAGTCCCCCGCTCCTTGTCGTAACAGACTGGAACAAAGCATAGAACAAGGATTCGTGCCAACTTTTCCCCTGAAAATAATCATTAAATTCCAATATCAGAATGGCGATCGTTCCAAAGGTAATTAAGCAAGCAAATGTAATACTTGTAATTTTAGTGAACAAGGAAAAGCGGAACCGTCCATTTTTATTCACGATAAACTCTTTCACTTCCACCAAAACGGGAAACCCGATAGCACCAGCAGTAATCAAGATCATCACGATGAATTGCACGAAATAGTCATTTGCAAATGGGATGAGTGATTGACCAGTAATGTCAAACCCACCATTGGTAGTAGCACTGACAGATGCGAAGAAACCATGAAAAAATGCTTCCTGCCATGTGTCGTAATAGGATAAGAAATAGGTACCTAAGATGAGTGCACCCAATAATTCAATAGACAAAATCAGAACAAGGATCTGTTTTATCAGCTTTACGATACCAGAAAGATTGGACTGGTTTTGGTCGATCATCATGAGCCTTCTCTCTTTAAGGCCAATTTTCCGACCTAAGATAAGCCAGATAAAGGTTCCGACCGCCATTACCCCTACTCCCCCAAATTGCAGGACAAACGCCAAGATAAAGATTCCAGGCACTGTAAATGTTTCTACTGTGTTAAGTACTGTCAAACCAGTTACACTTACGGCACTTACTGCGGTGAAGAGCGCATTGATAAAGGTCCAATCAACTCCCTCGTACCTTGCAACAGGTAGGCTAAGCAGACTTACTGCAATAACCACAGCAATAATGTAAAAACTAACAATAAGTTGTGCAGGTGATAAATTATTTACTTTCTTGCTTAAAGATTTTTTAAATGTAGTCATAACTGCCCTTTCACATAACAATAAATCTAATTCTAAATTAGGAAAGACCCTAATCCAATTAATTAATCCCCACTAATATTACAGTATTTGTCTAATACTTTCCAGTATTGATTAAAAAGAATATCTCATACTAACTTTACAGCTTAGCTAAGACCTAAGCTGACATAAATAAGGAGTGATAAGAATGGCACGTAGCAACAAATTACTCGTACCTGGAATCGAGCAAGCTCTTGACCAAATCAAATACGAAATTGCACAAGAATTTGGTGTATCCCTTGGTTCTGACACTGCTGCACGCTCCAATGGATCTGTTGGTGGAGAAATCACTAAACGTCTAGTAGCTCAAGCACAATCTCAGATAAACGGAAAATAATTTAATATGAATGGATAGAACCCAGAGTAAAATACTCTGGGTTCACTTATGTAAGTTCTGGTTGTATGTAATTTTCCGAACTACCTATCGTTCCCTCTTTTACCATCATGATTCTTTTTTCCCTTGTTAGATTCATGATGGTCAGGTTTATCTTTTGGTTTGGCATGAGAAGGAGGTCCCTTTTTCTCTTCCTCATCCTTGTTCTTCCCGTTGCCTTTCCCACCGTTTTCTTGTTTCCGCTCTGTCCGTTCTTCTTTATTATGCTCTTTTCGCTCTTCCCGTTCTTGCTTCCCTTTTTGTTTCCAATCATCCCGTTGTTCTTGTCTCTCTTGTTTCCGTTCAATTTTTTCTCTCTGCCAATCCTCTTGTTGTTCTTTTTTCTCTGTCTTATGTTGCTCCTGCCAATCTTTCCGTTCTTTTTTATCCGCTTCTTTTTCATTCTTCTTTATTTCTACAAAGCTTGGCGGACCACTTTTCTCTTCTTTCGCGTTGGCATGCTCTATTTCAGGTGACTTTTGGTTCAAAGGCATCGTTGGAGCAGGTTCTGTCTTGGATGTATCTTCACTTTCTACCAATTCAGTTTTTTGTTCTTTTTGGATGTATTTCCCCGGAGACATCCCCTCTTTTAATGCATCCGCTCGTTCTTTAATAGTGGTTTCCAATGTGGTGATACTGACCTTATCCTGTTGGACTTTTTCTGAGATGGTAGTTATTTTATTCTGCATCAACGTTTTCCATCCAGAATTAGTGTCATTAGATAAAACCGAAGCTATCAGCACTTCACTATTTTCAGTAAGAAATCCCTTTTGGCGAAAGATATCAAAAATTTGAGACGAGACACTGGTAATATCTTGTTTTTCCCAATCTTTCATTTGCTTGATGATAGCCTCGCCATCTTCATTATAAGCATCCATAGAGATAACTTTCATATCTTTGTTAATGCCAAGTTCAATACTTGGATTAACGTCTACGGAAACGTACGCATATACTTGGTTACTTGAGTATCTAGGGTACAGAGTAAAAGCCAAAATTATCGCAGTCATTACACTGATAATGGCCCATTTCCCGCGTAAGCCCAAAGCTAATCTCCCTTTTTTAGCGGTCTCTGCCCTATATAAAGGAAAAAAAACGATTTCCTCCCCTAGATTTACTTGCCCCTTTTGTTTTCTCGATTTCAAAAACTCACCCTCAGGGGTCAGAATAGTGACATGTTCATCATGAACTTCGAGCACAATCCCTTTTTTCACTCGTAATCGCCCCTTTTAAATAATCTTTCAAATATATATAATCCCCCGATAATATAATGGAAACGGCAATAATGTATTTCCGGTTGCGTTCTATTGTTTTTCTACTCACATTCACCAAACCTTCCAACTGTTTCATTGGCAGCATTTTCTTTTCGAACAGATGGTTTTTCAGGTCCTGGTTTTGTACGAGAGTATATGCAACCTCTATGGCATTCTGTCTTGCATCTGTATGTTTAGGTGAGCATTCCAAAAGATCTGCAAAGCTAAGACCGAACTCATTTAACACCGTTTGATAGTAAGTTATCTCTTCTCTCCGGTGTTCTTGATCAATCTGCTTGTTAAACTCCTCCACAGATAAAGTAGCTTCTATTTTGTTAGAAGCATAATCGTCTTGGTCTACTTCCTGTTCAGACATGGTAACGGTAGAATTTTTGCTCTCTTTTCTTATATAGTCAATAACCCTGCGTTTAATGATCAGGTCTGCAAAGGAAATCAAGGAGCTTCCTTTATCTTGCGAGTATTTTTCGATTGCTTCATTAAAGGCTATCAACCCGATACTAAATTCGTCATCCGTTTCACTTATATACCTTTTACACACGGATGACACTGCTTTTGCGATAAAAGGTTTATATTTATTAATCAGATTGTTTTGTAATTGGATATTGCCAGCTTGTATCTCCAGCACTTCTTCTTCAAGAGTCTTTGTGCGTCGTTTGCCGAATTTAAAAAGTAGGCTCAGCACCGGCTTCACCTCTCCTCCTGCTTATCTTTTAAACATATTATATAAATAAATGATTTCATAAGCATGTATTAAGAAGGAGGCTTTTTCATTAATAGAAAAAGTCACCTGTCTATATATAAAGGTGTACTTTTATCTATAAAATGTCAATGTAAAAACCTGTTAAGCCCGGTCTGATTGTAACAATAAGTTAATATAAGTAATATTATTCCATTAATTGAAAATTCAAAGGTTTTTTTCTTTCATATAATTAACTATATAGTATGTCTCTTTGGATGTTTTTTTGCTTTATTCTATGTCCTCCTTTCATGTTTTGGCCAATTATCATGGACTAGTCATTTAAATGTTACGTGAATGTTTCATTTTTTTCGGGGGAGAGTCAAACAATAATTTTAGAATACTTCGAAATACCTACTATATATTTTTACTTAGTTCTTTCGTTTCGGTAGGAGTGCATTTTAAAAGGACCAGGCTATACCTCTTGGTCCTTTAAATTTAATAACTTTAGTTGATTGGCTGAACATCGCTGTTACTTTCCGCAAATGGCTGCGCTTTCCACGGGGCGCCCTTGAGCCTCCTCGCATTCGCTGCGGGGTCTCAACATTGCCGCTACTCCCCCGTAGGAGTCTTCGCCATTTGCTCCAATCCACAGCTTGAAATTACGATAAATTAGCGTTATTGGTTTTTCAGTTTCCTTGATCAAATAGTTTTTGACCTTTTGGTGAGTGAAGTAACCTAGTTGATTGGAGTGGAAGGCGCGCAGACGCCCGCGGGAGGAAGGGACAGGTGAGACCCCTGAAACGGAGTGAGGAGGCTCACGGACCGCCCGCAGGCAAGCGAAGCGCCTGGAACGGAAATCAACCGGATTTATGCTTTCTTATCTTTTAATAAGAGCAGATAGCTGCTGCTCTTTGTGTGTTGGTTCCAGCATGAAATCATGCCCTTTTCATGAAATATGAATGTGTTTCATGTGATCGTACTTATGCTCGTTATAGTACTTTACCATCATATCAGCTGTTATATGGAATGATGGACAATGTATATCCGCATCATTTAATATCCTTCTTGCTTCACTGCAATCAAAACTGCCCTTCCATGTGAAATAATCCAGTGCCTCACGTTCCACTTTCAGCCACTTTCTAGCTGACGGAACGCGAAGGAATGTCCTTGCCACTGGGAGAGGAATAGATCCTTTTGGTGCCTTTTTAAGGAACTTTTCCATCAAAACCGTATAGGCTTCTCTAATTGTAATCGGTTCAGGGTTGGTCAAATGTAACGTCTTCCCTTGCGCCAGATCTGAATGGGTCAGATAGCATGTACTTTTTACAATATAATCAATCGGAACGACATTGAATTCCGCTTCTCCCCTTCCCAAATGTGGAATCAATGGAAAAAACCTCAGTGAATGAAGAAAATTCAACATAAGATATGGACCATCAAATTTGCTTGTTTCTCCAGTTTGACTATGCCCTTTTACAATTCCAGGACGGATAATGGTTACAGGTAGATTTTCTTTTTCCCTATCCACTAATAATTCCGCCAAATATTTTGTTTCCTCATAATGATTTTTAAAAGAAGCCTGATGGATTAATTCCGTCTCCCGGATCTTTCCTTCTCTTTTCCCAGCCACATAAGCAGTACTGAAGTAAATAAATCGCGTTAGATTCGGCAAGCTCTTTAACCACTTCAGCACTTGTATTGTTCCATTGACATTCACTTGGTGGGCGATTTCTTTTTTTACCGCTAAATCATAGATTGCTGCTAGGTGGTAAACATAATTCGTTTCTTTTTGTACTAGGCTTTGGTCTTCCATACTCATCATTAAATTCGGCTGAGTGATGTCCCCTTCAATAAGGTGAAACATCGTCTCAGGAAATTGTTGTTGATAGGTTTGGATAATAGGCATAGAAATATTTTTCTGTGTTGGAAGAACTAGCAAGAATACAGCTTTGACGTCCTTTCTTGTTAGTAGCAATTCACGCACCAACTCTTGGCAAATGAATCCAGGAAATCCGGTAAAGAAATATCCATTCATGATGATAAGACCCCCCTTCCAGTATTTATCATACTTAATCTTTACAATAAGGATAAACTACATCTGAGTACCTGAATAGTGCTCTTGTCAAAATTTTAAGATAATTTAGGTGATAAAACATGCACACGATGTGGAAAGGTTCCATTAGCTTCGGATTGGTCAATATACCGATTAAAATGTATTCTGCCACTGAAGACAAAGACATAAAGTTAAGGACTTTGCATAAAGAATGCCACAGTCCTATTAAATACGAAAAAGTCTGTCCCAACTGTGAAAAAGAAGTAGAACAAGATGACTTAGTAAAAGGCTATGAGTATGTGAAAGGTAAATATGTCATTTTATCTGACGAAGAGCTAAAACAATTAAAAGAAGAACATGAAGACAAAAGTGTGAAAATCATTGATTTTGTCAGGCTTGAAGATATCGATCCCATCTATTTTAATCGCTCCTATTTTTTAGGGCCTGGGGAAAATGGCAGCAAAGCTTACTCTTTGTTGCGAGAAGCATTAGATGATTCCAAGAAAATCGGAGTTGCCGAAATTACCATCCGCTCTAAGCAACAGCTTGCCATTGTCCGTGTCTATAAGGATTGCCTTGTGATGGAAACGGTGCATTATCCTGATGAGGTCAGAAAGGTGGCAGATGTGCCAAGCGTTCCAGAACGAAAAGATGTGGATAAAAAAGAGTTGGATACAGCCATTACCCTAATCGATCAATTGACCACTGAATTTGACCCGGAAAAATACCATGATGATTATAGAGAAGCAGTCCTAAGGCTCGTTCAAGAAAAGATTAACAAAGAAGAGGGAACCACCACGCCAACTGATTCAGATAAATCCAATGTGGTGGATCTAATGAGCGCCTTACAAGCAAGCATTGAACGGACAAAAGATCAGGGTGAGAAAACGGTAAAGAAAAAGACAGAGACAAAAGTAGAAGCTAATGAAAAGAAAACCTCAAGCACGCAACCAAAAAAGCGGACAACCAGAAAAAAGAAAGCATCTAGCTAACCAGTTAGATGTTTTCTGCTTCCTTTGGCAAATGTTTAATTTAGATAAGAAAGGAGTTCATACAGTGATTAAACCAATGCTACCCACACTTCACCGAAATCCACCAGAAGGGGAAGATTGGGTGTATGAAGTGAAATATGATGGATTTCGGTGCATTGCCATACTAGACACCCACCACGTTTTACTTCAAAGCAGAGGCGGGACAGATCTAGCACCCTCTTTCCCTGAAATTGTCCGTTATTTAAGGGAATTGACCAATACCAATCCATGGACACAGGCATTACCATTGACTCTTGATTGTGAGCTTGTTGTTTTAACTTCTTCCCTTAAAGGCAATTTTCAGTTGATACAAAAACGTGGCAGAACGAAAACGAAGGAAAATATCAATAAGTTGGCAATAAATCATCCCGCCACTCTTTTAGCGTTTGATTTATTGAAAAACAAAGGAAAAGACATTCTTACATCAACTTTTGCTGAGCGAAAAAAAACACTTTTCCACCTTTTTGAACAAAGTGGCATGCCTCTTTCTCCTATTATAGATACCAATACAAGGCTTCAGTATGTCCCATATTTCAATGATCCCAAGAAGTTATGGGAACAAATTAAGCTTGAGCAAGGGGAAGGACTAATTGCAAAAAAAATAAACAGTACATACACAAAAGGAAAACGAACAACGGATTGGATCAAAGTGAAAAATTATCAAACGGTAATCTGCTTTATCACAGCCTACCAAAAAAATAATGGTTTTTTTCATATTGGTGTGTTTCAAGGTGATGTAGTGATTGAACTTGGACTTTTCTCACATGGACTATCTTCTGAAGAGAGATCTGCCCTAATTGGGGTTATTAAGGAAAACAGCTACAAAGAGGATGATAAATTTGTCTTTGTAAAGCCCGGAATTTGTGTAGAGATATATTTTTTAGAACTATACCAACAACAGCTTAGACATCCTGAATTTAAACGGTTCCGTTTTGATGCAGATATAAGAGAATGTACGATGGCGAACTTATCAAAACCTGTTCTCCCAGAAGCCGTTGGTATCACCAATCCTGCCAAACCGCTTTGGGAAGAACCGCTTGTAACCAAACAGGACTATATCGAGTATCTCTCGCAATCCTCCACCTATATGCTCCCGTTCCTAAAGAACAGAGCTATCACAGTAATCCGATACCCCCATGGGATGTATGGAGAAAGTTTTTATCAAAAGAATTGCCCTGATTATGCGCCTTCATTTGTAAAAACTCATGTAGAACAAGACATTAATTTTATTGTATGCAACAACTTGGAAACATTAATCTGGCTCGGCAATCAGCTTGCACTGGAATTTCACGTTCCCTTTCAAACGGTTCTTACAAATAAGCCAAGTGAAATTGTATTTGATCTGGATCCTCCCTCTAAAGATCACTTTTCTATCGCGGTTACAGGGGCATTAATGATGAGGGAAGTTTTCAATCAGCTTGGTCTTCACTCTTTTATTAAAACGTCAGGAAGAAAAGGAATTCAAGTTTATATTCCCTTGCCTGAAGAACAATTCACGTATTCAGAAACAAGACAATTTACAGAGTTCATGGCAAATTATTTAGTTTCAAAAGAACCTACTCTCTTTACAGTGGAACGCCTGAAGAAACATAGAGGAAATAGAGTGTATGTGGATTATGTCCAGCATGCTGAAGGTAAAACAATTATTGCCCCTTATTCTCTAAGAGGAAACGATTTGCCTACAGTTGCGACACCTTTGTTTTGGAAGGAAGTGGATGAAGGATTAGATCCAGAAGAGTTTACGTTATTTACTGTACAGGAACGATTAAAGAAGCAAGGTGATCCTTTTCAAGATTTTACAGCAAGTAAATCAAAGCAACCCTTTGGAAACGTACTCACTTCTTTACGTAGTTTGCAAAGCAAAAATTAAACGAGGTTATAGGAGTAGGGAAAGAGCTACATGTATAACAAAACATGTTAATGGCAAGGATGGACACTAAAAAAGGAAAAGGTGATTGTCGTGCAGGCCTTTGCCGTTGTCCATCCCATTATTGAATTAGATGACTGTATTATTATAGAATTCTTAGATGAAACCGAGCCTGAAGATAGCCGAAAGTACAGACTTTTTCTGAAAAAACACACCCTGTTGGTATTCAAATTAATAATCTTTCGGCCTAAAGTAGAATCCTGGCAAGATATCACATCTATGATTTCTCCTTTTTATTTGGCCACTTTAAGAACAAAATTACTAGAACAAACAACAGATTATATAGACAAAAAAGACGCTATTTCCTAACTAGATTCCTTATCTAAACCAAAAACAGTATTAAAATTAAACTGACTATGCCCACAAACATAGAAGCAATAAATCCTGTAATAAAAGGTTTTATTCCCAAGCTACGTATGTTCTTCCATCGCACTTGGAGTCCTACGCCCGCCATAACCATTACAATGAGGTATTTGGCAGTTAGTCCTATATAACTGCTGGCAGCTTCTGAAATAAATCCTACTGAATAAAGGCCACTCATAAATAAAAAGCCCAGCACGAAAAATGGAAAAGCGCCTTTCATAGTAGGGGTGCCTTCACCTTTACGAACCATAATAAATGAAATGGCCAGTACGAGCGGAAGGATGAATAGGGTGCGTACAAGTTTAACGGTTGTCGCTACTTCCCCTACTTCATCTCCTAGCAGATAACCTACTGCTACAACGGAAGAAGTATCGTGAATGGATGTACCTGCCCAAATCCCTAATTGAAGTGTTGATAAATGAAGCCATTGTCCTAGTACCGGATATAGAAAGGTGGCTAGAATGTTGAAAAAGAATATCGTTGAAATGGCATAAGCCACAACAGACTCCTTTGCTTGTATGACACCTTTTACAACTGAAATGGCGGTTGCACCGCATATACTTGTTCCAACACCGATCAACAGAGATAACATTCTATCTATTTTTAGAAGCTTACCAACCAATAACGTGACAGATATCCCTCCTGCCACCACCAACAAAATAACTATGATGGAGTGAGTGCCGATATCTATGATACTACTAAAGCTTAATGTCGCACCAAGAAGAACAATAGCTACCTTCAGCCATGTTTTAACGACAACCTTTATTCCAGGGATATACATTTCTTTTAATTCTAAGCTGTTTCTAATGATAATCCCAATCAACAAGGCAAATATTACTCCGCCAATTGAGGGGAAAACTGCCCCAAGGAACCGGGCACTAATTGAAATGAGAAATATCAGCAACAGCCCCGGTATAAATTTATTAATATTTATCATTTTCATAACCTAACCCCTAACAATTCTAATTGCACACCTCTCCTATTCTAAATAATATAAAAAAGCCTGTCGAGAACTTTCGACAAGCTGAATATTTTATAGTACACCGCTGTTGATTTCCGCAAAATTGCTTCGCTTTCCGCGGGGCGACCTTGAGCCTTCTCACTCCGTTGCTGGGTCTCAACATTGTCGCTACTCCCCCGCTGGAGTCTTCGCATTTTTTCTCCAATCAACAGCTAGAAATTTCCCAAAGACTATCCACTATGCCTCCAAACGGTGGAAGTGTTTGCGTAATCCTTCACCCAGTACATTAAACGTTAAAACCGTAAAAGCAAGTGCCAGTGCTGGAAAAAATGGAATCCAAAACGCCCTTAACAAATCCCCTCTCGCCTGACCAAGCATGGTCGCCCAATTTAAACTTGTATTCTCAATAATCCCTGAACCATAGTTCAATTGAACAAACTGCTGGGTAATAAAAATACTAAAAATTCCAAGCTGGCCAATTAACAAGGCAATCCTCCCCATATCAAGAAAAAACTGAACTACAAGATCTGGCAATGCATTAGGCAAATAATAGGTAGTAAAGAGAGTGAAAGGAGCAACTCCTACTGTAATTCCAGCTTCCACATACGGAGTCTGCTTAATCGTATGAAACTGGCTTTGCAATATAGTCCCCACTCTGCCCACTTCTATCGCTGCCAATATTACGATTGCCCAGAAGAAGCGGTGTTCATGAAAAAAGATGATAGGTAAACTTAATAGAATTATGGCCGAAAAGATGACAGGTAGGGCAGAAAAAATTTGATTCCAGCCATGAAGAATCCAATGAAAAGGACCAGTTTTATTCACTGACAACACTGCCAGTAGTATTGCTATAGCATAACGCAGGGCTGCTACAGCAAAGATTAAACCAAGCGTTTCCCTCGCCCCTACCACGATAATACTTAATAGATCCCTTCCTTCTTTATCAGATCCTAAAAGAAAATCACTAGAAGGCTCAAATGGTGCAGTCAAGACGCCTGTGTCTGTAAAAATGATGCGTTTTGATTCTAATACATTGTCTATAAACGGAAGAAAAGGTCCAATAAAGGTTAAAAAGACTAAGAACAGAAAAAAGCTACTTCCTACCATCAATGTCCAATTGCGTTTCATGGTTGCGGTTCACCTACCTTGGTTCAAGTTTCTTCATAAATAAGCTGGAAAGGACTTGCGAGATAAAAACTATAACCATAAAACTTAGTCCGAATCCAATAATGAGCCCTGATTCATTCACATAACGCATACTGCCTGATAATGAGCTTTTAACATCTAGCGCTTGAAACATCCTATAAGCTGCTCCCCTGTAATCGAGAAACCATTCCACTATGAGGAGGTTGGACAATAAATAAAGCATCACTGCCGGTAGGTTGGACATGATTGGATAAAGGCTGTTTTTCAGCATATGTTTCCAGAGCACTTTTTCTTTTGACAAACCTTTCGACCTGGCGACTTGAATATACGGTTTTCCTTTTTCGTTCCCAAGCGTTGCTGAGGTAATTCTTGCAACATACAGCATGGGATACAAGGAAACCAATAAGCCTGCAACCAAGAAACTAAACCAATGGGAATGACCGAATAATTTGATGAACGGAAAATGAAAAATGATGAGCCATTGCAAACAAAGGATCAAGAAGAAGTCAGGAATAGATTGAATAAGCCACGTCAATCCTTTCCCCAAAACATTCCATCCGTTTTTTCGTTCATAAAAGTCGAATATCCCTTTTATCATTCCAAATATAATGGTAATGACACTTGCTGCGACTATTACTTTCAAGCTTCTCCCTAAATGAGGCCAAAGTTCCTCTTCAGCCGGTTTGTTATACCTTGTCATGCCCAATGTATTATTTTCTTTTACATCCTTAAAGAATAAGGAAATATTGTGCTGATATGCTGCCCAAGAAAATTCATACCCATATTCCAACGTTTGAGCCCTGCCTTGAACATCAATATCAGGCTGCCTTGGAAACAAGACTGCTAGAATTAATAGAACAGCAATAAACAAAAAGAATAGTAATGACTTTATAATCTTCCATAGAACTCCCATGACTTCCCCCCAGAAATTTCACGAAATCCGAAACACTTTCAATATAGTAAAATACTACCACTATTTATTAGGCAATTCTATAAAAATATTCATTATTCTGATCATTCTCCCACTTAGGCTAACCGTTGAAATCTTCAAAGCTTCGTAGTAATATAGTGATTTATGATAGAAACGTTAAACGAGATAATCTTGATATGACTATTTTGCTAAAACTATGATGGACGCACCCACCCTAAGGAGGTTTGTGCTGTGAATAAGACAATTAATTGGTTCACCAATATCTGGACGGCAGACTATTGGACAGATGTGAACTTTTGGATCGATATGGGCGCTTCCCTTGTCATCCTACTACTGTTCCTATTATGGAGAAAACTGTTCACAAAGTATTTCTTTAAAGCAATTTTGGCTGTTTCCAAAAAAACACCCACCGACCTATTTACTTATATTGTGCTTGCTTTTGATAAACCAGTAAGAATGTTCTTCGTGATACTTGGGATATTCTTTGCACTGAAAGCAGCACCATTCACGTTAATGGAAGCAGAAACATTAACAAAATTGATGCGTTCTTCCATTATTGCACTGTTTGCTTGGGGTATTTTCAACTTCATCCCTTATTCTTCTAATCTGTTTACCAACCTTTCTACTAGATTGGAATTTGAAGTAGACAAGATTGTAATGCCGTTTGTGACAAAAGTATTTCGTTTCATCCTTATTGCCCTTGCATTCAGTATCGTATTAGAAGTATGGGAATATGATGTCGGCGCCATTGTTGCAGGTTTGGGACTAGGTGGACTTGCCTTCGCATTGGCCGCACAAGAGTCTATTAAAAACCTATTAGGCGGATTTATCATCGTGACGGAGAAGCCTTTTACAATGGGAGATTGGATTAAGACACCAAGTGTCGAAGGTGTAGTTGAGGATATTTCTTTCCGCAGCACACAAGTGAGAACTTTCGCTCAAGCTGTGGTTACCGTACCTAATGCCACATTATCAAACGAACCTATTACAAACTGGTCCAAAATGGGGAAACGTCAAGTTACCTTTAAACTTGGAGTTCAATATGATACTTCCCGAACAAGTTTAGAAAGAGTGGTCCGTAGAATCGAAAATATGCTGCGAAATCATGAAGCAGTCGATCAGGAAACAATCCTTGTACGCTTCGATAGTTTTGGGGCCAGCAGCCTGGATATTTTCCTTTATTTCTTTACGAAGTCCGTCATGTGGGGCGAGTATCTGGAAGTAAAAGAGGATATTAATTTTAGAATCATGGAGATTTTAGAGGAGGAAGACGTAATCGTTGCATTTCCCACAAGAACACTCCATATAGAAAACCCACAAGAAGAAAAAGAAAAACCAAAACAATACAGCCTAAGAGGCGAAAAGGCATAACCCACAAGGGTTATGCCTTCTTTAATGTACTGACCTTTTTACTAGGTACATCATAGAAAAAATAATTGTACTCTGTCTTCAACTCTGTTGTCGTCATCCCATCCAACACCAGGGAATCATACACACCGATTAGAAGCAGTTTATCAATATAATACTCGCGTTGTTGCTCTAATGCTTGTTGGAGTTTCCTGCTCATTATTATTCACTTCCCTTTAATAGGTTTCATTTAAAAAGGTAAGGTTTTGGTTTACTATCCTAATTACTTAGAATATACCCAATAAATATTGATACAGGATAAAGCTAATGTAAATTATTCTTTAAGTTTATTTCTCCTTGAAATTTTGCCACTCAGGTGGTAGGAGGTCCCTATATTTCGAATGAAAATAGCGGTCATCAATAAACAAAATGAACCCAGTGTCTTTTTCGCTTCTGATCAACCTTCCACCCGCTTGCTGCACCTTATTCATACCGGGATAGACATAGGCAAAATCAAATCCGTTCTGCCCTTTTTTCTGAAAATGCTCTTTCATTACATTTCTTTCAAGAGATATTCTAGGCAATCCTACTCCAACGATTCCGACACCATTCAAACGGTCACCCTTCAAGTCGATTCCTTCAGAGAAAATCCCTCCGAGCACCGCAAATGCTATAAAGGTACCTTCCCTTTCAGGGTAGAATTCCTCTAAAAACGCCTCTCGTTCCATTTCTGTCATCATAGGCAGCTGCACAAGTGTTTCAATAGAGTCTACTGCCGCATACTTTTCATATGCTTCAAAAACCAATGATAAATATTCATAAGAAGGAAAGAAGACAAGAAAGTTTCCCTTTTCTGAATGAAAAACTTCTTTGATTACCTTCACAATCGGCAGGATGGATTTTTCTCTATCTTGATACTTCGTTGATATTCGCTTGGCAAAAACCTTAATTTGAGCGGGGTCGAATGGTGTATCAACGGATATATGATAATCATGCTCCTCCCCACCGAAAACGGTTTGAAAGTAGCCAAGAGGATGGAGAGTTGCAGAAAAGAAGATGGTTGCAACCGCCTTGCTTGTTGATTCTCTTATGGCAACCGAAGAATCCATACAAGCAAGCTTCACTAGTACCTCACTCTTAAAGAGTGTCACAATGGTTTTATATCGTTCGCTATAAACTTTTGATATTCTTATGAAATCCTGTCCTTCAAAGTATGCTTTTAGAATCTCTTGATGAGCCATCCCCGACGGATTTCGAACTAACCATGCTTCACAAGCTTCTATAGCCGCCACCAACACATCGATTAATTGTGAAGGTTTATCATCAAACACAAACTCGTTTGTGACCAGCAGTTCCTTTTTCCACTTCAACAATGTGTCATTTACCGCTTTGAGTTTTACGTATACCTCCTGATCAAGCCCCTTTATTTCTTTAGCAGCACGCAAAAATACTGATTTTGACATGGTAGAAGATAGCATCTCACGTGATCGATCCACTAGATTATGCGCTTCATCAATTAAAAGAATGGTCTCCTTATGGAAATCTCCCCATCGTTGAAGTCTGACCTTTGGATTAAAAAAGTAATTATAGTCACAAATCACCACATCAGCAAACATCGCTAGATCTAGTGAGAACTCAAAAGGACAAAGCTGATGCTTTTTGGCATATTGCTCAATAATTCCCCTATCCATCATTCCTTCGTTCTCTAAAATATCCTTTATCCCTTCCTTTAGCCGATCATAATACCCGTCTGCAAAAGGACAGAACTCCTTTTGACAAATGGTTTCTTCTTGAAAACAAATTTTTTCCTTTGCTGTAATCGTAACAGTTTTAATAGCTAAACCCTTCTCAATGAGGAGCCGGAGTGAATCTTCAGCCACCATTTTTGTGACTGTTTTGGCAGTCAGATACATGATTTTCTCTTGTTTCCCCTCCTGCAGGGAAACGATAGACGGAAAAATAGTCGCAATCGTTTTCCCGATCCCTGTTGCTGCTTTTGCAAATAACCTTTTTTCTTCACGCACTGTTTTATAGACAGCTTTAGCAAGTTCCCTTTGTCCTTTTCGATAGGACTCATACGGAAATTTCAACTTAGAAATACTATCTGTTCTGGCATTCCTGAGCTTCCATAATTGCTCTTGAAAACTAATGTACTCCTTTGTCACCTCTTCAAAAAACATATGTAATTCATTTAACTCAAACTTCTTTTCAAACGTCTTTTCATTCTTGCTGTCCCTTTTTGCATACACCATGTGAACAGTAATTTTGTCTAGGTCATTTTTCAGACAAACTATAAAGGCATACATTTTCAACTGTGCCCAGTATGTTTTATAATCCTGTTCTGTTACCGTATTCAAATCCCTTGCAGTAGTCTTTATTTCCTCTATAATAATTTGATTTTCATTGCGGTAGATTCCATCACATCTTCCTTCCACATGCAGCACATATTCTTCAACTTGCATTTCAATGGAAAGATATACTTCCTTTTCATAATTATCTCCTCTGCTTGCTTGCAGTCGTTGGTGAGTTCGCGTACCTTCTTGCATGACATTGGATCCTGCAAATCTTGAGTCGATGCTACCACCCATCATGACAAATTCCACAAGCTTCCTCACTGATACGGAAATTTTTTTCATTATATTACCCCTGAAGTCTCATTTTCCTTAAGTATAACAAAAGAACTTCTTATACTATGCATAATTAGTAAGCGTGCATAGGAAAATATAGTAAACCGAAAGATTTAAGAGTTAAAGGTGGTGAACAATCCCATGACGAAAAATGATTCGCTAATACTAACCACAAATCTCGAAGAAAACCTCCTTCACTTAAGAGAGCGGTTTGTCCATTCAGAGGATTTCATCATGGAATATCTCCACCTGCAAAACGAGGATGCTTACCTCGTTTATATCGAAACAATCATTGATAAGCAGCTTGTCCAAGAAAAAATCTTACAACCACTTAAGGAAAATAGAAATCGCTATACTAACGAAAAACAACCCCTGCCATTAGTAAAAGAAACTAATAGTATAAAAGAAATTACGAAAAGCTTACTAGAAGGCAGTTGTGTTGTCCTAAGTAGCGATACTGACCTAGCTGCTATTTTTGAGGTCCCGATATCCA
This sequence comes from Sutcliffiella horikoshii, assembly GCF_044809035.1. Classification (GTDB taxonomy): domain Bacteria; phylum Bacillota; class Bacilli; order Bacillales; family Bacillaceae_I; genus Sutcliffiella_A; species Sutcliffiella_A horikoshii_G. The sequence goes on along the minus strand of NZ_CP085237.1, from coordinate 1,411,699 downwards.
ATGGTAGAAAAGTAAAGGAACCAGAGACAGAAGGTATTATTCGGGGACCCCATGATGGGTTTGTTGAATCACTAGCTACCAATATCTCTCTGATTCGTAAACGAATCCACAACCCGAATTTGAAGGTAAAGTACTTTTCCATCGGAAATGATTCCCAAACTAAAGTTGGCTTAATTTATCTAGATCATATCGCCAACAAAAAAACGGTTGCCTTATTAGAACAGAAGCTAACTGAAATTAATGTTGATTTTATTTTGGCACCAGGCTATATTGAGGAATTTGTCAGTGACAATTCTTCTATTTTCCCAACCATGCTCAGCACGGAAAGAGCAGATCGTACTGTTGCAAACTTAATGGATGGAAGAATTGCCATCATGACAGAAAGCAGCCCTGGGGCGTTGATTGCCCCAACCACTTTTTTCACCTTCTACCAATCACCTGATGATTATAACAGCAGGTGGTATTTTGGTTCATTCATTCGTTTTCTCCGGATACTTGGATTTCTGATTTCTATTGCTCTTCCGGCCATGTACATAGCCATTGTATCGTTTCATTTCGAAATTTTACCAATCGAAATTGTGTTCTCTATCAAATCTTCTTTAGAAAATGTGCCTTATCCTCCGCTAATTGAAGCGCTAGGAATGCAAATTACCCTGGAGATTTTAAGGGAAGCTTCCATCAGGTTACCAAGCAGGATTGCACAAACGATTGGGGTTGTGGGAGGTTTGGTTATTGGGACTGCGGTAGTTGAGGCAAATCTTGTCTCCAACACGATGATTATTGTAGTTGCCATTACCGCAATCTCTTCTTTTATCGTGCCAATTACGGAGATGGGCTCCTCCATACGTCTATTGGGCTTTCCGTTTATGCTTATGGCTGCAATGTTTGGATTGATCGGAATGAGCTTCTTTTTTATGTTCCTGCTTATCCATCTATGTAAGCTTGAGTCCTTTGGTACCCCATACTTCGCTCCATTTTCCACATTAAGATGGTCTGAGGTGAAAGATACCTTAATCAGGGTGCCATTGCCGTTTTTTAAGAAGAGACCAAGTGATACGATGCCAAAAAAGAAAGCAAAGAAGGTATATTAAGGGGTTTTTGTATGAAACAGGAAGTCGGTATCAGTCAAGGTCAATTGTTTTTTCTTATCATGCAGGCCCAGATTGGGGTTGGAATTCTTTCCTTACCATTTGCTGTCCACAGTACCGCCAAAGGGGATGGTTGGATTTCCACCCTTTTAGCTGGGTTTGTCATTCAGCTCTGGATGATGATTTCTTTGACCTTATCAAGATGTTATCCTGAGAAAAACTTTTTTCAGATATTAAGGAATTTGTTCGGCAAGTTTTTCGGGAGTCTACTCATAGTTTCTTATGTTTTGTATTTTACAGCTATTGCAGGTCTTGTAGCTGTTTTACAAACGGGATTGATTAACAAATGGATCCTGCCCTTGACGCCTTTTTGGATCATCTATTTATTAATAATCATTGTTGCTGTTTATTTAGCAAAGGAAAATATTTTAGTCATCGCACGATTTTTTGGATTGTCAACAGGAGTGATCGTATTTTTCATTCTGCTTGTAGCAACTGTCTACCGGGACGCGGATATATCGTATATTTTACCGGTTGGTCAAAGTGGGATTAAGAATATAATCTTGGCGATCAAGGATGTTTTAATCGCACTAACAGGCTTTGAACTAATTTTATTGATTTACCCTATGATTAAATCTAAACAAAAAACGGCAAAAACACTTACCTTTGCTAACATAACAACCGTACTTATTTATGGATTTCTTGTATTTACGAGCTTGATCATTTTCAGTCCAGAAGAGATGACACTCGTTCCGGAACCTGTTTTGTATATGCTGAAAGCCATTTCCTTTGAAGTGATTGAAAGGCTTGACCTTATATTCTTGTCCATATGGGTGATTCCGATGACAAATTCCTTCATCATTTATTTATATCAAGCAAGCAAAGGGTTAAAAGAGTTATTTCATTCACAATCTCACGCTCCTTTTGTACCGATTATTGTTTTACCAATTTTTATATCGGGTTTCTTTCTACAGAATAAGTTTTTAATTGAAGACATTAATAAGGTGTTTCAATACATTGTTTTTATCTTTGTCTTTATACTTCCACTTCTGTTCTTACTGATTGCCTGGACTAAGAAGAAAATGCAAAAGGGGAAAAAATATGAGTCGTCGTAACCTTAGTACCATAGTGTCCATCATACTATCTGCTCTTCTGTTGACAGGCTGCTGGGATCAGCGATTGTTAAAGGATTTGAAACTAGTTTTTACCGTTGGTTTCGACCTTGGAGAGAGTGATGAAATCGTCTCCCATATTGCCATTCGCGAATCAGAAAAATTAAGTATAGGAGGACAACCGGGACAAGCAACGGTGGCGGTGGTAGAAGGCAGAGGGATTACATTAAGGGACACGCGTTTAAGTTTGGATAGACGTATTCCTGGAGAATTTTCACCAAGTAAAATGAGAATGTATCTAATGGGTGAAGATCTTGCAAAAAAAGATATCTACTCCATCCTCGATATATTATACAGGGACCCTAAGGCCCCACTTGGTGCAAAGCTTGCCATTGTGCAAGGAAATGCAGAAGACATCATCCACATGAAAACGATTAAAGAAACATTATTAACAGAAGCTATCACAGACTTATTGGTGACGGCAGAGAACAATACCTTCATTTTAAATGAAACAATTCAGTCTGTCTGTCCCGTCATGTTTGATCCAAGTGCTGATTTTTCCCTGCCCGTTATAAAAGAAGTTGAGACACATGATATTGAAGTTATAGGCATGGGTTTAATCAGTGACAGAGCCTATACCGGTGTTACCCTTAATGCCGAACAATCTACTGACTTACTCTTGCTTGCTAATAAGAAAGCAAAAATAGCACAGTTAAATATGATGGTCCATCCAGAAGAAGAAAACCCTCAGAATCGGTATATGACCTTAAGTATCTCTAAAGCGAAGAGTCATATCAAAACTACTGTCGACTCGCCAAATGATATAAAAGTGACGATAGATATGAAAGTAACTGCTTCTATTGCTGAATACCCCAAAAATCATTTAGTAGATAAACAGAAGGTAAAGTCGTTGGAGAAAAAGGCCGCACAACATATTACAGCCAAGTCTGAAGAAGTGATAAAGATCATTCAAGATGCTAATAGTGATGTATTAAAAATAGGACAACACATTAAGGTACATCACAATAAAGTATGGAAAGACATCAAGTGGCGGGAAGTGTATCCTACAATTGAAATCGTCCCTAATGTAACGGTAGAAATTACAGGTACCGGGATTATAAATTAAATCCATAAAAAATGAGGAGCTTTAAAAGCTCCTCACTATTCCTTGAACAATTCGTTTCCACTGTTCTTCTTTCGGTATTCCTGCTTCATTATCCCCTTTTTGAAGACCATAGTCCCCAAATTGAGAATGATTTCCACCTTGAAGGATAAAGGTATAAGTCTGTGATGGAAGACGGGAATCAGCCTTTGTTAATTTTTCCTCATCAATAACACCATCAAGTTGGGCTTCAAACGTTATGACCTCTCCCTTAAATGATGTTAAGTCATCATCTTCAGAAGGGTATGCTGCCATTAAGATTAAGCCTGCGACCTTATCTGGATTGTTTTTCACATATTTGGCTGCCATTGCTCCGCCAAGGGAATGACCAGCCACAATCCATTCTCTATCCTCATACTTCTTGATGATTTTATCCGCTTTATCCCAATTTAACACAGCAAGATGCAAAGGCATTTTCGCTATGATAAAAGGAACGCCCTGCTCTGCCATCATCTTACCTAATGGTGCATATGCAGCGGCTTCGACTCTTCCTCCCGGATAGAAAATGATGCCAGCTTCCTCCTTCTCTTCAAAAGGAAAAAAAGAAATCCAACCACTATTTTCTGTAACAGTCACTTTGTCTGTTGATTCCATACTCTCTTGATTCATTAATTTATAAGGTGTTGCAATCAAAAAGAGACAGGCTGCAGCAGCTACACTAACAACAATCCCTAAGGTAACTAAACTGATCTTTTGCCATTTTTTCATCTTTGTACCTCACCATAATAGATTACTGTCTATTGTATGAAAACACAGAATGGAAAGCAAATTTCTGTCACATTTTTTCTATGAGTATTGCTCTGACCGGGCTTCCATCAGCACCCTTTAAATGTAGTGGCAGGGCAATCAGCTCATACTCTCCCTCATTTATCCCGCGTAAATCTATTCCTTCTAAAATACAAATGTTAGCTTGGTGCAAGGCATGATGAACAGGTAGGTCTTTGCTGTCCAGAACGTCTACACTCGGAAGGTCCACACCAATTAATGGTGTATTCATCTCCCTCAATAATTCCACCACCTCTAAAGATAAGGTTGGTATATTCTCAGGAAATACCCCTTCGTCCTCCCATGCATCCGTTCTAAAAATAATTCGCTTCGAATGATGAAGATTTAACACCTCTTCTACATGTATCCGTTCAATTTTCTGATGACCTCTCACATCCACTACCACTGCCGGCCCTTTAAAAATAGAAAGATCTAATTCATTCAACCGCTTTCCCCTGTCATCAAAATGAAAAGGCGCATCCACATGTGTTGCTGTATGGACACTCATTTTTATGCTGCCGACATTTACCGATCCTGTATGCTGCTTGGACCAGTTTACCTGGTAGTGAAACGGAGTATCTCCCGGCCAAGTTGGGGTATTCTCCCCGAGCGACCTCGATATATCGTACATTTTCATCGTCTTGCCCCCTTATGCAACGACTTCCCGTTCGTTGGAGTATTTTTCATAATGCTTTTCTTCCATGATTGTTCGCAAAATTTGTACCGTTTCATAGACATCTTCATAGGTGGAATACAGCGCAACTGGAGCAAGTCGGATAATATTTGGTTTTCTGAAATCTGGCACCACTCCAAGCTCCTTCAACGATTTGCATATCCGTGCAGCTTCAGGATGTTCCAGACTCACATGTCCTCCGCGACAAGCATCATCCAGTGGGTTGGTCACAATGAATCCGCATTCCGAAAGTTCTTGTTGAATTAGTACCATCATCACTCGAGTTTGATGAAGTGATTTAGTCCGGATTTTTCTCATCCCGATTTCTTCAAACATTTTCAAAGAACCAAGCAACGGAGCCATGCTGAATATGTGGGGTGTCCCAATTTGGTAGGCACCGCTACTAGCAGCAGGAGTAAACGTATGCTCCATATCAAATTGCTTTTGCTTATCAGAACCAAACCATCCTGTTAACCCAGGTGTTTTATCAAAGTGTTTCTCATGGACAAACAACGCCCCCACTCCACCTGGACCCGAATTTAAATATTTATAGTTGCACCAGTAAGCAAAATCCACGTCCCATTGGTGAAATTCGTGCGGAATGGCCCCGACAGAATGACATCCATCCCACCCCACGATAATTCCCTTATCATGAGCTGCTTTTGTAATTTTTTCTATGTCAAACAGCTGACCACTTCGATATAGGACCGTAGGCAAAACAAGAATTGCTACCTCTTCATTTAGCTCACGTATGATATCTTCTTCACAGATAGTATGTCCATCCCTGCTTTTCACTCTAATCAGCTGCTCATCCGGATGATAGCCTTTTAGTTTCAGAATGCTTTGTATCGCATAAATATCGGAAGGAAAGTTCAACTCATCTGCCAATATCTTTGTCCGCTTACCAGTCGGCTGATAGAAAGTGGCAAGCAATTGGTGAAGGTTTCCTGTTGTGGAGCCTGTGACCATTACTTCTTCCTTTTTCGCTCCCACAAGCGGCGCACTTAATTCCCCTAGTTTTTCAGCAAAATAAAACCACGGTTCCTCCCCGCTTGTCCAACCATCTATGCCATGGGTTTTCCAGGAATTTAAGAGGCTCAAAAGCGAAGCTTCTGCCCTTTTTGATAAAAGCCCAAGCGAATTACCATCCATGTATATGGAACCTTTTTTTATGTAAAACTCTTCACGGTACTTCTTTAAACAATCCTCTTCATCCCATCTTCGAATCATATCTAGTGTAATACTCATCTGTCATCCCCCTTTGCTATCTACAACATTATCTCATTATTCTGTTTAATGCGACAAGACATAAAAAAAAGAGACTCTACAAGGAGAGTCGCCTAAAGAACGTTTTGGGTTAATTGATAAAACAAGTCCTGCATTCTCTTTTCCGCAAGATCGTTTACAATATTTCTAGTTTGTAAGGAAGGATTACCATTGATTCGGAAACTGTAGTCAAGAATTTCTGGATGCATTTCGGAATACATAAATTCAATCTTCACTTTATGTCCTTCTGACTCCATCATCAGTGTGCATACTTTATTGCCCATAAATTCTGTGATTTTCACGACGGATTCCTCCTTCTCTCCTTTCACAACACTTACTATTTCTACAGTTATGGACAAATTCCCTTTAAGTTTCAGCAAATTATTTGAATTTTTTGCAAAAAAGAAGAAGCGGTTGTCGTATCCGCTTCAGGTTATAAAGTTTATCGTTGATCTCCGTTTCAGGCGCTTAAAAGTTCTTTTTTAAGTGGTTATTGATTCTCCTTATTTCTCGGTTGCTGCCAAGGGCGTGTGTAACGCCCCAGATGTTAGTTTCTCCTTGCTCTTCAGTGATTTCGTTAAGCGTTACGTCCAGGTCATGAAAGATCCGGTGTAAGTACTTTAACGCTGTTCGATCATCGTTTCTTTCCACAAGCAAGATGAGACCGTTGGCATTTTCCATGTCATTCCACACTTTAGAAGGAGCAAACCCTTCTGTTTTCATCCAATTGACAGCTGCTTTCAATTCTTTCCATTCGTCCGAGGTTTTTAAGTTGCGGAGATCGACAGTGTCCGCACCTCCCCATCCAGTTACATTGTTCAAATATTTATGTTGTTTTGATAACTCTTCTAATGTACTATCCTCTCTATTTTCTTGATACAAGACAGCATCTTCGTATTCCTGATGCTCAATTTCCTGTACACTTGCAAGCGTAGTGGAAGAAAACAAGGAACCTCCATCTGCATAATCATAATAATGATAACCAATGACCCCGATAATGGCCACCAGCATAAAAGTAGAGATAAATTTCAACAAAGTCTTCACTCCCGATCTGTCTTGCTCCATCTTACCCTTTGCTTTGCCCTCTTCCTTGTTTATTGGTAGGATAAAAGAAAAAGCCATAGGTGAAAATGATGAATAAAAAACTTATTATCTTTATTATCGTCTGTTCTCTATCAATGTTAACAGCCTGCCAAGAACAAAAAGAGACAAATGAACCGGGTCCATTAGACGGATTGTTTGCAGGTACCGAACTTTCCTATGAAGAATATACATTCATTATGGATTATATCGTAGATCGCGTGACCGAAATGGAAATAGAAAACAGAGAGTTAGAAAAATGGGTTATCCGCGCTGTAGGTGATGAGAGGCTTATGAATAAAAGAGATCTTACCAAAGAGGAAGCCTTAGAGAAAGCAAAGTATAACCAAAAGTATTATGAAACATTTATGAGTGTAGCCGAAAATAAATACAAGGTTACCGTTACAGAAGAAGAACTAGATTCGTGGATAACGGAAGGGCCGGATCAGAGCGACATTCCTCAGCATAAAGCTTATGCCGAAGCATTAGGTTTGACACTTGAAGAATTAAACCATGATTATGATAGAGACTTATACGAGCAAACAATGGTGATGGAAAAACTACAACCTTTGTTACATGAGGAATATGATACAACTGATGTTGATGAAGTCAGAGATAGATTCCATAAAGAAATAGAGGAGCAAATGAAATAGAACGGCCCATTCGGGACCGTTCTATTTCATTTTCTATTATGGATAAGTACTGAAAGATATGTTCGTTTATCCTTGTCTCGGAATACCTTCATCATTTCCATCGAGAAGATGCAACAGATCAACCAAATCAAACCGACAGCATAGCCTGCCAATATGTCACTCGGATAGTGAACTTGAAGGTAGACCCTGCTAAGACCAACACTGATGATAAGGATGCTCAACAGGCATATGGCAACCATTCTCGTTTCAAAGAAGCGTTTCTCTCTTCCAATTAAATAAATAATGAATCCATAAAGGATAAAACTCCCCAATGCATGGCCGCTCGGGAAACTATATCCATTTCCGTCGTATTCCGGAGCTAATGTAGGTCTTTCTCGCTGAAAGAAATACTTCAAGACAAAGATAAAAAGTGCTCCACCTAGATTGGCTAAAATGAAAAACACAACACCAAGTACGTCGCGTTTTTTCAACCAAAGGAATAGTACAGTAAGTACACTCGCAGCGGTTATCCACCATACGGACCCTGTTTCCGTTATCAATCTTAACGTAACAGTCAATGCCCCGCTTTCTATGGATTCAAAATAATCCATAATGACATGGTCAAATGTAAACTTCTCCTGTTCCCATACATCTTCCGCCAATTCAAGGAACAAAGCTGTCGCTGAAATCATGAGAACTATCCCCGCAAGGATAAGCAGACCAGGCGCCCATACCTTACTAAAATCAATTTGTTCCTTCCAATAGCGTGCTTCCTCTTTTAAATTCATCCAATCGCCTCGTTTATATGATAAGTACCTATTACCTTATTCCACTTCAGCGATTGGGTAAAACGTTAAACAAAAGTTGGGAGTTCCTACTCTTTCTCTTCTCTATGAAATGAATACATCATCCAGAATCCAATTTCCTCAAAACCTATCCGCTTATAGATTACTCCTGCATTCGGATTATCATAAAACAAGCACAACTCTTTTCCCTCTTTAAGAAGTTGATTACACAGTTTGACCATGCATTGAGTTGCGTAGCCTTTCTTTTTAAAATTCTCGAGGGTCGCCACACCTACAACCATGGCAGATACCGTATTTTCTGCGGTAGTTGAGGCAGTAGATACCATTTCACCATCCTCTTCCACAAAGTAGGAGCGCGAAACACCTTCCTCTAAGACACGCCTCTTTCTTTCTACGGTAATGATGGAATCACTGAATTCAGGAACTGATGTCAATAACTGGACAAGTCTGTCTGCATCCTCTGGAGTGGCCTGAAGTACTTTTGAAGTATTAACAGAAGCTGCTAGTTCATGTGATAAGGCAGTACTCTTCGCATAATAGGTTTGTCTTTTTCTTTTCAATCGGTGCAAGACAAAAGGTTCAATTCTTGCTGTAACCTCTCTTAAACCTGACATCATAATAAATTTCGAATCACTCAACATGATGTTTGCAAAACCTTCTGCATCAAAGGATCCTTTTGCATATGGAATAAAATTTTCTTCATATTTAAGAAGAACCGCTATAAGTTCCCCATCTTCGTTAAATTCTCCCCAAAGTTTCTGGAAGTCTTTTTCATAACCATAAGCCTCGATGTCTCCAATAATAAACAAATTTTCTGCAGGTTGTTCACTTAAAAAGTCAAAACATTTTCCGTGATCCGTTTCTTTCAATCTCCTAATCATAATCAATACCCCTTCCCGTTTGAGATTTGGAAATATTCTCATATTTTACCTAAAAATCTATCAAGAAGGAAGATTAATTTTAATGTAAGACGGAAATCAACCGCTCTAAGTCAACCATAGAAAAAGAGGCCACCCGATGACATCGAGCAGCCTCTATCAATCTTTTACTTATAAACTTTTACTTGAACTTCTTGTACACCATAGTTCACAGCATCTTCGTATTCTGGAATGAAGATATCAATTTTGTTTCCTTTGATTGCTCCACCAGTATCTCCGGCAATTGCTTCACCGTAGCCTTCAACCCATACCTTAGATCCTAAAGGAATAACATCAGGATCAACAGAGATTACTTTCATGTCAGGGTTTTCTAAAAGGTTGATTCCTGTTGCAGTGATACCAGAGCAACCTTCACATGTTGCAGTATAAGCTGTCGCTGTCATTGTTAATTCTTGCGCCACTTCTGGATCAGCTGCAGTTTCTTCTTCTTGAGCAGGTTCTTCAGCTGGCTCTTCAGCAGGCGCTTCTTCTGCTGGTGCTTCTGTTACAGACTCTTCAGCTGGTGCTTCCTCTGCTGGTTCTTCTGTTACAGGTTCTTCAGCTGGTGCTTCTTCTGCCGGTGCCTCTGTTACAGGCTCTTCAGCTGGTGCTTCTTCTGCCGGCGCCTCTGTTACAGGCTCTTCAGCTGGTGCTTCTTCTTTTACTGGAGCTTCGACAGGGACTGGATTTCCATCCACATAGACTACTAACTCTTCCCCTGCATAAATTAAATCAGGATTGGAAATGGAGTTCCACTCTGCTAACTTCTGGTACGTTACACCTTCATAGTTCTGGGAAATCCCCCAAAGTGTATCGCCTTTTTCAATTTTGTAGCGCTCAGATAATGCTACTTTCAATTGATCTTGCGGTTGGATAACATCACTTGATAGTCCGTTCCACTCTTTAATTTCTTCTACTGATATGTTATTTGCTTTAGCGATGTCCCAAAGCGTATCGCCTTTCTTTACTGTAACTTCTGCAGCAGAGGCATTTGCACCTAAACTAAACGTGCCTGCAAGGGCCGCTGCAGTTACCAAGGAAACCATGGTCTTTTTCATACTAAATACCTCCTATGTATTTGACTCAGTGTTTTAATCATAACATGGTTCTAGTAGTTTCAAAGAACAGTAGAATAACATTTAGGTTACGTAAGTAACGGGTATATTAAGGGATTATTACGACTTTTCCTTATATTTGAAGGATAAGGAAAACTATTCTAACAAAGGATTATTGAGCCAAAAAAAATAGACCCAGCATAGGATTTCTCCAGTGCTAAGCCATTGTAGTTGAATACTATTTTAACTTCGTAAAAGTGATTTGATACCATCCGCCTTCTTTGATGACAGGTTGCATCTTATCTACTTTTAGTGTCGCCTCTTTTGCAAGGTTTTCCAAGTCTGTTTCAGATGGAAGAGGATAAAGATTTTCAAATGCGGTAAAAAAACTATTGAACACACTTGAAAACTGTCCGCCATGTTTGGAGTTGTGTATAGGTGAAACCACTGACAATGTTCCTTTAGGTGGCAGCCATTCACTTATTTTCTTAAACAATTCTTTCCGGTCATCAGGAGATATATAATGAAGGATATTGTTCAACATGACGAAATCTACTTTCTCCTCAGGGGACCATTCATGCACATCCGCACAAACTATTTCTACCTGTTTTTGTTTTTGACAGTTTTTACTTGCTTCTTCTGCTACGTCCTCGTTCAGTTCAACTCCAAGCATTTGGGCTTTCGGAAACTTCTGTGAAAGCTTTAACAAATAACCTCCGCTCCCACATCCGACATCTACTACAGTATTCGGCTTAGCCTTTTTCATAACCTTCATCACTCTTGGAATAGCCAATTGTTCTAAAAGAGAGGAAGTTTGCGCTACAACCATCCCATGCTCTTTTTGATTAAACAACTCTTTCTTTTCTGTTTTCATCATTTTTGGATACTTGATCAGGGTAGGAATATGAAGTTCCATCATTTCTTTTAAAAGCACTCCGGTAGATCTAGGGTTATGTTTGCTAGAGGGAACCATGAATTTTTTTACTGTCTGATACCGCTCCTTCGACTTCTTCTTAAGATAACCAATGACACCGCCTACTTCGACCCATCTTTTCAACAGATCTTCCTTTAAATCATGTTCTTCCGCTACTTCCATAATGGTTTTTGGTTTCTTGAAAGCTTCATACAAATCCAGTTCATACCCAACATAGGCATGCCAACTATATAGGAAGGGTAAGTTTCTCTTCATATACCCTCTTGCTTTAAAAAGTCTCACATATTCACTTATCATACCTATGCTTCCTCCTTATTTCTCCATGGGTAATCTTCTTCTTCCGTAAAAAGATGGCGGCTGTCAATCTGCCGATCATCCCGGTCCTTTCTTTTTGGAGCTACTCCGGACTGAATAACCCTATCTACTAGAGATTCCTTCCATATGCCCAATCCAGATATGTTCAACATATGTTTAATATGAAGTACGGGATCGTTTGTCAACTGATTCATCACTTTGCTTCTCCACGTCACCAAGGATTTGAGCGGACGGGAATAAGCTAAAGCGGAAAGGTGGCTTAATTTCAATACATGACGGACCCTTGGCTTTCTCACTTCTTCATAAAGGGACAGATATTCAGTTGAATGTCGATCTCTGTCATACATCCAACAGAACAGCTCACCAAGAACGTCCCCATCTTGAATGGCCAAGTTCATTCCCTCCCCCGCCATCGGATGCACGCTATGCGCAGCATCTCCAAGCAGTACTATATTGCCTTTCACATAATTGGACACGTGATAATGCACTGGAATCATCAACTGAATTTTTTTCCAAGAGTCTATCTCTTGTACATAACCGTCCAGCTCCGGACACAGTTCTAAGTATTTTTGATAAAATGACTCTAAACCCTCCTCTATCATCTGTTTATATGAACCTTTTGGAATCAGATAAACGGTGCGGACAAGGTTATCCGGTAAAGGAAAAAGTCCAAGGAACGTATGATCTGTAGAAATAATCTTTCCTTCGGTCATTGTTTCCGGCCTCGGAAACGTAACGGTTAAAAAGTGATGATCATACTGCTTTTCCTTCTTCGGAACATCCATCGTATCGCGGACCTTGGATTTCCGACCTTCTGCACTAACATAATAATCTGCTTCTAGTAGTACTTCTTCCTTTTCCGTTCTCACCTTTGCCTTGTTGCCTTCAAAACCCATGAACCGGCCAGGCTGAATATATTTAAAGGAAGGATACTTTTGCGCTTCTTCAAGTAGAATTGTTTTTAAGGTTTCATGGGGGATCATCAACGCATAATTATAGGGCTCCGGAAGGATGTTATAACTCATCAATTGAATCGGTTGCTTGCTTTTTTTATTCAGCTTGTTTTTTTCTATCAATTCAATGTGGTTGATCTTATGACCATGTTGCAATACCTCAGGAAGAATGCCATTTTTCTCGAAAATTTGCAGTGTTTTCGGTTGCACCAGCTCCCCCTTGTACATATGAGGACTTCCTTTGACCTGTTCTACAACCGTCACACCAATGCCACACTTCGCAAGCTTCATCGCAACCGTCAAACCGCCAACACCGCCCCCAATCACCAACACATTCGCCTTCAACACCATCACCACCTATACTCATTTCATTCCACTAAACCACAAAAGCAAAACTTGAGAACTCTCTGGTTTTGAAGAACTGCTTGAAAAAAAATCCTTCAGGGGGTCAGACCCCTGAAGGATTTTCGAAACCAATGTCGAAGTCACGCTTTGCAGCTTGAAGGACAGCTTGAAGGATGGCTTTACGAGCTTGATTGCGGAGAGAATTGCAGCAAAAGAACAGCTTAAACAGAATCGGGCGATTTTCTGCACTTACGGGCGACTTTTGAGATTTACGGGCGATTTAGGACCACTTTCGGGCGATAATTTGTGAAATCGGGCGATTTTTCAAATTTACGGGCGAAAATAGTAAAACACGGGTGATTCCCTAAAATTGTATAACCCTCACCCTCTAAATCAAATACATTTTTAGAAATCCAAATTCAAAAAAACAACCTCTCGGCCCCATTAGCCAAAGAAGTTGTTCTCTAAAAACCAACATGTTATAAATATCTTACCTGTACCTGCCGCTCCCAGTAGAGCGTTTCAACGCCTCGATATCTTCTTCAACGGCCCCCCAACGTTCTTCTACTAAAGCCTTTGCATCGGCAATCCCCTGATTATAATAGTAAGGTCCCAATTCTTTCATAAATATGTCCAGCAAAAGATCAGCACCTAACTCGCCAATCTCTTCGTCCCGTTCTTCTTCATAATACGCTTGAATTCTGCCGATCATTTGATCTTTCATTTCTTTCGGAATTGAAATCATCTAATACACGCACCTCTATACAAAATATATTAGCCGCTCTTTTCCGCTGTTTCTAAAAGTGGCTCATACATCATAATAGCATGATTTTCCGTTACATATTGATCGTACACTTCCTGTTATTCAAGTTCTTTTACATTATTTCTCAAGGATATTTTTCCCGATTCATTTAACACTAAAGTTAGATTTATATGTACCCTTACCACTAAAAGAATCAACTAAAAGCAGGTGACTAACATGGACATATACCAACAAGCTCCGTCTTCCTCTTTACAAGAGGGAGATGCCGTGTACTTATTTTATCGTAATCCGCACACACAGAATGTAGCATCGATTCAACAGGCAACCATCATGGCAAATCCTTATGAAGATGGTCAGCTGTCTATCTTTCTTTATGATACGTTCTATCAATTATCAGATGAGTTCGTCTTTTTCACTTCATTAGAAGAAGCTGAAGCATTATATAATGATTATTTTGGTCCAACATACGAATAAAAGGGGGGCAGTACATGAAACCGTTTGTTCCACAGCTGGTTTATATAGAACCTAAAGCTCTTGAATATCCACTGGGAGTGGAGCTGAAAGAGAAATTCGAATCAATGGGACTCGAAATCCGTGAGACCACTTCCCACAACCAAATAAGAAACCTACCGGGAGATAACGATTTTCAAAAATACAGGACAGCTAAATCTACTTTAGTTGTCGGAGTCAGGAAAACCTTGAAGTTTGATTCCTCCAAACCTTCAGCAGAGTATGCGATACCTTTTGCTACGGGTTGTATGGGGCATTGCCATTACTGCTATTTACAGACAACGATGGGAAGCAAGCCGTATATCAGGACTTACGTGAATTTGGATGAAATCTTTGACGCAGCCGACAAATACATGCAAGAAAGGGCTCCAGAAATCACCAGATTTGAAGCGTCCTGTACATCTGACATTGTAGGTATTGATCATTTAACACATTCCTTGAAAAAAGCGATTGAATACTTTGGTAAATCTGAACACGGCCTTCTTCGTTTCGTGACCAAGTTTCATCATGTCGACCATTTACTTGATGCAGATCATCGTGGAAAAACACGGTTCCGGTTCAGTGTGAATGCTGATTACGTTATTAAAAATTTTGAACCTGGAACTTCGTCTTTGGATTTAAGGATTGAAGCTGCTGCCAAAGTTGCAGGTGCAAATTATCCACTTGGATTCATCGTTGCCCCTATTTACTTGCATGACGGCTGGGAAGAAGGATACAAAACACTATTCCAAAAGTTATATGATAAACTCCCTGCACATGCTACGGAAGACCTTACATTTGAATTAATTCAGCACCGTTTTACGAAACCCGCAAAAAGGGTCATCCAACAAAACTATCCGATGACAAAGCTTGAATTAGATGAAGCAAAGCGGCAGTATAAATGGGGGCGTTATGGAATTGGGAAGTATGTATACACCAAGGATGAAGCGACCGAGATAAAAGAAACTCTCTCTGAGTACATCCATTCTTATTTCCCGCAGGCGCGAATTGAGTATTTTACGTAATGAAAAGGCCCACGATCAAAAAAGTCGTGGGCCTTCATTAAATTAATAGTCCACCATTCCCGACAACAAATAATGGAAAATGAGCTTTTCGGTATTTTGAATCGAGCTTGTGTGCGTGCGCTCAAAAGCATGGGAGGACTCTATACCAGGACCTATCAATCCATGGATGATATCGTGGCCAGAGCGGATGGCAGCAGATGCATCTGAGCCGTAAAATGGATAAATATCCACTTTGTAATCCACTTCGTTTTTCTTGGCTAACTCTACAAGGTGCTTTCTTAATCCGTAATGATATGGTCCGCTTGAATCTTTTACGCAAATCGATACCGTGTATTCATCTGATGATTGCCCATCTCCAAGTGCGCCCATATC
Source organism: Sutcliffiella horikoshii (assembly GCF_044809035.1). Taxonomy (GTDB): domain Bacteria; phylum Bacillota; class Bacilli; order Bacillales; family Bacillaceae_I; genus Sutcliffiella_A; species Sutcliffiella_A horikoshii_G. The sequence goes on along the minus strand of NZ_CP085237.1, from coordinate 1,395,947 downwards.
CACCGCAAGGTATTCCACAGTTTCCGGGGTGATATTGGAGTTTCCTCCGTACCCGATTTCTTCATTATTAGAAATCAAGAAGTGTGTAGTATAAGGAAGGGTAATTTTTTCAGATTGTATGAATTTGATAAGTTTTAATAATATTGCAACGCTTGCTTTATCATCGAGATGTCTAGATTTTATGTAGCCGCTCTCTGTGATTTGGACTCTAGGATCAAATGAAACAAAATCTCCTACTTCAATTCCAAGAGCTCTCACTTCGTCTGCGTTGGTTACTTTTTCATCAATCCGAACTTCAATATTTTCATCGTTTCTTGGGGCATCGCCTGCATTTTTATAAACATGAACAGAAGTTTGATGCATAAGAATGGTTCCTGTGTAAGTTTTACCAGAAGAAGTCTCAATCTGACAATATTCTCCTTCGACTGAATTCCAACGGAACCCGCCTATTGTAGTAAGTTTTAATCTTCCATTAGATTTTACTTCTTTTACCATTGCTCCTAATGTATCCACATGGGCTGTCAGCATGCGGTGTTCGTTATCATTGGTTCCTTTAATGGAAGCAATCAGGCCTCCCTTTCGATTTCGAACGGTTTCTACCCCACAATCGCTTAAATAGCTTTCAACGAACTCTATCACTTTTTCTGTATTGCCTGAAGGACTTGGTATAGAAACAAGTTCTTTAATTAATGAGAAGGTTTCTTGTACATTGGGTTGATAAGTCATTGTGACACTTCCTTTGCTACTAATATTTACCTCTATTTAGCATAAGAGAAAACCCTCCTCTTGTATAGCCTGTGTCAAGGTAATTTTAATCCTATATTCAAGCAGCTGACATCCATAATAAGGCATTTCAAGGAAGAAGCATTTGATTTTAAGTAATATATAGTATACTGTTAATAATTACTATGTTTGGAATAGGAGGGGTCAAATGAATGAAATCTCCAAAAAACTATCACAATTCCTTCTTGAGAAAGATGTATCCTCTGGTTGGTCTTGTGTGAAAAATACAGCAGATCAAGGCTACAATAGTTCGTTTATATATGATTTCGTCCTACGGGACGCCATGTACCGGATAGGTGAAATGTGGGAGGAAAATAAAATATCCGTTGCACATGAACACCTGGCCACTGGAACATGTGAATTGATTATAACTAAATATCATTTAGAAAAATTAAATGATAGACTTATAGAAGATAACTCTTCTGCCCCACGTGCCATGTTTTTTTGTGTAGAAGGGGAAGAACACGATTTAGGATTAAAAATGGCCTCATCCCTCTTTGAAGAATATGGTTGGAATGTATATGACCTTGGTTCCAACCTTCCATTGGACTATGCAGAATATAGTTTACAAAAATGGAAGCCCGATGTCGTGTGTATCTCTGTTTCCATTAGGCACCACCTACCAAAACTAAAAGAAACAATAGAACGACTGCGAAATGTAAGCCCTGGCACCACTTTCATAGTTGGAAGCCGCCTGCATGCGGAATCTGCCTTTCAGTCATGCTGTCCAGCGGAAACTCTCATTGCTAAGGATACATCCTTCCTTTTCCAATGGTTGGAAGATTATAGAAAAGAAGCCGGAACCATCCATAAAGGAGTGCTTCTCTAATGTACCGGATTCCAGTTCCATATTTAAAATTGTCGGAGGACTTTGACATTATTAATGTTTCTCAGTCTGTCACCCACATTTTCTATCCTGTTTCATCCTTCCTAGATTTGGTTGATTTGGACAGTAAAGCAAAATTTAAACAAATCAAGACCATCCCTTCACCAGGTGTTATGGAGCTTAACCTAAAAACAACAGATTCACCTACAACATTGTTTACTGTGTATTTTCATTACCAGCAGAAAGAAAAGCTTATCCATTTGGTTTGTATGAATGAAACGTCTGCTTTTCAGCATGTGCAGCTGGAGTTCCAACAATGGCGTAAGCAACTTGAGAACAATGACTGGAATGAGATTGTAACGACTAACGGAGAACCTAATCCTTCTTTTGAATTTTATAAAAAGCAAGCTGAAAGAAAGATATCTACGATAAATGATTTACTTGGAATTATTACAGATGATTTATCAGAGGTTGGGAAACTAGAATATATTAAATTAATACAATCAGAACTAGAAGATATTAAGGTTCTTCTTCGTTCATAATAAAAAAACCCCTGTCTATGATCTGACGGGGGGTTCTTGTGCCTATTGTTCATCCATTAGAAAGTTCTCTATTGCCAATTCAAGTTTATTCATCTCTTTAAGCATGGCTGCTGCATATTCTTCTTTGTAGAACTCCTGTTTTTTAATAATTTGGAGCAAACCTTTAACAAAAAGGATGGGATGATACGAGTCAATTTTAAGTGTATCGTACTTTTCCTCATAATCCATGTGGATTTTTTCAAGCTTCTCTTGTAAAATCGCAAAGCGTTCTCTAGCATGTGCCAATTCTTCGTTTAATATCTGTATCTCTTTCTCTTCATGACTTTTTTCCTGTATAGCATGGAGGCCCGCGTCTTCACTCCGGTTACGCTCCACTACCTCTTGCTTTACATAGATCTTCCACTTTTTATTGATGGCATGAAAAAGCTCTTTACTGTCGCCTACAGATCCTGACTGCCCCAGAAACAAATATCCGTTCTCATTAAGAGAATGATGGAACGAAGAAATAATCCGTTGTTGCTGCGTCGGCTGAAAGTAAAGTAAGACATTTCTACAGCTGATGAAGTCCAAATGGTGGAAACCTGGATCTTTCGCAATATTGTGAGGAGCAAAAATGATATGCTCCCTTATTGATTTTTTTGCCACATAGAAATCCTGCTTCTTTTCGAAATACTTATTCAGAATGCCGGATGGAACATTTTCAAAAGCCGTATTAGGATAGAGACCCGCACCAGCTATCTTTACAGAGTCGTAATCCAAGTCCGTAGCATATATCTTAAAATCCATCACAAAGCTTTCATTCAAAGAGTCAATCGTCTCTTTTAACAGTATTGCCAAAGAATACACTTCTTGACCAGTGGAGCACCCTGCGATCCAAATTCTCATCTCACTTTCAGACAGTTCCAGCTTTTTCTTCAAGATGTTTGCAAAAACTTCTTTTTGGATGAGGTTAGCCAATTCGTTGTTTCTCAAGAATTCTTCCGCACTGACTGTTGGTTGTTTTAAATCAAGTAAGTTTTGACTTAACATATCTAGTCTCCCTATTTAAATGTTCAACTTCTTCTCTTTATATTTTTCTATTTTAACAAAATTCAAAAGAGTTCTGTGAAATTTTTTCCTACAAAAATCGAGTTTTATTTTATCTTCTTGACTTTCATTCGATATGTTGTATAATAAGAGATTGGGTACACACCCAACACATTAGTAACTTGATATTGAAAGGAAGAACGTTATGACATCTTTAGCAATACCAACGTGTCACAAGGATGCACTGGCGTTCCATATAGTTTTTTCACAGAGGCTTAATCGATCTGGCACGGCCTAGGAGCCGTAAGGACGTATGAGAGGTAGGGCTTACGTTGTTTAAGTAAGGGAAACTACCATGGAATTATACCGCGGCAAACGAATATAATACTTTTATGTCATTTATAAATCATGTCCATGTAGCAGGACAACTTATAATGCTTGTGATGAAGCAAGTTACTAATTGCGCTATACATCATTAATTAGCGCCTCTAATCGAATTAAAAAAATGAAAGCAAGTCGTCCTTCATGATGACTTGCTTTTATTTTTGTGCGTTTGGAAATTTGAAAGTATTTTAAAACACATGTATAATGAAATGCTGATTGTCAGTTTTGCTCGGAAAATAACTATCTTTGTAGATTTTTTATAGATGTAGAGGGGGAATTGGATGTCTTTCACAAGCTTATTCATGGCCGAAGAAGAGACAAGAGATAAAGAAGATATTAAACAGGAATTAGATGATTTGGAATTCCAAATGTTCCGCATGAAAGAAAACATGAAAGAGATAGCAAAAAAATGGCAAGTAATCGGAATCGATCAAACAAAAGATGATAATTGGGTAGTTGTTTATACGAATTACGATAAAAATTCGTGTAAAATTATGCTCAACGATTGTGAGTCTGCCTATCGAGGTCAATGGGATTTTTCCATTCTGGCCACATACAAAGAGCAAGATACCATCTTCATCGGGGATATTAAAGGACCTGAAAATAAGGGATACGGTTCCATCTGCATGAACTATCTTAAGGAAGTTGCCAAGGAACAGAATATCCATTGCATTACCGGGGATATCGCAAAACGTGATTGGGATCATGTAGAGCGCCTTGTTCATTTTTACGAAAAGCATGATTTTCAGGTTGAAATAGATAAGGAAACAAAGTCTGGAGAGATTGTTTGGCAACCTAATTAAATGCAACTAAAAAGGAGAATGAATGGAATGACTGTTAAAGTACTCGGCTCCACCGTTGATCGTTTCACACGCTGTACCCATTATCATTCACCAAGAGATATCATTGCCATCAAGTTCCGTTGTTGCAAAGAGTACTACCCTTGCTATCAATGTCACGACCAACATACTGACCATCCTAGCAGTGTCTGGCTTAAAGAAGAATTTGATACGAAAGCAATTTTGTGTGGAAACTGCAAAACGGAACTGACCATAAACGAGTATTTAAACAGCCAATCGATTTGTCCTGTATGTAACGCGGCTTTTAACCCAGGCTGCCAGTTACATTATCATTTATATTTTGAAAAATAGAGGCTTTCCACTCAGGAAGCCTCTTTCTTTACCTTTATTATCCTGGTACAACAACATCCGCCACACAGATGCGGTATGCACGGCAATGCTTAGAAGGTGTTCTTACCACTTGAACAAGCCCTGTCGAAGGAAATACCTCTACTAATACAGGGTTCCCCATGCTTGTTGCCCATACTAACATCGGACATAAAGGAATCCCGCCAATAGCTGCTGAAGTTAGGCTAGTTGCAATTGTTTGTAATTCCGCTACCGTAGGAGTTCTAAAATCAGAATCATAACCAGCACAAAAAGTAGCACTATATTTCATTACTTGGTTAAAAAATCTGAACTCTAGACCATTTACTGTTACTTCGCCTCTGTTTGCAAGAGCTTGTCTCAACCCTTCACATTCAGCTCCCTCATTCCATCTAACTGGATTCGGACACTTATCCTTCTTATCATCACAGCAATAGCAACGTTTCTTTTCACAACATTCCACATAAACTATTCCCACTATCTTCACCTCCTAATTTTGAATTACTATATGATATGACGGATACTAGATTATGCTTGTACTTTTCTACTAAAACGAAAAAATAGACGAGCGCATTTACTGCTCGTCTACCCCTCACTAGCATTTAATCATTGTACCTGTAATAGTGGGATGCACCAGCACTACAGCCACAACTTTTCTTACCTCTTGCTGCATCTCTTCTCATCGGTGAAAACGCATTTTCCATTTCATCTTCCCTCGCAGGTCTACTTGGACGAAGATAGCATTTACATTTCACTTCACAACAAACTTTGCATTCTACATACAAAACTCCCATGTCACTCACCTCCTCTATTAATCTATTAAAAGTATATTCATTTTAATAGAAATTGATTGTGCCAATTCCTAGTTTTTAGAAAATGAGAAAAAGCCCCACCCTTTTTAAAAAAAGGATGGAGCTTTTTAAGATGATCTGAGAGGGATTCGAACCCCCGACCCCTACCCTGTCAAGGTAGTATTCTCCCGCTGAACTATCAGATCTTGTATGCGACTGTATATATTATTATAGTTAGTAGATTAGAGTTTGTAAAGAATATTTTAGAAAAGGAATAACCGCTCAGACATGAACGGTTATACCTCCATTCTTTTTTCTTTCCTGCCTGAAGAGAACGCATCGAACATAAGGATTATCGCTGTTATAGTATGCAGGATCCAACCAAGTAAAAAGACCCAACCTAAACAGGATGCAATAATCCCCAAAATACTACCGTGGAACTTTTGACCTTCTCTAACGCTGAATACCAAAGTAATGATATGTAGAATTAACATAAGCGTTAGTGGAGAATAACCGAGCCCCATAACAGTTAATCCCCCAAGAAACGGTATTGCCAAAAATGCCTCCATTCCTCCCGTTACCCATTTTAACGTTGTGGCTGCTTTCACTTTTATCACCTTCCTCTTTTATATTTCTAGTATATTCCTTCCAAGGCAGAAAACAACCAGAATATACGTTCGTATATTTGTTGAATACAAAACGTACGTTCGTATATACTATAGGAAAGGAGCTGAAAATATGAAACGATTACTTGATCAGTATAGAGTGGCAAGCACTCCAATTGAAATGATATATATGGCAAAAGACGGAGCCATCACCCAAAGGAACATCATGGTACTGCAAGTTAACGAGAAGTCCATTACTGCATTTTGTTATCTTCGTCAAACGAAAAGGACTTTTCTACTACAGAACATCTTGTCTTTTAGTCCCATGAGAAAAAAATATGTGAATGAAGTCATTTAAATACACTTATTTATTGCACACCATCACCAATTTGTGATATTCTATAAAGAAACACATTTTTATAGGAGGGAGATAATAATGAGAGAAGTAACACTTACAGATATTTTTACACACCCTATCACACAGAAGTATTTGAAGCGCTCCGGAGTTGCCCATGCCCTTGAAGTGGCCAACCATGCCTTTCATTTAGCATTTAAATATAATGTTAGCGTAGACTTGGCAACCAAAGCAGCCCTTCTGCACGATATCGGACACTATGAATGGTACAGACAAGGAAAATGGGATTATGAGCTTTACAGAGAGAATGATATTCATGCAATCAAAGGGGCCGAGCGCGCTCACAAATTATTGATTCGTTTGGGAGAAAATCCACAAAACGCCAAAAAGATTTCTGTTGCTATCCTACTGCATACAGATTCCTACCTGCCTGAAATTGACGTCAAAAGAAGTCCATTACAAAAGGTAGTTAAGCTTGCTGACGAAATGGACGAGGAAAAAGGTGGTAACCACCACTACAAACAAATCGATAAGGTCCTTGCCCTTGAAAAAATCAACTACCTCGACCAACTCGTCGAACATTATCTTCCAAAACAACAGCTTTCTTCACCCTCACACGAGCAATCAATCTAACCATAAAGAGGTAGCCTATGCTGCCACCTCTTCCATTGCAAATTTTTGAAAGCCCTTACTTGGCAAGATAATATTCATATCCACCCACCACTCTGAATCCAGCATTTTCATAGAGCTTTATAGCTCCTTCATTTTTCACATCCACATCCAACCTTATTGCATGTTTAGGATACTTTACTTTTAGATTGGTTATTAATTTCTCTAATATTGCACGACCGTACCGTTTCCCCCTCTGTTCCGGAGTGATCGTAAATGCGCTTAAATACACTGATTCCCCCTCTTCACTTACTGTTATGGTAGCAATGGGAGTATTATCTACATGCACAAGAAACAGTTCGTACCCAGGATTTGAGGCATTACGTTCAATAAGACTTTTCACATTTTCATCCGTTGGCCCAACATCGAATCCATCCGATAAAAGCTTCATAATTATTGTTGATTCAGATAGATCTGCTTTTTTTATGGACATGTTTTGCAGACAATTGTACTTTTTGTGATATTTTTCATTGTACTCCATGGTGAACTCAGAAAACACGTAAGTCGCTTCCATTTTTAGTGCGAGATGAATGGCAGCGTCAGACATTGCAGGACAAACAAAAAGCACCTCGTTTGCACCACGTGCCCGTGTCATTTCTTTTGCACATTCAAGCAACCTACTGAACTTCCCTTGGTTTCGGTGGTCTGGATGGATCATCCCCGCAAGCTCCAACTTTTTAGGATCTATAAAAGAAAACAAACCTAAAAAACCAATTAATTCTTTTTTCTCCTTAGCCAAAATTAATCCAAGGTGAGTAGCGTCCCCTTTTTTAATCATGGATAAATTTAAACTGCCACTAATTTCAAAGCCATCATAAAATTCGCATTTCTTTAAGAGTTCAACCATTTCCTGATATTCCTCTTTAGTCAGGTTGTTTGTTTGTATTATCTCCATCGTCTTCCCCCAAATTTTTATGTTTTTTCCAAAAACACAAAACACCCATATGACATCATATGAGTGTTCAAGGTAAAACGTAATTATCCTATGTTAATCTGTTACTTTTTCTAAGTCTTCCATGATTTCTTCTAAAGGGACATCCAAGCCGCTATATGATTCCCGTACATATCCTTCTTTATCCACCAAGAAAATACTCGTACTGTGCATGTATTGATCCGAGCCTTCTTCTTTGGAAGCCGGTACCATAAATGATACATTGGCAAACCGTTCTATGGTTTCCTGATCATAGCCTGTAACAAAATCCCACGCCTGATAATCTGCTTTATACAAATCACCATATTCCTTTAAGGCTTCCGGAGTATCCTTCTCAGGGTCAATGCTAAATGAAACGATTGGCACTTCAACGCCTGCTTCTTTCATTTCTCGCTGCACCCTTGCCATATTGGCTGTCATTGGAGGACAAACTGTATCACAGTTAGTGAAAATAAAATTAGCCAACCAAAATTCCCCTTCATGCTCCGAACTTGTAAAGGCCTGTTTATCTTGATTTACTCCATCAAGCTCTCCTACCTCAAGTTTCATTGAAAATTCTTCATCTAAATTAACTTCATTGCTTCCGCAACCTGCGAGAGCAAGCAAGATTACAAATGATAATAACGGCCAAAGTCTTTTCAAACTCATTCCTCCAAACTAATAAAAAAGTGTCGAGACCATTATAGCCCGACACTCCTATTTAATGCTAGTTAACAAATTGTGAATCAATGAAGTTTGTGAAATCAGGCTTTTCCTTCAAAAACTTCAGATCAAAGGAAGAGTTAGCAAATTCCTGGACCACTTCTGCATCCACTTCATGAGTGAAGCGAATTCTTTCCCAGGCAGAATCAATAACTTCTTTTGATAGTTCTTGGTTTGTCAGTTCCTTAATGGAATTAATCGCAATCTCTTTTGATTCATCTGGATTTTCAGAAATGAAGTCAACGGACTCTTGGTGTGCATCCACTAATTTTTGTACCAGATCTTTATTTTCATCAATAAGCTTGCCACTTGTAACAAAGATTGTGTTAGGTAGGGTGGTTCCAAACGAAATCTCATGACTGTCAACAAGAATGTTAGCTCCGTGTTCGATGGATAACAAGGACGCCCAAGGCTCTGGAACTGCTGCAGCATCCACGCTTTCCGACTCAAACATTCCTGCATATTGTGCAGGATTTCCCGTTACGTGCTTCATACTTCCACCAATACGAGCGGAGGAAAGACCATAGTCTTGTAAAAATGTTTCCATCTGAACATCATGCGTACAACCAACTCCAGGCGTGATAAATGTTGCACCATCAAGGCCTTCCACAGATGTAATGCCACTTTCCTTACTTGCAATGATAACCGTTCCTCCAGAAGAAGCTCCAGCTACCACTTTCACATCCGCTCCGCTTACATAGTTGTTCATTGCCGGACCAGGTCCAACTAACCCGCCTTGTATGTCTCCCGTTTTCAATGCCGTCATAAATGCTCCGCCATCAGGGAATGTCTTGTAATCCACCTCATATTGATCGCCAAGGGCTTCTTCATACAAAGCTTTTTCACGAGCAACCATCGCTGGCACATGATCGATATTAGGAAAATATCCAATAACTACTTTCTCTTTTCCATTCGATCCGCTTGTGCTTGAGCCACAACCAGTAAGGACCCCCATTGCTAATAAAAATAGTGCACTAATAATCAACCAACCTTTTTTCATCTCTTTTCCTCCCATACTCTCTATTTACGAATCCAAGCCCCAGCGTTTGATGACATTTTTCTCGAAGCGCTGGAAGATGACTAAATCCACCACTGAACCGATCACACAAATGATGATGATAACGCCGAATACCAGACTCATCTGCCCGAAATCAGCTGCATATTTCAACGTATAACCTAAACCAGGTCCCATACTCAGTAATTCAGCTGCCATCAGCGCTCTCCAAGCAAACGCCCATGCAAGCCTTGCACCTGTCACCGCATAGGGAATGGATGCAGGTAAAATAATTTTCCAAAACATTTCCACACCGCTTGCCCCCATTGTGGAAGCAGCCTTTAAATATAATGGAGGGACGCTTTTGATTCCCATCCTCATATTAATGGTCATAACGAGTGTTCCACCCAAAGTAACAATAAAGATGATAGCCGTTTCATTAAAGCCAAACCAAATGATTGCAAGTGGCAACCATACGATACTAGGTACACTTTGCAACGCAAGGACAAGAGTCCCGACCGTTTCATCTGCCGTTTTTGACTTAGCTAGCCAAATCCCAAGCAGGGTTCCGATGATTAACGCCAAAAACAAACCGACTCCGAGGCGCTTAAAACTCGCACCTAAATCATACAGTAACGTTTTATCCATAAACCCTTGGTAAAGTGCCACCGCTACATTCGAAGGTTTTGGCATCACAGCCGGTGACCATCCGATTAGAAGCACCACCACTTCCCAAATGATAAATAAGGATGCAAAGAATATGAGGCGTTTTACTCCAGCATTCATCGTCTCAACTCCTCTTCTACAACCTTATCAATCTCTTTTTCCAACATTGCACTGATTTGCGATTCCAAAATTGCAACCTCTTCATTTGTCCGTAAACGGGGACGAGCGGCAGTCACCTTAATGTCTGCAATAATAGTTCCAGGTCTTGTTCCCATCACAAGGATCCGGTCTGAGAGTTTGATGGATTCATGAATGCTATGTGTGACAAACAGTACCGTTTTCTTCGTCTGCAACCAAATGGTTTCTAACTCCTGCTGAAGACGCAACCTTGTTTGTTCATCTAACGCACCAAATGGTTCATCCATTAAAAGAACGGTAGGATCCATGGCAAGAGCGCGGGCAATCGATACTCTTTGCTGCATTCCCCCTGACAGTTCATGAGGGTATTGCTTAAGATTCCCCCCAAGCTGCACCATTTTTAAGTAATGTAGGGCCCTTTTCTCCCTTTCGTCCTTATTTTTCATTTCACGGATGGCAAAAAGGACATTTTCCTCGACCGTCATCCATGGAAACAAGGCAGCCTGTTGAAATACCATTCCTCTATCTTTTCCTGGTTTTTTTATAGCCGACCCCTTCAATAGGATTTCTCCTTTTGTTGGCTTAAGTAATCCTGCCACCATGGAAAGCAAAGTGGACTTTCCACAGCCAGATGGTCCAAGAATGGAAACGAACTCCCCTTCTTGTATGTCAACATTAATAGATGATAGCACTTTATTTTCAACGTTTTGTTGTGTATAAACTTTAGTAATATCTGATATCTGTAAAAACAACCTATGCACCTACTTTACACTTTTCGCATAATCCATATTAGTTTAATCGGATTAATTGGATAAAATATATTATATAACCTATGTGAAAAAGGTCAATATATTGACAGAAAATAATTAAATTAATTTTAGACACCCCTGTTTGACTGGAGTGTAAGTTGTGAGACTCCAGCGGGAGGTAGCGGTAGACTTGAGACCCCACAGCGCAGCGAGGAGGCTCAAGCACCGCCCCGTGGAAAGCGAACAACAGAAACGAAAGGAAATAGGGAGTTAATAAAGCTCCTATTGTAATTAACTCTACAATAAAGCTTACCATTCAACAAATTGGATAAAGATATGATATTATAAACGATAAAGCGCTTACTACTATTGATAAAGGCATCACAGGAGGTATGAAACAATGAATAAAAATGTTGGGCGTATCGAGGAGTTCACACTCTACAGCAACGAACTAAATGAAGAAATGACACTGATGGTATATACACCAGCAAATTATTCACCACTCTATAAATACAATATCCTGATAGCACAGGATGGAAAAGACTATTTCACACTCGGCCGAATCGGGAGCACCACCGACAAACTGCTTGCCGCAAACGAGATGCAAAATACCATTATCGTTGGCATTCCGTACAAAGATGTAAAAGATCGCTGGGAAAAGTATCATCCAGACGGAAGCAAAAACAGCGCGTACATTCGCTTTCTTGCACATGAATTGACGCCATACATCGATGAAAAATATCCAACCTACCAAATGGGAATGGGACGAGCATTAATTGGGGATTCCCTGGCAGCGACCGTGTCTTTGATGACCGCACTGTCTTATCCACATACATTCGGCAAAGTCATCATGCAATCGCCATATGTGGATGAAAAAGTCATGAACAAAGTGCAAGATTTCAACCAGCCTTCTTTCCTCTCTCTTTACCATGTAATCGGCACAAAGGAAACAGAAGTTCCTACTACCAATGGAGAAAAGAAGAATTTCATCGAACCAAACCGAGCACTACATGAACTGATGAACGAGAAAGGATTTTCCGTATATTACGAAGAATTCGAAGGCACACACACCTGGACCTACTGGCAACCAGACCTAAAACAAGCCCTACCAAAGATGCTATCTTAGTTATTTAAGCATGTTGGGGAAACTTTTCTATTCTTTTGAAAACAAGTACGATAAAATAAGAACATAAGTTACACATTTACAAACGCTAATAGGAGGGATATTGGATGAAATATGGAATAGCTATTTTTCCGACCAAAAAATTACAAGATCTCGCAAATTCATTTCGAAAACGTTATGATGCACACTATGCATTAATTCCGCCTCACATAACGTTAAAAACAGCATTTGAAATAGATGAAAATGACATGAAATCAGTGACCGATGAGCTTGCAACTATCGCAAATGAAACCACACCAATCCCTTTGAACATTTACAAAGTGAGCTCTTTTGCTCCTGTGAACAATGTCATTTACCTTAAAGTAGATCCAACAGATGAGCTGGTATCTTTACATGAAAAGCTTCATTCTGGAAAAGGATATTTCCAAGATAATCGTGAATTTTCTTATGTGCCTCATATAACCATCGGACAGAACTTATCGGATGATGAACACTCTGATGTTTTGGGTCAGTTAAAAATGACTAATATTGAACACGAAGAGATGGTTGACCGCTTCCACCTTTTATATCAATTAGAAGATGGCATGTGGACAGTCTATGAAACATTCCGCTTTGGAAAGGATTGCTGACCCTTGCATGTACAACTTGTAGATACGGAGAAAGAGCTGCAGGATGCCTATTCTGTCAGAAAAACGGTTTTTGTGGAGGAGCAAAATGTGCCTCTTGAAGAAGAGATCGATCAATACGAAGAAGACTCGGCCCATTTCGTTTTGTACGATGATGATCAAGCAGTCGGAGCCGGACGTTTTCGTATTGTGGAGGGTATCGGCAAGGTAGAACGGATTTGCGTCCTCCCTTCTTACCGGACATCTAAAGGTGCCGGTCGCCTTATTATGAATACGATTGAAGAATATGCCAAGACAAAAGAGATGCATGTATTAAAGCTTAATGCACAAACTCATGCGGAAGCTTTTTATGCCAAGCTAGGTTATGAAACGGTTTCTGACATCTTTATGGATGCCGGAATTCCCCATGTTACCATGACGAAAAATATCTAACGAGATATCTCTCCAAGGGAAACCTGCCGAGAGATATCTTTTTTTGTTTTCATACTTTACCCACTCTATACTAATACTAGTGTCAAGGACCTAATATAAAGGATGACACTTACATGATGATGGATTTCGGCAAAATCGCAGTAGAATTGGTGATTGGTTTCTTTGCACTATTTCTTATTACCCAGCTACTCGGTAAAACACAAATAACCCAGATAACTCCCTTTGACTTCATTTCTGCACTTGTATTAGGAGAACTTGTAGGAAACGCGTTGTATGATAATGATATAGGTGTGGTAAAAATCATCTTCGCACTAGGCATGTGGGGATTATTAGTCTTTTTACTTGAAACGATCACACAGAAGGTGCGCAAAACAAGAGGATTATTAGAAGGCAGACCGTCTATCGTTATACATAAAGGAATCATAAACAAGAAGGAATTAAAGAAGTCCAAACTAGATATTGACCAACTTAGACATCTTCTCCGTTCAAAAGGGGCTTTCTCTATTCAAGAAGTAGAGTATGCCATACTTGAAACAGACGGGACAGTCAGTGTATTAAAAAAGCACCCATATGCTCAACCTAACAATCAGGAACTGAACATTCCTGTCAAAAGCGTCACCCTTCCGATACCTGTTATTTCTGATGGGGAAGTTCTGATGGATAACCTCGATGAGTTCAACCTATCGGAGCAATGGCTTTTAAATGAAATAAAAAAAATCGGCTACCATACCCCACAAGACATTGTTTTTGCCGAATGGGAAGAGGGAAAGCCAATTTATGTGATGCCTTATTCAGAAGAGGATACCACCAACAACTGATTGTTGCGAACTATCAGCTGCACCCGCCCTTCTTGAATTAATTTAGTCAAATAGGCGGTGACAGCCGTTCTGAACAGCATGTAAGACGGGACGTTGCGAATGGTAATTCTTTTTTCAGTGCAAGCTTTTGTCACTAACTGCTCTAAGGGTATCCCGTTTTTTTCTTGGGAAACCAATGAAAAAAGCAAAGTTTCAACCTGCACATGAACTTGTACATTTTCTTCAATGGTAGGAAGGAAGTTTTCTTCATAGCTCCCGTGGCCAGGTACTGCTCCTGCACATGGGAGATTTTTTATTTTTTCAAGGCTTTCCAATGTTTGTTTAGCATCCACAATATACGGAATGCCATGTTTATGTATAATCTCTACTCCAAAGTAGGCATCTGCTGCGAAAAGAATATCTTCGGCCATTACTCCAAATTGGCGATAACTGTGGCCAGGCAAGCTTACAGTTCGAAATTGGATTCCTCCTTCCTTCACCTCGCCTTCTTCCTCTAAAATTAAATCAATATTTACCGGTTTAGCTTCCAAAAACTTATTTCGCCATTCTTGGATAGGCTTCACGCCATGAAACAAGTACAAAGGCTCTAACATCGGTTCTTGCAGGATGGCTGCTTCAAATTTAGGTGCAATAGTGTAAACCTTTTGCTTCCCCTGCAAATATGCCGCTCCTCCATAATGATCGGCATGCGCATGGGTTATAAATAAATGAGTCAGAGGAAATTCTTTGTCATTTAAGGTTTTTAACACTTTTTTCATCGCCTGTTCTTCAAGTCCTGCATCAATCAGCATTCCTTCATTCGGCGAAAATTGAACATACCCAATGTTAACGGATCCTTTAAAATAATAAATGTTATTTGCTATTGAATGAAACTCCACGTAACATGCACTCCCTATAATGTTGAACTTCTATATGGTTTCGTGAAAGAGTCGTCCTTTTCCTGTTATGTCTGCTAATAATTTGTCGGAAATGCGGGAAGCCTGTTTTTCCTTTTTATAATTATATTGATTTTGTGGAGTATTCTTTTGAATTTCTTCCCATGAATATCTAGGATCCACTCTATAAAAGTTCGGTCTTATCACCGGATCAAGCTTAATCTGTTGTTTTTCTGAAATAGTTCGGTTTGCATATTGTGTGTAGGCATCCATTTGCACTGGTAAAACATATCCCATCACATCTCTCCCCTTTCTATTCTTCCTATATTTTTCCCTGTTTTTGCATTACACAAACTTCCTTTGACTCGTGTTTTCTCTATATAATATGTGTTACTATGGATAAGATTGACGGTTATAAAGGAGTCTACACGAATGAAATCTGCTGTTTGGAAAGAACGAACCATACATATAAAATCAGTGGCAAGAGAAATGTATCAGGAGGTGTATGACGCCGGAGTGAAGGGCAACCTCACTTGCAAAATTTGTGGTGAGAGCGTCAAGCTCTATTTAGGTCTAAGGAAAGAACCTCATTTTTTTCATATAGATGCATCAATCGCTCATGAAGAAGAAGTAGAAGTGCAAAAAACAAAAACAGCGGTTTCCAAACCACAAGAATATGTGGAGCGTAATGGATTTCGCTACCCAAAATCCAGAACGGTGATTGTGGAGAAAGAAGTTCCAGTAGAAACATGGACACAACCAAAACCGCTAACTCATCTTCCTATCTTTATTAAAGAACATACGAAAAGCCATTTGAATATAAGTGGGTTTTTCCATAAATTACAGGAAAAAAATATTTTTCTTGACCCTGCTCAGCAAGAAGCCGTTTCGTCCGTGAAAGGGCCATTACTTGTACTGGCAGGTGCAGGTAGCGGGAAAACAAGGGTATTGATTACACGCGTCGCCTATATGGTGAAAGAAGAAAAGATCGATCCTAGATCCATCATGCTGATTACTTTTACAGCCAAGGCGGCCAATGAAATGAAAGAACGTCTCCGTCTTTATGAGACACAAGGTTCTAGATTGTTTGCTGCCCTTCTTTCCGGTACGTTCCACAGCATTTTCTACAGAATGCTTCAACATCATCACCCACAGCGGTGGAACGGTGACAATTTGTTAAAGTGGGATTGGCAAAAGGAACAATTTTTAAAACAGGCCGGTCGGAAGCTTGGATTGGATGAAAAGGATTTTCCCTTTGATCAGGCCATTCAGCAGATTGGCTATTGGAAGAATAATATGCAGACACCAAAAGACATTAAACCTACTAACAAGCTAGAAGTGCAGTTTCAGAGTTTATATCAGGACTATGAGGACTGGAAGCGGGAGAAAAATGTATTTGATTTTGATGATATGCTGCTTGGTTGTTATGAACTGTTAGTGGAAAATCCAGCTTTACTCGCGAAATACCAGGAAAGGTTTCAATATTTTCTCATTGATGAGTTTCAGGATATCAATAAGGTTCAATATGAAACAATGAAACTACTGGCCAAAAGCGGAAATATCTGTGCTGTCGGAGATGATGATCAGTCCATCTATGCGTTTCGAGGGAGCAGTCCCGATTATATTTTGAACTTTCACAGAGACTACCCTGCTACAAAAATCGTCACCCTTTCTGAAAACTACCGGTCCACTCATACAATCGT
This sequence comes from Sutcliffiella horikoshii, assembly GCF_044809035.1. Classification (GTDB taxonomy): domain Bacteria; phylum Bacillota; class Bacilli; order Bacillales; family Bacillaceae_I; genus Sutcliffiella_A; species Sutcliffiella_A horikoshii_G. Next base: position 1,379,043 of record NZ_CP085237.1, on the reverse strand, counting down.
TGCGGCAGCCAATCAAGTGATTGATAAAAATAAAAACCGCAGAGTGAAAAAAATGGTCGCACAACGTGATAACAAGCAATTTCCTGTGCTCTTTTTCCCTTATGATGAGGAGGAGGAAGCCACCATTATCGTGCAGGATATGAAGGAACAAATTGAACTTGGGGCCACTCCTAATGACTTTGCTGTTCTTTACCGGACCCATAGTGCTGCAAGGGCAATCTTTGAGAGGCTCTCCCAATCCGGCCTTCCATTCAAGCTTGATCAAGATTATGAAAGTTTCTATAAAAGGAGAATCGTCAAAGGAATTCTCGGTTTCTTGAGATTGAGCCGCGACTCTAATGATGTACAGGCACTATCAGATATTTTTCCAGCCCTGTTCCTTAAACAATCAAACCTCCAAGATGCCAAAGCCATCAGTATTCTCGAAGATTGCAGTTTGGTAAAATCATTGAGTAAATTGACCAATGTACAACCGTTTCAAGCAAAAAAAATTAAACGAATCATTCCTTTATTTAAAACACTTGCCAACGTCTCCCCCTCTGTTGCCCTCGAGATGATCGAAAAAGACATGGGGTTTGATGATTACATTAAAAAGCGTGGAAATGAAGGGAACGCCCTTGAGAAAGGATCCGATGATATTCGTGATTTAAAGGTGGTTGCCCGCAAGTTCAAAACCATTGCTGAATTCCTCGACCATGTAGAAGATATGATTGCCAAGACGGATGAGATGAAAAGACTCAGCAAGCAATACTCAAATGCCATCCACCTCTCCACCATCCATCGCTCGAAAGGACTGGAGTATACCAATGTTTATGTTCTTAGCGCCGTTGATGGCAGTATCCCACATGACTTTGCACTCGAATCCTACCGAAACGGTGAATTACAGGCATTAGAAGAAGAACGCAGGCTTTTGTATGTGGCAATGACAAGAGCCAAAGAAACCCTTCAACTCTCCGTTCCCATGAATCGACGTGGAAAAAAGGCATATATGACTAGATTTATCAAAGGTATTCTCTAACGGAAAGCGCAAATCCTTCTTTGTTTTATGGATTGCGCTTTTTTAATTTGTCAACAGAAAGCCGTTAAAAAAACTTTATTTTTGGAATAGTAAAAAATCACGTTTTAACCTCTTCCATCTGGGTATGTACCCTTTATAGATGAGTTGAAAGGGGTATAATCTTTTGAAAGCATTGGATCCGCACCATAACTGTTCTATTACCCAACTGTCCGATGAATCCCTCGAGTTTGCATATGAAAATGCAAAAGCAGAAAATTTAGATCACTATTTCATTCAACTACTGGAAGCCGAATTAATGAAACGAAAAGAAGGTTGCATGTCCTGAAATTGCTCCCTTTCCACACAAAAAAATGATACTATTTAGAGTATATAGATAACTTTTTTTGAAAAGGGGTTGTATCATGACCAATGTCACCCACGAAGAGCAAGATTTACATTATAACTTTCACAGAAAGACAGCCGTAAACTTATTTAATGAAGTATGGGATCTGATGGAGAAGCTTGACCGGACTCCTGAAGAAGAATTCCTGATGATACATAAAGCACATACCTCCCGCTACCACTGGGGCGAAATCGGCGACCCTGTCAATTTCTCTCGAGGCGAGTGGCAAATTTCAAGAGTTTATGCCGTTTTACGACGCCCAGAACCTTGCCTTGTTCATGCTATAAGAAACCTTGATATCGTATTAGAACATGACATCAAAGACTTTGACCGCGCCTTTGCTTACGAAGCCTTAGCTCGAGCTTACAGCTTGACCGGAGATGATATTGCAAAAGAGAAATACCTTACCCTGGCAAAAGAAGCCTCCACACAAATTAACAAAGTCGCCGACCGAAATGTCGTCCTGCAGGATCTAGAGACGATAGAGTAGGATTTTCAAACTCAGGTGCATTTATAAAAAAACCATAGCTGATGATTGGAGCGAAAGGCTGAGACTCCGGCGGGAGGTAGCGGTAGACTTGAGACCCCGCAGCGCAGCGAGGAGGCTCAAGCTCCGCCCCGTGGAAAGCGAAGTCTGGCGCGGAGATCATCAGCGGTGTTCAACGCAACAAAAAACATCTGCCCATCCACAAATTCATGTGGAAGGCAGATGTTTTTTTCACTTCTTCTTCTCATTCAACATCTTGGAAATAGTCCCCATATCAACAGGCTTATTCCCATTAATCAATGTATTAACAATCTTATCTTCCAATTCCTTAGGTACCTTCTTATTCGCCAATGTTGCTACACGAGACACCAGATTACGCACAGTCTGCTCGTCTTTGAAATTCGCATTCTGCATAGAATTAGCAAGCTCAAATACGTCCTTCATGCTTACGCCCGTCTTTTTCTCAATGCCTTTAAAAATATTATTATCCACCAAACATCCTCCTCTCGGATATATCACATTGTATGTGAGAGAGCCTATCGTTGTGCCACTAATAATTGATCACTCACGTCTGCGGTGGTGGACAAAACAGAAAAGCACGGGGAGAGTTCCCGCACTTTCCTTATTTCCACTATTTATTAATAGAATTTAGATGCACCAACGATGATCAAAAGAATGAATAGAACAACGATTAGCACAAATGTACCGCCTTGGTTTCCACAACCGTAGCCGTAGCCAGCGCCACCTACGCCATAAGGATAGCCTCCATAGTAACCCATAATCTCGCACCTCCTTAATGAAGATTCCCTATTACTATATGTACGTTTCAAAAAACGGTATGGGCGCATTTACAGGCAATGTGCGGTTTAAGGATATTTTTTAGAAAAACGGGGATCTGGGGGTCAGGTTGGGATGGAGATTGATGGACTTTTGTCCCGTTGGACATTTCCCAGGTGAACTTCTACATTTCCCGGCATACTTCTACCACTTTAACCTGCAACTTCTACCAGTAAAACGCTACCTTCTACCACAAAAAGCAAACCTTCTACAACATTCCCCACAAACAAAAAACGAAGGGGACCCCTACCTCTCTCCCACTTCGCAATAATAAATTTACTCTTCTTCATCCTCAAAATCCGGACCAACAGTCGTTGCTTTCCCTTCCATCCACCGCTCCAAAATCCCAATGTATTTTTTCATCTTTGCTTCTAGCTGCTGTACATGCACAAATCCCTCATCTGCTGATTGAATATTTATTTTCGCCTGTTTTCCGGCCTCCTCAATTCCTTCATCAATCTTCCATCGTTTAAAAAGAAACTTTAAATGCTCATCTCCAAAATCAAATTCGCTCATCACACTTCACCTCAAGCTATTATATGAACGAAAAAAGGGCCGGTAGCTTAACCCTTCAATAATGGGCGCAGCTTCCGGCTTAGCTCATCCAGACTAGAATTAGCACGTTGATAAAATGCTCTGTTTACCGATGAGCTCACAGTTACACTAAGAAACGAAAAATCTGAAGAACATTTATCAAGTGTCACAAGTGTTAACATTTTTTCTTTCAGCGGCGCGTCTTTTATTTGGTCATTATATAAATCCACACTCATTTCTCCCCAAGCATTTACTTGAGCAAGAAAGACACTATCCAAGAGGACATTCCTTTTTTCGAGTTCCGCATCCAGCCAGGCCCGGTTTAACCCTATTTGAGCAAGGGGCTCATCTAAGATCTCCCCGTCCATGATCACTGTTTGAGGTTCTTTTTGATTAGGAATGTCAGGATGGAGATCTCCATATGTGGCAGGTTGCTTGCTCTTTTTTAAGAGCACACTCAGCTCACCGTTTGATTCAAGTGTGGCAAACTCGATATCTTCTACTGAAAAAATATCTTTCTTACGAAGCTGCTCGAGAAACTCATCTATCGTGTACTTTTCTTTCTTCAAATTTCCTTCCAAAATCTTACCCTCTCGTACAAAGACGGTTGAGTTACCCTCCACAAAATCTCGGAATCCTTTATATCGAAGGGAAATTTGTGAAGTCACCAGCGGAAAAAGGGACCAAATCAAAATACTTGTGATACCGTTCTCCAAATCCAGTTCCCGATCCATCGACAATGTCCCGGCAATGTCACCCACCGTGATGCCAACGATATATTCAAAAAAAGACAGCTTTGACAGCTGCTTTTTTCCTAAAAGCTTTGTAATCAAAAACAACCCAATAATAATCGCAAATGACCTAATAGCAACCTCTATCCACTGCGGCACCAGAAACACCTCCTTGAGGGGTCAGACCCCTCTGCGCTACGTTAAAGCACTAAACCACCAACCATTTCAACTCCACACCAATCTTTGCTACATTTGTTTTAATTTTTGATCGATGTTGGCAAGGAGGTCGTCAATTTTCATCATCGATTCGTGGTAGGTGTTTTGGGCCACTGGGTCACTTGCCTCCATCGCATAAACGTGAAGATTGTTCCGAATCATCTTGAGACTTGCCCGGTTATAAGTTAGCATCATTTTTTCATCCATCTAAAAGGCCTTCCCCCTTACCCTTTCGGTTTAAATAGCAATGCACCGATAAAACCGAACACGATAGCTGCCGAAATACCGGAACTCGTCACTTCAAACATCCCTGTCAACACACCAACAAGCCCGTGTTTTTCAGCCTCTTCCAAAGCACCATGCACCAAAGAATTCCCAAAGCTTGTAATGGGAACCGTTGCACCTGCTCCCGCAAAGGCAATCAACGGTTCATAAAGTCCCAAACCGTCTAATATGGCACCAGCAACCACCAACGTACTCAACGTGTGTGCCGGGGTTAACTTAAATACATCAAACATAATTTGTCCAATCACACATATAAGCCCTCCCACAACAAACGCCCAAAAGAAAGATAACAACATCAGCTGACACCCCCCATCCCCATCTCGATGGACACTGCATGAGCGATACAAGGGATAGATTCCTTCTGCTGAAAAGAAACCGGAGATAACAATGCGCCTGTAGCTACGAGCAAAATCCGCTTGTATGTCCCTTTTTTCATCTCATTTAATAAGTGTCCATACAACACCACAGCCGAACAACCAGCACCACTTCCCCCGGCAAGTACCGGCTGTCCCTCATCATAAATCATCAAGCCACAATCCTGATACTGCTCTTCTTTTATCTGCAACCCTTTTTCCTTCAACAGCTCAAGAGAAACCTCCCTGCCAATCTGTCCGAGGTCACCTGTTGCAATCAAATCATAGTAAGATGGGTCCCTTCCTGTATCTTTAAAATGCGCCTCAATCGTATCCACGGCAGCTGGAGCCATTGCACCTCCCATATTAAACGGATCAGATAGCCCCATGTTAATCACTTTACCGATGGTAGCAGAGGTAACTTGCGGCCCCGAGCCAACACTGCTCACAAGCCCCACACCAGCTCCTGTAACCGTCCACTGCGCCGTAGGAGGCTTCTGACCGCCATATTCTGTTGGATAACGGAACTGCTTCTCCACGGCCGCGTTATGGCTTGAAGCACCTGTTAAGCAGTATTTAGCACCGCCATAGTTCACGAGAAAGCTAGCCAGCGCCAATCCTTCCATAGAAGTAGAGCACGCCCCGAACACACCAAGATATGGAACCTCCAATGCTTCAGCAGCAAAGTTGGATGGCGTCATCTGATTGATTAAATCGCCTGCCAGTAGAAACTGCACATCAGACATTGCCAATCCCGCCTTCGTCAGAGCCGTCTCACATGCTTGCTCCAACAACACACGGTGCGCTTTTTCATAGCTTTCCTGCTCTAACCATAAATCTTTATGCAACAAATCAAAATCATTAGCTAGCAGACCATTCGCCTCAAAAGGGCCTCCAATGGCAGCACTTGAGGTGATAACCGGCTTATTGGCAAAAATCCACGATTGTTTTCCCTGCAGCATCAGAACCCTCCTAACGAGACGACAATAGTCTTCACCAGCGCGACCACAAAGGCCGAGAATACACCGAACAAAATAACCGATCCTGCGAGTTTGAACATATTAGATCCTACTCCAAGCACGTAACCTTCTGTTTTATGTTCAATGCAAGCAGAAATGACTGCGTTCCCGAACCCTGTTACAGGCACCGCACTTCCCGCTCCGCCAAATTGCGCAATCCGGTCATACACACCAAAACCTGTTAGCAACATGGCAATGAATATCATCGTCGCTACGGTAGGATTTCCTGCTGTCACTTCTGTAAAATTAAAAAAGTATATGTACATCAGTTGAATGGCCTGGCCAACAATACAAAAGAGGCCACCGACCAAAAAGGCAATGATGCAGTTCTTCCAAACCGGTCTCTTCAACTCGATGGTTTGTTCCAACTTTTGATAGGCTTTCTGCTCTGGGGAAAGTTGTTTATCCTTTTTACTCATCAAACGGCACCTCCTATGCTTTTTCTTCTCGCAGCATTTTCATCTTCTCAATTCGCTTTTCCAGTTCTTTTTCCGACATGCCCTTCTGTTCCACATCTCTTCTAAGTCTTTCGATTTCAAGTCGGATTTTCAGGTCATGGGACACAACCACATTTTCATCAGGAAACTCTTTTTCCAGTGCTTTTTTCACTTTCTTTTCAATCTTCTCCGTGAAAAACTTTTGATACTGTGTGACATGGAATGCGACCACCAATTCATCTTCCGTGTCATAAGCAATAGCGCCTTTTACTTCTTTAAAATCCTTGGCGATCTTTTCTGCACGTTGTTCCTTGTCGGATTTCTCCTTCTGCTCACTAGAGGTTCTCATAACAGTATCCTTGACCCTCTCCTTGACTTCACCTTGCCCGCATGCACCTAACAGGCCAACAGACACCACCAACATACATACAAACGGCTTTAACTTCATTTCTTCACCTCATTTTGCTTCCATACTCTATCTCTTAATATCCATATCTACATTCAAAATTATGTATAGAAAATTCCACTTTAAAAGGCCCTCCATTTGGAGAGCCCCGTTTAATCAATAATTCTTGCCACGATACTTTCTAGAATTCCTGCAATTCCGGCCGCAGCAAAAATGATCAGCACCGGCTTTCCTGCAAATGGATAAAACGACACTAAGAGGAATAAACCGGTTGTAACCCATACCCCGGTACACCAATAACAACTGAGCAGATCCCCTATCCAACGTCTGAGCCCTTTACCTTTTATGATGATATATTCCTCAAGTTCCCCTTGATCATTCTTCTCCTCGACTTCTTCCATAAAAGGCCTCCGGATAAAACCCGCAATCTTATCCAGTACAATCAGCCTTGTGACACGGAAACTGGCAAGTCCAAGCAAAAGAAACCAAAACCAGCCTTCAAGCAAAAAAATTCCCCCTTTCATATTGATGATATGTATGAAAAAGGGAAATAGTAGTAATGAAATTAATCTTCTTGAATAACTTTTGCTTTTTTCCCGCAGCCACAACCGGAGGATTTCTTCTTCTTGTTTGATGAAGAGGATTTATTACTTGAAGAAATAACTTTCACCTGACCAGCTGTAGGTTTGTTGTGGTCTGAATAATGATAGTAGTTCATATGCAACCTCCAATTTGTTCGTAGTATAAGATACTTTATCTTATGCGTTTTCGACAAAAAGGTTTTCCGCATCTATCATTACTCGTATAGGCTTATGTGTTTTTTTTCACATTATTATAGAACCAAGATTGCAAGCGCGGATCATGCTCTGGAACTTTTGGAGCTGGTTTCTTTTTTTCTAGACTGGAAACCTTGGTGGACTCGTGAATCACCTGTTCCCCTTTTTTCTCCAGCTCCTTTACGCACTCATTGAGTTTCTTCAAATCCTCTGATAAAAGAGAATTCTCATCATGGAGCGTTTTGACTTCCTCTTTCAACTCTGCCACCATTTTGCGGTAGGACTGATTTTCCGCTTCCAACTGATCGTTGATATCCGCTATTCTTTCATAGCCCTCGTGAGCCTGATTGGAGCTTTCAATCTTGACGAGCAGGCTTTTGACTGTTTCCTTTACCATTTCGTATTCTTTCTCAAGGTCCAAATTAATCGTACTTTGCTTCTCCAGCTTCCTCTTTAAATCATCAAGTTCTTGAGTTATTGACTCATTTTCTTCCATTGCTTTTAAGTGTGCAGTACGTTCTGCTTCACATTGTTGCTTTAATTGAAAGACCTCGTTGCTGATGGTCATCAATTTTCCTTGGTGATCCTCCTTTTGTTTTGCAAGCTCTCCTTTATATTGTGCGATTTCCTTTTCAAGCTTCGTAACGTTTTCGATTTCCTCTTCCTCCAATTTGGCGAGTTTTTCCGTTAACTGTCGTATGTTCTCTTCGTATTCGTCTTTCTGTTTTTCTATATTTTTCAAGAGAGACTTACTATTAAGCCTTTCTACGTCTGCAGTGAGGCGCTTAACTTCTGCACCTAAATGAATGATTTTCTGTTGTAAGATGATTTTATCATCGCTTTTAAAGCTTTTCATGCTTATCCCTCCCAAAAACTCTCCCTTTTAAAAGTAATTCCATTAGCTCGGGAAATATGACAATCTGATGCAAAAATAAAATTTGGGTCATTGTCTCGGCACACTTACCCTCCAAATTCATACTATACAGTAGTCCCGTAACCCAAATGGGTATTAAATGAATAGGAGGAGTTTTTAGTGAGTCATAAAGAAACTGAAAGAGTCTGCATTAAGGCTCGTAAAGTTTACGACTGGGTAACTCGTCAAGTGCAGGTTTCCCCTAAAAGTATATGTAACTCTGAGTTAGAAGGTATTTTTGCATGCGATTGGGATCATGATGATGATGCAAACATTGCAGACCTATTATGTGAAATAGATCCAAAGGTTGGTCCTTTAGCAGTTGAGTGTTACCTATCTGATGATCACGGTCGTAAAATTGATGTCATGGCAGCACACCACCACCGCCATCACAAAGGCTTTATCTGCAAGGAAATCGAGCAACCAGGTGGACGTCAAACAGTAGACGTAGAATTACCAGATGGAACAGAAATCGAATTACAACGCGTCAAAGTTCTTATCAAAGGATTCGTAACCGTTGTATTAGTAGATGAAAAAGGTCGTGTGAGATGCTGCTCCAAAGCACTACCTTTCGCGACAGTTCAAACATTCCTGCTATGTGCTCCAGACGGCACAGAGCTAGACTGCCATGTAACATACTTTGAGTGCGACTCTAACCTAATCGCAACAGACGAATTCTCTCAACTAGATGTAACACTTGCATTATGCTTGGATATCCAAATGGAAGCAGATGTTAAACTAGAAGTTGAAGCAAAAATCTGCCGTCCGCGTGAGGAAATTATCGAAGGCCTAATCTGCCCTCCAAAACAATTTCCAGAACAGTGCCCAGAAATCTTCCCAGCACATAGACGCCACAGATAACTTTCACATACAAGTTAAACACTTTTTAGAACAGCCAAGAGGATCGGAACACCATCCGATACTTTTTGGCTGTTTTATTGTGTTCATAAGGAAGATTGTCCGGTACATAAGATGGTGTAAACATACTTGTGAGGAGTGTTGAATGGTGGATCCAAACAGCGAGTTGTTCCGGGCCAAACAACAAGTGATTTATTATAGAGCGGAAATTGCACAGTGTAAAAATAAGATTAGAGAGTTGGAGAGACTGGTAGAAAAGGAAGTTGTGAGGAACAAGTATCTTCAGGCTAAGATACGGGAGTTGAATGGAGAGAAGATTGCTGGATATTTGGAAGAAATACAGAGTCTGCGTATGCGGGTGATGGAGTTGGAGGTGGAGGTGGAGGAAGAAAGGTTAGTTAAGAAAGATTTACAGGTATCATCTTTACATTCAAGTAAAGATAAAAAGGAGAATTCACTAGACTTTTATAGTTTATTTAACTATTCATTTTTCCTCTCGCCAAGTGATAGTTCTATTATAGATATCTTCGGTGATTTTATAGTAATGAATACAGGTGAAATAAAAATGACAGATGTATTGGTCTGTTTAAAAGTGACCCCTATTCAAAACGTTACTTTATCTGGAAAGATTTCTAATCCTAAGTTAATACAACAAAACAATGCTAAGCAAGCAGATATTGATTGGATTTATGCAACAGAGGATTGGAGAGAAATGATAAAAAATAAAGGAGAGTATTGGATTAAATCTATTAAAAAGAGTGAGTTACGATCGTATGAAAAATTGGTGTTTAGTGGGTTTGGAGTTACAGTAAACAATATGGAAGGTGGAGGAAAAATAAAGGTGGAGGGTACTGTTTTTAGTAAGGGAATTATTAAAGGAATAGAGAGCAAAAATAAGATTCTGATTCATTTATAATAAATCAACCGAGAATCAAAACTCAAGGCATAAAATAGAAAAGAGGCTGGGACAAAATTCAGTATATTAAACTAAATAGGCCCCGGGGAACAATTTTTGTTCCCCGGGGCCTATTCTTATATTTTTATGTTTTTTAATGTTTTAGAAGAAATTAAGGAAAACCTCTGATAAAATGAAAGTTCTTACACAATAACCATCGGAGGTATCCTTATGTTTAAAAATTATAACATGAATCAAGTAGTTTTGCCGCTAGATTTGGAAATCAAACTTCATAAAAATGATATTGCTTACGCAGTACATATTTAGTTTAACAGATACCAGAAGAGGCCTTCGACCAATTTATACAAACTACCGGATGTTCTACCTATCATCCACGCATGATGATGAAAGTTATCTTATGTGCTTACACTCAATCTGTTTTTTCCGGACGAAAAATTGAAGCACTTCTGAAAGACAGTGTGCGTATGATGTTGCTAGCTCAGGGATATGAACCAAGTTATAGTTACATTAACCGTTTCTTTGTCCATCAGTGTTTTGTGCAATTTCTTTGTCATCTTGTTCATGAAGGTCAGATTGATAAGTTGCTATTCATTGTTGGAACAAAGGTGGAAGCCAGTGCAAAAAAGTTTACATTTGATTGGCGTAAATCAGTGGAAAAATACCATGCAAGCCTCATTGAGAAGTCTACCGAATTGTACGAAGAACTAGCAGAAAAGCTTAAGAAAGTTCACTGCCATCGCAAGTTTATCAACGTGAGTACATACTCAAAAAGGTTCTGATCAGCAAAATAGCCGATAAGAACCTTTTTTGATTAATTTTAGCTAGTTTTGTCCAACCTCTTCTAACTTTTAATCTCCAGTTGGGAAATTAATTGTTCTAGGAGTTTCATTCGGATCGCAACGATGCTCATTTACATCACGAACACAGTCATGGTCATAAGGGTCTACTAGAGTAGGGCGTGTTGCTGTAATCGTGGTTCGCAAGATAGCTTTAAATAAAAGTAGATTAAGAACAAGGTTACCGTTTTCAATTTGGATTAATTCCTGATCAAGAGTTGCTTCTACAACATAAGGAGTTTCCGTTACTGTATCTCCCGGGCAAACTCCAGGACAGTCTGTATGTTCTTGGAAATATATACGAATTGGCAGACTTAATAATGGCACTGCACTTCCAAGTATTCTTACCTCAAGAAATGCTGGCACAAACCCTAAATTAATGATTTTGTCCTTGACCACTGTTATTTCGCTTTCAATTTCATTAAAAACAGGTCTTACCCTTACACTGACTAAACCAGCTAGAATTTCTTCAACTGCAACTGTTATACCGAATAGAGTGTTTAGAAGACCAGCAAGCGCTGCAGGAGTAATTCCACCTACACCTGTTGCACCAAGTGGTCCAATAGCAAACGGGAGTGCGAATTCTGCCGTCTTTTGTACTGACTTAGAACAAATTACCTTATTAACTAAAATAGCTTCGTCTTTACGTTTAGGTTTGTCGCAACAAATGTCTTTCTCATGTTTACAATGATCCTTTTCACTCCATTTTTTCTTTTTTTCATAATAAAAACTCATATCTTCTTCCTCCTTGGAATATTAAATTTTGTTGGTATTTCATACCTCTCGCTTATAGTATATTGTGGTCAATAGGGGTTGTATCAGCTATTGTCCATGGGCGATGGTACATTTTAGTAGGGAAAGTGAATACGGGCTAATAGTTTAGGTGAAAGTCCTGGACGTTGTCATATCAAGTTTTATAGGTACTTTCATTACTACCAATAACCCAAATAAAACTATTAAGAAAACCTTCTATCAATTAAAAGTAACATTTCCACGTTTTCTTTTTCTTTTCTTGTTTTTTGTTTCTTTTTTCGATTAATTCTTCTGATACCAGTTTCTTTTGACCCATCACACGTACAGCTTTCATCTTCCTTCTCACTCCTTTCTTCTTGTCTATTTACAAATTATTCAGCTTGGTGTTAAAACGTTTGTACTAGTTAGCCTTAAAAGAAAAAAGGGCACTTGTACATGGACACATTATTTAAAGTTGAATAGATTAGTAAATGAGTCAAGATGCCAATTTTACAATAAAAGGAGGCTTTATAATGGGAGTACTATATGTCGAGAGGTCTAATCATGAAGGTGGTTGCGGCTGTTTCAGATGTTCCACCAGAAGACCTTCTCCAGATAGGAGTTGCAATCCAAACTCAACGATCCGAGAACTTGAGGAAAGAATTGAGATTTTAGAAGAGTTAGTTGCACGCAATGCACAATTGATTGCTGAGAATAGAAGGTTGATTACTCAATTACAGAATGGCGACGACGTTCCGCCAGTAGTAAGGGAATTTTTCATTGAAAATGAGGGTGAGGTTGTCACAGTAGCTACTACGTTTGGAACGGTAACTGGGACTGTACTGACAGCAGGTACGGATGCAGCCGAAATACTTACAGCTGAGGGAGACATCCTCATTATTCCATATAGAAGCGTAGAAACCATCTAATAAGAATGGAGGAATCAGTGTGAATTTTTCGCAAATACTTGCTCAGTATATAAATAGAGCAGTTGAAGTTTACCTTCCGAACCAAACGCCGTTCGGTCGTTTACGTTCGGTTGGTAGTGAGTCGTTTGTGGTAGAAGTGCAAAACGGGTCCTATGTCACTCCGACCGAACTCGTAACCATTTTAATCGACAATGTACAAGGTGTTCGAGTAATTAATGAACTAAACTTATAACAACCAACAAGGAGACGATAAACAAAGCTATCGTCTCCTTTTATATAGATAATTCCTCTTTAACCCACTCTCTCCACTTCTCGAACATATCCTTTTGTCCTGCCGTCACACTTCCTCTTCGTAACCTTCTATGATATAAGAGTTCATCCAAGTGTACTACCTTTCCATGTTTACTAACTGCGCACAGAATATAAACATCCTCATACAACCTGCCTTGGTAAATATCGTTTGTATGCCACCCTCCAACCTTCCGTAGTGTATCTACTCGATATATCCGCGGTGCAAGAGGATATGCATTCTCTAAATAACTTTTCACGTTGAAATCCGACATGCCTTTCACAATTTTAGAAAGTGTGAGCTCTTTACTCCGGTAATGTTCTCTCCACTCGGCATAATTCCCATAATACGCAACGCCATTTTCTACGAGCTCATTTAGAATTTCTAATGTCTTCTTTGGCAACCAATCATCAGAATCAAGCTCTACCAACCATCTACCTTTTGCTGCTTGCAATGCGATATTCAAACAAGTTGACTTTCCCTGATTTACGACCAAAGAAAGGATATGAACATTTGGTTTTTCCTTAAATGGTTCAAGTATTTTTGCCGTATCATCCGTTGATCCATCATTAACGATAATCAACTCCCAAATAGACCTTGTCTGGTCCATCACGCTTTCTATTGCCTTTGACAAATATTCTGCATCATTATATGTGCAGATCACCACACTGAATTTCGGGTTCAATGTGTACCCCACCTCTCCCCTATACATACAATATAAAGATTATGTTCATTTATGAACTTGTAGACGTTGGAAAAGAGGGATGACATTGGACATTATTATTTTTCCGCCTACCATTGATTGGACTTTCATGAAGCAACGTCCACAACAATTGATGACACAGTTTGCTTCAAAAGGATATTTGGTTTTTTACTGTAATAAAACCCAAAAGGATTGTGACATGGAACAACTCTCTTCTAATCTTTATCTTGTTCATAATCACGATCAATGGGTAACCGAAATACTTCCCCTTTTTAGATACAAAAAGAAGGGCCGTGTTGGTGTATGGTGTTCATGGTCCAAACTAGCGGATACCTTAGATGTATATGAATCAGATTGGATCATCTACGACTGTGTAGATGACTTTGCGATTGCATTGCAATATGAAAAAGCGATGGTAGCTAAAGCCGATGCCATTACATGCACAGCCGACCGCATTTATGACCGGTTAAAGAAGATGTATCCTGATAAATTGATTAAACTTGTTCCCAATGCCTATGACGAAAGCATGGGACTTCATTTAAAAAATAATTTTGCGGAGAACAATAACAAGATTATCGGCTATATCGGAGCATGGGCACCATGGGTCGATGAAGTGTTGATACGTAAGCTTGCATATGCAGTACCAACGAGCAATATTGTAATAATAGGGATTGAATTCGATAAGAAATTCCGTTTGCATGATGTCCCTAATATCACGTATTTAGGACATCTTCCACACAGCGAATTAGCAGCACACCTTCAAACATTTTCCGTCTGCCTCATTCCTTTTAAGATTAACTCTATAACACTGGCAACAAATCCCGTGAAAATGTATGAATACCTTGCCACTGGTAAACCAGTCGTGTCCAGTAACATACCAGAGTGTAGAAAGTATGAAGAAGTTATTTCCATCGGTACCAGTCACTTGGACTTCATTGCAAAAGTAAAAAGTCTTTTAAAGGAGCCAGGTGATTCCGGCCCTCGTCGACAGATTGCGTTATCCAACACTTGGGATCACCGATGCAATAGCATTCTTTCATTAATAGAAAGCATTCTAAATAAAAGCAATGGAGAGGACGACCAGGTGTTATGAAAATAGCCGTCATAGTGGGAACGAGGCCAGAGTTGATAAAAATGGCCGTCTTGATCAAGGAACTAAAAAAGCGAGACCCTAACCATCTCTTCATTCATTCTGGCCAGCATTACGATTATTTTATGGATGGCATGGTGATGGAGTTGTTTAAACTCCCAACACCAGACCATCATTTGGGCGTGGGGTCTGGTTCCCATAGTGAAACAACCGCTAAAATCATGGTACAGATGGAAGAACTTATTATAAAACAGAACATTAATCTTGTTGTCGTGCATGGGGATACAAACACCACACTTGCTGCAAGTCTTGCTGCCTGTAAAACAAATGCAAAAATTGCGCATGTGGAAGCTGGATTAAGGAGCTATGACAGGTCCATGCCGGAGGAAACCAATAGAGTTATCGTGGACCACCTTTCTTACTACCTTTTCTGTCCTACCGAAGGCTCGGTGGAAAATTTAAAAAAGGAAGGCATAAACACGGGCATCCATCTTGTGGGTCAGTCTATTGTCGATGCGGTTACTTATATTTCAAATGGTGTTCCTCCAAGCATTTTGGATAAACATTCGTTGAAATCAAAATCCTATTTATTTGCTACGTGTCACCGCCAGGAAAATACAGATAACAGTAAGCGTTTAAACGGGATAATGGAGGCCCTGCAACAATTAGCAACTCAAACATCCCTTAAAGTTGTCTTGGCGCTACACCCTAGAACAAAGAAAATACTTATCAAGAATAATTTGTTAGGGCATTTGAAAAATCATCCAAACATTCTCGTGTTAGATCCCCCACCAAATTTTCATGAAACTATCCATCTGCAACAACATGCCAAAATTGTGCTAACAGATAGTGGCGGGTTGCAAGAAGAATCTTGCATTCTAGGAACACCATGCATCACGCTTCGTGATAATACGGAACGCCCTGAAACAGTTGAATGTGGAGCCAATACACTTGCAGGTTTTGACTCTTTTAAAATAATTCAGTCAGTGGAGACCATATTAAACACTCCAGCAGTTTGGAATCACCCATACGGATCTGCTGGAATCAGCGCAAACATCATCGACATCATGACAGGAGGATCAACGTGAAACTATTCATCCATGGCTTTTACGGAGCTGGAAATGCAGGAGATGACGCCATCCTTGAGGCAATGATTGAAACGATAAAAGAAATAAACGACACTTTTGAGATTGTAGTAAGCATCCGATCCAAGAATATCCCTGCCTATTACGGGAAAGAATCCATTCACTATGTGCTGGGATCAGACATTCCAAGTGTAAGCAAAGAACTTGAAACTTGCTCTCTTTTGCTTGTTGGCGGCGGAGGTCTTTTTCAGGATTATAACTCGTTTGATCCCGCCAATCTCTTTACAAATCAACGAGGGGCAATCAATTACTACACATACCCAATCATCCTTGCGAAAATGATGGCTAAACGTGTCATGTTTTACGGAATCGGGGTTGGCCCGCTTGACCAACCAGCCTCCAGAATAGCGATGAAATGGATCGGTGAATTGGCAGATGACATAACCGTCAGAGATATGGAGTCTTTCCAACTACTAAAAGAAGTCGGCATCACAAAACAATTGCTAACAGCAGATCCTGTAACGCGTCTTGATTCTACTTATGCTTCAGCAGCGGAAGTTATAAAAAACAACAAACTGCTGAAAATCGGCGTTAACCTTCGCAACTGGACATACGCAGAACATGACGCAAAGGTATTTCAACAACGGTTGATCCGTTATCTTCGAATGTTGTCTAAAACTTTACCTATTACCTATTATGTAATGCCCTTTAACAAGCTCCCCTCAGAAGTTGTGAAAGCAGAACAAATCGCCAAGAAGCTTGGAGATGCAGAAGTGCTCCCCTATAGTTCGTCACCAAAGGAATATAAATACCTTTGTCAACAGCTCGATCTCATGATTGCCATGCGTCTTCATGCAAATATTTTTTGCATCTATGAAGGAGTCCCGAGTGTGGGAATATCTTACGACGGGAAAGTAGAACAATTCTTTCAAGAGCTACATTTAACTGACTATTGCCATTCCCTATCCAACTTTGCTTTCTCTCCAATGAAGCAGATTATCCAAGACATTTTAAACCAACCTAATCATCATAAAAAAGTTATTCAGGATAAACTCACTATCCTTAAGGAACGTGAAAAGATGAATAAAGAGACCCTTATAAAAGCAATTGAGTTGAGTAAACATGACTGATACTGTGTTGAAAATTGTCTTTATTGGTAGATATACAGAAGGAAGAACCGGCATAGTAAAAAGTATATATTTAGGATTAGAGGAACATGGACATGAGTTATTAGAAATTAATCTCTCACAACGTCCTTCTTTAATCTATAACCCTCATAAAAACTTTGGTGGACACGGACCTGTCTACGTGAAATGGGAATTAATAAAAGAGGAAATCATCGCGTTTGAGCCAGATGTTATTTTATTCTGCGCCGGCGGACTGACATTCGAGAAGCCTGTACTTGATGAGCTGAAAAAATATTGTTCTATTATCGGCTTCACCTTAAGTGATCCAGACGTATTCCCAACCGTCCAATCCTTCGTAGGAGAATTTGATCACCACACAACAAATTCTCCTCTCGCTATAGAGATGTACAAGAATGCGGGGATCCACAACACCCATTATATGCCTTTTGCAATTGATTCGAGGTTTTTCACCCCCCACAGACCTATCTTTAAGTATAAATCTGATGTTTCCATTATTGGACACTTTCGTCCCAACCGATTAGAAACAGCTAAAGCGCTTCAAGAAAACTTCCGTTGTAAAATATTTGGAAGAGGATGGCCCATCCCGTCCATGGGGCCAGTTTATGATGATGAATGGTTCAAAGCCATGTACTCCACAAAAATGGTCGTCAATTTTCCTCTGACAGGTGCTGGATACACCAATGTAAAAGTGGGGATTTTTGAAGCCGCTGCAACGGGAAGACTTATCTTTACGGAGTATTTTGAGGAGATGGAACACTTTTTCGAGTACGGAAAAGAAATAATCGCATACTCTGATCAGGCAGATCTAATGAAGAAAATCCGATACTTCCTACAACACACTGATGAAGCAGAAGCAATTGGGCTCGCAGGACAAAAAAAATGTGCGGACAATCACACGTGGAAACATCGGTTAGAGACTTTCTTCAAAGAAGTGCGACTCAAAACCCCTGAAAAAAAATGGCCACCAATATAAAAAAAGGTCCTTTACAGAGCTTGCTGCTGTAAAGGACTTCTTTCTTCATTTGATGTTCTAGTAGCTATTCTTCTGAATCCGAAAAGTCATCTGCATTTGCTTCGCTATATTCCACGGCTATATTTACCTCTTTTGCCTCACCATTCTTGACTGCTTGCAACACGGCCTTTAACGCCTCTTCCGCACTAAGCTCCGGCGAAAGTGTGAACCCTTTATTAAAGGCAACTTTTAAATTAGCATGCTGCACTTCAATGGACATCTTTTACTCACTCCCTTAAAGAATTAGCATCATATATTTAGCATATGCTTGCATAACCAGGCTCATGAGTGAATTAGCAAAGGTCGTTCAATTGGAGTTTCTTAGTTCCACCAGCACATCCCTCATCTTTTCTAACTCTACTTGTTTAACCGTTATCGTTTCTTCCAGCATTTTTTCATATATTTTCAAAATTAATTGTCCGTACTGTGTTCCTGGTACGGCCCAACGCCCGTTTAAATCAATCCAACCAGGGGCAATGCCTCTTGTGACAAGGTCAAAACGCGGATCTACTTTAGGATAGGTACTGGGTAGCGGTTCGCGATTTGCATAAGCATACAAGTGCTGAATATGAGCAAGTACCCCTTCTTCAGGTGTCGCAAACGTGGCCCCTCTCACTTCTCCACCTGTCGCACCGATACCTGCGTAGTTGTTCTGGGCTGGTTTGACAATTCCCGTGAAACGGAAGTAATTGGTTTCATGAATTGCCTGTGCGAAAGCAACATCCCCTCTGATGTTATATGCTTCTCCAAGTTCAAAATAGTACTCTCCAAGCAAAGGTGCTTTCGGATTGATCGCTTTGACAAAGGTATCAAGCTCTTCTGCTTTAAGGGCTGATGTACCTTCAATAGAAAGTACGGTCGACTTTGGAGCGTTTGGTGGTGTTGGTGGTATCGTTGGTGTTGGATTAACTGGAGGAATTGGAGCTTGTGACATAGTGGTTTCCGCTAGGATGAATGCCTCTACTCCTAATCTTTTGATTTGTTCCACAAATTTTTCAGCATTATCTCGTTCTTTAAATGCACCCGCTTGCACACGAAAATATGGAGCACCGTTTAATGTGGTAGTGGCAACGAATGCACTAATTCCTTTTTCCTGTAGAAAGGTAAGTCTAGCGTCCGCATTTTTCTTATCTTTAAATGAACCCGCAATTACTTTATACAAATTAGTGGTCACCTTCCTTGGCAGGGCCAAAGCTTTGGCAAGACCTTCCCCGATAGCAGCCGACACATCCTCTTTAAACGATTCATGCTGGATGAGCGCTCTATCCTCGGTGCTATCTAGAAACAGAATTTCCAACAGAACAGATGGCATCGACGTCTCTCTTAAGACATGGAAGTTCGCCGCTTTGACTCCTCTATCTCTTCTATTGTATTTACCTGTGACCACATTAATGACTTCTCTATGAAGGATTTCCTGAAAAGTCTTAGCATTACTAGAGAAAGCGTTGGTTCCATTGTAACGATAGCTTTCGAAGCCTGTTCCTCCACCGGCATTATGATGAATGGAACAGAAGTAATCGGCTTTAACAGAGTTTGCGAGATTGGATCTAGCCTCAAGACTGACCGTCGTGTCCCCCTCCCTTGTCATCATCACCTTCGCTTCGTATTCTTTCTCCAAATATGTTCTCACCCGTTTGGCAATATCTAAATTCACTACTTTTTCTTGGAGCCTCTGAAACACAGCCCCCGGATCCTGTCCACCATGACCAGGGTCTAACACTATCAATTTCATCTGGTGATTCCCTCCTTTTGCTATAGAATATGCTAGATTCGGGAGGGGGATTGGGTGAATGAGGAGATCGCAGTCTTTTTTTAATAGAATAATCAGAAGAATTGAACCAGAGGCAAATCTATCAACTTAAGTATGAAATCAACTCCGCTGGGCTACAGCCAGTCCTAATTTATTTCAGAACAAAATGTCAGAAATATTTGTCCTGACATCTTTACTTTTTCCTTTTCCTAGCTTGCTCGATAGTATTAACTAAATTTAAATACTCTTCATATATGCCGATATCAAACCGCTCACCGTCAACCACTTTTCCAAAACAATCTTCTTTTGATAACAGATCTTTGATTGCATCAGTTAGCTGCAGCTCTCCTCCTGCGGGTTGTTGTTTATCATCCAATATGGAAAGAATCTCAGGAGTAAAAACATATCTGCCAATCACCGCATAATTGGAAGGCGCATTCTTACTTGGTTTTTCTACTATATCCTCCAATTTAAATAAACCTTTTCCTTCTACCTTGCCACTTATCACACCGTAGTTCTTCAATTTCGACTCTTCCACTTCTTTTATTCCAATGACTGTTTTTCCATATTTATTGAACTGGTTTATAAGTTGTTTTAAAGCAGGTTCCTTTTCTGAAATCATAATATCATCCGGCAAAAGTACGGCAAATGGCTCATCCCCAATAAATGACTTACCGACTCTTATTGCATCTCCCAAACCTTTTGCATATGGTTGACGGATATAATGAATCGGGACTGAAGGTATGGGGACAATTTCAATTAGATGATGTTTGTTTTCCCTTTCCAGAAAGGCTTCAAGCTCTAAGGAATCATCAAAGTAATCAACAATCATGTTTTTCTTTCTTGATACAATCATCAATATTTGTTCAATCCCTGATTCGATTGCTTCTTCCACTACATAGTGAATTGCAGGCTTTAAACCTATCGGGAACATTTCTTTAGGGAGTACCTTTGTGATGGGTAAGCCCCGTGTCCCGTAGCCTGCTGCTGGAATTATCGCTTTTTTCACCACACTAAACCCCTCAATTCCTGTCTTTTTTTTATCGTATTCATTATTAATAAACCAGAATGTTGTCTTATGGAAAAAGGGCGTTATACTCAGTTTCCTTAATTTCTTTTGGGCGGTGTATTCGTCACACTCCCCCTTTGTCCAGTAATAGTATATAAAATGAAATTGCCTGGTTTATATTGGTTAAACCAAAAGGGAGTGTAAGCCTTGAACATCTGCATCATAGGGGCCGGTTATGTAGGCCTCACCACCTCTGCCGTACTGGCGGAATTCGGACATCTTATTCATTGTGTGGATATCAATTCAGATAAAATAAAGAAGCTTCAAGAAGGGAATGTTCCTATTTACGAGCCGCAATTAAAAGAATTAATCTGTAAAAATAGCGATAAAATAACTTTTTCAACAAATCTACCTGATTCTATTCAGAGGTGTACCGTCATCTTTGTGACAGTAGGAACTCCTAGTTTAATAGACGGAAGCACTGATTTGAGTTTTCTTCAATCTGTTTTCACAACCATTGCACAACATCTTCAAAGTTATAAAACCATCATTATTAAAAGCACCGTGCCACCTGGAACAAATCAAAAAATGCACCAGTATCTGCTGGCAAAAGGAGTTTCCCCTTTCATGTATAATATCGTGTCCAACCCTGAATTTCTGCGGGAGGGTTCTGCCATAAATGATATGTTCCATCCAGATAGAACGGTTATTGGGATAGCAGAAGATGATAAACGATCGGAAGTGATTATAAGGGATATTTATCAATCTTTAAGCTCCCCATTTATCGTTACAAGCTGGAATGGAGCAGAAATGATCAAGTATGCATCAAACGCCTTTCTTGCAACTAAAATTTCATTTATAAATGAGATTGCTCGAATTTGCGACTTTTATGGAGCGGATGTCTTGGATGTTGCAAAAGGCTTGGGAACAGATCCAAGGATCGGCCCGCTTTTTCTTCAAGCTGGGATAGGCTACGGTGGGTCTTGTTTTCCAAAGGATTTACAAGCATTGCAGCATATTGCTGCTGCCAAATTAGTCAAAACCCCCATTTTGGATGCGGTGCATGAAGTAAATTCCACCCAACTGGAATGGAATATAAAAAAATTGCAAGAGGAGCTTCCTTCTATCCTGGATAAAAAAGTGACCGTTCTTGGAATAGCGTTTAAACCGAATACAGATGATATAAGGCATTCCCCTGCTATAGCACTTATTCAACAGCTGCATTCCCTTGGAGCCGATGTCCATACGTATGATCCGAAAGCGTTTTTACCGGCTGATTTACGTCATATAGCCACTCAGCATAAATCACTGAAATCATCCTATATTGATTCAGAAGCGGTTATCATCGCCACAGATTGGCCGGAGATATGTCAACTAGACTGGAAGCATGTTAAAGCACATATTAAGGGTAATCTAATCCTCGACGGCAGAAACTGTATAAATAGGGAAGAAGTATTAGGATTTGGACTGAACTATAAAGGGGTGGGACGTGGATGAGAGTTTTAGTTACGGGAGCTGCCGGTTTTATAGGCTCGCACCTATGTGAAAAACTACTACTGGAGCCAACCTGCGAAGTAATCGGAGTGGATACCTTCATCGGTCCTACACCACCATCCTTCAAACAGAAGAACATTCAAGCATTAAAAAAGCACTCTTTCTTCACCTTTCAAGATTTGAATCTATTACACTGTGACCTTCATCAACTATTAAAAGGTGTGGATGTCATCTATCACCTGGCAGCAATACCTGGGGTGAGAACGAGCTGGGGAGAAGAATTTACCCCTTACGTGAACCATAACATCCTCATGACACAACGCCTATTGGAAGCTGCCAAAGATTATAGCATTAAGCGATTCATCTATATATCCACATCCTCTGTATATGGAGAAAAAGCTGGAAAGGTATCAGAAGCAGCAATTACAGCACCGTTGTCACCCTATGGCATAACAAAGCTTTCCGGGGAGCATTTATGCAGAGTTTATGAAGAAAGCTTTGGACTTCCACTTGTCATATTGCGCTACTTTACCGTTTATGGACCTAGACAGCGACCTGACATGGCTTTCCATCGCTTCATCAAACAACTGCTGACAAAACAGCACATCACTGTTTTTGGAGATGGGTTGCAGTCGAGGGATTTTACCTATATCGATGATTGTGTGACAGCAACGAAAGCGGCATTAACCTCGGGCGAAGCGATAGGTGAAACTATTAATATTGGTGGCAAAGAAAGAGCATCTGTACTGGAAATCATCGCAATATTAGAACATATTACAGGGAAAAAAGCTTTGCTAACTTTCTCTGATACGGTAAAAGGAGAGCCAAAGCACACATGGGCGGATGTTGGTAAAGCTGAGAAATTGCTTAATTATTCACCCTCAATGCCCTTAACAGAAGGACTGGAAAGGGAATACCATTATTTGAAGAACTTATATGGAGAAATGCGGACATGAAATTAGCGATTATTTGTACAGAGAAGCTTCCGGCACCCTCGATAAAAGGAGGGGCCATTCAAATGATGATTGACGGGGTGACCCCTTATCTATCAAAGGTATATGAGTTAACCATTTTTTCTGTGTCGGATCCAGAACTTCCTGATCATGAAGAAGTAAATGGTGTCCGATATATTCGCTTCCCTCGTGAAGAGTATCGCCTACATGTTGCGAACGAACTGATGTGTCATCAATTTGATGTGATCCATGTATGTAACAGGCCGAAAAATGTCCTACTATATAAACACTCATCTCCAGGTAGTAAGATCGTCTTAAGCCTTCACAATGATATGTTTTCGATAAAAAAACTTTCTGAAGCCGAGGGGGAGGAAGTGGTGGAGGTCGTTAGTGCCATTACGACAGTCAGTAACTATATTAAAGAAACGGTTATCAAACGCTTCCCGAAAGCAGAATACAAAATAAGGGTCGTGTACTCCGGGGTGGATTTGTCCTCTTATCCATTAAGAAAAAGTAAAGAATGGCAGCAGATAAGAAGTAATTTTCGCAAGAGGTACAATCTAGAAGATAAAAAAGTCATTCTTTTTGTTGGGCGTTTAAGTAAAACGAAAGGTCCACACTTACTTATCCAAGCAATGCAAGCATTAGAAAAAAAACACGATAATCTTGTATTGCTGATAGTGGGGGGAAAATGGTTCAGTGACGATGGTATGAATAGCTATGTGCGTTCCCTATACAAATTAGCTCAGCTGTTAAAAGAGAAGGTGATATTCACCAAGTACATTCCTGCAGAATTAATCCATGAAGCATTTATCTCCGGGGATGTGTTTGTATGCAGCTCCCAATGGAATGAACCATTAGCAAGAGTGCACTATGAGGCTATGGCAGCTGGAATTCCATTGATTACTACAAATCGGGGCGGAAATGCAGAAGTAATCCTTGATAACTTCAATGGTTTGATTATTGACGATTACAGTAACCCTTCCGCTTTTGCAAAATCTATACATTATGTACTCAAAGAGCCGGAAATTTGTGGATGGATTTGCCATAATGGAAGAAAATTCATTGAGGTCAACTTCACCTTCAAACACGTTGCCGATCGCCTTATTGCTGTATATGAGAAGGCAATACTCTAATTCAACAAAGAGAAAAGTGCCAGATTCCCGTTAAAGGATTCTGGCACTTATTTCGTATTTCTCTATTCCTCTTCTTCTTCGTCATCTTCGTCATCTTCGTCATCGTCGTCATCTTCGTCATCTTCGTCATCTTCGTCATCGTCATCTTCATCTTCGTCTTCATCTTCGTCTTCGTCGTCAGCTTCTTCTACCTCTTCATCCTCGTCATCGTCATCGTCATCATCTTCATC
This sequence comes from Sutcliffiella horikoshii, assembly GCF_044809035.1. Classification (GTDB taxonomy): domain Bacteria; phylum Bacillota; class Bacilli; order Bacillales; family Bacillaceae_I; genus Sutcliffiella_A; species Sutcliffiella_A horikoshii_G. The sequence continues at coordinate 1,354,479 of NZ_CP085237.1, read as the reverse complement.
TTCATCTTCGTCGTCATAATGATAATCCTTTTTTAAACCATCACTATACTCTGCGGCAATTTTCACCTCAGCTACTTCTCCATCTCTAATTGATTTTAAAAGAGCATTTAAAGCTTCTTCTGCACTAAGATCTGGAGATAAACTAAAACCATTGTCAAAATCAAGTTTCAATTTTGCTTTCCGTAATTCATTTGACATTCTTCTCACTCCTACTCATATAAATAATTGATATATTACCAATTTATGCAATTACCTAGACCTTTAATGAACACATTTTTTAATTTCCGCGCCTTTTTTGACTAGAGGTTGACTTAAAGGTAATCAAAGGTAACTTTAAGGCTTTTTCCTCCACGATTATGGTTACTTTTATATTGGAAACCGGGATTTTTTCTTCTTCTTCAATGATTTCTTCATTGTCTTCTAATTCATCATTGTTTGGAGAAAATTCAGGTTCTGCAGCTTCTTCATTTTCCATAATGATATTCTGGTCAACAACTTTATCATTTTCTGAAAGAGTTTCCTTTTTTATCGACACCTGTACTTGATCCTTCAATGCTCCATTCATCGACAGCTCCACTAATTCGTGCTTTAGCAGGGAGTGCAACTGAGAATTAACAGTTGTCTCGTTTAATACAAGCTGGTCAGGATTTTGCAGCATTTTTTCATATTCTGCCATATTCCATCCCATTGGACCTGGAGGCGAGAAGGTGAATTTTTCCAGCTCCAACTTTGGTATTTTAGGACTTTCTGCCATTTTAGATCCCCCCTTTGTTTGAAGAAATGATTTCTTTAAAAATGGAAGGATAGCGGTTTAGGAAGTTACCCTTGGACTCTTCAAGTGCAATGATATTCTGTAATGCCCAGATATATTTTTCATCTGACCATGACCTTTTTTGGGCTAAAAAATATTTATGGGCAATCGCACAAAAAAGATGAGGAAATTTTAAATCGATTGAGAGAATACGGTAGTACTCCTCAGTCAACGGATTAGTTATTTGATAGGCGCGTAATAAATCAAATACAAGGTTCTCATCCCAAACAGAAAACTTCTTCATCATTTTGTTTAAAATTATTCGTATATCACGGGTTGGTAGATCATAAGTTACCGAGTGTAGCTCCTTCATAAACAGGGCGTCTTCCACTTCTGTGAATCTTGCTAAAGTGAAATCTTGCTGACAGAAGCCTTTTAAACTACTGACCTCTCTGGAAATATCCGTATAGATTGGTTCTTCCAGAGCAGTCAATGCCGATTGTGCCCGGGAAATCATTTCATCTACATGTTCTAAAAATAATAGGGAGAATACATCATCAGGATACGATTGGGCAATCGTTTTATTTCCTTCCAGCTCTTGAAGTTTCCAACGAAATAATTTATGCCACTTACCTAGTCTGCTTCGTGTTTTACTCTCTTCCGCCGGAACATATCCTTTTGAAGCTTGATAGAAGTTACCAGCAAATTCCATGGCCTTTAGCATTTGCTCTTTGTTGTAATAAATCACTTCATTGCCTTCTACTTTATCGAACAGCACATAACTAACCGACCCTGCTCCAATGCAGATCCCACCATTTTTTGTTTCATGAATCGGTGTTATTGCAAGCCCTTTTTGGTGTAGATGCTGGTGAGCCCCAGCTATAAATAGCATTCTCTCTGGCTTCATGCTTGCTTGCTTTAAAATCTTTTTCCCTTCGGTGGTATCAACTTCCCAAGTAGTTCTCCCGCTTCTGCTGGATATTAGCCGAACATCGGAAATTTCCAACGGATAAAAATTCAGTACTAGTTGCAAGTGATCTTTTTCCATCTCATGATTTTGTTCCAAAAGTCATCACCTCTCTTTAATTACCAGTGGCTTCTTTATACACCGCCATCAGATTATTCTCTACATTCCTCCAGCTGAAGTCCCTTTCTACTTTTTCACGCCCATATCTTCCTAGTCTTTCTCTCTTATTGGAATCATGTAATAAGGAGTTAATTAGAGTCGCATAACTTTCAGGATCTTCGAATTGATCAACAACATAACCGTTTTTCCCCTCATTGATGACCTCGGGATTCCCACCACGCTTACTCGTTATAATTGGCAACCCGGCAGCCATGGCTTCATAATGAACACGCGCTAGTGGTTCCTGCCATTGGGAAGAGCATACAAATACATCTGACATGGCAAATAATTTCGGAATATCCACTGGTTTAACAAACTTAATGAACATTACATTTTCTTGATACATAGCACCAAGTGTATAAAGATGTTTAACGTAATTATTTACCTGATCATCACCAAACCACTTGGATCCAATGAATACCATCGTGACATTTTGGTGCTCTTTTTTTATAGACGGAAGAGCTTGTAATAAAATATGAGGTCCTTTTACCTTACTGAGCCTTCCTACAAAAAGAATTACCTTTCTATTCGAAAGTCCCAGCTCGCTTCTTATACTGCTTCTCCCCTGACCTCCCTTTGAAGTCCAGGGTGGCTGGAATGTATCTAAATCTACTCCAGAATATACGGTTTTTACTTTTGATTTTGCAAATGGAAATCGATCTGTAATGGTTCTTCCGATAAAGTCACTGACTGTAACTACCTTTGACACAAGGTTTAAGCACTCTTTTCCTTCTTGATCACTCAATTTCTCATAAGTAAACATTTCGTTATGGACACTTAATACTATTTTGGATGCAGGTGTCGCTTCCTTTACCGATTTCACCCATAACGGGCGATTACATAAATGGATGACATCGTAGGTTTCTTGTTGAAGATGAGTAATAATTGAAGTCAGATAATTTTTTTCGTCAAAACGAATGTAGCGTACATTTCCTCTCTTCTCCTGCTTCTCCAGTTCCTCATGCTGAATAGAAAAAATGGTAACATCATGGTTTTTTCCAATAATGGCAGCAACAGAGTCAATATATATTTGAATTGCACCACCACGAATTGCCGGTACCGGAAGTTTTTCTGTAGCAATATAGGCTATTTTCATTTGTGACCTCCTTTTACCTAAAAACGGTAGTTTATAAGTATGGTATGGATGAGCAGGTTTAAAAGTACCTTTTCCTCTTATTCTTTTGGGAAAAAGGGCAATTACCTTAATTAGTAAGCATCCGGTGAAAAAAACACACCTGTCAATAACATTTCTTCCGTTACGACCATACCTTAAATAAAAGGTCCCTTCCTGATTGGGAGGAAAATCAATCTTAGGCTGTCTGTTACCGCAATAAAAAGCAGACTTCTAAAGAGGATGGTGGAACGTTTGTTGGAAGAAAACAATCATAATCAAGAAGAAAATTCGACGGAATATGCACTTACACCGGAAGAGGAACAAAAGCTTATCTCGCTAGCAGAAACAATCATCAAGAACTGGGAGGTAACTGTAAATTCAGTAGAAGTGATCCAAGGAGGTCAAATGGCAATAGTATGGAAAATCCATACTATTGAGGGCCCCATATGCTTAAAGAGAATACACAGACCAGAGAAAAAAGCCTTGTTTTCCATCAATGCACAAAATTATCTGGCATTAAAAGGAATGAGAGTACCAGGAATCATCCCCAATAAGAATGGGATTCTTTACACAAAGCACGGCCCTTTCCTATTTGTCGTCTATGAGTGGATAGAAGGACGGCCATTTGAATTGACCGTTCAAGAAGATCTTGAGTTTATCATGAAGGGATTGGCTGAATTTCATACTGCCTCTATTGGGTATCGCCCTCCGGAAGGTGTCCCTATTTTTACTAAGCTTGGTCGATGGCCGAATCACTACATTAAACGTTGTCAACAGATGGAAACTTGGAAGTTATTAGCGAAATCTCTGCCTGATGATCCCTTTTCCAAACTCTACTTAGCGGAAGCTGATTTCTTTATAAAGGAAGGACGGGATACGCTAAAAAGATTATTGGAATCGGAGTACCTGGATTGGGTGGGAACGGTAAAAGGAATGCCAAACCTCTGTCATCAAGATTATGGAACGGGGAACTCTCTTCTTGGGGATGACGGCCAAATCTGGGTAATTGATCTTGATACCGTATCATTCGATCTACCTATCCGTGATTTGCGTAAAATGATCATTCCACTATTGGATACAACAGGAGTTTGGAATGACGATCAATTTAATGTCATGATTAATGCATACGAATCTGTCTCCCCTTTAACTGAAAAACAAAAGGAAATCATGTTTATCGATATGTTATTTCCATATGAGCTTTATGATGTTATCCGAGAAAGATATGTAAGAAAATCACCTTTGATGGAAAATGAACTGGCTGAGGCATTTGAATACGAGCGAATCAAGTCTGGTGCATTAAATCAATTGATAAAATAACCCTTCAATCAAATTTTGTAGTGATTAGAGGGAGATGGATAACCACGTCCCTCTCAAACCATCTTTCGTACACATAAGTGTATTACACTTTAAATTATATATAATTCTTGAATTCTTGATTTCGTCAGTAATCAGAACCAAGGGTGTAAGACATAGTCCCTGCTCTCCATGGCCAGGGGCTAAATCGGTTGGTCAACCTAAGGAGGCTAAAAAAATTATCCATACGGCGATGCTTGCTACCTTATATCTAAAATGATTGCTAACTGGATATGGAGAATTCCAGTGAATCCAAAGTCGTTAGCTAAGGGCCATCTATTATGAGTGATTATCTTAATTTCATCTGGTGATTCCCTCCTTTTGCTATAGAATATGCTAGAGTTTGGAGGGTGGTATGGGTGAATGATATTTTATATTGATAGAAGTGATATTTTTGAAGTAGTTTTCTATTTATGGGACAAGTGCCTTTCCAAAGATTCGTTCGGTGAGTATTATATGGTATCTCAATATTTAGGAGGTGTATGATATGAGTTTATATCATGATAAAGGTATGAGCAGCGGTTGTTGTTCATGGAAAAAGAAAGATAACGATGATCAAAGTTGTTTTTGTGGACGTTACACAGAAAACTTCATTAATCAAATCGTCACTGTCACCTTTACTGGGGGACCAAGTGGAGGAAGACAAAGAACTGGTACACTTGTAGATTTCAAGAAAAAATCCGGGATTTTGGTTTTAGCAACTACAGATGGAGATGACCCTTCAGGATTATTGCATATTTGCTGTAAATCTGTAACTAGTATTATTCAAGCACCACCAGCATAAAAGCAAAAAGCCGCAAAATTCATTGCGGCTTTTGTTTTAAAAGATATGATACCCGGAATCCACGTGGATGTTTTCCCCGGTAATTCCTCTGGACAAGTTACTGAACAAGAACAACGCCGTGTCTCCCACTTCTTCTTGAGTTGTTACTCTGCGTAATGGAGCAGTTTCTTCAATCTCTTTTAAAATAGAGTTGAAGTCACTTACACCTTTAGCAGAAAGTGTACGAATCGGACCTGCGGAAATGGAGTTCACGCGGATGCCCACTTTACCAAGGTCATTGGCAAGGTATTTCACGCTTGCATCAAGACTTGCTTTTGCCACACCCATGACGTTGTAGTTAGGAACCACTTTTTCGCCGCCAAGGTATGTCAGTGTTACGATGCTTCCGCCTTCTTTCATAATTTCCTTCGCTTCTTTTGCTACTGCCGTTAAAGAGTAGGAGCTGATATTGTGCGCAAGCAAGAAACCGTCTCTAGTCGTGTTCATATAATCGCCTTGCAGCTCTTCCTTGTTGGCAAATGCGATACAGTGCGCTACACCGTGAATTGTGCCAACTTCTTCTTTAATCTGTTGGAAACAAGTATGAACCTCTTCGTCTTTTGTTACATCACATGGAAGAACGATTGAGTCGTTTCTCTCAAGTGAATCCGCGAGTTCTCTTACGCTTTTTTCTAGACGCTCACCAGCGTACGTGAACACAAGACGAGCTCCCGCATCATGGAGGGAACGTGCGATACCCCATGCGATACTTCTTTTATTTGCTACTCCCATTACTACATATGTACGACCATCTAAGGATAAGTTCATTGTTTTATACCCTCCTATTTATATAAGTTATTAGTACCTAGTCATAATTATAGCATATAGTTGATGAAATGCGAATGAAATCTTTTGGGAAGTTGGAGGTGAGTGGTTGAGATTGGATATTTATGGGAGGATCTCGTGCTGTTTTCGTGCTATTGATACAGTTTTGGGCGGAGAGACGGGTTCTCTCCTATCGTTTTCATTTTCTCAACCCCGGTTCGGGTGGAGAGACGGGTTCTCTCCTACCGTTTTCACTTTCTCAACCACAGTTCGGGTGGAGAGACCGACTCTCTCCTACCGTTTCCGCTTTTTCAACCCCGGTTCGGGCGGAGAGACCGACTCTCTCCTACCGTTTCCGCTTTTTCAACCGCGGTTCGGGCGGAGAGACCGACTCTCTCCTACCGTTTCCGCTTTTTCAACCGCGGTTCGGGCGGAGAGACCGACTCTCTCCTACCGTTTGCTCTATTCCAGCCGAACTTCAGGTCTTGAGAATCCAAAAAAGCAGTGCAGGAAACCTCCTCCCTGCACTGCTGCCTATCGTATTAAGTTAAATCAATCATAATCCCTGCCAAGCAGTACTTCTTTTGGTATCTCGGTTCCTCTAGTACCACGCAGATCCTCTTTTTCCTCGCGTGGATAGAAGATGATAAAGCTTTCGGGATTTATTTTGGCAAGTTTCCCTGGTATCTTTTCAAGCTGTGGATGCCAGCCGGTCGTCCCTCTTCTGGCACTAATAACCACAACTAAATCATCCGGTTGGAGTGTCGGCAACTTGTTTTCATAAAGCGCCGTCCAACCTTCCACCCATTCCACTACTGTCGGAGGGTTTGGTTTGATTTCACGCATATGCGCTTTGTATACGTCTGGGAATCCTTTAATCACATAACATTGGATCGTCGCCCCAAGATTACTGGCGATTAATTTAATTGTTGCTAGTGCATCCCAGTAGCCTGGTTTATGGTCAATTCCTTTTGGAAGGATCAAAACAATTCGCTTCGTCGTATTCAGGGGGTGACCAAGCTTGGAAATAAGTACTGACACATTCGTCTGATCCAACACCTGGTCGATCACTCCACCGAAAATTTTCTGAGGAGCCGTACGTTCTCCGTTCCAACCTGCAACAAGAGTGGTGATACGCTCTTCGGCGATGGCACGGTTAATTCCGATCGCGATGTTTCGGTCTACCCTTGTCGTCACGCGGATCGGAACATCTGCCCCACTGGAATAGGAAACTGCTTGACCAAGCATTTTCTCCGCTTTTGCGACATCTCCATCCGCTCCCCACATATCCCGTTGGACCACACTTAGGGCATATAAGGGATGCTCGACAGAATTAGATTGGCGGATCACAAAAGCAAGGTCCATCAAGGACTCCATCGTATTCGGGTTGGCAATTGGAATCAAGATCCGCTCCGGTGCATCCCCTTTTTGAACAGGCATCATTTCTTCTTCAAGCGCGAGTATTCGGCCATATTTTTCAACTAAATAAGGCCCGAATATACATGTAATCAAAATCATGATAATGACTCCATTAACGGTGGCCTGGTCTAAAAGCCCGACATTAAATCCGACAAGGGTAGCAGCTAAAGTTGCGGCCGCTTGCGGAGTTGAAAGACCAAATATGACCAATCTTTCCTCTTTAGAGTATTTATAGAATTTACTCGTTAATGCGGCTGCTAGATACTTGCTCGATAAAAGCCCCAAAACAATCGCAACTGTTAACACCCATGCTTTCGGATTACCGACAAGTACGCTTAAGTCCATAAGCATCCCGACGGATAACAAGAAAAACGGAATGAAAATGCTGTTTGCCGTAAAACGAATTCTGTTCATCAATGGTCCTTGATCAAAAATAAATCGGTTAAGGGCAAGCCCTACTAAGAAGGCCCCGATAATCGGCTGCAGACCGGCAATAAGCGCCAATGATCCTGCTGTAAAAAGCATGACCATGACATAAATGAACTCCCCTGTCCCTTCCGTTGCCACATTACGGAAAAACCATCTTGATAGAAATGGTGTTCCCAAGAAGATAATTGCCACAAATACTATCAAGGATAAGGTCAATTTAATTCCAAAATAAATATCCAGTTCCCCTGCTGCTGCACCTGTTATGATCGCCAATACCAATAAGGCAAAGGCATCTGTTAAAATACTACCGCCAACAGCTGTCGTGATTGCCTTGCTTTTTCCTATTCCGAGCCTGCTTGCAATGGGATAGCCTAGAAGAGTATGGGATCCTAGGATTGATCCAATCAATATTGCAGCCGCCACACTATATCCGAGCAGCAGGCTTATGACAGTGCCGAACAACAGTGGAATCCAAAACGACATCACTCCAAAAACAATGCTGCGGTTACGGTATTTTTTAAATCCGTCCAGGTCCATTTCAAGTCCGGCTATAAACATGATAAATAAGAGTCCGACTGTGCCTAAGAGCTCAATGGTGGAACTTCTTTCTAGCACTGCTAATCCATTCGGGCCAATGATGACACCTGCCAAAATCGGGCCAATTAGTCCAGGGATACGCAATAATTTCATGAAATAGGGAAAAATGAAAAAAATGATCATGGCAATCGTGAATACTAATACCGGTTCCTTTATTGGTAATTCAAACATGCTATCTTCCCCGATCAATTCTTTTTTGTATGTAATAAGCAAAGATTATATCATGTTTTTATTTCGGTAATACAGTAATCAGATAAAATTTTCATGAAAAATTTACATAAATGATACAATGAAGATATTAACAGTAGTATGAACTTTTTCCTTTTTTCTCACTCATTTGTATGGGGAAACAGGGCTTAATATGTACATAAAAGGAGTGATTTTGCTTTATGAAAATTGATGTCATCGGAGATATACATGGATGCATAGAGGAGTTTAAAGCCTTGCTGAATGAAATGGGGTACGCAGAGTTTGAAGGTTTGTTTAAACACCCTGAAGGAAGAAAACTTGCTTTTGTTGGAGACCTTACTGATCGAGGTCCTGACTCGATTGGCGTGGTAAAAATCATTTACGCTTTGGTTGAAGCCGGACTTGGTTTTTATGTGCCTGGCAATCACTGCAACAAACTCTATCGTTTTCTTTTAGGAAACAAAGTGCAGCATACTCACGGCCTTGAGACGACTGTAGCGGAGTTTGAAGCATTATCAGCTTTTGGACAGGAAGAGTTTAGGAAGATGTTCATCAAGCTTTATGAAGAAGCTCCTCTCTATCAAGTGCTGGATAATAGGAAACTAATCGTTGCTCATGCAGGTCTTAAAAAAGAATACATAGGTCAGCAGGGTAAAAAAGTGAAGACATTCGTCCTGTACGGCGATATCACTGGAGAGTTCCACGAAAACGGCATGCCTGTCCGCCGCGATTGGGCACAGGAGTATGACGGAGACACCTGGATTGTCTATGGCCACACGCCGGTTCGTGAGGTAAGGATTGTTAATAACACCGCTAATATCGATACAGGTGCGGTTTTTGGCGGTAAGCTTTCCGCCTTGCGCTATCCTGAGATGGAGACAGTTTCTGTTGATTCTGGGATGCCGTTTGTTAAGGAGAAATTTAGGGAGTTGTGGGATTGAGGGAATTGCGGGAATACGGAGGTTAGCTGAAACAACGCTAAGCAAAAATCCACCAGCGGGCTACCCTTAAAAAGCAGCAATTTACTCAATCGGGCTATTATTTGAGTTTACGGGCGAAAATTGAGAAAAACGGGCGACTTTTTGGAAAAACGGGCGATAATCGAGATTTACGAGAGATTCCCATTCCCTTCCAGTAACCCATCTCCCTCACACGCAAAGAAAGCTGACATCCCTTTGGATTGTCAGCTCTCCCCCAAAACTCTTCTCATATCCACCGGCAACCTGCACGAAAACAACATCTCCTGCTCTTCCACCGGATGAAAGAAGCTCAATTCACAGCTATGCAACGCCTGGCGCACCATTCCGTCTCCCACAGAACCGCCGTACAAACTATCTCCAACCAACGGATGCCCCAGATAGGCCATATGTACACGAATCTGATGAGTGCGGCCCGTTTCCAATCTCAAAGAAACATGACTCCAACCTTCTCCAACACGAAGCACCTCGTAATGTGTGACCGCACGCTGCCCATCTTCCCGGACTTCTCGCTCAATGATGCTGGTATCCTTACGCCCGATTGGTGCATCTATTTTACCTGAAGCAGACCCACCCTCACCTTTCATTTCTCCATGAACCAGCGCCTCATAGCGCCGCTTGACACCAAACTCCTTTTGCTGCAACGAAAATAGATGATGAGCATGGCGGTGTTTGGCAATGAGCATCAATCCTGATGTATCACGATCCAATCGAGTCACAATATGTATCGTTGCGCAGATTCCCATCAACTGATAGTAACCAAGCACAGCATTGGCAAGTGTTCCATGGCGATGCTCTCGTGACGGAATCGATGCCATGCCAGCAGGCTTGTTCACCACGAGAACATACTCATCCTCAAATACGATATCCAAAGGAATGTCCTCAGCCACAAGATCATCACTTGGCTCTTCTTTTGGAAAAAACACTTCCACCGTATCACCTTCATATAGAGCGTATCGCACAGTAACGGCGCTGCCATTCACATGCAGCGCCCCACCGTTGAATTTAATATCGATCAAGGCAGCTTTGGAGATCTGCCTTTCTTTTAAGAATTCCCGAAGCAGTTTCCCTTCGTCTCGTGCTCCAGCTTTAAAGACTAGAAAAAATCTTTCCATAACAACCAGTCCTCTTATTTATCGGTAATAAATGAATCGCTAACCCGTTTCCAGAAAGGGAAAGGACGGAAGCGTGCAAAGCGGATCTTCTCTTTCGCCACGCGATATTGAATAGACTTTACATCTTTATGTAGCAATGTCAGATGGTCTATGGTGATCTGATAGTCCACATCGTTGACAGGCTTTAATAGACAGGTGTGATGTTGAGGCAATACAAGCGGTGATCCGATGGTTCGGAATACCCTGTTATTAATGGAAGCCATTTCTGCCAACTGAATGGCCGGTAGAGATGGATGCAAAATTGCGCCACCCAACGCCTTATTATAGGCAGTGCTTCCAGATGGAGTGGAGATACACAATCCGTCTCCACGGAAAGTTTCAAATAGCTGGCCCTTAATCTCTACATCCATCACCAATGTACCTTCTACACTTTTAACGGTGCATTCATTTAGTGCCAAGTAACGTGCTTCCCGTCCCCCATCGTTGTAGCGGATAATCACTTCCAATAATGGATATTCCACTATTTGATAGGGGGTCTTCGCAATAGCAATGACTAGTTTTTCAATTTCCTCAGGCACCCAATCGGCATAGAAACCAAGATGGCCGGTGTGGACCCCGATGAAGGCCGTCTTGTCCAGGCGGCTGCGATAGCGATGGAACGCATATAGAAGTGTCCCGTCTCCCCCGACTGAAACAACCAAATCAGGTTGATCTTCATCATATATCAAATCAAAATCCTGCAAGTAGGTCCTCATTTTGTGCATCAATGTGTTTGAAACCGAGTCCCCTTTGGAGGTTATGGCAAATTTCATACTTCCACCCCTTTAGTTAGTCCGAATCCAGCTCTTTTTTTCGTGAAAAGATGGCTTGTGCTTCTTGGATTTCTCCACGGATCTGTGACATTTCCGCATCTAGAAGATATGCCGCTTCGGCCGCACGAACAAGTCTTTCCTTAATATCCTGTGGGAATTGCCCGCTATATTTGTAGTTCAGTGAGTGCTCAATGGTTGCCCAGAAGTTCATTGCAAGAGTTCTGATCTGAATCTCGACCAGGATTTTCTTTTCCCCTTCAATGGTCTGAACAGGATAACGGACGACTACATGGTAGGAACGATATCCGCTGTTTTTTCGGGAGGAAATATAGTCTCGTTCTTCCACAATTTCAAAGTCATTGCGAATCCGGAGAATCTCCACCACTCTATGTATATCATCTACAAACTGGCACATCATGCGAACACCGGCAATGTCCTGCATTTCATCCTCCAGCTTTTCAAGAGAAATTCCTTTGCGTGTCGCTTTATCCAAGATACTTGCGATCGGCTTGACTCTTCCCGTAACAAATTCAATGGGCGAATGCTCCGACTGCATTTTGAATTGACCGCGCATTCCCTTTAACTTCACTTTCATTTCATCTATTGCCTGTTTATAAGGCGCTAAAAACAAGTCCCAATGTTGTATCATAATTGGCCAAACCCCTTAAAAAATCTCGTTTACTCTTCTCTCCATCTCTTCACCATAATTGGCATTGTCTCTTATATTTTCTATTAAGTAACCTAGTTCTTCTTCTATATTTGTCAGCAGTAATGCCGTCTTGTCTACTACAAGCACAATCGCCTTCTTATCCTCTAATGCCTGTTTCACATCGTTCCAAAAATCATCTTTGATACTTACATAAATAAATTCCGTTGCTGTCTCCAGTTTATAAATAAATGCGAGATTGTCTGAATCCACCAGCATTTGATTGCTCGCTGACACTTGATCTAGCGGAAAAGAAACGGAATCCGCCTCTAGCAAAAGTTGATGTTCATTCCAAGATGTATGCTTAATTTCTATTCTTTTTTGCATAATAATCTCCTTCCAACCTAAATCCTACTCATATATTATCATAATTCCCTTCCCGCAATGAAATGGAAACCAACTTTTTTACCAAATTATTGTGTAAATGATTCCTAGAAGAATGCTACTTAAACATTGCCTTCCCCAGGAAAGCAAGTAATAATAGAAGTATATCAATTAGGAGAGGTAAAACTATGACCAACCAAGAAATTGAAATTGAATTTAAGAATTTATTGACCTTTGATGAATTTACATCTCTCTGTTCGGCATTTAAAGTGAAATCTGATGACTTTTTCACTCAGGAAAACCACTATTTTGACACAGCCGGCTTTGCCCTAAAGGATAAAGGCTGTGCTCTTCGCGTTCGGAAAAAAGGCGACACATTCACACTCACCTTAAAACAACCTGCTGATGAAGGACTTTTAGAAACACATCAGGTTGTGACTGAAGATGAATTTCAATCTATGATAAGCGCAAATACCGGTTTAGTCAGCGGGATTATCTCCAATATTTTAACGGACGAGCTTAGTATCTCCCCATCCGAAGTAATCTACTTTGGTTCCTTGAAAACAAATCGCGCCGAACTCGCATACAAAGACGGATTGTTAGTATTAGATGAAAGCAACTATATGGATACAAGTGATTTTGAATTGGAATATGAAGTGAAAAATTATGCCGCAGGGGAAAAATTATTCCACGAATTGCTTGATGCTTACGGGATCCCTCTGCGTGAAACGAAAAATAAAATTATAAGATTTTACGAGGCAAAAGCCTGTTCACTTGCTGGAGAAGGAGACAAAAAATGAACCTAGATCAGCTTAGATCCATGATGCAACTTCAAGCTTTGCAAGGTTTACAAGTGAACAAGCAACCTACTAACACCGGTTCCAGTCTTCCTTTCTCTAGTGTGCTGGCAGGAATGATCACTACGGACACTGGGAATTCCTCAATCCCAGGACAGCATTCTTTTTCTCATCCATTGAATTCAGCACTACTTTCCATGAATGCGAGCATGTTGGAAGCGGAGATTGGTAAGAGTATTGTTCCTCTCCCTGCCAAAGGCTCTTTTAGGGAAAATGCAAGTGTAGCTAGACGATCGGATTTTGAAGAAATCATTGAGGAAGCTTCCGTAAAATATGGAGTAGACCCGAAATTAATCAAAGCAATCATACAACAAGAATCAAGCTTTAATCCAACGGCAGTTAGCCATGCAGGGGCAGCAGGTTTAATGCAGCTCATGCCTTTAACAGCAAAAGGACTGGGCGTCACCAATGCAATGGACCCGAGGCAAAATATTATGGGTGGCACCAAATACATCCGTCAAATGCTGGACAAATACGACGGCAATCTAACCCTAGCACTTGCCGCCTACAATGCCGGACCAGGCAATGTAGACAAATACAATGGAGTCCCCCCTTTCAAAGAAACAATGAACTACGTCCGAAAGGTTACCGGGAACTACCAAGCTTAAATAATTTTAAAAACACCGCGTATGAAAATTAAATTTTTGTGCTCGGTGTTTTTTTATTTTCTTATGAGGATGAGATAACCCGTTGATTGGAGTGGAAGGCGCGCAGACGCCCGCAGGCAAGCGAAGCGCCTGGAACGGAAATCAACAGTTACCCCTAACACCTCCCTCCCAACTCCCTTTTTTCCCTATTTTTTGCAAGGGTGGAATCGAATTGTTTGAGATATAATAACCACATTGCTAAAATATACATACAATCGTTACTTTTAGATATAAGGAGTTAAAATGATGGATAACATACAAACACCTTTTGAAGCTGTTGGCGGAGAGCAAGTTATTCACGAACTTATAGAAGCATTTTACGATCGTGTCGGCCGCCATCCCAGTTTAGCTCCGATTTTCCCGAATGATTTGACGGAAACAGCAAGGAAGCAAAAGCAATTTCTTACCCAGTATTTAGGAGGACCACCTCTATATACAAGTGAGCACGGGCACCCGATGCTACGTGCACGCCATATGCCTTTTGAAATTACACCAAAGCGGGCCAAAGCTTGGCTAGCTTGCATGGAAGAGGCGATGGATGAAGTGGGACTTGAGGGTTCATATCGAAAAGAATTTTTTCAGCGTTTAGTACTAACGGCTCAACATATGATCAATACCCCAGACAAACCTGAAGAAAAGGAAGATTCATGTGACCTGTAATGATAAGAAATTATATTATTTAAAAAACATTCAACATACAACCAATAAACCGATAGAGATTTACTTCTTCATCGATCCCCTCTGTCCTGAGTGCTGGGCATTGGAACCGATGCTAAAGAAGTTATATGTGCAGTATGGACAGTATTTTACCATTAAGCATATTGTCACTGGCCAATTGACCTCTCTAAACCTTGCCAAGAAACATTATGCTGCCTCCATGGCACAAGTTTGGGAACGCACCGCAACACGTTCCGGCATGTCCTGTGATGGGTCCTTATGGCTTGAGAATCCGATAGAATCGCCATATGTTGCTTCTATCGCCATCAAGGCAGCCGAGCTTCAGGGACGTAAGGCAGGAATCAAGTACTTGCGCAAACTGCAAGAAGTATTGTTCTTAGAGAAACAGAATATCTCAGAACTTTCTGTGTTAATGGAATGTGCGGAGTCGGTAGGACTCGACATGGAAGAGTTCACAAAGGATATGAACGGGGAAAGTGCATCCAAGGCGTTAAATTGTGATTTCAAAATCACTAATGAGATGGAAGTATCTGAGATCCCTACTCTTGTTTTCTTTAACGAAAATATTGAAGAAGAAGGCATTAAAGTGTCAGGCTATCATTCCTATGAGGTGTATGTGCACATTTTACAAGATATGCTCGGAGAACAGCCTTTTCCTAAGATGCTGCCACCTTTAGAGGAATTCCTATCACAGTTTTCCTTTGTCGCGACAAAGGAAATATCCGTCGTCTATAATTTGCCGATTGTGGAAGTGGAACATGAGTTAAAGAAGCTTCAACTGGCGCAACGGGTGGAGAAAGTTCCAGTAAAGTACGGGACGTTTTGGAGATATATTGCGAATTGACTTAAGAAGAGTGCATAAACCGGAGAAGCGCAAACTCATGAAGATTGCCTCTCCGGTTTTTAAATTTCTACTCTATTATAAAGACCTTTGAAAGGTGTATTATACTATTTTGAAAACTTAAGACGCTGTTTAAAGACCTCTCACTTCTGATTTCCACTACTCGGAAGTCTTAATAACCTCCCTAAAAACCTCTCCCGACCATTTTCCAATGCTCAGATGTTTTTACAACCTCTATAAAGACCTATCTCAGTCAATAACCACCGCGTAAAGGGCTTTAAGGCCGATTTACCACATAAATAGGAAAAGCCCTGGTCAACGGGACCAGGGCTAATCTATTGTCATTAAAGACAACAAAGGGGATGGGAGAAATTTTTCACGGTCAAACAAAGGGGTATATGTTTGTTTGTGAATCGTTTCACAGTTATAAATATATCAGATGAATACGACTTTTGACAAGAGGTTAGACCTCTATTTCACAACTTTGTCACAAACGTTTTTTTTTGGAATGGAATCTCTTCCTTTTACGTACATATAGCTAGTAGAAGTACAAGTCTATTTGAAAGGAGCAGCCTCCATGTCAAAAATTCCGCTCATTTTATGCATAGTATTTATTCTGTTCAGCCTTTTTATCAATGTTCTTGGACTTATGAAGCTGTACCCGATTTATTTAACCTCTCCTATATTATTCTTTTCTATATTTCTGCTTATCGCTCTATTAAACAATCAGCGACGATTTAAAGGATTTAAGTAACCCATTTTCCCCATAAAGAAAAACCACCTCATTACAAGGTGGTCCCCATTCGCAATATCAAGAAAGTAACTCTTCCATCTCTTTTAATTTCTCTTCGAATACTTTACACGCCTCTTCAATCGGATTGGATTCAGTCATGTCCACTCCAGCCTTTTTCAACACTTCGATTGGATAATCGGAGCTACCGGCTTTCAAGAATTCAAGGTAGCGGTCTACAGCAGGCTGTCCTTCTTCCAAAATCTGCTTGCTAAGGGCTGTTGCAGCACTATAGCCTGTCGCATATTGGTATACATAGTAGTTGTAATAGAAGTGAGGGATTCTCGCCCACTCTAAACCGATTTCCTCATCAATCGTGATGTTCTCACCAAAGTATTTCTTGTTTAACTCATAGTATGTTTCTGTTAAAAGGTCAGCAGTCAAAGCTTCCCCATTTTGTGCAAGCTCATGGATCTTGTGCTCAAATTCCGCAAACATCGTTTGACGGAATACTGTACCACGGAACCCTTCTAGATAGTGGTTCAACAAGTAGAGACGCTTTTTATCATCATCCACTGTTTTTAACAGATAATCATTTAATAGCGCTTCGTTACATGTTGATGCTACTTCTGCCACGAAAATGGAGTAGTTTCCATAAGGATATGGCTGAGTTTTTCTTGTATAGTAACTGTGAACGGAGTGGCCGAATTCATGCGCAAGTGTGAACAAGTTATTCACATTGTCCTGCCAATTCATTAAGATATAAGGGTTCGTGCCATATGTCCCAGAAGAATAGGCACCAGATCGTTTGCCTTTATTCTCTTGAACGTCTACCCATCTGTTGTCGAATCCTTCTTTTACAATATCCAAGTATTCCTGCCCTAATGGTGCAAGCCCTTTAAGTAAGTAATCCTTTGCTTCCTCATAAGAAACCTTCATGTTCGCTTCTTTGATCAGAGGAGTGTACAGATCATACATATGCAACTCTTCTACGCCTAGAACTTTTTTGCGAAGATCCACATAACGGTGCAATAGGTGCAAGTTTTTATTAATCGTGTTCACCAGGTTATCGTATACAGTTTCCGGAATGTTGTTATTACTTAGAGCAGATTGACGTGCAGAATCATAGTTGCGGACCTTCGCTTGGAAGTTGTCCTTTTTCACCGCTCCACTTAATGTACTGGAGAATGTGTTTCGATACTTTCCATAGGTTTCATATACTGCTTTAAAAGCATTCTTTCTTACTTCTTGATCTTCGCTTTCTAGGAAGCGGATGTAACGGCCATGCGTAATTTCGATTTCCTCCCCGTTTTCATCTTTTACAGACGGGAAAGTAATATCGGCATTATTCAGCATTCCAAACGTGTTGGATGAAGCAGATAGCACTTCAGAAGCTTCAGCTAACAACGCTTCCTCTTTCGCAGATAACACATGCGGACGTTGGCGATTAATTTCGTCTAGAGAGTGTTCATATAAAGCAAGTTCTTTATTTTCTTGAAGGAACTTGGAGATGTCTTCCTCCTTCATCGTCAAAATTTCTGGTACCATAAAGGAAAGCGCGCTTGCCACTTGTGTATAAAGATTGGTTGCACGATCATTTAACCCTTGATAGAAGGAGTTTGTTGTATCTTGATCGTAGCGCATGTGTGCATATGTATATAGCTTTCCTAATCGGCTTGAGATGGAATCCTGGTACTGCAACGCTTCGAATAACGTATCAGCTGAATCTGATAGTTTCCCCTCATAATCCTTTATCTTGCCAATCAGTCCTTTAACTTCTTGAAACTCTTTTTCCCATGCTTCATCACTTGAGAAAATATCTTCTAATCTCCATGTGTCTTCCACGGAGATGTCTTTACGTTCTTGTAATTTCTTAACAGCAGTTTGTTCCGCCATCGTTAAACCTCCTTTGAAAATAAAAAGTGCACCCTTTTAACTATTCGACACGTGCTTATTATTCCCTTTTTTGTTTTATTAATCTTAAGATTGTTTTGTATACAATAGGAATTCTAAAATGATGCGATCCTGCTTACATGCCCCCTCCATGGACGCGTAAGGCAGCTCCTTTTTTATTTTTCGATAAATCATCGGGGATTCCCGCTTCAATGCCCCAATTGAGACCAGAGCTTCCAAATATTCCACCACCGCATCCTCATAGAACCCCACCTTTACAAGTGGCAACTCTCGTAAACAAATGTGCGAACCTGTAATCCGGCGCTTAAAGTTCTTCAATACAGTAGGGACATGAATAATGGAATGTAGGGGTGTATGGAAAATAGAATCAAAGTAAAGCCATGCCTGCCATTCTATGACGGGAGTATGCAATCTGTAAAAAGAGGGAACAGGAAGGCCAATTTCTGCGGGAAACAACGAAAGAGGGATATTCATTTTTGTATAGCAATAGCTTCTTAAATGATTATGCGTTTTATAGAGTGAGTAGGAATATCTCCATTTCTTTTTATAGTGAAGAAAATGCTCTTTCCATGTTGCATGTTGGATGTTCTGGAAAGTGGGATGTTCGATCCAGCTCTTGCTTGTTATGGATGAGATATAGGTGGTAGACGAATTAAAGGAAAATGACGGGTAGAGGTAATGGAACCGTGTTGTATTCGGACAAAAGGTGAGGATGAAGGGTGGGCTGTGTGCGTTGTGTCTTTGGAGAAATTGCCACTGAAAGGGCGAAAACTTCATTTGTGGTTGAATTTTTCCTAGTTTTTCTTTCCCGAGGATCCATACTGGCCTGATGTGTGAAATTTCATAAAGCTTTGTTCTTTTACTAAACTCTGCCTTAGAAATAGTAGAACATTGAAACTCAAACGCATACTTTCTATGTCCTGTTTCCATGTAAACATCCGCTCTTTGATTTGTGCTCGGGATATAATGTTCAAGTGTGGTTTTATCATTAGAGTGGCGAAGGCTTTCATACAGCTTGGCTTTTCCTTCAAGATGGTAGTGGGTTTCAGATTCTGAGGAAGCATTGCAGGAGTCGTTCATGTGGGCAAAGTGTACTTTTCTTACCTGTCCATGTTTTAATCGGAGAGTACTGTGACACGCAGGACAGAAAAACAGCTCCCCTTTTGTAAGGCGTTCCACATCTTCTCGGTTCTTCCAATCTAACAACGAAAAGAATGAACCGTCTTTTCTTTTAGCAACAAACATTCCAACACACCTTTCAAAAGATATTTTACACCTATATACCATTCGCCACGTTCAGACAAATCCCTTCATAAATTTACAAATAAAAAAACCGGAAGAATATCTCCGGCTTTTATAGTAATGGGGAAGCCAATCTTGCCGCAGATTCAACCACCTTTTGATAAAAAGGACGATTGGCATAAACCTCTTTCGCAATCGGCTTGGCATCATGCAAATCCTGTTCGTAATCCTTCACAAGTGTCTTCACACTTTCTGTATTATATAAAAATGCATTCACTTCAAAATTCAAATGGAAACTACGCATATCCATATTCGCGGTTCCAATGGATGCCACCTGTTCATCGACAACCACTACCTTACTGTGTAAAAACCCTTTTTCATATTGAAATATTTTCACCCCAGCTTCCATCATTTCAGGAAAATAGGACCTAGAAGCATAGTACACTATTCGTTTATCCGGACGTTTTGGCACCAATAACCGCACATCCAGCCCACTGAGCGCTGCAACCTTCAGCGCAGTGAAAATATCATCATCAGGAACAAAATAAGGAGATGCAATCCAAATGGATTTACGGGCAGAAGTAATCATCGAAAAGTATAAGCTTTTGATGACTTCCCATTCCTGATCGGGACCTCCAGCAATCATCTGGACTCCACCATATTTCTTTCCATGTTCGTTCGCCAAAGCAGGGGTCAAATAACTAGGTGTAAGCAGCGATTCGTCTGTAGCATAATACCAGTCCTGAAGAAATATTAATTGAAGCGTCCTAACCGCTTCTCCTCTTACATAAAGATGTGTATCTCTCCAGAATCCAAAATACTCATCTCGCCCAAGGTACTCATCCCCGATATTGAGCCCGCCTACAAAGCCGACATCCCCATCCACCACTATAATTTTCCGGTGATTACGGAAGTTTATTTTGTTATTAAATACCGGTACCCTTACAGGTGAAAATGACACAATTTCCACTCCTGCCGCACGGAGCTCTTTTATGTATTTACTGCCTAATTGAAAGCTTCCCACTGCATCATACAGGAAACGCACCTGTACACCGCTTTTTGCCTTTTCAATTAATAGATCTTTAATTTGCGAACCGATCTCATCATCTCTTACAATATAATATTCAAAATGTATATGGTGTTTTGCTTTGCTGATTTCTTCAAGAATCCTGGTAAATGTTTGATTCCCGTTAGTCAAAACGACCGTTTCGGTTTCAAAGGAGATGGGACTTCTTCCAATGTTCTGTGAGAGTTGAAAAATTCCTTTTTTACTCTCATCCAGAAGTCGCATATCTTGTTCCGTGTATTCTCTCGTTCCTTCCACTTCTTCCAGTACTTCCTTGTCCAGAAGGGCTTTCCTTTGAAATAGTCTTCGCTTTCGGACATTACGTCCAAATATTAAATAAAAGAAAAATCCGAGTACCGGAAAACTCCCCAGTACGACCAACCATGTGAGTGTTCTAGTTGGGTGTCTATTTTCAAGAGAAATCAGAAATGCGATAAAGACGACAGATATAGTAAAAAAGATGGAAATGGATCCTAACAACCATCCTTCCCATAAGCCCTGGGTGGCAAATAACACAGCCCCGATTACTAATATAAATACGATAACACGAATGGTATTTTTCAACTGACTCACTTCTCCTCTATCCTAAACGCCAAATCTTCCACTAAATAATTCCTATCATCCTCATAATCGGAAAAAACCGATTTCAACTTAGTGAAATCGGCCTTCGGTTATTTAAGAGGAAAGTGCTTCGTCATTTCCTTCATTGCATCGTCCTTGGCAACTTCCGAACCATATTCTTGAAGACGGTGAATGGAGATGGCTGACTCTTCCCCATATTCGAGTAACACACTTAACACATTGTCAATCTCTTCATCTGTATAGTGCTCGCTGGAAAAATCAACATATAAATAGTAGCTTTTCTCGTAAAAGTACAGATGGTTGCTTAAGTTTTCTAAGTGCTGCAATCGGTGACTCGCAGAAATAATATACTCCAGATCTCTAAACCGGACCATAAATTGCAGAAGGTCTTTTTCCTCATCCAGCTTGTCGTCTTTCGCTTCCTCTGATTTCGCTGAAGAATTAAAGTGCTGATCAAGAAGCGCCTCTATCCTTTCGTCAACAGGTATATCAATTCGCTTGTCCTCTGATACAGGTACCTCGAAGTTCTTTCCATCTTTAGATAGTTGAGCTCGTGTAACGATGACCTCCAACCCCTTATCTAGGGCTTGAACTTGTATCCACAGCGGACCTTCCACCATGAAATCTTCCTCATCATGCGCTTCATCCATCATTTCCCAGAAAAGTTCTTCACTGCGCTCGCGGTTATACCAAATTTCCTCGCGGTCAAAACCACGTTCCTCTATATCACCATATGAAATGTAAAACTTAACCGTATGATCATTAATACGTTCTATTTCCATTCTAAACAACTCCCTTCTGATTCGGTAAATGATAAGCGTGCTCTCTTGCAAACAAATCTCATGAGAGAAATGCCAGTCTCTTATTGTCCGCTTCTCATTTTCCTCCGTCTTTCCTTGGAAGGGACCCTCCACAAATTTCTTATACCTTATTGTTACAATTTATCCATTTAGCATAGCGAGTAAACCTAAAATCTATGCAAAGATGAGCAAATGCGGTTGGTTCCGGTCCATTTAAGCAAAACATAGATTGTATACATCCGTTTAAGGAATGTGTAGTGACCTCAAGTACCTAGCTTATAAAGCTAGACCATGACCGCAGCTTATAAAAAGAGCATTGTACTATCAAGAGTTATACTTGTACTTTTATTTTATGATAAAAAAAGGAAGAATGGAAACAAAAATGCTCACATTTTTAAAAATCGTTAAAATGCCTATCCACCATATTTATAACCACCTAGAACCACTCCCAATTCCAATTTTTCTGGCATAATCTCTCTTGTTGACCACTATATTTATAAAGGACTGGGACAAGAAGGGGCGATAAAGTGGAGCTGGAACTGTTAACTTCCATTCTGATGATTATTGGCATCGATATTGTGCTTGGCGGAGATAATGCCATTGTAATTGCACTGGCATGCCGCAATCTTCCTGAGCGCCATCGTAACAAAGCAATAATAATAGGTACACTTCTGGCAATCGTTTGTAGAATTATACTCACCATCTGTGCCGTCTACCTCTTGGCTGTTCCATTCCTTCAATTTGTCGGTGGAGTCCTATTGATTTACATAGCAGCACAGTTAATTCTGGATCATGGAAACGAAACAATTGTTGAGGGCCGCCACACCCTTGGCGCTGCTATTAAAACCATTGTACTTGCCGATATCGTCATGGGAATAGACAATGTAATGGCCGTAGCAGGTGCTGCGCATGGTAATTTTTATTTGGTGATTATTGGCCTGGTGTTTTCCATTCCAATAATTATATGGGGGAGTAAAATTATATTAGTGGCCATGGAGAAATATCCTATAATTATCTATTTAGGAGCAAGCATATTGTGCTATACCGCAGGAAAGATGATTATTTTCGAGCCAAAGGTTGCTGTAATGCTTCCTGCTGGTGAATGGCAGGCGTTTTTTCCTTTCGCGCTTATAATAGGAATGTTGATTTTTACTGGGTTGTATAAAAGACAGTTTTTAAAAATACGCTAAGAAAGTTGCTGCTTTTACGCTTATTGATTTCCGTTCCAGGTGTTGGCTTATCGCTTATCCAGAGGACGGTGCTTGAGCCTCCTCGGCTTCGCCTGTGGGGTCTCAAGCTACCGTTTCTCCCCCGCTGGAGTCTCACACCTTGCACTCCAATCAATAAGGAGACTATAAGGATAAAAAAACTTCTACATGGCATGCATGTAGAAGTTTTTTGTTTATATTAGCCGTTAACTAATCGCTGTGCTTCTCTTAATTGGAAGGTTCTTACTTTTCTAGGTAAGAAGCGACGAATCTCATCTTCGTTGTACCCTACTTGTAGTCGTTTTTCATCTATGATGATAGGTCTTCTTAAAAGACCAGGGTGTTCTTTAATAACAGAATATAATTCTTGCAGAGGCATTGCTTCCACATTTATATTCAGTTTTTGGAAGATCTTTGATCTAGTTGAGATGATCTCATCTGTTCCGTCTTCCGTCATTCGTAAAATCTCTTTAATCTCATCAATAGATAAGGACTCAGAGAAAATATTTCTTTCTGTATATGGAATGTTATGTTCTTCTAACCAATGTTTTGCTTTACGACAAGAAGTACAACTTGGAGATGTATATAGGGTTACCATGAACTTTCCTCTCCTTTTATCTAGTATTATTTGAAAGAACATGTTGAACGTTTCTAATTGTGAATCGCTCTCAGTTTGAAATTACTCTAAAGAAGTAATCTCTATTGATTATTATACACGATTTCCGACTAAAAAGGTATAGTATTTTAAAAGTCGGACAAGTTGTCACAACATGTTCAAATTTTCTTTTTGCGGTTACTGCACTAACGCCCTTTAGATTTGCGTTCCAGGTGTTCGCTTTCCTAGGGGCGGTGCTTGAGCCTCCTCACTTCGTTGCGGGGTCTCAATCTACCGCTATCCCCCTCAGGAGTGTCACACCTTGCACTCCAATCTAAAGGGGAGATTCGAAAAGCTTTTATTTCACTTGAACTATGGCTTACATCTATTCAGACGTTTGGTTGTGGTGGAAGGTTTCATATAAATGAAATTAGTTCTCATTATTTTTTTGTATGTTCACAAAGTGGTAACAATTTTGTTGATTCGATAGCCCTTTGATAGTTAGGATTTGTAAGGGTTTGTAATACATGTTAGTTTTATATTTAGACAAGATAAGTATGAGGTGATATATGTTGAAAAAATATTGGCTGCTTCCTGCCATGTTCGTACTCTTAATTTCAACCGCTTGCAGTCAAAAAGAGATTACAAGTCAGAATACAGAGTCCAATACGATCCCGGTAACCATCGCTGAAGTTACGGAAAAAAACATCAGTAACACCATTGAACTGGTCGGACTTGCTGTACCGGAAACACAAGTACCACTCCTTACTACCTCCCCCCTTACCGTTGAATCTGTTCATGTGAAAATTGGCGATATAGTCAAAAAGGGCGATTTAATTGTTTCATTGGATTCTGAGGCTGCAACTGAGCAGGTGACCCAAGCCCAGAGTGCTGTAACAGAATTAGAAAATGCCCTTTCAAAAATGAAAGAAATGCAAGAGGCAGCTGAAAATCAGGCCTCTCTATCTGATATACCCAAGTTGCAACAAGAATTAAACCAAAGTTTAGAAAAATCTCAAGCTCTTTTAGATGGAGTGGACACAGGTGCTGTTACCTCGCTGGATTTAGTGCAAAGCACCGTAGATGTCATGGTAAAGCAGGCTCAGCTTGCTACAGCAGCGAGCCAAGTCCAACAGATGCCAACCTTTAACACCATGGAGATGGAAGCTCAGTTGAATCAGGCACGACAAGGTTTGAAGCAAGCACAGCAAATGGCAGACGCCACTTCGATTACAAGTCCAATTGACGGAATTGTTTCTGAATTGAATGTTGTAAACGATGGCATTGCCTCTCCAAATGTTCCAATCGGTACGATCATTCAACTTAACAACATCGCAGCTACCTTCCAAGTAAATAGTTACCAAGTAAGTAAGCTGAAGGCCGGTCAAGATGCGACGATTTCCTTTGAGGGATTAACAGATTCGTTTGAATCAAAAATCGAAACGGTCTCTCCGACAGTCAATCAGCAAACAAATATGTTTTCCGTTACCATTCCTGTCAGTAACACAGAATTAGCCATTAAGGGCGGAATGAGAGCCACTGCATATGTGGCTGTTGATAATTTAGAAGCTCAAACTGTTGTACCTATGGACGCTATCTTATATGAAGAAGAAAATCCTTATGTTTATGTTATTGAAGGGAATAAAGCAGTGAGACAGGATGTTGAAACTGGATTCCGTGATAATGAATATATGCAGATTCTTGAAGGAATCAGCAAAGGCCAAAAAGTAGCCGTAAACGGAAAAGAAAGATTAAAAGACGGTGCGGAAATATCTGAACAAAGTGAGTGAGCCTATTAGATGAAAATTGCGAAGCTTTCTGTATTACGTCCCATTGCTATGTCAATGGTGATCATACTAATGTTAATACTCGGTGCCGTCAGTATGCGCGGTATGCCAGTTGACTTGTTTCCTGAATTGACTTTTCCCATCGTTGCGGTAACTACCACCTATGAAGGCGCTGGTCCTGAAGAGATCGAGAACCTAATCTCTTCTCCACTTGAAGATGCAATGAGCACCTTGCCGAATGTAGAGTCTGTAACTTCCATTTCACGGACTGGAGGCTCGCTTGTTCTCGTCTCATTCACATGGGGAACGAATATGGACTTTGCCTCCTTGGATATGAGGGAACGCATAGATTCTGTTCGAGATTTTCTTCCCTCTGGCGCTAACCTTCCAAGGGTTCTCCGCTTTAATCCCAGCGATTTGCCAATTGTACAGCTGGCGATTACGGATCCTTCTGGAGAAATGATCAAGGCTAAGCAGTTAGCTGAACAAGAGATTGAACCTCAATTAAGTAGCGTAGACGGCATTGCCTCCATATCAGTAGAAGGTGGAGCGGAAAACGAAGTAAGAATTACGTTGGATCCCAATGCTCTTTCCTCCTTTGATGTTTCTATTGATCAATTACAACAAATTATAGCTGCTGAAAATTTAAACCTTCCAGGTGGCTCTTTAACGGATCAAAATCAGAACCTGCCAATAAGGATCACAGGAGAATACGCCTCCATATATGACATACAGACGCTTCCGATTCCCACTCCTAAAGGAGTCATTCAGTTAGATCAGCTCGGTGAAGTGAAGGAAACCCTTCAACCAACCACTCAGCTTAGTTATCTGAATGGAGAACCTGCAGTTGGAATGTCTATATTGAAGCAGTCTGGAAGTAACACTGTTACTGTAGCAAACAATATTGACAAAAAGCTAGAAGAAATTAGAAAGAGCCTGCCTGAAGGCGTTGAAATAAAACCGATATTTGATCAAAGTCAATTTATCGAACAATCTATTCGAGCAGTAACCACCAACATGATTGCAGGTAGTTTGCTTGCTGCACTTGTCCTGTTTTTCTTTTTACGAAACATTCGCAGTACACTAATTATTTTATTTTCCATACCTGTTTCCATCGTAGCGACCTTTATTTTTATGTACTTCAGCGGACAAACGTTGAATCTATTGACACTTGGGGGACTTGCACTGGGGATTGGGATGATGGTCGACAACGCCATCGTCATATTGGAAAATATCTATCGTTTAAGACAAAAGGGTTATTCCATGAAAGATGCGGCAATCGAAGGAACTAGTGAAGTTGGCCCTGCCATCATTGCTTCCACTTTGACTACCGTTATCGTTTTCTTACCTATCGTATTTGTGGACGGATTGGCGGCACAATTATTCAAGCCATTAGCTCTTGTTGTCTCGTTCTCGTTGCTCGCTTCTTTGTTCACAGCGTTAATTATTGTTCCGTTATTCTCTTCTTTATTATTAAAAGTAAATACAAACACATCCCGATTTGAAGAAAGATTTACCGGATTCACCAATTGGTACCGATCTATTTTGGAAAAAGTATTAAGAAATCCGAAAAAGACGATAACCTCCATCGTCATCTTGTTTTTGATTTCATTGATTGGTATCCCTTTTATCGGGAAAGAATTTTTGCCGCAACAGGATCAGAGTTTCATTTCCATGACCGTCCGCTTACCTGACGGAAGCTCACTTGACGCTACATATGATGTGATGGAAGAAATCGATTCAAGGTTGGCGGACATCAATGAGATTGACCTGGCTTTTGTCACAGTTGGTGGAACAGACAACTTTTCGGTTTCAGCCGGCACGCAGACTAACCGGGCCAATTACAGCATTCTTTTGACTCCTGTAACAGAACGGAGCCGTTCCGACAAACTTGTTGGAGATGACATCAGGAAAAAGCTTGAAAATATCCCGGGCGCAGACATCTCCCTATCTTCCGGAGACTCTGGGTTTTCTCAAAATCCGGTATCCTTAAGCATTACAGGTCCTGATTTAACCACTCTTAAAGCTATGGCGGACGAGACGGTTGAGCTACTTTCTGAAATAGACGGAATCAGGGAGCCTTCCTCTAACTATACAGAAGGAAATCCGGAAATTGTCGTGGACATCGACAGGGTCAAGGCAAGCCAATTTGGGATTGGCAGTGCACAAATTGCATCTGCCGTTTCTAATGCGACGAAAGGGCTTGTCGCCTCAAGAATGGCTCGTGACGGGGATGAGCTTGATATTCGCTTGACCATTGAAGATACGTATACCGCTTCCATTCAAGAGTTGGAAAAATTACTGATCAATACACCAACTGGTGAAAATATTCCTCTTCAGGCAGTGGCAACAGTTGAAAGGGGCCAAGGGCCAAGCCAGATTAATCGTACAAACAGAAACCGTGAAATTACGGTTAATGCCGATATCGTCAACCGCGACCTTGGAAGCGTTATTGATGATGTGGAACAAACATTGAAAGAAAACATCTACATTCCAAACAATCAATATAAAATTACGATTGGTGGACAGGATGAACAGATGAATGACGCTTTTTTCAAGCTTGGGGGCGCCTTGGCTCTTGCTGTCGTACTTGTTTATATGGTTATGGCCGGACAGTTTGAGTCTTATTTCTATCCATTTATCATTATGTTCACCGTACCTTTGACGGTTATAGGGATCATCTTCGGCCTGCTCGTCACCGGTCAACCTCTTGGTGTTGGTTCACTCGTGGGAATGCTGATTCTGACGGGAATAGTCGTCAATAACGCCATTGTGTTTGTAGACTATGTGAACATGATGAAACGGGAAGGCAAAACAACTTGGGAAGCCATCCTTATTGCTGGTCCTACTCGATTACGACCAATTTTCATGACGGCTCTTACCACCATTCTTGGATTGATACCATTGACTCTTGGTTTTGGAGAAGGGATGGAAATTCAACAACCGATGGCAATCGTCATAGTATTCGGATTAAGTTTTGCTACCATCATTACGTTGATTTTAATTCCGGTTGTTTACTATCTGTTTGATGAATACAAGGAAAAAAGAAAGCTGAAGAAATTAGAGAAGCTTGATGCTTAACAAAATCAGGGGAGGATGAGGAAGAACATGCTGAAAAAATGGAGTCTGGTTGTATTGCTACTTGTTTCAAGCTTTCTTATTTATCCTCCCGTGACAGCTGAATCACCAGGGGAGATTACTTATATCGCCATTGGAGATTCGTTGACTGCTGGTCTTGGATCATCAGAAGAAAACTACTTGCGCATTCACGGCTTTGTTCCGCAATTCACGAAGTATTTACGCGAGGATAACAATGTTATTGTCGAAAATTATGGAATACCCGGCCTCTCCTCTACTGGATTGTTGGCACTGCTGACTGCTGACGAGGCTCTCCAAAATCGTTTGAAGACTGCTGGAGTCATCTCTGTATCTATTGGAGGCAATGACTTCTTGCAAACGATACGCTCTGTACCCGAAGACGAAGATGAATCAGCACTCAACCTCCGAATGGAAGTTCTGAAAAGGACCTATCAAGAAACGTACAAACTGCTTCGAGAACTGAATCCTGATGCTACTATTATCCTTTTAGGACTCTATAATCCTTATCCAGAAGGTCATGAACTGACGGACCTTGGCGCTAAATATGCCCCATTGTTTAATGGCTTTATCGAAGAGTTTGGAGATGAGTCCAAAACACTGATGATTGACCCGTATGAAGCGTTTGAGGGGAAAGCATTGGAGTGGACGCATATCGCAAAAGAAGACATTCATCCGAATGATAGAGGATACATAGAAATTACCCAGCTGATGAAAAGAGCATATGAAAACAACCAAGAGTAAATAAAATCTCCACCCGTACTAGTAGCTTCTTGCCTCTAGTTTAGGGTGGAGTTTGTTTTTTTCTTATATTAGTTATCTCAATACAATATTTTGCTCCACTTATTCTAAGCTGGATTCGATTTCCTTGACCATTTCTGAAACAGAAATGAGGCCACCACCTGACAAGTACCAGTAGTTAGGATCAAGATACACAATGTTCCCTTCTTTACTCGCATTTACCTGCTTGATAATATCGTTATCTAATAACGTTTTGGCACTTGACTCTCCCTCCACGGCAGCGCCTCTGTCAATGACAAATAAGTAATCCGGGTTCATTTCAAGAATGTATTCAAAAGAAACATTCTGACCATGCGTTGAAACTTCTATCCCACCATCAACAGCTGTTAACCCAAACTCATCATGAATGATTCCAAAACGGGAACCAGGACCATATGCACTTAAATTTCCTTCATTTGCAAGAATAATTAATGCGTTCTTACCCGTGTCAATTGCTTTGGATTTTAATGCCTTAATAGATTCTTCCACTTGAGACAATTCCTCAGCAACTTCGGACTCTTTACTGAAAATCTCTCCAAGCAATGTCATATTTTCTTTGTAAGATGGGAGGTAGTTATTTGTGTCTACTCCCATGAAGATAGTTGGAGCTATTTTGGACAACTCCTCATATGCTTCCGCTTGTCTGCCGGATATGATGATTAACTCTGGCTCAAGCGAATGTATTTTTTCAAAATCCGGCTCCTTCAAACTTCCCACATTCTCATATTTTGCGCCTTCATACTTTGATAAGTAAGGAGGTATGTTCGCTTGAGGAACTCCTAAAACCTTCACTCCCAATTTGTCTAGGGAATCCAATATTCCAAAATCGAATACAATGACGTTTTCAGGAGATTTCGTAATATCTGTTTTTCCTAATTGATGTTCAATAGTCATCGTTTCGGTATTCTCGGTAGTTTTCGCTTCTGCTGAAGCAGTTTCGGTTCCACTTGTTGCACTATTATTTGTACCGCACGCGGCAGCAACTAAAGATAATAAGAAAGCTAAAAATAATATGGATAGATTCTTCTTCATTTCCTTCACCTCATGAAATTTTTGGATAACGCTAACTTTGATGTTTCTATTCTCTATTGAACTCCCTTTTGTCTTCTCTTCCCACATAAGGGTGGCGCCAGTTCTTGAGAAGTCCATCAAGGAATAGCATTCCTGTAAGTGAGCATCGTCTTCTCCTCCTTAAGAAAAATAAATACAAATATTTTTTCCATCTATTTCTTTCACTTTTATATCAATATCATAGATATCCTTTAAAACCTCTTCTTTAATGATATCCTCTGTTCTACCTTGCTTTACTAATTTTCCATTCTTCAGTGCCACAATATAGTCTGAATACACTGATGCGAAGTTAATATCATGGATAACGATAATAACCGTCTTACCTGTCTCATCAACAAGCTTTCTCAGCACTTTCATTATTTGAACCGAATGCTTCATATCTAGATTATTCAACGGCTCGTCCAACAGAATATACTCTGTGTTCTGCGCAATCACCATGGCAATGAATGCTCTCTGCTTTTGCCCTCCACTTAATTGGTCCAGAAACTTATGCTGCATTTCCTCCAGTTGCATGTAAGCAATTGCTGCATCTACCTCTCTCCAATCTTCTGCAGTCAGATTACCCTGTGAATGAGGGAATCTCCCAAAACTGACAAGCTCCCTAATAGTCAAGCGAATCGGCATATGATTAGACTGTTTCAAAATGGATAACTTTTTCGCTAAAATGTTGCTTTTTTGTTTGACAATATTATTTCCATCTATATAAACTTCGCCGGAATCCATTTCTACTAATCTGCTCATCATGGACAACAAGGTGCTTTTACCTGCACCATTTGGACCTATAAAGGAAGTGATGCTACCCTTTCTTACCTTAGTGCTTACCTGATCAACCACTTTTTTGTTTCCATAGCTTTTCGTAAGGTTCTTTACTTCGACCATGATTTACTCTCCTTTAATAACAGATAAATAAAATAGACACCGCCTGTAAAATTGATGATGACACTTAGGGTAGTAGAGAATGTGAATACTCGTTCTACAATCAGCTGTCCCCCCACAAGCGCCACAATGCTAATCAGAATAGAGGCAGTTAATAGGTATGTATGACGGTAAGTTTTCATAAATTGATAGGCAATATTTGCAACAAGCAAACCTAAAAATGTTATCGGACCAACCAATGCGGTCGCGATGGAAACAAGTATGGCAACAATGATTAAAAACCTTTGAACAATGAAGTTGTAAGGTACTCCAAGATTAATTGCCTGTTCCCTTCCAAGCGCCAGGACATCCAAATATTTCAAATAACGAGAAACATAAATCCCGATACCGATTAAAAGAATAATTGAAACAATCAAAAGTTCCGTGTTGACGTTATTGAAGCTTGCAAACATCCTATCCTGGACAAGCATGAATTCATTGGGATCAATCAGTACCTGCATAAACGTAGATAAACTGCCAAACAAAGTTCCAAATACTATCCCAACCAGAAGCAAGAAATAAATATTTCGTCCTTCTCCTTTAAATAGGAATTTGTAAAGGAGTATGGCAAACAACACCATGCATGATACCGAAAGGAGGAAATTCACTTCCTTGTTAACTGCTATAAAACTTGCAGAACCAAAGACGAAAATAATAAATGTCTGGACAAGCATATAAAGAGAATCCAGTCCGATAATGCTTGGCGTCAATATTCTATTACTAGTAATCGTTTGAAAAATCACGGTAGAAAAAGCAATGGAACCGCCAGTGAGTATGATAGCAAGTACTTTCGTTGCCCTCCTTGGTAGCGCATAGTCCCAACTTGAACCAAGATCATAAAATAAGAAAAGAGAAACAGAGATTACTAGTAAACCTATTAATAGATAAATCTTATGCTTTAGTTTCATATGTACTTCTCCTAAACAAAAGATAAAGAAATAACGCACTACCTATTACGCCGACAGTCAGACCAATTGGTATTTCGTACGGATAAATGATAATTCTACCGAGAATATCGCATGCAAGGACAAAGATTGCTCCAATCATCGCAGTGTATGGCAGATTCTCTTTCAGATGATCTCCTCGAAAGATACTTACAATATTAGGGACGATTAGGCCAAGGAAGGGTATCATTCCTACTGTCAAGATGACGATAGACGTCACAGCTGCCACAATGACAAGTCCAATGTTTACTACCTGTTTATACGGCAGTCCTAAATTAATCGAGAAGTCTTCTCCCATACCTGCAACGGTAAATCTGTTTGCATAAAGATATGTAATGATAAGCAATGGAATACTTATGTAAAGCAACTCGTATCTTCCTTTAATAATTAGCGAGAAATTACCCTGCAACCAAGATGACATATTTTGAATAAGATCATATTTATAAGCAAAAAATGTGGTGATGGAGCCTACAATACTTCCGAACATTAGCCCCACTAGAGGGATGAAAATGACATCCTTGAACTTTATCCTGTCTAAAATCTTCATAAAAATAAACGTCCCAGCCAGTGCAAAGAAAAAAGCAATGGAGGCTTTTAGTAACATTCCAGCTGAAGAAAAAAGCAGAAGGGAAACTAATACTCCAAGTCTTGCAGAGTCCATCGTTCCAGCAGTAGTTGGTGAGACAAATTTGTTCCTAGTTAGCTGTTGCATAATCAATCCACAAACACTCATACCTATACCAGCGATAATTATGCTAAGCAGTCTGGGAATTCTACTAAGCAAAAGAATCTGAAGTTGCTGTTCACTTATTCCCTGCCACAATTTCCAAGGCTGTATTTCCGTTACTCCAATAAATAAAGAGATAATTGATAATGTTATTAGCAAGATAAATAGATACCTTTTCTTCATTATGTTTTCCTTCCTTACACTGTATTTGAAATAGATAATCATTCTCAATAAAGGTTAAAAAAAATAAGCCAAACAGTATTCTTACCTAAAATTTATCTGTTGTAAAAATACTTGTTTAAACAACTAATAACCCTCAGCTCATTACTTGCTTAAACAAACATTTTATTTAAGATTTGCTCTAATTTGATCCAGCATTCTAAGGCATTTTGTCACCTCTTCAGGATCTATCCCTTTCGTTGCGTCCTGAATCGTTTGATTTGCAATGATCTTAAGCTTCTCCTCCGACTCTTTTGCCTGTTCTGTTAGACTAATAATATTTATCCTCGCATCAGATGGGTGTGTAGACCTTATTACTAATCCCCTGTTTATCATGTTAACTATTAAACGCGAAACGCTTGGTTGATCTTTCTCATTTAGTTCTGCAATTTGATTTTGTGTTAGCCCGTCCTTCTCATACAATCTACTCAATATTTGCCATTGTTCATAGGTGACTGGAAAATCGTTTTCTTTAAAATATTTGTTAATGCGATTATTCATTAGTCTTGATGCATGGAAAAGTTTATAACCTATCGAATCATCTAACTTATAGTTACTGTCAAGTTTCATCTTTCCAACTCCTCTCAGCGATTTCATTCTATCGAAAAATACTTGTTTATGCAAGTATTTTCTTGTTAAAAAACCACTACCCGTGGGTAATGGTTCTATTTAGCCTTAAGAAATAAGAAATTTTTACAATTTAGATAATATATCCTCATTGTCATCATCTGCATCATAAGTTAGCACTTTGTCTACTTTATCGTAAGATTCACCGTATAGTTCTTTATCTTTATACGTATGAATTTGCTCGTATGTAGCTTTCATCCCTTCGTAAATAGCTTCTTCGCCTGCATCCGTCGGCGACCAATAAAGAATCTCCATCGCATTCACTTCATTTGTTGCAAGAGACCGGCGTCTATAACCGATAGATGTCGCATGTTCGAACCCTTCTCGTTTGTAGAAGCGAAGTCGTTTTTCCGAGTCTGTGTCCTCATAATCAACAGGTTCCACTTCTAAAATAATCGGCTTTCCTTTTTCCTTCATTTTGTCTAAAAGCTTATGGCCAAGACCCATTCCTCTAGCATCTTTGGAAACAAACAAGTAGTCTATAAAAATGAAGTTATCAAGCTCCACATACATCAATACATGGTGCTCCCCCTCATCCTTATGGTAGATGTCTCCTCTTTCTTTTAACAGAAGCTCCATATGCTCCCTCGATTTCATTTCTTCTACTGGAAAATACTGATTTAATTTCTCATACCAATTCATTCTGTAATAAGACTCCCCTTTCATTTTATCTCTATGTACATATTTAGTATAACAAACTTTAACAGACCTCAGTGTTAATATGCCCTCTTCCCTTTCTCCTAAACATACCATACAATAGAAGTATGATTCTTTTGTATCCGATTACATTAACAAAGGGGATGTATGGTGTTGATTGAATATTTCATGGATTTTACCATCGTGGCAATACTGGTAATCGGTATTACCGCAGTGATGGGTGTTCTTACAAATGGTATCGGAGAAAAACTTTTCGGCGGGAAAAAAGGCTCTGAAAGCTTTGATAAATCTGTAAGTATGCAGGCAGGTTGGAAAAGTGTCGGAGGAAAAAAGAAGTAATTGAAAGAAGCTGCCATATGATTGGCAGCTTTCTTATTCTCAATCATTTAACGGTGTAAAATCTAGTCCTTCTGTATAACTATTACCTGCATTCCAAATCAAATATTCATCTATTCCATTTTCGTTCAGTGCACGGATCTGATCTTCCACTTCCTTTGGTCCATAAGGAATATAATTTCCTGCACCAAGCCAAGTTGCCGTAAAGTCCTGAATCCATGGTCTAGATACAGGTCTATTTTCCAGTTCATCCAGCTTGGCGTTCTCAAGCTTTGAATATTCCGCAATCAGATTATATGGCTCCGTATCCGGTTTTGCAATTCCAAAATAAGCTGTCCAGTGACTTGGATAAATCATGGATGATATCACATCCACGTGTTCTGAAATTCGACTGAAGTTCTGTCCTATTCCTGGGGCTTCCGGCAATGTTGCCGTATACCCAAAGATATCCACGGAAACTTGCACATTGTAGGGCTCTAACCGCTCACGAGCATACTCCACGAAATCCGTTACCGCCTCTACCCGCTTTTGAACATTATCCATGTCCATGTCCTTGTATTCTCCATAGGTATATTCAAGGGAAGTGTCTCTCTTTTCAAAACCTTCCGGGAAACGAACGTAGTCAAATTGTATTTCTTGAAAGCCCATTTTTGCAGCCTCGATCGCTATATCAATATTGTAATCCCATACTTCTTTTAAGAATGGACTTACAAAGGCTTCTTCACGGCCGTTCACCCATACACTTCCATTTTCTTGGAAAGATAGGTCCGGGCGCTTTTTAGCTAATACAGTATCCTTAAAAACTACGATTCTACCAATTGGATATACTTCATTTTCCTCCAAGGTTTTCATCATTTGTTTAGGGTCCTTAATATAAGGCTGCGCAATATCCATGAATGGAGAATCTTCTTCCTCTGGTATGTAAGTCAAGTACCCGTGGTCATCTTTTATATCAATAACCATTGCGTTTAAATCTGTTTTGTTTAGTAAATCTAGTAATCGTGGAAATCTTTCCCCGCCTGCAGAGTGACCTGTAACATAAATACCTCGTACCGCATCTGGATAGGTGAAAGTATATCCTGAATCAAAGGCAAACCTTGCAATCGATATTGGTAACTCCCTAGTTTGCATTTCGACTTTTTTTGTAGCATGTTGCGAAGCCTTAAGCACATCTTCTTCTTCTGCTTGTACTAGTGTTCCACCTAATACGAAAATTCCGACTGCAGCCACCAGACCACCCATAAATTTCTTCATCATTTCATTTCAAAATCCCTTCTCTTATATGCTATCTCTATTATACTGGAAAATCGTTGTTATTTTACCTTTTTCAACAATTTCCTTCAAAATAATCCGAGAGTACTAGTGTCAAGGAGGATATGGGGTGAGCGGGGGATGGTGTCGAGGCGGTTTTTGTTACCGTTTGGGCTTTTACTGAGGGGATTTTGGTGGAGAGATGGGGGGCTCTCTTACCGTTTT
Organism: Sutcliffiella horikoshii; assembly: GCF_044809035.1. Taxonomy (GTDB): domain Bacteria; phylum Bacillota; class Bacilli; order Bacillales; family Bacillaceae_I; genus Sutcliffiella_A; species Sutcliffiella_A horikoshii_G. Next base: position 1,318,184 of record NZ_CP085237.1, on the reverse strand, counting down.
GGATTTTTGGAATGGTGTTTCGGGCGGAGAGACTGCTTCTCTTCTACCGTTTTAACTTTGGCGATGGACTTTTGGGTGTTGAGAACCGGTCTATTAGACAGATCCCACTCTTTTGCCCGAGCTTCGGGTGTATAGACCCCTTCTATTAGACAATTCAACTTTTTCTAACGTGCCTTCGGGCGTATAGAGCCCTTCTATTAGACAAATCCCACTCTTCTGCCGTGCCTTCGGGCGTATAGAACCGGTCTATTAGACAGATCCCCCTTTTCTGCCGTGCCTTCGGGCGTATAGAACCGGTCTATTAGACAAATCCCACTCTTCTGCCGTGCCTTCGGGCGTATAGAGCCCTTCTATTAGACAAATCCCACTCTTCTGCCGTGCCTTCAGGCGTATAGAACCGGTCTATTAAACAGATCCCCCTTTTCTGCCGTGCCTTCAGGCGTATAGAACCGGTCTATTAAACAGATCCCCCTTTTCTGCCGTGCCTTCAGGCGTATAGAACCGGTCTATTAGACAAGATCCCCCTTTTCTGCCGTGCCTTCAGGTGCTTAGAGCTGAATGACCGCCCCCCCTCCAGCAATCAACAATCAAAAAAACCGACCCTCACAATCGAGGATCGGTCCACACAAACATAAAAGAATTTACTTACCTGCGTATTCAGCTTGGTATTTTTTATACTCAGCCTCTGAACACAACACAAAATGTCCTGGTCTTACTTCACGCAACTCTAACGCCTCATCCTTGGCATAGCCATGGGATGCTGGGTCGTAAGCAAAACGCTTACGTGTGCGCTCGGAGTCCGGATCCGGTTGAGGGATCGCGGACAGCAAGGATTTGGTATATGGGTGAATCGGATTGTTGTATAACTCGTCGCTGTCTGCAAGCTCGACGATTTTTCCGAAATACATAACCCCGATGCGGTCGGAGATATACTTCACCATCGAAAGGTCATGGGCAATGAATAGATAAGTCAGCCCTTTTTCCTTTTGCAGTTTTTTCATTAAGTTTACTACCTGTGCCTGGATGGAAACATCCAATGCGGAAATCGGCTCATCGGCAATGATGAAATCCGGTTCCACTGCCAGGGCACGAGCAATTCCGATACGTTGGCGCTGTCCGCCACTGAATTCATGCGGGTAGCGGTTTGCGTGCTCTTTATTCAAGCCCACCGTTTCAAGTAGTTCATGCACGCGAGCTAGACGCTCTTTCTTTGACTTAGCTAAACCGTGAATATCAATGCCTTCTGCGATACAATCAGCAACCGTCATACGCGGATTGAGAGATGCAGAAGGGTCCTGGAAGATCATTTGCATCTTACGGTTAAATTTCAAAAGCTCTTTTTTGGACTTTTTGCCGTGAACATTCTCGCCTTCGAAAAGAACCTCACCGTCTGTTGCATCATATAAGCGAATGATGGTACGACCTGTCGTGGATTTCCCACATCCGGACTCTCCAACAAGACCTAATGTTTCACCGCGGTAGATGTCAAAGTTAAGGCCATCAACAGCCTTAACCATATTTGGTTTGCCTTCATTGAAATATTGCTTCAGGTTACGTATTTCCAATAACTTTTCACCCATTGCCATTGTTTTCACCTTCCTTAACCATAACAGGCTTTTCGAAGTTTTGCGGCATTGCGCGACGACGCTTTTGTACAGCCAACGGAGGCTCTACAACCGGTGCATCTTCATGTAACAGCCAAGTTTTTGCAAAGTGCGTCTTGGAAATTTGGAACATCGGAGGTTCCATCTCCAAGTCAATTTGCATTGCATACTCGTTACGTGGCGCAAATGCATCCCCTTTTGGTGGATCTGCCAAATCCGGTGGAGTACCAGGAATCGCATATAGTTCTAAAGCGTCTCCAAGTTCAAGGTCTGGCATGGAACTCAATAATCCCCAAGTATATGGATGACGTGGATCGTAGAATATTTCATCCACCGTTCCAGTTTCAATGATTTGTCCGCCATACATAACAGCAACTCGGTCTGCCACATTCGCCACCACACCAAGATCATGTGTAATAAAGATGATAGATGTATCAATTTTCTTTTGAAGGTCCTTCATCAAGTCAAGAATCTGAGCTTGAATGGTAACATCAAGTGCGGTCGTTGGCTCATCTGCAATCAATACTTTTGGGTTACAAGCAAGAGAAATGGCGATTACCACCCTTTGTCTCATACCACCTGAGAATTGGTGCGGATATTGTTTAAAACGTTCTTCCGGCATTGGAATTCCAACAAGACGCAACAAATCAATCGCCTTTTCTGCAGCAGCGCTCTTGCTAAGCTTTTGATGCTTGATAATGCCTTCCATGATCTGTTTTCCAACCGTCATAGTTGGGTTCAAGGAAGTCATTGGATCCTGAAAGATCATCGCGATATCTTTTCCGCGAATTCCCTGCATTTGTTTTTCAGTTAGCTTTGTAAGGTCCTTCCCATCAAAAAGGATTTCCCCTTGTTTGATGTTGGAGTTGTTTTTCGGCAATAAACGCATTACGGTTTTTGTCGTAACGGATTTACCGGATCCGGATTCACCTACGATTGCAAGAGTTTCCCCTTTTTTCAAATCAAAGTCAACTCCACGGATAGCCTTTACTTCTCCACCGAATGTATCAAAAGAAACATGTAAGTTTTTGACTTCAAGAATTTTTTCCACTGTCATTCACCTGCCTTATAACTAGTCTTTCATTTTAGGATCTAATGCATCACGGAATCCGTCTGCTACAAGGTTAAATGCAATCATCAATAAACTGATGATAACAGCCGGGAATACCATGATGTGCGGGAAGATCTGTAAAGATTTGAACCCATCATCTATCAATGTACCGAGTGAAGCCATTGGAGGCTTTAAGCCCAATCCGATGAAACTCAAGAAAGCCTCGAAGAAAATGGCACTTGGGATGGTGAACATCGTATTAATGATGACCACTCCCACCACATTCGGTAGTAAATGTTTAGTGATTATTCGGTTATTGGTTGAACCCAATGTTTTAGAAGCAAGGACATACTCTTGGTTCTTAAGTTTAAGAACTTGTCCCCGGACAACCCTGGCCATTCCGACCCAACCGGTTATGGTTAAGGCGATGGTAATTGCTAATATCCCCGGTTCTAGTACAAGGATCATTAATATAACAATAACTAGGTTTGGAATTCCAACCAAGACTTCGATGATACGTTGCATGATGTTATCAGTACGTCCACCGTAGAAACCTGAAATTCCGCCATATGCAACACCAACAACCATATCAATAAATGCTGCTAGTAAGGCGATATATAATGATATACGAGTACCTGTCCAGACACGTGTCCATAAGTCACGGCCAAGGCTGTCGGTACCGAACCAATAATAATCTGTGATACCACGTTGTTCGTAAACGTCTACTCCATTTCTAGTTCCATCAAGAATCCCCAGATTTTCAATTCCAGGCACTTTTGGAGGTAAATTTCCCTGAGTAACATTTTGTGTATTAAATCCATGGTCATTCATAAATGGACCAAAAATTGCAAGGAAACCAATAACGAGCAAGATTACTGCACCAGCAATGGCAGCTTTATTTTTCTTAATGCGCAGCCAAGCAGTTTGCCAATACGTTAAACTCGGTTTTGCAATTTTCTCACTTTTATTTGGGTCTTGCACCGCAGGTTGAAATAAATCCTTTGGCAGTTTATCAAAATTGTTGTTATTCATTATTTCTTACCTCCTGCCAAGCGAATACGCGGGTCGATAATTCCATAAAGAATATCAACTACAAGAACGATGACAATGAAAAGTGCTGCAAAGAACAATGTTGTTCCCATGATTACTGGATAATCGTTAGTTGTAATAGAACGAACAAACTGTTCTCCAAGTCCTGGGATAGAAAAGATCTTCTCGATTACAAGTGTTCCAGTCATCAAACTTACAGCCAACGGTCCAAGAACCGTCACTACCGGAATTAACGCATTTCTTAATGCATGCTTTACTGCGATATCATAGTTAGAAGCACCCTTTGCACGGGCCAAAGTAATATAGTCCGAACCTAATACTTCTATCATTTCCGTACGCATAAAACGAGCGGAAATTGCAATTGGGAACATGGAAAGTGCAATCGTTGGCAGAACGGTGAATTCCCAGCCTGACCAAAATGCAACAGGGAACCATCCAAGTTTTACACCAATCCAATACTGTAATAATCCTGCGAAAACAAAGGAAGGGATAGACTTACCAAGAACGGCAAGAATTGTGGATCCATAGTCCACCCATGTGTTTTGTCTTAAAGCGGCAATAACACCTAAGAATATTCCGATAATTGTCCCGAAGAACATTGCTTGGAAACCTAGTTGTGCCGATGGACCAATACGCTGCATAATTAAACTAGTAACACTTCTGTTGTCATATTGGAAAGATATCCCTAGATCACCTTGTACTAGGTTTACAAGATATTTTCCATATTGGACAGGTACAGGATCATTGAGCCCATACTTTTCATTCAGTATAATTTTTTGTGCTTCTGACAGTTTATCTTGCATCGTAAATGGGGAACCTGGCATCATCTTCATCAGGAAGAATGTAAATGAGGCAATTAAGAATAAGGTGATAAACATGTATAAGATACGTTGCAACAAATACTTTGTCATTGTTGGCACCTCCTAAAAAGTAATGCGTCGAATTGTTTATAATATTCACTAAAATTCGACAATTTCCCTACAGGGAAAAAGAGAGTATATATTTTCAAATATACTCTCTTTCTCTCTATTTTAAAAGAATTATTTTTATTTCAGTATAATATTATTTACCGCTGATGTAAGCCCATTTGTAGCTGAAGTCAGGACCGAAATTATGTTTGTAAACGTTTTGTACGTAAGGTTTCCAAAGTCTTGTCGTACCACGTTGGTAGATCGGTGCAATCGCAGCGTCTTCTTCAAGAAGAATTCTTTCTGCTTCTTGCATCGCTTCAAAACGTTTTACTGGATCATTTGCATACGTAGTCATTACGTCGTTTAACAATTTGTCATACTCTTCGTTAGAGTAGCCCATTTTGTTGTTTCCTCCATCTGTGATCCAAAGGTTGGAGAAGGAGATAGCATCAAGATAGTCAGGACCCCATCCAGCAAGCTGCATATCATAGTCCATTGCAGCATCTAAATCTAGACGTTGAGCAAACGGTACTTCTTTCAAGTTGATTGTTAAACCAGGAAGGTTTTCTTGTAACTGGTTTTGAAGATATTCTTGCATAGTTTTAGCAGATTCTGTATCTCCACCAAGAATTTCAATCGTAACGGCATCTGTACCTAATGCTTCTAGGCCTTTTTTCCAATGCTCTTGTGCTTTTTCAAGGTTAAACTCGTTCATGTTTCCGTTCTTCTCACGGAAGTCTTCACCTGTTTCAGGGTGTTCAACGAATTCAACTGGTACAGAATAGTCTGCTGGGATAGAACCGTTATTTAGTACGAACTCTGTCATGTCTTTCTTGTTAAAGCCCATGGAGATTGCTTTACGAATATCAACATTCGCTAAAGCTTCGTTTTTCGTTTGGTTAAACTTAAACCAGAAAATAGTTGGCTCTAGGTAAGAAATCAAGTCTGGATCTTCTTGGTACTGAGTAACGAAATCAGATGTTAAACCAGGAGAGATATCAATTTGTTGTGCAGTGTATAAGTTAACACCAGTAGAAACCTCTTTAACGACTTTTACATTGACTTCATCAAGTTTTACCGTTTCAGCATCCCAATAGTCTGCATTTTTCTTCATAGTCCAACCTACCTCATGCTCCCAGCTGTCTAAAGTAAATGGACCATTGTAGATTAAAGTATCAGCTTCTAATGCATATTGGTCACCTTGTTCTTCCAAGAACTTTTGATTTTGAGGGAAGAATGTCGGGAACGTCATTAAAGATTCAAAATAAGCAACTGGTTGCTCAAGTGTTACCTCAAGAGTATATTCATCAAGTGCTTTAACACCAAGCTCTTCTAATGGTAATTCCCCAGCAGAAACTTGTGTAGCATTTTTGATTTTTCCGTTCATCATATATGGACCATACTCAGATCCAGAGTTAGGATCTACAGCACGCTGCCAAGCATAAACGAAGTCGTTAGCCGTTACAGGCTCCCCATTAGACCATACGGAATCTTCACGTAATGTGAAAGTGTAAGTAAGTCCGTCTTCGGATGCTTCATGACTTTTCGCAACACCTTCTACTACTTCATCATTTTCTCCAAGTCTGTAAAGACCTTCAAAAACGTTGTTCATAACGTTAAATGCCACTGCATCTGTTCCTTGGACTGTATCCATAGTTGGAATCTCTGCAGAATCAACGACGTTAAGTACTTGTGGACCTGTTGGTTCTCCTTCACCAGCTGGTGGAGTATCCCCTTGTCCTCCATTGTTTTGCGCTGAGTTTCCGCCGCCACATGCAGCTAAGAAAGCACTAAGTACAAGTGTAAGCGCTAAAAGAAGTAAATATTTTGACTTTTTCATTTACTTGACCCCCTAAAAATAATGTCGAAAATTGTTGTGTTTCGAGGTAACGATTTTTATTATACAAGTTTTCTAAACATTGTGCATTCATTAATTTAACGTCTATTTTACAGAATACTGATTTTTCAAGCATAATCATTACAAAAATAGTACGAAAGACCTATAAACTTTTCGAGAATGACACCCTAAATATTGCAAAAATATTACAAGTGTTGCACTGTTATTTCAATTTGTTTTTTACAAGTAATTCCTTTTATAGTTTCTTTATATTTGTCTTATTCTATTCATTTCATTACAATACAATTTAGAACATTTTTATCTCATTTATTAAATACTTCAATTCTTATAGGAGGAAATATGAAAATTTCTGTTAAATGGTCCTTCCTTTTTTTCATAATTTTACTTGTTGCTACACTCTCCACAAGTTGGATTTATTATGGAAAAATTACCCTACTGACTTTTATCAACACATCTTTTACCGTTTCAAGTACTTTTATTTTTGTTTCATTATTTATTTTAGTTGTCCAAAAAGGTTTTTTTGATGGAATCACTTATAGTTTCAGAAGAATCTTTGCCTCCACACAGCCAGATAAAGAGTTAGAAAATGACATTAGAAATGAAATGAGACCACCGTCGGAACTGTTACAGCCTCTTTCCATGCAGCACGTTTTTATTGCTTCCTTTTTGCTGTTCCTCGGTATGCTGATTTCATTATTTGTCTATTACTATAGTTGATATTTACCAATAAAGTGGTTATAATAAAAGAATATTTATTCAAATAAAAGCAATGATGAAGAGTAGTACTAAACAGCTTAGTTTTTAAGAGAGTTTGTGGTTGGTGTGAACAAACAACTAACGTTTAGGAATGGACTTCTGAGCTTCACGGCTGAACTATTCAGTAGGCTGTGACGTATCCTTACGTTACAAGGTTAAGTGATTTCTGCAATTTGTGTGAAATAATAAGGGTGGTACCACGGTCCATTCGTCCCTTTTATAGGGATGAATGGGCCTTTTTGTGTATTCATCACTAATTTATAAAAAAGAGGAGAAGAAACAATGAAAACTATTTTTTCGGGAATTCAGCCAAGTGGAAATGTAACTCTTGGAAATTACATCGGGGCCATGAAGCAGTTTGTCGAATTGCAAAACGATTACAACAGCTACTTCTGTATTGTTGATCAGCACGCAATTACAGTTCAACAAGATCCACAGGAGCTTCGCAAGAATATACGAAAACTTGCTGCTTTATACTTGGCAATCGGCCTTGATCCAGAAAAGGCAACTCTTTTCATCCAATCAGAAGTGCCAGCACACGCTCAACTAGGATGGATGATGCAATGCGTTGCGTATATCGGGGAATTGGAAAGAATGACGCAATTCAAAGATAAATCAACAGGTAAAGAAGCCGTAACTGCTGGATTACTTACTTATCCACCATTAATGGCTGCCGATATTCTACTTTATAACACAGATGTTGTACCTGTTGGAGAGGATCAAAAGCAACATCTTGAGTTGACTAGAGATCTTGCAGAACGATTCAATAAGAAATACCGTGATATCTTAACGGTTCCAGAAGTTAAAATTGCTAAAGTCGGGGCCAGAATCATGTCATTAACAGAGCCAACCAAGAAAATGAGTAAATCAGATCCAAATCTGAAGTCCTTTATTTCCTTATTGGATACACCAAAACAACTAGAAAAGAAAATTAAAAGTGCTGTTACAGACTCTGAAGGAATCGTTCGTTTCGATAAAGAAAATAAACCTGGCGTTTCCAATCTACTTTCCATCTATTCTATTTTGGCAAACAAATCGATTGAAGAATTAGAAGTTCAATATGAAGGAAAAGGATATGGTGACTTTAAAGGTGACCTTGCCCAAGTGGTAGTCGAAACACTTGAACCTATTCAAACGAAGTATAATGACCTTATTGAATCAGACAAACTTGATGCCATCCTTGATGAAGGTGCCGAACGAGCCAACCGCGTGGCGATGAAAACACTTAAAAAAATTGAAAACGCAATGGGATTAGGCCGCAAACGCCGATAATTCCAAATGAAAAAAGCTGTCAGATCAACTCTGACAGCTTTTTCTTTCCTCGGAAATATTCGACAATTAATTAACTTTCGGATGCTGCTCCAACTCCCACAGCTTCTCAAAAAATGGCTGACCTTTTACCAGATGCTCACAAAAAGTCTGATGTTTTTCAGACCAACCTTCCCTTGTCTCCTCAAGCAGCTGAGACCACACTTCCTCAAAATTCATCGACTGAATTTCCCGGTAATGAATAGGATTCCATTCCGTATACCAATACCTGATTTCTGCCACATTGCAAGTGGACCTTAGTTGATCCAAAGCCATGAAAAGAAGTTGCTTCAACTGTCTTTCTTTTCTTGTCAAACCGTTCATGATATCTGGCGATGGGGATAAAATATGATAGTCTTTTGCCGATTTACTTGCCGGTGAAAAAGTATACTTTTCAATATCATGGTTCTCCACCATATCATATACTAATTGCTCCTGCCTTGGGATCAATCTACTTTTGCGAATTGGAATATTATAACCGATAGTATCTACAGCAAGTATTCCCTGTCCATCAGTAACGACAAAGCAGTAGTCCAATTGAATTCTCTCATGGTTTTTTCGAATATAGCTTTTTTGGAAAATATCTTCTAGCAAAGAGGAAGGCAGCTCTTGGAGGTCGTTTTCAATATAGTGAAACAAAACTGAATCTACTTTCAATAGAGGAACTTGGTCCAATAACTCTACACTATCGTCCTTCCTCCACTCATGAAAATGACAAACATTATAACCGTTTTCTTCTCCTTCAAACCAATTTACCCATACGTCATGAAGATATAACATATCGTAACCCCTCACTTCACATCTACTCTTTTATTTATCCAACAGTATGAACAGTGAAGTGCATAATTATTCCAAAATGCCCAATTAATTTTCCACAAGTCTACTCTTTGTCCCGAAAAGACTGATTTGGGTTGCCAGATAAGTAGATGCTCACGGCAACCAGTATCATTCCAATAGGTAAAAGATAGCATTCTGGCCTAGTAATCAGGAAAAAGAAAAATTCCATTAAGCTTAATCCTGTTGCAAAAAAATTCAAGTATGCAACCGTACTGATTCCGCCAACAACCGAGATTCCAAACCCAGTGACAAAAAGAATCCCCCTGACCATTAGCCATCTCTCACAAAAAATTTACTATTTATGAGCATTTTAAAGTCTCCTTGTCCAAACTATTATTATCATTTTATGACATGCCAACAAAATAATGATAAGTTCTTTTTAAAATAGACAAAAAGAAAAGCCGAGATCGGCTCTCAGCTTTTCTAGTCAAGTGTTTTTGGATCAAGTGCATCACGTAATCCGTCTCCAACAAAGTTGAAACTTAACACTGTTATTAAAATCATTAATCCAGGAAATAGCGGATACCACCAATGTTTTAACATGATAGTAAAGTTTTGTGCATCTTGCAGCATGTTCCCCCAACTTGGTGTTGGCGGTTGAATACCTAAGCCTAAGTAACTTAATGCGGATTCTGCCAAGATAACTCCCCCTACCCCGAGTGTTGCTGATACGATGATTGGACCCATCGCATTTGGAAGGATATGTGAGAATATAATAGTATGGCTTCTTGTTCCAATTGTTTTGGAAGCAAGAACGAACTCACGAGTACGAAGGGATAAAAATTCTCCACGTACAAGACGTGCTGTGAACGTCCATCCTGTTAAGGCGAAAATCAAGATTAGCTTGTCCACACCTGGTTGGAAGATTGTAACCAATGTGATTAGCAAGAAAATAGTTGGAATGGAAATGATAACGTCTACAATACGCATTAGAACTGCATCGATTTTCCCGCCGAAGTAACCGGCAACCGCACCAATAACTGTTCCAATTGTTATGGAACCTGCTACAGAAGCAAATCCAACTAGTAGTGATACTCGTGCGCCATATAGAATACGGGCAAATACATCACGACCATATCTGTCCGTTCCAAGCCAATGTTCTCCACCTGGAGTTTGCAATTTGTTCAATAAGCTCTGCTTTTGTGGTTCAAACTGAGCAATAAGCGGTGCAAATAGTGCTAACGTAATGATTATGAATAGAAGCACAGCACCGATGACAGCTAGTTTATTCTTCATGAATTTATTGATCGTTATTTTTGTTAAGGTATCTGGTTTTCTCTTGATATTGGGGTTTAACGATTGATTAGTTGGTTGAGTTGATGGTTGAGTTTGCATCGATGATCCCCCTTCTAGTACTCAATTCTCGGGTCAAAAATTGCATATAGAATATCGGCAATTAAATTTCCGATAACTACAAAGACCGCAGAGATAACTGTTAGTGCCATGATAACCGGATAGTCCCGCTGGAAGGCAGAATCAAAGAATAACAATCCAATTCCAGGCCAAGCAAAAATCTTTTCAACAATAACCGATCCCCCAATGAAACCGGGTAGCATTAAACCAAATATCGTAATAACTGGAATTAATCCATTACGTAAACCATGTTTATACGTTACTTTATTTTCTCTTAATCCCTTTGCTCTTGCTGTACGCATATAGTCTTGCTTTAAGACTTCAAGCATACTAGAACGTGTGTATCTTGTTAGACCTGCCATATCGGCAGTAGCTAATACGAAAGCCGGCAATATCAAGTGATGTATTCGATCCAGGATACTAAATTCAGCATTTAAGGTAGCTACACCACCGGTTGGCAGCCATTGCAGTTGAACTGCAAATACCATGATGAGTACTAAACCGATCCAGAAGTTAGGTGTTGCAAGTCCAAGGAAGGACGTAATCGTAACCGTGTAATCAGTTAATGAATATTGCTTTCTGGCTGAGATAACTCCAAATGGAATTGCTACAATGACTGCCAATACAGTTGAAACAATCATTAATAATAATGTATTAGGCAGACGATTCATAATCATTTCACTAACTGGCACTCCACGGCGTATTAATGACTCACCAAAATCCCCTGTCGCCATGTTTGATACCCATGTAAAATATTGCTCGTGTATAGGATCATTTAACCCGTATCGTTCTTCATACTTTTTCATATCTTCTTTACTAATATTCGGATCCATCATAAGAGAGGTAGGACCACCTGGTGCCATTTGGATAATAGCAAAGGATAATACTGTAATACCGAATAATAGGGGAATCGCCATTAAACAACGGCGGATGATATATGAGATCATAGCTGATTCTCCTTTTCTGTCTTTACTTTAGGAAGGTTGAAGTAAACGTGATTTTTTTATTTTAATACTGTACATTTTGCGACGTTGCACAGTAAAGTGTTCAAGTTTAAAAGAAATACAAGCTTGTCCAATACAAACTGTATGTCTCCGTTCCGTGGAAATAGTGTCAAAGTAATTCATTTCAGTAAAAAAGAAGGAAGGGAAACTCCCCTCCCCTCTTTTCAACCTTTAATCGGGGTTAAATTAGTTAGATGTGTTTAACCACCATTTGTTGATGTTATAGAATTCCATTCTTGCATGGAACTCAAAGCCTTCTAGGTTAGTAGGCATTGCACGGTGTGCATTTGGATAGTACAAGAAAGTATATGGTTGCTCTTCAGCAATGATTTTGTTGATTGCTTGGATCTTAGCTGCACGCTCGTCACGATCCATAGTTAGGTTAGCTTCGTCCATTAGCTTATCAGCTTCTGGGTTAGACCAACCAACGAAGTTCAAACCTTCTTCGATTTCTTTAGAGTGGAAGATTCCACTTGGATCTGGATCTGTTGAAAGAGCCCATCCTAAGATGATAGCATCGAAGTTCCATTTTGGAGGATCGATGTCAGCCAAGAATGCAGACCATTCCATGATATCTGGAGTAACTTTGATTCCAAGCTCAGCGAACTGTTCTTGAACTACTACAGCGATATCTTCACGAACTTTGTTACCTTGGTTTGTTTTAAGAGTGAATTCAAATTTCTGACCGTCTTTTTCAAGAGTTCCGTCAGCACCTGGAGTCCATCCAGCTTCTTCAAGCATTGCTTTTGCTTTTTCTACATCGTACTCAAAACGTGGAACATCTTCGTCATAAGCCCAGCTAAGTGGAGACTCAGGAACATCAGCAACTTCACCGTCACCGTTCATTACAGACTCAACGATAAGCTCACGGTCAAGTGCGTGAGTAAGTGCTTGACGTACTTTTACATCTTGGAATAATGGGTTACGTAGGTTGTATCCTAAGTAAGTGTAAGACAATGCTAAACCAGACTCGATTTTAAGGTCTCCGTTTGCTTCCCATTCTTGAACTGTTGCAATATCAGTTGAAGGAACAGTGTAGTAATGGATATCACCAGCAGCTAAAGCAGTCATTAATGCATCCGCATCAGGAATAATACGGTAAGTTAAAGAATCTAAGTATGGACGGCCATCCCAGTAGTCATCATTAGCTACAACTTTAACAAATTGTCCATCTTCCCAAGTTTCGAATTTGAATGGACCTGCTCCGATTGGCGCTTTTGTGTTGAATTCAGTGTACTCACCAAGTTCAGCAATTGGAACCTCACCTAAAATATGTTGAGGTAGGATTGGGTAACCTAATGCGATGTGGATTGTTGGATCTACAGCGCTAAGAGTTACTTTTACTGTTAAATCGTCAACTTTTTCAACAGACGCGATTTTCTCGAAGTAACCTGCACGAGGACCATCATAATCTTCGCTTAAAGGAATGCTAAGAGTGAAGACAACGTCATCAGCATCTAGAGTTTCACCATCGTGGAACTTGATTCCTTCTTTGATTTTCAATGTATGAACTAGGTCATCTTCAGAAATATCCCAGCTTTCAGCCATGTTTAATTGAGTTTCAAACGCAGTATCACTAGTTAATAATCCGTCAAAAATGAAACCTTCAATTGCAGAACTAGCAGTATCTGCAGAGTATAACGGGTTGAACATTGTAGGGCTACCAGTAGAACCGATTACAAGATCTCCACCTTGTACAGGCTCATTTGTAGCTTCTTCTTCTTCTGTTTCTTCGTTGTTACCAGTTGTTTCATTGTTTGTAGTGTTTGTGTTGTTAGTGTTTGTTCCAGCATTGTTCGATCCGCTACAAGCAGCAAGGAACACGGACAATACTAACGTTAACACGATAAGTAGTAATGATTTTTGCTTCACGTTTACTCCCCCTAAATAATTTTAATGTTCTGAAAATGAAAGGTAAAGAAGGTTAACTGTTGGACTATCTCCCCCTTTCAAAGGGTATATATTTTATGTACTTGCCACCTATTCGTATAGGTGACAAGCAACAAAATGATCTGGTTTAACCTCTTTGAATTGAGGAACAAGTTGCTTACATACATCCATTGCTGCTGGGCAACGTGTATGGAACACACATCCTGTTGGCGGGTTAGCCGGACTTGGCAATTCCCCCTTCAGAACGATGCGTTCTCTTTTCACTTGGCCCTTGCGGCGAGTAGAAGGTACAGCTGATAATAATGCTTGAGTATAAGGATGCAACGGTTCACTATATAAATCTTGCTTGGTAGCTAGTTCCATCATCCGCCCTAAATACATTACGCCGACCCTGTCACTAATATGACGAACTACACTTAAATCATGCGAGATGAAGATATAAGAAAGTCCCATTTCTTTCTGAAGGTCTTGCATAAGGTTAATGATTTGGGCTTGTATGGATACATCAAGCGCAGATACCGCTTCATCAGCAATAATCAATTCAGGGTTTAGCGCAAGTGCTCTTGCAATTCCAATACGTTGACGCTGTCCTCCGGAGAACTCATGTGGGTAACGGTTGATAAAACTTGGATCTAATCCTACCTTCGCGAGCAATTCCTGCACCTTTTCTTCTCGCTCTTTTCTAGTGAACAAGTTGTGGGTGTTATATGGTTCTTTCAGGATGGATCTTAATGTTTTTCTTGGGTTAAGAGTAGCAAACGGGTCTTGGAAGACCATTTGAATGTCTTTACGAACCGTCTTTCTCAGTTCGCTTTCACTCATAGTTGCAATATCCCTTCCCTTGAAGATGATGTTTCCTTCTGTAGGCTCGTAAAGTCGGATAATGGTTCTTCCAGTTGTGGATTTTCCACATCCAGACTCCCCTACAAGGCCTAATGTTTCACCTTTTTTTATGTAAAAGTTTAGGTCATCTACCGCTTTTACATCTCCTACATGTCTTTGTAATAATCCTGCTTTAATAGGGAAATACTTCTTCAACCCTCTTACTTCAAGGATGTTGTCAGAACTTGTTTCCGCTAAAGTCTTTTCTGATTTAATCTCGGTTGCAGTCATTATTTCGCCTCCTCGCCTTCATATAAGAAGCATCGAACGGAACGGTTTCCGTTTTGCTTAAGCAATTCCGGAACTTCGCTATGACAACGATCGAATGCTTTTGGACAGCGCGGGGCAAAACGACATCCCTGTGGTAAATTGGTTGGCGGCGGTACATTTCCTTCGATTGATTGAAGACGAGAAATATCTCCTTCAATATCAGGTATGGACCCCATTAAACCGTTTGTATAAGGATGAAGCGGCTCATCAAACAGATCATCCACTGATGCCTCTTCTACAACTTGACCACAATACATAACTACTACTCTATCAGCAATTTCTGATACAACCCCTAAGTCATGTGTAATTAACAAGATGGAAGTGTCAAATTTATGGCTAAGGTCTTTCATTAAATCTAGAATTTGAGCTTGAATAGTCACGTCTAACGCTGTCGTAGGCTCATCTGCAATCAATAACTTTGGATTACAGCTCATCGCCATCGCGATCATTACCCTTTGTCTCATCCCGCCTGAAAGACGGTGAGGATAATCATTTACAATTTCAGCAGCTCTTGAAAATCCTACAACTTCTAACATTTCAATTGCTTTCTTCATTGCAGCTGTTTTGCTCATTTTTTGATGAAGAATTAATACTTCGGTAATTTGCTCACCAATTGTTAAGACCGGATTCAATGATGTCATCGGTTCCTGAAAGATCATGGAAATATCATTTCCACGAACTTTACATAACTGGTTTTCTGTCAGTTTCACAAGATCCTGTCCGTCGAATAGAATTTCTCCATCAACGATTTTCCCTCCTGGGCTAGGTACAAGACCCATGATTGATAGGGAAGTAATAGATTTACCAGATCCCGATTCTCCAACAAGTGCTACAGTCTCTCCTTTTTTAATGGAGATATCTACACCATCTACCGCTGGAATAGCTTGCTTTTTTCTAAAAAAGTGAGTCTTTAGGTTTCTCACTTCCAATAAAGCTGACATTTAGCCTTCACCATCCTTTTTTCTTTCGATGCATGGTCTGTATGATGTCTAAATATGTAATGTAAAGTTTTATAAAAATTTAATTAATTTTTAATCTTTATATTACAAATTTACAAAACTACTAGCTATTAATCTATTTAAAGATTGCCATTATAGATTTTCCATGCTGTTTATTACGAAATTTTCAGTCTTTTTACTCAAAATTTACTGTAAAAACTAAATTATCGGAAAATAATTATCGTCTGTTTGTATATTATTACAATTCCGTTACAAGTTCAAGCTTATTTTGAAAATAAACTAAAAATTTTTTTAATTAAAACTTGTAGCAATCTTCTACAAAAACTGATTATATACAAAAAAAAACAAAAAAACTAGCTTTTTTTGCTAGTTTTTTTGTTTTTTTGTGATTTTTTTCCTATTCCTCAAAGAATTATTCAAATGATAGCTTTGTTAACTCTGAAAGGCTCTTTGTCATTAATGAGGGGTAGCTGACTTTTTTCTCTTTTAGCAATTTTTGAATGAGATAATACCCAACACAATAACCGAGCATTTTTGGATAAAATCCCTTTCCATAAAGCAGCTTCATATGATCTTTCTCGCTTTTTTTCACATCTTTATTGGGTATTATATATTTCGTTAAGAAATTCTCTAGCTCCTTATCTGTGTAATATGATGTCCAGCTTGAGGTATGTTCCCCTCCAACCAAGCTTTTTACTGCGCTTTCCGCAAGTCCTTCTATTAACACGGAATCTAAGAGTGTATATTCGTCGTCTTTCCTTTTATTTTTAGATAGAACACATATATGGTTATACTCATGAGTCAACAACGCCTTCATTTCATTGATCTCAATATCTTCCGGTAGGAATAGAAACAGCTTATCTTTGAAAGCTACTCCCGCTTTCCCTTTGAAGTCTCTTTTAATCTGGTTATTGTATTTGTCAGATGGAAAGATAAATATAGGAATATCCGGGCCATTCCAGAGTTTCTTTAAACGCTTCCATTCTACCAGGACAATATTCCAGCAATCCAGTGTCTTCAGTTTTTCAACAGTCCCTTTTCCATCCCTTACTGGTCGGTACATCCCATGCATGATGAGATAATCATATAGTTCCGCTGCAGTTACGTCCTCAAAGTACTTCAGCAATTTCTTGGAAATGTTCAATGGCTGGTGATAGTCCTCTTCTAGCCATCTATCCGTATGAATAATACTCATGTTCTACAGCCCTTTTCTTTGCTTTTTGATGTCATTGTATGATGAGGAAGTGGTATTGGTGAGGTGTGCAAATTGGAAGATGGCTGGAGTAGTGTTGGATTTAGGATTTTGTTACTATTTGAAAATGGATAAAGACCTCTGTATGCGGAATATTTACTCCAGCACGTCCTTATACGCCTTGTAAAGACCTCAGGCTACCAGAGTCTTCACTCTAACAGCTCTTAACACCTCCATAAAGACATCTCCAACAAGCTTCATAATTTTAAAACGACTTTGAAACCCAGATATACCCCAAAAAAAGCCGCAAGAAGCATAAAATCACTCCATACGGCTTGGAAAAATTATTCGTACTTCTTAAACACGATCGTTGCATTATGGCCGCCAAATCCAAGTGAGTTGCTCATTGCGGCTTTAACCTCTTTGTGCCTAGCTTCGTTAGGAACATAGTCAAGGTCACATTCAGGATCTGGTGTATCGAGATTGATGGTTGGCGGAATCACCGCATTTTCGATGGCCTTAATAGTGAAGATCGCTTCTACCCCGCCTGCCGCTCCTAGCAAGTGGCCTGTCATCGATTTAGTTGAGCTGATCGCAACATCTTTGGCATGTCCACCAAGCACTTCTTTAATGGCAAGTGTTTCAAATTTGTCATTATATTCTGTGCTTGTTCCATGGGCGTTAATATAGTCGATATCACCTGGTTGAAGGCCGGCATCTGCAATGGCCATTCTCATCGCGCGTACTCCGCCCTCTCCTCCGGGAGCAGGTGCGGTGATATGATGGGCATCACCAGTTGCACCGTAGCCGACAATCTCAGCATAAATGCGAGCGCCGCGCGCCAAGGCATGGTCAAGTTCTTCCAACACGACAATCCCTGCCCCTTCACCCATGACAAAGCCGTCACGATTTGCATCGAATGGTCTGCTGGCCGTTTTCGGATCAGGATTCATGGATAATGCTTTTGCTGAACTGAATCCTGCAAAAGACATTTCCGTCAACGGTGCCTCAGTACCGCCAGAAATCATAACATCCGCATCCCCGCGCTGGATAACTTTAAATGCATCTCCAATAGAGTTTGTACCCGTTGCACAGGCTGTAACCGTACAAGAATTAACGCCTTTTGCCCCCAATGCGATACTGATTTGTCCTGTCGCCATATCAGGAATCATCATCGGTACGAAAAATGGACTTACACGACGTGCTCCTTTTTCCAAAAAGGTTTTATACTGTTGTTCAAATGTTTCCATTCCACCAATTCCGGAACCTACCCAAACACCCACTCTAGGAGCTATTTCATCTGTAATATCCAAATTTGCATCTTTTACCGCCATGAAAGAAGCTGCGATGGCATATTGGGTAAAGCGGTCCATTCTTCTGGCTTCTTTCTTATCCATAAAGTCTTCAGCATTGAAATTAGTAATCTCCGCTGCAACTTTTGCCGGAAACTTTTCACTGTCCACTCTAGTAAGCGGTCCAACACCTGATACTCCGTTGATGGCATTTTCCCAAGTCTCATTTACATTTAAACCAATTGGAGTCACCGCTCCTAAACCAGTAACTACTACTCTTTTTTTAGGCATTTGCATGATTGTCCTGCTCCTTCCACCGTTGTATCCAATTATTATTTATTATCTTCCCCATCTGATGGCGATTGCTCCCCATGTTAATCCTCCTCCAAATCCTACCATAACGACTAAATCATCGTCCTGTATATTTCCGTTTTCTATTTCTTCCACTATGGAAATAGGGATTGATGCAGCGGATGTGTTTCCATATTTCTGCACGGTCATGGACATTTTCTCTATAGGAAGCCCAAGCCTTTCCCTTGCAGCCTCCATGATTCGGATGTTGGCCTGATGTGGGATAAGGAAATCTACGTCTTCTTTTGACAAGCCGGCTTTATCTAATACATTTACCGCAGATTCTCCCATTTGGCGAACTGCAAATTTAAATACTTCGCGCCCATTCATCACAATGGTTTCATCTTGATACAAATGTTTCGCTCCCGTTCCGTCTGCACCAAGTTCAAAGGATAGAATCCCTCTCCCTTCTGAAACCGGACCGATTATGGTAGCTCCAGCTCCGTCACCGAACAATACAGCTGTGTTGCGGTCTTCCCAGTCTACAATCTTGGAGAGTTTCTCTACCCCGACTACTAGAACATGCTTATATGTGCCTGCTTCCACAAATTGTTTAGCTGTGATGATACCGTACATAAATCCGGCACAGGCCGCACTCATATCGAAGGCGCATGCTTTTTTCGCACCAAGTCGTTCTTGAATCATACAAGCAACACTTGGAAAAGGATTATCAGGCGTTACTGTAGCGACGATGATCATGTCCAGCTCTTCTGCCGTGATTCCCGCATCTTTCAAGGCTTTTTCTGCGGCAAAGTATGCCATATGAGATGTATCTACATCGTCTGTTGCGATTCTTCGTTCTTCTATGCCTGTTCTTGTTTTTATCCATTCATCTGTTGTATCGACCATTTGTTCTAATTCTGCATTGGTTAATATTTTTTCAGGTACATATCTTCCGATTCCTAGTATCCCTGCATTCACCGATATAACACCTAACTCTCTTATTGGACTTTTAAAAATAAGATTCTATAAAGCACCGCTATTGATTTCCGCAAATGGCTTCGCTTTCCGCGGGGCGACCTTGAGCCTCCTCACAACGCTTGCGGGTCTCAACATTGCCGCTACTTTCCCGCTGGAGTCTTCGCCCTTTGCTTCAATCACCAGCTAGGAACCTTTTTTAATATCAATTATTATGACTTGGTACTAATTTTAACGCATTCTATTCGGAATGACAATACATAAATGCCTATTTTGCTCGTGGGTTAAGCTTTTGGACCAATGCCTATCCCAATTTATTTAGACGGCATACTATAGTTTCAGAGGGGGATAAATGCTGATTAGGTGAGGTGAAAATCATGAGTGATGAACAAAAAAACGTGGACAGTGAAATAGAAGTCGACCCTTTTACTAGAATGATGTTTGGAATTCCGCCTAGACGACAAACTGCTGAAAATAAAACGGAGAGTCCTTCTGATAATAAGGCTGGGGTAGATTACTACGCGCTTATGGAGCAAGTAGACTCCATTATGGATTCCGTCAATAAATTGAAGCCAATGATAAAGGAATTTTCTCCAATCCTGGATTACTTCAAGAAATAATTTTGGCTTAGGCAAAAAGGACTATCCAGCAAATCTCCCCTGGATAGTCCCATTTTTCATTCCATATCTAAAGCATTTTGTTTCCCAAGCTCATATGCTTCATCCATCACTTTTGTCAGTAAAGAGACAAGCGGTTGGATATGTTGAGGCTGTAGTTCCAAACCTGTTTCATCCAGCATTTGTTTTGCTTCCGGTAAATATTTCATTGCTATAGCCATATACTGCATTGTTCTATCTTGTTCCATTTTTGTACCTACTTTCTATTTTTCGTTTGGCAATAAGCCCGTAGTTTTATAATCCTCGATTTGTTGTTTAATACTAGCCTGGTATTCCTCACTTACAAGCGGACTGAAGGTGCCAAGAGAAATGACATCATCTTTAAAATCAAAGGAAAGGTTGCCAGATTTCAATTCTCCTGCAAAGAAACGACTTGCCACCAATTCATACAATGCAGGAACATGCTGAATGGTACTGGTTAGTACAGTGTTCTCCCCTAAATCTGACTGATCTGAGACAAATCCTACCGCATACAAACCCTGTTCCTTTAGACTATTAATAACAGGCACATTAAATCCATCACCTGCAGGATACACCACATCCACCTCTTGTTCAACCATATCATCAAGCACTTCCAATGCCTTATCAGGGTCATTCCAGTCTTGGGTGTACCTTATTAAAACCTTTGCATCAGGATTTTCATGCAAGACACCTTCAAAGAATCCGTCCACTTCAGGTTGCCATTCAAACGCAGCAATAATACCAATCGTATTGGTTTTTGTCATATGACCAGCTACCATTCCGCCAAAAAAGCCCATGGCATTTGCTTCAAAATTTAAGCTTGTGACATTGTCACCCTGCACTTGGGAATTAAAACACACAAAATGTATTTCGGGATAATCTGAAGAAATCTGATCGAATGTTTGTGCATATTCGCTACCATGCCCGAACACCAAGGTTACACCGTCTTTATGAAACTCTTTTACCGCTTCTCTAATCGCTGAATCAGTATGTATGCCTTCTTTATAATATACATCCAGGTCATATTTCGTTTGAATCCGCAACAGCCCTTTATAGCCCTTTGTTCCCCAAACCTGATCACTTATTGTATCTGGGACCAACAAACCGACTTTTTGATCTCCACTCTCAGGAGTAGTTTGTCCACATGCCGTTAATAAAAGTATGAATAGTATGAATACCATTGATTTTTTCATGTATGTACCACCCCCTAGTGCCTATAAGGATTGCCCCTCTGAGTCTGTTTCTTAATCTTCCTTTTATATTGTACATGCTTTGGAGTTAAAGGAAAAGTTAATATTCTGTTAAAGCGTTTTAAAAAGAGGGGCCAGGCTCTATTATTTCATCTTTAATTTCTGATGCATCTGTTCTTTTTGTGCTTCTATGCCTTCTTTAACCGTACGGCGCTGCTGCACTTTGATCGTTGTTAATTTTTGTACTTCTTCCGGTTCAACTGAAGTTAAAAAGGTAAGGTTTAGTTCCCTCATCAATTCTTCCATTGCTTGTGGGTTATCATTTTGAAAAAGGACCTCTTCCTCCTTTTCATCTCGGGTAATATAGTGATAGATAGCTTCTGCCACATCCTCAACAAACAGGACATCTTGATCTTTGACTGCTAGAGGTACAGATTCATTTTGTACTAGTTCTTCCATTAATCTTTTATGAACTGCTTCCTCTTCTTGCTGCCATGGACCATATATCATTGGCAAGTAAATCGTATAGCATGAGTTCTCTGTCCTATCATTCACCTTTCTCATAACCTGTTGTCTAAATTCACTATTCAACGACATTTTGCGATAAGAAGAGATAAAGACGATTTTCTTCGCGTTTTCGGCTAATTCCATATAGCGCCTTTGTTCGTTGGCATCTAATTGATCTACCCCGTCTAGAAAATAAAACACCACATCCATGTGTTGGTTTAATGAACGGCGACTCTGATAATAAAAGAATGCATTTCGTCCAATTCCCATTAACATCTCTTCTGATCTCTCATCCATTTTCTCCGACCATATTATCCCTGTCACTTCTACTTCTTTCGTAATCAGATATTGACAAAGGGCGAAACCAACTTGTGTGGTGGCTCCAATAACCACTGCATTTTTCATCATTTTATTATTCCACCCATCTTCATTGATATTGTATCCTTATGCAAAAAAACAAAATTATAGTCCCTATTCCAAGTGTGCGGAATGGGACTTTTTATAGTTCTTGTTCATATTTTTTAAAGAACTGGCATATGGATGGACCGTAGGAATAGCGTTTTTCTACGAGGTGATAAGCAACTGTAATCGGTGACTGATTCTTCGACCGCAACTCTTCGTATCTTTTGCAATGAAGATTAGGGTCGAACGTAAAGTTTGTGGTGGTCTGCCAAATTTTCACCGGTATGGAGCTTTCTTGAAACTGGCAAAGATTCGGTATGCCGTGAAATGCTTCCAGTTCTTTTACCGGCACATTATATGCCTTTGCGATTTCATTTTTGACCTTCTTATAGAAGAACTTTCTGTCTTTCTCCTGTGCAAGTTGTGCATGTAAGTCCATGCAAGGGTTGATGAAGGCAACAGATCGAATTTGTCCTTTTAACTCCTCCATCAGCTGCAAGGCCGTCAACGCCCCCATCCCTTCTGCGATAATATGGATCTTATTATTCAAGATTTCCTGTTTCATGATGATATGATAAAGTTGTTTGGCCAAAAGTACAGATTGGCCGCTGCCCCAGTGAGCTCCATGCAGGTTGGAATAAAACAGTGTATATCCACATTTCAGTATTTCTTCTACTATTTTATTTCGCCCGATATGCTGCACCCACAGGCTATTATTTTCATCAACGAAATGGTTGGCATCTCCAATGATAAGACAGCCGAAACCATTCGGTTTTTCTGGCACATGTACGGCATTCCATTGACCGCCCATTTGAAAAAAGCGTTGATTTAAGCTCATCTCACTCATTTCCCCCATTTCACAAACTCATATATCGTATGCTATGTAGAAAAGTTCTGTTATGACAGAGTCAAAAGGCCACTTTTCCATAATTTTTACCCGAAACTTGCTTCTTAAAAAAAGAAAAAGGAAGGCGTCAAAACCTAATCCCTTCCCACTTCATCATATTGAAGCTCTTCTCTCAGATTATCCAAAGTACGCTGGCCAAGCTCCGTTAAATTACTCCCCTCTTGATCCAACAACAATTTCAATTCAAGAAGCTTTTCATTACTATTCACCATTTAACAACCCCTTTTTCGACTAAGTTAAACATATTTACATTTATTATATGTTGCGTTTGTGGTAAAATATCCTCTGAATGAGTTTTGAAAAAATGAATGGAGGGGGAGTCACAATGCGCGCATTTTGGACTATTTTTTGGTCACTTCTTCTTATAAACATGGTTTCTTATGTTGTTGCTAACATGCAGGGTGATACATATAACTACGTATTAGCTTCAATCATAGCGGTCGTTTTCGCTGTATTAGTCATGCTGATCGGGGAAGCGCTACCAAACGATCCGGTAGAAAAGCACTAATATTTGTAAAAAAAGAACTTGCTCCCAGAGACAAGTTCTTTTTTTGTACTTATTATTATTTGTCACTGATAATGAGTTTTCCTTCTTCTACTTCAATAAATATTTCTTGAAAATCTTGGATGCTCCCTTTAATTATTTCTTTTGCAATAAGAGTTTCGATATGTTTTTGAATAAATCTCTTTAACGGCCTGGCTCCGAACGCTGGATCGTAGGCACTGTCTGCGATGTATCGTTTTGCCTCTTCAGATAGTCTTAATGACAAATGCTTGTCCTCCAGGCGTCTTTGTAAATCCCGAATCATTTTTTCCACTATCAATCCCATTTCGTTTTTGGACAATGGAGAAAAGATGACGGTATCGTCTATTCGATTCAATAATTCAGGTCTAAAATGACTTCTTAATTGCTGAATCACTTTTTGCTTCATGTCCTCCGTCAGCATGTCCCCTGCATGTTCCAATAAAGTTTGGGAGCCGATATTTGAAGTCATGATAATAACCGTATTTTTAAAGTCGACGGTTTTTCCTTGTGAATCTGTAATTCTTCCGTCATCTAACATTTGAAGAAGAATATTGAACACTTCTGGATGCGCTTTTTCCACTTCATCCAGTAAAATGACAGAATAAGGTTTCCTTCTCACCGCTTCTGTCAATTGCCCCCCCTCTTCATAGCCAACATAGCCAGGAGGAGCTCCAATCAGCCTTGATACCGCATGTTTTTCCATATACTCTGACATATCAATGCGGATGATTTGTTCTTCACTATCAAAAAGTGACTGTGCAAGTGCTCTGGCAAGCTCTGTTTTCCCTACACCTGTAGGACCCAGGAAAATGAAAGAGCCGATTGGACGGTTTGGATCTTTGATTCCTGCTCTTGCACGAATGACTGCTTCAGATACCAACTGAACGGCTTCTTCCTGACCAACAACTCGTTCATGGAGAATTTCCTCTAGTTTCAAGAGTTTCTCCCTTTCTCCTTCCACAAGCTTTGTAACAGGTATGCCCGTCCATTTTGCCACAATCCCAGCTATCTCCTCTTCTGTTACTTCTTCTCTGAGAAGTTGGTTTGAATCTTTCTTCTGTTTGGCTTTTTCCTCTAGTTGCAACAGCTCTTTTTCCAGACTCGGTATTTTCCCGTGCCTTAGTTCTGCCGCCTTGTTCAGATCATAATTATTTTCAGCTGTTTCCAGATCTCGCTTGGATTTCTCCAATTCCTCTCGTTTAACTCTGACCAGCTGAATATCATCTTTCTCCAGCTGCCACTGAGCTTTCATGGCTGAGGCTTTTTCTTTAAGGTTGGCTAATTCCTGCTGAAGTTGCATTAATCTTTCCTTACTTGCCTGATCCTTCTCTTTCTTTAATGCGGCCTCCTCGATTTCCAGTTGCATTACCCTCCTCGTCACTTCATCAAGTTCTGATGGCATGGAGTCAATCTCGGTCCGAATCATCGCACAAGCTTCATCGACCAGGTCAATTGCCTTATCTGGTAAAAAGCGTTCAGAGATGTAGCGGTTTGATAGGACCGCCGCTGAAACGATCGCGCGGTCGTGGATATTCACACCATGATGTATTTCAAAACGTTCCTTTAGCCCACGTAAAATAGAGATGGTATCTTCTACGGTAGGTTCTTGGACAAGCACCTGTTGAAAACGGCGCTCTAACGCCGGATCTTTTTCAATGTACTGTCTATGTTCATTCAGTGTTGTAGCACCTATACAGTGCAATTCACCGCGTGCAAGCATCGGTTTGAGCATATTGCCCGCGTCCATAGAACCTTCTGTCTTACCCGCTCCGACAATCGTGTGCAGTTCATCAATGAAAAGCAGAATCTGCCCGTCGCTTTTCTTTATTTCCTGCAACACTGCTTTTAGACGTTCTTCAAACTCTCCTCTATATTTTGCACCGGCTACTAGTGAGCTTAAGTCGAGTGAAAAAATAGTTTTATCCTTTAAGCCATCTGGAACGTCCTTTCTTACAATACGTTGCGCTAGCCCTTCAACAATGGCGGTTTTTCCGACACCAGGTTCCCCGATAAGAACAGGGTTGTTTTTTGTTTTTCTTGAAAGGATCCTGATAACCCTTCGAATTTCTTGATCACGTCCAATTACCGGATCAAGCTTGCCGCTTTTCACCTCTTCTATTAAATCTCTACCATATTTTTTCAAAGCCTCATATGTAGATTCCGGTTCTTTGGAAGTCACTCGTTGGTTCCCCCTTATTTCTTGAATAGCCGCCTTTAGCCTTTCTTCCGTAATGTTATGGGTGTTGCTTATTTTTTTCAATGCATGTGTCGTGGTGTTATGAAATAAGGCAAGCAGTATATGTTCAATGGATAAATAATCATCCTCCCATTCTGTTTTCCATTCATCGGCTTTTTTGAAAGTTTGGTTCAGTGAATTGCTTATATAGGCATCGCTAGTTGCGCCGCTTACTTCAGGCTTTGATTTCAGGAGATTATTTAAACCGGATTGAAGTGCCTGAGTATCTACTTTTATCTTTTTCAGGACTCTTTCTGTAAGCCCCTCATATTGTTGAAGCAATGCAAGAAGAAGATGCTCATGTTCAATTTGCTGATGATTCATCTTTTCAGCAACACTCTTGGCCATCACAACGGCTTCTTGGAGCTTGGTGGTCATTTGGTTGATGTTCATATTTGAGATCACTCCTTTATATTATTTTCTACGTATCAATCCATCTAAAGGTTTCCTCATTTAATATCCAAAAAAGCCACCCTCTCATAAAGAGGATGACTTAATAGTTACGGACGGCGCTTTTTCGCCCATAGGCGATTGTGGTTGGAAGTTTCGGGAAAAGTGTCCCCGGCTTTTAGGTTTACCTTCTGAGGATTTTTGACTCCGCTACCGGTCTCACCTATTTCTAAATAAATGCCGTTATTGGGCGCTTTTTGACCCGGTCTGAATTGATGATTCTGTCCCATACGATTACCTCCTATAGTCAGATCAGTAAATTCTAAGACGTACCGTAAAATGAGATGAAACTATCTCCCTTTTATCGTTCCCAAGATGTCTTATTTCATGTCTCCATCCATCAAAGGTCCTGTCATCCATTATTAAGCAATTGTCAATACTTCATGTTTAGATGCCAGGTCAATAAAATGGCCCATCCCGCTGATTTCTCCGCTTATGAGCTGTTTTTCCACCTCATAGTGGTCCACACATGTTTTACAAGCATATACAGGAACACCAGCTTCATGAATTTCTTTTAAGTGGACAGATACGAGTGATTCTTCCGTTAACGTGTAAACCCCTGTATTCATCAGGAAAATTGCCTCTGGCTTATCTTCTCGTTGCTTTAGAATGGTAAAAAAAGTTTCTAGGACACCTTCACCTAAAGCTTCATCGCCTTTACCCAATTGATTGGAACTGACAAGTATCACTTTGTTTTTCATGACAAGTTCTCCCCTTCCACTCTACAATCTTTTTTTAGTCCGTAACGTTCAATGCTATCTTTGCCAGACGAGACATACGATCTTTGCTCCACGGCGGGTTGAATGTGATGTTTACGTCTACATCATTAATTTCCTCCAATGGTGCCAGCTTCTTTTTCACATCCTCCACAATTTCCCCTGCAAGCGGGCAACCGATAGAGGTTAAAGTCATGGTGATCTCCACATTATTGGATGGATCAATATCCACATCATAAACTAGTCCAAGATTGACAATGTCAACACCTAGTTCTGGATCTTCGACTTCCTCCAAAATTTCCATTACTTTATCTTTTAATGCTTCCTGCATGATATCTCTCCTTTTCACGTTCACTTTGCTGAAGATGTTCGGCAAACCAATCCACAGTAGCCAGCACACCTTCCCTGCTTACTTTATGATCTGCATATTCATCCACGATGACCTTTATATTGTTTGGCTTATTTTTATAATAACCTTTATTGACATTTACAAACGTCAAGAGAGGATCAATCGGCACCTCTGTGTCACGTTTTCCATGCCAGCACAACAAAGGCCGCACGTTAAGGGATGATGGGTCGCTTGCCAGGTCATATGGTTTTAATTTAGCATAGTATGATTCCAATTGCTCATCTGAAAATGGTAATGCAAACCCTGCCTCAAGGAACTTGTCCACTTTGTACCGCGCAAAATCCTGATAGCTTGGACAGCCCATTAAACTGACAGCCGCTTTAATCCAAGGGTATCTTTTCAAAGCACCGAAAGTTACAATCCCACCCATGGAGGTACCTGCAACTCCAATATCCGCTTCATCGGATAATCCAGATTCAGTGAGATGATTTTTAATTAGTTCTATTTCATGCACAGTTTGTATGACTATTTCCCAGAATGCCTGCATCATCTGTTGACTTTTCAAACCGCTATCCCTATCTCCATGATGGATGCAATCGGGAAGTATTACCCTGAAACCTTTTTCGGCTAAAAGGTAGGCATAATGCAGATTATTTTCCTTTACACTTTGAAAGCCATGTACAAAGATAACAGTTGGCTTCGTATTTGAAAAGGATTCTGCTTCACATACATGTAGAAAGGAAACAGCACCTGTCTTCTGCTTGACGACATTAATCATCTTACATCCCCCAGTCCAATTTTTACCGCATTTTTCCTATTTAATATTCTCTTGTCTAGTTTAACATGTAGACAATCAAATTTGAAAAAGGTTACACTTGAATTAGAAATATTTTTATGTTCACAAAAGGAGTTTGATATGGTGGAAAAGCATCTAATTGCAGTGGATTTAGACGGAACATTATTGACAGATGACAAAAAAATATCCAAACGAAATAAAATAGCCCTTCAAAAAGCAATGGAGCAAGGGCATGAAGTCGTCATTGCAACCGGACGTCCATACAGAGCAAGTATTATGTATTATGAAGAAATGAACCTTACTTCCCCTATCGTTAATTTTAACGGTGCATTTGTGCATTACCCCGGCAATGATGATTGGGGAATTTATCATGAGCCCCTTTCCATTGAAACGGTAAAAGAAATTGTGGAAATAAGTGAAAAATACAACATACATAATATTTTGGCAGAAGTAATGGATGATGTGTATTTTCACTTTCATGATGAGAAATTGCTAGATATATTCGGCTTTGGCAATCCAAAGATCGAGACCGGTGACCTGAGAAAAGTATTAAAAAGGGACCCTACGTGTATTCTTATTCATGCAAGTGAGGACGAAGTGCCAAAAATTCGAGAATACCTTTCTGAAGTTCATGCAGAAGTGATCGATCACAGACGATGGGCAGCACCATGGCACGTTATTGAGCTTGTGCGAACAGGTATGAATAAAGCTGTGGGACTACAAAGAGTTGCCGAGCATTACAATATCCCCAAGGAGAACATCATTGCTTTTGGCGACGAAGACAACGATTATGAAATGATTGAGTATGCCGGCACTGGTGTTGCAATGGGCAATGCCATTGACGGCCTTAAAGAAAAAGCCAACGAAATCACATTAAGCAATGAAGAAGATGGGATTGCTGTCTTCCTAGAAAAAAAACTAAAGCTGTAACACCAATATTTGCCCTTATAGAAAGCACCGTTTTTACTTAGACTACATAATGGACAAGTGATTGTCCGATATGAAAAGGGGGCTTTCATAATGGGTAGAAGCAGCAAATCAAAACGTTTTGTTCAGCAGGGTAAAAATTCTGTACAGCTTCATGACCAACAAATCCCTTATCACCTAACGATGGAACAAGCAGAAGAGCGCAAAGCACATCAAGCAGAACGTAATTCTCTTGGAGGGATATAATCATGGGAAACCAATTATTCCAATCAGCTCGTGAAGCCGTGATGAATGTAGTAAAGGGCAAACATGATGCTGCACCTGAGCATAACCATAAACATGATTATTCATCTGAAATCGACTCGAATTCGATGAGTGTTGCCAAAAACGCATTATCCTCCGCTTATGCAAATTCAAACGAAGCTGAAAAAGCACAGCTTCGCGAATTGCAGGAAGAACTTTTCAACAGTCAACAAGATAAGTAACACACGAAAACAGCGCACAAGCCTTAGAGCTTATGCGCTGTTTTTTAATCTTTTCTGAAAAAGCCGAAAATCCCAGTAGTCTGTACGATATTAGTGAAAGCATTTGGATCCGCTTCTTTTAAAATTCGCTCCAAATCATACATCTCATAACGGGTAATAACAATCATCAGCATTTCCTTATCTTCTCCGGTAAATGCCCCCCGTGCCGGAACAGCCGTAATACCACGCACCATTTTCGCATGGATGGCTTCTTTTACCGCCTGCCCTTTCTTCGTGATAATCATCGCAGTCAGCTTCTCATGTCTCGTATGGATCGCATCAATAACACGAGTGGAAGCGTAAAGCGTCACAAGCGTATATAATGCTTTTTCCCAACCAAATATAAGACCCGCTGTCACAATAATCACCGCATTAAGTGCAAAGAAATATGTTCCGACTGGCTTGTCCTTCATGCGGGATAAAATCATGGCGATGATATCCAAACCACCAGTAGAAGCTCCCCACTTAAGCGTCAAACCAACACCAACCGCAGCAATCACACCACCAAATACGGCATTAAGTAAAATGTCGTCATTAAAGCTGTAAATAGGAACAACTTCTAAGAAAAACGACATCAGAAAAACACTTAAGAAACTATAAATAGTAAAAGAGCGCCCTACCTTTTTCCAAGCTAAAATCGTTACAGGTATGTTAAGTAGCAATAACGTGATACCTGTAGAAACCGTGAAAGGAAGAAAATCTTCTGATATACGGAAAATCAGCTGGGATACGCCAGTAAATCCACTTGCATAAACATCAGCCGGTATCAAAAAGAAATTCATTGCAATTGCGTTTAAAAAAGCTCCCACTAATACGATCAATACCTTTTTTACATGTTGTTGTACATTCATTTGGCCAAAAACCTCCTAACAGCCTGCTGTCTTATTTTATGTATTTTTCCTCTTTTTACCCTTCCGAAACGATAATCTCGAATTTCTTTTCTTGAAGAGTGATTCATTAATGGGTAAACTTGAAAAAAGGAGCATTATTCCTCTAATGGAAGGAACGTTAAATTTTCCACTCGGCTTAACCCATGCTTGTAAGTATAGTAAAGAAGGTGACCTTATGACAATAAGAATTATTGCAGATAGTGCCAGCGACTTACATAAAACGTTTTACGCAGACGATATGATTGATCTTATTCCGTTAAAAGTACTGTTTGGCGAGACCGAATATGAGGACATGGTCACGATTGATTCTTCCCAGGTATATGATGCGATGCGCCGTGGCGAAGTGGTCAAAACATCACAAGCCTCACCGGTATTCATGAAAGAATTGTTTACAGAAGTAGCCAAGAAAAATGAAACGGCTATCTATGTCGCATTTTCTTCCGAATTATCTGGCACATATCAGACTGCCGTACTCATGCAAAACGAAGTATTAGAAGAATACCCTGAGCTCGACTTAACTATTATCGATTCCAAGTGTGCGTCATTAGGATATGGACTTGTCGTGAAAAAAGCTGCTGAACTGGCAAGCGCCGGGGCTTCTAAAGAAGAAGTTTTAACTGCCGTGAATTATGATATTACCCACATGGAGCATGTGTTCACAGTGGACAATTTAGATTATTTGGCACGTGGCGGTCGCGTTAGCAAAGCCTCTGCATTTGTCGGAGGACTTCTAAATATCAAGCCTTTGCTTCATATGGAAGACGGAAAGTTAGTACCCCTGGAGAAGATTCGTGGCCGAAAGAAGGTACTTCGCCGTATGGTGGAAGTCATGCGGGCCCGTAATGGTTTTGACACGTTGGGCCAACGAATCGGAATAAGCCATGGAGACGACCTTGCTACCGCAGAAGCGTTAAAAGAAATGATTATGGAGTCTTGTGATTGTGAAGATTTCACCATCACTTCCATCGGTTCCGCAGTAGGAGCTCATGCAGGTCCGGGAACCATCGCCTTATTCTTCCTCAACGGGAAAAAAGCGTAACACATAACTTTATGCAAGCAGGACAACCTATTCCTATCTTTTTCAGAAAGGGGTAGGTTTTTCTATGCCACATACAAGCGATAACGACAAAAAAGCGAAAGACAACAACGCAAAGCGCCACGAAAAGAACATGCAACGTAAGAAGAATGAACAAAAGGGCGAGCGTCAGTATTCGAAGACGACGGATCATTTGTAGGAATTTATATATATGGTGGGAGTCGCTTCTGTTTGCAGGGGCGGCTTTTTTAGTGGGAGGGTCGACAATTTTAGGTGGGGCGGTGGGGTAGAGCAGCGTTTAAAGCGCTTCTATTAGACAGTTCGCCGGGATGGTTGACTGTTCGGGCCTATAGGACCGTTCTATTAGACAGTTCGCTCGGATTGTTGGCGGTTCGAGCTTATAGAACCGTTCTATTAGACAGTTCGCTCGGATTGTTGGCGGTTCGAGCTTATAGGACCGTTCTATTAGACAGCTCGCTCGGATTGTTGGCGGTTCGAGCTTATAGAACCGTTCTATTAGACAGTTCGCTCGGATTGTTGGCGGTTCGAGCTTATAGGACCGTTCTATTAGACAGCTCGCTCGGATTGTTGACGGTTCGGGCCTATAGAACAATTCTAAGTGACCGTTTTCCACCAAAACCATCCTCCCCCAAAACAAAAACAGCCCAATAGTCCCCTAATGAGCTGTAAACCCGGCGTAGCCGAACACACTTTTAATTTTCTTCTTCTTTCTTATATGTCCAACCCTCGGACTGACGGATCATACCTTGCTTCAATAGCTTGCCCATTGCACGTTTGAATGCGGCTTTGCTGATATTGAACTGCTCTTTTATGTCCTCAGGGGCACTTTTATCGCTGTAAGGCATCGCTCCGCCTCTTAGCTCAAGATAGTCCATGATAACCTGTGCATCTTCATCCATTGCTTCTTGTTTTCGTGGCAATAGAGATACATTGATGGTTCCGTCATCCTTCACATCAATTATCCTTCCTTCCACTACCTGGCCCAACCTAGGCTCTTCCTTGCGTTCTGAGTTATGGATAAAGCCCACATACCCCTCATTGGAGATCATATAGCTGCCAACTTTTAATAAGCGATAGATGGTCCCTTGAATATTTTGATTAAGGATATTAGAGGGTGCTTCAATAGATCTGTCTAACATTACGTCTTGTGTAGCAAGTTTTCCGATCAATTTTCCACGACGGTCCGTTTTGACACGGCACAGCAAATGGTCGCCAACTTGTGGCCAAATTTCTTCAAATACAGGGAGATCATCTGCTGGGATAAGGGCATCTTTTGCGATTCCGATGTTTATGAAAACGCCAAGGCCCGGCAGCGGCTCCACCACTTCCATCCACTCATGCCCGTTAAGACCTTTTGGGATGGTCATGGTAGCTGTGATGCGGCTCTTTTGGTCAGAGTATAAGAAAACCTCCACCGTCTCATCTTCCCCTAATTCCCTTGTCGCTTCATTTTTATGAAGAAGGATAGTCTCTTCTCCATCTGTTAGCATATATCCAAGCGGCGTCTCGCGATCAACCGTCAATTCTAAAACCGTACCTGTTTGCATCATTTCGTTATACCTTCCTTTTTGCCCATTATTATCATCAACATTCGCATACTATATGAATGCTGGAGTTTGTTATGTAAAGTGTACATGACTTTGATTAAGTTGTCCAAATCGCTTTATTCTACTATAATTAGGAACAGAAAGCGATATTTTTCTTACAATTACCATTTGGTAAAATTTTTAAACCTATGATGGAGGGATTTCCATGGCAAAAGAAAGTTCTTTTGATATTGTTTCAAAAGTAGATTTATCCGAAGTGACAAACGCTATAAATATTGCGTTGAAAGAGATTCAAAACCGATTTGACTTTAAAGGTTCTGTCAGTGACATCAAGTTAGAAAAAGAAGAGCTTGTTCTTCTTTCAGACAGTGAATTTAAATTGGATCAATTGAAAGATGTAATGGTTAGTAAAATGATTAAGCGAAATGTCCCGACGAAAAATATTCAATACGGTAAGATTGAGGATGCTTCTAAGGGTGCAGTTCGTCAGCGCGGTAAGCTTGTTCAAGGAATTGATAAAGAAAATACGAAAAAAATAAACACAATCATCAAAAATTCCGGGTTAAAAGTAAAAACTCAAATTCAGGATGACCAAGTGCGTGTAACAGGTAAGAATCGTGATGACCTTCAACAGGTAATTGCTGCTCTTCGTGAGGCGGACTTGGATATTGATTTGCAATTTGTAAACTACCGTTAAAAAACTACCTACATATATACCCCCGTCCAAAAAGTGACGGGGGTATTTTATTTTCTTAAACAAATTGTCCCATAATCAGTTCATCCGAATACGTTCCGTCCTCAAATTTAACATGCCTTTCTTTTCTTCCTTCCACTTTAAATCCAAGCTTTTCGTACACATGGATAGCCCGTTCGTTGTGGGCGAATACTTCTAGGCATACTTTTTCTATATCTTCATCCTCTTTTGCCCAATCAAGCATTCTATGTATCATCTTGCTTCCTAACCCATTGTTGCAGAATTCATCTTGAATGCTGATGCCAAACATACAGATATGGTTTACTCTTTTTCTTGAACCCTTAGTAGCGTTTAGCATACCGACAATTGTTGAATCTTGTTCTGCTACAAGGATCAGGTGGCCTTTGTCCATGTTATCTTGGAGCCACTGGACTTCCTGCTCGAGGGTTACCTTGAATTCTTCTGGAGCTGTTAACAGGTTGCGACCTTCACCATATACTTTTTTAGCATGCTTCAAGAGCGCTTGTGCATCTTCTATTCTTGCTTCTCTTATTATCATTTAACCTCTCCCCCCTTTCACCCTTTGGATAAATTATAGGCGCTTTTCTCATAATAGAAAAGATTATTGGAGGTGCTTTTTATGACAAATCAACAGAAACAAACGCTCCCCCCACAACATCAAAACCAGCAACCTGGCATAGAATTTGCTATGTCACCAAAGCCCAAATCAGAGGATCTGACCTATAAAGGCAGCGGAAAATTAAAGGAAAAGGTCGCGATCATCACTGGTGGGGACAGCGGAATCGGCAGGGCTGTCGCCATTTATTATGCAAAAGAAGGTGCAGACATTGTCGTCGTCTATTTAAATGAACACGAAGATGCAAAGGAGACGCAAAATCAGGTTATGGCGGAAGGGCGGAAGTGTCACTTGATGGCAGGCGATATTGGGGAAGAATCTTTTTGCAAGCAAATTGTTGATGAAACCATCGCGAATTTCAGTAAAATAGACATCCTTGTCAACAATGCCGCAGAGCAGCATCCACAGGAAAGCATTGAGGATATTACGGCAGAACAACTAGAGAAAACGTTTCGGACAAATATTTTCTCCTTTTTCTATTTAACGAAGGCTGCTCTACCTTTTTTGACAAGCGGAAGTTCCATTATCAATACAGCATCTGTGACAGCTTATGCGGGTAATGAACTGTTGGTCGATTATTCCGCCACCAAAGGGGCAATAGTGGCATTCACACGCTCCCTTGCTCTGCAACTGGTTGAAAAAGGGATAAGAGTGAACGGCGTAGCACCAGGACCTATCTGGACTCCACTGATTCCGTCGACGTTTTCTAGCGGTAAGGTTGCGAGTTTTGGAGCAAATACACCTATGAAACGTCCCGGACAACCAGAAGAAGTGGCACCAAGCTATGTGTTTTTAGCGAGTGATGACGCTTCTTACATGACCGGACAGATGCTCCATGTGAATGGCGGGAAAATTGTGAACGGGTAAAGCCCATTTCTAATAAAAAATGCCAACCCCTACGTCAGAGGCCGGCATCAATTATTATTTCGTCATATCCTTACATGTCTGGCGCTTCACCATTGTATGAGGAATGATGATTCGCTTTGTCGGCTCAGACGGATCTTTTACCTTTTGGATCAGTGTCTTGGCTGCCTGGAAACCGAGCTGAAAAATGTTGATGTCCACAGATGTCAATGGCGGACGCGCCACTTCTGCTAATAAGACGTTATTAAAGCTTACAATGGACATCTGATCTGGGACGGAAATCCCTATGTCATGCAACGTGTTAAGGATACCAAGTGACATGAGATCATCGGAAACAACCAGTGCTGTAGGGGGCTCTTCCAATGAAAGAAGCTCGGAAATCGCTTCTTGTCCACCTTCTTTTAAGAACTCTTCATGGATGATGTATTCATCCTTGTATTGGATTCCTGCGTCCCTGATTGCTTTTTCGTATCCTAGCAGACGATCTATGGTCACTACCAATTGGATACTTCCTCCGACAAATGCCACTCTTTTATGACCAAGGCTGATTAGATGCTGTGTCGCTTCTTTGGCGGCACGGTAATTGTCATTATCAACATGGGTGATCTCTTCTACCTGTTCAAAAGGCTTGCCGATCACGACGAAAGGAAAGCATTCTTTTTGCAGATACTTGATGATTTTATCTTCTACTGCCGAATATAGAAGGATGATTCCATCAACGCGACGGCCTTGAACCATCTGCATTACACCTTCTAGAATCTCGTTACCAGTTACGCCTGTTGACATATGAAGTGCATATTGTTTTTCATGTGCGGCGGTGCTGATTCCTCTAAGCACCTCCGGAAAAAATGGGTTTTGAAATGTTTTATCTGCTGATGCCGGCATCACAAGTCCGATAACTTGTGTGGATTGATTAGCCAAGCTCCTGGCAATAAAGTTTGGATGATATCCAAGCTCTTCCATTGCTTCTCTCACGCGCTTTTTTGTTTTTTCACTTATACGTGGATTGTTCGCGATAACGCGAGAAACTGTGGAAGGTGCCACATTGGCAATTCTCGCAACATCTTTTATAGTAACTGCCATGCACCTGTCCCTCCCCTCATTAATTGGAAACGCATACAACATTCATAGTACCCTTCCCCCTATGGAGGAGTTAGGCACCTTATTTATTGTTCTTTCTCTTTCTTCTAATTATTGCAGCTGCAATAAAAGCAATAAAACCACCGTAAATTACGGCCATTGCACTGACAAAACCGACATTAATACCTGAATCTTCTTTCACGGTATAGATCTCTGCAGTTTCTCTTTCTAGTCCGATAGTATATTTGCCGTCGGAATTACGAACTAATTCGTCTCCCAACGTACCCCGTAATTCAAGATTTTCTCCAACAAGATCAGCATCAATTGGTGCTACTTGTGTTTCACTGGAATTATTGATCGCAACGAAGGTGATTTCTCCTTCGTATTCACGTTTGATCACGGCCATGGCGTTATCGTTATACACCATTTCATATGTGCCGTGTGTCAAGCTTGGCATGGTTTTACGCAACTCTGCAAGCTTCGTAATATAATCAATAAGCTCTTTATCCGCTCTAAAGTTCATATCTCTGCGGTTATCTGGATCTTCTCCGCCGTCAAGTGCTATTTCGGTCCCATAATACATGATCGGGATACCTGGAGTGGTGTACATATAGGCCAATGCCAGCTTTAAACGTGTTGGCGGATGCTGTTTCTTTTTGATAGCCGCTCTGGTGAATCGTTCTACATCATGATTGTCCAGGAACGTTCCAAGGACATAAGGGTTATCATATAGGTTTTGCTTGTTTTTAAACAGTGTATCCAATCGTCCCAATGATTCGTCAGGTCCAGAAAACACCCGTGTAAGTTCATTATATGTTGGGAAATCTACAAACGAATCAATCCCTGTTTCTTGATAACTAGCCACATAGTTCGGGTCATCGTGCCATACTTCCCCTATCAAGAAGAAATCTTCTTTAACTGACTTTACTTCCTCCGTAAACTCTTTCCAGAAATCTTTAGGAACATGTTTTACGGTATCAAGTCTGTAGCCGTCAATGTCCGTTTCTTCAATCCACCATTTTGCCATATCGATCAGGTACTTTCGGGTTTCAGGGTTTTCTTGATTTAAATCTGGAAGCCCATAAATCCAGCCCTTTTCCACCTGCTCTTGATCGTCCCAGTTTCGGATAGGCTCATTAGGATGAAACCAGTCTTGCTTGTCTTCTTCATTTAACCAGGCGTGTTGGTAACCAGTATGATTGACAACAAGATCCACGATAATTTTCATGTCTCTTTTATGTGCTTCTTTTACTAGTTCTTTGAATTCTTCCAATGTACCGAAATGTTCTTCTGTATTATAGAAGTCTTCCGTCCAATAGCCATGGTACCCTTTTTCTTCATTTTGGACGATAGGAGTCAACCAAAGGGCTGTAAATCCCATGTCCTTTAAGTAATCTAGCTTTTCTGTAATCCCTTTGAAATCTCCGCCGTGGTATGCTTTCGGGTCGTCACGGTTCACCTCAAAGTCATTAGAGATGTCACCATTGTTAAATCGGTCAATCATTATAAAATAAATAATCTCATCTTGCCATGCGTGTTCTTCTTTTTCAGCTTTTACAGGTTGAACGGGTGGAACAAACCATGCAGAAAAAAGAAGAAACGGAACGAGAATGAGCCCCATCACTCTTTTCATCAATTCCGCTTCCCTCCCTTAAATCGTTTTAGTAGTGTAGTTTACGGTTAAATAAACCCTTGCTTTCCATAAACGATTATATACTATTCTTATCCTTTTGTTCCACCTGCAGTAAGTCCTGCGATTAAATAGCGTTGTAAGAACAAGAATAACAAAGCTATTGGTATGGCAATCAGGATGGAACCTGCCGCAAATCGGGTGAAGTTGTTGGCAAATTGATCATTGATAAAATTGAACAATCCTAGTGCCAGAGTAAAGTTTTCCGGACTTCTTAAAATAATTCTAGGAAGAATGAAGTCTGTGAACGGCGCCATGAAGTTAAACAGTGCTACTACAGCTAAGATCGGCTTAGCAAGTGGCAGCATAATTCTGAAGAATACCCCAAAATGTCCAGCTCCGTCCATTCTAGCCGCTTCATCCAACTCTTTTGGAATGGTGTCAAAATATCCTTTTACTAGCCAAGCATTAAATGGAATCTGTCCACCAACATAAACAATTGTCAATCCTACAAGCGAATCCAGTAATCCTACCATGTTAAGCATGATATAGATAGCTACCATCGCCATTAGTGCCGGGAACATTTGCAAAAGCAAGAAAGCGTAAAGTCCATATGTTCTACCTCTGAAACGGTAACGCGAGAACGCATAAGCAACAAAGGCTGTAATCATAACAGAGAAAAATGAGTTTGCAATAGCCACAATGACACTGTTTTTGTACCAGGTTAAATAATCACTCTGCGGATCTGTAAAAAGCCATTTGTAATGGACAAGCGACCAGTTTTCCGGAAGCATGGAAGCAGAGTAAAGACTTGTTCCAGGATTTAAAGATAACCCGATTGTCCATAAAAGCGGATAGGCAATAATGATGAACATGAAGCCTAGGAATAGATAGATCAATGATACTTCGATCTTGGATTTTGTTTTTGTGTTCATTAAATA
The DNA here is from genome assembly GCF_044809035.1 of Sutcliffiella horikoshii. Lineage (GTDB taxonomy): Bacteria > Bacillota > Bacilli > Bacillales > Bacillaceae_I > Sutcliffiella_A > Sutcliffiella_A horikoshii_G. The sequence goes on along the minus strand of NZ_CP085237.1, from coordinate 1,279,190 downwards.
TTCCCCTCCTCTTTAAACGAACGAGTACGTCGGAACTGGAAGAAGGCAAAACCGGCTACAATTAGTCCGAGAATAATTGATATTGCTGCTGCCATGTTGTAATTACTCGTGTCGAATGTAAGTTTATATACCCATGAAATCAAGATGTCCGATCCACCGGCATTTTGTCCACGCACAGCAGGACCACCCTGATTAAATAGATAAATGATGTTAAAGTTATTGAAGTTTCCAGCATATTGCATGATTAGTAATGGTGCGGTTGCAAATAAAAGATGTGGCATAGTGATGAAACGGAATTTCTGGAAACGTGTTCCGCCATCCACATCTGCCGCTTCGTACCAATCTTTTGAGATACTTTGAAGAACACCTGTGAACAATGCGAAAACGAACGGGAATCCAAGCCATGTTTGAATCATGATAATCGCTATTTTTGTATAGAACGGATCTGTCAACCATGGAAGTGCAACACCGATGGTACTTAAGATGTCACGGTTAATGGCACCAAAGCGATCATTGAACATCGCAGCAAAAATCAAAATTGTAACGAAAGCAGGTACTGCCCAAGGTAAAATCAAAATTGTACGGATAAAGCGTTTATATTTTATACGGGGGTCATTTACTAGCAATGCCAGGAATAGTCCTAGCGCAATTTGTCCAGTTGTCGCACAAACTGTCCAAACAATTGTCCATGCAAAAACACTTACGAAAGTCGTTTTCCATAATGGAATCGATACCAGACTTGTAAAGTTCTCAAAGCCTACCCAACTCAATAATGCTCTTGGAGGCGTGTTGTATAGGTTGTAATCGGTAAATGCCAAGGAAACCATGAACATTAAAGGAAGTACTACAATGAATAAAAGAAGGATCAAGCCTGGAATAACCATGAAATATGGAAATCCGTTGTCATAGAAGTTTTTAAGCGCTTCTCTTACAGTCGGCTTTTCTTTTCCCAACTTCAAATCGATTGCATTATTTCTCGCATCCACTACGTTCAGGTAGTATAAGGCCACTGCAAAAACAGTGATAATAACAGAAATTAGTCCTTGTATTAATAAAAAGATGGAGTGGTCTACTCTAGGAATTTCTCCAAGTGTGAATAGTCCCCAATAACCAATGTTAAGAAACTCGAAAAAAGTAATTAAGAATGCAGCTTCGATGATGATGAATGTAATCCCTTTCGCATATCTGCGGTTATAGAGTTGACCTAACCCAGCAAATATAATGGAAAGGACCATCGCTAATGTTGGATTGTGTGAGCGCATTTTTTCAGTTGCTGTGCCTGACATAGCAGATCCTCCTTTTAAAGAAATATAGTGGATAGACTAGCGTTGCAGCTTAGTCTACCCACCAGGTTTAATCGTTAGTAATTATTGCGCTCCACTAGCAGCAATATTATCTTCGATTGTTTGAACTGCTTCTTCTAATACTTCACCAACATCGTCTCCGTTAGCGATGAATTGAAGAGCGCTACCCATTGGATCCCAAACTTGTTGCATTTGTGGAATGTTTGGCATTGGCTCACCATATTGAGTTTGCTCAGCGAATGCACCGATGATTTCATCGTTTGCGATTTCTTCGCTATCTAATGCTTCTTGAAGTGCAGGCATTTCACCAGCAGCTTCATAGTATTTCATTGCATTGTCATAGTTTGTGATGAACTTCATTAAGTCGATTGCCCACTCTTGATTTTCAGAGTAAGAACTTAACATCCAAGCTTTTACACCAACGAAAGACTTAGGAACATCACCATTTTCAAGCTTTGGTAATGTAGCTGTTCCTAATTTGTCACCTAAAGCATCTCTGTAAGTAGCGATGTTCCAAGGACCAGTAAGTACAGTTGCAACTTTACCTTCTGTGAAAAGACCACTCATGATGTCGCCGTTGATTTCTTTCGGGATGTATCCGTTGTCGAACCAAGATTGAATAAGTTCTCCACCTTGTACAGCGCCTTCATTAGCAAGACCGATGTCAGTAGCGTCGAAACCAGAACCATCGTTGTTGAATACATAACCGCCGTTACCAGCGAAGAAAGGATAGATGAAATAGAAGTTAGTTGCTTCCATTAAGAATCCGTATTTGTCTTGACCAGCATCCGTTTGCTCTTCAGCAACTTTCATTAGGCCTTCCATTGTTGCGATTTCTTCTGCAGATACAAGATCTTTATTGTAGAACATACCGTAAGTTTCTAGAACTTGAGGTACCCCATATGCTTCACCATCAACTGTTACTGCATTCATAGCAGTTTCACTGTAAAGAGAAGCATCTTCACCTAAGTCGATTGGGTCTGCAAGACCACGAAGTACGATATCACCAAGACGGTCATGCGGACCGAAGAATACGTCTGGACCATTACCAGCAGGACCATCAAGTGCAAGTGCTTCTACTTGATCCAACATAGAAATACCAGTAGCTTCTACTTCAATACCAGTTTCTTCCGTATAAGCTGCAAAGATTTCATCTAATGCTGCTCTTTGTTTTTCATCATCGTTTACCCATACTGTTAATTTTTCAGGCTTATCTACACCTTCAGTTGTAGTGCCTTCGCCTTCTGCTGAACCGCCGTTACTTCCTGCGTTGTTACCTGTGTCACGTTGTGGACCACAAGCTGCAAGTACGCCTAGTGTTAGAACAGCAACCATAAGCATTGCTAAAAACTTTTTCATTTTGACCCCTCCGTCATTTGAATAATCTTTCTACTAAATTGCACAAACGATTGCATAAATGTAAGCGAAAACATATAACGCTTACATTTTTAATGAAAACGATTGCACAACTTTCACTTTTTATTATACATGTATTCGCCCAATTGACAACCTGTTTTTTCAAAAAACTTTAATATATTGATAGATTAGGTGGTTGCACAAAGTCAATAAAACATATAGACCCTTGGCATATATAGGTTTCTACAATTATTTTCGGGACTTTTGCATTACTTGGATTTTTTCTGGCCTCTTCCCACTTTGTCATCCTTTCTCTTTTCATTGACATTGTTTCTTTTTTGGAATACCCTTATGTTGAATAAAATGGCAATGAAACCATTTCAACCATTTTTTTTCGCAATAAATGCAAGCGATTGCATGAAGGAGAGGTTGAATGTTATATGCTTAAGGAAGCAATATTCCATCGTCCCAAGAACAACTTTGCATACGCCTATAATGAAACAACTTTACACATCCGTCTTCAAACAAAGAAAGAAGATGTTGAATCGGTAGAATTGATTCATGGGGATCCATACGTATGGGAAGATGGTGAATGGGTTTCACTTAGAAAACCTATGAAGAAAACGGGATCAGACGAATTTTATGATTATTGGATAGCAGAAGTTTCGCCAGAGTTCAGACGTCTTCGTTATGGTTTCGCACTGAAATCAGGGGAAGAAGAGCTTGTTTACAATGAAAAAGGATTCTATGAAGAGGAACCTAAAGATTGCGGACTATATTTCTGCTTTCCATTTCTAAATAAGATTGATGTTTTCGAAGCTCCTTCATGGGTAAAGGACACAGTTTGGTATCAAATCTTCCCTGAACGCTTTGGGAACGGCAACAAAGAGAACGATCCACCCGGCTCTCTACCATGGGGAAGCACAGAACCTTCGACAACCAACTTTTTCGGCGGTGACTTCGAGGGGGTTATGGAGCATATTGACCATTTAGTGGAACTAGGCATCACAGGTATTTACTTCACTCCAATATTTAAAGCAAAATCCAACCATAAATATGACACTATTGATTACATGGAAATTGATCCGCAGTTCGGGACAAAAGAAACGTTTAAGAAGCTTGTGGAAGTTTGTCATGAGAACGGAATTAAGGTAATGCTTGATGCCGTTTTCAACCATAGCGGCTATTATTGGGAACCGTTTCAAGATGTCTTGAAGAATGGAGAAAAATCAAAGTATAAGGATTGGTTCCACATCTGGGACTTTCCTTTAGTAACAAAGCCTAAACCGAATTATGATGCTTTTGCCTTTGTTTCTGATATGCCTAAGCTCAATACGGAGCATCCTGCTGTAAAGGAATACTTATTAGAAGTTGGCCGATATTGGGTAAGGGAATTTGACATCGACGGTTGGAGGTTGGATGTCGCGAACGAAGTGGATCACCAGTTCTGGAGAGATTTCCGTAAAGCGGTAAAGGCTGAGAAAGAAGATGTTTATATCTTGGGGGAAATTTGGCATGATTCCATGCCATGGCTGCAAGGTGATCAATTCGACGCAGTCATGAACTATCCATTTACCACAGCTACCCTTGACTATCTTGCTAAAAACAAGACAAAGGCCGTTGAGTTTGCCAATTCTATTTCTAAGGTGATGCACTCTTACCCTATTAATGTAAACGAAGTTGCATTCAACTTGTTAGGCAGCCACGACACTCCTCGTATTCTGACAATCAGCGGGGAAAGTAAAGATAAATTAAAGCTATTGTTCTTATTTCAATTATCCTTTGTCGGCGCCCCATGTATCTATTATGGTGATGAGTTCAGCATGACAGGCGAACAAGATCCTGGTTGCCGGAAGTGCATGGTGTGGGAAGAAGAAAAACAAGATCGTGATATGTTTGAGTTTGTGAAGCAATTGATTTCTCTTCGCAAAGAGTTCCCTGTATTCGGAAACCACGGCGACATCCGCTTTATTGAAGCAAGTGATGAGACCAATCATGTCATGTATGAGAAAGTTTCTGAATCTACCGGCCAAAGAATCCTATTTGTTATTAACAACAGCAAACAGGATTTAGTCGTGACACTTCCTGAGAATGTAAAAGGCAAAGTATTGCGCGACCTGTGGAACGGTGAAGAGTTCGCTGCAGAAGCGTCAACTTTGCAAGCGATGCTGCCGGCATATGGATTTAAAATTTTGAAATTTTGAGTTACTGATTTTAGTGAGTAAGTTTTGAGATGAAAAGCCCGCCAAATTAGCGGGCTTTTTGTTGTTTATACACTCACTTCCTATGCACCAATCTCCTGTACTCCAGTGGTGTCGTCCCTTCCATCTTCTTAAACAACTTAGAAAAATACGTCACATCCTCAATGCCCACCTCACGAGAGATTGCCGAGACCTTATACTCTGTTACCGCCAATAACTTTTTCGCATGATGCAACCGATAATGAGTTAAGTACTGTATGGGGCTTAATCCGATTGTTTTTTGCATACAACGAGTTAAATAATCTGGATGGAAATTTAACACCTCTTTTAACACACTCATATTAATGGGATTCTTATAGTTTTCCTGAATGAATTTCATCGCACTCTCACAAACTTTCTCGGTCGCACTGGGAATGGAAAATGCCTCTTTTTGCAATTGAACGATGAACTCAGAGAATTGGATCTGCTGCTTTAAGTAATCATCCGGGACATGGGCATCCCCATCTCTAGTAGTCAAAAGCGTCTCCAACTGTTGTTCTACGATCTCCCTTCTCTTCACCTCGCCCCATTGTGGTATATGAAACTGGTAATACCCTACTTCTGTAAATGTTGGTTCTTTTTTATAGACAAAAGACCAATCCAGATTTTTATCCTCAACCATCTGATAATCATTTCCCGGAATAACAAAATGCAACCAGAAATAGTCCGTTTGCTCTGTACAATCCGCAAAGCCTTCGTGTCTTGCCCCCGGAACTAAAATCACATATTGTCCTTCTTTCACAACAAACCTATTATCGTTTTCTTGCATAAATAAAGTACCCTTTTTCACATATAAAAGATCGAAAACGGTAAACACTCTGGAAAAGTGCCGTTCCCCTTTAGTAAACGTATATTCCCCGCCCCTGATGAAAGTTGGAAAAGGCGGGATGGACATAGCTATCATTGACATTCCTTACACCTCAAGTCGTAAAAATCCAATAAGTATCGAAATCATCTCTTTCTATTATAATGAAATCCGTTTAAACTAGGAATGGTTTTATGTCGGAATCATCAAAAGGAGTAACCACTATGAAAGAAACAAATACAAAGAAACTCACCCTCTTCGCCTTAACATGGCCAATATTTATAGAAGTTCTTCTTCACATGTTAATGGGAAATGCAGATATCTTAATGTTGAGTCAGTATTCAGATGACTCTGTGGCAGCTGTCGGGGTTGCCAATCAAATCTTGTTTATGCTGATTGTCATGTTTGGTTTTATCGCAACCGGTACGACGATTCTGGTCGCACAGTATTTAGGTTCAAAAAACAGGAAGCTCGCAGCAGAAGTTACGGTTGTCTCTATCGGGGCAAATCTAATTTTCAGTGTAGCCATCAGTATCGCAGTATTCCTTTTCAGTTCCAAACTTTTATTGTTGATGGACCTCCCTCCCGAACTTTTAACAGAAGCAGACTCTTATCTTAAAATGGTCGGTATTTTCTCCTTTGTCCAGGCATTGGTCATAACGATCGGAGCTACCATCAGAAGCTACGGTTTCACACGAGATGCCATGTATGTGACCATTGGAATGAATATTATCAATGTAATCGGAAACTACTTATTTATTTTCGGTCCTTTCGGCATCCCTGTCCTAGGGGTGGAAGGGGTAGCAATTTCCACTGTAACAAGCCGGGCGTTAGGATTGATTGTCATAACCATTCTTCTTTTCAAACGAGTAGAAGAAACTTTACCTTTCAAAAAGATGTTCCAACTGCCAATAGAACATTTGAAAAATTTATTAAAAATAGGCATTCCATCAGCCGGGGAGCACCTTTCCTATAACACTTCCCAAATTGTCATTACGTATTTCATTGTCATGATAGGTACAGAAGCTTTGACAACAAAGGTGTATGCACAAAGTTTAATGATGTTTATTTTCTTGTTCAGCGTTGCAATCAGCCAAGGTACACAAATAATGATTGGTCATCAAATTGGTGCAGGTAAAATAGAGGAAGCATACAAGCGCTGTATAAAAAGCTTGCGCCTTGCCATCTTAATTTCCATTTTGACCGCCATTCCGATTGCATTTTTCTCTGATACTCTTTTAGGATTCTTTACGGATAACCCAGATATTATTGCACTTGGCGGTACGTTAATATTATTTACCGTGATATTGGAACCTGGGCGTTCGTTTAACCTGGTTGTCATTAATGCCTTGCGTGCTGCGGGTGATGTGAGGTTCCCTGTTTATATTGGGATATTATCGATGTGGGGAATCAGCGTCACTGTTTCTTATATCCTCGGGATTCATTTTGGCTTCGGTTTAGTCGGTGTGTGGATTGCGATGATCTTAGATGAGTGGCTGCGCGGCATTATCATGCTGTACCGCTGGAAGTCCCGCATTTGGGTAAACAAATCCTTTGTCCACGAAAAAGCTTCATAGAGTTATATTTTTGTTATTTGTTGATCACCGCTGTTCCTTTCCGCGGGACGGTGCTTGAGCCTCCTCACAACGCTTCAGGGGTCTCAATCTACCGTTACTCCCCCGCTGGAGTCTCCGCCATTTGCTCCAATCCACAGCTGAAAAGCTCTCCAATCGGGGGCTTTTTTTTTATCTCTTCCTTTCCACCCTTCCTTATGTCAGATTTCCTAACAAACTAGTAAGCGCTTTCGACTGAATTTTTTGATAATTACTATTGCACCCCGCATAATTATAGAATATGATATAAAACATAACTACAGATGTTAGGAAACATAACATTAACTAAAGGGAGAGATTATGATGAAAAAAGTGGAAGCCATCGTTAGACCTGAAACATTCCGCGCTCTTCGTGAAAAGTTGGAAGAAGTCGGAATCAATGGCTTAACCGTCTCTGAAGTAGCTGGTTGCGGACAACAAAAAGGACAACAAGGTCTTTTTAGAGGAAACACATTCGAGATTAAACTTTTGCCTAAAGTCAAAGTGGAAATGGTTGTGGAATCGGAGTTTGTTGATGAGATTGTACAAATCATTCAGGTAATATGCTCTACCAACACAGTGGGAGACGGAAAAATCTTCATTTACCCAGTTGAAGATGCCATCCGGATCAGAACCGGAGAGAACGGAAAGCTTGCAATTATTTAACCTACCAAAGAAAGGATGATAAAAGATGAAGAAAAAAATTGGATTACTTGTTACAGGCGGATTATTGATCAGCTCCACAGCACATGCACAAGCGCCAACCGTTGAAGGGTTAAGCGTCTCTCTTGATATGGTTTGGATTATGGTTGCCGCTCTATTAGTATTTTTTATGCACGCAGGATTTGCTATGGTAGAATCGGGCTTTACCCGTTCTAAAAACGCCTTAAATATCTTAATGAAAAACTTCCTCACCATCTCCATTGCATCCGTTTTATACTTGGCAATAGGTTATGCACTCATGTTCGGCAGTTCACTAGGGGGCTTTACGGGACTCGACGGATTTTTCCTTACAGGTCACGAAGATCAAATCGGTTTCTTCGTTTTCCAAGCAATGTTTGCAGCAACCTGCGCCACTATCATCTCCGGTGCTGTCGCAGAGCGGATGAAGCTTTCAAGCTATATTTTATTAACGGTTGCCATGACAGCCTTTATCTATCCGATAGTTGGTCATTGGGTATGGGGCGGCGGATGGTTGTCTGAGCTAGGATTTACTGATTTTGCAGGTTCCACTGTCGTTCATCTCACTGGTGCACTTGGGGCTATTGTAGCTGTTAAATTCTTAGGAGCTCGTCTAGGAAAATATACAAACGGCAAAGTTAACGTCATTTCCGGACATAATATTCCAATAGGTGCACTAGGGGTATTCATCTTATGGTTTGGCTGGTTTGGATTTAACGGAGGGAGCACGTTAGCTGCAGATCCATCCCTGATTCCACATGTCATTACAACTACTTTGCTGTCTGCTTCTGCCGGAGTACTTGCCTCTGCATTTTATACGCAATTCCGTTATCAACGCATCGATGCTTCCTTGACATTAAACGGTGCATTAGCTGGATTGGTTGGGATTACAGCAGGAACGGGAGATGTATCTCCCATTGGAGCAATTTTCATCGGATTGGTAGCTGGAGTTCTTTTAGTGGAGGCAGTTACCTTTATTGACAGAAAAGCAAAAATTGACGATCCGGTTGGCGCCATTGCGGTACACGGTGTTTGCGGCATTTGGGGTACACTTGCTGTAGGATTATTCTCCACTTCTACCGGCTTATTTTACGGCGGGGGTATTTCACAACTGGGTATTCAAGCTATTGGTGTATTGGCAGTTACTGCATGGACAATCGGCTCTGTTGGTCTATTCCTGTTCATCGTTACCCGTTTTACAAGTATCCGCGTTACGAAGGAAGAAGAAATCTCTGGGCTTGATTTTGCAGAGCATGGTTCTTCTGCTTATGAACTCAGAGAGTCGGTCTTTTCTGATAATAGTTCGGCACCGGAATTTGGCACAGGTTTAGTTCATCGCTTAAACAATTTAGGCGGCACTACAAAAAAAGCAAAAGTGAAGGAAGTTTAAAGCATTCCCTTTTGCCTATCATAGATATTAGGAAGAATGAAGCGATCCAATGGCTATGCCTGTTGGATCGCTTTTCAATGTATACAAAACCTATACAATCATTAAACTATAATGATATAATTCCTCTTAGAGGTGATATTGTTGAAGATTAACTTGTGGGAGAAGCTGATTGTCCGATTTTTTATCATTTGGTACATATGCGGGGTCGTGTTACTTACTTTTGACCTCTTGCCACCTTGGTTAGAATGGGCGAATGTCGTCTTCCTTGTGACCGCAGGAACGCTAGGAGCCATTTATTTTATCAAAAATTACCGTGTTGCCGGGGTTTTCTTTACACTTCTCGTCTTTTTTGTGGCAATGGCCGCAGAGCATTTCGGCGTAAAATACGGTTTTCTTTTTGGAGACTATTATTATAATTCCTATTTCGGACCAAAATTGATGGATGTGCCTATTACCATTGGCTTTGCTTGGGTATTGGTCATTTCAACGTCACATGTGTTGGCAAATAGAGTCATTCCGAATGCAACCGTTATTTCTAAAGCAATCCTTGCCGCTTTGGCGACTGTTGTGCTGGATCTAATCATTGACCCTGTTGCCTTTATCGCCAAGGAATATTGGATTTGGGAAGGGACCAGCTTCTATTACAACATTCCCATGTTCAATTTTTACAGCTGGTTTGGACTTTCTTTCGTGTTTCACCTAGTTATATTATTACTTTCGAAAAATATTTCCCCAAAGGAAAATCACTATTGGGAGAAGAATATGTATGTATTGTATGGTTTGATGATCGGGATGTTCTGTATGATTGCCTTAACTGCAGAGCTTTACCTGGCATTAACGGTCACTGTCGTTCCCACCCTTTTATTATATTTGGCTACACTGAAGTCAAAGGAGCTCTTTCATGATTCCAGCAAAAAAAAGCAAAATGTTTGATTATTTTTTCCATCAATTTAATAAGCGGTTCCTCCGGTTTCATTTTAAGGGAGTGTATTATGCCAAAGGCGATCGAGCAAGCCTCCCCCCTTCTCCTGCATTATTTATTGTCAATCACAGTACATGGTGGGACGCATTGGTTGTTTTCCACTTGAATCAAGTCGTCATTAAACAGGAGAGCTATGTGATGATGCACGAAAAAGGAATCCGGGAATTCCCCTTTTTCCGTAAAATTGGAGGTTTCTCTGTCAACAGAGACAATCCTAAGGACATCGTACGGTCTATGAATTATGCAAAAGAAAGACTAAAAGACAGAAAAACGTTGTGGCTTTTTCCGCAGGGAGATGAGCGACACCTTGAGATCCGTCCACTTGGTTTTTTGCCGGGAGCCTTGCATATAACAAAGAGTACTGATATTCCGATTGTTCCGGTATGTCTATACTATACTTTCACTGGTGAACGAAAGCCCGAAGTTTATATTAAACTGGAAGAACCTTTCTATTATTCTCAACTTAACGGCAGCTCCTCCCGGGAGAAAAACGAATCTCTGGAGTATCACTATACCCGCCTGCTAGATAGTGTGAAGCAGGATGTGATTGACCAAACTACCAGCAGTTATCACTCTTTACTTTAAACATGGATTTGAAGGAGGAAAACAGTTATGGAATTATATATTTACTTGCTATCTGGCGGGTTATTATTGTCTTTCCTCTGGATTATCATCAATGGAATGTTTTATCCCGCCTATCCAAAATCAAAAAAAACCCCGATCCCTCCGCTCGTATCCATCCTCGTTCCAATGCGAGATGAAGAACGGAACGTCCTCCATTTAATAGAAAATTTAAAGGAATTAACCTATTCTAATTTGGAGTTCATCTTATTGGATGATCATTCTTCAGACGCCACCTATTCCTTAGCAATAAGCTCTACTGATAAGGATAGCCGTTTCACAATATTCCAGGGTGCTCCTTTAAGAAAAGGCTGGGCTGGAAAAGTTCATGCCTGCTATCAGCTTTCCCATGCTGCTAACGGGGATTTTCTATTATTTTTGGATGCAGATGCCCGACTGAAAAAGAATACCATTGAACGCATGCTTCCTTTCTTTCAAAACGAAAAAGTCGGATTGGTCACTGGTTTCCCACGTTTCCCTGTCACAAGCTGGCTAAGTAAACTTGTAGTACCCATGCAGCATTTTGTCATCTGGCTTCATCTTCCCCTGGCACTGGCTAATTACAGCTCCTTTAAACCAGCCAGTGCAGCCCACGGAGCATTCATGTTCTTTGAAAGAAGCGCCTACGATTTTGTAGAAGGACATTTTTCCGTAAAATCAAGTATTGTTGAAGATGTTCATCTTGCCAGGGTAATGAAAGAACATGGATTTCAAGTAAAGTTAATAAATGCTACTCCTTATGTAACGTGTCATATGTATGAAACAAATAAAGAAGTCTGGAATGGCTTTATAAAAAATATTTATATCGGCATCGGCAGATCGCCTATTATGGCAATGGGCATCACTTTATTTTACAGCTTATTCTATATTTCTCCTCTTTTCTTGGCACTGCTTTCCCCTCTGTATGGAGTTTGGTTTTTTGTGCCACTGGTGCTTGTATGGTTGCAAAAGCTTTATATTGATTTTCGGACCGGTCAGCGAGCGTACTTATTTCTTTTCATGCCGTTAAGCGCTTTAGCATTCCTGGTTATTCTGCACGCTTCCATGTGGAAATCTTGGAGAAAACAACATTATTTTTGGAAGGGTCGTGCCTATAAATGAAACATGTCGTTGTTATCGGTGGAGGACTTGGTGGTTTATCTGCTGCGATCAGCCTTGCTGCTAAGGGATTCACTGTTACGTTATTAGAAAAGAACAACCACCTGGGTGGAAAGCTGATGCCTGTTCAATTAGGAGAGGCATCTTTTGATTTTGGACCAAATACGATTACGATGCCAAATGTTTTCCAGGAGGTAATTTCTCAAACCGGGGAGGATCCCGATTCCTACTTTGAATTCATCAAGCTTTCCTCACACACTCGCAATTACTCTTCAGACGGAGCTATGCTTGACTTCAGTACTGATAAGGAAAAAATGGTAGATCAGCTCTCTCATCTAGATCCCGTCGGAGCCAAGAATTATCCTTCTTACTTGGAGGAAGTAACGCGCTTGTATAGGATGGGAGAAAGCCAGTTTTTCAGAAGGACGTTTACTTCAACTGCTGATTATTTGTCACCAAGTTTAGGCTATTCCTTCAGCAAGGTTCGACCTTTACAATCTTTGCATCGTTTTCACCGCAACTATTTCACCAATCCTTTTGTGATCCAAACACTTGACCGATATGCCACCTATATCGGTTCGTCTCCTTATGTCTCCCCTGCAACATTCGGGCTCATCGCTTATTTGGAGCTTGTGGAAGGAGTCTATTATACAAAAGGCGGAAACACAAAAATTGCAGATGGATTTGAGAACCTTGCAAGAAAGCTTGGAGTCCGAATTCATACGAATTGCAAGGTTATCAGTATAGATGTGAAAAACAACCAGGCTGTTTCAGTAGCAACAGAGGATGGAGAGCATTATCCTGCCGATACGGTGGTGATGAACGCAGATCTTCTTGTTTCTTATCCTGAGCTTGTAAAAGAAGTGGACAGGCCACATTTTAATGATAAAAAGGTGGCAAAATTTGAGCCTTCCATCTCTGCCTATGTTGTCCTTGCAGAAATGAATACGAGGCATTCTGAACTTTTACATCATACTGTCTATTTTTCCAATGAGTATAAGCAAGAGTTTACTAGTTTATTTCAAGATAAAAAGTATGCAGATGATCCGACCATCTACTTGAGTAATTCTTCTTTTACTGAAATGGAGAAAAGTCCGAACGGAGACAATCTATTCATTTTAGTGAATGCGCCTGCAACATCCCGTTATAACGAGAATACTGACGACTATAAGGAACTTATATATGATACATTAGCGGAAAGAGGTTTATCATTAAAAGAGAATGTATTGACGGAGAGGATTATCACTCCTAAAGAAATACATCATACTTTTGGTGCTTTTAAAGGAGCTTTATATGGGATGGCGTCCAACCGTAAGTCGGATGCGTTCTTCCGCCCTAGAAACAAATCTGCTGATATAGGGAATCTCTACTTCGTCGGTGGCTCTACCCACCCGGGCGGAGGCTCTCCAATGGTAACCCTATCCGGCCTTAACGTTGCGAAAGCTATTATTAAAGCAAATAAATAAAAATAGCTCAGTGCTTTTTTAACATAATGTATTTGTTAGTGGTTAAATGAAGCTGTTCCTTTCCGCAAATGGCTGCGCTTTCCGTGGAGGAAGGGACAGGTGAGACCCCGGAAGGCGAAGCCTGAGGAGGCTCACGGACCGCCCTTCGGATAAGCGAAGCGCCTGGAACGGAAATCAACCGTATTATATGCTCACTTATTCTAAAATAAAACCACAGCCCATAGGACTGTGGTTTCTATATTTGTGAAATGATTTGCTGCTTCTCTTCACTTGTCACAAAATGCTTCGTCTTAAACACTGAGTATCCCTTCTTCCGTATCGAGCCAAGTATCGCCCGATACAGATAGGCCGCTCCTTTTACCGGAGTTCTCGAATGCATCGGATAAAGATGAATGGTACTCAGCGCCTGTTCATAGAGACCTTCTGCTTTATTCGCCATCTCTTCCCAAACAGAAATGAACTTATTATTCAAGATACGATTGTTTAAGTCATCCAACGAATAGCCTGCTCTCTCCAACTTATCAATAGGAATATAGATTCTGTCGCGCTCAAGGTCTTCTCCGATATCCCTTAGAATATTGGTAATCTGCATCGCCTGTCCAAGCGCGATGGCATCTTTCCTCAAAGCATTCTTCTTCTTTGGGGCAAGGATCGGAAGCAGCATTAAACCAACAGTACTTGCGACATGATAGGAATAATGAAGTACTTCCTCCTCTGTGTAATACAACTTTTTATATAGGTCCATTTCCTGGCCAATGATCATGTCATGAAAGGATTGGACATCCATCTCGTATCTTTGGAAGACATCTTGAAGGGCAAGCCACATTGGATCATCAGACGGCAATTCGCCGTTCAGGAAATCAGCAAACATTTCTTTGAAAACAAAAAGCTCTTCCTTAGGGCTCAATCCTTCATCCACAATATCGTCAACCTGCCGACAAAATGCATAGACGGCCCAGACCGCCAGTTTCTTTTCTTTCGGCAAAAGCATGAATGCTTTGTAAAATGTTTTGGAGTGTTCTTTAATTATGGATTCACAATGATGATATGCTTTCATTAAGTCGTTCATTGAGTTTCACATCCTTTGCAGATGAATGATGGGCAAAATCATGAACAATCTGGTTTGCTGCAAGCTTTGCGCTTTGCATGACAATCGGTATCCCGCCACCCGGATGAATTGAAGCACCCGTAGCATAAACATTTTCCAAAGACGGAAAGGGTTTTGCCTGCGGTCTAAATACACCAGATTGAAACAAATTCGGAGCGATACCGAAGCTACCACCTTGAAACAATCCATCGAGTTCGGCATCATTAGGAGTCCTGACTTCCAACCATTCCATTTTGTTTTTCAAGTCAGGGAAGGCTCTGTTTTCAATATTTTTCATCATCTTATCTATAAATGCCGTTTCTTTGCTCCAGTCAATATGATTGCCAGAAGGAACGGGGATAAGGACGTACAACACGCTTTTTCCGGCTGGTGCCAATGTGGAATCAATTACGCTTGGGTTAAATGTATAAAAGGAAGGGTCTGATGGGACCTTTTTTTGTTGAAATACTTCCTTCATATGTTGTTGGAAATTTCCACCCATGAAAAACTGGTGAACTTCCGAATCCTCATAGGTTCCATCTATTCCAAAGTAAAGCAAAACACAGCCTGAGGAGGCTTCATAATCCCTTTTAATCTCGAACTGTTCAGTAGAAGTAGGAAAATCCCCATTCCAAACAAGTCCATCCACTTTCACTAACTCTCCATTAACCTTAATGGATGTAACGCGGCCATTTTCCTTCAGAATCTTCTCGACCTTGCTTTGAAGATGTACTGGAATTCCTTGAACTTCCAAAGTCTCCAACAGTACTTGAACAAGTGAGGCATAGCCGCCTTTTACATAATGAATGCCGTGTTCATGCTCACTATAAGGAATTAAACTGTACATGGCAGGAGCCGTCTGTGGGTTACCTCCGATATACAATGTTTGGAGAGAATAGGCTTCTTGGAGGCGTTCGTCCTTGAAATAAGAACCTGCGAACTTTTTAGTTGATTGATAAGCTTTTAGCCTTAGCAAGGTCTTAAGATTCTTTCCCGTCCAAAAATCTCGCTTTTTAGTAAAAGATTTCTCTAAAAAGGAGGTCTTTCCAAGTTCAAAGCTTTCCTTCATGTCTGCCATATATTGCTTAAATCCTTCTTCTTCACCCGGAAACTCATGTTTAAGTTCGAGCAGCTGAGTGTTTTTATCCTTAAACTTTGTATATTTCTTTCCATCCTTGAAATAGACTGCATAAAGGGTGTCAAGACCAATTAATTCCCAAGCGTCTTCCGAAACTCCCGCTTCTGTTAAAATTTCTTTTAACATATCAGGCAAGAGGACAATGGTTGGGCCTTGATCTATCCGGTATCCATCCCTTTCGACAAAAGCAAGCCGACCTCCTGCTTGTTTTTCTTTTTCAAATATACTAACTTGAAATCCTTGTTTTTTTAATAGAAGTGCTGTAATCATTCCACCAATACCCGCACCTGCTATTGCGATATGTTTACTCATTGAGCCTTCTCCAATCTTTGAGCTTGAAAGCTTTTTTGAGAAAGTGTTTCATGCTTTTCCCTCAGTAATCGAGTTGTAATCCTTGCAGATTCCAAGATGGTAGGCAGTCCGCTTCCTGGGTGCGTACCTCCACCAACAAGCCAACAATTTTCAAGTTCTTCAAATTTATTATGCGGACGAAGCACCATCATCTGTGTAAGCTGATGGCCAAGGTTGAAAGTAGCCCCTTTATAAATGTGAACTTCTTTTTCCCAGTCAGCTGGTGTAATAATTTTTTCTGTTTCTATGTGATTTCTGAGTCCTTTAAATCCGCTCTTTTTCTCCAATGTCTCGAATACTAACTCTCGGAATGTTTCTTTATGTTCCTGCCAATCTATTTCACTGAAATTATTAGGAACAGGTGCAAGGATATAAAGGGCAGATTTCCCATTTGGTGCTAATGTGGGATCTGTAACAGATGCGTTTTGAACATAGATGGAAGGGTCACTGGAAAGTTTTTTCGTTTTAGTGATTTCTTCCACATTCTTTTTGTAGTCTTCCGCAAATATGATGCTATGGTGGGGAAGATCATAGACTTTATCCACCCCGAGATAGATCATGAATGTGGAACAAGAGAATTTTTTCTTTTCGAGCTTCCGTTTGCTGTATTTTTTTAATACGTTGTCATCGACTAAATTTGTCATGACATGGGCAAAATCCCCGTTAACAACCACTTCATCCGCTTCCACTGTTGATCCGTTTTCCAATATGACACCTTTCACTTTTCGTCCGTCTAGCCACAACTTTTTCACACCTGTATCAAGGTTAATCGTTCCTCCGTACTCCTTGACCACTTTGGCCATACTTTCTGATAGCTGATTGACCCCTCCAATAGGATGATAGATTCCATATGCATGTTCCATCCAGGAAAGAATAGAAAAGGCGCCAGGACATTCCCATGGGGACATTCCTAAATATTTTGATTGGAAAGTAAATGCAAGCTTGAGCTGTTCTTGACGAAAATATTTACTCAATTGGTCATACAAACTGCTTCCAAGGCTGAGTTGCGGCAGTGCTTTTATGACTTTCCATTGTAAATAATGATAAAAGCGATCCATTTTCCCTTGAAGAATGGGAGTTAGGGCGTCCATTCGCTTCTCCGTCTCGGACATAAATCGTTCGTACCCTTCTCCATCACCAGGAAAATATCGTTCAATGGTTTCTTTCATTTTTTCCTTATCACGAGTTACCATGAATGATTTATCTGGGAAAACAAGTTCATACATGTCTCTTAATTCTTTCATTTCCATATAGTCATGCATGTTTCGCCTTGATTCCTCGAAAATTTCCTCTGCAATCTGAGGCATACTTAAGAAGGTGGGACCCATATCGAAGGTGAAATCTCCTAATTTTATAGCAGAATTACGCCCTCCCACATAAGGTTGTTTTTCCATAACGGTCACATCATAGCCATTTGCCGAGAGCATCATGGCAGCTGCCAACCCCCCAGGTCCTGCACCAACCACTATAATTTTTTTACTCATTTTCCGTACGCCTCCTCATTCCAAACAAACCACTCATACATTAAACAAAGATTATACAAACATTATACATATTTTTTAAAACACTTACAATCAATAACACTCATTCTATGTAGATCGGTTAAATAAAACGGTCTGGGATGATGATTTCTTTGTAGTCTCGCAGAAAATAGAGGCTTGTACATATAATCTGAAAATAAAAACTCCCATCCAGGAGCTTTTATCTATTTAATACGTTAAAGCACTTCTACACTCTAATCAAAACACATTTACTAATACTTAGCAATTTATTCCTTTATTGTTACACCGTAATGAGTAAACCATACATGAATTTGCGCGAGATGTGCTAACAGTTGAGGGCCCGTCATCAGCTGGCCAAACCAAGGTACTTGAAACGCTTTTCCATCAGAAGAAACAATGTCTTGAAGCTTCTTTTTATCAATGAATTCGAGCAAAGGACTATGTGTATCCTCCATAATCTCTTCTAGCCAACTTTTTACCATCTTCGTATAAATGGGATGATGGGTCTTCGGATAGGGACTCTTTTTCCGATATAGAACTTCATCAGGAAGTATACCTTCTAAAGCTTTTCTCAATATCCCTTTTTCCCTGTTGCCGTGCATTTTCATTTCCCATGGGATATTCCAGACATACTCCACTAAACGATGGTCAGCGAAAGGAACGCGAACTTCTAAGCTTGCACCCATACTCATTCGATCTTTGCGATCTAGCAGCGTTGTCATAAACCAAATCATATTAAGATAAAACAACTCTCGCCTGCGTGCTTCTATTAGACTTTCTCCTTCAAGTCTAGGCGTTTCCGCTACGGTTTCTTCAAATTTGGATGTTATATATTCATCTAGTTTCAGCTTTCTTCTCCACTCAGGTCGAAGCAGTTCCATTCTGGCCTGGGTGGAACGCATCCAAGGAAAGTTATTGGATGCCAGATCTTCTGGTCGGTGAAACCATGGATACCCTCCGAAAATCTCATCTGCACATTCCCCGGAAAGACTTACTACATAGTTTTGTTTAATTTCTCTGCAGAACCATAGTAAAGACGAATCTATATCCGCCATACCTGGTTGGTCCCTTACAAGCACCGCTTCTTTTAAAAATGCGGCAAGATTGGTTTGTGAAATGACAGATCGATGATGAACCGTACCAAAGGTTTCCGTCATTTTCCGGATCCATTTTTCATCGGAATTAGGCTGAAACTCATTGGCTTTAAAATATTTTTCATTTTCCTCATAATCTATGGAATAGGTATTTAACGGCGGCTTGCCTTCACTCTTAAAAGCATTTGCTGCAATTGCCGTGATGGCACTAGAATCCAAGCCACCAGAAAGAAACGTACAAACTGGAACATCAGAAACAAGTTGCCTTGTAACAGCGTCGGTGAACAGAAAGCGAACTTTTTCAACGGTTTCCTCGAAACTATCTGTATGCGGCCTGCTTTCCACATTCCAGTACCGCTTAATCTTGAGCCCCTCTCCTTTACTCATAATCATTAAATGAGCAGGCCGGAGCTCTTTAATCGCATGAAACAAACCATGACCAGGAGAACGGGAAGGTCCAAGTCCGAAAATTTCCGCCAACCCGTCATATCCGACCTCACTCGAGACTTCCGGGTGAGCCAGTAGTGCTTTCAGTTCGGATCCAAAAAGCAACGTTCCTTCCCCTTCATGATAAAATAACGGCTTCACTCCAAGTCTGTCTCTTGCGATGAATAACTTCTCTTCTCTTTCATCCCAAATGGCAAAAGCAAAAATCCCATTTAGATGGTGCACACATTCCTCTTTCCACTCTATATAGGCAGTCAACAATACTTCTGTGTCGGAATGCCCCCTGAAGTTATATCCTCTCTTCAACAGTTCTTTTCTAATATCTTCTGTATTATATAGCTCTCCGTTATAGCAGATGGTGTAGTTCCGCTCTGCTTTGTTTCTTGTCATCGGCTGCTTCCCGCCTTCAAGGTCCACAACAGCCAAACGTTTATGGCCAAAGCCTACATGCCGGTCCATCCAAATATTTGTATCATCAGGTCCGCGCAAAGATAGGGTTTCCGCCATCTTTTTTACTATATCTTTCTGATCTTTGATATCCTTCTTCCAATCTAACCAACCTGTTATACCGCACATATTGTCCATCCACTCCTTTTGCTTCAAGCAAACTACGGGTGTTCTATACTATGCCAGGACTGCTTATACCATGAATTACAGAAACACTTTCACTTTTTTTCCTTGTCAGTCCTCCTGCCAATAATCCATTCAAAAGTGGGTAAAGTAATAAAAAAACGATCTAGTTTAAAGGCAACCCAACTAGGGAAGAATGGCAGACACAAAGGTTTAACCCCTACAAAACTTGTTGACTACTGGAGGAAACGACTTTGAATCTTCAAAAAAGGAAAAACATCATTTATGAACAGAAACGATCCTATACATGTGGAACCATTGAAAATATAAACGACCAATGGATTTTTTTTGAGGCGGAAGACGATGAAGCATTCCTTTTAGAGGAAATTTCCGAAGAGGGCATTGAGATTCTATTCTCAAACGAATGGGTCCCCGGTGTGTTATTGGAAACCGGGCAAGTTGTCCTACATACCAAACATTTATATGAATTGAATAATGGTGATGCCGTGCGCGTCCGTAAAAGGCTTCCACAGCCTTATATGGAGTGGTTAGAAGAACTGTCAGAGGATGCCTTCACTAAATTTACCACCCTTCTAAACAACTCCAATATTTCCATTTATGATTGCATCTATTGCTATAACACCATGCAGTTCATGGATAATATAAAAGAGCCATCCGGAGTGAACTTTCTCGTCTATGATAATGAAACATTCATATGTTCCGTTCAGCACCACTTTTCAAGGGGAAAATCAGTTACTGACCGATTCGAATACACCCTTCAAACCGGCAAACGATACATGTTCACCAATATGGAACGCAGAAAAGCTGAATGAACAACATCCATGAAAACATTTAGAAAAGAATTAAAAAAGCTTGAATCCCTTGTCTAATAGAGATTCAAGCTTCTTTTTTTATAGATTAAATACCCATAGGCAGGCTGAAGCCTAAGTGGAGAATGTATGCCAATACCAAAACGAAAAGAACCCAAACCACAACGGTAGATTTCCCTTTTCTCGTGCGGACAGCTATCATTTCCATCAAGCCGATCACGACAATACCCAGTACCATTTTCAATACATATTGACCATTTGTGATCCAACCCCAACCAAGTTGCAAGCCGGTTACTACAATCAGAATGTAGAACACTCGAAGTACCATTGAAGTAATCTTCGCACCCTTTTCTTTCCCTGCTTTAGTTAAAAAGAGTACAACGACAAACAAAATAAGTGCGATTGCCCATGTTGAAATATGTGCATGTGTCATTTCTACTAACCTCCTTCATTTCACTCAAAACTACTAGTATCATACCATAGAGATGGAAAAAAACTAAGTAAATTACCTTTATATAAGATTTTGAATATTAACAATGATATAATACCTTTGTAAACCATTACAATCAATAGATGGAGGTACTTCATTTATGACTACCAAAACACACGATATCATCAGTATGACAGAAAAATTTGGCGCCAATAACTATCATCCACTTCCTATTGTAATTTCCAAAGCACAAGGGGTATGGGTGGAAGACCCGGAAGGCAATAAGTACATGGACATGTTAAGTGCCTATTCCGCAGTCAACCAAGGGCACCGTCATCCGAAAATTATTCAGGCTTTAAAAGATCAGGCAGACAAAATTACACTCACATCACGCGCCTTCCATAATGACCAACTTGGGCCTTGGTATGAAAAAATGGCTGAATTAACGAAGAAAAATATGGTGTTACCGATGAATACAGGGGCAGAAGCTGTAGAAACAGCAGTAAAAGCTGTTCGCCGCTGGGCATATGATGTGAAAGGTGTTCCGGTCAATCAAGCAGAAATCATCGTATGTGAAGATAATTTCCATGGCCGTACCATGACAGCTGTCTCGATGTCTTCTAGCGAAGAATATCAACAAGGTTTCGGTCCTATGCTCCCTGGTATCAAGGTAATCCCATATGGCAGCATTGAAGCCCTTAAAGGAGCCATCACACCGAACACCGCCGCTTTTATCTTTGAACCAATTCAAGGAGAAGCAGGCATCAATATACCGGCTGAAGGGTTCCTTTCAGAAGCTTATGAGGTATGTAAAGCAAACCATGTATTATATGTGGCAGATGAAATTCAGGCAGGTCTGGGCCGCTCCGGTAAACTTTTTGCTTGTGACTGGGAGAATGTCGAACCTGATATGTACATATTGGGAAAAGCGCTTGGTGGAGGAGTATTCCCTATTTCTTGCGTAGCAGCAAACAAAGACATCCTTGGTGTATTCAATCCTGGATCACACGGTTCCACTTTTGGTGGAAACCCGTTGGCATGTGCCGTTTCCATGGCTGCATTGGAAGTGTTGGAGGAAGAAGAATTAGTGCAACGTTCTTATGATTTAGGTAACTATATGATGGAAGAGTTGCGCACCATCCAAAACCCTATCATTAAAGAAGTTCGTGGCCGCGGACTCTTTATAGGAGTAGAATTAACGGAAGCAGCCCGCCCGTACTGCGAAAAACTGAAAGAAGAAGGCTTGTTATGTAAAGAAACTCATGAAACGGTAATTCGTTTCGCACCACCACTTGTCATCTCTAAAGAAGACTTAGATTGGGCCATTGAAAAAGTGAAACAAGTATTGTCTTAATATAAAAGCTCCCTGCTAGAATTTGTTAAATCTAGCAGGCAGCTTTTTCTTTTTTTATAAAAGTAGATTATTTAACCGTATTTCTTAAGGTACCAATCTTTTCAATGCACACTTCCACCACATCTCCACCTTTTAGAAAACGCGGTGGGTTAAATCCCTTACCTACACCGGAAGGAGTCCCGGTTGCAATAATATCTCCCGGCTCTAAAGTCATCCCTTTAGAAATGGAGGCTATTATTTCTGGTATGGAAAAAATCATCTGTTTAGTAGAGTCAGATTGGCGTACATCTCCGTTCACCAACGTTTTCAAACTTAAGCACTGCGGATCATCAATCCCTGATTTGTGCACAATCACCGGTCCCATAGGACACGTCCCATCCAAGCTTTTACCAAGAAAGAATTGTTTATGGCGCTTTTGCAGATCTCTAGCGGTTATATCATTCACAATCGTATAGCCAAAAATATGCTCCATGGCATCATCCTTTGATATACTCTTCCCTTTTTTCCCGATTACAATGGCCAGTTCCCCTTCATAATCCAGTTGTGCGGTCACATCGTCATGTAATGGAATAGATTCTTGCTGCCCTATAACAGTAGTAGGTGCCTTAGTAAAAATCATGATATGTTCCGGAATATCTTCTTCACTTCCCATCTCCAGAACGTGCTCTCGATAGTTTTTCCCGACACAAAAAATGTTTTTTCTAGGCCTTGCGATTGGGGCTAATAAACGCACCTCTTCCTGGCGGATAAAATAATCCTTGGAGTTTCTCTGTGTAAAAATCCAGTCACGAAGCCTGGATACAGTGTCGACAAACTCCTCTCCATGTTCTATCCCTTCCAACAAGGTGGACGGCCAAAAGCTTTCCTCCATTTTATCTTCATGCGCTTTCTGAAGGTCTATAACATAATTTTGTGCTTCGTCAGTTAGTCCAATTCTTTGTTCACCTTTCATTTCCATAAATAATAAATGCACTCACACACCCATCCTTCCCTCTACACATGCGATGATTATGTAGTAATTTGTTATATTATGACTTGTTTTATCGAAGTGCTTTTTTTCTTGTAAATACCGTGCCATAATAAGGACAACCGCTTGCGTTACTTAATCTTATTATAATGGAGTAGAAGCAAATGTTAGCTTTAAAAATCGAATTAAAACGACAGCAAATGATTCACTGCGCAAAAGAATACGGATTTACTGCATCTCAAACCGTGAAGTGCAGCCAAGAGCTAGATGTTCTATTAAATAAACAGGCGCAACAACAATTACACATTTTGAGAAGCCAGAATAAATATTCTTTTGCACAATGATAAAGATGTGAGGCTAATCCTCACATCTTTTTAAATTTTGGCCTGTTTCCGTATGTTCCGGCCCTCCATAACCATTCCATCGGTCCATATTGGAAATTTGCTACCCATACTCTGCTTATTATTACTTGGAATGTAAAGAGTCCAAGAACTAGCCATAGACCATAAAACGGGGTAAATGAACCGTATAATCCAAGGCCATAACTGTAAAATATCAGGGAGCAAACAACCGATTGAAACAAGTAATTTGTTAAACTCATTTTCCCGACATATTGAAACGGAGACAACACTTTTAGTCCAAAGCTGGTTCTGCTGGCCAATACAATGGATAAAAAGTAGAATACCGCACTTGCGGGACCACCAAGCCCATCCTGGAGATATTCCGTTGTGTAGTTTTGAGCAGTGTAATATGGAAGCAGCTTAAATACTAAAGCCACCACAAAGGTTGCCATCCAAAGTTTTTTCATCCATGACAGGTTTTCCTCCACATTTTCCAGCCACTTGGATTTTGCCGCTGCCGCTCCAAACAGGAACATCGGCAGAACCGATAATGCAATAAAGAAGAAGTTCGCGATGTTAACGAAAGACCAATCAGCTATTCGCTGTTTCGTAATCTCCATAAATGTTCCATTGGCATAAACATTTAATGATTGGGCAGCATTTGCCTCAAGTGTGGAATAAAGGTCTGTATCCCCCATCGTCAACGTAACAACAAGCATTAATAATGACAAAATTGCTGTCGGGATTACAATGAGCAGAAGTCCCGTCCACACCATTGCTTTTGGAGACATACTTCTCATAAACAATAAGATAAAACCGCATAAAGCATATGTAATGAGAATATCACCATGCCAGATCAAAAACGCATGTATGATTCCTATCACCAACAAGACAACTAGCCTTCTAGAAAAATATTTCGGTACAGAGAGATTTTTCTCTGCTACTCTAGTGGTAAAAATAATAAAGCCATACCCGAACAAAAATGAAAAAAGGGTATAAAAGCTTGCTTGGGCAATGATATCCACCCCATTCATCACTAATATGTCCCGTGTTTCAGACCAGTAGGTTTTTATGTTCACATAGAGCATTGGGGCAAAAAATGAAGGCATGTTCACTAGAAAAATGCCTAATATCGCAATTCCCCTTATAATATCCAAAACTACAATTCTCTCTTTTTCTTGTATGGGTGCCGCTTGCATCCAGATTCCTCCCTTAAGTGTGTACTATGCTATCTCATAAAGAATATTATAGCTCGTTTTCCTTTATATTCCTATCACCAAATCCACTTCACCCTTTTTAAAGTATCACTCACCATACCGGGCTGATGTCATAGAATAAAGCATAAGCGCACAGAAAAGGAGTTAACGTTTATGCCAGCAATAGTCGGAGCTGTAAGTGTTAACAGCATCGGTAACTCCGGAATCTTTCATATTGGGGACGTATTTCAAATGTCTCCAGTCAGTTCAGCCAAAACATTCGCAGGAGCCGGAAGTTTTAATACCGGAGATACTATCTCCGTAAGCAACACCAACAGTCAAACCAACACCTATGATCAAGACGTCAACGACCAGCCGGTTGCATTGAATATGTAAAACGTTTTACAAGAAGAAGTAATTTTATTAGAGGAGGGGCAAGTATGGCATCCAACTTTTTCATTAACCAAAATATCGTCATCCACCATTTGAAAATAGGAGGTATATCCAACTCCTCCGTATTTCAAATTGGCAGTGCAGGTGTTATCAAATCTTTATCTAACTTGTACAACACAGGAAATTTCACTGGACCCGCACCGGTAAGCAGTGCCGAGATTGCACAAGGCCAAGGCCCACAGGAAGGGACACCTGCGAGTACTTCAGGACCATTCGTCCCTCTACAAGGAACAAGTTAATTACATTCTGGGCATTCACCCATTTTCAATGATTGCATAAAGTATTAGAGATGATTCTTGAAGCTTCAAGAGCAACCAATGAAAGGGGTGGTCGGATGTACAATAACTATCAGTACTTTTATCAATCGCAGCAACAGATCCAGCAACTTCAACAAGTAGTAGAAAACCAGACGAAGCAGATTTCCACCCTCGAGGAACTGGTGAAACTTATGCAACAAGAAATTACCCAACTAAAAGAAAAACCAAGTATGAATATTGAACGGATAGAGTATAAATTTGACCAACTAAAGGTGGAAACGTTGGAAGGCACTTTGAATATTGGTTTGACGCCTGGTTCCTCAGGAGAAATCGAAGACTTCATTGTAACCCAGAACAACCTGGAAGTTCCTGTCCCAAAACGAAACCGGAACCTTGCAACAGGAATAGAAGCAGAACTTCGGGATTATCTCAATAAAAATGGTAAAGCAAAGATTGACCAGATAGCGAAACAACAAGGCAGGACATTAGAAGGCCATTACCATGACTTTATGGTCCAAGATGTTAACAATCAGCTTTCTTCCCGCGTCAATCATACATTGAATACCCTTACGGCAGAAGCTGTCCAAAAGGGCTATAACGATGAAAAAATAAAAGAAATCACCATCCAACAGCTTAAAAGCGACATGGATAAAGCCTTTGCTGCCTTCATTAAAAATCTTCCTCAAAAAAAATAATTGCGTGGTGTTAACGGATGAATTTTCAAGTTTCTAATCACAATTTACAAGTGGATACTGTTAATATACTGGGAGTCTCTTCTTCCTCTATTTTCCTAGTCGGGGACACTCAGAACATTTGCCTGACATCCTATTTTGATACTCCTCCAGAAGCATTGATCATCGGACCTTTTGTTCCACTTACTACGGAGTAGCCTATGCGGATTTCCAGAGTGAACGATATTAATTTGCACTCCTTGTCTTTTAGTTCCTATTTTCACATCGGGGATTCATATTATATCAATGCAAAGTCCCGGGCACTTGCTGTTAAAAGAGAGTTTCCTAAATTTTATGGGAAAGAGGGAAATTTCTCTGATTTTCCGATATTTTCGATGCAATCTCCTACTCCTG
This sequence comes from Sutcliffiella horikoshii, assembly GCF_044809035.1. Taxonomy (GTDB): domain Bacteria; phylum Bacillota; class Bacilli; order Bacillales; family Bacillaceae_I; genus Sutcliffiella_A; species Sutcliffiella_A horikoshii_G. The sequence goes on along the minus strand of NZ_CP085237.1, from coordinate 1,252,553 downwards.
TTTTAACGGAGAGGGTAAACATGACCGTATATAACGTAAACCCCAATATTTGCGTTAATCATATTAAGATAAAAGGGGTCTCTTCTTCTTCCGTCTTGCAGATCGGCTCATCTCAGACAATTTGTGCCGAATCTAGGATTAAGCATACAAGACAGCTTTTGGGTCCTGAAATACACAAAGCGATGGGGATTCCTGACACTAGAGTAAAAGATGAAAATGAAGATGAAGAGGATTAAACTAGCAGGATCTTCACCTTTCTGGTGAGACTTCATATAGTATAAGTATGATAAAAACCTGGGTGCGCCTATTGTCCTCTTGGTGAATCCAAGAGTAATACGCTTATCCCAAAAACAAAAAAGGATGTTCTACATGCCAGCTATCGTAGGTCCGGTTGCCATCAACAGTGTAGGCGGAGGCGTCATCAACTTCGGGGATTCCTTTTATATCTCCCCAAAATCAGCCTCCAAAACCTCAGCAGGATCCGGTGCACTAAACACCGGCAACTTCGTCATCACCAACAACGGTCTTTCCGCCACCAACACCATCGATCCTGACGTCAATGACCAGGATATTGTGGCGAATAGCTAAGAAAGAAAGAGAAAAAAAGAAAAAAAAGGGGTCAGACCCCTCTAGGACTTTCCCCTCTCACATCGAAATACCACAAAAGCCGTGCCAATTCAAGTGGCACGGCTTTGGGTTTTTATCGTTTTTGTTTTCGTTCGTTTGATTTTTTGGTTAGCGGTATTTTGGTAGATGGTTGTTTTTGAATCCATTTGATGAAGGCGGCAATCTTTGGATCATCCTTCAGAAGGAGAACTGTATTCAGACGGATGGCCAGTTCTTCATTGGTGTACAGGGCATGTATTTGTTTATGACACGGGATACAAAGATTTGCCGTTGGCAGAAAGGTTCCTCCTATCTCCTTTGGGGTCAGGTGATGAACCGTTATTTCCACCTTTTCCCTCTCACAAAGTTCACAAGTTCCAACGTCATACTTTTTCTTCTTTCCCATTTCCCCCTACACCTCCTCTCATTAAATGTAACGGTTGTACATTCTACACTTCTTCCAACTTACCTACAATAAAAACTTATAAATTTTCCAACGTCACAACAGAACCCTTGCCGGAAGATTGCGCAGGGGTAACCACTAAGCGTCTTGGTAAACGCGCTCTCAGTTCATGTACGTGAGAAATTACTCCCACTGCAAGGTGATTGGATTGAAGCTTCTCCAATGCCGTAACCACTGCATCCAACAACTCGGAGTCCAATGTTCCAAACCCCTCATCAAGGAAGAAGAACTGTAACGGATATTCCCCTCTCAACTGTATTTGAGCGGAAAGGGACAATGCTAGTGCAAGGGAAGTAAGGAATGTTTCCCCTCCAGATAAAGTGGAAACAGGCCTTCTTACGCCGCCATTAGCATCATCACGGATAGTGAAGCCGCCATTGGAGTCCATCTCCAATGCATATCGCTGCCGTGTGAGCTGTCCTAATCTTTCTGAAGCATCCCTGCTTATTTGAAGCAACTGTTCTTCTGCCAAGTATTCCACAAAACTGTTCCCTTTAAAGACACTTTGAAGCTTTTGATAGGATTGAGTCTCTTCCGTCAACTTTGTCTTCTTTTCCTCTAAAACCCTGAAGCGTTCATTTCGCTCCTTCAGGGAAATAAGGTTTTGCTGGAGCGCACTTTTTCTTTCAATTTCATCTCGCAGATTCATTCGTGCAACCTGCAATTGTTCCTGGGAGTTTTCCCATTCATCTTTTTCCAAACTTTCTGTTCCAATCAAGGCATTCAGTCGGGCAAGGTCCTGTTCAAGAGCCTTTCTGTTTTCCCAGTATTGTTCTATTTGTTCTTTCCATTTCTCTTTCCATTCTATATGGGCAATCGCTCCCTCTATGGCATCCATGGAGGTGAAAACAGATTTTTCTAAGGCGATGTTCCATTTTTCCTGGATGGTGTTTAGGCGTGATTCTGTTTCGCGGACCATCTGTTCACTTTGTGAAGCAGCTTTCTCACTGTTCTGTGCTTGTTGTTGGGATTCAATCCAGCTTTGATAGGTTTCCCGTTCCAACCTATTTAAGTTGTCCACTTCAAGCTCCACACGATTCAACTCATCCTTACTATTATTCTCCCCAATAATGGACTTTATTTCTTCTTGTGTTTCCTTCATACGTATAAGAACTTGTTCAAGTTTTAGTTCCTCTTGATACATATCTTTATCGAGTTCTCTCTTCTTTTCTTGTGCTTCTTTTAATTCCTTCTCTTTTGATTCAATAAAATCTATACTTGTACTCATTCTATCCTGCAGGTCCATTCGTTGCTTTTCAGCATCTCTGGCACTTTGGTAGGCGCTTTCGATTTCATCAAAATCTTCTTGTTCGAAAGTTCTTTCCCACTTGGTTTTCTTTTCTATCCATTCATGCTTAGTATCTTCAAAGCGTTTCAACCATTCTTCCTGCTGCTCCTTATAGCTTGAAGATAGCTTAGCGGTTTCTTTAAAGGTCCCTGACCAGGTTTTCAGGTAATTGTCTACCTTGTCTTTCTTTTCTTGCAACTGAAGGAGATCTTGAATTAAGGCCTTCTGTTCTGTTGCGATCCTATGATGTTTTTCAGCAAGCAAAACCGCTGAGTCCCTTGACTCCACCAATTCCTTGTCCCACTGATCCCACTTTTCAAAGGATTCCTTAGGGGCAGGCAAGTCTCTTTCTCCTTCAAGGTCTCGGTGAAGCTCTGTAGCAAACTGCTCTAATTTAAGCTTGATTTTCAAGTTATCCTGTTTTTGCAGGGAGATGGCAGATGGGAGTTTTCCTACTCCACTTTCCTCTTTGCTGCTTGCTACTTCTCTATGGGCTTGATGGGAAGCAAGACCAGGATGATTTGTAGAACCGCAAACTGGACATACCTCACCGGCTTCAAGAGATTTTGCTAACTCGAGTGCGAGTTGCTGCACTTTTGCGTCTTCCGCTAATTTTTGCTCCGCTTCTAAAAACTTCTCAATCTGCCTCTCAAGCCAATCAAGATGTTGAGACAGTTCTGATGCATGATCATAGTGCTTCTCTGTAAGCTGGAAAATTTCTAGAAGGGATTCTTTCCCCTTATTCACGTTTGCCTCCGCTTTTTGGTTTTCAGCCTGAAACGCGGATACTTTATTTTGCAACGCCTGTACTTCTGCTTCATTTTCCGCTCTTTTTTTCTCCGTAAGCATTATTTCCTGTTTGCCCTCAAATGCTTTTTGCAGCAAGTCTAGACGTGCAGGCGCCCATGCTAGGGATGCAAGCTCATCCTTTATTGTTTTTTGTTTTTTGATTGCCTTGGTGTACAGAACTTTTGCTTTTTCTTCATGGGCTTCTACTTTCAAAAACACTTCCCTTTTTGATGCTAACATTTGTTGAAGTTCTTTCATTTTGGGCTGATGGGCTGTCAGTCCTTCTTCAAGGTTTCTCGCACGTTCTAATTTTTCTTTCTGTGAAAGCAACACAGGTAATGTAGCTTCTTTCTTATTCCTTGCTGAGTCATAAGCACTCAAAGCATCCGCTAACTTTTCCTTGGCAGCTGCATGGGAAACTTGGTCCTGATTATTTTTTTGCTTCCATTGGGATAAGGCTTTTTCTACTTCTTTCAAGTCGTCCAGCAAAGGCTTTAAGCTCTCCGCCTGTTCAGCCAATGTGTAGGAGGTTTCCAGTTCCTTTATGGAAGCCTCTTGCATTAAGAAAGAATGAAGCTTTTGTTCCACCTGGGCCTTTTCTAGTTGCCTTTCCCACTGCTTCTTTTTTTGCTCAAAAACAAATTCCATCTCTTGAAGTGACTTTTCAGTCTTTATAACGAGCGCTTCTATTTCTTTGAACGCTTTTTCCGCTTCTTTTACCGCTTCATCAGATGCTTCGCCTAACCCTAACTGCTCGGCATGTATTTCCCCAAGTAGCTTCGTTTTTTCCTGCAGCTCTTCCTTAATCTTTCGGGAAAGCTGATCACCGTATTTTTCTAACTGAAAAAGGCGTTGCAGCATTTGTCTTCTGTCTGCCCCTTTCAAAGATAGAAATTCGGCAAATTTTCCTTGAGGCAATACAACGGCGCGGGTGAAATCATCAATAGTTAATCCGAGAATTTCTTGTATTGCCTGGTTTACTTCACTTGCCTTATCCGCAATAACGATATGCTCGCTTTCCTTTACTTCCGTCAATCTAGATATTCCCGATTTAACACGGATATCATCTGTTCGCTTGAAAGTCCGTTCCACTTTGAACCGTTGCTTCCCCTTTGCATTTTCCAGTTCAAATATAAAAGAAACCTCGAGTTGTTTCTCCCCATGATTCATAATTCCTTGCGTATTATTGGAGGCTCGCTCCACTTTTCCGTACAATGCAAGCGTCATTCCGTCCAATATGGAGGACTTTCCACTTCCAGTCGGTCCAAAGATCCCAAACACGCCCCCCTCACAAAGCGATTCAAAATCAATCACTTGTTTTTCTCGGAAACTGTGAAGTCCTGCGATTGTCAATGTGATTGGTTTCATGCTTGTTCCTCCTTCACCGTATCATCTTGCAATAAGGTGAGGAATAATTGAATTAATTCTTCCTCAGGTTTTGCGCCTCCTGATTGCTTTTCATAAAATCTAACAAACAATTCTTCCATTGGAACACTGTCCATCTTCACCGCTTTCCGCTCCTCGACCATTTCCGGAAAAATAGGGCGTATATGGAGGATGCCGTCATGGTGTTTTCTTATGCGGTGAATTTCTTCCATGGATAGTGCATTTGTGACATGAATTTCAAGATCTACCCATGCATGGCTGTCTTTCTTTTCTTCCAGCCAACCGAAAGCCTGTTGTACTCCTTCTGTAGCTTTCCATTTCACAAGCGGCTTTCCGCTAGAAAGGTAGATTTCCTTCGTTTCCACCTCTTCACCTGGCTTGGCGTCAATGATGGTCACACTTTTCGTATATCCTGCCTCTGAAAAGCTATAAGCAAGCGGTGAGCCTGAATATCTCGCTGCCGTTTTGGCACGCTTGATGGTTTGTGGTCGGTGCAAGTGGCCTAGTGCGACATATTGAGCCTGATGGGGCAAACTTTCTGCAGCTACCGTAAATGCGCCGCCCACTTCAATCGGACGCTCGGAATCGGTGGAATTTCCACCTGCAACAAAAAGATGGCTCATGGCAATATTGACAGAATTCTCCGTAAAGTGTTCACACATTTTATTAAAGAACTGTTGTATCCTTGCATCATAGTGATCCCTGATTACTCTTTCTTCAAACTCTTCGGAAAGCACTTCGTTCAACCTGGATTCTGAAGGGTATGGCAAAGAAGCAAGCTTCAGCGTTTCTTCTGTTGTGGGGACATAAATACTCTGCACGTCCATGGTGGGGTAGCCTAGCAAGGAGATATTCTGCGAGCTTGCAAGAGGTCTGGATGCTGATAGACGGTCTGGATTATCATGGTTCCCTGCGATAACGGCAACCGGCCTTTTCCCATCGTTTGATAGCTGTCGCAGCGACTCATAAAAAAGAACTTCTGCCTGTGCCGGTGGATTGACGGTGTCATAGACATCTCCTGCCATCAGTACAACATCCACTTTTTCTTCTTCCACAATTCGGAGAAGTTCTTCCAAAAATTGTGCCTGCTCTGGCAAGCGACTTCTTCCTTCTAGAGTTTTCCCCAGGTGCCAATCGGCAGTATGAAGTATGCGCATCTTTTTTCTTCCCTTCCATGAAAGAGGCTCAAGCAACAATTTTTACTTCGTCTGATTCTTGCCGCTTGAGCCACTATTTGTATTAATCCATTTTTACTAATTGATTTCCATCAAAGAAATATAAATATTTCTCTTTCAATTCTTTCTTCCAAATTTCCTCAACGGCTTTTCCGTACAGCGCCACTTGGTCTTTATAACGATTGCGTAGCACTCGTTCCGCTTCCTCAAAGCCGTTATCAAATCTACCTGTGATGGTATCTGTTTTATAGTCGATTAAAACGAGCCCTTCCTCATCTTCTACTAGGCAGTCAATGACACCCTGCACTAGAATGGTCTCATCCTTTAATTCTTTTTGCTCAAAAAACTCATTTTCTTGCAATGCAAAACTAAATGGCACTTCCCTGTGAACATGTTCAGCCTGTAGCATCCGCTGCCCGACAGGAGTGGAAAAGAAAGATACAATTCCGTCAAAATTAATGACCTTTGCCTGTTCCGCTGTGATTAGCTCTTTTTGAACCATCACCATGACCTGCGCTTGAACAAAATCTCTATCGATGCTTCCTGCTGAAAGGTCTATATTTTGCATTACCGCGTGCATCGCTGTCCCTATTTCTGAAGGGGACAGTTTTTTCTTTTGCAAGAATGCCGGGCGATCAAGGAAATACCTTCTCTCTGTTTGAACGAGTGTGTTAGCCGCATACGGGTCTTGTTGTTCTCTCATTCTTTTTATCTCAGAAACAGATTGCTTAGAGCGATGCTTACTAGCTTCTTTATATGGATAGGTCCATGTCAGCTGTTCTATCACTCTTGCTTTATATGGACTTTCAATATCAACCTGTTGACCGTTTTTTACTTTTTCCAACAGAAGGTTTTCTTCTTCTTTTTCCGCTTCTATTCCCTGTAACAACTGTTCCACATTGGTCACCGATATCTTCCAAGAAGTTGGATGAAGAACGATGTCATCCATGTTAGTACCGATAGGACTATCTCCTCGCAACGGTTGTGCATCCTTATGCCGCACAAGGGCAGGACCGACCCAGTCCATATAGGATTTTGCGCCTGCCCGTACATAGTCCGGCAACAGCCAGTTATCGTGTGTGACATGTTCACTCCACAGCAGCTGTGACTTCTCAAAGTCCTTTACCGTTCCGACCAGGTATAATTTTTCTTTTGCCCTGGTGAGTGCTACGTACAATACACGCATTTCTTCAGCGATAAGCTGTGCCTTGGCTTTTCGTTTCAATGCCAGCTGCAAGATGGTAGGGTAGGTGATTCGAAGTTTTGCATTAACATATTTAGAACCAAATCCAAGCTCTTTATCTAACAGATAACTGTTGTTTAGATCCATCATATTGAACTGTCTGGAAAGACCTGCAACAAAGACAATCGGAAACTCCAGACCTTTACTGGAGTGAATGGTCATCAGCCTTACCACATCCTCTTGCTCTCCAAGGGCTCTTGCTGCGCCAAGGTCTTCTCCTCGCTCCTGCATCCTCTCGATAAAACGCAAGAATCGGAACAACCCGCGGAAAGAGGTGGACTCATATTGTCTTGCACGGTCATACAGTGCTCTTAAATTTGCCTGGCGCTGCTTGCCGCCTGGCATCCCCCCAACAAAATCAAAGAAATGAGTGTCCTGATAGATCTGCCATATCAGCTCGGACAATGCACCTTCTCGCGCAGCTGTCCGCCAAGTTTGTAGCATCTGATAAAATAACCGGATTTTTTTTGCTAACTCTTGTTCCTCGATCGTGTCTGGAGCCTTGTCCAAAAATGTCATTAACGCTTCGTAATAGGACCCTCTTTTTTGTTGAATACGAATAGTGGCCAAATCATTGGAATCAAGACCGACAATCGGCGACCTTAACACAGATGCCAATGGCACATCTTGATATGGATTATCAATGATTTTCAATAACGAAATTAGAATAGCTACTTCTGTTGCCTCGAAATATCCCGTGCTCAAGTTTGCATATAACGGAAGGCCTTCTTGCTTGAATTCCTCCATGAATTGAGGAGCCCATGGCATCGAGCGCATCAGGATGACAAAATCCCTATAGGTGACAGGGCGCATCACTTTTCGATCCTTATCATAGATTTCATAGCCAGACTGAATAAGATGCTTTATTTTCTGAGCAATCATTTTCGCTTCCACTTGTGCTGTCTCTAGTTCTACCTTATCAAAACCAGTGGTATTTCCTGCAGACTCAGTCTCTTCAAGCTCTTGTGGTTCCTCATCATCTGAGACTGATGTGCTGCGGTCTATCAATAAGAGTTCCGATTCACGGTCTGTTGCTTCTGGATAATAGGCCGCCCCAAATTTCAGTTCCGCATCATCATCATAGTCGATTTCCCCAACAGTCTCTCCCATGATTTGTTTAAAAATGAAGTTGGTTGCATCAAGGACCTCCGGACGTGAACGGAAGTTTTTATTTAGATCAATGCGCAGGCCAGACGCTCTTCCTTGTGTATCAAAACGTTTGTATTTGCTTAAGAATAGAAACGGTTCCGCTAATCGGAATCTATAGATCGATTGCTTTACGTCCCCTACCATAAACATGTTACCTGTATCTTCGCTTTCCTTCGTAACAAGCTTCAGAATGGCTTCCTGCACCATATTGGTATCTTGATATTCATCTACCATCACTTCTTTAAAAGTGGATTGATAGCGAAGGGCTGCTTCGGAACGCTCTATTTTCCCTTCGTTAAAGCTTGTGAGCACATTAAGACAAAGATGCTCTAAGTCAGAAAAATCCACCAATCCTTTATCTTGCTTTAAAAGGCTGAATTCTTGACCATATTTCTTCACTAGATCGACAAGCGTACCCATCACAGGGGCGAGTTCCTCGAGATCTTTCAAGAAAGACTCCGGCCGTCGTGAAAACAGTTCATCTTTGATACCTTGAACCATCGTCTTTGCGTCATTACGAACCTTGGTCCATCTTTCAATCAATTCTTTATCATAATCATCGCCACGGCAGGTTTTAGCCCTTGAGAAATCGAGTTCCTGCATGGCTGCATATAAGTCTTCCCATGATGAATCAAGGGCTGCTTGTAGTCTATGAAGTTGACTTAGATCCTGCTCGACATTTTCCGCGCGCGGAGCAGGTCCGCCTGGCTCAAGCGTAATCTTCATTGCCTTTTCCAACAAGCTTTCCGCCCCGAGAAATTGCAGCTTCATCTCTCTTTTTAATGTGGAGATGAAAGGAAGTTCATCCATAGAAAATTTGCTGGTAGATTGATAAAACATTACAATCTCTTCCAACCATTTATCCGGATCTGGATTTGCTCTGGAAAATTCATGAAGATCAAGTACAAGATTTTGCAAGGCTCCATCAGAACGGTCATTTGTGTAGCGGTCGACCAGTTCAAAGAATAAGTCATTGTCTTCTTTTCCGTACTCTTCTTCAAAAACACCTTCTAGAACCTCTTCCTGCATTAATTGAATCTCCGTCGTATCGGCAATACGAAAGCTTGGATCTATATCGATCATATAATAATATTTTCGGACCACTTCCAGACAAAAGGAGTGAATCGTAGAAATGGAAGCTCGATTTAATAAACTTAATTGTCTGCGTAAATGCAGCGAGGCCGGCTTTTTTTCCAACTGCTTTTCTAGTGCCTCGCCAATCCTATGACGCATTTCTGCTGCTGACGCATTGGTAAATGTTACGACAAGGAGCCTGTCCACATCTACATGCTCCTCGACAATCTTATGAATCATCCGTTCAACAAGAACAGCTGTTTTACCTGAACCCGCTGCTGCTGCTACTAATATGTCTCTCCCCGAGGCGACAATCGCTTTCCATTGATCATCCGTCCACTGGGCATCTGTTGGTTTTGGAAGAAGCTCCATACTCATGATTCCTCTCCCCCTTCTATCTTAGATTTCATGGAAGCAATGACCTCATTTTTCGGAATGGTTGACAACACTCTATATTCGTTCTCATCAAGTGAAGTATCGAATTGACAAAACGATTTAAAAGAACAGAACGTACATGGCGTCTGATTCTTCAGTTTGTAAGGAGCAATGCTTGTTTCCCCTTCAGATATTTTCATCCCAATCTCTTCAAACGTTTTTCTGACATACGTCCTGAGCTGGTTGAATTCTTCTTCACTGGCAATCGAGGAGTTCGCTTGAAAACCGCCATTCTTTTTCAGAGCAGCAGACACTATTTTGGAGTGTCCGGTCTCTAGCGTCTGATCCATTAGCTTTACAGACTCTTCGTCCCCTATAAGAAGTCCTTTCATTTTGAAGCTCTTAAAGATTTCTTCTTCAATGATATCTTCCGGTTTCATTCCGTTTGTTTTAATCATTGGGTTGTGAACATGAAAATACAAGACACCGGCCGGAGTAGCTTCACTTCCAAGCCATCCTTTCGAATGAGAAATGACTATATCGAGATAAGTCAGCATTTGTAAGGCCAAGCCATAATAAACTTCCGTCAGGTCAAGCGCTTTGTTGCTAGATTTATAATCGATGATACGAAGCAATAATCCATTGCTTCCTTCCGCTTTATCCACTCTGTCAATTCGGCCAACAAGCTCCATCGTCACACCATTAGGCAAGTTGATTTGGATAGGAGGCAATTCCTCTTGCTTCCCAAAGCCTAGTTCCAAACCTACAGGGGTGAATTTGCTCGCTTTTGAGTGATCGCTTAAAATTTGGGAGGCTCTAGTGATGATGGTTTCTAGCTTCTTTTTGATGTAATGGAAACGATTAGAGCTTAGCAGGATCTCCCCTTGCAGCTTCGGTGCGAGAATATGGACAGCTTCCTTTGCTAGCACTTCACACTCTTGTTTCGTGAGATTCTTCCAATCATTGCCGCTCTGCCGCAGCTTGTCCGATATATGCTTGAGTGCGGCATGGAAGAGCTGGCCGATATCCGGTGCTTCCAATCGGTAGATTTTTCTCTCCTTCAGCTTTAAACCATGTGATGCGAAATGAGAAAAGGCACATGCACTGAATTTCTCCATTCTCGACACACTTGCCTCCATGAAATTACCGTACAGCTCCCTGCTGACTTTTTGCTTCAATTTTTTCGCTTCATTTTTATAGAACAAGCTTTGTAAGACCTGCTCGGTTTTATCCTGCCATTCTTCCTTTTCTAACAACGTATTGTATACATCCCACCATATTGGTTCGACTGGATATTTCTTAATCCAAGCTTGAAGCTGAACCGCCAAGTTGGATAGCGTTGTCGATGGAGTATGGATATACTTTAGCTGCCCTTCACTTGTTTGCTCAGCAGGTTCGTTTAGCAACAACTTCTCTTCAAGGAACGGAAACATTTCCTTCAGACGCTTGATATAAGAAGATGGAAGAAGTGTTTTTCCTTCTTCGTCCGCCAGTGCATAACTTATATACAAGTGGTGGGAAGGACTTAAAAAAGACGAATAAACAAGAAAATGTTCATCAAGCAGCATTTCCAAGCTGGTCGGCGCAAGCTCCATTCCGTAGTTGGCCAACAGTTCTCTTTCTTCTTCTGATATAAACCCTTCGTCTTTGATCTTGGCTGGAATCACTCCATCATTCACACCAATCACAAAGCTGTGCTTAATATCTGTCAAACGTGATAAATCAAAGTTTGCAACAATGACCTGATCAATGGCTGGTGGCACCAGGCTAAAACGCAGGCTTTCCAATCCGCTTTCCACCATTCTCATAAACATGGATAACGAAATGGGATGGTCCCCTATCAGTTCGACCATCTGATCAAGCATTTGAATAATAGCTTTCCAAACCTGCTCGTTTTCTTTTGCAACGGAAAGATTGCCTTCTTCCTCCGCTTTTTTCATTCTTGCTTCCAGTTTTTGCGGAATCTTTAAATCTTCCATATATTCATAAAGTGCTTTGCAATATCCATCTATTGACTTTGCTTTTTTCCAGCGCTTTTGAAGCATATAAAGCGGTTCTACAATCATCTCTCTTAGTTCATTAATTTCTTTTTCATAAGCAATCTCTTCATCGGTTTGCACATATGGCCCTTCTGTATCCACACTAAAAAAGCGGCGGTATTTCCACGGCTCAGTCGCAGTCCATCTATTCCCCTGTATTCCGTAAGAAAGGCAATAGTTTTCCAGCTTGTCCGTCTTTTCCCGCAACACATGCATATCTTGATCGAGCGAGTAAAAGAAATCCGTCTTTACACAACGAAAAACAGATTCATATCGCCAGTTTCTTGAAATCACTTCAAGGCTTGAGCGGAGTAACTCGACCAACGGATGATGAAGCATCGTTCGCTTTTGATCGACGAAAAAGGGGATGTCATAATCTTTGAAAACGGTATTGACCAAATCTATATAAGATTCGGCATTCCTGACAATGACAGCTATATCTTTATACCGATTTCCTTTATCTCTGACAAGCGAGACGATTTCCCTCGCAATTCCTTCTATTTCCGCTCTGCGATTGACTGCTTGTAAAATAGATACATCAGCCTTTTCCGGATAGACGACTGTTGGACGAACATCAAAATACTGTTCCATATGCCGCAAAGAATCAGCGTGTTGAAAGCGTGGTGTACCTTTTAATACCTCTGGCTCTTCTAGAATGCACCCTTCTTCTAATGCAATCTCTCTCAGCTTTTGATAGGTCGTCCCTGTCTCCCTGAACAGATGGAGATCATATGGAGCTTCCTCGTCATATGGTTTATCAGCAGTCAAGGCAATCGTGACCGAGTTTGCATGTTTCATTAATTCCTTTAATACTTCTAATTCCTGCGGTGTAAAACTATGAAAGCCATCAATGAAAATATCTGCTTGTTGGATATAGCTCGAACTTGGTATTTTTTCCGCCAATAGCTGTAAGTAATCTTCTCCGTCCAGATATTTTCCTTCCAACGTTTCTTCTAGGTGACGATAGACAACAAGAATATCAGTCAGCTTTTTGGCTAGCATTTTTTCATGTTGAGAAATGGATGCGTCTTCCCCAACCCGATTGATTTCTTCTTGCAAAAGTTCAGGTGTGACGCAATAACGTTTGAACTCTGTAATCATACTTTCCATTTGTTCAATGAATCCGAACTGCTCGGCAGACTTCCCAAACACATGGAACTTACTTTTGTGTTCTTCAATTACCTTCCGAAGCAACATATGAATTCCTGTCTGATCGATATGAAAACGGCTGATACCGCCGACTTCCTGCAAGATTCTCCATGCCAGGCGAGTAAAACTGAATACTTGTGCCCGTATCATGCCCTTTACATCAGGTGACTGAACGATCCTGTATTCTGATTGAAAAGTCATCTGTTCCGGCACAAGGTAGACAACTGGCGAACCTTGTGGGTCTTCTCTAAGCATATGAAGAATTTGTTCGTTGCACCAGGTTGTTTTCCCGCTGCCTGTTCGTCCTATTAAAAATCGTATAGACACAAGATATCCCCCATTTTCTCAATTCCAAAAAAATAATACGTACTTATGTTCTTCTTATTCTATTGTACTGAAAAACTACTATTATTGCCAACGGGTTACTTTTGAGAATGGAACCGGCCAAACACCCATTGCATAAGGTAAAATGGGCAGGTGACCGCAAATGGAACGAAGAAAAAACCATTATTTTTCAGCAACATTATTAATTGTTATGGGCTTTTTAGTGGTCTGTAGCCTTTACACATTAATTCCACTTTATGATCCGATTAGCTTGGAGTGGAATGTTCCCAAACAAAAAGTAATTCTGGCCAGCAGTTTCTTTAGCATCTTCTATGCAATAGGACTCCTGATGTTCGGGCCGTTATCTGATAGATTCGGCAGAAAGAATATTATTGGTTATGGTTTTTCGTTTTCCGCTCTAGCCACTGTACTTATCGCGCAATCCACGAATATTTCTCACTTATACATTGCCCGTTCCATTCAAGGGTTTACCCTCGGTTGCTTTGCTCCTGTCGCTTTCGCCTATTGCTTTGATCACTTCTCCCAGTCATTGCGAACCTTTACCATATCTCTTATAAATGCAGGATTTCTGCTTTCCGGCATTTTCGGACCAATGATAAGTGAATTCATATTGGGTAATTATCAATGGGAAGCCGTATTTGTTTTCTTTTCCCTTTTTTACTTTCTGCTATTTTTATTTGCGCTCTTCATCTTAAGTCCATCCAAAACATCCATTAACATAGGAGAAAAACCTTGGAGACACTTTTCAACCCTTTTGGCGGACAGGGATTTAAGGATTCTATACCTGATTGTTTTTTCCTTGCTGCTTTCTTTCGTGACATTTTATGATAGTCTTTTTCAATTCTTATCCCAAGCGTTTCCTGATCAATCATTTTTATTGGTACGTTCGATTGGGCTTATTGGTACTGTTTCTTGTCTCTTTTCTCAACTATTGATGCGGACCATCGGCTCCAAGCGTTTACTTCTTGTGTGTTCTTTATGCATTTCCTTTTCGTTCTTCTCTATTATAGTGTTTTATGAAAATTTATTTGTGATAGGTGCTTTATCGGTTATTTATGTTGCTGCCATTTCGTTTTTTCTTCCGGCTATCATCACACATATTGGGATATTAGGCAGTAAACACCGAGGAAGCGCCATCTCTTTGTATTCTTTCACTTTATTGATTGGCACTGCGGTTAGCCCTATCATAAGCCATAACTTTTCGTTTCTAACAGTCTTGGCTTTTTTAGGGATATGGTTTTTACTGAATGCTATTTTAATATTGGGAATCAGAAGAGATGCGTAAAAAACCTCCAACTTCCCTTTAAAGAGGAGGTTAGAGGTTTCATCCTTTTATGTGCTCGGAACGGCAGTTGTTTCTTCCATCTGCTTCAACGTTTTCATTCGTTTTTTCAAATAGAGTCCTTGTCCAATTCCAAATAAATTTCCTATCACCCAATATAGCGCCAACGCAGAAGGCAAAGTCAATCCGGCAATTAAAATAAACACCGGGATGATGTTCATGACCATGTTCATCTGCGGCTGTATGTCATCTGTAAGCGTGACTCTTGTTTGGATGAATGTCGTGATAGCTGCCACAACAGGTAGGATATAGAATGGATCCGGCTGACCAAGGCTTACCCAAAAGAAGGAATGCTCGGCTATTTCCGTCGTTCTGCCGATTGCATAATAGAAGGCCATGATCACAGGCATCTGAATCAACATTGGAAAACAACCCGCGGCAGGGTTCACTTTGTGCGTCTGATATAATGCCATCAGTTCTTTTTGCATTTCTTTTTGATCATCTGGTTTTTTCTTGTCTTTATACTTCTTTTGCAATGCTTCCATTTCCGGCTTTAGCTTTTGCATGGCAAGCATGTTTTTTTGTTGTTTTAACGCTAGGGGCAAAATTAGGGTGCGAATGGCAATGGTAACGATGATGATGGATATACCAAAGCTTCCGCCTGTCCAATCTGCCACAGTCGTCAATGCCAGGGACAAAGGATAGACAAAATAGTGATTCCATACTCCCGAACTATCTGCCGTAATAGGCTCACTCATGTTACAACCTGTTAATAATGCCAATAAAAATATTATTACACTAACTGTCCAAAACTTCCTCATTGAAATTCCTCCTACTTTTTACAAGATTAGCGATTCATGTATGCAAAGTAGACGGAGGAATCCTCTTCATCCAAGGTTGTTTCTTTTGTTGGCCGTTTTCTATAGATAAATGTAATAAGCCTTCTTCGTTTACCGATAATCGACTGCAGTTTATTCGTTTCAAGATCCAAAGTTGTGGAATAACTGTTATGTTGATAGACCAGGTATTTGGAATCCACGAAAAAGCAGAACGTCAAAAGGCAAAGGACGGCAGCTGTTACATATGGGGCATATAGTAAAATATCAAGATAAAATTCCATAAGATATGCATTCACCTTTTTAACAAAAGTATAGTAGTTACTACTTGTACGATTGGAGAATAATAATGTTTCATTAAAAGTATATCCCTACAATAAAAAGATACACCTAGTCTGCAATAATTGCTAGGTGTATCTTTTTGTTAATTATTATGCTTCTTGTACCTTTTTACGTTTAATCACAATGTAGAATGCCGGAACAAACAGCAATGTAAAGAAGGTAGAGAAGAAGATACCGGAAATAATAGAGATTGCCAGTGGAGTAAATAATACATCACCACTGAATGCAATTGGCAGCAATGCTGCAATCGACGTAAACGCCGTCAGTACAACCGGTCTCAATCTCGCTTTTCCTGAATCTAAAACTGCTTCAGTTAGTGTGGCACCTTCCTGCAAGCGAGACTCCATGAACTCGATGAATACTGTAGCATTACGTACTACAATTCCCGCAAGCGATACAATCCCCATCATTGCCATAAATCCTAGGCCAGTTTGGGTAATGAATAGTCCGATTACCGCACCCGAAATGGCGAGGTAGACAGAACTCATAATCAATAATGGAAGTCTTAATGAATTAAATTGGACTACCATCAGAATATAGATTAGGAAAATAACAATCAAGAATAGCTTTCCAACTTCTATGAAGAAGTCACTTCTAGCAGATGATTCTCCACCAACAGAAACGGAAATACTATCTGATTCATAGGAAGCAGCAATATCTTTTACTTCCGCTTCTAGCTTCTGTTTATCATCTTCTCCTGGATATACACGTACTGTAATGGTTCGGTCTCCATCCTTATGTGGAATCAGAGGCAACACTTCTGTTTCTTCCACCTCCACCAACTCAGAAAGAGGAACAAGAACCGGTGCACCAAACTCGGTTGTTTCCGTTTTACTTGGCAACTCCAAAGCCTCTAAGTCAATGGTTGCGCCTTCTTCCACAAGATCCTGAACAATGGTTAATGTTTCCCTTTCAAGTCCTGCTTCATAAGAACCAACAGGAATACCCTCTGTAACAAGTCTGATTTGGTTGCTTATTTCTTGGGAGGTGATGCCATGCTCTTCCATCTCTTCCCTATTTGGAACATAGTTGACGGTAGGTTGTGAAGATCCCACATCATCAATGACTGCTCCGCTTCCTTCCAAGCTCTCAATCTCTTCTTTCATTCCATTTACTGAATTCATTAACTCATCAATATCATCCCCGACAACCGTTAAAGCAATCGGCGCTCCAACAGGTGGCCCCGCTTCAATTGTAGAAAGCATCACAATCGCATCAGGGTTGTCATCGCGCAGTTGTGGTTGCCATTTTGCAATGGTGTCTGCAGCAGATTGCTGTTCCCGATCCACTCTAATTACTATTTGACCGGTGTTTTCACCTGAATTGGAAAGGGTACTTCCGAATATTCCAGGTTCACCGCTCCCTGCAAAAATAGTGGTTTCATAAACTGCTTCATCTGTTTTAATGGTGTCTTCCATTTCTTCAAGCCTTGATTCCGTCTCTTCTAGTGGCGTTCCTGCAGGATATGTTACAGATACAGTCACTTCTTCTCTGTCTGCGCTAGGGAAGAAAACGACTGGAATGAATGGGACTAGCGCATAACTCGCTGTACAGAAAACAAGAACGGCAAGACCTGTCAGAAGAGGTCTTTTCACTACTTTAGTCAATATTTTGGAGCTGTACCAATCACTTACTTTTTCTATCTGTGATCCTAAAATTCCATCTTTCACTTTATTTCGCTTCTTCTTCTTTTGACGCCATGCCATAAATATCGGCACTATAGTCAAAGCAACAATGGTGGAACCGATGATGGTAGCAATCAAAACGGTCGGCAATGCGGAAATGAAGGCACCGTTCGGACCACCTAGGAACGTCAATGGCAAGAATGTAAATACAATGGCCAATGTGGACGTAATAATGGAAACGCGAACTTCTTTCGTTCCTTTAATAGCGCCTTGAAGGGGACTGTCTCCTAGTTGATAACGCCTTTGAATATTGTCGTTCACCACAATGGCGTCATCCACCAATATTCCTAGCGCAATGATGATTCCGATGATGGAAATCTGGTTTAAATCCACGTTTGCATATGGCAGCGGAATTAATCCAAGTGCAATAGATATTGGAATGGAGATTGCCACTAGGATGGCAGAAACAGCATTTAATCCAACAAACGTTATTAACACGACGGCTAGGATGGAGATTAAAAAGGAAATCCCCAAATCCTTAAATATTTTCGAGACAATGTCATTTTGTGTATAGTAAAGATCCATTTCCACTTCTTCAGGCAACTCTTGAGATAGTCGTTCCATTTCTGCATCCACTTTTGCATGCAATGTTGGAATATCTACTCCTTTTTCCTGCATAATTGTCAAGGAAATAGCAGGTGTTCCATTGTACGAAATAAAATCTTCCTGCTCTGTAGGAATTTGCGTTAAGCTTGCAACATCCCCAACATATAGGGAGTTCCCTTCCTCATCTTTTTTCAGAAAAACATCTTCTACTTCTTCCATATTTTCAATGTGCTCAAATGTCAGCTGAGAAATTTGATTTCCTTCTTGCTGACTGCCGAGCGGCGTTATTTGAAGTTCGTTTTGGATGGCTGTTATGACATCCGGAAGCAGTACTCTTTCTTCTTCCATGCTTTCGGAATCAAGGTTAAGCGTATAGCTCGACTCTTCCAACCCTTTTACTGTTACCTTTCGAACACCATCAATATCTTCCAATTGAGGAATCCAGCTATCAATAATATCCTTTTGCTCCAATAATACTGCGCGATCTTCATTTAATAAATGGTAGGAAGCAATTACTCCCATTTGGATGTCTGTGTTGATAGTTGGTTCAAATGCGTCTTCCGGGAACTCCCGGCTTACATCAGACACCTTTTGCTGCACAAGGGAGAATACTTTATCCCTGTCTGCATCATCTGTAAGTTCCATGACTATATTGGAAACCCCTAATCCTGAGACAGAAGTGACACTGTCCATCCCGTCGATATCCAATAATTCCTTTTCAAGCGGGGTGGTAATATCACGTTCGACTACGTTCGGCGCAGCCCCCGGATACACGGTCGTGATGGTTCCTACATTAAGAGAGATTTCCGGAATCTCACGTTTTGGTATTTGAAAATAGGTCAATGAACCGATGACCACCAATAATAATAAAAATATTAATGTTACTTTTGGCTTTTTAATAAGCGCATTAAACACCTGGATGTCCTCCCATACTCAATTATTCAAATTTGACTATTTAGCCTGAGTTCATCATACGGTGTCGATATCCCTATTGGCAAGGATGAATATGCTTTGTTTAGAAAGTCTTTGTCCAAAATAAAAACTAGGCACTAATTTGCACCTAGTTTGCTTTTACCTATTGTTTACATCATAATTCCGCCGTCAACATGGAGAACCGTACCATTTACATAATCTGATTCATCGGATGCCAGATACAGATAAGCATTCGCAACATCACTCGGCTTCCCAAGTCGTTGTAACGGTACTAACTGAAGCATCGTTTGGATCATCTTTTCCGGTATAGTCTCTACCATCCCAGTTTCCACAAACCCCGGGGCTACTGCATTCACATTAATATTTTTTCGGCCGAATTCCTTTGCCCATGATTTGGTCATACCCACCACAGCAGCTTTAGATGCAGCATAATTGGTTTGTCCAACATTTCCATAAATACCGCTCACAGAGGACGTGTTGATGATTTTCCCTTTGCCGTTCTCAAGCATATAAGGAACGACTGCCTGTGTACAGTTAAACACTCCATTCACATTGACATCCATCACTTTTTGAAAGTCTTCGCCACTCATTTTCAAGAGCATGTTATCTTTTGTTATCCCTGCATTGTTGATTAAGATGTCGATCTTGCCGAATCTTTCTTTGACCATCGATACCATTTCTACCACCTGTGATTCGTTAGATACATCCACTTGGTAGAATGCCGCTTCCCCTTTTGATTGAAGCTCTGCAACCCTTTTCTCCCCAGTAGTTGCATCATAATCGACAAGGGCTACTTTTGCCCCTTCTTTTAAGAATACTTGTGCAGCTTCCAACCCAATCCCGTTGGCTGCTCCCGTGATGATTGCAACTTTTCCTTCTAATCTCATAGCCATCCCCCTGTTATTTCTGAAAATTAAATCTCTTTTAATTATACTGTTTTTATAAAAGAAATGTAAAAAGAACAGATCTCCCATTGAAATCTGTTCTTTATTTGAAGGTGGTATTGAATTCGTCGAAGGGATAGTAACGGACATGGACTTTTCCGACGATGTCTTCAATTTTTACAAAACCAAAATGTCTGCTATCAAGACTGTTTAATCTGTTATCCCCTATTACAAACACATGTCCTTTTGGTACAACTTCTTCTCCCGTCAATTCTTCAAGGGAAAAATCCCCTGTAAAATTACCGCCAAAGATTTTTAAGCGCTCTGGAGAGATAAAAGGCTCTGTCACAAGCTCTCCGTTTACATAGAGCATATCCTGTTTGTATTCAATTTCATCGCCTGGCAACCCAATGACTCTTTTTACGTAATGGGTATCTGTATCTTCTTGTTGAAAAACAACGACATCAAAGCGTTCCGGTTTGGTAAAGGAGTATACCATTTTATTGACCATGAGGAAGTTTCCTTGCTCCAATGTAGGATTCATGGAATGCCCTTCCACAATATAGTTAGAAAAGAAAAGCGCACGAATCATAAGCACCAAAAGGAATGTGACAACCAACCATTTCATTGCTGATTTACGTTTTGTGATCTTTTCTTTCAAGTCATAACCCCCGAATTTCTATCTAGGTCTTTTGTACTTCTAATATTATCATAATATACTGAATCTTTACAAACAATTGTTTATTTTTCTCCTGACAGCTGCAGTCGAAGTTCTACCTTTTTGCCGATAAACCATAATATCAACATAATGGTGATTGCAATGGCTGTTTTAATCGGCGCACGAATAAAGGAAATGATATCATACCCAATATAGCTGATGGTGAAAATCATGACCATTTTCCCAGCTACCAGCGCTAGAAAAAACTGATAGAATTTTATTTTTGAAAGTCCTGCTACCACATTAATTAAAAACGACGGTGTAAATGGAAAACATAATAAGAAAAATATAGGGCCGAAGCCATGTCTCTCAATCCAAGACATCATTTTCCTGATTTTTTCTTTTCTAAGCAAAGCTTGTATTCTACGGCTTCTTTGCAGTTTATGTACAAAATAGTAAACAATTACAGCTCCTACCACAGACCCTGACCATGAAATTAAAAACCCCAACCAAAGACCAAAAGCAGCAGCATTTGCCATGACGATTACAATTAAAGGGAGAAAAGGAAGAAAGGCTTCCAGCACCACCAACAAGAAACCAGGTAGTGGCCCAAACGATTGATACTCTTCCAAAACCTCCAGTAGATTCTCCATTGTCAGCAATTCTTTTATATATTCTATAAATTCCATTCCACTATCTCCACTTCTATGCGAGTCATCTTTCTCTATTGTACTAATTATTCCTTTATTGTCCCATTAAATAACCTCATTTTAAAAGAAACTGTTTTTTCCTATGTTAAACAGCCAAACTTTTCATTATGTAATTTCTCGAATACAAATATACTTTTATAAAAAGGCACACTGTATTCTTCTCCGTCCTCCAACGACCAACAGATGGAAAGTACAGAATGTGCGAAGCCCCAGGCAAGGACCCTTCTTTCATTCAGGTTTAATTTCTTTTTGAGAATGGCAATTCGCTTTGATAAGATTTCTTCCAAATTATCTTCTGGAAGATTGTTTAAAAGGAATTGAATCGTATCATATTCCCTTTCCCCTACCAATCCTTTAGGGTCGATGGCCATCCAGGATGTTTCCGCTCTTAAAATATTGTAATGGTGCAGGTCTCCATGCAATATATACCTATCCTCCTGTTCGTCCAGCAAGCTTCGGAATGTTTGCATGGCACTTTGAAGAAGATCTTGTGTAATAGGAGCTTTACCTGTCGGGTTTGCTTTGAAAAAATTTATGAGGCTTTGCTCTCTTTCTTCAACCTGAGGGAGATTGGAAGCTGTTGTTTCAGCTACCCACAATGATTCCATAATATCCGCAGCAATCTCTGTTGCTTTTGTATCATCCCCCAGTGTTGCCAGCGTATCACCTGGAATTAGGTGATCCAAAATCAATATTCCTTTTTCGACTTCAGTGTCTATGATCTCGACCATTCCCTCTCCAGCAAAGTATCTTAACGCTTCCACTTCAGAATAGAACTCCTTCGTCGGGACAGAGAGTTTCAGGACAACCTTGCCACCATCCTTTTTCTCGGCAGGAGCCACAAAATTATACGAAAGGTCAAAGGGAGGGAGGACCTTCAGACTCCACTTTTCCTCGCAATAATGTATCAGCGAGTCCAAATTCCCCAGCCAAGCCTCTCCCTCTTCTTTATGTATGTTCCTAATTGTTTGGATATAATTGGACGGGAGAATTACCATTACTTTATTCTCCCCTTTGCGAGAATGCCCAACGGTGACCATCTGGATCATTCAATTCAAACTGGACGTCCCCCCATGGACGAGTTATAGGTTCAGTTAGCGTTCTATTGCCGTTCTGATGGTCTATTGGGGTAAGGCCATTTTCTGTGACAAGTTGGAATAACTTATTAACATTCTCAACTGCTACATGCACCTCTGTTATACCGGGATTCGTTTCATCTGCTGGATGAAGCATTACCAGTCCGCTTCCTAAGTGGAACCAGTGCATTCCGTCATAACCGTGTGAGTATTGAAAACCTGCTTTTCTGTACCACTCCTTGGAACTTTCCGTATTTTTGCAAAATAAAACAATGTGATCAAGACCTTTTATCATGTGAGTATATCCCCCTTATATTAATTTTGGAAAGCTTTCTAGCAAGTTCGTGCCAAAAGAACTCGAGTTGATGCCAAAACCTAATTTTCTGCTAATATGTCCTGTCGGGCCTTATTTCAAATAGAGCCTTTCAGTAAAACGAAGCTCTCCCAAAAGGAAGAGCCCCGCCTGCATCTACTTATTTACTTCGCACCTTCTAAGTACTCCACAAACCAGTTCTTGATATGCTCCAGTCTGTGAATGCGAAGAGCTGGATCCCCGCTTCTGGAAAGCTCATGGTTTGCACCCGGGAAACGGACTAACTTAGTCGTCTTCCCCTGTTGTTTTAAGGCAATGAAAAGCTGCTCTGCTTGCTCTACTGGACAACGGTAATCTCTTTCACCGTGCAGGATTAGCAGTGGCGTATTGACATTGCTCACGTATTTGATTGGAGAATGGTCCCAAAGCTTATCGACTTTTTCTCCCATATCCCCTTTCACTTCCCATTCAGAGAAGTAGTAACCAATGTCACTGACACCATAAAAGCTCAGCCAGTTTGAAATGGAGCGTTGTGTGACAGCTGCTTTGAAACGGTCAGTGTGACTGACCACCCAGTTTGTCATGAAACCTCCATAACTTCCCCCTGTAATTCCTAGATTCTTTTCATCGATAAAGTCAAATGTTTCAAGGGCATAATCCATTGCAGCCATGACATCAAGATAATCCTTGCCACCGTAATCACCGCGCACCGCATCAACAAATTCTTGACCATAACCGTGACTTCCTCGCGGATTAGTAAATAGCACAACGAAACCTTGTGCCGTCAATGTTTGGAACTCATGGAAATACGTATTGGCATACATGGCATGAGGGCCGCCATGTACCTCCAAGATTGTCGGATATTTCTTTCCTTCTTCAAATCCTGCAGGTTTCATGATCCAGCCATGCAAATCCCAACCATCCGGTGCTTTATAGCGGATAGGTTCTGCTACACTCAACTCTACTTCATTTTTCCAAGCTTCATTGACTTTAGTCAATTGTGTTCGTGTTTGGGAACGGAAATCAAGGTGGTAAAGTTCCCCTGGATCTTTAGAGTTGCTTACTCCTACAATCGCCTCATGGGTATCTGTAAGCATGCTTACTGCATATACATGCTCATCCGGGAGGTGAATTGGATACATGGAACCGTCCAAAGAACCAAAGTAGATTCCAGTAGCACCTTGGTCACTCATTAAGAAATAGAAACCTTCACTCTCTTCTGTCCACATAAGTCCAGGATTCACATTACCGGAATGGAGATCGCCAATTGCAACGTCCCCAACCTCCACATCAAGGTTCTCTGTTAGGCAATGAGTTTCACCTGTTGCAATCTGTGTCACCCATACACGAGTCAATGTCGCACTTTGAAACTCTTTTTCATGTCCTAGAAAACCTAGGTACTGCCCATCTGGTGAGAAGGAAATTGTAGAGAAGAAACCATTGCTGTGAGTAATTTTCTTTTTTTCTTTTGACTGAACATCCATTACATAAACATCTGAAACCAAAGAAACATCTGGATTCTCTTCAAGATTTGCTACAAAAGCAATTTTTGTTCCATCAGGCGACCATGTAGCAGTTCCATAATCCCTGTCTCCTTCTGTGAGAAGACTTACTTCCTTTGTTTTCAAATCCAATAGTGCAAGATGATCGTTTTTGTTGTCTAAAAACCCCTTAGCATCGGACTTGTAACGCATTTTTTCTACTACAAGAGGCTCAGGCTTTTTCTTTTCCTCACTTTTAGAGCTGGTAGTATGCAAATCATCCGCACTCTCTACAGAAGTACTAAACAATATTTTCGTTCCGCATGGTGACCAGACTGGCCCTCTTGCACCATTTTTACAGAAGGTAACCTGCTCTGCTTCTCCGCCGTTAACTGGCATAACATATAGTTGGCTTTTCTCGTCTCGGTTGGAGACAAAAGCAAGCTTGCTTCCATTCGGAGACCATCTTGGGCTTGTTGCTTTCCCTTTTCCAGATGTGAATGGTACCGCGTTCCCCTCTAAATCTCCTACGTAAATGGTAGAGCGATATTCATTTTCTTCCTCATGTACTGTAGTCTGCACAAACGCATATTTACGGGAATGTTTATCCCATTGCGGATCGGTGATAGATGTTAGACGAAACAGATCTGTTGAATCTATTTTTCTCTTTGTCATATTAATCTCTCCCTTATGTAAAATTCTCTATTCTACTTATTTCGACAAATGAAATAATTCCCCTTTAAGAAACTTAAAAAAACTTTATTTTTCAGTTTTAAAAAGTTACTTGCATATTTTTAAGACTTTGGTATAAAATAAATACGAACAAACGTTCTAATCGTTTAGGAGGAAGATGAAATGACAAGATTATCAAAAGAGCAAATAAACCTGTTTGAACAGGCGATATATCTTCCTTTATTACTTATTGTTCTTGAAAGAGATACAAGCATTATAAAAGACAGCGGAATAAAATTAAAAGAACCCTATCTTACTCTTATTGATCAGGTCATGCGTAAAATTCAGCTTCAACTGAAGCAAATAAAAGCTGACATGAAGCAGCAACAAATGAAGCTCCACAAATTAAAGCAAGATGAATCCTTCACCATGTATGCTTTTTTGTTTAATGGATATGAAGAACACCATAACTATTTCAACCCGCGAATCAGGAATAAGGTAAATGAACTATTGATGCAATATATTTTGAAAGCGGAAGATAAGCCGTCTAATGGTAAATAGGAATAGCTGGTTCTTTTAGAGGATTGCGCAAAGAGACATGCAAGTCATTTTGTTCATCAACAGAGGCATAAAATACATCTTCCACACTAGCTATTTTCTGTTTTAACAGTTCCTCTCGAAGCCAGGCTTCGTTTAATCCCTTGTATCCCAACGTTTCTTTATAGATTCGTCCATCCATTATGACTGGAAATTCCACAGAGTTTACGTATCCTGCGGAACGAACATCTTCTACCTTTGCGACCTCTTTTTCGGACTTCATCTTAACGGATATATTCCCATTCGCTTCAATGAGGGCAAAGTGAACATCTTCCAATTTAAATACATCTTTTTCCCTTAGCATCTGCAGGATATTGTCAATGGAATAACTGATTTTACTCATGTTCTTAATATGAAATTGTCCTTCATATATGACCAATGTTGGTTCAAAAGTTAAAAGTCTGCCAAACTGATGATTTTTAATCTTTCCCCATGCTATTACCTTTTGTAAAAAAGCTATCGCGATAATTGCACATGCAGTAGGAAAATGATGAATGCTTGGGTCAGCAATATCTGCACCAACTACTGCACCAAGTGTGATAATAACAATGAAATCAAAGACAGGAAGTTCTCCAATAGACCTTTTACCCATAAATAAAGTTACAACCAACATAAGCGGAAGAATCGTTATTATTCTTCCAAGTACCTTTAAAAAATCTAAAAATAACTCCACTTTAATCTCCCTTTAAGCTGTATTTAATGAAAAATTGGTATACTTTTTGTGTAACCGGGAATTTTCAATGTAACATGCAGGTTTCGGTCTTCACTGAGAGCACCATAAAATACGTCTTGTATATTAGCAATATCTTTTTTCAGTAGTTCTTTCCGTAACCAAGCTTCATCTAGACCCAAAAAGTCCAATGCTTTTTGCTGAACTCTTCCATCCATGATAACGGTGTACTCAATGGATGGTTTGGGCAGAGCAACCTGCACATCTTCCATTTTCACTGGTTCTTTTTCGGGTTTTAATTTCACGGATAGCTCCCCGTTCGCTTCGATCAAAGCAAAATGAACATCCTTAATTTGAAAAACATTTTTTTCTCTTAACATTTGAAGTATATTGTCAATGGAGTAACTGACCCTTCGCATATTTTTGATGTGGAACTGTCCTTCATATATGACAAGAGTAGGTTCAAAAGAAAGAAGCCTTCCCACTTTATGATTCTTTATTTTCCACCAAGCAATAAACTTCTGCAAAAGAGCAATTGCGATGATAGCTCCCACAGTAGGTAGGTGATGTACATTGGGATCAGCTATATCTGCTCCGACTACCGATCCAAGGGTTAATATAACAAGAAAATCAAAAACAGGTAGTTCACCAATAGAACGCTTACCCATATATAATGTTACAATTAGCATCAATGGCAATATGGTAATAATGCGAAAAATAACCTTTAATAAATCCATTAAAAGTTCCATAAAATGAATCGTCCCTCCATCCTTATCCTTATCCTTATTCAAAATGAAAAGGTTATGCATTATTCTCCAAAAAAAAGAAGCCTTTCTTTTTGAAAGGCCTTAAGTCCATCTTATTCATACCTTTAATAATTCAAACTCAGCTCTGCAAGTCTTTGCTGTTTCTCAACCTGTACATAATCCCCGGTGTAGCAACAAGGCTACGGGGGGAATTCCCCCTCTTTCTGTTGACTCTTTGCTGAAGTTTTGCACGGAACAGAGACGTACGATGGACTTGTGCTTCATAAGAAGTTTTGGATATAGGAAATTCCACAGTGGTGTTGTTTGGGAACATGACTTTTGTGTTAGCAGCAGGGGTCTTTTTATATTCATACGCATAATGTAGTGAAATCCAGATGCAGCTATCATTTGTAGGTGATGCCGTGGGGAAAAAGAAAATGTCATTCATCGGATCAATGACGATTGGGGGTTTGTGAGTATAGCCGGAGATGCCCTTGGTACCTTGTTTTCTTCCTTCAAAACTAGATCCGTAAAAGTTGCAGCTGTCTTCAATGATTTTTATTGGCGGCAATGAAACATAGATTTCTCCTTCTTCTTCCAGTACTTTTGAATAAAGATTTCCCTCCATTTCAACAGGAATGATTGCCATAGTAAAGCCATTAATCTCATAATCACTCGACAATTCGACATTATTCTTCATTATGTTCACCCTTTCCACATGTGTTCTCTGTCATCTCGTGACAATCGAACCACTATTTTGACTATTTATGTATATTTTCCCAGAAAACCCAAGCGGTGTAAAGGCATTTAAAATATTTTAAATATTTTAAATATTTGTTGATTTTTATAGCGTTCCTCAATATACTATTAAAAAGGCTCGAGGTGAGGAACTCATGAAGAATGAGAAGTCTTATACGGAATTGATGAAAGCGAAAAAGATGAACAAGAAAGTGTCCGTTGAAGCCTATATGATGAATGTGTATGTCCAGATGATCATTGATGAGTCTTTATTCCACTACCACAAAAACCTTCTGCAAGAGAAAATTGACAGTGCCTTGGATGCCAATGACCCTTCCCTGTTCCACTTACTTTCCGCTAGATATAAAAAGTTTCTAAATGATTGGGGCGTTTCTGCCTAGACGGGTAAAACGCCAAAAATTAAGAGAAGAGCACAATCGGCTCTTCTCTATTTCTCGTCCGCAGATTATTTTTTCCCTTGATAAAACTGGGCTTCTTCTGTTGAGCCGCTTAGTGCAGTTGTGGAGGATGTTCCACCTGACACGAGCTTCGCCACTTCATCAAAATATCCTGTTCCCACTTCGCGCTGATGACGTGTTGCAGTGTAGCCGTACTGCTCACTTTCAAACTCTGCTTGTTGCAACTCGGAATACGCTCCCATCCCACGATCGCGATATCCTCTCGCTAGCTCGAACATGCCATGATTCAGTGCGTGGAATCCAGCCAGTGTAACGAACTGGAATTTATAACCATACTGAGCGATCTGTTGTTGGAATGTTTCAATGGTGGCATCATCCAATTTCGCTTTCCAGTTGAAAGACGGTGAACAATTATATGCCAACAGCTTCCCAGGAAACTTTTCATGAATGGCTTCTGCAAACGCTCTTGCCTGTTCAAGATTTGGCTCAGATGTTTCACACCAAATCAAATCTGCGTATGGTGCATAAGCTAGTCCGCGAGCTATTGCTTGGTCAATGCCTGCATTTGTGCGGTAGAAGCCTTCAGCCGTTCTCTCACCAGTCAAGAAAGCATGATCGTTTTCATCGATGTCACTTGTAATAAGATCTGCCGCATCCGCATCAGTTCTTGCAATCAAGACCGTCGGAACCCCCATAACGTCAGCTGCAAGGCGTGCTGAGATAAGATTTTTCACAGCCGTTTGAGTAGGCAACAAGACTTTTCCGCCAAGATGCCCGCACTTTTTCTCTGAAGATAATTGATCCTCAAAATGAACGCCAGATGCACCGGATTCAATCATCCCTTTCATTAGTTCAAATACATTCAACTGACCGCCAAATCCAGCCTCAGCATCTGCTACGATTGGTGCAAAATAGTCTACCTCTTCGTTTCCTTCTAAGTATTGAATCTGATCTGCACGCTGCAGGGCTTGATTGATCCGTTTCACTACATGCGGCACACTATTTGCCGGATATAGACTTTGATCAGGATACATATGTCCGGAAAGGTTGGCATCTGCCGCTACTTGCCAGCCGCTTAAATAGATCGCTTTTAATCCTGCTTTCACCTGCTGGATTGCCTGATTTCCAGTTAAAGCTCCAAGTGCATGCACATAGTCTTGTGTGTGAAGAAGATCCCAAAGCTTTTGTGCCCCTCTTTTGGCCAATGTGTGTTCAATATCAATGGAACCCCTAAGACTTAGCACTTCTGATGCAGTATATGGTCTTTCAATTCCATTCCATCGTTGTTCTAATTCCCAGCTTTCTTCTAACTGTGCAATTCTTTCTTCTCTTTTCATCCTTAATTCCTCCCTTAATATAGGTATCTATTAATCTTCCAATAAATCGTAAGCTGGAAGCGTTAAAAACTCGGTAAAATTATCATCTTTGATTAGGTTCTCAAATAAAGTTGCAGCCTGATCAAGCTTCCCTTTAGAAAAGCGGTCTGCACCTACTTTAGCCTTAATGGCCTGCTTTTCCTCTTGAACCAGTTGTTTGACAATCTCTAGTGTGATTTGGCTTCCATCCTCTAATTCTGCTTTTGGGTGTCTTACCCATTGCCAGACCTGAGACCTCGAGATCTCTGCTGTAGCAGCATCCTCCATCAGATGGAAGATTGGCACTGCACCGTTTCCATCTAACCATGCGGCAATATACTCCATGCCCACATGAATGTTTTTCCGCAAACCGTCTGTTGTTATCGTACCTTCTGGAATTTGGACAAGCGCATTCGGGTCCGCCACGACATCTTCCCTTTTTATGTGCAACTGATTCTGACCTTCCATATGTTCATTGAACACTTCCAATGCCACCGGAACCAATGCAGGATGTGCGACCCACGTTCCATCATGGCCATCCTTTACTTCACGAAGCTTATCTTCCCTTACTTTTGCAAAAGCCTGTGTGTTCGCTTCATCGTCATTTTTCACCGGAATCTGTGCCGCCATTCCCCCGATTGCAAAGGCTCCGCGCTTATGGCATGTCTGGATGACCAATTGGGTGTAAGCTCTCATGAACGGCACTGCCATAGTCACCTGACTTCTATCCGGCAAAAGGAAGGAAGGGTCATTTCTGAACTTTTTAATGAAGCTGAAAATGTAATCCCACCGTCCACAATTCAGGCCAGCTGCATGCTCTTTCAGCTCATATAATATTTCATCCATTTCAAATGCTGCCGTGATGGTTTCGATCAATACTGTCGCTTTGATCGTTCCTTGTTCGATTCCAAGCTCTTTCTGTGCGAACACGAACACATCATTCCAAAGTCTTGCTTCCTGATGACTTTCAAGCTTCGGAAGATAGAAATATGGAGCGCTTCCATTTTCCAACAAGACTTTTACATTATGAAAGAAGTACAATCCAAAGTCGAAAAGGCTACCTGAAACAGGTTGGTTATTGAGTTGAACATGTTTTTCATCCAAGTGCCAGCCTCTTGGTCTAACAAGAAGAGTGGCAATTTCCTTGTTCAGTTTGTACTCTTTGCCATTTGCGGCAGTGAAATCAATTTTGCGCTTATTCGCATCACGTAGATTAATTTGTCCCTCGATCATGTTGCTCCAAGTTGGAGAAGAGGCATCCTCAAAATCTGCCATGAACACTTTTGCACCGGAGTTTAACGCGTGAATGATCATTTTCCGATCAACCGGACCTGTTATTTCGACTCTTCGGTCCTTTAGGTCTGGAGGAATTTCATTCACTTTCCAATCACTTGTGCGGATGGCTTTGGTGCTTTCCAGGAAGTCTAACTTTTCTCCCCGATCCATTCTTGTTTGCCTCTCTTTTCTTGCTGCTAATAGTTCTTTTCTGCGCTCATTGAAAGTTTGATGGAGCTTCTCGATGAAAGACAATGCTTCCTGTGTTAATACAGTTTCATAGCCATTTTTCAATGGACCTGTTACAGTGATTCCTGTTGTACCAATATTCACGATATACTTGCTCCTTTCTTGTTATGAAACAGTTAGTATATTTGTATTGTATTATATAACAGTATGTTCATGATAAAAAGACTTTTTTGAAAATTTATTCGCAAATATTTTTCGACACGGACAAAATCGCAAATATATTTCCATAAAAACCTCTCTTATTTAGTTGATTGGTTGATCGCCGCTGTTACTTTCCGCAAATGGCTTCGCTTTCCGCGGGACGGTGCTTGAGCCTCCTCACAACGCTTCACGGGTCTCAACCTACCGTTACTCCCCCGCTGGAGTCTTCGCCTTTCGCTCCAAGTTACAGCTTGGAATTATTAGAAAAGAATGTTACTGGTGTAACAGTTAACTCATTTAGATCACATTTCATTAACCTTTTAGTTGGTGAAAATAACCTTGTTGATTGGAGTGGAAGGCGCGTAGACGCCCGCGGGAGGAAGGGACACAGGCTGAAAGCCGAGGAGGCTCACGGACCGCCCGCAGGCAAGCGAAGCGCTTGGAACGGAAATCAACTGGATTTATATTCTCATAAACAAAAAAGCAAGCAACGCACACTTGCACGTTGCTTACTCTTCTTTTACATACCGCTCCAAATAGGCGATTCTGTCCACCATTGGAGGGTGGGTATATCTAAAAAATTTCACTAAGGCGGGAGGGTTCACTTCACTTAAACTAGATTTTGTAATTTCCTGAAAAGCTTCTATAGCTGGTTCTGTATCACCCGTCAGTTCTATGGCATACACGTCAGCCCTGTGCTCCTGATACCTTGATACTGCATTTGTTACCGGACTTGCAAGAAATAGCAACAAAGAAACCAGCAACAACATTACAGGTAAGGAGGCAAGTTGGTTCAAGCTATTTATTTTCCACCTCTGACCGAACCTGTTTAGCAACTTGCCTGCCGCCCAATAAATCAGATAAAAGGCAAAGAAAGAAAACACAATGTATCCAGTAATGCCGATCACAATATGGTTCATATCATAATGACCCATTTCATGAGCCATGATGAACAGAATTTCCTCTTCCTGAAGTTGAGTCAAGAGCGTATCCCACAGAACGATACGGGAGTTCCCGCCGACTCCGGTAACATACGCATTGATACTATTCGTTTTTTGGGCCATATTCACTTCATAGACCCTGTCAGCAGGAATATCCGCTTCAGCAGCAAGGTTCAGGATTTTCTCTTCTAATACTTTGTCTTGAAGCTCGGTAAAATCATTATATAAAGGATCTATGACTACAGGTTGGATATACATCATAAGAAAGACAAATGGAATAAAACAAGCCCAGGCAATCGCCCACCACCACTTCGAGAATTTACGGATAAGCATATAGAGAAGAAGGACGACCACCCACATAATGAGAATGCCTTCCCAAAACCCGATAACCTGGTCACGCATCCAGCCTGAATATGGTTGAACGGTAATTCCATAATCCCTTGAAAGAGAAAACCGAAGATAGCTCAGAGGAAAATGAATAACCGTGCTGAACAGAGTTAGCCAAAATAAATAAATACCCGCTTGCAGTGTCTTATATTTTGTTACCTTTTCTGCCCATCCTTGAATAGCCCTTGCCCCGCCTAAAACTAAAAGGAGAAAATAAAAGATCCATTCCACTGGAAGCGTTACAAAGTAAATGGTATTACGAATCTTGGAGTACTCTTCTGATAGCAATAGTTCCTTATTGCTCAGAAAAGTGGCTGGGTCCGCTTTTGTCCCGACTAATTCAGCTGGAAGGGATGTATCTGCTCCTACCCATATGTAAAATGTCACTGCTAAAGCATATAGAATGTAACCGATCACCGTTAGACCCACTGTTTTTTTCACGTTACCACACCCCCTCGTCCTAAATAGCCCTGTTATATTCTATGCATCCATATAAAAAATAAGCAGGCTGTTAGGTATTAATAGCCTACTTATCTTCATTATTAGATAACTAACCAGGAATACACACTTAGAGCTGCAATGGAACTGATTACAACAAGAATGACGTTCGCCCCGAAATAAGCGATGATAAATGCCACACCTGCTCCAATCACGCCATACATAATATCTTCATTGATCAGGAAGATGCCAGGAACAATAAGCGCACCGAGTGTTGCATAAGGAACATTTTTTAATACAGCCTGTATAATTGGCGGCAATTCCTTTCCTTGAAACATCACAAACGGTATCAGCCGTGGAAGATAGGTGACAACAGCCATACCAATAATCATGATGAGGATTGTGCTATTCATCTACTTTTTCCTCCTTCGGCCATTTCGCAAATAAAACTTCTATCCCTACAGCACTCGTAATGGTTGCCAGTACGATGGACCAGCCAGCTGGAATACCAATTACTAAAGAGAAGACAGAATTGAGAATGGCAGCAGCACCTGCAAGCAGCACTACTTTACGATGTTTTTTCAAAGAAGGCATTAACAAGCCCACAAACATGGCATAAAGGGCAACCGCCATGCTTTCCTGAAGAGAGGCGGGGAGGCTGCTGCCGATCACATGCCCGATCCCGGAGCTGATGACCCAACTGGAATAGGCGATTACGATAACACCAAACATATATCCCGTTTTTATTGTGCCCTCTTTAGTAGCCGTGACAGAAAAGGTTTCATCTGTAATACCGAATGAGAAAAGTGATTTCTTCCAGAGGCTATTCTCTTCCACTTTTTCATTCAAGGAAGCGCTCATCAGGAAATGACGAATATTTAAAATAAAGGTGGTCATTACGATTTCAAATACCCCTGACCCAAGCACAATCATGTTTAATGACATATATTGAGCCGCTCCTGCAAAAACGAGCAAGCTCATCAACACTGTTTCCGACACCGTCAAGCCTGCTGATTTTGCTAAAAGTCCGAATGTGATAGCGATTGGTATGTAGCCGATTGCAATGCTGACTCCAGCTTGCAATCCATTTCGAAAAGAAGAAGGTCTTCTAGCTGCGATGGTGGTTGCCATGTATGCATTTCTCCTATACTAGTAATTTGAATTATTAATAAATATACTAGTAGATTACTCGGTATGTAAAGGGTATTTCGAAATTCGAGATACTTTATATTTCACAAGTATGACATGGGTCCGAGAAATCTGCTTTCTGGTTCATTTTCATCCTTTGATAGCCTTGCTATGACACGCGGATTTCTCCCTCTCTCCACTTTTTGCGTTTCATACACCAACCATAGAGTTCCTCCCACAAAAAACTCTCCCTTCATAAAGAAGAGAGAGTTCCGCAACCAAAAATTTATTTCCCTTTAAATGCTGGCGCTCGCTTTTCAGCAAATGCAACCAGTGCCTCTACGCGGTCTTCTGTCGGGATGATCACTTCATATGCTTTACGCTCAATCTGCAAGCCAGTCTGTATATCCACTCCCATGCCCTGGCGAATCGCGAATTTCGCTTGCTGAACAGCAACCGGTCCATTTTTCAGCAGCTCATGAGCAAGCTCCATCGCACCGTCAAGCACTTGTGAAGCATCATCAACTAATCTAGTTATCAGGCCGAATCCACTCGCCTCTTCCCCAGTAAAACGTCTAGCAGTTAAAATCAGTTCCAACGCCTTCGCTTCCCCGATAATGCGTGGCAGGCGTTGAGTACCCCCAGCACCCGGGATAATGGCCAAGCTTGTTTCCGTCAGTCCCATTTTTACATCCCGGCTTGTCACACGGAAATCACATGCAAGGAGAAGTTCCATTCCTCCTCCGAATGCATATCCATTTATAGCTGCGATGGTGGGCTGCGGCAAGTCGGCGATGCGGTTGAACACATCCCCGATCTTGTAAACATTACGTCTTACCTGTTGTTCAGTCAGACCTCTTCTTTCCTTAAGGTCCGCACCGACACTAAATGCTTTCTCCCCTGCCGCTGTAATCACTACCACACGGACATCGGCATTAGTGCGCAGCTCCTCCGCTGCATTTCCCAATTCTACTAACATATCATAATGAAACGCATTCATCGCATCAGGGCGATTGAGCGTTACCGTAGCTACATGGTGTTTAACCTCTACTGCAATATAATTCAAATCTGTCCGACTCCCTCCAAGATTGTTAGCGGTTACAAATTTCGCTATTTTATACATTCTCTAAAGAGAGCAAAAATCCTTTATACACCCAGTTTTTCTTTTAATGCTCTTCTTAAAATTTTCCCTGTTGTATTCTTAGGAAGCTCTTCTAAGAACTCGATAGATGATGGAACCTTATATTTCGCTAAGCGTTCCGCGCAATAACCAAGTAAATCCGTTTCATTTACTGAAGCGTTCGTTACCACAAAGCACTTGATTGATTCACCGAACTGAGGGTCAGGCACCCCGACAACTGCCACTTCCACAACATTTTCATGACTATACAAGACTTCTTCCACTTCACGCGGATATACATTGTAGCCTCCTACGATGATCATGTCTTTTTTGCGGTCGACGATATAAAAGTAACCTTCTTCGTCCATTTTCGCTAGATCCCCGGTATACAGCCATCCGTCACGGATTGCAGCGGAGGATTCTTCTGGCATTTTATAATAGCCTGTCATAACATTGGGTCC
Organism: Sutcliffiella horikoshii; assembly: GCF_044809035.1. GTDB lineage: Bacteria > Bacillota > Bacilli > Bacillales > Bacillaceae_I > Sutcliffiella_A > Sutcliffiella_A horikoshii_G. Next base: position 1,217,389 of record NZ_CP085237.1, on the reverse strand, counting down.
GCGAACCACAAGCTCCCCAACTTCTCCTGGTGCCACTTCTTCCCCGAGTTCATTGACCACTTTATTTTCAACATTCACAATGGTCGTTCCAATAGACCCAGCTTTTCGAGGTTTGTCCAATGGATTGAAGCATGTTACTGGTGATGCTTCAGATAAACCGTATCCTTCTGAGATGATAACATTATATTTTTTCTCAAAATTCTTCAATAGCGCTACAGGCATTGAAGCGCCACCCGAAATGCAAAGTCTCAACGATTTCAAATCGTCTACTTCTCCAGGTGACTGCAGTAAGAAATTGTACATTGTCGGAACTCCTGCAAAAACAGTTGCTTCATATTCTTTTACCAGATCAAAAATCACCTGTGGACTGAATCTTGGTACAATGATGACCGTCGCGCCATTCATCAAAGGTGCATTCAGTGATACGGTCAAACAAAATACATGGAACATGGGCAGAGTAGCGACAACCTTGTCCGTTTCGTTCATCTTCAAAAAGTCTGCGGAATCCTTGGCATTGCGATACAAGTTCTTATGTGTCAACATTGCCCCTTTTGGCTTGCCCGTCGTTCCAGAAGTATAAAGAATTACCGCTACATCGTCATCCTTCAATTCCGGCCCTTCATATGTAAAACTTCCAGAAGCCATTATGGATGTAAACGATTTCAATTTTGGGTAAACCGTTAGCTGTTCAAGCGGAAAATCTTTCGCTTTTTCTTTTCCATCAGGTGTCTCGCAAATAATGTAATGCTCCGTCATTGGCAAATAACTATGAAGCTTTTCAAAAAGTGGAACAAGAATGTCTAAGGTGATAATGGCTTTTACATCGCCATCTCTAAGAATGTATGATAGTTCATCTGGAGTGTAGATTGGATTGATTGGAATAACAGTAGCACCAAGACGAGCGGCACCGTAAAGACCAATTACAAAGTAAGGCGAGTTTCCCACAACCAGTCCAATATGATCTCCTTGTTTAATTCCCATACCCTCAAGCCCTGTTGCAAAAGCATTGATGGCAGCGTTCAACTCTGCATATGTCTTTGAATCCCCTTCAAAAATATATGCTTCTTTCATTGGGTTTGTTCTTGCGGTTAGTTCTAATTGCGATGAAATATTCAAGTGTTTCATCTCCCCTTCGAGTAAATTGAATGAATGACCATTCATAAATCTCCCATTATCCATTATAGTAGATTGCTAGATATCTGTCATTAAATTATGTCGATAAAATTAAAATTTTCAGATAAAATATTTTGATATAAAAAAAGAGCGAGGAATCCCCGCTCCATGCTCATAAAATTAATATATCAGATCAATTAATTCATCTCTAGTAATATTTCCAAAATAATGTTTTACATCAATTTCTTCTAGTGCTTGTGCAATTTCCGCCTTTTCGTATTTTACACCTGCTAAAAGATTTTCCACTTCTGTTACATCCCCAACCCCAAAGAAATCTCCATAAATTTTGCAGTTTTCAATTTTTCCTTTTGTCACGTCTAAACGCACATCGATCTGACCAACCGGAAAGCGATGGGAGTGCTGGAGATTAAACTTTGGTGATTTCCCATAATTCCAATCCCAGTTTTGGTAACGTTCTTTGGAAAGCTCGTGAATGTTTTTCCAATCTTCTTCTGTTAGTTCATACTTAGGAACATCCTTGGATTTGAAGATTGCTTCCAATAAGAGTTGACGGAACTGTTCAATCGTTATATCCTCTGTTAGGAATTCTTTTATATTAGCCACCCGGCTGCGAATGGATTTAATCCCTTTAGATTCAATTTTATCTTTTTTCACATTCAGCGCGGAAACAACATGCTCAATTTCAGAATTAAACAGGAGCGTACCATGGCTGAACATCCGGCCTCTTGTGGAGAACTGAGCGTTTCCTGAAATCTTGCGTCCTTCAGCTAGAATATCATTTCGTCCGCTCATCTCTGCCTCTACTCCAAGGCTTTTCAACGCTTCTACCACAGGCGCAGTGAACTTTTTAAAGTTATGAAAACTCTCGCCGTCATCTTTTGTGATAAAACTGAAATTCAAGTTGCCATGGTCATGATAAACTGCTCCACCACCAGATAATCTACGTACCACATGAATGCCATTATCCTCCACATACTTTGTATTAATTTCCTCTACACTGTTCTGGTTTTTTCCGATAATGATTGAAGGCTCATTGATGTAGAATAGCAGGTATGTATCCTCAATATCGAGGTTTTTCAAAGCATACTCTTCAATAGCCAAGTTGATTCTTGGATCGGTAATTCCTTTATTATCAATAAATAGCATCATTTCTTTCCACTCTCCCAACTAAATCCTTTATATGCTAAATCAATTTTTCCTTTATAAATACTTGCAGCCTCTTCCACCAACTGCTCCACTGTACCGAAATGCGGAAGATGCGTAAGCAACAATTGAGGTACTTCTGCTCCTTTAGCAACCATTGCTGCATCATGGCTGTTCATATGCCCCGCTGCCTTACCATCTTGATGGGCATACAGATTACACTCACATATCAATAAATCTGCCCCTTTTGTAAAAGGGATGAATGATTCCTGATAGCTTGTATCTGCCGTGTACACAAAGGAACCTTCCGCTGTAGAAACCTTCATGGCATAACAAGGTACAGGATGTGTTGTTTTCAAAAATTCTATTTTAAATGGCCCAACCTCGAGCGGCTTAGAGGGATCGTATGCAATCCCTTTTGTATACTCTTTATGATCCAGTGTGGAAAACCCTTGCATGTCCTCCTGATGCCCATAGATAGGAAGCTGCGTTACAGATTTGCCCATATAAAAAGAAATAAGCCTTGCAAATTGCAAGGGACCGATGTCCGCTACATGATCATGATGGTAATGTGACAAAATGACGGCATCAAGCTCTGTTACCTCTATGTAATTCTGAAGCTGTGCTAATACACCACTTCCGCAATCAATCAATAATTTAAAATTTTCATACTCGACCAAATACCCAGATGTTGCGCTGTTAACTGCTGGATATCCTCCCCAAAACCCTACCACAGTAAGCTTCATGGCAATACATCACCCTTCTTTAAGATTCCAAAATCTAGTCTACCATATCCCTGCCCATTTTCCTATTTCGGAGAGTTGTTTTAAAACAGATGTTGACAGGGAAAGTTCTGTTATAATACAATAACAACAAATAAGAAAACGGAGGGTGATAACATGTTGATTAATAGTACAGAATTTTTTAAAACCTTACCACCTAAAAAATGCGTTGAGTGCAAAAAGACAATGGATGAGCAGCATGAGTGCTACGGCAACCACTGTGATGAGTGTATGTCGAGTCAGTTAAAATAATATAGAATACAAGCCAGGGAACTTGCTAGATTGATAGCGGTGTCCTGGTTTTTTTGTTTTACACCGCTGTTGATTTCCGCAAATGGCTTCGCTTTCCGCGGGGCGACCTTGAGCCTCCTCACTTCGTTGCGGGGTCTCAACAATGTCGCTACTCCCCCGCAGGAGTCTTCGCCTTTTGCTCCAATCAACAGCTGGAAATCTCATATTCTATTAAGACAACAAAAAGAGCACTCATCCCCATAAGTGCTCTTCTTTCTATTCTATGCGTAAACCCCTTGTTTGACCGTTGATTCCCGAACGATGAGCTCGAGATCATATTCATAGATTTCCTTCTGACGATAGCGTTTGGAGCGGACCTTATCCATCATAATTTGGAATGCTTTTCGCGCCATTTCATCAATCGGCTGATACACGGTTGTGATGGTCGGTTCCACCAACTCCGTAATAGCCTGATTATCAAAGCCCACTACTGCCAGCTCCTCTGGAATCTTCCAGCCTGAGCGCTTTGCCTCTGAAATAATCCCGGCCGCTACTTCATCCCCGCCTGTGAAAATGGCACTCGGTTTTTCCTCCAAAGCCAAAATCTCCTGAAACACTCTTCTTCCATCCTCTATGGTAAAGGCATCACAGAAGGAAAACTCTTCACGAAATTCCACATTAAATTCCGCGAGCGCTTTTTTAAAGCCTGCCTCCCTGCTTTTGGCGACATTGCTTTTAAAGCCGCCAGTACAATAGGCGACTCTTCGGTGACCAAGTTCCAATAGATGCTTGGTGGATATGTACCCGCCATACGTCTGGTCTAGCCTTACAGATGGTACTTCTGCTTCTTCTTCAAACTCATTGCATAAAACGATTGGTCCATATTCTAAAAACGGCTCTATTACATTCCAGTCATTTTGTATGGAGGAAAGGATAATACCGTCCACTTGCTTCGTCTTTAACAAGTTCAAATAATCAAGTTCCTTTTTCTTCGAATACTTTGTCTGACAGATGATGAGCTGATAACCGTTTTCAGCAGCAGCCATTTCCATCCGTTCGATCAGTTCACTGAAAAATGGATTCATCACACGAGGAATCAGTAATGCTACCATTTCGGTTTTCTGGCTTCTCAGACTTCTTGCGGATGAATTTGGAACGTAACCAAGCTCACTCATTGCATTCGATACAAGTACGCGTTTCTTTTCGGATACATACGGGTGGTTATTTATGACACGGGAAACAGTGGTCCTTGATAACCCTGCCAGTTTTGCTACATCTTCTATTGTTGCCACGAGTCTCGCCACCTTAGCTGAAATTAATAGGTTAGTAGAATGGTTGAAATCGTTTTCATAACTACTAGTATAAAAGGAAATGTAAGTGTTTTCAATAAAAATTTTACAATTTGTATCTTAAAGTGGACTTTTCCTATGAAAAAAGGAGCCCACACAGCTTTGCCGTGGGCTCCCAAAGTTACTTTTATTCATTGATAGGTGACTGTTCTATTAGACTTGTACTAGTGTAACCCTTTTTATATTTGTACATAAAGTATGCCCAAGTCCCTGCGAGCATCACCAACATAAATCCGCTTAGTATCCAAACATTTTCCCACATGTAACCAATGTCACCGCTTGATATGACTGCTTTAAAGCCAGAAACAGAATAGGTCATCGGCAATAGAAAATTGAATGGTTGAAGTGCGTCTGGAATAAGTTCCAACGGGAAAGTTCCCGCACTTGTTGTCAACTGGAGTATTAGAATAAGGATGGCTACAAACCGCCCTGGATCTCCAAGTGTTGTTACAAAGAATTGAACTAGTGCGATAAAGGTGAAGGAAGTGACAATGCTAAATAAGATAAACAAAGGTAAACTTTTCACTTCTACTCCTAATCCATAAATCAACACAGCATCAGCTAGTAAGGCTTGCAATATCCCTACAGCTGCGAGAACTGCCACTTTACCTGCGAACCATGCAGTCCCTGAGCGAGGCTCACCAGCAGGCTCACGCATTGGATAAACGATGGATAGTAACAAAGCTCCAACAAACAAGCCTAATGATAAAAAGTAAGGCGCAAAACCTGTTCCATAATTAGGAACTCCATTCTCCACTTCTGATTTAACTTTTACCGGCTCAGAAATCATGTTGTAGGTTTTGTCTGTTCCGTTTATGGAACCTGCTTTTTCAGAAGCATCTTTTAATTTCCCCTCTAGTTCTTCTGTTCCTTTACCCACTTCAGACAGTCCTGAGGAGATTTTATCTGAGCCTTCTGCAAGCTCTTTTGTACCTTGTTGAAATTGTTTGGATCCCCCGTCTAACTGTTCCATACCAGCTAAAAGCTGACCGGACCCTTCTGCTAGCTTTTTGCTGCCCTCATTGGCTTCACCCAATTTTTCACCAAACTGTGTTAGTCCTTGGTTATATTCCGTTTGTCCCTTAAGAAGTTCTGATGAGCCTTCTGAGAGTTGTTTCGTTCCATTTGCCAACTCGGACAAACCTGTTTGAAAGTTTTTATTGCCTTCTGCAAGCTTTCTGCCGTTTTGCTCTAGAGAGGCGGTGCCTGCATTTAGTTCTGAAGCGCCTTGTTCAAGAGCCATCAACCCTTGCGAGAATTCACCACTACCATTAATCAACTGTTCAAAAGAGGCATTTATTTGTGCCTGTTGTTCTTCGCTTGCCTGCTCAATCATGGGTTCAAGTGCTTTTTTCAATTGAACCATTCCTTGATTCAATTGTTCTGCCTTTTGTTGCGCTTGTGTTGCTCCCTCTGCAAGCTTTGATGTCCCCGCATTTAATTTCCCAGCACCGTCTGCCAAGCTACCGGCTCCATTTGTGAGTTCTTGTTGCGCTAGTTGCAACTGGGCCATTCCATCATTGCTTTTTGCTAAACCTTCATTAAGGCTTCCTGCTCCAGCTTGGAGTTGCTCCGACGCCGAGGACAATTTACCTTGACCTTCAAGCAATTGGCCCAAACCTTTTGAAAGTTCTTGATTTCCCTTATGGACATCTTTTACACCATCATAAACTTTTCCAACTCCATTTTGGAATACAATTGATTTTTCTGCGGCTTGCTCCAATCCTTTTTTCAAAGCAACAGAACCATCTTCTAACTCATGGACGCCATTGTTTAGTTTGTTTGTACCATCTGCTGCCTGTTTATAACCATCTGCCAACTTTTCCAAGTTATCAAACATTGCTTCTGCATAAGTACTTGTGAGTTCTTTCGCTACTTCTTCCTTTATTTTCTCAACTGCTGTGGACCCAATTTGAGCTGATAGGAAATTGTAGCTCTCATTTGGAACGAATTTCATTTCCAAAGCAGAGGGGTTGTCATCTAATAAAGTTGTCGCACGATTTGAAAAGTCCTGTGGAATTTCAATCACCATATAATAGTGTTGTTTGTCCAACCCCTCATAAGCTTGCTCCCTTGACACAAACTCCCATTTAAAACCATCATTCTTTTTCAAATTTTCCTGAAGATCCTTCCCTATCGTCAATGCTTCACCTTCATAATCGGCGCCTTCATCCATATTGACCACCGCTACCGGAAGTTCATCCAGCTTCTCATATGGATCCCAGAAAGCCCAAAGAAACATTCCACTATATAGCAGTGGAATCAATAGTACAGCTAACACCGGAATCAATATCTTTTTATTTGTGAGCAATTGCCTCCACTCATATATTACGCTTTTCATCAATTATTACCTCCATATTACATTATGACCATTTTTTTCATTTAGTCATTTTTCTTCAAAATTTTAAGGATCATCAAGTTGATAATCCTTTGATAAAATACAATTCAAATAGATTGGCAATTTCCTCTTTGGATAATGGGGTGTGATGTTCCTCCCAGTCCACAACGAGTGCAACATAAAGCTTCAGCATCAAAAAAGCCGTGACTTCCGGTTCACACTCTCTAATTTCGCCTTTTTCAATTGCCTTTTCCATTCTCTCTTTTATAAACGTGATAATCATTTGCTCTAGCCGGTTAAGTTCTTGGTTGACTATTTTTGTACCAAGTTCCTTTTCTTCTTGAATCAATTTCACGGTTAATTGATGTTCATTTCTAAAATCAAGCAAGCTGATAAGGGCCCTGTGAGCATTTTCAAAGAATGATTGTTCAGGATTAATAGATCTATCCGCCACTTCCTGCATCTCTTTAAGAATGCCTGCTACAATTTCACTGAAAAGCTCTTCTTTATTTGAATAAAAGGTATATATCGTCCCCTTTCCAACATTGGCAAGCTTGGCGACCTGATCCATTGTTGTAGCTTTGTATCCAAATAAGGAGAATGATTTTAAAGCTGCCTCAAGGATGCTCTGTTTACGATCCATTAGTTAGCTCCTTTCCACGGAATGACTAAATGATAAACTTGGTCAACGAGTTTTATTATAGGACTAATTCAAATTAAAAGCAAGAAAAACAGGGCGAAAATTGCTCGGACAATTAAATTTAAAAAGTTCAGTTGATTGGTTAATCACCGCTGTTCCTTTCCGCTAATGGCTTCGCTTTCCACGGGGCGACCTTGAGCCTCCTCGGCAAGCCTGCGGGGTCTCAACATTGCCGCTACTCCCCTGTAGGACAAGGAAGGCTACGGTAGCGATACGTCGCACGAAGAAAATGCGTAGCATTTTCGAGGAGTCACCGCCATTAGCTCCAATCCACAGCTAGAAGTTACATTGTAGAAACGTTAATGGTTTTTTAGCAATTCAATCAAATTACTTTTATTAAACTTAAGGTGAATGAAGTAACATTGTTGATTGGAGTGGAAGGCGCGCAGACGCCCGCGGGAGGAAGTGACAGGTGAGACCCCTGAAGGGGAGTGAGGAGGCTCACGGACCGCCCGCAGGCAAGTGAAGCGCCTGGAACGGAAATCAACGGTATTATATACTTTCAAAAAAACGGTACAGTCGCGTTATTCTGCGACTTTACCGTTTTTTGATACTTATACCTGAGCAACAGGTTTGTTTCTCATGCTGCTTAACACAGCTTTTACTGCCGCTTCACCAGAATCGATGCAGTCAGGCAGCCCGACCCCTTCAAAAGAACTTCCTGCAAGATAAACCCCAGGCATATCTTCTGAAAGACGTTCATTCATCTTATGCAACATTTTTTTATGTCCGACCGCATATTGTGGCATTGCTTCTCTCCAACGTGTAACAATCGTGAATTCAGGATCCGCCCCGACCTTCATGATTTTGTTAAGGTCATCGAGTACCACTTTCTTTATTTCTTCATCGCTCTGATCAACGATTGCTTCCTCTCCCACTCTACCAACATAACAGCGAAGGATGACTTTCCCTTCTGGTGTTGTATGCGGCCACTTTTTGTGGGTCCAGGTACATGCTGTAATGGTATAATCATTGTTTCTTGACACGACAAAACCAGTACCGTCGATATCTTGTTTAAGCGCTGATTCATCAAATGCCATTGCAATGGTGGCAACAGAGGTTGAGGACATCTGTTGCAAAGGAGCAAGGTAATCCGCTCCTGAAATCAAGCTGGTTGTAGCATGATGAGGAGTCGAGATAATGACGTTATCACATTCAATGGTCCTGCCATTACTTAAAGATAGCGAGTAATGTTCCCCAGCTTTCTTTATGTTATCAACTTTAACGGCCTTTAATATATTCACTTGATCTAGCTTTTCCTCAAGGGCATCCACAAGCGTTTGAAGACCGCCGCGTAATGTCTGGAACATACCTTTTTTCTTTTGGGCAGGTGCAGGTTTTTGTTTAGGAGTGGTCTGTTTCATCCCAAGAATTAAGCTCCGGTACTTCTCTTCCACCTGCTGAAATTGCGGGAAAGTTGCCTGCAGGCTTAATTTATCAATATCACCGGCATAAATTCCAGACAAAAGCGGTTCGATAAGGTTTTCCACCACTTCATCCCCAAGTCTTCTGCGGAAAAAGGAACCAAGTGACTGGTCTTCTCCACCATTGTTTGAAGCAGGCAGGATAAGATCTGCAGCGGCACGCATTTTTCCAATCGGGGAAAATAACCCGGTTGTCACAAATGGTGATAGCTTTGTAGGAATTCCCATCACAGACCCTTCTGGCATCGGGTGAAGTTGTCCTTTAAGCAAGATATAAGCCTGACCAGTTGAATTGTGCACTAATTGGTCTTCAAGACCCACTTCTTTTACGAGTCTTCCAGCACTTAACTTTCTTGCAAGGAAACTATCAGGTCCGCGTTCAATGGTAAAACCATCGCGTCGTACGGTTTGGATCTTTCCGCCAAGTCGGTTGCTTGCTTCAATCAGGGTAATATCTATATCAAGGTTTTTCTCTTTTTTTTCCTTTTGAAGATAATAGGCAGCTGCAAGGCCAGTAATGCCTCCACCGATGATGACAACCCTTCTTTTCTCCTCATTCATGGTTTCATCGCCTTCTTTTCTAGATTTACTGAGATACTTTTTTTAATTGTTCCAATACGACGGTAGCCATCGCATCAATAAATTCTGGTTGTGTATTTGGCATTTGTGGACGATAGTACTTAGCGCCGATCTCATCCGTTACTATTTTACACTCGTAGTCATTATCATATAGAACTTCTAAGTGATCAGATACGAATCCTACCGGAGTGTAAACAAAGGAAGTATATCCTTTATCCTTGTGCAGGTCGCGGGTGATATCTTGAACATCTGGCCCTAACCATGGATCTGGTGTATTCCCTTCACTTTGCCATGCAATCTCGCAGTTTGTAACACCAGCACCCTTTGCGATAAGATCTGCTGTTTCTTGAAGTTGGTTCGGATATGGATCTCCCATTTGAATGATCTTTTCTGGAAGGCTGTGTGCGGAAACAATCAGTACTGCCTTTTCACGCTCAGCTTCATCCATTGATCCAAACGTTTCTTTCACTCTATCTACCCAGTACTGGATAAATTTCGGCTCATCATACCAGCTTTCAACAGATACGATAGATGGACCACCGATTTTTTCTGCTTCTTCTTGCGCTCGTCCGTTGTAGGATTTCACGCTGAAAGTAGAGAAGTGTGGGGCAAGTACGATGCTTACCGCTTCTTCAATTCCGTCTGCTTTCATTTGCTGAACTGCATCTTCCACGAATGGTTCAATATGCTTTAAGCCAAGGTAGACTTTAAATTCGATGCCGTCTTGGATGTTGTTCAGGTGTGCACCAAGTGCGTTGGCCTGTTCTTCTGTGATACGTGCAAGTGGAGAGATTCCACCGATAGCATTATAGCGGTCACGCAGGTCCTGCAGCATTTCGTCAGATGGTTTTCTGCCGCGGCGGATGTGTGTGTAGTATCGCTCCAAGTCTTCTTCTTTATATGGTGTACCGTATGCCATTACCAACAAGCCCATTGTTTTTTTGGACATAGAGTTTACCTCTTTTCTTTTCTGGTCTATTGGAAAATAACTCTTGAACTCCTGTCGATTTCCGTTCCGGATGGTCGCTTTCCGCGGGGCGGTGCTTGAGCCTCCTCGCTGCGCTGTGGGGTCTCAAGTCTACCGCTACCTCCCGCCGGAGTCGACCATCCTGCACTACAATCAACAGGGGAGTCAGAAAAACTTACAAATCTCTATTTATTTATTTATTTATTTATTTATTTATTTATTTATTAGAAGAATAGTCATGTACGAATGTTGCTAAACGTTTTAGTGTGTCTGGGTTTACTTCCGGGAATACGCCGTGGCCAAGGTTGAAGATGTAGCCAGGTTGTTGCATTCCTTGATCAAGTATCGCTTTTGCTTTCTCTTCAATAACTTCCCAAGGTGCTAAAAGGATAGCAGGATCTAAGTTACCTTGAACCGTTTTAGTGATACCGCGCTCTCTAGCTTCTGCAATCGGCAGGCGCCAGTCAAGACCTACAACATCAAGCGGAAGGTCGTGCCATTCATTTGCTAAGTGGCTTGCACCTACTCCAAACATGATTAGAGGTACATTTTCTTCTTTTAAAGAGGAAAAGATCCGGTTCATTACTGGTTTGATGAAATAGCGATAGTCTTCTACATTCAGTGCTCCAACCCAGCTATCAAAAATTTGGATTGCTTTTGCACCAGCATGAATCTGGGAGCGAACATAGGTAATCGTCATGTCAGCAAGTTTGTCCATTAAAGCAAACCATGCTTTTGGTTCTGCATACATAAATGCTTTTGTTTTATTATAGTTTTTAGATGGTCCGCCTTCGATCATATAGGAAGCAAGCGTAAAAGGTGCCCCTGCGAAACCGATTAACGGAACATTCAATTGTTCTTTTGTTAGTAACTTGATGGTGTCCAATACATAAGGAACATCCTCTTCAGGGTGAATCTCCCCAAGCTTTTCAACATCTTGCACCGAACGGATCGGGTTATCAATCACTGGACCAATTCCGGATTTAATCTCCACATCCACACCAATTGCAGGAAGGGGGCTCATGATGTCCTTATAAAGGATTGCTGCATCTACGTTATACTGATCAACTGGAAGCTTTGTTACATAAGCACACAGCTCTGGTTGATGCGTAATTTCAAACAAAGAATATTTCTCTTTAATTTTTCTGTATTCAGGTTGAGAACGTCCAGCCTGTCTCATATACCATAAAGGGACATGTTCTGTCTTCTCTCCTCTGCATGCTCGTAAAAATGTATCGTTAAATGTTGTTTGACTCAAAATGATGACCCCTTCCAAATGGCTTTTTTTCTACTTTTATTACGTTTCACTTCTGTCATGTTTCACTATACCTATAAATGTAAGGAAAGTATAGAATGAGGGCTTATTGTTCATAAAATAGACGATTATTCCCCCACCTTTGAATGCGGCAGTAAAATTTCCACTGTGGATCCTATCTTCTCCTCACTTTGTATCGTTAATCGTCCACCATGGTTTTCAATGATTTTCATAGACACCATAAGACCAAGGCCAGTTCCTTGTTCTTTTGTTGTGAAGAATGGCTGTCCCACTTTGGAGATCATCTCCTCAGGAATTCCGTATCCTTCGTCTTTTATCAAAAGGTCGACAAAGCCGTCCACCACTTTAGAGTGAATCGTTATTTTCCCGCCATCTGGCATTGCTTCCATGCCATTTTTTATTAAATTGATTAATACTTGTTTGATTTGGTTTGGTTCACATTCCAACCATATGTATTCTTCAAAATGAACAACCTCGATGACAATTTGATGAATAAATGCTTCACTTTCAAGGAACACACACACCTCTTGAATGAGAGCTTTTAAATCTTGCTTTTTAATTTTGATTGCCTGCGGTTTTGCCAGAGCCATAAACTCGTTCGTAATCTGATTGATTCGCTCCAATTCCTTATCCATGATGATAAAGAATTCTTTTTCACTGCTATCTTTGGAAAGAAGGTGAACGAACCCTTTTAAAACGGTAACAGGATTTCTGATTTCATGTGCCACGCCTGCTGCGAGTTCTCCAATGACAGAGAGCTTTTCAGATTGCATGAGCGCTTCTTCCGTTCTCTTTTTGTCTGTTATATCCTTCATGAGAAACACAAGCGCTATAATTTCTCCCTCCCCGTCTTTTACAGGCGTAACGGTAATGTTGAGGTCGACATGGTGTCCTTCCTTATTCGCTGTCAGTAGTTCAAATGAGAGTTGTTTCTGTTTTTTTAACTTAGTGAGAAACACACGCAATGAATTTGCAGAGGTGAAAGAGAGAAAGCTTGTTTCTGAACCAATAATAGCTTCTTCCTGCACTTTAAACATTTTCTCGAAAGAGGCATTTACTTTTAAAATAGTTCCGTTCAAATCATATACCCCAATGGAGTCCGTTGTATTATTAAAGTATGCTTCTAGATATTCTTTGGTAGAAAGCAACTCTAAGGAAGTTTGCTTTTCTTTTTTTTCCGCCCTTTCTAATAAGCTTCCAGTCAGCCTGCTCGAAAAGAGGAGAAAGATCGTGACGAAAATGGAAAACAGAATAAAATAGAACACATCCACTTTCAAATGATTGGAAAAAACAATTTTACTATAATCGATATAAAAAAATGATAAGGTAATACAGGTCAAGAAACTAGCTATTAAAATCGGCAAAATACGATTATACAAGGACGACATTATCAAAGGCATCGATAAAAAATAGAAATTGATGACATCTTTATCTAAGTAAGCAACTACCCAAAAAGGAATAAAGGATGTACATACGATGACATACATCCCCACCTTTGCAAGCTTGGGACGCAAAACAAAGAAGGCAACCAAGGCACATCCCAAACCTGCAGTGAGCATAATAGAAGGAAGAATCTCTGGGAATATAAAAAGGTTAGTTAAAATGTCCAAAATTATCAAGGTAACAAATACAACCAACATCAGCTTATTTTTCTGATGAATGATATGCCCTTGCTCCTGGTTCAACCTTCTCTCATTTATCCAAGCTTCTTTTATATCAGATGCAAAACGTGTTAAAAGTGATCTAAATTGTACATTCATCTCCCGCTTCTCCTCAAACAGTCCATTTCAATAAATTCTCTTTTTATCTTTCTAATCAGGCTGCACTACCTTATCTAAAAGTAGGATTTAAGTTCTTGGATGAAGTTCCTTCTTTTTTGGTTTGGGTGTTGTAAGGGACTACGTAATATTCCGGAACATTAAATATGTTAATATTTTTAACAGAGTATTGTTGTTCCCCAGACACTTCACTTATCAGACTTTCCTTGTCACCTGAAACTGAATAGATTCTATATACGATTCGATCATCTTCCGCTTCACTCCACTCGAGGTTGACCGTGAACAAGCTTAAAGGATGGAAAGTCATCGATCCTTTCAGTTGGATGTTCTCAGGCATGGTGATTGGTTCTTCCAAATCCGTTACACCCACTGGTACAGAAAATGCCCCGTTATCAAGTCCTGCATCACTTAATATATCCTTGAGCAATCTTGTAGGATAAGCGCCTCCTGCCGTTAAATGTTGTTCAGGAGTGGTAGTATCATACCCCATCCAGACCGTCCCAATCACATCTTGCGTATAACCAACAAACCAAGTATCCTTGATGGCATTATCTACCCCGGGATAATTTGTAGTACCCGTCTTGCCGGCAAGCTCTCCTTGAAGCTCTCCCGCTTGTGCCGAACCGTCCTGAACAACCCCTTCTAACATACGTGTCATATTCCACGCTGTCTGGGGGCTGAACACTTCCTTTTCGGCTTTTTTGGCCTTAGCGACCACTTCACCTTTTCTTGTTCGAATTTCCTGAATAAAATATGGGTCCACAATCTTCCCGTTATTTCCAAAGGCACGATAAGCTTTTGTTAGCTCTAAAGGTGTCACCCCTTCTTTCAACCCCCCAAGTGCAATCGCGAGCCCGTTATCAGGAATGGATAAATCCAATTTTTCAAGGTAGCTTTTGCTTTTTTTGATTCCCAGTTCATTTAAGGTCCAAACAGCAGGAGCATTTAATGAATCCTTTATTGCTTCATACATGGTAACTTCCGTCTTATATTGATGATGATAGTTTCTTGGTTTATAAACTTCTTGTCCATCTTTATAGGAAAGCAGTTCATCTTTTAAAAGACTGTACGGCTCATATTTCCCCTCTTCAAGTGCTGGTGCATAGACAGCCAAAGGTTTAAAAGTTGAACCAGGTTGCCTTTTGATTGTGACCCGGTTAATTCCCTTGGTTACATAGTTCCTGCCGCCGATCACCGCCATTACGCCTCCATTATGCTGATTCATCATAACAAACGCACCTTCTACCTGATCATTGGTCCCCGGGAAATATTGATTGTCCTGAAAACGTTGAAACGCGGCATCTTGAACCGCGACATTCATCGGCACCAAGATTTTATATCCGCCTCTATGCAACTCCTCTGGGGTAAAGCCATATTTCTCTTCCGCTTCGTCCATTACCATATCGATATAAGTTAAATATGCTTGCTTTTCTGGGGATTCTACAATATCCAAGCCTAATGTTTTCCCCATTAATCCAACGGCTTCTTCAGCCTCAAGATAACCTTGGTCTTCCATAAGGTGCAATACAAGGTCGCGTCTTTTTTTCGCTTCTTCTGGATGGTTGATCGGTGAATATCCATTAGGCGCTTTTGGCAGGGCTGCCAACAATGCCCCTTGCTCAACTGTCAAATCTTCTACATTTTTATTAAAATAAAGCTGTGATGCCGCTTGGACGCCATAAGCCCCATGTCCAAAATAAATCTGATTCAAATACATCTCCAAGATTTCATTCTTTGTGTATCTGCGTTCAAGGTTTATCGCGATGACAGCTTCTTTTGTCTTTCGAAGCCATGATTTTTCATTTGTTAAAAAGATATTCTTTGCCAATTGCTGAGTAAGGGTACTTCCCCCCTCCACCTTGCTTCTTGCCAAAATGTCACGGTATACCGCTCTACCAATGGCTCGAACATCTATTCCTCTATGTTCATAAAAGCGGTTGTCCTCCACCGCTACAAATGCCTCTCTGACATGAGTCGGGATTTTTTTAATTTCTACAATTTCTCTATTTTCAAAAAAAAGCGCGGCTATTTCATTCCCGTCTTCATCCACCATAGTGGTGGTGGAATCCATGATTAATTTCTTTTCATCAATAACATAGTCCCCAAGAAAAATAATAAAGATATAACCTATTAGTCCCATAACCGCAATGCATGCTATAATAAATGGAAAAAGGAAGTATTTCTTAGACAGGATTGCTTTGATGTGCGCAAGCTTCATTTGGGATAATTTATTTCTCTTAAATCTTTCCAAAGTGGTTTACCTCCTCCTATATACCGGGAATAATCATCTAGTAAGGTGTAATTGAAAGGTTGTCCACCCTATATTCTACCTTATTCTACATATTTTTTCTCGGGTTTCCCTTATTTTGTAATTATAATGTTGATATTAAACATAAAGGAGAGGATAGAAGATGAATTTTTATATGACATTCGGTACTACTGATTATTTAAGTGATTTGAAAAATAGTTTGGAAAGCGGAGAAAGCCTGATGATGTTCGGGGATGATAATGCGGTTCTTATGCACGAAACAGTAGAGCAGTCCAGCTTCAAGTCAGGAAAGAACTTTGAAGTACTTGATTCCAACGGGGATCTGTCCAAGGGGAAGTTTGCCGTTCTAAATAACATTCCAGTAACAGATGAAGGTCGTCCAGTGTTTGAATATCGTTTCAGTCAAAGAGCAGGATTAATCGAGAATGAACAAGGATTCGCAGCAATCCGCGTACTTCGCCCAACAGATTCTGATACTTATGTCATTTTGACTTTATGGGAAGATGTAAAATACTTTAAGCAATGGCAAGAATCCAAAGCTTATGATAAAGCACATGAAAAGCGTGGTACTTCCGAAGGCGTCGATCAAAAGCAACAAATCTTCCCTCGTCCTTCCTATGTAACCACCTACTATTCAGAGAAAACGGAACAAGACTAACACTACAGCACAACAAAACCCGCCCTTCCCGAAGAGCGGGTTTTCTTTTGCATCATTTTTTCTCACGCAGCACTCCATGTCTATTCGCATAAATCGCTGCCTGTGTCCTGTCTGCAACCTGCAGCTTTCCTAAAATATTGCTTACATGGGTTTTCACCGTCTTAATCCCAATAAAAAGTTCCTCACTGATTTCCTGATTCGTCAATCCATCTCCAAGACACATGAGGACTTCAAGCTCCCGCTCTGTTAAATCATCATGCGGCAACTTAGATGGCGACCGAAATCTATTCATCATCTTACTTGCCACTTTCGGTTCAATGACAGGTTCATTTTGCATAGCTTTTTCTATCGCCTTAATAATATCTTCGGCCCTCGCCGTCTTTAACAGGTAGCTATACGCCCCTGCCTCAATAGCTGGAAAAACCTGTTCATCATCAAAATAACTGGTGATAATGATAATTTTACAGTTGGGATGAAATTTGATAATTTCCCTGGTTGCGTCAATACCTGTGCCGTTTTCCATCAATAGATCCATCAGGATGACATCTGGCTTTTCTTTTTTTGCAAGCTCGATGGCTGCCTGTCCGCTCGAACCCTCCCCGACGACCTCTATCCCGGGTTCCGTTATTAAATAGGCCAACAATCCCTTGCGCACCATATCATGATCATCGACTACCGCCACTTTTATCCTATCCATTTAGTTTTCCCCCTCTCTAATTGGAATATTGATTTCAATGTGGGTTCCTTCCCCCTTCTTAGAACGGATGTGGAATTGCCCCCCTATTTCTTCGCAACGTTCTCTCATTGTGTGGAGCCCAAAGGAAGCTTGTTTTTGTTGATTTATTTCAAACCCTTTACCATTGTCACTAATAAATATGTATACATACTGATTTCCTTTTTGATGCATGTCCAACTTAACGATTGTGGCATCTGCATGTCTCAAAATATTGGATATTGCCTCTTGAATGATTCGAAAAAGATGATCTTCTGTAGCACTAGACAGCACCGTAATTTCTTGGATATCTTTTTGAAACTTGATGGGAGTTCGGTCCTCTAACTCTTCTAATAATTTGTTAATCCCAACGCACAATGTATCGTTTGTCAAGGAGACCGGTCTTAAATGAAGAAGCAAGGCTCTCATTTCTCCTTGCGCTTGGGCAGCGATGGTTGCGATATCTGTTAATTGCTTTTTTGCCTCTTGCGGATAAGAATCAAACATTCTTATGGAAGCAGAAGACATGATGCTTAAAGCGAACAGCTGCTGACTTACGGAGTCGTGAAGCTCCCTTGCCAGACGTTGCCTCTCTTCAATTGTCGCTGCATTATGTGCCCTGATTGCCAACTCATTTTTTTCTTCCGCTAGCTTTTGTAATGATTTCACTTGATTTTGGATTTTTATTGCAAGTTGATTGATATCTTCTGCTAATCTACCCAACTCATCTGTCTGTCCAACTGCTATTCTTTCAGAGAATTTCCCCCTGCCTAATGTGGCAATAAAGGTTGAAATATCCTCCACTCTCTTTTTCATGTATCCGCTTTGCTTATAGCCGAAATATAAACTAGTGATAGCCAAGATTCCGAACGCCACCACAGTCAACACCATACTCCATTGGACATTGACGACCAAACCGTCCGGATAGAACAGCAGGACCACCTGAAGAAACAGAAAAAAAAGGAACGCAGATACAACCGAAACAACCATAAAAGAACGAATGTACCAAAATCGCAAACTTTCAATTTTTGTCCCTTTATTAGACCCGATCAATTCG
Source organism: Sutcliffiella horikoshii (assembly GCF_044809035.1). Lineage (GTDB taxonomy): Bacteria > Bacillota > Bacilli > Bacillales > Bacillaceae_I > Sutcliffiella_A > Sutcliffiella_A horikoshii_G. The sequence goes on along the minus strand of NZ_CP085237.1, from coordinate 1,198,992 downwards.
AACATCTCCTATTTTCATATCCAACACAATGTTAAGCTTTCTAGTAGCTTCATTGTAATTTTCGGATTCATAGTAAAGTTTGTTTCCTTTTCCTTCCGAAGAATTCCCCAATATATTTAAGTGTCCGATCTTTACTTTGGCCGACACTTTGATTGGCAGACCTTCTGGAACAAGCATTTTCAAATCTGCGACTACTCCCTTGATTTGGATACATGTTTCTTTATCCGGTATATAGGCCTTACTAAAATCAAAATAGTAATCCCCTACTACATTCCAGACAGCCAATGGTTCTACAGCCCAGTTTTGCTTATTCATTTTCATATCGCCAATCGTTATGACCCGCTTCGTACTATTTCCCTTCCATTGATCATCTTCATCCGACTCATGATGAGTATCGAAAATATCGTTGAACTCGTCATTTTCCTTTGTAAACTGGATTTTGACTGGACGTTTGTTCACAAACAGTCTCATCCCGAAATATACAATTAAAAGAGGCCACAATTTCCAAAACATATGAAACTGAAACTCGATATATCCAATCCGATCTACTAACAACAACCCTCCAAAAGCCAGTAGAAATAAGCTGATGAAAAGCGCCCGTTTATGAAAAAACAAAGTATCAACTAATAATTTCAACCCTAGAAGTACGATTAAAACCGGATAATAGGTGACAAAATACTCTTTTATTTCCAAGGAAATGACACCGATATTGACAAGCAACAACATGATTCCTATAAAAACAAATATTATTGCCATGATTTTTTGATTAAATGTTTTCATCTAATTTCAATAGCCTCCCTTCTCTATATTTGACACGGTTTTGATTAAACCTTCTATTATTATTCTATTTTACGTATTCTCTTTCTTAAAAGCCCCTATCCACAGCCAGTTTCTTTGTCCGTCTTAAGACTGAATTGAAGATAAAAAAGCAATGAGCCAAAGCTACATTGCTTTCCTTTTTTGAAGTAACGCTTGCATCCATTCGTACATTAATACACCTAGGACGAGACATGCGTATCCAGCTGTATACCCAGCAAAAACATCTGATGGATAATGATAATTTAAAAAAACCCTGCTTGTACCGAGTAGCGCGATAAAAATCACCCCGAAAACCACAATGAACATGCGCATTCCACTTTGTTTGGTATAAGCCAAGGCAAAGTATACTAATAATCCATAAAAAAATAATCCCACCATGGCATGACCGCTCGGAAAACTGAGGCTCTCCGCACCAGGACCTGTCATCGGCCTTTCCCGCCCCGTATAGTCTTTGAGCCATTTGTTTAATTCATTGACTAGAATTACCCCTCCAACAATCACTGCCATCGCCGGATAATCCCTTTTTTTCCACCAAATCAGCATGATAGACAATAACATGATGATAATGACTCCCGTTTTATCTCCTAGCATTGTAAACAGGTGAAAAAAGTTAATAATAGTTTCTGCTTCCAATCCATTTAACATGTTGCGAATGGATTCATCAAAGCCAATTGTATGTTCATTCATGATTTGCTGAAAGGACCAAATAAAAAAAGCACCGCATAATATAAATAAAATCAACCTTCTCCATTTACTTGTTCTTTTTTTATTGGGCAGTTCCCTGCCTAACCCTACTTCCACCTGACTCATCTCCTCTGTACCCACCTGCAGTTTCTATTTTACTAAATTTATGAAAGTTATGACTATTATTTTTTGTAAGAGTCAGATAGAATACTATATTAAATAAAAGCTTTGCTAAAATGTGATGAGAAATGGGGAGAGCAACTTGTTAGATAAGCTGAATGAACTTCTAGAAAGTCGTTATGATGAGATGGTTGAGATTAGACGCTATTTGCACCAATTCCCTGAATTATCCTTTAAAGAATTCCATACCTCCGCTTACATAGCCGAGTTCTACAAGAATTTAGAAATAGCTCACCAAACAAACGTTGGTGGTAATGGAGTCGTTGCGAAGATTGCCGGCGGACGACCAGGAAAAACAGTTGCGCTCCGTGCTGATTTCGACGCGCTTCCCATACAGGATGAAAAAGAGGTGGATTATAAATCCAAAGTTCCAGGCGTGATGCATGCTTGTGGACATGACGGCCACACTGCAACATTACTTGTATTGGCAAAGTGTTTAAATGAACTGAAAGAGGATCTTGAGGGTAATGTCGTCTTGATTCATCAACATGCCGAAGAATATGCGCCAGGCGGAGCTGTTGCGATGATAAACGACAGTTGCTTAGAAGGGGTGGATGTCATATTTGGGACCCACTTATGGGCTGGCACGGATGTTGGAAAAATTCAATACCGGGTAGGTCCTGTAATGGCAGCTGCCGATCGGTTCTCTATTAAAGTACAAGGTTCAGGTGGCCATGGGGCACAACCACACAAAACAAAAGACGCAGTCGTAACTGCTTCCCAACTGGTCCTTAACCTACAACAAATTGTTAGTAGAAGAGTGAACCCTGTAGACCCTGCTGTCATATCGGTCGGAACGTTTGTTGCTGAAAATGCTTTTAATATCATTGCAGATTCCGCTTATTTAGAAGGAACGGTGCGTACATTCAATGATGAAGTGCGTGATATGATTGAAGCGGAAATAGACGTTGTTGCATCCTCTACATGCGCCCTTAACGGTTCTACCTATGAATACAATTTTCACCGGGGATATCCAGCAGTCGTTAATCATAAAGAGGAGACAGACTACCTTGTCACTGTGGCTTCTGGGATTAAAGAGGTGGAAGTTTTGGATGAGACTCCTCCACATATGGGCGGAGAAGACTTTGCCTACTATTTGAGACATGTAAAAGGAACTTTCTTCTTTACCGGCGCTAAACCGGAAGGGGTGGAGGTGGCCTATCCACATCATCATCCTAAATTTGATATTAATGAAAAATCACTGCTGATTGCCGCAAAAACACTTGGAGCAGCAACTGTCCTGTATCATCAGCATGAATCAGGAAAGCTCATCCCTTCCCATCAATAAAAGTGGTAAAAACGCCAGGCCTCCAATAAAGAAGCCTGGCGTTTATTTATATGCTGATCCCTTTTTCCTTGAACACCCTTAATCGGTAGCAGTTCTTCGCTGTCGTCCCCAATTGGTCAAGAAAATGATAGTTCGCATATGCCCCCACTACCGCTCCGAACCCAGGAATCATTTGCAACATTTTAATCAAATCAATATGATCCCTGTACTCCTGTTGAAATGCCTTCCAATCCAGCTCCTTTGCTTCCTCCTTGTGTTCTTCCCAATTTTCTATATACCTTAGTACTTGTTTTCGCCTGGAATCACTTGAAAAGGCCAATTGAAAAATGTATAAAACGAATACTCTCTCTTCATAATTTTTCGTATTAAATCCATAGATGGCTGCCACTTCAAAAAGAAATTTCATTTTGATGGACAAAAGCAAGGGAAAATCTGCAAGACTTAGAAGGATCCCGCCTGCTCCAGTACCTGCTCCCTCCACTGCCGCCGTTCTCTTATATACATTCAGTTTTTCTTGAATCCACTTTTCCTTCTCCTCTAAGGTCATGACTACATGCCCTTCGTTCATCTTAGTAGTCATATTGCTCCCAACAAGTGTCCCTTGCACCATTTTTTTGATACTCTCTGTCATTATTGTGTGGACTTTTTCTGGTATGATGGCATTCACCTTATTTTGTGCACCTTTGGAAAATCGTTGAAACATGGTGGACTTCTTCGCCACTTGCATTTTCCATCTTCGCGTCTCATCTAGTACTTTTTCATCGTACAAAGGAAAACACTCCTCATCTTTATCTTCTATATTTCATATACGAACAGGGAGCAAAATATGTTTCAAAAAAAGAAAACACCCAAGCATCTTGAGTGTTTCCGAATTCTACAGCGAGGCAATCTTGCGTTTCACCACTCCTTGTACGTATAAGAAGGAGAAAATTATACCGCCTACCAACACAACCCCTGCTTCCAACCAAGCTGCAACAAAAGCTAATAACACAGCAAGGATAATGGTTTGCGAAATAAGAATTACCGTTATCATTTTAGTAAAAGCAAGAACTCTATGTTTTTCTTCTACAGGATAGATGGACAACCAAAGTTTATTGTAATGGTGCCTCCACATCGGAATAAGCTGAAAACCAGTCAAATATAGCACCAGCACAGGCACAAGGTATGTCGCGTACCCAACAGGTAGTGTCAGAAGCAACACAGCTCCTATAACCACCAAGCGCAAATATAAACCAAAATAATCGCCCGACCTTAAAAATGTCCGCAAGTATAAGTAGTCGAATGATTTGTCTTTCGCATACGGCGTCATCGCCAGCAGAACATCCAACCATTTTCTTCTTTTTACTTTTTCCTTTAGTCCCGGTACATCGACAAAAAGATTGGCTACTCGGTAAAATAATTGCATTCTTTTGACTTCGTTTTCAATCAACAAGTCCCATTTCCAATTCATTTTCTTTGTCGCATTTTGAAAATAAACTAGCAAAAGGAGCATGATTAGCACTACCACACCGATAAAAAGCAGACTCGCTCCAGATAACACAAGATAAAGCAGTCCGAAATTTAAAGCAAGCCTGACCCACCAGTCCGCAATCCTTGCCTTTTTATCTGTATAAAAGTTGATAAGCCATGTCATCCATAAATTCCAGGATTTCATTCCCAGCAGTAAGAGAAGCACGGAAATTAACGTTTGAAAGGTTGCATCAGTCAAGGTAAAGAAAAGCGGAACAGATACACCAAACACAAGTAAAAGAAAATAACTTTCCAAAACGATGGAATATAGAAACGATTTTTTAATGTATGGTTTTAATTTTTCTTCCAATGGAAGCAAAAAGACAAGATCCGGATCCTTAAGAAATGTATGGATGCTCCCTCTTGTCATTAACAGGGCCAAAACCGCACCCATAAGCAACGCATATGGAAAATCTGGCGGGACCACCTCTAACCAGTTTTGATAAGCTAGGGCAAGGCCGCTGAGCAAGAAGATCATCACAATCACGAGATGGTCATTGAACATATAACGTAAATATCTTCTAGTATCCTTTATATATTGACTGAATCTGGCTTGCCAGAGCTGATCCACATTAAACATTGCTATCTTCCTTTGTCAATTGAATATAAAGGTCATCAAGGGAAGCCAAAGGCATCTTGAACTGCTCTCTCAGTTCTTCAAGGGTTCCTTTAGCCCGAACTTCCCCCTCATGCAATATAACGAATGAATCGCAGTATCTTTCCGCTGTTGCGAGGATGTGCGTAGACATAAGGATGCCTGCTCCACTCTTTTTCACTTTATCCATCATTTCAAGCAAAGAATGAATGGCAAGTGGATCTAAGCCGACAAAAGGTTCATCCACAATATACAACTTCGGTTCAATTAGAAAAGCAGCAAGAATCATGACCTTTTGCTTCATGCCCTTTGAAAAATGTGCAGGAAACCATTTGAGACGCTTTTCCATACGAAACTCTTTTAATAACGGATGCAACCGTTCTTCAAATGTTTCTTTTGAAAGTCCATACGCCATCGCAGTTAGTTCCAGATGTTCATATAACGTCAATTCATCATATAAGATCGGTGTTTCGGGAATAAAAGTAAAAGTGGAACGATACTTTGTCGTATCCTCTTGAATGGAAATCCCGTTGATCTTAATGGATCCTTTCTTCGGCTCCATCGTCCCGATTACATGCTTAATCGTCGTACTCTTACCCGCACCATTAAGCCCAATCAGCCCCACCAACTCACCAGCCTTCACACCAAACGAAACATCCCTCAACACAGCCTGATTCGTATAACCACCAGTCAACCCACTAATCTCCAATAAACTCACATCAACCTACCCTTTCTGCCAACCATATTATGTATTGAATATAGGTACTACATGGAGAGCGAAATTCCTTTGAGGGTCTGACCCCTTTACGAAATTTAATCCCCCTGTAACATTAGCGAAATAAAAAAATTTCATAATTAAATTTTACCATAACATAATTTTTAGGAAAGTGCGCATCATATGTAGGGAAGGGGACAGAGGGGCACTTAGACAAGCCTATGGTTTACTTTTTTGTAGATGAGGTGACTGTCAAAGACAGTGTTGCTTTGTTCTAGATTAGGTTAAACATTTTCTCTCGTCGTTGTGGGACTTAACCGACTGCAACCACACGATCATCTGTAACGTAACTCCGATTGATAAAGAAATGAGGTGCTTACGGGCGACACTTTACTCTAAAGTCGTAACCTGTGATTGATTCATTCTGAAAATGAGGTGTTCGTTAAAGAGACTTTAAGTCGATAGCCGCGTTACTAAAGTTGTCAAACTCAGTAACAAGGGGATGGTTGTTTTGAACAGGAAAGCTGACAATTAGACACATTTTATAAATCAGATGAGGTGTTTATCAAACACAGTTATTTGAACGCTAAAATGATGTTTGTAGGCTTCTCCTTATTCAGATAGAGAAGCTTGTTGCCTCTCTTCCCTTTCTTCACAAGCAGGAGCTTTTGCTCTTGCTTGTTTATTTTGCCTGCTTCATCCTATTAGGATACTTGCCCAAAACATGGTAAAATAGATGAAACTAAAGTTCAGAGGTGAAACGGATGAGTGATTGCATTTTCTGTAAAATTATTAATGGGGATATTCCCGCCGCAAAGGTATATGAAGACGAACATGTTTTGGCTTTTCTTGATATTAGCCAGGTCACAAAAGGACACACATTGGTCATCCCGAAAGTACATAAAGAAAATATTTACGAACTTACTCCTGAGATTGCAGAAAATCTTTTTAAAGTGGTTCCTAAAATTTCCAATTCCATTAAAGAGAAATTTCAACCCATTGGCCTTAACCTGTTAAATAATAACGGCGAAGCTGCTGGACAGTCTGTCTTCCATTATCATCTTCATATTCTCCCTCGTTACGGGAAAGGGGACGGATTTGGGGCCGTGTGGAAGTCAAACCAGAGCGATTATACTACACAAGATCTTCAAGAAATTGCCTCCGACATTAAAGAAGGCATTAAATAAAACAAAAATGACGTGGCCCCCATTTTGGGCACACGTCATTTTACATTTATTTTTCGAACGACCTTTCCATCTCTCCGATAGACAGGATCGTTTCCGCAGCCTTCCAATCAGGATGATCGAAAGTGTACGTGCAATTCGCTTTTAAAAAATCCTCTACCAACTCACGATAACTCTTGTCCCATCTTAGCAAGTGTATGAATTCCTCACGAGTTCCTTTGTGATCGACTGCCATCTTTAATTCGTTTAACATCTCGCTTTGCCATACTGATGGAAGAGGGCTGTCTCCATATATATCCTTGAATCTGCGCATCTCACCTTCCCACCATAAAGCCCGAGGTTCATAGTAAGCATACACCTTTTCAAAGACCTCCCCTGTGTCCAACCTCACTTTTCCACCAGAGTGTTCTCGAAGTTCATATCCTTTTTCAGTGGAATTGATCAATTCCAGCTGTTTTTTATCGATAAACGTCAACCACACCTCAGACAACGCTCCTTTTACTGGTGCAATGACTGCCGGCAAAGAACCATAAGGTGCCAAGAACGGTGCGTAAACAATATCTGAATCCGTCACCGTCCCTTTCATGCAAAGCATAAAATCATCTTCTTCGGGACGCAGGCGGAATTTATATTGCAATTGTGCTAAACAGACATTTGACCCATAAGCGACAACCGGAACTTTTGATTTAAAACCGTCCTCTGTAAAAAACTCTTCCACCTTTTTCGTATGCGTACTTTGAAATGCCAAGCTTCCCAGCATATGGTCCACATTGGTGAAATGGACAGAATGCTGCTCCACACGGTCCCCTTTTGCGGCTTCCACTCGAAGTGCCTTTCCTTGCCAAAATAAAAAGGATGACGCTGGTCTTGGGCCTGGATAAATATCCGGATGATCATATGGACTACTATCAAAAGGCTTTTGTTCTTGATACATATCATTTACTCCTAACTTTTTTCAAAATCTTTTATGTATTCTAACACAATCCATGATAGGATATATATTAATATTTTCAGATTACTTTAGGAGGGTAATAGAATGAAGCGTGTATATAATTTTAATGCAGGGCCTGCAGCTCTTCCAAAACAAGTGTTGCAGCGTGCACAAGAGGAATTATTGGATTTCCAAGATGCTGGTATGTCCGTTATGGAATTGAGTCACCGAAGCAAAGAATACGAAAAGGTCCACCAAAAAGCTGCCACCCTTTTAAAAGAACTTTTGCATATTCCAGTGGACTATGACATCCTCTTCATGCAAGGTGGTGCAAGTCTGCAATTTTCAGCCATTCCGTTGAACTTTCTTTCCAAAGGTAAGACTGCTAACTATAGTTTATCCGGGTCTTGGTCTGAGAAGGCCTTAAAAGAGGCAGAGAAGATCGGATCGACCCATGTGGCATCAACCGCCAAGAACACAGATTACACGACTATTCCATCACAACTGGAGCTCTCCGAAGAAGCAGCTTATCTGCATCTAACGAGCAACAACACCATTTTCGGAACGCAGTGGCGGGAATTCCCATCCCTTCCCTCTTACATACCATTAATTGCCGATATGTCGAGTGATATTTTAAGCAGAGCAATAAATGTAAAAGATTTCTCCCTTATCTATGCTGGTGCGCAGAAAAACCTTGGTCCTTCTGGCGTAACCGTTGTAATCATAAAAAAAGAACTGTTAAAGAATTGCCCGGATAATATACCGACCATGTTAAATTATCAAACGCATGCTAAAAATAAATCGCTTTACAATACACCCCCTACCTTTTCCATCTATATGCTTTCCCTTGTATTGGAATGGGTGTCAGAACAAGGCGGCGTGGAAGCAATCGAGAAAATAAATCTGGAAAAGGCAAACTTACTTTATGATACGATTGATCAAAGTGGAGGATTTTATATTGGTCATGCCGAAAAAGTTGCCAGGTCTCACATGAATGTTACGTTCAACCTTTCTTCTGAGGAACTCACATCCGTATTTCTAAATCAAGCGAAAGAAGAAGGTTTTGTCGGTCTTGCAGGACATAGAATGGTCGGGGGCTGCAGGGCTTCTATTTACAACGCAGTACCGCTGGAATCTTGTCAGGCATTAGCCGAATTCATGAAAAGATTTCAAACCAATTATAGGTAATAACAAGCTTTCCCCTTTTCAAATAGAGGAAACTTTTATATACTTGTACCTATTAATTCGCATTAGACAACGAGTGTACTAATGGGATTAAACAAGACAAGATTAGTTGAGGAGAGATGAGAAATGAACACAAAGACTTTAGTTTCACTAGCTTTATTGGTAGGAATCGGTGCTGTATTGCACACTGTTGTACCGGGGGTTATTCTCGGTATGAAACCAGACTTGGCTTTAACAATGATGTTTCTAGGAATCATGCTGTTTCCAGAAAAGAAAAATGTTTTATTAATAGGAGTCGTGACAGGATTAATTTCCGCAATGACTACTACTTTTCCTGCCGGTCAGATTCCCAACATTATTGATAAGCCTATTACAGCATTCTTGTTCTTTTTCATGCTTCTTGCATTGAAGAAATTAGACAAGCCACTTGTTAAAGCAGGACTCCTAACCGTTATAGGTACCCTGATTTCAGGAGCGATTTTTCTTTTTAGCGCCCTGACACTTGTAGGATTTCCAGGTGGAGAATCCTTTGCATTCTTTTTCGTTACAGCCGTATTACCTGCTGTCGCATTAAATGCAATAGTGATGATTATTATCTATCCGATTGTAGCGAGCATAGCAAGACGATCCAATTTAATACCTGCAACATAATTTACAGGGCAAATTCCGATTTAGGAATTTGCCCTCTTCTATTTTCCGGAAACTTTAATCACACAGCCCATGTCACTAATATCGCTAGCAAGAACATGACCCCACCAGCACCGCCAATGACCACGGCCCGTTGCTGCAACACTCTTCTAGGTGGATAGACGCCAGCCCGTTGCGCGGCCAAAAAATAATTACCACCACCAAACAACATCACGACGCTTATGATAAATAACAAAGATGTAATACCTGCCACTAAGCCCGCCCCCTTTGTACCATAAATATGCCACTCTCTCTTTTCTTATGAAACAAGTAGGTGTTCCTGTAAGTTAAACTAAATATAAACTAGCTAGTTGGAAACAATAAAGATTAGATAGGCTACAGGCTACAGATCTTTGTCACATCAACCCTTCCAGAAAAAGTATTCAACAAAAAAAGGATTTTTTTTATAAATGTTGAATTATATAATAATCTTAGGGTATTGAACTATATTTACATAACTTTATAGAGGAGTGATTACTATGAATGGGAAATCATTCATTTACGGAGTTTTAATAGGTGGAACGATAGCAGGTGTCTCTGCTTTACTTACAACCGCGGAATCTGGAGCAGCCAGGAGAGCAAAAATAAAGACGACAGCACATTCTGTTCAATTGACGATCGAAGAATTGAAACAAGAGGCCATTCTTATTAAGGATCAAGTAACACAAGCTATGGAAGAGGGAAAAGCAACTGTTGGCAACATTGCAGAAGAAATTAAAGTTTCTGTGGACCTTTGGCAAAATTCGATAAAGCCTCATCAAGAATCTATCCAACAAAACATTGCAAACCTACAAGAAGAATTAGAGAATTTGGAAAAAAAACTGGCGAAAAACACGTCAGAATAAAAAATTTTAATTTTTTGTAAATTTTGACCTTTATTAATTTTTATTTTATTGTCATAATAGATAGTAATATATTAGAAAAAAGTAGGTGAGTTTGTGAATACACAGAATGGACAGTATTCATTAAAAGAAGCAATGCTCTTCAGCCAGCGTGTTGCCCAGCTTAGTAAAGCACTTTGGAAGACAATCGAAAAAGATTGGCAACAATGGATCAAACCATATGACTTGAATATCAATGAGCACCATATTCTTTGGATTGCCTATCACTTAAAGGGTGCCAGTATTTCTGAGATTGCCAAATTCGGAGTTATGCATGTATCCACTGCATTCAATTTCTCTAAGAAATTAGAGGAAAGAGAACTGCTTCGCTTTTCTAAAAAGGAAAATGACAAGCGAAACACGTATATCGAACTAACTGACAAAGGCGAACAGATCCTTTTAGAACTAATGGAAACCTATGACCCTAGTAAAAATTCCGTATTCAGCGGGGCTTTGCCGATGCATGACTTGTATGGTAAATTCCCCGAGCTCTTGGACATCATGTGTGTGATCCGCAATGTTTACGGCGAAGACTTTATGCAAATTTTCGAACGATCCTTTAACAATATTGAAGAAGATTTTATTGAGATAGATGGTAGGCTTTCCAAAAAAGAGGAAGTGCAAGAAGAGAAAAATGAAAGCGTTACTTCTTCTTGATAAGTTTTTGGAATGCGTCCATCAATGGCACGTAATAGCCTTGTGTACGTAAAGCGGCAATTGTGTCCTCCAATGGCAGGTCTTTTGGTAGGGCTTGCCTAAATTGAATAAGAAGCGGAGAGAACGTAACAAACCCTTCCGCTTTTTGTTTTTCCATTTCTTTGCTCAACTCTTCACATAGGTTGTACAGTGCCTGAACTTCCTTCCTGCTCAATTTCCCACACATGATCAAGTAATCCCAAGGATATCGTGTATGATCCATTTGTTTTAATAACAGTTCCAAGTAAAACTCCAATGCTGCAAGTCTTTCTTCCACTTTTCTCATTCCTCGCTGTTACATATTCTTATTGATTGCCTGTACTTTTCTACTTATTTTACAACAATTCTTTTCACTTACCAATATTTAGATGGATACATCCAAAAATAAATTCCATTAACCTATTGATTTTTCCATTAAAAAAGCTTACATTAATTTAGTAATTTTGATTACGATTAGCAATTACGGTAGGTGACGCAACTATGAACTGTTGGAAATCCATTGATATTTCTAGACAATATGGACTCCATCGCATAACACTTATTTCGTTTATCATCACTTTACTTTCGTTTATTGTATTCTTTTTATCTTTTAGCCTTATTTTTCATGACACAGCAGTCTCCTCATCCAATTTTGGCTGGTTCACCCTTAGCCTTATGGGGATGTTCACGATGCATAAGCTTTGTCATGTTCTGCCGCTAATTGCAACAAAAAACCAAGTAAAACTTAAATGGAAACTTAAGTGCTATATGCCTTATATGAAAATAAAAACAAAAAAGCCTTTTACAAAAACCCAATCCTATGCTGTTTTACTGGCTCCTTTTGCCATAATTACAACAGCATGCATCTTACTTGCCCATATATTCCCGGGCTATTATCATTATTTCTCTATGCTTGCAGCTGTTAATATCGGGCTATGTATTCCAGATTTCCTATATATTAACCTTATACAACGTGCTCCAAGCAAATGTCAGATTGAAGAATTAGAGAACGGTTATGATATCTTAATAGTTAATGAGAAAGAAATAGCGTCCTAGGTAATACAGAGGATGCTTTTTCATTTTTTTGTAAAAGTTTCAGGTTCTCATAGTATCTTTTTTTCATAAACTTTGGTAAGGTAGAAGGCATAAGTATATATTCTGTAGTTAGTTTAAAGCACGCCGCAAAGGAGGGATCTTATGGCTATCGCATTTCTATTTGTTTGGGTGGCTGTATTTATACTCTTCTACATAAACAAATTAACGAATGCTTTATGCGTTCAAAAGGAAATACCGGAGGATCGTCAGCCGAAAGTTTTCCGAACCATAAACGTACTTATTACCATTCTATTAATTTCTTCTTATGTAGATATCTTGCTAAGTTCCAAATAATAAATCTCCACAAAAAACACCTTCCATGTAAACATGGAAGGTGTTTTTGTGGAGATTGAGGCATTGCCCCTCCTCCAAGGTCTAGATTAGTATAACCAAGCTGCACCTACGATTACTAACAAGATAAATAAAACTACGATTAACGCAAATCCGCCGGAATGTCCACCTGACATTTTAGTTCCTCCTTTTTAATTAAAAATGTATTTAGTACAACCAAGCTGCACCTACGATTACCAACAAGATAAACAATACTACGATTAACGCGAAGCCACCTGCATACGCATTACCCATCTTAGTAACACCTCCTTTATGAGTTGTTACGATATCTTATGCAACAATTTCTTAGGAGGCATAGGCGTTTATCCTGCCTCTAAGGTTTTTTACATGAACTCCTGGGACAACAAATTGTGTTGATGTTTTCATGATTCCATTTATCATATGTAAAAGGTTAAAAATTGGAATGGACGATTACCCATTTTTTTAAAAAAGCTCTTACCTTAAGAAAAAATATAAAACATTAGTTAGTGGTTAATAGCCGCTGTTCCTTTCCGCAAATAGCTTGGCTTTCCGCGGGACGGCGCTTGAGCCTCCTCACAACGCTTCAGGGTCTCAACCTACCGTTACTCCCCCGCTGGAGTCTACGCCATTTGCTCCAATTCACAGCTGAATATCACATAAACGATAAGTTAATGCTCATTCAGTTAACTCGGTTAGGTGCTATTTTAAAACCCTTCAATGAATGTAGCCACTTCGTTGATTGGAGTGGAAGGCGCGCAGACGCCAGCGGGAGGAAGGGACAGGTGAGACCCCACAGGCTGCAGACCGAGGAGGCTCACGGACCGCCCGCAGGCAAGCGAAGCGCCTGGAACGGAAAGCAACCGGATGTTTGCAAAGCAAAAGTCCTGCCTTTAAAGTATTGTCAAAGACTTTAAATATATGAATTGTTTATGCTATAGTATTCTTTGGAACGTTTTACTACATATGGGAGTGACTTAAATGAAAAAATGGATGATTGCATTAGGTGCAACCGCTTCAATTCTTGCACTGTCTGCCTGTAACAATGACAAAGCCGATAATTCTGAGGTGATTGCTGAAACCTCTGCTGGTAACATTACACAGGAGGAGCTATATGAAGCCATGAAGGATCGTTTTGGTGAACAGGTACTTCGGGAACTGGTATCTGAAAAAGTCTTAAGTGAAAAATACGAGGTTACAGAGGAAGAAGTACAAGAACGATTAGACGAGTTGAAGCAACAACTTGGACCTGAATTTGAAACTGCCATGGCTCAGAGCGGATTCAAAAGTGAAGAGCAGCTAAGCCAAACTTTGCGCATTTCAATGCTTCAGGAAAAAGCCGCAACGGAAAGTGTGGAAGTTAGCGCTGAAGAGATTAAAGAATACTACGATCAGATGAAACCTGAGATTCGCGCAAGCCATATTCTTGTAGATGATGTTGAAACAGCAAATGAAGTAAAGAAGAAACTTGATGAAGGTGCTGATTTCGCTGAACTTGCAACAGAATATTCAACTGACCCGGGTTCTGCTCCAAATGGCGGAGACCTCGAATGGTTTGGTGCCGGTGTAATGCTCCCTGAATTTGAACAAGCAGCGTACAGCCTTGAAGTAAATCAAATCAGTGAGCCTGTACAAAGCACATATGGGTTCCATATCATAAAAGTTACAGATAAAAAGGAAAAAGAACCGTTAGAAGACATCGAAGCGGAGTTAAAAGAAGAAATACGTTTATCCAAAGTACAACAACAGGGAATAGTTGAAACTGCTGTCCAAAAGGAACTGGACAATGCCAACATCAAAGTCAATGAATCTTCCCTTAAAGAAACCTTTGAAAAGGAAAAAGAAACAGAAGAACAAAGCTAAAAAGGAAGCGGCTCCCCGCTTCCTTTTTCTATACGTTTACAACCTGCTTCTTCTCTCTTTCCTCTTGAATCCTATCCATATAAACTTGTCCCTCTTTTTCAATAATCGCTTCCTCTACCTCTTTTTCTTCCTTTGCAGACCTTAAAGTCATATATGCACTAAATACAATCCCGATAACGATCAAGAGCATCCACCACGGCATAAAAAAGCCCCCCTTCTCTTTCATATGTGCTACTAATTTATACATATGATAGAGTATGGGAGGCTATTACTTAATTATGAAAAGTAGGTTTATAGAAGTTTCTGTTGTCCATCGCAAAAATTCTTTCTGTGTATTCACCAGGTTTAACACGTTCTAACGCACGATCTAGCATATTCATTTTTGCATCAATATTATCAATATAATGGAGAATTTCAGCTTCCTTGATTAGCGGTAGTTTCGGGCTTCCCCACTCCAGCTTTCCATGATGACTTAGGACCAAATGTTGAAGAACCATTATTTCTTCCCCTTCAATACCAAGCTCTTCTGCTGCTTTCCCGATTTCATTTACCATAATGGAAATGTGTCCAATTAAATTTCCTTCGATAGTATAACTTGTGGATACAGGTCCGGACAGTTCCGTTACCTTTCCTAAGTCATGGAGAATTACTCCTGCGTAGAGGAGATCCTTGTCAAGCGTTGGATATAAGCTAGAAATGGCTTTAGCAAGATCAAGCATGGAGACTACATGATAGGCCAATCCAGAAACAAATTCGTGGTGATTTTTTGTCGCTGCTGGATATTGAAGAAAGTCATTTTGGTGCTTCTTCAACAGGTGTCTAGTAACCCTTTGTATATTAGGATTTTTCATTTCAAAAATAGCCTGTGTTATTTTATCCATCATCTGTTCTTGGCTAAGCGGTGCTGTTTCGATAAGATCAGAGACATTAATGTTCTCTTGGTCTTCTTTTGGCTTGATTTTGCGTATTTTTAATTGATTACGTCCTCGATAGTGGTGGATATCTCCCTGAACTCTTACGATGCTCTGCGGAGTGTAGAGTTCTTCGTCATCGTTTGATGCATCCCACAGTTTCGCTTCAATCTCTCCGCTTTTATCTTGGAATATTAGTGTTAAAAAGGGTTTTCCATTGCTTGCAATTCCTTTTGTCGCTGTTTTGATTAATAAATGAACATCTACTTGTTCTCCCACTTCAAAGTGGAGGATTCCTTTTTTCATCTATTCCTGCCCCCTGTTTTATCTTGGAATATTAGTGTTAAAAAGGGTTTTCCATTGCTTGCAATTCCTTTTGTCGCTGTTTTGATTAATAAATGAACATCTACTTGTTCTCCCACTTCAAAGTGGAGGATTCCTTTTTTCATCTATTCCTGCCCCCTGACTTGATGATTATATATAACTTTTTTCTCCAGCTTATGCGGATATCTCTACGTTTTTTGCTCTTTTAGCAATCCATAGTTTGGTGACGATTAAGCCGAATAGCATGATGCATGCTCCAAATAGATATGGAATATGGATGTTTATTTCAAAGAAAATACCTGCCAATATGGGACCTGCAACATTTCCCAAGCTTAAAAATGAATTGTTGAGACCCATGACGAGGCCTTGTCTGTTCCCTGCAAGCTTAGATATGAATGAATTTAAAGATGGTCTTAACAGAGAATTACCTAAGAAAAATATGCAGGTTGTTAGTAATACTGTTGTAAAGTTTGTAGCCAGGGTCATCAGTACAAAACCGAAAGAACTGATTAATAGAGCGGTTGTAACCACCCTTTCTTCCCCAAATCTTTTCGTCATCCTACCGACCAGTACGCCTTGGACAATAGTCCCCACCAAACCGACAATTAAAATGATTGTCCCTACCTCACTCGGGTTATAGCTATATCTTTCCATCGTATAGTAGCCAAAAATGGATTGGAAATTAGCCAGTCCGAAACTCATGATGAATACTAGGATTAGTAAAAATCCTACAGGACTTTTAAGAGCCTTATACATTGTCACAAATTGATTGTCCCTTTTTTCCCCTGCTGAAGCTTGTGCATCCATTTCTCTCTTATGTTTCGGGTATGATTCCGGCAAGATGATTACCGACAGTATTCCAGCTATAGTAGCTGCCACGCCGGCGACTAAAAAAGGTAGTGCTAGATCATATTCGGCAAGCCAGCCGCCAAGTCCAGGACCCACAACGATACCTAGTCCCATAGCTGCTCCCATTATTCCCATCCCTTGGCCTCTTTTTTCAGAAGAAGTGACATCAGAAACATATGCCATGGCAGTAGGCATTAGCGCTGAACCAAAGGTACCAGCTAGGATACGGGAAAGAAAGAGCATCCATAAACCGCTAGCATATGCAAAAATAAACTCTGCAATGGCAAAACCGAAAAGTCCTATAGTGATCAAGGGTTTTCTTCCGATTTTATCGGACAGCCTCCCCCATACAGGCGCAAATAGAAATTGCATAAAGGCAAACACTGCAACAAGTAAACCTAATGTTCTTGCATCCGCCCCAAACTTATCGATATAAAATGGAAGGATAGGTATGACCAATCCAATTCCTACCATAACAATAAATAAATTAAAGCTTAAAAGTATCAACGGTGCTCTATTATTTTTTATAACACTTTCACTCATGTTCGCTATCCTTTCAACTTGCTTCTCTATTCCTCTCTAAGCATAGCACTTGTGTCTTCCTTTCGGCAATGGATGAACCAAATTCATCAACGTTTAATGACTGCTTCTTTCATTGAATCAAAGCTAAAGACAAGGTTCTTTGGATCGGTTGTCATTTTCTCTTTAATATGTTGATGACAGGTGAAGAAAAGGAATTGATATCCTTGGAGAGCCAGCCTGTTAATCAACTCAATACCTAAGTTTGTTCTGTGATGATCAAAATTAACAAAACTGTCATCCATTAAGAACGGAAGTTTTTGTTGATCACTCCATACCTGAGCGACAGCGACACGGATGGATATATACAACTGTTCCACTGTTGCCTGACTTAATTCCTTTGGTTCAAATTTCGTCCCATCTTCATGCTGCACCATGAGCGTCCTTTCATTCTCCTCATCAAGCAACCTAATATAGTTACCTTTTGTGAGGAAACGGAAGTTGTCAGAAGCATATTGTAGTACTTTTGGAAGCTTAACTGTCCGGTAATAGTCCATCGTTTTGGCTAGAAGATGGGATGCAGTGGCATGGATTGCCCACTTTCGTGCATGCTCCTGTAACTTACTTTTCGATAACTCGAACTGTTGCACAGCTTCTGAATATGTTCCTGTTTCCTCTAACAGACGAATGGTCTCTTTTATTGCCGTTTTATTTTCGACAAGTTTACTTTGTTTATCTTTTATCGTCTTAAGGGTTTCTTCTAGCTCCACCTTCTCCGAATCCCACATTTCCATCGGCTTACTTTCCTTAAGTTGTAACTGATAGGATTTTTCCATTTGAGCTAACTGACTTTTAAGGAGAGAGACCTCTTTCTCAAGCTCTGCTTTTTCTGTATACTGCTGATTCTTATGACGATACTCTTCCTCATTTTTCACTTCTGCTTGTTCATACAGATATTGAATCTGCTTGTGCGCTTCAAGAGCATGAAGAGACAATCCATCCATTTCTTCCTTTAATTCGTTTATTTGTACTTGAATCCGTTGTTTTTTTATCTGATTTTCTCTGTTTTCTTCCACATCTAGACGTAATTGTGTGAATGCTTCTTCCAGAGACATCGTTGCATTGTAACCACGGTTTTCATCTAAAAGAAACTTTACCTGATCCTCAAATTTCTGTATTACATTTTGATAGTGGGATTGTTTTTCCACTAGCCCCTTTTTATCTGAAATCGCTACTTTCAACAGAAACACTTTGTCGTAAGCTTCTTCCATAAAATTTGGCGAGATTTTTTCAAGAGTTAGTGATGAGGTCCATTTATTCCAACGATCCTGAAATGAGAAGTTCTTTCCTTCCCACTCTTCAAATTGATGAATAATTCTATTATATGTCCGATCGCATTGGGAAAGTAGCAGTCGTTCCTTCTGCAGAAGCTGAATGACCTGTTCATCCTTTGCCAATGCTTTCTGATACTCTTCCATTTCTCCATACTTATCCGCTGAATAAAGCTTACTTCTTAGTAAATCTAGTTTACTGCGCATTGCTTCCTTTTCTTTCAGAAGCTCGTTGCGGTTATTTTTATTATTGTTCTTCCTGCCAAGGATGAAAGAAAGGGAGCAAAATAGAATCAAACATAGGAGAGAAGCTATCACCTGTTCTTGGATATAAAAATAAGTAGCACCTGCAATCCCGATTAAAAGACTTGCAACCGCTGTTTTCTTCCTTTTTCTGTCCTCAATCTGATCGTTCTTTTTCTGCATATCAAGCTGTTTATCTAATTGATGCAGTAATTGTTCTGTGAGATGAATCTCGTTATGCAAAGAGTCCTTTTTTTCTTCCTCAACCATTTCCCTCATTTTTATTGCTTTATCGTTTGGAAGCTGTTCTTGCTCGAGAGCTTTTATCCGTTCTTCCTGCGCCTCAAGTTCCTCTTTTGCGAGTTGGAACTGTTCATCTAACCGTTGTTTCTGAATATGAAGCTCATGGTGGTTTTTTAATAGATCACGCAATGACCCTTTTGATGACAAGCTGGTGGGTAATGATTCTATCTCCTGATACGTTTTATTAGTCCATTCCAGATCTTGTTTCCAGCCATCGATGCGCTGGTCCAACTGTGTTATTTCAGTAGCTAGCAGAGACAATTGGCCTTTGGTTTGTTGATAGGTCGGAAGGAAAGCTAGCAGACCTTTTATTGATTCTTCTTTTTCAAGAAGGTCTTCATTTATTCGTATCTGTTCCATTTCTTGCTTTTTTTCTTGGTAATCTTTTGATAATTTTTCAAGTTTTGATTGATAGAATACTACCTCTGTCTGCCATTTATCTAATCTTGCCAAACCATCCTGCGGAAACGATTCAACCTTCGTGTAATCTACCAGTTGCATTTCGAGAATTTCTAATCTGTTTACTAATGGTTGAATCGTGAGCATTGCTTCTTTCTCTTTTATTCGTTTCTCCACATCTTCTTTTTTAATTTGTGTTTCTTTCCAGGTTTGTTCATAGTGATCTAAATCATGTTGCAACCGATCATATTGCCCCATCTTTTCTTTCCACTGCTGAACATTTCGTTCTTCTTCTTTTAAAGAAGTCAACAATTGATTGATGACGGGCTTTCTTCCGTTAGGTTTAAAACGCTCTTCTTGCTCTTTTGTTAACTCTCGAGATAGTTTATGCAGTTGTTCACTTCCCATCAGTCCTGATGAAAATAAATAACTGCCAAGTTGCTCAGAATCTATGAGTTTTAGATTTTGGATGTCCATAATATTAAAGGAGAAAATACCCTTATACATCATTTTATCCAGGCCACCCAGCAGATCATTCAAGTCAAAGTGATTGCCCTGCTCATCTTGAACAGTAACATCCCCGGCGGATTTACCTGCGACCCGTTCAATGGTAATTTTCCTATGATCATCGGTTTCAATAATTAACTTTCCGCCATACTTAAAGCCCTTTTTAGGAACATAGCGCAAGTCTTGTTGATTTTTGGAAGGAAATCCAAATAAGATAGCTTGGATAAAAGCCATCACAGTTGATTTTCCCGCCTCATTTTCACCATAAATGACCTGGATGTTTGGTGATAGATTTTCCATTACCACATTTTCCAGTTTTCCAAACCCATAGATATGCAAGCCAGTAATTTTCAATCTATTCACCTCTTCTCGCTTTCCAAGAACTTGCTGACAAGCCATTGCTCCGCCTCTTCCACTATCGCTTTTTCTTCTTCCTCACTCCATATTTCCATATAGCGGCTCGCTTCAGAATGTCTCAGCAACGGAGCTAATGCTTCTTTCACGTCAATTTGCTCTACCATGGCATAAAAATCTTTATAAAAAGTTTTTTCCTGCAATTCTTCTTTTGAATACGATACTACTGTTTGCACCTGCAAGGAGTATATATAAACAAAAGAGGACTTATTCTCTTCTTCTTCATTAAAAAGAAGTAGTAGCTCTTCTTGATTATTTTCATCTTGAAGAAAATGATGCAGATCTCCGTTTCCAGTCAAAATAAGACGCAGTAATTTCCCCTTTCCTTCCAACCTCAGATTTTCCAATGCTTGTTTTGTTTCCCCGATAAGATGGTCCACTGTTTCTATACCGTTAATGGGAACCTCGAGCTCTTCCCAATGAATGACGGATGTTTCAATGAATGTAAGTTCAGGAATACCATCTTCCAACAGTTCAACCAGATAGCAGCCTTTGTCGCCTTGTTCTTTTCGGTGCCGTCCTTGGATATTTCCTGGGTAGACGACGGGAGGATGATGATGCAAAATTTCACGTTTATGTATATGGCCCAATGCCCAGTAATGAAAATTCTTATTAAGAAGATCCGGTAAGTTGAATGGTGCGTACGGATCATGATCTTCCCTTCCAGAAAGATTGCCATGAAGCATCCCGATATGAAAAGGGATCATAGCGTTTTCTATTTGATAGTAACTTGTCATATTTTCGTTCATATGCCTTTGCTTATAGCTGAATCCGTATATACAGACTAGCTCCTCTTCGTCTTTTACATATGTCTTGCACTCTACTTCTCCAGAAAAAATATGTACATTATCCGGGTACTGAAAAAGTGTGTGTGCATCTGTAAGATAGTCGTGATTTCCATGGATGATATACACTGGTATTCCAGCTTCTTTTAATCGCAAGAACTCTTTTCTAAGTGTCGCTTGGGCGATTAGGCTTCGTTGCTCTAAATCAAAAAGATCTCCTGCCAATAATATAAAGTCCACCTGGTAACTGATGGCAGCATTTATAAGCGTTGTTAGTGATTGGAAGGTGCTCTTTCTTATCTGATCAAATATTTGTTGGGGAAGATGGCAAAGTCCTTTAAATGGACTGTCCAGATGCAAATCTGCAGCATGCAGGAAGCGAATTTTCTTCATTATAGATTCAACCTCTTCTCTAATCGTCTTTCCTTATTTTATCATGAATGAAATGCGAATGCACGTTCGGTTTACATGTGTGAGAATAAAAAAACATGCGGGACTTTTTCATAAAGTCCCGCATGCTTGATTACTTGTTTTTTGTCAGTTGCAATGCTTTCTTGATATCTTTGAGGGAAGATGATTTTCCGTACATCAGGACTCCACCGCGGTACACTTTAGCACCAAATATGGCCAGTAAAACAATGGTTGCTACCAGAAGACCAATGGATAAGCTGATTTCCCAAATTGGTACATTCAACATACCTACACGCAAGAACATAATCATTGGTGCAAAGAATGGAATGAATGACGTTATTTGAATGAAAGAATTATCCGGGTTACCTAAGCCGAACATGGAAATCATAAAGCCTGCCACTATCAATAAGGTCATCGGCATGATCATTTGCTGGATTTCTTCTATTCTACTAACAAGCGAGCCCAAGAAAGCGGCAAACGTAGCATATAAGAAGTATCCTAGCAGGAAGAAGACGACGGCGTACACAAACGTTGCTACAGGCAGATCGCCAACGCCGAAGAATTCAAATACTCCTCCTGCTTCTGTCATCCCTTCAAGATTTCTGCTTAATGAAGAATAGCCGACAAGTATCCAAAAAGCTAGTTGCGTTAAACTTAATAGCGCTATTCCAAGGATTTTCCCGAACATATGCATAATTGGAGACGCTGATGAGATTAAAATTTCCATGACACGGGAAGATTTCTCCACGGCCACCTCCGTTGCAATCATGCTAGCGTAAAGAATTACCGAAAAATAGATAACAAACAACAGGACATACACCAATCCACGAGCCTGGTTCAATTCTTCTGCTGACTTTGCGGACTCTTCCAATGCTACAACATCAAAATTAATCGGCGTATAAAGTTGGGCGATTTCTTCCTGTGATAATCCAAGTTGACTTGTTGCCAGTTCATTTTTAACCTGCTGAAGCATCACCTCCACTTGTGTCATCGTTTCAGAATCAGTGATGGAGGCAGCTTTGTACACGCCAGATGGCAAGCCGTTTTGATCTGTTGATAAAACAAGAAGCCCGTCATACTCTCCCTCTGTCACTTTATTTTCGGCATCTGACTCATTTGAAACAATCTCAAGGTTCAAATTGCTGTTGGGATTTGTTGCAAGTTGCTGTTCTAACAATGGTACGATAGCGCCTTCTTCATCTATTACCGCCACGACTTTGTCTTCCTGTTTGTCAAAAACATCGATAATGGATTGAATGTTTGTAACACCCACAATGAGTAATGTCGTCACCAAAGTGGAAATAATGAAAGATTTAGATTTCAGCTTGCTCATGTAGGTGTGCATTAAGATGATCCAAAATTTATTCATGGTAAGAAGCACCCACCTTTTCTATGAAGATATCATTCAAGGACGGTTCTTCCAAAATGAATTTTCGGATATAGCCCTTACCTGTTATTTGTTGTAGCAATGTCTGAGAGACATCTTCATCTTCCACTTGAAGAATCATGCCTTCCGCAGTCTGCTTTGTTTTGGTAACTCCAGCGACATTCGCTAAAAACGCTAAATCAAAATCAGCATGGATGATGACATTCTTTTTCCCGAATGAACGCTTAATGTCCCTTAGCGAACCATGCACGACAGGCTGACCATGATGCATAATGCATAAATGCTCACAAAGCTCTTCTACATGCTCCATCCGGTGACTGGAAAACACGATGGAAGTTCCTTGCTTTTTCAAGTCCACAACGGCTTCTTTTAAAAGCTCTACATTTAATGGATCCAAGCCACTGAAAGGTTCATCAAGGATGAGCAATTTAGGATTATGGATGGTGGACGCGATAAACTGGATTTTTTGTTGATTTCCTTTTGAGAGCTCTTCTACTTTTTTATTGAGATATTGCGGTACTTTGAAACGCTCCAGCCAGTAATCCAGCTGCTTCAGTATTTCCGCTTTCTCCATTCCTCGCAATCTCCCCAAATAAATCATCTGGTCCTTAACCGTCAATTTGGGATAAAGGCCCCTTTCTTCCGGCAAATACCCTACCAGATGACTTTCTCTATATGTAATTGGTTTCCCTGCCCACGAAACCTTACCTGCTGTTGGCTCCAATAATCCAAGGACCATTCGGAATGTGGTTGTTTTCCCTGCTCCATTAGCACCTAAGAACCCAAACATTTCGCTTTCCGGTATCTCAAGGGTCAAATTATTGACTGCGACATGCTTGCCAAACCTTTTCGTTACACCATCTATCTGTAATGCCATGACGTTATCCCTCCTATGTTTTACAGTAACCTATACGATTGAAAAACTAAATAGTTTCATAGAACTTTTACATTTCAAGAAACTTTTAGTAAAATAAAAGCAATGAATGGATATTCATTTTACAGACACGGAGGGGACACTCATGGGGAAATATACGTTAACAGTCTTTAGCAAAAGCGGAGAAACATTACTGGATGAAAGTTTTGAAGCCGCCACTGAAAAAGAAGCAAAAACAGTAGGAGAAAAAAGATTAGAAGAATTAAATTACCTCGACACTACACACCGTTGCACAAATGCAAGCGGGAAACTAGTTTTATTTCACAGATAACTAATAAACGCATGGAGATAAAGTATTACATCTCCATGCGTTTTCTGTTCCAATATCTATTGAAAGCAAAAGTGGTAAAGAAAACTATTCCCATTATCACAGAGCAAGATAACAGCAGTTGTGTAGAAGTTAAGTCCAGAAATTTCGCCAAGGAAACGGAATAGGCGAGCACTAAAGTAGTCAAAAGCTTTGACAAGGACGCTATTACAAGAAACCTTTTAAAAGAGACAGCTCCAATGCCCGCCCCGACACAAATTATTTCATCAGGTAGAACTGGAATTATAAATAAGAGTGCAAGAATCACCGTCTCATTTTTCCTAACATATTCTTGATATCTTTTTAGATGTTTTTCTTTTACCAGTTTAGAAGCCACTTTCATACCGCCATACCTTGCAATGAAGAACATAATGATGATGCCTGTCAATGTTCCCGAAAAACCAAGATAGAACGAAGCGGATGCCCCAAAAGCCACGCTCCCGGCTGGAATGGTCAACGCCTCAGGAAGCGGTAAAATAATCGGTTGAGCCATGCAGAGCAAGAAAAAGAGGAATTTAGCCATAGAACCATATTCTAAAAGTATGTTCTCCAATCCCTTATACTCCGCGATCACCATGAATTTACTTATATAATAAACCATGAATATTATAAAAGTGATTCCAATCAACATAGAAAAACTGATATTTGTTATTCTGAAGTACCTATGTTGCTTACTAAGCAGTACCACTGTATCTACAACTAGCATGACAAATATGAGAGACAATAACAGTATTCTATATATGGGAAGCAATGTTGGAAAAAGAGCCAAAATCATATATCCGAGTACACATGCAAAAAGTATATGCAACAAGCCTGTTAATGGCACTTTGCTAGTTTCCATTAAATGCACATAAACCACTCCGTTTTTCTTTGATGATATTTAGTATAAGTGGTGTTCTTCTTATTGGTAATGTACTGGAGGATTATGTGTATGTACGACTGTGGGCTTAGAAGAAATGGCTGTTATATACAAAAGCTGCCCCTTAATGAAGGAGCAGCTTTTCATATTCATTTCCCGCTAAATTGCGGCTTTCTCTTTTCAACAAAAGCACGAATACCTTCTCTATGATCTTGAGACACCCTCATTCTACGCTGGGCATTCTTTTCCAACTCTAGAATTTGTTCCAGGCGTGGCAAGGATTGCTTCGTGTAGATCAACTTTGTTTCCAACATCGCTTGCAAAGGAGCTTGGAGAAGTGCTCCAACCCTATGAGAAATTTCCTCTTCCATTTGATCTCCTGCCAAACTATCAACAAGCCCCAATCCATGGGCTTCTTCTGCAGAAATCGTTTTACCTTCCCAAATCATCTGTTTAGCTTTCGCTTCACCAAGACGTTTTTCCATGAAGAAGTGACCGCCGCCATCTGGGATTAGACCGATCTTAATGAAATTCATAGCTAGTTTTGTAGAAGTGTGAGCAACAACGAAATCACTCGCAAGTGCAAAACTTAAGCCCAGCCCTGCAGCTGCACCATGAAGGGCACTGATAGTAACTTTAGGCATGGTGTAGAACTTAGTGACGATGGAGCCAATTGTATCCATCACCTGGTCGAAGTCCCCTCCAACATTTTCTTGGAGCATCATTTTGATATCTCCACCGGCACTGAACGCATTCCCACTTCCTTTGACAATAAGCACTTTCACACCTTCATTTTTCGATACTTCATCCAGAACACGTTCTAATTCCCCTAACATCTCCACGTTCATAGCATTTAACGCCTCAGGTCTATTAAGCTCCAGTACCGCAACCGGCCCCTGATTCAACACATTAACCGTACTCATACCAGCACACCCTTTCAAACCGCTAATTAGTTTTAATTTTCAGAAATATTAAAGTTCTGTGCGGGGTCAGACCCCCGCAGGAATTTCTCTCTTAATCTCGAATAATTCCTTTACTGTTGCCTAGGAGGACTTGTTTGCCTTTTTGGTTGGTGTAGATGGATGTGACGTTGACTTGTTTATAGCCTTCTTGTTGTTGGACATTGGTGAGGGTGGCTTCACAGGTGATGGTGTCGCCTGTAAAGACGGGACGGAGGAATTCCATGTTCATTTCTCTTGCAATATAGTTCAGGTCTCCCCCTATTTTGGTACCGATACTTGCTGTCAACAGGCCATGAACCATTAGCCTGCCTTGCTCATCTTTTTCTACATGATGCCTGCCTTGATCTCCTGAAACCTCTCCAAATTGAAGGATTTCTTCCACAGTGAATGTTCTGGAATAGGTCAGTACTTCACCTGTTTCAAGCTTCATCCCATTCCCCCCTCTAAGATATATATCTAGTATAATATGAAAGCGCTTAAAAATGAATGATTATTCACTCATAAATTAAAATAAAAAAGCAAGGATTTTTCATCCCTGCCCATAAGTTAGTTTCTAGCTGGAAAGAGCTCTTCCAGAATCCGAATTTTTTCATCCGTATAATGCTCAAATCCATCATTATATGATTTGGGATCTTTCGGATTGGCAAAGCGAGTTATCTTTCCTGTTTCAGGATGGACAAACTTACTTGATGCCCCACACCCGAGTCCAATGATCGTCTGTTTCTCTTCCATGATCATGATGTTATAAATGCTATCCTGGCCTGGCAATGCATATCCTACATTCTCCAAATTACCAAGGATATTCTTCTGACGGTACAGATAATATGGTACATAGTTGTGATTTGTGGTCCACTGTGTCGCCATATCCATCATCTTTCCGATTTCATATCGATCTGCTACCTTGTATCGATTCTTGTTCTGTGTCATTTCAGAAGCGCGTTTAAAAGACAAAGTATGGACCGTCAAGGATTCGGGCATCAGCTTTTCCGTCTCTTCCAACGTATGAGTGAACTCTTCCACCCCTTCGCCTGGCAAGCCGATAATCAAGTCCATGTTGATATTATTCATACCCATTTCACGTGCAAGGTGAAATTTTTCGATGGTTTCCTCCACAGTATGATGGCGACCGATCGCTTTCAATGTTTCTTGCGTATAAGACTGCGGGTTGATGCTGATGCGGTCAATATTCCACTTTTTCAACACTTCAAGCTTCTCTGGTGTAATCGTATCTGGACGTCCGGCTTCCACTGTTACTTCGCGAACTTTTTCCATGTCAGGGAATGAAGCATACATCTGCTCGTAAAGCATGTCCATCTCCTCTGCCGTGATACTTGTAGGCGTGCCACCGCCATAATAAACAGTGGTGATCTTAATTCCTTTTTCCTTCAACCAGGCACCTATAGCATCGATTTCATGGTGTAGCCCGCCTAGGAAGGAGTCCACTTTCCCCTGCTTCCCGTTGATGGCATAGGCTGGGAACGTACAATACGCACATTTTGTAGGGCAGAATGGGATCCCGATGTAAATACTGACTTCTTCTCCCAAGTCATGCAAATCTGGCACAACATCCAACTGGCGATCTACAATCTGCTGCATCAACTCTATCTTTTCATCTGTAATTAAATAATCTTCTCTGAGCTGTTGATGGACTTTCTCTTTGGCCTCTCCCTTTTGAAGCTTGGAGTGAAGCAGTTTCGTTGGTCGGATCCCCGTTAAGATCCCCCACTTCTGAATAATTCCCGTATGCTCTTGTAAAAGAGTTAAATAAACATAGGACACGGCTTGTTTTTTACGACGAAAGCTTTCTTTTTCATCTGAATGGCCCAATTCTTTCTCATGGGAACAAGACAGTTCGCCGAGTTGTCCACTTACAATAAACGTGGTGTTTTTTTCTTCCACCTCGAACGTTACCTTTAGCTCGGATGTAGCATCTTCTCCAAGCACCACTTCTGTTTCTTCAAAAAATAAATCCGCAATCAATGACAGCGGACGCTGATATCTATCATCATGCAAACCTTTTATAGCAATCTTCAAGTTAATCACCTTTCACACTTGCCTTATTTTTCAGCAAGATTTTTCACTCCCACTAGTGTAACGGATGTAGCCGATGCATATCAAGAAAATACCGTTGGAAAAGAAGTAGTCATGACAAGAACAAAATCGCTAACGCGATCTAAAACCAAACCACCCCAAGCAAGATTTTAATCTATTGGTACTTATCTCGCTTTTCGCATAGCTCTGAAATATTGGCATTGGTCGGATTTCCTTTGCACTTCATCTTTGACCATTTCAATGATATTTCATTTTTACCAAGGTCTTCATAACGGTGATGAGGACCTCTCTCCTCCTTTTTTCTCGTCACTGAGGTCTTCATCCCTACGAACAAGAATGATCCTGAAGGCGATTCCAGCATTCCATTATTTTATAACTTCCTGGTAGACAAAAATAGACAGACTCCACTTACAGAGTCTGTCTATTCCCTACTATATTTTCATTTTATTTAAAAACGCGATGCGTTGCTGTTTACGGAAATGTTCTTTAATCATATAGGCGACACCGTTTTCATCATTTGTCCGAGTAATCCAGTCAGCCGCAAGCTTCACTTCTTTTGGGGCGTTCCCCATTGCAACACCAAGTCCGGCCACCTCAATGATTGGCAGGTCTTCCATCGTATCGCCAATGACAACCATTTCTTGCGGAGAGATTTTCAACACTTCACCAAGAGCTAACAAACCATCCATCTTCGTACCGCCATCAGGTAAAATATCTACTTTTCCGTCGGCATGCACAAGAATTTCTATCCCTTCAAATGCAGATTTCAAGGTTTTTAATACTCGTTCTCTCTCTTCTGGTTCTGTAAAATACACCTCTATTTTCGGTGGGGCAATGGGATTGTCAATCAATGTATCCCCCAAGGATTCTACAAATTGCATCGGATAGATTAATGGATCACTAGAACCGAGTACTGCTCTTGCCATCAGGTTGTTTGCACCTCGAAGTCTATTTCCAATTGAATATCTTTCATGCAAGATCCTAACGGTACAATCATAATTTTCAAGCACTTGCACAAGATTGAATGTCTTATCCTCTGACAGACGCTTCACATGAAGAGGCTGCTCCAGCTTGGAGGCAATAAAAGATCCCCCGTGTGTCACTAAAAATGTATCAAGTTTCAAAGATTTGGCCACTTTTTTTGCAAAAGCGAAGTTTCGGCCGGTCACAAGAGTTACGTACACTCCCTTGTTTTTCACATACTCTATCGCTTCTTTCGTTTCCTTTGCCAATCTTCCATTTGATTTCAATAGCGTTCCATCTATATTGATGGCGAGCAGACGGTATATCATGGAGAGACCTCCTTATCTAAGATGTTTGTACTTATTGATATGAGTATGAGGAAAATGAGGGAATTAGAACATAGGGAGTATCAGGCAGGGAAAAAATGAGGAAGAAAAAAAACGCACCTTTAATTAGATGCGTTTTTTCTGACAAGCGTATTTTCGTCCATTAGTTTGCGGAGTCTACATCGCTATATAATTCTTCTAGAGGCTTCATGATGATTTTGTTTAATTCGCTTACCATCATGCTCATGCGTTGCTCTGCTTCCATCAGTTTCGCAATCGCTTCGTTTTGTTGTACAACTGCCACTGTTTTTTGAGCTTGTTCTACTTCTTCTTGTGTAATTTCTTGGCCGCTCATTTGTTTTTGTTGAAGTTCAAGTTGGATGTTGCGGAAGTTTTCAAACATTCTTTTGGTTGTTTCGTCTGCGAAAACCTCTTTATATAAAGTTTGTAGATTTTTGAACTCATCACTTTCTTTTACTGCTGTTTCTAGGTTGTACGCTACATCGTATACGTTGTTTGCCATTTGTACGTCATTCCTTCCTTTTTTGCCCATCTTTCAGGCATGCTAGTGACCAGTATAACAAACATGCCATAGTCATTCAAACCATAAGGGGGATTCTATATTACTCATGTAGATTTCCGTTTCAGGTATTCGCTTTCCGCGGGACGGTGTTTGAGCTTCCTCACTTCGTTGCAGGGTCTCAACCAACCGTTATCCCCCCGCTGGAGTCTCATACCTTACACTTCAATCTACAGGGAAATTCCTCTATCTCAAAGTAATAAAACCAGTAATCCCTGTAGTAGTCCGATAAGTCCACCAAGTAGGGCTCCGAGGTAGGTGATTAGTTTTAGTTCGCGGCGGGAGACGGAGAGGACCATTTCTTCCACTTCTTGAAGAGAGAATGATTCCACCTGATCGCGCACCACTTCTTCGAGTTTTAGTCTAATAAGAAGTTCTTCCAATTTTTCAAGCAGAAGCTCGCTCCCAGTCGAAAAGGCAGAAGGTATAAGTTTATCCATGATCCATGGATAAATTGGTTCTATCGCTTCCTTCACCGTTTTGTTCATCCATTTCGGAACATCCACCGTGCGTTCTACTACTGTATGAAGCGAGGTGAGAATGGCTTCGCTGGAGATTCTTTTTTCCAGATCCTGCACCTCCATCTCCTTTAATTTATTCCATTCGCGGTATAAGACATTTATTAACACATCTTTTGTCCCGTCATGCTTAAGAAATTTAATGATTTCTGGTTGCACTTTATCGACCAAAGGATAATTCCCCATGAACATCTGCACAACACTTCCCAATTTTCCCCTGGTTGCAATAAAGTCATTGATCATCTTAGACAGCTGACGCTTGCCTTCCACACTTTCAAAATGGTGGATTGCTTTGTTCAAAACGAATTCAGAAACTGCCGGAATGTTACTCTCCACAGAATGCAATAAATGAGCCGGCAATATTTGTTGAATTGGTTTCAAACGCAACTGTGCCATAACCTCTTCATATTTACTGTCCACAATTTGATGCAAATTTTCTTGAAAGAGTGTTTCGGCATCCTCTATCCCGAACTTCTTTAATATCTCTTGGACGCTGATTCCTTTTTCAAAGTATCGATCCAATTCTTCTTTTATCCATTGCTCGGACTTTTCCTGAAAAGAGCTGTTCATTAATCTTCTCTTCATACTTTCTGCAGTCAAGAGATGTTCCATCACCAATTTCCCAAGTTGATCTGCAAGTTCAGATCTTCTTTTTGGTATCAAGCCTGGTGTAAATGGAAGCCTTTTTCCAAAAATAAAGATTGGCCTATAAGGTCTGAACAGCATACGAATCGCTAGGGAATTGGTAACCCCTCCTATCAAGGCGCCAATCACCATCATCATAACCACAACAAACAAGATATCCATCTATCGTCAACCTCTTTCTAATCACCGATTTATCTACTTTTCAATACTATAGATTGTGGGGCAATTTCCCCTGTTTCTCCTAAAATTTCTAACCTTAGACAAAAATGAGGGAAAAACATGAATTTTCAAGCAGCAAGAATAATTCCTATTGAAAATAATACACCTGTACCAATTATACAAATAAGTGAGGCTTTGGCAAAAAGATTAAAGCTTCCTGAAAATATATCTCTATGTTCCATCCAATGCAGCAGGAATACAATGACATGTAATATCGTAACTATCAATATAGATGAAAACGTGCTGAGAATGGATCGAACCGTCCAAAAAGCCTTATTACTTTTCGAAGAGGAACGAAGATACCTAATCACCTATAATCATAACTTAAACACACTCCATATAGGTCCTGTCATCGCACTCCTCACTGAGATTGGGATAAAGGATGATGAATCTATTGACCTTAAATCCATTGAAGAGTATTGCATGGAACTTGCCAACTATTCCGAAGATATCGGTGCCATTTTCTATGTGTTCGCCCTTCATAACCAGTGGATGCAAAAAAATGTGGAAGGCTACTACTTGGATAACAACAGCTGGAACAAAGCCCTGCTTCCATATCCTCAAGTCGTGCACAACCGACTCCATAAACGTACGAATGAGAAGAGTGAAATGTTCCGTGATTTAACCGATCAATTGAATGAATGGGAGATTCCTTACTTTAATAATCATTTCCTAAATAAATGGACCGTCCATGAACAGCTTCAAACAGCAGCACACTTGACCCCTTACTTACCGGAGACGTCCCTATTTTCTGCCAAAAAGCTGGAGTCTTGGTTAGAGATTCATTCTATGCTTTTTCTGAAGCCAATCAAGGGCAGTCAAGGAAAACAGATTTTTAAAGTATGTAAAAATCAAGACGGCTACATGTTAGATTACTCTTCCCTTCAGCAACCTGTATCACAAACATATAGCAGTTTTACTGATTTGTACAAGCGACTTTCTCCTGAAATAAAAAAAAGACAATACATCATTCAACAGGGATTGGATCTCCTGCATCTCGATGCAAGACCCGTTGATTTTCGTTATCTGTGTCATCGAACCGATAATAACCGATGGCAAGTTACATCGTCCACTGCCAGAGCATCCAAGAGCGGCTCATTTGTATCAAATCTTGCACAGGGTGGAGAAATGCTTTCTGTCCAACATGTACTTCGAACCAAATTTGACAAGAAAGAACTTCCACAAATCCGAAAACTTCTAAAGGAATTGGCACTCGAAGTGGCAAACGAAATCGGAGCCGCCTCAGAAGGTATTTTCGGAGAATTGGGCATTGACCTTGCCCTTGATACATTTGGACACCCGTGGATCATAGAGGTGAATACGAAGCCATCTAAAAATCTAGACCAACCAGCAAACGAACGAAGCATCCGCCCTTCTGCCAAGGCTGTCATTATCTATTGTTTATACCTTATACATGAACATTTAAAGGAGAGATAACATGATTACACTAGGTGTCCTCTCATTTTCAAAACCGACTACGTATCTTACTAAAATGGCCGAACATGCTGCTAAAAATGGTCTTAACATATGCATCATTTCACCTGCTCAATTGAATGATAACACTTCTAATGTATCAGGTCTCGTGTACACTTCAGACAAAAAGGAATGGATAAACGCCTCGTTTCCCATTCCTTCCTTTATTTACGACCGATGTTATTATGGAACAAAAAATGCGCAACAATTCAAAGGTTTGACGGATTTACTAAAATTGCAGGAAAAAGTACATTTCCTCGGCTATGGACTTCCAAATAAATGGGAGGTTTATAACAAGCTATCTTCCTTACAAGAACTTAAAGAATTTTTCCCACTATCAAAAAAACTCACCAGTGTCACATTTTTCTTATCCCATTTTCGCCAGAGAGAGAATTGGTTGATCAAACCAATCAATGGGTCCCAGGGCAGAGGTCTAATAAAGGTGGAACAAATAGGCAACCAATTTATGGTCAAAGAAGTCGTGCAACCAGGAGAAAGACTTTATGTTTTCCAGACAGGCAGCCAACTGAGAACCTGGTTACATAGCCGCATGAAAGATACTGAGTATATCTTCCAACCCTTTCTTCCATTGCAAAATAAGAAGAATGTTCCATTTGATTTAAGACTACTCTTGCAAAAGAATGAAGAAGGTAATTGGACGGAAAGGGTACGTTGCATCCGGACAGGCCCAAAAGATCATATTACTTCCAACCTTGCTGGCGGGGGTGAAATGCTGCCCTTCTCTGTTCTACTTCAAGGACTGTCCACGTTCAAAAGGCAGACACTGGAAAGGAAGCTTCAAGTCATTGTGGATTATCTACCTTCAAGCATTGACCAAACGATTTCCCCTCTTTTCGAATTAGGAATAGACATCGGGATTGACCCTGACTATAATTTATGGATTTTAGATATTAATTCCAAGCCCGGTCATAAGATAGTAACAATGGCTTCCCCTTCTGTACAGGCAGAAATATATGAAGCCCCGAGCAAGTATTGCATGTACTTGGCGTCTATCAAAAGGTGAATAAACGGGAGTTGATGATGATGAAAGCACTCATACCTGTTAAATGCAGAGATGACTTGAAAGAAAACCAAATTCTTGTTCCGGAACAGATGAGCAACATCCACATAGAATCCATAGCTTTTGGAACACATCAATATTCGTGTCATGCAAGTATTCACGCTGGACATTCACTTTATCTTTCCAAATCATTATTTGAAAAGCTGCTACTCCCTTATGCGGGGAACATTCATGTATTCGTTCATGAAGACATCCTGCACCTTGGCCCTCTGATCGGCATTTTTACAGCTGGCTTTAACAGCTCCATGATTCGACCCATAGGGGAGCGCTCATTATTTTTTTCCAAGCTGCTGGCAACCGAGAGAAAAGTCGGTGCTTTTATGTTTTTATTTGGCGCAAATCATATTGACTGGGAAGAGGGGACAATGGAAGGCTTTATGTTTACGGAGCAGGGTTGGAGTAAGCGGACTCTCCCTTTTCCACATGTTGTATACGATCGACTTCCCAATAGACGAACAGAGAAGCACAGATTGCTTGCACAAACGAGAGAAAAAATGCAAAAGGATTATGCAATTCCCTGGTTTAATCCTGGCTTCTTCAACAAATGGGATATTCATCAAAAGCTTATGATTGAAGAAAATATCGTTCCATACCTGCCAGAAACGCATAATGATGTGTCCATAGCCAAAATGGAGAAACTATTGTCCAAGTATCCTTTCATTTATCTAAAGCCTACAAATGGAAGCCTTGGACTAGGCGTTTACAAAATTATTTATAACCGTGAAGAAGAAACTTATTATGCTCGCTATAAAAATGAGGATTTTGTCAATAAATTGCAACGCTCTTCCTCCCTGGAGGCTTTATTAGCACACATCCTAAAAAACAGAGATTTGTCCTGTTATTTAATCCAACAAGGCATTCCTCTTTTAAAAGTAGAGGATTCCTTTGTGGATTTCCGTGTCCATACAAATAAGGATGAGCACGGAAATTGGGTGGTCAGTGCGATGGCTGCAAAACTAAGCGGCAAAGGCAGTATCACTACCCACGCCAACAGCGGCGGAGTGATCAAGACGATTACTGAAATCTTCACTGATAAAGAAGAACAAGCGGCAGTCATCCAGCAATTATCTCAAGCTTCTCTATTAATAAGTAATGCCATTGATACACATATGCCGGGATTCATCGGTGAGATTGGCTTTGATTTCGGGCTTGATAAAGAGCACAAACTTTGGATGTTCGAAGCAAACTCTAAACCGGGCCGTTCCATCTTCTATCATCCAAAACTAAGAAACGAAGATATCCTGACTCGCAAGCTTTCCATTGAATATGCGGTTTACTTAACAGAACACACTATTAAAAATCCGGAAGGTGTTTTTTCATGATTGAACTATTTTATGAGATGACCTCCCAGACATGGTATCAGCAATTCGACAAAGAGAAGAAAGTAACAATGGGCAAGTACTATTCGGTGCCCTATAAAAAAGAACATACCAGCAAATTTCTTAGCTTCCCTTTTCTGCTAAAGGACATGAAAGCAGGTCCTCTTATCTGCATCCTGGCCAGTCCAAAAAAAAACGGCTTTATTGGAAATATCAGCCTTTTTAAAAGAATACAACGAAATCTACAACAATTAGGTGGTTTATCTGTTGTAGTTACGCCGGAGCAACTGACAGAAGATGGGGTAAACGGATTCTGTTATCTACCGGCGCACGATCATTGGGTGAAAGTACAAACCCCTCTTCCTGACATTTTATATAATCGCTTGGCTCGATATGAGGACGAAAGACTTTTCTTAGAACAAACGGAGAAGTTGACATCTCTTTACCATATTCCAGTTTTCAATCCTCACTTTTTTGATAAATGGGAGTTATATCTTCAACTTAGAGATAATGAGAGGTTGAAACAGCATTTGCCCAAAACAGATCTTTTATCTGAAGAAACCTTAGCCGAGTATCTCTCCACCTATCCGGAGGTGTATATAAAAAAAAGAAAAAGCAAAAAAGGTAAAGGGGTCTTTCTCATCGTCAGAAATGGAAACACTTTTTTGATGAAATCCACCTCCACCACGACCGTCCTGTTTCCATCTGTAAGAAAACTGGCCAGTTATTTTGAAAAAGAAGAATCAATAGACTCTTATATCATCCAAGAAGCCATTACCACCTTGCCGATGAAAGGGAAAAAATTTGATTACCGGGTATTGGCCCACTCAAGCGGCAATGGCTTTTCTATAACAGGAGTTGGCGTCAGGATGGCTAAAAAACAACAAGTAACCACCCACGTCCCTTCAGGTGGAGTAATTGTTGCAACAGAAGAGCTTCCTGTTAAGACCGACCATGAAACAATTGAACAGCTTATCACTCAATGTGGAAAACAGCTCACTGCTTTTTATGATGATATCGGAGAGTTCTCTGCAGATATTGGCATAACAACGGAAGGAAAACATTATATTTTTGAATTGAATGCCAAGCCGATGGATTTTGATGAAGCTCCTATCAAGCAACGGGCAACGGAGAATATTACCAAGGTTTTCTATGAACGAACAGGTTTTTCCATGCAGGAATCTTCTTCCTGATGTCGAATAATGTAACAAGTCGCCATTACATCAAGAGGAGGAAAAGGCATGATTTCACACTTTCAACTAAAACCTTTCTATCAAAATAACCAACTTCCTGGCTGGCATCTTTCCTTTTTTTACAAAGGGCACGCCATTAAAGCCGTCTATCACAAAAACGGTTCCATAGAATGGCCAGAATCTCAGACCTTTTCCGAAGAAGAAAAACAAGCTGTTGAAGCTCAGATTCATGAACTGATGCTCTTCCACGTTTATGATTAACAAGAATCATTTCCCCTCCTTTAGATACACTAACTAAAAAGGAGGGATTTTTTATGTCAGATAAGAAAAATACCGATAAAGGCCCACAAAATGAAGGTAGAGATGAGTATTACATGGATATTGACAGATACATTAATGAAGGGCTAGCTGGTGGGACTGTCTTTGAACGTGACCGCTACACGAACATTGAAGAAGCACGAGATTTAGAACAAGAAGAACCCCCTAAAGAACAACGATAAAACTCTTCCCATAAAGGAGGAGTTTTTTAATTGCTTTGTATACGGCGCTCTCTTCGTTATAATAAACAGAAGAGCTCAGAAGGAAAGGGATTAAACATGTACAACCAATTAAAAAAAATATATAAGGATGCGCTCATTCAATCATCCTCCCCTCATAGTTTTTCGCACTATCTTTGGTTCGCCTCTTCGGACAATGAATACTTCGGAATTGAAAAAGATTCATTGACCACCAAAGATATATTGCTATTGGAAACATTTCTACAAAAAGTAGAAGAACATCAACTATCCATGAGTGAAAAGGAACAGTGGTGGCATGAATTATTATTTAATCGTGCTCTCCAAAAAACACCATCTACTCAACTAAGACCTTTCCGCTTCATCCATTTTGAATTCTCCGAACCCTTATTGAACAAGGAAGAATGGAAAGAAGCATTAATTGCGTTCTTCGATAGCGACTTGGTGATTGTATGGAAAAGTTTTACCGGCGGTGTCATAGTGGATTTTTTGCCGGAAGTGAAAACAGAGGAAACAGTTCCTCTCCATGACATCATCGACATCACTGCTTCTGACTTCTATTCCAATGTTAAGTTTTATATAGGTGCATACAACGATATAGAAGAAAACCTTTCAGACTTCTTTCACTGGGAGCAGAAATGTTTTGAACTATCTTTAAAAGCAAGGAAGCAGGCAAACATACATACATTTCAACACGCCCTCCCTTATATGCTCACAGAAAACATGGATGCAGAACATCTCCCTTACATGACAAAAATGTTTGGCACGATGCTGGATGATGAAAAGGAACTTCTGCAAAGCGTAAAAGTCTATATAGAAAATAATATGAATGTATCCTTAACAGCCAAGAAACTCTTCATGCACCGTAACAGCCTTCAATACCGAATCGATAAATTCATCGAACGGACAGGCATTGACATCAAAAACTTCCAAGGAGCCATGGCCGCCTACCTAGCAATCATTATTATCGAAAAGTAACGTTGCACAAAGACGTTGCTTTTTTTTGTGCAACTTGTACATTTACGAAATGTATGCGTTTTCGGTACACTAATAACAGATTAAGAAAACGATTTCACAGGGGGAAACACACATGGCAGAATTGCAATTAGATCATATCTACAAAGTCTACGAAGGCGACGTAACAGCAGTTAAAGACTTCAACCTACACATCAAAGACAAAGAATTTATCGTATTCGTAGGTCCATCAGGTTGCGGTAAATCCACAACTCTACGTATGATTGCAGGTCTTGAAGAAATCTCCAAAGGTGACTTTATCATCGACGGGAAAAGAATGAACGACGTTGCACCAAAAGACCGCGACATAGCAATGGTATTCCAAAACTATGCACTTTATCCTCATATGAATGTATATGACAATATGGCATTCGGATTGAAATTACGTAAGTTTCCTAAAGAAGAGATTGACCGCCGTGTGAAAGAAGCAGCAGCAATCCTTGGTTTGGAACAATACCTTGATCGTAAACCAAAAGCATTATCCGGTGGTCAGCGTCAACGTGTAGCATTAGGTCGTGCAATCGTTCGTGATGCAAAAGTATTCTTAATGGATGAGCCTCTATCCAACCTTGATGCAAAGCTTCGTGTAGCGATGCGTGCGGAAATTTCCAAGCTTCACCAACGTCTGCAAACAACAACTATCTATGTAACGCATGACCAAACAGAAGCAATGACGATGGCAACACGCCTTGTT
The DNA here is from genome assembly GCF_044809035.1 of Sutcliffiella horikoshii. GTDB lineage: Bacteria > Bacillota > Bacilli > Bacillales > Bacillaceae_I > Sutcliffiella_A > Sutcliffiella_A horikoshii_G. Next base: position 1,160,355 of record NZ_CP085237.1, on the reverse strand, counting down.
GTAATGAAGGACGGTATCATCCAGCAACTTGGTTCACCTAAAGAAGTGTACGAAAACCCTGAAAATGTATTTGTAGGTGGATTCATTGGATCTCCTGCCATGAACTTCTTCAACGGTAAACTTGAAGATGGAGCATTCCTAATCGGCGAACAGAAAATTACTGTTCCAGAAGGAAAAATGAAAGTACTTCGCGACCAAGGTTATGTAGGAAAAGAAGTCATCCTTGGAATTCGTCCAGAAGATATCCACGATGAGCCTGTTTTCATTGAATCATCTGTAGGAACTACTATTACAGCTGTAATCGAAGTATCTGAGCTTCTTGGTGCAGAATCTATGCTTTATTCCCAAATCAATGGCCAAGATTTTGTAGCACGTGTTGATTCCCGTACAGACGTGAAACCTCAACAAAAGCTTCAACTTGCATTGGACATGAACAAATGTCACTTCTTCGACATGGAAACAGAATCTCGTATCCGTTCTAAATAATACATCTTTCCAAAACCAGGTCTTAACGGACCTGGTTTTTTATTCTTGGATAGTAATGATTTGCTCTATTTGACAGACTGGACAATTGATCAAATGTAAACAAACGTGATTTTCCACACAGTTTAAGTCCCCATCCACCAACTTTAAAAGGTTTATTTCCATATACGCACTATAATCATCCAAGTAGTCCGTCACCTTACCTGTATCAATAAGCATGTTGCCACAAGATGCGCAATTACCCTGATATTCTTCCAACCCATTACATAATGGACATATCTCCATAAAAGCCCCTCCACTTCCATACATCTTCTGCTTTTCATTAATTTTTACATCTTACCCACAAATATTCGTAATACTGAAATAGCTAATATCCATAAATTTCCTAAAAATAAATGGATAAAGATATTATGAAATTCCTATAATACAAGTAACAACTTATCACCCAATGGACCAGCCTAGACGGCAGCAGAAATCTCTGCACTACTGGTGCAACTCCAGTTGGTCCAACCAAAACTATTTTACGAGGAGATGAATCACATCATGGCAAGCAGAAACAATTCGTCAAATCAATTAGTAGCACCTGGTGCTCAAGCAGCTATCGACCAAATGAAGTACGAAATCGCAACTGAGTTTGGTGTAAATCTTGGTGCAGACACAACTGCTCGCGCTAACGGATCTGTTGGTGGAGAAATCACTAAGCGTCTAGTTCAAATGGCTGAACAATCCCTAGGCGGAAGATAAGTTTTAGTTTTTATGTAACAAATAATTTTATACGTATGGCTTGAGGCACCTCAATTTTGGGGTGCCTTGCTTATGTTAGTTCAAGAAATGAAATTTGTATATATTAACATTTTTTCAAAAATTGGTATATCATATTTGTGGTTTGGGTATTGAAACTTGTAGCTTTTTAAATTAGATGTTGGATAGGAGGAAAAAAGATGCATTGGTATTTAGAGGGTTTTAGAAATTATTTTAACTTTAGTGGGAGGGCTAGGAGGAAGGAGTATTGGATTTTCACGCTTGTACATTCTGTGATTTTTTGGGTAATACCTATGTTTGCAGCTTATTTTTTTCAAGATTCCGAAATAATTGTTGGTATCTTCGGTCTCTTTTATCTAATTTTTATCCTCGGGACAATCATACCCGTTATCTCCATAAATGTAAGAAGACTTCATGATATTGGTAAAAGCGGATGGTGGTATTTAATCATATTAATTCCGATTGTAGGAGGAATAATTCTTTTCGTATTTGCGTGCATGGAAAGTGAGCACGATAACAATTACGGGCCCAACCCGAAGAAATATGATCCCTCTCCTAAAGGAGAAGCCCTGACTCATTAAATTAGTATTTGCACGAATAATATATTACACTTGAGCCAAAACCATAAAGGCGGCGAAGTGATTGACCATTTTATTAGTTGGTGGAGGCCACGCCCACTTGAAGTGTTTATTGGAAATAAGGAAGAAGCCTCTTCCCAATCAAAACATCTTGTTAATCTCACCCAATCGGTATCAATACTACTCAGGAATGTTCTCAGGGTACACCGAAGGTCTTTACTCAATAGATGAAATAAGAATCGATTTAAAAACCATGTCGGAAAAAGCCGGCGTAACATTTATAGAAGATAAAGTTACAGAGATTTCCGTTACCGATAAGACACTCGAAACAAAGGCAGGGACCAAGATTTCTTTCAGTGTGGTCTCATTTGATACAGGCTCATTAATAGAGGGTCCATCCTCTTTCAAGGATTATCTTGTTCAAATTAAACCAAATTACCTTTTTGCAAAAAAAATTATGGAATACCGCGAAGTTGAATTTCCAATAGTGGTCGGGGGCGGGGCTTCAGGGGTAGAAATTGCCTTAGCAATTACTGCATGGAGGAAGAAAAATGGCTTGCCTACTAATGTCTCACTGATTACTTCCTCAAACCTGTTGCCCTCTTCTTCCACCAAAGCCTCCAAAAGGGTTACATATATCGCTAAGCAAAAAGGGCTCTCCATAATCGAGGATGATAGTGTAGCGAAAATGAATGAGTGTCAGATGATAACACAAAATGGAAGATGCCTCTCTCACTCCCAAGTTCTGTGGTTGACTGGTCCAAGCCCTAGTGGCATTTTCAAGAAAAGTTCGCTTCCTTGTGATCAGACCGGCTTTCTCTTGACTGAGAGGACCCTCCAAGCTAAAGGGCTGCCTTTTATTTTCGGAGCAGGTGATTGTATAACACTAGAAGCATTTCCTGACCTTCCTAAAAACGGGGTATATGCTGTAAGACAAGCAGAGTTGTTGTGGAGGAACATCACAAGTTACATAAATGGAGAAATGTATTTTACCTTCACTCCCCAACGTCATTATTTATCGTTACTTTCAACAGGTAATAAGGAAGCCTTACTGCAATACGGAAGCTTTACTGCTCACAACAAGCTTGCGTGGAAACTGAAGAATAAAATAGATACAGACTATATAAAAAAATTCAAAAAATAAATCCCCTCCACTTTTAAAAGTAACGGGGATTTTTTATTAAATCAAACTCCACTTTCTATCATACGAAGGAATTGCTTCGTTCTATCTGTCTTTGGATTTCCAAATATCTCAGAAGGTTTCCCCTTCTCGACAATCTTCCCATCATCCATGAAGATCACTTCATCTGCCACTTCTTTGGCGAACTTCATTTCATGGGTGACAACCACCATGGTCATCCCTTCCTGGGCCAGCTCTTTCATAACTCTGAGCACCTCTCCCACAAGTTCGGGATCTAATGCAGATGTAGGTTCATCAAACAGCATCACTTTCGGTTCCATGGCAAGTGCTCTCGCGATTCCGACACGTTGCTGTTGGCCACCTGAAAGTTGAAAAGGATAAAAATCCAGTTTATCTCCAAGCCCTACCTTCTCAAGCAACCTCTTAGCTCTTTCTTCCACCTTTGCCTTTGCCTCTTTTTTCACTGTAATCGGACCTTCCATCACATTCTGAAGGGCCGTCATGTGAGGAAACAGATTATAACTTTGAAACACCATTCCCGTTAGTCTTCTGAAGCTGGCAATCTTGTTAGAAGAAACCTTTCCGGAAAAATCAAGGGCTTGCTGATCAATCTCGACTCTCCCGGAAGTAGGTGTTTCTAATATATTCAAGCAACGGAGGAGAGTGGTTTTACCAGATCCAGACGGCCCGATAACTACTACAACCTTCCCCTGTTCCACGTTTAAATCAATACCTTTTAATACTTCTAAATCTCCAAACTGCTTATATAAGCTCTGTACTGAAATCATATCTTGAGCTCCTTTATTAATGACTGTTTTGTTAACTAAATCATTTTGCAACATATCTGTCCAAACGACGTTCTACTCTTCCTTGTACAAGAGATAAACAGAAACAGATTACCCAATAGATTGCCCCTGCCTGTGCATACAGCAACAGGAATTCATAGTTGGTTGCAGCAATCTGTTGGGCCACCCTGAACATTTCTGTTACAAGAATCAAGGAAGCAAGAGATGTATCCTTTACCAAACTAATAAAGGAATTGGATAATGGCGGAATGGAGACTCTTGCTGCCTGCGGTAAAATGATACGTCTAAGCGCCTGAGGATAACTCATTCCCATGGAATATGCCGCTTCCCATTGTCCTTTTGGCGTTGAAAGGATTGCTGCCCGGATTATCTCGGATGCATATGCTCCAACGTTCAAGGAGAACGCAATCACAGCTGCTGGAAAAGAATCGATGGTGACCCCGATGGAAGGCAATCCGTAGAAAATAATAAATAATTGCACTAATAGAGGTGTTCCCCGAATAATGGATACGTAAATTCTCGCTACTATCTGTAATGGTTTAATCGGCGAGATACGCGCCAATGCTGTTAAAACAGCTATCATCAACCCAAAACTGAAGGAAAGTAACGTTAACGGTATTGTATAAGACAAAGCTCCCTTCACCAAAGGGAGAAGGGAACTTTGTGCGATTGTCATCCATCTATCTAAACGTTCCGGATCTGTCAGGATATTAGTTAAGTACATTTTCACCAAACCATTTCTCTGAGATTTCTTCATACGTTCCATCTTCAATAATTTCAGCAAGTGCTTTATTCACTGCTTCTACCAATTCGTCACTGCCTTTGCGGAACATCAACCCGCTTTGTGCCGCATCACCTGCTTCATCAACAATTTTGATTTGTGCATTTGGGCGGTTTTTTTGGAAATCAAGAACAGATAATTTATCATTGATCGTTACATCCACTCGGTTGGAGTTGATTAACTCTACCGCTTGGTTAAAACCTTCCACGCCTTCAATTTCCGCTTTATACTCACGAGCGATATCTGCATAGTTACTAGTTAGAGATTGCGCAGATTTCTTGCCTTCAATGTCTTCAAAACTTTTGATTTCTTCGTTATCTTCTTTTGCTACTAGTACAGCGGCTGACGTAATATAGTGGTCAGAGAAATCGTACTTTTCTAAACGATCTTCACGGATTCCCACTTGATTCGCAATCATATCAAAACGCTTAGAATCAAGACCAGCGAACATTGCATCCCATTGTGTTTCCATGAATTTTACTTCTACACCCATTTTTTCAGCAATTGCTTCTGCTATTTCTACATCAAAACCTGTTAACTTTCCAGACTCATCGTGGAATGTGAATGGAGGGTATGTACCTTCTGTTCCAACTAGAAGTTCCCCTTCCTCTTCCACTTTGCTCAGAAGATTTTCTGTTTCCTCTTTTGGAGAATCTCCTGTAGTACCGTTATTATTAGTTGTACCACATGCAGTTAACACGACTGCAGATAGTAAAAGTAATGTGAATATAGAAAATAGTTTCTTCATTTCGTTAAACCCCCAGTATTCTTATATGAATTAATTTTAAATCAACTACTGTATAGTATAAGAAGTCTTTAAGCTTGTCAAAGACTTTGCTTGCATTTTTTATTTTCTCCAATATCCGTAAAAATAACAAAAAGGCTATGGGGGTAATTCCCTCCCATAGCCCACTGCTCTTAGACAGCAAGATCCTTGCTACCCTGCTGCAATTCGTACATCTGATAATACTTCCCTTTTCTTTCCATTAGTTCTGTATGATTGCCCCGCTCGACTATTTCTCCACGATCAAGCACAAGGATCTGATCTGCATTTTTAATAGTAGAAAGTCGGTGGGCAATGATGAAGGTGGTTCTTCCCTTTTTCAATACCTCCAACGCCTGCTGGATGATGGCTTCCGTTTCTGTATCAATACTGGCCGTCGCTTCGTCAAGAATTAAGATGGCCGGATCAAATGCTAGCGCGCGCGCAAAGGAAATCAGTTGACGTTGTCCGGAAGATAACGTACTTCCCTTTTCAATAACTGGTTCCTCCAGTCCTTTTGGCAATGCGTTGATAAATTCCATTGCTCCTACATCTTCAAGTGCCTTTTTCACACGTTCCATAGAAATGGATGGATCATCCAGGCTTACATTAGATGCAATGGTACCGGTAAACAAGAATGGATCTTGAAGAACTATTCCCATATGCTGCCTGATTGCCTGTTTTGGCAGTTCTTGAATGTTTTGTCCATCAATGACGATTTTCCCTTTTTCTATATCATAGAAACGGAACAAAAGATTCATTATCGAACTCTTTCCTGATCCAGTATGACCGACCAATGCCACAGTCTCTCCTTTAGAGGCTGTAAAAGAAATATCTTTGAGTACGTATTCATTTTCTTTATAGCCAAACCAGACTGACTCAAAGGAGACATTCCCCTCATAACGTGGATGCTTTGCGTCTGAAACTTGAATTCCAGCCTCATCCATCAACTCAAACACCCTAACTGCAGATACCCGTGCCTGTTCAAGGTTTGCCAACTGATTGACCATTCCGGTAATTGGACCGAACATTCTTCCTAAGTAGTCAACAAACGCATATAAAACCCCTAATGAAACTATCGTCCCAATACCTAATGAAGCTCCTCCGAAGTACCATATCACCACAACAAATGAAATGTTTCTAAGTACCCCTACAAGGTTATGAGAGGTTAATGCATTAAGGCTTAACAGTTTATTTTGATACGTGAAATGCTGTTCATTCCACCCCTCAAACTCTTCTGTTGCCTTTTTTTGACGTCTAAAAGCTTGAATGATGGTCATCCCTTGTATGGATTCATTAATATTTCCGTTTATATCACTAAGGAGAGCCCGGATTTTATGATTGTAAACGGAGGCATATTTACGATAAAAGATAAACCAGACAACAAGAATGGGAATCAAGGTCAAGCAGATGAACGCCAGCCTCACATCAAGTAAAAATAAAGCGATATAAATCCCAGTTATATAAATCAGTCCTGAAAAGAATGTTGCAAGGACTGTGACATACAACTCCTTGATTGTTTCTGTGTCATTGGTGATTCTTGAAACTACTTTCCCTGCAGGAAGGTGATCAAAATATTGTATCGGTAGTTTCTGAATCTGGCCGAACACATCCTCCCTCATCTTCTGGATGATGCGGTTGGCAGAAGTTTGTAGGTAATAACTTTGGCCGTATTGAAAGAAAGATGCCAATACAAGCAAGCCAAAATATAATCCAACCAAATAGACGATATATTTTACCTCAGGCTGATAAAAGCTAATCAATTCGCTATTTGTCAACCTTTGGGCAGGATAGCTTTGCTCCTCTTCCCCTCTTCGAATCGTGATCTCGTTATTTTCAGCAGACCTCTGGCCATCAAAACGGATGTCGGAAGGAAGGAAATAATACTCTCTGCCGACTTGAAGGATTCTAGCCGTATTCTCAGGGGTTGCAGTCACTGTTTCCCGATCTTCCCGACCATAATATTTTCCATCGTAAAGTACACGATCTTTCCCAGCTTTCTCTGTTTCGATCCAAACTTTTTCAATCCCAAGAATATGATTATCTATCATCCTTTTGGCGATAAAAGGACCTGTCAATTCTGCAGCTACAGCAACCGACAGCATTAACAATGCGATAAGGATGATTCGCTTTTGTGTTAATGCATATTGAAATAGGCGTTTGCCTGATTTTATTTCTTTGACGTCTTTCATGTTAACACCTCGCCTCCTTTTGGCGATTGAACTTGCTGTCTTTCAAACTGTTCTTTGTACCAGCCTCCAATGGCCATCAGCTGGTCATGCATGCCGGACTCTACAATTTTCCCGTCCTCTAAAACAATTATCCAATCCGCATGCTGCACACCAGACAATCGGTGTGTGGTGATGAAGGTTGTTTTTCCAGCGCGTTCATTTCTAATATTTTCAATGATGGTTGCTTCTGTCTTCGCATCAACAGCTGATAAGGAATCATCAAGTATCAAGATCTCAGGATCTGCAATAAGTGCCCTTGCAATGGAAATACGTTGTTTCTGTCCTCCTGATAACGATACACCTTTTTCTCCTACCAACGTCTGCAACCCTTCCGGAAGCAATTCTAAATCTTTTTCAAAAGCAGATGACTTGATCGCTTGCGCAATTTCCTCTTCTGTGGCATCTTCTTTTCCAAATAAGATGTTTTCTTTAACAGACCTTGAAAATAGGATATGATCCTGCGGCACATATCCAATCCACCCTTGAATGGTGTGCAACGGAATTTTTTGCAGGTCCACTTCATTTATATTAATGGTACCAGTACCAAGCGGGTACTCTCGCAATAGCTGTTTAATCAAAGTCGTTTTCCCACTACCCGTTTTCCCGACAATTCCAAGTGTTTGCCCTGCTTTTAAATGGAAGGAAACATTCTTTAAATTGTCCACTGTAGAAGAAGGATATTTGAATGAAACTTGATTGAACTCGATGATTTTTGGGGCAGACACATCAATTGGTTCATGATGATCGCGGACATCCTCTTTGTATGCAAGTGTCTCGTTAACTCGATCTAGCGATGCATTTCCCCTCTGCATGACGTTGATTAGTTCTCCAATGGCAAACATCGGCCATATCAACATTCCTAAATAAACATTGAACGCCACAAGCTCGCCTAAAGTAATCGATTTATGGAAGACCAAGTAAGCCCCGTAACCGAGACCAATCAGGTAACTTGCCCCGACAAGCAATTTAATGGTCGGCTCAAAGAGGGAATCAATGATGGCAACCTTTACATTTTTCTTATACACATCATCTGTCATCTGATGAAATCTGCCTTGATCTGCCCTTTCCTGTACATAAGCTCGTATAACTCTGACTCCTGCAATGGATTCAAGTACTTTGTCATTCATATCTCCAAAAGCATCCTGTGCCTCTGTAAAACGGTGATGAATTTTTTTACCATATATATTCATTGCTAATGCCATTAAAGGAAGTGGAATGATTGCTGCGAGCGTAAGCTTCCAACTTATCATAAACCCCATCGTCCCTAAGATGATCAGCATGAATACACTTGAGTCGATCAGTGTTAAAACTCCAAATCCCGCAGTAGTGGAAATGGCTTTCAAGTCATTCGTTGCCCTGGCCATCAAATCCCCTGTACGGTTTTTCTCATAAAAAGTTGGGGTCATCTTTAACAAATGACCCATTAATTTCGATCTTAGTGACCTTTCCACTAAAAAGGAACTTCCAAAGAGCTGATACATCCACGTGTAGGTGATTCCATAAATGACAACTGCCAAAACGGTTAAAAAAATAACATATTGCAATAGTTTTTCAGAGGTGAATGCTCCTACTTGAATATCATCTATGGCCATACCGATCATCTTTGGGGGAATAACCTCTAATATTCCTGCAAAAATAAGTAATGCAATTGCTATTGTGTATCTCTTCCAATGCTCTTTAAAAAACCAACCCAATTTTCCTAGTACTGAAAACATAATGAAAAACTCTCCCTTCTATGCTGATTTCAAGCTTCTTGCTACCCTCCATCTGAAGCCACTTTGTACATCATTAAACGAACATAAACATTTCCCATATCTCATTCCTCCTGAAGAGTTATTATTAATTTGGAAAATTATAGAATTAAATTAAACTAAAAAAATGGCATACCGAACGTTACTCGGTATGCCACCTTTTTCTCCATAAAAAAAGCACACGTCACGCCCTGATGGTGACCTGTGTTTCCTACAAAGATATCCTTATACGGTAAAAGGAATAGATCCTCGATTAATAGAAACTAACCGAATTTCTTACAGGACAGGTCACGAGATTTATTAAATTAATGGATTTACCAGCTACAATTTCAGTTGTCATTAACTTCATCATCATCGAACCCTCCCTTTCCTTAAAAGTTTTAATTTAGTTTCATATAATTTCCACTTTCTAAACTTACCACCGTAGCCAAGCACTTGTCAATCACCAATTTACCTAAAATTATAATAGCTTAAATATTTCAATCATGTTACTTTTGTTAAATTTAAAGAAGGGGGACAGACCCGCAAAGGAGTTTTCCCTTCTACAGTGAAGTCTCACGCAGTTTAATGTATTTGTGTTCTACCCTTGCAATTTTTGGGTGAAACTGTTATTCTTAAGTAGAATTATTTTTGTTCGGTATGTAAGGATTCAAAGTTAAGATTTAACTTTCGCCTTGATATTTTTAAGAGCAAGAATAGTAATACATTGTGTGGCAAGCACACTAGGAGGTAACAACATGTTACAAGGTACAGTAAAATGGTTTAACGCAGAAAAAGGTTTCGGATTCATCGAGCGCCAAGACGGAGACGACGTATTCGTTCACTTCTCAGCGATCCAAGGCGAAGGTTTCAAATCTTTAGAAGAAGGTCAATCTGTTACATTTGAAATCGTTCAAGGTAACCGTGGCGACCAAGCTGCTAACGTTAACAAAGCATAATTTATAGCACAGCATATAAAAGGCTCCCAGCGATGGGAGCCTTTTTGTATTGCTTTTATCTGTCAGGCCAATTTTTAGACCAACAACTGAAGTAAAACTTTTTGCAGTCAAAACCTAACTTGTGACTAATTTGTTAAAGATGTATTTTACATATTACTTTAATCCCTTCCTTCCCTTATAATAAAGATGTATTTAAAATATATCTTTTAAACAGGGAGGCATTTCGATGCTTAGCTCAACAACTATACAAATTGTGAAATCTACCGCTCCAGTCTTAGCTGTTAAAGGGGAGGAGATTACGACTCATTTTTATAAAACTCTATTTACCAATCATCCTGAGTTATTAAATATCTTCAATCATGCCAATCAAAAGAAAGGCCGTCAACAAACCGCTTTAGCAAACACAATATATGCAGCCGCTACTTACATCGATCAGTTGGAAGTCCTTTTGCCTGCTGTAAAGCAAATAGCACACAAACATAGAAGTTTAGCTGTTAAACCAGAACACTACCCTATTGTCGGTGAACATTTACTTGATGCCATCAAGGCGGTTCTTGGAGATGCAGCAACAGATGAAATTATTGAAGCATGGGGAGAAGCATATGGAGTTATTGCAGATGTCTTCATTTCTGTTGAGAGGGAAATGTACGAAGCAGCCGCGCAACAGAATGCCGGCTGGGAGGACTTCAAAGAGTTTACTGTCGCGGAAAAGATCGAAGAAAGCGAGCTTATTACTTCTTTTTACTTAAAGCCTTCTGACGGATCAGCTGTACCGGCCTTTACTCCTGGACAATACATTACGATTAGAATTTCCATTCCTGGAGATACGAACTTATTTAACCGACAATACAGTTTATCAGATGCATCTAATGGCGAATATTTCAGAATCTCAGTTAAAAAAGAAAATAGTGATCCCGCTGGGGCCGTTTCCAATTACCTTCATGAGCATGTGGAGATAGGTAATACAGTGGAAGTGACAGCACCTGCAGGGGACTTTATTCTTGAAGGCGGTCAAGATCTACCTGTTTACTTAATAAGCGGTGGTGTTGGAATCACGCCAATGCTAAGCATGTTGAAGACCATTGCTAAAGAACAGCCGGCAAGACTAACCACTTTCATCCATGCTGCTAGAAATGGCTCTGTACATGCATTTAAAGACGAGGTCAGAGAAACCATAGATATAATGGAGAACGGGAAAAAGCTATTTATTTATGAAAATCCTACAGATGAGGACGTTAAATTAGGAGCTTTCCATGAACAAGGGTTTGTAACGGAGCAGATTTTAAGAACACTAAACTTAAAGAATGATGGTTTGTATTATGTTTGCGGACCAGTTCAGTTCATTAAGTATATCATTTCTATGCTTGGAAAGCTTGGAGTCACTGAGGATATTATCAGATACGAGTTTTTCGGACCTTCCATTGATATGAAGAAGGAAGAAGAAGTGACAGTAAAATAATAATCATCGAGGGCTTGCTGCTTGTGGTAGCAGGCTCTTTTTGTTGGCCTTGATTTTTGGGTCAAAAAAATACCCCCGCTCCAATTCAAGAGCAGGGGACTGAATACAAACATGTTATAAAGTAAATGGTCTTTTCATTATATCACTGATTACGTGATTTAGTGATTATTTTTTGACAAAGTTGTGAATAGAGCTTTTTCTCCTACACACCGAGAAAACTCTTTCGCTGCTTCAAAAACCGATTCCGCTTTGGAAATGGCGGAAATCACTGCAACTCCATCTGCCCCAGCTTCTAACACTGCGGCCGTGTTTTCAACAGAAATACCCCCGATTCCCACCAGTGGAACCGTCAAACCAGCATCTCGGATCTGTATAATTACCTGTGGACCCTTCACTTCCTTGATATCCTTTTTCGTGGTAGTGAAGTACATAGGACCAACTCCGATGTAATCTGCCCCATCATTCACAGCCGCTCTAGCCTCTTCCACCGTATGACAGGAAACACCGATAATCATCTCAGGTGCTAGACGTTCCTCCACCTCTGAAAAAGATGCATCCTCCTGCCCGATATGAACCCCATCTGCTTCCACTTCCAAAGCAAGATCAATATCATCATTGACGATAAACGGTATAGCATGACTTTCACAAATTTCTTTAAGCTTCAATGCAAGTTCCTTTTTTTCTACCCCCACTTTGGCACCTAACCCTTTTTCCCGAAACTGAAAAAAAGTGATTCCTCCGTAAATGGCTTCCTGCAGAACATCCTTCGGGTCGCGACCAGCACAATCCACGCTTCCCATCACAAAATAAACATTCAAGCATTCCCTCTTCATACCTCTACACCAAGCTTTCTGTAGGCCCAGTGATTGGTAGGTCCATGACCACTGCCTATTCCTAGTTCATTCTCAATAGCACAATGTATAAAACGCTTCGCATTCATTATCGCGTCCTCCACTGTACAACCTTTCGCAAGTCCGGCCGCAATAGCCGCCGCGAACGTACATCCGGTCCCGTGGGTATGCTTCGTATTAATGCGCATGCTTTTCAACTCCATAAAGCTGCTTCCATCATAAACAAGGTCAATCAGCTCATCTCCTTCACCATGTCCTCCTTTTATCACGACATGGGAGGATCCTAGTCTGTGTAGCATGCGAGCTGCTTCCTTACTTCTATCAAGTGTATCCAAGTTCATTTCCGTCAGCACTTCCGCCTCTGGGATATTTGGCGTTGTAACGGTTGCAAGCGGTAATAGTTTTTCCCGGATGGCCCTTATAGCTTCTTCTTGTAAAAGTCTTGCCCCGCCTTTTGCAATCATGACGGGATCCACTACCACATTCCTCCAACCGTGCTGGGCAATTTTCTCCGCTACAGCTTCGATGATGACACCGCTGAAAAGCATGCCGGTCTTTACCGCATCTGGTCTTAGATCCGTTGCGATCGAATGCAATTGCTCTAACACCATGTCAACGGGTATTGGATAAACACTTTGGACTCCTAATGTGTTTTGGGCGGTTAAAGCGGTAATAGCTGACATCCCAAACACATCCAGCTCCTGAAATGTTTTAATATCGGCTTGGATGCCCGCTCCTCCGCCACTATCGGAACCTGCTATCGTCAATACTTTTGCTATCATATATTTTCAGTCCCTTATCCAAAATATCGGTGATACAATGTTTTTGCTCTAGCAATCTCTTTTGTTCCATGAACTAGCACTCTACCGTCTTTAAAAGCTACCAGTCGGTGCCCCTCCACTTGAAAGGAAATCAAGTAAGGGTTAATCTCCACATTTATGCCCTGAGATGCCAGCAGCTCCTTCATGTCAGCCAAGCTCCTGCCTTCCGTCCATGTTTCGGCAGGTCTTATTTGCACAGAATCTCTTCCGCAAAGAACGGCTGTTTTCGTCTGGTTTTCAAAAGATAGATGAGGATATGTGTGATTTCCCCCACAGCTTAAGCACTCTGGGTCCTTCAACTTTTCTACATTTAAGGAAACATACTGATTTTTCCACATATCAAAGGAAACAAGCTTACGATTGCAGTCTTTGGCGTTGCCAGAAAGAATTTTCAATGCCTCAGCAACTTGATGCGCGACCACCATCCCCACAGCTGGAGCGATAATTCCGACCGTATCGCAGGTTGCTCCTCCTAGCGGTACGGTTTTGAGCAAACACTGCAAGCATGGGGTTTTGCCTGGAAAGATTGTAAAAGAAATACCGTAGCTCCCCACGCATGCGCCGTAAATCCAAGGAATAGCATGTTTTTGACTTATATCATTCATGATCAGGCGGATATCAAAGTTGTCGGTCGCATCAAGCAACAGGTCAAATCCCTCTTTTTTCACCAGCGCATCCAACATATCTGCCGTTACATCCGCAACCTGTGCATTTATCTCCACTTCTGAATTGATCAGTTGCAGCCGCTCCTTTGCTGCCACCGCTTTTGGCAGCTTTTTGAGTGCATCCTTTTCGCAATAAAGCTGTTGACGTTGAAGATTGCTCCACTCCACATAATCCCTGTCAATGATTGTGATCTTTCCGACTCCCGCTCTCACCAGCGCCTCCGCATTTCCCGTCCCCAATGCCCCTGCACCGATGAGTAACACGTGCTTTTCACCGATGCTTTTTTGGCCATCCACTCCAATCGGTGCGAACAAAGTCTGACGTGAATATCGATCCATTACCCGACACTCATTCCTTCACTTGGGCTGCTGGCTGTCGCATAACGTTTCTTTTCCATTCTCCCAGCCTCATAGCCCAGACGCCCAGCTTCAATTGCAAGTTTCATGGCCTCTGCCATTTTCACAGGATCTTTTGCTGCTGAAACGGCCGTATTCAATAGTACACCATCCGCTCCCAACTCCATTGCCTTTGCTGCATCTGCTGGTGAACCGATTCCCGCATCCACGATAACCGGTACATTGGATTGCTCGATAATAAAGCCCAAGTTCAATTCGTTGATGATTCCTTGACCAGAACCAATTGGGGAGGCACCTGGCATGATAGCATGGGCACCAAGCTCTTCTAATTTTCTTGCTAACACTACATCATCTGAAGTATATGGAAGCACCGTAAAGCCTTCTTTTAAAAGTTCTTCCGTTGCTTTTAATGTTTCAACCGGGTCTGGCAAAAGTGTTTTCCAACAACCGATTACTTCTACCTTGATCATGTCACAAAGACCGGAAGCTTTAGCCAATTTAGCAATCCTTACAGCTTCTTCCGCCGTTTTGGCACCTGCTGTGTTCGGTAGCAACGTGTATTTCTCCAAATCCAGCTTTTCTAAAAAATTGGGCTGACTTGCTTCAAAGATGTTCATTCTTCTTACCGCAAAAGTCAGGATTTCCGAACCTGAAACATCCACCGCCCTCTTTTGAATATCAAAATCCGGATACTTTCCTGTTCCTAACAACAACCTGGAATTAAATGCATATGAACCAATTTTCAACATATTAACCGCCTCCTACGAAATGTACTAATTCAAATTGATCTCCATCTTGCACGTTCTCTGCCACATGATTTTCTTTTTGCAAAATCTCTTTGTTCTTTTCGACTATGACTACCTTCTGGTCCAGTTGAAAATGCTCTAACAGTTCCGATACGGTTTTCACTGAATCTGGAATTTCGACACCCTCACCATTAATGATCAGTTTCAATCTACTCACCCCTTGCATATTCTTTTAACCTATCTAACTTGAATGCTTCCATATAAACAGGAATTGGGTCATCCTGAATTATTTTTGTTACAAGTTTTCCTGTAATAGGTGAAAGGAGGATTCCATTCCGGTAATGTCCGGTAGCAATGACAAGATTTTTGTATGTTGGATGCTGTCCCAGATAAGGATGACCATCACCCGTTTGAGGGCGTATGCCAGACCAGAATCTTTCAAAAGTGGCATACTTGACGGCAGGAAGCACTCTGGCAGCCTCCTCCATTAACTGATAAAGCCCTCCTACCGTAACATTCTCAGAAAATGTGTCAGGAATCATCGTGGCTCCGATAACCAGCCTGTTTCCACTTTTTGGAACAAGATAACAGCTTTCTGAAAAGATCGTACTGGAGAGTAAGGGCCGATCTGTGATGACAGAAAAACACTCCCCTTTTACCGGATATGCTGGAACTGTCACTCCGCACTCACTAAGCAGCCTTTTACTCCAAGCTCCTGCTGCAACGACTACATGTTCCCCATAAAACATCCCGATACTAGTCTCCACACCTTTAACGGTTTTCTTTTCTCTAAGTAACGAGTACACCTCTACGTACTCTTTCACTTCCGCTCCATGCTTGACTGCCGAATTTGCGAAGGCATGGGTAAGTCTTTCAGGGTTGACATGGCCATCCATTGGAATATCCATTGCCCCCAACAGAGAGTCCGACAGTTGCCCCTCCCTTTCTGCCACTTGTTCCCGAGCAAGCCATTCTGCCCGTTCTCCCAACTTTTGTTGAAAGGAAATCGTTCTTTTTAGATGACCTGCCTCTTCATCATTCATGGCTAGCTTCAGCATCCCTTTTTGCACAAGCTCTATGTCGATTCCTGAGTGCTCTTTCAATTCGTATTGTAGAGAGGGAAACATGCCCCTGCTTTCCTTGGCAAGATCAAATAGTGCTCCCTCTTCGGTCACTTCCACTTGTGCTCCAAGCATGCCGGCAGCTGCACTCGATGCCTTACACGCCAACTTCTCCCTTTCCAAAAGCAATACACTTCTTCCTTCAAGGGCAAGATAGTACGCTATGGAACAGCCGTTGACCCCGCCACCTATAATGATTACGTCATAGCTTTTATTCATCCAATCTCCTCCTTTTCGGCAAGCAATGCTGCTTGAAAGGCTTTTGCTGCATGAGCGTTATTTTCTGCATTCATAATTCCCGACATGATCGCGATTCCTCCCGCTCCGGAAATCCTAAGCTCCTGAAATTTGTCAGAAGTAATTCCACCTATAGCTATAACGGGAATCTTCAAGGATCTTGTTATACTTTTTAATTCAATCAGGCCTTTAGGGGTCACCCCCTCCTTTGAAGTGGTCGAATAGATATGTCCATATAGGATAAAATCAGCACCGTCCCTTTCTGCCTGTATTGCCTCTTCGTAACTATGTACCGACTTCCCCACCCTTAATTCGGGGAAATTCCTCCGAATCTCTGAAACTCCAAGGCTATGATAGGCCAGCTGTACTCCGCCGACATTAAGCACATGGGCAACATCCACACGGTCGTTTATTATGATTTTCCTCGGCCGGACCCCAGATCTAATCAGCTCATCAACCAGTTCAAAGACCTCATTTGCACTTCGTTGTTTTTCTCTTATATGGATGAAATCCACTGACTCATGAACTTCACACAAGATGGCAACTAGCTCTTCCTTTGTTTTCTTACCATCTGTTATAAGGTGTAATTGCAAAGACCCTCACCCTTTTTAGTAAAATCTTAAATGTCCATTTAACTCCTGTTAATTTCCGTTCTAAGGAGTTCTAATGCAACATTATAAAAAGCAAAAAACCCACTCTTTAACGTAAAGAGTGGGTTTCATCTATGTGTGGTATGTAAAGCCAACAGTGATAGAACATTTCCACTTCCCTACGCTAGTACAAACTAGATCAGGTTCAAAGGGTCTGGAAATTACTCTTTCCATCTCAGTCACTATTGACTCCCCTAGTGTTACGAGTTATTCAATTGATGGCTTCAGTATAGCACACAATTTCTAATTTTCAAAAGAAATGCATACTATCCGCTGTATCTGACATCAGTTACCGGTACATAGGGTAGCCTTATGCCAAAATAAAGGGAGAAAGCAATCATCAACAGGATTAAGAGCACGAACCACAGATCCTTCCAGGAGTAGCCCAGCTCGTAATAAAAGGTACGATTCTTTTGATTACTGAAACGCTTCGCTTCCATGGCCACTGCAATTCGGTGCGCTCTTCTGATACTCTGGGAAAGTAAAGGGATGCTGTAAAAATACACCTTTTTCAACAAGCTACCCTTCTGCTCCACTCCCCTAACAATCAGCGCCTTCCTTAAGGTGAGAAATTCCTCTAGAATTAACGGCAATAGACGGATACCCGCCATAAAGCTATATGCAAATTTCGGCGGTAGCTTCCATTGCTGCATCAAGGAATAAAATAAATATACCGGCTGGGTCGTCAGGGCGAAAATCAACCCACAAAAAGCAAATGCCAGTGACCTTAATCCTAGATGAACTCCACGATAAAAACTTTCCTCCGAAACATTTATTAATCCAAATTCGAACCAGGTGGTATCTCCCTTCCCAAACAAGACCATAGAGATCGCCGAAGTGAAAAATAAAAAGATAAACGGAGCCAGCAATAGAAGCTTCAGCATATAAGATTGTCCTGTCATTAAAAGATAGACCAACAATAGAACTCCTGTTAAGTTCAGCATCACATTGATATTATGAATGAACAGGACACCTATAAACAGGAGGACCATCCCTGATAGTTTAAAGCTCGGATTAATATCATGCATCCATGATTTATTTTTATAAAGCTCCAACTGCATCCATTTCTCCCCTGCCTCTTAATTTCTCATTACTCCTCATATCGATAAGCTGCCCATCTTTAATCGTCCATATGGTATCCGAAAACTCAGATACGATGTGCTCATCATGAGTGACCATCAAGATAGCGACGCCAGCTTCCCTTAATCGTTCCAACCATTCCAGCATGGCAAACGTGTTTCTGCTGTCCTGGCCGAATGTCGGTTCATCCAACAGAAGGATACTAGGCTGATGTATGACAGCAGCCGCTACGCTCAATCTGCGTTTTTGACCAACGGATAGTTGGTATGGGTGGAGATGACGCACATGGTCCAACTTGAAGAGTCTCAGCATCTCCTCTACTTTTTCCAAAACGAAAGCTTCGTCCATTTTCTTTAGACGCAGTGTATAGGCAACTTCCGCTTCCACAGTTTTGGTGACAAATTGGAATTCAGGGTTCTGGAAAACGAAGGTGATCAGGTCAGTGGGGATATTTTTGACCCTTTCCCCATTAATTTCTAGAGTGCCTTCTGTCTTTAACAGCTTCATTAACGATTCGAGCAATGTGCTTTTCCCGGCTCCATTTTCCCCGACAACGGAAATCCATTCCCCCTTACGAATCTCCGCTTCCTCCACATAAACCTTTTTCTCTTTGCCGCGGAAGCCTGAAAGATTTTTCACTTTTAATACCGTTTCACTCCCCGCGTTATGCTTGGAGATGAGCTTTCTTGTTTTCAAGTAATCCTCCCAAGCACCTGGGTACCATATGCCATATTCCTTTAAAAGGGAAAGCGACGTTCTGATAATATCTTCCGTTTTCCCATCAACGATAATATTTCCAGCGTCATCTAACGCAATAATTCTGTCCACAAAGTCGATCAGTTGCTCCACTTTATGCTCCACGATAATAACTGTTTTATCATCCGCCACTTTCTTAATGGTGTCCCAAACTTCCCTGGTGCCATCTGGATCTAATAACGCGGTCGGTTCATCCAAAAAGAGTACATCTGGCTCCATCAAGAGAACGGAAGCAATGGCAAGCCTCTGCTTCATGCCTCCTGAGAGTTGCTGTATTTTTAAGTGGGAATCAGGCAAGTCCAACCCCACCATATCAAGTGCTTCTGCAATTCTTCTCCCCATCTTCTCTTTTGGAATTGCGAGGTTCTCTAGGACAAATGCAAGTTCTTCATCCACATAGGGCATACAAAACTGCGCATCCGGATCTTGGAAAACATATCCCCATGAATTGGGCAAAAGCTGATCTTTCACAATCATCGGCACTTCTACCACATTCGGAATGAGCCCTGCCAAAACTTGGATGAGCGTGGATTTCCCACCACCTGAAGGGCCAAGGATCAATACCTTCTCACCTTTCCTGATCTTGATGGACAAGTCTTCAAATATTCTTTCTCCACCCGGATATTTCAGTCTTAAATGGTTTAATTGTATGATTGGTTCCATCTCTGCGCCTCCCTATTGCCTTAAGGAATCATACTCTTCCTTGCTCACCGGTCTAAGTAGACTTGTGACTCCCGTTGCCTCTAGTGCTTTTACAAGTGCATAGGCCAGTACTCCCGCTATTAGAGCCGCTCCGATCAATCGGAAAGAGATCAGCAATGTCACATTCCACCATACGTAATCAAACAGATACCCTCTAAAAAGATCCAGAAGAAGCGAACCTACACCTGCCGCCACTCCCGCAAGCGATGCGACAAGCAAATCAAAACGCTTGTAACGGAAAGCCATGAAGACCAATTCAGCAAAAAGCCCTTGAATAACCCCATATATCAGCACCATCAACCCATATTCCGATCCGACCAAAAATTCACCTGATGCAGCCGCCACTTCTGCAAGAAAAGCGACACCAGCTTTCCTGATCAGTAGATAAGCAACCGTCGCAGCAATAAACCACATGCCATAAGTTAACTCTTGAAGCTGCAAGCCAAATGGCGCCAGTACGTTATACACCGGAGCCCATATTTTATAAACAATCCCGAATACCAATGCAATAATGACCGTCACCAATATATCTGTAAGCTTTAATCCCTTGTTCATAAAAATGCCCCCCTAGGCCTTCACTGCCGTTTCTACTACCGGCCACTTCTCCAATGTGTAAGCCATTTCCCAGAAGGAATATTCATACTGGCTACTGATAATGAAATACTCAAGCATTCTAGCTTTCTCTTCTTCTGTAGCTTTCTCAGCCAGTTCATCCAATCTATTGATTTGCTCTTCCACAAGCTCCTTGAACCATTCCCCACCATAAGCTGCAATCCATTCCTGATAAATTGGTTCAGCTGGCGTGCAGCCTTTTAACCTCTCACCAATTTCATAATATAACCAGTAACAAGGAAGCAGGGCGGCAATCACTTCACCCAATCCTCCTGTCAATACGGAACGATACATATGGGAGGTATAGGCGTGTGCTGTTGGAGCTGCCTGGAATGACGCTTTCTCTGCTTCCGTCACACCGAGTCTTTTTGAAAAGTTCTCATGTAAAGATAGTTCCGCTTCGTATGTACCTTGTGCATGTGCTGCCAGCCTCGCTGTTGTTTTTAAATCAAATGCTTTTGCTCCTGCATATGCTTGAACTTTGGCAAAGTGGCTCAAATAATAGGCATCTTGCAAAACATAATACTTAAACGTTTCTAATGACAAACTCCCATCCGCTATTCCTTTTACAAACGGGTGATGAAAGCTCGCCTCCCAAATATGATCCGCTTTTTCTCTTGCAAATTGTGAAAATTTCATTCTCCATTCCTCCTAAAATTGTTGGTAAAATGCAAAAAACCACCTTCCTCGCTTGCGCAAAGAAGGTGGTGAATACACTAGATAACTGAGTAGTTTAAAGGAATAGTGTCTCGACCCCACTTCCCTACGCTGGTGTTAACCAGATCAGGTTCTAAGAGTCTTGAAGTCACACTTCAATCTCAGCCTTATAAAGGCACCCCTAGTGGTAGATTCGTATAAAGTTGTCGGAAAGCAATTTCTGTCTCCTATGTTAATCAGCTTTTATCGTTTTGTCAAAGAATAATTTTAAACCGAAGCAGAATTTTCTATCCCTTCCGCCGCATTTTCCTCTTCTGTAGCGTGTTTTGGCAAAGTGAACATATAGAATACCCCAACAAATAATAAACAGCTCCCGACAAGAAGATGTAGCCCTTCTACAGTCAGGATTTTTTGAAAAGTCAGGGCGATGACTCCAAGGGTAATGGACTGGGATAACATCATCAATGGCGATATCCAGCCCTGCACTCTACCCATCATTTTGGGATCTACAATCCTTGGAAGCCACCCGCCGATTCCTATATTTACAAAAGGAAGGCCGAGTCCGATCAATGCAGTAAATGCCAAGTAGTAATAAGTATCAGGACTGTATCCACTAGCTATTACGAAGGCTCCAGAGATGCTTAAGCCTATTATGACCATTTGATATAATTTCAGCTTTTTCGCCATCATCGAGGCAACAATGCTTCCAACCATCACAGAAATACCAAAAACTACCCCCATCACCATCATTGTCTGCTCATAATCCACTGGCGCTAACTTGTATTTTAAAATATAGGCAGGCATCACAGACAGTCCCCCGTTGACTATCCCAAAAACAAAGAAGCCAATAATCAAATAGACCAATAGAGGATTTTTTATAATATAAAACATACCGTTCTTAAAATCATTTGCTACAAATTTTACATTCAGTTGGTTCCACTTGTGTCGGCCGTTTGGAAGGACAACCTCCTCTTCTAACTTGCACGCCTTAATCAAAATAGCACTGATCATGTAAGTAACAAAGCAAACAAAGATAGCTCCCTGGAGTCCGAGCGTCCAGTAGATAAATATGCCTAGTGCGTTACCGAACAGCATGAATAAACTGCTCGTCATTTGGTTCAACCCCGCCGCCACCGTGTATTCATCCTTAGTCAGAATGCCCTGGATGATGGCAGCCTGGGCGGGATGGAAGAACTTCGATACGGCACTTCTTAGAAACAGCAACGCAAATACGAGCGGCATCCAATCAATATATATAGCCCCCATAAGCGCGAGCGATAAAATAGCACAAATTACATCGCTGTAGACGGCAATTTTTTGACGATCCATCCTGTCTGCCATCACCCCTACCAAGAAAAAGACAGCAAGTGTCGGCAAGGAATACATCAGTTCGGTCAATGCCGCATAAAACGGCTGGTCTGTGTAGCGGTCCAACAAATAAAGCATCAAGGCAGCAATACCGATAATGCTCCCCATTGTGGATGTAAAAGAAGACCAGAACAACAGGCTATAGTTTTGTTTCTTGAATACGGCAATCATATGTTTCATCTTTTCGTCCTCCACCAATCATTATTTATGGTTATCTTACCTTACTTAGAAATGATTGGTAACCGACTTTGGGGTCTTTTTCTCTCGGTCTGGAGATGGAGGAGAAAAG
This sequence comes from Sutcliffiella horikoshii, assembly GCF_044809035.1. Lineage (GTDB taxonomy): Bacteria > Bacillota > Bacilli > Bacillales > Bacillaceae_I > Sutcliffiella_A > Sutcliffiella_A horikoshii_G. The sequence goes on along the minus strand of NZ_CP085237.1, from coordinate 1,137,750 downwards.
AGATTTTATATATTTAAGGAATCAGCACTATCTTTCCTGTACTCTTCCTGCTCTCTAAGAACCTATGTGCTTCTGCACCATCTTTTAATGCAAACTGAGCAGGGGAATCAATTCTCAACTTGTCTTTTTTTAACCATTGAAACAGTTGGGATGCCCTTTCTATCCGAATCTCTCTTGTTGTTAATATGTTCCACAAATCTCCACCCGTTAACGTCTTGGAAGTATCCATCAACATACGGGGATCTACTGGTGCAGGATCTCCTCCAGCCATGCCGTAGAACACCACAGTCCCTCCAATTCTCGTCGCTTGAAAACTATCCATGAGTGTAGATCCAACTGATTCATACACTACATCCACACCTTTTCCATTTGTTAATTCTTTTATTTCTTCGACCCAAGATGACTCATAAAGTAATACCTCTGCTGCCCCTGCCCTTTTTGCCACTTCAGATTTTGCCAAACTTGAAGTAAGGCCAATAGAGGTTCCTCCAAGTATCTTCACTATCTGAGTCAGCAATTGCCCTACTCCGCCTGCTGCAGCATGAATTAAGACCGTATCACCACTTTTAACTCGGTAGCTGTCATGAACAAGATAATGAGCCGTTAGTCCTTGTAGCAAAAGAGATGCAGCCTGTTCATAGGTCACTCCGTCTGGTATTGGAATTGCCTTTTCATAAGGAACAGACACAAACTCTGCATTTGCATGCGGGACATCCGCAAATGCAATTCTGTCTCCTTCTTCTATATCCGTTACATTTCCCCCTACTTTGACAACAATTCCTGCCCCTTCATACCCAAGAATATAAGGAGGCTCGCCCGCTAAATGGTAGTTCCCTTTTCTTCGGTATACATCCGCAAAGTTAAGGCCTATCGCCTTTGTTTGTAAGAGTATATCGTTATCACCTATGGATGGCAGAGGTAATTCGCTATACTGTAACACCTCAGGGCCACCAAATTCATTAAAAATCAAAGCTTTCATTATCGCACCTCTTCATTAATAAGTTAATAAATTTTATTATTTAACTATACATTACTTTGTGGATTAAGATGCAAAAAAACACCTTTCTCATAAATCTTGAGAAAGGTGTTTCATATTAATCGTCATCGTCATCGTCATCCTGGTCTTTCTTCTTGCCACGGTCGTCTTCCTTATCTTTCTTTCTCTTCTTCTCATCTTTGTCCTTTTTGTCTTTCTTTTTTGGTTCTTCTCGTTCTCTCGCCTGTTCCTGCTTTTTCTTCTCTTCTTCCTTCTTCTGAATCTGTTGTTGCTTTTGAAGGCTTCCAGGCAAGTTAAAAGTTTCGACAGGCTCCCCTTCAAGCGCTTCACTTACAACTTGTTGGAAGACCTTCGCTGAAGGACTTCCAGCGCCTGAAATGATTGGCAGAACATTTTCAGCAGATTCCTTATCAAATCCTATCCAAAACGCCCCGACAATTTGTGGAGTATAACCAACAAACCACTGATTGGAAGTAGCGCGATGGTTATTGTCAGTTGTTTGAGTAGAACCAGTTTTTCCGGCAACTTCCCGACCGTCAATGATGGCGTTCTTCCCACTTCCTTCTTCGACAACCCCTTTTAGCATAAAGTTCATTTTCTGCACAGCTTCTTCAGAGAATACGCGCTCTTTTTCCTCTTCAAAAGATGCCACTTCTTCTCCTGTTACCTTTTCTATTTTAACAATCCCGTGCGACTCGATAATTTCCCCATTATTGGCATAGACAGAATATGCTTCAGCCATATGTTTCGGGGAAACACCATGAAATCCGCCTAACGCTAGATTACCAAGCGTGCGGTCTTCTTTTTCATCTACCGGCAAGTATAGTTTTTTTGCTGTGTCCATTCCTTTTTGAATTCCAATATCATACAGCAGCGAAACCGCAGGGACATTATAAGAATTCAATACTGCATCATACATGGAGACTTCTCCACGAAAATCCAATGTGTGGTTTTGAGGTGTATAATTACCAAAATCAGTTGGTGAGTCGTTCAGCATGTCATACACATCATACCCTTCTTCAAGGGCCGGCGTATAAACGAGTAACGGTTTAGCAGTAGATCCGGGTGGCTTCTTAAGTTTGGATGCACGGTTAAAATCCCGGAACTTATAGTCCCTGCCGCCAATCATTCCAAGAATTCCGCCTGTCTTCGGATCAAGTAACACGCCGCTGCTTTGTGCCACTTCTCCTGACTGTCCTGTAGGGAAATTGGCAGGATCTGCATATACCTTTTCCAAAGCTTCCTGCACCTTTGGTTCTAGAGTCGTGTACACACGATATCCACCGGCAAGCAATTCACTCTCACTAATACCATACATTCTTTCCGCTTCATCAATTATGTAATCCGTAAAGCTTGGATATTTCCCTTTATACGGATCTACATGTCTTGATTCTAGCTTTAATTCTTCTTGCTTTGCTGCTTCCACTTCTTCCGCAGTGATGAATCCTTGCTGGTGCATGAGTGAAAGGACTAAATTTCTGCGTTGCATGGAACGCTCCGCATTATTTAACGGAGAAAGCGCAGATGGAGCTTTGATTAATCCAGCCAATGTTGCAGACTCCGCAAGCGTCAGATCTTTCGGGTCTTTTGCAAAATAAACTGCAGCTGCCCGCTTAATCCCCCATGCTCCTTCACCGTAATAAATCTGGTTAAGGTAGAGACTGATGATCTGATCCTTTGTATAAGATTTTTCTACCTTTTTTGCTAAGAAAAACTCGTCTGTTTTCCGCTTCAATGTCTTATCATGTGATAAAAAGACGTTTTTGGCGAGTTGTTGCGTGATGGTACTTCCTCCCTGCACATAGCCTCCTGCTTTAACGTTCGTTGTAAGTGCACGGACAGTTCCCACAAAGTCAAATCCGTCATGCTCATAAAAGCGTTGGTCCTCGACGGCTACAACCGCTTGTTTCATCACTTCCGGTATTTCTTCAGATGGGACACCTTCAATCTGATTGGATGTGATCCTGCTAGCCACTTCCCCGTGCCTGTCATAAAGAACCGAAGATTGTGGAAGCGGATCTGTCAGCGCACTGACATCCCTTGTATTAATATATAACTGCATTCCCAACAATATAATCAGAGCCAATAAACCTGCAATAAGAAGGACAGCTCTAAAACTCACTTTACGTTTATACTTACTTGCTCTTTCAGCCATAAGAACCCCCTGTATGCAACAAAACTAATAATAGTTATTCGGATGCAGTCCCCTCTTTTTTAGGGTGACATGCATAATTGCGGATTGGCACCATTAGAATGTGAATAAGCCATTCATATTTGTTGATAATACCATTCCTTTAACATAAACACTATTACATACCCTTTTTCGACAAAAGTGAACCACTTTTCCCATATTCGAAATTTTCCGGCTTTAGACAGAAGCTTGACGTAAATTCCCACATCCTACTATAATGAGGAACAATTCTATAACTCGTATAATCTTGGAGATATGGTCCATAAGTTTCTACCAAACTACCGTAAAGAGTTTGACTACGAGAATCCCTCTATACTTGAGCTGTTTTCAATGCGAATGGTGAAGGTTTCCATTTCATCATTAGGCACAACCACAGTGTTAGAGTTAAAAGGGCATTCTTCATTGTCAAACTCCAAGTTATTGCTTGGAGTTTTATCTATTTTGGAGGGGAAAAATAATGACACAAAAATTAAAATCTATAATAAAGGCTGCTGCAAAAGAGACAAAAGCCGACTTGGTTATCAAAAATGGAAGAATAATAGATGTATTTAACTTAGAGATAATAGAGGAAGATCTTGCTATTAAAGACGGCATGATAATTGGGTTTGGTTCTTATGAGGGCCATGAGGTGCTGGATGCAAACGGGGCCTACATTTGTCCAGGTCTGATAGATGGACATGTTCATATGGAATCTTCCATGATACATCCCCACTATTTCACCGAAACGATTCTCTCACATGGAGTTACGTCCATTATTACCGATCCGCATGAAATTGCCAATGTAAGTGGTACGGAAGGTATCCAATTTATGATAGATGCTACAGAGAATACTATTGTTGACGTTTTCTTCATGCTCCCCTCCTGTGTACCTGCCACTTCTTTTGAGCACAATGGAGCTGTCATTCAAGCACAAGATCTAGTTCCATTTTACAAACATGACCGGGTCATCGGCTTGGCCGAAGTAATGGATTTTCCTGCTGTCCGCGACCGCGATGAGGCAATGCTCGAAAAATTGGCTCAAGCATCCCAGCTTAACAAGAAAATTGATGGTCATGGGGCAGGCCTATCTCCTGAAAGCTTAAATATCTATGCATCTGCTAACATTAAGACAGACCATGAATGCGTCACCCCACATGAAGCAAAAGAAAGACTCAAACGGGGAATGTATGTCATGATGAGGGAAGGATCTGTCGCCAAAGATGTCAGAGCCTTGATTTCTTTAGTAAATGAACGCAATGCAAGACGATTTCTATTCTGTACAGATGACAAACACCTTGATGAGTTGGTAACAGAAGGAAGCATTGACCAAAATATTCGAATAGCGGTTGAAGAAGGACTAGACCCTTTACTTGCCGTCCAGATTGCTACGTTAAATGCAGCAGAGTGCTTCTCTTTGGCAGAGAGAGGGGCGATTGCACCAGGATACCGTGCTGATCTTCTACTTATCGAGGATCTTGAAGCCTTCACCATTAAAAAAATCTTTAAAAATGGCAAAATAATAACCCCATCACACCGACAACAGAAACCTACTGCCATTCCAAATCTTTTGAAGGATTCTGTGAAAATGAAACCCATTTCCAAAGAGGATATTAACATAACCGTCCAATCAGACAAGCCATGCAATATAATTGAGATCATCCCAAACAGTCTTGTTACCAGGCATATCAAGGAAACTGTAACAACGTTAGATGGAGAGTTTTTACCAAACAAAGATAAGGATCAATTAAAACTTGCAGTGATTGAAAGACACCACAAGCGGGGACATGTTGGTCTTGGTATCGTAAAGGGGTTTCAAATCAAAAACGGAGCTATCGCATCTACCGTAGCACATGATTCTCATAATATTGTTGCAGTCGGAACAAATGATGAAGATATTATGACAGCGGTAAACGCAATGGAACAGATAAAAGGCGGCTTAGTTGTTGTTGCGAATAAAAAAGTTGTCGCAGCCATGCCATTAGAAATATCAGGTTTGATGGCCGATACGACAACAGAAAAAGCACTATGTTTATTAAAGGACCTTCATGAAGCTCTCCGGATCATCGGGACCCAAGAGCATTTCAATCCTTTTGTCGCTCTTTCGTTTTTAAGCCTGCCAGTAATTCCAGAATTGAAACTCACGGATACAGGACTTTTTGATGTAACTCGCTTTAAACATATATCGATTCAAGATTAAACAATTGCTACGTACTTCTCAGAACGTTTAAAAGTTATGGCATAGGGTATTTATTCTACAACAATAAACTTACCGAAAACAGATGAGAAGGAGTCGATGAACAATGGAAACTTTCACAAATATACTAATTGCCTACGATGGTTCCAAAAGCAGTTTGAAAGCTGTACAAATGGGGATAGACATGAAAAAAAAGCTACACTCACAACTTACCATTTTACATGTTTTAGAAGAAACATCTGTAAATGTTCCAGTGCCTGCTACAAGACCTGATACACTTCCTGCAGGAGGAATGGGAACGATAGATGGATTGAACATCTACACACACAATGTCAGAGAAAGTGTTCCAAGTCAACGCAGAGTTGCTACTGCAGATAATGATGCTACCACACAATCATTAAATGAAATCCATGCCCTCTTGTCCCAAGAACGCGTTGAGGCTCAAGTAGAGGTCATGCAAGGAGATCCCGCTAAAACCATTTGTAATTTTGCCGACACGAATGCAAATGATTTGATTATTATTGGCAGCAGAGGCCTCGGGGGCTTAAAGAAATTGATTCTTGGAAGTGTAAGTGATAAAGTGACCAATACTGCCAATTGCCCAATACTAATTGCAAAGTAATATCTTCTCCACCTAGGTATCAGGTTTCCGTTTAGGAAACCTGATTTTTTTAATTCACCAACTCTTGGGCGCCTGCATACCGTATATAGAATTTACTTGAAGGGAGCAATCCTATGTATCCTTACCGTCAACTTAGTTTTCCTCCATTCGGGCCGCCTCCCGGTGGTGGGCAAGGACCTGGCTTCGGACCTCCAGGTTTTGGACCGCCCGGAGGACCTGGTGGAGGTCCTGGATTTGGACCGCCTGGCGGACCTGGTGGAGGTCCTGGATTTGGACCGCCTGGCGGACCTGGTGGAGGTCCTGGATTTGGACCGCCTGGCGGACCTGGTGGAGGTCCTGGAAGTGGACCACCTTCCGGACCACCGCCATCCACACCGCCCCCTCAAACAGCCAGTTTCGGCGCCCCAGGTGGACCTACTGCTTTAGCAGTGGATCCGGGAGCTTTCTTTGGATGTTTATACCGCTTTACATGGGTGAGGTTAAATAATGGAGAGCAGTTTTGGTTCTATCCTACCTTTATAGGAAGAAGGTCTGTTGCAGGTTACCGCTGGTTCTTCTTTACATGGATGTATTTCGGCATCGATTCAAACCGAATTCGTTCCTTCCAATGTGTGTAGGCTATCTTTGAGACAAAATTTAAACAAACATAATAACCCGCACCGCATTTTTTATAAGCTGCGGTGCGGGTTATTAACCTTGTATCTTCTTTGCTTTTATATTAACTTCTTCCTCATTTTCCTTCATCTTGTTTATCATGTTGTGAAAAGCACTCCATTTTGATAGCTTATCAATGGCTTCCTTTTCTGTTTTAACACCCGTAACCTTAAAGGAATTATCATTTACGGACACTTCAAAAGCAGGTTGTGCAGCACGTTGTTCTTTTCTGTTTTTCTCACGTTCCATGTGCCGATTTATTCTACGCACACTTTTCGCATCTTTTTTTAATTCTGAACCGCTTTCTGCATACTGTGCCTTTTCCATTAAATCTTGATTTTTCTTCTTCAACGTATTTTCACTCATGATAATTCCTCCCCTCATCTCTTATATAATAAATACCCTTATAATTTAAATATAAAACACATTGATTTTTCAAGATACCTATCATATAATATGATATACCGATAACCTAACGAACGGTAGGTAGTTTTAACGCCTTCCTATTTAAGGAGACTAAATATGACTTATTCAACTTCGGAGCGTATTAAAAAAACTGCACTCCAACTATTTGCACAAAAAGGATACTATGGTACTTCTCTTAATGATGTTGCTACACTTGTTGGTATCAAAAAACCCTCTTTATACGCTCATTTTAAAAATAAAGACGATTTGTATGAGACTATCCTGCAAGAACTGATGGACACTTTTATGGACCGTGTTACCATAGATTCCGCCGAGTTGGCATTACGTCCTACAAAAATACTTTTGCACCGATTTCTACTAAGCATGGTAGATTTCTGGAAAGATGAAACACTAGGTTTATTCTACAAACGAACCCTTCTCTTCCCAGAAGAAAAATTCCGGTCATCGATACATGAGCAATTCCTTCAAACAGAAATGTATACGACCGATATTTTGACAAAAATATTCAGCAAAGGACAACACAATGGCGAAATACCGCCACAACCGTTGGAACCTCTTATTGACGCGTTCTATTGCTTGATTGATGGATTGTTTGTCCAAAGGTTCCTGTATACTATTTCTGACTATGACAAGAAAGTGAATCATGCATTTGAACATTACTGGAAAGCAACCGAGACAGGAGGAGCATAGTCATGCATTGGATGTACATTTTTATAGCTGGTCTTTTGGAAATTGTTTGGGTAATAGGACTTAGATACTCTGAAGGGTTTACTGTTTTAGTGCCTAGCATCATTACCTTAATTACACTGGCAGTTAGTTTTTATTTATTTTCCAAGTCGCTTCAGTTCCTGCCCATTGGTACTGCATATGCTATCTTCACAGGATTTGGGGCCGCTGGTACTGCTGTTGTAGGAATATTATTTTTCCAAGAATCTGCAAATTTTTCTAAACTATTCTTTTTAAGCCTAATGATTATTGGGATAATTGGACTAAAAATCACTTCTGATGATACAGAAAAAACGGAAACAGAAGCACTCAAGGAGGCGAATTAAATGGCGTGGATCTTTTTAACAATCGCTGGTATTTGTGAAATCGGGGCAGTGGCTTCCTTGAAGATGGCGGAAGGCTTTAAGAAACTTCTTCCATCCATATGTTTTATCGTTATCGGGTTGTCCAGTTTCTATTTTCTCTCCCTTGCCTTAAAGGAAATTCCAATGGGCACGGCATACGCTGTCTGGACAGGAATTGGTTCGGCCGGAAGCGTACTCCTTGGTATGATTTTCTTCCAAGAGTCCAGAGATAGAATCCGTATCATTTTACTCTCATTTATCATAATCGGCGTAATCGGACTCAAAATTTCTTCATAAAAAACCGTAAAAAAGCCATTCCAGAGCAACTGTCTGGAATGGCTTTTGGTTTATATTTTTTGTTCTTTAGGTACAATAACTTCTCCGTCTTCAGATCTTGCCACTATATAAGCACACGCTGCATCACCAGTGATGTTTACAGCTGTTCTAGTCATATCAAGTAGACGGTCAATTCCTAATATCAAGGCAATCCCCTCAACCGGAAGGCCAACCTGTCCTAGAACCATGGCAAGCAGGATGAAGCCTACGCCAGGTACACCTGCCGTTCCTATACTTGCTACTACCGCTAAACCAACAACAGTTAATAGCTGTGTCAAGCTTAAGTCAATTCCGTATACCTGTGCAATAAATACCGTTGCCACACCTTGCATGATTGCCGTACCATCCATATTGATCGTGGCACCCAGCGGTTGTACGAAACTGCTAATACGCTTTGGCACGCCTAAGTTTTCTTGCGCCACATCCATTGACATTGGTAAAGTCGCATTACTACTTGATGTACTGAAAGCAACACTCATAGCCGGGATGAAGCGTTTAAAGAATGTGATTGGATTGATTTTCCCCAAGAAGAACAAGGCACTGCCGTATGTGACAAAGAAGTGAATGAATAAGGCTAAAATGACAACTAAGAAATATGCTCCCATTGCCTTAATCGCATCTAAGCCAAGGCCACCAACTGCAGAGGCAATTAAACCGAATGCCCCATAAGGAGCGGTTTTAATTACGATATTTACAAGCAGCATGACAATGTCATTCGCTTGTTCAAGCAGTGTTTTCACCTTGCCTGCTTTTTCACCTAAAGCATTGATAGCAAAACCAAGTAACACGGAGAAAGAGATGATTTGTAACATTTCCCCTTCAGCCATTGCTTTAAAAGGATTTGTCGGAATGATGTTCAAAAGTGTTTCCATAACTGGCGGAGCTTTTTCTGGTGTATCCTCTTTCGCCAATTCATCGACTAACATATTTTCAAAGTCACCAGCAAGTCCCGGTTGAATAACGGAGGCAAGCGTCAGACCGATTGTTATGGCAATACATGTTGTAATTAAGAAGAAAAGAATTGTTTTAAGGCCGATACTTCCAAGCTTTTTCGTATCCCCAAGCCCCACTACTCCAAGTGTAATGGAAATTAGTACAATAGGGACAACAAGCATCGTAATCAGATTTAAGAAGATCTTTCCGAGTGGTTGAAATAAATATGTATCCAACGGATTAAATAAAGATGGTGCATAAACGTTTAATGCAAGACCAACTAAAATACCTAAAATAAGACCAATAATTATTTTCTTTGTCAATGTCATCTTCACATTGAAATCCTCCCTTTTGTAATACTAGTATAATTTCTCTTTACAAGATCTTAAGACATTCGCTTTAAATCGACAAAAGGCGACTTTTTTCATTCTACGTGGTATTTTTATTTCTGTAAAGTGATTTATGATAGACCATTTTCTTCACACCTGTTATAATACACAATAAAAAGATCAAAAGTCGGGTTGTATTCCTTTCGAATTTTTGATATATTTAACAACTGATTTCTACTTTTGTTTACCCACTATTTTAACTTTTATAGCATTTACAAATAGAAAATTTTTCATGCAATTAATGGAGGGGTTTTAGATGAAATTACTTTGGAGGGTAATCGTTGCAATATTTGTCCTCATCGCTGCAAAAGTCGCTATGGATTCCTATCAAATAATTAAAGTTGCTGCTGGCGGAGATCACGTCAGGATAGATCCAGCCTTGTATTTTAATTTATCTTATGTGATCTTCGGTTCTATCGCACTCATGTATTTCTCCGACATCTATAAAAAATACATGGAAAAACGAAACAACCAGTTAAAATTCTAATGGAAACCAACCCAGTTTATGGGTATCGTCTACATAAAAAACCAGGACCTAGGTCCTGGTTTTTTATTTTTAAAATATAATAAAAATCAATCTACTTCTTTACCTTTTGATGCTTCTAAAATTTCAAACCACTGCTGTCTAGACAATGGTATTTCCAGTGAGGATACAGCCGATTGGACTCTTTCTATCTTACCTGATCCCACTATCGGAATGATATTGGAAGGGTGAGTCAGTAACCAGCCATATAACACTTGGTCGATAGATTCAGCACCGGTTTCTTCTTTTACTTTCTCTAATACATTTCTTACTCGTTTAACTTTGTCATCTGTACTGGTGAAAATACTTCCTCCGCCGAGAGGTGACCAGGCCATCGGAGAAATCCGATCAACTTGGCATTGTTCGATTGTCCCCTTTTCAAAATGTTCCAAGTGTGTCGCAGAAATTTCAATTTGATTGGTCACAAGCGGTTCATCTAAATAGGAATTAAGTAACTTGATTTGAGAACGAGCAAAGTTGGACACGCCGAAACGTTTTACCTTTCCTTCTCTTTTTAACTGCGTAAATGCCTCTGCCACTTCACTAGGATCCATCATTGGATCTGGTCTATGTATTAATAGAATATCAATATAATCCGTTCGGAAATTTTTCAAAGACTGTTCTACAGATTGAATGATATGCTCTTTGCTTGTATCGTAATATTTTATTTTATGCTCCGGTCTATTCGAGGATATTAACTTAATGCCGCATTTTGTCACTAATTCTATCTGCTCTCTAAGGGAAGGCTTAAGTTCCAAAGCTTGTCCGAATTGCTCTTCTACTGTGTAATTACCGTAAATGTCTGCATGATCAAAGCTAGTGACGCCAAGTTCCAAACATTTTTCTATAAAATCCACCACTTCTTGCTTGCTGTAACCCCAATCACTCAATCTCCACATGCCATGAACAATTCGGGAGAGGGATACATCTTCTGCAACTTGAATTCTTTCCATATTAACACTCCTATCAGTTCGATATTTAGAAATTATACCTCTTTTATATATTATTAGCCAAAATAATAACTTGTTTCCCATTTTCTTAACTAGTAAAAGATATACATCTTTTAGACTTTAAATTAAAATAGATATTAAATACAACTGGTTCCAAGAAAGGATATGAACATGACTCAGACGGACCGCTCGCTTATAGGACAGAAATTAATAGATTCACAGGATGAAGTAGCTGCTAGCATGCTACTAGAAATCCAGAATGCTTATCCTTCAGTACCTCAATATCGTGAAGAAGAAATAGAAGTTCAGGTCAAAGAGATTTTTCGGACGCTATTGGTATTCTTGGGAGAATATGTCCTAGATCCTAAAAATAAAGTCTTAGACCGCGCCAAAGAATGGGGAGAATCTGTAGGATTCATGTCTGTTAAAGCTGGAGGCTCACTTGAAGAGACGCTTTCCAATATGACGTTGTATAAAAAATGTCTGTGGGCATTCATTCAACGTAAAGGCGTTGAAGAAGGAATGCATATGAACCAGATTACAGATATTTTCATTTTAATAGATGAAATCTTCAATATTATCGTTTATGGTTTTAGTCATGCCTTCTCCATCGCTACTGAGCAGAAAATGTTAGAAACAAAAGCATCTTATATAAGACTGTCCATTCCAATAGTCCCACTGCAGAAAGGAATGGGAGTGCTGCCCCTTGTCGGGGAAATTGATGAGATTCGTGCAGGAATTTTGATCGAGGAAACATTAGAGAAAAGTAAAAATCTTTCTATTTCCAACCTGATCATTGATTTTTCCGGTGTGTACCGCCTGGACGAAACCGTCCTGCACACTATGGACCTACTCATCCGCTCTCTAAAGCTGATCGGCATCACCCCAATCATAACTGGCCTGCGCCCGGAACTTAGCCTACAATTCATCCACTCCGGCCTCATCCTAAGGGACATTCAAATCAGCGGATCTATTGAGCAAATATTACAGGAACAATGAAAAAACTCCTGCCGGGGTCAGACCCCGGCAGGAGTTTTCGCCTTCACGTCGAACCCTCCATAAAATGTCTTGCCATTTGTGTGTGTTTCATTTATGATAGTACTATCATTCGAATAAATACCACATATAGAATAAAAACAATGAAATGAAACTACATATAGTATTTATGCTAGTTATTCGATGAAGGTGTCTATTATAGACTTAATAGGGAATCCGGTGAAAATCCGGGACTGTCCCCGCAACTGTAAGTGCAGACAATTTTGAGAAACCACTGTATATGAATGCTTAACGGCTCTTATATGGGAAGGTTCAAAATGGGAAGAAGCACAAGTCAGGAGACCTGCCTTTACCGATTTAGTTTCTCTTTCTTCGGGAGTTGAGAAGATGAAACGATACATAGAACTTGGTAATGGCATGACAGGTGCTTTTTGGACGGTTGCTGATTCATCTCATCAACCCTTTCACAGACAGGCCACCTCCCTGCAATCCTTTCCCCTTCTATGATCGTTTGATCCACTCAGCTACTGAGTGGATTTTTTTATTTTACAAGCAACATATATAAACGAAGTGGAGAGTGGACGAAATGACCGTACATACCAAGACAGATAATAGCGAGAGTGTACCACGCATTCATGATTACCATAGACATTTAGAAACGGTTTTATCACAGTTTCCCAAACTAGAAACGGACCTTTTTATACAAAAAGCCACTAAGATCATCGATAAATTTCTCCATGATCCTAATCTACATGAACTTACAAACCAGCTAATCCTAGAAGCTCTCAGCCATGTGGACGAACTAGCACCTGACTGGACCTTTGTTGCATCAAGGCTCCTATCACAAAATCTGCAGCAGCAGGTCTGTCAAAACAGAAACATCCAAAAGCCCTACACCGATTTTTTACGATTAATTGAAAGCTTAACGGAACAAGGTATCTATCAAACTCAAATTTTAAATGCGTACACTCCTGAAGAAATCAAAGAACTGGAAACTGTCATCAACCCGGAAAAAGATCATCTGTTCACCTATATTGGTCTTAAAACGTTAACAGACCGCTATTTAACACGCGATCATGGCAAACGTTTGATGGAGTTGCCTCAAGAACGGTTCATGATTATTGCCATGATACTTATGCAAAAGGAAGAACACAACCGGATTCTTTACGTGAAAGAAGCTTATTGGGCATTAAGTAATTTGTATATGACCGTTGCCACCCCGACATTTGCTAATGCTGGAAAAACATACGGACAACTGTCCAGCTGCTTCATTGATACAGTGGATGACAGCCTGCAAGGAATATTTGACAGCAATACAGACATTGCAAACCTCTCAAAATCCGGCGGAGGCCTTGGCGTATATCTCGGAAAGATTCGCAGTCGTGGCAGTGATATCCGTGGATTTAAAGGGGTCTCAAGCGGGGTGATTCCGTGGATGAAGCAACTGAACAATACAGCAGTAAGTGTCGACCAGCTCGGACAGCGAAAAGGAGCCATTTCAGTCTATTTGGATGTTTGGCATAAAGATATTTTTTCTTTTCTCGACAGCAAGCTGAACAACGGGGATGAACGCATGCGTACACATGACCTCTTCAATGGAGTATGTATACCGGATATTTTCATGGAGCAGGTGGAAAACAGAGGAGACTGGTATTTATTCGACCCTCATGAAGTCAGACAAACTATGGGCTATTCATTGGAAGATCATTTTGATGAAAAGATAGGTTCGGGCAGCTTCCGTGATAAATATAAAGAATGCGTCCGTCATCCTGATCTCCCAAAAGAAAAAGTTCCGGCGATAGAAATTATGAAAGCAATCATGAGAGGTCAGTTAGAAACCGGCAGCCCTTTTATGTTTTATCGTGATGAGGTAAATAGGATGAACCCCAATCATCATAAAGGGATGATCTATTGCACCAATTTATGTACAGAAATTACACAAAATCAAAGTTCCACCTTGACGAAAACGCAATATGTAAAGGACGGCAGTATCATAACTGTTAAAACGCCAGGCGACTTCGTAGTATGTAATCTATCCTCCATCAACCTTGCTCGTACTATAAAAGAGGGACAATTGGAGCGCCTTATTCCCATACAGGTTCGGATGCTTGATAATGTAATAGATTTAAATGAAATACCAGTACTGCAAGCCAGGATTACCAATGAAAAATATCGTGCCGTCGGGTTGGGGACATTCGGTTGGCACCACTTACTCGCATTAGAAGGAATAAAATGGGAGTCAGATGAAGCCGTCCACTATGCAGATGAATTGTATGAAAGGATTGCGTATTACACGATCCAAGCTAGTTCCACTCTAGCTAAAGAGAAAGGATCCTATCCAGCTTTTGAAGGCTCTGATTGGCAGACGGGTGAATATTTTCATAAAAGAAATTACGGGACAGGATCTACTTTGGATTGGCATACACTTCAAAACCAAGTTGCCAATCACGGTATTCGAAACGGTTATCTGCTGGCAGTTGCACCAAATGCGACTACATCAATCATTGCCGGCAGCACGGCAAGCATCGACCCGGTCTTTCTCAAGATATATTCGGAAGAAAAGAAGGATTACAAAATACCGGTAACCGCACCTGATTTGAATCCGGAAACAACCTGGTTCTATAAATCTGCCTATCATATTAACCAGCATTGGAGCATCGCCCAAAATGCGGCTAGACAAAAGCACATCGATCAGGCCATTTCCTTCAATCTTTATGTTACCAATACCGTCAAGGCAAAAGCGCTACTTGAACTGCATCTTGACGCATGGAAACAAAGGTTGAAAACAACCTACTATGTCCGGTCGACATCCACTGAGTTAGAAGAATGTGATTCATGTTCCAGTTAAGCAAATCTTTCATTAATAAACAAATCCAGCAAAAGAAGGAGGCAAACAAATGAATACTTTCCTGAAAACACGCACCTTAATGGATGTGGATGCACCCAATAGATCCACCAAAATCATAAATGGAAATAGCTCCAATGTACTTAATTGGGACGATGTCGCCTTTTCATGGGCTTATCCTAAATATAAAAAAATGCTTGCCAACTTTTGGTCTCCTTTTGAAATAAATATGTCTCAGGATATCAAGCAGTTTCCTCACCTCTCCGCACATGAACAGGATGCCTTTTTGAAGATAATTGGACTTCTTGCACTACTTGACAGTATTCAAACTGATTATGCGGGAAAAGTGGCAGACTATCTGACCGATTCGAGCTTAAACGCACTAATGATCATGCTAGCCCAGCAAGAAGTGATTCATAATCATTCTTACTCCTATGTTCTATCAAGTCTTGTGCCGCGTAAAAAGCAAGAAGAAGTTTTTGAATACTGGAGAACAGAACCAATCCTCAGAAAAAGAAATGATTTTATAGCAGATGGATACAAAGCATTTGCAGAAAACCCGTCTGTTGAAAACCTGCTGAAATCCATCGTATATGATGTACTATTAGAAGGTCTTTTCTT
This sequence comes from Sutcliffiella horikoshii, assembly GCF_044809035.1. Taxonomy (GTDB): domain Bacteria; phylum Bacillota; class Bacilli; order Bacillales; family Bacillaceae_I; genus Sutcliffiella_A; species Sutcliffiella_A horikoshii_G. The sequence goes on along the minus strand of NZ_CP085237.1, from coordinate 1,122,024 downwards.
TTATTCGGGTTTTGCATTTTTTTATCACCTGGCAAGAAACCAAAAGATGGTCTCTTCCAGCACGATGATTAACTACATTAACAGAGACGAACAGATACATGTAGATTTGTTCGTTAAGATATTTAAGGAAATCCTATTAGAATATCCAGAACATAATACAGATGAACTGGAGCTATTTGTGGAAGAGACGATACAACAAGCAGCAGCACTAGAAATAGATTGGGCAAGACATATAATCGGAGATCAATTTACTGGAATCGAACTGGACGATGTGGAAGCTTACATCAAGTTTTATGCCAACGTAAGAGCCCATCAACTTGGTTTCAAGCGTCCGTTTGAAGGCTATCGTACAAATCCTTTAAAATGGATAAAAGCATACGAAGACGTAGACCTCGGAAAATCCGACTTCTTCGAGCAAAAATCCAGGCAATACACAAAAGTAAATGTAGTCGACAACGGATTTGACGAGTTATAAAGAATAATAATAACTATTGGTGAATGAAATACCTTAGTTGATTGGAGTGGAAGGCGCGCAGACGCCCGCAGGAGGAAGGGACAGGTGAGACCCCGCAACGGAGTGAGGAGGCTCACGGACCGCCCGCAGGCAAGCGAAGCGCCTGGAACGGAAATCAACAGGATTATATACATTCTGATTTTCATAAGAAAGGCAGTGTACCTTTTAGGTATGCTGCCTTACCTTGGTTAAAACAACCCAAAATATTGAAGAGCCAAAATTACAATCCCCAGAATCCACACATAAATTGCAAACATACGAAGTGAATGCTTTTTCAAATAGTTAATCATCCACTTCACAGCAATATACCCAAAGAAACAGGATGCTAAAATTCCAATAATCAATGAAAATAATGAAATATCCTCCCTGCCAACCTGTGCCACTTCAACTGTTTGCAGAAACACTGCCCCCGCAATGGCTGGTGTTGAGAGCAAGAAAGAAAAATATGCCGCTGTTTCCCTATCCAATTTACGAAACAAACCAGCAACAATGGTCAATCCAGACCTAGAAATGGCCGGGAATATCGCTACAGCTTGAAAAGAACCGATAAACAATGCGTCCTTCCAAGTAATATCCTCCATCTTTCTGGCTCCCTTTTTAATGGAGTCCGCAAACCAAAGAAAGGCACCTGTAATGAGAAACTCCCAGCCAATCGTAACGCCTGTTTTGGAGATTTCCTCAAAATAGTCTTTAAATGCAAGTCCAATGATCACTGCTGGAATGGTCCCTATAACCAACAGAAAAGATAATTTATGAAATGGATTGCGAATAATTTTAATGAATTCTTCTCGGTAAAAATATAGCACCGCTATCAAAGTACCAAAGTGAAGCATGGTATCCAGTAACAACCCCGCTTCCTGCAAACCAAAAAGATTCCTTCCCAAATATAAGTGACCCGTGCTTGAAATAGGCAAAAATTCTGTTAAGCCTTGGATAATCCCCAACAGGAATGCTTCAATCTTGGACATGCCCTCTCCTCCTTCCTATTCCGTCCTTTTTCTGTCGAATACAAAATAAGTAATGGCACCCAATACAATCAATATCATCAGTGGAATGATCAGCGGTTGTGCGGCATGTTTGATTTCCCGCCAATTTTCACCTAGTTGTAGTCCGATATATAAAAACAAAATGGTCCATGGAATGACCGCTGCAACGGTATATAAAAGAAAAGGCATAAACTTCATCTTGGCTATTCCAGCGGGAATGGAAATGGCATGCCTCACCACTGGAATAAATCTAGCTGTAAAAATGACAATCGGACCATAGTTTTGAAACCACTTTTCCGAAATATCTAAATGCTTCGCCTGAATTAATATGTACTTTCCATACTTTTCAAGAAATGGTCTGCCGCCAATACTTCCTGCCCAATATAAAAAAAGCTGAGCCAACGTCCCTCCAAACACACCTGCAAGCAATGCACCCATAAAGCCGATCTCACCAATCGAAATTAAATAACCACCATATCCAAGGACGATTTCACTTGGAATCACTTCCACCATTAAACCGAGAGTAATTCCCCAAACCCCCAATGTGGTGAAAAATTCAAAAACAGATAAAAAAAATTCCTCCATATCCTCACCTCATTAGTAAGAGAGTTGTCCCTAACAATGTATGAAGGCACGTCCACGAAAAGCACTAAAATCAGAAAAGGGTTTTCACTAATTATGTCGAATAGTAAATGGTGGAGGTGCTGATAAATGAAGAAAATCTTTATTCTATCCTTATTCCTCCTTTTTCTAACAGCCTGTGGAATGCCTACACACATTCCAGATCGTTTTTCTTATATTGAAGTTGTAGAGCAAAAAGAAGATGAGTCACTGTCAGAAATTGAAGATATTGATATCATCCTTAACGACAGTGATGTGGTCATAGGGTTAGATGAGGCAACGGAGAAGTATCCAGATTACAATATTGAAAATACACCTGCTTATATAGTGTTTGAATATACAGGATACCTTACCAACGATATGATTCTGTTCACCTATGACAAGGACGAGGCTGTAACGTTATTGAAAGAAAAGATTCAAGACGAAAAAGAAAAAGTGGAATAAACAAGAAAGTCGAACATAGGCCGTTCGACTTTTAAATTAGAAAAAATGTAACCGCTTACTTACTTAATTGCTTTCTAGCGGCACTGACAAAGCATAAATTCAACATCTTTTTCATATTAATTAAAAATTGTACTTGGGAGGATATTTATGGGGGAACTTTGTCTACAATCTTCTTGCGTCGGTTATGATTTGATTTTGATTACTTTAGGCAGCGTATTAATCATATATATCGGTTATCGGTTTCTAGGACACGAAGATTAAAGTTTCTCATGATTTCACTTCTTTTGTTTCATACTACAAGAGAGGTGATTTAAATGAAGAAGTTTCTTATCCTTTTTGTGTTCTTTTTTGGAGCTTTTCCCATGATGACCTTTTCAGCACAGCCCCCTCAAATAGAAGTTTTTGATGTTACACAAGGAAAGGTAACTAAATCTATCCCTATGGAAGACAAAAACAAGGAAGAAGCGCTAAAGCTTGTAAAAAGTGCAGATTCTCTCTTTCCAAACCTTAACCCTACTCCCAAAACAGGGTTTATGGTTAAGGTAATCTTTGAACCTGCTCAAGATATTGAAACGAAAGTATTAAATCAACCGGTGACTCAAGTCATTTTTATCTTTCCAGATGCCGAAAAGCCATATATGCTAATCTTCAACGAGAAAGATCAGCCTATGTTTTACTATTTCAGTGAAGATTTTGCACCATTTTTAGAAATGCTCGGGATGCCTAACTAAAAATTGGAATAATGGGTACACTATCTTCAACTTTAACCGTTTAAGGAGGAGTTGACTTGAGAAATGTATTTATTATTCTTTTTATTGCGCTTTGCACCTTATTTTCCGCTGGGTGCGGAACAGATAGCGAAGGGGGGCAAGCAAAGGTAAAAGAACCCGCTCCGTTATTACCAACTTCAGGAGATTATTCCTTCCGTCGCTATATCGAGGAAAAAGGACATACAGACTACAGAGTACAATATAGCCAGGTTCCTGACAGCAAAATCGTGGAAGTAAGAACCATAGTGGACCTGGAGGCTGCTGAATCTTCCTCTGAAATTTCAGAAACAAGTAATTTCTATGAAGAAACGAAAGATGGGATCTACGGATATATTGTATTCTCTGAAGAATTTCCTTCCGATTGGAATGCTGAAGATATAAAGAAGTTTCCAAAAACAAAAATAATAGCCTATCCATTGGAAGCGAGCAATACTTGGACAGAGAAAATCGAGGATTTTGATCTTGAGATTACCTATCATATTCGAACAGTTGACGAGGAGATTAAGACTCCTGCAAAGACATTCAAAGATTGCATCATTATTGATTTTGAAGAAAAGGACAAAGATGGGAATATTTTGCGCAAAGGAAACTCTGCCTTTGCACCGCATATAGGATGGGTCCGCCATGAGATTGAAGAAGAGGTATTAAAAGACGTTCATAAGCTAATAAAGATAAATGAAAGATAGGATGTTTTATCTTTCATTTTTATCTTTTAGTAACTCAAGATACGGAACCTTTTCCATGGACGTATCGTCCTATTGGTAGAAACTTCGTTTTGCGAAGATTTTACATAACTGTAATGATGATTTTACCAATTTTATTGTATAATTACACACATACATATCTCTAATCGTGGGTATAAAGATACCGGATACTAAATATTATGTTATACTTCTATAGTTAAGGAGGAGATGTACCGTTGAGTCTGAGTAAAATTGTTTTTGTGATAAGTATTATGGCAAGCTTTCTTATGCTTGTGGCATCCGTTATTGCATTTGTCATTCAAGACATGGGATATTTTTGGATGATGTTCATACTCATGGTGGTCAGTATCCTTCAAAACATCTCCGTTTATAAACATATTTCCACAACTGATGAACTTATAAAAAGTTAGACCGCTTTCAGTAAAAGAACCAGCTTGTTAGCTAGCTTTTAACTCTGTACGTATATACTTCCCTTCTTTATCATACAAATGAAACCTTTTAATGACCTTTTCATCCCCTTCCAGGAGCTCCGGGGATGAAATATGCAGAAGGAATTGATTGGAGACCACATTGCTTGAAATCTGATAAATTACTTCCTCTTTTCTTTGCACTTCAAGAACCACTTTATTAACCTCTTCTTTTTCTGGTACCAATCCATGAATATATGTATGCTCAATAGTGTCTACTTTCACAGTCTTTTCTTCAAAGCAGAAATTTTTTTCTTCTTCCATCTGATAGAAGTTAGGTTTCTCCATCCGGGTTACTTGAAAGCCATGATCGTTATTATGGTAGACGCCAAGAATCGTTTTTAACAATGAATTCTCTTTTGAATAGATCAAAAAGGAATGATGTTCTTCGTCCACGAACATCAGCTCCATCCCCTCCATATTATCTACGGCACTTGAAATGGCTCCCTTCAATGTTCGGTAAATATAGTTAGGTTTTGAATCAATTTTTGAAACTTGATCCATTTCCTTGATCTGTGAGAAATATTTTTGAGGAGGGATAGCTACCTTCACTCTCTCCCCACCGCTAACGATATCCGTTTCAATCGTCTTTATGGATGTTTGTTTATTTTCTCCAATGAAAAGTACAATAGTTCCTTTATTGGTTTCTATAATTTCAGAATAAAAGGAACGATTGAGCAATACTTTTTCAGGTTTCAATCTTCCATATACACCTTGTTGAAATAGAACGGCAACCAATTCATTTTCATTATGTTCAAAAGTAGCCACCACTTTATTGGTATATTCTATTGAATACGTTTCCAATAACAAAGGCGTTTTCTCTTGTTCTCCTAAATGTTCTTGAATAAAATCTGTGATGCCTCTTTCCGAATTGACTATCGTAAAACTGGTATATTCATAGATTGAATAACCAACGAGCACTACTAAACCTGACAATGAAATGAGCATAAGTATTCTCTTCAATCTCCTTACCTCCCGTTTCATTACTGCAAACATAAAAATAAAGAAAATATAGTTCCATAGTCCTGATTCCATTTTAAGGCAACTATTCATAGAAGGCTATTGGGAAAGTGGATTGGAATTTTGTGCAATCATTTATCATTTGAGGTGAACACTTTCATAGATTACAACTAGAAATAATGGATTTTGTAGGTTTTTTCCGAATTCATTTTGAATTATTTAGATTTTTATTCGTGTTTTTATTCAAAAAGCCTTTTCAAACTGTCTTTTTTCCTTTATAATCACCTCATAATCCAAACAATAAAATAACTAACTCGTATAATAGTGGGAATATGGCCTACAAGTCTCTACCAAGCTACCGTAAATGGCTTGACTACGAGTGATACTTTAATTTTTCCGTACTTAGGTTTAGCCTAAGTCGATTATTTGCATTCCCGGAAGTTTAAAGTGGTCACTTGTAGATCTTGTGCCACTTATGACTTTCGGGATTTTTTATTTTCAAGAGGAGGAACATACATGAAACTACTACAGCAAACGATTCTTGATAAAGGAACAGTCTTACCAAACGGTGTTCTAAAAGTTAATACATTTTTAAATCACCAGGTGGATACTGGATTGATGATTGAGATTGGTAAAGAGTTTGCAAATCGCTTTGCAGACGCCAACATCAATAAAGTGGTCACGATTGAATCTTCCGGTATTGCCCCAAGTTTTTTTGCGGCACACACGCTTAATGTTCCACTGGTTTTTGCAAGGAAGAAAAAATCTCTGACACTAAAAGACAATGTCTATACAAGTGAAGTGTTCTCCTTTACTAAACAAGAAGCAAGTGAAATCACAGTTGCAAAAGAATTTTTACAGGAAAACGATAGAGTACTAATTATTGATGATTTCCTAGCAAACGGGCAGGCGGCACAAGGTTTGATTGATGTAGTAACGCAGGCAGGTGCTACGGTTGCCGGAATTGGCATTGTAATTGAAAAAACCTTCCAGCCTGGGAGACAGATATTAGAGGATAAAGGTTATCGTGTGGAGTCCCTCGCAAGAATCCAGTCCCTTCAAAACGAAAAAATAACCTTTGTGGAAGAAGCTGTCACTGTTACAAACTAAGAAAATGGAGGTCATCCTATGAAAACAACGACTGTTAACTATCCTTGGTATAAAAAAGAAGATACGGATGCTTTTTTCGCACTTTTTCAAAATAATTTAGCAAACTTCGTTATTATTGCAGTAACCATGCTTGGTATGGGTTTTCCTGCTAGCATCGTGTTTGGTAAAGTAATCCCCGGCGCTGCGGTTGCTGTAATGGTCGGTAACCTTTATTACGCATTTATGGCCAATCGCCTGGCACAAAAAGAAGGAAGAACAAATGTCACTGCCCTCTCCTATGGGATCAGTACTCCTGTTATGTTCGTTTTCTTATTTGGTGTACTAGCTCCCGCTAACGCATTGACTGGAAATCCGGAACTTGCATGGAAAATTGCCGTTGCGGCTGCGTTTTTGAGCGGATTGATTGAAACCCTTGTAAGCTTTACCGGCAATTGGGTACGAAATCATTTGCCGCGTGCTGCTATGCTTGGAGCACTTGCAGGGGTTGCCCTTACTTTTATCGCTGGAGAAATGCTTTTTAATACTTTTTCCATCCCAGTTGTAGGGTTAGTTGCTTTAGTGATTATCATTGCTGGGGTCGTTGGGAAAATGGCAATGCCTTTTAACATCCCTTCTTCTCTGTTTGCGGTTTTGATTGGGACTGTTTTAGCTTTCACTTTAGGCTATCAATCTCCTGGCCAAATTGCTGATGGCTTGAGCAATATCGGCTTTTATCCTATCTTGCCCTCTTTGGCTGCATTTGAGGGAATGACTTATTTGTTTGGGACACTTATTGGATTATTGGCCATCATCCTTCCAATCACACTTTATAATGCCATTGAAACGATGAATAACGTTGATGCCATGTCTGCTGAAGGGGACTCTTATGATGTTCGTGAATGTCAGGCTGTGGATGGGGTGGGAACGATGATAGGAGCTGTTTTCGGTGGCCTTTTCCCTACTACGGTCTATATTGCTACAGTCGGTTCGAAATGGATGGGTGCAGGTAGAGGATATAGCATACTGAATGCAATTGTTTTCGGTATAGCTGCCATGACAGGCGTTATTGCCGCTCTTGCTGCCATCATTCCTCTTGCTGCCGTAGCCCCAATACTTGTATTTGTGGGAATATCGATGGTCGCAACAGCCTTTGGGTCCAATGACAAAAAATACTTCCCAGCAGTTGCGATTGCCATGCTGCCTTATTTCGCTAACTATGTAATGACTCGTTTCAATAACAGTGCAGGCGAAGTGGTTTCGGGTATTTCAGAAGGAATTGTCCCTCTTGGCCAGGGCGCTATGTTTACAGCAATTGTACTTGGTGCAATCACTGTCTATATCATTGATCAAGACTACCGCCGTGCTTCTTATTTTGCTTTAATTGGTGCCTTTTTATCTTTCGTCGGATTCATGCATGCACCTAAGCTTGCTTTGAACGCTGCTCCTGACTTTGCAATGGGTTATGTATTAATCGCTGTGTTCTTAGTATATTGTGCGTATCAACGTGCCTCAAGCACTGTCACAAAGGCAGAACAAAAAGTTTCCATTAAACGTCAGGTTGCCTCATAAAATATAAAAGAACAAGAACCGGGAGCTAATTCCGGTTCTTGTTCTTTTACGTGCTTCATGTATCATTTTCATTAGATTAGAAAAACTAGGATTATCCTATATTTTGAGAGCAGGCTTTTTATGTACATAAAGCAGCAATATATAGAAATCTATACTAAAAACCAGTCTTCGGTAAAGTCCCATCTAAATTTTTGGCTAGAACATGTAGTATTCTCCTGGCAATGGTGGAGTATGGTTGCGATATTTATTATTTTCTGGACAATATTCTCGAAACTTAAAAAAACAAAGCACCTTCCGAGAATCACCATTTATGGACTGCTATGGATCATAGTTGCATCCAACCTGGATGGTTTAGGCTATGAGCTTGGTCTTTGGGGATACACATACAACCTCAGTCCTTTTTTGCCTAAATCCTATGTATTTGACTATTGCCTCATCCCTATTACCTATATGCTCCTTTATCAATATTTTCAGGAAGGCAAAGGTTTTCTTTATGCCAATATTGTATTGGCTATAGGTGCTTCATTGGTAGCAGAACCTGTTGCCGAAAAGTTGGGCTTGTATATCCCTTTTCACTGGAATGAATTTATATCTGTGCCACTTTACATACTGATAGCCTATATTCTAAAGTTTATTACGGAAAAAATTTGCCGATCGATTTTAGAAAAAAACTAGGATAACCATAGCGGTTATCCTAGTTTTTAAACGGTTTCTTTTATATCCTCATTCGAACACTCTTTACCACTGTCTGCCTCATCATCCTCATGAGGTTCCGTTACTTCTTTCTTTTTCTTCAAGAACTCCTCTAAAGCAAGTTTACTCGTTCTGGAGGTAAGTATATACAAGAAATCCTTATCCCTGATTATTGTATCACCCGACGGAGTGACAAGGATCCCTGCTCTAATTATGGCATTGATAAGCGTTTTATCAGGAAATTCTAACTCAGCAAGAGTTTTCCCTACCATATCCAAATCCTCTTCCACCTGAAACTCTATAATCTCAGCATTTGCTTTTCCAATCGAAACTAGCTCTAAAGAATGAATAGGTGCTATTTTCTTAGGGCCCGTAAGATTTAGTTTTCTTGCGAGCATGGTTATCGTTGATCCTTGAACAAGAGTTGACGTCAATACAACGAAGAAGACTACATTGAAGAACAGTTGAGCATTTGGAATGCCCGCAATCATAGGGAATGTAGCAAGAACGATCGGTACTGCACCACGCAGGCCTGCCCATGATAAGAATACCTTTTCTTTCACACTGAAATCCATGCCTATTGTGGAGAGGAATACCGCTATCGGCCTAGCTACGACAATCAAAATCACCGATAATAATAAGCCTTTGAGCATGATATCCCATTGGAACAATTGTCCCGGGAACACCAATAAACCTAATATGATAAACATCAAGATTTGCATCATCCATGCAAATCCTTCATTAAATCGGAAAATGGACTGGCGATAGGTAAGTTCATTGTTACCAATTATTAAGGCTGCCACATACACTGCCAATAGCCCACTTGCCCCTATTAATGCAGCGATACTATATGTTAAGAGCGCGAATGCCATCGCAAATACAGGATATAATCCAGAGGAGTCTAGATTAATTTTATTTATGGAATAGGAAGCCAACTTTCCAAGACCTAACCCCAATAATAAACCAATTCCCATCTGCCAGAAGAAATTTCCGATAAATCCTATGTAACTAGGATTAGAGGCAGTAAGCAATTCAATAAAAGATAATGTCAAAAACACTGCCATCGGATCATTCGTACCGGATTCTGCCTCTAGGGTCGCTCCCATCCGCGCTTTAATGTTCTGACCTTTCAACACGGCAAATACTGCCGCTGCATCTGTAGACCCAACAATGGCTCCAAACAGGAAGGCTTCTAACCAGGATACATCCAAAATAAGCTTGGCAGATACGGCCACCAATGCTGAAGTCAGAATCACTCCAAACGTAGCTAATGATAAAGAAGGTTTGATAACCTTGCGCACCGTTCCCCATTTTGTTTGCAAACCACCCTCAAAAAGGATGATGACAAGTGCAAAGATACCAATTAATTGCGCATACTTTACATTATCAAAATAGATGAAACCAAGGCCATCACTACCTGCCATCATCCCAATAACAATGAACAATACCAACGCAGGAACACCTAGTCTTGCCGAGAATTTCGTGGTAATAACTCCAACAATTAGAAGAAATGCGGTAAGCAAAATAAAATAATCAACATTAAATGCTCCTTGTAACATCTTATCCCCCCTTATAAATTGACATCAATTCTTACAGGTATTTTTTCATACTTGTCTATTCCAAGATAACGGAGTGTTTCTGAAGGTGAAGTGTGGTTAAAGTGTTTTTGAAGAAGAGAAACAGCAACACCGCTTCTATATGCATGATAGCCGAAGGTTTTTCGCAAAGTATGAGTCCCCACCTTTCCAGGAACGCCTACTTCTTTCGCTGCTTTATTAATAATTCGGTAAGCCTGCTGCCTTGTAATAGGTGCATTGCACTTTTGGGATTTAAATAGGTAATCCTCTGATTCAAGGCTTCTTTTGTGAAGATACTCCGCTATGGCTTGCCTGACATGTTTATTCATATAAATAAAATGACCATTTTCCAATAGATAAAAGTCATTTACTTTTCCATCAACTGTCACACCTTCCACTTTTACATGCAGAAGTTCACTCAGTCTAAGGCCCATGTTGATTCCCATTACAAAAAACAAGTAATCTCTTAAGGAGTAGTTTTTTAAGTATTCTTTGATTTCAAGAATGAACTTGCGATCTTTTAACGCTTCAACATATTCCATAGAATTCCCACCTTAATGTTACTTAACTTCATTATAACATATATATATGTAACATTTTAAAAATATGCTCCTACAAAAAAATCACCGCTCGAAAGCGGTGATTTTCTTATAGAAATAGAATGACTAATGTCCCCACAACAAAACAATAGATGGAAAAATATTTCAAATTACCTCTCGCCATAATCCCCATGAACCATTTTAAGGAGAAATAAGAAGCGATAAGAGAAGCAATAAATGCCAAAGAATAAGGCAAAAGGATTTCATTTAAGTTATCCATTCCGATTAAATCTTTTATAGCCAACAAAATACTCCCCACACTGACAGGGATAAAAAGAAGGAAAGAAAATCTCAATGCTGTTTCTTGTTTCATTCCACGGGCCATTGCGGCAACAATCGTTGCACCAGAACGGCTTATTCCGGGGATTAATGCAACAGCCTGAGCAAACCCTATAATGACTGCGTCTTTGAATGATAGTTCCGCATCATTCTTTCTTCCTCTAAGGTTACGAATCAACCAAAGTGCAATTCCTGTCACAATCAACGTAACACCGATTACTTTAATATTTTCCAAAGCATCCGATATTACATCACCATATACCACGCCAATTACTCCGGCTGGAATTGTACCAACAATAAGATAGATAACAAACATGAAATCAGCTTTATCTTCTCTATCTTTTTTTGCCACAAATCTTAATGCACCAAAGAAGAGCCTTGTTATGGATTCACGATAAATGATAAGTATAGCAATTAAGGATGCTGCATTAACAACGATTTCAAATGTTAAACCTTCTAACTCCATACCCATAAGATTTTGCAAAATCATTACATGACCACTCGAAGATACAGGGATAGGTTCTGTAATCCCCTGAAAAATCCCCAAGAAAATATACTTCAATAAAACCAAAATTTCTTCCATACCAGTTAAACCTCAATTTCTTATAATAATAAACACCAAATATAAAATGTATGCTACTGCCAGAAAGGTTCCTTCGATTTTCCCAATCCGGAAATTTGTTCTTGAAAACACTAAGAGAATCACCGTTAAACCCACTAACAGTCCGATATCCACAAAAATTTTGCTGTTAACAGGAAGTGGAGTTATTAGTGAGGACGTTCCTAATACAAATAAAATATTGAAAATATTACTTCCTACGATATTACCAAGGGCGATTTCACTTTGTTTCTTGATGGCTGCCATTATAGATGTAACAAGTTCTGGCAAGGAGGTTCCAATCGCTACAATAGTCAATCCGACAAGTGTTTCACTCATACCCAATGATACAGCAATCTCCGTACTATTTCTTACTACTAATTCTCCACCAAATATGATGGCAGCAAGTCCAATTATTGCACGAAAAATATTCTTCCCCCAGGTTGCTTTCTCTGACGTTTCTTCCACAGGGATCTTATCACGATTATTTCTTGCAACTTCAAAAATATAATACATAAACACAGCGAAAATCAATAAAAATATTAATCCATCGCTTCTGGTAAGTAGGTTTTCTGAGAAACCTTGCAGTGCAATATCACTGATCAACACAAGCAGTACAGCACTTCCTAGTAAGGTGAAAGGTATCTCCTTTCTGATTGTCTCGCTTTCCACCTTCAATGGATTCAGTAAAGCAGTTAGTCCGACGACAAGGGTAATATTAAAGATATTACTACCAATAACATTTCCCAGTGAAACTTCTGCACTTCCATCTAAGGCTGCCAGAATACTTACTGTCGCTTCCGGTGAACTTGTTCCAAATGCTACAATGGTCAATCCAATCAACAACGGGGAGATACGGAGGATTTTGGCAATGCTAGAAGCACCATCTACAAACCAATCCGCTCCTTTGATTAACAATGCAAATCCGACAACCAATAATAAATAGGTCATAATCTAATGTTCCCTTCTTGGAAAATAAAAGATATAAATACTATTCCACTTTACCTGACTGCTCTATTAATTGATGATACCAATCTTTTGTTTGTTGTGCATCTTTTGAGTTAATGAAAATGTTATCATCCTTTGTTTTTATATACAAATAAGGAGAATGCCCTTTATAAATAAACAGCAGGCTGCTTCCGTAACCTTTGACCTTAAAATGCCCTTTAGAGAGTGATTGCATTCCATACCCGTTTGTGCGGATCAGTACATCCGGCATTTCCTCCAACAATTCAACTTGTGTGATGTTTTCATAGTCCCACTGATCTCCGTAAACACCACTTATCACAAAAGTATCCTCTTTCACCGCTAATTCAGCTTCTTGAAAGCCTAAGAAGAAAATGACAAATAAAAAACCGAATGTGACGACGGCAACGGATGTACTTATGATGTAGCTTTTTTTTCGTTTTTTTGGTATCTCATATTTGGAAAGGTAAATGAATCCGCCCAACAACAGGACAACCATAGCCCCTATTTGCACTTCCATCGCATATGGGAATGGAGTAAACAATAACGGAAGCAATACCAGTAAGGCCAATGCTGTTCCGATGAGTAACTTTCCTGTTCTTTGTGGATACCCGTTTTGAATCAACTCTTCTTGTTCTTCTTTTGGGCGGGATCGAAAGCTTGATATAAGCCCATATGCCTCCTTTTTAACTATACCCCACCCAATTAATAAGAAAATCAGTACCACCATGAGTTGTATAAAAAATAATAACCACATATACATCCTCCTTTTCCTCTTCATTCTTTTCTAAACATACGTGATGGAAAGTCTATAAGTTTCATTTCTGCAATATCTTATTAGTAGTTCTATTTCAGGGGGTTCTTAAAAAGAATTAGGACAATTCTCAAGAAAGGAGATCAGGTATGATACGTGTAGTCTATTATTATGTAATTTTATTTATGACCTTAATGATGACCATCGGAGGAAGTGTCTCAGCATTTATGGCAATTGCAGATATTGTTTCTCCTTCAAGCTATTATCAAACTTATAGCGAATACAAGGAGATGAAAATTGCCAATAAGACAAAATATGATGAGTCGGGCAAACCGATTTTGGAGCCGGAATTGGATGACGATGATTTGCTTGCCGAATATAACACAGTTGTCTCCCAAGAAAAAGAGCGTAACAGGGAAATGGCCTGGAATACTTTAATCAAGAGTTTTGGATGGATTATCATCCCGCTGCCTATCTTTATATTCTATCAACGGAAAGTTAGACGGAACGAATAGTATGTGCAGAGGACCATAAGAAAAACCGCTCGGTCCTTTTTAGTATAAAACAGTAGTTAGTGGTTAATAGCTGTTCCTTTCCGCAAACGGCTGCGCTTTCCACGGGACGGTGCTTGAGCCTCCTCACAACGCTTCAGGGGTCTCAATCTACCGTTACTCCCCCGCTGGAGTCTACGCCATTTGCTCCAATCCACAGCTAGAAGTTACGTTGTAGAATCGTTAATGGTTTTTCAGCAATTCAATTAAATTTCTTTTATTAAACTTAAGGTTAATGAGATCACCTTGTTGATTGGAGTGGAAGGCGCGCAGACGCCCGCGGGAGGAAGGGACAGGGGAGACCCCGCAGGCACTAGCCGAGGAGGCTCCCGGACCGCCCACAGGCAAGCGAAGCGCCTGGAACGGAAATCAACAGTAATACATGTTTCTAATTCTTTAATACAAAAACCGGGCGAAATCTGCCCGGTTTTTTTAGCTGCCTCTTATCTTTCTTTTCTGATTTTCTCCTATACCAGTTTTTTGTTTAAGGTATCGGTACAGATAAATACTCGGCAGTATTGCTACCAATAAAGCAACAAACACATAGCCCTCCATGTCTGCTGATAATAATCCGTTAGCTACGAAGCTAAGTAATAATAGGTAAATTGCATTCCCTATAAAAGTAGCTGTCAAAAAGGGGATCAACCTGATAGAACTGACGCCGCCTGTTATGTTAATTAGACTAGATGGAATAAAAGGGATCAATCGCAATAACAAAACGAAGAAAAAACCATTCTGCTCCAACTTTTCTAAATATGATCTTTTCACCTTCTTGATTAGAAGTGATTGGAACCAATAACGAAAGACAATGAAAGCGACCATTGCACCGATTATGCTGGTTGCAAGACTCCATAGATATCCGCAGACAAGTCCAAACAATGCAATATTAATCACTACAATTCCTACAATCGGAATGAGTGTAAACAGGTTTTGGATTAGCATCAATGAAAAGGTTAGTAATAATAAGAAATAAATTTCCTCTTCCAACATCAATTGAATTTGTTCGATATCACCACTTTTAAAAATGGAAAACCACTCTGTTTGAACAACCCATATTAATGAACATACTACTAGTATGAAGGTAAATATCCTCCAAATTTTTTGAGTGTGTATGGATGCTCCCTCCCCCTGCCTGGCCCCTAGTCAAATTTATCTACTGATTTCTACCATATACATGTTTATAGATGATTATGAACACTTAAGAGCAATTAAGTACCTTTGCCAAGAGTGCTTTACATAATTATAGCAATTTTATCTTGATAAAGTACTATCTTACACTCTCTATCCCAATTATTTTTCGAAATGGTCATTTTTCTGCCATAGTTGACGTATACGGGCTTAACTATCTATTCAGGTTGAAAACGCTTTACAACTTTTTTACAAATTCCCTATTGACGAAGTGTAAAAATGGGAGTAAATTAAGTATCATCATTTCATACATTTTAACCTATTGCTTAATCTTTACAGAGCGGGGGAACCATATTGATATTCAACTACCGGAATATCTTGGGGTGAATCGTACTTATGCCGAAGAGGACTCTCATCCTCTAACCCGACAGCTAACCTCGTAAGCGTATTGAGAGAAGGGTCTGACTGTTAAAAAGAGACCATTCTTTGAGTTGCAAAGATTGGTCTCTTTTTGTTTTATCTAAAAAGGAAACAGGGAGTTCTACCCAACCCCCTCACCTATTTTTCAAGAGAGAAGGAATAAACATGAAGAAGCAATTTGTTGTCATTGGACTTGGCCGTTTCGGAGGCAGCATCGTGGAAGAGTTCTCCACACTGGGAGTAGAAGTCCTCGCCATAGATAAGGACGAAGACAACATTAACAAAATATGTGAATATGCCACACATGCGGTTCAGGCCAATGCAACAGACGAAGCCACCTTAAATTCCCTAGGAATTCGGAATTTCGACCATGCAATAGTATCGATGGGGGATGACATTGAATCAAGTATCCTTACAAGTCTGTTGTTGAAGGAAATGGGAATTAAGCAGGTTTGGGTAAAAGCCACCAATAAATACCACCAAAAAGTACTGGAGAAAATTGGTGTAGACAGAATTATTCAACCCGAGCGGGATATGGCAAAACGAGTCGCTCATCATGTAGTTTCAGATAAAATTTTCGACTACATTGAACTGTCGAATAATCATAGCATTGCAGAGCTTTTCGCATCAAAAAAAGTTAGTAATAAAAGTCTCACAGATTTGGATTTAAGAGCAAATTTCGGTTGTACATTAATTGGTATACAAAGAGATGGGGATATCATTATCTCTCCTTCTGCAGATGAAATTATTCGAGAAGGAGACTTACTGATTATTTTAGGACGCAATGAAGATATCCACCGCTTTGAAGAGTTTGGTATATAAACATGTGGCATCGTACATTTATTAGACTCAATCCTCCACAACTATTGATTCTTGTCTTTGTTTTTTTCGGATTATTAGGGACTTTACTTTTGAAACTACCTGTTTCAACAACTGAAAGTATTTCACTAGTTGATGCTCTTTTTACTGCAACCTCCGCAATGACTGTAACAGGACTAGGAGTGGTAAATACAGGTACCGTTTTCACATTGTTCGGACAGATTGTCATTTTGTTCCTGATACAAGTTGGCGGGATTGGGATTATGACATTTGCCGTTCTCATTTTTATTATGCTTGGGAAAAAAATTGGTTTTCAGGAGAGGCTGTTATTACAGCAAGCACTGAATCAAACCTCAATAGGCGGAATTATTCTGCTGGTAAAGAGAATAATTATATTTTCTTTTCTAATAGAAGGGATTGCAGTATTGCTTCTATCTTATCGGTGGATTCCTGAGTACGGTTGGTGGGATGGTTTTTACTATAGCGTCTTTCATTCGATTTCGGCATTCAACAACGCCGGGTTCTCTATTTGGCCAGATAGCTTAATGCAATATGTAGGAGACCCTGTTGTAAATATAGTAATCTCCTTTTTATTCATAATAGGTGGGATAGGATTCACTGTACTTACGGATCTTTGGTACACCAAAGAATTTCGCAAGCTGACACTTCATACAAAGATAATGCTATTCGGAACTTTAGGTATCAATTTATTGGCAATGTTTATATTCTTTGTATTGGAATACTTCAATCCAGATACCATAGGAAATTTTAGTTTAATTAATAAATTATGGGCTTCCTATTTTCAGGCGGTCACCACCAGGACAGCAGGCTTCAACACCATTGATATTGGATCAATGGAAACTGCTTCGATCTTATGGATGCTTCTCTTGATGTTTGTTGGAGCAGGAAGCACTTCTACAGGAGGAGGAATAAAATTAACGACTTTCGTAATTATTATACTTGCAGTCAATACCTTTATTAAAAGTAAAAATGAAATTGTGATATTTAGACGCTCCATTCACCAGAATTATGTAATAAAAGCTCTTGCTATTTCAACTATCAGCATTTTGTTTATTTTTGGGTCTTTATCAATTTTGACGATAACAGAAGAAAAAGAATTTCTATTATTGCTATTTGAAGTTATTTCAGCTTTTGGTACGGTGGGATTATCCATGGGAATTACCGCAGATCTAACCGATATCGGTAAATGCGTCATTGTTTTTATCATGTTGTTAGGTAAACTGGGACCGTTGACCTTGGCGTACTCCTTAGCGAAACCAAAACCCGCTAAAGTCAGATATCCAAACGAAGACCTGCTTACCGGATAAAGTAAAAGCTCCCAGAACACATTGGGAGCTTTTGTTATTTAATAATATCGCTTACGGAATCCCTCTTCCAGTAAGTATTGCTTTGCTTCATTATAGGAAGGAAAAGTTCCGTCCAAGTTTTTCCCTGCATACACGTTCCACATATCATCCTCAAGTACCACTTGCAAGGAATGGCCTTCATCATTTGCCCAGCGTTCTTCTTCAAAATCTTCTGTGGTTGTCTCTACTTCATACTCTCTTCCAAGCAATTCAATGGACTTATTGATAAGCTCATGCAGTTCATCCGCACTAAACTCACGAATATTCACCATTCCTTTTTCATCTTTCTTATAGCCTTTCACTCCTTTGGCATAAACAAATCCGTTGCCATTTGGATGCAAATGAAAGACTACATTTTTTTTATCACTATTACTTTCTTCATATTGGAAGTTTACCCGTTTAAGGGATACATCTTTTCTGGTTAGTTGGGGAAAGGATTGTATTATTTCAAGTTTTTGTTCAAAAGTTAGCATATTGCCTCCATGATTATGTAATTTTCTTTTCGTTACATTATAGCATTTGCCAAGATTGAAAGGAAGGGAACGTCGTTTGAGGTATTTGGAATTAGGAGAGTTGGTTGATAAACCGAAAACTTGGTTGAAATATCACCGGGCAGCTTACCAGCCACCCGGTTTAACACCATTAAAATGTATGAGCTTTATCTTTCGCACGCGCAATAGCGTCCGATTTGATTTCTTCTGCTTTGTCAGGCATTGCTGCATGACCTTCAACAAACAATCCTTCAAAAGATGGTACACCGAAAAATTGCATAAGTACTGTTAAGTAACGATGACCCATTTCCATACCAGCAGCTGGACCTTCTGAATAGATGCCACCGCGCGCCTGGATATGGATCGCTTTTTTGTCTGTTAATAATCCAACAGGTCCCTCAGCTGTGTACTTGAACGTTTTACCTGCAACAGCAACGGAATCCAAATATGCTTTCATTACTGGAGGGAAGGAGAAGTTCCAAAGCGGAGTAACAAACACATATTTGTCCGCTCCGACAAACTGTTCCGTTAACTCGGATAAACGGCTAACTTTTCCTTTTTCTTCTTCAGAAAGCTCCTCAAACCCTTTACCTGTTTGCAATTTACCCCATCCGCTGAATACATCTGCATCAATATGCGGGATATGTTCCTTGTATAGGTCTATATGGACTATTTCATCCGATGGATTAGCCTCTTTGTAAGTATCAATAAAAGCCTTTCCTACTGCCATGCTGTAGGATAATGTGTCATCATGTGGATGTGCTGTGATGTATAAAACTTTTGACATGTTGTATCTTTCCTCTCTTTGTTTGAATTGATTTATTATAGTTTGCCACTAAAAGCCTTAACTTACCCACTGTCTTGAATTAAATTATTATTAATTCGAGATAATAATATATAATATAAATCAATTTTGCAAGTAATTTGTTTTGCCGATATAAAAAAAGACCTGTCTTTATAGCTGACAAGTCTTCAAAAAGTTCGCTTATTCTTCATTATGTAGGATATATGGATTACCGCCGATATTTTTTCTCATATCGTCAGTTAGTACAAATGACTCATTCAAAACTCCAGCCGCATTCTCTTTTAAATCAGACTGGACACTGCCATCATAATGATTTGGTTTCCCTTCCATCTATAACACCCCCTACAATAGTATGGTTAGTTTATACAACTATTGTACTATTTTATTCTGGTCATTAATAGATATTTTGGGATAGAAAGGAAAATAATCCAATATTATTAACTTTTATCATTGGACACTCTTATTTCTTCCATAAAATCTTGTACCTTTTTTTCATCTTGAAGTGTCTTATCCAAAACTTCTTGCTTCCATAAATCTTGGTTATCTGCATACTCCTTTACGTCACGTCCATATAATTTTTTAATCTGCTGTCTGGTTATTGTGTATTCTCTGTTTTCTCCATAATAATCAATATCAAATGTAACATAGTCTCCATTGTGGAAAAATGTAAAATAAACTGTTGCATTAAATGAGATGGTCCACGGTAGATTGGAAGCATGAAACACTTCTTTCTCGAAACCTGTAGCGGACGTCTCTTCTGTCACCTTATAGTGCATGCTAATCCCCATCGGCTCTTCTTTTGTTTGTAATTCCATTCCGTTCGCATAGTATTTGCCAGGTAACACTTTACCGTGATATGTTCCAAGCGCACCATTGTTGCCGATATATGCCCTTTCAGCATCTATTTGGTCATGAACCTCGATAGATTGTATATAAGAAACGTAATTCTCAAAACTTTTTTCCTCGTCCGTTACGGAGGACCTTGGAGCTTCTCCTTCGTTACCAGTGAACAAGATAAAGGAGTACAATGCTATTGCAAGCACACTGACAGTCAGCAATGCGGCCGATTTTACTTTTGGCAACCATTTTATACGCGTCGCACCGTCCTTATGATTCATGATGGCTTGATGTAACTCACCTTTTGTTTCCTCTTTTAGTTTTGGCTTGGGCAATGTTTGAAGCTTTTTATCCAATTCCTTACTCAACTACATTCCCTCCCAACTTTTTTTGCAGGTCCACTTTTGCACGGTGAAGGGTGGAGCGTACTTTATTCTCGGTCCATCCCAATGCTGCAGCGGTTTCTTGTACTGATAATTCTTTAATGCTTCTCATGAAAAGTACTTCTTGATAGGACTCCTTTAAACTCCTTATTGCAGATAGCAATTCCTTTTGTTCTTCTGAAACAAAAAATAGTTCTTCTGGGGTATCCTTTGTAGGACACTCCGGTACATTACCGCGTTCAAACTGCAACAACCACTTCCATTTATCACGTTTCTTTTTTCTGTGGGCATCAATAGCAATATTCCTTGCAATGCTATAAAGCCATGTTCTAGGTGAAGCTTCCCCCTTATAACGATCCAGGCTGTTTAGCGCACGTATAAACACTTCCTGAACTAAATCCTCTACATCATGATGTTTGGAATTCAATCGGTAAAATAGAAATTGATAAATATCATCACTATATAAATAAAACCATTCCGAAATGACTTGTTTTTTGGACATCCTCTTCCCCCGTTTATTGCAGTCTCTATATCTATAGACGAATCCTTTTTCATTTTATCGCAGTTTATACAAAAAAGAGCCGTTCCTTTTTCAAAAGGAACGGCCCGTACTTACGTGACAAATCTATTCAATAGGTTTCTTTTATAAAAAAAGGCAATCAACAATAACAACTTGGACGGCATCTTTCTTGGAAATATCTTCTTTTTGTAAAATTTATAATACCCTCTTTTTAAATCATCCCATTGAGTACATTGTTTAACCTGCTCGAAACGCACCACATCAATGAGCTTCACATTTCCATCTGGTGTAATTAGTATATTATGAAGATGGATATCTGACGGATTAAGACCCCTGCTCTTTGCTAATAAAATTGCATGATCTACTTCATCCAACACTTTTTCATCGATATCTTTTCCTAAAACCAAACATTCAAAAAGGGTAAATCCCTCTATAAAGTCGATAACAATATAGTTTTCCCCAGACGCATGCATCAAAGGGAAGGAGGGTATTCCCTTTAACTTTTCATATATTTTCGCTTCTCTTTTGGCTAAATGTTCAAAAGGAGCATAGAACACTTTAAGCACTCTGTTTGTATTTTTCACTTTAAAAACATACGCACTTCTACCAGACCCGGCTATAGTAAGTTCCTTCTCATTAAAGGATTCTACGACTACCTTTTTATGAGTTCGCTTAAAAACAACAGACTCCGCAAGTTGTTTATAAGATTTGTCCCTCTCTGCAGTTCCACTCATCCGGCATCTCCTACTCTCTTACATACATTAAGAACCTAATTCTTCCAATAGGTTCATCATTGTCGTTACTTCATTGATCAGTGTGTATAGCTCTGAATCTTGTAGCTTCTCTAGTGCCACTTCCCCGTCAACCATAGCATTTTCAATGACACCTTTTATTTGTTCATTTTTCTCTACAATCTGCTGATGGACACTTTCTGCAATTGCAGGAGCTTCTGTACCATTAAACTCCTCTATCTCAACAAGCAGTTCGTTTAATCTGGTTTCCAATTCTTCCTTAGCATTGGCGTCTGTTGCTGCTTCTTGGATCATCTGAGGTGCTTCCTCCCCAAAGTCCTGCCAAGTATTTATATGCTCTGTAGCCTCATTGACATATTCCAAGGAACTATTAACTTCATCTAAAATAGAACAACCACTTAATAAAATAGATGATAACAATGCAAATGTGATGATTGCTTTACGCATATGAACGCCTCCTATTTCTTCATTCGTTTTTTAACTTCTTTCATAACCACTGGCAGGACCTTTTTCTTAGCCAGGGTCACTCCTTTTTTCAATACTAATGCTTTGATAAATTTCTTAATCATGAATACGACCTCCTTATTTTTTTCCAAAAGAAAAAGACCTTCCACCGTAATGGCGAAAGGTCCCTGAGTATTCTACAGACCTTTGCCAGACTAATGGAACTGACAAAGGTCTCGCTAACAACGTACTGTTGCCAACAAAGCCGAGGACATGGTCCCGTAATGACGACTTTGCTGAAAAAGCTACTCCCCTTTGGAATAAGCGTAATTTTATTACCTTCATATTAGACCATTAGACTGAAAACGTCAACTTTTCATAGAGTTTGTAAATGTTGTGTAAAGTTTTTCGTTACATATTGGGACATAATAAAAAGTGTGATATATTAATATCGAAAACCGATATCGGGTTTCGTAAACTCGATACAACATCCATCTTATCACAAAGGAGGACGTCATTTGGAAGAAAGAGTACTTAGAAAATTGTTTCTCGGTTTCATTCAGATTCACATTCTCCATCATGCAAAAGAACATCCCGTTTATGGTGCATGGATGTTAGAAGAATTACGGGAACATGGTTACTCTATAAGCGCAGGAACGTTGTATCCTATCTTGCATTCGATGGAAAAAGACGGTCTATTGCATAGGGAGGACCTAAAGGTTGAGGGTAAGATAAGAAAGAATTATACCACTACAGAAAAAGGCAACCTCATTTTAAAAGAAGCAAGAAACAAAGCATATGAACTTTTTAAAGAAATTAAAGAAGGTGATCAACATGAAGAAAACTAACAAATTAAAATCATTGCTAGAAATTTTAATAGTGTCAACTAGACTTGGCCTTACTTCTTTCGGGGGACCTGTAGCCCATCTCGGTTATTTCCATACGGAGTATGTTCGCCGTAGAAAATGGATGGACGAAAAAAGCTACGCTGACCTGGTAGCACTATGTCAGTTCTTACCGGGACCTGCGAGCAGTCAGGTCGGAATAGGTATTGGCGTGATGCGTGCTGGGGTACTCGGAGGTATTGTTTCCTTCTTAGGATTTACGCTTCCTTCCGTAATAGCATTGATCATATTCGCTATTATCCTGCAAGGGTTTGATGTAGGCAGCGCCGGATGGATTCATGGGCTGAAGATTGTCGCAGTCGCTGTTGTTGCGCATGCCATAATAGGAATGGCGAACAACCTTACTCCAGATTTGAAAAGAAAAGCGATAGCCTTATTTGCACTAGTTGTTACGTTATTGTGGCAAACTGCATTCTCTCAAGTAGGAGTTATTATCATTGCCGCTATCATTGGTTTTATTATATTTAGACAAAATGTCGCACAAGATGACTCCCGCATGGATTTCCCTATTTCTAAGCGCTTAGCAATTATCTGTTTATCACTATTTTTCGGATTACTAATTTTGTTACCAATTTTAAGGGAAGCAACCTCGTTGAACTGGGTCGCAATGTTTGATAGCTTTTATCGTTCTGGTTCCTTAGTATTCGGTGGAGGGCATGTGGTTCTTCCATTACTTGAACGCGAATTTGTGCCAACAGGCTGGATCAGTGAAGAAGCGTTTCTTGCGGGTTACGGTGCTGC
The DNA here is from genome assembly GCF_044809035.1 of Sutcliffiella horikoshii. Taxonomy (GTDB): domain Bacteria; phylum Bacillota; class Bacilli; order Bacillales; family Bacillaceae_I; genus Sutcliffiella_A; species Sutcliffiella_A horikoshii_G. The sequence continues at coordinate 1,098,271 of NZ_CP085237.1, read as the reverse complement.
GCAAGCAGTCCCAGGTCCATTGTTCACATTTGCCGCTTATATCGGTGCTGTGATTGACGGGTGGAAAGGCGGTTTGTTAGCTACATTCGCTATTTTCCTTCCTGCCTTCTTATTAATTCTTGGAACTTTACCGTTTTGGGATTCTTTACGTCGCAATTCAAAGGTGAAAGCCGGGTTAATGGGTGTGAATGCTGCCGTTGTTGGGATTTTGATTTCCGCATTTTATTTCCCAATTTGGACCAGCTCCATTTTAGCACCAATTGATTTTGCTTTTGCTGCTATTTTGTTCAGCATGCTTGTCTACTGGAAGCTTCCGCCTTGGATGATTGTATTAACAGGTGCCATTGGTGGAACGTTGATGGGATTGTTTCTATAATTAATGAGATATGAGTGGCATTGAGTTTCTCCTATGAGGGCAATGTTTGGTGGTATTCACCTTCTACGGGCGTCTTTGCTCTCCTATGAGGACAATGTTCACTGGTTTTCCCTTCCTAAGGGCGTCATTGCTCCACTATGAGGACAATGTTTCATGCTATTCACTTCCTATGGGATTCATACACTATTACTACCCAAACAAACAACCGACCTCTCACTCGAGAAGTCGGTTGTTTGTTTATCCCTTACTTTCGGTATAAAAATACAAGAACCAAACTGCATGATTCTGCTCATCTGCAGCAGCCCTCTTGAAGACTCTCCTAATATACGGGTTTTGCGTAGAATCGGCGATATCCAAATAATAATCCACTGTTTCCTGTTCATCCTTCAACGATGCAACCAAACCTTCTTGATAATTATCTGGACACTCTTCCGATATCTCTGGAGTGGCAGGTTTCCCAGTCAATGATTGATATATTTGGCTGAACGTATTATAGTGCTTGATTTCGTCTTCTCTTATTTCCGATATCCTTTTCTGCGTTTCCTCATCTGGTGCCATTTTGGCCAGTTTTTCATAACAGGCAATGGCACTGTATTCTCCATTAATGGCCTTTGAGATATTCTCTATTAAAGTTTCATCCTGTGGTGCCCTTGTATAGTATGTATAATAATAACCATTCATCATATCCCTCCTCTTTACCTCAACAATTACTTATACTCTATGATGCAAAGTTTTTAATCATACCTGTTAAACTAATCATGGATGGCAAGGTGATCACAAAGAATCTGGAGGAACACAACCTATCCATGGATTGGTTGGAAGGTGAGGTAAAGAAACACAATACCAAATGGGATAATGTATTTTATGCCGTACTTTCTTCGAATGGTTCCCTATATTTTGACATATATAATGATCAAATCCCCTCTCGTGTAGACAAAGAGTGAACTACTTTTTTTGAGTCATTAACATATGATGATACTAAGCACTTCTTGTAATGGTTGAAGGGGGATATTAATGAAGGAGAATATCTTAGTGTGTGTAAGCAATCCAAAGCATGCGGAAAAGCTGCTCCAGCGGGGGAAGATGATTGCTGATACTTTTGGGGGCGATTGTTTCGTCTTGTTTGTCTATTCCGTACCATATGATGACTTGGATTTGAATCAGATCCGAACAAAGCAATTCTTGAAAAGCATTGCAACAAAATATAATGTACCGATGCTGATTGAATATTCCAAAGGGAAGAAAATCTCAGCAGTCATTGCAGAAACATCCATGAAGCACGGGATTACCCAGATCATACTTGGTCAACCAGTTCAGAGCAAGTTAGAAATGATTGTCAAGCATGCCTTAATCAATGAAATTTTCACAAGGATTAAGGGCGTTGATATCCATGTGGTGGAAGTGGGACGTGAGAATATTCCTCAACTTGAAGCATATGACCGCGGATTACATGCCCACTTGATACAAAAAAATAATAGCTATGAACTAGCTTTCGATACTCCTTGTGAGAATGCCATCAAGGGGTTTTTCTTCAAACAATCATCCACAGATTTTCTTAATGGTTTTTTTGTTATCCACCAAGGTGAAGAACATAAAGTATTAAAAGTAAAGGATGGAGTGGTGGAGTTTGAAGCGCTCTCCTCTTAGAAAAACACCCAGTTCAGGAACTTCACATGTCCTGAACTGGGTGTTTTCCTTTAATAGCATCCGCCACCATCCATCCACTTAAGCTACTCCCTAACGAACCTGCTCCCGGAAAAACCGTATCCCCACAAAACCAGAGACCTTCTACCCCAGAGTTTGGAGAGTAACTTTTAAGTAAACTATACTTCCCCGTAGGTATATAACCTCCCACCTTTCCATTTTCACGTTGGGTATAACGCTTAAAAGTCACGGGGGTTCCTGTCATCTTCATATTAATACTGGATGAGAAACTCGGAAACCTCTTATCAATAGATTCAATGATTCTCCCCATGTATTCTTCTTTTCTACGTTCATACGTTTCCCTCTCCCACCAATTGTCGACTTTGGTATGGGTAGAAATAGTAATGGATGTTTTTCCCGTTGGAGCGAACTTCGTATCCCCTTCTTGTGACATGGAAAATAAGAACTGATTTCCTTCTGACAAAGGAAACTCATAAGAAGAAATAAATTGATGAAATGGAATGGAATTAGATTCTGGCATCATAAACGAAGAATCTGCCCCAATGTAAAGGGTAAAGGCACCCCAAGCATCCTTTTTCTTTTCTTGTTGTTCTTCAATAGAAAGGCTATGGTGCAATTCAGGCTCCAGCAAAGAAAAAATATTATGAATAGGGGCATTCATAATCACTTTCTTCGTCCTGAATACCTCCCCACGTTTCGTCATAACCGTCCAGACATCCCCCTGTTTAGCTATGCTGACAACCTTATGGCGCAGACGCAGCTCACCACCTGACGCATGATAGTTTTCCGCCAATGCATGAATGATAGATGCCAAGCCTCCTTCCACGTAGAAAGCTCCATTATGAAAAATACTTAATGCCATATATCCCAACAAGGAAGGACAATATGATGCGGTTGTCTGAACACTGTCCATCAGCTGCCCATTAACAAATGCCATAAACGGTTCATTGTTCGTCAGACCGAATTTAGCTAGTCGGTCTTGTACAGATTGAGTCAGGTAAGGTGTCAATCCTAGAAGGTTCACATCCACACTTTTTAATAGGGCAAAAAACTCTGATGCTGTGGAAGGCGGAAAAATAGCGCGTCTTTCTACAAATTTCTGCAGCACCCTAGATACCTTAAAGACTTCCTCAAAAAATGCAATGATACGGTCTTGATTTCTATCAAATTTATTTGCTATTTCCTTATACCATCTTTCTTTTTCAGAGAAATAAGTAACTGTTCGGTCAGGAAGATACACATTCATGATTTCATCTAGTTTTTTCATTGGTGGAAGTGGCGAATTCAGCTCTTCAAAAAGTCTTTTTAACATCCCCCCTTCTTCAAAACCCATGCCAACTGTCGCTCCTGCACTGAACCGGTATCCGTCACGGTCGAATTTGCTTGAACAACCTCCAAGCTCACTTGCAGCTTCAAGCGTTAAAACATCATAACCGGCTTTCGCAAGAAGTGCTGCTGCAGTAATTCCACCAAATCCGGTTCCGATAACGATTGCGTCTTTAAGCATGTTTTTTCCTTCTTTCTTTTATGTTTTGATACCTATTATATAGAATGGTTGTAAGGTTTCTAACGATCGATGTGTTGGAAAGTTTATATAAAAAAAGCGATGAGATAACCCATCGCTTTTTAATAAAATCAAACAGTAATCCTTTTCTTCAACACCCCGACCATTACTGCTGTTACAGCAGCTCCAATCAAGATAGCCAACACATACATGAAAATACCGCCTGTCACAATCGGAATGACAAAGATTCCACCATGAGGCGCAGGGAGCCCGATTCCAAATAACATGGCAAGCGCACCAGCAACTGCTGAACCTACGACAACAGAAGGGATGACGCGTAAAGGATCTGCAGCCGCAAACGGGATGGCACCTTCTGTGATAAAGGAAGCACCCATGATATAACATGTTTTTCCTGCTTCTCTCTCTTGCTTGTTAAATTTATTTTTAAAGATGGTTGTAGCCATTGCCAATCCAAGTGGTGGCACCATACCTGCTGCCATGATCGCTGCATGCGGTGCGTAGTTTCCTGCATCAATCATCGCAATACCGAATGTGAAGGCCGCTTTGTTGATAGGACCTCCCATATCAATGGCCATCATCGCACCTAAAATAATTCCTAATACAACCAAGTTCCCAGAGCCTAAGCCACCCAGCCAAGACGTCAATCCTTGATTAAACGCTTTCAAAGGAGTCACCAACTGTAACATGATCATACCTGTTAGAAAGATACCGAATAGTGGGTATAGTAGAACCGGCTTAATCCCTTCAAGAGATGCAGGCAACCCACTGAAAACTTTCTTTAAACCTAGGACGAGATAACCTGCAAGGAAACCCGCAATCAGACCTCCCAAGAAACCAGCTTCACCCGTATAAGCAATCAATCCACCGACCATTCCTGCAGCAAAACCAGGACGGTCCGCAATACTCATTGCAATGAATCCGGCAAGCACAGGAATCATCAAATAAAACGCATTGCCTCCACCTATTGTGTTAAGTGCCTCTGCAAACCAATGGTAACTTGGGTCATTAGGATCTGAAGCATTGATTCCGAACATAAAGGATATCGCAATAAGGATACCGCCTCCTACAACAAACGGTAGCATATTGGAAACACCGCTCATCAGGTGCTTATAGAAACCAGATCGTCCCTTTTTCCCTTCTGAACTTGAGCTGCCTGATCCCTTGTATGTTTCACCTTCTCCACGGCCTGCCTTCGATAAAAGTTCCTCAGGCTTGCGGATCGCTTGAGCCACAGGCACCTGAATGATTTTTTTGCCATTAAACCGTTCCATTTCTACTTGCTTATCGGCAGCGACGATAATTCCGGACGCATTGTCAATCTCTTCTTGGGTCAATTGATTTTTCACTCCACTTGAACCATTCGTTTCCACTTTTAATTCTAATCCCAGTTCCTTTGCCTTTTGCTTTAACGCATCTGCCGCCATGTAAGTGTGGGCGATTCCTGTCGGACATGCCGTCACTGCAAGAATCAACCCCTTGTCAGCAGAAGAAGAGGTTGATTCTCCTTTTTCCTCTTCATACAATTCTTTTTCCTTGTTATCTACCAAACTGAGAACTTCCTCCTTAGACGATGCTACTAATAAAGCATTGCGGAATTCCATATCCATCAGCATGGAAGACAACCGAGATAAGGTTTCTAAGTGTTCATTGTTGGCCCCTTCACTTGCTGCAATCATAAAAAACAGCTGACTTGGCTGACCGTCCAATGACTCGTAATCAACTCCATCTTTAGACACACCAAAAGCAATCGCCGGAGTCTTCACCGCATTCGTTTTCGCATGTGGAATGGCTATTCCCTCGCCGATTCCTGTCGTACTCTGTGCCTCCCTGGCAAGGATTGCTTCTTCATACTTCCGTTTGTCCGCTAACTTTCCGGCAAGATCCAATGAGTCAATCAATTCCTTAATAACATCAGATTTTTTGCTTGATCTTAATTGTAGAGTAACTGTTTCTTTTGTCAGTAAATCTGTTATTTTCATGGCCTTTTCCCCCTTTATAATTTCTCTATTTTCACTAGATTTAGTAGTCTGTTTACATCTGTTTTTTGACAAAGGTCATAAGAAAATGCCGTGGCACTTCCGGAAGCTATTCCGTAGCGCAACGCTTCTTCACTGTTCCTTGAATTTACATATCCCGCTAGGAAACCAGCAACAAGAGAGTCCCCTGCGCCTACGGAATTTTTCACTTCTCCATGTGGCGCTTTTGCGGAGTAAACACCAGATCCTGTGTAAAGAATCGCGCCTTCTCCAGCCATGGATACAACCACATTCTCAACACCCATCTCATGAATCTTACTGGCATAGTGAATGACATCACCCTGTGATTGAATGGTGACACCAAACAAGTCACCAAGTTCATGGTGGTTTGGTTTAATGAAAAAGGGTTTGTATGAAAGGAGTGATTTTAATGTTTGCCCTCCAGTATCCAGTACTACTTTTGCTTCATGCTGCTGACACTTTTGAATGAGCGTTTCATAAATGTTTGATGGCACTGTGCCCGGGATGCTCCCTGCCAGCACCACGATATCTTCACCTGTAAGCTGACTCAGCTGTTGAAGTAATCGCCTTACCGCATCTTCATCTACTAGCGGCCCAGTGCCATTGATTTCGGTTTCCTTCTCCGCTTTCAGCTTTACATTGATACGGGAATGGCCTTCAACTTCTAGAAGCCTAACCGCCACCTGTTCCTCTATCAACTTCTCTTTTATAAAATTACCGGTAAATCCTGCCGCATAGCCCAGTGCCATCGTATCCGCACCAAGTCTTTTTAACACTCTGGAAACATTGATTCCTTTTCCTCCAGGGTAGTAATTTATTTTGGAGGCTCTATTTATGGTACCTTCTTTAAACCCTTCCACCTCTATTACATAATCAATGGAAGGATTTAAGGTTATAGTATATATCATGCGTTCACACCTCTATCACAGAAGTTATATCTTTGAAGGTTTCTGCAAGTCCCTCGTTGCATTGATTGGTTATGAGCGTTCCTGATTGAAGTGGCGCAATTTTTGCAAAAGCAACTTCATTGACTTTAGATGAATCCGCAAGAATGAATGTTTCATTAGCAAGCTTCATTGCCATCATTTTTATACTAGCCTCTTCAGGATCGGGAGTTGTATAACCAGCTTTTAGATGGACCCCGTTTGCCCCAATGAATGCCTTATCAAAATTGTACTCTAACAAGGACTGACTAGCCTTGCTTCCAATAATTGCCCCAGTTTTATTTTTCATGAAGCCTCCCACAATATAGGTGGTCAGTCCCTTTTCCATTAATGACTGGATATGGGCAAATCCATTAGTAACAACCGTTATTTGCTTGTTTTCAAGATAAGGTATCATTTGAAATGTAGTAGTACCTGCATCGAGAAAGATACAATCTCCATCATTGACAAGATTAGCTGCCTTTTTTGCCACCTTCTTCTTTTCAAACAAGTTAATGGAAGCCTTCTCCAATATGCTTGGTTCTTCCCCCTTTTGATGTATTCTCGCAGCGCCTCCGTGCACTCTTTTCAATTTATTTCGTTCTTCTAGCTGACTGAGATCCCGGCGGATGGTTGATTCTGATGCCCCTGTTACATCGACAAAATCCTGAAGTTTCACTACTTCATGCTTTTGTACTAATTCAAGTATTATTTGCTGTCGTTCTGGTGTTAACATGGAAGTCACCTTTCCTTTGATCGTTTGTATGTAGTTTTATTGTAATGTAAGCTCTTACAAAAATCAATCAAAAACAATCAAAAACGTTTAATATCAATCATAAAACTTCAAACCCAACAATAATCCGCACGTTAATTTTCCAATTATACCCATAAATAATGCCACTTGCTAAACAACGTAGTAACAATTACAATCTCTAAATGATCTCTGTTTGCGCATACTCTTGCAACTCCTTGTCACCGGTGCTTCATTCGGCTTTAGAACAGGCGCATAAATATGTCATGACTGATGATAGTTTCTCTATTTCGACTTTATATAAAAAACCTTGAGGAATCCCAATCCCTCAAGGTTTTCTTTGTTAAATATACTTCCGGTGCACACTCTTGCCGTCATACGTAAATAACACATTTTTGGTCTCAATCACCGATTCCATATGGACAGGTCTACCCCAAATTTGAAAAATGTAAGGCATTACTTTCTCTAGGTATTTAAGGTCGAGTTCGATTCCTTCAAACCAATGCTTCAGGTAAAGCTCCCCTGCTCGTAAATAATCGCCGTCATTCACCGTAATATACGGAAAACCGCCGTTGACACGCATGTTCACTAATTGGTCGCGTACTTGTTCCCAAGCCTTGTCGACAATTTTGTAATCCTTGCCCTGTTTTTGGAAAAGATACATATCTTCCCGCATCACAAGATCCTTATTTAAGTAATTGCGCAGGAAGGAAATATCTGACTCCACTTCCCGGACTTCAAACATTTTCTCCCGGCCAGACCCCGGTTTTACTCCATCTCGCAGCATTGATTCTGTCGGGTTATTGTATCGTTCTTCTATATCTTCAAATATTTTAATGCCAAGATAATAGGGATTGATGCTTGTTTTTGAAGGCTGAACCACCCCTGCATTTAACTTCGCGTATTCCAGAGCCTCATCGCTTGTAAGATCCATTTCTCTTAGGATTCGTTGATGCCAGAAGGAAGCCCAGCCTTCGTTCATGATCTTGGTTTCCATTTGCGGCCAAAAATATAACATCTCCTCGCGCATCATGGTCAGAATATCACGTTGCCAATCCTCAAGCTCGCTACTATATTGTTCAATGAAGAGGAGAATATCTTTCTCCGGCTGAGGCGGAAACTTCTTTTTCCTCTTTTTCGGGACTGCTCTAGGTTTATTTCTTTCATCCAAGTTCCAAAGATCATCATATTGGCTCGATCTTTTCGGTGCCTCTTCCTCTTCTTCCATATCCTCCATGCTCCAAGCAAGCTTGGAACGTACTAAGGAAGGATCGATATGCTCCTGTATCGCAAGCACTGCATTAAGGAAGTCCTCTACTTCCCTTTTCCCATAATCTTGTTCATATTGCTTAATTCTCTCTGCCGTAGCCGCCATGCTTTCTACCATATCCCTGTTGGTATTCTGGAAACGGCAGTTGTTTTTGAAAAAATCACAATGAGCCAGGACGTGTGCAACAATCAGCTTATTCTGTATCAATGAATTTGTATCCAGTAAAAAAGCATAGCAAGGATTAGAGTTAATCACCAGTTCATATATTTTGCTTAGCCCCAAGTCATAGTGCAGTTTCATCTTGTGAAATTGTTTACCAAAGCTCCAATGGGAAAAGCGTGTCGGCATACCATATGCTCCAAATGTATAGATGATATCAGCAGGACAAATTTCATAACGCATTGGATAAAAGTCCAATCCAAACCCTTTGGCAATCTCGGTAATTTCATCAATGGCATGGAATAAGGCCTTTTCATCATTTGCTCTCATCAAAACTACCTCCCTTTTCCTCTTATCACAATGTATGAACAAGGTGACAATATCATGAGAAGGGATTGTTCTATTTACGACATTTTTCTGATTGGAAACCAGTAACTTAAGAGCAATGGTATACTGTATATAAGCGGTTTATGAAGGAGAATACATAAATGGAGTTATTATTATTTATACTTTTTGGTTTTTCAATCAGCATGCTTTCCGGTTTTTTTGGAATAGGAGGCGGTCTCGTTTTGACGCCTGTATTGCTTCTTATTGGATACAGTCCAATCGAAGCCATTTCCACCAGTCTCCTATATACGATCGGAACATCTATGGCAGGAGTATATGCACATTTCAAAATGAAAAATATTCAATGGAAAGCAGCTATCATCATTGGAGCAAGTGGTGTGGTTGCCACCCAGATTGCCTACCCTGTCGTAAGCTGGCTAGAGTCTAATGGATATGACACAACGGTTGTCCCTATTTTGTACCTTGCCTTACTCTCTTATTTTGCTTATAAAATGTTGAAAAAGGATAAAGGCGAAACTCGAATTGCTTACGATGCCACTTCCAACAAACAGAGCTTTTGGAAGTTCATTTTCATTGGATTAATCGCTGGATTTCTCTCTACTACCCTAGGTGTAGGTGGAGGATTTATCATTGTCCCGTTATTGATCGCTTACTATGCCTTCTCTTCTAAACAGGCAGTCGCAACGAGCCTTACAGGAGTTATCCTCATTGTCAGTGCAGGATTCCTTACATATGCAGTCCATAATCCGATTAATTTTAAAGTGGGATTATTTTTGATTGTCGGAGCGATCTTTGGTTCTCAGTTGGGTGCAAAAGCCACCTCTTTCTTTAAAAGTAGAAGTATTCAAAAATTGTTGGGGTTCCTATATATCGTTACCGTGCTTAGTCTTATTTTAGAAATGATAGAACTTTCAAATGTAGGGTTGGTGGCTCTAGGTTGTTATACCATATTTATTAATATCTACTTGCTGACAAGGATTTTCAAGAAGAAAGTACAACCTTCTCTATGAACATAAAAAAAAAGACCATCCTTCTAACAGAGCACTGTTAAGGACGGTCTTTTATTTTAATTATGGTGCTAAATAAGATATAAAGGCTGTTGCGATTCCGAAATAAATTAATAAAGAAAGGATATCGTTCACTGTTGTAATTAGTGGGCCGGATGCAATCGCCGGGTCAATGTTCAATTTGTAAAGGATTAATGGGATAATCGTACCTGCAAGCGTTCCAATGATCAGTGTGAAAAATAAAGATACACCAACAACCATCCCCAAAATCAGATCCCCACGCCAAACAAATGCAATAATGGCAATTAATATCGCACAGGTAATTCCAATGGTGATTCCAACACCCAACTCACGTAAAACAACCTTGGTAACCAATTTCTTGTCCAGGTCACGTGAAATCAATCCGCGTACAATTACCGCCAGGGATTGCGTACCTGTATTACCTGTCATCCCAGCAATCATCGGCATAAAGAAAGCCAGCGCCACGACCGTACCTAATGTATCTTCAAACCCGCTGATAATACTGCCAGAAATAAGTCCAATAAATAGTAATAAGATCAGCCACGGCAAACGTCTTGCAGATGCCACTAGCGCAGGTGTATCAAAATCAATATCTTTACCAGAGGCAGAAAGTTTTTCAATATCCTCATTTGCTTCCTGAATGACGACGTCGATGACATCATCGACTGTAATGATTCCAATTAGTGATTTTTCATCATCCACAACCGGGACCGCTAAGAAGTCGTAACGTTCAATGATATTTGCCACTTCTTCTTGGTCTGTATCAACATGAACGGAGATGACCCTTGAAAACATAATATCCTGAATCTTTTCGTGCGCGTCGGCCAAAATAAGATCCCGATAAGAGACAACGCCTACAAGCCTTTTTTCTTCATCAATGACATACAAATAGTTGATCGTCTCAGCCAGTTCTGCAAACGACTTTAATTTATCCACCACTTCGCGCACTGTATATTCCTGAGGAATCCAAACATAGCGGTTAGTCATCAATCTACCGGCAGTTTCGGGTTCATATTTCATCAAGTCCTGAACTGCCGTGGACTCTTCTTTGTTCATTTTTGCTAAAAATCGGCTTTTAACCTCTTGATCCATTTCATCGAATAGGGATGCCAAGTCATCGTTGTCCATCCGGTCCATAACTTTTGCCGACTTTTCCACTCCGATTTTTTGTAGCACTTCCAACTGCAACTCTTGATTTAATTCTTGAATCAGTGCGGTCAATTGCTCAATTGTAAGGTATGTTAAAAATCTTACCTTATGTTTTTCAGGAAGTTTCTGGTAAATAACTCCGGTATCATAAGGTTGAAGTTCTTCGATTATATCTTGAAAAGCTTTTCGCTTTCCGTCTTTTAGAAAGGTGATAATATTTAAAATGATTTGATCCTCTGTCATGTTTTTCACCACGAGCTTTGCCTCCTCTGCCATACTAAGGAGTACAAGGAATCACATCTTTTTTACCAATGGGGTGGTAACTACAAATGATATGTATTCTCTTGTACTTCTTATAAAGTTCGTCCTTGGACTTGGACTACTATCCATTTTCGTTACCACCACCTGAATATTAGTTTCACTCATTAAAAAAGCACCTGTCATTTTGGACGAATGAAGGTGCACGAAGCCCCGCTTAACGAAGGTTGTATGAGTTGATTTGTTTTTCATAATTACTACTCTACAAGGGAAAAACCTACGATGTCAACCTTTTTTGGCTACTCTTAAAGAAACACTTTGCAAACTTAATACCCCTTTTTTCCTATTGAAAAACCTATACCGTTATTCTTCCTCATTTCAGCTGGAAAAATCACTCCCCATTTATACATCTCAACATCACGTTGCAAGTATTTTGGGTAAGTTTTCGTATGGAGATACGACCAACATTTTCAACGAGGGAAACAAAGCATTTTGACACAAAATAATAGCACTCCTTAACAAGAGGAGGCGAGGATTCCAGATGAACACAGTTGATTATGACCGCGCGTTATATTACACGCATCGATCTGAATGGGATAACCTGCTTATCTTAATGGTGCGGACTAAAGATGACTTCCTCTCCAAAAATATCGAGCATTTCCTTCACTCCTACAATTTTTCTAAGGATTATAAGGAAATTGAAAAGAACCTTTATCAATTGCTTCGATATATTGATCACGCTGTAACAAGGAGCACAGAAGATCAATTGGATGAAATCAGTCACGGATATATGGTATAAATTATTTCTTAAGCAAACAGTGATTCAAGGTGCGATCAGCCTTGGGTTGCTGTTTTTAGTATGAAAAAAAGGCCTCTAATCAGGCCTCTTCACTTTGGATCACATATTCACGCATTTTCACATACATCACTAACTCTTTATAAAGCGCATCAACCAACTCTGCACTTTCTTCATTCAACGAATCATTATCATAATCAAAACAATGAGGATCCAAAACTAACTGCCTTGGTATCACATTCGCATAAACACCGCGGCCGACCACACGCATGTTGTTCAATGCATTGATACCGCCTTTGCCACCACCTGCTACAGCCAACAATCCAACAGGTTTGCTATGGAACTGCTCGCTTCCAAGGAAGTCCAAGGCATTTTTCAGTGCACCGCTCATCCCGCTATGGTACTCAGGAGACAACAACAAGACCGCATCTGCCTCTTTAACCTTCGCTCTCATGGACACCACGTTTTCGAGATCAGCTTGATAAGACTCACCATTATATAACGGGATGTCCCCCTCACTCAGATCAATAACCTCCACACCATATTCCTTTTGAAAAAATCGTGCTGCTATCCCTGTACGTCCACTTTTTCTAGGACTGCCGCTTATCGCTAAAATTTTCATAATAATCTACTCCCTCCAACTGTCTTTATACTCTAAGTATATTCGACAATCATCCATGACAAATCGTAAGAATTAGCTAATTTTCCCTACTAAAAATGATTCATTTTTTCTACAACTAAAGTCGTAGTTCAGGCAATACCATGTTTGACTGCATATAGTGCAGCTTGGGTCCGATCTGCCACTTCAAGCTTCGCCAAAATATTGGACACATGGGTTTTTACAGTCTTTTCCGTGATAAACAATGAGGAAGCAATTTCTTTATTGCTCTTTCCTTTTGCTATCTCAGCCAATACCTCCAGCTCCCGCTTGGTCAGATCTTCATGCAAGTTTTTCCCCACCCCTTTAGCAAAATGGGACATAACGTGGGAAGTGACTTTAGGATGCAGTTGACTTTCTCCACGATGTACGGCTCTAATTGATTCAATTAATTGATCAGGCTCTACATCCTTCAATTGATACCCTGTCGCCCCGGCGCGTATGGCAGGAATGACATGATCCTGGTCGGAGAAACTAGTCAGGATTAACACTTTGGACGGAATATTTCTTCCCATAATCTGTTTGGTTGCTTCAATTCCGTCCATTTCCGGCATCACCAGATCCATCAGAATAACATCTGGTCTTAAAGCTGCAGCAAGCTCCACTGCTTCTTTTCCGTTCTTCGCTTCTCCGACAATTTCAATATCCTTTTGTGTTTTTAAGAAAAAAAGCAAGCCCCTTCTTACCACATGATGGTCGTCTGCAATTACAATCCTGATCATGTATTCTCCCCCTTTGTCACTGGCATTTCTACACGAACCATCGTACCTTTTCCAAGCTCACTTAAAAGAATGAATTTTCCCCCAAGTGCTTCCGTTCTCTCCTTCATGCTTCTCAAACCTAGAGAGGGAATTTCTTCACTTTGCGTAAAAGAAAAGCCTGTTCCTGTATCTTTTATCTCCATGGAAATTCTTTTGTTTTTCACCTCAATTAGGAGACATGCCTCTTTTTTCCCTGCATGTTTTTTGCAATTATTGAGTGCCTCTTGTCCAATCCGCCATAAGCATTCTTCCATATGGGTAGGAAGATCAATCACACCCTTCACTTCCGAATGAATGCTTAAACCAAGGACTTTTCCATAATTGAGTAGTGCACTCACCACGCCATTCTCCAACCCTTCTGGCCTAAGTTGCCAAATGAGTGCTCTCATTTCACTTAACGCTTCCTGGGAGAGTTCTTGCATGTAAGTCAACATTTCTACAATTTGAGGATCTGTTGTAAGCTCTTTTGTCCCTCTTGCTGTTAGCATCAGTGAAAAAAGAAGTTGGTTGACTGAATCATGTAAATCCCTGGCTAAGCGGTTTCTTTCTGCCAAAATAGAAAGACGCTGCTCATTTTCAGAAAGTCTGATCCGCTTGATCGCCGTCCCAATTTGGAAGGCAACAGACTCTAAAAGTGCCAGCTCCGTATCGGAAAAATGTGTTTTGGAAGGGGCCGCTACATTCAGCAGTCCGAACTTTTCCTCGCCTGCACGTAATGGAACTGTTGCATGGTGAGTGATATTATTTGTTTCTCCCCATTTAAATTTGACTGCATCCTCCAGTCGTTTACAGGCAATGATGTTTGACGCACGCTTGAGCCGCCCGTCTTGATAGCGATCAAGGCACCAACATCCTCCTTTGCACATCGGTTTTTTACTGAGAATTATTAGTGCATCCGGTAGCTTATGATCAGCTGCCAATGTATAGTTCCCTTTTTCATCTATAAGATAAATCCAGCCTGTTTGGAGACCGGTCACTTGAAGTAATTCCTTTAACACACTTTGCAGCATTGTCGGTAAATCATTCGCTTGATTAAGCGATTCTGCAATGATCTTCAATGCTCTCAGTTCTTGGATTCGTTGATTTTCCTGGACCACTTGAATGTCCCCCTTGATTTAGCTACCTTTTATCTTTCTATTGTACCAGTGGAAATCCCTTTTGGCTTTCGGAAAAAGTCCGGCGTTTTTATGCGACTTTGGTCGTAGATGAACAACAAAAAGCCGCTTCAAGCAACGATACTGTGCTTGAAACGGCAATCTCTTTTATCAACTTAAGCTTTACCTACAGAATTCATGCTATTTAAAAACTGATCCACTTTCTCCATCAGGGAAGAGGAAATGGTTTCTAATTTCTCTTTGCTGTCTTCCATTGTCTCAGATTGCGTACCAAAGTAGAACTTAATCTTTGGCTCTGTACCAGAAGGTCGTACACATACCCATGTGCCGTCTTCTAGGAAATACTTCAGTACATTTGATTTTGGAAGTTCCATTTTTTCCACAGCTTTTGTTTCCACCACTAGTCTTTCTTGTGTAGAATAATCCTCTATTGCTGTTACAGCATATCCAGCCACTTCAGCAGGTGGCGTGTTACGGAATGCCGTCAGAAGGTTAGCAATTTGTTCTGCTCCTTCTTTTCCTTTTAACGTCAAGGACTTCATGCCTTCTAGATAATAGCCGTACTTTTCGTACAACTCCATTAACCCTTCATACATTGTCTTTCCTTGTTTTTTGTAGAATGCGCAGATCTCCACTGCCATGATGCAAGCTTGAACTGCATCTTTATCTCGAGCGAAATCAGCAATCAAGGAACCATAGCTCTCTTCGTAACCGAATAAGAAGGAGTATTCTCCGCTCTCTTCATACTGCTTGATTTTCTCTCCGATAAATTTGAAACCGGTTAACGTATCTACTGTTGCAACACCGTAGCTGTCGGCAATTACACGGCCAAATTCAGACGTTACAATCGTTTTCAACATTACACCGTTAGAAGGAAGGGTCCCAGTAGCCTTCTTTTCTGACAATAAATAGTGCAAGAAAAGGGCTCCGGTCTGGTTACCAGTCAACACCACATATTCACCTTCAGCATCTTTAACCGCTACTCCAAGGCGGTCTGCATCAGGATCTGTTGCAATTAAAATATCAGCATCGATTTTCTTTCCATCACGGATCGCCAGTTCAAACGCTGCATGCTCTTCCGGGTTTGGAGAGGATACAGTAGAGAAGTTTGGATCTGGTTGTTCTTGCTTAGCCACCACTTTTACGTTTTTATATCCAAGTGCAGCAAGGCCTTCGCGAACTGGCAAGTTAGCTGTTCCATGTAAAGGTGTAAATACAACTTTTACATCCTCACCCATCTGTTCACCTAACTCAGGGTGAACACTTATGGTAGTAAGCTTATTCAAGTACTCCTTGTCCAGTTCTTCGCCAATAATTTTAATCAACCCTTGACTTGATAAGTCTTCTTCGGAAGAAACTTGAATTTCAAGCTCGTTTTCAATTTCATTTACTTTAGAAATAACCTGGTCTGCTTCAAATAATGGCAATTGGCCACCGTCTGGACCATATACTTTGTAGCCGTTATATTCAGGAGGATTATGACTTGCTGTAACGACGATTCCGGAGAATGCTCCTAAGTAACGAACAGCAAAAGAAAGTACCGGCGTAGGACGCAGGCTTTCAAAAACATATGTTTGAATGCCATGGCTTGCCAATGTTTTAGCTGCTTCCATCGCAAATTCCGGAGATTTATGACGGCAATCATAAGCGATTGCCACTCCGCCTTTTTTCGCTTCCTCTCCAAAGGATTCTATGTAGCGAGCCAATCCTTCAGACGCTTTTCGAACGGTATATATATTCATACGGTTTGTTCCTGCACCAATTTCTCCGCGCATTCCACCTGTACCAAATTCTAATTCTTTATAAAAGCTTTCTTCTTTAGCCTTTTCGTCGTCCTTCATTTCTTGAATCAGCTTAACCATTTCTTCATCAAGATTGGTGTGTGTCTCCCAAAGGTCAAATTTCTCCATCCATTTCATCTGTCTTTTCCTCCTTGCGTTTATCAGGATATAGTATAACTTCTACTTACATACTAATGCTTCCTGCAAAAAAAATACGTCGAATTATGACAAATTACGCGTACGTGAACGTTTTCACTGATTATTATACTAAAAAAGAAAAGGAATTGCCTTATGCAATTCCTTGATTAAGATAAACTTAGCTAATTCTATTAGAAACTTCCCGGTCAAAACCCTGTTCTTCGTCTACCGCTCTAACTGCATCATGTAGATGGCGCTCTAAAACAATTCGGTTTTGCTCTTTTTGCTCTCTGCTCCAAACTAATTCCTTGCCCATCAGGTCTAATACTTTCGTTTTCCACTTTTCTACCCAGGCAATATCAAAAAACAATGCTCCAGTTCTGCGGATAAAGAAATCAGCAGGAGTCGCCGTCATCTCTTCTCTTATTGCATACAGCACCATAACGAAAACATCTAATGGTAAACCTGCTTTTTTAGCTTGGCTGCCATCTGTTTTTGCAATATCATATAGTTTCTCTACATTTGAACCATACATAGCGGAAAGTTTTGTTGCTTCTTCTTCTGTAAACCCAAGCTTCATCCCTTCCTTCACTTTTTCTTTCAAATAGGAAGGGTAATTATGTGAGCCACCGACATCTCCACCTGAGATTGGCATGTGCTTTGTTTTCGATGATCCATAGTTTTTACCAGTTTCTTTTACAAACTGCTTATTGATTAGATCTACAACCATTTCTGCCATTTTTCGATAACCTGTCAGCTTTCCTCCTGCAATAGTGATTAACCCCGAATCAGAAACCCAAACTTCGTCTTTTCTGGAAATCTCAGAGGCTGATTTTCCTTCTTCATGAATTAACGGACGTAATCCAGTCCAACTGGATTCAATGTCAGACTCTTTTAATTTTAAAGAAGGAAACATGTAAGAGATGGCTTCAAGTACATAAGACTTATCCTGTTTGGTCATTCTCGGATGGGCCATGTCTTCTTTATAAACAGTATCCGTTGTTCCAACATACGTTTTTCCATCACGTGGAATGGCAAAAATCATCCTTTTATCTTGTGTGTCAAAATAGATAGCCTGTTTCAACGGGAATTTCTTTTGATCGAATACTAAATGAATACCTTTTGTTAGTTGCAAATGCTTTCCTTTTTTAGAGCCGTCCATTTCACGTAAAGTATCTACCCAAGGACCTGCAGCATTTACAATTTTTCTAGCACGAATGGTATGGGCTTTATTCGTTAATTGGTCCACTACCTTTGCTCCAACTACTTTACCGTCTTCATAAAGAAGTTCTTCCACTTTTGCATAGTTGACGGCCTCAGTACCACGCTTCACCGCTTCTTTCATTACTTCAATGGTGAGGCGTGCGTCATCTGTCCGGTATTCCACATATACGCCTCCACCTTTTAAGCCTTTGCGATTTAAAAGCGGTTCACGAGATAATGTATCTTGTGCATTCAACATTTTACGGCGTTCTGATTTTTTCACATTAGCCAAAAAGTCATACACTTTTAATCCTAAGGACGTAGAGAACTTTCCAAATGTTCCTCCTTGTTGGATCGGCAACAGCATCCATTCAGGTGTCGTTACATGTGGGCCATTTTCGTAAACAACCGCACGTTCCTTTCCTACTTCTGCCACCATTTTCACTTCAAATTGTTTCAAGTAACGAAGACCACCGTGAACAAGTTTAGTGGATCTGCTTGATGTACCAGCGGCAAAATCCTGCATTTCCACTACAGCTGTTTTCAATCCCCGAGTTGCTGCATCCAAGGCGATACCACTGCCTGTAATACCTCCACCGATTACCAATACATCATATGTCTCTTCTGTCATTTTCTCTAAAATAAGGCTTCTGTTAAAGCTCGCAAAGTTTAATTTTTTCATTTTAATTGCCTCCATCCTTTATAGTAGGTATATATACAAAAAGAGACCACAGAAAACATAAACAAAGCATTTGCTCTGAATACGTTCTGTGGTCTCTCCTAATCTCCAACCAAGATATTAACTTGTAATTAGTATATCATATGCATTGCTTACTTGAAAGCAATAGTTGCATTTACTGCTTTTTTCCAGCCACTGTACAAATCTTCTTGTTCTTTTTCATCCATCTTCACCTCAAAGGTTGACTCAACCTTCCACTGTGAAGAAATCTCCTCTTTCGTTTCCCAGTACCCAACAGCAAGACCTGCTAAGTAAGCCGCGCCAAGTGCCGTCGTCTCATTGACAGATGGCCGTTCCACTCCAACACGCAGCATATCACTTTGGAACTGCATTAAGAAATTATTCTTCACTGCTCCGCCATCAACGCGAAGTGTTTTTAACGATATTCCTGAATCCTGCTCCATCGCCGTCAACACATCTTTCGTTTGATAAGCTAATGATTCCAATGTGGCACGAATAAAATGTTCTTTAGATGTTCCCCGAGTCAAACCGAACACCGCTCCTCTTACATCACTATCCCAATATGGAGTGCCCAACCCTACAAATGCAGGAACAACATAAACTCCTTCCGAAGAGTCTACTTTTGTGGCATATTCTTCACTTTGACTTGCATCATTGAACATCCGGAGTCCATCACGTAGCCACTGAATAGCAGAACCTGCTACAAATATACTACCTTCTAATGCATAGGTGACTTTGCCATCCATTCCCCAAGCAATGGTAGTGAGAAGTCCGCTTTCCGATTTTATAGGCTTTTCTCCAGTGTTCATGAGCATAAAACACCCTGTCCCATATGTGTTCTTTGCCATTCCTTCTTCGTAACATGCCTGCCCAAATAAGGCTGCTTGCTGATCGCCTGCTGCACCTGCAATCGGGATTTCCTGACCGAAGAAATGATAGTCCACAGTATGTGCATAAATTTCCGAAGATGGTTTTACTTCAGGAAGCATGCTTTCAGGAACATCCAGAATATCTAGCAATTCTTGGTCCCATTTTAACTCATGAATATTATAAAGAAGGGTTCTGGAAGCATTTGAATAATCCGTCACATGCGCTTTTCCGCCTGAAAGCTTCCAGATCAACCATGTATCAATAGTTCCAAACAGCAACTCGCCTTTTTCGGCACGCTCGCGGGCACCATCAACGTGATCAAGCAGCCATTTCACTTTCGTCCCAGAGAAATAGGCATCAATCAACAACCCCGTCTTGTCTCGGAAAGTCTGTTCATGACCCGCTTCTTTCAACTCCTCACAAATACCTGCTGTCTGCCTGGACTGCCAGACAATGGCATGGTGAATGGGTTGACCCGTCACTTTATCCCATATAACGGTTGTTTCACGCTGATTGGTAATACCGATTCCAGCAATCTGCTCCGGCTTAACACCGGACTCTGATAAACAAGAAGCTATAACAGATAAGATGGAACTCCATATTTCGTTAGCGTTATGTTCCACCCAACCCGACTTTGGAAAATATTGTTGAAATTCTTTTTGGGCCGTGTACACTGGTTCACCCTGTTTATTAAATAAAATTGCCCGTGAACTTGTCGTCCCCTGGTCTAATGATAAAATATATTTTTCCACCTCTAGCACTCTCCTGTCACTTATTTTGAATAATGCTCCCATAGTTCCTGTTTGGATGTGGTTACCGCTGTCGCCCCTGCTTCTATGGCACGATCCACATCTTCAACAGATCGAATCAAGCCTCCTGCAAAAACAGGAATGCCTGTTTTTTCTTTTACTTCCCTAATCATATGAGGGACAACCCCTGGTAATACTTCAATAAAATCGGGCTGGACTTTTTCAATGACCTGATAACTTTTTTCCACAGCATTGGAATCAAGTAAAAAGAGGCGTTGTATCGCATATATGCCTCTTTGTTTGGCTTTGGCAATCA
This sequence comes from Sutcliffiella horikoshii, assembly GCF_044809035.1. Lineage (GTDB taxonomy): Bacteria > Bacillota > Bacilli > Bacillales > Bacillaceae_I > Sutcliffiella_A > Sutcliffiella_A horikoshii_G. The sequence goes on along the minus strand of NZ_CP085237.1, from coordinate 1,077,735 downwards.
CCGCCGCCCTTGTGGAAACGAGTCCAGCCGGCTTTAGTGTTTGGCATAGGAATTCGGCCGCATGTTCATCGTTTTTAATGCCTTGAATAAGGTCCACATGTACAAACAATTTTTTATTTTCTTTTTTTGCTGCTTTTATATAGTTTGGTATTTGTGAGAGTTGACTGTCTAGTATAACACCATATTCATAGCTGCTTTGTAAAAATCTTTCTAGTGTTTTGCCGTTTTTTACAGCTGGAAGTATGGTTTGGTTTTGGAATGTCATAATGTTTACCTCAATTCTGTTGGTAATCGAGTCTAGTTGTAACGCTTTCATTTTTCTTATCTACATTCTAATACGTTTTGTATTAAGGTTACAACCTTTTTGTGTTAAGATATTGGGAATCTTGTTGAACACCGCTGGTGATTTCCGCACTGGGCTTCGTTTTCCTAGGGGCGGTGCTTGAGCCTCCTCACTTCGTTGCGGGGTCTCAAGCTACCGCTATCTCCCTCAGGACAAGGAAAGCTTCAACAGCGATACATCGCACGAAGAAAATGCGTAGCATTTTCGAGGAGTCTTCGCCCCGCGCTCCAATCACCAGCTAGAAAAGTATAAAACTTTTTGTTTATGTTTTACAGTTATCTCAGTGAGAGCGCTTTTTATTAATTCTACATTGAATGGAATTACCTAGTTGATTGGAGTGGAAGGCGCGCAGACGCCCGCGGGAGGAAGGGACAGGTGAGACCCCGGAAGGCGAAGCCTGAGGAGGCTCACGGACCGCCCGCAGGCAAGCGAAGCGCCTGAAACGGAAATCAACCGTTTTACATACTCATCATAATAAAAAACTGCCACAGGCAAAGTTTGCACGCTGTGACAGTTTTTTAGGTTATCTGGTAAGTTCTACTTGATATTGGTATTGATCGGAGCGGTATTTCGTTTTGGCAAATTCAATTGGCTTGTCATTAATGCCATAGCTCAAACGAGTCATTTCCAGTAAAGCTTGTCCACCGCTTATGCCGAGAAGATCTGCATCATGAAGCGTGGCATTGACTGCTAATATCTTTTCATTTGCTTTTTTCAACATAACGCCGTTCTCTTCTAATATCTGATAAAACTTAGCATTATTGAGATCATGTTTCAATAAGATTTCCCCGATTTCCTCCGGCCAACAAGTACGTTCAAGAGCAATCGGTAAATCGTTCACGAAACGGATCCGGTCAATCACTAATATCTTATCTTCATCATCTAGATTGAGTTTCGCTTTTTCTATAAAAAGGTCGTCCCTGAATTCGCTTCTTAATAATTTAGAGTGGGGCATCAAGCCTTTTTCCATCACTTCTTCTGCAAAACCCGTGAGACGACCAAGTGATCCTACTAACTTCTGATATTTGACTGTCGTTCCTTTTCCTTGCTTTTTCTCCAAAAGTCCATCATGTACCATCGATGTAATTGCTTGTCTGATAGTGGTTCTGCTTACATCGAATTCCTTCATCAGTTCCTGTTCTGTAGGGATCAAGTCACCTGGCCCCCACACTTTATCCACAATCCTTTTTACCAAAATATCTTTGATTTGATGATATAGTGGCACAGGACTGCTATGATTTATTTTCACTGTTACCGACACTCCTTTTACCTATATACCCCTATTTTAATATGTTTCACCTGTAAAAGATAGTATCGTCACTACCATTTGTTGCAAAACATCCTATCCCTTTACAGAACCTGCAGTCATTCCGGCAACAAAATAACGTTGTAGGAAAAGATATGCAAGAACCATTGGAGCAGAAGCGATAATAACCCCTGTAAATAACATCGGATAGTTCGTCATATATTCCCCTTGGAACTCTAATAGTGCTAATGGAAGGGTTTTGTATTCTGCTTTTGTAATGAACAAGAGCGGATAGAGAAGGTCATTCCAATGCATGACAAACAAGAAGATAGCGGTTGCTGACAAAGATGGCAAGGATAGCGGCAGTGCGATTCGATAGTACATCTGCCAGTTGTTCCCTCCATCAATCGTACATGCTTCAAACAATGATTTAGGCAGGGACCTCATGAATCCGGAAAGAATGAAAACTGCTACAGGAAGGGTTACGGAAAGATTGACAATCATCAAACCTACTAAAGAATTGGTTAAACCTAAATTGTAGACTAATTGATACAAAGGTATCATGTTTACCTGCGCTGGCACCATCATTCCAATGGTAAAGAACACGAATATACCGCCACCGATCCAACCACCGAGTCTTGTAATACCAAATGCAACAAGACTTGCAAAAAACAAAGTAAAAACAACCGATACTAGTGTCACAAGCACGCTATTTAAAAAATACGTTCCCATCGCCTGTTCTTGGAATATTCCAAAATAATTACTAAAGTTGAAGCTGGAAGGCAGACTTAAAATATTCTCATAAATCTCAGATGTTGTTTTAAAAGTTGCTAGGATAATGGAGATTACTGGCACTAGAATTAGAATGGCATAGATAATCAGCAATAACTTTTTTGTCCATTTCATTGTCAGTCCCACTTTCTAATTTTCTACTCTATTTGCCCGTAGTACCCGGAATTGCAGGAATGTAATAAGTGCAATGACCAGCATAAAGATAACGGACTCTGCAGATGCATATCCAAACTTGAAGCTCCTGAACGCTGTTGTATAGATGTGCGTTGCCAGTATCTCTGTGGCATAGTTTGGACCACCTCTAGTCATGGCGTATATCAGGTCAAATGCTTTAAAAGATTGAATCGTTGTATAAGCTACTACAATGGTCGCAGCCGGTGCAATTAACGGCCAAGTTACCCTGCTGAAAGTTTGCCAGCGGCTGGCCCCTTCAATTTTTGCCACTTCATATAGATCCTCAGGTATTGCTTGCAGACCAGCCACAAATATTATTAACATCTGCCCTGTATGGAACCAGACTTGTACAAAGGCAATGGAGTATATAGCTATGTTTTGATCACCGAGCCAATTGTTTGCAAGCATTTCAAGGCCTACACTTGAAAAGAGGTTATTGATGATTCCTAAGTTCGGATCGTACATATAAGACCAGATAAATGCTACCGAAACAGAGGAAAGAATGGTCGGAAAGAAATAAAGAGCTCTTAGGAAAACATTTGTTTTTGTATTTTTAACAAGCAATACCGCAAACACCAATGAAAATAAAGTTTGAAAAACGACTACAAATAGCATGAATTTCAAATTGTTTGTCATTGCTTTGATAAAAATGGAATCATTGGTAACTAGATTGGTATAATTCTCAAATCCTACAAAGTTAAAATTAGTTGTGAGTCCATCCCAATCCGTGAACGAGTAAAATACCGCACTTATCGTTGGGAGGATAAAGAATATACTATAAAAAATAAGCCCGGGTATAAAAAATAAGTAAAGCCATTTACTCTGCTTCATCGTATCCCCCATTCATATGAAAGGAAGAGGAGAACATCTCCTCCTCCCCTTCATTCCTATTAATTTACGTTTTGATCCACAATTTGTTGTGCTTTTGCAGCAGCCTCAGCAGGATCAGTCCCACTTAACACATCTTGGATAGAACCGACAACCGCTTTTTCCACATCCGCGTTCGGAATGAGGTAACGTGGCTGGAACCTTGTATTTTTATCCATCCAATGTACTGTATCTTTCAAAACATCTGATTCATAGTTTACATCGTTAACCGTGAGGTGCTGCCCAGTCTTATTTGCATACACAGAGGCATTTTCAGGCTTACTCAAGAATTCAATAAATGCTTTCGCTTGCTCTTGTTTTTCGGATTTACTGTTAACTGCCAACATGAATGTGGTAGTGTGAATACCTTCATATTTTGCTTGAGACTCTGAAACTGTAATCGGCGCCAACATGTTCAATTTAACATCTTCCTTGTGGCTCTTAATATTTGCCATTGCATATGAACCCGTAGCAAGCATAGCGGCTTTCTCTTGACCAACTAAAGCTATAGCTCCATCATGCTTCGTTCCAAGAGCGTTAGCCTGGAAATATTCTTTATCATTTAACTCCTTGAATTGAGATAACGTTTTTACCCACCACTCATCTGTTAATTTCACTTCGCCTTTGACGAGTTTTGTAAATACCTCTTCATCCGTCGCATTGTTCATCATCATGGTATTCATGAACTGACCAGGCCCAATATCAGCACCTGGGAATGCAATAGGTGTGTACCCATTTTCTTTAAGCGTTTCACATAGAGCCAAGAACCCTTCCCAATCAGTTGGTGGTTCTAATCCTAACTCTTCAAAAATTCCTGCATTATAGATAGGTTGGTTAAACACGAGCTGATATGGTAACGCAAATTGTTTTCCTTCGCTTTGCCCTACCTCTAAAAGACTTTCATTAAAATTAGAGACAAACTCTTCGCCTGATAGATCCTCGAAGAACCCGGCTTTTTGAATGATTTCAAATTGAGATCCAGGCATGGAAACAAAAACATCTCCAGTTGTCCCATCACGAAGTAACGTTTGTGCAGTGGATTGGTATTGTTCGGACGGATATGCCGTCATATCAACTTTTATTCCTGGATTTTCCTCTTCAAACTTAGCTATCAACTCATTGAACACCTCAACATCTTCTCCACGCCAGTGAATAAAACTGATAGTTGTTTTTCCATCCTTTTCACCAGATGACCCTTCGGAAGAACACCCTGCTAAAGCAAGAGACGCCATTAATGCCAAAATGATTGAAAGCAATTTAAACTTCTTCATAACATTTCCCCCTTTTATTATAACGTTACTACCTTAAATTACTTACGTTACTACCTTTAACGACAAAGTAACCCCTCTAACGCAAGCAACGATCTAAATGGTAGCGTTTTCATTACTCCTACCTAAAATAATACTTTCTTTTTTCAGTAAATTCAATAAATTTTTTCAAAATTACCAATATTTTATTTTCGTATTTTATAAGATACGTTGGTTTGTTTGGACCCCTAGCTGTTGATTGGGGCACAGGGCGAAGACTCCTGAGGGAGATAGCGGTAGGTTGAGACCCCGCAACGAAGTGAGGAGGCTCAAGCACCGCCCCTAGGAAAGCGAAGCCCAGTGCGGAAATCAACAGCGGCGTATAAACGAACAAAAAAGCACTTGCCCTAGGGCAACCCATGATCCCAAATGTTTTGAAATTTGGATGACCTTGTCTTTACGCTTTATCCTCTAGTGAATACATGAGGACTTCTCTTTTACTTTTTTCTCGTCACTTAGGTCTTCATACTGACCATGAGGACCTCCCTCTTCCTTTTTCCTCGTCACTCAGGTCTTCATCACGACGATGAGGACTGTTCCACAATTTGATTATTTTATAAATTACTAAGCAACAAAAAAAGCCAGCTCCCCAAAAAGGAACTGACCTTACAAAACAATCCAAAACATAATTGGTAAACTAACAATAGTCAACAACGTACTAATCAACGTACTACTTGAAACAAAATCCGGCTCCGTATTAAACTCCAACGCATACATCGTCGTATTCGCAGCAGTAGGCATCGCAGCCATAATAATCATCAACTGCTTCACCATCGGATCAACAGGAAGGATCAATGTTAAACCAAAAGCAATTAAAGGAGAAAGAAACAACTTAATAGCAATAGCATATGCCAATTTTTCTTTTGGTGCATGCTTAATAGAAATCTTAGCCAACTGCATCCCCAATATGACCATAATGACAGGAACAGTTGCATTTGCAACAAGATCCACAGCTTCCATTATAGAAGGCGAAACAGGGATGGATAGAAATTGAAAGGACAAACCTATGATAGCTCCATAAAGGATAGGCATTTTAATTACTGCTCTTAAAGCAGTTTTCACGCCGGCATTTTCCGGACTACCTTTCGCAGCATAGTAAACACCCACTGTGCCCATCAACAATGATTGAACAACCATCAACACGATCGCGTACTCAAAGCCTGCCGCTCCAAATAGCAATAATGCGACAGGGGTGCCATAATTTCCATTGTTCATGAAACTTGCCGCAAGAATCATCCCGCAAGTTTCCGCCCTCGTAAATTTTTTAATCCAAGATAGCAAATACACAAAAGATATAAGTGCAAAACAGAGCAGAAACGTATATAGGATGATATATAAATGATTACTACTAAATGCATTTGTATAGAAAGTTCGAAATACCAGTACGGGAGAAAGCAAGTACAAAGCCATCTTTGATAAGGTTTTGGTATCAAATCCCAATGTCTTCTGTCCGATGAACCCTATAGCAAATATCATAAATACAGGTAGCAGTACTTGTAAAAAAGCCAAACCTTTTCGCCTCAATCCTCTTAAAAAATGGAAAAGCCCCGGCTCCATCAAACCGAGCCAGGCCATCCTATTACTTTACCATACTATTATAAATTAAACACAACGATTCTTTCTTCTGTCATTTCCTCAATCGCATATCTAGGGCCTTCTTTTCCAGTACCGCTTCTCTTCACGCCACCATATGGCATACTATCCACTCTATAAGCAGACGCATCATTCACAATCAAGCCACCCACTTCAATTTCTTTAGCAGCCTTCATCGCAAACCCTAAATCCTTTGTGAACAACCCAGCCTGCAGCCCATAATCAGAATCATTCACCTTCGCGATGACTTCCTCTTTTTCTTTATAAGGTGCAACAGAAACAACTGGACCAAACAATTCCTGGCGGCAAACTTTCATATCATCATGCACATCTGTAAGAATTGTAGGGTAATAGAATGCTCCCTCACGTTTAGCCCCAGTCACAACCGTTGCGCCTTGTTCCACTGCTTCATTCACCCAAGCCTCCACACGTTCTGCTTCGCTTAAGCGAATCATAGGCCCGATATCGGTTGTTTCCTCTAATGGATTACCAACCACAAACTTTTCTGTTTTTTCTTTAAGCTGTTGGACAAATGTTTCATATACATCTTCATGTACATACACACGCTGTACAGAGATACATACTTGACCTGCATTATTGAAACTCTTCTGAGCTACCATGGAAGAAGCAAGTTCTAAGTCTGCGTCTGAATGCACCACTGTAGCGGAATTGTTTCCAAGCTCCAATGCAACTTTTCTAAGACCTGCTTTTTGACGGATTAGTTCCCCGACTCGAGGACTTCCTGTAAATGTGAACATATTAACATCTTCATTTTCTAGCAACCAGTCACCAATGCTAGGGCCGTCTCCAGTAACTACGTGTAAACGTCCTTTTGGCAAACCAGCCTCTGTAAGTACTTCAGCTAGCATATACGCGCATACAGGTGTTACTTCAGCAGGCTTTAATACTACACTGTTTCCCGCTGCCAATGCTGGACCGATTTTATGGCAAACAAGATTTAGAGGCACATTGAACGGTGTGATAGCCGCAATTACTCCCACTGGTACTTTCAATGTGAATGCCATGCGATTTTCAGAACCTGGTGCCGCTTCTACAGGGACACCTTCCCCATGGATTCTTTTTGCTTCTTCTGCAGAGATTTCAAGTGTCTGTGCGGCACGTTCTACTTCTCCTCTTGACTCTCTGATTGGCTTTCCAACCTCCGTTGCCAATACTTTAGCAAACTCTTCTTTTTTGGCTACTAATAACTGTGCAGCTTTAAGTAATACTTGGTAACGTTGGTACGGAGTAAAGTCTTCTTTTAAAGAAACTTTTGCAACTTGTACCGCTTCTTTCACATGTGCTTGTTCCGCAACGGCAACATGGTATGCCGCTTCTTGTGTGTATTTGTTTGTTACTGCCATGGTTTCTTTTGTTTCTACTGTTTGTCCATTGATATATAGTCCATGTGTCGAGATAGTTGTTGTTGTCATAGTTACAGCCCCTTTATCATCTTGTTAATTCCACATTGTAGTGGTATTGATCACTTCGGAATTTCGTTCTTGTGTACTCGATTGGTTTATCGTCAATCCCATAGCTTAGTCTTGTCATTTCAATTAATGCTTCTCCTGCCCGAATTCCGAGCAAATCGGCTTCATGCATGGTTGCATTCATGGCAGATATTTTTTCATTGGCTTTTCTTAAAGCAATACCGTTTTGCTCCAGTATCTGATAAAAGTTTGCATGATTGAGCTCTTCTTTCATAAGCTGCTCGCCAATGGATTTAGGCCAACAGCTTCTTTCATAGGCAATGGGCAAATTATCTGCAAACCGAATTCGCTCAATGACCAAAATGGACACATCTTCTGTTTGAAGCATTGCTTTTTCATGATATAAGTCGGTGGAGAATTCTGCTCGTATCAGTTGGGAATATGGTGTTAATCCCCGTTCTAATACTTCCTCTGCAAATCCTTTTAATCTCCCCAAACTTCCGACAAGCTGTTGGGATTTAACAATAGTTCCCCGTCCTTGTTGCCGCTCCAATAGCCCATCTTGCACCATCATGCTTATTGCCTGCCTGATGGTTGTTCTACTAACCTCGAATTCTTTCATCAACTCTTGTTCGGTGGGTATCAATTTATTAGGAAGCCATATCTTCTCCTGAATGCGTTGAATGAGCGTTTCCTTTATTTGTAGATATAGCGCTATTTGTCTGTTGCTTTGTTGGTGCATATTAAAAACCCCTTTGTTGTCCCCTTAGACAAGCAAACTCTTTTTAAGAGCCATAGATCTCTGTTTTAATTCCTAGCATTCTTCCAAGTTCCACAAGCTCTTCCACCACGTCATCGTATACTAAGGCAAAATGTGGCTCAAATCCTTCATTCATCACATCGTATAAAGTCTCTGTCACATCTTTTTGCAGGGCAACTTCCACAGAAGTACCTTGGAAATGCTGAGGAGAGTCGAGCGCTTCACCTTTCATGATCAGTAGACGATATCCTTCAGGAGTATGACTCACACGGAAAATCGTGACACCACCAGCTTTTAATCCAAAGTCCATCGTAAATCCAAGTTTTCTGTTTGGATGAACACCTGCTGTTGCACCCGTCTCTTCTCTTGCCAAGGAATACGCTCCTGCTCCACAATGCCAAAATACAACGGAATTATTCTCTTCATTTACATGAACAAGGTCCCCAAGATACGGTGCTTTTCCACCGCTTAATTGTTGTAAAACAAACATGGATACAGAGCCATGAATGTCTGACTCACAGGATGAAACCACGCCGTCTTCTGTAAATTGAGAAAGGGTAGAACAAGCTGCTGCGCCTAAATCGTTGAAAAAGTCTGGCCAGCAACGTACAGCGATTGCCTGAATGCCGTTAGCTTCAATATGCTTTTTGACATAGGTAGAGAATTGCGCGAATTTCGTCACGGTTTCATCTGATCGATTTAATCCAATTACTTGTTGCTCTGCCCTTTCAATGGCAGGTAGCCACTCCTCTTTCGAAAGCTCTACACATTCTTTAAATGCAGTTTGTAAATCCATTTTATATAAGTTCACACCAAGGGCACTTTTCAGTTCCTGCTCGTTTGTATCGGAGAAGAAGAATCCTGGTGGATGTTCTCCAACTACACCGATGGTTAATTCATTTAATTGAGCAAGAACCTTATTTACTTTTAGATGCTTCGTTAATTTTTCTTGAAGCTTTAGTTCATCTGGATTGCCGAATACAAAGGCAAATGTGTGATTATGGTTTCGGAGTACATTGCTTGTGCTGTTACCGCCTGTTAAGGAATTTAGGCGTAAACGTCCACCTACACTTGGTTCTCTTACAGACCACACGATAACAGGTTCTGTTCTATTCTTTAAAATCTCTACCATGAACTCTCCATCTGCAAATGTGACACTCTGGTAAAGGATCGAATCTACTTTTTCATGTTGAGTTTCTTGCAAGAATGCTTCTAGTTCTTCAACCGAAGTTAAAATACCTTCTGGTTCAACTACTTTCTCACAAGTGTTTTTTAACCATACAGAGCTCTGGGCACGATACACTTCGCCCGCCTCTAGGTCAAATGTTTTTCTTCCGATAGGTACATATAAAATATTGTTATTTAGCATCATTAGATCCCCTTTATGAATAGGCTTACATTGAGTATAACATAGGTTACTACCTTTTTGTAAATATCATAACCTTTGTTTTTAATAGAAAGGGACTGTTCTCTTGAAAAATCAGTCCCTTGTTCTATTATTTTATATCTTTCAATTTACCAAAAAGATCTGCCCATTCTGAGTTTTTGCGGTAGAAAACAGGTGGCTCTCCAATTGGGGCTTCCACTGTAATGTCTCCTCCTGCATACTCTTTTCCACTCCAGACATGGACCCATTCATCCTCAGGAAGATATACATCCCACGTTGTTGCTCCTTCATCATAGACAGGTGCTACAAGGAGATCTTTCCCGTATAAATATTGGTACTGTATGTCATATGTTGATTCGTCATTTTCATAGTGCATGAAAAGAGGTCGCTGAACCGGTGTACCTTTTTCTGCATTTTGTTTTACTAAACTCTTTGTATATGGAGCCAAAGTTGTATAAACGGTAGTCATTTTTGCTAACTGCTCTAAAGAGCGTTCTGTATCGTCATATTGGAAACAGTCATATGGTCTATTTCCTTCATGCGAACGCATTACTGGAGTGAATGCCCCAAGTTCGGTCCAACGCAGCAACAATTCTTCGTTTCGCTTGTTGCCAAACAAGCTGGTGTACCCACCAATATCACTATGATGCAATCCATTACCAAGCATCCCTGCTGAAAGGGCTGCAGGTATGACAGAAGCTAAACCATCGTCCAAGGTAAAATCAACACTCTGATCTCCGCCCCATAGCAATGTATTGTATTTCTGTATCCCGGTATAACCTGCTCTCATAAAGTAAACAACTTCGCCTAATTTGCCAGCTTCTTCAACGGCTTCATAGTTGACTTTTGCCCACATGGTCGGCCATGCGTTATGCATTTTCATTGGATCTTGTCCGCTATGCAGCTTGACATCTGTAGGAAGATACTCTCCGAAGTCAGCCATCCAACCGTCCAATCCAAAGCCAATCAGATTATCTTGAATGACCGTTTTATACCATTCCGTTGCTTCAGGGTTAGTAAAGTCAACCACTCCACAATAGAACTCACCAAAGTCCACTAAATAAACTTCATTCACATCATTCAATGCCAAGTATCCTCTTTCTTTGGCTGTTGCAAATAAATTCCCTTCTTCTGCAACATAAGGATTGATATATCCTAGAAAGCGAATTCCTTTTTCTTTCCACTCATGAATTTTTGTGTGTAGGTTCGGATACACTTCAGGGTTCCACTGCCAATTCCACATCAGACGCTTTCCAAAGGAAGTCATACGGATACCTTGCCAATCCTGACACCAGACTCCTCCTACTTTTACGCCTTTAGCAAGGGCCTTCTCTAGCTTTTCTTCGACGACATCTGTTCCACCCTGTATTCCTAACCAGATTCCGTTATAGGTCCACTCTGGTAATTCCGGCTGACGCCCAAAGCGATCGGTGATTTTTTCAAGCAATCCTACAAAGTCATTTGCGCCTTCAAGAACTACCTCTTTTGGCATTTCCCAAATTTGAAGCTCATGAAAAGAATCATTTCTGAAATCAAAATCTGCGTAAGCTGTCGTTTCCACATGGCAATAATATTTTCTACTTGATACGAAGGTCGGTTGAGGATAATTGGTATGATAATAATCTCCCCCAGCCATCCCGGTAACATCTGATTGCCAAGTTACATAGGTGCTCTTATTTCTGCCAACACCAGGTTCTGAAGTCCAGAGAGGGAAGTTCTTCCCTCTCATATTAAAGTGTGTCAGTTGTTCTCCGCATCCGTACACTTTCTCCTCTTTATTTGCCTTCAGACGGAGCCAGAAGCGATTGATATTCTCCGTTGCTTTCACGAAAACGAGTTTTACCTCATTTTCTTTTTGCACCAACTGAACAGTTACAACAGAAGGTCCATTTGGATAACTTGCAAAATCTATTTCAATGGAATCGCCTTCGTTTCTTACATGGATAAACGGAAGAGCTAGACGTTCTGTTACATAATCTTTTATGTCAAAGTTACCACGAAACATCTTAACGTTCTCTTGCCCTTTCCCAACAAAAAGGAAGGGAGCGTCTGGAGAGTGATGAAAAATCTCCTCCCCTTTCCACGTAACAGTAAAACTATTATTCTCCGTCGTAACCTGCATCATGTCATTTTCTGTAAAAACTGCCATAGGATATCCCCCTTACGCTGATTTTTTATTGTTGATAAGCTCGTCTTGTTTCTTATCAAGATATTTTTCATACTTTTTATTCCATACTTTCATAGATAAATAACTCATAATTACAGATAGGAAGAGCACACTGCCCATTATTGGCCAGAAATACGGTGAAACAATTGCTGATTCATAGGCTAAACCGATAGGTGAGAAGACAACATATGTCATGACCACTAGTGTTAATAGAATAACCGTTGTCAATAAAGAATACTTCCATGGCGCAAGCTCCACTTGTGCATTCTTTTTGTACACATAAGGTGTTTTCAAAGGTTTAACGTTTCCAATTAACAACATGATTCCAACTTCCACAAAGAATAGGATTGCATAAATATGAATAAAGTTCAGATCGATGGTGAATCCAAACAAATGATTAGTTCCCCACACAAGCATGTAATACGTAATTACGTGGAAGATGACTACCACTTTAGCAGCTAATGCAGGAACTCGTTTGGAAAGCAACCCTACCATTACAATGGTAATGATCGGAATGTTGAAGAATCCTGTAAATCGACGAATCAAATCCCATAGTCCTGTAGACGCTTCCATTAATAGCGGGGATACACAGAACGATACAAGGGCAATTAACACACCAAAGATTTTACTAATCTTAATAAGTTGCGCATCTGTTGCATTTGGATTCATCGTCGGCTTATAAATATCAAGTGCAAACATCGTCGCAGCTGAGTTTAATAAAGAGTTAAAAGAACTGAAAACCGCACCAAGTAAAACGGCTAAGAAGAATCCGGACATGTAAGTTGGCAACAGATCAGCAACAAGTGCTGGATATGCCAAATCTACTGATTCAAAATTCCCTCCATACAGATGGAACGCAATGACTCCCGGTATCATCATGAATAAAGGAATGGCTAATTTGAAGAACCCGGAGTAAAGAACCCCTTTTTGTCCTTCTGATAAACTTTTTGCTCCTAACGTTCGTTGAATGACGTATTGGTTCGTTCCCCAATAAAAGAGGTTAGCAAATATCATACCTGTAAAGATGGTTCCAAACGGTACAGAATCATCACTTCCGCCAATGGCATTTAACTTTTCAGGATGTGTAAGCGCGATGGTCTTCATTCCATCTACCATACTGCCGTTTCCTAAAGCGATAAAGCCAAGAATAGGTATCAACATACCAATGACTAGCAATCCTATCCCATTGATTGTATCAGAGACTGCAACTGCCTTTAATCCTCCGAAAATCGCATAGATCGCTCCAATAATTCCAACTACCCAGATAATCAACCAAACAGACTGACCATAAGATATCCCTAACAATTCCGGTACATCAAATAATTTTAAGATTGCTAAAGCACCTGAATAAAGTGTAGATGGAATGGTTACAAGAATATATCCTAACATGAACAAAATAACCGTGTATCGACGAACTCCCTCGTCATAGCGCGTGCTTAAGAACTCTGGTAGGGTTGTAAAAGCTCCTCCTAAATACTTAGGTAACAGGTACAAAGCCATGATTGTAATCGCAAATGCTGCAGTTACTTCCCAAGCCATATTGGTCATATTTTTCCCATATGATGCGCCGTTAAGACCGACTAATTGTTCAGCTGAGAGGTTTGTCAGCAACAAGGAACCTGCGATAAACATTCCCGTTAATCCTCGCCCAGCCAAGAAGTACCCTGTTGAATCGTTTACTTCTCCTCTTGTTTTCAAATAGGAAAACCAAGCCACCAGGCCCATAAAAAACATACATGATAATAAAGTAAAAAGGACATTAGACATCCCCATATCTGTCACCCCTTCAATTCCAACCGTTATTTAAGCGTTTACAATTTATAGAAAAGTTCAATATTTTCCCCATCAATACCTGGATGTGCCCCTTTTTCCATGAGCAACTTTCTATTCGGATGTGCAAGAAGCCACTTGTTTTTCATAAATAACAGTTGGTCTTCCTTTGACTTTCTTTCAAGACCTTCTTTTAAAGGCTCATTCGTACCTTTTGGTAAAATAACAACCGTTCTAAAACCCTCATCCTGCACTTTACACGGTGCAAAATGGAGTGTTGTCGCATACAGTTCAACCGCTTTTCCCTTTGGTATAAAGAAACCGGTTACATTATCACTTTTAAAAGAATTATCTATGATGTCTTGAACCTGTCCAAGTAGTAAAATCATATCAGTACCTGCCACATTAATTTCACTGGATTTATGATATTCCAGTCCATTTAAAGTAGAGTTTACACCGTTACAATAACCAACTTGAATGTCCATTCCGCCATAAAAGTTATCCTTGATTAATTCGGAAGGTGCCTGTAGTTCCATTTCCGGAATCGATGCCATATAGACATTGCCTTCCTTTGGAATATCCGTTTCATTCATATAGTTAAGATAACTAGTGAAATCGTATTCTTCTACTATTCTACCAAAAGGTATGAATTCTTTATTATTTATATCGAAAATGGATAGATTTGCATTAAGAGATCTTAACAATTCAAGCTTAGACATTTACAACTCTCCTATATAGTAGCAGTGTTATATTAGGCAGGCTCTCCTTTGACGGAGAGCCCAGCTAATAGGATTACTTCACTTCTTCCAATTCCTTGGCAGTGTTATCCCATGCATCACGGAAAACTCCTAAACCGTAATCAGTGAATGGGTGTGCAAAGCTTGTTTTGTACACATCGAATCCGCATGTCACAATATCTGCACCAGCTTTGGCTGCGTCTGCAATTTGCTTACCGTTTCTTAGAGCTGCAACAATGATTTCCGTTTTCGCATTGTACATTTTGTAAATATCTACAATGTCTTGAATGTAAGGAGCTGTATCTTCCCCACTGTTTTCTTTCCAACCTACGAAAGGAGAAACGAATTTCGCTCCGATTCTAGCTGGCTGTAGTGCTTGTGAAGGAGAAAATACCAAGGTAACGTTTGTGCGGATTCCTTCTTCCTCCAGTCTTTTCGCAGCAATTAGTCCAGGCTCTGTGCAAGGAATCTTGATGATGAAGTTGCTTGATAAACTAGCAATCTCTTTTCCTTCACGTACCATCTCTTCAGGATCTTCCAAATGTGGATTAATTTCAACCGAGATCGGAAAGTTTTCCACGTTTTTAAATTCTTCCCCTAATTCTTTTAATACTGTCAAGAATGGCTTACCGCTGTTCATGATATGTCTTGGGTTAGTGGTAACTCCATCAATTCCCCAGTTCTTATACGCATAACGAATCTCTTCAATTTTTGCACTATCTAAAAAATATTTCATTCTATTTCCCTCCTAAATGTCTGGATGTTTCTAAAATGATAATAATATTGTTACCTTTCATTAAAGGTTATTACCTTTAATTACATAATAAGAAAACGCATACAAATTTGCAAGTGTTTTTTATTATTTTTTTATATTTTTCTACTAACACCTATATCCAGTTTTTAATCATTGCACTTCTTTCCTTGTATAGAGTATGATGTTGTTAACAAATATCCGATTATACAGGTGGGATTAATAAAATATGAAAAATAGTACCTTACCAAAACCCTTGGTCACTTTTAATCAATGGTTCATATTGACGACTGTTATTCTTTCTCTTGCAACTGGCCTTTACTTTCTGAT
Organism: Sutcliffiella horikoshii; assembly: GCF_044809035.1. Taxonomy (GTDB): domain Bacteria; phylum Bacillota; class Bacilli; order Bacillales; family Bacillaceae_I; genus Sutcliffiella_A; species Sutcliffiella_A horikoshii_G. Next base: position 1,062,081 of record NZ_CP085237.1, on the reverse strand, counting down.
GGCATTTCCTTTGCTTGCAGGAGTGATGGGATTGTTGTTTAAGTGGAATCCAGTTCTTATTGTCGCACGGAAATTTCTATCTAAACCTGCAGGATCTTATCCTCAGGAAGACGTTGCACAGCTGCAATTTAACCAGAGCATTGCGGTAGCCTGCTTGGCATTAGCGCTTTTCGGTTTTTATTCCGGATTTGTTGTTCTCGGTTATACGTTTGCCATTATGGTAGGTATTGCATCCGGAGTTGCGTTGATGGGCTTTTGTGTAGGATGTTTTATCAGGTTTCAGTGGCAGCAGTATAGATATCGTAGAGCAAAGTAGATAATGATATGATTATTTTGATGTGAACTCTTTTATGGGGTTCATTTTTTTGTCTGGGATTTATTCTTGAAAACGTATGAGGACATTGTTTGGTTGCATTGGGGCAACATTGTTCTCATTGACTTTGTATGAAGACCTCCCACCCTATAAACCCTCAAACATTGTCCTCATTAACCTCGTATGACGACCTGTACCAGGGATATACATCAAACATTGTCCTCATTGACCCCGTATGACGACCTCCACCTGGGATTTACCTCCTACATTGTCCTCATTGACCTCCTATGACGACCTCCCACCCCACAAAACTCAAACATTGTCCTCATTCATCCCTCTCATTAAATCACAGCCAGCTACTCCCCCTCAAAAATTGCAAAACACATCAAAAAAGCGACCCCACAAAAGGATCGCTTTCACACACAAATTATTTTTTATACTTAATTTCATAAACATCTCTACGTCGGTCCTTCAGCTGTCGCACCGTTCCAGACTGACGTTGGCGGCGAAGGATTTCCAAGTCCACATCTCCAATGATTACCATTTCAATATTTGGATTACACTCTCCAACAATCCCGTCCCTTGCAAACTCAAAATCGGACGGTGCGAAGATAGCTGATTGGGAATATTGAATATCCATGTTCTCCACCTGAGGAAGGTTGCCGCATGTTCCTGCGATAACCGTGTAAATCTGGTTTTCCACAGCACGTGCCTGCGCACAGTAACGAACACGTAAATAACCTTGGCGGTCTTCTGTATTAAATGGACAGAAAATAATATTTGCTCCTTTTTCAGTAGCAATACGGGCAAGCTCGGGGAACTCGATATCATAGCAAATTTGTATCGCGATTTTACCGCAGTCCGTATCAAAGACACGAACACTGTCGCCCCGGCTTATTCCCCACCATTTTCGCTCATTCGGCGTGATATGCAATTTGTATTGCTTTTCGATCGTTCCATCACGTCGGAATAGATAGGCAATGTTAAATACCTTTTCATCCTCCTCAACGAAATGGGAACCTCCAATAATATTTACGTTATATTTTACCGCAAGATCTGTAAACAGCTGGATATACTGTTCGGTAAACTCTGTTAGACGCTGAACTGCTTTGCTAGGCACCTTTTCATGCAGGAAGCTCATCAACTGGGTTGTAAATATCTCTGGGAATACGGCAAAATCAGCACCAGCATCTGAAGCCACATCTGTGTAATACTCCACCTGTGTGGCAAATTCTTCAAAAGAACTTATAGGTTTCATCATGTACTGAACCACACAAATCCTTACAGGGAAAGAAGTTTTAAAATGACGTTTAGTTTGTGGAATATACTCTACATTGTTCCACTCCATCAATGTTGCGTATTTATTGGAAGCCACATCGTCAGGAAGATATCCTGGATTGATGCGCATCAACGTAAACTCGTTCAACAATTGGAACGAAAGCACAGGGTCGTAAATTTTATGACGCATAACCTGCCTTACATATTCCCGTGGGGTCATTTCTTCCGCATACTTATGGTAGTTTGGGATGCGGCCGCCAATAATGATACTTTTCAAATTAAGCCTGCGTGCAAGATCTTTCCTAGCTTCGTACAGCCTGTGCCCAACCTTCATACGTCTGAATCCTGGATGCACCATCACTTCAATTCCATAAAGGTTATAACCATCTGGATTGTGATTGGTTATATACCCTTCATCTGTTATATCATCCCATGTATGGCGGTCATCATATTCATCAAAGTTGATTAATAAGCTTGAACATGATCCAATTATTTCCCCATCATATTCCGCGCAAAGCTGTCCTTCCGGGAACATATTTAAATGACTTTCAAGATGTTCCGGCTTCCATGGCTGCATGCCAGGAAAGCATACATGCTGAAGTGCAATAATATCATCTATGTCTTTCAATTCTATATTTCTGATAATCATTTTTTTCTCAAATTTAGATAAATCGATTTTTGACAATGCCATCATCTCCTATCCTTATGTAAAAACAAATAAAAATGGGGTTATTTCTGAGTGTAATATGGAGAATTGCCCAATATTACTTATTCCCCAATTTTATCATAATGAAACACAAAACAATAAAGGACAGGCTCCCTGCACACCAAAAGTGGGTCAAGGGACCTGTCCTTACACCATCAAATCTTATAAACTCTAGCTTCCCAAGGACGCAACTCAAAAGAATTTGCTTCCTTTTCGGCTGTTTCATAGTTACTAATAAGTAGTTCTGCATTTTTTAGGTCCATGGTACTGTTGAACTGGTGGTTATTTCCCGAGAAATTTGTCACAACAAGTAGAGTTTCGTCACCTAGAGTACGAATGTATGCAAAGATTTCTGTATGATCCTCATATAACATTTCAAAAGATCCGTACACAATAACCTCATGTTGCTTACGTAGCTGTATCAATTTACGGTAGTAATGAAAAATAGAATCTTTATCTGCCAGTGCTTTTTCTGCATTGATTTCCTGATAATTTTCATTCACCTTGATCCATGGAGTCCCGGTAGTAAATCCTGCATGATCTGAGCCATTCCATTGAACTGGAGTTCTGGCGTTATCACGGCCTTTAGTATAAATTGATTCCATGATTTCCTGTGGATATTCTCCATTTTCACCTACTCGTTCCTTGTACATATTCAATGTTTCAATGTCCTTGTAGTCATCTATCGAGTCAAATTTGATATTGGTCATCCCGAGTTCTTCCCCTTGGTAAATGTAGGGCGTCCCTTTCATCATATGCAGACATGTTGCTAACATTTTAGCAGAGGTGACTCGGTATTCTTTGTCATTTCCCCATCTTGATACGATGCGTGGCTGATCATGGTTATTCCAATACAAACTGTTCCATCCGCCATCTTCAAGCTCGGATTGCCATTTACCTAGTGACTTTTTTAAATCCCGCAAGTCCAAAGGTTTCAAATGCCACTTATTTTTTCCAGGCTGGGTATCAAGGTCCATATGTTCAAATTGGAAGACCATGTTTAATTCCTTGCGTTCTTCTCCTGTATAAAGCTTTCCTTCTTCAGGAGATACTCCCGGCATTTCTCCTACCGTCATGACATCATAATGTTCTAATACTTCTTTATGCATTTCTTGAAGAAATTCATGAATACGAGGTCCATTCATAAAATATTGATGTCCAGACACATATTTCTTGCCTTCAACCTTCTCCCCATCAGGCAAGCCGTCCACTTTAGAAATAAAGTTAATAACATCCATTCGAAATCCGTCAATACCTTTATCCAACCAGAATTTCATCATGTCGTATACTTCTTGTCGTAGCTTAGGGTTCTCCCAATTCAAATCAGGTTGTTTTTTGGAAAAGAGATGCAGGAAGTATTCATCCGTTTGCTCATCATATTCCCAAACGGACCCGCCAAAAGTAGCCTCCCAGTTGTTCGGTTCAGCCCCATCCTTCCCAGGTCTCCAGATATAATAATCACGAAATGGATTATCCTTTGACTTACGGGATTCCTTAAACCATTCATGCTCATCTGAACTATGATTGACTACAAGATCCATAATCAATTTGATATCCCTCTTATGCATCTGGGCAAGCATCTCTTCCCAATCTGCCATCGTACCGAATTCATCCATGATAGTACGATAGTCGCTTATGTCATAGCCATTGTCATCATTGGGAGATTTATATACTGGAGAAAGCCAGACAACTTCCACACCTAACTCTTTTAAGTAATCCAGTTTTTCAATAATTCCTTGAATGTCTCCTACCCCATCACCATTTGAGTCATTGAAACTTCGAGGGTAAATTTGATAAACTACCGCTTCTTTCCACCATGTTTGAGTTGTCATATTAGTTCTTCTCCTTATCACTAGTTTCTATATCGTAATATTTCCTGTTCCTATAAATGAAATCGATTCCATAACCATTGTACAAGATAGCCCCCTCTATTGGAAACCGCTTTCTTTCTCAAAGTCAAAAAAAGTTCACATTCATAGGGTGGGATTAATTTTGCAATAATGAAAAGTAACGACTATAATTTTAGGGAAAAGTATCTTGAATTCAAAAGAGGAGAGTTACCGTGGATCATTCCAAAAAAATAGAGAACCTATTGCTCGCGGCAGCAATCATTGCCCTTGTTGCTTCACTTGGCAGCTTATATTTCTCCGAAGTATTGTTGTACATTCCTTGTGAGCTCTGCTGGTATCAGCGGATATTAATGTACCCTTTAGTTATTTTGCTCGGGATAGCTGCGGTAAAAAAAGATGCTGGTATTGCAACCTACGTCCTACCTTTATCCATCATCGGTGGAAGCATATCCATCTATCATTACTTGATTCAAAAAGTTGCGTTTTTTAGCGAAAACTCCGTTTCATGTGGAGTCGTACCATGTACTGGTCAATATATTAATTGGCTGGGCTTTATTACCATCCCATTTTTAGCTCTTATCGGTTTTACTTCCATTACGGTTATATTGTTTTATGTAAAAAAACTTTCAAAGAAAGCAGGTAACTGACCTTGAAAAAACTTATCATTATTATGGCGGTCATCATGGCCATCTTTATAGCACTCGTTGTAATCACCAATATTCAGCAAAAACAAAATGTGGAAGGCAATCCCTTTGGTAAGGATAAGCTTCATACTGAAACACAAAAACAGCTTGATGATCCACTTTACCAAAACATTATCACCCCTGATCAATTGAAAGAAGACTTGGATGCTGGGGAAACAAAGACAATCTATTTCTACAGCTCCACTTGCCCTGCATGTAAGCAGACAAGCCCTGTTGTTGTCCCTATGGCAGAAGAGATGGGAATAGATTTGGAACTTTACAATCTACAGGAATTTGAAGAAGGCTGGGACGATTACCGAATTAATTCCACACCTACCTTCATCCATTTCGTAGATGGACAAGAAGTAGAGCGCTTAGAGAACTATCACCAAGACAGCAGCGTCTTCACAGAATGGTTCGAAAAAGTAAAACAAACTCCTGGCGAATAACCGCCAGGAGTTTGTTTTTGTTCTTACTTAAATCAAAAAATGATTGGAAGGCCGAATGAATTTACTAAAAAAATTCGACTTGATAGGCTTTTGTACAAATTGATCAATCGAAAACGGAAATGAAAACCCGTATTCCCTTAACATAATAACATTCCTCTTAAAAATTTCACGATGCTTAGTAAGTACATCCTCTTCTTGAATTGTTTCAATAACTGCAATAATTGCTTGAAGACATGATATGATATGAAATGCTTCTTTTAATGTTCCATTGTAATCGGAAAAAGTATCATGGACTTCTCCAGTGTGAAGGGATAATTGCTTTGCTAGGTTTTCTATCTCTTTATCTGTGAAATAATAAGGAAGAATGTTCGTCAAGAGGTGCTGGACCAATTCACCAATATGGTCCTCCTGCTCTGGAGTTGAAGCGTATACTACTTTCACGAATTAAAACCACCCTTGTAACTTCTCTATAACAAAAGAGTAACATAAATGCATCTTTTTTTGGGTAGGTAGTTAATGGAATCCATAGACTCAAAACGACAACAAAAGTGAAACCCGGGACCTATCTTTAGGATAAATATATCGAATGAAGGGGCTTACCATGATGAACCATATACTAACTTTTTACGTAACAAACAAACAATTACTGCCATTACAAACATACCTAAAAGATATCATTGGTATTCCTAAAGGACATCTGCATGAATTACGAATGTCCAAACAAGTTTTGGTGAATGATGAGGTTCCTAATTGGACGAAACCGCTTCAAGAAGGAGACCAGATTTCTGTCCCTATTTTACCAGAAGAAATATCCCCTTCCGCTACTAACATGGATATCGAAATTATCTACGAGACCGAACATCTATTGGTAGTTAATAAGGAAGCAGGGATGGACACACATCCCACTTCAGATCAAGACTTCCGCTCTCTTTCCAACGGAGTGGCACACTATTTCAAAAATAACGGAATCTCCTCTAAAGTCCGTCATGTACATCGTTTAGATCAAGACACGAGCGGAGCCATCCTATTTGCAAAACATGCCATTAGCGGCGCTATATTGGACAGAATGCTGGAAGAGCGGAAAGTTAAACGAACATATTTGGCACTTGTTGAAGGCGAAATGAGCAAGCCAAAAGGAACTGTGGATAAACCTATTGGAAAAGACCGCCATCACGCTTCAAAAAGAAGAGTCTCTCCAAATGGACAAAAGGCTATTACCCATTTCAACGTTGTTAAGACTTTTCCAAACGAACAACTTACACTGGTAGAATTAACACTCGATACAGGAAGGACGCATCAGATCAGGGTACATATGAGCAGTCTTGGTCATCCCATCTATGGTGACAAGCTTTATGGTTCAAAATACAAACATCATCGCTACAGCCTGCATGCATGGAGGTTAACTGTTCCACACCCCTTTAAAGAAGAAAGCATAACTGTTCATGCTCCTGTCCCAAGTAAATTTGGCCCTTCCTTTATTAAACTAGAAGAGCTGTAGCATAGATGCTACAGCTCTTTTCTAAATACATAACTAGTTTTATCGTATTCCATTTTCTTTTCATAAAATCTGTGAGCATCTTTCCTTGGTAATCCTGAGGACAAGGTTACTTTCTCACAGCCTCTTTCTTTCCCTAATTCTTGTATGTACTTAAGCAATTTCTCCCCATAGCCTTTTGATCTGATTGTACTTTTTGTCACTAAATCATACACATAAATATGACGCCCATCATAAAAATTGGTTAGCATGATTATTCCCGTAACCGCGACTACCTCATCTTCTGCGGCATACGCATATAATTCGTAGCCCTCTTTGTGCATGGTTTCATATATTTCTAGAAAAGTATCTTCTGTGAGGTGTGGTCTTAATTCCTTTAATACTTGGAAACCTTCAAGTAATTCATCTTTTGTTTGTAAATGCTTGATCAACTTCAACCACTCCCTATGTATAGTTCCATGCATTTATGGTCATTACCTATATCATACTATTTTTGTTCACAAGATTGATCTTTTTGATGAAATTTTCCGTTAGGATACTAGTTATAATAAAATCATTGAACGAGAGGAGTGTTCTTTTTGAAAAAAATAACCTTATTTATCAGCTTGCTTTCATTAATGATGTTGGCAGCTTGTGGATCAACTAATAACAATGAAAATACAAACGGAAACAATGATGACGTGCCTAGCTTGGTGGAAGTAGAGATTAAGCTCCCTAAAGCAGTGGAACCGAATGAAGAAGTGAAAATAGAAGCCCTCGTCACTCAAGGTGGAGAGAATGTGGATGATGCCAGTGAAGTGAAGTTTGAGGTATGGCAGCAAGGTCAGGAAGCGGATCATGAAATGGTAGAAGCAAAGAATGACGGATCTGGAAGTTATTCCATCAAGAAAACCTTCGAAGAGGAAGGCTTTTACTATGTCGTCGCGCACACTACTGCCAGAGATATGCATGTAATGCCACGTGTTGAATTAACTGTTGGAAATCCAGAACCTATAGAGAAAGAAGAAAAACATGAAGAAGAAGGTCATAGTCACGATCATGAGACACATGAAAAAACAGACCATAATGATCATCATGGGCATGAGAGCAGCTTAAGCATGACTTTACAGCATACGAAAGCAGTGAAAGCAAATGAGGAAACCACGTTATCCACTGAAATCAAGCAAGAAAATACTGCTTTAACAGATGCCACGGTTCGTTTTGAAATTTGGCATGAAGATTCAGAAAAACATGAATTCGTAGATGCAAAAGAAGTCAGTGATGGTGTCTATGGAGCAAAAGCGACCATGAAAGAAAGTGGTCTGCATTATATTCAGATTCACGTAGAAAAAGGTGAATTACACGAACACCAACAAGAAGAATTAGAAGTGGAATAAATATGAATAAAGGTGCAAGGCGACTAAGCCCTGCACCTTTTTTATTGTTAAAGTTAGGAGTTAAAAATCAAAATTATCCGGATCTGGACCTACACGTTTGTCTTCGTTCAATGCATGTATTTTCTGCATCTCATCTTCTGACAACTCAAAGTCGAAAATGTCCGCATTTTCTTTAATACGGTGCTCTTTCACTGATTTTGGAATAGTTACGACACCATTCTGAAGATCCCAACGAAGAATGACCTGTGCAACGGACTTATTATGAGCATCTGCAATTTCTTTTAATACCTCATTATCCAAAAGCTGTCCTTGCATCAGAGGGGACCACGCTTCCATTTGGATCCCATTTTCTTTACAGAAATTTAATAGCTCCACCTGAGAAAGCTTTGGATGATACTCTACCTGATTAACCATTGGTTTTACCTCAGCCACATCCAGAATATCCTGAAGGTGATGAATTTGGAAGTTGCTCACCCCAATGGCACGGACTCTTCCGTCCTTATATAACTTTTCTAATGCTTTCCACGTATCTACATACTTTCCTTTAACAGGCCAGTGTACAAGATATAAGTCCAGATATTCTAAACCTAGCTTTTCCATGCTCTCATCGAAAGCTTTTAATGTAGATTCATATCCTTGATCTGCATTCCATACTTTTGTAGTGATGAAAAGCTCTTCACGAGGTATATCGGATTCTCTTATTCCTTTACCTACACCTTCTTCATTTTTATAAATGGCTGCTGTGTCGATGTTTTTATAACCTGCATGAATGGCCATCTTTACAGAAGACTCTACTTCCTGACCCTCTTCTACTTTAAACACCCCAAGGCCAAACCAAGGCATTTCCACTCCATTATGTAGGGTTGTTGTAGATGCTAAACTTTTCATTTTTTTCACCTTCCTATTTTCAATCATACTTTTATTATGTCCCATTACACCGATTATGCAAATATTTTGCCTAGGTACTCACCCATGAATTTGTCCCGCTATATATATAGAAAAAAGGAGTTTGATGATGGAGATGTATGACTATATTATGCTCTTGAATTTATTGGCCATAGTTTCCACGACACTTGTCAGTTATGTATATGTCTCTCAAATGGTGATGCGTAAAGGGGCATTTTTTTTCCATACTGCCATTAGTCTTTCCTTTATCATCCTCACATGGTTTATCACTACGACGATTTGGTTCTTCCTTACCAGTAAGGTTGATGGACTCCTATATATCGGAGGAATGCTTTTCAATATGATGGTAGCGATATTTTGTTCCACCGTATTCCTTGCTTACTTGTTCGTTCAACGTGCCTATTTCATCAGAAAATATAAAAGAACCAAACACACAATTGAAAAGAATTAGTGTTCTAAAGAACTTTAGTTATTTGGTTAAACGCCGCTGTTACTTTCCGCAAATGGCTGCGCTTTCCGCGGGCAAGCGAAGCGCCTGGAACGGAAATCAACCAGATAATAGTCACATAGATAAATACCCACCACAAAAGTGATGGGTTTTTATAATTTTATCCTATTGCATTCCATTTTTAATGGCACTTGCGACTTGAAGTGTCCGTTTTGTCTGATGTTTGACCGCTGCACTCACGTCCTCTTTCCAGTTACCGTCTTGATCAGCCGTTACACTTGTACCATAGGGATTTCCGCCGGCTTCAAAAATCGAGTTGTCCGTATATCCCGGCGCCGCTACGATAACTCCCCAATGGTATAAGGTGGTGTAAAGATTTAATATAGTTTGTTCTTGACCTCCGTGAGGATTGCTTGCAGATGTCATCGCACTTGCAACCTTGTTTGCAAGTTTTCCTTTTGCCCACAGTCCTCCTGTTGTATCAAGGAATTGTTTCATCTGTGCAGGTACTGTCCCGTATCTTGTTGGAACACTAAAAATATAAGCATCCGCCCAAGTAAGGTCATCCAAACTTACTTCAGGTACGTCTTTTGTTTCCTCGAGATGTTGTTTCCAAGTTGGGTTGGAGTCTATTGCCAGTTGAGGGGCTAGTTCAGGCACCTTTAACAACTTCACCTCTGCCCCGCTTGCCTTTGCTTCCTCTTCTGCAGCTTTTGCCAGTTTATAGTTTGTACCTGTTGAACTGTAATAAATGATTGCCAGTTTTACATCTGTAGTCATTGTCAAACACTCCTTTTTACTAGTTTTGGAAAGGTTTTTCATGTTTGCAGTTTCAATGATATCTACCTTCTAACTTATCTTGTACCCATATATCTCGAATTAAAACGATAGAATGTGTTTTTAATAAACTTATATAAAAAAGACCCTACTCTAGTAAGTATGGTCTTTTAGTAAAATCATCCCCCCGGAATAGGGTCCGGATGCTGATCTTTTGTAGCCAATAAAACTTCCTGCTGTAGATTCGCTCCTGCTTCCTGTAACTCCACTGCGCCCCCTAATAATAAGAAAACCGCCATAACCAATAGAACCAATTGTTTTTTCATACGGCCCATCTCCTCCTTAAAGAAAAGTTTGTTTTTTCAGTTCCTTGTATCCAAGAGCATAATAATAACTTGCTTTTTTATATTTATAACTGGCTTCAAAATGTTGAGCCAGGCGTTCAGCGTAGATGATTAAGGGCTCCTTTAGATCCTTTTGCTGAAAATACGGCAATGCTTGCTCTTGAAAGATTTGATCGAATTTATCATAATCTCCTTCAAGAATACTCTCATGAATGGAAAAGTAATAATGATACTCCAGAGCTTCCTCCGGCTTCTTTAATAGCTCCTGACCAAGTTTCAGCCACTTCCTGCATTCTGCATATTCCTTGAGTTGATCATACTCAAGTAAAATGCAATAAATAGAAGTTAGTTTACTTAGAGGTCTATCTTGTTGTTTTAGAAAGTAACTTTTTTCATATTCATGGATTGCTTCTATGCGTTTGCCTTGGATGGAATAAAGTTTCCCGAGGTTATGGTAGATTAGGGACTGTAGGTACATATTATTAAGCGACTCCGACAACTTTTGAGCAAGAAGATAACTTTCCTCTGAACGGTCATATTCTCCAATTCTACGATAGCAGATACCTAATAACACTTGGCACTCTGCGCTTCTTTTAAAATCATAGATGGCTTGGAATTCTTGGAGTGCTTTGCTGGTGTAAGTAATGCTCAGTGGTTCTTTCATCGTTTGGCTATATGTAAGGCCGAACAAATAATAAAGATCCGCCTCTTCTGATTTTTCAAGATTGGAGTTCCTTTGCAACAGCTGCTCTGCTACCTTAAGGTGCTCCAGGGCTTGAGCAAAGTTGTTACATCTATATTCATAAATGGCATAGAATTTTTGAAAATAGTAATGCATATGAATATCAAAAATATCCACAAATTGTTGTAACTTTTCAATGAGCACCCTGGATTGTTCCATGTTTTTAAGATAAAGGTGATAACGTAGTTCGAACAGTACAAAATACATATATGTCTTCGTATTAACGGACTGGATTTTTTTAGACAAGCTTTCATATCTGCGCTTTATTTCATCACTCTCGCTTGTAGTCATCAACTTGTACCAGGACATAAGATCTTGGAAGATTGTATCGTCCTGCTGTTCTATAAGGCTAACTTCCAGACGCTCACATAATAGTCGCAACACTTCCTCACTCGGCGAAGTTAGGTTGTTTTCAATCTTTGATAAATAGGATACAGATATAATTCCTCTTGCAAGATCATCCTGCTTTAATCCCTTTTGTATGCGAAAAAATTTGATTTTACTTCCGATGTCCATTTTAGTTGTCTTAACAGATGGTTGTTCGAGCTTTATCATATGGATCATTCCTTCGCTTTGTTTTCTATTTTAAATATTCAGATTACTATAAGTGAACTACTTCGTCAAAGCGTATGAACCCTGTCTACCTATTATAAAAGGATATTATCTTTTTAGTAACCTCTTTTTATAGTTATCTAGGCATATTTCAATAGGAAATTTTTCCTTTATTCGCAGAAAAATAAGGACTGAATGCTGGATTATAACTATTTTTGGCGAACAATCACTACTTTTGTCTACCTTGGAGGAAGTTGCTTGTTGATGTGGAAATACACTTGTAAAGGGAGGTAGTTTGAATGGAATTAAAGACACATGAAGTGGCAAAAGAACTAGGAATGGCACCAAGAACTGTTCGTAAGTGGGTCCAAAAATACGAAATCCCTTGTCGCAAAAATGATTATGGCCATTATGTTTACGATGAAGAAGCACTGGCGCGGCTAGAAACACTTAAAGCAAGCTCTGAGGTAGCAGGTGCCATAGAAGTTGCATTTGATACAGAGATCACAGAATTACATGTTGAAAACAAGCGTGCACGAAGTGAAGATGGGAAAGCATTGGAACATCGGCTGGATACCTTGACTGAGAGAGTGTCCAGAACAGAGCGCATGGTTCAGCAAAAGGCAGATGAGGTAGTATCCTATCAACTGTTGCAACAAAGAAAAGAAATTGAAGAACTTACAAAGAAAGTGGACAGACTGGAAAAGGTGTTAGATCAAATGCAAACCCCAGTCAAAAAAATGGAACCCCCACTTATCTTTGACCAACCTCCACAACAAAAGCGCCGCAATGTATTTCGTTCCATATTTGGATTATAGATGAAGCTGCCATGATGCTTGGATGGTCAGCTTTCTTTTTTTAATTCATTCATTACTTGGGTGAACTCCTTAATGAGTAACATTTGCTCCGTTTCATTTAATTTCGACTCGACTATTCGTTTTACCGCTACATAATATTTTTCCATCGGTTGTTTTCTCGTTCTTGGGTGTGTTAGTTCGTCCTTTAATTCCCTTCTTATCGCCTGCTGTAATACTTCCTTTTGATCACAACCATCTATGTACTCCAAAGAGCGGTTGTTCCATAGAAGCTTATACAGTTCTAGTAATCTGCTTTCTTCTTGCATGGTGTTTCCTCCTTGTTTCTACATTTTTCTTGAATTTTATAGAATTTTCATTCAATTTATGGTACTTTGTAAATGAATAATAGTACATAATGCATCCAGGTAAGGGGTCTCGTAATGAACTTTTTGAAAGATATATTATTACAACTGTTCTTTTTGGTCGTCCCTCTTCTTTTATACTACACTCTTGTCCATAAACGTGCTGGTAAGCCTTCCGAGTTTATCCGTCAACTTGCAGCCTTTTTTTATTGTACCATTTCAGCACTTTTGTGTACGACATTTCCTTTACTAACGGCACAGGATACCCCTTTTTACTTAAGCGGTATTCCGGTTATCATATCCATATTATATGGTGGATATTTGGCAGGAATATTGACGGTCCTTGCTGTATTTATCTACCCATTGATTTTCCCGTCTACAACGAACTATTTGCATGCTTATTTTCTTATCCCTTTTCTATCTGTCTTGCCTTTCTTGGTACAGGCGAAGTGGAGGCTGTATACAAGCTCTATGAAATACTTATTGATCTCTACAATTGCAGGGATTGGAGCCGCATTACATTCCATTACTTTTGTAATTTTAGGCATGGAAATAATGGATATAGTTAGCACAAGTATTGTGTTTGTAAGCTCTACTCTCCTTCTATTCAGCTTAGTTGAGTATTTTTGTGGTTTAGATCAGTTACAAAATCAATATAAGAAATTGAAAAAACTTTATCATATCAACACTATTGCTGACGAAGTTGCAAGAGAGTTTCAACAACCGTTAACCATGGTAAAAGGATTTACACAATTACTTGGAGCAGAACACAACAGGGCCAATAAGGAATATGTCCCTATCATCCTGACGGAGCTAAACCGCGCTGAAAAGATAATGGATTCCTATATTAAACTCGCTAAGACAGAAGCATTCTCTTCAAAAGCATTATCTTCAAAGGAATTACTTGATCTAGTCTCAACCGACATCCAAATATATGCGAACAGTCATCACATGGATGTTCAAATTAACAGTGATCGTAACTTAAGGATAAATGGAAACTTGGATTTACTTGCAGAAGCAATTTCAACCATTATAAAATTTTGCATCCATTCTAATGACGGATCGATGAAAAGGCTCCAGCTCAATCACTACCTACAGCGAACAGAAGTTATATTTGAGTTAGTTATGAAAGACGGGAAAGCTGAGAAAGACCCGATAAAAACATTACTTCAGCTACAAGAAATACGTAAAAATGAAGAACATACCCCTCTTTATTCCGCATATACAATCATACTGGCTCATGGCGGGGATCTTCATTACAAGAATCAGTGGTTTAAAAAATCCCTTATTCTCACATTGCCTGCACAAGTGAAAAAAAGTGAACTCGTCACCAGGAACGTTATCCATACAAACTAAAAAGGAAAACTCGTTAAACAAAAACGGGTTTTCCTTTTTAGTTAATATAATAGCCAAGTAGAAATCCCATAATGGAACCGCAAAGGCTTAAGCTTAAGTAGATAATGGCATGTTGATACTTTTTATCGATGACCAATTGAACAGCTTCCACACTAAAGGTGGAAAAAGTCGTAAATGCACCAAAATAACCCAACCCAAGAACCACAAACAGTGCATGGTTATAAAGGTTACCTGTATCAAGGCTCCCATATAGCACCCCTAGTCCAAATGAACCTATACTATTTACAATAATCATCGCTATGGGAATACGGGGGGTTGGAAACTTTTTCATAACAAGCAATCCAAGCAAATATCGGCACAAGGCCCCACCCCCTCCACCAATTGCGAGTAATAAAATCAAGGCTGCTTGATTCATACTAACCTCCCTAACTTCTTAAACCAGAAGCTAAATATTTTTTAGAAAATGAATGTCCAAGCATAAGCCCGAGAAAAGCAAATAAAAGTCCTCCTACCACGGAGGAAATTAGATAAATACCAGTTAGAAAAATTGTGGACTGTGCCTCTAATAAAAAGAAATCTGCAGCTAAAGTAGACATCGTCGTAAAACCTCCACACAGTCCGGTACCAAATCCAACTTTCATATATTCCTTTACGTTTCTTTTAAAGAGCCAACCTGTAAAAGTACCCAGCACAAAACTTCCCACGAGATTTACAAGAAGAGTTCCAATATGAAAGGTAATATCAACCGTACTTAATGTAATGGCATATCTCAGCAATGTCCCGATTGCTCCACCAATAAAAACCGCAAAAACATTTTTGAACACTATATGTCACCTGCTTGATTGAGTTGTTCCACTAATTATAAACAAAAAAAGAGCGGAAGCCTATATAACAGGCACCACTCTTCTTAATGTCTCTATTTATATTTCTACTTTTTCCTTTTCTGGTTCGAAATAGGCACGAATAATAATTTCCAATATTTCCTTCGTCATATTTAAATGAGCGATGGGGCTATCCTTTAGCAATTTTTGAGTATTTCTGTCCGCAAATGAAATACTGCGGTCAAGATAAGGATCAAAAACATCGATCATACTATTCAACTGTGTCTCTACTGGAGTTAACGAGAAACTTGTACCCTTTTCATAAATGCCAAGTGAATGAAAATGCAGGTGTTCTTTTATCGTCTCAAGTATTTCCCTGTTGGTAGGGGGAGAAGGGTTGGTAATATTGTAGATGGTGTTTTTGTCTGCTTTTTGCGCTGCAATGGTTAAAATATCGGCAACATAATCAACAGGAACCAGATTGGAAGTACCATCCTTAGAACCGACAAGATGTACCTTTTCCTTGTAATTCTTGCGTTCGAGTTTCCGTTTAAATAGCTCTAAGCCTCTCATAAATCCATATAAAGTAAAGGTCGAGTCCGCTTCTCCAGTCTTGGAATCCCCTACGATGATGGCAGGTCTGAAGATGGAAACGTCCATGATCCCCTTATATCTCATCACTTCATGTTCTGCAAGCGCCTTACTTTCCTCATAAGGATTATTAAAATCCTGCTGCAGGTCATAAAGTTCTTCGCGACCTGAATTAGATACGCCCACCGTATAAGCAGTGCTCACATGGATAAATTTTTTCACCCCGATTGTTGCAGCAACTTCTAAGGCGTGTTTTGTTCCTTGATAATTCATTTCCATTAGTGTATCCCGTAAATGATGATCAAATTTCACCAATGCTGCAAGGTGGTAGAAAATATCAACCTTATCGGTAATAGCAGCAAATTGTTCAGCAGAAAAACCAAATTCCGGTTTAACAATATCTCCCTTTAGGATGGTAACCCTATCTTGTAGGGAAAGTGGCAAATCTTCTTTTAGTGCCGTTGCTTTTTTCATATTTCTAGCTAATATATAGACCGTATGCTCTCCTTCCAAGAGGTTGCGGATCAACCTTCCCCCTAAAAATCCAGTAGCACCAGTTAAGAATATATTCATTGAAGTCCTCCGTTGTTGAAGATGATTTTCAATCAAATCTAATACAATAGTAATATAGATTGCACACGAAATCAAAACATGGAAAAATTTGAAGAAGCATATCATTAGTAGAGGTCTGTGAATAGCTTACGTTATAATTGAAATAACGACATAATAAAGGAGTCTGTGATGAGTAAAAAATTCTGGGGTCTACTTCTTGTCATTGCTTGCCTTGCCGCCTACTTCTTTATACCCAAAATGTATGCCAGTGTAACTCAAAAATCTGTCGGCAGTTTGCCATATGAACTGGAGGAAAGTGAAAACATTGCATATGCCACTTTTGCAGGCGGTTGTTTCTGGTGTATGGAGCCGCCATTTGAAAAACTACCTGGGGTGTACGAGGTTGTATCAGGCTATACAGGTGGAAACGTGGAAAACCCAGCTTACAACGAAGTGACAACAGGGGATACAGGACATGTCGAGGCTGTCATTGTTTCATACAACCCTAATATCATTGATTATGAAACATTACTAGACGTATTCTGGAGACAAGTCGATCCGACTGATGACAAGGGACAATTTATCGATAGAGGAACACCTTATCAATCTGGAATCTTCTATCATACCGAAGAGCAGCAGCAACTCGCCGAAAAATCAAAAGAAGAGCTTAGTGCCTCTGGACGTTTTGATCAACCCATCGTGACGGAAATTAAGTCGGCTGAAACCTTCTATATTGCAGAAGACTATCATCAGGATTATTACCTGAAAAACGCGGTCCGCTATGATTATTACCGGAACAATTCTGGACGTGATGATTTTCTTGATAAAGCTTGGGGAGAAGACCGCACTATTACTCCTCAAATTGAAGATGACGGAACCACTCTCCTTCACTTAACTAAAGAGGAACTACGGTCCGTATTGACCTCTGAACAATACTTTGTCACGCAGGAAGATGGCACGGAAGAACCTTTCAACAATGAGTATTGGGATTTTGAAGGGGAAGGCATTTATGTGGATTTAATTTCGGGTGAGGCACTGTTCAGTTCTACTGACAAATATGATTCAGGAACTGGATGGCCAAGTTTCACCAAGCCTCTGGTTGCAGAAAATATTGTAGAGCTTGAAGACCGTAGTTTTTTCTCTGTCCGAACCGAAGTCCGCAGTAAACTGGGCAACGCACATTTAGGGCATGTTTTTGATGACGGCCCTGAACCGACTGGCCTAAGATACTGTATGAACTCCGCCGCCCTCCGCTTTGTCCCAAAAGAACAACTCGAAGCAGAAGGGTATGGGGAGTTTCTGGAATTATTTGAATAGGCAATAAACCCACTCATCCTTTTGATGTGTGGGTTTATTTTATTAGAGATTTTTTAGTTTTTTAGACTTTTCCGTACATGCTTCCATTGCAGAAACAACTGCAGACCGGAAGCCTTGCTTTTCCAAAGTCGTTACCGCTTCAATCGTAGCACCGCCTGGCGTACACACGTTATCCTTCAGCTCTCCCGGGTGCTTCCCTGTTTCAAGCACCATCTTCGCAGCACCAAGAACAGCCTGGGCTGCCATTGTATATGCCTGGCTCCTTGCTATCCCCTGTTGCACTGCACCATCAGCCAACGCCTCTATGAACATATACACATAGGCAGGAGAGGAACCACTGATAGCAGGTACCGCATCCATCAGCTTTTCAGGTAAAACCTCTGCTTTACCGAAGTTTTCAAAAAGACGGATGACATCCTTTAATTCTTCACCATTGACTGCCTCATTTGCACATATCGCACTCATGCCTTCCCCTACTAAGGACGGTGTGTTTGGCATAACACGAACTGCTTTTATATTTTTTCCAAAAGCAGACTCAAGAAAATCCAATGTAATGCCAGCCGCAATCGTAATTACGACAGTATCTTTTTTAACAACGTCCACAATTTCTTCAATTACCTGTTTATGCAGATCTGGTTTCACAGCCAAGATCAGCATGTCTGCTTTAGCAGCTACTTCCCTGTTTTGGATAGTTGTTTCAATCGCGTACTTGTCTGCAATTTTGTCTACAGTTTCTTTTGTTTTTGCACTGGCAAATACCTGGTTTGCAGGAACTAACTTGGACTTAATAAGCCCACCAATGATGGCCTCAGCCATTTTTCCACTACCGATAAAGCCAATTTTCTTCCTTAACATTATGTATCACTTCCTATACGTTCTGCTTTGAATTATATTAAAACCATACACAGAAAGCTACCCATATTCATGGATAGCTTTAGGTTAACATTGTCCTCATTGCCACCCTATGACTTAGAAACACGCCCAACAAGCTAAAGCTAGCTTCGTCCAAAGCAGCATAAAAAGCCCTGGCAATATGCCAGGGCCCTATATAAGTTTATGCAGAGAAAACAATATCAACATTCTTTTCCACAACCACTTTTTGGATTCGATGCTTTTTCACTTCTTCAATATGAATAACAAAGCTCTCGCACTCCACTCTTTCTCCCTTTTTTGGGAGATAACCGAGCATATCTGAAATCCAGCCTCCTAACGTGTTGGCAGTGGATTCCGCTACTTCAAGCTGTAAGAGCTCGGTGAATTCTTCTACAGGCAGACGCCCATCCATCCGGAATTTCAGTTCATCAAGGATTTCCACAAAGTTTTCATTTTCATCGTGCTCATCCCAAATTTCCCCTACAATTTCCTCAATGATATCTTCAATGGAGATAATACCTGCTGTTCCACCATACTCATCAAGCACAATGGCCAGATGGTTTTGGGAGGTTTGCAACTCCTTCAACAGGTTAGAGATTTTTGCAGAACCGATAACATAGAATGGACTGCGGGCAATATCCTTTAATGAAAAATCAGGATTTTGGACATATTGTGCAAAGAAATCTCTATGTGAAATGACTCCGATTATATTGTCAATGGATCCTTCATACAAAGGTATACGTGAATATTGTTCTTTTATAAAAATGTCTTTAATTTCTTCTATAGACGTATCCTCCGAGATGGCTACTACATCCGGCCGTGGCGTCAGGATATCTTTCACGACGATATCATCAAACGCGATTGCATTATGGAGCAGTTCCCGTTCTTGTGTGAGAAAAGTCCCTTCTTCTTCTCCAATCTCCACCATCGCTATTACGTCTTCTTCTGTTACAGTAGGCTCCTCCTTATCTGCACCAAGAAGTTTTTTGATGCCCACTTTTAATTGGACGAACAACCATGTAATTGGATAAAAGAGTTTCATGACTGTCATTAAAGAAGCAGATATTAAAAGTAAATATTTTTCTGCATATTGTTTTGCTAAAGATTTAGGCAAAATCTCCCCAAAAACAAGGACTACTATAGTAATAATTCCGGTGGTGATAGCAAGTGTGCTGCCGCTCGGCCCATACATTTGTGTGGCAATGTTTGTTGCTATCGCTGCCATTGCAATGTTGACAATATTATTACCTATTAGAATTGTAGAAACACTTTGATCAAAGTTTTCTGCCATGTTTAATGAGCGTTTTGCTCTTGCATTGTTGTCAGCTTGATTACGGAGACGCAATTTGTTAACGCTCGTAATGGCTGTTTCAGATGCCGAAAAATATCCTGATAATATTAACAATGCCCCTAATAAAATTATCGAGTCATAGGGTATACTATCCAAGTTCTCATCACTCTCCTACATATATATATTATAAATATATTTTGAAATGGGGAATTTAGCAATAAAAATGCAGAAAAACTCACAAAAATTTTGTATTTTTCTAATAATTACCCTTTGTTGTTAATGATGAAAAATCATGATATAATTATCTTGAATTCGAGATATTTTATACTAAGTAAAATTTTAAATAGGAGTGATAACCTATGGAATTATTAGGTTTGCACCATGTTTCTTTATTAACTGCAAAAGCAGAAAAGAATTATCATTTTTTCACAGAAGTTCTTGGTATGCGACTTGTCAAAAAAACCGTAAATCAAGATAATACTTCTTCTTATCACCTGTTCTATGGGGACGCGGAGGGAAATCCAGGAACAGAGATTACCTTTTTCGATATTCCGGGATTAGGCAGGACCCATGAAGGAGTTTCAAGCATTTCTTCTACTTCTTTACGTGTGGCAACCACTGAATCCCTACACTTCTGGCAGCAGAGGTTCCGGGAATTTAATATAAAACAAGACGAAGTTAAAAAGCGTGCAAACAGGGATACTTTAGCATTTGAGGACTACGAAGGGACAAAGCTCTTATTAGTGGCAGATAACGGAGAAAAGGGTGTGCCTGCAGGGGTTCCTTGGGAAAAGAATGACATCCCAAAAGAGCATGCCATTATTGGACTTGGGCCTGTAACGTTGACGGTTAAATCTGCTTTGCCTACCACAAGTATCTTAACTAATGTCCTTGGATTTAAATACATCGGGTCTTACCCTTCCCTTAAGGGAGATTTCCCTGATATCGAAGTTTATACAACAGGAAAAGGCGGTCCAGGGGCAGAAGTTCATATTGAAACCAGGCCAGATTTGCCTCCTGAAAAAATAGGTCGAGGTGGCGTGCATCATGTAGCATTCCGTATTCCAAATAAAGAAGAGTTCCAACAATGGGTACAAAGAGTGAAGGCATCGCGCCTTCCGAACTCAGGAGAAGTGGAAAGATATTATTTTAAGGCACTCTACTTCAGAGAGCCTAATGGTATTCTTTTTGAACTATCCACAGACACTCCCGGATTCAGTGCAGACGAGCCATTAGAAACGATGGGTGAAAAACTTGCCCTTCCCCCATTTTTAGAACCGAAAAGAGAAGAAATCGAGGCAAGTTTACGACCACTCGAGATAAATTAAATAGAAAAGGGAGCTGAAAACAATACTTCAGCTCCCTTTATTTTTACTTATATTTGTCTATCCCTTTTCTTCCACTTCCTTTTTATAAATGATCCCTAAAATGAGAACCGATATGATTGGAGCAAGTGCGACAAGTGCAATCATTCCAAAACCATCAGTCAAGGGATCACTTCCCTCGGTCACGGATGCAACCCCTACCGCCATGGAAAGAATAAAGGTAACCGTCATCGGTCCTGTAGCAACTCCCCCGGAATCAAAGGCAATACTGACGAATATTTTTTTGGTAAAAAACAGTAAGATAAATGCGATAAGATAGCCTGGAATGATGTAATACCAGATGGAAAAATTAAACTGGATACGGAGCATGGACAAAGCAATCGCTACCCCTACTCCAACAGATAGCGTCAGCAGCATCGCTTTTTTAGAGATATATCCTTCGGTAACATCGGACACCTCTTTATTCAACACCCTTACAGCTGGCTCTGCTATCGTAGCAACAAAACCAAGAACAAAGCCAATCGGAATCAATATCCATGAATGAGTCATTTCCCCAAGACTCTCCCCCATCTTCTCTCCTATTGGCATAAAACCGATATGAACCCCTTGAAGGAATAAGGCAAGTCCTATGTAGGAAAAACCGAAACCAAGCAATATTTTTTTAAGTTTATCCCAATTCAGTTTCAAGAAAACGAATTGGAAAACGAGGAAAAAAACTAATAACGGCACTAATGCGAAGGTTACCTCAAGAAGCAGCCCACCAAACCCTTTAAAGATGTCGTAAATCATTGATAAATCACCCCTAATAGAAGAACTGCAAGTATTGGTCCAATGGAAGCTAGTGCAACTAATCCAAAACCTTCACTTGAGGATTCATCTTTTCTCATCACAGAAGCAACACCGACTCCCAAAGCAAGGATAAACGGGACGGTAAGCGGACCTGTCGTCACTCCTCCAGCATCAAATGAAATGGGGACAAATGTCTCTAGAGTAAAGAACGCAAGGAGAAAAACAAGCAAATAAGCAGGCATTAAAAGGTAGGGCAGTTTAATCTTAAAGATAGTTCTCACCATTGCCAACGCCACGAATATCCCAACTCCAAGCGCTACGGAGAGAATTAAGACCGTTGAGGTAATCTTCCCCTCCGATACTTCATCCACCTGGGTTGCCAGCACTCTCACATCCGGTTCTGCCACAGTGACTGCGATACCTAATATTAGACCGACAACGATAATCAACCACTTCTTTTTTGGTTTTGGAAGTGCCTTTCCAATTATCTCTCCAACAGGTAAAAGCCCTATGTTCACGCCCATCAGAAAGAACATTAATCCAAAGGTCACCATTAAAAGACCTATTAAGAATAAAAAGAACTTCTCAAAAGGAAGTCTTATTAAAAAAATCTGAAGTAAAATTATTACCGCTGAGACCGGTAATATTGCCAGAAAAGATTCTTTGATTGAATCTTTAATATCCTCCATCTCCTCACTCCCACTCATCATACTCTTTTTTTCTTTTTACCCTATTATTCCTATAACATAACTGAACAATGTTCAGAGAAAAGAAAAATTATTGAAAGCGCTGACAAGTCTAAGCCTATATACATATAGTGTTAGCAAAGGGAAAGGAGGGTGTTATATGGAAAGAATCATTTTGTTTTTTGCTGCCATGTTAGCAGGTTTCGCGCTTCTTAGAGTACCAATGACAGGAACATTTGCTGCTCTTGAGCCGATCACTAGTATCCTTGGCGTCATTACTGTTCTAGTATTCTCACTTGCCTTAATCTATAGAGGGGTACGAAACCTCATAAATCGTTAATTTTCTATGTTATAATTTTAAATAATCAAAAAAATCCCGGAGCAGTGCACACTCTGGGCTTTTTATATGGAGAGTGATTGAATGAAAGTAACTGTAATGACAAGTCCATCAAGCGATCTTATAGAAGAAGTGGCGTCATTCATTGCCAGATTAAATGGACATTCAAAAAGTCATATTGGTTATTGCGGAAGACAACAACAGGAGATAGTCTGCTCCTTGCGAAATGATGTCACAGATGTCCCGTTCGAAAAAGCATTCGTACTAGCTTATAGGGAAAAATCATTGGTTGGGGTTCTTGGATTTGACGCTGATCTGAGACAGAAGTCTGCTGAGGTATGGGGACCGTTTGTAGAGGTTGAGCATCAAGATCAAACAATTAATTTATTCAAGCAAATGTTGCAACTTATCCCTACAGAAGTGGAAAGACTTTGCATGTTTCCAAACAAGGAGAATGATATAGCATCCACCACCGCAACAAGTTTCGATTTCTCAAAACAAAGCGAACAGGCAATATTGACAATGAGTCGCAATGACTTCTCTGCCTTTCAAGTTCCTATGTTACTCGAACTCACTAAACAACACTACAGGGAGATGATCCGACTACACAACCTAGCATTTCCTGATACATACTATGATGGAGAACAAATCATTAACCGAATGAGTGAACATAGGAAAGTATTTTATTATTTGAGAGAAGACAAATTAGCAGGGTACATTTATGTGGAAGTAGAACCTGAGTTTTCGGAAGCCAGCATTGAGTTTTTTGCAGTAGATGAGCGTTTTCGTGGACAAAGTATTGGTACAGAACTTTTAAAAGGTGCGGTATCTTGGATCTTTTCATTCAAAGAAATAGACGAACTCCAACTATGTGTCAATTCAACCAATAACCAAGCAATACGTTTATATCAAAAGGCTGGTTTCAGGCTTGCCGATGAACTTTATTTTTTCCAGAAGGAGCTGAAGGTCCCCGTATGACCTTCAGCCTCTTTACTCTTGCAGCTTTTCTCGGTCTATTGATTGCGGTGGCTGTTCCATCCATCCCCGTCTTATCAGTATCTCGAGTCCGTCCTCCCCATATTTGGCTACATCCAACATAATCGTGGAATATTGCATGGCAAGGTCTTTACGCATCGCAGTGGACATGGCATATGCCAAGAGATATAATCCAGCAGAACTAGTTGACGTAATTAGAAACAAAATCAACCTATCAGAAAAGGGAGAGACAGTTGAATCTGTTACTTCTAGACTAACAGGGACATTTCCTAAATGGTCCTCATCTTTCAGCACATTATTAAAGACTTCCACCTGTTTTTGCGCCAGTTTCTTTCCTTCTTTTAAATAATCCTTAATTTCCTGGTCCCTCATGACTTGGATTAATCCCAATAGCATGACCATCCCAATATAGTTACGTTCAATCACATAAAATATCTCCCCCAGTTCCATCACATTCAGGGGCCTCTTGTCCCCAAACCACGAACCAAGAATCGTCTGTTGCTCTTTCATGTATTGCACCTTTTTAGGATAGGGAACTTTTGGCGGCCTATCATATATCCCTTTAGCAAGCATTAAATTTAAGGCATTTCTATAATGTTTGGTTGAAGTTTTCAAACATTCATTGAAAAAGGCAACCACATCACTTCTGGCAATTTTCGTTAATACCGAAGCATAATATGGTACCGTCATCTGGCCAACCCGATAGGCAAAACTCAGTGCAAAAAGATCTGTATATAAGGGAGGAGCCGCAATATTGACATCTTTATCGGAAAATCCATCTGGCACTGGAAAGTCTTCCTTAATAAAGATTTTCTCAATTTCTTCATTGTATCTTTCTTCTAAGTACAATGACTCCTTTACAATTCGCTCAATTTCCGTGTCTTCCACTTGCTGTAGAAAATGCTTGTAAAAACACATCGTTGCACTGTTCTGTATGTAAGTTGTCCATAATGCCGCAATCTCCGGCGTTGTCAGTTGTATGTTATGCTCCTTCATATAAAACTCCCATTGTATACGTAATTATAAATATGATGTGTTGGCAGAGCATCATTTATACTATAGTAAAAAGCAGACTCCCTTTTGAAGTCTGCTTTGCCCCTTACACCAATTTTATTCTATTGCCCGAAGGATCTTTTGCGAAATACTGGCCTTCTACTAGTTCTACTTGATAACCTAATGATGTTACCCTTTCAACTGCAGCCAGTTTCTTTTCTTCACTTGAAAAATTCAATGAAAACCACTCTAGACCTACTGTGTTCTTTGCAGGTTCCGGTGCTCCGACTCCATTCCATGTATTCAGGCCGATATGATGATGATAACGTTCCGTTGAAATAAACAAAGCCTGAGCTCCATATCGAGTGACAACTTCAAACCCGAGCCCTTTTATATAAAACAGCTCGGTATTTTTTAGTTCAGAAACGTGAAGGTGTATATGTCCCATGACTGTATCATTAGGCAGGCCATCCCATTTGGTATCTTGACCGTCTTTTAACAAGTCTTCCACATCAAGTGCTATTGATGCCATCTCCACTTCTGATCCATTCCAATTCCATTCCTCAGACGGACGGTCCCTATAAATCTCAATTCCGTTTCCGTCTGGATCCGCCAAATACAATGCTTCACTTACAAGGTGATCTGAAGCCCCTTGGAGACGGACTCCTTTGGCGATAAAATGATGAATGATGCTCCCAAGATCTGCACGTGTTGGTAAAAGAAGCGCAAAATGATAAAGTCCTGTGGTACGTTGCTGCTTTGACTTGATATCCTTTGGTTGAACTATAGTCAACAACGGTGTATGGCCATTTGCCGAAAATACCGCTTGGGATTGTGTATGTTCTATTACTTTAAAACCGATTATATTCGTATAAAAATCAATAGAACGTTGAAGATTCTCTACATTTATCATGACATCCTGCACAAAAGTGGTAGGACTTTGATGGAAGTGTTTCATATATTAGTGCCTCCCTGTTTTTATTTTGAAATTAAATATCTTGAATTAAAGATATTTTATCACATTCATTCTTAATTAGATACATTTTATTTCGAAAAAAAAATAGGGTTTGCCCCTAAAAATAAGACAAACCCTATTGTACTTCATTTAAACCGGTTGATTTTCTCCTCTGGGACTTTACTCCAAATATCCTCTGTTCCAACTGCACGCTTAATGGTATTAATAGCTCCTTGATGCAACCCTTCATGCTAGATGGCAAAGCTCAGCAGCTCCCCAAGTGTTATAACTTCATGGTCACCCAATTTGAACGGCCGTTGAATAGGTTCTTCCAGCTATCCAGCAAAGTGAGTTTTAATGTCGCTTGCTCGGAAATCGAAATCATTCTTCTCTTACTATTTCTTTGTTACTCAAGTCTTCATATCGACGATGAGGACTTCTATCCTCCTTTTTCCTTGTGACCGAGGTCTTCATAACGGCGATGAGGACTTCTCTCCTTCTTTTTCCTTGTCACCGAGGTCTTCATACTGACCAATGAGTACCCCCTCCTCATTTTTTCTCGTCACCGAGGTCTTCATATCGACGATGAGGAATTAATATAAAGACTAAACAATAAAAAAAGCCACAGGATCTCATCAAGATCCCGTAGCTTCATTTAACAATATTCTTCTATGCACCTTTTTCTTCAGCACTTGCCGGTTCATCTTCCCAGCATTCTGTATTCTCTAACCCCTTAATATTACTCGCATAGAATACAGGATCTTTTCCCTCTTTACGTTGCTTTATATAGTCCTTTAAAACAGCAAGTGCAATCTTCCCGATAAAGGCCAATGCCACAAGGTTGGTGATGGCCATCAATGCCATAAACAAATCAGCGATGTTCCATACCATACTTAGACTAGCGACAGAACCAAAGACAGTCATTCCAAGTACCGCAAAACGGAATATCATAATGGCTGTTTTGCTCTCTTTAATAAATTCTATATTGGATTCCCCATAATAGTAGTTTCCGATAATGGAACTAAAGCAAAATAATAAAATGGCGATAGCGATAAAGATACTTGCCCAAGGACCAACATGTTCAGCTAGTGCCACTTGGGTCAATTCAATTCCTTCCATCTCTTCTCCGCCAGGTATTCCTGCAAGGAGGATGATAAAGGCTGTCGCACTACATATTAGGATGGTATCAACAAATACTCCAAGCGTCTGAATGAATCCTTGCTTGGCAGGATGACTTACGTCAGCAGTTGCCGCTGCAACCGGGGCACTACCCATACCTGCTTCATTAGAAAACAATCCGCGCTTGACACCATTCATGATGGCAGCACCGATTCCTCCGGCTACCGCCTCGTTCAATCCGAATGCACTTGAGACAATTACACCAATCAATCCAGGAATTTCTCCAATATTGATGGCAATGACATATAGAGCCAGCAATAGGTAAGAAACAGCCATTACAGGCACAACGACTTGTGAAACTTTGGCAATTCTTTTTACTCCCCCGAAGATTACTATTGCAACAATTGCTGTGAGAACCAACCCAAGCACTAAGCGGTTCACTCCAAAGGCTTCGTTGAATGCAACGGTAATGGTGTTCGCCTGCACAGAGGTGAATGCCAATCCGAAACAAAACGTTATCAGAACCGCGAAAAGAATCCCCATCCATCTTGCTCCCATTGCTTTTTGCATATAGTAAGCAGGGCCACCTTTAAATCCGCTCTTATCTTTCACTTTATACACTTGAGCAAGTGTACTCTCAATAAAGCTTAAGGAAGCTCCAAACAAGGCCACCACCCACATCCAGAATACGGCACCAGGACCTCCAAGTGAGATAGCGATCGCCACCCCGGCAAGATTACCTGTACCAATTCGAGTTGCCGCACTAATACAGAAGGCACCAAAAGACGATACTTTCTGTTTCGCTTCATAAGATGTTGGACTCTCTTTTAGTAACCGAAACATCTCTCCTAAATGAGTAAACTGAACAAACTTTGATTTTAATGAAAAAAAGATTCCAAGGCCAACCAATAATGCAATAAGAACATATGACCAAAGAATTTCATTACTCCATTCAATGATTGTGTCTATCATGCTGTTCACACCTTTTCTGTTGAATTCGACACTTGCACGCTGTTGGCGCTTCCAATATTTTCTTCCTAATAAAAATATTTAATAGAAAAGCTTTAAAGTTTTCCTATTAAATACTTTTATTACTGCGACTGTTGTTATTACAGACCAGACTGTGAAATTAGCAAGTGTTATATAATACTTTTATAACTTTATCACTATACTAAGATAGTTTCAACAATAATTACTGAATTAAATACATTCTATATTTTCAGAATATAATCCTTTCCACTATATACCCAATAAATTCTTATTACCTTTCTGAGCAGAAATGGTTTATACTGTATTTACTAATATGGACCACTAGGAGGAAGCTACATGACAGAAAGTAATGAACCAAAGAAAATCAGTTTGCAAGAAGCAATGAAAAAGCAATTGGAAAACAAAAAGAAACAGGCTGCTGGCGGCAAAGGAAACTTCAATGGCGGACAAGGGACACAGAAAATGAAAAGCCAACAAACGAAAAAGCCAAGCAACACAAGAAGAAAGATGGGCGTCTAAAGCAACTTAAAAAGGCAGTAAGTGGATGAATGATTCCACTTACTGCCTTTTTTTCATATGGAAAGCTTTTTCCCCGAATACAGTTAACTTCGTCCCTTGCCTCCCCCTCTTTTTCTCAATCAATCCCATTTTTTCTAACGTTTCAAGCCTTGACCGTACTTGCTGCTCAGTTAAGAATCTCCCACCGCTTCTTGTTGCTTCCGATA
The DNA here is from genome assembly GCF_044809035.1 of Sutcliffiella horikoshii. Lineage (GTDB taxonomy): Bacteria > Bacillota > Bacilli > Bacillales > Bacillaceae_I > Sutcliffiella_A > Sutcliffiella_A horikoshii_G. The sequence continues at coordinate 1,033,287 of NZ_CP085237.1, read as the reverse complement.
TTTTCATCCGACTGACCGTTTCACCAGTACGTTGTAACTGATAGATGATTTCTACTAGAATGCTCAATTCTTCATTCAGTTCTTGTTGAATGAATGGAAGTTCGGCTGACTCCAGAGTAGCGGCTACTTCTTTTATGCTCTTTCTTGCCTGCTGGAAAAACCCTTCATTCGGTATATCTTCTACCTTAATCGTATTTTCTTCACACACAGCGAGCATATAATCGAGAGTATTTTTCAATTCACGTATATTTCCGTACCATTCATATTCTTTTAGCCTCTCCAACACTTCAACTTCTAATTTAATTAATGGTTGATCGCTTTGTTGAATAAAGTGATGAATGAGGTGTGCGATGTCTTCCTTTCGCTTGCGAAGAGCAGGAAGCTGTAAGAATAAGACTTTTAAACGATGGTACAAATCTTCTCTGAACTTTCCCTCCTCTATTAAAGAAAGGAGATCTTTGTTTGTCGCGGCCACTACTCGAACATCTATAGGGATGATTTTGTTTCCTCCTATACGAAGCAATTCTTTTTCTTGCAACACACGAAGTAGTCTCGCCTGGACCTTCAAGCTGATATCTCCTATTTCATCTAAGAAAATGGTACCTCCGTTCGCCTGTTCAAACAGACCTTTCCTTCCACCTTTTTTCGCTCCTGAAAACGCACCTTCTTCATAACCAAATAGTTCACTTTCCACCAAGTCTTCTGGGAGGGCACTGAAATTCACAGCAAGGAAAGGTCCTTTGCTGCGTGGAGAGGCATTATGAATGGAACTGGCAAACAACTCTTTTCCTGTACCGCTTTCCCCTTGAATAAGAATGGTCAATTCTGTTTGGGCAAGCTTGCGGGCTATTTCTTTTGTACGAAGTAATTCTGGATGAGCACCTACTATATCCCCGAAATGATACTTCCCGTAGAATCCTTTTTTGACCAACTCTCTCTTTAATTGCTTTTCCATTTCTATTGTTTCACTTGCATCCTTAAATGTGACGACAATGGTTCCTTGAGGATCTATCATAAAACGATGAATCATAAAGTTCATGGAGTTGATGGTAAAATAACCGTCTGCTTCTTCTTCTCGTTTGTTCATGATGAAATCATATAGGGTGCGATCTGAAATCACATCACGAATATGTCGGTCGACCGCTTTCTTCATTGGAATTCGTAGGAAACGCTCCATTATTTCATTATAGACTGTAATCCTTCCCAGCTGATTAATGGCCAGTATCCCGTCATTCACTCCATTTACGACCTTTTTCAGGTGATCACTGATTTTATTGGCTTCCTGGTTTGCGTCTCCCAATCTTTTACTCAATCTTGTAATGGTACTTATGTATTTGCTTGATACTTGATCTTGCTTTTCTTCTAAAAGGCCTAATCTATTCAATATCGTAATAATCGTAGTAATATCGATGAGCCTTGGACCTATATTGATAACTTCTTCTACATATGGCGGAACAAGGTCCAGTTCACCAGGCGTGATTGCGATTTTTATTTCTTCTTCTTCCTTTTTCCCAGGAAAATAAGGAATTAATTGAAGATGGTTGATACCAAGAATTTCAAATGATGAAATAGCTTCTTGAACCGTTTCCGGAAAATCGTTCACATAGAGTACTTTCTCGCCTCTTGCTACACTATATATTTTGTCAATATTAAGAAAATTAACGATGCGTCTCGCTACTAAAACGGTACAATTGTCTCCGATGTATTCTTTGGCTTCTTCCTCTATTAGATGAGAGGATAAAACAATAAGTTGATTGTGTACCTTTGTTACTTTGTGGGCATCAACAGAATAACTGCGTATTCGGATAAAATCACCGATGATTTCATTTAATTGGTTATCCAGGGTTCTTCTCGTTTCTTCAGACCCGGCCAACAGCGTCAGTTCCCTCGCTTTCATTCTCAACTCCATCACACCTCCATCTATAGAAAAACACTGTCCTTTTCAGCAACAGTGTTTTTCTACTATTATAGCTTACTCGAATGTTCCTTTTACAAGCAGTTTTTTATTCCACAACATTTTTTGTCCAAGTGCGAGGACGGAATCTATTTCAAAAGACGATTCATTTAAGAAAACAAGATCGGCGTCCTTTCCTACTTCAAGCGAGCCCTTGGAGGCTAATCGCAGGACTTTGGCCGGATTCTCTGTGATAACTTTTAATGCATCCTGAGGCAGTACGCCCTCCTCTATGATGGCATCTTTCACTTCTTTATATAAGGAAGTGACCCTTCCTAATTGCAAGCCGATGAATTCGCCGTTTTCATCAAATTCCGGCAAGCTTGCCTGGCCGTCTGAAGAGAATGTAATTTGTCCAATTGGCACACCTTGATCTAGCATCTCTTTCAAGCCGACACTGCATTTCGTTTCACCCTGTTCAAGAAACTTGGCAATGCTAGAAGTGGTAAAGTCCACATACCCACCTTTTTTTGCATATTCAATTCCCTCCGTAAACAACTCCCGGTTGCGATTGATATGTGTGGGTAAGAATTGACGGACTGGAATATCTGTTTTTTCTATGACCTCATGTAAAATGGAAAGTTTGCTTACACTGTCCCCGAGATGCATATTTACAATTCCTGCTTTACCTGAAAGCATTCCGCCGACCCGAGCAGCTGCAGCAATTTTTGCAATATCTTCATAATTAGGTTGAGAAGAACGGTGATCAGCAATAGCTATTTCTCCCACTCCAATAATCTCTTCGATTAAAATAAGATCATCTTCAATCTTTCCTGTCAGCGTTTTGACAGGAACTTGATAGGAGCCTGTATGGATATAACAGCTTAGTCCCTCTTCTTTGAGTGCTTTGGCTTTGGCTACAAGACTTGCCATCGTCCTTGTTGTGCCATCTGTTCCAATGACACCGACAAGGGTTGTGATGCCACCTTTAATGGCATCTGACAGCACAAGCTCAGGGGTGCGCGTCCGATAGCTACCCTCACCTCCGCCTCCCATGATATGAACGTGATTATCAATAAATCCAGGCACAATTAACTTGCCTGCGACATCGAGTACTTCTACATGAGCGCTCTCTTCAAATTGAATGCTATCCTCTATTGCCGCAATCCTCTTATCGACAATCAGAATATCTTTTTTTCCTAGATAATCGGGACTATAAACAGTTCCGTTTTTCAATAACTTAATCATGTAAGAAGTCTCCTTCAGTTTTTCATCCTATTTAACCCATAGCGATAATTTAATATTTATGACCGTTCCTTTTTTATACGATGCTAAGGAATCAGGAATATACTCATCACCACTTTGGTAGTATTTTGAAACATCATCTTTTGCCCATTGTACCGCAAAAACCGGGTCAGATGTACTATTCTTTACTAAGGTCACCTGTTCTTTTTCTGAACTTTTTGCAAAAGAGAGCAGGGATTTGGTAGATTCATACTCTCCGCCGAATAGATTATGGCTGTGATATAGGGTGACGTCACTTAATTCCACTTGCTTTTTATCCTCAGCAGGGATGACTTCTTTCGTCACCATGTTGAACGTATCCCCTTCAGTCAAGTGATGCACAATGACATCATCTACTTTAAATCCTGGTGCTGCGCCTTTTTCATTGAAGGTTGCGTCACTTGCATCAAGGATCCACACACCATTCTCCCCTACTACTTCTCCTATATCTCCTTTGATTTCAAGAGCAGTCCCCTCATCCAAGCCCACTCCTATTTCATGACCTGTATCGCGCATAGCGACAAGCAAACGTCCAAGCCTACCACGCATATCAAAGTGTGTATCGGTCAGGATGTTATCAACGAGGCCAAGTCCCGGAATCTGGAAATTATTATCCTTAAGGGTTGGATCAAGAAACCCAGTCAGCGGAACATCCGTAACAGTTTTCACTTCCGTATTATTGATGACTAATGCTTCAAAACTTCTCCCCACTCCAAACATCGGGTTGCTCATCACATGTGCACCTGCACTAGTTCCAGCTACCACCCCGCCATTATCATGGACATATTGGATCGCTTCCAAGAGAGGAGTCGGTGTTCCATCATCTTCAAGTAATGACCTTGCATGCTTCATCTGGTCTCCCCCTTGTAGCATTACAGCATGACTGCTTTTCACAAGATTAACGAAATACTCGTCATATGCGACAAAGTCGAAGGTATCTACTGCCAACGGGATATAAACCGGCTCAAAGCCTTTATCCCTAAACTCTGTTTCTAGGGCTTTATAAGGTCCGTCATCAAGGTGGTAATGGTCATATGCAATATCAACCGAATCTCTGGAACTATTAAAAATGGCGATTCTCGGACGCTCGACACCGGATGCTTCCCGAATGGCGTTAAAGTATCCATCCGTTTCACCTGTCGCACCACCAGCAGGTAACAAGGTGCCTACACCGTCCCCGATCGTTTCCAAAGGTACAGGCATAGAGTTTGTATTGATCATCTTAAGAGATTTACTGGATCCAAGTGCGCCTTCTTCACTAACCGCTGTCACATAAGCATAATACAACTCATTTCCTAATGCGTCCCCTTCAATCGGTTTTTGATCAGGAGCAAAGGACACCGGTTCATTTCCCATCTCATTTAGTGATAGTAACTTTCCTCTATTTTCGTGTTGTAATTCTTCGAGAAATTCTACATCCCCTCCACTAATAAGAGGCTCCACGAGTTTGGTCAGTCCTTTGGTAGAGTAAAACAAGAAATAGTGAGTGACATTTTCGTCATCTGCTTGTTCAAAAGTTACTGAATAATTCTCAATATCCTTTCCACTACCCTGCAGCTCTACATCGGTAGGGTAAGGATTAATGCTGATGGTTCGGTCTGCCTCTGTCATTCCCAAGACTCCATCCTCTCCAAGTGTTGCTGCATATGCATGATAATCTCCTACATTCAAAGGCTTTCCAGTGATCACATCTATCTGCCCTGATCGAAAGGTATTTCCCACTCCATCCGCGTAGCTCAGATTGGATATTTTATAGAGTTTATCCTTATTCTCTCCATCTTCCTGGGAGGTCAAATGCTGTTCTATTTTTTCCGTTGTCAATCCCGTCATATAGTCCCAAACTTCGTAAAAATCTTTTTTGGAATAGAACATCAAATACGCCTTTACACCATCCATCACTTCAGCCTTTTGAAACCCCAGCTGATAATCTTCAATGACAGAACCATCTCCATTTTGAAACAGCGTAACATCTTTCAAATCATAATCCGGACCTTTTTCAACAAATAGAGTGTAAGTATCCTTAATCCCCTTAGGTGTCGCAATTTCAATTTGTACCCTTTCCTTACTTGATGGCACATCTACCTTCACTACTTTGCGATGGTTCACTCTTTCCCCATTTACTGCCACCTTGGCATTAACAGCTACAGGTGCAATCGACAACATCAGTTTGTCTTCATTCGTTTTCACCACATACTCTTTTAAATCCGCACTAAAATCACCTTCAAGCTGTCCGTTATGCACCAGCAATTCCTTCAAAGCTGTATCATGGACATGGGATGGTTTTGCATAACCGCTTGTTGCAGGAAATAATAAAGCACCACATAGCAAAACAGCAAGCATCTTCGTTAAACGTTTCCACTGCTCTCTGAGCATGAGGATACCTCCATTGTTTTATTTTCCAGAGAATATAAGTGACAGGCGACATAGTGACCATCCGAGTGTTCCATTAACTCAGGGCGTTCGGTATGACAATGCGCCATCACTTTAGGACATCTCCCTACAAACGCACAACCTTTGGGCGGGTCTACCGGGGAAGGCACGTCACCTTGAAGAATAATTCTTTCCTTCCGCTCCCTCGGGTTGGAAATAGGAATGGCATCAATCAATGATTCGGTATAAGGGTGTAGCCTTTTCTCAAAGATCTTATCCGCTTCTCCTATTTCTACGATTCTTCCTAAATACATCACTGCCACCCGATTACATAGATGTTGAACAACACTTAAATCGTGGGAGATGAATAAATAGGTCAGCCCGAATCCTTCCTGCAAATCTTTTAATAGATTCAAGATTTGTGCTTGGATGGATACATCAAGGGCAGCGACGGGTTCATCGGCGATAATTAATTTCGGCTTTAAAATAAGTGCCCGGGCAATTCCTATCCGTTGTCTTTGACCTCCAGAAAATTCATGCGCATAACGGTGAAGGTAGTTTTTATTCAGACCGCATACCTCCATGATATCTTCCATCAGCTTACGCCTTCTGCTTCTCTCCACACCATGTGCTTTTAAGGGCTCAGCCAAAATTTGCTCCACAGTCAGCCGAGGGTTAAGGGATGCATATGGATCTTGGAAGACGAGCTGCATATCTTTTCGTCTGCTTCGCATCTCTTTAACTGAGAGCTCCTGTAAGCTCTCTCCTTGGAAAAGCACCTTACCTTCTGTCGTCTTCAGAAGCTTGGCAACTCCTCTGCCTGTTGTCGATTTCCCACAACCGGACTCTCCCACCAACCCAAGCGTTTCTCCTTCATTTATCGTAAAAGAAACACCGTCAACTGCTTTGACATAAGAAGCAACCTTTTGTCTTATCCCTTTTTTTATAGGAAAATATATCTTAAGGTCTTTCACTTCTAACAACGGTTTACTCATACTGTCACACTCCTGTCTGCATGAAGCCAACACCGGCAGGAATGGCCATTTTTCACTTCAAATAGCTCCGGGTCTTCTTCCCTGCACAATGGAATCGTCTTACTGCAACGATCAGCAAAACGGCATCCATTGGTAATTGTCCCCGCCAATGGTACCTGTCCCGGGATAGAACGCAGCCGGTCCCGTTTTTCTCCAAGCTTTGGAATCGACTGTAGAAGTCCAATCGTATAAGGGTGCTTCGGATTATTGAACAGGGTATCTACATCCGTCTCCTCCACGATTTCTCCTGCATACATGACTATCACCCTGTCGCACATTTCAGCAATTACCCCAAGGTCATGGGTGATCAGCATGATGGCTGTATCGGTTTTCTCTTTCAACTCTTTCATCAAATGGAGAATCTGCGCCTGAATCGTTACATCAAGAGCTGTTGTCGGTTCGTCCGCAATTAATAAATTTGGTTGACAAGCAAGCCCCATCGCAATCATCACCCGCTGACGCATTCCGCCCGAAAGCTCAAATGGATATGATTCATATATTTGTTCTGCACGGGGAATTCCAACAAGTTTCAACATGTCTATCGATCGCTCTCGTGCTGCTTTTTTTGTAATGTCATTATGTAAAAGCAACACTTCGTCCAATTGCTTCCCAATCGTAAATACAGGGTTAAGGGATGTCATCGGTTCTTGAAAAATCATGGAGATCTCGTTACCTCTTATTTTTCGCATGTCCCTTTCTTTCTTTTCCAACAGATTTTCTCCTTGATAATGGATAGAGCCACCTGTTATCTTTCCTGGAGGTGAGGGCAAGAGCCTCATGATAGATAGGGACGTGACACTTTTTCCACAACCAGATTCCCCTACAATACCAAGCGTTTCTCCCTTGTGTACGTCAAACGAAATTCCGTTTACCACCTTCACCTGTTTGCCATCACTTTTGAAACTGACCTCTAAATCTCTTATTTCAAGCACTTTTTCCATCTCTGTTGCCACCTCCTACTCTTTTAACTTCGGATCAAGCGCATCCCGCAATCCATCTCCCAAAATATTAAAACTCAAAACAGTAATAACAATCGCCAGTCCAGGAAAGAACGTCGGATGGAACACATTCCCACTGTTATCCTTAGCTGCACTTAACATAGACCCCCACTCTGGAGCGGTGATGTCTCCACCTAATCCAAGGAAACTCAGAGCTGCTCCAATCAAGATTGCAACCCCAATACGCATCGTCAAATAAACTATAACCACAGACAAGGTACCAGGGAAAATATGCCTCACGATAATCACGCTATCTTTTACACCGATTGATTGTGCTGCTTCCACATAGGTCATCTCTTTTAACGCAAGCGTACTTCCCCGGACAATACGGATAAAGATAGGAATGGTAAATACCGCCACCGCAAAAATGATATTCGTGAGCCCTGCACCAAGGAAAGCAATTACGGCTATTGCAAGTAATATCCCAGGGAATGCTAGTAAAATATCAGTGAAACGGGTGATTAAACTATCTACTCGTCCTCCATAATAGCCAGCAATCAACCCAAACATTGTTCCAATGACGGCCCCAATGGCAACCGAAACGAAACCAATGATAAGCGTTTCTCTTGTACCCAGTACTACTCTGCTGAAAATGTCTCGGTTCTGATGATCTGTACCAAAGAAATGAAGGGAGGAAGGCGGTTGATGTTTATAGATATCTACTAAACTTACTTCTGTTGTTTCCGGTACGATAGATACCAGCTTCGGTGTGATTTCTTGGACCCCCACTGGTAAATGAACGACAGTGGACACCGTACCCGCTACAACTTGAACTAGCGCATCTCCTTGCCCTTTCAACGTAACAAGTCCTTCTGGAGATACAGTAGCAAGCCCCTCGTCAAGTGACAGGAATTCAACTCCCCCATCGTTTTCCTCCGAACTACCTGAAGACACAAAACCGTTGCCTTTTTTTGCACTTTGCTTTTCCTCTTGTCCATCCAACAAGAAAGCATTTATTTCATCTAATCCGTTGATAGAGGTACCATCGGAAAGAATTGCCTTAACATTAACTGAATATCTATCCCCACTATTCATCACCGTAGTTGGCTGGTCTGCCTCTATTCTAATAATGCTCGGCTCCAGAGCTTTTGTATCGCTTGATACATTTACCCCAACAAGCGACCGCACTCCCTCACTCTCAATGAATGCGTTGGTAGCTCCAGAAGTATTCGCTGTAATTGTCACGCCATCTGTCATTCTTCTAATAGAAGCAATTCTTCTATCTTCACTTTCAACCTTCACATTCATCAATTCAGCACCCATAATAGTGCTTCCATCACTTAAAACACCTTTCACTCCAACTTTTTGGCTTGTTAAATTTTCGGAATCAATCCCTTTTTCTTCATATTGCAAGGTAACAGGGCGATACGGATCAAATGGCGCAATCCAAGAACCGAAAACACCAACAAGCACAATGAAGGCTACAATGATAAAAGCAGCAAAAGCAAATCGCTGTTTGATGAATTTATGAAGAAATACCTTGAAAGGAGAATACGTGTGTATTTTTTTGCTCATAGATTTGTCTCCTTTACTATTAATCGTATCTAATCTGTGGGTTCAAAAACCCGTAACTAATATCTACTAATAGATTGACTATTAGAAACTGAAAAGAGAATAGTAAAATCAGTGCCTGAATGACCGGATAGTCCCTTGCTAGAATGGAGTCAACAAGATAAGAACCTAACCCCGGCCAAGCAAATACTTGCTCCACCACTACCGCTCCCCCGATGAGAAATCCAAACTGAAGACCAGTCATGGTCACAACCGGGATGAGGGCGTTTCTTAGAACATGACTCCAGACTACAACGGATTCCTTTTGCCCCTTCGCTCTGGCCGTCCTGACATAATCCTCTCGCATTACCTCAAGAACACTGGACCTTGTAAATCTTACAATGGTAGCAGCTACCCCAAATCCTAAAGTAATGGATGGGAGGAAAATGTGAGCGAATGTTCCGCTCCCACTTGTCGGAAACCATCCCAGCTGCACAGCGAATATTTGCATGACCATCAGTCCGAACCAAAATTCAGGCACACTAAGCGCTGTAATTGCCGAAACCATCCCAAGTCGGTCCCAGACGGTATTTCTTTTTGTAGCGGAAATGATTCCCACAAAAATTCCAATAAGAATCGCCCAGAACATCGCAAGCATCGTCAATGTAAAAGTAAAACCAAAGCGCCTTACGATTTCAGAAGACACTTCCGTTTTTGTCCGGTATGAGGAACCAAAGTCCCCGTTCACCAACATGTTGTACATATAGGTTCCATACTGGACAATGAGCGGTTGATCGAACCCTTCCTTCGCTCTCAGGGTGTGGTATGTTTCCTGATCTAATTCCGCCCCGTACATGATGCGGATCGGATCCCCTGGAGTTAAATGAACAAATAAGAAAGCAATAATCGTTATAATGAATAAAATTGGAATCATGCCAATAATTCTTCTGACTGCAAATTGAATCATGCGGTTCACCTCTTCTTATAAGGCTCTTTTCTCAAAGTTTGTTGTTATTCACTTGTAAAAAGTCGGCAGTTGGACTTTTTACTGCTTACATACTCTAGGAGTTGCAAGTAGTATTCTTAGTACACCAGGGAAAAGAGCATGACAGTAAGTAATATAACGGTTGATTTGAATATACGAAACAGCATCAAAGTATACGAAAACAGAATCTTATAAAGAGTAGACTCATAGGTTTTTCGGTTCCTATGAGCCCATTTTCTATTATTGTTTTTCTACTAAATTAAGATGTACTCCACCTGAAGGGAGAACATAGATACCATTCACATCTTTCCCTTTTGCAATGATGGTATCTGGAATATGCAAGAACACCCACGGAGCATCCTCATAAATTTTCATTTGGATATCTGCATATATGGATAGGGCTTGATCTTGGTCTGGCGTGCGAAGAGCATCGTTAAACAGACCGTCTAATTCCTCATTTATATAAAAGCCTGAGTTATTGAAGTTAGGTGGCACACGGTCAGAAGCAAAGTTTGGTCGTAAACCATAATCCGCTTCCCCTGTTCCCGGTGACCAACGTCCGATCCAAAGGTCCGTCTCCTCCCCTGCATCCAGCATTTCAAATAATGTACCACTCTCAAATGCTTGTACTTCCACATCAATACCAATTTCCTTCAATTGAATAGCCACATACTCAGCAACAGAAACAAATTCTGTTGTATTTCTTGTCCACAAAGTTGCCTTGAACCCTTCTTCCATTCCAGCTTCTTTAAGTAGTTCCTTGGCTAGTACCTTATCATGTTCATACACACTTTGCCCTGCGTAACCATAAACAGCAGGAGCAATAGCGGAATCAGCCACTTGTGCATAACCATCCGCAATTTGCGCAATAAGTCCATCTTTATCCACAGCATGGTTCATCGCTTGACGAACTTTTAGATCGTTGTATTTCTCTTCTTTAAAATTAATTCCGATATAGAAAACGTTCGTAGAAGAGCCTACATATAAATCAACGTTTTCTTCTTGCTCAAGCTCTTTAGCATTAAGTGTCGGAATAGGGAAAATAACATCTACCTCTCCTGTTTTCAGCTTATTGACACGAGTACTGGCCTCCACAATCGGCAAGAAAGTGATGCTGTCCACTTTCGGCTCTTCTAGGGCATTCCAATAATTTTCATTCTTTGTCACAACAATCTGTTCACTGTCTTTCCATTCTTGAAATTTAAACGGTCCAGTTCCAACAGGGTTACGGTCAAGATTATAGTCGGGATTTTCCTTCTTCTTTTTAAGTTCTTCTGGTGATTTAAAAGAAGAAGAAGAATGCGCCATATAAGAAGCCATCGCAGAGTTCGGCTCTTCCGATTTGATCGTAATGCTGTATTCATCATTTACTGTCACTTCACTGATAAAAGAAAAGAAGGAAGCACGTGCCAAACCGTTTTCAGCATCACGAACAAAGTCTAGATTCTCTTTTGCCACTTCTGCATTGAAATCTGTGCCATCATGGAATTTAACACCTTGTTGCAGGGTGAAAGTAATTTCCGTTGCATCTTCATTAAAGTTGTATTCCGTAGCAAGTACAGGAATAAGGTTCATCTTTTCATCAAAACGGAGGAACCCCTCAAACATCGTACTTTGAACAGTTGCAGAGTTACCATCTGTGGAGTTGAATGGATCCAAGGATGTTGGTTCTGCTTCTATCCCGACTGTTAACTCTCCGTTTGCTTCCGCTGTTTCTTCTGTATTATTTTCATTGGTGTTTTGTTCTGATTGATTATTGGTACTGTTATTGCTAGTTGTGTTCGAACTACACGCTGCAAGAAACAGCAGACAGAAAATCAATAAATACTGCGTCATCCACTTTGCTCTACTCTTTTTTCGTAATTGCCTTTGCATACGGTTGATTCTCCCCTTTTTCGAATTATGTTTTTACTCTCGATATTGGTAGATGCAAGAAGTGTGCCAAAAATTAAATATTCTAAAAAATTGTATTTTAAGATGTAGTTTTGAGGTTGTTTTGAGGGGAAAATTGTTTTGATTATTTCAATCAGGTTGTTTATGGGTGTTATTAGGTTGACGGGTGGTTTTTTGGTTGTTATTGGGGTATTTCATTCAAACAAAATGGTTACGGGATTAACGATTGCGGGCTTAATACAATTCCTATGACACGTGAATTTCAACTTCATCCATCATTTTGCGTTTCATTCCCCCCTATGACTCGCGAATTTCAACTCCAACCACCATTTTGCGTTTCATTCCCCCCCTATGACTCGCGAATTTCAACTCCAACCACCATTTTGCGTTTCATTTCTTTCAAACACTTCCCCCTTATCTCAACTTTCATAAACAACAAAAAAAACCACCCCCAACAACCGCTGAGAGTGGCCCTTCAAAAACATATTAATAATTCGTCTTCAACTGCGAGAAGTCAACTGCTCCATCTTCCACAAGGTGGCAAGCAGATTGCTGGTTGACACCCGGAATTCCATGGAGCTTAGGCTCTTCCGTTCTGCATCGGTCGAACGCATATGGGCAGCGCGTATGGAAACGGCAGCCTGCAGGAGGATCGATTGGAGAAGGAACATCACCTTTTAAGATGATACGCTCTTTCTTCTTGCCAAGGTCCGTACTTGGAATCGCAGATAATAACGCTTTTGTATAAGGATGCTGCGGATTCGCAAAAAGCGCGTCCTTGTCCGCAATTTCTACAATTTTACCCAAATACATAACAATGATTCTATCAGAAATATGACGCACAACACCAAGGTCATGGGAAATGAAAAGATACGTCAGATTAAATTCGCGTTGTAATTTTTTTAATAGATTCAGTACCTGTGCTTGAATGGATACGTCCAATGCTGATACTGCTTCGTCACATACGATCAGCTTTGGATCAACCGATAATGCACGTGCAATACCAATACGCTGACGTTGTCCTCCACTGAATTCATGCGGATGACGGTCAACCTGATGGGCACCAATCCCAACAGTCTCGAGCAATTCAACTATCTTTTTACGACGGTCTTTACGAGGCACTACGTTTTGGATTTCCAGTGCTTCCTCTAAAATGTCACTTACTGTCTGACGAGGGTTCAAGGATGCATACGGATCTTGGAAAATAATTTGTAGATCCTTACGTTTTTTCCTCATTTGAGACTTGCTTAATGCAAGTAAATCTTCACCTTGGAAGCTAACTTCACCGGAATAAGGATTATCCAGGCGCAGGATCGCACGGCCTGTCGTGGATTTTCCGCAACCGGATTCTCCTACGATACTGACTGTTTCCCCTTCCTTGACGGTAAAACTGATGTCGTCTACTGCCTTGACATGGTTAACCGTTCTTCCGAAGATTCCACCTTTAATAGGAAAGTATTGTTTAAGGTTTTTCACTTCTAATAATGTTTGATTACTCATGGCTAGCAGCAACCTCCTCATCTTCCCACTTATCTGAATAAATCCAGCAACGAACCTGATCGCCGTCTTCTGTTTCCTTTAAGTCCGGCAGGCTGCTGTGGCAAATGTCCTTCGCATGTGGACAGCGTGGCGCAAAACGGCAACCTTGTGGCAGGTTGAATGGACTTGGCACAGATCCCTGAATAACAGATAGATCCCCTTCCACATCCTGATCATGCTTTGGAACAGAGTTTAACAGACCAACCGTGTACGGGTGTTTCGGGCTTGAGAAAATGGTTTGAACATCTGCATATTCCACCACTTTTCCACAATACATGACCGCAACCTTATCACACATCTCCGCAACGACACCAAGGTCATGGGTAATCAACATCAGCGACGTCCCAAGTTCTTCTTGCAATTTTTTCATTAAATCCAGGATCTGTGCTTGAATGGTCACATCCAATGCCGTAGTCGGCTCATCGGCAATCAATAACTCCGGATTACAAGCTAGTGCAATCGCGATCATCACACGCTGACGCATTCCTCCTGAAAGCTCAAACGGATATTGCTTTGCACGTTTTTCAGGAGAAGGAATTCCAACCAGACGTAACATATCCACCGCTTTTACCCATGCAGCTTTGCGACTAAGCTTCTGGTGAATACGAACCGATTCCGCAATCTGCTCTCCACAGGTCAATGTTGGGTTCAGTGATGTCATTGGTTCTTGGAAAATCATCGATACATTGTTTCCGCGAATCTGCATCATCTGTTTTTTTGATTTATCTAAAAGGTTTTCCCCTTTAAAAATAACTTCGCCGCCTACTACTCTACCAACAGGCTCTTGAAGAAGACGTAGGATAGATAGGGAGGTAATACTTTTACCGGAGCCGGACTCCCCAACAATACCTAGCGTTTTTCCTTTTTCTATGGAAAAGTCCACACCATCAACGGCTTTTACTTCGCCTTCATCTGTAAAGAAGGAAGTGCGTAACCCTTTAACTTCTAATATTTTATCGTTCTTTGAAGTTGTCATTTTCTTCACCGTCCTTTTAGTTAAGATCTATACGTTTGTTAATTAAACGGTATGTGATATCCACTAGGAAGTTTACAAATACGAACAAGATCGTACATACAAGAATTGTCCCCTGAACCATTGGGAAGTCACGCATTGTAATCGAACTGATAATTAAACGTCCTAATCCGTTAATCGCAAAAACTGTTTCTGTAATTACCGCTCCGCCAAGCAATCCACCAAATTGTAGACCTACTACTGTTACAACCGGGATTAACGCATTGCGCAGTGCATGTTTATAGATAACCAATCTATCACTTACACCTTTTGCATAAGCCGTACGGATGTAATCCTGATCGATAACGTCCAACATACTAGAACGAGTCATACGAGCAATAATGGCAGCCCCACCAGTACCAAGTGTAATGACCGGCAAGATCATTTGCTTCCAATCATTTCCCCAGCCTGCGACAGGCAAGACACCTAAATTAACGGAGAAGAAATAAATAAGCATGATGCCAAGCCAGAAGTTAGGCATGGAAATACCAAACAACGCCACAATCATTAATGAAGTATCAGCAAAAGTATACTTTCTCGTAGCAGATACAATACCTGCAATCAATCCAAGAATAACGGACAGAATGGTTCCCCAAATCGCCAACTCCACTGTTATCCAGAATCTGCTTGTGAAAATTTCTGAAGTTACATCCCGATTCGTACGGATGGAAGTTCCTAAATCTCCTTGAATCGCATTTCCAATATAGCTGAAATACTGAACATATAACGGATCATTTAATCCTAATTTTTCACGCATTGCTTCAATCTGTTCCGGGTTAGCCTGTTCACCAGCCATAATTTGGGCTGCATCCCCAGGAATTAAGTGCATCATCAAAAATACTGCCAACGTTACACCAAACATAACCGGTATCGTTTGGAAAAGTCTTCGAATGATATATATAAACATGTTAGTTCACCTTCTTCTCCATTATTTTTTCGCTTTCGGATCTAACGCATCTCGAAGTCCGTCACCCATCAAGTTGAATCCGATAACCACCAACAAGATGACAAGACCAGGAAATAGCGTAATATGAGGAGCCTGCGCAATATAAGAACGCCCTTGACTCAACATCGCACCCCACTCTGCAGTAGGTGGTCTTGTCCCCATTCCCAAGAAGGAAAGGGCACTTGCTGTAATAATGGCAGAAGCAATATATAGCGTTGCTTGTACAATAATTGGCGACATAATATTCGGTAAGATGTGTTTAAAAATAATTCTGAAGTCTTTCGCTCCCATTGCCTTGATCGCATCAATGTATTCCAGTTTTCTTACACTAAGTGTAGATCCCCGAACAATCCTCGCGAATGATGGTACTGCATAAAAGGCAACAGCAATAATAACATTTTGTGTACTTGCGCCAAGAACACTTACGATTGCCAAAGCAAGAAGGATTCCCGGGAAAGCCAATAATACGTCACAGATTCTCATAATTAGGGAATCAATCCATCTGCCGTAGTAACCAGATACAATTCCTAGGGTTACCCCGACAATCGCTCCTAGTATAGTAGAAACAAATCCAATTCCTAATGATATTCTTGCTCCAAATAGCAAACGACTGAAAATATCTCTTCCTAGATCATCGGTACCTAAGTAATTTTCAGCAGAAGGTGGCTTAAGCTTATTCATTACATTAGTCGTATCTGGGTCATGTGTTGCAAGTAGGGGGGCAAATATCCCCATTAAAATAACAAATATAATAATAAAGGCGCCTGCCATGGCAGCTTTATTTTTGGCCAGTTTCTTATAGAATGTTTTCCAACGAACCGATTTGGTATGTTCTATACTAACTGGAATTCCTGCTGTCGTTTGTGGTTGTGGTTGATCCATACGCTCTTCTCATCCCTTCATCTCTTTGTAACAAACTTAATATTTCTAAATATTCAACATAACTAGATTCTATAATAGCTACTAATTCGTAATATTACAATAGTTTTAAAGAGTCTTAGCATACTTAATTTTTTGACTAATAGATTTTTTCCAAGGAAATACCTTTCATTATATACATGAAAAAATTAACAAAAACGTAATATTAAGATGCTTTTTCCCTACAATTATTACAAAAATAATAAATTTGTTAAAATTTCTTGTAAAACAACTCTTGTGAATTTTCAGTTTTTGAATTATGATAATAAGCAATCAAGGCTTATCCATTGATTACAGTTTTGTAACACAAACCAAATCTTCAGGGGGGTAATTTTACATGAAAGCTAAAAAGAATGTGTTTTTCATGCTTCTGCTTTCACTTATGCTAGTTCTTTCGGCATGTAGTGGCGGAAACAGCAGCACACCAACAAACGGAAACACTAATGCCGGTTCTGGCGATGGTGAAGAAGTTGAAGGTCAAGAAGGCGGAGAATTAGTATATGTTGTTTCATCTGACGCTCCTACACTTGATCCACACGGAATGAACGATACTGCAACAACAAACGTAACAACTCAATTATTCGACCGTTTAACTGCATATGAAGCAGACGGTAATGTAGTTCCTTCTTTGGCTGAATCTTGGGAAGCTATCGATGAGACTACTTGGGAATTCAAACTTCGCGATGACGTTAAATTCCATGACGGAACAGACTTCACTGCAGATGCTGTAAAAATGACGATCGAGCGTATCATCGATCCTGAATTTGCCTCTCCACGTGCAGTAGTACTTAACATGATTAAAGAAGTAGTGGTAGTAGACGACTACACAGTACAGTTCAAAACAGAAAAGCCTTTCGCTCCACTACCGGCTCACTTAGCACATAATGCTGGATCTATCATCGCTCCTTCTGCTATTGAAGAAGAAAACAGTGGTGGTAAGAAAGTAGACGAAAACCCAGTAGGTACTGGTCCTTTCGTATTTGGATCTTGGAACCGTGGTGCTGAAATCGTATTGAACAAAAACGAAAACTACTGGAATGGAGCTCCTGCTCTTGACTCTATTAAATTCGTAGTAAATGCTGAACAAGCTACTCGTGTAGCCCAACTTGAAGCTGGTGAAGCTCATGTAATTCAAGTAGGTGCTTCCGATGTAACTCGTGTAGAAGGTATGGAAAGTGCTGGAATCGAATTAACTCGTGTTCGCGGTACTCGTATGGACTACTTAGGATTCAACATGCAAAAAGAACCATTCAACATTAAAGAAGTTCGTCAAGCAATCTCTATGGCTATCAACAAAAATGATATCGTTGACGGTATCCTTGACGGTCAAGGTGTACCTGCAGTAGGACCACTTGCTCCTACAGTTGTTGGTAACTACCAAGATCTTAAGCCACTTGATTATGACGTAGAAGCTGCAAAAGCTTTACTTGCTGAAGCTGGTTTTGAAGATGGTTTTGAAACAACATTATATGTAAACGAAGGATCTAAAGAGCGTGCGGATATCGCATTACTTGCTCAAGATCAGTTAAGCCAAATCGGAATCAAAGTTAACATCGAAACAATCGAATGGGGTGCTTTCCTAGAGAAGACTGGCGCTGGCGAGCACGAACTATTCATCTTAGGTTGGACTACTGTAACAGCTGACGCTGACTACGGTTTATACGCTTTATTCCACTCTTCTGCATTCGGTGCTCCTGGTAACCGTTCATTCTACGCAAACGACCGCGTGGATGAGTTACTTGACCTAGCTCGTTCTGAGACTGATCAAGCTAAGCGTGACGAAGCGTACAAAGAAATCTCTGAAATTCTTGTAGACGAAGCTCCAATGGTTTACTTGCAACATCCTGACTTCATCTACGGAACAAACGGTGCAACTGGTCTATTCGTAGACTTCAGTGGTACTCCTTACTTCCACGGTGTGAAGCTTAAATAATCAAAAATGACCCTCGACTAGTGATAGTCGGGGGGTTTTTTGTTATACAAAAAACAAACTAGTTGCTTACACTAGTATCCGCCGGAAGTTTAATGGTAAACGTCGTCCCCTTCCCCACCTCACTTTGCACTTCTATTTTCCCTTGCAACAATTCAATAATTTGAAAAGAAATGGTCAGACCTATGCCTGTTCCTTTATCCTTGGTAGAATAAAACGGTGTTCCCAATCTATCAATTTGCTTTTGGGTCATCCCTACGCCGTCATCTATTATCTCTACGATTACAGAACTTCCATCCGTCGAGACATTTACATCAATTACCCCACCCTTTTTTACAGCTTCGATCGCATTTTTAATTAAATTGATCAATACTTGTTTCATTTCATCTCTGTTTGCCTTGATGTACAGATTGGGTTCAATTTGATGCCTGATGGTCGTATTGTGAATTGCTGTGTATGTCGACATTAGCTGAATGACAAATTCCACTTCTACTGATAAGTTTATCCTATCTGTTCCCTGCTTATTTGGTTTTGCCAAGGAAAGATAATCTTGGATGATGGATTGCGCACGGTCCAGTTCTTCAATAGAAATATCGATATACTTCTTTTGTGTGTTATTTAAGTTTGTATCCTGACTCATCAACTGAAGAAACCCCCGGGTGGATGTCATTGGATTCCTGACCTCATGAGCTACAGATGCCGCAAGCTCACTTACCACTTTTAATTTTTCCGACCGTTGCAATTCATGTTGCAGTTGCATTTGCATATTCAAATTTTCAATAATCATAATAGCCGTTACTAAAGAAATCCAGGTTATGATGGAAACAAGCACATTTAGAAAAATCTGATTTTCCTCATTTAAGTAAAATAATCGGATTGCCCTGGTTGATGTAATCATCAAAAATAAGAAAGAAATGATTGAGATTTTCTTTTTTAAGCTCAAATTTGAATATCTATTCCGGAATATCATTAGAATTGCCGATACAATAAAGTAATTTATCACCATAACCATTATATTGCTGTCACCGATAATGTATAAATAATAAAGCATGGACACCACGACTACAATTCCTGTTAACAACCCACCATACAAAAACGACAAAATGACAGGTATAAGCTTTTGATCATAATAAGACCCATCTGTTACTTCGATTGGAAGAGACATCGTACAAATGACCATAATCAACATAATAAACAAAAATCTATAATTTACTTTTTCCGTTAACCCTAATGCACCTTTATTTAAAAACTGATAATAAAATAAAATGGGAAACAAAATAATTAAAACATGATATAAGACATGCCCAACATTTTCAAACATACCAACGCTCCTACCAACAAGAAATGACTAATTTTTGATAATTAATACTTCGCTTTCAGTACCATCTATTCCTCCTTTTGTCCCATTGGAAAAACCAGCCCTCTCGGCTGGTTATATTATGCGAAAAGTATGTTATTTAAGTTAAGTAACTGTATATTCTGTAACTCTCTTCTTATTAGATATAATAACACCACAAACAATAAAAGTTGCTCCTAATACTTGAGTTACAAGTATAGGTTTACTAAGGAGAATGAAACCTAAAATCATCGCCACAAATGGCTCTAGGTTAGTTAAAGTAGATGCTTTCGATGCATTTATGTACCTTATTTGATTGTTCCATATAAGGTTACAGAAACCATGGACAATAATGGCCGTAACTATTAGTAGAATCCATGGTCCAGGATCTCCAGTCACCGTTTTTTCCTGCTCTAATACAGCAAACGGAATGGAAAGTATGAAAGCAAGGACATTAGAGTAAAGGGTAAGGGAGAATGCCTCCATTTTTTTAGACAATAATCTTGTTAGTATAATTAATATGGAGAATGTCACCATAGTAAGTGCAATCCACCATAACCCTTTTTCGATCTTTAACAAGGTTCCATCATACCCAGTACCGACCACGATAAATACTCCAATTGCAGCAACAAACAAACCGATTGCCATATTTTTCGTAAAGACTTCGTGAAGGAAAATGGCAGCAAGGATACAAGTTATCAAAGGTGTCATGGCCAGTATTACTGCTGCAGAAGTTGAGTCCGCGTGTTGTAATCCTATAAAGAAGCTCCATTGATTAATAAAAACGCCGATAGTACTTAACAAAACAAAAATAAGTAAATCCTTTTTGAACAATTTAGGAAAATGAAAAGAAATCCCTTTCCACTTCCCGTATAAATACAAAGCAAGAACGATGGCTAAGAACCGAGCAAATGTAGTAAAGCCAGGGGAAAAACTTTCTAATAATAGCTTCCCGATTACAAAGTTACTTCCCCAGACTAGAACACAAAACAATAATAAACTATATGCTTTTGCCATCTTCCATGCCCCCTAAGAAAAATTCCCACATTTCTGTGGGAATTGACACATTAACTATATTGTAAATGGAACGCATCTTGGTAAACTTCCTTACCTTTAAAATAAACCGATTTTCTTCTTGGAAGCCTGGCAATCGCCTCAGCTGAACACGTTGCATCCATCAGTACTAGGGACGCCTCATCTCCCACTTTTGGCCATTGCATTTCCCCACTTGTGGAAAGAGGGGTCTGGCCCCCGGTAGCCCACTTAAGGGAGTAAGATAACGCTTTCTCATCTATTCGTTTTGTTCTTTCACAGTACCGTTTTACCTTTTCCAAAACATCCCCGTTCCCAAATGGGCCCCATGAATCGAAGAAGCCATCACACCCTAAATAAACAGGAACGTTAAATTGATCAAGTAAATCTATTGGTGGAATAACACGATTAATAGGAATCGTTGACATGATTGCCACACCATTTTCTCCCAGATACTCTGCCATTTCACGTGCTTGTGTTTCAGGGACATCACCTAGACTGAAGGCATGGCTTACAGCTGCGCGGCTTTTCCAGTTTGCCTCTTCCACCATCTCTACTAATTTATCAATTGTATAAAAGCCGACGTGCCCATGGTCATGCAAGTGAATATCAATTTCTGCATTAAACTCCTTTGCCAAGTTCATTGTTTCATATAGTGATTTTTCAATATTCTTATCAATTCCTGCAGGGTCTAATCCCCCTACAATCGTTGCTCCCGTACGCATGGCCTCTTTCATTAATGGAATGACTTCTTTATGTTCTAACATCCCGTGTTGTGGAAAGGCAACAATATCATAGCTGAGGTAATCCTTATAGTCTTCTAGGGCTTCTTTTACCCCTTCCAGGTTTTGAAGACCAATGTAAGGATCGATATTTACATGTGTGCGTATATGTGTCGATCCTTTACTTAGGATCATCTCTATCATTTTACTTGCACGCTGCTTTGTGGTTGGGGCAAGTTCCCCTAATTCAAGAGCTTCATGATGAAGTCTTTCTTTTAGGTTCTTTACAGGGATTGGTGCCTTCCAATCAAGTGAGAGGTATGTCTTGTCCAGATGGTTGTGCATCTCTTTGAACGAAGGAAGGGCAAGAAGTCCAGTTGCATCTCTTTTGATCTCTCCAGTTGGTATTTCAAATGGCTGTTCTTGTATTTCTTTGAAAATACCTTCTTCGATTTTTATGGAATATAAGGTTGTTTCCGTTTTATATGCTTCATTTTCTAAAGTACTGAAGCCTGTCTCCAATTTTACATTGACTAGCCAAAATGTCTCTTTCATTATTATCCCTCCACTCTTATTTTGCTATCGGTTGTTTTTCCATTTCCATCGGTTTCACTTCTTTGCCTTTATAGAAAAGGGCCTTTACATCCGTACGCCTTGCAACCGCTTCTGCTGAACAACTTGCATCCACTAATATCATGGAAGCATCGTCTCCAATCTTTGGCCATTGTCGTTCACCTGCAGCACTTAGTGAGTTGATTCCCCCTGTACCATATTGAACCAAGGAAGATAGAGATTTTTCATCAATAAGTCTGAATCGTTCTGCAAGTACGCACATTTTTTCAATAGTGTTGGCAGTACCAAAAGGGGACCAATGGTCCGTAATACTGTCATGGCCCAGAGAAACCATCAATCCCATTTGGGTTAATAATGGAATTGGAATAGTCGGGCGATTAATGGGAACGGTGGTGGTCACATCTATTTTATTATCCACTAACATCTTTACCGTTTCCTCAAGCTGGACAGTCTCCAAGTCCCCTAATGCGATGGCATGACTGATGGTCGTTCTGCCCTGAAGGCCAGCTTGTTTTGTATAATGAGCCATCCGCTCAAAAGTGAAAGCGCCAAGGCTGTTCGCATCATGAATATGCACATCTACTGATGAACCAGACTGCACTGCAATATCAAAGATGGTGTCGAGTGATTTCTCTATATTCCTGTCTATGGTCGCCGGGTCCACCCCACCGACATGTGTAGCCCCCATTTCCATTGCTTCCTTGACTAAGGGTGCAACTTCACTTCGCAGTAACCCATGCTGAGGAAAGGCAACAATTTCAAATGTCATCACATCTTTGTATTTATTTACAGCATTCAATGTGGCTTCTAAATTCTTCAATCCGATAGAGGGATCGATATTACAATGAGTTCGTATATGGGAATGGCCGTGCTTTAGGTATAATTCAATTACTTTCTCTGCTCTTTCCTGAGCTGTTGCCAATTGCTGTGGGAGTAGTTTTTTTTCTTCTTCAATTCTTGTGAAAATACCGTTGGTTATTGGTGTGCAAGCTTTCCATGGACCTCCATAGTAAGTTTTATCGATATGAATATGCATTTCTTTTAAAGAAGGAAGCAGAAGTAACCCTTTCGCGTCCTTTTCAGGAAGATTATCCTTGGGCTGCTCCTGGGATAGTGCAGCAATTTTCCCTTCTACTACTTTTAAGTGAACCATTTCAGTCAATGTTTTCAAGCGATTATCCTCTTGTTCAAATCCCGCTTCTATTCGCACATTCTTCAGCCAATAACTGTTTCTATTCATCTCTTTTCCTCCTAGTTGGAAGGCCTAGTTACTAGGCCCTAACCATGTCATTATTTTATAGTGATATCGTTTAGAAGGATGTAGTTAACAGGGCTGATTACAATTCCCTCTACATCTTTATGGTAGACAGCTAGATGTTCGTAGTATCTGAGCGGTATCATAGCTGCATCTTCCATTTCCAGTTTCATTGCCTGTTCATAAAGGCTTCTTCTAGTCTCTTCATCTATTTCTTTTCTGGCGTCCTCTATGATTCGATCAACTTCAGGGTTATGGTAATAGGTATGGTTACCTGCTCCCCCATGCGAAGAGGAGTGGAATACATTATATTGATTGTAATCTCCGTCTCCCGTGGCATTTCCCCATCCACCAACGAACATTTCGTGCTCGCCATTATTTAATGCTTCTATATACGCTCCCCATTCTAGTACTTCCACTTCCGCCTCGATCCCTATTTTCTTCAGTTGAGATTGTACGACTTCTGCTACATTTATACGCTCTTTGCGATCATTGGTGGTAATGGTGACCTTCAGCCCTTCTAATCCAGCCTCTTGCAATAAAGCTTTGGCTTTCTCTAAATCATATTCATAGGGTTTAACGTCATCACTGTATCCAAATACCTTTGGACTCATTGGAGAATTGGCAAGCATTCCAGAGTTCTGGAAGACACCTTCTAGAACTGCCTTTCTGTCAATAGCCTGCGTTATCGCTTTTCGAACATTCAATTGATCAAACGGTGCTTTTTGTACATTAAAGCCAAGAAACTCTATCCCTAACCCATCTGCCCGGTATAGATTCAATGTCTCCGAAGCTTCAATTCTTTCAATCTCTGTAATTGGAACCTGATCATTAACATGCGCTTCTCCGGTCTCAATCATGGCAAGCCTAGTGGTGTCTTCCGGCACTACTTTAAACACAACCTGATTTATCTTTGGCTTATCTCCCCAGTATTCCTCATTTTTCTTTAAGGATATTTCCTGCCCTGCCTTCCAATAATCAAATACGAATGGCCCTGTGCCTACTGGGTGTTCCCAAAGTTTCTTTGGATTCTCTGAGAGCGCTTTCGGACTGATGATACTTCCCTCACTTGCACTTAGAATGGACAACAGCGGGGCATAGGCAGCTGATAGATGAAAACGAACTGTATATTCATCGATAACCTCTATTTCATCAATCATCCCAAGTTTTTCAGCTTGTGGGGATGCTGTTTCAGGATCAAGCAACCTTTCAAACGTTGCCTTTACAGCCTCGGCATTAAATTTCATCCCATCATGGAAATATACACCTTGCCTTAAAACAAACTCCCACGTGACATCATCAATTTGTTCCCATTCCTTGGCCAATCCTGGCTGGGGCTTCATGTCCAAGTCAGGCACAACAAGCGTTTCATATACCTTTTGATAGAGGATATTAGCACTTGAAATGTCTGTGATGAAGTGTGGATCAAGCTTGGTAGCGTCCGATAAACGGACGACCGTCAATGTATCCTTGGCGGAAGAAGTCTCCATTTGACTGCTTGAAGTGGAACAACCACTAATAATTAATAGCAATGTTAGTATTAATAAGATGGTCGATTTCATGTCTTTCCCCCTTCTACTTAATGGTGACGTCGTTTAGCATAATGTAATTAGAGGCGTTTAACCAAATTCCTTCAACCCCTTTTGTATAGACAGCCAAGTGTTCATAGTTTCTTATCGGAACGTACACGGCATCCTCCATTTGGATCTGCATCGCTTTCTCATATAGTTCTTTACGTTTTTCCTGATCCATTTCTTCCCTGGCTTCTTCAATAATAGTGTCTACTTCTTCATTGCTGTAATAAAAATGATTGCCTGGTGGTCCTTGCGATGCCGTATGGAAAAGATTGTATTGATTATAATCTCCATCACCTGTTGCATTACCCCATCCCCCAATAAACAAGTCATGGTCACCTTTATCAATCATTTCTAAATATGCCCCATATTCCAAAACCTGAATAGAAACATCCACTCCTATCCCTTTCAATTGGGACTGGATCACTTCTGCCATATTAATGCGTTCTTTCCTATCGCTAGTAAGCAGGTTCAGTGATAAACCGTCCTTATAGCCTGCTTCTTTCAGTAATTTTTTTGCTTTATTTATGTCGTATTCATATGCCTGGATGTTTTCACTGTAACCAAAAACTTTTGGGCTCATAGCTGAATTTGCTAACGTCCCAACATTGTTATAAACACCTTTTAGAATAGCTTCTCTTTCAATAGCGTGACTGATCGCTTTTCGGACACGCACATCTTTTACTGCCTTACTTTCTACATTGAAGCCGATATATTCTACTCCAAGTCCCTCTGTACGATATAAGTTCATAGAATTCGAATTCTCAATACGATCTAGTTCTGTTACTGGAACCTGATCAGAAACATGTGCTTCTCCGGTTTCAATTAGTGCAAGCCTCGTTGCATCTTCAGGTACTACTTTAAAAATCACTTCCTCCAAAGTTGGCTCTTGCCCCCAATATGAAGGATTCTTTATTAAAGTAATGTCCTGACCGGTATTCCAAGATTCAAAAATAAATGGCCCTGTTCCTACTGGATGTTGG
This sequence comes from Sutcliffiella horikoshii, assembly GCF_044809035.1. Classification (GTDB taxonomy): domain Bacteria; phylum Bacillota; class Bacilli; order Bacillales; family Bacillaceae_I; genus Sutcliffiella_A; species Sutcliffiella_A horikoshii_G. The sequence continues at coordinate 1,007,518 of NZ_CP085237.1, read as the reverse complement.
GATAATGAATCCTCATTTTCTTTAATCGCCTTAGGGGATATGATGCTTCCCTCGTTACTTGCAAGGATGGATAGCAACGGAGCATATGGATAATCAAGGTGCATATGCACGGTATACTCGTCCACTATTTCAATCTCCTTAATCATCGATAATTTTTCACGCTGAGGTGAACCTGTTTCTGGATCTAAAACACGATCGAATGTTACTTTCACCGCCTCTGCGTTAAAAGGAGTCCCATCATGAAAACTCACTCCTTCTTTTAATGAAAACTCCCATGTTACCTCATCAAGTTGTTTCCATTCAGTAGCAAGCAATGGTTCTAACTCCATATCCTTATTCGGCACCACCAATGTTTCATATACTTTTTGATAGATGATATTGGCAGAAGGTATGTCTGTGATAAAGTGTGGATCTAACCTGGTGGCATCAGAAAGACGCGCGATAACTAAGCTTCCCCCCGTTTCTTCCGACCGGGCATTGTTCTCAGAACCATTTGAACTGTTCGAAGACGTTGAACAAGCACCCATAATGGACACCATAAAGGCTAATACGAAAAACATGATTAAATTTCTTAACATTCTGTTCTTCTCCATTTCAATCTCCCCCTCCATTGGATTCTCTTGAATTTCGTGCATAGTTGCATTATAAAAAAAAGAATCACATTTTATTTTCAGAATATTTACTTGTTTTTAAAATATTTTGACATCTTGCTTTAAAATCATTTACTTTGTTTGAAATTTTGATAATTTTAAACACAACACTTGTAAGGGAGGACATTCAATGGAAGTTCAAGTAAAGACGGGAGAAACAATTCTTGCAGAGGAAACGAGTAATCCTCGGTTAGAAAAATGGAAGGACATCATTTATAAACTATTTAGAAACAAAGCAGCAGTGGCAGGTGGAGTCATCATTTTATTTTATTTGGCAGTGGCTGCATTTGCACCTTGGTTGGCACCTTATGATCCATATGAAATCAACTTAGACAATCGCATGCAGTCCCCCTCCATAGACCATTGGATGGGAACGGATGATAAAGGAAGGGATATTCTTAGCAGAATTATTTATGGTTCCCGCTTATCGATGGGTGTCGGCTTTGCCTCTGTACTGTTTGGGGCGGTATTTGGGATTGTGCTTGGATTAGTTGCCGGTTACTACGGCAGGTGGGTTGACTCCATTGTAATGAGAATAATTGATGTAATGCTTGCTTTTCCAGGTATTCTTTTGGCTTTGGCAATTATCAGCGCATTAGGTCCCAGTTTAATGAACGTGACCATTGCAGTGGGGGTATTCTCTGTTCCTTTATTTGCCCGTATAGTAAGGGGCTCTACATTGGAAGTTAAGAAGCTAGAATATATTGATGCGATCCGTTCGTTGGGAGCAAGGGATATAACGATTATTTTCATTCATATCCTCCCAAATATTCTCTCCCCGATCATCGTACAGGGTTCATTAAGATTGGCCACTGCCATTTTATCAGCAGCAGGTTTGTCCTTTTTAGGACTTGGAGCCCAGCCACCTTCACCAGAATGGGGAACCATGCTTAGCAGTGGAAGAGATTTCTTATTTAGCGCACCCTATATGGCCCTATTTCCGGGACTTGCCATCTCCATTTTAGTTTTAGGTTTTAATATTTTCGGAGATGGCCTTCGCGATGCTTTAGATCCAAGAATGAAATAAAAAAGGAGGTAACAGGATGATTTCTTTCTTAATAAAACGATTAGTTCAAATGATTCCCGTACTAATAGGCGTAACTTTGGTTGTCTTTTTAATTATGCAGATGGTCCCTGGAGATCCAGCTGTTCTCTTGGCAGGTGAAGGAGCTTCAAAAGAAACAATAGAAGAGATAAGGACTCAATTGGGGTTAAATCAACCGCTATATATCCAATACTTTGATTATTTAACGAACATTTTCAAAGGAGATCTTGGAGTATCCATAAAAAACAATAAGCCTGTATTAGACGAAATCTTGGTAAGACTCCCTATTACGATGGAATTAGCTCTTTTCAGTATCCTCATAACTATTGTATTAGGAATGGCGGCGGGAATCATTTCTGCCATCAAGCCTTATTCCGTCTCTGATTTGTCAGTCATGTTAATTGCCCTCATCGGGATCTCCATACCAAGTTTTTGGTTTGGCCTTATGCTCATGTATATATTCTCCGTCAAGCTTCAAATCCTGCCGGTAGCAGGCTGGGATAGTTGGCAGCACATCATCCTCCCCGCCCTCACACTTGGTGCTGGAGGCGCTGCAATAGTTGCAAGGATGACCAGATCAAGTATGCTCGAAGTCATTAGGCAGGATTACATTAGAACTGCGCGTGCAAAGGGACTTCGGGAACAAATTATCATTTCTAAACATGCTTTGCGAAATGCTTTAATTCCTGTCATCACGGTAGTAGGACTCCAATTTGGAGCATTGCTTGGCGGTACTGTTCTGACAGAATCCATCTTTGCCATCAACGGGCTGGGAAGATTGATCGTGGAATCTATCAGAATGCGAGATTTGCCGATGGTACAAGGTGGAGTACTTGTTGCTTCTATTATCTTCGTCCTTGTTAATCTATTGGTCGATTTACTTTATCGCATTTTTAATAAACGAATTGAATTAAACTAAAAGGAGTGAAATGAGATGACTGAAAAACTACTTGAAGTAAAAGGGCTAAAAACTCATTTTTTCTCAAATAAAGGAACTAGCAAAGCGGTAGATGGAGTAAATCTAGTTTTGCACAAAGGGGAGACCTTGGGAATTGTCGGGGAATCAGGTTGCGGGAAAAGTATTACCTCCCTTTCTATTTTGAGGCTGATCCCCTCCCCTCCCGGAAGAATAGTGGAAGGCTCTATATTATATAAAGGTCAGGACCTTGTGAATATGACTGAAAATCAACTGAGAAAAATACGTGGCAATGACATCTCCATGATTTTTCAGGAACCGATGACATCTCTTAATCCAGTTATCAGTGTGGGAGAACAAATAGCAGAAGGCATTAGACTCCATGAAAAACTCAGTAAAAAAGATGCTTGGAAAAAAGCGGTGGAAATGCTGCGTCTTGTAGGTATTCCTTCTCCTGAGAAACGCGCAAAGCAAGAGCCATTTCAATTGAGTGGCGGTATGAGGCAAAGGGTGATGATTGCCATGGCACTAGCCTGCTCACCTGAAGTTCTCATCGCCGATGAACCAACCACTGCATTGGATGTAACCATACAAGCACAAATTCTCAAATTAATTAAGGAATTGCAAGTAAAACTTGGAATGGGGGTCATGATGATCACTCATGACCTTGGAGTTGTGGCAGAAACCTGTGATACAGTAGTCGTTATGTATGCTGGGAACGTTGTAGAATATGCTTCTAAAGAAGAGCTTTTTAGAAATCCGAAACACCCGTATACCCAAGGTCTATTGGCTTCTTTGCCAAAAATAAACGAAGACCATGAATATTTACCAACAATTAGCGGTAACGTTCCAAGTCCCTTTTCACAGGTCCAAGGCTGTCGGTTTGCCAACCGCTGTCCTCACGCAATAGCACTATGCACCACAAAAGCACCAGAACTTACCGTCACTCAAGCGGGAGAAGGGCAAGTTCGCTGTTGGATGTACTCAAAGGAATGGAAAAAATCAGTTGTTTAAGAAAGGGGACAGCATGATGGAGCTAGTCACAAAAAAAGAAACAAAACGTATACTTTTATCTGTTAAAAACCTCAAGCAATATTTTCCCATAAAAAAAGACTCGCTTTTCAAACCAAAGTCATTTGTCAAAGCGGTGGACGATATTTCCTTTGAACTGATGGAAGGGGAAACATTAAGTATCGTCGGAGAGTCAGGTTGTGGGAAATCGACAACAGGACGGTCCATCCTCCGCCTTGAACAGCCGACTGACGGGGAAATCGTGTTCGATGATAAAGATCTTGTTCGAATATCCAATACAGAAATGAGAAAGGTGCGCGCAGATTTACAAGTAATCTTCCAAGATCCATTTGCTTCACTTAATCCAAGAAGAACCATCAAACAAACATTGAATGAAGCCATGTCCATCCAACAGGTGGTCCCAAAGGAGAAGAGAATGGAACGGATGCTTGAATTACTCGAGTGTGTAGGCTTGCCACCAGAGGCATTGAATCGATATCCACATGAATTCAGCGGTGGACAGCGGCAGCGTATCGGTATCGCCCGTGCCTTAGCAGTAAATCCAAAATTAATCATTTGTGATGAAGCCGTTTCTGCACTTGATGTTTCCATTCAAGCGCAAATCCTGAACCTACTAAAGGTTTTACAAAAAGACTTTGGCTTGACTTACTTGTTCATTTCACATGACCTTAGTGTCGTTCGGCATATTTCTGATAGGGTCATGGTCATGTACCTGGGGAAAATTGTGGAGATAGCCGAAAAGAAAAGTATTTTTGAAAGGCCACAACACCCCTATACTCAAGCACTTCTCTCGGCTATTCCTACAACCGATTTAGATGCAACAAAAGAAAAGATTGTACTTAAAGGAGATGTTCCTTCCCCAATCGATCCACCAACGGGATGCAGGTTCCATTCCCGGTGCCCGTTGGCTAATGATATATGTAAAAAGGTAGAGCCTCCATTAAAAGAATGGAACAGCCAACATTATGTAAGCTGTCATCTTGTAAAATAATAACCATTTACAATTGTATGATTTGAATTAAAATAATAGAAAGAATGAATAGCGGAGGTTTTTTCTCACCTCCCTTTTCCGTTTCACAAGGGGGTTTTTTCCATGCTCCAGATAGAGGATTTTTCTCTTTATGTAATGTTCTGTGTACTTGCTCCTTTAGTGGGAGCTTTTACTTTATTGTTTTTATTTATTTTTGAAAAAAGAATTGACCTATTAGAAAATCAAGCAAACAAATTAGTTTTAGAAAAGGAACTCCAGGAAGCTAAATATTTTCAATTAAACCAACAAATTGAACCTCACTTCTTTTTTAATACACTCAATTCCATCCTAAGTCTTGCTAGACTTAATAGAATGGGAGAATTAATAAGGGCAATCGAAGTGTTTTCCAAGTTCTTAAAAGTGAAGTATAAGTCCAATCAATCTATTTGTACGGTGGCTGAAGAATTGGAATACTCCAGTTATTATCTTGAGATTCAAAAAATACGATTCCAATCTCGTCTCACCTACACAATTGAAATGGAAGAACAAGTAAAGCAAGTAGCTATCCTACCTTTTCTTTTACAAACCCTTGTAGAAAATGCTTTTAAGCATTCTTTTGAGAAATATCCAGGTGAAGCACAATTAAATATCACATTAACCCTCTCTAATTCCCATGTAATATTATCGGTTTGGAACAGTTCTGAAGGTGTACATCTAAACAATCATAATGATGCCCCTGGACACGGCCTTACTAACATCAAAAGAAGATTACACCATATGTATACAGAAGAAGAAGCTTCTTTTCAACTGATCCATGAACATGGCGGGACACGCGCTGTTGTTTCATGGCCTGTATCATACCCCACCAATCTAAAAAAAGGAGGTCAAGCAGAATGAACATTATATTAGTAGATGATGAACCTCTAGAAATTGAACAACTAACATTCCTAATCCAGAAACACTATCCTAAATGGAATGTCTATCATGCATTTGATGCTGCACAGGCATTAAACATTTGTGAAAAGCAGCACATTGATCTATCCTTCCTAGACATTCACCTTCCGGGAAAAGATGGTCTAGAACTAGGCAAACTATTAAAAACTAAGCATACACATATGGAATTTATCATTGTAACAGCTTTTCAAACATTTGAATATGCACAAACCTCTATTAAACTTGGTGTGGCAGATTACTTGACAAAGCCGCTAATAGAAGAAGAACTAGTTGAAGTGTTAAATAAATTTAAGCATCGGGGAAATTACAGCACATCCATTCAACAGGCTTTATCAATAATTCATCAGGAATTTAAAGATAAACTCACACTGCCATACCTTTCTTCAAAGATACATATGAGCCCTATCTATTTCAGTCGTAAGTTCATGGAGGAGGTAGGAATTGGATTCTCTGAATATCTCAACAAATATAGAATAGAAGCTGCTGCAGGTTTAATGGCTAAAAACCCAAATTTACATATCTCCACCATCGCTGAGGAATGTGGTTTTAACAGCCAGCACTATTTCAGTCAACAGTTTAAAAGATATTATGGAAAAACACCACGTGAATATAAAGTTGAGGTAACAAATTAATGACCAAAAAGAAATATTCCGTTTACATATTGGGAACTTTACAACTTGGCATCGGATTTGGAATTGTTACTTTGCTTTCTAGATGGGTTACAGGCAACACCATCCTTTCTTCCCCCGAGGCCCTTATTAAATATGGTATTTTAGGTGGACTCGGGTATTCTTTAATGGGCGCCTTTGCATTTATCCTTTTCGGATTTATCGCTACTTATATAAGAAAGCGCTACCCCATGCATCAAACCATAGGGGATCTGCTAAAGGAAAAGACAAATCCGTTTGGATACTGGTACACCATACTGCTTTTGCTTATTACCGGGATGGATTCCATGTTCGTACAAGCAACAGGCGCAGCTATTCTTTTCTCTCTAATTTTCCCTGTTCCCATATATATAAGCTTATTCTTTTTCTTCTCATTCTGTTTTATTATCGCAGGACTCGGAGGCATGCTACGAATCCATCAATTTGCGGGTATAAGTATTGCCTTCATTTTTGCAGCCGTCATCTTAATACCTGTTTATTTTTATATACAAAATGGCGTGTACCCAGTCTATGAGGGTGTTCAACTCTACCATCCTTACTTACTCTTTTGGAAAAATATAGATACGTTTTTCTTTGTACTTACGGGGATCCTAATTGGTTTTGGACAGGTCTTAATTGATAGAGCAACCTGGCAAAGAGTCTATATGTTAAAACAGTCCAGAATTCGTACCATCTTCACCTTAACTGGCTTCATATGGGCAACCATTCCTTTGTCTTTATCATCTTTGTTGTTAGTGGTTGTCTACAGTGGAAGCTTCCACGATGTAAAAATTTTGCTTTTTCAGCTTGTTTATAACATAAACTCTTCTTTACTGATTGGAATATTTCTATTATTTTGTTTTAGTGCCATCTCTTCAACTCTCAATGCAGAACTTCATGCAACGACAGTATTTACTGTGAAAAACGCAATAAGTGAATTGATACCCTTAAGTGACCAACATAAATGGCACTTATCTTATTGGATAACAGGAATGCAGTGTTTGTTTCTCTACTTAATTGTGATTATTATATCTCCCACTTTCATTGAGCTATTATTCTTTTTTGGTAGTATCTATGCAGCCTTGATACCACCAATCTTGTGGATGATATTTAGCCGTGATCGACTTTCAAGTTTTGTTCCATCAACCTCTGCCATTGCAATCCTTTTAAGCATTTTGTCTTCTTCAAGTGCAGGACATTTAGGGGCAATCTGGGTAAGTTTTTTCACTTCCACAATCCTATGCGGTTGTTTCATGCTGTTCCGCTTTCTATCAACCTTTCGGGAGGAAAATCGAAAAGGACTATAAGAGAAAACCAAATTGGGCTAAAGCGAATCCCGACATTCTAGCCATATCATAAGAAAAACCAGCCCTCTCGGCTGGTTTTCATTTAAGCAAACTTTTTATTTTGCTCCTTCTTGAAAAACTCTTTCATCGCATGAAATACATCCGGCTTTTGCTTCAAAATGTAATGTCTGAACTTCTCATCACTGACATTCTTATATGCCGACATTAGTGTAGAATGCCTGTTGTATTGATTAACTTCGCCGTACCCGAACATATTGGACACCTTCATCAGTTCCGCTACCAATTTTACGCAACGCTGATTATCTGAAGTCAAGTTATCTCCATCCGAGAAATGGAATGGATAGATGTTGAAACGCGTAGGATTGTATTTTGTGTCAATCAACTCTAGTGCCTTTCGGTATGCAGATGAACAAATCGTCCCTCCGCTTTCCCCTTTAGAAAAGAAATCCTCTTCACTGACCACTTTTGCCTCTGTATGATGGGCAATAAATTCAATATCCACCGTCTCATATTTGGTCCGTAGGAAGCGTGTCATCCAAAAGAAAAAGCTACGCGCCATATACTTTTCCCACATGCCCATCGATCCGCTCGTATCCATCATCATTAATACAACCGCTTTAGAATCCGGCTTCACCACTTCGTTCCATGTTTTAAATTTAAGATCTTCTTGATAGATCGGATGGAAGCTTGCTGTACCTGTCATCGCATTCCGTTTATAAGCAGACATCATCGTGCGTTTCTTATCTATATTCCCCATAAGACCTGTGCGTCTAATATCATTAAATTCATAGTGCTCGATGACGTTCTCATCGCGCTCTTTTTGTTGCAGGTTTGGCAGCTCAAGCTGATTGAAAAGCGCCGCTTCAAGATCCATTAAGGACACTTCAGCCTCATAATAGTCCTCTCCAGCCTGATCACCCGCTCCTTGCCCCTTACCTGGACCCTTCTGCTGACCCGACCCGTCCCTGGCTACAACATCCCCTACCTGACTGTCTCCATCTCCTTGGCCAACATGCTTGTTTTTGTCATAATTATAACGAATTCTGTACTCATCTAAAGACCTGATTGGTATTTTGACAACCTCTCTGCCATTGGACATTACAATGTTCTCTTCAGTAATAAGATCTGGCAAGTTATTTTTAATAGCCTCCTGGACCTTTTCCTGATGGCGTTTTTGGTCGTCGTGGCCTTTTCGATGGAGGGACCAATCCTCTTTGGACACTATAAAATTCGCATCATCTGACATTGTCATCGATATCCCTCCCTATTTAATTCATTTTACGTTTCTAGGAACCTTTTCATCACTATTTTCATAAAATATCTTGGTGAAATTTAATGAATCCAACCTTTGCGACAATTAGGGTTGGTTACTCTATCCTATGCACATACCTCAAATAATTGACAGATTATTTAGATAATTAGGCGCGCATTTCAATGAAATAGACAAGCGTACAACGAATCGTTAGTAATAATAAATTTATGCTGCTATATGGTCGTACTATACGATGAATCACTATATAAGCAATAAAAAACCTCCCAAGATTTCTGGAAGGTATGGTTATTCTTTTTCATTTTCAGGATTTTGGTCATGTTGCTTCGGACTGCGTTCCCTGTCCGTTTTGTTTTCCTTTAGCTGCTCCATTTCTTTTGCGAGCTTTTCCATTTCTTTCTCATTGGGTGCCATTGTATTTTCTATATGTTCATACGTTTTTTCTTTACTCATTGTCATCACCTCTTACTTATAAGTTCCCCTTATCTATGAAAAACAAACCTATACAACCAAAAAAGCAGCGGCCATGAGCTCCGCTGCTTCATCTATTATCTATTCAATAAGCTTCCTACATATCTTAATAGATCGTTAGCCGAAGTGGAGTTGTAGCCATGCTCATCAATCAAGCGCGCCACCACTTCATTAATTTTCTTCAGCTGTGTTTCATCAGGAGTCTTGGAAGATGTTGTAATCTTCACGACATCTTTCAGATCAGCAAACAGCTTCTTCTGGATTGCTTCTCTTAAGCGCTCATGGGAGTTGTAATCAAACCGCTTCCCTTTACGAGCATAAGCAGAAATTCTGATAAGGATTTCTTCACGGAACGCTTTCTTCGCATTTTCAGAGATACCAATTTGCTCCTCGATGGAACGCATCAATTTCTCATCCGCACCCATCTCTTCCCCAGTGAGAGGATCTCGGAGCTTCGCCTTATTACAGTATGCCTCCACATTGTCGAGGTAGTTATCCATCAGAGTTTTCGCAGATTCTTCATACGAATACACAAATGCTTTCTGAACTTCCTTCTTCGCAATGTTATCATATTCTTTTCTCGCTACAGAAATGAAGTTTAAGAATCTTTCTCTATCTTCATTAGAGATCGATGCATGCTGATCCAAACCTTCTTTTAAGGACCGCAGAACATCCAGGGCATTAAGGGATGGAATTTCTTTTCTAATGATGGTGGACGAAATACGGTTGATCACATAACGTGGATCAATCCCACTCATCCCTTCATCTGCATACTCTTTCTTCAGTTCCTGTACATCAACAGAGTTAAACCCTTCCACCGACTCCCCATCATACAGGCGCATCTTTTTAACCAAATCGATATCGCCGCGTTTTGCTTCTTTCAGTCTAGTAAGGATCGTAAACATCGCTGCCACTCTAAGCGTATGCGGAGCAATATGAACGTCCGCCACATCACTCTCATTGATCATCTTCTCATAAATTCTCTCTTCCTCAGAAAGTCTTAAGTTATATGGTACCGGCATCACGATGATACGTGAATGCAAGGCCTCATTTTTCTTATTGGAAATAAAGCTACGATATTCGGTTTCATTCGTATGTGCCACAATGAGTTCATCCGCGCTGATCAACGCGAATCGTCCTGCTTTGAAATTCCCTTCCTGTGTTAAAGATAATAGATGCCACAAGAACTTCTCATCACATTTCAACATCTCCTGGAACTCCATCATACCGCGGTTGGCCTTATTCAGCTCGCCGTCAAAACGATATGCCCTCGGATCAGACTCAGATCCAAACTCCGCAATTGTCGAGAAGTCAATGCTTCCGGTCAAGTCTGCAATATCCTGTGATTTCGGGTCAGACGGGCTGAATGTCCCAATCCCCACACGCTGATTCTCTGACAGGAAAATGCGCTCCACCAGCATATCTTCAATCCTGCCTCCATACTCCTTTTCAAGTCTCATCATATTTAATGGCGACAGATTTCCTTCAATCCTAACACCATACTCATTATAAAAATCCTCTCTCAGATGGTGCGGAATTAGATGCAGCGGATCCTCATGCATCGGGCAGCCCTTAATCGCATATACCGCTCCTCTATTGGTGTGAGTGTACTGCTCAAGTCCACGTTTAAGAATAGTGACAAGCGTGGATTTCCCCCCACTGACAGGACCCATTAATAACAAGATCCTCTTCCTGACATCCAATCTCTTCGCAGCCGGATGGAAATACTCCTCCACCAACCGCTCCAACGCTTCTTCTAAACCAAAAAGGGCATTGCTAAAGAAATTATACTTTCTCTGCCCATTGACCTCTTCAACCCCAGCGTCTTTGATCATATTGTAAACCCGTGAATGTGCGGATTGAGCTACCCATGGTTCTTCTTTCAAAATCTCCAAGTACTGCCCGAAGGTTCCTTCCCACTTCAGCCTCTGTTCTTCTTCCCGATACTTTTCAATTTTACGTAAAATTTCCATAAGGACCTCCCTTTTATTACAGCTTCAAGAGTCGTGATTGCGTGATTAATATACTCTATGCTCAGTGGGAATGAAACATGCTTTTTTTAAGCGAGCAAGAAAAAATCCTAATGTCAAAAATTATCCACAGAATTCATTCACATAACTTGTCCATTGGGCTATAATATAGATAGTATGCTTACATGAACTAAACCTACATAAGGAGGAACCAAACATGGGTACATCTGGATTCTTAATCTTAGGCGTATGTATTGCATTCCTTACAGCTATCTTCACTGCTGGCTATAACGAGCGCCCAGGCACACGTAAAAAGTAATCGAATAAATAAAGAAGCCCTCCACCTTTCAACTACTGCTTGAAAGGTGGAGGGCTTCTCTTTTCTTATGCTTCCGGAAACTCTATAGAAAGATTTGGATAGTCCTGTTGACGCAATGCTTCATATATTAATATCGCTGCAGTATTGGACAAATTCAACGACCTTACATTCTTCGTCATCGGCAAACGTAAACATTGATCCAAGTTACTCTGAATTAAATCTTTTGGAAGTCCGGTGGTTTCTCTACCGAATACAAAGAAGTAATCTTTATCTAAGTTGCTATAATCAAAAGAAGTATGCGGCTTCATTCCAAACTTCGTAATATAGAAGAATTCCGCTTCTTTATTTTTTTCAAACAACTCATCCAACGAATCATAATAAACCACATTTACAAATTCCCAATAATCAAGCCCGGCACGCTTCAACATCTTATCGTCCGTTGAAAAACCAAGCGGTCTGATCAAATGCAATGTTGTGTTCGTAGCTGCACAAGTTCTAGCAATATTTCCTGTATTAGCTGGAATCTCTGGCTGATATAATACCACATGTAATCCCACAATCGTCACCTCATATTTCATTCACTTTCATCCTATACAACAATACCTTTTTATCGCATTGGAATCAAGTATCTACTAACGGTCTTGGACGTGGAAAAATTTATATTTTATGTTCGGTGTGTATGCAGTGGAATCTTCATATTTCCAATACCTCATTCGAGAATTATAGGTGTTGGCATTGACTAGTGGCTCCCCATTCTCATCCTTGGCGACCACAATCGTATTATGATCAAAGCGACCGTCTCCCTCAAAATCATAGCAAATCACATCCCCAGGCATAAGCTGAGAGACATTGCTTACTTCTTTCGCTTTCAGGCCTTGCTTGGCGCTCGGTAAATACCACCTTAGTGCATGAGCCACTGCCCACGTATAACTCCAATCACTATTCCGCATCCACCAACCGCCAGATTTTTTCGGATACCCCACCATCGGAGCCCCACCAGCATACAAACACTGCGAAATATAATTGGTACAATTAACCTCAAACTTCTTGAACTGCGGATTATAACTGTTCCAATACTGCTCCGCATACCTCACCGCTTCCATCCGGCTATACTTGAAACGAAGAGGCTGCAGTTCTTCGTCCTCCTCTTGCGGCGGAATAAAACGAGGGGAAGTCCGGTCCCCCTCATCTTGAATGGAGAAATCTTGTTTGAGCTCACCCTCCATCCACTGCGAATAACGCTGATCTGCTTCTTCCTCCAGATAAAGATTTTCTTTTTGCTTAATGAGGTACCGAATGTGAATCTCATAAAAAACATTGGCCTCCCGCTGTTGCTCATCCTCATGTATCGAATGAATCCTAGCCGTCGCACTGCACTTAACTATCTCCGCTCCTCTGCGCTTATGTGCTTCTTGCTTTTGTTTTATAGTAGCATCGTTCAATATAGTCCTGCTGGTTTGCTTACTTTGGTAGACATAAGTATCGAGGCGGTTCTGAATATGTTCTTTTAGCTTATCTCTCATGGGCTTGCCCCTCTCACTGGGTTATGGTCCTTGTAGATATGTTTATGTAGGGGGCTTGGGAAATGTGAAAAGGAATTTGATTTTGGTTTTTTTGAAGTGGTTTTGGGTAACTTGGTTTTGATTTTTTATATTTTTTAATGAATTTAGTAATTTTTTAAAACATTTTTTATTTTTGGGGGAGTTCTGATATTTTATTCCGCCTCTACATGACAAAGTTCCTTTCTCTTTTGAAATTCTGGCATCTTTCCGCCACTACGATGACAAAGTTCCCTTCTCTACTGAAAATCTGGCATCGTTCCGCCTCTACGATGACAAAGTTCTCTTCTTCTTTGAAGTTCTGGCATCGTTCCGTCTCTACGATGACAAAGTTCTCTTCTTCTTTGAAGTTCTGGCATCGTTCCGTCTCTACGATGACAAAATCCCTTTCTATTTTGAAGTTCTGGCATTGTTCCCCCTCTACGATGACAAAATCCCTTTCTATTTTGAAGTTCTGGCATTGTTCCCCCTCTACGATGACAAAGTTCCCTTCTCTTTTGAAATTCTGGCATCGTTCGCCGTTCCCTCTACTTATAAGAGCATCAAGAAATATATTAAAACTTAATATAGTGCGAAGATCGACCAAATCCCTCTAAAGAAAAATTATTTATAAGAATTCGTTGTATGGATCTTAATGTAACTAATCCATTACACCACTCAAAGATAATTTTCGAAGTTAATGGCTTTTCAGGGAATAGAATCATTAGTTCTGTAATACTTCTGATTACCGATGCTTTATATTCTTCTTTAAAATTACATTCATTACAAATTATCATTTTTCTTTCATACCGCACCCCCATCCCCCCGCAGCCAACACAAACAATTCCCTTCAGCAGCTTCTCATACCTATATTCAGGCAGCCGTTCATACGGCGACTTCTCCAAATGCAGGTCACACAACTTCTCAGCCAAACGGGAGTGGCGAGCCGATAATCTAGCAGAACCGCCAGATTGCCTTACCAGCTTATTTGAAAACCGATTCAACTGGGAACAAAACACTATTGGTAATTTTGGTGGGCAATTATATAGATTAAACTCGGGGTTTATAAAAATGAGGTTTGATTCTATGGGGAGCTGATATCCGAGGCTTCTGAGGAGTTGTCTTAACGCAGCTTCACACCGCTGCATCTGTAATAAGGGATCTTTTATTTCTTTACTGCCGGAATACCACCTGTATTGTTCAAGTAAGAAATCTCCCTCAAAATTCTTCACTTCAAACAAGTACACCCTATCCACTCCAATCACTAGCGAGTCAATTTGAAACAAACTGCCTGCATGCTCGAGCAGCAGATCATTCACCACAATCCACTCACCGTCCATTCTAGAAAACCATTTATCAAATACTACCTCGCCCTCATACCCTTTTTCCAAATTCCAAAAGCGACTATCATCCACTAAGCCACCACGTGCCTTCAGCATCCTTAATAACTTCAGCTCACCAGGCTCCTTGCGCTCTTTCAATACTAAAACCATCCACAACTCCCCCATCATAAATATAATAAAAAGCAGGCAAACCTAATTACCTACTTTTAATTTAAAACCCAATACTCGCTCGTCCCACCATGAACCTGTAAAAACATCTCGCTAATCGCCGAAAGCATTTCTTCACATTCCCCACTTTGCATAGAAGGCTTGAAATACACAACATGCAGCGCAGAAGTGCTCTCCTCTGAAACAGCCGTTCTGCGACTATCAACAAAAGGACTACCAAATGAACCTGCCTCATCTTTCATATGAAGCATCTTGAATAATTTAATTTCCCGTCCATTTAACCCCTCATAGCATGCCGTTTCATCCCCCACCGCAATCGTTACATCGCCGATTATCTTATCAGCATCATAGACTCCAAAGGGAATTTCATATTTCATAGAAAAAAAGTTATTCAAATCCACAGCAGAATTGAATGGCTCAAGAAATTGGCCCTTTTTAATCCTCCGGTACAAAGCCTCAACGGATGGGCGATATCTAGATGGATCTGTCCCTGTTTCCTTAAATACAGCACGCCACTCCGCCACCCCAGAAATCTCTTTCATGTCTTTATCTTCTAAATCCAAATGAAGTGATTCTTGGAAAAGACGAATTCTTCCTTTCAACATTTGAGGTGACGTCCCTACTATAATATCCTTATAATGAATGATGCCAAATTTAGAAGACGGCAGCTTACTTAACACGTCTTGTCCAACCACTACGTTCACACCTAATCACCCTTTCATTTCATTAATATGGTAATTGTATCATAAACCTTTCAAATCAAACCTGCATTTTGGATATAATTAGATATATCAAACAAAAAGATCTTTCCCAAAAATATGTTAAAATATAGGTTGACCAAAAAATCACTAAATAAAGGAGGTGTTCACATTGAATGAGGATAATACGAAACTCAAGGAAGAAATAATAACCTATAGTAAAGAAATAGGTATTGATAAAATTGGTTTTGCCAGTGCAGGGGTGTTTACAGGCCTTAAAGAACGATTAATCGCTCAACAGGAGCTCAACTATCAATCAGGCTTTGAGGAACCGGACATTGAAAAGCGGACCAACCCTAAGCTATTAGTCCCCAAAGCTAAAAGCATCATTGCCATTGCCCTTGCATACCCGTCCAAAATGAAAGATGCTCCGAGAAGCACCCGTGAAGATCGACGAGGGATATTTTGCCGGGCATCCTGGGGAACAGATTACCATGAGATCTTACGTGAGAAACTTAGATTGTTAGAAGCTTTTATAAAAGAAAGACACCCACAAGCAATAATCAAATCAATGGTAGATACCGGTGAGCTTAGTGACAGGGCTGTTGCAGAGCGTGCAGGGATTGGTTGGAGCGGAAAGAACTGTGCCATTATAACACCTGAATTTGGTTCCTACGTGTATTTAGGGGAAATGCTTACTACCATTCCCTTTGAACCAGATACGCCTCTTGAAGACAACTGTGGATCTTGTAATAAATGTGTAGAGGTATGTCCAACAGGGGCTCTCGTTCAAGGTGGACAGCTCGATTCTAATAAATGCATCGCCTTCCTCACACAAACGAAAGGCTTCCTTGCAGAAGAATATCGAACTAAACTCGGAAACAGGCTATACGGTTGTGATACTTGCCAGACTGTCTGTCCTGAAAATAAAGGCAAAGACTTTCATCTTCATCCTGAAATGGAGCCTGATCCTGAAATTGTAAAGCCAAAGCTAAAACCTCTTTTGACTATTTCCAATCGGGAATTTAAAGAGAATTTCGGAAAAATTTCCGGATCATGGCGTGGCAAAAAACCGATACAACGGAATGCCATAATTGCCTTAGCACATTACAAAGATACTTCGGCTATTCCCGATCTCCTGAATCTGTTACAAAACGATCCTCGTCCGGTAATAAGGGGAACTGCAGCATGGGCTCTAGGAAAGATAGGAGATACCCAAGCTTTAGAAACCATGGAAAAGTTAAAAGCAACAGAAAAAGATTCAGAAGTGCTAAAAGAACTTGAAAATGGAATAGGGATGCTTGCGGAATAGAGTGAACCACCCGATTAAAAGCCACAGAACAATTAGATGTTCTGTGGCTTTTTGGTATTGTATTTTTAGCTGAAGTTACAAAGCGCAAAAAAGACCCCAACCAAAGGTTAGAGTCTTGAAAGTTATGTATGGAGCGGGTGAAGAGAATCGAACTCTCATCATCAGCTTGGAAGGCTGAGGTTTTACCACTAAACTACACCCGCGATTGGTACCGGTGGCCGGGGTCGAACCGGCACTCCAGAGGAACACGATTTTGAGTCGTGCGCGTCTGCCAATTCCGCCACACCGGCATACTCAATCATAATTATTCAAATGGTGCCGAGGACCGGAATCGAACCGGTACGGTAGTCACCTACCGCAGGATTTTAAGTCCTGTGCGTCTGCCAGTTCCGCCACCCCGGCTTGTCTCGTATATATGAATAACTATTTTTATAAAATTGGAGGTGGCAACCGGATTTGAACCGGTGATAAAGGTTTTGCAGACCTTGGCCTTACCACTTGGCTATGCCACCTGAAATATTTGGAGCGGAAGACGGGATTCGAACCCGCGACCCCCACCTTGGCAAGGTGGTGTTCTACCACTGAACTACTTCCGCAAAAATGGCTGGGCTAGCTGGATTCGAACCAACGCATGTCGCAGTCAAAGTGCGATGCCTTACCGCTTGGCTATAGCCCATTAAAACCGGAAATAAAAAAGACTCAATCTTTATATAAGTCGATGAAATAAAATATGGGGCGACTGATGGGAATCGAACCCACGAATGCCTGAACCACAATCAGGTGCGTTAACCACTTCGCCACAGCCGCCATAATGTTTATAAAATTGGCAGGGGCAGTAGGAATCGAACCCACACCGGAGGTTTTGGAGACCTCTGTTCTACCGTTAAACTATGCCCCTATGATGCAATTTGTTACTGTTATTTTAAAAGAAATGGTGGAGGGGGGCAGATTCGAACTGCCGAACCCGAAGGAGCGGATTTACAGTCCGCCGCGTTTAGCCACTTCGCTACCCCTCCATATTTCTGGTGCCGGCGATAGGAGTCGAACCCACGACCTACTGATTACAAGTCAGTTGCTCTACCAACTGAGCTACACCGGCATTATATGGTGATTCTTTCACTTTGGTGAAAAAATCATGGTGGCTCGGGACGGAATCGAACCGCCGACACATGGATTTTCAGTCCATTGCTCTACCAACTGAGCTACCGAGCCTCATTCTATTTTCAAAGAAAATGGCGGTCCCGACCGGGATCGAACCGGCGATCTCCTGCGTGACAGGCAGGCATGTTAACCGCTACACCACGGGACCATTTGGTTGCGGGGACAGGATTTGAACCTGCGACCTTCGGGTTATGAGCCCGACGAGCTACCGAACTGCTCCACCCCGCGATAATACTAATTGAGTTTTAAAATAACACCAGTTATGTTTTAACTAAAAAACTTATGGTGGAGGATGACGGGATCGAACCGCCGACCCTCTGCTTGTAAGGCAGATGCTCTCCCAGCTGAGCTAATCCTCCTATGTAAGGAAAGTTATTTTCACTCTCGTGAAAAAACTTTGGTGACCCGTACGGGATTCGAACCCGTGTTACCGCCGTGAAAGGGCGGTGTCTTAACCGCTTGACCAACGGGCCAAAGATAATGGCGGAGAGCAAGGGATTTGAACCCTTGAGACGGCGTTGACCGTCTACACGATTTCCAATCGTGCTCCTTCGGCCACTCGGACAGCTCTCCATATAATTGGCTCCACCAGTAGGATTCGAACCTACGACCCTTCGGTTAACAGCCGAATGCTCTACCGCTGAGCTATGGTGGATTAATACCAGCCTGGCAACGTCCTACTCTCACAGGGGGAGATCCCCCAACTACCATCGGCGCTGAAGAGCTTAACTTCCGTGTTCGGTATGGGAACGGGTGTGACCTCTTCGCCATCATTACCAGACAAATATTATTATAATATATCTTTGAAGAAAATCAAGATGTTTTTTCATCTTTTTTATTCCTTCAAAACTAGATAATGTGTTCATATCAAGAAATTCATATCGTTCACTTATTTCAATACTTATTTGGGTTAAGTCCTCGATCGATTAGTATTCGTCAGCTGCACGTGTCGCCACGCTTCCACCTCGAACCTATCTACCTGATCATCTTTCAGGGATCTTACTTGCCGAAGCAAAAGGAAATCTCATCTTGAGGGGGGCTTCATGCTTAGATGCTTTCAGCACTTATCCCGTCCGCACGTAGCTACCCAGCTATGCCTTTGGCAAGACAACTGGTACACCAGCGGTGCGTCCATCCCGGTCCTCTCGTACTAAGGACAGCTCCTCTCAAATTTCCTGCGCCCACGACGGATAGGGACCGAACTGTCTCACGACGTTCTGAACCCAGCTCGCGTACCGCTTTAATGGGCGAACAGCCCAACCCTTGGGACCGACTACAGCCCCAGGATGCGATGAGCCGACATCGAGGTGCCAAACCTCCCCGTCGATGTGGACTCTTGGGGGAGATAAGCCTGTTATCCCCGGGGTAGCTTTTATCCGTTGAGCGATGGCCCTTCCATGCGGAACCACCGGATCACTAAGCCCGACTTTCGTCCCTGCTCGACTTGTAGGTCTCGCAGTCAAGCTCCCTTGTGCCTTTACACTCTGCGAATGATTTCCAACCATTCTGAGGGAACCTTTGGGCGCCTCCGTTACTCTTTAGGAGGCGACCGCCCCAGTCAAACTGCCCACCTGACACTGTCTCCCAGCCCGATAAGGGCTGCGGGTTAGAATTTCAATACAGCCAGGGTAGTATCCCACCGACGCCTCCACCGAAGCTAGCGCTCCGGCTTCTCAGGCTCCTACCTATCCTGTACAAGCTGTACCAAAATTCAATATCAGGCTACAGTAAAGCTCCACGGGGTCTTTCCGTCCTGTCGCGGGTAACCTGCATCTTCACAGGTACTATAATTTCACCGAGTCTCTGGTTGAGACAGTGCCCAGATCGTTACGCCTTTCGTGCGGGTCGGAACTTACCCGACAAGGAATTTCGCTACCTTAGGACCGTTATAGTTACGGCCGCCGTTTACTGGGGCTTCGGTTCAAAGCTTCGCTTGCGCTAACCTCTCCCCTTAACCTTCCAGCACCGGGCAGGCGTCAGCCCCTATACTTCGCCTTACGGCTTCGCAGAGACCTGTGTTTTTGCTAAACAGTCGCCTGGGCCTATTCACTGCGGCTCTCTCGGGCTTTAACACCCTAACAGAGCACCCCTTCTCCCGAAGTTACGGGGTCATTTTGCCGAGTTCCTTAACCAGAGTTCTCTCGCTCACCTTAGGATTCTCTCCTCGCCTACCTGTGTCGGTTTGCGGTACGGGCACCATACTCCTCGCTAGAGGCTTTTCTTGGCAGTGTGAAATCAGGAACTTCGGTACTATATTTCCCTCGCTATCACAGCTCAGCCTTAATAAGAAGCGGATTTGCCTACTTCTCAGCCTTGCTGCTTAGACGCGCATATCCAACAGCGCGCTTACCCTATCCTTCTGCGTCCCCCCATTGCTCAAACGGAGTGGAGGTGGTACAGGAATATCAACCTGTTATCCATCGCCTACGCCTTTCGGCCTCGGCTTAGGTCCCGACTAACCCTGAGCGGACGAGCCTTCCTCAGGAAACCTTAGGCATTCGGTGGAAGGGATTCTCACCCTTCTTTCGCTACTCATACCGGCATTCTCACTTCTAAGCGCTCCACCAGTCCTTACGGTCTAGCTTCAACGCCCTTAGAACGCTCTCCTACCACTGTTCGTAAGAACAGTCCGCAGCTTCGGTGATACGTTTAGCCCCGGTACATTTTCGGCGCAGAGTCACTCGACCAGTGAGCTATTACGCACTCTTTAAATGGTGGCTGCTTCTAAGCCAACATCCTGGTTGTCTAAGCAACTCCACATCCTTTTCCACTTAACGTATACTTGGGGACCTTAGCTGGCGGTCTGGGCTGTTTCCCTCTTGACTACGGATCTTATCACTCGCAGTCTGACTCCCATGGATAAGTCTTTGGCATTCGGAGTTTGACTGAATTCGGTAATCCGATGAGGACCCCTAGTCCAATCAGTGCTCTACCTCCAAGACTCTAACACATGAGGCTAGCCCTAAAGCTATTTCGGAGAGAACCAGCTATCTCCAGGTTCGATTGGCATTTCACCCCTACCCACACCTCATCCGCTCACTTTTCAACGTGAGTCGGTTCGGGCCTCCATTCAGTGTTACCTGAACTTCACCCTGGACATGGGTAGATCACCTGGTTTCGGGTCTACGACCACGTACTCATTCGCCCTATTCAGACTCGCTTTCGCTACGGCTCCGTCTCATCGACTTAACCTTGCACGTAATCGTAACTCGCCGGTTCATTCTACAAAAGGCACGCTATCACCCATTAACGGGCTCTAACTACTTGTAGGCACACGGTTTCAGGATCTATTTCACTCCCCTTCCGGGGTGCTTTTCACCTTTCCCTCACGGTACTGGTTCACTATCGGTCACTAGGGAGTATTTAGCCTTGGGAGATGGTCCTCCCTGCTTCCGACGGGATTTCTCGTGTCCCGCCGTACTCAGGATCCACTCAGGAGGGAACGAAGTTTCAACTACAGGGTTTTTACCTTCTATGACGGACCTTTCCAGGTCGCTTCATTTACCCCGTTCCTTTGTAACTCCATGTTGAGTGTCCTACAACCCCAAGAGGCAAGCCTCTTGGTTTGGGCTAATTCCGTTTCGCTCGCCGCTACTCAGGAAATCGCATTTGCTTTCTCTTCCTCCGGGTACTAAGATGTTTCAGTTCCCCGGGTCTGCCTTCCATACCCTATGTATTCAGATAAGGATACTGTTCCATTACGAACAGTGGGTTTCCCCATTCGGAAATCTCCGGATCAAAGCTTACTTACAGCTCCCCGAAGCATATCGGTGTTAGTCCCGTCCTTCATCGGCTCCTAGTGCCAAGGCATCCACCGTGCGCCCTTAATAACTTAACCGTTGACCAATATGGTCATGTGTCGATATCAGCGATGATATCTATAAAGAAAATTACTAAGATGAACGATATTCTGTGAATATCTTGATATTAGTTACATTATCTAGTTTTCAAGGAACAACGATGACAATTCGGAAGAATTGTCTAGGGATAAATCCGAAGATTTATCTAAACAGAGAGAATGCTCTCTCAAAACTAAACAAAACAACAAGCGTACATTCCTTAGAAAGGAGGTGATCCAGCCGCACCTTCCGATACGGCTACCTTGTTACGACTTCACCCCAATCATCTGTCCCACCTTAGGCGGCTGGCTCCAAAAGGTTACCCCACCGACTTCGGGTGTTACAAACTCTCGTGGTGTGACGGGCGGTGTGTACAAGGCCCGGGAACGTATTCACCGCGGCATGCTGATCCGCGATTACTAGCGATTCCGGCTTCATGCAGGCGAGTTGCAGCCTGCAATCCGAACTGAGAACGGTTTTATGGGATTGGCTCGACCTCGCGGTTTTGCTGCCCTTTGTACCGTCCATTGTAGCACGTGTGTAGCCCAGGTCATAAGGGGCATGATGATTTGACGTCATCCCCACCTTCCTCCGGTTTGTCACCGGCAGTCACCTTAGAGTGCCCAACTGAATGCTGGCAACTAAGATCAAGGGTTGCGCTCGTTGCGGGACTTAACCCAACATCTCACGACACGAGCTGACGACAACCATGCACCACCTGTCACTCTGTCCCCCGAAGGGGAACGTCCTATCTCTAGGAGTGTCAGAGGATGTCAAGACCTGGTAAGGTTCTTCGCGTTGCTTCGAATTAAACCACATGCTCCACCGCTT
Organism: Sutcliffiella horikoshii; assembly: GCF_044809035.1. Taxonomy (GTDB): domain Bacteria; phylum Bacillota; class Bacilli; order Bacillales; family Bacillaceae_I; genus Sutcliffiella_A; species Sutcliffiella_A horikoshii_G. The sequence continues at coordinate 985,077 of NZ_CP085237.1, read as the reverse complement.
GTGCGGGCCCCCGTCAATTCCTTTGAGTTTCAGTCTTGCGACCGTACTCCCCAGGCGGAGTGCTTAATGCGTTAGCTGCAGCACTAAAGGGCGGAAACCCTCTAACACTTAGCACTCATCGTTTACGGCGTGGACTACCAGGGTATCTAATCCTGTTTGCTCCCCACGCTTTCGCGCCTCAGTGTCAGTTACAGACCAGAAAGTCGCCTTCGCCACTGGTGTTCCTCCAAATCTCTACGCATTTCACCGCTACACTTGGAATTCCACTTTCCTCTTCTGCACTCAAGTCCCCCAGTTTCCAATGACCCTCCACGGTTGAGCCGTGGGCTTTCACATCAGACTTAAAGGACCACCTGCGCGCGCTTTACGCCCAATAATTCCGGACAACGCTTGCCACCTACGTATTACCGCGGCTGCTGGCACGTAGTTAGCCGTGGCTTTCTGGTTAGGTACCGTCAAGGTGCGAGCAGTTACTCTCGCACTTGTTCTTCCCTAACAACAGAGCTTTACGACCCGAAGGCCTTCATCGCTCACGCGGCGTTGCTCCATCAGACTTTCGTCCATTGTGGAAGATTCCCTACTGCTGCCTCCCGTAGGAGTCTGGGCCGTGTCTCAGTCCCAGTGTGGCCGATCACCCTCTCAGGTCGGCTACGCATCGTCGCCTTGGTGAGCCGTTACCTCACCAACTAGCTAATGCGCCGCGGGCCCATCTGTAAGTGATAGCCGAAACCATCTTTCAATAAAGAACCAGGAGGTTCTTTATATTATCCGGTATTAGCTCCGGTTTCCCGAAGTTATCCCAGTCTTACAGGCAGGTTGCCCACGTGTTACTCACCCGTCCGCCGCTGACCTTTTAAAAGCAAGCTTTTAAAAGGTCCGCTCGACTTGCATGTATTAGGCACGCCGCCAGCGTTCGTCCTGAGCCAGGATCAAACTCTCCAATAAAGAGTCTGAGCATTTGCTCAAAATTTGCTAGCTTGTGTTACTTAAATCATTTTGTCGTGTTCCGTAGAACCGACGTTATGACGCTGTTGTTTTGTTTAGTTTTCAAAGATCATTTTCATCAGCTTGTCGCTCAGAAGCGACTTTATTAATATAACATGTTTTGTTGTTTCAAGTCAACATGTTTTTTAAATTTCTTTTTCTCGTTGTCGCGTTTATGTGTTTCTCTTGCGGCGACGAATAATAATATACCATGTAACGACAAACATCGTCAATACATGTTTTAAACTTTTTTAAAATAATTTTCAAAGGGTAAAGAAAAGCTAAAGCTCCTACGGAAACTATCCACCCTTAGGAGCCTTAATGGTTACTTCATTGGTGATTATTTCTCTTTCACAACTTGATAAAGGCGGTGGAAAACCCCATTACCTTTGGTCTGTTTCTTCTCCACTTGCAAGAAGCCTTTTTCAACTAAGTATTCTACTAGTACACTTAAGTCTACAGAATACTTCTGAAGTTTAGGATGGTGCAGCATTTCGTTGTAAGACCAAGCTTCTTCTTTTTCCATTAATACTTCTATTAAATGTTTGGCTCCCGTTCTTGTTCTGGAATAGATCATGAACTCATTGGCAAGGAAGAGAAGTTCCAGTCTCTTATCAATAGGTTCATCCCCTTGAATTAACTCTTCATATAACTTGTAGATTTCCGGTTCGATTTTTTTCACTTGATTCCAAACCGTTATTTCGGGATGGAAGCCATGATCGATGACTGCCAGCCTTGCCAAATGGTGAAGAGAGTGGACGATATGATTATAAGCGTCGATGTAATGTTTGGAATCAAAGAAATCTTTGCCTTCTAGATATCTTCTAATTAATTTCGCAAATTCCAGCCCGATTTTTAGTTTACGGTCTTCGAGCGGGAAATCTAGCAGTTTCCCTCTAAGAGCATAGATAAACTCATTGCGGTCAAAGAGCACTTTCCCATTGATAATCCAGTCAATGACTCTGCGGTTGGTTCCGAGCGTTATCCATTCTTCTAGCTGTTGTTCGCTCGCGATGTATAGGGCGGCTTTCTTTTGAAGCAATTCATAATGTTTGACGTACAGGGACTCATCAAGTTCTTTCACTACCATAAAAAGAATAACGTCAAATTTATCTGTATTTGGACTAACTGGGTTTTTCTTTTCAATCATTAATATTCCTTGCGTGTTGGATTGACTTGCACGTTCTTGATAGATCGGACGAAGTAAATCTTCCATCTTAAGACCTCCATATTTAAAGGGTTCTCCCTATTATTCGACACTTTCTATTAAAAACCTTTTTATCATTTTTAATCCAGAACATTCGGTCAACTTCCAAAATCAACATGCCTGAGACGGTGACTCCATTTTTCAGCAAAATGTGCTATTATATTATTTTAGGAGGTAGTGTTCATGGCTCGTAAATATTCTAGTAAGATTAATAAAATAAGAACCTTTGCACTCAGTCTTGTCTTTATCAGTTTCTTCGTTATGTATATAGGTATTTTCTTTCAAGGAAACATGATGGTCATGACTTTGTTTATGTTGTTGGGTCTATTATGCATCATCGGTTCCACGGTTGTTTATTTCTGGATTGGCATGCTTTCGACAAAAGCTATACAGGTAGTTTGCCCTAACTGCGGGAAGCATACTAAAGTTCTTGGCCGTGTGGACATGTGCATGTATTGTAATGAACCGCTAACGATGGATCCTTCTCTTGAGGGCAAAGAGTTTAACGAAGACTATAATTCAAAAAAGAAAGCTGACAGGATCTAAGTCCTGTCAGCTTTTTTATTGGTTGTTTTTCCAGATGCCAAAAGGTCAATGGGCTCCTTTGTCGCATTCTGGGCAAACACCGTAAATTTCCATGCGATGGCGAGCAATTTTGAATCCTGTTACATGGGCAGCCAACGCTTCCACTTCATCAAGACCTGGGTAATGAAAGTCGACAATTTTGCCACATTCGTCACAGATCAGATGGTAATGGTCGGTTGTTACGTAATCAAAACGACTTGAGTTGTCTCCGTAGGTCAATTCTTTCACAAGACCAACTTCACGAAAAACTCTTAAGTTGTTGTAAACGGTCGCGACACTCATGTTTGGAAACTTTCCTTCAAGTGCTTTGTATATATCGTCAGCTGTCGGATGGGACATTGATTGAATTAGATACTCTAAAATCGCATGACGCTGTGGAGTTATGCGAACCCCAGTTTGTTTTAGCGTTTCAAGCGCTTCTTTTAATTGTTCGTTTGCCACAGTCATGCACCTCACTTTTCATAAAGATTATTACTTTATAATATTTATAATTAGTGTACCGTGATATTGATATTTTTGTCAATGTTATTACTGCTATCTATATGAAGATATTCAGGTTTTAAACCTCTGGCTTTAATACTGGTTCTTCCTTGTTTAATTGGCTGTTCACATAACGAGCTACGACAAACAGATAATCGGATAGGCGATTCAAATATGCCAGTACATTTGGGGAAAGCTCCTCGCTCAACCCCACTGCAGACCTTTCTGCTCTTCTGACGATAGTTCGTGCAATGTGCAATGCTGCTCCTGCTTTCGATCCGCCTGGCAATACAAAATTCTTCAAAGGAGGAAGGGTTGTATCAAGTTCGTCCATTTCGTCCTCCAAATTTTTAACATGCTTTTCTGTCAGCTTCCATTTCACTTCTTTGCCTGCCGGGGTGGCAAGTTCCGCTCCCACATGAAAAAGGATTGTCTGGATGTTGGAAAAGGATTTCAGCAATTCTTCTTTGCGGTTAAAGTCCTCTTCGTTTAGATAAGCCATTGCAAGGCCAATCATCGAGTTTGCTTCATCACATGTTCCATATGCTTCTACGCGCACATGATTTTTATCCACTCTTTGTCCATACACTAAAGAAGTTTGACCTTTGTCTCCTGTTTTTGTATAGATTTTCATTTGCTACCATCCCCTACTCTTCATTTAATTTAGCTTCTACTTTTCTTATAGCAAAAAAACACCTGCAAGTCCATTATGGACAAGCAGGTGTTTTCATTTTCATTACCCGACATAATCGATTGGTGCGTTCGGTCCGATTGGCAAGCCAGTAAGGATCCAAATGATAAGCATGAGTACCCATACAATTGTGAAGAACACAGAGTATGGAATCATTGTAGAGATTAGTGTACCAATCCCAATTTTTTTATCATACTTTTGCGCAAACGCGATAACGATTGCGAAGTATGGCATTAATGGTGAGATGACGTTTGTAGTCGAATCAGCTAAACGGTACGCTAATTGAGTAAGCTCAGGGGAATACCCTAGACCCATCATCATTGGTACAAATACTGGCGCCATGATTGCCCATTTAGCAGATGCACTTCCGATAAACAGGTTAATAAAGCCAGCAACAGTCATAAACACAAGAATTAACAAAATGCTCATGAAACGATTTTCGCTGTCAAAGCCGATTCCTTGGATAAGTTCTGCTCCATTTACTGCTAGAACTAGGCCGAGGTTTGTTTCATTAAAGTAAGCGACAAATTGACCAGCCACAAATGCCAGTACAATGTATGCACCCATTGTTGCCATTGTATCGGACATTTGGTTTGCTACATCTTTGTCATTTTTAATTGATTTGGTTATCATTCCATAAACAAGTCCCGGTATGAAGAACATAATTAGAATTACCGGTACAAGTGTATGGAAGAATGGTGCTTCTAAGAATGAGCCGTCTCCACGCAGTGGTCCCCAAGAAGGTACAACCAGCAAAGCCATTACAGCGATAGTTGCAATGAATGCAAACAATGCAGCCCATAAACCTTTTTTCTCTTCAGGTTTTAAGAAGTCAACGTCTCCTTTGTAAGCACCTTTGTACTCACCAAGACGAGGTTCAACAATTTTATCCGTTACAAACGTACCTACAATAGTTAGAACGAATACAGAAGCGAACATGAAGTAGAAGTTCATCATGTAGTTCATGCCAGCAGCATATTCTGGGTCAACCGTTGCAGCAGCTTCTTGTGTTAAAGAACCTAATAACGGATCAAGAGATGTTAATAGCAAGTTTGCACTGAATCCAGCAGATACACCAGCGAAAGCTGCTGCAAGTCCCGCCAGTGGATGCCTTCCAAGTCCAGCGAAAAGAACTGCACCAAGTGGTGTCAATACAACATACCCAGCATCCGCTGCCATAGAAGACATAATACCTCCGAATACTAGCGCAGCTGTCATAAGCTGTTTGGGAACGGATGTTACCAAGCCGCGAAGACCGGCACTGATAAGTCCAGATCTTTCCGCAATACCGATACCAATCATCGTTACAAGCACTGTTCCAAGTGGAGCAAAGCCTGTGAAGTTTGTAACGGCACTCTCAAATATGTAAGCTATTCCTTCTGAGCTCATCAAGTTCTTGACAGTAAGAACTTCTCCCTCATTTAAAGGATCGTCTACTTGTACTCCCATGCTGGAAAAAATTCCAGAAGCGACAATTACCAGTAGCGCGAAAATCGCGAATAACGTTACCGGGTGTGGTAGCTTATTACCAACGCGTTCAATGCTGTCAAGAGCACGCATAACGAAGCCACGTTTCTTTTGAGTTGCTTCCATTATAAAATCCCCTTTCTCAATCTATTAAATTTTCAAAAAATAACGGAAAAAAATCCTTTATCAGTATAATAAAAATCACTCTACGATGGAAGGGTTCTGGGAATACGCGCAAAATAACCAATTTTTGAAATAATATCAATACTATGTATCCTTTACTATACTAATGTACTTGTCCACTTTTTTCACTTCTTTACTTTACCCCAATTATATAAATTCATATCATAAAAAAGGAGTGTAAGCTTTATGCTCACACTCTAATCACGTCAACTTTTTGAGGAGGTATGCCCTACACTATAGAGTACTCCGATAAGGGGCGTTTGTAGTTAGACGTTTGCCTTATTTATTGAAAAAGGGGCTTTTCCTCTTATAAATTCTCTTTTATATAGCTCAAAGCCTCTTCCACATGGCCCTTCACTTTAACCTTTCTCCACTCTTTTACCAATTCACCTTCTTTGTTGATGATGAAGGTAGAACGTTCAATTCCCATATACTCTTTGCCAAAATTTTTCTTCAGCTTCCATACATCATAAAGTTCTGCCACTTCATGATCCTCGTCCACTAAAAGCAAAAACGGCAGCCCGTGCTTTTCAATGAACTTTTCATGCCTTGACTGAGGGTCTGGACTAACACCGAGTATTACCGTATCAAGATTTGAGAAGTCCTCATGCCTATCACGGAAATCACATGCCTGAGTCGTACATCCAGGCGTCATATCTTTTGGATAAAAATAAAGAACAACATTCTTACCTTTAAAACTTGAAAGTGTCACCGTTTCCCCGGTATTTGAAAGCAACGAAAAATCAGGTGCCTTTTGGCCAACTTCTCTAGTCATCAAAAACTCCTCCTTATTTATATTCTGTTTCCTTAAGCCTATCGAAAGCATGAAGAATTTTCAAGTAATCAGATATCATACATATACTTTCTCAAATAACCTAAACTAATTACACATAAAAGTGAATGGAGGGATCACATGAAGGAAGAAAATGTACTACATGAGGGAGCTGTCACAGAGCATGAAAAAAAGATCAGCGTTAACGAAAAGTCTATAGAGACTCACGCAAACGCTGATGCCAACTGTCCTGAACCCATATCGGAAATGTCGAACCGCTTTCTTAATGAAGGAAATTAACGAGGGTTACCTCTCACGCCCGTCCATATGAAGGACGACCCTGACAACAAACGCGGCTGGCATTACAAAGCCTATTAATGCTTCCGTCATAGCGATGGCCCTGCCGATCCCGATTGGTGTAATATCCCCGTACCCCACTGTCAATATGGTGATGGCACTGAAATAAACGGAACGAAAGAAAATGGAAAAATAACTTCCACTGATTAATTCTCCCCTTTCTAACAGAACAGGGTGTCCTTCGATGTGAAGTACGGTATATAATAGGCCAAATGATAAGAGAAGCGTGGAATATATCAACAGTAACAAAAGGAGTGTTTCTTTTGATACATAAGGTATGCTTCTGCTTTCTGATGAAAAAACATGTGAAAAACTGATGAATATAGCGATGAATATGAAGATGACGATAAATAAATAAAGCATCCTACTCCTCCAATGCGCGGACATGCCATTAGTACAATATACGCTGAGGAAGAACAGGTATGCTTTTTTTGTACAGGTTTAATTCCCTGTACCTCTATATTTGGTTACACCGACATTCCATACAAATACAGCTAAAACGAAGAATGCCACGCCGATAAACGGAGTCAATCCCGTTAACACGGAAGGTGTACACTCAAACGGGAGGCTTTGGGGATTGCTTGATTGCTTTTTGAGGGCAAATGTGAGGGTAAAAAAACACTGGGTGCTGTTCTACTATGGGCGGTATGGATTAATAGATGACAGAATTCATCGCTCCCTTCCTTTTTTGTCATCGTTCTCCCTCTACGATGACAGAATTCATCGCTCCCTTCCTTTTCTGGCATCGTTCCGGCTCTACAATGACAAAATCCCTCGCCCCCTTCCTTTTCTGGCATCGTTCTCCGTTTACGATGACAGAATTCATCGCCCCCTTCCTTTTCTGGCATCGTTCCGGCTCTACAATGACAAAATCCCTCGCCCCCTTCCTTTTCTGGCATCGTTCCTGACTTCACCAGCCATTCTCCATTACATACCCACCACATTCATGATAAAATAACGTATCTTTTCTTTTACCAAACAATGAACCAGGAGGACTCAATCAACTATGAACTTTTCTAAATCACAACAAATACACGAAGAAGCCTTGCAACATATTGTCGGCGGTGTCAACAGCCCGTCCCGTTCCTATAAAGCCGTTGGAGGCGGCGCACCGGTAGTAATGGAACGCGCAGAAGGAGCCTATTTCTGGGATGTTGACGGAAACAAATACATCGACTACCTGGCTGCATACGGTCCAATCATCACTGGTCATGCCCACCCCCATATTACGGAAGCCATTACAAAAGCAGCACAATCCGGAGTCCTTTACGGAACACCAACACCACATGAAGTGAAATTCGCGAAGATGCTGAAAGAAGCGATGCCTGGAATGGACAAAGTCCGTTTCGTCAACTCCGGTACAGAGGCGGTAATGACGACCATCCGCGTGGCGCGCGCATACACGGGCCGCGACAAAATCATTAAATTTGCCGGTTGCTATCACGGACATTCGGATCTTGTTCTTGTTGCAGCAGGTTCTGGTCCTGCTACACTTGGCACACCTGATTCAGCTGGAGTACCAAAGAGTATTGCCAATGAAGTCATCACGGTTCCTTTTAACGATATCGAACCATTCCGTGAAGCAATGGAAAAATGGGGCGATCAAATTGCGGGCGTACTTGTGGAGCCTATCGTCGGTAACTTTGGCATCGTGGAACCAATACCCGGTTTCCTTCAAGCGATAAATGACATCAGTCATGAAGCTGGCGCTCTAGTCATCTATGATGAGGTTATCACAGCATTCCGCTTTATGTATGGCGGTGCCCAGGACATGCTTGGTATCACCCCCGACTTGACAGCACTTGGGAAAATCATCGGTGGCGGGCTTCCGATCGGTGCATATGGTGGACGAGCAGAAATCATGGAAAAAGTTGCACCACTTGGCCCTGCATATCAGGCAGGAACCATGGCAGGTAACCCCGCATCCATTTTATCTGGAATCGCATGCTTAGAAGTACTCCAAAAAGAAGGAGTCTACGAGCACCTTGATCATATCGGCGGCCTCCTAGAAGAAGGTATACTTGAAAGAGCAGAAAAATACGGAATCACGATTACCATCAACCGCCTAAAAGGAGCGCTTACCATCTACTTTACAGATAAAACGGTAGTCAACTATGAACAAGCCGAAAATACAGACGGAGAACAGTTTGCAAAATTCTTCAAACTGATGCTGAATCAAGGAATCAACCTTGCCCCATCCAAATACGAAGCATGGTTTGTAACAACAGAACATACCGAAGAAGATGTAAAAGTGACATTAAATGCAGTGGAGCACGCATTCAAAGAATTAGCGAATGCATAAATATACAAGACAGCGTGTACACAAGCACGCTGTCTTTTTCTACATTAATCATTGAAAACGCTTACAAATAAACACTTTTTCTTCTCTCCCACTTGTATGACTTCTTCATCTTTTTGCATAAAAAATTGATTTTTATTGTTTGAAATGTTAGTATATAATTTAAAGTCTGAAAATTCCCTTATTTATTTTTCCTCACTTTTTACCTATTTATAAGAAAACCGTCGAGCTTACCTCACGCAGAACATGTAGCTTCTACTATTTAACTGCACAGGTTTTTCTTATCAAACTATCAAACCACAGGAGGTGAATGGCTAGTTAGGGTCCCCACTTATATCCCTAGTTAACAGCCAATCCATATGAAAAATTGGAGTCCAAGTACATTTAAAGATTTTCACAACGCAGAACACGATGCATGTGGTATTGTATCCGCTATTGAAAAGAAAAAAATCCCAACAAAGAAAAATATCGACGACTGTATAGATGCTTTAGTCAAAATGAACCACCGTGCCGGTTTCATTAACGGTGAAGGCGATGGTGTCGGCATCCATATCGACATCCCCCGTGCACTTTGGAAAGAAAAACTGGAGAAAGTCGGCGAGGACGCTTCCCTCGTAGACCGTGAAGATTTCATAGTCGGCCATTTTTTCATCAATCACCATGTTGATGTGGACCAAGTGAAACAAGAGATTACGAGCATTTTAGAAAAAGAATCTCTTAAACTAGTTTTCGCTTCTGATACGGTAACATCTTCTGAAGCATTAGGACCGATCGCCATCATTCAAGACCCGGTGTTCTGGCAGATAGCCTTGGTTTCAGAAAAAGAAGATTGCACGCAAGCGCACCTGTTCCATGCTGCCATTGAAATGGAAAAAAATGATGACGTACATGTCGCATCCCTATCCAACTACCATGCAGTATACAAAGTAATGGGTGCAGGTGATATTTTGCCAAAATTCTATCATGACCTGGCTAACCCGCTTGTTGCTTCCGCGATGACACTTGGGCATAACCGCTATTCTACCAATACACTATCTAACTTTTTTCGTGTGCAACCATTTAGCGTCCTAGGCCATAACGGTGAAATCAATACGATTGCAAAGCTTCGTGATGAAGCGACTATGATTGGGGTTCCACTGACAAATGGCGGCAGTGATTCTCAAGACCTAAACAGAACGATCGATACGCTGATTTCCCGCGACGGCTTCACGCTTTTCGAAGCGCTAGATATTGTATTCCCACCAATCGTTAACGAAATTAAGAGCTATCCTGCTCATTTACAGGACCTTTACACATATGTGCGTGAAACATGGGGCCATTTTGCACAAGGTCCTGCAGGTATCATCTCCCGTAATAAAGACGAAGCGGTATTCAGCCTAGATGCCCTTGGCTTGCGTCCAGTTTGGATGCTTCAGACAGAAACTTCGTATTATTTTTCATCAGAACCAGGTATCATTCCGACAACGGAATATACAGCAGAGCCGAAGCCTTTCTCTCCTGGTGAAAAAGTTGGGATGAAATGGGATGGCGATACGATTAAAGTATACGACTATCACGCATATCAAGAGGAAGTATACCAACGCATGAACGAGAAGTTTCCTTTGGAAGGATTCGCTGAACGCCTGAATGCACCGAAACTTGATAACTATGTATCTACTGCCCCACTTGCAAAAGTGCATAACGGCCATTATGCTGCATTCGGATGGGATCGTGAGCATATCCAGTTGATTGAACAGATGGCGGAAAAAGGGGCAGAACCAATCCGTTCCCTAGGTCATGACGTACCGCTTGCTGCCATGAATCCAGGTCGCAACAATATCGCTGATTTTATAAAAGAAAGCGTAGCTGTCGTAACAAATCCAGCCATTGACCGTGACCGTGAGACAGAACATTTCTCCACAAGAACAGTCCTTGGTGCCCGTCCAGCTCTTCAAAAAGAAGACGAAGTACCAAATGGCTACACAATGGAACTTCTTTCTCCATTATTAGTAGAAGGCCAGGTTGGCATGGATTGCGCAGCAGAATTGGGGCAGCCTTCCTACGACCAAGTAGTAAACCAGTTCCACACACAAGGGCTCACATATTACTTAGATGCTACCTGTGGTTCAGATGAAGATATCCCTTCTGCTTTGAACCGTTTAAAAGCGGAAGCGTTGGAAGCAGTAAAAGACGGCAAAACATTATTGATCATGGATGATGCCCAAGCACACAAGGACGGCCAGCTTTGGTTGGACCCTCATCTTGTGACAGCTGCAATTAATGAAGAGTTGGTTCAACATCAATATCGTCGTAAATGCGCACTATTGCTTCGTTCCGGTGCCATCCGCTCCCTTCATGATGTTATGGTCGCAATCGGCCTTGGTGCAAATGCCCTCAGTCCATACCTGCTATTTGGAACAGTGAGCGATGAGACAACTAAGCCTGTCGTAAACCTTTTCGGAGCACTGACAAAAGGAATGGAGAAAGTCATTTCCACTATTGGAATTCATGAGTTACGGGGATATGGCCGTCTTTTCTCGGCAATTGGACTTCATAAGGAAGTCGAGGGTGCACTTGGAATCGTTAACTTCCTCGGCTCTGAAAAACTCGGTTTTAATTTTACAAAACTAAAAGAGGATGCTGCAGAACGCGCAGTGGACTTTGAAGATGAAAAAGCCCGTCCAGGCAAGTCGTTCCACCTCTTCCCTCGTATCTGGAAAGCAATCGGAGACGTAGCGAAGAACGGAACGTATGATGATTATCGTGAAAAATTGGATGAGCAAGAAACGAAAAACCCTATTACTATTCGCCATTTAACTGACTTGAAGGTCGCCGGCAAACAACCTGCGAAAGAAAAAGTAAATATCGGGGTAGGGGCACATGATCTGCCATTCGTCATTGCTTCCATGTCATTTGGTTCTCAAAACGAGATTGCGTTCAGGGCTTATGCCGAAGCAGCGGATAAACTGAACATGGTCAGCCTGAACGGTGAGGGCGGCGAAATCAAGGATATGCTTGGAAAATATCCAAAAACACGCGGTCAGCAAGTTGCCTCTGGACGTTTTGGAGTAAATGCCGAGTTACTTAACTCTTCCAATCTATTGGAGATTAAGATCGGGCAAGGAGCAAAGCCTGGTGAAGGCGGACATCTACCTGGATCTAAAGTTACAGCTAAAATCGCCGAAGCACGTAATGCAACGATTGGATCGGATTTAATTTCTCCATCCAATAACCATGACATCTACTCCATTGAAGACTTGGCGCAGATGATTGCAGAGTTGAAAACAGCCAACGATCAGGCAAAGGTTGCCGTAAAAGTACCTGTTGTTCCTAATATCGGAACGATTGCAGTTGGAATTGCCAAAGCCGGTGCAGACATCATTACAATCAGTGGTTTTGACGGCGGTACAGGGGCAGCGAGAATCCATGCGCTTCAATATGTAGGATTACCAGTTGAAATTGGGGTAAAAGCTGCGCATAACGCCTTGATTGAATCCGGTCTCCGCAACAAAGTGGAAATCTGGGCGGACGGTGGAATCAAGAGTGCACTAGACTGTATGAAGGTTATGCTTTTAGGTGCGAACCGTATTGGATTCGGAACTCTCTCCATGATCGCCATCGGTTGTACCACTTGCCGCGGCTGTCACTTGGATACTTGTCACGTGGGAATTGCAACGCAAATCGAATCCGAAGCACAAGCAAAAGATCACGGCCTGCGTCGCTTTGTTCCTAGACAATCAGATCTTGCCGTACAAGGCTTGATGAATCTGTTTACTGCTTTTGGTGACGAACTGAAAGCCTTAACCGCTTCCTTAGGGTTTGATAACCTGCAGGAAATTGTCGGCCGCTCTGATCTTCTTGAGCAAACGCGCGGCTTAGAATCGCTGGATCTCTCCAACTTGCTTCATATGCTTGACGTGCCACAGCTTGCACAAAAAGAAGTCGCTGCAAGCATGGAAAAAGAAAAGCTTCTTGTTGCAGCTGGTGCAGAATATCTCGATTACCAAGAAAGCGACCTGCATGAATCCCGTCAATTTGATGCGGTAACAGCAGAACAACGTGTCCTTGGTAGCAGAGTTTCCTGCCACCGTGTTCGCGGACGTTTGGATGGTTCATACCTGGAGCTGCCTGAAGTGGAACTTCGCTATAACAAAGGCTCCATCCCTGGTAACGGACTTGGTGCTTACAACTCTACTGGTATCAACATCAAAGTTGAGGGTGGCGCACAGGACGGCATCGGGAAAACAGCATTTGGCGGAAGCATCTTCGTCTTTAAATACAAAGGAAAAGATGGCAAGTTCTATAACGGCTCTGTCGGAAAAGGGTTTGGCTACGGTGCTCAAAAAGGAGCGCTTGTCGTGCAAGGAAATGCGGACGCACGTGCCGGTATCCGTCTATCCGGAGCTGACATGATTATCGGCGGGAAAGTTACCACTCCTATCCCTGCTGTCGAGCACGGCAACCTTGGTGTCAATGCCAACATCAAAGGCTTTGCATTTGAGTACATGACAAATGGCCGTGGCCTTGTCCTTGGTGACCCTGGTCCGTGGATCTGCGCGGGAATGACAGGTGGAGCCGTCTACCTACGTCACCAGCCGGAAATGGGCTTAACAAAAGAAGCACTTCAACGCCGTATCGCAAAAGGCGCAAAAGTGAACATTGAACCATTGAATGCAACAGGTTTGAAGGATGTAGTGGAGTTACTTTCCATCTACCATCAATCCCTGCTAGATCAACACCAATTAGAAGAAGCCGCAGAAATCAAGCAGATGCTCGACAACCCGGCAAACTACTTCCTGCAAGTCAACCCTGTCAAAGAACAGGCCGACCCAGCAGTATCCACAGAATGATTAATCTCTTTACTACAGCCCGCAAACATCAATTTGCGGGCTTTTTTCTGTCATTTTAACGCTTGCGCTACTAAAGGAAACCGTGTATAGTACAATATCGAATAACATGATTACCACACTTCCGACATATACTATTAAGTGTTTAATTTCTGAAAGAACAGGCTATAAAATTCGGAAAGACAAGAAAGGACTTATTTTAAAATGAAACTTGGTGCCCGTATAGTCAAGACCGGTATCGCGATCACCCTTGCCTTGTTTGTGGCACAGTGGCTTAACGTCCCCACGCCCTTCTTTGCAGGAATCGCAGCGATCTTCGCTATCCAACCATCCATCTATAAATCGTATCAATCCATCATTGAGCATGTACAGGCAAACCTGATTGGCGCAATTTTGGCCATCATCTTTTCCTTACTATTTGGGCATGACCCATTCATCATCGGGTTGACCGCAATCTTTGTCATTGGAATCAACTTAAAGCTGAAAATAGAAAACACAATCCCATTGGCCCTCGTGACCGTTATCGCGATTATGGAAAGTCCAGGGGAAAACTTTTTTGAATTTGCCCTAATACGTTTCTCCACCGTCATGATTGGTATCCTTTGTGCGTTTCTAGTAAACCTGATCTTTTTGCCGCCTAAATACGAAACTAGACTTTATTACAAAGTGAAACTAACGACAGAAGACATACTTAAGTGGATCAGAATCAACATGCGTCACGGTACGGAACATCACCTTCTCAAAACAGATATAGAAATGCTGCATCAACGGGTGCTAAAGCTAGAACAACTTTTCATGCTGTATAAGGAAGAACGGACATACTTCCCTACTCTGAAAAAATCAAGCTCAAAAGCACGCAAACTGGTTATTTTCAGACAACTGATAGTTACAAGTAACCGGGCGTTGTATACATTAAAAATGCTCCACCGGTTAGAAAATGAATTGCATCATATGCCGGTTGAATACCAGCATTACATCAAAGCTGAACTGGATCACTTGGTTAACCTGCACGAACAGATCTTGTTAAAATTCGTGGGGAAAATAAAGCAGCATAATACGTCAGAAATGTACGAAGAAGAACGCTTTAACAAACAGCAATTTATCGATGAGTTCATGGCCCACAAAGACAACTGGTGTGAATACGAGGGTAACGTCGAGGTCTGGTATCACCTTTTCCCGCTCGTATCTAAAATCATTGATTACAGCGACCAATTGGAGCATTTAGATAAGTTAATCGACAGCTTCCAGAAATATCATGTGGATGATAATGAGTTTGAAATTGGAGCGAATGAAGAAGAATAAAATTTGGTGAGGCACTTTCCTGCTTTTTAAAAAGGGGGGAGGTGTTTTTGTTTGTGGAAAATTGCTTAATTGTAGAAGGTGGCTTGGGAAATGTAGAAGGAGATCCGGGAAATGTAGAAGGTCGGCTGTAAATGGTAGAACATCACTTAAAAATGGTCGAAGGTCTCCTCTAAATGGTCGAACCCTTGCCGCCGAAATCCGGGTCAATTTCATAAAAAATCCAACCTCCAGCAGATCTGCTAAAGGTTGGCTTACAAAATTAACTAATCTCCTGTATCGTAAACAAATTGTAATAGTGACCTTTTTTCCTCATTAATTCTTCGTGAGAGCCGACTTCTACAATCTTTCCGTGCTCAAGCAGCACAATGCGGCTAGCATGGGTGATGGTGGACAGTCGGTGGGCCACGACAAAGGTTGTCCGGTTGGCCGCCAAACGTTCTAGCGACTCCTGAATCAGATGTTCACTCTCCAGATCGAGCGCAGATGTCGCCTCATCCATTACAAGGATTGGCGGGTTTTTCAAAAATACACGGGCAATGGCAACACGCTGCTTTTGGCCACCAGAAAGCTTGACACCGCGCTCTCCCACTTTCGTTTCGTAACCCTGTGGCAAACTTGAGATAAACTCGTGAGCATTGGCCGCTTTGGCCGCTTCTATGATTTCATCCATGGTTGCATCCGGTTTTCCAAGGGCAATATTATCTCGAACAGTATCACTGAACAAAATGCTGTCCTGCAATACAATCCCGATTTGTTTGCGTAACGACTGAACGGTAACATCGCGAATGTCGACTCCATCGAGCTTAATCTTGCCTTCTGTAACATCATAGAATCGTGGCAACAAGCTCACCAACGTCGACTTTCCGCCACCGCTCATCCCTACAAGGGCAATGGTTTCTCCCTCCCGGACTTGCAACGACAGATTCTTCAAAACGTACTCTTCATTTTCTTCATATTTAAAAGAAACATTTTCAAAGCTGACTTCACCTCGGGCAGTCTTACATTCCACGGCATTCGGTTTATCTGTAATATCATATTTTTCATCTACAAATTCAAACACGCGGTCCATCGATGCAATGGATTGGGTCAAGGTGGTGGAAGAGTTTATCAATCGTCGCAACGGATTGTAAAGGCGGTCAATATAGGCAACAAACATGACCATTTCCCCTACCGTCAAGCCCTGATTAATAACCTGATAGCCTGCGTATCCAATTACAAGCAGCGGTGCAATGTCCGTAATGGTATTCACTACCGCAAAGGTTTTTGCGTTCCAGCTTGTATGGTCCAATGCTTTTTGCAGAAAATTTGTGTTCTGTTTTTTAAATTGCTCCTGCTCATAGTCCTCGATCGCCATGCTTTGTATAACAGGCATCCCCTGCACCCGCTCATGCAAGTGACCTTGCACCTCTGCAAGTGCCTGTGAACGGACTCTTGTGAGGTGGCGCAGACGACTGTAAAAGTATTTAATTGAAAATCCGTAGAACGGGAACAGCATGATAGACACAAGAGTCAACGTGATATCCACTTGGAACATAATGATGATGACTATTAAAATGGTCGCAAGGTCGAGCCAAAAGTTCATCAAACCGGTGATCACAAAATTCTTGGTCTGTTCCACGTCATGAATGACCCTTGAAATGACTTCGCCTGCCCGGTTGTTCGCATAAAAACGCAAGCTCAGCCTTTGAATATGATCGAACAACTTGTCCCTTAAGTCATACAGGACCTTACTGCCTGTCCATTGTGCAAAATATTGTCTGTAGTATTCGATTGGCGGTCTTAACACCAAGAAGGTTACAAAGATTGCGCCCATGATCATGAGCAGCTCATTCGTTTTCTCCTCTGCTGAACGGCCGTCTACAAGTAAAATGTCATCGACTACGTATTTCAATAATAAAGGAATTAATAAGGGCAACCCGAATTTCAGCATTCCTATAAGGATGGTACCGACAATCTGCCACCGATACGGCTTTACAAATTGCATGTACCTTTTTATACTATCCAATTGACTTCCTCCCAAATGATGCCTGCTAACTATTCTTTCTTTTAGCTTCTGCTTTCCGTTTTGAAACATGTATTGATTCTTATAAACGTCGCTGTTGATTTGCGCATTGGGCTTCCATCAACAAACAAAAAAGGCCTGGCATATCAAGTTACCAGTTGCCTTTTGCAAGAAATTATCCTCGGTAAGTAAGGTAGCGCTCGTACCATAAATCAATAAAGTCAGGAGCAAACGGACCTTTTCGTTGCCTGATCCAAGAAATCAATGTTTGAACATTGCTCTTCAGGATCTTATCTATGACTTCCGGATAGTTCATTTCTTTACGGTGCTTTTCATACTCGTCTTCGTCCAACAATATAAACGTCATATCCGGGAACACTTTTATATCCAAATCATAATCTATGTATTTCAACGCTTCATCATCCGCTATAAAGGGTGAACTTATATTGCAATAATAGTACACACCGTCTTCTCTGATCATGCCGATGATATTGAACCAATGCTTTCCATGAAAATAACAAATCGCTGGTTCTCTTGTGACCCAGGTTCTACCGTCCGATTCCGTCACAATGGTTTTGTCGTTTCCACCAATAACAAGGTTTTGCGTCCCCTTAAGCACAGTCGTTTCATCCCAAACTCTGTGGATGTATCCGTTATGCTTATAGCTATGTATTTGTATTGTTTCACCTTCTTTGGGACAACCCATTCCTCTTCCCCTTCTTTCTATTTTATGCCCGCACTTCTCAGCTAAAAGCAAACCATTTTCTACTATTATAACGGTTCCCGTGAGATTTTAAAACAAAAGAGCCATCTTTATGAAAATAAGATAGCTCGAACGGTATAGGGAAGCCCTTGTAGAATGTGAATTTTTCTCTTAGATAGACTCTTGTAAGTGGAAAGATTTTATTGCCTCTTCTGTTTGAGTTTCAAAAACGAGCTGAATTTCCGCTAATTCCTCTTTCATTTTTGCTATATCCTCTTTTAATTTTCTCAGCTTTTCCGCTTCTTCCTTCAATTGCTCCAACTGCTCTATCACCTTCTGATTACGTTCAATCTCCCCCTGAAGCAACAACAACCTATCCATCGTCTTCAACTGCTCTGCCACTGCTAAATCAAACCTATCCACCATAAAATCCTCCTCCTTACCAAATACCATACCCTCTACACATAACATTCTGCCCCTATCCCTCAATCCCTTTGACTACATATGTTGACCCAAGGGAAGTTTTGTCGAGTGATTTTCAAAACAACGAAGAAGCACTCCCCATCGGTTTGATAAGGAGTGCTTCGTGTTATTGCTTAATTATTGTTGTTGGTTTTGTTGGTTCTTTCTCGCTGCAGATTGAGCGTTTTGTTGTTTCACGTGTTGCGCGCTAGTTTCGCTCGCATACTCAGCACCGTATTGTTGTTGTTGGTTTTGTTGAGCATTTTGTTGTTTCACGTGTTGTACGCTTGTACCAGAAGCTGTTTTAGCTGCTTGGTTTTGTTGGTTGTTGTTTGCCATTGTTTATCACCTCCACGAAATTTAAGATAACCATTTCGGAAGGAAACTATGACAAAAAAACAAAAAAATATTTTCAGTATATTTTAGACCAGTAAAGAACGGCCGCCATCCACGATAATCGTCTGTCCTCGAATCATACTAGCCTTTTCAGACAATAAGAATAACACCGTATTCACAAGGTCATCCGGTTCTACCATACGTCCAGCAGGTGTATTGTTCTTTGCATCCTCAAGCAACTCTTCTCTATTAGGAAAATGCTTCAACGCATCCGTATCCACCGCTCCGCCGGAAACCGCATTTACAACGATATTTTTATCTGCAAGCTCCACTGCAAGGTAGCGAGTCAATGCTTCAATAGCGGCCTTCGATACTCCAACAGTCGTGTAGTTTTTCAAATAACGAATAGAGCCAAGTGAACTGATGCTGACTATTTTTCCGCCGCCTACCTTCTCCATACGTTTTGCTGCCTCCTGTGCCAAGAAAAGCAAAGCCTTAGAGTTGATATTCATGGTCCAGTCCCAATGAGACTCCTCCAGTTCCATCACGTGACGCAACACACCTGACGCGGCGTTACTCACTAATAGATCTAGACGGCCAAACTCTTCGTCAATTTTCACAAACATTTCCTTAATCTTTTCCGGTTGTCCAACATTGGCTTTTACAGTCAATGCCTTCACACCTAGGGCTTCGATTTCTGCGGCTGTTTCTTGTGCCGCCGATTTACTGCGATTATAGTTGATGACAATGTTATAGCCGTCCTTCGCCAGCTCCAACGCAATTTTTTTACCGATACCACGACTGCTTCCCGTTACTAATGCTACTTTATTTGTCATGTTCTCTACTCCTTTATGTATGGAAACTATATCTAATATCTTTCAGTATAAGCCTTATTGATTCATCAAACAATAACAGCATAGAAATTGCCAATAAGGAGGCAGACGCTATGTACGTCGGACGTGACATGACCGAATTATCCATGCATTCCAAAAAAGAATGGAAAGATAGTGAACTGGCATATTTTCACCATTCCTTGCAACAAATGGTCCCATATCTAAATGCAGAGGGTCAAAGTATTCACATGGAGATTGTGAAGGAAATTGAAGCTCGTGGCGGTTTTCAACGACATGAAGCAGATTGGACACATGGTACCCGAATAAGTTATGACTGAACATACAAAAGGATCAACCGCTGATGGTTGATCCATATTATTTTTCACTCTATTGTTTTAAGATATTCCTTCCACATGTTTTGATGGGAGACAGGAAAAGCATACTCCTTCATTTCTTCAACTGTCACAGCAACAAGGTCGCTATCCTGAGAAAGCTCTCCGCTCCAGCTTCCAACATACACATTAACATCCCATACTAGATGTGAAAAAACGTGCTTAATATCACATATAAAGTCGCCAGGAGTGATGTTCAAACCGTATTCTGTGCTCATCAATTGCTGTAACTGCTGTTTTGCGGTACCAAGCTCATCTACTTTTACGAAATTAGGAAATTCCCATAGGTTTGCTAACAACCCCTCGCTTGGCCTTCGGTGAATTAAAAAGCGACCGTCATGATCTTGTAAGATTCCAGCAACAAGTGCCACTTGTTTTGTCGATTTCTTTTTCGTTTTTACAGGAAGCTCTCGCTGCACTCCTTCTGCGAAAGCACGGCAATGTTCTCTGACCGGACATAACAGACAGGATGGTGAGGTTGGTGTGCAGACCATGGCACCGAGTTCCATCAACCCTTGATTAAAGTAGGACGGGTTTTCTTTTGAAATTAAATCCCGGATCACTTCTTCAAAAATTTTACGAGTCTTCGGTTTGGCGATATCCTCTCTAATCAAAAGTATCCGTGATAGAACTCGCATAACATTTCCGTCCACGGCAGGTTCTGGAACACCATAGGCAATACTAAGGATGGCTCCTGTTGTATAAGGGCCCACTCCTTTTAACGTAGAGATTTCCTTTGGTGTATTTGGGACAATCCCACCATAGTTTTCATGGACTTCCCTAACAGCACTTTGCAGGTTTCTGGCACGAGAATAATACCCCAGGCCTTCCCAAGCCTTCAGTACTCTGTCTTCCTCCGCCTCCGCTAAGCTTTGGATGTTTGGGAACTGTTCAATAAAGGAATTAAAATAAGGGATTACTGTGTCCACTTTCGTCTGCTGGAGCATGATTTCTGACACCCAAACTTTATAAGGGTCCTGATCCTTACGCCATGGCAGAATTCGCTGCTCCCGTTCAAACCAAGTAATTAAATCATCTTGAAAACCATATATATCAAAGTCATCGAGTCGTTCGTGATGGATACTTTCTTTTTTCAAAATAAACCTCCAAGTAATCAGCTAGTAATTTTCAAGCCTATATATTCAACTGCTCCGGCCTCTGTATCAATATATTGGGACAGTTCATGGAAAATATGGCTCTGTTGCGAACCACGCAATGCTTTCATGGCAAAATAATGAGATTCTGTGGGAAGTAAAAAAGATTCACGATAATAAGCGGCACCTTTCTCAGAACTGGCTTTTGTCCAGCTATAATCGTTTGCTCCCATTTGGTTCATTGCTTGTAAAACCCGTTGCATGGTTTCTTCATATTGAAGAGTCACTGTTTCCTTTATAGGATATTGAATGAAAATATGCAACTGTTTTGTTATCATGTTTGAAAACACCCCTTTTGCATCAGACTAATTAAAAAATAAAATACGACCGTTTACCGATCAACCGGAAAGGAGGCCGACCATTGGATACAGGAACACATGTTGTAATGGGGATCGCACTTGGATCCATGGCTACCATTGATCCATTTGTTGCGAGTCACCCTGCTACAGCTACCGCCATCATGATGGGAGCTGTAATTGGTTCACAGGCTCCTGATACGGATACTATCTTGAAATTCCGAAATAATGCGACATACATTAGGAATCACCGTGGAATTACCCATTCTATTCCGGCAGTGTGCCTCTGGCCGTTTCTTATAGCGCCGGCTATTTATTTGTTTATCCCGGAAGCCAATTTTCTTTACTTATGGATTTGGACATTTATAGCGGTAATCCTTCATGTTTTTGTCGACATTTTCAACGCTTATGGGACACAGGCGCTCCGTCCTTTTACAAAAAGATGGGTTGCCCTTGGAATTATTAACACTTTTGATCCAGTAATATTCGGCTTTCATATTGCCGGACTGGTTCTTTGGGGAACCGGATTTCACCCAGGCTACACTTTCTTGGCGATTTACGGCATATTGATTGCTTATTATGTGCTTCGTTATCGAATGCAACAAAAAGTGTTGCAGCAGGTGAGGGAAATCATTCCAAGTGTCAAGCAGACCTTGATCTCACCGACACTTTATTGGAATCAATGGCATCTGGCCATAACCACTAAAGATAATTTTTATGTAGCACGAGCGGTCAAGTATCAAATCTTCATTCACGATACATTTGAAAAAGTACCGCTACCCGAAAATGCTATTATTGAAGCGGCAAAATTCGACGACAATGTGTCCGCATTTCTTTCTTTCTCTCCTGTGTATCGATGGGAAATGGAAGAATATGATGACCATTACGAGGTTCGGTTCATTGACCTTAGATACCGAAGCAAGGATTATTATCCGTTCGTCGCCATTGTTCAGCTTGATCATGACTTGAATATCATAAGCTCATATACAGGATGGATTTTCAGTGAGGAGAAATTGCGAACCAAATTGGAGATTATTCCGAATATAGACTAAACCGCTCGACCAACCGATGGGTCGAGCGGTTTTTTTAATGTGTCAGGTGATCGTCTACATTCAAAAGATGCATGTATTTCGGGTTATTTGAAAAGAACTCATGAAGACTATCTCCATGGCGATCAATGATTTGCATGACCATCCTCTCTGTCATGTCTTTCCCCTTGTATTGGTATCCTGCCTTCGCGTAAGAGCTCTCAAAATCCTCCCATAAAAGTTCCACCCATGTTCTTGCCTTTTCATAGGTTAATGCAGGGTTTTTCTCCATCAAACTTTCCGCAAGTCGTTCAAAATATTGTTCCATTACACACACTCCGTTCGGTTTTGGTTTAATTTCACTACGCTTATCATTACATATAATCGCTTCTAAAATCCAATATTAAAGATAGATGCCGGGTGGAACTTTGGTACCCGCATCCACTTAGCGAGGAGGCGAGTCGCATGAGGAACAAAGCGAGAAACTTTCCAAACCCCAATGACAACAAGTTTGAAGGGGAAGGTCGGGCAAAGTCTGAATATGCTTCAAAGCGTGCTAATGGAACGATTAATACGCATCCACAGGAGCGCATGCGTGCTTCTGGAGCCAGAGAAGAAGATACATTCTAAACTTTGCAAAGCTACCCTAACTAATAGGAGGTTGTTATCATGGCAAAACAAAATCATAAGCCATCACGCAGTAATCCTTTTACGTTAAATGACCATCCGTTTCCGCAGCCAAATGCACACTCTAAACACTCGTTCCGTCAAGTAAACGGTGAAACGCAACAAGCGCAGAATATCCAGATCTTAGAAGTACAGACGAGAAAAAGATCTTAACCGATCAAAAAAGCAAAGAGGCATCACGCTTCTTTGCTTTTTTCGTTCATAAGCATGGATATCGGCAGGCCTTCTTCTTCTTTGCTAGTGGTATCGCCGTGAATTCTATGTCCCCAAGCAAATACTCCATTCATATATGTAACTTTAAAATGCACCCCGGGGTCGCCTTCTATTTCATACACATCTCCTGGTTTAAAGTCTTCCGGGTCTAGCATATAAGCTTTGGCCATGGTAATCTTTCGTTCCAACACGGCAAATTCATTTACAATACCTAGCTGTTCCGCCTTTCGAGCCTTTTCTTTTAATGTCGCGATTTCCTGATGTAGCTCATGCGGTGTCATCTGACTGTAACGCTTTTCTTGTTCCACTTGCTTTCCCCCTAAAAAATCTATATAAAATAAGAATAGCACGATTCTCACATTACAAAAAGCTATTATGAAAAGAGTGATATAGATGCAAACCATATTGATTACCGGTGCCGGCACAGGCCTAGGCAAGGAACTGGCGCTATCTTACGCGAAAAAGGGTCACACCATCATATTGACAGGCAGAAGATTAGATCCACTTCAGGCTGCAAAAGAAGAAATTCAATCTGTTGGGGCAAAAGCGTTCTCTTACCAAATGAACATAAGTAATGTAGAGGACGTTAAGCAAACTGTAAATAGAATTACCTCCGAACATAATGTGCACTATTTATTGAACAATGCAGGTGCAGGCTGCTTCGGTCCGCTAACAGAATTAGATGATAAAGAAATAGAAACAGCCATTCAAACAAACGTACTGGGGACCATCTTTTTAACCAAAGAACTACTTCCTCATTTGTTGAAACAAGAAGATGCCAAAATTATGAACATCATCTCCACTGCCGGCCAAAAAGGAAAAGTGAATGAAAGTGTCTATGTTGCCAGTAAATTTGCGGTCCGCGGTTTCACAGAAAGCCTTCAAAAAGAATTAGAAGGAAAGGTACATGTCATAGCAACCTATATGGGCGGAATGGACACGCCTTTTTGGGAGGACACTGATCATATTAAGGACAAGTCTAGGTTGAAATCTCCCCGAGAAGTAGCGGAGAAGATCGTTGCTCAGGATGACAAATTGGAGATACAAATATGACTTAATAGCTTAACAGCCGTTTGGAACGAGGTCTGTCCCAAACGGCTGTTTCTTACTTCTACCGCTAATATTAATTGTTCTACCATTTTGAATAGACCTTCTACATTTCCCGGATTTTCTTGTACATTTCCCGAGCGAACTTGTACACTTAAGAGTGAATGTTCTACCCTTTTGCTAATTTTACCTTATTAAAGTCAGTTCCCCTGATTCTCCTCCAGCCAGCGTTCAATCAAATCCATTCCAAATCCTTTTCTATACAAGGCACCCTTCATTTTCATCCTATATTCGTACCCCTCAAGCTTTGCGTACTTTCGGTGATACTTTTCTGCTTGTTTTGCGATTGCTTCCCACTCTTCTGAAGTATCCTCTTCTAGCTCCGCTTCTTCAACGGCAATCTTAATGACGGAAAAGGAATACCCTTTTCTCATTAATGCCTGCTCCACCTTTTGAATCATAATTTTAAACGAATCTTTTTTATATTTTGGCGCGTACTTTAACACAAGCTGTACTGCATGCTCCATCTCCGTGTCTGGGCTATATTCCGTTTCAAGCACATCTATAATAATTTCCTTGTTCACACCTTTTTCAAGCAATTCCTTTTCAATGACGCCTCGCCCTTTCAAGGTGGTGTTCACCTGAGTCCTTACATACGCGTTTGTGAATTCCCTGTCATTCAAATAGCCCTGCTCCTTCAGTCTTACGACAATTTCTTTATTGACAAATGGTTCATATTCTTTTTCTTTTAAATAGTCCAGGATCTCTTTTTCTGTTCTCATTCGAAAAGAGAGATAGTGAACCGCTGTATGATATGCTTTATTGATTTGATCGCTAAAGAGGATTTCTTCTATATCCAGATCATCAAGTTCCTTGCCTTTTACAAGCTGAAATTTCAGTAACGTTGCTTCATACACAGCAAACGCATACTCCTCGTCCAAAAAAATATTGAACCGTTCCTTGTTTTTTTGCTGCACCGATATTTTTGTTATTTTGCCCATTTTTGCTCTCGCTCCGTTTCTTAGCACATTGGCCCGTATTAAATAAAGGATATTTAGGGAAAAGAACTAATATAGTATGTAAATATTCTCTTTGGAGGGTGATATAGATGAAGATTGCCATTGCAGGCGGTACGGGGCTTGTTGGTCAAGCACTGACAGACCATTTAATTGATAAAGGATATTCTATCTTTATTTTAACGCGAAACAGCTCGAATAAAAAGGAAAAAGCAAATGTCACCTATGTGGAATGGCTAAATGACTCTGCCTCTCCGGAAACAAGTTTGGATGGAGTGGATGCTTTTGTAAATTTAGCTGGCGAATCCATCAACAGCGGCCGCTGGACAGAAGAACAGAAAAAGAAAATTATCGAGAGCCGTATTTCTTCTACAAAAGAAATAAATAGAATTATTTGCTCGCTGCAAAAAAAGCCAGAAGTATTGATCAACGCAAGTGCCATTGGCTTTTACGGAACTTCCCAAACCCAAACTTTCACCGAGGAAGAAACCACACCAGGATCTGACTTTCTCGCTTCCACTGTCTATGCTTGGGAGAAAGAAGCGGAGAATGTCAAAGATGAGAGTGTCCGCACTGTTTTTACCCGTTTTGGGATTATTTTAGACAAAGACGAAGGGGCACTCCCACGGATGATTCTTCCTTACAAAATGCTTGTTGGCGGAAAAATAGGCTCTGGCGAACAGTGGATGTCTTGGGTGCATATAAAGGATGTAGTCGGAGCTATTACTTTCTGCTTGGAAAATAAAGATTTAGAAGGTCCTGTCAATGTAGTCGCCCCGCAGCCAAAACAAATGAAAGATTTTGGTAAAACACTTGGAAAAGTGTTGGGACGACCACACTGGTTTCCTACACCCGGTTTTGCTTTGAAAGCGGCTCTTGGAGAAATGAGTGTACTGGTACTGGAGGGCCAAAAAGTGCTGCCGGCAAAATTAGAGGAAAAAGGCTATAATTTCTTATTTTCCCATCTTGATGACGCTCTGTCCGACATATTACAATCAAAGTAATGACAGAAAATTAGGAGTCTTCTATGGGAATAGTTATGTTTAGAAACGCAACGGTCTATCCCGTCACATCCGCTCCGCTTTATAACGGAGAAGTGATTACCGAAAATGGGAAAATAAAGATGATTGGCAAAGGATTAACGGTCCCTAAAAACGGGAAAGTGATAGAGTGTAATGAAAAATTTTTATTTCCGGGATTCATCGATGTACACACCCACCTTGGCTTGTATGATGAAGGAACCGGCTGGGCAGGAAACGATGCCAATGAGACAGTCGAGCCCTTGACTCCGCATATTCGTGCCCTGGATGGGGTCCACCCTTTTGATCCTGGTTTCCAAGATGCCATCCAGTATGGAATCACGACCGTTCATATTATGCCGGGAAGTGCGAATGTTATCGGGGGTACCACCTCGGTAATTAAAACACATGGCGTGAACATTTCCAAAATGATCATTCAGGAAACTGCTGGTCTTAAAGTCGCTTTTGGAGAAAATCCGAAGCGAATTCACAGTCAGGGGAATAAGGATTCGATTACCCGAATGGGGATTATGGGTATGCTACGTGAAGCCTTTTATCAGGCAAAACATTACGATAATCCTGAAAACCTGCGGGTAAAACCAATTGTGATGGCACTTGAACAGAAGATTCCTGTTCGCATCCATGCTCATAGGGCAGATGATATTATATCTGCCGTCCGTTTTGCAGATGAGTTCAATTTACGTTTTACGATTGAGCATTGTACAGAAGGACATCTGATTGCAAACGAATTGCGCGGACGAAACATGAAAGTCTGTGTCGGTCCCACCATGACCAGGAGATCCAAGATTGAGCTGAAAAACAAAAACTGGAGAACCTATCAGGCATTATCAGAAGCAGGTGTCGAAGTTTCCATTACGACAGACCATCCATATACCCCAGTGCAGTATTTAAATGTATGCGCCGCATTGGCTGTAAGGGAAGGGCTGGATGAACAAAAAGCACTAGAGGGAATCACGATTACTGCTGCTAAAAACCTTAACGTTTCCGACCGGGTCGGGAGTATAGAAATTGGGAAGGATGCCGACTTGGTACTATGGTCTCATCACCCGTTTCAATTCCTCGCAAAGCCTGTCATGACAATGGTTGAGGGTGAAATAATTTACCAAAAAAATTAACAAAAAAGTTGTTTCTTTTTTAAATAAAATCGAGTATGATACGTAGGTAAACAAAATTAAATCAACTAACAATTTGTGTTTAAAATGTTAGGGAAGGCAAATGGTGCGCCACCAGTAAAACTGGTTCTAGTGGGTTCGATTCCCACCCCGAAATTTTTTGTAATTTAAAAAATTTCGAGGGTGGGCCAGTCTTCACGTGAACGTGACAGTTCTGCCCTCAATTGGAGGGTTAGACATGCTCAAAAAACGTGATTTCCAAGAATCTCAAACTCTTTATGAGTTAATGGTGCACCCTGAAGTCTTCCCTTTTGTGCGTCATAAAGCGTATTCCTACGATGAGTTTCTTTTCCTGACAAAACAGACCATCGAAGCAGAAGAACGCGGAGAATTGATTTCACGTACCATTCTTGATGAGTGGGGCACTCCAATTGGAACAATCAATCTCTTCGATGTGCAAGACGGAGCAGGCTTCCTAGGCACTTGGCTAGGAAAACCATTCCATGGCAAAGGCTACAACCAGCCTGCCAAGGATCAATTCTTCGAGGAACTGTTCTACGAACTCGATATTCAATCCATTTTCATGCGCATCCGCAAGGTAAATGTCCGTTCTACAAAAGCTGCGGAAAAGCTACCATATGTGGTCCTTGCAAATGAAACACGCAAAAGTCTTTTAGATGAAATTAATGACGGCGAAGATATTTACAATTTATACGAAATCTCCCGCGACCAATATACATTATACAAACTGCGCACAGGACACGAAGTGTTGCATGAAGAACATCAGTTGAAAGAAGCGTAAAAATATTGCGTCTGCCCTATATTATGGGGCGGGCGTTTTTTAGTATATTTTCCCACTTTTTAGCTAAAACTGTTGGTATGCAGATATTAAGGAGGGATTCTTGATGAATGATAAAAAGCGTCGTGAAAAAGCGAAGACAACATTGAGCAAAACGCAGGAAGTTACCTATTCTCGTGAGTTTAAGATGGCAGATCGAGTGGGCGGATATTTAGAAAGACGCAGATAGGATCGTACTTGATTTGCTTTGATGCACCCTTCACCTTTAGGGCTTTCACGCTCTATGGGGAAGGGTTTTTCATTTGCCGAGATAGGCTCTATAAACGATCTGACTCGCTCGATTTACGTTTCGGGCGATTTCTGACCAGAATCGGGCGATATTTCGAATTCACGGGCGATTTTGGAGATTTACGGGCTATTTCTTTAAGGAAATCGGGCGAAAATTTAAAATTACGGGCGATAATAGAAATAATCGGGAGATTTGAAAAAAATTCCACATTTTTGATAACTACTAATATTCTGTACACCTCTTCCTCTCCAACATCTCCCTCACATCACATCCACCATCAAAGGTAACCCTATTCAAGAAGACATAAAGGCGCAACAGAAGTTTGTACCTTATGTCTATCGCATATTCTTAGGAGGGTTTCGAATGGGACGTTCACGCGGACATCAATCTGGTGGTAAGAACAAATCGTCACTTCCACAAGTACCTAAGAACATGAAAAAAGCTGCACAAGATGCAGAATTCGCGAACGAGCAACATGCTGATAATGAGATCCTAGAAGCACAAGCTCGCGCATCAGCAGCTGGAATTAAACGAAACAGCAAGAAAGATACCTTCAGATAGTTCCACCATTGTGCCGGGATTGAACCAAATCATCCCGGCTTTTAGATGAACCAAAAAAAGCAACGTGAAACCATCTCACGTCACCTTTTTGATTCCATTCATTTATTTAATGTGCTGCGGCATGGCCACCATCCACTGTCTTTCGTCCGTTTCCACCTGTACGTTTCATCTTGTGCTCGACCATTTTTTCTTTTATATATCTAACCGCAAAGCGATCTAGCCCGTAGAAGGTAGCTGCCGTTCCTGCTGCAATTAGTAAAATCGCTATTGTATATAATACGGGGTTCGTGCTGACGGTTCCGGCAAGCAAGAAGTTCAGGTTCATGAAGGCCGCCGCCAACAGTGCCGGCAATGTTGCTAAGCCAATTATGAGTGCAATCCCCACAAGTACCTCGCCCCAAGGGATTAGGATGTTGATTAAACCAACGTTAGGCAATGCTACATTCTCAAGAAATCCTGCGTACCATCCTTGTACCGCCGGGTGTGCCCCTTCCGCTTTGGCGATGGCTCCATGTAAAAATCCTTCTGCATCAAATGTTCCTATTTTCGGCAAACCGGCCTTTAGCCATTGTACCCCCAACCAAACTCTTAAAACTGTCCAAAGGATTGCCATTTTCGGTCCACGTAACCATTTCATGATTTACTCCTCCTAGAATTTCAGTTTGTGAAGTGTTTCACAATAACCTTTAAAAAAATATAGCCGGCTAGCTCTTATTTTTACTTCAGAAAGTTTGTGAAGTGTTTCACTTACTTTCTATCTTTACTATACAACCATTTACTATTATTTACAATGGAGTTCACAAATTGTTCGCAATATTTATTTTGTTCATAACACCTTGTGGATAATCTGATTAACCTTACTGCCCTTCCAGTTATATCAATATAAATAAATCATTCAATTGTGAATAGTTTTTTGTGGATAAATATTCAGAATGTTGTTGATAATGTGGATAAACGTGTGTATATCCCGTATAGCAAGGAATTTGCTGTGTACAACTAATCAAAATGCGCGACTTTAGAACTATAAAACACAGAGAAATACGTTACCTCATACCTATACCAGAATAATTCTTACCTTTTCCTAAACCTTATTACAATAGATTGATATTAGCCACCAACAACGATTAAAATAAAGATACTATCAGTAAAGCGAGGTGTGGCACCTTATGAGAAGTTATATAATTGGATTGGACATCGGCACCTCCACGACCAAATCTGTCCTTTTTAGTAGAAATGGAGAAGTGGTCTCTGAGTCAGAACATGCCTATTCCACCTATCGTCCGAAACCAAATTACTCCGAACAAAATCCTTTGGAGATTGAGAGCGCGGCACGTCTGGCCATCTCCACTTCTATTAGCCAAGCAAAAATAAAACCACAGGATATTATTGGCCTAAGCATCTCTTCTCCTATGCACAGTTTGATCTGTATAGATGAAAATAACGAACCTCTTTCCCCCATGATAACTTGGGCAGACGGCAGAAGCTATCCACAAGCGGCCATCATGAAGGAGTCTTATGGACAGGACTTATATGAGCAAACAGGAACTCCCATTCATCCCATGTCACCTTTTGTGAAGCTTGTGTGGATGAAAGAGAACCAATATACGCCATATTATGAAGCAACGCGCTTTGTTTCTATAAAAGAATATATTTTATACAAATGGTGCGGGACATGGCAAGTGGATTATTCTGTTGCCTCTGCAACTGGGCTTTTCAATATTCACACACTCCATTGGGATGAGGAAGCCCTTGCCATAGCTGGTATAAATGAGTCTCAGCTCTCAAAAGTAGTGCCATGTACAACCCTAGTTGGCCCCCTTACCGATGATGTTGCGCAAGAACTGCATCTACAAACCTCTACCCCCATTATCATCGGAGCAAGTGGCGGGTTGCTTGCCAACATTGGTGTCGGTGCTACTGGGGAAGGAGAAACTGCTTTAACAATAGGCAGTAGCGGGGCTATCCGGAGATTCACCTCGGAAAAAACGATCGATTTTGAACAACGTACCTTTCAATATGCTTTTACGCATGAAAGTCGCATTGTGGGAGGTGCCACTAATAATGGGACCATTGTAATGCACTGGCTAGCAAGACAATTCTCTTCCTTAACAAAAAAAGAAACGATAGAAGTGGCAGATCTTGAAGCACTTGCAGCAACCTCAAGTGCAGGAGCTAACGGACTATTTTTCCTACCATATCTGAACGGAGAACGAGCGCCTAAATGGAATGCTAAAGCTAAAGGTGGATGGATGGGGCTCACCCTATCGCATACAAGCGCGGATATGATTCGAAGTGTGATGGAAAGTGTCATTTTTAATATGTTTGAGATTCATGAGACACTTGAAGAAAAAACAAATCCTACAAAAAAACTGGTGGTCAGTGGAAGTTATGCCTCCTCCCCTTTATGGGTGCAGATGACAGCAGATATTTTCCGCAAAACAGTTTCTTTAGCTGAAAGCACACATGCTACTGCATGGGGTGCTGCCTGGCTGGGTATGTATGCACTTGGAGAAGTTGATTCGATAGAATCCATCAAATCATACATACCGATTAAACATGAGGTATTGCCTACTGTCCGAAATGTGGCAATGTATGAAGAATATTACCACCTCTATCGTGAACTTTATAATAAAAATAAGCCGTTATTTGCGGAGATGGACCGTTTGCAATACTGACCTTTAAAAGAGCTAGCAGTCATATAGACTGCTAGCTCTTTTCTGTTACGCCGCTTATACTTGTTCTCTTTTCCTAATACTAATCCCAGTAAACCCATAAAACAGGCTTAATAATGGACTGACTAAGCAAAAGATGGCAAAGGGTAAGTAATCCATAACAGGCACTTCAAGCACTCCTGCCATGAACACACCACTTACTCCATATGGAATTAATGGGTTGATGACTGTTCCGGCATCCTCTAATACTCGTGCCAAGTTTTTAGGTGCAATTCCTTGCTTCTCATATTCCTTTTCAAAGGCCTGACCGGTTAATATGATGGACATATACTGTTCTCCAACGGTTACGTTTACTCCTATTGCTGTTGCAACGGTAGCGAAAATCAGCTTTCCGGTGGATGATACAAATGATTGGATCATGATTAGTAAGCGTTCCATCACACGTAGCTGTTGTATCAATCCTCCCATGCTTAAAGTAAGCAACACAAGGGATACCGACCACATCATGCTTTGAATGCCACCCTTTGTCAAAATACTGTCTATCGCTTCGTCTCCAGTTGCTCCGGTATACCCATTTTGCATCACATCCATAAGTTGAGCCACCTGAACTCCTGGTTGAAGGATGAACGCCATCACAGACCCAACAATAATTCCGACCATCATGACAAAAATCGCAGGTACGCGTTTTAGTGCTACACCGAACATGACAACAGCCGGTATTAATGCCCAGATGCTGACCATGCCTTGCTCTTTTAAAACTTTAGGCAACTCTGCAAAATCTCCTACCTGCCCATTGCTTCCACCAGAAGAGATAATCCCAAACACCACTAAACAAATGATTGCTGCAGGTACGGTTGTCCATAGCATATGGCGAATATGCTCAAACAGATCTACCTTGCATACCGCAGATGCAATATTGGTAGTATCCGAAAGAGGGGACATTTTATCACCCAAAAGAGCCCCAGAGATAATGGCTCCTGCCACAATAGCCGGATTAAATCCCATGCCTGTTCCAAGTGCGATAAAGGCAACACCTACAGTAGCTGCTGTAGTAAACGAACTACCAATACTGATTCCAATAACTGCGGTAATAATAAACACGCTTGGAAGGAAGAATTGGGCGGAAATGAGCTGGCCACCGTAATAAATGAACGTCGGGATTGTTCCAGACAGCATCCACACCCCAATTAAAATACCAATAAGAATGAATAATAAAATGGGGGTTAGGCCTTCCTTTAGTCCATTTTTCAAGCCATTTTCAATAAAGACCCAAGAATGTCCCTTAATTAATGAAAATAAAATTAAGACCACGATACTTGCAAAGATGGGAATATGAGGTTCTGCTTTAAAAACGAATAATGATATAGAAATAATAGCGATGATGCTAAAAACCAAGCTTAGAGCTGCAAGTCCGCTAATGTGTATTTTTTCTTTTTGTATTTGCTGCTCCATGATGTTCCCTCCAAAATGTAAGTTTGCTTACCTATTAATTTGCACCAAAAAAGCTTCTTCATCCCAAAAGTAAGGGACGAAGAAGCTCCGCGGTACCACCCTAATTGGCAACCTATCCATTGCCCACTCATCTGCTACGATAGCTGTTATTAATATGTATTGTAATTCATCTTCCATTTCGCCTGGATTTTCACCAACCATCCAGTCTCTTTCGGCTGCAATATGGAAAACTACTTTATACATAGCTACCAACCTATTTATTTACTAAGCTCTACTCGGCTAAAAATATTCGCTAACACACTTAAACGCTTAAACGCTTTTAGGTGTTAAAGTATTGTAATAAAGATAATATATATTTTACCGCTTGTCAACAATAAAAAAATCCTCCTGCGATTTACTTAGGAGGATTTCTTTTATTATGTGTTAGGTAAACGAATCACAAAGCTAGTTTTCTTCTCATCCGAGTGACAATAAATTTGGCCGTCATGTTTTTCAATCAATTTTTTGCAAATATACAGTCCGATTCCTGTTCCTAAGTCCTTGGTAGTAAAAAACGGTTCAAAAATTGCGTGGATGGCTTCCTCTTCGATTTTCGGTCCATTGTTGGAAATGGACAGTTCGGTAAATTCGCCTTTTTCCACACAAACTACTTGAATCGTGCGAGATCTACTTTTCATCTGTTGTAGCGCATCTATAGAATTAATGATCAGATTTAGAAAGACCTGCCTTAATTCATCTTTATTGGCTATCATATTAATCGATGGATCAATGTCCAATTGAATGACTACATCTCCGTCTAGTAAACTAGGATACAGAAACTCTACTAGCTCCTGCAACAAGAAGGATAAATTCACTTCTTCGCGCTTACTTTCCATCAATTCCTTTCTAGAAACATGTAAAAATTGAGAAATACGGTAATTAAGCTGATCCAATTCATGGCGCATAATTTCCAAGTATGGATGATCAGGAAGTTCATTCTGCAAGAGCCTGGTAAATCCAATTACAGAGGTTAAAGGATTTCTGAATTCATGAACAAAACTTGAGCTCATTTGTCCAAGAATAGTGAGGCGTTCTTTATGAGTTTGATTGATGTATAATTCTTTTTCTTCCAACTGTTTTTCTTTAATCTCTGTGTACTTTCTAACTGCCAGATAAGAAAATTTATCAAACAGAGTATTTATTTGATCAATAAAAGGTTGCAGTTCTCGAGATGGAATACCCGAATTCCAGACCCATTTTACCACTTCACTTCTACCCGTATTCACATTAAAGACAAACTCACTGATATTAACATTGGCTTGGACGCGTTCATGGGCGGTCTTGTTTGCAAGCATGATGATTTCTTCCTCTGACAATGGATCTTTAATCGCTTTTTTAATAAGCTGATACATTTGCCAGCCGTTGCGCACTACTTCTTCCTTATATAAATCATCTTCCGAAATCACACTTTTATTTCTCCAATTCCGGATAAATTGATCATGGTTTTCTTCTAAAAACAAAATGAGTTTCTGAGCAGCGTCCATCCTTGCCAGCCACCTTCTACGTTATTTTCGGACAATCTATATCTATCATACCAGAAAATTCAGATAGAAGATAAAGTATTCTGACAACCTTATACAATGTCTATGTTTGCTACAGGAGCAGTTGTTTATTTTTTCATCATGGAGAAGGGACATTTACCTTCAATAGGCTTTATATCGTCTCCGATGAAATATTGTTTCCACTCTCGGTGATTTGGATCTCCGTAATGACTGATATTCGGGTGTGTGGGAAGCTGATCCCATTTCTCTACACGCTCCCGAACCTTTTCACGTGACATGATACCACCTTTTGACGTACCTTCCAATCCTTCAAATATCCTTCTCGGCTGAAATCCAAGAATAAGGCTGTTCCCTAAATCCCTCGTCTTTCTCTGCTTATAGGCAGGAGCATTCCCGAAGACGAAATAAGGCTCTTCTGCAAAAGAAAAGGCCCATAAATGATGATCGGGATCTGTAGGGTAATCCTTTGGCCAAGGTTGATCATCTTTAATATGTAAGAACTGCAAAATATCCCAAAAATATTCCCGATAGTATGGAATGGTCTTTTCCTCTTTTTCTGGCTCTACAAAAAGAAATAACCCATGTCTTACAAGTGGTTTTTCTGGATCAAACAGTGCGTTAAATTCCTTCAATGTATCCGGCAGATGGCTCCAATTATCATGAGTGATATAGGAATACCGAAGTTCCCCTTTCTTTTCTGCACTCATTCCAAAATAACAAGGAAATGTTTTATTCGTTACGACATCCCGGAAATTTTTATATTCTTGTACCAGCCATTTTGGCACAATCTTCTCATTTGTCATATCTTCCTTTGTCAGCAACTTACCCTTTGTGGAACGAATTACGGTTTCCATTACATCACCCCTAGATTTAATAGTTAAAGAGACTTCCTAACAAGCAAATTACCCTTAAAACTTCTAGCCAAAACGTGAACTAACTTTCAGCAAAATAAATTGAGTAAAAAGGTTTTATCTATAAATATAAAGGGTATAAACATGTGGGGTGTTTACAATTTAGAAAGATAGAGGAGAAAAATGAATGGGCATACTAATTGTAGATGATAACCAAGTAAATTTGTTTGTCATAGAAAATATCTTAAAGAGAGCGGGATACAAAGATTACCTATCCTTCACCTCTGCTAATGAGATGTTTACATATTTACATAATGATAATTCCGCTTCCACTAAAATGCCCGTCGATATTATCTTAATGGATATCATGATGCCTGAAATTGATGGTATTGAAGCCTGTAGAACGCTCCAGACTATTCCACACCTGAAAGACATCCCTGTCATTTTTGTAACTGCGCTAGAAGATTCTAATAAAGTAGCAGAAGCATTGGATGCAGGTGGATTGGATTATGTAATGAAGCCAATTAACAAGACAGAATTATTGGCACGGATCCGAGTGGTCCTTCGGCTTAAGCAGGAGAAGGATAAGAATAAAAAACAGGCAGAAAAGATTAAAAATCAATTGGATCTTTCCCAACAAGTGCAGAACAGTCTGTTGAGTGAACCTATCATCGAGGACAACTTTGTCGTTAAGGCTTCCTATATCCCTGCTTATAAACTTGCTGGCGACATGTACTATTGGTATAAGATTGACAAGTCAAGATACGCAGTCATCCTTCTGGACATGATGGGACACGGTATTTCCGCTTCCTTGGTATGCATGTTCATTTCCTCCGTTCTGCGTGACTCCATCAGAGGCTGTGCAGACCCTGAGTTTGTTATTAGTGAATTGAATCGGTGGATGCATGCCCTGAATTTACGGAATCAGCAGATCCCATATTATTTTACAGCTATTTACCTTGTCATAGATACAGAAGAAAAATCAATGGAATATGTTAATGCTGGTCACCCCGCCGGTTTTGCGCTCATTGATGAAGATGAAGTAGTGGAGCTCTCTAACCGAACATGTGCCCTCGGATTTTTCGAGAAAGTGGATGTAAAAAAGACAACTATTACTTACAAAGATTGCGTTCAAATTATGCTCTATACAGATGGTGTGGTAGAAACTATGGAGAAGGTGGGCATGAATCAATACCCTCAGTTTATAAAATCCGCCTCAAAATTCTGGGATCTTCCAAATATCCCTGAACCAATCAATCTAGTCCTACCGGATGAAATGCGACAAGAAGCCTCCGACGACATGTGCGTCGTAATGATACAAGCAAGATAACAAACTTAGAGTAG
This sequence comes from Sutcliffiella horikoshii, assembly GCF_044809035.1. Classification (GTDB taxonomy): domain Bacteria; phylum Bacillota; class Bacilli; order Bacillales; family Bacillaceae_I; genus Sutcliffiella_A; species Sutcliffiella_A horikoshii_G. The sequence continues at coordinate 948,094 of NZ_CP085237.1, read as the reverse complement.
AATTATACAGTTGATATAATTCCTATTGATTGAAGTGGAAAGCGCGCAGACGCCCGCGGGTGGAAGGGACAGGTGAGACCCCGCAACGGAGTGAGGAGGCTCACGGACCGCCCGCAGGCAAGCGAAGCGCTTGGAACGGAAATCAATGTATTGAGATAACTTAATTACAAAAAAAAACGGAGAGCAGGATAGGAATCCTAGCTCTCCGTTTTTTTTCGGTAAATCTTATCATATAAGTCGAACTCTTCAAACCCAGGATGTGCATCAAGACGCAATGCTTCTTTGCTCCCAAGACCCAAAAACCCATCAGCCCCCAGACTCTCCTGAAACAATTGAATAACATTATGCTGCAGCTCCAAATTAAAATAAATCAATACATTTCGGCATACAATTATATGAAACTCATTGAACGATCTGTCTGTCACAAGATTATGCTGTGCAAACACAATTCTATTCAACAGGTCTTCATTGATATACGCAAATTGATGATCAGAATGATAATATTCCGAAAAGGCCTTCTTCCCACCAGCTTGCATATAATTTTTGGTGTAGGTCTTCATTTTGGAAAGAGGGATAATCCCTTTTTGCGCTTTTTCCAAAATCTTCTCGTTCATGTCGGTTGCATAGATTTTCGACTTATGCCCTACGCCCTCTTCTTCCAAAAGAATGGCCATGGAATAGGCTTCCTCTCCAGAAGAACAGCCTGCATGCCATACCCTGATTTCCGGTAATTCTCTTAAAAGAGGAATGACCTTTTCTCGGAAGGACAAGAAAAAGGAAGGATCACGGAACATCTCTGTAACATTGATTGAAAAGTCATCCAATACTTTTTTCAAAAACACTTCGTGGTGGATTACTTGTTCTGTCAGCTGAGTGATATTTTTCAATCCTTCCAGCCTTAATCTATTTTCTACTCTTCTCATAATGGAAGACTTCATATATTTCCGAAAATCAAACCCCGAAAGCCGATAAACTGCGGTTAAGAATAAATCTAATTCCAAGTCTTGCTTGTCCACTTGTAATCTTGCCTCCAAAATCTCAAATCTTACAAAAAGGAACGGCTACTCGTATCCAACGAACCGTAACCGCCCCTTTTGTCTATATCCTAATTTTTAGCTACCCAAACGCGCATTGCTGATAATAACTGATCTAATTTAAGTGGTTTGCTAATATAATCGGAAGCTCCCACTTCTAGACATTTTTCTCGGTCACCTTTCATCGCCTTAGCGGTTAGGGCAATAATCGGTACGTCTTTATGTTTTTCTAAGTTACGAATCGTTTTAATGGCTTTGTACCCATCCATTACGGGCATCATAATATCCATCAAAATAATATCGACATGCTCATTTTCATGAAGGATATCCAAACATTGTAACCCGTTCTCAGCAGTTAAAATATTCATATCCTCTTTATTCAGGGCATTGTTAAGTGCATAAACATTCCGGTGGTCATCATCAACGACAACAACCGTCTTTCCTTTTAGGATATTAGAAATGGCATCCTCTTCCACTGTTTTCGGCTCTTTAACAACTTCTTCTTTCCTCGCCATATTTAGTACCATATTTTCCTCTTCCAACAAATCTGTTTCAGATGTGGATGCTACTTCTTGCCATGCTGCTTCTACTTCTTTCAGTTGAGGCATTCCTTTTGGCAAGCTAGGAATTAATAGAGTAAAGACACTTCCTTCTCCCTCTTCGCTTTCCACAAACACGCTTCCCCCCAACAGGTTGGAGAATTCTTTGGAGATGGAAAGCCCAAGACCTGTGCCACCATACTTTCTCATAGTTGCTCCATCTCCTTGGTGGAAGGCTTCAAAAATGAGGGATTGCTTGTCCTTAGAGATACCAATTCCGGTATCTTCCACGGAAATCTTCAACCAAGTATCGGCGTTTACATTCACATTCGCTCTTAGAAGGTCCCTTTTTGAAGCTTTTTCAATCTTGACGGATACTTTCCCTTGTTCTGTGAATTTAAAGGCATTGGATAATAGATTTTTTACAATCTGTTGCAAACGCTGTTCATCGGTAAAAAATACATCCGGCAGCTGTTTGCCGCGAACAATCTCGTATTCTAGTTTTTTATGTTTGGCAATATGCGTAAATTGAAGTTCCAATCGGTTGATAAACTCTTCCACATTTACTTCCCCAAACATCACTTCCAGCTTTTTCACTTCCACTTTGGAAAGATCCAAAATATCATTGATTAAATTCAACAGATCTTGACCGGATGAATTGATGACGCGCGAGAATTCCCTTTGTTCATCTGTAAGCTGGTCTTCCGGATCTTCTGCTAACATTTCTGACAAAAGAAGAATACTATTAAGCGGTGTTCTCAGCTCATGGGACATATTGGCCAAAAACTCCGATTTATATTTGGAACTAAGTTGAAGCTGTTTCGCTTTTTCTTCAAGCTCTGTTTTCGCTTTTTGAAGTTCCGCGGATTTTTGCTCCGCATCACGAGAACGTTCCTCAAGCTGTTCGTTGATCATGCGCAGTTCTTCTGACTGTGTCTGGAGCTCTTCTGACTGGGCTTGCAATTCTTCAGACTGAGATTGCAACTCTTCAGTCTGAGCTTGGGATTCAAGCAGTAAGCGCTCGACTTCCATTCTGCCCAGAATGTTTGTAATAGCTATGCCCAGCGTTTCCAGCACTTTTGTGAGAAGTTGTCGATGCGTTTTTGTAAATTCAGTTAATGTAGCCATTTCGATGACGGCAATGACTTCATCTTTGATAATTACAGGAGCGATGATAATGCTTCTTGGTTTGATATGGCCAATCCCTGTGGTAACAACGGAATAGTCCTCAGGTACTTCTTCAAGGATAATCATCTTCTTATCCCAAGCACATTGTCCAACCAATCCTTCGCGCAACTTATACGCTTCACCGCCAACATCCTCCGCACCGTCGGCATATGTGGCAATCTTCTTGTAAGTACCCTCTTTTCCTTCACTGTCCAGTAAGTAGAACGCGCCAAGCTTTGCATCCATTAACGGTGTCAAAGTGGCAATGAACTTTTCAGCAAGCGAGTCAGTGGAAACATTCCGGTGGTACAGGTTGATAATATCTGCAGAGTTTGTTTGTACCCAATTTTGTCTGCCAATTTCTTCTGTAAACTGTTTTTCTTTTACATGATAGGATTCAATAGATGATGCCATCGTGTTGAACGCTTCCGATATTTCCCCTATTTCATCCTTTATGTTTGTGTTTAATCTCGGTAAAGTGGATAAATCATCATAATTAATGTCCTTTATTCCATTCTTCACTTTATCTAAACGGCTGTTGGTACTACGGATCACCCATAAAGTGGTCATGACTATTACCAGTAAGGAAAGGATTAATGCAGCAATTAGTATAACCATAAGAGTTTGGTAGGTTTGATTTGCTTCTGCCAACGTATCCTGCATATAAGTTTCCTGTAAGTTTTTAAAATCTGATATGTTCTGAAGAAGTGCAGTCCTCGTATCAACTTGTGAGGCATAGATTTCTTGCAGGTCATCATTGGATGCACCATTATTAATTTGAGAGAGGATTTCCTGCTCCATGATCCAATACGAGTTATACCGCTCTTCAATATTGCTTAGTAATACTTTTGTTTCTGTACTACTTAAAACTGCTTCCAATTCAACAATATTTTTTCTGACCGCTTCTTTATTTTCAGCAATATTAGCTAGATTTGCCTCAATATTTTCAGCCTCGTCTCTATTGATAACAAATAACAGCTGCCTGTCTGTTTCATAGAACAACTGCCTAATATCAGTCGCTTTGTTAACTTTGTAATACCTCTCTTCTACTATTTCCAGCATATTTGTCTTCATGGAATTGGTCATAAATAGAATTACAGATAAAAGCAAAACAAACGAAACCACCGTAACTCCCAGGCCGACAAATTGTTTTTTCTTAAAGCTCACCGCAACTCCCACTTTCATTAGTTTATGATGCTGAAAACGCACACAAATATCTAGGTTCATTATACCAGTAAGAGGAAAGAGTGGTCGAGTTTGGGTACTCGAATCTTAGATTTATTTTAGTAGATAAAAAATGGCCTCATCCAGTTATTCTTGGACAAGGCCCTTTCCTCATATTTCTTTAGATGAAATTGGCAGAAATAATTTTATCCCTCTTTTATTGAAGGGCAATATTTTCATATCTGCAATTAGGTGACTTATATAGGCAATGGTGCATGTCAGGAAAACTCCGTCGATAGAAAGAGAGAATTCTAGTTTTAAAGCTATGTAGGCGAAGAAAGCAGTACCTATAATTGAATGCGTGTAGCTTCTGTGGGACACTATGGAGGCAATTATAATATAGACACCAAAAAGTATCATCCACATTTCTTGTAAGCTCACACCGCCAAGTAGAACGCCTGCACCAGTGATGGTCAGCATATGTTTTTGTTTTATGAGAGAAGAAATGATAATCATAAGAGCTCCAATTCCAATTCCTCTCAACTTTTCCTCCAGGGTTCCCTCGTATAAACTATATAGAATCATCATGGTTCCTATTATTTGCGCGATTGTTCTCGTCACCGTATGGGATAACGTGATGCGCCCTCGAAGTTTCCCGTCAATATCAAGGTCTGGGACAAGGCCTGATATGGTCCCTAAGCTGACTAAAATAAGAGTTGTTGTTGGTGTTGTTTGCAACGTGTTTGCTACGGCAAAACCTGTTGCTGCCCCAATGGCTGCATGTGCGGTGCCATTCATGTTTTGTTTCACCTCTGTCTGACGCTCTGAATTGGTGATGTGTCGGGATTAGAAATCCTCAGTTATGTAGCACCATATTTTAGCTATTTTACATGAAAACATTTGTTCTGTTTAGGGGCAAAAGTCCTAAATGTTAGTGACTGGAGACAGAGGGTGGGGTATGTTGGAAAAATCTTTGTTCATTTTCATCTTAATTTGGACTTGAGTTTGCGAATCGCCCGATTGTACCTGTAAATCGCCCGATAATTGTAATAATCGCCCGTTAGTTTAAATTATAGCCCGATTACCTTGAATATTCGCCCGATTCTCTGGCAATATACCCCTTAAAGGTATCTACACACCTCCTTCCATCATCCTAAACTCTAAAAAATATAAAAGACCCTCCCACCAACTAAAGGGTAGAAGAGTCTGAGACTTATTCCAATTCCTTGTCCTTAAAAAAATGCTCCACAAGCTCTACATGTTCGCGAAGGTCTGTCTTTCCTTTTTCGCTTATCACATAGGTCCCTCGTTTCACTCGTTCAAACCATCGGTAATAGTTCTTTGTCAATATAGAAGAGGTTTTCTCGCCAGTGCCTAAATCCCGCAGTGCCTTTGGAGACAAGGGACCGAACTTCTCCAAATAACAAGCAATTTGAACACAATTTTCTTTATAGGCAGTCCTGATCTTCACCCGGTTGCTTCCTCCAAAATTCACATCAGTAGAACGGCCATTCATTTCCTTCACTAACGCCTCACTCTTGCGCTTATTCTGGCGCATGCTTTTCGCCCGATCAAACGGTACCGGATCAAACATGACCTCCACACGCTTTCCTCGACCGCTGAATGACACGACAATTAAGCCCAGCTCAAGCCGCTTTATTAAATGACTTAGATCTGTCCAACGCTTTGAACGCCTGCTAAACGACGGCTTTGGGATTGCGATATACACGAGGTCCGTCAGCTTTTGCCTCTTGGTCGCTTGGATGAGGAGCTGAACGTTTAAGGTCAACTTTAGTTCCACAACAACAACTGCATCCCCTTTCATCATCGCAATATCGCAATCGTTCACTTCCCCGTAAACCTCATAGCCTTCTTTAACAAAATGCTTCTGAATGGGCTTATATAAATCGACTTCATATAATTTTTTCTTTTCTGTCATAGCTTACACAACCAACCTCCCCTAAATGGAAAGAATCTCTCGAATGTCTTCCTCCGTCAATGCATTTGACACTTTCTCGTCAGGGTCTATAATTTCTTCTATCAAATGCCTCTTTTTATCTTGCAGTTCGTTCATTTTCTCTTCAATCGTTCCCCTTGCTAAAAGCTTAATCACTTGAACCGTCTGCGTTTGACCCATTCTATGTGCACGGTCTGCCGCCTGCTCTTCCACTGCCGGATTCCACCAAAGATCATAAAGAATGACAGTATCCGCTCCAGTCAGATTCAGACCAGTCCCTCCTGCCTTCAGTGAAATTAAGAAAAAGTCCCTTTCCCCTGAGTTGAACCGTTCACAACGCTCCACTCTTTCTTCTGATGGAGTTTGACCATCCAGGTAAAAGTAGGGCAGTCCCTGATAGGCAAGTTCTCTTCCTATCAAATCCAGCATCTTGGTAAACTGAGAGAAAATGAGTACTCTTCTCCCAGAACGTTGAGATTCCTCGATTAACTGTAAGAGCATTTCAAACTTTGCAGAGCTCCCCTTATAGCCGTTAACGAAAAGAGTCGGGTGGCAGCAAATTTGACGGAGTCTTGTTAAACCAGCCAGTATCCGTATTTTGTTTTTCCTCAACGTATCCTTGTTCAAATGTTTCAATGTATCATGTCGAAGCTTGGCTAGATAAGCCGCATAGAGTTTCTTCTGTTCAGGTAAAAGCTCCACTGACTCCAGGCTTTCCAACTTCTCCGGTAATTCCTCCAATACATCTTCCTTCACACGGCGGAGCATGAATGGTCGGATCCGTCTTGCAATGGATTTTCTAGTAAGATTACTGTACTCCTTCAATCCCATAAACAACTCCGGGAAGACAATATGAAAAATGGACCAAAGCTCTTCCAGAGAATTCTCCACAGGGGTACCCGTTAAAGCAAATTTATAATCGGCTTCCAACCTTTTCACTGCTCGGAAAGTCTGGGTTACCGGGTTCTTAAAGGCTTGTGCCTCATCAAAAAAAACAGAATGGAAGACTTTATCGGCGAGTAAGTGGATATCACGGCGCAGCAAAGGATAAGAGACGATGACAACATCCACTTCCTTCATTTGTGAAAAGGACTTCTCGCGCTCCTTCCGAGTTCCATCAATAATTATACAGTTAATCTCCGGTGCGAACTTCCCCATTTCACTCCGCCAGTTATAAGTTAATGAGGACGGAGTGACTATTAAAGCCGGACATTTTTTTTGACGGATATCTTCAAGCTCTGAGAGAATAAAAGTAATACTCTGCAAGGTTTTCCCAAGCCCCATATCATCTGCCAGTATCCCACCAAAACCATATTGGGCCAATGTCTTCATCCACCTGTATCCCTGTATCTGATAATCTCTCAGAATCTTCTCCACTTGTTTCGGAACCCGAATTTGTTCACCACTAGGGTTTCGAATCTCCTCCAAAAATTGTCGGAAGCTTTCTTCCTGCGAAAACACGGTATCATCTTGTACGGAATCCAACATTTTGAAGCCTTTAATAATAGGCACATTTAAGCCCTGCTCAAGGTCCTCGTTCTGAACGGGGTTCGCTTGCAAGAAGCGTTGAATCTCTTCAAATTCTCGTGTTTCCAAAGAGAGCAATGAGCCGTTTTGTAAGCGATAGAATTTCCTTTTTTCTTCTAGAGCACTTAAAAGCTCCCTTATTTGCGATTCAGGTATGCCATCCATTTCAAATTTAAATTCAAGCCAATTAGTGCGCTCCTTTTTCATCCTGATCCGGATTTGCGGTTTGGCATTCTCCTTAAAGATCCGATTTCTAACGGCTGTGGTTGCATAGACTTGAACAAACCGTTGCAACTTAGGCAATGTGTGATAAAGAAAGTTATATTCCAACTCTTCATTGTGCAGAAAAAAACCTTCTTCTGTACTTCCGAATTCACTATCCTCTAATAAATCTAGTATCATCTGCTCTTTATCATAATCCCGGATAAACAGGGCATCCATTCGCTCTTTTCTTGGAGCTAACGGATTGATAATCACCTGTTCATAATGAAACTCAACACTCGCCAAAAGTCGGTTTTTCACTCTGTCCAGATAGAGTTTCGCTACTAACGGCGTTTTTTCAAACCGTTTAGCCACTGTCTCATCAAGCACAACATTCCCGAGCTTCCGTAAGCCAGGCACTACTTTTTCAACAAACATCTGCAACTGATTTGCGGCAATAGGGATAGAGTTTGTCCTTGTGGAATTCAACATTTTTTTCAATTCAGCAAGTCGTCGACAATCATCTGAATCTAAAGAAATAAACTTACCATCCTTGAAAACTGCGTTATAGGCGCTCAATACCAATAGATTCTCTAATCCATCTACCTTCAGGACAATCCCTCTTTCCCTCTCTTCGGTAAAAGAAAAGTGAAGAGAAAGCGGCTCTTTTAGCAACTTAAAGCCATCGTATGCATGTTTGTTTTGGAGGATTTTCACATCTTCAGCCTGCTCGAAAAGAGGAGCAACTTTTGTGAAAGAGGATGGTGGGAGAATTAGTTCTTGAGGAACAATCTCCAGGTCTTCCAAAAATGTTTTTTCATCATAAAGAATGTCTATCAAACCCTGAACAACTTTATCTTCCTCTTTTTTAAAACATTGAACTGCTGGGTCAAACAAATTACTTTGCTTTCTTGTCTTGATAGCTTGTAATAGTTCTCGCGGGTTATGTACAAGTCTCTGATTCAATAGAATCTCTACACCGAGAATGTAATGTTTCTGATCTTTTAACAAAGGTTTGATGACGAACGAAATGTCAACCACTTCTCTTTTTTCAAAATGAAGCTGACGACCACTTGGAGGTCTCTTATCCTCTTGGAAAAGCCGGTACACTTCATCCGATAGGTCAAGTTGTGATAAGTGGCTTTCATATATAGTTAGAAGGACCGCTGCAATGTGCTGGCATTCCTTTTTAACAGACGCAAGCTTTGGACAAGTACAGCTTGTTTGGAAGTCTCCTGAATCATCCGCTGTTATAACCACATGGAAATTTTCAGACGTAGAAACAATCGCTTCACACTTGTCATCCAACCACTCTTCTATCTTTACTTTATCCGCTCTTTTAATGGCATCCCCACTCTTTAAGGAGACGGAACCACATCTTTCTTGGATGATTTTCTTATCTACTTTTATGTTCATGTGGTGATCTCCTTTCGAGGGTGGAATTCTGCTTTCTAAAGTTGATTGTAACATATATAAAGAAGCACAACCCCTTAGTCTAGCAAGCTGTGCCCCTGGCTTTTTCTATATACTTCTTAAACTCTTTGTTTTCATAAATTCAACAGCTTCGTTCAATCTTACAAGGTCATAAATTCCCTTTTCTAGAAAATATTTGACGACAAGATCAGGTATATCATTTCCTGACAAGGAATATCCCGCTGCACCAAGTAAATTTTCTGTTTCCTCTTCATCAAGACCCAAAGCAATCGCCAATGCTACAATGGTTGCTTTTTTAGGTCGGTACTCTGCGTTCGTTCGTATTTTAGAAAAATGTTTTCGGTCCAAACCAGCTTTTTTGTAAATATCCGCGTCGGTACCTCCATTGCGGTCCATATACTGAAATAGGACTTGTTGGAGAGTTGGTTTCTTATTTGCTTTAATGAATTCCTCAATCTCAAACACATCACTGTTTTCATGTAAAACAGGTGATTCTTTGGAGCTGTAGTCTATAGTCTCAAGAACTTCATAAATTTGATGCTCCCAGATAAATCTTTCAAGTTCCTCTAAAAACATTTTATCGAGCATTTCCCCACCTCCAAATGTCGCTTGGAAGGCGACCATTTTATGGATATTATTCGTTATTATTATAGCATGAAGGAGGATGATGAAAATGAATAAAAACTTAACAGAGATTATTTTTCTATTGGACAGAAGCGGGTCGATGGGAGGCCTAGAGAAGGATACGATTGGAGGTTTTAACTCCTTTCTTGAAAGACAATGTAGACACGAAGGAGAAACGCTTGTCACAACCGTCCTGTTCGACGATGAGGTGGAAACTCTGTGGAGCGGAGCGGATGCGAGGAATGTGACATTAACTAGAGAGAACTATTACGTTAGAGGCACTACCTCCCTTTTGGATGCAATCGGAAGAACGATACTGGATGTAGGAAACCGTTTGTCCCGAACTGATGAAGTTTCAAGGCCTGGGAATGTCATTTTTGTCATTACCACTGACGGTATGGAAAATTCAAGCGTAAAGTTCACCTATCCTAGAGTAAAGGAGTTAATCCGTCACCAAGAAGAAAAATACAGCTGGCAGTTCATCTTCATGGGGGCAAACATAGACGTTGCAAAAGAAGCGCAAAGCTTGGGGATACAAGAAGATCAAGCATTTAACTTTGAAGCTACCAACAACGGCGTGGAGATGATGTATGAAAACGTGTGTAACATCGTTTCCGAGAAAAGGATACAAGTGGAAGACTTAAAAATAGAAAATTCATAGCATGTGGAAAGAAGGAAGAAGGAACCCGTTCAGCACATGTAAAAACGAGTTCCCCTTCTCTCCCCTTTTATTTGGCAGCTGTAGATAATAGCTCTTCCATTCCTATCCATAGCTCTGTATCCTCTATCATCCTTGCCACCTGCAAGAGAAGGTCTTCTTTGCCACGCGCCGCCATGAACTGGACGCCTACAGGGAGTCCTTCCTTTGTCACATGCACAGGTAATGACATGGCAGGCTGTCCCGTCAAATTCGCAAGTTGCGTGAATGGAACTCGTTTAAGGCTTTCTTGCACCAATTGTTCCACAATCCCCATCTTCTTAAGGAGGGTGGCAGATCCTAATTTTCCTGTCACCTGAAGGGCAATGCTTTCAATTGGCTTTAACTTATGATCTCCAATTCTTGCAGGAGGAAAGGCGGTGGCAGGTGTTACATATAAATCATAAGATTCGTGGAATTCCTCCATTGCATATGCCGCCACATCCCACTCCCTCATGCGGAGGACAAATTCTTGCGCAGACATGGATTTGCCAATAAGACTAAGCAGCCAGGTTGCAGGCTCCACATCATTCAACGTCGCTTTTCTCCCAAGTATCTCCTCAAGAGAAGAAACCATGGCACTTACTTCTCCAAAGTACAGGGACAGATAGCTTGTGGCAACTTTCTTCCCATCTACCGGTGCTTCTATTTCTTCTATCATATGACCCTCTGACTCTAGGTACTTCAAGGTTTTGTTCGCTGCTTCGATACAGTCGGGATGAACTTCTGTACCAATTGGTGATTTGGTAGAGTAAGCAATACGTAGTTTCTTCTGTAAAGATTGTTGAATGAGATCCAAGTAACTTCCATCATATTCAGGAATCGTAAATGCAGCCCCTTTTTCCGCTCCCTTTAACTCATCCAGGACAGCTGCACTGTCTCTCACAGTCCGAGTCAAAACATGTTCCACTGCCGCTCCCTGCCAAAAACGTCCCAATTGCGGCCCAACCGGTGTTCTTCCCCTTGTAGGTTTTAATCCAAACAGCCCACAGTAAGCTGCAGGAATACGTATGGATCCGCCACCATCGTTTGCACCTGCAATTGGAACCATTCCTGACGCTACCGCTGCTGCCGATCCGCCGCTTGAGCCTCCTGGGGTATAAGATTGTTTCCAGGGATTTTTCGCTGGTCCGAATGCAACCGGCTCTGTTATGGCCATTAAACCAAACTCCGGCACATTGGTTTGCCCTAAAAATAGAAAGCCGCTTTTCCTTAACCTACTAACATATTCGGAGTCCCTTTTTGCTCTATATTTGACTAGAGCTCTAGATCCTAGGGTTTTAGGTTCACCTTTTATTTCCTGACCTATATCTTTTAGAAGAATCGGAACACCTGCAAACTTACCTGTTGAAGCCGTTTCCGTTGCAACTCTTGCTTGTTCATACATTCTATGAATAACCGCATTTAGTTGAGGGTTTTGCGTCTCAATCTCACTTACCGCCATTTCTAACAGTTCAATAGGTTTGACTTCCTTGTTACTGACCAGTTCGGCCAATCCGAGTCCGTCATAGTTTTTATATTCTTCCCTTTTCAATGTTTATCACCTCTCTATAGTCTATTCCTCCATAAAGGCGATTAAAACTCAGCTTTACAACCAATCATTCCTCCAGTCTATTTAATTGAAATTTCACTTTCAACACCAAAGCCCCCCCTCCAACATAGGCTACAGTACAGAGATGTATAATCACATCTTGGGCTTGATCGCCTTGGAGAGGAGTTTGGTATAGATGGAATTAACTGCGGCACATTGGATGTATTTAATTGGTACACTGGTCATTATTTTTACCATGTTGTTCAGGCAGAATGTCGTGGTTCCTGCTATCCTAGTGACATTTTTAGTAGGGTGGATTTTTAGCGGGTCATTCATTTTTGGACTTCAAACGATATTTAATGCCAGCTTGATTGCAGCAGGAGAGCTTTTCAACATATTCCTGATTATTGCCATCATGACGGCACTTCTACATTCCCTAAAATCTTTAGGTACCGATGTACAAATGATTACCCCTTTTCAGCGGGTGATGAAAAATGGGCATATCTCGTTTTGGGTAATTGTATTTGTCACCTATGCGATTTCCCTATTCTTCTGGCCAACTCCAGCTGTACCACTTGTCGGTGCACTATTAATTCCAGTTGCCATAAGAGCTGGGCTTCCACCAATTGGTGCAGCCATCGCTATTTCACTTGCTGGTCAAGGAATGGCCTTATCATCGGACTATATTATTCAAATTGCCCCATCACTGACCGCTACCGCTGCTGCAGTAGATATTGGCACGGTTGCTGATCGAGGGTTCATCTTATCGCTTGTTACGGGAGTGGTGGCAATCACTCTTGCTTATCTCTCAATCCGCAAGCTTATTGCACGGCCGTCCAATGAGCACTTAATAAAATGGAATGAAGCTGACAACCATAGCGGGCACACCGAAGGAATGTCAGAAGGCGGCCTTGTGACAAAAAGCAAATACAGCTCCCTGTTTGCTATTTTAGTTCCGGGAACATTTCTAGCCATCATCATCTATATGGTCCTTGCGAAGTTTTCTGATGTACTTCCGTCATTAGAAGGCGGAGCCGGGGCTGCCCTTATTGGCGGAGCATCACTCATTCTTTTAATTGGAGCGTCTTTCCTCCTTAACGCCCGCACCTCCCTTCAAACGGTCAGTGACAATATCGTCAAAGGCTTCTTGTTTGCTTTTAAAGCAATGGGGCCGGTTATCCCGATTGCAGGATTCTTCTTTATTGGAAGCGGGGAACTTGCTTCAAGGATCCTCGGCACTCCCGCTGAAGAGACCCCTTCCTTCCTGTTTGACCTTATACTTGCCGGTCAATCCTATATCCCGGAAAGTTCTTTTGTTGCAGGATTTGGAATTCTGCTTATTGGAATGATCACAGGTTTGGATGGTTCTGGATTCTCGGGACTTCCTCTTGTAGGTGCGCTTTCTGGTGCCCTAGGTGAGAGTGTTGGAGTAGAAACTGCCACCCTTGCTGCAATTGGCCAGATGGGATCTGTCTGGGTTGGCGGCGGCACGTTGATCGCCTGGTCTTCCCTTGTGGCAGTTGCAGGGTTTGCAAAAGTACCTGTCATGGAGATTGTGCGAAGGAGCTTCGTACCAGTCATAATTGGATTGATTGTCGCAACATTAGTAGGACTTTGGATTTTCTAATGTAAATAAAATCCCCCCTGTCCGATTGTGGATGAGGGGTTTTCGTTGTGTAAATTGGGTATGTGTATTTTACATAGTAAGATTATTTTTGAAACTTTTGTTCTACCTGTTCGTATCAATTAATATACGAAATTTACTGCAAGCCATTGTGGTTGGAAAACATTCTTTTCGGAGGTTCATGCTATATGATAAAAAAAGTAATGAGCTACTTAAATATAGGTTCGCCCCATGTTGATTTGGTTCTAAATAATATTGAAATAAATCCTGGTGAAAAAATAACAGGTGCCTTTCATGTGGAAGGCGGCTGGGCGAAGCAACACATAAAAAGGCTGGAATGCGACCTTGTGAAGGAATTCCAAGGAGATACCGTAGAAACTGTCGATGCTGTTACGACCATTCTCATGTCTAAGAGTATGGATTCAAATGATAATGCAGAATATCCATTTTGCTATCAGTTGCCCACTTCATTGGACCCGTCAACAGAACATATAAGCTATCGTTTCCATACAAGACTTATCTTCCAAGATGATGTGAAGAGCACTGATCATGATGAGATAGTTGTTCTTGGACGAGAAACAATCAAGGCCTGACTCCTTTTGTGGAGGCAGGCCCCTTTTGTTTTAGAATAATATTCGCATATTTCTTACTGATTTTTGGAAAGGTATAAATAGGAAATATATAAGGTAAAGAGGTTATTAAATGGAGACGGCACAAAAGGTACTACTTACGGAATCTATTTCTAAAAATACTGAAATGATTAAAGCCCAGTTAGGCCATAGTTCCGACTTGCTTGAAAGAGAGCTTGTTTTACCGTATCTAAATAGAAAGGTTCATTTAATATACCTGGATGGGATTAATGATACCTCCAAAATAGAGGATTATATTTTATCACCTTTGGCAGCTATTTCAATTAAGGAAGAACAGCCTCTCCATTCCGTAATCGACTATCTTCGGCTTCAAGTAATACAAAGCATAAGTATTGTGACGGAAACCGTTAAAGATAAAATAGTCCGTATGATTCTAGAGGGGAAAACAGCTATTTTTATAGAGGAAGAAGCGACGTGCCTACTGGCTGATACTGCAAAATGGCCTGAAAGAAGTGCTCCTGAACCAAAAGTACAACGGACTTCAACAGGACCTGACATTGCCTTCAATGAAAACGGAACATATAACCTTTCTCTTATCAGGAAAACAATCAAGGACCCGTTACTTCGGGTAGAAAAAGTGGCAAATCCTAATATCCAGACCTCTATTTCCTTGGTTTACATGGAAGGGAAAGTGGACAAAGAAATTTTAGAAGATGTTAGAAAAAAGATGGATAAGATAAACATCCCAGTAATCCTTGATGTTAACTATTTAGAAGAAACCCTTATTAATAATACAAGCTCGAGTTTCCCTTTGACACTTTCATCTGATCGACCGGATGTCGTTTGTGCTGAAGTTCTGAGTGGGAAAATTGCGATTGTCGTAGATGGAACACAGTTTGTATTGACCTTGCCTTCTGTTTTCATTCAATTCTTTCAATCTCCCGACGACTATTACATATTAAATAGAAGTACCCACACAAGGAGATTGGGAAGGCTCTTTTTCTTTATGCTTTCCGTACTTTTTCCTGGTCTATATATTTCCTTTACTTTATATCACCCTGGACTAATACCTACGAGCTTACTGGTTGGACTCATTGCTCAAAGGGAAATCGTTCCTTTTCCGACCATTGTTGAAGTATTTATATTTTTTTGGCTCATCATCATTATTACAGAAGGCTCCATCCGCCTTCCTTCAGGGGTGGTACTAACGGTTACTATTTTCGCTTCCATCACCTTAGGGCAGCAAGCGGTAGAGGCCCAGCTTGTCCAACCTGCAACTCTCGTGGTCTTGGCAGCCTCTTACGTCTTTTCAAGCGTAGTTCCGATTTACAGTTTATCACTCGCTTACAAGCGGCTGACATTTCGATTTATTTTTTTGGCGACCATTCTCGGATTGTACGGAGTGTTGGTGGGGCTAATCATACTCTTATTGCATCTTTGTTCGCTTCGTTCTTTTGGTGTGCCATATCTATCACCAATCGCTCCATTCCAACCTCAGGACCAAAAGGATGCGATCTTCCGTTTGCCTATTCAATACATTATTAATAATGATAAATCATTGTTCAAAGAGGATCCCATGAAAAAAAAGTAAAGGTTGATGGATACCATGTTCAAAAGAAACCTAATACCAATCATTACTTCATTATTTTTGCTCGGAGCAAGTCT
The DNA here is from genome assembly GCF_044809035.1 of Sutcliffiella horikoshii. GTDB lineage: Bacteria > Bacillota > Bacilli > Bacillales > Bacillaceae_I > Sutcliffiella_A > Sutcliffiella_A horikoshii_G. The sequence continues at coordinate 932,340 of NZ_CP085237.1, read as the reverse complement.
CATCATTGGAAAAAATGCGGAAGATTCTCTTATCAGAGATTTGATTATTATCTCAGCTATTGCTATAGACATGAAAGAGGAGGATTTTCTCATAACAGTACAAGCTATTAATGCTCCCTCCGTTAAAGATAGTGCTTCGGAGAAACTAGGATTTATCCTGTATCAGGAAAGTGGAAGGACCATAACAGAAGCCCTGCAAAACATCCACAAATCATTTTCTCGGTTTCTATTTATGGATGATTTAGAAGTTATCTTAATAAGCGAAGAACTTGCTAAAAAGCGTGGAATTGAGGATGTGTTGAATTATTTGTTTTTAGAGCAAACAATCTCTTCTAATACCATGCTCTTTGTCAGCAAGGAGGTAAGTGCACATGATATCCTTGCCATGTTCACGCCATTTCAGAAAGTATCTTCCAAAAGAATTGTGGATACGATAGAAAATATTAAAGACTACTCATCCTTTGCTATCCCGGTTTATCCTAATCGCGTGAAAAATTTCCTGTTGAATTATCCGGTTGTCAACAATGTAATACCATACATCAGTGTTGCAGGAGATGTGAAGGAAGGACTTAAGAAAGAGAATATTGAATCCTATCAACCTAAATCGAAAATGGAAATTAACGGCATGTCCTATTTCAAAAAAGATAGACTAATGGATTTTTTAAGTACTGAGGAAAGCCAAAGTCTCTTATTCTTAATGGATAATGTTAGGGAAGGTGCGTTGGAGGCGAATTGTCCTGAAGGTCCTGGTTACTTTTCCTACCACTTAAAGAAAGCCAAAACCAAATATAAAGTAAATTGGCACGGCAGAACTCCTGAGGTTTCTATCAATATTAAGACGAACGGAAGAATTATCGAATCCGCCTGTAGTACGAATTTCGAATATCCAAATATGGAGCTCTTTAGACAACAAATTAAAAAACAATTAGAAAATTCCATCACCTCCCTTATACAAAAAAGCCAAGAAGAGAATCTGGATTATGTGGGGTTTGGTAAAGAAATTTATCTTTCAAGTCCAAGTAACTGGAGAAAAATTGAAGGTGACTGGGAAAATATTTATCCAAACACCCCATTTGGTATTAACGTGGATGTTTCTGTAACTAGGTCAGGAGATGCCACTTCATTAGATTAGCCAAAGTTAGGATGAAGTTTCATATGAACGTTACCAAGATTTCCATCTATCAGCTCATTACACTGATGACCTTGTTTCTTCTAGGGTCTTCTATTGTCCTGGGACTCAACCTGCAGGCTGAAGAGAATGCCTGGATTATCAACACCGGAGCCGCTCTAATCGGAGTCCTCCTTTTCTTTTTTTATGCTTATTTATTAAAAAGGAATGGTTGGCCTGAATTTCATAAACTCTTGGAATTAGCATTCGGTAAAATACTTGGAAAAGTCGTCTTAATGTTGTACAGCCTTTATTTTCTTTACATTGCAACAAGGGTACTCAAAGATTTCGTCTACTTTGTTACCCAAACCTTTTATTACAATATCGATCACTGGATTATTGCTTTTGTCTCAGTCTGCTTAATCTGTTACGCTGCAGTTTTGGGCCTTGAGGCGGTAGCCAGGACATCTGAGATTTTGTTTGTTTTTACCGTACTCCTAATAACACTGATAATATTTTTTTCTTTCTTGTCAGGGATAATGATGGGCGAAAATATAAGGCCAATAATTGACTTGGAGATTTTGGATTTAAGTAATTGGGTCCAATATATAACATTTCCTTACGGAGAAATGGTGGTTTTTCTGGTCTTGTTTCCATTCCTTAATGACCATAAGAGATTGATGAAACAGGGATGGATTGCTGTCGTTTTGAGCGGAGTTATTTTAATTACTGTCTCTGAAATCATAATTGCCATCCTTGGGGCTAAAGTGTCTTCACTTTATACATACCCGTTAGTAAAGGCAATTGAAATGATCGAGCTTTTGGGTATCATCCAACACTTAGAATTGTTGACTGCCTTTGCCTTTATCATCGTAGGTTTTGTAAAAGTGTCCATATTCTTTATTTCCGGTGCAAAGGGAATATCCTATGTTTTTCCTATCCTCCAAGAAAAATTTATCATCGTCCTACTTGGGGCAATGGTCTTTTTCGGATCCTTTATCATAGCAAAAGACCTCCCAGAACACTTATATATAGGCCTGGAGCTCGTCCCATATTACATTCATATTCCCTTTCAATTTTTCCTTCCTTTACTAATCCTACTTTTCACTTGGATGAAAGGCAGGAAAAAACGAAGAAAAGGGGTCTGACCCTCACTGCTCTAAAGCGATAAAGTAAACCCCTCTTCTTCTATATTATTCTGCTGTTGGTAGTGTTAGTTTGTATTTGGCGAAGCCGTTTTGGGAGGCTCCTTCGTATTGAATGGTGCCGTTTTCAGGTAGTGCATTGACTGCTTCAGGTGAAGAGTCGAATGTTATATGGACGGAATTATTCATTGGTGCGAATGTCCAGTTTCCGTCGGCTGATGGATCAATCTCCCCTTGTTGTAGGATGTAGTCGATGATTGCCTGACGGTTCTCATCAGGGTACATTTCAACCCCTGTATTATTGCGCACTCCAGGGAAGTTACCGCTCGCACGATAGTTATTCGTCACAACGATAAACTCTTGATCTAAGTCAATAGGTTCCCCGTTATACTCCAGATTCTTGATACGATTTGCCCCTTCATTGACAACAACACCATCTTTGTTATATTTTGCCGGTTCTGTAACATCAATTTCATACGTAACGCCATCAATAACATCATAATTGTAAGTCGGAAAGTCCCTGTTGATTAATGCTTGCTCGCCGCCATTGTTTGCATCGATCTGCTTGAATTGTCCTGCAGACATTTCTAACCACTCTTTAACATCTGCGCCTGTTACTTTTACAGTAGCGACTGTGTTTGGATACAGATACAGGTCAGCTACATTTTTAATGGCAATTTCCCCTTGAGGAATAAACGTGTAATAGCCTGCTCCGTTTCTTCCGCCGGCTTTGAACGGTGCACCTGCAGAAAGAATAGGTGTATGCTCATCTACCGTACCCTGCAATTGTTTTTCCAAATACCACTTCTGTGCATTCGTTACGATTTGGATGGAGGGGTCGTCTTGCACTAATGCAAAGTAACTGTGGATGTCAGCCGTTGTTGTACCAACTGCTGTACGAACATAGTTTACAGTTCCTTCATGTGCTTCTTTTACCACATCTAATATCGCTGGATCTGCTTTCACACCATTTACATTCCTTAATGTTGTAGCAGAATCTGTCACTTTCCAATCGCCTTTTACTTTTGAAAGTGTTAGGTCCATGATCCCTAAATTGTTCCCCCAGTTACCGGGCATCACGACAGGAACCCCATTGATCGTTCCTTTTTCCGTGTCCACACCAGGAAGGTCCGTGAAGTCTCCAGGGAATTTAAGATGATTGTGACCTGTGATGATGGCATCAACACCATCTACCTTCGTCAAATCATAGGTAGCGTTCTCTTCCATTTCTGTATACTCGGTATCACCGATTCCGGAGTGTGCCAATACGATAATGATGTCAGCTCCTGCTTTCTCCATTTTAGGAATGACAGCTTCTACTGATTGGACAATGTCTTTCGTTACGATTTTCCCGTCAAGATGTGCTTTGTCCCATTGTGTGATTTGCGGAGTGACAACACCCGTCACACCAACACGTAGAACTTTATTTCTTCCATTTTTATCTGTGAATTTTTTCTTAATGATTTCGTATGGCTTTACATAATACTCGCTGTTGTCTGCACCATCATCATAAAATACATTTGCGCTGACATAAGGAAATGGAGCCCCTTCTAGTACCGTATCAAGAAAATCTAACCCATAGTTGAATTCATGATTTCCTAGAGTTGCTGCATCATAATCCAGTAATCCCATAGCTTGAAATACTGGGTGAACCTCACCTTTTTGAAGAATATCCACTTTTGCTTTGTAGTCTCCTAAAGGGTTACCTTGAATAAGATCACCGTTATCAAACAGCATCGTGTTCGTTGCTTCTTCGCGGGCCTGCTTAATTAAAGTAGCTGTTTTCGCAAGTCCAAAGTCTTGTACTTCCGCGTCCTTATAGTAATCATAGTTATATAGATGTGTATGGATATCTGTCGTCCCCATCACTCTAAGTTCCACATCATGTTGCCCTGCCTTTGGTCCTTTTGGTGCAGCCTCAACCGAGTTGAACATGGATGGTGTGGCAAGCAATGATACAGCCATGGTTATAGCCAACACTTTTTTCCCTAGTTGTTGGAAAGCTTTTTTCAAGCCAAACAGCTCCTTTAGAAGTTTAATAGTCATACTCTTTTAATTATAGAGAGTATTGCCATATTAGAAATACTAAGAAAGGCCTGTATTTGACAAAATACAACAGAATCATTACAAGAATTCGGGTATAATTACTTATATTGTAAAAAAAACCTAATAAACCCTTAAAGGAACACGAATTCAAATAGGTATAATGAAAGATGCCTGTGTACCTTATAAAAAGGGAATACACCAAATTGTTGTACTTCTATTTAAAAAAAAATGAATATTTTTTTCTAAAATCAAAATGATACAAAAAACGCCAGTCACACTTAACGACTGACGAGTTTGTTTTCTTTTATTTTCCACTTGCTTTTATGATTATAACCCGATCGATTTTTTCGAGTATTTTGTCCATTTTCACTTTATCTTTTAAAATTTCCTGCTTATTCTGCTCTATTAATTCCTGCATCAATTTCTTTCTCATTTTTTCATCTCTTCCTTATGTCTGCATTAATAATTAAGCAGACTTTTTCAATTTTTCCACCACTAGAGAAACGAATTTACTAATCTCTTCTTCATCCTCCGGTTCAGGGTTGAACTCTATTTTCAGCGGATCAGACAACACGGTTCCCCCACGGGTTTCAAGCAATTCTTTAAGATGGTCAAGGGCACCGCAGAATTCAGGATAAGAAGTGTCCCCAGAGCCGAAAATCGCAAAAGAGCGACCTTCAAGATCCATTTCCTCCAGCTCTTCTACTATATCTAAGCATTCATCTGGGTAATCACCATCACCCCAAGTATACATACCTAAAATGGTAATGTCATAGTGTAAAAGTTCCTCAGCACTATCTAGACTATGAACGTCCTCCAATACCACCTCATGTTGATGTTTTATAAGTTTTTCTGTGATACTGTCCGCTATTGCCTCTGTGTTCCCGGACATGCTTGCATAAAAAATTCCTATTTTCATCTTCTATCACTCCTCTCAATGTAGCAGACTTGGAACTTGATATCTGTTGTTGATCCATTTACTTTCAACGGGGGATGATATAAACAATTGGTCCTCAAAACCAGCACCTCTGAATCCATGCCCCTCCACAGTCCCTATTGGAATCAAACTCATACTCTCTTTATGTATCTCATAAATCCTCGAATACCCGAATTCATCTCGGCTTGTAGTAGCATGCAAGCTATTATTGGCCAGGAATATATCCAAAAAAGCTTTCTCTGAAAGAGGCTGATTAAAACAAATCCATGAATTTTCAGCCTTTCTCATTTCCACAGAGCCTTCGCCTGTCTTAACGTTTCCTTTGGTAATGAACATAGAATCCCTATCTGAAATGTAAATCGATGAAACCATCGAATTCTCTTCTCTTTTCACAAGTTTTAATTCCCCTGTTAAGAGGGAGTACTTCCATACGCCACCGTGCTCCTTATTTACTTGCGTACCAATGTAAATGCAATCATCTGAAAAAAAGAGCGACCTGATTAATGGGGGAGCACTAAAAGATGCGAATGGCTTAACGACAGCCCAGCTCGAACCATAGTTTCTGGACACATATAATTTACTTCCACCATGTGTTACGATTAGGCCCTTATCGTTTCCGGCTATATCCCATAAACGCTGGGAAACGGAAAATGTCGTATGGGTCCACTTTTTTTGATATGGTTCATATCGTAAAATCGTCCCATAATCCCCAATGCCAAAAATAAACCTTCCTAGTCGTACAAGCTTATAAATATTTTGGGAAAGGCCATACTGCAACACCCATTCCCCATCCTCGAACGAATAGATACCAGATTTCTTTACCGCAACAAGAAATGGAATGTCAGGAGTAGATAAAACGGCAGTGGATCCTTTGTTAAACATAATGAAAGTTCTCTTCCACTTTTTTAACCCATGTAATGAATCTTTGAGCAAATTGTCTACATTCCAATTCTTGTTCCTGTGTTTCAGGACTAGACTCCACCTTTAATGTTTGATCATAAACGGCGGCCCCACAACTCTTTAGCTTCTCAGAAAAGGTATCCACTGCTGCACAAAATTTAGGATATGCATGATCTCCTGAACCAAAGCAAGCTGCAGGAATACTGTTTAACTTCAATCCATCCAACTCTTCATAAAAGTCCTCCGCCTCATATGGGAGATCACCATCTCCCCAGGTGTAGGAACCGATAACAATACCGTTATAGGTTGTGATTTCCTCTACATCTACTGTATCCAAACACTCCAAGACAACCTCGCATCCTTTTGCAAGCAGTTCATCCTGCAAAATATTTGCAATGTCTTCTGTGTTTCCCGACATACTTACATATCCAATAAATATTCGCATTCTAGAACACCTCTAGTTGATAATTGTTTTCAATTAATATACTGATATCATAGTTGATAATGATTATCAGTGTCAATTAATTTCTCTAAATTTTGAGAAAGAATCTCATTTTAGTACATATACTCTTTTTGTGAATGTCATTTATAGGAGGAGAGGATATTTGAGGAATATGAATGAAGTTAGGCTCAGAAAAATACAAGGCCTGGCACAAGAAATCATGGATGAAGTGAACAAACATGAATTAGAGAAAAAGGATCTGGAGTTATTGCATTTGGTAATCGACAACTTATCAAGAGCTGTCGTCGATGTCACAGATCCAAATGGTAACTATTCTATTGATTATCTTGAACGAAAGGTAGTAAAAGCTCACTCTCTTTTGATGAAACAGGGGTAGCCATTTCCAACAAATAGAACCGTTGCACCTATATGCAACGGTTCTTTTGTATTTACCTCTTTAGGAAATTGTTACGCGACCCTTTTCCCCAACTCTTACACTACCATCCTTAATCTCAACTGCTTCTCCAGCAGCCAAGTTTGTGAAGATGATTGGTGTGATGATGGATGTCGCTTCTTCAGACACAATGCGAAGGTCTACGTTCAGTAACACTTGCCCTTGCTCGACTGTGTCACCTTGTTCTACTAAACTTTCAAAGCCTTTTCCTTTTAGGTTGACTGTGTCAATTCCAACATGCACAAGGACTTCGCGGCCTTCAGCGGTTTCGATGCCGATCGCATGTTTTGTCGGGAACAGGTTCACAATTTTTCCTGCAACAGGTGATACCACCTTGCCATCAGTTGGTTCAATAGCAAAACCGTCACCCATCATTTTTTGTGAGAAAATCTTATCAGGCACTTCAGAAATAGGAAGTAGTTTCCCTGTCATCGGCATGACTACGTCAAACTCAGCCGAAGTTGAAGTAGCTACAGCACCTGCATCCTTAGAAACATTTTCAGTACTTGCCGCCACTTCTTGCTTCACTGGCGTTTTCCCACTCAAGATATCTTGGATCTGACCTTTAATTGTTTCAGAACGAGGTCCGAAGATCGCTTGGATATTGCGGTCGATTTGCATTACCCCTGCTGCACCTAATTTTTTCAAACGCTCTTTATCTACTTGCTCTACATCTTTCACACTTACACGAAGACGAGTGATACACGCGTCAAGGTTGGTAAGGTTCTCTCTTCCACCAAGTGCTTCTAGTACACCAAATGGCAGTTCATCAACGGAACCAGATCCAGATTCAGCTTCTTCCGTTTTTTCCTCACGACCTGGTGTCATAAGGTTGAACTTCTTGATCGCAAAGCGGAATCCGAAGTAGTAGATAACCGAGAAGACTAGACCAACAGGAATCACCAACCACCATGCAGTCGCATTTGGAAGGACCCCAAATAGAATATAGTCGATAACCCCACCGGAGAACGTCATCCCGATTTTCACATCTAAAATGTGCATAACCATGAAGGAAAGTCCAGCAAACACAGCATGGATAGCGAATAATACTGGTGCTACGAATAAGAAACTGAACTCAAGTGGCTCTGTGATACCTGTCAAGAAAGATGTCAATGCCGCTGAACCCATGATACCAGCAACATACTTCTTATTTTCAGGACGAGCACAGTGATAGATTGCTAGCGCTGCTGCCGGAAGACCGAACATCATGAATGGGAATTTACCTGTCATGAACGTACCTGCCGTTAGTTCGGCACCGTCTTTCACCTGCTCCATGAAAATACGTTGGTCTCCACGAACCAATTCTCCTGCCGCGTTTGTGTAAGAACCGAATTCAAACCAGAATGGAGAGTAGAAAATATGATGTAAGCCAAATGGAATCAGTCCACGTTCAATGACACCGAAAATAAATGCTGCCAATGTACGGTTTGATTCTGTCATAAAATAAGAGAACGTATTCAGACCCTCTTGTGCGAATGGCCAGATGAAGTTCATGACCACCCCAAGCACAAGGGCAGATGCCGCTGTCGCAATTGGAACGAAACGCTTGCCGGCAAAGAATCCTAAGTAAGATGGCAATTCGATATTGTAAAATTTATTGTACATATAGGCACCGAGCACCCCGGCTATGATACCGCCGAACACCCCGGTTTGAAGGGTCGGAATTCCTAAAACATTCGCAAGTGCAGGGTCACTTCCGACCTGTTCAGCAGTAACTCCACTGATAACACTCATCGTAACATTCATAATTAAGTAACCGATCATTGCTGCAAGACCGGCAACCCCGTCCCCTCCAGCAAGTCCAATGGCTACCCCGATGGCAAAGAGTAGTGGCAGATTGGAGAATACGATGCTTCCCGCCTGTTCCATGATTTGTGCTAATAATACGAGTGAATCTGCCTCTAGAAAGCCGAGGCGGCTAGTTAAGTTCGGGTTTTGCATGGCATTACCGAATGCAAGCAGGATTCCTGCTGCTGGTAGCAATGCGACAGGAAGCATGAGGGCTTTCCCGATACGTTGTAGTAAACCAAATGATTTCTTAAACATATGTGTTCCTCCTAGGTATTTTTATATGCTTTTGTAGAACCCTCAGAAAAACAAAAAGGCATGAGTCAAAAGAAAAGGTACACGAAGGAAAGGTAGATAGACTTCTACCGTGTTTCTTCGTTTACGCTTTCTTCCGCTCATGCCTGCATGACCAGTAACACGTGAAAAAAGTGTTAAAGATTAATTTATTGTTTTGCAAGCCTTTGCAAATGTAGAGTCAGGTAGACTGCCTCAGCATCTGGGACTGGCTTGTGTAAGTTCTGCTGCATAATTTTAATCAATTTCCATGCTAGATTGTAGCACACAGGATATTCAGCTTGCAACACTTTTGCGAGCGCTTCCTGATTTTCTGGACGATTTTCATCTTTTTGCACCCTTTCAATCGATGCATGAAAATGACGGATTAGTCTCAAGTAGTTCACATCTGTCCGATCAACAGAGATTTTCAAGGACTCTTCAATAACATCCACCATTCTGCTGATTAGCTGGGTATGCTTGTTGATCTCCGATAATTCCCGGTTGGTTAACGCGCTATGGATGTGCAAGGTGATGAACCCGACTTCTCCAACTGGAACGGAGATCCCAAGCTTTTCATTCAACCACTCCACAATTTCAAGTGCCACCGTATATTCTTTAGGGTAGGCGAGTTCCGTCTCCGTCAGAAAAGGATTTTTTATATCCAACCCCTGTTGAATTCTTTTTACGGCAAAATAAAGATGATCTGTCAATCCGACATGGATATGTTCATTCAACCGAACCTCGAAACGCTTCTCAATTCGCTCTATACATTCGTTCATTAAACCAATGAACGATTCATCGACATAATTAAGTAACTGCTTATATTGTTGTTGCTCTTCCTGGTCGCGAAGCACAAAGAACTTCTCCGCACTCTCGACAGTAATATCTTCTCCGGTACGTTTTCCGAAGCCAATTCCTTTTCCTGTCAGGATCACTTCATTGTACTCCGGGTGGGCAGCAATCAACACATTGTTATTCAAGACTTTCTTTACACGCATGGCCATTCCTCCGGTGTATCTAAAACTGCAATATATATTAAAGTACGCTACGGTGGAGGGTTAGTCAAGCGAGCATATTTTCCAAATGGTTCCATACTCGAAAACACTGATCCAAAATCGATTTTCCAACGTTAGGAAAGTGGGAAAGCCTTATTTCTTCTTTTAAAGAGACAAATAAAGATATAATAAAGATAATCACATAAAAAAGGAGAAAACCTATGCAGAATAAGGACTCTCTTCTGTATGAGCGGATCAGGAAAAAAGATAAAACCGCTCTGGAAGAATTGTACGACAGGTACGAAAAGATCTTATATTCTTTTTTATTGAAAATAACGAACGACCATGACATTGCAGAAGAAGCAATGCAGGATGTGTTTATTAAGATTTGGCAAGGTTCAGGTATCTACGATGAGTCAAAAGGCAAGTTCAGATCCTGGCTGTTCACCATCGCCCGTAATAAAGCCTTGGATATTATTCGCAAGCAGCAACGAACACAAAGTGCCCCGATAGAGGATGTGGAACCATTCTTACAATCAAACGACTCCACCGAAAAAGAGACAGAGTGGAAAGAAGAGCAGAAAGTCATTAGAGATGCGGTCTCCACCCTATCCTACGACCAAAGGAAGATGGTCCACTATATGTATTTCAAAGGATATACCCAGCAGAAAATAGCCGAATTGACCGGTATTCCGCTTGGGACCGTAAAGGGAAGGATACGGCTAGCACTAAAGAAATTGAAACCGTTGCTTGCAGATAGGAGGGGGAGTATATGAGTCAGAAATGTGATTTAGTGTTGGACTATTTCAATGGACACCTAACACATACAGAGAGAGAAGAATTTGAACAGCACTTAGCCACCTGTCCCGAATGTCAGGAAGAATTAATGGAACTTCAAGATCTGTTAGGAGATGTTGCCCTTGTGTCAGAGCAGGCCTCACCCCCACCGGAAATGAAGAAGCGAATTCTGGATAATGTATTTGCTGAAGACGTGAAAACAGACAAAGCAACTGTTACACCGATTGCTTTTAAAAAGGAAGTCGAAACACCAATTAGTAAGAATACAGCTTCAGGGAAACCTTGGCTGACCACGTTGCTTGCCGCATCGCTCTTGCTTTCATTGGTTGGAAACGGCTACTTGATGATGCAAAATGATGAAGGAACAGAGTCGGTTACGGAAGAACTGAAACAACCTGATAACGTAGTTACCTTGCAACCATCAGATGCTGCAGGCAGCGGGTTTGCAGCACTTTTCCAACAGGAGCAGGCACTATCCGTTATGATTCAGACGCAGGACTTACCTGAACTAACCGGTAATGAAGTCTATCAGGTTTGGTTGCTCAAGGATGGAGCACCAATACCGGCTGGTGATTTCACTATTGATGATCAAGGTAAAGGCTATGTGTTCCATAACATCGAACAGACGGCTGCGGAAGATTGGGATACCATTGCGATAACCTTGGAGCCTCAAAGCGGGAATGAATTGCCTGAAGGGGAGATTCATCTTTCGGCAGGGTTGTAAGAAGTGAAGACCTCTAGTGGGTGAAATTCTGGAATCTTAGGTCATAACCCCTATGAACTGCCCCCTGTCAAGTAGACACTTGAAATAATAAAACAAGACTAAGCTGTCTTAGCTCTGTATTCTAAAGGGCTAAGGCCGTTTAATCGTTTTTGATAGCGGTCATGATTATAAAAATGAATGTACTCATCAATCGCCTCTTTTAGGTCCTCAAACGTTTCATATTTCTCCAAATAATACTTCTCACATTTCAATGTCCCCCAAAAAGACTCTATTGGACCATTATCAATACATCGTCCAACTCGGGACATACTATGAGTCATCTTTGCCATATCCAGTTTTCTTTTGAATTCAAGGTGGGTATATTGAAATCCTCGATCACTATGCAAAAGCGGTTGTTCACCATTCAACATGGCAGTTGCTTGATCCAATGTTTTAAACACTAGCTGATTGTTATTTTTACGTCCTAAAACATAACTAATAATAGCCCCATCATATAAATCTCGGATGGCACTCAAATAAGCCTTTGTGGCCTTACCGAACTTAAATTCCGTAACGTCCGTCACCCATTTTTCATTTGGTTTTTTCGCTTGGAATTCGCGATTTAAAAGGTTCTGTGCAACATGATTAGGGGTCGCTTTTTTGTAACGGCTCTTTTTTCTTCGAATAATGCTTTGAATGCCTAAAACACGCATTAACCTATAGATTCGTTTATGGTTATAAGATCTTCCTAACCTTCGATTCAACGTAATGGTCACTCTACGATAACCATAAATCCCCTTCACTTTTTCAAATAAAGTAGTAATCTCTTTCATTAACTTTTCACTTTCCCGTTCACGTTTTGAAGGCTCACGCTTCAACCATTTGTAATAGGCAGACCGGGCAATCTCCGCAATGTCACAGAGCATAACGATAGAAAACCCTTCTTCCTGTTCCAGTTCCTGAATAGCTAAGTATTTCGCCTCATGGCGAATCTGACTTATTTTTGCCTCCTTTCGATCTCCTCTAACTTTTTTAGAAATGCGTTCTCTGCTCGCAATCGTTCATTTTCCCTTTCAAGCCTCTTCATCTCTCGTTGTATCTTCTGTTCAGGAGAAAGTTCCACTTCTTCCTTCTTCCGCCCACGTTTATCTTGGAGGGCTTCTTCGCCACCATTCTCATATTTTTTCACCCATTGATACACTTGTTGGTAAGAGACCTGAAAGGTCTCAGCTGCCTTATGAAAATCCATGCCGTTCTCTAGATAATAGTGCACAATCTCTATTCGTTCATTTAAGGTAGTTTTTCTTTTGTTAGTCATAGTGAACTTCCTTCCTTTTGAAGTATCTTTTAGCTCTCTATGACTATTATAATTCTTAATCCATTTCTGGAGGACAGATTTACTTGAAATTTCATACTTCCTCACAAGTTCTTTTTGAGAGTGCCCCCCGTTAAGGTATTCCTGGACTACCTTCAGCTTAAATTCCTTAGAATACTCCTTTGAGGTAGGGTATAAGCCGTTCTCCCCCAGACTTTCATATCTATCTATCCAATTATATATTGTGGATGGACTAACGTTATTTATATGGGCTAAATCTGTAATAGTGTGAGTACGATTTTCCCAAGTCCTTATGACGTTGATTTTGATATCGAAAGAGTTAGTTTTTTTTGACATAATAAATACTCCCCTTAGCAGAAACAGATTTTTGTTATTTAATCTGTCTACTTAAAAGGGAGCATATCACTATGAAGACCTCTGTCACACAAAAACCTTGAACTGAGGGCCTCATAATTCCTATGAAGACTTCAACCTCAGGAAATTCTTAGTGCATAGGTCTTCATTGGTCAAAATAAAAAAGAAAAAGCTCGGAGCACATCTAAGTGCCCCGAGCTTTTCCTTTGTCTATTCGTCGCTTTCCTCACCTTGCCTTGTGTTCTGGAAAGGTAGAGTTTCCCAAAAACTTGTATCAACAGTGTTAATAGTTCCATCAGCAATTGCTCTCACAGTGGAATCAAGCGTATTAACAGTTTGCTTAATCAAATACCCATTACTCTTCTGCCCAAGAACGGCGGTTGGATTTGTATGATCAGACATTCCTCGCATTTCAAACAATAATGTCGCGATATCATATCTCGAAGCAATTCCATTACGACCAATGTTGTCCGTATTTCCACCAGAGTACTTTCCAAGATGCCCCCAGCCTTTTGACTCAATTTCATGGAACACCACTGCTCCCAACTGCTTGGACTGCTCCACTACAGCCGGGTCAACATTAGGACTTGTCGGGTAAAGGATAGATCCTGACACAAGCTTCCCATCACGTTCACTCTGTGTTCCTTGATGATGTAAATCAATCAAATAATCAATGTCATACTTCTCCAACACATTTGTATGAAGTGCCCGTGCTTCTGGTTGCATCGTTTCTACCGCTTTATCATGCTCACGGTTTAAATCAAAGTTATTTGCATTCGCCCGTGTTAAATGACGGTCTCCGTCTGCAATGTAATTATCTGTAGAAAAGTTCACATCGCCCATCGCGCCGTCAGCATTCAACATTGGTATAACAAGGATATTGACATGATCCAATACAGATTGATTTTTACCAGTTCCAAGATGTTTGATGAATTCCATCGCACCCTCTGTTGTCAGCTGCTCATTTCCATGTTGTTGAGTCAAAAACAGAATGGTTGGGTTGTCCTCGTTTTTAATATATTTGGCCATGTAAATGTCACGGCCTTTCACTGTTTCTCCTATAACCTCAAGCTCCATCGCCTGCTGCTTTGCTTCTTGATTTTGTAAGTATTCTACCAACTCGTCATATGTAGTAAGGATGGAAGTTTGGATAGACTCATTTCCGTTATAGTTCGGACCATTTCCAACTGCATTTGTTGGAAGCGTTCCTGTTGTTAACGTACCGATTGTCATAACTCCTGTTAAAGATAATGCTAATACCGTTTTACTGATCTTTTTCATAATTTCCTCCTCATTTCAGATATTTAGTAACCCTACATATTTCATACTAGATTTTATTGAATAATCTGTAAATGAGGACAAACTCCTTTCTTTCTAACGTTCAGACAATTGATAGATGGTAAGAACTGGGCAAATAGACTTATGCAAGCTTTTTAACAAAAAGAAAAACGCGGACCAAATATCCAGCGTTATCTTAACTTCAACCAATGAATTCCCCAACATGCCTACTCATCTCTTCTGCATTTGTCCAATGTAAATAATGATGGCCATCTAGTGGCACAATTTTATTTTTTTCTACATTTTCCAATTGTTCTTCATAAAAGGTCATCGTAGATCTTCCAGCAGGATTCACCTTATCGTCCTTAGTTTTAAAAATCAAGACCGGTATATTGGACGGAAAAGACATGCTAATCGTTTTGGCGATATTATTACTAATTTCATTTGCTTCCATGATGATGTTTTTATTGTACCCATTCCAGACAGTTAGCGTTTTCGTAATGTCCAGATTATCAGCTGAATATGTCCCTTCTTCTGCCAATGGTAAAAAATCCCCCTCATTCCCCGCTATCACCATCCTTGCAATACCACTTGGAGCTACAACCCTAAGGAAACCTGGCATAGTAGGAACTGGTACATCAAAATAATCGATCGCAGCCGGGAGTGTCGGGTCAATCCCAACGATCGCCTTTACTTCTTCAGGATATGTATTCGCATAGTACGTACTATAGATTCCCCCGATAGAATGCGGCATCAATATGTAAGGTCCTTCTATATTTGCTTCCTGTAGTGCAGCTCTTACTTCCTCCACCATGTTTTCTACCGTTCTATCCTTATCTGTCTTATCGCTCCACCCATAACCAAATGGCTCCACGACTACCACTCTATAACTCTTACTTAACTCATTCATAAGCGGCTCAAAATCTAACACGGGCGCTGACGTTCCCAAACCAGGAAGTAAAATGATAGTACTTGGTCCGTCTCCTTGGGTATGGACATGCATTCTCTCACCATCGACTTCCACCAGTTGCCCCATTGCTTCGTATTTGTTCCTCTCGTAAAAAGTCATACTTTGGTGTAAAATCAACCACAGAACTACTATGCTCAGTAATCCTATAGTTATAAATTTGATCGCTTTCCTAAAACTGAACCTCTTTTTGGTTGTCAAATCTGCCACCATTACTTTCTCCAATATTGTTAATCTATTACATATACGAAATGACAACCGATTAAGTTCCAGCAACCCCCCCCATAAAATGTATTTTTGCTATTTTCTAAAAAAACGTTGACTTCCCTTTCCGACCGTTATAAACTTATCATCATTCAAATAAAAACTTATTTTCTTATCCAGAGAGGTGGAGGGAACGGCCCTTTGAAACCTCGGCAACAGGCTTACTTGTGAAGCACTGTGCCAATTCCTTCAAGCAACCAAGCTTGAAAAGATAAGAAGAGCATAAGCATGCACGGGCGCTAACCTCTTCTTACTTGTTAAGAAGAGGTTTTTTGTCTTCTAAACCCGAGTTTTCCAATTGAATAAATTTAGTTTTCTTATCCAGAGAGGTGGAGGGACTGGCCCTATGAAACCTCGGCAACAGGCTTACTTGTGAAGCACTGTGCCAATTCCATCAAGCAATTGCTTGAAAGATAAGAAAGAGCATGTACATACTGATGCCCTTTTCTTGTCTTTCCAAGAAAAGGGCATTTTTATTTTCTAATAAGGAGGAACCATCATGATTACATTCAAGAACGTCAAGAAAGTCTACAAAAGCGGTGAGCAGGAAGTACATGCACTAGATGGCATCGACCTGAGCATTGAAGAAGGAGAAATCTACGGAGTCATTGGATTCAGCGGTGCCGGAAAGAGTTCGCTCCTCCGTTGTGTGAATCTGCTGGAGAGACCATCATCCGGTGAGGTTCTAGTTGGAGGGACAGATTTATCCAAACTTTCACCACCAAAACTGAGAGAAGCCAAACGAAAAATCGGCATGGTCTTTCAACATTTCAATCTGTTGAATTCCAAGACAGTCTACGAAAACGTAGCAATGCCTCTTCTAATCAGTAACATCAAAAAGGCAGACATTCAAGCAAGAGTCGAAGAGCTTCTCGACTTTGTAGGGCTTGGCGATAAAAAGGAGAACTATCCAGATCAATTGTCTGGAGGCCAAAAACAACGAGTGGGTATTGCAAGAGCTTTGGCAACACGCCCTTCTGTCCTTCTTTGTGACGAAGCAACTTCAGCTCTCGATCCACAAACGACCAGCTCCATCCTTCAACTTTTGAAAAAAATAAACCTGGAATACAAGATCACCATCCTGATGATTACCCATGAAATGTCAGTCATTCGAGACATCTGTGACAAAGTAGCCGTCATAGAAAATGGCAAGATCATTGAACATGGTTCGGTATTTGATCTATTTTCCAACCCAAGGACTTCAACGGCGAAGAACTTTGTCAGCTCTGTATTGAATGATACATTGCCAGAATCAATCAGGAGTCTTGTTAGTAAAAAAGATGATCATCAAGGTATTTACCGTATCAACTTTGTCGGTGAGTCAGCAGGCCAGCCTTTCCTGTCGCATGTGGCAAAGAAATTCCATGTCGATGTGAATGTCCTGTTCGGAAACATTACCGAACTGCAAGGGGTCCCGTTTGGAAACCTGGTGGTGGAGTTAAAAGGAGAACCCTCCGAGATCAAACGCGCTTTATTTTTCATACAACAAGAAAAAGTTTTAGTGAAAGAGGTGAATGCACATGCGAGTTAGTTCCGAGCAAATCATTGATGCCTTATTAGAAACATTATCCATGGTCAGCTTCTCCCTCCTCTTCTCCGTACTGATTGGCTTACCGCTTGGTGTGCTATTGGTTGTAACAAGAAAAGGACACATTCTAGAAAACACGGTATTATTCAACTTTTTAAATCCGGTCATCAACGTTTTGCGTTCGATACCCTTCATCATTTTACTGGTTGCCATCATTCCGCTTACGAGATTGATAGTGGGAACGTCCATCGGGACAGCTGCTGCGACCGTTCCGCTCATCTTTTATGCTGCTCCATATTTTGCAAGATTAGTAGAAAATTCGTTATTGGAAGTGGAGCCGGGTGTACTCGAAGCCGCAGAAGCGATGGGGGCTACACCAACACAGATCATTTTCCGTTTCCTGCTTCCCGAAGCGTTGAGTTCACTTGTACTTGCCATCACCATCGCCACCATCGGATTGATTGGTGCATCTGCAATGGCCGGGGCCGTTGGAGGCGGTGGACTCGGTGACCTTGCGATTACATATGGCTACCAGCAGTTTGACGAAGTCACCATGTTTATCACGGTTGCCATCCTGGTTGTCATGGTCCAGGCGATCCAAAGCTCCGGAAATATTTTATCCAAAAAAATTAGAAGACGATAAGGAGAGTTATACATCATGAAAAAATTACTCAGCTTTGCCATTTTAACGGTACTATTACTTACTGCAGTAGGATGCTCAAAAGACAATGAGACCATAAAGATTGGGGTAAGCGGCACGGACAACCGAATCTGGGATTTTGTAGCGAAGAAAGCGGAAAAAGAAGGTCTGGACATTGAGATTGTCAGCTTTTCCGACTACGTACAACCGAACCTGGCATTGGCCCAGAAGGAACTTGATGCAAACGCGTTCCAGACCATTTCATACTTTGAAGCATTTATCAATGAGCATAATCTAGATCTAACACCGATTGCCACAACTGTTATCGCACCAATGGGTCTGTACTCAGAGAAATATGAAAATGTAGAAGATATCCCAGAAGGCGGTAAAATAGCCGTGCCAAACGAAGCAACCAACATGGGCAGAGCATTTCTCCTTCTGCAAGACGCCGGGCTTATCACATTACCGGAGGATTTTGACGGGAACGGTTCATTAGACAAAATTGTAGAAAATCCTAAAAATCTTGAGATTGTTCCGGTGGTTGCAGGACAGACGCCACGTGTTTTACCAGACGTTGCGGCATCCATTATCAATAACGGGATTGCGGTAGATGCAGGCTTCAATCCAACTGAAGACTCCATTTTCCATGAAGATGATACTGCAACACCATACATCAACATCATTGCGGTCCGTACCGAGGACAAAAACCGGGAAGACCTCCAAAAACTTGCACAGTTATACCAAGAAGACGACGTGAAAGAATTCATTGAAAAAGAATACAAAGGTAGCACAATTCCAACGTTTGTCCCATTAAGTGAAATAGGCGTGGATACTGAAGCAGAATAAAAAGGAGTGGAGAAAATGACAGTAACAATTAACAAAGTAGACGAAAAAACACTGATTATCAAAGAGGATATCAAACAAAAGCAGGCACTCTATCTTTCTACTAGTCACCAGATTCATGAGAGACCGGAAATTGGAAACGAAGAATTCTTTACTTCCTCCCTTCTCACTTCTATTTTAAAAGACGAAGGGTTTACGGTAGAAACGAATGTCGCAGGACATGAAACAGGCTTCATCGCTACGAAAAAGTCAGAGAAGCCAGGTCCCTCCATTGGGTATCTGGCAGAATATGACGCTCTCCCTGGTATCGGTCATGCATGCGGACACAATATCATTGGAACTACAAGTGTGGCAGCTGCAGTGGCATTGAGTAAGGTCTTGGACGAAACAGGCGGAGAAATCACTGTGTTCGGTACACCTGCTGAGGAAGGCGGACCGAATGGAAGTGCAAAAGGAAGCTTCGTTAAACACGGTCTCGTACAACATCTCGATGCAGCCCTGATTGTCCATCCCGGCAATGCAACAAGACTCACGGGACCGACACTTGCCGTCGATCCATTGGATTTTGAATTTATCGGAAAACCAGCACATGCTGCTGCATCACCACATGAAGGTATCAACGCACTTGATTCTGTCATTCAATTATTCAATGGTATCAATGCACTGCGCCAGCACGTGACAGATGATGTTCGCATCCACGGGATCATCACCCATGGCGGCGATGCCCCTAACATCGTACCAGAATACGCAAAAGCACGCTTTTATATACGGGCAGCAACCAGGGAAGGATTGAATGAAGTAACCCACAAAGTGAAAGCAATCGCAGAAGGAGCTGCCTTGACAACCGGTGCGAAACTCAATGTCATTGTATTCCAGAATGAAGTAGACAATATTGTGTTGAATGAGAGCTTGGATGCGGTTTACAAAGAGATTGTGGAATCACTAGGAGAAACGGTTGTATTGGAAGGCAAAGCAGGGATTGGATCAACCGATGTTGGGAACGTGAGCCAAGTGGTCCCTACCATTCATCCATATATTAAAATAGGGCCGGAAACGTTGGTCGGCCATACGGAGGAGTTCAAGGCGGCAGCCCGTTCTCCAGAAGGTGACCATGCATTGTTGGTTGGGGCAGAAGTATTGGCTCTGACAGGGTTGAGACTTTTGACAGATTCAGAGGTCTTGGCGAAAGTAAGAAAGGAATTTGAGTTGGCAAAGAAGTAGTTTTTCTATTAGACAGTTCAATGGGTTCTTACAGCTCTTCGGGCGGTTAGGACCCTTTTATTGGACAGTTCAATGGGGGCTTGTAGTTCTTCGGGAGATTAGAGTCCTTCTATTAGACAATTCAATAGGGCTTTCCACTCTTTGGGGGAATAGAGCCCTTCTATTAGACAATTTAATGGGGGCTTTCTGTTCTTCGTGAGATTAGAGCCCTTCTATTAGACAATTCAATGGCAGCTTTCTGGTCTTCGGGGGAATAGAGCCCTTCTATTAGACAATTCTATGGGGGCTTTCCGGTCTTCGGGGGAATAGAGCCCTTCTATTAGACAATAAATGCGGCCTTACAGCTCTCCAGACTGATAAACTTCAACTTAATCTAAAATGGCTCTACTTAATCCATTTCAATCTATCAAATGCATACCCATAGCTAATGCCCGTTACTTTGTCACAGTAAATAGACCAATACAATTCCTCCTTAATTCACTTCCAAATCACCAACACTATTTCCTGTAAGATTAAGATAGTATGTACTCTCCATGGAAGAAATCATAGTGATTACAGGCGATTTCAGTGTCACTTTCTCCATTTGATTCACATTTGTAAAAATGCTAATCTCAAAGATTACCTCTTTATCTGGAAGAAAGTTGACATGATCAAACTCCAACGTAAACGTTTCCCCCTTCTTTATCTTCGAATTGTCTGCATACTGACCTCCCCCGCTTCCCCCTCTGGGTGTTCCATCTTGAAAATAACTTACCTCATATCCATAGATATCTATATTTGTGTTATTGATAAGGGCCAGATGAAAAGTACCTTCAGCAGGAATATCAGCTCTTGCATACCTAATGCATCCTGAAAGCAATATCATAAAAACCATTGAAATTAGCAGTATCTTTTTCATCCTTAACCCTCCATTTTATAACCATTAATTAACAGTATAATACCACCTAATTTATTGATTATCAATAAAGATATTTTGTTTAAAAACAAAAGAACTCATCTCTTGGGGAGACAAGTTCCATTTAATCGTTTTTATAACATTAACACCATTAATTCCTCATCAAAATAGGTACCATCTATCTTCAAGCTTTTTCTATCTACTCCATATGTAATAAACCCCAAGGATGTATATAACCGTTTTGCAGGATCATTGCCCACTGTCACTGCGAGATAGATTTGTTCAATCTTCTCTAATTCTTTTGCCTTGTTTATCGCCATGTTCATAAGTGCCTTTCCAACACCTGATTTTCGTTGATCAGGCTTCACATACATTGCTACTATAGTGGATCTATGCCTAATTTTCTTTCGCGTTTCACAAATTAAAGTTACTGTACCGACCAAATCTTCTCCTTCAAAAGCTCCAAAGGTGTAGGTGTGGTCATTGTTAAATCTACCTCTGTATTTTTCAACAGAAAACTCTACTTCATCTTCGTAACTGGAGCTGAATGCTTCCGGTTTATTTTTCAATGCCTCCAACCTAATAGATCTATAGTTTTCTGCATCCGTTGGGGTTAATTGTCTTATTATCATAGTTGCGCTCTCCTTTGAATTTAATTTGATGAATTTTCTTTCTCAATTTTCTCAATGATAATGTCTAGCTTTTGCTCGATATTGTTTAGTCTTTGGTTTTTATAAGATACATTAACCAGCAGTCTTCTAATGAATAGAGTGAAAGAAATACTCCCAAGTATTAGAAGTCCGAAAACCACTAATTGAAAAATCGCATCGCCCATTTGGATTCCCCTCCTTCTGTTACCGTTTTCGCTTTCATAGGGATGATTCAGGCGGAGAGAAGCCCTCTCTCCTACCGTTCTCCCTTTCATTCAACACTTCGGGTCTTGATCACATCCACAAAGTATCCCTCAGTCTAGTCCCCCACGCCAAATCCACTTAACTCCAAAATCTCATCCGCTCTCATCTCGGTCCACTCCTCTAGAGTAACGTCTGGATTGCCCTCCAAGAAATCTTCCATAATCCGAAAACCAATTCTATAGTTAGACCACTTTGGAATGCCTGATGAAGGACGTCCCATATGTAGCTTGGTCACAGTCTCCATGTCATAAGAATCCATATTTTCCGTGACGAAGCTCCAAACTTTGTTGGTCGCTTCAGGATTCAGAGGTTCTATCCATGCCACATCATAGTCTTCATACACCAATTTTCCAAAGGTGTCCGCCTTTCCTTCCATGATCACCCTGTCCAAGAGATGTTGCTTTCGATAGGACCAGTCGGAAACTTCCATAGTCACTACATGATGAAACTCATGTGCAATGGTTTGTTTAATGCTCCTTTCCGTATACTTCCGCGGATCGATTTGCAGAACCATTACATCCTTATCTGCAGCAAATGCCACAACCCCACCCATCTCTAAGTAATTAAAATCAGGACTGTGTGGTTGAAGATAGATTCTGACCTTTTCGCTGCCGGTCAGTAAAGCTGTGGAGTCCGCTAACCCCTCTTTTATGAAACTACTAATCTCCTCATACTGATCATCCAGCTGTACAATCATTTCTCTAAGTATATCGGTATTCACTGGAGGGATGTAGAAGGAATCGCCTTCACCATAATATTCATATCCATAGATTTCTTTACTAAAAGGCTTGACGACACGGGCTGAGAACAGCTTCTCCCGATCACCTTTTGTTGCTTCAAGCTCTTCCATGAAGTCTAGATAAGGTTGGTGATATGGAATAATTTCAAACGTTTGGCCATTGATGTTATATGTTTCCACGGTTCCATGTTCTAATATCACTTTTTCTTGAACTTCCTCACTCACGGTTGCTGATACATTTTCACTCTCTTGAAAGTCCTCTTTCCCAAACACTAGATCCGTTTCAATCTCACCAAATCTTATTTTTATATTTTGGTTCTCTGTTATATAATGAAGCGCCTTGCTATCTCCACTTTCGTTTTCGAAAATAAGACTAGCAAGTTCATGGTTGTACCAAGGTTTTTCTGCACCGAAGTTTCGTGGACCTTGATTAATAGCATTAATAATTTCTTCAATCCGTTCCTTTTCATCAATGACAGCCACGCCTTCATTTGGCATTTTAATTGTTAGTTTAGTATAGTCCCCATCTATTACTTTATGGTGGTGAAACCAAAGGACGAAAAGTAAGGGTACACTTACTACTATTAATATCTTGCTGACTAATGTTTTCAATTAATATGTAATGCCTCCTTACTATTAATTGTTTATTCACTCTTGTCTATATACGTTTTAAAAATGGAAAGGTTTTCAATTTTAATTAAAAAAGACGCAGAAGAATTTCATCTTCTCCGTCTATTTAAAATAACGTTTTAATTTATACCCTTAGCATCCCACGGAAACCCCGTGCACCATAGTAAGAGTCAGCTCCATTATGGTACACGAACACGTGATTAAAACGACGATCGCAGAACAATGCACCGCCAAGCTGTCTAATCTCAACAGGAGTTTGCACCCAGCTGGATGTTTTCAAATCGAATTCTCCAAGCTTTTGCAACTCTCGATACTGTTCTTCTGTCAACATTTCAATACCCAATTCCGTTGCCATATCCACTGCACTATTATCAGGCTTAAACTTTTTTCTTGCCTCAAGTGCTGCGCGATCGTAACACACACTTCTGCGGCCCTTTGGACTCTCTTTTGAACAATCGCAAAATAGGTACTCATCTGTCCCTTTATCATAGCCAATGACATCTGGTTCCCCTTCGGTACGTTCCATTTCGGAGAGTGACCAAAGTTTCTGTGCGTTACTTTCCAATTTCACCTGAACTTTATCCCACTCAAGCTCCTCATGACGTTGCATGTTTTTCTCAAACCTCTTCTTTAAAACAGATATTAATTCTTCTACTTGTTCTGGTGATAGACTCTTTTCGCTGGTAGTATTATTTGTCATATTGGTCCGCTCCTTGTTTAAAATTGGTATAGGAGTACTTTTGCGCTATAGCACATCCAAGCACATTGTTTCGTTTGTCCATTTATTAAAAGTGGTATAAATGTACTATATTAAATAGTATAGGAGTTATCTATGAAAATAAACAAGCAACAGCTATTTGACATTATTATCGCCAAAGACCAATCTGGGTTTGAAGTATTCTATGACCAATATGAAATATTACTTTACCAAACGGTTCGTTTCCAGGTCACATCAGCCGAGGAAGCAGAGCGTATTATTACAGATGCCTTAAAAGCAATTTGGAATGACCCAACTTTATTGCACACATTTCAAGAACCCAGACTTTCTTTGCTACTTGTAAAATTAATCTACTCCATGCTATTAAAACCGTTAGAAAAAATGTCTTAAACCGTTACAGTCTGTTAAAATATCTCTCTTTAAACTTCATACTCAGCTCGCTCCACACATCAAATTTATTCCCATCTAGATCTTCAAACACAAAGTTTCTTCCCTTGTGGCCTCTGTTTTCTATTTCCCCTACCTTGATTCCTTGCTTAACAAAATCATGGTGCATCCTCTCAAGTGCGCTTAAACCATCTACTTCAAAAGTTAAAGAGAAACGCACCTGTCCATTGGTATCTATAAAATTCGAGGTTTGACCTTCTTTCGCTTTTACAAGAAACAGACTTTGCTCTGCAAGGTTAATAATTGCTTTGTCCTGATCTTGGTAGTTCAATTCCGCTCCCAAATTGCTTGTATACCATTCAGCAGAAGCTTTAACATCTGCTACGGGAATGTATGTCGTCCCCACTCTCCATAATTTCTCGGTCATTTTACTCCCCCTTTATTCACTCCTGACCTTCTATAGTTCTGATTATTTCAAAATTAAACAACAAAAACAATCCATCTTTTCCACACATAGTAAAAAAAGGGCTGCAGATTGTTTTCATCTACAGCCCTTTTGATTAATTTAATTTGAAGCCAATGCTTCTAATATATCTTCTATCGTTCTTCCATTGTGTTCTTTAGATGGTACAGGTGTCTCACTTGCCGATTCATTAACTTTCATATAATTGTCCACTACAAACTGCAGGTCTGTAGCATTCACAACTTGGTCAAAGTTAATATCAGCAGCGCGATATGTGGTGCCCCAATGTTCTTCTATTAAAAGTGCGTCATGAACATCGATTACCCCATCAGCATTAACATCTCCTGGGGTAAGCTCTCCTACGCTCATCCCTGAATGTGTTTGACCTACAATATTTCCTTCGTCATCCGGGAATCCTACTCGGAAGTTGCGATAGGATGTGAAGTGCCCTGGGATTTTTGCTACCAATTTCATGTCGTTCAAAGTAAGAGGCAACTGCTCTACGAATTGTTGACTGTAGATATTAATAGTCGCATCATATCTATTACCATCTTGATCAAGCACATATACTTCCGCTCCAATGTTAGAAGCATTTAATCCAGGTTTCCAAACCGGTCTGCCTTCACGTTGAAGCGATTTTGGCGCTGCAATACTACCTGTAATTTTGGAGTAGCTTGGTTTAACCCGAACATGATCAATTGCAGAAGCCATGTTTATGGATTGCTCCTCTTGATTCTTATAAGTTGCTTGATTATTGTTAAAGAATGTATACAGAACATAGTTTTCATCTTTTACCTTGATTGTCAGCTCTGCTACAGCAGTATCACCTGAGAAATTCCCCTCTGACAATTCAATATTGACTCCCAATCTGGAAGTGGTCGAATTTACTGCCGAAATTGATGTAGAAATGTCTGTTTCTCCAAGAGCTTGAAGTTCTTCATGTACTTTTACATCGAGTATTTCAATGTATCTGTTGTCAAAGTTAAAGCTTGTGTTAAATGCTTTTGCATCCGATACAGTGTTAGCGTTTAGGGTCATCACCACAGTATTTCCACTTTTAACTTGCTTTTCAGCTAATGAACCATACATATATGGAGTACCTTTTTCCACTAAAGTGAAGGATTTAATATCTCCGCCTACGCCTGCAGAATTGTACCCTTGGAATTCAACTTTTGAACTCTTTAGGGAAGGATTAATGGGCATCGAGTATTCAAAGCTACCATCTGGATTTACATAGAAACCATTAGTGAAAGATGTGCTATTGTTTTTCTCCATAATGAAGTTTTGTGATTGATCAATTTCTACTCCTAATGCTTTATAAGACTCATAAGTTTGATCAATAAGACTACCTTTTAATACATAGGAAGTTGCTCCTGCTTCATATTCAATGACACCTTCTTCTATGTCAGTTTTAAATTCAGGTCCCGTATAATCAATAAAGGTATGATCTGTCAGGGTATATGTCTTCCCGTTCTTATCCGTTGCGATCATTTTCACTTTGTAATGCCCCGGTCCATGATTTACATAAACTCTTTCAGAGGAGATTGGGTCCTCTGGATTTCCGGTAAATGGGAAGTACCTACCATCAAATACATTAGAAACATAATAATCGGTTTCTTCCAAAATACCTGAAGATGTTAGTTGCCCCAAGAATCCTATTTCTTCTTCTGTTTTCCCGTCAAGCAAGATAAAGTCTAGTGTATTTATTAGAGACTTGGTACGGAAAGACACTCCTGTTGTGTAGGTAACAAAAGGGTAAAAGAATTCAAAGTTCCTTGTGATGGCTTTTGGATCGGTTTTCATGTAATGAATTCCTTCTTCCACTACAACAAGGGCAAACGGAATACGGTATTTTTCATTGGAGTCTTTCTTGTTTTCCAATGTTACATATCCTTCATATGCACCCGGTTCAGCATTAGCAGGAACATTCATTTTTAATGTTGTGTTTTTGATTTTCCCCCCTGGAATGGTCACTACCTTGTCGTGTTGTAAAACTACTTTGTTCGCTTTTGCATCCTTAGAACCTTGTATCCCTACTTGAAATTCTGCCTTCAAATCGAAAGTTTTTGGCTTATTATCATTGTTCTTAATCGATACATCCCGCGATATAGAACCATTTGTTCCCTCTAGTAACAATGGACCGAAATTAAGTGCCCCTGATTTAGAACGGATTTCTGTTTCTTCTCCGTGCAAAATAGAAATAGCCGGGTTATCCACCAAAATTTCTCCTTTAGTGTTTAATGCTTTAAGAGGGTTTACCTGTCCACTACCAGCTTCAAACACACTGTATTCCTCGTTTAGCGGATCTGCTGTGTTCATTAAAATAGTTTTGATTTGTTCAGGTGTATATTCCTTATTTTTTTCTAATAAAAGCGCTGCTACACCTGCCACATAAGGAGAAGCCATTGATGTGCCGGAGTAACGCTTATATGCCAGTTCATAGTTTTCCAAGTAATCTTTCCCATTAGTATAAGCCGGGACTGTAGAAAGAATCTGCTCACCAGGAGCCGTCACTTCCGGTTTGATTTCATAATTCAATCTGGACGGACCACGGGAACTGAAATCGGTTAAATACCCGCCTTCCAATGTGAAATCTCCAGCACGGTTAAAGGTGATGGTTAATTCCTGAATAGAGAGCATGTTTTTAACCGCTTCCCCTTCATCTTTTGTGAGGGAGAAGGTTGGGATATATTGGACGGTCTCCCCTAAATAATGCGGGATGTGCCCTTGACTTTCGTCGTTATTATATAAAAGAACCGCTTTTGCTCCTTTATTTTTTGCAAGTGTTATCTTCTGATCAAAAGAGGTGATACCTCTAGAAATTAGAACGGTCTTGCCCTCTACGTTTTCCCCTACATAATCACCAGGCTGTCCTAATCCTACATCCACGATGGACAGGTTTTCCCCTTCTAATAGGTCAACAGGATCCTGGATGTTTAAGGCCATTAAGCGTAATTCCACTTGAAGATCATTTGAGCCAGCAATAGATCCGGCGAATGTTGGGACGGTGATAGATGTGTTGTTTGCTCCTACTGTAATCGCTAAAGTAGAGGTACCAGGTGAACCTAGTGTTCTCATCTCGCTTCCAGAGTTCCCTGCAGCAACTACTGAAGTTACCCCTGCAAGTACCGCATTATTCACTGCAATGGATGTCGGAAAATAAGGATCATTAATGCTTGCTCCTAGTGATAGATTAATAATATCCATCTCATCTTGAACTGCCCGATCAATTGCCGCGATAATATGACTAGACATGCCCGTTCCATATGGACCTAGGACACGATATCCGTATAAATCTACATCAGGTGCTATTCCCGATACGGCGTATTCTGTTTCATTGGTGCCTTGACCAGCAATGATTCCTGCGACATGTGTACCATGAGCGGTATAATAGGTATTCCCCGCATAAACTTCCGCTTTGCCTGATTGCTTCCAATCCTCGTAAGTGGTCTCCATTGGATCGTCATCATTATCTACGAAATCGTATCCACCTTTATATGCATCTTTCAAATCTGGATGATTGTAATCTATTCCTGTGTCGATTACGGCTACTTTGACTCCTTCACCGGTAAAGCCGTTTTCGTGTAAAGTTTGAGATGAAGAAGCAGTGATCAATTCTTCCACATTTTTTTCTTCTTCAATTGGAGAAATGACTTGTATTTCCTTATCACTCCAAATGGCCTTTACTGCTTGAGATTCCATTAAGGCTTCCACTTGATCAGCTGGAACTTCCATGGATACCCCATTAAAGGCATGTTTAAATTCATGACGAATAATTAGATTAGTAGACTTGTTCTTTGCTTTATTCTGTATAGCTTCAACATCTTTCTTAAATTGGGCATGGGCAGCCTCAACATTCTTTTTTGCAGTAGCAAAATCTAAAGTTCTTCCACTCGCCTTCACTGCTGTTTCAGCTGGAAGTTCCTTAAACTGTACAATAACTTTCAGGGATTCATCCCCGTTTAAATCTAGAGTAGAATCTAGGTGCAAGCCTGTTTGTTCAGTTGTTTCAAGTTGATGTAGCGCCTTTCGTTGCTCTGTTGTTAAAGAAGAAAGCATATTCTTTGCATCCAATTCTTTATCAACTGCATTTACAGGAAGAACAGAATGAAAAGGTGAAAATAATACTAGTATAGCTAAGAGCACGAATGTTACTTTTTTTATCGTTGTAACCATGTAATCTCCCCCTACTTTCTACCTAATAATGAATAAGTGATGTGCTATGTGAAGCTAGTAAATATCCGATTTTATCCTCTCTATTTGAATTTTGAATATTTAGATATGTCTATTTCAAGGATATTCTAGCATAGAAAGGTGGAAAGGTAGATTGGGGTATTTCCTACAGCTACAGTTGTACTTTTGACCTATTTTAGCTTCATGAAAATTAAATATGATGGAACTTTTTACATGAAACCTTTAAACTTAATAGCAAAATACAGCCTATATCCCTATTTTCAGTTGGGGTTTGACCACTGCCAAAAATGTGCGGAAGCGTGCAGACTTTGTGCTACCGAAGAGTTCGGAACTCTGGGTTTGAAGTAGATAAGTACCTTGAGACCATCTGGGGAGTGGGGTATAGATGGAATGATCAGTAATAAGCATAGAAAATTGGGTGGTGGAAAAATGATGACTGCATCTGTTAGATTAATTAGACAACATACCACTATAGGGATTTCCTTGTAGATTGTCTGTCTTATCTTAGTTCAAACAAGAAATGATTTGGATCCTCTTCATTCATGGAATAGAGCATTTGCGGATATTTCTCTATTTATGCTTGGCATCGTATTGTTAATGGGGCCTCTTTCCTATTTTTATAAGCCTTTGCAAAAGCAGATTGTCTGGAGAAGAACCTTGGGGATCTGGTCTGCCATTTATGCTTTATTGCACACAATCGTCATCTTGGATGGCTGGGTTGAATGGAACCTTGAGCGTTTATTCTTCATTTTCACCCCACCGGGACAGCCTTGGATTCTGCACCCCGGTTTTGCACTTGCCAATATGATCGGCATCTTAGCTCTAATCTATTACTTAATGCTGACAGTCACTTCTAATGACTGGAGTATCAAACTTCTTGGGAAAAAATCATGGAAATACCTCCAGCAGAAAACCACTGTATTATATACCCTGGTTATCTTGCACACACTCTATTTTCTTTTTTTCCACGAACCAGAGAATCCTAATTGGTTTAAAGGTCCTTTTATTGTCATGATCGTTTTCATATTCATCTTACGAGTCTCTGCTTTTCTTAAAGCCGTCAAAAGAAAAAGCTTGAAAAAGGCCGATTAATAGACCTCTTCAAGCTTTCTTACTTCCTATTCTTCTTTCGACAACTC
The DNA here is from genome assembly GCF_044809035.1 of Sutcliffiella horikoshii. Lineage (GTDB taxonomy): Bacteria > Bacillota > Bacilli > Bacillales > Bacillaceae_I > Sutcliffiella_A > Sutcliffiella_A horikoshii_G. Next base: position 902,238 of record NZ_CP085237.1, on the reverse strand, counting down.
ACTCTCGGTCACCCATTTATGATTCGTCACTTCTTCTCCGCTGTCAGTGAGGGTAAAGTCCACCATATAAACAGTGGTTTCTTCCGCAGAGTCGATGGTTGCCGTAGCTCCTTGCATGCCCTCCATATGATCAGCGTCCACTTCTACTTCATCGCCAACTTCATATAGCTCTTCTTGAGCATCCTTTACTTCCTCATGAATAATCCACTTATGATCCTCCACTCGTTCCCCGCCACCTGTCGGATCATAAGAAATGGAGTAGACTGTTGTGTCATAGGCCCCCACAATGGTTGCCTCCGCACCTTCCATACCAGGCATGTGAGGATCTGTAATGGTAGCAGTGCTGCCTACTTCAAAAGTTGGATTTTCTTTTTCTTTCAACCCTTCAGGAACCTCACCTGAACCGGACATATCCATGCCAGCGTGATCACCGTGACCACCATCGTGGGATTCTTCTTCGGCATTATTTGCTTGATTATTGTTTGGCGCCGCCTCTTCATTTTCCCCTGCTGCACAGCCGGATAATGTGATGGCCGCTGCCATGGTCAGTGCCCCCATTAGCTTTCTTTTTTTCATGCAATAACCTCCTTTGAGTTCTATATTCACAGTGTACCCAAAAAGTTTGCAGAAAATATGAAGAAAGCACACCCAGTTACTTAACCTTAGAGATGATCTGATCGATAACCTTCCCATATTCATCCACTACAATCTTCGCACCATTGCTATTTAAATGCACACCATCTATTGTAAGACGCAACCCTCGTTCTGCTGCCAAGCGGTCCACCCGCTTCGGACTTCTGTAGAAGAAGACATCCTTTACTAATCTACCTACACCTGTACTAAGGTAATCTGTCGTTTGTAGTGTTTCTAACTTCTCCGTAAATACTCGATGCAAATCTATAAATTTTACTTGTTTATGCTCTTTTGAAATTTCTTCCATAATGATGGAAAGGTTGAGCAATCCCCTATTGGAAGCATTGATATGGTCCCCGATCAATGCAGGAGACACGACCACCACCTCTTTAGAAGATTGCAAGACTAACTCTAGCACTTGTTCAAAGTACTCCCGGAACTCTTCTGAATTTCTGGTGATTGGCTGAGCCTGGACTTTCAATAGTTTCGAATAGATATCGTTGACCCCAATCCAGAGGAAGGCAAGGTCACAATCTTGTTCTAATTTATTTTTGCTTAGCCTTGTATGTAAACTCTTGACCGTTTCACCGGCCTTACCTAGGTTGGCGAATTTTATATTTGGGTATTTCTTTTTTAATATGTTAAAGAAGGAAACGCCTGGTCTGCCTTCCGTTAAGCTATCACCGATGCATGCGATTTTCATAGTGTCGTCCCGTCCTCCCATTGTTACAGTTGATCTAGAATAGCTAATTTCAGTACGGTCTGCAGCACAAAAGCTGCCACTAGATTCCGCCAATTAACAACTATTCTACCATTTCTCGGCTGCACAATTCCCAATGCTTTTGCTTTTGAAAAACCACGCACCCCACAAGTTCATCAATCGTTCCCATAATCTTCTCTACGTTGCCTAAATAATAAAAAGTGCTGGTCGTCTTAAAGTTATCTATATCCTCATTCTCGGAAAACAAAAATATTTTCTTTCCTTGACCAAGGGCAATCCCGAATTCTATATGGCTGCCTTTTCCGGCGGGCAGTAAGACAATTAGAAAATCCGCCTCTAACACGGCAATAAGTTCCTTCTCGCCGATTTCTTTTAGATCTTCTAAAGTGGCGGCGCGTTCGTTTTGGGTCCAATCATAGGTTTGGATGAAGCCTTTGTTTTTGAGTAGGTTACTTACTTCTCGTACCTTATCTGTATTAGTGAAGCTTGAGGCTATGTAGAATTTATTGGTCATTGTTATTCACCCCGTACATACTACCCAATAATTTATATACTTCTTGTGCTGCTTCCTCGGAAAGAGAATATATGACATGGGTATCCTTCTTGTTCATAATTGTTCCTGAGGATTCGTGAAACCAGAGGTAGTATGTATTTGCACCCACTATTAATTTATAGTGAGGATCTGACATATCAGCTACTCCAGGTTCTTTGCTTGCATTCAAGAAAGCATCTTGAATAATATTTATATCCTCTTGATTTGTCAGCGCCTTTTCCGAATCGACTTTCACTACTGAGAAGCTCTCCATCTCATTAATCACAATTTTGTCAATTACTTCTTCTACGTCATATATTACAGCTTTTTTTATATCCTCGTTCACAACATTCGTTTTCCGTTCCTCAATAGAACACGCAACTAGCAATAAAGTAAAAACCATGCAAATCCAAAATAAAGACGCATTTTTTTTCAACACTAACACCCCCGTTCTGAGTTTGATTTAAATACCCAATCTGGATACGGCAACGCGAGTTTTGGAATGTTGTCTTCTTCAAAATACTTTAATATCTCCGACTCTCCATCCACCGCTTCCAAGATACCACTGACTATTTTGCACTCATATACTGTTACTTGGTATTCCACTTGATCACCATTCGCGTAAGTGTGACGAAATTCCTTTCCACCAAAAACACCTAAGATGTTGATCGGCTTTATTGTCAGGCCTGACTCTTCCCATACTTCCCTCACTACTGCTTCAGCTGGAGATTCTCCTGGTTCAATGGCACCCGCTGGCAAACTCCAGTACTCACTGTTCTTAGGATATTGTAATAATATTTTCAATTCTTCATTTCTAATGACTGCTGCAACACTCGGGATAAGCAGAAGGTCGGTCCCCACTCTTTCACGTAACTTTCGGTAGTAATCTGAAATAGGCATTTTGTTTGCAGCTCTCCTTTATTTAACAATAGGGCGGCTCTGTTTTGTCAGAAGGTCATCGATGAATACTCTAAATCACCATAATTACTTTTTCGTTGCCTACTATTGATCTTAGGTGTTTTATGTAATCCACTACTTATGTATATGTCGTATAGGTCGGGGGATAAGTTTCTGAGGAGGAGTGTCGGAATTTAGGTAGATTTGTCGAACCGCTAGTATTGAAGTGTGTTCCGACAGTAATCAAGATGTTTTGGACAGTATTTTAAAATTTCCGACAGTATTTGGTGAGTTTTGGACAGTATTAGGGGACTTTCCGACAGTATTTTTATTTGGACTATTTTTTAGTTAATTGTACACCGATATATGTAGTACTCTTGCATTAAATAATTTCATAATTAAGAAACGCCAACCCCCCAAAGAGATCAGCGCCATCAAAATTTAGTATTTCTTCCGTCTCATCCATTGCGTTGCCGCCCATTTATCCCCCACCACAACAGGAGAACCGCCGTGTAAGGTCAATTCATTCAGTTCTTGATCATCATAAAAATACTCAAAATAAACTGCCATACCTTTTTGTGGAGAGACAGATAATTTCAGCTTGGGAAAATATGTTTCCCCACCTTCTTCCACATCATTTAGGTACATAACAAGTGTACTAATTCGCGGATTAGTTACTGGTTTGTTTGAAGACTTAAAGAAATCAAAGTGTGCCTTGTATTCCTGTCCTACCTGATAGTTCAGGATTTGCAAGCCTTCGCCGTGTTCCACTGGCACATTCATAATCTGCGAAACTCTTTTTTCAATCCTAGCTACCAGCTCATTTTCGCCTTCTTGAAAGAATGTACTGCTGCTTGTCCTGATCGCGTCCACTTCCACTCCATTTGCAACTTTCGAACGCTTCATCTTATCCTTTGACAATTGAATCAGCGCGTCGCATTCTTCATCGCTAAGAACATTAGCAAGCACAACCACTAGGGGCTCTTCCAGTCGTGCTATGATCGCTATCTCTCTATCTTCTGTTTTTATCTTATTGCCAACATGAGGAAAAATAGTCTGTTCTTTAACAGTCAAACCTGTCATATCCATCGTCAACTAACATCAACCTCTTTTATAGTGTTATTAATATTCTGAAAATTTAAAGGGTACTTATACTCGCTAGTAAAATAATTTTACACTGTAAAGAGGTACAATACTATCTTTTTATCTGTCCATCTATTACCAAGATTGTTCCACATCCAATTCATAATACGGTTCTTCTTGATTAGTATCTTCAAACCATTTCAAACCTTTAAATTCAAATCCAATTTTCTCGAGTATTCTTAGTGAGCCTTTATTGGCTGGATCTGCAGAAGCAAACAAACGGCTTACCGTTTTCTTTGCTTTTGCCACTTCCACACATGCTAAAGCGGCTTCCGAGGCATATCCCTTCCCCCAAGTATCATTGGCAAAATGATAAATGAGTTCGACTTTTTCAAGTGTATCTTCCACATTGAAACCAGCAGTCCCGATGACATTTCCAGAGGTCTTCTCAACCACTGCATAAACCGACAAGCCTTTTTCATCGTGGCATTTTTCATAGTATTCTACTATCTTGGGAAGCTTTTCGTGAGCTGTTGCACCTGCACATAGTCCCATTACTTCTTGATTTCCCCAAATACGTTGAAGCGGTTTTACATCTGCTACTTCTAGCACTCTTAAGTATAACCTCTCTGTTTCGTAGACCTTTTTCATTGAGACACCTCCTTTAAAATTATTATGGTCGTAAATATTACAATACTAAGAATCTACTATTTATCTTGCCACAAAATGTTATCCCAGTGTAACTACCTTAAAATCTCGCTGTCATCTCCGACTGTTAGTATTGGACAGGTCAGATTACCTAGATAAGGGGATGATAGTTTGAAACGATTAACAGCAGGATTAGCTTTAGCAGGTGTATTGGCATTCAATCCGGTGATAGGTCATGCGGAGCTTGGAGATCAGACGCTCGAACCTGGAATGTATCATGAGGATGTAAAAGAACTACAACAAATTTTGGATGATAAAGGGTATTTCGGCTATTCAGAAACCACTACATATTATGGTGAATATACAACAGATGCCGTGAAAAAGTTTCAAGCTGATAATGGAATTACGGCGAATGGAATTGCCGGAGAGGAAACATTTGAAGCCCTAGGTATTGAAAGTAACGAATCAGATATCGTTGAAGTTGCGAAGAAGTATGACGGTACGCCTTATCAGTGGGGTGGAGAGACACCTGAAGAAGGCTTTGACTGCAGCGGATACTTAAACTATATTTTTGATGAAGCAGAAAATAAAGATCTTCCGCGAACGGTTAAAGACATCTATGCAGAAGGAACGCAAGTAGAGTCACCAGCTGTCGGGGACATTGTATTCTTTGATATAGAAGGAAACGGACCAAGCCATGCAGGCCTGTACATCGGTGGCGGGGAATTCATCCACGCATCATCAACGGAAGGTGTGAAAATTAGCGAGATTGGAAGTTCCTACTGGAAGGACAAATACATTGGTGCAAAAAGTTACTAACGATAAGCAAGAGTGGAACACACGAGGTTGCTAACTCGTGTGTTTTCATTTATCATTTCACCAAATAAACTACCAGTTCTTCATACCAGATTCCCTCTTGTTCATAATGATTCAAGAAAAAAGCGTCAAAGGTATAGGCATCGTTTTCAAAATGAATGCTGTTTGATTTTTCAATTGCCATCATAAGTCCGCTCAAGTCAGATGTGTGAGTTTCATAAATTAATTCACCGTCGCAATAATATTTGACATCCATATAAACACCACCTTATTTGCTTATTTCTTAACATCCACCAATTCAAACCTTTCACAAACCAAAAGCATATCCTCGGAATACTCTCTCCCTATCTCACGCAATTCTTTCGTAAAGAATTCCACATGAACATTCCACCAATATTGATATGTACGGTCCCCTTCTCCTTCTGAAATCGCAAATTCCTCGGGCACTTCGTTCATCGGCATAATCTGTACATCCACCGTTTTAATAATGGCAACAGGTTCGTCTTTACTATTCAGAACAACACTGTAGTCCTCTGTTGTAGGTAGAGGTTCCTTTTCCACTTCATAAAAAACATATCCAGAACAGGTTGCTTTTTTCACCCCATCTATCACTAATTGTGCCAAATAGTCCGGACTACCACCGAACTGCCATGCGGTCACTCTTTCCGGCATTTCTTGACCACTCCAATAATTATTCCAGTACTCTAAAGATGCTTGATTCATGCTTATGCTCCTCCATTACTATGTATTTCATTAACCTATGCGAATCTTCTGTTGCAACATTTTCAGAAAGTCTTGCTGCCGCAATGATTGGTGCCCATTCGAGTATTTCCTTTCGACTACACCCACTTTTCTCGCAATATAGTTTCAAATACAACTCCGCTATATCCGTTGAAACTTGGGTGTAAAGTATGTATGTACGGCAAACGTCTGCCCGCGGATCACCTGCACTTGCATCAACCCAATCAATGATGAACACCTCATCACCTGATTTTATCAAGTTATAAAAGTGGAAATCCCCATGGCATAGCTTGTTTTCAACGGTCATCAAAGATAATTTTTTTACTAACGACATCTTTATTTTCTCATCCAATCCTTTAACAGCCTCTATTTTCCGTTGGAGTCTTGCATGCATAGGCTCTAACGTCTCCGCAAGCACCGTATGGATATCCATCTGAATATCAATGGACATTTCCAAAAAAAATTCTAACTGCTCCATGTTATCTGCCACGAGTTCACCAAGTGTTTTTCCTTTCACATATTCCATGATGATGGACTGTTTCCCATTCACTTTTTTGACATCCAGAATGTTAGGGACGCGTAGATTACTTTCAAAGGCAAACCTTTGCTTTTGTGCTTCATAGTTTGGCTCCGTACTTGGTAGATGTTCTTTAAAAACTTTGATGATTTGATTTTCATACAAATAGATATTAGCAGTATTTCCAGAAGCTATAGGCTCCCCAATGTCCATTGCACACATCCCCTTTTAAAAGTACTCATATAAATCGAGAAAATAGTTGTAGTCTCCTTCAGTCAGGATGCATTCTCCATAGCCTTTAAAGAAACTTACCTTATCCCCTTCCCAGTCAAATACAGCTTTTTTTGGACGAATAGCCAAAGAAACATCGTATCTGGGATCACCAAAAGCTCCACCGCTCCAATCAATAATTCCAGTAACCACGCCGTAATGTACTAGTACATTATCAATTGTTAAGTCACCGTGGATAAGGGTTTGTTTTCTATTACTAGGTCGGTTTTTCTTGATTTGTTCCAGCAAGTCTTCCGAACCATCCACCTCGTAGTTTTGCAGATTGTATACTGCTTGATCGAGCATATCACCCAACCAAATTTTCTTGTTCTTTAAGGTTTCCGGACACGGTGTAGCATGGATATCAGACACTATTTTTCCGAAGTTAACTAATATTTCCTCCCGCATACGTTTATTATGGGTTTTAGTTAACGCAGCCCTGACCGTTTCCCCTTCCAGATACTCAAGTAACGCCCAAGACTGACCCTCTAGCTCAACAAATTTTTCAACCCTTGGAACCAGCAATGAAGTTTCCTTTTTCAAGCATCGTAGAACCATTATCTCTTTCTTTAGCCAAGCGTTGAACTGTGGCTTTTTGGTTCGTTTAAGAGCAAAACATCCTTGATCACTAGTGATGATGCCTACATCCGAAGTACAACCTTGACGAGGGAAAGCGATAGATTGTATGTTAATATAATTTTTAATTTCTGTTGGTATTTCTTGAAGATTAATGGGTTGCATGACAATCACTCCAATATGATGTTAAAACTCAATATAAAAAGGAATCATTTCTTCCTTTAAACAATATTCAATCCGCTCCCTAAAATTCTTGTAACTGACCATTTTTAGCGCCTGCTCTATAGGGTAAAAACCAACTTCCAAACTCTCCGGTGAAGTAGTTGGTGTCCCTCCAATCGGTTTTGCTAAGAACAACGTGTTGCAGATGGAGCCATTAACATTCTGAAAAACTCCACAAAACTTCACGATTTCCACATCGATTCCGGATTCCTCCTTCGTTTCCCTGATAGAAGCATCCTTTAAAGACTCTCCTTCTTCCACTTGTCCGCCAGGCATCTCCCATCCACGGCGTGGACCTTTAATCAATAGGACTTCATTCTTGTCATTCAAAACAACCGTCGCAGCCGAAATGATGTGTTTGGGTGTCACTCTTTCTGTTTGTACCATTGGTTATTCCTCCTTGTTGTATCGTTATTGAATTAACTGTTATCTTTCCCTGATGGCCCTGCGACAGATTTTTTCAATTTTTCACACCCTCTTGGCTGATTTATTGATAAATCCCTAGAATTCTTGATATATCTCTGAATTTCTTGATATATCCTGAATTTTATTGATATATCTCGAAAATTATTGATATATTTCCAGATTTCTTGATATATCACCCTAGCACCCTGCTGCCTCATCAGGAGGAGGTATTCTCCTTCCGCTTAAAGGCTACTTATCTACGCCAACCACACTATATTTCTCCAAAAACCCGTTCAATGTCTGGTTATAGAGCTCCGGCTGCTCGGAATGAACCAGGTGTCCGGCAAACGGTATGACTGATACGTGGAAAAGCTTACTTAACCCATAGACCTTGACGGCACCCTTCGCTTCAATCGCGTTTTCCTCTCCTACCTGAACAAAGTTGGCATCTCTAGCCCACTCAAATCAGATGTTTCTCCAAAGAGATAGGAATCTTCTTCCGCATACAATTTGATAAACTAAACTCCCTCCAACCATCCCCATGAAGCTGATCAAAGTATGCTGTAATTTGATCATTTTCTAAAAGTGCATTTTGCTGTTCCACCATAACCCCATGTATCTCTGACCAATTAGCAGGTTTCTCCGGCATCAACCCAGAAAGAGTAAAAGTCTTCACTTTCTCAGGAAATCTTTTCGCGAAAAACAGCCCTACCAGTGCACCGATGGAACAGCCAACGATATAAGCAGATTCCACTCCTAAATGAGCCAGCGTATCATTTAGATCAGACGCGCTATCTTCATAATAATTAGAGAGCTCTTTGGACACCGATTTCCCATGCCCCCTCAAGTCTGGCAAAATCACTTTATACCCCGACTCGAAATATAGCCGTTGTTCTTCAAAATCAGTCATCCCCGTCTGCAAACCTGTATGCAAAAATACGATTGGTTCACCATTTCCAACAACCGCTGCATGTAAAAACATTTATCCCCCACACCTTGCTCGATTTGCTGTTTAGTCCCACAACCGTCTTACCCCAACCAACACATCTCCGGCAAACGTTAACTTATAGATATCAGGCATATCCAACCCATTCCAAAACGAAAAATCAAACCGCTTGTCAAAATGATTCATGATTAATACCATGATGTTTCCGTGTGTGCCGATCACCACGTTTTTTCCTTCGTACTTTTGCAATAGGTGCAGAATGACGCTCACACCTCTTGCCTGCGCCTCCATATTGGATTCACCGCCCTCCCATGCGAAGTTTGGCTCCTCCCAGACTTTTGTGATGGCCGCTGTGAAATCTTGAGCAGGCTTATTTGTCAACGTTCGTTCTTTCAATTCTTCAAAAATTTTAATTTCCAGATTATACTGTTGTGCCACACCTTCTACAGTTTGAACTGCCCTTTTATAAGGGCTAGAAACCACGACATTGATACTGTCTGGTTGGATCAAAGCCAGAATTCTCTCGGCATCCTTTTTTCCTTTTTCAGATAATGGTCGCTCTAATTCATCAGGTGTGTAAGTCGAATGCGCATGTCTAATGAAATACAAATTAGTCAATATAATCCCCCTTAAACAGATACCTCTTCCCTAAAATAGCTTGCTTTCGATGGTCTAAAAATGGTAATTAACAATCCTATAGCAAACAAAGTAGAAACACACGAAAATATAAGACAAACAAACTGCAGGGAGAACACCTCAGCTGCAAAGCCAAGTAGTAGAGTTAGCGCAATCTGCACTAGCCCTTGGAACATTTCCGTTATACTAGCGAATCTCCCCATGATATTGACAGGGACAGTGTTTTGGAAAAATGTTGCGTACCCTGCATTGGCAAATGCCATGAAAAAGCCAAGGAAAACAAATGCAGTCGTTGCGGTAAAAAAGTCGTAGGATGCATAAAAGGCTACATATCCGACAGAGGTCAGCAGCATTCCGACTCCTAAGTAAACCTTTAGTGACACTCTTTTTGCCACCAAAGCTGAAACGAACGCACCGCCCAAGGCCCCGAGACCCGTTAAACTTACGATTAACCCGTAATCTTTATCGGACAACTCCAAGACTTGTTTGATGAACGTCACCTCTTGCGAATCCAATGCGAATCCAAGTAGCATCGCGAATTGAAACAAGAGATAGACAGTGATGAAAAATCTTGCACTCTTAGTGAAACCTTTGACTACGTTCCAATCTCCCAATAGGGTTTGCAGTCGGATAGGTTCCCGAACTCTTTCAGCCTTCTCATCCACATCCGGCAGCAAGAAAATAAAGAATGCACATGCTAAAAACGTCACTGCGTTAATCAAAATACATATGTCTGTACTCACATACATGATGAGGAAACCGGCAATTGCCGGACCTAAAAGGAACGCACCAGAGCTCGTCATGCTCATAAACGAGTTAAATCTTTTACGTTCACTGACCGGTATAAGTTTCGTTATGTATACAGAAGAACTTGGTCCGAAAAATGCCCCGACCATATTAATGACTAGCAGTAAAACGTATATTACCCAGAGTGAATCAATGAATGGGATGAGAAATACTAGTCCTCCACGGGCAACATCCACCCAAATCATCAGCTTCCTTTTATTAACCCTATCAATGACACTTCCCGCCCACGTATTGGTTAGTAAAATGGCGATAGGCCTGATTATGTATAATCCCGCAACCGCCGCTGCAGAACCCGTCATATTTAATATCGATAAATTTAGTGCAATTAAGTAAATCCAGCTCCCCAAATGAGAAATGCCAATTCCGGCAATCAATAAGAAGGGGTACTTCCAAGAAGACATGTGACCACCCTTTTCTTTTTTCAACACATAAAAGAAAAGCATCGGAACTGCTCCCGATGCCGCTTTTCTCTTTACAAATATTACTATATCATACTATTCAGAAAAAAGTTCCGGGATTTAAGGGTTATCCCCCTGCTATCCCCATGACTACAATCGCGACGACAATCATCACTGCGATAAATAAAAATATTAAGCCAAGAATGATAAAACCAATCATTCCATACTTTCTCGTCCCATTATCTAGAAAGAGAGCAATTGCAAATGATATAATCGCAATAAACATCGGATATCTCCATGGGATTCCAAGAGTATAATAAACACCATCTATGGTAGATGAAAATTCTCCGATGATTTCAAGAATGAAAAGTGCGACTAGTAAGTAGCCGATGCCCAATGAAACTCTACTTATAATGGATTTGGTCTTTATGACACACATCCCCCTCTGTAGCTCATTCTCTTACGCTTCTCTCATTGCCTCTTTTAAAATTCCCAGTTATTTTTGCCATGATCAATTGCTCTGCTTTATCATCCTCTGCAGCTTCCATCCGCTCAAGAAATTTATTCGCTTCTTTTCCTTTTAGAATTTTCACTTGTCGATTTTCATAATCCAGGAAGACGGTATTGTCTTTGGATATGCGGTAGCTAAAAGGTGATTCATCCAAACGGTTTCTTTTATCGATGTTTTTCATTTTTCATCTCCATTCCCCCTATAAGTTCTCCCCTGTCACCTTCTTGTACACCCCAGCACCTAACATCCCTACTCCTATTAAAAATAAGATTGGAACCATTAACCACATAACCGCAACCCCTGCAAATCCATCCCCTACACTTACCGCAACAAGCATTGCAACAATCCAGCTGAAAAATGGAGCAATGGAGAGCATCGTGATAATTCCCCAAATGATTAAAGCTTTATCATCATATTTACGGCTTAGTACGACACCAATAACTAATGACAAAATCAATACTAAAACTGCAACTGGCATAAATGTTTCCTCCTTTTTCAGCCATTAAAATAATACTTTATACATTTCCATAAAGTGGGTTGTATTTCCTTCTCTTATATTTACAATTATTTTTCGCTTTCTATTCAATTTTCAAGTAAGATAAATATATTAATAGATGCTGCCATCCTAAGGAGTGATTTACTTGCATAGCAAAATGTATCAACTGTTTGAGGAACGTCGAAGTATCCATGTACTCTATCCTTATGTTGGATTGAAAAATTACATAAATACAGTTGTAGATTTTGTGATAAATGGCATAATGGACGAAGAAAACGTCATTCTCATTGAAAATGAGCGTAATTATCGTATGATTCATAGAGAATTGAGTAGCCGTTTAACCGCTGGGCAGCTTAAATTTATTCATCGGGTGAACAACTTTGATTTCTATTTTAAAAACGGTAGCTATCAACCTCCCGCAATATTAGATTATTTCAACAGAATGGTACAACCCTATTTGGATAAAAACCTCTCTTTTCGAACATGGGCACATGTAGAGTGGCCTTCTGTAGGCGATCCACTTCACTTAATAGAAGACATCGAGCGAACTGCAGATGAAAAAGTAAAAAGTCTGTCTTTCCCTTTAATCTGTGCATACGAAGCAGAGCAAATGCCAAAACAACTTCAAACCATACTATACGAAACTCACCCATATATTTTATTAGAAGAAGGTTTCATTACATCAGAACAATACAAACCGCTTGTAGATGTAGAGTAAAAAAGAACGTATATCCGATTTATGGATATACGCTCTTTTCATATATTTTTAGAATTATTCCCACCACCAAAACTGTGTACCGTATGCGATCACCTCAAGCTTGTACAACATACAACCCTTTTCTTTCGTTCATCGCTTTTCTAAAGGATTTCTAGTAAAATAATAGAAAGACAGAAAAAAATGATGAAGGGGTGATTCACTTGAAAAGCAGAATGAATGATTTGTTTACAGAGGAAAGAAATATCCATGTTCTTTATTCCTATGATGTTAATGAGCAATACATAGAAAAGCTAGTAGATTTTGTCCAATCAGGAGTATCCGCTGGAGAATATGTTATTTTGATTGAGAATCAAAGAATTTACAAAACGCTTTATAAGAAGCTGATCACTCGTTTATCAGAGGAACAAATGAAGTTAGTTATATGGGTTAACAATTTTGATTTCTATTTTTCTAGTGGAAGTTATCATCCCCCTGCAATATATAACTACTTTACCGAGACCGTTCAGCCATTGGTTGAGGAAAAGCTGCTGTTCCGCTCGTGGGCACATGTAGAGTGGGCAACGATGGAGGGCCCGTTGCATATTATTGAGGATCTTGAACGCATAGTGGATGAAGCCGTTAACGAACTGGATTTTCCATTGGTCTGTGCTTATGAGGGCGCCAAAATGCCGGATTATCTTAGAAAAATTCTATTAGAAACTCACCCCTATATTCTGGTAGAAGATCAATTGTTAGTATCAGAAGCCTATCAATCAACTATAAAAGGGTAAAAGAAAGAAGCTTATCCTTTTGATAAGCTCCCTTTTTTCTTATTCCCACCACCAAGACTGTGTGCCATAAGGATACTCAACCCGGCTATCCATATGGGTAAAGCTGCCTTCGCTGTAGATCCCACTAAACCCTGAACTTTTCGCAGCATTGCGAACAGTGGTAGTACTCACACCAGATACGCTGATGTCTGCCGCAATCCCATAAGTGTGCTGGCTGTTGGAAGCTCCGCCGACATTGCGGTTGTGAGAGATGCTTCTAAAACCGGAGTTGACATTCATTGGACGGTTTCCAATTTTCACGCGGATCGCCTCAAGCTTGTACATCATACGACGCACATTCTCTTGCACAGTTGCTGCCGAAACATTACCGCCATTAAACCCGCTTCCGTCTTTAGAATAAAATTCGCTGTAACTGAAGTGTTTTGTTCCATTTGGTGATTCTAATTCATTTAACTTTGCTTGTGTCTGTGGTCCTACTACTCCATCCGCCGGCAACCCGTAAGCACGCTGAAATCGGATGACTGCCGCCTTTGTTCCCGCTCCGAACTGACCATCTACACTTACGACTGTCTGTTGCGGTGAATCAGCTGCCCAGCCTGCTACCCGAATCTGCAACTCTCTTACATCCCCACCACTTGAACCCTCACTTAAGGTCCTAGTCCAGTTATAAGCAGACGCCTCTTCCGCTGCGACCAAAGACAAAACCATCCCAAGCATCAAAGTGAAACTAAAAGCCAACATCTTCTGATACGCTTTAACCATCTTTCCATCTCTCCCAACCACAATAATTTTTTGAATGACTTGTTCAAATCAAACAGCAGCTACGACAACGATTGATTGCTAGGATTAGAGATTAATATTAAATATTAGATATGTAAGTTGTCCTCCTTCACTATGTTCTATTAACATAGTAAAGTATTTCTCTTGAAAAGAATTCAATTATTCCTACAAGAATGGAAAAAAATTTAGGGGACAGGCACCGCGACCCACATTTTTAATGTGGGTCAACGTGCCTGTCCCCTCGATTCCTTTAATGATGATGTCCACTGTCCCCACTATCATCATGTTCTTCCTCTTCTACTTCACTTTCCAAAATAGTGTCGATTTCATCCTGACTCATATCGCCAACGACCATTTGCTTAGTAGGCATCACATGCATATCACGTGCAGTTACATGAGACTGAACTCGATATACTCCCTTTTCATCAAAGGAGTGCTTCACTTCATAAACGCCATCACCCATATGCTCTGCATCAAGCAGGACACTGTTTTCTTTCCCTTTTTCCACATTCCAAATCTCTATCTGCACTTCTTTGGCATCTTCCACTTTTTCCTCCCCTTGGGTTACAAGGGTCTTGACCACAACTTCCGCTTCTTCTTTCACGTTCTCTGGAAGTTCCATTGTAACCTCCACGATTTCCAACGAAGTTTCTTCTTCAGGGGCACTTGTACACCCTACCATCAATAATAAAGCCGGAACAACAATCAGCAGTAATTTCTTCATTTCTACCACGACACCTTTCTTACCCTAACCAGGCTTTTAAACGTTTTATTCTTACAAATACAAGCTTATCTAATAAGAGCACCACAATGATGGAGATCCCGACCAATGGCATGATAAGTCCAAGAAGCAACATAATTATGGTAACGGCCCTTTTAATCTTGATATCTACATTTCGACCTGGAGCACCTAACCCATTCTCAGGTTTTCTTTTTCTCCACATAATAAGAGAGCTTACCATCATTCCTATCAAACCTATACAAAGTAGCAACCCAAGCAGTTGATTCGCCAAACCAAATAATTTCCCTTCATGAAGGGCGATTCCAAGCGTGATTGCTTTCCCCATAAATCCATAATCTTCATACCTGACATCTGTCAGCACAGCTCCACTATATTGATCCACATGCAGCGTAGCATTATCAAATGGTCTGGAGTGAGAGGTAGCAATAGTGAACACTCCCGTTTCCCCTTGTGGCATGGAAATGGTATACGGCTTTTGGATATCTTTCATTTCTGCAATGCCCGTTGCGTCATTGAGAGTCAAAGGGACATATTGATTATTTACTGATGCAGGTACTGGAACATTTTCAGAAGCCCAAGGGACATCTTCGGCAACATCCTTTGTCACCGCTACCGATTCAGGCTTAGGTCCAAAGCTAAAAGAGAATGCTGGATAACCGGTATTCGTCGCAGTTGCCACCCGGTTAATTTGCTCTCCCATCACACCGGACCATGGCAGTCCAGTCAAAATCAACATCAAAAGCCCAAGGGACAGCCAGAATGCTGGTACCGCATGCATGTCACGCCAGAACACCCGGCCTTTGCTTCTTACTCTTGGAAGAACCGTCCCCCAAATGGAGGCACGGTTGCGCGGCCACCAAATATACAGTCCGGTTAAAATTAGAATGATAGCCCAACAAGCTGCAAGTTCCACTAAGCGGTTGGCAGCCGTCCCGCCGACAATCAGTTCGCTATGCAGTTTCATGAAGATGGTCATCAGTTCTTCTTCAACAGGCATATCCCCCAACACTTTTCCTGTGTATGGATCTACATAAACACTGACAGCTTTACCGTCCTGCATAGTTGCAAACTTGGTAGTACGTTCCTCGTCATCAAAAACCGACACTGCGGTAAGAGAGGCACTCGGATATTCTTCCTTTACCTGTTCGGCCTGCGCATTGACAGACAAAGTTGCTGCGCTTGTTTCTTCCACAAAATAAAAATCCTTATAGATATAAGATTCAATCTGAGGCTTAAATAAGTAAACGGCTCCACTGAATGCCAAAATAATTAAAAAAGGAGCAAAAATAATCCCAGCGTAAAAGTGCCATCTCCACATGGTTTGGTAGAGGCCATTTCTGGTCTGATTTTTACCCTTTTCTTGCTTGGTTGTATTTTCCATAAGCATACTCCTTCAACTTTATCTTCGTATGCTTATATTCTGATGGTCAATTGTGAAAAAAGAATGAAGGATTAGTGAAAAATAAACAACGGTATTTCGACCGTTACTGCGGTGCCTAAACCAAGCTTAGAATCAACCACGATGTTACCATCATGTTTGTTTATAATCTGTTGCACGATGGATAGCCCAAGACCGGTGCCACCGCTTTTTCTTGTCCGGGCTTTTTCTACCCGGTAAAACCTTTCGAAAACGTACGGAACATCCTCTTCTGGGATTCCTATACCTTCATCCTCGATTTTAATGACTCCCTTACCTCTCGCCTCTACGACAGAAATTCGAATCGTCCTATTTTCAAGGGTATATTTGATAGCATTGCTCAAAAGATTATCGATGACCTGATCAAGTCTCTCGTAATCACCAATCACAACTACTTCTTCATTAAGCTGGACTTCGGTTAGTAAATTCTTATGTTTCAGCTTTAATTGGAAGCGATCGAGCACCTCTTTTACGAGTTCCGCCAATATGACTGGTTCCTTATTAATCGGATAAGAGTCTCCCTCCAACTGGGCAAGATCCAAAAGATCGTGTACAAGATGATTCATCCTGTCGGTTTCTTTCCGAACAGTCTCTGCGTATTTCTCAGTGGTTATAATCCCTTCATCCAATGCTTCACTATATCCTTTTAAATAGCTAATTGGCGTCCTTAATTCGTGGGATACATTGCCCAAAAATT
This sequence comes from Sutcliffiella horikoshii, assembly GCF_044809035.1. GTDB lineage: Bacteria > Bacillota > Bacilli > Bacillales > Bacillaceae_I > Sutcliffiella_A > Sutcliffiella_A horikoshii_G. Next base: position 885,259 of record NZ_CP085237.1, on the reverse strand, counting down.
CACGCCTGCTCCTGTCCACCTCATCAAGATTGGCTGACATTGTATTGATGGACCTGCCAAGACTCGCGATTTCATCCTCGCCTTTTATAGAAAGCGTTTTAGAAAAATCCCCTTTCGCAATATCTTTTGCCACTTTTTCCATTTGCTTTATTGGTTGTACAATTCGATTCGTCATTTTCGTTCCGACAAAGGTAAGGAGGACAATCAAAAGAAACATCCCCACTAAAAGTAAATTTCTTATTGGCTGAAAGGCTTCAACAATGGCCGTTAATGGCATATAAAGGAAAATGACAGCTTCCAGTCTATTATCCACAATCAGAGGGATGACAACCGCACGAATTTCCTGATTCAGTCCGGTATGGAATTTCGTAAAGGTCAATGTCTCCCCCTTCAGCAATTCCTGCCTCTCACTAAAGGTGATGAGATTCTCCTCTGCAAAAGAATCAAATGGTGCTCCACTTGCAAGTTGCATTGGATCATCAGTGTAAATGATAGAAGTTTCCGAGCTAACCTCTAACCAGTATATCCGGTCTGAAAATGTCTCCCTGCTTTCTTCGAAAAAAACACCTTCCAACGCTCGCCCTTGCTTCAATAACATCTCTGTCTGTTTTTCAATGTACAATGTTTGATATAGATAATAAGAAACGCCACCCATCAAGAGGATGGTCAGTACGGATACAGAGATGATGGTAAGCCAAATTTTATTCCGGATGGATAAAGGCTTCATGCCTCTTCACCGTCAAATTTATACCCAATTCCCCAGACCGTTTTTATTTTGGCTCCTGCATCTTTTAGCTTGAACCTTAATGTCTTCACATGAGTATCAACGGTGCGATACGAACCTTTCTCCGTATCCAATCCCCAAATAACATCATGAAGTTGTTCTCTTGTGTACACTTTGCCTTCATGTTCCATCAAAAAAAGTAATAAGTCATATTCCCTTCTTGCAAGGTTGATCCTTTCTCCCCCAACAAGCACTTGCCTAGCACTCTTTTGAACGGTAATCTCAGAATTGGAAACCACATCAAAAAAGGACTGATTGGAACGGCGGAGCAGTGCTTCTACTCTAGCTAGAAGCTCCTTTGGACTAAATGGCTTCATCACATAATCATCCGCACCAAGCTTTAGCCCTCTGACCCTGTCCCATTCATCACTTTTAGCCGTCAGCATCAGGATCGGCATCATGTACTTTTCACGGATTTTTTTACAGGCAGTAAAACCATCCATGACCGGCATCATTACATCCAGAATGATCAAATCCACCTCATGATCATAAAGTAGGTCTAGTGCCTCTTCACCGTTCTCAGCATGTAGAACTCGATAGCTTTCTTTATTCAAGTAGATATGAAGCATTTCCCTCATATCTGCTTCATCATCCACCACTAGTACTTGAAAGGCGTTCTTCACTCTCCATCGCCTCCTTTAAATAGTAAAAAGGGACCATTCGATACTTCATACTCCTCTATAATATCCAAACTATCCTGATCAAGGACCGTCACCTCATCGCCATCAAGGCTTGAGACATACAAGTTTGATCCATTGGCAATCATGTAGCTAGGATTATCAGCAACATTAATTTTCTTTTCCACCTCATAGGTGTCCTTGTTTAATTTCGTCAAACTGTGATCTCCGTGGCTAAGGACGTAAATGGATGAAGTATCAGCAATCTGAGAAATCTGGATTGGCATAAGCCCCGTTTCCTTTGCAAGAATTTCTTCACCAGTTTGCGGGTCATAAGCGAATACCTTCTCATTGATTTCACCAGTCGCACCATGGCCACCTATCCAAATATATTTCCCGTCAAAATGCAATCCTTCTGGCCTTTCATTTACCGAAAATGAATGGCTTATCTCATATTTATGTGTATCCATGATATATACTTCACCACTTCCGGCCGCAAGTACAAAAATCCTCTCCCCATCCTTAATCATCTTAGACGGGTACTCCCCCACATTCGCCACTTGAACAACCTCTTTTTTTTCTAGATCAATCACTTGTAATTTACTGCTCTTTCCATAGAGGGTATAAAGCAATTTATTATCTTTGTCATAGAGTAGTTCAAGAACTCCCTCCTCTATATCCATAAATTCGGTAATTGTATTCTCCATTGTATTAATCTCATAAAGGCTTTCTTCTTCCTTGACAGAAGCCATGATTATCCCTGGTTCCATCTCCACAATCGACGAAAATGTAAAAGGGAGACTCACTTTCTCTTGACTCCCTGTAGAAAGATTCAATGCCGTTAACGCATTCTCTTTCAGATGACTCACATAGATAACCGACTCTGCGTTCTCCGTTTTCGGCAATGCAATTTCAGAACTTGTACATGCCGTTAAGACCACTGCAAGTAATGCCGCGATTATAATAAAAGGATTCTTCATCCGTAACACTCCTAATTAGAAATACTAACCCTTATTTTACTCCAAAAATGTGAATAAAGTGTGAGCAAAGAAAAAAGATGATTCCGTTTATTAGAATCACCTTACATACTTACATCATGCTGTTTACAAGTCATATTTATTCTTATAATGGCTAAGCGTTTGCAATGGCCAGATATACTTATAGCTGTGATAGTGAATATAGTACCCACCGGGGATTCCTGCACCTGTAGGATACGTGCTTCTCCAATCATCCGATTCTAGTAAGCTTAATAGTGCTTGCATTCCTAATTCTATGTTGGGAATAGGAGTGTCTGATGCAGTGATTAGTGCATCTAATGCCCAGGCAGTTTGAGAAGGAGTGCTTTCGTGTAAAGGAATATAGCGTTTTCTAATATCACTTGCACACGATTCACCCCAGCCGCCATCCTCATTTTGAATGGAAAGTAGCCATTTTACAGCACGGCTTATTATCGGATCATCACTCGATACGCCGATAGCCCTCAAGCCTGTAATGGCAGCCCAAGTCCCATAAATAAAACAATTCCCCCATCTTCCATACCACGACCCGTTCGCCTCTTGATTGTTGTGGAACCACTCTTTTGCTTTGTGAAAAATTTCAGACTCCTGAGGAATGGTCGTATACTCCCCTAAAAAATATAAGGTCCTTCCTGTTAAATCAGCTGTCGAAGGATCAAAAAGCACCCTTTCTTCATATTTAAAAGGAATGAAAGACACAAGATAGTTATCCGTATTCTTTTCAAAGGCCGACCAGCCACCGTCATCATTTTGCATAGTCAGGACCCATTCGACTCCCTTGTTCCATGCTTCTTTGACATGATTTTCAGTTCTTGCTAATGGGGTAATAGCCCTTAAAGCAGCAGTCGTGTCATCATTGTCAGGAACAAAGGTATTTATATCCGAGAAACCCCATCCGCCTGGAGGGACGTTTGGATTTTTGATGGACCAATCCCCGTATTTCTGATGTTGCCTAGATAAAAGATAATTGTTTGCTTTCATGATGGAAGCATGATGATGAGGGACTCCAGCCTGTTGTAAAGCTGCTGTTAGCAGGGCCGTGTCCCATACGGTGGAGGGGGAATTTTGAATAAATACTTGGTCAGCATTTCTGCAGAGATAGGATTTCATCCCCTGAAAGGCGTTGCTGATGAGAGAATGCTTTTTATTGAAACCTAGTGTAAGAAGGGCGAATACCATAAAGAAACTCGCACTGAAATAACTATACATGGTCCCATTTTCTTCGATTCTCTTGATAATATAGTCTTCCGCTTTCGTAAAAGCTTTTTCCTTGAGGACGATAGGCGATGCTGAAAGTTTTTTTAAGGCTTTTTTAAGATAAAGCTGTAGATTCTTCATTTCTTCTAATATCCGTTCATTTTCAGAATCACTTAGTCGTTCTTGAAGTTGCGATATGTTTGGGGTTTGAGGTGTAACAAACGATTTGTTCATGTTACTGCAAATAAGAATTGGAATCCAGTGTGCTCTTGCATACCCGACAAGCTGATAGATGGAAAAGGGGGACCACTTTGGAAGTAACATGATTTCAATGGGGATTATTTTTATGATACTTGGCCATTTGATCTGACCTGTTAAAGCAAGCATCATTTTCGTCAACCAATCGCTTTTTGTAAGACCTCCATTTTCTCTTATGAAGCTCTCCGCTTTTTTCATATGGATAGCTTCTTTTGAAACGTATCCTGAAAACAACAAAGAAAAGTACCCCTCTATTGTGGCACTCAGGTTTCCTCCATCCTCATCAGGGTACACTTTCCAGGCTCCATTCGGCGATTGCCTAGACTTTATCCGCTCTACCAAATCTTTTACCAATATTTCCTCATCTGTAATTTTAAGAGTTCTTATTAAGATAATCATATACGCATCTGTCATGATGCTTCCTTCAAAGCAAAAGTTCCAGGCACCATTGTCCGATTGTACGCTGAGTAGATTACTTATCATATCCTTTAGTTTCTCGTTGATTTGATTTACCGTATTCATATGTCCCTCCACTATGTTTACGTAATAGTAAAACTTATGTACGTTTACACAATTTAGAAGGTCATCCTAAAACCTACTTCAAACCACCATTCCATCTTTTACTCTGCCTGTTTTCTTATTTGCTTCAAGAATCAACCCATCTATATCCTTATTTATTCTTAATAATCTGTCATGTAACCTATCGACATCTTCCCCTCTTTTTAAACTTTCCAGCCTCGTCAGTTCTCTTTCTAATTGGACCATTTTCAACTTTGTATCTGATATTGAATTTTTAAAGTTCATCTTTTCCGTCCCCTCCTGTTACTTCCAACTCTGCTCCTAATTTGATGGAAATACAACTTTTAATGTGTTGTTCTGAAAACAAAAAATGTTCCATTGCAACGGAGCAATCATTCCAGTATAATTTGGTTTGTAAATCTAATAATAAAATTGTTTTATGTGGATTTTTCTAGAGATAACTCTATTTTCGCCACACGATTGTCTTCGGACAGTTGTGTGGCTTTTTTGTATTTTTCTTCAAACAAATCATGGAAAGAAGGTAAATTATATGAAGACTTGGCATTATGCGTTGATTGTATTTTTAGGAGGTTGCTGCCTTGGGATCTTATCTACATTCGTGAAGCTTGCTTATGCTGCCGGTTATTCCATGAGTGAGGTAACAGGTAGCCAGGTGCTAGTTGGTACTTTCATTATTTGGATTGTTTATTTATTTATCCAAAAGAAAAAATTACATGTCATTCAAACATTGAAGCTTGTGTTAGCAGGGATACCAATGGGGTTAACAGGATTGCTTTACTACCAATCCTTGCAAACGCTTGAAGCTTCCCTGGCTATCATTTGTCTGTTTCAATTTATCTGGATAGGCACATTGATTGAATGGATGTTTTATAAGAAGCGTCCCTCAACAGGTAAGATTCTATCGATTGTGGTCTTACTTTCTGGATCCATTTTGGCAGCCGGATTTTTGGGAGAAAGTATAGAGTCCATTTCATGGCAAGGTGCGATTTGGGGAATACTTTCTGCTTTTACTTTTTCTATTTTTATTTTTTTGAGTGGAATCATTGGCAAAGAAATCCCTGCGATTCAAAAAAGTGCCCTTCTTTCCACCGGTTGCTTGCTTATTAATTTTATCTTGTTTCCCCCACTATTTTTAGTCGATTTTCCAACCGTAATAGGAATAGCTCCTTATGGGTTAGTTCTAGGTATATTTGGAGTAGTGCTGCCCCCTCTACTCTTTTCCATTGGTATGCCGCATGTGGGACCAAGCTTCGGAACGATCCTAACAGCCTCCGAGCTCCCTGTCGCAGTAATCATGTCGGCTTTTGTATTATCAGAACAAATCAGTATGTACCAATGGACTGGGGTTGCACTTATTTTAGGTGGGATTGTGTTTGGGAATTTGAAACAAATGAAAATCATTGATTAGTGTAAGGAAGCTTACAGAACTCCCCTCTAATTATTGATAATTTAATTGTAAAACAAGCGTTCATTCTTCAAACTTCTCCCATTCCAGATGCTCCAAATCTTTTATACACCTAACATCCTTTTTAAACCACTCTATATTCCCGGCAAACTTCTCTGAGCATTCCAATTCAATTCTTGCCGCCTTTTGGCCCTGTACACAACGGAGGTTTGCAAGGAATGTTGGTTTACCATTTGGTTTATCGAGGCTAACTCCAATATAGGGGAGTAACTCATAATGATACCCGGATTCTAAGGTATCAAAATAATTATTTTTAACGACATCTCTAATTTTTAAATAATCAACGTCATCAAGACCCCACCTGATTACAACAGTCCCATCAGCAACCTTTGCTTCAAGCTTAAGATGGCTTCCAAAACGGTCTTTGGAAGCCTTCAAGATTTTCAGGTTTTCATGTTTTTCCTGGTTAGCATTATCCATATTAGTTCGAACCCCCGCCATCGCTTCCTCCACCATGATTGTTATATTGATTGAATTGATATCTGGTTGTTTCCGATTCAATATTTTGATTGCCGCTGTTCACATCTGGCGGATGGTTCATTCCTTTATTCTTTTTATCCATGAAGATGGTGATTGTGATAAGTAACACTATTGGTACGATGATGAATAACCAGATCATGTGAGGTGCCCCTTTCTTCTCGTTCGAGTTATATATAGATACGATTTTACATCTATAAAAGTTTCATTTATTATAATATTCTGTATTATTAGAGCGTACTAACCTAAGCTGCCGTCTCTATTAGACAGTTTAACCAGTTTAGATGGGACTTCGGGTGATTAGACGCCTTCTATTAGACAGTTCAACCAGTTTAGATGGGACTTCGGGCGATTAGACGCCTTCTATTAGACAGTTCAACTAATTTAGATGGGACTTCGGGCGATTAGACGCTTTCTATTAGACAGTTCAGCCAGTTTGGATGGGACTTCGGGCGATTAGACGCCTTCTATTAGACAGTTTAACCAGTTTTAATGATGCATGCTGCCAAATCAATAAAAAAAGAACTCACCAAAGTTGCCAATGAGTTCCCTAATAAGTAATAATATTTTGTCAACTATAAACACTTGCACAAGTACCAGCAATTGGTTCGTAATAACAATGCTGCTTGAATTGGCCGGCAAAAGGTTGATTATACCAAGTTGGAGGACATGGTGCATAAGGATTGAAATACCATAAAGCGTATTTTGCTGGATGCTCTCGCCAAGAAGTCAACGTCTTTCTAGCTAAGTTTTTTTCAACCGATCTTGCCCTGTTATAAAATAAATTACCCTTTTGGACCGCTTCAAAGGAATAATTTCCTCCCTGCACTTGATAGATGACTTGAGGAATGGTTCTTACTTCTTTGAAGTCCAAACAATCGGCTACAGCACGATTGGTTATAACATTTCCTACATAGAGCATACCCTGCTTGCCTTCACCTTCTGCTTCCGCTCTCATCATCCTTGCCACTAACGCTACATCTGATTCCGTAAACTTTACTCTAGCCATAATTTCACCTCAACAACATAGTATGAAAAAACGCCTAGATTGGTTTCTGCTATTTTTTAAAACCGGTAGTATTAGATTGGTTTTGCTGTTTGAACGGTAATTCCTTTTTCTGATAACATATGTAGTACGCGTTCCAGTTTTAACGCATGATCAGGTGATCCACTTTTTGCAAGGAGGAACTTCTCCTCTTTTCCTCTTCCCTTTCCTACATAGAAGAGATAATTCCGTTCTGTTTCAATAACTGTTAATGACGGATCTGCTGGAATCTTCACTTTTTCTTTTCCGATTACAAAGGCATCAAAACGAGAGTCAAAGCCAACTTGATGAGTAGAATTAGCATCGAAATATAACGTATGGAGTTTGTTACTTCTATTCTCAATAATTTTCCTGAAAAATAAACGGATCAAGAAAAGGATGACATAGTACATGACGAATCCAATAACCACGGTGACAATATTTAAAATAAGAAATTGTGTACCATCTTGTGAGATTTGAAGATTGGCAATAATGTTGTACCCACAAAATAGGACCAGTGCAACCAAGTTCCCTACAGTGGCCATTTTGAAAATCGATTTAAAATACGGCATGTATCGGAAGAGTTCCGTGTAATCTTGTTTTTCGATTGGAAATTGAAATGAAACGTTCTTTTTCAATGTGTACCTCCTGATGCTAAATAAAATGTTCTTGCTTATGGGTAATTTGTAAATTCCAGTTCTTGATCTATGATGATTCCCTGTTTCACATAACTAATCAGCTTGGCCGACTCCGCTTCCACCCTTTGCCTGCCATGTGGATTGAGGGACCAATTTTCTTCCCTTGTGGACTTATCGTTGATCGGACATAGGGAATAGTCGATCCAATCCGGCATATAGGTCTGAAGCGTAAGGTTTATCCGCCTCATATGGTAATGGCTTGTCACTACAAGTAGGCGGTTAATTTTATGTAGATAAAAAGCTCTGTCCAATACCAACAGGGACGCGAGTACGTTTTCCTTTGTGTGGAGAGACTGGTTTTCAATCAGGATATCATTGGCCGAAACCCCAAGCTCCATGGCTTTTTCGGCAAGCCTCTGGGCCTCTGTCAAACCGGTATCATCCCAAACGACTCCACCAGAAAACAAAATCTTGCCGGCTCTTCCTTCCTTATAAAGCTGAACCGCTGGTGGTAAGCGGTACTCCACCGCCCTGCTGCTGCCTGCCACAAAAATGCATTCTCCACTTTTGTTGTCGTCTTTTATATTACTAAAAAGCAGGTCTGTCATCTGCTGGTCTGTCAGTTTACTGGAATCCAATTGTGAAATAAGAATCTTCATGCTTCTCCTCCATGATGGCTCATGTCAAACGCTCTCTTTAATACATTATACATCGAACCTTGGATTCCTTTATAAATTGGTCTATTAATTATTTTTTTCAGAAAAAGCTTTCAAGTCAGCTTTCTGCACTTAACGGGAAAATAATCACAAAGCGGCATCCTTCTGTGTAGTCCGGATCTATTTGAATGATTCCATGATGCTGTGCAATAATCTTTTGTGCGATGGCCAGCCCAAGTCCTGTTCCTCCAGTGTATGTACTGCGGGATTCATCCACGCGGATAAAAGGCTCAAACACTTTCTCATGATAATCTTTAGGAATTCCTATCCCCTTATCTTCTATAGTAAGAATAGCCTGTTTGTCATCTTCCCTTAACGAAACAGCAAGGAGTTTACCTCCATAAGCTATGCAATTATGAAGAATATTGGTTAGTGCCCTTTCGAAAAGATGAACATCCAGTTTCACTGTCATCAAATCATCGGGGATTTCCACATCGTAGTGAATGCCTTTTGCCTCAAGCTCGTCCACAAAAGAAGAAAATATCGTTCTAAATGTTTCTGTCAGGTTATGATTTTCCAAGGAGATTCTGCTCGTTCCCATATCCAGCTGAGACAGGTCAAATAGATCTTGAATGAGACGATTGGCTTTTGTACTATTAGCTATCACAATGGAAGAATATTGTTGTCGCTCTTCGTGGCTGAGAGAAGGAAATTGGGATAAAGTTTCTGCATACCCTTGAATATTCATAAGTGGCGTTTTTAAGTCATGAGAAATGTCTAGAATCAATTGTTTTCTCAGCAACTCAGAACGCTCTTTCAAGCTAATTTCCTCTCCTATTTTTGCAGCCATCCTATTAATATTCTCCTTTAGTTGATTCAACTCCCTATTTGCCTGAAATTGAATTTCTGTTTCATAGTTACCTTTTGTAATACTATCCACACCGTTCAGAAGCTTTTCAACCGGCTCGATAATTTGGGTGGAAGTCCGTTTTACATACCAACGTAAAATAAACAGTAAACAAATCGTGAAAAAGAGAACAGTAAACAAGAAAACATCGAGAAAAAATCTTTCTACCGGTAAGTACAATAATAGATAGTATTCACCGTTATCTGGAATAAAGAGATCTGTGTCATAATGATCTATTTCAATAAGGAAATCATTAAGTTCATATTGATAGCCAGCTTCATTGGGACTGTTATATTGTTGAACTACAGTGTAGTTCTTACTAATGGTTTCAAGGTATGCATGATCAGGAAACTCATGATTTAAAAAGGCCTCTTCCAGACCTTCCAACTCTATATCTTCATATAATTCTAGCAAATACTCTTGATCTACATCCTCGTACATTGACTCAACATAAAGAGTATTGGCAATCAAAGTCACGACACCAATTAATAAGAGAATGATAAATAATAGTGTATAGTTCACTAAAAATTGTCTTTTGATAGGGATGTCTTTTTTCTTAGTGAGGGTAAGTAGTTTTCTAGTTTTCATGTTTTACCATCCGGTACCCCAACCCTTTTATTGTCTTAATATAGGTCGGTGATTTGGGATTTGGTTCAATCTGTTCCCTTATTCTACTGATATGAACCATAATAGTATTGCTGTCTCCTAAATAGTCCATGTTCCAAACTAACTCATATAATTGTGCTTTAGTATACAGACGGTTCGGGTTTTTCATTAAAATGGATAGTAGCTGAGTTTCTTTCGGCTTCAATGCCAGAGCCAATCCGTTTTTGGTGATGACTTGGTTGATTGTATGAAACTCTAAGTCCCCATTTTGAATAATAATTTCCTGCTCTATTTTTCCATAATCCGTACTTCTTCGAATCAATGCTTGGACCCTTGAAATAAGTTCAATCATGCTGAATGGTTTTACCAAATAATCATCCGCCCCTAAACCGAGTCCTATTACTTTATCGTTATCTGTTCCTCTTGCTGTCAACAACATGATAGGGATTTTTGATTGTTCCCTCACCCGTTTAATAACCTGCAAGCCATCCATCCCTGGCATCATTAAATCTAAAATAAGAAGTGCAGGTGATGGATTTTCCTCCATTTTTTCCAAAACTTCCTCTCCACTATAAGACTGATTTACTTGATATCCTTGCTTTCTTAAATGGAGGGAAAGCAACTGGTTTATTTCTTTATCGTCTTCTGCAATATATATCTTCTTTCGCATATGTGTACTCCTTGGTCTATCTAAATCTATCTTCATATTTTATCATGAAAACGCTAAACAAAATTTAGGTTTAAGGTTTATTTAAGGTTGGGTTAAGGTTGGGTTTACTTTTATTAAATAAAATTAAAAGCTAGTAAACAGTTCAAAAATTACTTTTAAATAAGGGAGGATAATTTTAAAGGAAACAACGTATGAATTTAACTTTATGAAATTTAAAGAAGGGAAAAAACAATGAACCAGAGGCTTACTTTTATACTTCCTCTATTATTTATATCTCTAATTTCTTTTATATTTGCATATCTAAATACTAGTTTTGTTAATCCAAGTGACAACACTACAAATATAAAGAAAAGTCACTCCACAATTAAACTAGCTATTCTTGATAGCGGAATCAATAACGACTTTAACGTTGTGAAAAGATTCAATACCTTTGACACTGAGTTGCCGGTTGAAGATGATTATGGTCATGGAACTGCCATAGCGTCTATCGTGACCAACAATTTTAGAAACGAGAGTATTGAAATTTATGATGTAAAGGTCCTAAACGAAAAGGGAAATGGTGACATTGAACAGTTAATAAACGGTATAGAATGGGCAATGAATCAATCCGTAGACATAATAAATATTAGTTTAGGTACACATAGTAATAATAAACGCTTAGAAACTGTAATTAAGAAAGCATTGCAAGAGGATATTATTATCATCGCTTCATCAGGGAATAATTATGGCCTTTATGTTGATTACCCTGCAAGGTACAAGGGAGTAATCTCCGTATCTTCACTTAAAGATAATAATGAAAAAGTATTTGATAGTGAAGTTGGTAAAATTGATGTTGTTGACTATGGACTTGAAATTGAAGCAATTAATCGTACTGGAAAAATAGAAAAGTTTTCTGGCACATCCTTTGCTACTGCTAATGTAACTAAAAAAATAATAGCTCTAATACAGGCAGATTTTCTCTCAAATTCAAATAAAAATCTATTAGAAAGTTTAGAAAGACTCACAATCGATTTAGGTGAAAAAGGGAAGGATGCCAAGTTTGGAGTAGGTTTAATAAAAAACGAATAGAGGATTGATAACCATGAAAAATAAATATTTTAAAAGTTTAGTTGTACTGATTATTTTCACAATCATTGTTGCCACACTTCCATCCAAGACTGTAAAAGCTTATGAAACAGAAAACAACTATTTAAATAGTGATGACCTGTTAGAAAAGCAATATGATAACACAGAAATAACTTATAATATCTATGACACTGAAACCAATTTTCAAGAGATATTAATTAAAGTTGATACAGATACAAGTGCAAAAGCGAAGATAGAATTAGATTATTCCCAAGCTCATGGTCTTTTAAGTGGAGTATGGGTAGATGAAAATGGTCAAATTCAAGAAGAAAGTTATACAATCAAAATGGAAGGTGATAATTGGTTATTAACAAATAAAGCTACAAACGAAACTTTCAATATTAGTGATACAGAAATAAGTGCTTCTGCCTGGTGGATACCTGTTTTAATTTTAGTTGCAAAAATTGGGAAACACGCTGCAAAGTTAAAGAAGCTAAATGTAGATGATGCGTTAAAGAAAATCCCGAAAAACACAGTAAAAATGAGTGACAAAGAATTAAAAAAGATAGTCGGGGATGTTCATGAATTTAAAGCAGAGTATGTTCCAAAAGGAACACCCGTTTCACATTTTAATGTATATAAAGACAAGGATACAGGGAGACTTTGGCTTTTTGAAAATCAAGGGGCTAAACGAAAAATTCCAACCTATGAAGTGAATTAACCCAAGGAGTGATAAGGAAATGACCAATCTATATTGCACACTAACTTTTCATAGTACTAAAGAAAAATTTGATTTGAGCAATTTCGAAAGCAAAATTCAACTGTACAGAAAAACTTCATGGTCGATTGGAGATCTTCAACACCCGAATTATGAAGATTCAGCTCGCCCTGATAGTTCAGCAGTCATTAAGTCTGAGACATCAAAAGACTATGATGGAAAAGAAGTAATTTCATCATTCTTTCATTATCTCTATTCCAAAAAAGAAGTTATTTTGGAACTAAAAAGTCAATATATGGCCAATCTTTATTTTGATGTTATTGTTAATCAAGAATCGAGCGATTCACCTGTAATTTTCTTAGATCCTAATCATTTGACTCTCTTAAGTGAGTTTGATGCTTCTATGAATGTTTCCATATATGATTATAGATAACAACTTTAAATACTATTAAGATACAATCGAGTGAACATCCTGCCTATCATTCAAACATTTTAAATTTTTCTCAAAAAAAAGTGATCCAGTTTTTGATCCGCTCCGTTAGGTAAGTGAAACCAACTAAAAAGGAGTGCTTAGAACATGAACTGGAAAAAAGCAATCGTAGCCGTACCACTTAGCGTAGGATTATTAGTACCAACTTTTCAAGTAGCAAGTGCACACGATGGAGATCATCATCATCCACACGCATCTGTATCCACTACGGCATCTGACTTGAGAGCGTCATTGGATGCACTATTATCAGAGCATGCTTTCTTGGCAGTCGTAGCGATGCAAAAAGGAATTGACGGAGCGGAAGACTTCGATCAAGCAGCTGGCGCATTGAATGCAAACACAGATGACTTGTCCGCAGCAGTCGCTTCCGTTTACGGTGAAGAAGGCGGAGCAGCATTTAAAGAAATCTGGAGCAGCCATATCGGTTACTTTGTAGATTATGTAACTGCCACTGCGGAAGACAATGAAGAAGGCAGACAACAGGCATTAGCCGAGTTAGATGAATATACAGCAGAACAAGCAGCGTTTCTTGATACTGCAACAGAAAGCCGTTTAAAAGCTAGCGAACTAGAAGCTGGACTGAAAATGCACGTGGAGCAATTGGTTTGGGCATTTGACAACTATGTCGCTGGTGACTTTGATAAAGCTTACGAAAACATGCGTCACGCAATTGAGCACATGTATGAGCCTGGAAAAGGATTATCTTGGGCAATCACTGACCAGTTCCCTGAAAAATTTGAGAATACTAGTGTTGACACACCAGCAGCAGACTTACGCGCTGACTTGAACCTCCTTTTCGCAGAGCATGCAGCACTAGCAGTTCTAGCGATGCAAAAAGGAATTGATGGAGCTGGTGACTTTGAAAATGCTGCAGGTGCATTAAATGCAAACACAGCTGACCTTTCTGCTGCTGTAGCATCCGTTTATGGTGAAGAAGGCGGAGCAGCATTTGAAGAAATCTGGAGCAGCCATATCGGATATTTCGTAGATTATGTAGTTGCTACTGGTGAAGAAAATGAAGAAGGCCGTGAAGCAGCAATCGCTGAGTTGGAAGAGTATAAAGTAGAGCAGGCTGCATTTCTTGATACAGCTACAGAAGGCCGTCTGAAAGCCGCTGACCTTGAAGAAGGATTACAAATGCACGTTGATGAGCTACTTCTAGCTTTCAACAGCTATAACGAAGCAGACTATGAAACTACTTACAACACAATCCGTGAGTCTTATGCCCACATGTTCGGTGTAGGCGAAATGATGTCTGGTGCCATTGTGGATCAATTCCCAGATAAATTCGAAGGCGAACATGGTGAAGAAATGCCTTCCGAAATGCCAAACACTGGAATGGGTGGAGCATCTGGTAACGGCATGAACGCAGCCATTGCCTGGACCATTGCTGGAATCATCTCGGCTATGGTGATGATTAGATTGATTGCTACCAGAAGAAAAGCTGGGCAGGAATAATAGAAACTAGTTGGCGTGTCTAGAAAATTAATTCTGGACACGCTTTTATTATGAGAACTGTTACTCGTTCTTGATTATCAATACAGGCAAGTTTCATCAAATCACAAACTCACTCAAACAACCTAACCTCTCCAGAATCATTCTGAAATTTGATCATCCGATGAAATTTTAATCCCAATTTCCCAAGCACTTTTGCTGAACTGTGATTGTCTGGCGCTGTTATCGCCACTATTTTCTTTAGATTAAGAACGCTCTTCCCATATTCCATAACCGCAGCAGCAGATTCATAGGCATAGCCTTTTGACCAATAACTTGGAAGAAAAGCAAAACCTATATCCACATCCTCCAATAGATCTCTTTTTATGAGACCGCAAAGTCCAATCGGCGTTTGTTCCTCTTTCAGCTCGGCTAAATATAGGCAAAATCCAAAACGTTCATACATTGCATTTGGGCCCTCCGCTATATATCTCCGAGCATCTTCAAGCGTCCTGACTCCCTTATCACCGATATTTTCGATCCATGAGGGGTCATTCAAAAACTCTAATATGAAACCAGCATCATCACTAGTTAACTTACGAAGTACCAATCTATTTGTCTCCAATACTTTCATATTCGGCTCCCCCTGTCTTCCTAAAATCATATCAGAATTTACCTTGCTACAGTCCCTGCCTTAACAGGATGAACGACCTGTTTCTCTTTCCATTTAGGATGAACTTTACGGATGATGGAAGTTCTCATCATGCCTAACGTGGTAATGATCAACATCGCTGCAGAGAGAAGAAGGACCCATTGAGCTGGAAAGATGTCATACAGAACGCCATAGATCACCATACCAAGAGGAGTAAGCGCCATAGACATTGTTTCGACGATGGAAAATACCCTTCCTTTGTACTCGTCATCAATGGTTTTTTGAAACATGACATGAAGCGGTGTATTCACTGTAATAATCAATATGCCGAAGCAGAACATGAGAACCAAGTAGTAGCTAAACATCGTCCAATAACCCATAGGTAGCAGTAGTGGCAGGGCAATGGATCCAATTACTGCTCCAAGTCCCACAATCCCCCTCTTGGATACTAGCAGAGGAAATTTCACTTCCTTGCGCGCTGAAAAATAAACCGACATTAATAGCATCCCAAGTGAAAATGCACCTTGTGTAAACCCAAAATGCTGGGATTGCATTTTTAAGTTTTCTATTAGTATATAAGAATAACCTACCTCAAACGCTCCGAAGAAAAAGTTGATAAGAAGACTGATCCAAAGGATAACCAAGATCGTCGATTGTACTCGCAAATAGCGGATGCCCGCTTTCATGCTTTGCCACATTGTTTCCTTCTGTTCTTCTATTTTATTTATTACCGCAAAAAGACGGAAATTCATGGTGGATTCTAAAATGACAGCGATAAGGGATGCAAGGATAAAAATGATAAGGAAAACGGGAATGGAGACGGTACCATACAATAGCCCTCCGACAGCGGGGCTACCTATTGCTGCAAAAGAAATTGCCATTTGATTCATGGCCGTTGCCTTTTGTATTCTCGGTTGATCGATAAGTCCCGTTATGGAAGAAGTAAAAGCAATTCCAGAAAACATGGATGTAAGAGATAATATACTGGTTGTCGTGTAAATAGCGATAAGGGAGAGTCCTGATGTAAGGGTGTATATGAGAAGGCCTGTGATAGCAAGTGTGGTCGCGATTTGTGAGACAATAACGATCATTTTCCTAGAATACCGGTCAGTGATAGCCCCGGCAAATGGTGCAGCAAGTGTTCGCGGGAGAATATTGCATAACAGGTTTGTGGCAAAGCTTGTCGCAGATCCAGTAAGCTGCAAAATATAGAAGCTGATAGCAAAGGCATAAACTTGTGACCCAAAAGTGGAAATCAATTTACTTATCATAAACGTATACAGATGATATGTTGCTTTTTTTAACTTTAAACTTTCCTCCATTTAAAAGCACCCCGTTTTTTTAAAGTTTAATTTAATTAAACAAATCGTACCATATTAAGGTATTCCAATTCAAGGAAAAGTTTAATATAATTAAACAAATATATTTTTTTACAAGGAGTGCACAACTGTATGCTCGGAGCTCGGATACGAAGATTAAGAAAACAAAAAAAGATGACCTTGGAAGCACTTGCTGGGACAGAGCTGACAAAAGGGATGCTCAGCCTAATTGAGAACAACAAGGCCAACCCTTCCATGGAAAGCCTTGCCCATATTGCCAATCAGCTTGGAGTAGATATAGCAGAACTAATGGGTGAGATTAGTACCGATGAATTGCGGGCAACACTGGAGCAAGTGGAAAAAATCTTCAATGTCCCGTTTAGAAATGATTTTCCTGATAAATATAAGCAATTGATTGAGCTGATTGAGCCTCACATTGGGAAACTCTCCAAAGGATATGAGAGCGCACGGTTATTGGAAATATACAGCTACTCCCTTCAACGGGAAGGGCTACCCGGATGGGAAAGCCTACTTGAGAATGCCTCTGATATGTTTGATCAGATGAATATTTCTTCCAATCGTACTGCCATTGGAATTTTTCGTTCCAATCTTGCTTTTTTTGAACACAATTATCAAGAGTCGTTGAATATCTTAATGGCTGAACGGAGAGAAATTGAAGCAAAACATGCATACATTGAACCAATGGCCCGGTTGGACCTTGATTACAGTGAAGCAATTTTGTTATATGCAGTAGGGAATTCAGTGGCTGCCATCCAAACCATGGAGCAGGCGCTTGCCTACTCCAAGGAAAAGCGGATGTTCTACCTGATTGATGACCTATACCGCCTTGCAGCTGCACATGCAATGATGGAAGGAAATGAGAAAGAAAAGGATTACTACCTATTGAAATTAAAGCAATACGGAGAATTTGCAGACCATGCTTCCTCGATCTACTTTTGTGATCTGTTCGAGATAATTGATTTGATTACGGAAAAACAGGAACATACAAAAGCACTTGCAAAAATTGAAGCATGCCTCTCCGCCGGGGATCTAATGGATTTTTACAGCCCGTGGTTCATTCTCGAAAAAGCAAAAGCACTCTACTATCTCGGTCGATTTGAGGAGGCACTTCATACTATTGCTAAGGTGGTTATTCCCGACATCCATCACCCAATTGACCTTTCCAACTTCTATCTAAAAGAATCGTACCAAGCACTCATCCTGATGGAGCTAGGGAGGACCGAGGAAGCCGTAACTGCCGCACAAAAAGCCGTCGACAACTTCGAGCCTCTCCTTGATTCCAAGATGAAGGATTTCAGTAGAAAAGTGTTGGAGCAAGTTCGTGAATAGCAGGGACAGGCACTTGACCCACTAAGGGTCGAAGTGCCTGTCCCTAAACCCACAAAAATACTTTTTAAAATTTTCTGATTTCTGTTACAATGTTTCTTAATATATTTTAAGAAGAATGGGGTTTTCACCATGGAGAACTTTTTTCTATTTGTTTTTATGAGTATTTTACTTATCATTCTGCCTGGCCCTGACACCGCCATCGCCACCAAAAATACCTTGTCTTCTGGAAGAGTCGGAGGATTCAAAACTGTTTTAGGTACCTTTTGCGCCATCCTTATCCATACAGCCGCAGCCGTCGTTGGTCTCTCTGCCATTATTGTTAAATCTGCCTTCCTGTTCTCTCTCTTCAAATATGTCGGTGCCGTTTACCTAGTCTACCTTGGGATAAAGACCATATGGGCACTTCGTAGCAAGAAACCCGAGGTACTTGGCGAGACCGTCGCAACAAATAAGTATGGGAATCAATCACACTTCAAACAAGGTTTCCTGACAAATATGCTAAATCCCAAGGTTGCGGTCTTTTTCCTGACCTTCCTGCCACAATTCGTTAACCCGGGAACAAGCACAATCGGGCCATTCCTCCTTATGGGAGTTACCTACGCTGTCCTGAC
This sequence comes from Sutcliffiella horikoshii, assembly GCF_044809035.1. GTDB lineage: Bacteria > Bacillota > Bacilli > Bacillales > Bacillaceae_I > Sutcliffiella_A > Sutcliffiella_A horikoshii_G. The sequence continues at coordinate 866,765 of NZ_CP085237.1, read as the reverse complement.
AGCAATTTGGTTTGTCCTTTACATCTATCTAGTTGATCAGATTAGTGCATTTATGAAAAGACCTCGTACCACCACTGTTATTGAATCCATTACCGGTGCAGTTTTGATTGGGTTTGGAGTCAAGTTGGCTTTGGAGAAGGGTTCAGAGTAAAAGGAAATAATAAAACAAACACCTACACCCCACGACCATGTTATAATATGAACGGATGTGAGGTGTTAAGAAATGAATAAACGATGGACTATTGGTAAGATAATTGAATTTGTTGAGAAGAATTCAGATAGTAAACTGTTATCAACTGAATACCACGGATTCTCTCAAAAGTTACTGTTTAAATGTGATTGTGGCAACAACTTTGAAAAGACTTTTACAAAATTCAAAAATAATAACCAACGCAAATGTGACGTGTGCCAGCCACCAAAGGCTTCACGATAATAGATACTATAAAAAGTGCCAATTGAATTTGGCACTTTTTTGTTTTGTCTTCTATATGTTAAAAGAACCATCCGTGGGCAGGAACTCTACTTGTTTTATCGAAATAGTTGTTACCGAATACTTTTAAGGAGGAGTTAGATATGGTTCCTACATATACCGTCATGTCCTTTAATCTGCGTGTTATCGTACCCTCTGATCCATTTAGCTGGGAAGACCGTAAACACTGGATTGCAGAAACCATTAACACATACAGGCCTGACATTATCGGCACACAGGAAGCAACCATTCCAATGCTAGATTGGCTGAAAGAGAGCTTCAAAGAGTCCTATGAAGTATATGCAGTCAATCGAAGCGTTTCCACGGAGGTTGGAGAATTTAGTGCTGTATTTGTCAAAAAATCCAGTTTTACCATAGGTTCAAAAGGGTCTTTCATGCTATCAGAAACTCCAGATATTATCGGAAGTATGGGCTGGGATGCACACTGCGAAAGAATTTGTTCTTGGGTGGAGCTTATTCCAAAGGAAAAAACCGAACCAGTTTTGCGCTTTTTTAATACTCATCTTGATCATATGGGGAAGCTTGCGAGGAAGGAAGGATTGAAACTAATTCGTGACGTGATTCGTAGTAAGAATAATGAGAAAAGCTTGCCAGTTATTTTAACTGGGGATTTCAATGATGTGCCGGAAAGTGAAGCATTGGCGGAAGTTTCGTCCATGGGAAGCTGCTATTCTTGTTTTACTGCAAAAGAGAAACATAACTGCCTGACTTTTCATGCATACGAAGGCGGAATAAAAGGCAGTCCCATCGATTACATATTGGGTTCGAACGGCGTAGCGTTTCTTACTGCCCGCATTATTAGAGACAGTTTTGATGAAGGGTACCCGTCCGATCATTATCCTGTTTTGGCAACGGTAAAACTTTTGAGAAGGTGATGAAGATTAAAAATAAAGTTCAGGTACTCTTATTAGCCATGACTGTGCTAGCAACCATTTTCTTGATATGGGCAGGACTCTTAGGCAACAATGATATTTTTCCACTTCTTTTAACTTTGGTTGTCACATTGTCTATGGGAAACCTTATGCTACAAAACCAAGATAATAAGGGATTTCACTTATATCGGATTGCATTTGGCTTTGGTTTAATTTCACTGGTGTTGAGTGTTACTTTTTTAGTGATTGGATAAATGAGGAGGAGAGAAAAAATGACCACCAAAACCGTTTTGCAAATTACTTCTTTATCAGGCTATGAACAGGAAATTGGTCGTGCTTTGTGGTGTTTAGAAGATGTACGCCGCAACCTAACTAAGAAATTAATAGGAATCAGCCAAAGTGAGCTTGATGAAAAGATTGAATCTAGACAGTCCATCGGATCTTTGTTGTACCACATTGCTTATGTAGAGGCTGGTTGGCTATATGGGGAAGTGATGGAAAAAGAAGCTTGGGACTCAGAAATAGAAGAGCTTTTCCCCTTAGATGGATGGCCGGACGGGAAATTGGTACATATTGATGGAGATACTCTGGAAGCCCATCTTCACCGTTTAAATAAAGTGAGAGAGACCTTGCTTTCCCACTTTCGTTCTATGGATTTGGAAGATTGGCGCCGGGCTAGGGTGCTTGATGAATATGAAGTAACTCCTGAGTGGGTGATTTATCATCTAGTTGAGCATGAGGCACATCACCGGGGGCAGATTTTTCAGTTATTGAGGGAAATTCGGGGAGGCTAATACCTCCCCCTTGAATAGGAACGTTAAATGTAAAATAATAATCCTGCTATAAGGAAAATCCGAGTCATCCACGTAACTCCTCTCTAATTAATGAAACGTATAATCAATACAATGGAAAGTCCAATAATTGCCCCCATATCAACAGCGTAACTCCTATTCTCTTTCTTCTTATCCAATAAACTAATAAGCTTGCCCAGTATCACCAACAGTATTGCTATAAATATTAAAACGTTACTAGCCACAGAACTAAAAGAAGTATCGGATATAATGACATACATTGTCGGAATCACAATTAACAACCCTGCAACTGTGTACATAAACCACTTTACTTTTTCCATGAGATCATCTCCCTACCCCTCACCTTACCTAGAATACTGATATATCTATAACTTACCTTATCTACGTTTTCGTGTTAGATAAGGTTCCTTTTTTTATAGATCACACAGAATAGCCCTTTACTACTGCATATTAATAGGAAAATTATCCCTTACACCATTTCTATACTTTGACTATTATTAATATTAATATAATTCAAATTATTTAATAGGAGGTTTTCCATTGAAAAAGAAAAACAGAATTCTTACTGCCGCACTTGCTACGACATTAACCTTTGGAGCATTCAGTGTGCAAACTTACGCACAGCCAACTGTTATTGCAGAACAACAATACAGCGTGGTTAATGCATTAGATAATAAAATAATTAATAAAATCAATGCTGACAACATTTACAACATGATCGCTCATTTGGAACAAACTCCACGGGTTGCTGCATCGCCCGAAGAGTATGCTGCTGTTCAATACATAAAACAACAATTTGAATCCTATGGCTATGATGCTGAAATTCAGCCTTTTGAATTCTTTGGTTTCACTGCACCCCATACTGTCGGGTTAAGTGTGGACGGTACAAGCCTCAGCCCAGGTGCTTTCACTTATACCCCTAGCGGCGAAGTAACTGCTCCATTAGAATACGTTGGCTTAGGAACTATTACTGACTTAGCTGGCAAAGATCTTACTGGAAAGATTGCTCTTATTCAACGTGGAGAGATAAGCTTTGGTGAAAAAGTCCTAAATGCGGCTAGAAGCGGTGCTGAAGGGGTTATCATCTTTAACAATGCTCCTGGGGCACTAAATGGAACACTGAGTGAAGCCAATAATGCATATGTTCCTGCTGTGTCCATCTCACAGGCAGAAGGTAATCAGCTAGTTTCCAAGCTTAATAGTGGGGAAGGAGTTGAGGCATCACTAACAGTACTAGGTGCTTCATCAGGAATCCGCACTTCACACAATGTAATTGCATCTAAGAAAGCTTCTAATAAAAACAAAGATAACGGCAATGTCATTGTATTAACATCTCACCATGACTCTGTTCCGGGTGCACCAGGAGCGAATGACAATGCTTCTGGTACCGCAATGGTCCTTGAGCTTGCCAGAGTCCTGAAGAATACTCCAACAGATACTGAAATTCGATTTGTCACATTTGGAGCTGAAGAAATTGGGCTGATTGGTTCCAGACATTATGTCAATACATTAGCAGATAACGAACTTAATAGAATTGTAGCAAACTTCAATCTCGACATGGTCGGAAGCCGAGATGCTGGTGACCTTGTTATGAGAACAGTTGACGGCCAAGCTAACCTGGTAACAGATCTCGCTCAAGCAACGAGCTCCAGATTAAATGGGGAACCGACATCATTCAGCCGCGGTGGAAGCAGTGATCACGTACCATTTGGAGAAAAGGGAATCCCTGCAGCACTGTTTATCCACAGCCCGCTTGAGCCTTGGTACCACACACCGGAAGATACACTAGATAAAATCAGCAAAGAAAAGCTTCAGGATGTAGCAGAAATCGTAGGGACGGCAATCTATGATTACGCCCGCTTCGACAACCAAGGACCTAAGCCAAAGAAGAGAGAAAAAGTAGATAACCTACCTAAGCAAATGTATTTTGAAGAAGAACTCCAGTAAGTAAGAATAAGGGACGGCTCGGTTGCTTCATAAGCAATCGAGCCGTCCCTTTAATTGATTCATTTTAGGTTGGAATGGACCACATTCCCTAACTTCTCAATACCTTTTACTATATTCTCCTCACCCTCATAGCTGAATGACAGACGAATATATTCTGCCCCTTCTGTCTGATCGAGGAAAAAGTATTTACCCGGAAGGAATGATACCCCTGCCTCTGTCGCGTTTGAAAGTAGTTTCTCTGTGTCTATACCCGGAAGCTTCACCCAAACAAAATAACCGCCTTCTGGTACAAACCAGGACGCATTTTCTGGAAGGTACTTTTCAAGTGCTTCCAGCATCACTTGGCATTTTTGCTGATATGCCCCACTTAAAGATTGCAACCGCGATGTAAAATCTGTGTTTTCCAAAAGTGTGGCCATGGTAGCTTGTGCGAAAGGATGCTCCAAATCTTTTTTGAACCAGAATAGGGCTTGGATGAATGTTTCCGTAGTATGTACCCAGCCAATCCGCATGCCTGGCGCGATTACTTTTGACAAGGAACCAACGTAGAGAACCCTCCCCTTTGAATCCATGGACTTAAGTGTCTTCGGATTATCGTTAAAACCAAGCTCGCCATATGCATCGTCTTCAAGCACCAAGAAATCGTATTCTTCTGCTAGTTTTAAAACATGCATTCTGCGCTCCACTGTCATCGTTGTTCCAGTTGGATTATGGAAGGTTGGAATCGTGTATAAGAATGTTGGCTTCGTTAGCCCTTTTTGCTTTCTCTCCTCAAGCAACTCCGCTAACTTTTCCGTTTGAAGACCGTCCTTATCAATCGGAACAGTTAATATCCTACCTGTGTAGTTCTGAAAAATTTCAAGTGCCTCCATATAAGTTGGTGACTCGACTACCACTACGGCATCCTTATCAAGGAAGATACGAGCTATCAGGTCTATTGCCTGGCATGCCCCGGCTGTAATTAAAAGCTCTTCGTCCTTCGCAGGCATACCACGTACATCCTGCCTCGATCGTACCCATTCTTTCAGCTTATCGATTCGCGGACTTCCTATGTAATGTAAAGGCAAATCATTTTCTTCTTCTAGCAATTGAGCTACTGCTTCTTTTAATTCCATGGATGGTACTAAATGAGGTGCCGGATAGCCAGAATGTAATCGAATTGCATGAGCTGGAACGGACGGGATCCATTCGCCGGGAGGGTTATTTTGTAGGGCTGCTTTAATATCTTTTGGAAAAAAGGATTCCATGTTCATTGATACCAGTCACCTTTCCAATTTATAAGTTCCTTCTATTTTAAACTTACTTTCACTTGATAGACAATAGAGCAAACCCAGTTTAGGGTCTGCTCTGTTGCTGTTAGTTTTTCGGTGCGTCAAGCGCTTGGTAGTCTGTCTGGTACTTTCCGCCTTCTGCCACTTCGGAGTGATAAAGTGCTTTTAAGGCGAAGTTTTTCTCTAGACCGTGTTCTTCCATCAACTCTCTTAAGCGATACTGTAATTCATCGTTGTCTTTAATAAGTTGCTTCATTTGCGACTTGAAATATTTCATCAGGTGTTAGCCCCTTTCGGTTATGGCATCCATCTGCTTAGTATACATGATATCGAATATTTTTTTTCTAAATCAACAAAAAAAGGAGCCCCAAGACTTTTTATTTCTTGAAACTCCTCCTATTTTTTTAAAAGGCAATTCTATTTTTACCTGTCCGTTTCACCCTATAGAGTGCCTCATCTGCACTCCTAATAATCTCGTTAACCTCAATTGAAACGTTAATATCGGGCTCACAGACAGCTCCGCCGATACTGCAACCGACAGAAACTCCTTTTCCAGTGACTAGGAATGGATTGTTAATAGAGGTAATAATGCGTTCTCCTATTTTCATACCCTCTTTTTGGGGGTTGGCAGTAACAGGAAGGACCATGACAAATTCATCTCCACCCATTCTGGCAACCATCCCTCCTGCAAGTACCGCTTCATTAAGTCTCTCACTTACAGCTTTTAAAAGGATGTCTCCTGCCTCATGTCCTAGATGGTCATTTATTTTTTTGAAACCATCTAGGTCCATATAGAGGACGGCAAATGCAAGATCGCCTTTAATGGCTTCCTCTATAAATGCATACAGAGCGATCCGGTTTGGAAGTCCGGTCAGATGGTCGCGGCGTGCTACATCTTCCATTCTCTCAAGCGCAGTCTCCGTTCTTGTAAGCTTAGAGATTAGTTTTTTGAGAGAATACGAGAGAACTTCTATTTCTTTAATGCCTCTGTGAGCAGGTATTGTTACCTGTTCCCCACGCCTCAATTGATCAGCAGCGCTTGTTATATTTTTCAAGGGAGCAGTTATCTTACCCGCGACAATCCAGCCTAGGATCGCAAGCAGACCCGCCAAAACAAATCCAAACGTGTAGATAAATTGCTGGGTTTCTTTAATTGGAGCATAGGCATCGTCTATCGGTTGACGAACAAGAATCACCCAGTCGAGGCCAGGATAATCTTTATACCCGCTTGCCAGTACATAGCCGGTCAGATACTCTTTCCCGTTCGGCCATTTCTCAAGCACCCAGCCATTTCCGCCTTTTCTGGCTTCATTCACACTTGTCAGTTGCAGCATACTTCCGAGATCTTCTTCCGGACCAAGCAACACGGTATCATCCAATCCGCTTACAATGAACATATCCAAACTGTTTCGTTTCTGAAGTGGTTTCATCATGGAATCCTCAATTTCCTTTGCCCACTCCCAGCTTAGATGTGCCGCAAGCACACCGATGAATTCATTTTCTTCATTATAAACGGGAGTACTGATATCCACGAATTTCATCACTTCTCCAGTAGGATTTGGAAGCAGAGTGGCAAGAAGCACCGCCTCATGGACATCACCAATAAAAGTCTTTTCTTGCGCTTCTTTGAACACCGGCCGTTCCGATATGTCGACACCTTGTAAAATTCCATCGGTTGAGGACAGGACTTTTCCATCCTTATCTGTCATTCCAATCCAAGAGAAAGAAGGAAATTTCTCCTTCAACCGATCAAGAACCTGCTGTTGCCCATCCAAATCTTCTGTCTGCCTCATTTCTGATAAAGTGCTCAGCATAGAAACCTCTCCGTAGCGTGACCACATATAATGATCTAATTTCCCCGCCATTATATAGGAAGTCTCCTTTAGCGAGTTTCCTATCTCACTTCTCACCTCTTCATTAAAACGGTGCCCAATGGCCACGCTCAACACAATCGTTAAAACAATAATCAATGCCGCAAAACTTGCCGATAAAAGTGCCTGTAAACTGAACGATCTTTTCATAATGCCCCCATGTTTCTCTATGTCGAATTCCTATTTAAATATAGCATAGGGTTGGTGGAAGGAATATACATTGTCAGCTAATATTAAAAGGCACACCTTTTCGCAAAGTGTACCTTCCATATAATTAATTCAATCTAAAATCCCCTGAAGTCGTTCTTACTTTAAGCAAAAACTCTCCGTCTCCAATCGTCCCCGCTATATGCTTCTCACTTTTCCCCTCATATTGAATTCCATCTAAGTTTACGGTTCCCTTTCCTGATCGCCCTTTGAAGTCAACTGCTAGAGAGGTAGGGTTTTCGTCGAACTGTACTCTCACATCACCACTCGTTACCTCCACCTCAATATTACCTGTTATCCGTTCATTTTCTATAACGATATCCCCTGATGTCGTCTCAACGTCAATATCCCCTTGAAGCCCCCAAACATGAATATCACCAGATGTGGTATCCACTTTTACATCCGCAAGAACTTCCTTGAAGGTAATTTCACCGCTTGTTCCTTCAATTGAAATTGACTTGGCTTCTGTGTTCTCAATGCGGACATCACCACTTGTCAGAACTATAGAGTAATTCTCTTCTATTTTGACGCCTTCTACTATAATATCCCCTGAAGTCAGCTCTGTTTTTAAAGAATCCACTTGCATTCCTTCCAGATGAATATCACTCGATGTGGAATAGGTGGATAACTCTGTATAAATTTTCTCCGGCACTTCAATTTCAAGTTTCAGACTGGTGATGTTAGTTCCAATTTGAAATTCCATTTTAGGTTGTTCGACTTCAATATGTACTTTTCCATCTGCTTCCTTTACTTTTAATTTATAGTTCTCCTTGTTTTTCTCACTAACGTCTCCGGATAATATTGCATAGATGTCTTCCCTATCCGAAGAAACCACCTTGATATCTGCGGAAGTGGCACGGATTTCTATGTTTTCAACCTCACTGCCGCTTACTGTTTCTTCTTGTTCAATGAAGGTAGTATTAGAATTAAAACTAAATGTTTCTTTAAATTGACCGAAAACCACTGTAGCTCCAATTGCTAATAAAATAAGCACAAACAAGAACGATAAGACTTTTTTCATACCATTCCCTCCTCCCCATTTATTAATCTAACGCTATAGTGATTCATGGATTTTGGTATCCCCTTTATCTTGAAATAACCTTCATAAGCAAGAGTTCGAAGGCGATATTCTAAAAACGCAGTATTGAATCTTCCTTCTAACTGACCGTGCATTTCACCAATAATACGTGCTGCTTTTACAAACTTATTTTCGGCAAAATCCTTTTGGACTTTTTGAGCACAATGAAGTAGTTCTTGATCTATATAGTCTTCACGAACCCCTTGTATCTTCTCATTCTTCCAAATACGAAGCAGGTTCTTCGTTTCTTTTAGCTGAAGCCACTCATCTGATAATTGGTTTCTAGCATTTATGGACAAAATATTTTCCGATTCATTTTCAAAAATTACTTTCAACGTTTCCGGCAGGAACGAATTGCTTGGAAAGCTGGAGTTTTCCATAACCTTTGGTTGCATTTATCAGAACCACTTGATTTTCACTGTTACGCAAGTGGTGAAAGATGTATCGATGAAAAATTTGTTCATGCGCATTATCACCTGTCCACAGGATTACAGGGATATGTGGAGGGATATGGTTTAATTCTTCGATTGCTTTTCTAAAGTTGCTACTAAACTCTTCTTCCAAGGAATCCTCGAAAATATTAATATGATCTTGGAGCCACTCTTCCCTTTCTGATGAATCACCTAAGGGGCCGATATCAAACATCTTCCAAAAACCTATCACCTTATGGTTTCCCTCCAAGCCAACTTTTAGCGATCCGGCAGTAGATTCACTCCCGGCAATATGGATCATGTCATAATCTGTTCGAGGTGGTGGCTGGTGGTCGATTATTTGTACTATATGCTGTATCTCTTCTATCATTTCTTTTTTTGGCACGTCTATTTTCGTTAATTGATCTAAACGGAGTAAGGTTAAGCGCAACCATGTTTTAGCATCCTTTTCGGATAGTTGTTCAATCGTTTCCTTTAACTTTTCTATCATGGTTCGACCCCCAAGGAATATTTTACCTGTATTCTAACTATACCACCTTCAAATGGCTAATTCTACCACTTCATTATTTTGCCGTTTCTATTCAAAGTTTTCCAATTTAATAGTAAGATAGCATCAGAAACTTCATAGTTCTTACATACGTATGTAAAAGAAACAACTTAAATGGATGAGAGAGACCTGTCCAAAGGAGGATACAATGGTAGTAAAACATCGATATATGACGGCATTGCTTTTAAGCAGCAGTTTAATTCTCTCTGCCTGTACAGAAAAAAATACAAGCGTGGACGAAAATCAGCCTGCTGAGCAAGAAATCGTGAAAGATCAATATGAACAACTTGTGGATAAAAAGAATGAGGAATTGGAGCTTGAAGCGCTTGAGCTAACTTCTTATGCGGAAGAAGTTAATGCGACTTTCAGCTTGCCTGAGTACAAGGAATTCAGCGCAAACGGTCAAGTAGAGATTTCTGGAACCGTTGAAAAGCATGCTGATTTAAAAGGGGAGTACGTTTGGATTAAGGTGCGTTCTGAGGAAGATGGCCCTGCAGGGGACTTGATGGAATATTACGTGCCAATAGAGGACGGTGCTTTTAACGAGAACATCTCCTTTTTTAATGGAGAGGGGGAATACCAAGTCACCGTCCAGCTTCCCGATACTGATCGGGAAAACTATTACTATGATACTGCGAGTTTCACCGTCCATAATGTAAACCCGGAATCAACCTATGATATTTCTTTATCTCCTTTTGGACATGATGCAGACCTTCAGTTCGATGTAGAATCAGCTTTTTTAAAAGAAAACGAGCTATTCTCTTTCGGAGGGAAAGCAAGTAATCTCTCAGACGGAGATACATTAATGCTACAACTAAAAAAAGACTCCGACATTTGGAAGCATATGGTCACTGTTGAAAATGGACAGTTTTCCACGGACATTCCACTTTTCTATGGAAAAGGGTTGCACCAGTTGGAAGTCCTGGTCCCAGATGGTGAACGGGAAGATTACTATCAACTTGCCTCCACTTTTTATATAGACAATGCCTCTGAACGAGTGATGCAACCTTTAGAGTATTATACTGCTTATAAAGAGCGCGGTGTGACACTTGAATCTCCCCAATATGGAGGGGACGAGGCGGAAGGAACCTATTCAGTAAAAGGTAAAATTGACCCTGAAGCAGAGTTTGGACCGGAGACCACTCACATTTATGTAACGACGAAAAAAGGAGAAGATGAAGCACTTGATGTGATTCCTGTGGAAAACTATGAGTTTGACGGGTCCTTTTATCTACGTTTCGGACCTGGTGAGTATGAGGTAACATTAAATGTTCCAGAAATCAAAGAAGAAAACAGTGATTTTTTCCGCTATTATGGTTTTGCTAAATTTAATGTGACCGCTTCTGCTGAAGATAAACGAGATCTATTGCCTTCCCGCGGCGTTCAGTCTGATGCGCCTGAAATCATCCAGCTTGCTGAAGAGCTGACTGCTGGAAGAGATTCTAATCGCGAAAAGGCAAAAGCGATATATGAATATGTTGCAAAAAATGTAACTTATGATGTGCAGAAGTATAAGAACAATGAGTTCGAGTGGGATGATAGTGCTTTAAAGACGCTGGATTCCATGACAGGTGTTTGCCAGGATTATGCATATCTAGCTATTGCACTGATGCGTGCGAGCGGGGTGGAAGCAAGATATGTGGAGGGGCGTGCTGGCTCTCCATGGCCGGGGAATCACGCATGGGTCGAAGCGAACTTAGATGGCGAGTGGGTCGAGATGGATCCAACCTGGGGTTCAGGGTACATTGATGGTGATGATAAGTTTGTCGCTGCTTATAATGAGGACTATTTCAATCCGAATCCTGATGAGTTTAAAAAGACGCACTCACGGACTGGGGTTAGATATTGATTGGTGAGTCTTCGGAGTGTAGTTTTGTATGGGCATGATTTGGTGGTCACATAGACGGTATCTATGTGACCGTTTTTTTGTTTGGTGGGTGCGGGGGGAGGTTAGGTGGAGGTTTCGGGGGGATTTGGTATATTATGGTTTCTATTAGACTTCTGGGGACTTGGTGCGGGGGCTTCGGTAGTTGAGACGGCTTCTATTAGACAGTTGACTGCTTGGGGCAGGGGCTTCCGGCGTTGAGACGGCTTCTATTAGACAGTTGACTGCTTGGGGCTTGGGCTTCCGGCGTTGAGACAGCTTCTATTAGACAGTTCATCACTTAGGGCGGGGGCTTCCGGCGTTGAGACGGCTTCTATTAGACAGTTCATCACTTAGGGCGAGGGCTTCCGGCGTTGAGACGGCTTCTATTAGACAGTTGACTGCTTGGTGCGGGAGCTCCGGGCGTTGAGACGGCTTCTATTAGACAGTTGACTGCTTGGGGCGGGGGCTTCCGGCGTTGAGACAGCTTCTATTAGACAGTTCATCACTTAGGGCGAGGGCTTCCGGCGTTGAGACGGCTTCTATTAGACAGTTGACTGCTTGGTGCGGGAGCTTCCGGCGTTGAGACGGCTTCTATTAGACAGTTGACTGCTTGGTGCGGGAGCTCCGGGCGTTGAGACGGCTTCTCTACTACCGTTTCTCGCTTTCCCACATCACTTCGGGCGGAGACACGCCCTCTCTACTACCATTTTCCACTTTGCCACATCACTTCGGACGGAGAGAAGCCCTCTCTACTACCGTTTTCCTCTTTCCCACATCACTTCGGGTGTTGATATTAATAGTCCCTGCTTTCAATTCTCCCCCCTCAGCCCCTATACCTTCAACCTTCCCAAAACCTCCCGGACATGGGGATGATCACGGTTCTCCATTTTATAAGCCAGGTAAATAGTGTTCTCTACTGCGAGCTGCGGGAACAATATCTTTGCTTTCCCTGCCTCAATCGAATCCTTTATTAGATAGATAGGAAGCACACTGATCCCCATGTTGTTCTCAATTGCTTCCAACACGGCTCTTAAATCAGGAATGACATGTAACGGCTGAATTTCCGGTCGCTTGTTAAAATGTTCTCTCCAGTATCTTCTTACAATTGGCAGTTCCGTTCCATAACTCAACCAAGTCTGTTCCTTCAGCCACCCTTCTACTTCAGCCACCCCCACAGCATTAGAATCAAGATTACCATCAGCCGCTGCCACAACTACAAACACTTCGTTTTCAATTTTTTTGTACTCTACCCCAGCAATAGGTGTCTTTTGGGTGGTAATGATCAAATCTACTGCCCCCGCACTAAGCTTTTCTTGTAATTCGTGTGCCACGCCAAATTGTACTGATAACCTTATTTCCATATCCTTCAATCTACCTATTGCTGCTTTTGTAAAATAATCCGCTGGTGAACCAAGCTTCACTAAAGGAGCGAGGGTTGGTTGATTAGCACCATTCCTCAACTCCATACTGGTGCTCTCCAATTTTTCAATCAGAGGTACAATTTTTGTATAAAGTTCTTTCCCTTTTTCCGTTGGGATCATTTTTCTAGGTGCACGAACAAATAGAGATTCTCCAATCTCTACCTCCAATGCCGCCAAGTGCTGACTCATCGCAGGTTGTGTCAGAATCCTTGCTTTGGCCGCTGCCGACACAGAGCCGTGCTTATATATACTGATGAAGCTACGGTACCATTCAAAATCGATCATAAAATTTGCATTCCTTTTCCTATAAATAAAGCACCGTTCCTGCACATAAAGAACGGTGCCATTGCATACTTAAAATTAAACTTTTGTTAATTTATATACTTCCCGTTTTTCCACTAAACTTTCAATATTCTTGCGATAGGTTTGATAATGTTCCGTTTCGATATGTTCCTTAAAAGCTTGTTCGTCCTGCCAAGTTTCATAGAAGACAAAAACACCTGCCTGCTCGACAGACTGATGCAAGGAGTATTCCTCACAGCCCTTTTCAGCGAGTGACGGAGCCACCATTTTCTTCATTTCCTGAAACAAGTCATCTTCCTTACCAGGTTTGGCAATCATGATGGCATTTATTGTGATAGGTTTCATTGAAATCCAGCTCCCTTAAAAGTAAAAGTGCATGACGTAGGATTGTTCACAAATCTACTTTATCCAATGGTTTTCCAAAAAATTCCTGCAAGCGAGAGCTTCCTTGCTTACAGGATGATGTGTTAGCCTAGTTGTTTTACTACTTCTTTTGCCACACTAATAGTGGATTGAGGATTTTGCCCAGTAATTAATTTTCCATCCGCTTGCATATGATCTGTCCAGTTATCCCTAACAATAACTTCCGCCCCTAATTCACGAAGGCGAGTTTCTAAAAGGAAGGGCATGTACTTATCCAATGTTGTTTCTCTTTCCTCATCATCTGTAAATGCCGTTACTGTTTTACCTGCAACAAGTGGTGTCCCATCTGACAGCTTCACTCCTACAAGCCCGGCTGGACCGTGGCATACTGCCGCAACTAGCTTATCCGCTTCATACAGATCGCGGATTACTTGGTGTAATTTCTCGTTATCAGGAAGATCAAACATCGTACCATGACCACCCGGCAAGAAGATTGCATCAAATTTCGATACATCTGTGACCTCATCTAATTTAATCGTATTCTCTAAATATTGAGCTGTGTCCAAGATTTCTTGAGGTGTCTCTCCACCTTCTAAACTTCTAGCATCTACTGGAGATTTACCACCCAGTGGACTTGCAACGGTAATCTCATATCCCTTATTAGCAAATTCCACATACGCCTCGCCAAATTCTGAAAGCCATAATCCTGTTTCGTGTCCGTCTTTCATTTTATCTGCAGTAGTTACAACCATTAATATATGTTTAGTCATCATACTTTCCTCCTAAAATGTGTTTGTTTTTATTACAGTTTTCATTTTAGTACGAGATAATCTATAATACAAATTAGTTAATTTTGCATTATGTATAAATATATTTATAGCACTTCACCCCTCCTTTAAATACATTACCCATTTTGTTCATTTTTAAAAGATAGAATGTGTTGTTTCAATGAAGGTATTAGAAGTTGAAAAATAGGTAAAAAAAAAGCCCCAACGCATGGAATTACGCTTCAGGGCTTGTTACTTTTAGTTTACCTTCTTCATGGAGAACTTCAATAAGTGCGTTTACAACATCTGGATCATATTGAGAAGGAGAAAGCCTTTGCAGTTCATCAATTGCATACTCTGGAGTAAATGCATTTCGATAGGCACGGTCTTCTGTCATGGCGTCGAAAGTGTCGCTGACTGCGATGATGCGGGCTTCTAAGACAATTTCCTCTGCGATAAGCCCTTTCGGATATCCACGACCATTCAAACGTTCATGATGCTGTTCGATGATAGTTGCAATCGTTTCATCATAGTACAACTCTTTAACCATTTCCGCGCCGTCTTCAGGATGTTTCTTTATTAATGCAAATTCATCGTTTGTGAGTTTGGCAGGTTTATTAAGAATTTCTGAAGGTATATTTATTTTACCAATATCGTGAAGGATTGCAGAAATATATAATCTTTCTAAATTTGATTTAGATAATGATAGTTTTTTCGCTATCTTAATAGAGTATTTTGCAACTCTTTCATTATGATTATAAGTATAAGGATCTCTTTCTTCAACGCGTTCTACTATCTGGCTTAGCTCTTTAACATTATCACTTAATTGGAAAAAGGTCGGTTCATTTATAATCCATAAATATTTTGCATCAGATAGTGCAGTAAAGTGAATTGTTTCTTCTAGTTCACTACATGAAAAATAGTCGCATGGACCAAGTTCAATCTTTTCGCCGTTTCGCTCACACAGTATTTTACCTTCGAGAATATAAAAGAATTCCACTACCTTTGGACTTTCTGCAGGGTAAATATAGAAAATATTATCTTGCCTAACTGTTTGAACCATAACTTCTATACCTTCACCTTTGGACAGAAGACTTAACTCAAAGTTTTCCATATTTACCTTTTCGATGTTTTGATCTTTTTTCCCAATAGTAAAAGCCACTTTTGTTCACCTCTTATATTTGAAAAGCGACCACTTAATAAAAAGTAACCGCTTTTCCTTTACAATCTTTTAATATCCTACTAATCGCACTGGATCAATCCAAGCCCAACGATCAGCAAATCTTACATATTTCCAGAAGCACTCAGCTACTACGCCATATTCTGCTACTTCATCGATTGTATCCTGAGTCATTTGTAATGTGATATCAAACACATAGGTGATGATTGCATCAACTTCTTGATCAAATTGAGCAGTTCTTTGGTTCATACGCTCTTCTAACTGGCCTTTTTCTAATAGAAGCGCAGATAGTGCTGCATTTAACTCCTCTTGTTGAGAAGCTTCTGTTGCGTTTGTTAAGTCTGTTTCTACACTAGCAATCTCTTGATCTAAATTTTCTAGTTCATTTTTCATTACATCTAATTCTTCTAAATACACTGCCCATAAAGCGTCCGCATCTTGTACACCTGTTTCAATAATTTGATCCATTTCGATGTTTGCAGCATCAATGATTTCTAGTGCTTTTTCAATATCTGCGTCACTTGCAGCTTGAGCATTAGAGGATAAACCTAATGAAACCCCTAAAAATAAAATTGTAAAAAAAGCAAGCATACCAAATTTTCTCACTGTTAAATCCCCCTACATATTTTTTTTTTACTTTTCTCGTTGCTATTGTGCGAATTTCTCTCTTGTAGTTACATTATGTAATTTCGTGCTTTTTTCCTATATATCACCATAATTATACAAGTAACATATAGTTAAATCTATATTTTTTTGTAATATTTTGTTTTTTCTTAGGTGCTCTAACATTAATATCGGCTTCAAATGGAATTATTCAAGTGTTTAACTCGTCCTTTCTAAATTTAAAGTACAATTACAAAAAAAAACCAGCCCCCTCACAAGGACTGATTTCAATATGTTTAAATTTCCGGCTTCATTTCCACCGAAGAGACGCGGTTGTGCATCATTTTTTTGGCTTCTCTGAACGTTACAAAGTTTTTGCTCTTTTCGTCCCATAAACGGAACTTTAAAGATTTTAAGCTTGTAGCAAGTGTAATCGTTGGTACATGTTGAAGTGGTGGTGTGCTGTGATGGCACTTTTCCAATTCATAGTTAGGTACCCTTGGACTTAAATGGTGAATATGGTGGTAGCCAATATTACCTGTTAGGAATTGTAATACTTTTGGAAGCTTATAAAAAGAACTTCCTTCTACTGCAGCTGAAACATATTCCCAATCTTTATCCACTTCAAAGTAGGAATCTTCAAACGTATGTTGCACATAAAATAACCAGATTCCGACACTTCCGGCGATCATGAAGATGGTGCCGTGAACGATCAGGAATGCCTGCCATCCGATTGCCAGGCTCAACAGTACGGCTACAGCCACAATTAGTACATTAGTCAAATATAAATTGTTGCGTTCTTTTTGTCTTGCTTCTTTACGGTTGAAACGGTTTCTGATTAAGAATGTGTAAATTGGTCCTAAACCAAACATAACCAATGGATTGCGATATAGACGATAAGAAAAACGAGTTTTAAGTGATGCTGCTTTGTATTCTTCCACAGTCAGTGTCCAGATATCACCAACACCGCGCTTGTCTAAGTTTCCGCTTGTTGCATGGTGAACAGAGTGGTCATGTCCCCATTGATCGAATGGGAATAATGTTAGCACTCCCGTTAAGGTCCCTACTGCACGGTTCCACTTGCGATTCTTGAAGAAGGAGTGATGCGTGCAATCATGGAAAATGATGAAGATACGTGTCATGAATCCTGCTGCGAAGATGGCTGGTATCAACGCCAACCAGTAGGAAACAGATAAGCTTATATAAGTGAGATACCACAACAGGAAAAATGGCGTTAGCGTATTAATCAGCTGCCAGATACTCTTTTTAGTTTGCGATTTTTCGAAAGGAGCAACTTGTTTTTTAAGGTTTTTCATTTCATTTTGAATTGACATTTTATTAAATCCCTTCGTTGTTGACTTGTTACACTTAGTATATCCAATCCAAAAAAATAAGTTAGTAGCAGGTGTCATATGCTGAGTATGACAAATGTCATATAGTTTTTGTAAGGGATTGTCAGACCTCTTATAATTCCTTGTCAGACATGGGATTTCATTTAAGAAAAAAGGAAAAATTTTTATAAAAAAAATAAAAAAAGAGCGATTCCATATGGATGATCACTCTTCAAGCAGCAAGTTGATTTGGTTTTACTCTTTTTTTTGAAAAAAAACTGTGCAGGAGCATGCCGATAATAATGATGAATAACCCAAGCATCCCCATACCATTCGGCATTGGAGTGGATAAAAGCATTATTTCTCCAATTAATACAAACAACACTTGAGTCGATTGGGTCGCTTCGACTACGGCGAGTTTTTCTTGGCTGTTTCTCACCATGTCTGTTGCGATAAAAAACAGGGTGGTTGCAATGACGCCTGAACTGATTGCGACAATGAATGTTTGGAGAACCTGTTCCTGTGATGGTGCCCCCACCGTCATATACCCTCTTGCTGCAACAAGCAGCCACACAGGGATAGTGGCCAATGTCATACCCAGGACACGTTGAAACGTATCCACCCTTCCCCCGCAAACCTCCATCATTTTCCGGTTTCCAAGCGGATAGGCAAAGGATGCAATCGCAACAGGAATAATTCCATAAAGGATCATAGGTAAGGAAATACCACTGCCTTGTTGAGTTTGAATGAACAGGACGCCTGCAAAAATAACCATCGAAATGAGGAGACCCCTTGCTGGTATTTTCTCACGCACCCGCTTTCCATTCACCACTTTATAAAAGAACGGACCCAAAAGGACGCCGGCAATAATGGTTAACTGCCATGTACCTGCGACAAGCCAACCTGGTCCATAGGATGCCGCAAAAGTTATGGGACCGTAAAAAAGGACAAAACCTGTGAAGCTCCATATAAACCAAGGCAACGGATTGGTCCGCATTTCTTGAAATAATTGTTTTAAATTGCCTCTTAACCAGACAATGACAAAGAGAAACGGCACCATAAAAAAGAAACGCAAGGAAGAACTCCAAAGCCAACTTCCGCCTGAAAGCTCCATAGAACGGTTTAATACGAAGGTCACAGCAAAAAATACGGATGCTAAAATACCTAATAAAATAGCCTTCATCATTTCCACCTTACCCTCTGAAGTCTTTGATACTATTCTATCTCTCTCTAATAATATGTAAAGGGAGAATACTTAGCATTCCGAATTTTATTCTCATCTAGTGTCACCTCTATATACATCCTCCATTAAATGAAATCCATCTGCTATTACCGTTTCATCCATATTAGATCTGTTCACCGCAATTGGAGGAAGCAACACAGAGGGCACTTCTACTTTTCCATTGTTCACCTTTCGACTGGTGTCAATGTATTCCCCCTTAGCCATAGCTACCGCTAGTCTTGCCGCTTCTTCTGCGAGTGTGGGTATCGGTTTGTATACCGTCATCGTCTGGGTGCCTTCCACAATACGCTGTGCGGCCGCTAACTCTGCGTCTTGACCTGCCACAGGAATCTTGCCAGCTAGACCCGCTTCCTTAAGAGCTACTATTGCCATCCCAGCTGTTGCATCGTTTGCAGCGATGACAGCATCAATTTCCCCATCATTTGCAAGGAGTGCCTCCTGCATGTTGGCATAGGCGTTGCTTGGAAGCCAGTTTTTGGTCCACTGATCATAAATGACCGTGATGTCTCCTTTATCAATCAAAGGCTGAAGTACTTGGAATACCCCCTTTTTGAACAGGTGGGCGTTATTGTCCGTATCCGCTCCGCCAATATAGACATATTTTCCTTTTGGCACCAGTTCCGTTATCGCCTCTGCCTGCAGCTCTCCAACACGCTCATTATCAAAAGAAACATAAAGGTCGATATCTGCATTTTTAATGAGTCTGTCATAAGAAACAACTTTTATCCCTGCGCCGTGTGCCTTCTTAACAATAGTTGCCGTTGCTTCTGCATTGTGCGGGACGATTACCAGTAAGTCCA
The DNA here is from genome assembly GCF_044809035.1 of Sutcliffiella horikoshii. Lineage (GTDB taxonomy): Bacteria > Bacillota > Bacilli > Bacillales > Bacillaceae_I > Sutcliffiella_A > Sutcliffiella_A horikoshii_G. The sequence goes on along the minus strand of NZ_CP085237.1, from coordinate 847,361 downwards.
CTCCCTGACTGATTAACGTTTCTGCCTGAAGGATTTGCAGGGCATCATCGCCGTTTGCTGCCAATATCTCCACTTCCGCCCCTAGGTTCTTCACGGCAGATTCGAAAAGGTCACGGTCCCTAAGCCACCTTTCTTCCTCAAGTGTGTCCATGGAAAAACCAATCTTTATCTTCTTCTCTATTGAAACATCCTCTTTTAACTCCTCGATAGTCTCATTAGAGCTCCCCTTAGTCTCGCATCCCAAGGCTACAAAAAACAGAGCCAGCGTTACAAGTACCGTCATCATTCTGCGTAATCGAAGCTCCACTTTTTTCACCCCTTCTTCCTACTAGCCTTTATTTCCAAGCAGTGTTTTTCGATATTCTTTTGGAGATATATTGGTGACCTTTTTGAATACTTTACTGAAATAATTAGGGTCATGGTAGCCGACTTCAAATGTGATTTCCTTGATACTTTTTTCTGTATCGTTCATAAGCCTTTTTGCTTTTTCCATGCGGCATTCTGTTAGGAAATCAATGTAGTTAATGCCCTGCTTTTCCTTGAACATTTTACTGATATAAATGGGGCTTAGTCCTACTTTTCTAGCAAGGGTATCAAGTGAAATATCCTCATGAGAGTGGTCCATGATATATTGCTTAATCTGCTGAATCGTATCTGCTTCTAAGTGGTTATAGTAGATGGCAACAGCTTGCTTCATCCTCTCAAGCAGTTGCACAGTTTCCACCCGAAGCTGGCGATAATCCACCGTTTGAACTGGAAATAAAGGCGTTGCTGATTCCACTCCCATATCATTCAAGACTCTAGAGGCTAACCAGAGAACTTCCAATATCCGCTGTTGGGCATGCAAAAGATTGGTTTCCTCTTTTTCAAAGCGCTGAATTAGCCGCATAACGATTCCATGAACTTCTTCCCAGTTGCCAAGACGAAGTTGATCGGCTACAGCTTTTTGCTGATTCTTGTCCATATGACCTTTCATTATCTCTCTATCTAAATGAATATCTTCATAAAAACGGTAGGTAGCAGAAGCTTTTGTGATCATTGTAGCTGTAAGAGCATCTTGGTAGGACTTTCTGACATCATCTAAGGAGTTACAAACTCGGCCTATTCCAATGAACCAATTTAGATTTTCTTCTTTTTTGGAGATTGACAATATCTCTCTGGCAAGCGTACTTGCCTGGGAACGATATGTCTGATTAGGCTGCCGAAACACAATAATCGGAAGTTGATTTCCATATAGAGCTCCTACCCAGCCGCTTTTCTTTTCCCTTACTTTATTCTTGATCATAGAATATTTTGTTTCGCTTCCTGCAGGCAACAGGACAATCATGGCAAACATCTCATTAGTTGAAGAAATATCGAGCATCTCCACCAACATATCCACATGCACTTCATGAACATGGTCAAACAATAATTGTGTTACCACATCCGTCTCTACCAGCGTCAACGTTTTTTGTAGTGCCGCTTCCTGTAGCATGTTTTTGTTTTGCCTGATCTTCTCTTGCTTTATTTGTTCTAATACTTTTCCGACCGTCGCCTTTATTTCAGCTACTTTGCTTGGTTTAAGAACATAATCTTTGACCCCAAGTTTAATAGCCGCCTTTACATACCCGAATGTATCGTATGCAGTTACCATGATGAATTTTATATCCGAATGCTTGGCGCTAATCATTTCCACTGCTTCAAGTCCATTCAAACCTGGCATTTTAATATCCATCAAAATTAAGTCTGGTATGAAATCATCCGCCAATTCCACTGCCATTTTTCCGTTTTTAGCTTGTTTAATGATGAGGTCAGGGAAGTTTCTCTCCAGAATCGCCTGCATGCCTTCCCTTTCAATCTGTTCATCATCTACAATGAGGAGTTTTATCATCCAGTTCGACTCCTTTTCCAAAAGATTTAATAACGGTTGAGACTATGAATGTATTTTTATGATAATTTTTGTTCCTTTACCAAACGTGCCTTCAATGTCCATAACATCTTCATATCCATAGAATAGCCGGAGACGTTTTACTACATTGCTGAATCCGATGCCGGTAGAATGACCTTCTGTTGGTGGGTGGGATTCATCTTTAAGTATTTGTTTGATTTTTTCCTGTGCCATCCCCATGCCGTCGTCCTCTATTTCTATCATCACCAAATCTCCTACTTGTTCGACTCGAAACCAGATGTTTCCTCCTTCTTCCTTTGGTTCCACTGCATGAATCACAGCATTTTCAATTAGCGGTTGAAGGGTTAAGGCTGGAATTTTCAAATCAAGGCATGAATCGTCTATCTCCATATGCAGTTGCAGCCGATCTGTAAAGCGAGCCTTCTGAATGTCCATATATTGCTTTAATACCTGGATTTCATCTTGAAGGGTCACAGCGCGGTCTTGGCGTTTTAAGTTGTAACGAAGAATTCCCGCCACACTGACCAAAAGGTCGCTTGTTTCCTCTGAGCCTTCCAAATAAGCTTTCTTCGAGAGGGTGTTGAGTGTGTTGAATAAGAAGTGCGGGTTAATCTGGCTTTGCAAACTCCTAAACTGGCTTTCTTGCAAAAGCAGTTTACTTTCTTGTAGCTCCCGTTCAAGCGCAGCCTTTTGCTTAATTTCTGAAATCAGATTGTTGATATTGATTCGCATTCTATCAAATGTCCTAGCCAAAAAGGCGATTTCATCATTGGTTTCCACTTTAACCTGTTGATCAAAATTCCCTTTGGACAATTCATTGGCTGCTTTTGTCAACTGAAATATAGGCCGTGTAATAGTTAGGGAAAACCAGTAAGTGATAAGAAGCAAGAAACAGATTATCAATAGCAGTATCCAAATCCCGAGCTTGATCACTTCTCCGGATTGTTCGATGATCCCCCTGTAAAACCTCTCTGATGTATTTAATTCCATATCAATCAAGGTTAGAGTCATTTCTGAAATATAGCCGGTGATCCGGGTCGCTTCCGAAAATTCTTGAACGGCTGCTTCTGTCTCGTTCTCACTCTGGAACATGATAGATCTATTTGTTGTTTCCACAAGACTATCTATTAAATGGATATAGTTAGTTAGAGTAAAATCATTTTCCGTATTCCTCAGATGGTACACAGCGTATTTAGCCTGTTGAACTTTTTCCTTGCTTGCGTCAAGTTTCCCCAGGCTTTCCGTGCTCGGGTCAATTGTATAGTTGTTTAGATCTGTTACTAGTTGTTGGCTCGCCTTTGTGACCTCGTTCATACTCAAATATCTTTGCAGAATGTCGTTATACTGTTTATGTGTTTTATGATTGTAATATGTAAGCGCTATCCAAATTGCCGACATAATGACCAAAACTACCGTGGTAAGGGTAAGGATTTTCTTTTGGATACTTGTCATTGGCGACTTGCTGCTTTCCTGAATCTGATATCTGTCAAATACCCAACCTTATCAAGCGGAACGGTAACTCCTGTCAACCATTCCTTCATAAGCTGGACACTTTTTCTTCCCATCTCTTCCGGTTCCTGTTCAATAAAACCATCTAATTTTCCTTGCATAAGCAGGGACAGGGACTCTGGACCATCGTCAAAAGAGTAGATATGATATGGTTCCACCTGTGACCGCTTTCCAATTTCCTCAATCATCGCACCGGCGAAATTCGCATTAATCGCAATAAATGCCTCCACATCAGGTTGTTTGTTCATTACATCCTGTGTGGTTGCAATGACCTGCTCCCTCGTGTCGTCAGAAGTAGCATGAGTCAAGTTAATAGTATTGTAAAATTTCAATATATCCTGAATTCCATCCAACCTTTGTTTCTGGTAAAATTCTTGGTTTTTGTCATACATCAGTACGACATTCCCTTCTTTCCCCATATCCTTCAAAATCTGTCTGGCAATCATTTTCCCTGCCTCATACTGGTCAGATCCTACATAAGTCCGCCTGATACTTTCTGCCATAGGTACATCATTGGCTACAGTAATAACAGGAATACCATGAAAGGCGGCCTTAACCTTCGTTAGATCCTTAAACTCTTCTGTATCTAAGCCTTGAATGATAATTCCATCCACTTTAGACTGGATGGCGATTTCAATATTTTTAAGAAAGTCATCTTGATTCTTTCCGTAGCTCCCCCATACTTCAAGGCTCACATTGCTCTTTACTGCCTGCTTTTTGGCACCGATGGTCACTTTGTCCCAAAAAGGGGTTTCCATATCCTGAGTAATCAGGACCAGCCGATGTTCTTCTTGGCTTGAATTTAGCGGTTCAGGCAATTGCCAATCTGATTGGAAGGCTTTTTGGGCAGATAAGAAAGTAAGATGAATAAGTAGAATGATAATCAGTAAAAATGCAAGAATTGCTGTTTTGCGCAAGACTAATATCCCCCTCCCCAAATTGAGGTGTACTATTTTCATCATAGCACCTAATGGAAATAGTACAATCCCTGTTGATTAAAGGAATCAACAGGGATTGCACGTTTATATTTTACGTTCATTATCTTTTTTTGCGTGTCATGACATCAAAGATTACCGCTCCGGCAAGGACTCCTCCACGTATCATGTATTGATACGAAATACCTACACCTAAAAGATTCATGCCGTTTGAAAGGGACGCCATTACAACCGCACCGATAATCGCGCCTGTTACTTTCCCCACTCCTCCAGCTGAAGAAACTCCGCCCACATAGGCAGCGGCAATCGCATCAAGCTCAAAAAGTGTACCAGCCGTTGTAGTTGCAGATTGCAAACGTGCAGTAAATAAGATACCAGAAAGGGCAGCAAGCATCCCCATGGATCCGAATACAATATAAGTAATCTTCTTCACATTGATTCCGCTTAAATGCGCAGCTTCCGGGTTGCTTCCGACCGCATAGATATGGCGGCCAAGCACCGTTTTAGTGGTTAAAAAATGATAGACCACGACCACTAATAAAATGATGATAACAGTCCAGGAGAATCCATTATAGCCTGCTAAAATCCAAGTTATATAACCTATTATCGCGGAAACAAAGAATAGCTTTAGTGCAAAAATTGGCTTGGAAACCACTTCAAAGTCATATTTTATTTTATTTCTGCGAGTGGAGATTTCGCTGTAGATATAAAGCAAAATACCAACCAACCCCACCAAAAGGGATAGCAGGTGCAAGCCGTTCACTTCCACAAGAGACGGAATATATCCATTACCAATGGCATTGAAAGTATCATCCTGGATGATGATCGTACCAGTTTTCTCTGTTACTTGCAGCAAAGCCCCACGGAAAATAAGCATGCCAGCGAGGGTGGCAACAAAGGACGGAATGCCAATTTGAGCAATAAGCACCCCATTAAATAATCCAACAGCAACCCCTAACAGTAAAATTACCGGAATGGTTATCCAAACAGAAACCCCTGCTTGTGTAAGTAAGATAGCTGCAATCGCTCCAAGAAATCCAGCAGCATACCCTACAGAAAGATCGATATGCCGAATAACGATAACGAGCGTCATCCCTACTGCCAGCACGGCGATATAACCAGCAGAGTCCAATAGATTACTAATGTTACGGGATGACATGAACAAGCCGTCTGTCATAAACGTAAAAGTTAATATAATGACAAATAATGCGATATACATTCCGTAGTCACGGATGTTTTCATGAAAAAGCGTTCTGGCTTCTTGAATAACATTCATCGTAATACCCCCTATTGCGTAGCAAGCTCCATAATTCTTTCTTGGTCTGCTTCTTCTATTTCCAATTCACCTTTTATTTCACCCTGTGCCATGACATAGACTCTGTCACTCATGCCAAGTACTTCACCAAGCTCAGAAGAAATCATCACAATACTAAGTCCCTCATCAATAAGCTTGTTCATCACTGTGTAAATCTCGAATTTCGCACCAACGTCGATTCCACGGGTCGGTTCATCAAGTATGAGGAGCTTTGGACCGACAAACAGCCACTTTCCAATGGACACCTTCTGCTGGTTTCCACCACTAAGATTTCCTACTAGCTGTTCCAAAGAAGAAGCTTTAATATGAAGTGATTGTTTGTACTGATCTGCGACCTTGATTTCCTCATTTTCGTTTATGACACCTTTAGAGGCGATCCCTTTTAAGTTCGCTGCAGAGATATTACTCTTAATATCCTGCAAAAGGAAGAGACCGTCGTCTTTCCGGTCCTCTGTGACGTAAGCAATCCCTGATCTGATTGCATCACTTGTATGTTTAAGTGTAGTAAGCGTGTTATTCCACATCAGGTCGCCTTGGATTTTGTAGGATTTAGCATTGCCGAAAATGCTCAGTGCGAGCTCGGTCCTGCCCGATCCCATCAAGCCTGCGATCCCCACGATTTCCCCTTTTTTCACATGAAGATTTACATTCTTCACTACCTGTCTTCCGAGTTGGGGATCATAAGCAGACCAGTTGTGGAGTTCAAGAACATTTTCTCCCGCTACTTTTTTCGTTCTTTTAGGATAGATGTCTTCAATTTCCCTACCCACCATGTTCTTAATGATGACACTTTCTGTGATTTCACCTTTGGTAGAATCGAGCGTACAGATCGTCTTTCCATCACGAATGACAGTGGCTTTGTCTGCAATGCTGATTACTTCTTTCAACTTATGGGAAATCATAATGCAGGTTATTCCCTGCTGTTTCAGTTCTTTTAATAGCTCAAGCAAGTTTTCACTATCGTCTTCGTTAAGTGCAGCAGTCGGTTCATCTAAAATTAGAAGCTTAACCTCTTTACTTAAAGCTTTTGCTATTTCCACTAGTTGGCGTTTTCCAACACTCAAATCTCTTACAAGTGTGTCAGGGTTTACGTCAAGCTTCACTTTCCGGAGTAATCGTTTGGCTTCTACAATCGTCCTATTCCAATCGATAATCCCACCAAGCTTCATTTCATTTCCAGCATAAATATTTTCATACACTGTCAAATCCGGAAACAAAGCTAGCTCTTGATAGATGATGGCTATGCCGGTATTTACACTGTCACTGATTTTGTTAAATTGCTGAACATTTCCTTCATATACAATGTCTCCATCATATGTTCCATATGGATATACTCCGCTCAGCACCTTCATCAGCGTGGATTTTCCTGCTCCATTCTCCCCGATCAAGCAATGAATTTCGCCTTTTTCCACTTTAAAATTCACATTGCTCAGCGCTTTGACTCCTGTAAATTCCTTGGTGATGTCATTCATCTCCAATATATATCTGCTCATCCTTTTACCCCCTTAACAAAAGCAATGACAATGGCGAAATAGTGATAAGGAAGCTATCACTATTTCGCAAAAAATTATTATAACCCTGTAAATTCGCTTGCTTCGTAATATTCAGAGTCGATTAGTTCTTGTTTAACATTCTCTTCGTCCACTACGATGACATCTGTTTGTTTTGCTTTGACTTCTACTTCTCCGTTATCGTAAGAACCTGTTGTTTCAGGAGTTTTGCCGTCAAGGATTTCCACTGCAATTCCCATAGCATCCGTCACTAATGTACGTACGTCTTTGAATACCGTCATAGATTGCTTGCCATCAATGATATATTGGATGGACGCTTTTTCAGCATCCTGACCTGTTACCAAGAAGCTTGAAACTTCACCGTCAGTTGCGAACACATCTGCAATTGAACGAGCTGTTCCGTCATTTGGAGCTAGTACTGCCACGTCACCTTTCATATCTGCATCAACAGCTGTAAGATGCGTTTGCGCTTTGTTTTTCGCTTCATTTGGATCCCAGTTTGTTGTTACCTGACCTAAAATTTTACTCATTTGATCACGAGTAAGTTCCGCTGTATCTTTCAACGCTTCCGCTTCACTGGAGTTTGCAATTTTGAATGTTCCATCTGCAATCTTCGGTTGTAACGTTTTCCAAGCTCCCTCAAAGAACAAGAATGCGTTGTTGTCAGAAGCTGCACCTGCATATAAGTAAAGTGGTACGCCTGTACCTTGTACGTTATCAATCAGATATTGACCTTGTGCTGCACCAACCGCCACACTGTCAAACGTTACATAGTAATCCACCGCGTCTGTGTTTGTAATTAATCGGTCATACGAGATAACCGTGATTCCTTCTTTTTTCGCCGCTTCTACCGCTGCAGCTGCTGCATCTCCATCTTGAGGAGTGATAATCAGCACTTCAATTCCTTTATTGATCAATGTTTCTACGTTCTCTTTTTCCTTGGCAGAAGAACCTTGGCTAAAGAGGATTTCTGTAGTATAGTCAGAATCCTTCAATGCATCCTTGAATCGTTGCTCGTCCTGCACCCATCTTGGCTCATCCTTTGTTGGTAATACGATTCCCACACTTACACTGCCGCTTCCCCCTGTGCTACTGTTACACGCTGCAAGCATAGCTGTAAAAAGCATTAAAACAAGTAATAATGACATAGCTTTCATTGTCTTCTTCATGTGTTGCTCCCCCTTTGTTTTGGCTTGTTTCATTGAATTGATTACATCTTAATTATATGGTGGGGGTCGAGTTGGTTGTAAGCGCTATCACTAGCACTCTTTTGGTATTGTCTGTACTTTTTTAATAATTGGGAATATTTTAAGGGGGGAAATATCTCTACAAACTCTAGTACTTTCATACAAGCACCTTCTATTAATCTTTCATTAATAATAGTAGGAGGTGATACTAGATGAAAAAGATTATCTTGTTTGCTGATACGGGAATTGATGATGCGCTTGCCCTTATCTATGCATTGAAAAATCCCGAGATAGAGTTGAAAGCAATTGTTGCTGGATATGGAAATACGGACCGTGATCGCAGCGCAAGAAATGCAGAGTATTTGTTGGAATTGGCTGGCCAGGAAAGCATTCCCGTCATTAATGGAAGCACACGGCCATTAAGCGGGGAAGTACCGGAATTCTTCCCGGAAATCCATGGAGAAGAGGGACTGGGCCCTATCATTCCGCCAGTCCCTGCAGAACGTTTTCGGAATCGAACGAATTTTAGTCAGTTGTTTCGTATTATAAAAGATCATCCCAATGAATTAATGGTTGCGAATGTCGGCCGCTGTACATCGCTTGCTATGGCTTGGTTCTTGAGTCCTTCTGTAATGGAATTGGTAAAAGAAACGTATATTATGGGAGGCGCTTTTATTGAGCCGGGTAACGTTACAGAGGTAGCAGAAGCCAACTTTTTCGGAGATCCTATTGCAGCAAATTTCATTGCACAAAATGCCCCTAACCTGACAATCATTCCTTTGAATGTAACCCGCAAAGCACTCATTACACCGAGAGTCGTGGATTTTATCGAGACTGTTGCCACTACTCCGCTTCAGCAGATCATCAAGCCCATTCTTGATTTCTACTATGAGGCTTATCAGGAGTTAGAACCAGGGATTGCCGGAACGCCTCAGCACGATATGGCAGCTGTGATGGCAAGCCTCGGGATTCCTGGATTATTCACTTACACAAGAAAACAGGTGAAGGTCGAATATAAGGAAGGATATGCAGAGGGACTGTCGATCGCAGACTTCAGGCCAGGCGTACCAGAATGCACAGGTGCAGGTTGTGTGAGGATTGCGACGGAGATGGATAAAGGTATTTTCTTTGTTGATATGCTGAGGACTTTGATTAGGAATGATTAAGAAAAATCATGAGATCCATTGGTGGGATTTCATGTTTTTTTGTCTATATGATCGAAGTTATTTGAATTCAATGGTTATTGTCTTATAGAAGAATTCTATTTGACCGAAGCAACCCAAATCAACTGCTAATGTCTTATAGAATGCTTCTATACGACCGAAGCAACCCTAAATCCGCTCCTAATGTCTTATAGAACGCCTCTATACGACCGAAGTAACACCAAATCCGCTCCAAATGTCTTATAGAACGCTTCTATACGACCGAAGTAACACCAAATCAGCTGCTATTGTCTTATAGAACGCTTCTATACTACTGAAGCAACCCAAATTCAGCTCGAAATGTCTTATAGAACCCATAAAATGTAAAAGTGCAGCCGCTTCACAGCAACTGCACTAACACAACAATATTAATATTCAACTTTAACCGTTCTTCCCTCCTCATCTGACCGGCGAATTGCATCCATCACTACCTGCACAACATACCCATCCTCTAAAACAGGCAAATCAGGGTTAACCCCGTCTCCTGACAGAGCTTTGTACACCTCATCCAACGAGCGATAAAAAGCATTGTAATAACCAGCAGCAACCGGATTCATCCCCTCTGGTATCGTCAAAGCTTCCTCTATTTCCACTTCTTCTAAAGGACTATTCCCGATGCCAACTAGCACCTTGTTGTCCTGAGCCATTTTAATCGTGCCTTCTGTTCCGTAAACCTCTAACTCCCATCCTTCTGCATGGCGAACGGCAATGTTGGAGCCGATGTTAAAGGTGCCTCCGCCTTCAAAAGTACCAATCGCTTGGAAAGCATCATCCGCTGTTCGTACTTCCTTATCCGCATTTTCATCTACGAATTCCGGTACATGAGTAGTCAGTTGTCCGGAAACAGATTCCACCTTCCCATCTGTCCACCAAAGGAGAGAATCGATGAGATGAGAACCTACCGCTCCAAGCATCCCACCTGCCTGATCCTTTTGACTTAGCCAGCCGCGTTTACTTGTAGCGTATCTATCGTACCCTGCAATGTTCAGAGAGAAATTCACATGCAACACCTTGCCGATTTTCCCGCTTGAAATGATCTCCTTTACCTTTTGTCTTGCTGGCAAAAAGCGATACTCAAAATTAATCCAGCCCATTTTACCAGCTGCATCTCTTGCATGTATCATCTTCTCCGCCTCCTCAGCATCAAAGGCCATAGGTTTCTCACATAAAACGTGGTTGCCGCTCGCGAATGCTTTTACCACCATGTCATGATGTAACAATGGTGCTGAAGCAACGGAAACCAAATCTAGCTCTTCTGTCTCCAGCATTTCCTCCCAGTTTCCATAAACATTTTCAATGCTTGTTTCCTCTTTAATCTCATCAAGTCTCCCACGGGATACACTCGCAATCGACACTACTTCAAACCCTGGATGACTTTGCATCACAGGTGCATGAACTTTTGCGCCAAAACCTGTACCAATAATACCTACTCTTATTTTTTTCATATTAAATTCCCCTTTTATGTAGTTGGTCTTTCTCTTCATTTCGACAAAAAACAGCACTCTCCTCTTTTATGTAGGAAAGTGCTGTTTAACATTGCGTATTAATGGCATTAATGGCGGTATTTAAGAGCCAAACCTTTTAAGAAGTTTCTCGCATATTTGTCCATGCATGTTTTATAATTTTTGTGTCCTTTTTTCCTTAGAAAAGCTCCCAATTCACCCTTCGTTATTGTCACACCCGCTTCTCCAATGATGTCGATAATATCTTCAGTTGTTAACGCAAGGGCAATCTTTACTTTTTTCAAAAGAATATTGTTTGCTGGCTCATTGGAAAATGGCGGCTTTGCAGGTTGACCGGGTCTTGGTTCCTGTCTGCCTCTTTTGAAAATAATCAAACCGTTTAGGAACGATTCAAGCTTATTGTTGTTGATCGGCAGAATTTCTTCTTCCTCAAGCGCCTGCTCATACTCTCCCTCGGTGTCATAATCATAGCTATCCACCTCTTTGGTGAGCATCATTTGGACTTCTTCTCTCGTTACTTCAATATCGCCAAGTTTAAAGATCTCCACCATATCGTTGTCCTTGATGTCTAGTGCGTATCTTAGTCTGATAAGTATATCGTTGTTCGTCATGTATAAGCTCCTTTTTTGTATTGCTCATTCCCTATATTTATTACCATTTACCAATAAATTTACCATTTATTTTGACAAGGGAAGCTGTATCGTTACAACAGTTCCTTCCTCAATCTGTGATGTTATTTCTATATCTCCATTGTGTGCATGGACAATTTCTTTAACAATGGATAAGCCGAGTCCTGTCCCCCCAATTTTTCTGAGGTCGGAATTGTCAACCCGATAAAACTTAGTAAAGAGATGAGGAATCGCTTCTTTTGGAATTCCAATACCGTGGTCCCTTATTGTTACCTGTAACATCTCAACCTTAGAAGTGAGCGTAATATGGATTTTACCGCCATCAGGAGAATATTTAATGGCATTGCTCAGCAAGTTAGCCATTACCTGTGCCAGCTTCTCCCTGTCAGCTTCCACTTTCGTCTGTTCCGTCTTTATTTCAAGAAGTATTGGATGTGTATTTGCGTTGTTGTGGAAAATCTCTCTTACTTCCTGAATAATATCCACTATATCTTCAGTTCTTTTGCGATAAATTTGCTTCCCTGCTTCCATTTTCTGTACATCCAAAAAGTCATTTATTAACGCTGTCAGACGTTTTGCTTCCTGATAGATTGTTTTCAGGTAGGTTTTTTTCCGTTCTTCTGATAACTCTTTGTAGATCATTCTTTCTGTAAAGCCTAGAACACTAGCTAATGGCGTTCGTAGCTCATGACTTACGGTACTAACAAACTCCGATTTCACCCTATCTACTTCATATTCTTTTGTCATATCACGGAATACCAAAATGTAGCCATAGGAAAGGTCTTGTCGTGAGACTTTTTCCTTATACATTTTAAAGACACATCTCTCATGCCTCTGATACAACTCAAATATTAAGGCATCATCAGCAGATTCATTCTCACTAAAAGTAGTGAGTAGATCTGTTCTCAGTTTTTCTTTGTCGACTGCCATTTCAACCAGGACCGTTGTCCATTCTTCAAAAGATAATTGCAACAATCGATTAGGCGTTGGAAAGTTCAATAAGGAACTCATTTTGGTGTTGGCCTGAAGTACACTACCCCTTTCATCCACTAGTAGGACACCCTCCTGTATGGTGTTTAAAATATCCTGGTAAAAGAGGCGATTCTCTTCCGAATCCTCATACAAATCGACTTTTTCCCAAGCCATACTGACCTGCATGGCTAGTGCTTCCCCTGTTTTTATTTCCGTTTCAGAAAATGGCGCATCATATCTTGTGAACTGCATGTAAGCAGACATTATACCATTAGATGAAAGGACAGGTATAAATAAATCAAAGGCTGCCATATCTTCAGAATGGTAGGTCGCCTCCATCCGACTGCATTTTCTATCAACCTTAAATGCTTTTTGGACATCCACTAATTGTTGGAGGAATACATTATTCTCTTCTGACTGTAACTGCTCTACCGCCTTCTTTGACAGACCAATAGAAGCAGCTGTTCTTTTATCATCAAGCATCATCATAATGCCTACATTTGCCCCTAATACTTTCCCCATATTTCGGACAACACTTTCTAAGAGTCGTTCTCTGCTTAACGTCTCTGCCATATCATGAATAAACTTATTCCTTACCTCAAGTTGCTCATTACTCACTTCAATTATCGAAAGATTTTCTTCCAATTGTACTTGCTGTGCATGAAGTTCGTCCTGCTGTGCAAGTAGTTCTTCATTTTGCGCAATCAACTCTTCTTCTTTGTATTGTAACGTATTAACCATTTTATGGAGCGCATTAGATAATACACCTATCTCATCCGAGCTTTTCTGATAAGATGGCAGCACTGTTAGTTTTCCATTAGTTATGTCATCTGCAGCCTTTGAAAGTTCCCGCAACGGTCTTCCCACCTGTTTAATAAGCACCCACGTTATGGTGAAAAGCAAGGAAATCACAAGCAGAAAATACAAAGAAAACAAAAGCTGACTGGCTTGAATTTTATCTGACATCAGATCCACATTGTCTTCTATCTCCCCGTCTACTTCATACCGGTAATCTTTCATATAATCCATAAAATCTAAAATATCATCGGATATACCCTGGGTGAACAGATAGTCCTCAAGCTCATTCATATTCCCTCGTTCATATAAATCCTCAATTTTCGGAAGATATATAGAAAAATAGAAGGTATGAAAATCTGTTACTTTATCCACAAACTGTTCGTCTTTCACGTCTTCCGCTATTTCCGCAAGACTATCAATATCACTTTCAATGTTAAATTCATACCCTTTTGCATCCTGTAACATCTCTCGGTTGGAAAATGCGACATACCCGCGATACTTCTGGAATGAACTATTTATGTTATCGTCAATGTCTTGTATTAGCTCCTCCTTAGATTCAAGCACTTCATTCCTTTCCTTAAACTCTTGAGATAAGGAGTACTCATATACCAACAGTGCTATAATCCCAGTGACTAAAACTAGAAAAAAGATTCCATTAATCGTTAAAAATTTCGTAGATATACTATCTTTCCACTTCATTTAGCAATGCCTCTACTCTTTCTGCCAGCTCCATTGGACTGAACGGCTTGGACATAAATCCTGAAGCTCCCGAGGCAAGGACCGCATCACGAACGGACTTTTGACTTTTTGCTGTAAGCATTAGGACAGGTGGAATATGGTTAAGTCCCATTGTTTTCATCTTTGTTAGTACCTCTAAGCCTGTGTATACAGGCATCATATAATCGAGGATAACCAGATCAAAACTTTTCCCTGCTTCCAAAATATCCACCGCTTCTTTCCCGCTGCATGCCTCCACAACATGGTGGCCTTCATCTTCCAGTGTATCTGTTATGAGCATGCGAAGAACACTTTCGTCCTCAGCAAGTAATATATTTGCCATCTTTGACTCCTCCATTTATCATTAAATACCAGATCATTGAGATACCCCTTTTCGTTGCATTTCTCCCCAACCTCTCTTCTTCCTTAATACATCCAAGATGCCTTGGCACCTCCAGATTATGGTTAAAGGTCTGTACCAGAAGGTTTCTGTAAGGGAATAGAAGAATAAAACAACAATATGCCTTGCTTTAGGGTATCGTTTTAGACTCCACTCTTCCATTAAAACGGCCAACATGGAATAGATAGAACCATAGATAACAAAAAGCAAGAATAGGAGCAGCGCTATTTCTTCATTCATACCACCAAGGAAAAAAGAGAGGATTATATATAAATAACCTGTTAATTCCACAACTGGCCCAAGAAACTCTATTAAGATGAAATATGGCATGGATATCATACCAATAGATCCATATTTAGGATTGAATGCCATAGAGCGATGCATCCACAAACTTTCAAATAGACCCCTGTGCCATCTATTCCGCTGTCTTTTTAAGAATGTCATTTCTTCTGGAGCTTCTGTCCAGCATACAGGATCTGCAACGTAGACAATTTTCTTGTTTGACTTCTTTTCCTTTATAAATCGGTGCAACCTTACGACTAATTCCATATCTTCTCCGACGGTATGAGAATAGCCCCCTGCATCTGTTACCCATTTTTTAGAAAAGACCCCAAAGGCACCTGATACAATCAATAAAAGATTATGTTTGCTTAACCCGATCCTGCCAACTAAAAATGCGCGCAAATATTCAATAACCTGCATGATGACCAGTGGATTGGAGGAAAGGCCCACCTTCATTATAGATCCGTTTTCGATAGCAGAACCGTTAGCGATTCTTACACTTCCACCTGTGGCAATGACCTCTCCATCGGAATCTATGATAGGCTTCATCACTTTTAAGAAGGCGTCCCTCTCCAGGATAGAATCTCCGTCCACTGAACAGAAATATGGATAGGTGCATACGTTAATTCCAACGTTTAATGCATCCGATTTCCCACCATTCTCCTTATCTATCACATATAAATAATCATAGATAGAAGACTGATAGATACCTTTTACTTCTTTTGTCTTCAACTTTTGTTTCACTATTTTCTTTATTTTTTTCAGTTGAAATTCCTCTATGAGCTTTTCCATCGTATCATCTTTAGAACCATCATTAATCACAATGATTTCATACTGTGGGTATTCTATACTAAGTAAGGATCGAACAGATGGAACAATCCCAAGTGATTCATTATAGGCCGGCACCAATATAGATAGCGGTTTAGAATAACTTACATCCAATAGGTCCTCATACGGCTCTGTATTGTCCAGCTGATAGTTCTTCCTAACTTGGAACAGGGAAACCAGCAACATGAAGAGATAAAAAAGAATGACAAATCCCATATAAGCAATAACAAACCAACCAATTCCCTGTAATAACAAATAAACAAAATTATCGTCCACGGATTTGCCCTCCTCTCTGTAACCATTCATCCGCCATGTCTCTTGCAAAGCGGTCTTCTGAAGTTTCAAGGACTTGATAGAGAAGGTCTGCTCCACCTTTAATGGATAAGATGGATTTGGCAGCGTTATTTCTGACATCATAATGTGTGTCACTTAAAAGCTCTGTCAAAATAAGAAGGCTCTCCCTATGGTTGGTCCTGCCAAGCAATTTACTGAGCATTAACCGCTCTTCCCATGAGCTCTCTTTGAAATCTACATGTTCCATCCATTCCATAATCTTTGAATATCCTAATTCGTTCATTGCTTTTAGAATTCTGATTTTCTTTTCCCCAGAAGAAATCCTTAGTAGGTTCTCGAGAAAGGGAAAAAATTCCCTTTTCCCCTCAATTCCTATCATATCTAGCACTGGAAGTTGAATGTATTCAGGGAAGTCATCAAAGTTTGTAACCATCACCTGAAACTGACTCTCTGTCATTACCCCCAATAAAGATCTGTACATAAATTCTGAAAGACGCCACTTTGGTTCTTTAAGTAATTCTCCCCAGTGATTTGTTTGAAATCGCACTAAGATTTTTAATAATTGTCTTCTTTCCTCTTGAGTAAGACTTCTCTTTTCATAAATATTAAGGAGGTAAGGCACCATGCTCTTTAGATGAAAATCCTCAATTGCATACAGACTATTCATCCTTATGCTCCAACGACGATGAATAAGGTTTCGCTTATACTTCTCCATAAAATGAGTGTTTGCAAAAAGGGTAATTCGCTCCTGCACCTCATCCCCTTGGACTACATCTGCAAAATCGCTAAACAGTTCTTCCATAGCTTTCCACTGTTTTCCTTTCCAATCCTGTTCCAGAATGTCTTGGTTTTGCCTGTATAAGTATTCAAAAACTTTAGCCCTTAATTCTTCTTTATGTTGGTCAATTTTTTGACGGTGGTTGTTCTGTATCAATTTGGTGACAAGCATATATATAAATAAAATCGAGAGCAAAATAAAAAAAGAGAAAATGATAACCAGCACGATAGATACAAGGCTATTAATCAACATCACATCCCCCGCTTTATCAGGTGCTGAAGCCTTGCTTCCACCTCAAGGAGCTTAAAAGGTTTTGTCACATAATCATCCGCACCAAGCTGCAACGCTTTTTGTATGTCCCTTTCGCTTTTCCTTGAAGTTAACATCATTACTTTAAATTGGTCATGGCGTCTTTCCGAGCGAAGTCTCTGTAATACTTCCAATCCATCCATTTTTGGCATCATCCCGTCAAGAATGACCACATACCGATCCTCACTTAGTAGCCACTCAGAATGCAGAAAGCTTTTTCCATCTGGGAATGCCTTTATTTCAATAATCTTATTTACAGGTAGAGGAAGCTTACCTATCACTTCAGAAAGCATCATTCTTACAATTTCATCATCATCGACAATCGCTACCTTGACCTTCTGTGTAACAACTGCTTGGCCTCCTTCATATACTTTAATTCTTGCTTTTCCTTCCTTTTTCGCTTCATATAGAGCCTTGTCTGCTCGTTCCATTACTCTTTCCAATGCCAAGCTACCATCTGTTACCTGTACTACTCCACCGGAAAAGGAACACGTAAATGAAACTTGATCTGCATGAAAATTCAATTTCATAAACCCATTTAAAAGCCGTTCAACTAGCTTTTTTGCTTGTTCCATAGCCGTATTCGGCAGTAACATAGCAAACTCTTCTCCTCCATACCTGGCAAAAACATCACCAGATCGCATATTTCGTTTCATGAAGGATGCTAACTGCTTCAACACCTCGTCCCCAACCACATGACCATAAGTATCATTTACATGCTTAAAATAATCGAGATCAATGACTCCCACACTAAAGGGTTCTTTTATTCTTGTAAGAATCGATTGCTGTTTCGAAAAGGATGACTGGAAGTACTTTCGGTTATAAGCCTTTGTGAGCTCATCCATCAACAACAAATCGTCATATTGCTTTTTTCTCCCCACTTGCCTTGAAATCCTTACTTCCAACTCCTCTAAATCCAAAGGTTTGGACATAAAATCATCTGCTCCAGCACGGTATGCATTTAATCGGTTTTCCCTGGTTGGATTGTCACCAATCACCATAACTGGTGTCAATATTTGTTGACCGCTTGCTTGAAGTCTCTCCAACAATGGAATCCCTTTTTCATCTTTCAACCCCGCTTCCATAATCAGACAATCCGGTTTCACATCATAGAAAGTATCAATGGTCTTTTCAAAGTCTGTACTGACCAGTACATGGAAAGACTTTCTCTCCAGGTACTCTTTCCACTCTACAAGTAGAGCTGGATCACGATCTGCAATGAGGATCCTTGGTTGATCTTTTGTTTGTTCTGTAGTAGCCCCTATCTTATTGCAATAGTCGATAACTTCCTGCAAAAAGGATCGGCATTCTTCCAACTGCCACGTACTCTTTTCAATCACGCTTACCTTTTCATATAGCGCTTCTGTTAAATCTCCCAGCTCATCCAGCCCGACTGTCCTAGCTGTTCCTTTTATAGAGTGAACAAACCGATATACTTCTTCATGGGTAATATCGCTAGCCTGAACTTCCCACTGATCTATTTGATGTAAAATAGTAGCAATTAACTTCGTTTTATATTTATCCAACACAGCACAACCTTTCGATGATACAAGACAACCTAGAAAATCAGCCTCTGAATTCCATATTATATTTTAATTATAAAGATGAATGATTATGGTGTCATGGATATATTTTCAATCATGATTACAACATTTGGCACTCTTTATAACCATTACATACTGCAATCAAAAGAAAACCCCACTCCATCAGATGAGTGGGGCCTTATATTTGTGATAACAATGCCTTTATTTACGTATGAATCTAACAACACTCTCCACATGAGCGGTTTGAGGGAACATATCCACAGGTTGGATCCAGTCCACTTTGTACTTTTTACTAAGGAACTGAATGTCTTTGGCAAGTGTGGATGGATTACAGGATACGTAGACAAAATTCTTTGGTTCTACGTCAAGAACGGTCTTCATGAATGTTTCGTCCAGGCCTGTACGTGGAGGATCCACCACGATACTATCCGGCCTCCAACCTTCTTTTACCCATCTTGGCAGCCATTTCTCTGCTTTACCTGCAACATATTTCATATTGGAGTAGCCATGGCGTTTAGCGTTTTCCTTTGCGTCCTCGATCGATTCTGCAATGGTATCCATACCGCGAACCTCTCCTGCACCTTCTGCTAGCCAAAGTCCAATCGTTCCGACACCACAATAAGCGTCTACTACTTTCTCTTTACCTGTCAGTTGTGCCGCTTCTTTCACCAAATCATACAACTTAACTGTCTGTACAGGGTTGAGCTGGAAGAATGCGCGTGCGCTAAGCTCAAACGATACATCCCCAAGCGTTTCCTGTATTACTTTTTCTCCACTTAAATGAATCGTTTCTTCTCCAAAAATAAGGGAGGTTTTTCTGCCGTTTATGTTTTGCATAATGCTCTTCACTTTTGGCAATCGTTTTTGAATTTCCTCTACTACTAACTGTTTGCGAGGCAATTTTTCATCGGTCGTAATCAATACCACTTGAATTTCTCCTGTGGAAAAACCGACTCTTGTCATAATGGTGCGAACAGAAGGCTGTCCCTTTTTCTCACTTTGGACCGGTATATTAAAATCTTGCAGAATTTTTTTGACCGTGTTGGTCACTTCTGTTGTAGCACTGTGCTGGACGATACAATTATCAATATCAATCAGCTTGTGCGAGTTTGCTCCGTATAGACCTGCAATTACTTTTTCTTTTTGCTTGCCAACTTGGAACTGGCTCTTATTCCGGTAATACCACGGATCTTCCATCCCGATGGTCGGCTTGATGTCGAGTTTGCTCACATTCAATTTTGTATGACGTTCTAAAGATTGAATGACTATGTCTCGTTTTAAAGCCAACTGCTGATCGTATTTTAGATGCTGCAGCTGACAGCCACCGCATTGCTCATAAATCGGACATGGCGGGGAGGTGCGGTGCGGAGATTTGCTTCTGATTTTCTTTATTTTCGCTTCCGCAAATTTGTTTTTAACATCCGTCACTTCCGCTACTACCACTTCTTCTGGCAATGCACCAGGAACAAATACAACTTGCTTTTTAAAATAACCCACACCTTCTCCGTTGATTCCAAGACGCTTTATCGTTAGCGGAAAAGTTTGTCCTACTCTCATATCCACATTGGATTGTTGCTTGTTATATGGTTTCTTTGTTTTCATTTCACTAACTCCTCAGCTTGCGGTTCGATGCTTCTCCAAAGGTAAAGGGATGCGTAGCTTAAATATGGTTCCCAGTCCTTGCTCCACTCCTGCATTTGCAGGACCGTTGGTTTTTGGTCGAGTCCATTTAGTTTTTTCAGGGCATTTTGGATGCCGATATCAGCTATAGGGAATAGATTCGGTCTGCCAAGTCCAAAAAGAAGCAGATTTTGGACAGTCCAAGGTCCGATTCCTCTTACTTTAATAAGCTTTTTCAGAATTTCTTCATCTGACATTTTGTCCAAGCTGTTTAGGGCCAAGTCGCCGTTTGCAATCAATTTGGATGTATCTATAATATATTCCGCTTTGCGGCGGCTCATTTTTAACTCTGTGATTTGTTCGTAATCCAGCTTGGCTACTTCGTGAGGCTTTGGATAGAACCAAACTCCTTCTTTTTCAAAACCGAATGTGTGCACGAACCTCTCTGTTAACGTATGCGCAAATTTCATGTTGACCTGTTGGTGGATAATGCATTTCATTAGGCAATGGTACAGGTCAAAATCCAACACGAGCGGCGTTCCTTCGTGCTCTTTGAAAATAGATGCGAGATCAGTATTGGCAAAGTGACTCCCGATCTCTTGAAGTGGCCTATCCCATTGGAAAATAGATGTTATATGTTGAACTTCTAAGTCTGTCAGAGTTGCAGAACTTGATAATTGAAAGCTAGGCTCCTGCTTTGTCCCTGTCGCCTGTACTTTTACAACAATCGGTGATTCCTCCTGGTACATCGGTACTTTAACAAAACGTTCCTTATGATTAATGACCATTAGAGGATCAATGGATAGCCGCTGCAACACTCTGTCAAAATCATATGGTCCATTTATCTTAATCCTAGCCAATCTCCCCACCGCCCTTTATTTGCTTTCCCAATTATAACGGCTTTCTGGCGTGTTGCCAAACAAAGGAGGTAATACGAAATACTAAATGACAAAAACATGCAGAAAACTCCTTTGCATTTTTGCAAGGGAGTCAGTTTTCTTGTATAAGCAATATAGGATTGGGAATAGTATGTTGTGCAGCAATTTCATCCAGGCTTTTAAATTCATAACCTTGTTTACGGAGGTCGTCAATGACCTTTTCCATCGCTTCTGCATTGTCTTTGGAGACAGTGTGCAGTAAAAGTATCGCTCCAGGATGTATTTGGGCCATGATATTGTCATAAGAATATTTCCAGCCTTTTTGCTGATCGGTGTACCAGTCAACATAAGCCAGGGACCAGAAGACGTGTTGATAGCCCATTTGGTTCGCAAGTGCCAATGAACGGTCACTGAACGTACCGCGCGGGGGCCTCATATATGTCATATTATCAAGTCCTGTGATGTTTTTGTACTCCTCTTTGATCATGTCGAGCTCTTTTTTGAAGCGAACATCGTTTACTTGTGTCATATCGGGATGATGCCAGCTGTGATTGCCGACAATATGGCCTTCACTGACCATTCGTTTGACCAAGTCAGGTTGATCCTTCAGGTAATACCCTGTAACGAAAAAAGCGGCGGGTACTTTCTTCTTTTTCAGAACGTCCAATACTTTCTCGGTGTAGCCATTTTCATAGCCATTATCAAAGGTAAGATATATCTCCTTTTTACTTGTATCTCCAAGATAAAAAGCATCATGTTTCTTTAAAAGTTCATTGTATTTTTGACCGGCATCAGGCGGCTCGTGGTTTTGACTCTTTTTGAACCCCCAATGCAAGGTTGTAGTGGAATAGGTATCCGCTTGGCTTAAATGCGGAATGACGAAAAGTGCAACAACAGTTATGGTTAGGATATTTAGTAATTTTCGCATGATATGGTGGCTCCTCCCTTCCATGATTTCTAGCTACTATTATGTTTCGTCTGGAATGAGGGATTGATACCGTGTATTGTTTTCCAATTGAAGGCTACATTGAACTTACTGTCGGAAAAGGAGGGAATACTGTCCAAGTGCAGGCAAATACAAGCGGAAAACCATGAAATACAAGCGGAATTATGCCAAATACTGTCCGAAACAAGAGCAATACATGCCAATCGACATTTACCGGGAAATAATGACACGACCACCCTCAATCGGCTTCCGTCCCTAAAATCAAAAAAGTTCGGCAACCATTTGGTCACCGAACCGTCGATTCTAAAAAATCAGTTAAACACTCTATCTTTAAACTGCGCAAGCTTCTCTAAAGAAGACTTCTCCACATCCGCATGCAAGCTGTTACCATGCGAATCCATGGTTACTACCGCTGTAAAACCTTCCACGTTCAAATGCCACATTGCTTCTGGAATACCAAATTCCATTAAATCCACACCGTCGACACCCTTGATACAGTCCGCATAGTACTGCGCCGCTCCACCGATTGCATTTAAGTAAACACCGCCGTGTTCTTCCAATGCCTTCAGCGTTTTCGCACCCATTCCACCTTTACCCATGACCGCGCGGATACCGAAGCGCTTCATGATATCACCTTGGTAAGGCTCCTCGCGAATACTTGTCGTCGGGCCTGCTGCTTTTACATGCCAGTTTCCTTCATCATCCTTCAGCATTACCGGTCCACAATGGTAAATGATTTGGCCGTCCAAATCAACTGGTGAATCATTGTCGCTTAAGTGCTTGTGGATCGCGTCACGGCCTGTATACATTCTGCCGTTGATGCGCACCACGTCACCTACTTTTAACGAACGAATTTTCTCTTCTGTAATTGGCGCTTCCAGAACGATTTCATTGGCTTCAGATGTTGCAGCCACTTCCTCTTGCTCTGCCAGCTCCTTGGAGAAGTCAATCATTTCACCTTCTTGGTATAACCACTCGTTGATTTCGCCTGTTTCCGGACTGATTTTCACTCCCAGACGGCGATACGCCCAACAGTTGTACGCAACAGACACGAAGAAACTTGCTGGGATACGGTGCCCGACACCGACTTTACAGCCTAGCAATGTCGTTTCACCGCCAAAGCCCATTGTCCCAATCCCAAGCTTATTGGCATTTTCCATCACATACTCTTCCAGCTCTTTCAATTCAGGTACTGTATTTTCATCTTCAAGGTTGCGGAACAGCTGTTCTTTCGCTAGCTCATAGCCGGAAGTACGGTCTCCACCGATTCCCACACCGATAACGCCGGCGCTACAGCCCTGTCCTTGTGCCTGATACACAGAATGCATGACACATTTGCGGATTCCATCCAGGTCACGGCCCGCACGGCCAAGTCCCTCAAGTTCACAAGGCAAACTATACTGGATATTCTTATTTTCACAGCCGCCACCTTTTAAAATAAGGCGCGCATCAATGTAATCTTTTTCCCACTGCTCGAACTTAATGACAGGCACACCATCGCCAAGGTTGTCCCCACTGTTGGCACCAGTTAAAGAGTCTACGGAGTTCGGTCGCAGCTTCCCGTCTTTGGTTGCTTGTATAATCGCTTCTTTAATTACCTTTTTAATTTCCAGCTGGTTTACGCCAACCGGTGTTTTTATTTTAAAAGTCGGCAGTCCTGTGTCCTGACAAATTGGAGACACATTTTCATCCGCCATCGTGATATTATTGGTGATTGTCGCTAGTGACATTGCTGCACGTGTTCCTGCACTTTCGCTAAGCTTTGCTTTAGCGATGGCACGGCGCACATCTTTGGGCAGCTTTGTAGAGGTTTCTACAATCAAGTCATACATGCTCTCATATAATTTATTCATCTCTAACTCCCTCTCCTATCCCCAGTTGAAAAGTTATCTACGTTTCTTTTATTCAACCTTCATTATACTTGTTCTAATTAGAAGGTTAAAGCACTTTGTAACCGATTCCACCAAAACCCTCAACCGAATTGGATTTTTGTGGTAAAGTAAAGAAAGAAACAGTCGAGATGGGAGAAATCAATATGGCACAGATTACACTTTTACCAGCAAGACTAGAAGATGCAGAACAATTGACTTTGTTGATGAAAAGGACCTTTGATGAGGAAGCTCTTCACTGGCTGGGCTCACTGGATTCGCATTTCGCCGACTATAATATCCAACCGCCAGGATATGACTCGGTTCATACTACACGCTATATGATGGAAGAGCTTGTTTATTACAAAATAATGCTTGAACAGCAACTTGTAGGCGGTGTTATTCTGACGGTGACAGGCAGCCGTTATGGTAGGATTGATCGAATTTTTATTGATCCTTCTTATCAAGGACAAGGGTTCGGTTCGGAAGTGATAAGTTTGGTGGAAAAAACCTATCCCACTGTCACAACTTGGGATTTGGAAACCTCCGGACGACAAAAAGGCAATCTTCATTTTTATGAAAAGATGGGATTTGAACGCACATTTGAAACAGAAGATGAGGTGAGTTACATCAAGCGTATTCGCGGTAATGAAACTGGTGCGGAAAATGAATTTGAATCCTGCAATTTGGAAGGTGCAACCTTTTATCAAACGAATTTAGCAAACAGCGCCTTCAGTAATAGCACATTAGCCGGTGCTCATTTCAGTAATATAAATTTAAACGGCTCTAAGTTTCAGAACATCAATTTTCGAGATACGGTGATTGCTGACTTGAATCTTTCTGGGAGCAGGGTAAAGCACGTTGAAATGAGTGGTGTAGAGTTTAGCGATACGTCTATTGAAAGGGCGCCTATAAGCTTTGAACGCTGTGAATTGATGGGGACGAGGTTTAACAACTGCAGGATGGGTGACGTGGAAATTATCGACTGCGACATTTCCGGGATGAAAATTGATGGGGTGTCTGTAGAAGAGTTGTTGGAGGTTTATAGGAAGGTGAAACAGTAGGAGGGATTGGTTGCAAATTAGGGAGTGAAGTGGTGAAGCGAAGTATGAAGACCTCTCTTCACGTTTTTTCAGCTCCAAGAGGGGCTTCATAACCTCTATCAAGACCTCTCTTCACGTTTTTTCAGCTCCAAGAGGGCTTCATAACCTCTATCAAGACCTCTCTTCACGTTTTTTTAGCTCCAAGAGGGCTTCATAACCTCTATCAAGACCTCTCTTCACAATTTTATCAGCCTAACAAGTTCTTACCAATCCTTCTTAAACTGATTATACTTTCCTTCTAAATCATCAAGCATCTGGATCAGGCGGTCAATGTCCTCAAGATCCGTTGATTCTGGATCTAATGAATCCACAACCTCCAAAAACATATTCAATCTATTTTTCAAGTAATCGACTTGGGAATCTTTGTTTTCTGTTGCTTTGCCCATTATAATCGCACCTTTCTGTTATTCCTGTAAGTTTTTCTCTATACTACCGCACTAAAACTCTTCAGGCAACCTTCGTATGAAATTTTCCGGTCTGCATCTCTTTAAATCATGATACAATGAAGGGTAAGGTTTTTAATAAAGGAGTTTACGATGAAGACAACTATACTACCACCCATTACCCCTTCCTATGACCCATGGGAAGCTTATTTAGATGTAAAAGAATACGGACAAATGGAACTGACAAACGTTGAGTTTACCACAACCACACTTTGTAACATGCGTTGTGAGCACTGTGCTGTTGGCTATACGTTACAACCAAAGGACCCGCAGGCACTGCCAATAGAATTGTTAATTCAACGTCTCGAAGAAATTCCGCGCCTTCGCTCCATCAGTATAACAGGCGGCGAACCGATGATGAGCATGAAGTCGGTGAACGATTACGTCGTGCCACTGTTAAAATATGCGCATGAACGCGGTGTGCGTACGCAAATCAATTCGAACTTAACATTAGATTTAGCCAGATATGAGAAAATCATTCCTTATTTGGATGTGCTACATATTTCTCATAACTGGGGCACAATGGATGACTTTGTTGAGGGTGGATTTGCGATGATGGATCGTAAACCGACGTATGAGCAGCGTGCGAAGTTTTTTGAACGTATGATTGAAAATTCCAAGGCGTTGACTGCAGCTGGCGTCATTGTGTCAGCTGAAACGATGCTGAACAAGCGGACGCTTCCTCATATCGAGCATATTCATAAGCAAATTGTCGAGGAGATGAATTGCCAAAGACATGAGGTGCACCCTATGTACCCTAGCGATTTCGCTAGTGGCATGGAGGTCCTTACACTTGATGAGATGCGTGATGGGATACATCGTCTGCTTGATATTCGTGATGAAAACACGTGGATGCTGTTTGGTACACTGCCGTTTTATCCTTGCAGTGATAATCCTGAAGACAGAGCATTACTTGAACGAGTGTATAAGGCAAAAAATGTGACTGTTCGAAATGACCCGGACGGCCGCTCTCGTTTGAATGTAAATATTTTTAACGGGGATATTATTGTCACGGATTTTGGTGACACGCCACCGCTTGGAAATATTCAAACGACAGATTTGCCAACCGCGTATGAAAAATGGAAAGGGACCTCCATTGCAAAAGAATTGGACTGCCATTGTCCGGCAGTTGCCTGTCTTGGACCTAACATATTAGTTAAAAATGCGTACTATCCAACCACGGATTTCACCGTACGTGAAACGAAGTTAACCAAATAAGCAAAAGCCTGGGACACTTAATCCCAGGCTTTCTTTTAGTCTGATATTCAAGTTGTTGGCACTCTTGCTTTAAGTCTTTTCCCTTTTAAGGCGCAATAAAATCCTAAACTGATCATCACAATTCCCATCAAGCTTGAACCCAAGATTAACGCCCCGTCCCATCCCCGCGAGCTTCCTGCCAACTGCCATGCTTGATATGGTACGAATAATAGTAGAAAAATAATCCCAATACCCCAAAGCAGTAATATGGCATGATGTTTATCTTCGTTTTCTATATAAGATGGCTTTTGCCTCAATTCGACTATGACCATTGTCCGAACAATACCTAACAAAACAAATAAACCTAAGACCAATAATACCAGGTGCATCATCGTATTGATGACCTCCTTTTTATTCTCACTTTTTAAGACGCTTGAAGGCGGAAAAAGTTTCGGTCTGCGGCTACTTTTCGTTCGACAAGGTAGTGGAAGTTCTGTAACCTTCTTTACCCAGCTTTAAAAAGAATTGAAACTGGTAAAATAAGCACAACTTTCAACAGAAAAACACCAGCCCTTCGAATTAGGCTGGTGTAAAACAAAAGTACTATCTTGGGCGATCAGATGCTGCAAAAATGAAACTCACATGGTCCTGAACCGGAATCCACGCCCCAATTCCTTGAGAGGTTACGTTTTTCACAACAATTTTCATTTCTTTCCCTTTTAACACTAGGTACACTTCTCCATAGGTAATTTTTCCTTTTTCACTTACAGCTGGGGAGTACGCGTACAGGTAGCCAAGCTTTTTCACCGGAATGTTATATACCTGATCCTTTTTCGTTCCGGCTCCCACAATGGTCTGGAAGGATAAAGGCAGCTTCGTTTTGGCCATCGCTTTTAACATCATCATTTCTTTTACATCATCAGCGGCCTCCACTTTTGAAGTCAGTCCGCCTTTGACACTCTTTTGTGCTTCCTGGCGATAATGCAGTTGTTGCGGAGTATTTCCCCCGCGGTTATCGGTATAGTTTGTATTGATCTTTTGGTATTCCCAATTCACACTCGTTTCTGTGGATTCGTAAGACAGAGGCCATTGTCCCAAGTAAATGGTGGCTCGATAGCCGATAGCCACTGGGGAAGGCGAGATATTTGATTCATTTAAAATTTTGATAAGCTTCGGGTTTTCAATTTTTACATTGGAAGAATCAATCAGTTCTTGAGATAGCTCACTCGGTTGCAGGTACGGGACGTCCTGAGATGGGTTTGGATATGTGTTGTCCTTAGAGATGTCTAGAACGGAGCTTGGTACCTCCAGTTTTTTATTATCAGCCTTCACCTTCGTTTCTTCAGCTTGAACACTGTTTAGTGTGAAACCAAATGCCATAAAGGCTGCCAAAATAATTTGAAGTATGCGCATGATGTGTATTACTCCCTTCAATCGTCTTGAAATCTATGTACTGTTATCTTTTTCGAACCGATTTCAGATTATCCATGAAAGGTGAAATTTTTTACCTCAGTAATACGTAAAAAAGATATAGAGGAGGCTGGATATGATGAAAACACCTACTTGTGCAAATTGCCAAAAGCAATGGAGTTGGAAGATGACATGGAAGAAGACGTTCACATTCAAAAAAGCGATTCCCTGCCCATTTTGCGGAGAAAAACAGTATATAACCAAGAATGCACGCCAGAAATTATGTTTACTGCCAGTGATTTTTCCGCTAATTAATGTGCCGTTCCTTTCCTTTGGTGTGGACAATATCTATCTCGGCATGATGTATGTTGTCTGTATTCTCGGGTTGGCCATAGGAATGCCGTACTTCTATGAATTGAGCAACGAGAATGAGCCTTTGTGGTAAAAGAAAAAACACGAAAGCTAACCTCAGCTCTCGTGTCGTAATTTCCTATATAGATTCTCAAATCGGGGGTAAAAAATTTGAATTAATGGTCCGATACCAAATGTGATGATAAATGTCCCAACCCCAATCGGCCCTTTAAAAATAAGAGCAAAAATAAGGGCAAATACTTCCCCAATCGTTTTTGCCGTCATCATCTTGACCTTGAAACGATTTTGAATCCCAAGCATCAAGTTGTCAATTGGAATAACTGGGAACTTAGCTTGCAGGTATGCAGATATCCCTACTGCCATGATGACCATTCCAGCCAAAAGGACAACAAAACGGAAAAACATCCCCAACGGAATCCATGTCCCAAACACCTGTATCAACCAAAAGTCGATAAATACGCCCACAAGGAAAATGGTGATGACCGCCAGATAATCCGGTTTGCTTTTATGCAACCAAGCATTGATGGCAATCAGAATGATCCCAACAATGAACACCCAGCTTCCAACTGTCAGCCCGAATGTAGTGGACAGCCCAACGTTCAGTGCATCCCATGCTCCAGCCCCAAGGTCAGATTTTATTGTCAAACTAATCCCGAAGGATAAGACAAAAAGTCCAATTAAGTAAAATAAAGCCCGTATAACCAATCTGATAACTCCTCTACAATTTACTGTCACTTGTCCTACATTACCATTGTAAGCGTGAAACATCAAAATATGAAAAAGAAAAAAAGATTAAATAAATCAGAATATTTATAACATTGCGCCTATATACTATAAATACCTTAAAACGAAGGAGGGAATGAAAGCTCGCAACCATCAACTTAGAAGTGAAGGAGTGATTCAACCTACACAGTGCACATATAAAGCTTTTTATTCCTTAGTTCAAAGCTTTAACCTCTTGGTACTTAGAAGTGATCAGTTAGCCCTACATGACTTGGGACTCTGTGCAGCCTACCGCACAGAGTCTTTTTTGTGTAATATCGAAGTTCATGCCAAAATCATCTTTATCATTACCTTATCCCCTCCCACATCTTTTTATCGTAAAAAAACACATCGCCATTTTGTTTAAAATCCCCCCAAACATGCCACATTAACATGGAGAACTTTTTAAACGAAAGGTGTAGAAGATAACGATGACTACCGACTTGAAAAGCAAGATCACTTCGATGTTCAGCAACCATAAAATCGGGACGCTCGCTACTATAAGAAGAGACCGCCCTTACTCTCGCTTCATGCTATTCTTCAATGAAGGGTTGGTCTTGTACTGTGCAACAAACGAACATACTCACAAAATTGAAGATATAAAATCAAACCCACATGTACATATCCTGCTAGGCATGGAGGGTACAAGTTGGAAGGAGCCTTACGCGGAAATCGAGGCAGAAGCAAGCTTTGAGGACAGTCTAGAATTGAAAAAGAAATTCTGGGATGAAAAATTATCGGAGTGGATTAAAAGTCCAGACGACCAAGAGTATTTGCTTCTAAAACTGACTCCTTCTGTTATTCGGTATTATGAGAAGGCAGGCAGTGAAGCGGAAGTATTGGAACTGTAGTAGAAGCCTTCTTATACTTATGGTAAGTTAATTATAACGACTAGAAAGCGGGCCTTCCTCATAGGCCGCTTTTTTTATAGGAGGTCTCACCTTGCTTAGAACATCCCTTGCAAAAAAAATCATACGAGAAGTGAAAAATTTTATAGAAGAAGATTTAATTATGGTCGATACGTCAGGCATCATCATTGCAAGTACAGATTCTAATAGATTAGGCACCTATCATGAAGGGGCATTACTCGCAGCTTCCGAAAAAAGAATGCGCATCATCTCCAAACATGATGAAACAGTTCTTTCCGGTGTAAAAGCCGGCATCACCCTTCCCCTCTTCCATCAGCAAAAAGTTGTTGGCGTGATAGGTATTACCGGAACGCCAGAAAAAGTGCTTCCTTACGGGGAATTGATTAAGAAAATGACAGAACTATTGATCCAAGAAAACCACTATCTTGACCAATTTGAATGGGAAGCAAGATCGCTTGAAACATTTGTGTTTGATTGGTTATTAAAGGATGGACCATCCCCAACCATTCAAAAGCGTGCTGAAGTGCTAGGTGTAAACATGGAAATGAACAGGAAAGTTGTTTTAATTGAGTTTCAGACAGATGAAGCTCTCATGAAAACAAAAAGATGGCATTTTTCCGAACTGGATGTGGAACTGAAGAAGGAAGACATCCTTGTGCAATGGGGACAGAACAGAATGATATTACTCCTGGCAAACCATAAAGTCTTGGGTAGGGAACCTCTCCTTAAGTTGCTGAGCAATATTCGATCTCAACTCCAAAGCTATATCGGAGCACCTGTTTTTATCGGCATTGGAAAAGCAGGCAGCTTTTCTTCGTTGAAAGATTCATACCAAGAGGCTGAAAGAGCGTTGAATGCCTGTTCTATGGATGTTCCAATTACCTTTGAAGAAGACCTTCGCCTTGAAATGATTTTGCAAGCAGTCCCTGTTAAAGTGAAAAAGGAGTTTGCTCAACGTCTCCTATCTCCCGTCATATCCGAGAAGGATTTATTTGATACAATCCAGGTCTATTTTACCCACCACTTATCCTTGAAAGAGACGGCCAAAGCCATGCATATCCATATTAATACATTGCATTACCGCTTACGGAAAGTGGAGATGTTAACTGGTTTAGAGCTGAAAAAACCTCATGATTTGACCACACTTTACCTAGCCTGTATCCTTTTGGATGATTCTACAAATAAACACCAGTGATTTGGTTGTTACTTTAGATAAATATACATAGAGTTCCCCCCCTTCCTTCTTATAAAATAGAGAAAAGATATTTTATAGACTGGGAGGTTTTTTTATGATAAGTGAACGTTTAAAAAAGCAATTCATCCATATTGTCGGCTCGGATAACTATCAGGACAGCCCTACAGAAAAGTTGGTCTATTCCTACGATGCCACACCAAACTATCAATCTATGCCTGATGCTATCATCGTTCCCCGCAACACAGAGGAAGTCTCGCAAATTGTGAAACTGTGCAACGAACACCGTATTCCGCTCGTCCCTAGAGGGTCTGGCACCAACCTTTGCGCGGGAACCTGTCCGACAGAAGGCGGAATCGTCCTCCTGTTTACCCACATGAACAAGCTGCTTGAGTTGGATGTAGAGAACTTAACTGTCACTGTTCAGCCAGGCCTTGTTACCCTTGATATGATTCAAGCTGTAGAGGCGAAAGGTTTATTTTATCCGCCAGATCCAAGCTCCATGAAAATATCTACCATTGGCGGCAACATTAACGAAAATTCTGGTGGACTTCGCGGATTGAAATACGGAGTAACGCGAGACTATGTGCTTGCATTAGAGGCTGTCATGCCTAATGGTGATATCATCCGGACGGGCGGCAAGCTTGCGAAGGATGTGGCCGGTTATGATTTGACTAGGCTGTTTGTCGGTTCAGAAGGAACGCTTTGCATCATAACTGAAGCTACGTTAAAACTTGTGCCCAAGCCGGAAACGAAACAAACGATGCTTGCCCTCTATCAAGATATCGAGGCGGCAGCCAAAACCGTTTCCACCATCATATCCAATAAGATTATCCCTGCTACACTTGAATTTTTAGATCAGCCAACCCTTGAAGTAGTGGAGGATTTCGCTAAAATCGGCCTTCCTACTGACGTGCAGGCAGTTCTTCTCATCGAACAGGACGGCCCTCTTGAAGTGGTAGCAAGAGATATGCAAAAAATACAGGAGATTTGTCTGGCAGAAAAGGCTGTTTCGGTGCAAGTGGCACAATCTGAAGTGGAAGCAGAAGCATTACGTACTGCCCGCCGCTCCGCTTTATCTGCACTGGCAAGACTGAAGCCAACAACCATACTTGAGGACGCAACGGTTCCTCGTTCGGAAATTGCCACGATGGTAAAAGCCATCAATGAGATTGCCATAAAGCATCAGGTAAAAATCTGTACATTCGGTCATGCGGGGGATGGCAACCTTCACCCTACAGTAGCGACTGACGCTCGTGACCACGAAGAAATGGAGCGGGTCGAAGCGGCCTTCGAAGACATTTTTGCTAAGGCAATTGAACTTGGCGGAACCATCACTGGCGAGCATGGTGTTGGAATCATGAAGGCACCTTACTTGGAGTGGAAGCTAGGGGCAGAAGGTATAGCAGCCATGAAAGCTATTAAACTGGCATTTGATCCGCACAACATCATGAATCCCGGCAAAGTATTTGCAAAGGAAACGAGAAAACGGGTGGTGGTTTCCAGATGACTTCCGTAAAAGAAAAACAAGCCATTCAAGACGAATTCAAAACCCGCATGGATGAGGATGAACTGCTGAACTGTATGCGCTGCGGCTTCTGCCTTCCTTCCTGTCCTACCTATGTAGAGTCTGGTTTTAAAGAATCTCATTCCCCACGCGGCCGAATTGCCTTGATGAAGGCGGTGGTAGATGGAGTGATCGAACCGGATGAAGATGTGGAACGCACCCTTGACCTATGTCTGGGCTGCAGGGCTTGCGAACCTGTTTGCCCTTCAGGCGTAAAGTATGGTCACTTGCTTGAGGAGGCACGTGACATCATCAATCAGAATAAAAAGCACTCGCTTCCCGTTCGTGTTTTACGAAAAACCGTATTTGAAGGGCTGTTTCCACACCAAAACCGCATGCGAATGATGACAAACTTTCTCGGAATCTATCAGCGTTCCGGACTCCAAAGTGCCGTTCATCATACCGGTTTGCTGAGATTGTTACCTGACAGCATGACAAGCATGGAACGGGTGCTCCCGAAAGTTCCCAGCATGAAGGAAATGAAAAATCGCCCTATACATCTACCTGCTCTCCATACCCAGAAAAAGAGAGTAGCCTTCTTCTCCGGGTGCCTGATGGATACGATGTTTCTTCAGACAAATGATGCCACGATGAAGCTGCTCCAGCATGCAGGCTGTGAAATTGTCATACCAAAGGCGCAGAATTGCTGTGGGGCGCTTCATGGCCATAGCGGGGAAAAGGAGAAAGGCAAGGAGCTTGCAAAACGGAACATTGCAGCGTTTGAAGACCTGGAAGTTGACTATATCATCACCAATGCCGGTGGCTGCGGTGCCTTTCTTGTGGACTATGACCATCTGCTGAAGGATGATCCCGAGTGGTCAGATCGGGCCCTTTCTTTTAAAAAGAAAATCAAAGATATGTCCGCCATTTTGGTCGAATTGAAGTTTCATGAGAAAGATTTATCGGTGCGGCCACAACGGGTTACCTATCAGGACTCCTGCCACCTGCGCAATGTACAGGGCACCTTTCTTCAGCCAAGGATGTTATTGCAAGCAGTGGGTGGGGCAGACTTTTATGAGATGAAAGATGCTGACCGTTGCTGCGGCTCAGCGGGAATCTACAACATCGTTGAGTCCGAAATGTCGATGCAGATACTGGACCATAAAATGGAGAAGGTTGCCGAGAGTATGGCGACAACCATCGTGACCGCAAATCCTGGATGTCTGTTGCAGATGAAGCTTGGGATTGAGCGAGAAGGATTGACCGGAGTGCTAAGAGCCGTTCATATAGCTGACTTCTTATTAGAGGGGTTGGAGGGTAATACACAAGACACTAAATAGCAGAAAACAAGAAAAAGCAGCCACGACTGCTTTTTTCTTGTTTTTATATCGTTAACTTCCCAAGCACCACCTGTTTGGCCGCACCTGTAGCAGTAGGTACATTATTCGGCACACCGAACAACGTCTCATTTGCCAACAAAGCAAATGCCACCGCCTCTTTAGACTCGCTGGAAAACCCCAAATCTTCTTGAGTCTTCACCACAAACCCACCTAACTCCTTCAAGAAACCAAGAAGGGTAGCATTATAAGCCCCTCCGCCACTCACAACAAGCGTGTCTACTCCACCATCACTAGGCAGAAATCGTTCTAATTGATCTACAATAGTCATAGATGTATACATCGTGACCGTTGCCAAAATGTCTTCGGAAGAAAGTCCCATCCCAAGCATTTTATCGACTAGCTTCCTAGTATAGGCAGCCCCGAACAACTCCCTCCCCGTACTTTTAGGTATCGGGAGTCCCAAATAGGGGTGGTTCATCAGTTCATCCAAGATGACTTGATGGACCGTACCTTTTGCCGCCAGCTCTCCATTATTATCAAAAAGAAATTGACCATTTGTTAGAATATTCATCGCTTCATCCATAATCATATTACCCGGCCCCGTATCAAACGCAATCACATCAGAAGCAGACCCAGCTTTAGGCAAGTATGTTACATTTCCAATTCCACCGATGTTCTGCAAGGCGATATTCTCTGTATCCGATTGAAAAAGTAAATGATCAACATAAGGAACCAATGGTGCACCTTCTCCACCAGCCGCCATATCGCGGACCCTGAAATCTGATACAACAGGGCATTGAAAGATCTCAGCTAGAACAGATGCTTCTCCAATCTGCATGGTCGATTTTACTAAGCCCACATCACTCTGATCCACAGGAATATGATAAATCGTTTGACCATGAGACCCGATGAAGTCAATATCTTCCGTGCGCAGTCCTGCTTTTTTCACAACCGAGCGGGCGGCTGCAGCAAAAAGTTGCCCGAGTTCAAAATTAAGACTACACAGTTTATCCACAGAGCTCTCAACAGGACTAAACTGTTCAAAAATCTTCTCTCTCATGTCTTGAGGAATATCCACCGTATCAAAGGCAAGTTGTTGGTAACTCAGCTTATCACCACTGCCTTTCACAGAAATGATAGCAACATCCACACCATCTACAGACGTTCCAGACATAATTCCAATTCCAATCCGTTCTGGTTTACTTGTAACGTTTATTAGTTTTTGAAGCATGTTAATTTACCCTTGCTGTTCCAAGTGTGATAGGCTGTTTCCCTTTTGCTTCTATGTCCCCCAAAAGGTATTTGCTGACCGACTGAAGGGCAAGCTTTCTGCTTTCATAAGTAAGGATATAGGTGGATACCTCTTGGAACTTATCCACATCATATGGACTTCTCAACGCAATGACGCCTACTTTATCCCCATATTTCGTAACAAGTCTTCGAACAAGATCCGCCTGAGAATCATGCTGAACGGCTTGATATGTCGCCACCAGAATTTTTTCCACACCGGAAGCTGCTAGAATTAACTTTTCTACCTCTTCTTGCTCTGGAGTGACAGAAACGATGACTTCTGTTAAATTTGGCAACTTATCCACCAAAAAGCTACCGATGGTGACCTTTGAATATAATGTCTCATCTGCGCCTGAGGTAACATCAGGGCCTACAGATATCAGCAGGATTTTTTCTTCAGGTTGAAGTGGAATAACCCCCTCACTTCCCCTAACCAGTGTGATGCTTGCTTCACTGGCCTGTTGGGCTAGTTCTTTATGTTTGGCAGAGCCGATTTCCCTTTTACAATCCGTCCATTCAGGGATGTCTTCTTGAAGATTACGCACTGCCTTCAATTTAAGTACCCTCTCCACCGCTGCATCGATATGCTGCATTGAAATGCGGCCCGATTCTACTGCTTTTATTACCGCTTCTATCGCCCTTGTCTGGCGTTCAAATGTATGACTGATCAGGACCTGATCGATTCCCGCCTCCACTGCTAGAATAGCGGCCTCCTCCATGCCATAGGAATCAATGATTGCATTCATTTCCATGCAATCTGTCACAACCACACCATCATATCCCATTTCTCCACGTAATAACTCCATTACGACCTTACGAGATAACGTCGAAGGAACTTTCTCTGGATCTATGGAAGGGAATGCCACGTGCGCGACCATGACCGCATCCGCTCCATGTTTAAACGCTTCGTAAAAAGGAACCAGTTCCAACTCTTTCAATCTCTTTAAATCATGATCAACCACAGGAAGATCTAAATGAGAGTCCACACTAGTATCTCCGTGACCTGGAAAGTGTTTTACAACGGCAGATACATTGGCATCCTGCAATCCTTTCACACTTTGAACACCAAGCTTCGCAACATTCTCTGCACTTTCCCCATAAGAACGAACACCGATGACAGGGTTCAGAGGATTGTTGTTCACATCGATGCACGGGGCATAATTCATGTTTATCCCAAGCAAGCGGAGTTCCGTCCCCACTACTTTTCCTAGCTGGTAGACCATCTCCTCATTATTCCCAGCTGCCAATGCCATGTTCCCAGGACTTAATGTCACACCCTCTGTTATGCGGGCAACCATTCCTCCCTCCTGGTCAATGGAAATGAAAAGTGGAGCTGCTCCCGCATCATTGGCAGCTTTTTGTAACCCTTTTGTAAGCGCATGAACCTGTTTAGGATCTTCCACATTTCTTGCAAAATAAATGACGCCGCTAATATGATAGTCTTTTATTAATTTCACTATCTCTTCAGAAGGTAAAGTACCGTGAAAGCCCGCAACAAACAATTGACCTACTTTTTCCCGCAATGTCATCTTGTGAATTGTCTTCATTCTAAGTCCTCCTCTATCAGTTATATAGTAATATGGAATCTATCCGCTTCTGCCAGTTATCTAATTCTTTGTCCCAGCCTTCTGCTACCGCTGCATAAGGCAAACGAGAGTCGATTCCCATCCTGACTTTTTCCGTTCCCCATAAAAGGTCGGCAAAAGGGTGCATGCCTTCTTTGAAAGGTTTTAGCCATTCTGCCTCTTCATGGACAGAAAAAATAGAATGCAAGAATTCATAGGATGCTTGGGATACTTGGATAGATTGCCGATCCGTAATCAAAAGTTGAACTCCCTTACAAAGGTCACCGACATGCTTACTCATGTTTGGTGTAAAATAAGCGGGAATAAGCTCCACACCTTCCATGTTTTTACCAGCAAAATGCTTAATCATCTCTTCCGGCTTAAACCATGGCGCACCAATCCATTCAAAAGGTTTGGTTGTACCTCTGCCTTCCGAAAGGTTCGTCCCTTCGATAAAGCACGTAACGGGATAGCACAAAGTGGACGAGAAGTGCGGGATGTTTGGGGAAGGCGGGATCCATTGCTGCTGCCATTGATCGCCCCACATGCTCCGCTCCCAATTTTTCACCTCATAGACATGCAACTCAACCTCAGGGTATAACTCCTTTTGTATCAGCCTTGCATATTCCCCTATCGTCAACCCAATACAAACCGGCAAGGAATAAGGACCGACAAAAGAAACAAACTCAGGTTCCAAGATATTTCCTGACGTAAGCGGCGCAATGGGATTGGGACGATCCATTACCACAAATGCCGTCCCAGTCTGCTGACAAGCCTTCATGATGTACTTTACTGTCGCTAAGTATGTATAAAATCTGACTCCAACATCCTGAATATCAAAAAAAACGGCATCTACATCTTCCAACAACTCTGTAGATACCTTTTTGGATGGACCATATAAGCTAAAAACTGGCAATGCTGTTTTTTCATCGATAAAATCTTCTACATGCACACCTGCCTGAACATCTCCTCTTACTCCATGTTCACAAGCAAAGAGTTTATGCAGAGAGACTCCCTCCATATCCTTCAACACATCAATAGTAGAGCGGAAATCAGAAGTGATTCCTGTCTGGTTGGTAACAAGCGCAATTCGTTTCCCACTCCACATGACTGGTTTTTCATCCATAAAACGGTCGATGCCATATAAGACTTTGGCCATGTTTCCCTCCTAAATATTTGCCGTTTCCCAACTATCGATGTTTTCTTCTGTAGAAATGACGGTACTTGTCACGATATTATTGAATAGTGTCGCAAGAGCAGGGAAAATAATGAAAAGGCCAACGACGGTTAATATCAACAAAGCAAAGACCGATAAGATTTGGAAGAACGATAGAATGGTATACAAAGGATTTTTCACCAACAGCTTTACACTGGTGAAAATACTATCCTTCAGTGAATACTCAAATTTCACTAACAAAGGAACGGTATAGATCTGACTTAAGAAAACCATGCCGCAGAAATAAGTCTGAAAGCATGCTAATGCAAAGGCAAAGGTTCCGCCAACTTGATTATAATGCCACCAGGAAGCAGCAATGATGATGACAAAGAAGGATAAAAATAAGCTATATCCGATACTTGGAAGAAAGTATCGTTTTACCCCCTGAAAGAAACTCTTGATGACTGATGTGCTTCTATCAAGTAATAACTGTTGAACCGCCCATGCAGCCCCCACAAACATAGGACCAATTACAATCATGACGTATACAATAGAAAAAGGCAGTTTAATAAGAAAGAAGGATGGACTAAGTACCGTCACCATTATAAGGCTGATCATGACCATAGAAACTATATGTTTGTAATATTCTCTCCCTGTGACTCTTATAATTTGTGTTAATCCATCCATTACACTCTCTCCTTTAAAATCTTTTCTTGGTTGCAATCGTTATGGCCTATTAAAATATTCTTTTCTCTGTTGCAGGATCAAACAGATGCATTTTATCTAAGTTGAATACATAGTTTTTCGCTTCCCCAGGACGGACAAAACTCTCACCATGTACTTTCGCCGTAATCATTCGGTCCCCAATCGAGAAATACACAAGGTTTTCTCCGCCTAAATGCTCCATCGCCTTTACCTTTATGGCCGTTTTGTTATTGGTTGGTACGGTGAACGCGAACTCTTCATCGTAGATATCTTCCGGTCGTAAACCAAGGATTACTTCTTTCCCAATATAATCTGTATATTGTTTGACAAGCCCTTCTGGAATAGTGAAGGTAATATCACCGATTCTTAATGTAGAGGCCGTTTCAAGTACTGCATCAAAAAAGTTCATTGGTGGTGAACCGATGAATCCAGCAACAAACATGTTTGCCGGATTACGATATAAATCTCTTGGTGATGCGATCTGTTGCACTTCCCCTTTGTTCATCACAACAATCCGTTCTCCAAGCGTCATTGCTTCTACCTGGTCATGTGTAACATATACAATTGTTGCACCTAATCTCTGATGCAGTTCTGCTAACTCGATACGCATTTGCACACGTAACTTGGCATCCAAGTTGGATAGAGGTTCATCAAAAAGGAATACTTTCGGGTCACGGACAATCGCCCTTCCAACAGCCACACGTTGTCGTTGGCCCCCGCTCAACTCTTTTGGTTTTCGATCAAGCATCTCATCAAGTCCAAGTATTCTGGAAGCATATTGAACCTTCTTTTTAATCTCTTCTTTAGATGTTTTCATATTCTTTAATCCAAATTCCAAATTCTGTTCAATGGTCATATGCGGATAAAGCGCATAGTCCTGGAACACCATTGCGATATCCCTGTCCTTTGGATGCATATTATTTACTACCTTATCTCCAATATATATATTACCTGAAGTTTGTCTTTCAAGACCTGCTATCATACGAAGCGATGTCGTTTTTCCACAGCCCGAAGGCCCTACAAAAACAAGAAACTCTTTATCTTTTATCTCAAAGCTGGCACCATTTACAGCAGTGAAGGTTCCGCCACGCTTTTCGTCCACGAAGGTTTTTGTGATGTTCTCCATAATGATACTTGCCATTTCTTCCACCTGCAACAAGCAACATGACCATCATTAAACTTAAACCCCTTTTCAAAACCAATTCCCCCTTGAAAAATTTTATTTATTATAAGCCTTTATAGCCTTATAAACGAATCCCTTTGCGTCTTTTAACAACTCCGCAGCCTTGTTTTTGTCGACTTGGCAAGTATAAATAATGATTGCAATCTTCGGATTTCCCTCTGATTGATCAAAGAGCTCGCCAGCTTCTTTCAACGAACAGCCGGTGACATTTTGAATAATCCTTTTCGCACGGTCTACTAACTTTTTGTTTAACGGTTGAACATCCACCATTAAGTTGTTATATACTTTTCCTAGTTTCACCATTGAAGTGGTGGTAATCATGTTCAAAACCAGTTTTTGGGTAGTGCCTGCTTTCATTCTCGTAGATCCGGTAATAACTTCTGGACCAACCTCTATATTAATCTTATAATCTGCTACTTTATTAAGAGCTGAATTCTTTGTGCAAGTAAAGGAGACCGTATTGGCTCCAATCTTTTTCGCTTCCTTTAGGGCACCTATTACATAAGGTGCTCTTCCGCTTGCTGTGATACCAATTACAACATCATGGAGCCTTACTCCATTGGTGTGCATGTCGGTTGCTCCAAGTTCTTCGCTATCTTCTGCACCCTCCACCGCTTTGAAAATTGCCGTCTCTCCGCCTGCAATGATTGCCTTCACCATTTCTGATGGAGTTCCAAAAGTAGGAGGGCACTCGGAGGCATCCAGGATTCCGATTCTACCGGAAGTCCCTGCGCCAACATAGAAGAGCCGTCCACCCATTTCAAAGGATTTCACCACTTGATCGACTACTTCTGCGATGCTTTGAATTTCTCTTTTAATATGTACGGGTACTGTTTGGTCCTCCTCATTGATGACTTCGAGGATTTCTTCTGTCGACTTA
The DNA here is from genome assembly GCF_044809035.1 of Sutcliffiella horikoshii. Classification (GTDB taxonomy): domain Bacteria; phylum Bacillota; class Bacilli; order Bacillales; family Bacillaceae_I; genus Sutcliffiella_A; species Sutcliffiella_A horikoshii_G. The sequence goes on along the minus strand of NZ_CP085237.1, from coordinate 806,514 downwards.
CGGTCTATCTTTAATGTCTTCAAATTCTGCTGTTCCGTCACTAAATCTTGTAAATTTTCTAATCCCATCATCACCATCACCTTTTTTATGACACTCTTTTTATTTGTATGTCTTATTGATTGTCTCTCTGGATTTTTTCAGATATTCAACAGATTGCTCAAAGTCGATCGCTGCCACTGCTGTGAATAATATGTCTATTACATTCAATTGCGAGATTCTAGAAGAAGTTGCTGCGCTTCTGATAGAAGACTCCATAGAAGAGATGGATAAAGTTATATCCGAAAGCTCCTTTAACGTGTTGGTACCATATTTGGTTATGGCGATTGTCATAGCACCAGCCTTTTTTGCTTCCCGGATAGCTTCAATCGTCTGCGTTGTTTCTCCCGAATAGGATATTCCAACTGCTACATCACCCTTGCCCATCGTGGTAGCAGAAGTTAGTTGAAGATGGGAATCACTGTAAGCAGTACACAGTTTATTAATACGCATGAATTTCTGCTGCGCATCCTGGGCAATCAGTTGGGATGCCGCCACTCCGTAAAAATCTATTCTGTGTGCTTGGTGCAATAACTGAACGGCTCTGCTTACTTCTTCTTTATCAAGTAATTCCAACGTGTCGCGTAAAGATTTGATGTTGTTTTCAGTAATGGTTTTCATGAATGTCGGAATATCAGCATTATATTTAAATTCATGATACGCTTCTTGGGTGTTGGACGAGATAGTCGTAACATCTCCGGCGATACGGAGCTTTAATTCTTTGTATCCGTCGAGGCCAATTTTTTTACAGAGCCTGATAATGGCAGCTTGACTGGAATTGCTTTTATCGGCTAGTTCTTTCACTGATAATCTACAAACTTCCTCTGGGTGTTCCAGTATAAAGGTTGCGGCATTTTTCTCTGCAGGATTGATTGTCGATAATGCTTCTCGTAAGCGTAGTAGTCCACCATTCATTTTCTATCATCCTTTTATGTCCGTTTTCATCCATGTTGTTAACTCTTCTTCCAACCTTTTCACAAAAGATGGCGTGATGTCTTTCCCCATTTCCTTATGGGCAGCGTATATAGCGCCTGCCACAGGATGCTGGGCTGCTAGCTTGAAAGAAAACGGCGAACGCTCGTTCAAGCCTTTTTCTTTCAAATAATTATTTATCACTTTGGCATGCTGATTGATTCCGCCTGTTAGGACGATAGGTATTTTCGTGTAGTTCCCTTGGTTCTCATACAATTTATGAAATAATAAGGTAATGTCTTTCATCATGGAATCTGCTATTTCATGTAGAAATCCAATAGCTCTTTCATCTCCTGCATTCGAAAGCTCTATCACAATTTTTGCGATGGAAGCCACCCGGTCCCTGCTTTTTCCCAACTCATATATGATGGGGATTAATTCAGGTACAGCCCCTACTTTAAAATGTTGAAGAATTTGAATCGCCATCTCTCCAGTTGGCTCGCCGTAATCATACTCCATAAAAGTATGCTCCAATGCTTTTTTTCCTACGGCAAATCCACTATACCCATCTCCAATCAGGAAACCCCAGCCCCCGACACGGTCACGTTTTAGCCTGTCATTGATACCAAAGACTATAGATCCCGTTCCGCTGATACATACAATTCCTGGTTCACCTTTCGTTTCGGAATAAAGGGCCGTCACAGCATCATTATCAACGGAAATTTTGGCAAGTGGTCCAGTGAATTCTCTCAATAAATCGATAAACCACTCTTTTTTTCCGCCACTTTCTACACCAGATACACCGGCAAAAACGACATCTCCACTTGTAAGCGCTTTCCCTTTTGTTAAAACTAGAAACAAATCATTTATTTCAGAACGAATTGTTTCGTAGGTCGAACTATTCGGGTTAGAAGGCCCTACCGTATGAAAGGCAAGAAGAGATCCATCTTTATCTACTGCAACTCCTGTAGTTTTGGTGCCGCCCCCATCAATGCCTATAATCATTGTTTATCCCCTAACACGTTTTGTTAAGATAAGTATAAATTTTCTGATATTTAGTGTCAACAAAAATTTTTAATTTTGAAACTGAATTTCAAAAATGGTAATAAAAGACCACTCGGGGAGAGTGGTTTTTCTCTTTAATCTCAGTCATCAACACGCGTGTCTAAATCTACTTCTATACACTCCAAATTCTCATTTGACATTAGTGCATCCAATAACTTTTGCTGCCCCCGAATATCGTGAAGTCAAGGTCATAGTCGGTGGATAGGCACCAGCTGCGGTCTTCGGGCCACCAATATGTAGGGGATGCCAATCCGTCCCTATCCCCTTTGTGGTATATAGTGAATATATCGACGAGTTTGCCTGAATACACTTGCCCGTTTTCCAAACCATCACTAGGATTTCTGTCAATTAGTTTCAGGATGTCATAAAAGAAATAACATGGTTGTTCTTTTGTGAATGGTGCCAATACCTTGGTTATTTCCTTAAGTACATCCAGATTGATACGACCTTCATCAGGATAAATCAAATACCTAGGACAGCCGCCGAGCTTTCTTTCAATTGATTTACTGCTGATCTTTTTGTCATAAGGGATGTCATACTTACTAGCAAGCTCCTTGAGAGTGATTCCTTCACCAAGATCAATTTCTATTTCATGTTCGTTTGGATGAAACTGACTCCACAGAAGCGTTTCGTCTGTAATGCCTCGGTCTCGATAAAAAGTCGAATTTATGATTTTGCAATAGTGGGTATAACGGTTTGGGATCAGATTGCACGCCTTGCCGCCATTCCAGTTTTCAAAGTCAACGCTCACCGTTTCTTTTTCTATCCACTTATAGGCCGTTAAATCATTCCATTTTCTTATCAACTTCATCTCCTCTTTCTATTGCTCTGTCAATATAACCGGCCCATTCTTTGTAATGGCGATTGTATGTTCATATTGTGCAGAAAGCTTTCCGTCCACTGTCCTCGCCGTCCATCTATTTACATCCACCTTACTGTGCCAGGTGCCTTGGTTTACCATCGGTTCAATGGTAATAACCATTCCTTCCTTTAGACGGACACCACGCCCAGGCGAACCAAAATGGAACACTTGCGGCTCTTCATGAATGTTCTTACCAATGCCGTGCCCGGTAAAATCACGGACAACCGAGTAACCTTCTTCCTCTACATATGTTTGAATGGCATGGCCGATATCACCCAGCCGGTTTCCGATAACTGCCTGTTCAATTCCAATATATAAGGAGTTCTTCGTCACATCCATTAGTTTTCTCGCTGCCTCACTTACCTCACCGACTGCATAGGTCCATGCCGAATCAGCTAGTGCACCATTAAGATTCACTACCATGTCAATCGTGACAAGATCTCCTCTTTTTAGGGGAGTCTCTCTCGGGAAGCCGTGACAAATCTCATCATTGATGGAGGCGCAAGTGGCAAACTGATATCCTTTGTAACCGTATTGCTCTGATTTAGCCCCGTTCTTTTTTAAAAACGCGTCCACATACTTATCAATTTGCATGGTGGTAATACCGGGTCTAATCATCTTCGCCAATCGCTTGTGACAGGCAGCCAAAAGTTTTCCCGCCTTTGCCATTGCTTCAATTTCTCTTTCGGATTTTAGAATTATCATTGTTATTGCACCCTTATCTGTTTGTATTCTATATATTATTAAATTTCCCTTTATGATTTTGTATGATAGATAGCTTATGAAAATACTTGTGTGGGAGTGTATGGTGGGAAAGGGGTACCATCGATTTGTTTAGCAAGTCTAAATGTCCGAGTTTTTATTATCTCCTAAACAAAAAAAGCACCATCCATCTTACCGGATAGCACTTCAAAGTGCGTTACACCAATTCAAATGTCTCTTCAATTTCAATGCTGCCCTTGACTGATTGAACCATCGGACAGTTTTTGCTGGCAAGTTCGATGGCGGACTCAATTTTACTTTCTACCAAGTCTTTTCCTTTTATCGTGTAATGAATATGTATCTTCTCGATTCGGTTCGCTTCTTTCTCATTACGAGTAACATCTGCTTTGATGGCTATATCTTCAATTTCCAATCTCTTTTTCTTTAAGATGCTCTTTAACACGCCTCCGCTGCAAACTGCGATTGAAGATACCATCAACTGATACGGGCGGAATCCATACTGCTCATCCCCTGCAACATGCAATTCCCCATACTCCAGATTGGTAGTGAATCCGACTTCTTTCATTTTAAATTCCATTTGGCTGTCATCTCCTTCTTATCTTTAGAATAGCAAAACAGCAAATAATCTTGCCAGTTTTTTGTCTGCTACATATATCCATTCCAATATGTTCATAAGTTATGTAAAATTAGGGGTGGTAAAAATACTAAAATTTCGAGGTTACATCTTATGAATCGTTTTCGTTTTTGGATCCTTGTATCCATCGTCGCAGTATCAGGCTTTAGCCAAGGAATGCTGTTACCTTTAATTGCCGTCATATTTGAAAATAGTGGCGTCTCCTCTACGTTGAATGGATTGAACGCCACTGCCTTATATATTGGGATATTGCTAGCATCACCGTTTATGGAACAGCCATTGAGAAAGTATGGGTATCGCCCTGTCATTTTAGTGGGCGGTTTCTTGGTTGTTGTATCACTTGCTCTTTTCCCATTGTGGCAGAGCTTTTGGTTTTGGTTTATTTTACGGTTGCTCATAGGAATTGGGGACCATGCCTTGCACTTTGCAACCCAAACCTGGATCACATCGTTTTCTGCTGAAAATGTACGTGGCAGAAACATTTCACTATACGGAGTGTTTTTTGGAATAGGATTTGCCACCGGGCCTCTAATGACGCCACTGGTCGAAATAAACCAGGCACTTCCTTTTATCGTATCGTCCATTCTTTGTTTAATAGGCTGGATGTTCTTATTCTTCTTGAAAAACGAACATCCAGAACAGGAGCTTGGAGTGAACTCTTTTTTTGAGACCATCAAACGGTTCCGTAACGCCTGGAAATACGGATGGATTGCGTTCCTACCGCCTTTAGGCTATGGCTTTCTCGAAGCATCGTTAAATGGAAGTTTTCCTATCTATGCCTTGCGGACTGGAATGGAGGTTGGAAATGTCTCTATTCTACTTGCATCCTTTGCAATCGGAGGTATCGTCTTTCAACTGCCTCTTGGAATACTGAGCGATAAATATGGTCGACGGAATATCTTACTGATCATTCTTTCATTGGGATGCTTAAGCTTTGTGACGGCAAGCTTCTTAGAAGGAACTTTCATCGCGTTAGCAGTATGCATCTTCATCGCAGGAATGCTTGTCGGATCTACCTTCTCGCTAGGCATCAGCTATATGACAGATTTGATGCCGAAGAACCTGCTTCCGACTGGTAACCTTATGTGCGGAATTGCTTTTAGTATTGGTAGTTTGGGTGGCCCCTTCTTCGGCGGACTTTTTATCCAGTTCTTTTCCGACATCAGCTTTTTCCACATCATTAGCTTTTTGCTGTTTGTAATATTCTTGTTGACCTATTCTTTTGGAGAACGTGGATTGGTTGCGGTAAAGGGGTAATTCTATATAGGAAAGAAGCGAATCCCCTCACGGATTCGCTTCTTTCTTTTTTTCAATTAAAGATATAAATATATTTAACGATACTCTTCCGGAATCCATTCTTCTAATGGTCCATAAATAATACTACTTGTTGAGGCATAAACTGCTTCAACAGCTGGACCATTTTTTAATTTATACACATAAATCTTCTCCCCATTATGTGTAACTTCTTCAAGAAATTCGAAGTCACTTCCCCATGATAATTCCCTGGAAGCCTTCAATTCCTCCAACGTGATATGGAAGTGGTTCCTCTTCAACCCCCACCCTTTTCCAGTCGTCCAATACCCATTTATCATCTTCTTTAATTAGAGTATAATACACTGTCTCTGGTGGACTGATATAATCCTCAAGACCAATTGTGGAAATGACAATTTTATTAGGCGTATTCTTCTCCAAAATCGTATATCGAATGTCAAAATTCCTAGACGGGATAAAGGTGCCATCTCTTGGGGTGTAGAAAAATGGAGTGATCTCTTTCAGATGCCCTTGTGTCATTATTTCAGACGCATATTTTCTCAATTCTGGTTTCAGTACTTCAAAATCTGCAGGATTGCCATTAATATTATCCCAATTAAACTCTTTTCCTAAGTCATAGTAGGTTTGGATAATTTCCTCCATCAAGTTGTCCACCAAGCCCGGAATCTCCTCTTCAGGAACTACTGTCTCCTCTTCTTTCTCTTCTGGCACTTCAGGAGTTTCCTCTTCCACTTCAGGTGATTCTGGAGATTTCTCTTCATCCGGTACAACCAATGGAGTAGAGTCATCGGACATTCCGGGTTCACTTTTCAAGAAGTCCAGCTGAGAAAGGATGATCAGACAGACAAGGCCGCTGCAGTAACAAGGGCAGCATAATACCTTAGAGAATTTCTCTTTTTCTTTCCTTGAATACTTTGGAGTATTTTATTTTTCTCACCAGGGGATACGGTGATTTCAGCCAGAAGCATCCGATCCATATCCTTATTCAATTCGTTTAGATTATTCAAATTTTCCCCCATGTGTTCTCACTCCCTTCCAGCTTAACTTTTAACTTTTCACGTGCTCTGAAAAGCCTGGACTTAATTGTATTTTCATTCAGTTGGAGGACATCCCCAATTTCCCCTACAGATAAATCCTTGTAATAAAATAAAATAATAACCTCACGGAGCTTGATTGGAAGTTTCAATACTTCTTGAATGAGCTCTTTCTTTTCCATTTCCGAGACCATATCGGATTCAGGTGTATTCGTATCAAAGATCTGAAACTCTACATCCGCTTTAAAAATGAAATTGCGAAAACTCCATCACTTCAATGCATCTTTAGACTTATTAACTGTTATCCTAATTAACCAAGTTTTATAGGAACTCTCTTCCCGAAAGGAATCTAGGTGATGATAGCAACTGATAAAAACCTCCTGTATTATATCCTCGGCAAGTGCCTGGTCTTTTACGTAGAGAAATGCTATACGTTTCAATTCTGTTCCGTAATCATCTATTAGATCTTCCAGTAAATTTTCTTTTGAATAATCTTTCTTACTTTCCGCCATATTTTCCATATTCCCCCTCCCTTCCCATTATAGACGACGCTGAGTATGAGGGAGTTTCTTATTTTGTAAAACTAGTTTCAATACTTGTTTCAATATAAAATAAAACACCGGTTGACCTCTTTAATAAGAGCTTAACCGGTGTTTTTGATCCACTACTCTAAAAACACTAGAAGAGGAATAGAGAAGATACATTTATTTATATGGTACAAACGCTCTTCTACCAGCATAGGTTTTGCAAAGGGAACAACAGTAAATCTTTTTGTTTCTCTCTTTGTAAACAAAATAAGTTCTTACTTTTTTCTTACAAAAATAACAAGTCTTCTTGAAAAACATTTTCAGCCACCTTTTTTCCCTTTTCACCAAACCCTCAAAAGATTCTATTTATGTTTAATTCTACCACAACACCAACATTTATAATGGTTTTTATACAAGTGTATTCTTTATTACATCACCTCATTACCGCGACACAAAGGGGTCTGACCCTTTTTTAAAAAAAATTTCAAAAAGTTGTTCCATTTCTAAATATTCTGTTATATAATAACATTAATTAAATAAACACTGTACTAATACAAAGGAGGAAAAAGAATATGAGCAGACAGGAACGTAAGAACATGATTAATTTTATTGAAGTGATGAAGAAAGCCGATCGTGAGTCACTGGTTTTTATGACGGATGCGGACATCGAGCACCTGTACAATAACGTGTACGAGCAAATGATGATTCAGCAAAGCCTCTAAACAAACGAAAAAACTGCAATCCTCCCACATTAAGCGGAGGATTGCAGTTTTTCTTTTGATGCTTCATCTTTTGTTTTCTGACCATTAACGATAATGATCCCTACTACGACAAGCATTAAACCGATAAGGATGGAATAGTGCATAACCTCATCTAGAAACGCCCCAGATAACAACACACCGAAGACTGGAACAAGGAACAGGTACATCGACACCTTACCAACCTTGTTATACTTCATCACGTTGTTCCATAATATAAAGCCCGCCGCGGATAAAAATGCGAGATACACCACGAGCAATACAGTATATCCATCAAAGTCGAATGGGAAGAATCCTGCCCCAAACCCACCAACGACAATTAACCCTACAGACCCGAACAACATTTGATAGGCCGTTAAATAGGATATATCCATGGTAGCTGCTCGCTCTTTTGCCATGATATTTCCATAAGCAGAAGCCATCATTGCCAGCAACAGCAGTAATTCCCCTATACCAAACTGAAGGCCATCTCCCGCTTTAGGCAAGTTGACCATCAACACCCCGCCAAAGCCAAGAGCAATGCCGAGCCATTTCCGCACAGATAAGGAATCATCTGCATATAAAAAATGAGCAAATAGAATTTGAAAAAATGAGGCCGTCCCCGCAATTACCGCCCCTTGCATGCCTGTAGAATAACTTAAACCGAAGTAAAACAATAAATACTGTATGAATGTCTGCACAAACCCTAGCTGTACTAATGGAACGATTGTCGTTCTTCTCAGTTTTAGCGATTGTCTAAATAGGGTAAAAAATAGAAAGATCATCACACCGGCGAGAAAAAAACGATAACCAGCAAACAAAAGCTGTTTATCATACTCATTCGTTCCTATATTTAAAGCAGTGTAACTCAGCTTAATTGCAGGAAACGCACTTCCCCACAAAAATGTTGCAAGCATCGCCGCTGCAATAATACCAAGTTTGCTTGTAAAAAATCTTTCAGCCTTCACGGCTATTCACCTTCTCTCCAAGCAACATTATACACAGAAAAATCCTACCCTACATACTGTATAGTCTTGGAAAAGAAAAAATACTGGATATCTTCGCACTAATAATCTATAATAATAACTAGATAATAATTAATATAATTTATTGATAACTACTCTCATTAAGAAATACTCCTTATAAAGTGTTGCTGCTATCACAAAGATGGCAGCTTTCGTCATTTAATAAGGCTAATGATGTTGATTATTTTTCTCAATTAGGAGGTTGTAACATATGAAGGACTTGACGGAAAACCTACAAAAAGAAACCCTTTTTAACAAATTCACCACTCATATCGAACTTATTTTTGCCATTGTTTCAGGAATACTTATTTTTACAGGCTGGGTTTTATTAAAATTAGACATTCAAACAGCTGCAGTCCCCATCTTCATTCTGGCTTTTTTGATAGGTGGGTATTTTAAAGCCAAAGAAGGCATTCAGGATACAATAGAAGAAAAAGAATTGAATGTAGAAATGCTGATGATCATCGCGGCCATTGGTGCTGCCATCATTGGATACTGGATGGAAGGCGCCATTCTTATCTTTATTTTCGCATTAAGCGGTGCTTTAGAAACATATACGATGAATCGGAGTCAAAAAGAAATATCCGCCCTCATGGATATTCAGCCCGAGGAAGCTTTAAGAATTATAGATGACAGGGAAGAACGCGTCCATATTACCGAACTTGCCATTGGTGACCATGTTCTTGTAAAACCAGGCGAGCGCATTTCGACAGACGGAAACATCGTCAGCGGGGAATCTGCTATAGACGAAGCTGCCATCACAGGAGAGTCCATTCCTTTGGAAAAAAAACAAGGCGACGGTGTATATGCAGGAACCATGAATATAAACGGCTCTATCTTGGTTGAGGTGACAAAACTATCTACAGAAACCTTGTTCTCAAAAATCATCAACCTTGTCCAAAATGCCCAAAGTGAAAAATCTCCTTCTCAACAATTCTTGGAACGTTTTGAAGGTCCTTATGTAAAAATTGTACTTGGTGTTGTCGCTATTATGATGGTCCTCCCCCATTTCTTATTGGGTTGGAGTTGGAACGAAACATTTTACCGTGCGATGATCCTCCTGGTCGTTGCTTCCCCATGTGCCCTAGTTGCATCCATTATGCCTGCAACTTTATCGGCCATCTCAAATGGAGCGCGCAAAGGAATCCTATTCAAAGGTGGCGTCCACTTAGAGAATTTAAGCCATCTGCAAGCCATTGCTTTTGATAAAACAGGGACGCTAACAAAAGGAAAACCAGAAGTAACAGATGTAATAGTAAGAGAAAATATAACCAAAGAAGATTTCCTCTATATTGTAGGGTCTATTGAAAGCTATTCTAACCACCCGCTTGCACAAGCAATTACTGCATATGCGAAAAAGAACAGCCCTAAACCTCTACAACGACCAGAGCAATTGGATGACAAAGCAGGCTGGGGAGTCAAAGGCATTCTGCAAGAAAACAAGTACCTTGTCGGAAAGGCAGATTTTGTTGGGACAGATCAAGCCAAATCCTTCGGAGACGGAATTGCTGATTCCTTCACCAATGAAGGAAAAACGGTTGTTTATGTGAAGGACGAAATAGGAATAGTCGGCATCCTCGCTTTGAAAGATGTGATTCGCAAAGAAACCGTGGAAGCCATTAAGCAGCTGCAAGCACTTCACGTTCAAACCATTATGATTACAGGCGACAGCGAGCGCACAGCAGCGGCCATTGCAAAGCAAGCCGCAATTGGAAAATACGTTGCAGAATGCTTACCGGAGACGAAAGTAGAAACGGTGAAAAGCCTAAAAGACGAATATAACATTGTCGGAATGGTTGGCGATGGGATCAATGATGCGCCAGCACTCGCAACAGCCAATGTTGGCATAGCCATGGGAGAAGGAACGGATGTTGCACTAGAAACCGCTGACGTTGTGCTAATGAAAAATGATCTTGTCAAAATTGCAGAAGCCATTAAACTTTCAAAAAGGATGAACAGAATCATTAAACAAAATGTTATCTTTTCCATAACGGTTATTATGCTTCTGATTAGTTCCAACTTCCTTCAAGTCATAGACCTCCCGTTCGGAGTCATCGGCCATGAAGGCAGTACCATACTCGTTATTTTAAACGGGTTGAGGTTATTACGATAAATTCACTACGTAAAAAGCAGCGGGCACATATGCTCGCTGCTTTTTGCTATCTAGTGGTAGCCATTCTGCCCGTTCGCACTTCCAGAAGTCTTGTTCTTCGGTTTGTGCTTAGAGTTTTGTTTTGTACCGCCGTCTTTTTTCGTCTGCTTTGTCATGAAAGGTCCCTCCGATTTGGTTAGAGTTTTATCTTTCAACAATAGATTTCCCTTTTGCGCAAAAAAGTTTTCTGCCAATATTTATCGCACAAAACTTTTCTTTCGTTGCAGCAAGATGGCATTAATCTCTCCACCAATGATAATCATCAGACCTGACAAGTAAAACCACACCAATAAAACGATGATTCCTCCAAGACTCCCGTACATCGCCGTATAGTTCCCAAAGTTGCTCACATAATAGGAAAACAATACAGACACAGACATCCAGCCAATTGTCGCAAAAAAAGAACCTGCCAATACATCCTTTAAATGGAGACGGATATTTGGTGCAGCCAAATACAAACAGGTAAAAACAAAAAACAAAATCACAAAACTTACTCCCCACCTGATCGTATTCCAGATGGTGATAAATTCTTCAGAAAGACCGTAGGAAGAAAAAATGAATAATCCGATTTCCCTACCGAATACAGGCAACAAAAGCGCCACAATAATGACAAATACCATCGCAAGAGTCAATAAAATCGCCGTCCCTCTTACAATGAAGAAATGTCGGTTCTCATTAACATCAAATGCCCTATTGAAAGCCCGGACAATGGCATTGATTCCATTGGAAGCAAACCAAATCGTCGCAATGATACCAAAAGACAATAAATCCCCACGTTGTTCGTTTAAAATGCGGACCACATTAGATTCAATTAGAAGCATCGTGTCTCCAGGAGCGTATTGATGAATCATGCCCAACACATCCTCCTGTGTAATCGGCACATAGGCAATTAATGTGAGTACAAAGATAAGAAACGGAAAAAGAGATAATAAGAAAAAGTACGCTAACTCTGCTGACATTCCCAAGGCTTCATTCCGATCAAGGCGTTGAAGCAGCTGTTTTCCAAAACGCAAAATTCCCATCCACTCTCCTCCAGCACGTATCATTTACTCTATTCTATTGTGAGCAAGTCCACCTTACGACAAGTTTTTATTTTTACGTTCCGCTGAATCCAAATGCTTGGCAATCACGTCTTTTGTTTCCGAAACAATCTCAAGCATCTGCGGCGTCGTTTCTTTTAACTCATTCACTTTAGAACGTAAATAATCAATATCCTTAGATACATCCTCCACCGTGGTTCTAACAGATTCAATTTGATGACGTACTGAATCAGCAATTTCCTGTGGATGCTGTATCGCATATTTTAATTTTCCACCAACACACCTGCCATTATGTATGACCGTGGTTCTTGTATTTTTATCTAATAAAGAAATGGCCCCTCCAATAAGCGCCCCAATCAACATACCATCCACTAATTTATTTCTGTTCCCCATATTAACCTCTCTCCTATCCATTTAATTTTTCTTTTTTACATCTACCGATAATCTTATCCTTATTATAAACATATTTCGAAACTTTCACGACTCTTCTAGTGGTTTAATACCCCAGTTCCCAGAAGAAGATACTGTTTTTCATCAATTCATGATAAAATAAGGAAAAGCCCCTAGGAAAAGCATTTGTACGAAAGGACGATTCAGATGAACTTAACAGAGAAATCAACTGAAAATGTAGAATATATGATCGAAGCCATCAAAGGAAAACTTAAAGTGTTGAACCTTGGTGCCATCAAGCCTTCACATTTTGATGAAGAAATGTATGAAGAGCTGAAAGATATCTATGAACTTGTCATGAGAAAGCCATCATTCAGCCCCAACGAAATGCAAGCAATCGCAGAAGAACTCGGCAACCTTCGTAAACGATAATAGGATTTACAAAACACTTACTTCGGTAGGTGTTTTTATTTTATTGAAAATGCAGTAACCCAGTTGATTGGAGTGAAAGGCGCGAAGACGCTCTCGGGAGGAAGGGACAGGTGAGACCCCGCAACGAAGTGAGGAGGCTCCCGGACCGCCCATGGAAAGCGAAGTGCCTGGAACGGAGATCAACAGTGGATACCAGCTAATTATTGTACTAGCCCCACCTCCTTGCGCATATAAGTGTAAAGAGGGGGGATAAGCATGTTTTTTCTTTACGCAGCTACCATAGGATTTGTCTTATTATTATTTTTATTGATGGGCATCTTTCTCTACAATGTCTCACAAGGACTAAATAAAAAAGACGCAATCGAAATCGATCCTCTGCCTCCAGAACCGACAGAAGAAACTGAATCCATACACGCAAAATGAAACAGCCTCCAGAAGGTTGTTTCTTTTTTTATTTACTCTTTATAAGGTAAAATGAAAAAAGAATAGACATACAATGAGGTGGCTTACAGTGGATACAATTACCCATACACTTTTTGGGATGACCATATATGGCGCAGTTGACAAGCGTCAGGATGATAAAAAAACAAAAATAGCGATGTTCGTCTCAGCTGTTGGAGCAAGCCAGATCCCTGACAGTGACGTCATTTCAAGCCTCTGGGACACAGAAGGCATGTATCAGATGTGGCACAGAGGAATTACCCATTCGCTTTTTATGGTACCGATTTGGGCATTACTTTTCTTTCTTATTAGCATCTGGTTTTTAAAAAGGAAAGATTGGCGCTTTCTTTGGGTTCCGCTTATTGCCGTTTTCATACATAACACCGCAGATTTGTTCAATGCATGGGGAACAGGATATCTAGAGCCCTTTTCATCTATAAGATTGACCTTTGGCACCATTCCGATTGTGGATTTTGTCATTTGGACAATCATTGCTATCGCTTTCTTCGCCAGAAAGCTATGGAACAAAGAAAGACATCTCCTTTATCGATTGGTATGGATATTGATCATTGCTCATGTTGCCTTACAAACCAGTCAAGGATATCTGTTATACAAACAATATGAGGATAAATACGAACAAGTCGCATTGTCTGCAAGTTTTCTCCCTTGGCATTTTTCTGTGATAGGAAAGAATGAACATACAGTTGAAATTTTTGACGATGCACTGTTCACCGCACCTAAATTGCAGTACACCTTAAAGTCTGCGGAAAAAGCAGACCTTGACACGCTTTTTGCCCAAGTACCGGAAGCTAAAACCCTATACGAATGGTCTCCCTTCGTCGTCATTGTCGACGACCAAGAAAGACTGGGCATCTACGACCCAAGATTCTACCGAAACGGCCAATCATTTCTATTTGAATATATAGAAAAACAGTAATAGCAGACTGGATAGTCAATTAGTTTTTAAAAATCAGTTTAAGCAATGCCTGAACAAATCCACCTTGTTGGTTGGAGTGAAAGACTCGAGACTCCTGCGGGAGGAGAGGGACAGGGAAGACCTCGCAGGCTTGCCGAGGAGGCTTCCGGACCGCCCGCGGAAAGCGAGCGTCTGAAACGGAAACCAACAAGGAGTTAAAGCAATAAAAAATATTTTAATGTTTTTTCGATTTTAATGTATATTATTCTACTAAACTGGGAATACTATCATTAAATACTAAAAAACAAACGAGGTGCTTAAAAGATGATAGTTTCAAAGAGATACTTTTTAACGGATATGGAACGTGAAAGTGTAGAACAGACTCTGGCAAACAAAGGCCACCTGCGTGAAGATGTTTTAGGAATGGATGATGAAGAAATCATTCACATCTACCAAAAATACATGGTTCAAGAATTAATTACAAAATAAATGGAAGTCCCCCTTAAAAAACCGTGACTAGTGTCCGGTTTTTTAGTTTGACCAGAATGAATATCCGTCTTCCTAATATGATAATAAAACACAAATGGCGACATGTTACCACTCTGGATAACATGTCGCCTGTATATTTAAGGGGGGGAGTAAATATAGTTATTGTGGGCTTAAACCTTTAATTAAATCTAACCTTGGCTTAACGACTTCAACCTTAATTCCTTTAGCCTTATACTTATCTACAATTTTCCTGACGTCGATACCTTTTTTCGCTTTTTCTACAGTTTTTTGCATGTTTCTATCCCTCTATTCATTAGATTTTGGACTTTCTCACACACATATTCAATCTATTTTCCTTACTAGAATATTTGCTTCACAAGTTTCATTTCGGTTTCTTGTTGCTTTCCGTCACGGTAATAGGTAACTTTCATGTTATCGCCGATATCCTTTTGGCTATAGAGAAACTTTCTTAGACCAAGTGCGTCATTAATTTCTTGATCATCTAATTTTACGATAACATCATATTGCTTAAGACCAGCTTTATCCGCCGGAGAAGTTGGTTCCACTCCAGTTACCACTATTCCACTCTTTACTTCTTCCGGAAGTTTTAAAGTAGACCTTTGTGCTTCAAGGGGTACATCAGAAAGGGAAGCTAAGCCAACTCCCATAAATGGTCGTTGCACTTCCTTGTGCTGTTCCAAATCTTCAATGATAGGTTGAACAGCTCGGATCGGAATGGCAAATCCAATTCCTTCAACTCTTGATTGAGCTATTTTCATGGAGTTGATACCAATAACTTCACCGCGTAGGTTAACAAGTGCTCCACCACTGTTACCTGGGTTAATGGCAGCATCTGTTTGAATAACATCCGCTTCCCAGTCAGGCTGGCCATTTTGGTCTATGTCCACAGGTATGATCCGCTCTTTACCGCTGATAATTCCTTGTGTAACAGAACCAAAAAACTCAAGTCCAAGGGGGTTTCCAATTGCGATCACCGGTTCACCAAGCGTGATGGCGTCGGAGTCACCGAATGTGGCAACTTGGTTAATGTTAGCATCATCCACCGTCAAAACGGCCAAATCCGTCAATGCATCACTGCCAACCACTTCAGCTTCCACTCTTGTTCCATCCACAAGACTTACTTCCACTTTTGAAGCTCCGTCAATTACATGCGCGTTCGTTACAATATAAGCTTTGCCATTTTCTTTTTTGTAAACTACGCCAGAGCCGGTACCTGCTTCTTGATCTCCCTGTCCACCACGTGGGTCAAATAGGGAATTTCCGCCTCTTTGTATATTAACTACCCCAACTACAGCTTCAGAAACGTTTTCTACCGCATTTGTTATATTTGTTTGTATCTTTTCGTATTCCACTTGGTCTGTTTGCACAACCGAGTTCGTTTCAACACTCATTGGTGTTGTTTCAGAAGCACCAGCCTCCTTGTTTTCCATGTAAAATCCCCAATCCAATAAGACAGGGAGCATGGCAACAATACCAAGGGCACCAATAATTCCTCCAGTAACGGACGCAAATACTAATTTCCCGAAACTTTTTTCTTTCCTGGTACGTTTTTGAGTTACATGATCGTCATAATAACCCATATTCGCTTCACCTCATCAAATTTTTATCTACTTCTATTAAACCCTATTAGGATGAAAGTAATCTTAAAGAAAAATGAGAAATTGATGAGAAATTTTCAGCTGTGCTACTCTTGCAGTGTTTCTTCTCCTATAACACCATTCAATTTAACCGTAATTAACGTCCATTCACCTTCTATACTGTCCGCTGTAATGGTGCCTCTGTAATTAGTCACCATTCTCTTTGCAATGGACAGACCTAGACCTTGGCCACCTTTTTCTCGGCTTCGCGCTTTATCCACTCTATAAAAACGATCAAAGACCTTTTCTAAATCATCTTTAGGGATACCAATGCCGTAATCTTTAATGGATAGAGCAAATTGACTTTGATTTTGTTCTGTAACAATCTCAACAGTAGTAGATCCGTTAGAATATTTCACAGCGTTATCAAGTAAGATGATAAGCACCTGCTCCAAGTGCCTCTCTGCAATGGCAACTTTCATTTCACTGTTCAAATTGTTTTCGTACTTAAATGCGAGAGCTGGATAGAGTAGGGTGAATTTCTTCACTACATCTTCCACAACATGGACAGGCTCAATGAAGTCTTCCGCTAATTCCAAACGATCGGATTCCAGTCTTGTGAGTTCCAACAATTCATAGACAAGCATCTTCAGCCTCTCTACTTCCTGTTGGGATGCCTTTAAAGATTCTTCTAGCACTTCAGGGTCATTTTTCCCCCATCGGTTGAGCAGTTTGAGATGTCCCTCTAAAATGGATATTGGAGTACGCAGTTCATGGGAAGCATCTTCCACAAATTGCTTTTGTTTTTGGAAAGAGATTTCCACATCATCCATCATTTCATTGAAAACATTGGACAGATCTGCTATCTCATCCTTTTGGTTTTTATCATGCGGCACCCTTTCTTTAAAGCCACGCATCTTAATTAGTTTCATCGTATCCGTGAGTGCTTGAATTGGAGCAAGCAGCTGTTTAGCAATAAGCATGCCGCCTACTCCGCTCAGAAGAATTGCACCCGCTCCGGCAGACCAAGTGACTAGGAAGATCAACCCCCGCAGCCGCTCATAATTCTTTAAGTCTCTTATAATTTCTATGTACCCAATAAACCCATTTGTTATTACCGGCTTTCGGTGAACGAGATAATGTTTCCCATTTACCTTTACATGTTCAAGATTTTTACTTTCCACAGGAGTGATAAGTAATTCTCGAGGGAGGTTGGTCGCAACCGCAACTAGCAGAGTCCCATCTTTATCGATGACACGGATAAGTTCATTGGTCTCATTCACTTTTTCGATAAACCCGCTGCTGTTCACTATTTCAGATCTGCCTACAAAAAAGGGCTGCTCCGAGAAGTAGGCTTGTATTTCATTCATCTTTTCCTGTATGTTGCGTTCTTCTTGTTCAATCATCCAGGTTCTCATCACATAATATTGAACAGAGTTGTATGCTACGAAAAGAACAAATAATACCAAGGAGGACCAAATAGTTATTTTCCACCTGATCGGCAGTTGCTTTAAATACCTTTGAAATTGATTCATTTTCTCATCACGTAACCTGTCCCTCGCACTGTTTGGATGTAGCTTTCTTCACTTGGTTTATCAATCTTATTGCGCAAATAACGGACATATACATCGACAACATTTGTTTCGGCATAGGACCCAAGCTCCCATACTTTATCTAGCAAAAGCTCCCTTGTCAGCACCCTGTTAATATTGGTCATGAAAACCACGAGCAGGTCAAATTCCCTCTTTGTCAGATCAATCTGTTCTTCCGCCCTCATGACGGTTCTTGCATCCAGGTCTACTTTTAGCTCCCTAAAGGACAGGATATTATTCTCCTCTTCCTTCTTCCCTTCCATACGGCGGAAAAGCGCACGAATTCTCGCCAAAAGCTCTTCAATTGCAAATGGTTTGGACATATAATCATCTGCGCCGCTATCAAGGCCAGACACCTTGTCCATCACACTATCCCTTGCAGTCAGCATAATGATAGGGGTTTCTTTGGCTGCACGTATTCGTCGGCAAACCTCCATCCCACTAAGTCCAGGGAGCATCAGATCTAGCAAAATAATATCCCAATCTTCTTTTAATGCAAGATCAAGTCCCTCTCGCCCATCATAGGATGTGGCAACTTTAAAACCTTCATATTGTAACTCTAGCTCAATAAAACGAGCAAGATTCTTTTCGTCTTCTATTATTAATACTCTGCACATGGTTGCACCTCCACCTTACGTGTGGGTTCTAGATTTATTTTAGACGAAATGCCTGATTTTAAGTCTCCCTTTTATACTACCTAAATATTGGTGTTGGTGGGATGAGAATTTGATGAGAATTGAAAGTGTAATGATGTTGTAACCCCCTTGTAAAGTAGCAATATGTCTGGAGGAAAATAACACAGGTCTCAATAATTCCTTTCTATTACGAAGTTGGCCATATCCCCTCTAAAAATGGTCTTAGAGTATTCTATAACCGTTTCATCTTCAAGATAAGCGTAGGTTTCCAAGGAAAAGCACGGAGAGCCAGCTGGTATCTCTAGTATTTTTTGCTCTTCTTTTGTAGCAGTCACTATTTCAAGATATTCTACCGTTTTTTTGATAAAATGCCCATGCTCCTTTTGTAGCACATTATAAAGAGACTTTTCACATGCTCTTATATTTAATCCAGGGGTCTTTTTCCAAGGTAGGAAAGCTACCTCGTATTGAAGGGGTTCTCCATTGACACTCCGTATTCTCTCCAGCTTATTGACAGGGTCACCCGTCTTTAAGGCAAATACTTCTCCCAAAAAAACGTCCACAGGGACAACTTCTAAATTCAACACTTTTATAGATGGGTTTTTACCTTGCAATGTAATCTGTTCAGAGAAACTTTCCACGGTGGAAGTAAGCTTTTGTTTTACCTTTTTTCCTGATACAAAGGTGCCACTTCCTTGTTGTTTATACACATATCCCTCTGCCGCCAGTTGCTGAAGCGCCGTTCTGACCGTAGTCCTGCTTACTTTAAATGCATGACAGAATTCTGCTTCGGTCGGTAGTTTTGTATCCGATTTATATACCCCTGATTTAATCTTTTTTAAAATCATCTGCTTTACTTTTATATGTAAGGTACTCACTTCTTTTTCCCTCATTATTATAACCCTCCAAAATAATTTGTCATGACAAATAATATTTGTCTTACTAGTACATATATTTATTACTACAAAGTTTTAGCACCAAATCTATTCTCAAATATACCCAGAAAGGAGCTGATATCAGAATAAATGAAACCGCTTTAATTTCTTTCTTGCACCATTAAAAACGAACTATAAGGAGGGGGATAAATGAATATCTTATTATGCTGTTCTGCAGGAATGTCAACAAGTCTACTTGTGACGAAGATGGAAAAAAGCGTTGCTGAAAAAGGAATAGATTGCAAGATTTGGGCTGTAGGCAGTTCAGAGGTCAAAAATCATCTAGATCAGGCAGATGTACTTCTTGTTGGCCCGCAAGTCAGGTATTTGATTGCGCAACTCCAAAAAGATGTGCAAGGAAGAATTCCTGTTGAAGCGATCAATCCAATGCATTACGGATTATGTAATGGGGAGGAAGTATTAAATCAAGCTATTGCACTAATAAAGGGGGATAAATAGGTGAGAAACTTCTTAGAAAAATATATCATGCCTTCAGCTGTTAAACTGGGGAACAATCGTCATCTTCTTGCTGTGAGGGACGCGTTAATTGGAATGATCGCCATTACTATGATAGGGTCGTTCGCTGTTCTACTAAATAATCTTGGTTCCATTATCAAGCCATACGGAAGAATGATGGAGGCCATTTTTGGACCCTCTTGGACCACTCTCGGCGGAGACATTTGGTGGGGAACATTTGCATTCATGACCATTTTTGCTGTGTTTGGAATTTCTCACAAACTAGCAAAATCATACGGAGATGACGGTTTTGAAGCGATGCTTATCGCTGCAGCTTGTTTCTTTATTTTTATACCTCAAATTGGAAAGGTTCCCGAAACAGAAGGTGCCTGGGGCTTCATCCATTTCGGCTATTTTAATTCTACTTCCCTCTTTACAGGAATCATCGTTGCATTACTCGCCACAGAAGTCTTCATTAGACTCACCCGGGTAAAAGCCTTCCGAATTAAGTTGCCAGAGGGTGTTCCTCCTGCTGTATCCGGTGCATTTGCAAAACTGATTCCTGGAATTTTTACTATTTTAACGTTCGGCATCATCGGACTACTGTTCCGTATGTTTTCTGATGGCGACCCTTTAAATGATTGGCTAAACACCGTCCTGGTTTCTCCCCTCACTAATGCAGTGGACACTCCATTTTTCGCGGTACTCATCGTCTTTTTAGTTCATGTATTCTGGGCGGTAGGCTTACATGGAACGAATATCCTTGGTGGAATTACGACCCCTCTGTTCACCTCCACCGGAACAAAAAACACCGATTTATACGCAGCTGGTGTAACAGAATTAGATCAATATGCTGTACTGGCAGGTCCATTCCTAGACGCTTTCGTGTACCTAGGAGGAGCTGGTGCGACGTTGGGCTTGATTATCGCCATGTTCCTGTCAGCAAGAAGACGCCATAAGCAACTGCTTGCGTTAGGAACCCCGCCGGGCGTTTTCCAAATCAATGAACCCATTCTATTTGGGCTCCCAATTGTATTGAATCCTATCTGGCTAATTCCGTTCATCTTGGCACCTGTTGTTATGACAATTGTCGCCTATAGCGCAATAAGTCTTGGCTGGGTACATCCGGTCGTTACCGCAAGCATTCCATGGATTACTCCAGCTGGAATCGGTGGATACCTTGCGACTGGAGGTCACATTTCCGGTGCAGTGCTTGCCCTTGTAAATTTGGCCATTTCCATATTGATCTACTTGCCATTCGTTTATTTCAATGGTAGGGCGGAAGATAAAAAATCAGAGGACAAAAACTAATTAAATGTTAGGGGCATCTCTATGAAAAAAGAACAATTATATAATCTATCGTTTCAACTGATCTTACACAGTGGCAATGCTCGCAGTCTTGCAATGGAAGCACTTTTGGAAGCAAAAAGAGGAGATTTCCACAAAGCATCTAATTTGATGGAGAGTGCGGATGGGGAATTTCTAAAAGCACATCGTTTTCAAACCGATTTGATACAAGCGGAGGCAAAAGGCGATAAATATGATGTTCCTATTTTGCTTGTCCATGCACAGGACCATTTAATGAATGCACTCACAGTAAAAGACTTAATAAGGGAATTTATTGCATTGTATCAGAAGCTCAACTAAAGAAAGGTTGGAGTCGATGAAGGAAAAAGGATTGAAAATCGTTACGATTGGTGGCGGTTCGAGTTATACTCCTGAATTAATGGAAGGATTCATCAAACGATACCACGAATTACCTGTAGAAGAAATCTGGCTTGTAGATATAGAGGAAGGAAAAGAAAAGCTTGAGATAGTCGGCAGTTTGGCAAGACGGATGGTGGAAAAAGCGAGGTTACCAATAAAAGTTCATCTAACATTAAATCGTAAGGAAGCCTTAAAAGATGCTGACTTTGTAACCACTCAAATTCGTGTAGGGTTGCTTGAGGCCAGAGCAAAGGATGAACGTATTCCAATGAAATTCGGCTTAATTGGCCAAGAAACAAATGGTGCAGGAGGCTTTTTCAAAGCTCTTCGCACCATTCCCGTCATACTGGAAATCTGCGAGGAGATGGAAACCCTTTGCCCTGATGCCTGGCTCATTAATTTTACCAATCCGGCGGGAATGATAACAGAAGCTGCTCTGCGTCATTCACGCATTCATAAGGTGGTAGGTTTGTGCAATGTCCCAATCGGAATGGAGATGGGTGCTGCCAAGCTTCTCGGTGTTGATGCAAGCCGCCTCCGTATCGATTTTGCCGGCCTTAATCATCTTGTATATGGCTTAGATGTTTTTGTGGATGGCATCAGTGTAAAAGAAAGACTGTTGTCCCTGCTGACTGAAAGCATAGACACCGTCACGATGAAAAATATCCATGCAATGGGCTGGGAACCTGCGTTTCTCAAAGCACTTGACCTCTTCCCTTGCCCATACCATACGTATTATTATAAAACAAAAGACATGCTGGAAAAGGATTGGGAAGCAAGCAAAAATGTCGGTACACGTGCGGAAGTCGTCAAATCCTTGGAAAATTCCTTGTTTGAACTATACAAAGACCCTGACTTAAGTGATAAGCCACCTGAACTAGAGCAAAGAGGAGGAGCCTATTATAGCGACGCAGCCTGTCGCCTGATTCATTCCATTTATACAGATAAACGCGACATACAACCGGTAAACACAAAAAACAATGGAGCTATTATGGGAATTCCTGCAGACTCTGCCGTGGAGGTGAGCTGTGTCATTACCAGAGATGGCCCGAAGCCATTCGCAGTCGGCGAACTCCCTATTGCGGTACAAGGACTTGTGCAAACCATCAAATCATTTGAACGGGTAACCATAGATGCTGCTATAAGCGGGGACTATAACAAGGCACTCCTTGCGTTGACCATCAACCCTCTTATTGGATCCGATCGGCTCGCTAAGCAAATTTTGGATGAAATGCTCGAGGTCCATAAAGCTTTTCTGCCTAAATTTTTCAAAAACAGGAGCAATTTATGATCAGATTGATTGTTAATGCTGATGATTTTGGTTTATGTCGTGGTGTGAACTATGGCATCTTAGACAGCCATCTTTATGGGATTGTCACCTCAACCACCTTGATGATGAACATGCCTGGCACTGAGCATGCTATCAGACTGGCAAAGACTCATCCGACATTAAGAGTCGGCATTCATCTGGTCCTAACCGGAGGATACCCTGTTAGTCAGGATGTTCCTTCACTTGTTGATGAAAAAGGTGCCTTTCTGCGGCTATCTGCCGTTACGAGTAGTTCAGGCAAGTTACCCTGGAAACTGGAAGAAGTAGAACTTGAATGGCATGCTCAAATCACCAAGTTTCTTGCTAGCGGCCTCCATCCCACCCATTTAGACAGTCATCATCATGTTCACACCTGGCCACAATTGCATCCGGTTATACAAAAACTTGCCTGCCATTACGATCTTCCTGTTAGAACAAATGGTTTATTTACACTACCTAAAATAAAACATTTTACCGATATATGTCTGTTGGATTTTTATGGAGAATCAATCCAGCCAAATTATTTTGAAAGACTCCCACAATATGTGGCAGACGAAGCAACAGTCGAAGTGATGTGCCATCCGGCATATGTAGATTCATTTTTATTACAAAATTCCAGCTACCATCTCCAACGGGTTAAGGAATTGGAAATCTTAATCAATAGTGAGATACCTGATGGGGTTGTATTGATTTAGGATCTTAATATACATTTTTCAGCTCCCCACAGAGAATGATGCACAGAAAAAGCCGGCTAGCCCAATGGGATCAAGGGCTAGCCGGTCTAGTACGTAATCCATCATTCAAATTTTTTCATCACCTGTGATTGATAGTCTTTAAAAACGGCTGAATTGGCCTCTTTCTTTTTCTTTTGGATAATCTGCCGAAGCCTTAACTGCTTTTCATTCAACCTTGCAGTTAATCTCACTTCCTCCACATCACTGTGCTCTCCTTCAATAAGTTCCTCCAAATATTCAATTTCTGTCCGCACCTGCTGCTCTTCCATCATGCCGGCGTTCTTCATCATTTTATAGGCCATTCTCATCTCTGGGGGAACATGGGATAAGTCTTCAAGCTCTAAAGGTTTTCCGTATCCTGGCAAATTTTCAAACTCTCCATCCTCATACGCTTTTCTGATTTTCTCATCTGTTAGTCGAAAAAAGTCCACCGCACTCACCCTTTTCCTATACGTTACTACTAGTTTACCCCATTTCTTTTTAAAAGAGTGTGTACTTTTTCTGAACATTCTTTCAAATCACCTTTAGAAATTTCTATTGTCGAATGCTTCAATGCACGTTATAATACTTGTTTGTGGGTCCTGTGCGGCCGGGTGGGAGAGGGAAACTGAATAAGGTGTTTTATTATGCTTCAATGGATGAAGAATTCATTTGATCTGGCTGGTCATGAAACGACTTTAAAGCGTGAAATGATGGCCGGAATGATCTCTTTCTTTACCATTGTGTACATTATTGCTGTTAATGCAACGATTCTTGCAGAAGCAGGTATTCCGATTGAAGCCGGAATTATCGCCACCATCCTTACTTGTGTAGTGGGTTGCTGGTTGATGGGATTTTGGGCGAATGCGCCGATTATCCTCGTTCCAGGTATGGGAATCAACGCGATGTTTACGTATACGTTGGTTCACTCTATGGGATTAACCTGGCAAGAAGCATTGGGCGTCGTAGTGGTTTCGGGTGTCATTGTAACGATCATTTCGTTTACAAAACTTGCACAAATGCTGCTCGAGGCGATTCCAAGCTCTTTAAAGCATGCGATTACGGTGGGGTTAGGATTATTCTTGACCTTGATTGGGTTAGAAAAAGGCGGACTTATCGTAAAGGGTGAGAACTCTCTATTATCACTTGGAGATGTTTCTAGTCCTTATGTGATTGCCACGATTCTGACTGTGATTTTAGCCGTAACGTTATTCATGCGAAATGTACCAGCGAATTTTTTAATTAGTATCGTTGCTGGTACGGTTATCGCGGGTGCTTTGGGAGTGGTGAACTTCTCAGATGTTGGTGGAAGTGCTTTACCGTTGGATAGCTATCTTTCCTTATTTGGTGCCGTTTCATTTGCAAAGATTGGAGAGTTCACGTTCTTAGTGGCTGTCTTCTCTTTAACGATGGTTCTCTTATTTGAGAACATCGGGCTTATCAACGGACACCTGGGAATGATTAACCGCCCTGAAAAGTTCAAGCGTTCCTTCCAGGCAAACGGAATCTCCATTTTAACAAGTGGACTTTTCGGTACCAGCCCTACCGTTTCTACGGTGGAAACGGCAGCAGGAATTGCCGCTGGCGGAAGAACCGGTGTAACAGCAATAACAACAGGAAGTTTATTTTTGCTTTCCATATTTGCGATTCCCTTCATTAAAATAATTCCTGGCAGTGCGATTGCGCCAATCCTAATCATCATTGGTGTATTGATGCTTCAATCAGTAAAGCAAATCGACTTCCAAGACCTATCAGAAGGATTCCCTGCGTTCTTAGTAATTGTAATGATTCCATTCTCTTACTCTATCGCAGACGGAATTGCATTCGGATTCATTGCCTACCCTCTAATGAAGTTAGTACTAGGCAAAGCAAAAGAAGTCCCCGCCCCACTTTACGTGATCGCGGCACTCTTCTTCCTGACGTTCCTGACAAATGTGCATTGATGGTTTTGAATGATTTTGAGATTAATTGATATATATTGAAAAAAATCCTTGAGGGGGTCAGACCCCTCAAGGATTTTTTTAATTCGCGTCGAATACTAAATGGTTACACTTTTATTATCCTTCACACATTCACCCTTTACCGTACAAATGCCTCTCGTCTATCTGAGAATGCATCAACGAGCCATCTTGGGTGCATCGGGAGCAGGTCATGCGGCAACTTGTTTGGAGCAAAGAACTCAAGCTCAATCAGGGCAGGATCCTTCTTGGTTGTAGTCCCTCCTGTTATCTCCGCTTCAAAATACGATGTCACAAACTGGACCAAACGTCCGTCCGGATATTCAAACGTTTGCGATTCTGGGTCGGAATAGACTCCAATTAGGCGGTACGGATCGACAACCAGCCCGGTATCTTGATACACCTCGCGCACAGCCGCTTCCTCCACCGTCTCACCTGGCTCCACATGTCCGGCTGGAATGGTCCATAATCCCACATCTGCTCGCTTCTGTAATAAGATTCTTTTTTGCTCATCAAAGATGATCACTGCTACTGCAGGATACATACTAATCTGTTTTTGTTTATTCATCATAGGAATACTCCTAACACTACTTTTTTACCTAGTCTAACGCGGTCTTACGCCACTTTCAACGGAAAGCCCTATCCAGAGGCAAAAATAGGTCTTTCCTCCAGAAAATTTATTCCATATTGTTCTTATTTGTGGTCAGAAGCTACCAATCTCACACTCTACCCCCATAAAAAAACCAGCGTCCTATTAAACACGCTGGTTCATTCCATTCATTGTGCGAACCTCTTCTTTTGTTACTTCCGTACCCAGCTCATAAATGGAGACAAAAATTTTATCAATAATTAGTTGTTGTTTGTCCCGATGTTCTTGGGTCTTCTTTTCATTTAATGGGCTTTTGAATGCATCTGGACTATATTCAGTAGTATGCAACTCCTCAAAAAGTCTTTCAATTTCATGAATTTCTTCCTGAGTCGCGAGCACTTCATAATATTTAACCTGATCATCAAAAGGTTCACGGTGGATTTGACCTGTTTCCATCGTCACATAATAAGTATGCTTTTCCAACAAAGTAAGCCCCTCCTTTCAGACAATGCACACCCTACGCACTCTTTGTGCTGGTGGACGTGCTTTTTCTTTCTTTATAATATTTAAATCCTTCTTTCACCAATATTGGCAACACCGCAATAAACACTCTTTTAAATAGTTTACTCATTTTATCGCCTCCTTGTTTTATAGTGTTGTAATACCCGCACTTTCCACTCATAAAACAAAATCATTTTTTAACAGAGCACATTCAAGAGCATATTAATAGTTTTAATTCAAAGTATTGTGGTATATATTTGTTATACAGGAGATGAACATCACCTGTACATAAATTATACAAAGGGAGAGATTTGATTGAAAAAGTTACGTCTATTGATTGCAGGTATCGCAAGTATTTTGGCATTCTCAGTATTAGGAAGCTTTGCAAGTGCAAATGACCACGCAATGGTCCGTATCATCCACGCTTCCCCTGATGCTCCAGCAGTTGATGTTTATGTAAATGGTGAAGCGACAGTCGAAAATGCAGAATTCAAAGCAGCTACTGATTACATGAGCCTGCCAGCAGGAACGCACAAAGTGGAAATCTATGCAGCTGGAACAATGGGAGAAGCGGATCCTGTTATCGCAACTGACTTAACAATCGAAGCTGGAATGTCTTACACAGTAGCAGCAATCAACACAGTGGAAAACCTTGAATTGTCTGTTACTACGGATGACAACATGGTTGCTGAAGGTCAATCTAAAATTCGTGTAGGTCACTTCTCACCTGATGCACCTGCAGTTAATGTTGGCTTGATTGGTGGAGATGACGTATTCTCTGGAGCAGAATTCAAAGCAGTGACAGATTACATGACACTTGACGCTGGAACATATGACTTGGAAGTACGCACAGCTGATGGAGGTCAGCAAGTATTAGACCTTACTGGTACAATGCTTGAAGAAAATAAAGTGTACTCTGTTTATGCAATCAATACAGTAGACAGTATCGAAGTCTTGTTATTAGAAGACAACACAATGATGCCAAGCGAAATGCCTCAAACAGGTATGGGCGGTGCGTCTCAATCTAATGGAATGAACGCTTGGGCTTTGATTGCCGGTCTTCTAGTGGTTGGGGCTGCGGCTGTTGGAGTGCGTCGCTTTGCGGCACAAAAATAATAGTAAATTACTAGGGCTGTTGGGATTCGTTCTAATCTTATCCACAGCATGCACACCAGTTCTACAAAATGAAGCTGAAACAAATCTTCCACCGGAGTCAGTCAAAGCTCCGGCGGAAGAAATAGCTTCACAAGTAGACGAGAATGCTAAAAAACCAGAAGTAGCTACATTTCAAAAAGGCATTACGCCTACCCGTATCACCATACCGGCCATTAATGTCGATGCAAGTGTAATGCCTTATGGTCTTGATGAATCAGGTGCCATGGCAGTTCCTGAAGACGGGGAAACTGTCGCTTGGTTTGAACCAGGAACAAAACCTGGTGCTAAAGGAAATGCAGTCTTGGCAGCACATGTTGATGACTATACAGGCCCTGCTGTTTTTTTCTATCTGAAAGACTTGGAGATTGGTGATGAAATCACAGTAGAGGATGGCGAGCAAACATTGACCTTTGTTGTCACTAAGAAGGAAGCTTATCCATACAATGAAGCGCCCATCCGGACCATATTTGGACCATCAAATAATCAGCAGCTGAACTTGATTACGTGTACGGGCCTTTATGATCGAAAAACAAACAATCACCTAGAACGGCTGGTAATCTATTCAGAATTAAAAGAAACCTGAAGTCTCTTATAAAAGAGAAAACTTCAGGTTTTTTTAATAGGTTTTTATGGAGAAAGTAATTTTCCCTTCCTCTGTTTCACGATAGGTGATACCTGATGCATCAAACGAGGTAAGGAGTACTTCTTTTTCTACTTTTTCGAGACTATCAAGCTCTGCAAACTTCTCATCCATGTCTTTCTCCCCAAAGCGGAAATTCTGCTGATACTGATAGAAAAGCATATACCTAGCAGAAATCAGCTCCACAGCGGCTTCTCGGTGTTCCTCCCACTTGGTTGGGACAGACAACTGAGTCGCCCTAGCCACTAAAGTACGAAACTCCTGATCATCATCTTTCGTAAACTCCAAAGCAGTCCCATTCTTCAAGGCTATTTCCACAGAATCCGAGTATTGATTACTTGATGTTAAGAATTGATTCATTTTACTAATGTAAGTTGCTATTTCTTCCTGATTCTTCACTTTCATGCCATCATAAAAACTTAAAAAAGTAATGACCCCCACAATCAAGGCCAACGCTGTTAAGAAAAAAGTAACCGTCCCGGTACTAATTTCCCAAAATCTTTCTTCGTCCATTCTTTCTACTTCTTCTATTTCTTTATGCTTATTACGAATAATCATAGACAGTATTTCCCCGTTTTTTTCTAGAATATAACATAACTATCCATTAAAATCCATGAGTTTACAATAGATTTAAAAAGGATCCGTTTATTATTTACGCAAATTAATATTACCATATTATTCTAGTGTATTCACCCCCACAAAACGACATACTTCGTAGAAAGTATATAAGAGACCTAAACTAACTAACTAAAAGATTGGGTGAATGGACTATGTTTTCAACAACTGAAATCGGGATCGACTTAGGTACAGCGAATACGCTGGTTTATAGTAAAAGTAAAGGGATTGTGTTCAATGAACCGTCCGTAGTAGCAATTGATTTAGAAACAAAAGCCGTGCTTGCTGTTGGTACAGAAGCAAAAAACATGATTGGTAAAACACCTGGTAGAATAGTAGCTGTTCGACCATTGAAGGATGGCGTTATCGCAGATTTCGACATTACGACAAGCATGTTAAAACAAATCATGAAAAAAGCGAGCAAAACGATGGGCTTCTCCATCCGTAAGCCAAGTGTGGTAGTTTGTACACCATCCGGCTCCACTTCTGTTGAGCGCCGTGCGATTCAAGATGCGGTCAAAAACTGTGGTGCGAAACATGTGCACTTGATTGAAGAACCTGTAGCTGCTGCAATCGGAGCAGACCTTCCTGTAGACGAGCCTGTGGCAAACGTGGTAGTGGACATCGGCGGAGGTACTACAGAAGTTGCCATCATTTCTTATGGCGGTGTAGTTTCTTGTAACTCTATCCGTGTAGGCGGAGACCAGTTCGATGATGATATCGTGCATCACGTACGCAAAAACTACAACTTATTGATTGGTGAAAGAACGGCAGAGCAAATTAAAATGACGATTGGTTATGCGCTTGTGGACCATGAAGAAATCACAATGGATATCCGCGGCCGTGACCTTGTAACAGGTCTACCAAAAACAATCGAACTGCACTCTACTGAAATTCAAAAAGCAATCAAAGAATCTTTATTGCACATCCTTGAAGCAATCCGTGCAACACTAGAAGATTGCCCTCCTGAACTAAGTGGAGACATTGTCGACAGAGGCGTTATCATCACTGGTGGCGGAGCGCTCTTAAATGGCATGCAAGAATGGTTAAGCAATGAAATCGTTGTGCCAGTATATGTTGCACCAAACCCATTGGAGTCTGTTGCAATCGGAACAGGAAAATCATTGAGTGTCATCCATAAACTGCAAAAGGCTGCGACTTGATTCTAAAATATATAACAAAACCGAGCTCCTTCACAAGGCTCGGTTTTTTGTATGTTAAAACTTTTGTTGTTTGGTTAATCGACGCTTTTCCTTTCCGCAAATGGCTTCGCTTTCCGCGGGATGGTGCTTAAGCCTCCTCACTTCGTTGCGGGGTCTCAATCTACCGTTTCTCCCCGCTGGAGTCTTTGCCATTTGCTCCAACCACAGCTAGAGTTCAAGTTAAGTAATATGGGTATGCTTTTCATAAAAATCGATTAGCTAGTCTTTTATTTACCTTAAGTTGAATGAAGTAACCTTGTTGATTGTAGTGGAAGGCGCGCAGACGCCCGCAGGCAAGCGAAGCGCCTGGAACGGAAATCAACGGGATCATACAATTTTTAAAACAAAACCGAGCTCCTTTTCAGGGCTCGGTTTTTGTTTTGTTATCCTATTTCAATACAACCGATCCTGATAAAAGTAGTTCGGCAACACAATCTTGTTCTCATACGACTTATGGAATATATGCGTGGCAGCAGGCGACACCGGTGGAATCAACCAGGCCCATTCCCCTGTCACATGGCGGCAGCTTTCCGCTTCCCGTTCCTCGAAATGCTTAAACTGCATCGCGGCGGTATGATGATCGACAATGCTGACGCCCTTCTCTTTGAAGGAATGCACCACCGCTAAATTTAATTCTATCAGCGCCTTATCCTTCCACATCGTCGCATTGGTAGTTGTATCAAGCTCCATAAGTGACGCAACCTTTGGAAGCATATTGTACCTGTCCGTGTCGGCAAAATTTCTCGCACCGATCTCCGTTTCCATATACCAACCGTTAAAAGGGGCAGCAGTGTATTGGATGCCACCTATCTCAAGGCGCATATCAGAAATCAACGGGGTCCCGTACCATTTTAACCCCAAGTCACTGAACGCAGGCATCGTAGGATGCACCATTGGCACTTCAAGCACTATGTCCTCAGGAATGCTATATAGTTTTGGCTCTGCCCCATCCACTTGCACCACCAAAGGCAACACATCAAAGTGGGTCTTAGCACCTTCCCACCCTAGTTCACGGCATTTTTCGGTGAAGTCAATCGATGCCGGATCGCCGATAAACCCGTATTCTGTCTCATACCCGGCATATCTCAAGAGCTGATGGTTCCAAATGCGCACTTGTTTTCCTTCCTCTTTTTGCTGTCTGAAAACAGTGATAGTAGGTTTTATTTTTCCTTTGTTCGTTGCAAATTCTATATGATGCAACAATGCTTCTGCAATATCCTCCTCACTCTCTAAGTGACGGCGATCTATAACATGAAGCGAGTTCCAGAAAAGTCGGCCAATGCAGCGATTGCTGTTGCGCCAAGCCATTTTCGCACCATGTTCCAACTCTTCATATGTATGCTCATAATATCCGTATAGGTCTATTTCATCCTTTATCAGTTGCAACCTTGTAGTCACTTCGTCCTCGGATTTTCCCAATTCCTGATAACATTGCAGAATAAATTCCTCTGCTTTTCTAAAAAGAACTTCCTTTTTTTCTAACAATTTGTCCACCTCAACTAAATTTCCCTTCTTTTATTGTAAGCTTTTTGCCCTTAGAAAAGAAACTTTTTGGGTGCTGGTAATAAATAGGGACAGGTTCCTCACCCGCACTGGGTCGAGGGACCTGTCCCTTTCCATCATTTCGTTACCAATTGTTTAAAGTTCTGCCCTAAGATCTCTTTCATATTATGAACAGTGATAAATGCTTGTTCGTCCGTTGCACCGATGAATTTTTTTAGTTTGGAAAAGTCTTTTTTATTCAGGATGGTGGTTATAACTTCTTTTTCATCTGAAGTAAAGGCACCTCTTGCATAGTGAATGGTCGCACCACGACCCAATTGTCCCACAATATAGGAACGGATCTTATCCGTCTCATTGCTGATGATAACCACTTCACGCATTTCATTTACCTGTTGTAGCACGTAGTCAATAACCAATCCATTTAAAATAACGCCAAATACTGCATACATTCCTACTTCCGGTCCAAATACCAGAATAGAGGATAAGGCAATAAAGATGTCTGCGAACAATACACCGCGACCCATATCCACGGAAAAATATTTATTTAAAATCAAGGCAATAATATCGGTTCCCCCTGTGGAAGCGCGCTGATTGAATACAAGCGCCATCCCTAGAGCCGCAATACATTGCCCGATAATTAACTGAATCAAGATGTCATCGCTGATTGGTCCGCTAATTGGGAAGAAAGCTTCTAACAGCCAAACCATTACGGACAACATGACGCTAGTATAGATGGTTTTTGCCCCAAATCCGAATCCAAGCAGCAAAAAACCCACAACAAATAAACCCAAGTTCACGATCAACATTAACACACCGATAGATACCATCGGAAACACATCGTTTAAAATAATGGAAAGTCCACTTACTCCTCCTGTTGCGAGGCTATTCGGTGAAAGGAAAAAGTGTACATGTATCGCAACAAAAAGAGGACCTACGTGCAAGAATAAAAGTGTTTTCAAGTGTTTGTTCATACCGGTCAGCCTCCCTCTAGTTTTTTACAGTCTAGTTGGGATTATAAAGACCATAACCAAGCATGTAAACACATAAGTAAGAAGTTGCACAATTGAAAGCGGATTAATTCTTTTCACGTGAAACAAACGTTTGTTTAAAAATTCATTTCTAGCAAACTTTTAAACGGATGGTGAATCCATTCTTTTCAACCATAAAGTAACTTTAATCTTGTTACAAACAGTAAAATAATGCATCAAAGTTAGCAACACCATCCCAGTATTCATCCCAAGGATCACCCCGTTCATCTGGAAATTCGGAAGAGAACCGAGCAGAAACATAAGTGAAAAAGAGATACATGTGGACCAGATGGAGTGTAAAAAGGCGTCCTTAATCAATCCTAATCCTATCAAATATGCCTGCAGGGGTGAGACAAACAAATGAAAAAGAAAGAATGGCCACAATAACTGCACGTAGGAGGCGGCATGGGAATTTTCAAAAAAGACATTGGTAAGCGGAATCGCAAAATGATAAAACACCATCACAATTGGAATGCCATAGAAAAACGTAAGAATCATCACTTGCTTTAACAGTTTTTGCATTTTATTAAAATCGTCATTGGCATGGGCCTCAGATACCGTGGGAATTAGGACAATCAACAAGGAATGGGCAATAAATCCCGGGAAAAATCCGATTGACAGTGCCACCCCTGCCAAAAGACCAAACTCCTCGAGTGCAATGGTGTGGCTTAGTCCTGCTTTAACAAGTGCAATTTTGATAAGAAAAGGTTGAATCGCATTTGTGATGGCATGGAAAAGACGCATACCTGTTGTAGGAATGGAAACTTCAAGCAGGCTCTTCCTCACAGTTCTGCCATCTATTCGAGCGGCAGCCTTTGTTTTCAACTCGATATATTGAAGCCTGTACATATAAAGAAGATACAAGCAGACAATCAGCTCAGTCGCGACCAATGTGCATAGGGCAATCAGGATGGCGACCTCTAACGTAAAATGAAAGAAGTGATAAACAAGGACAAGCAGGCTCAGTTGCACAATTTTTCTTAAAAAGTTAGAAACCGCAATCTTGCCCATATGCTGAAGTCCCATAAAGTATCCTCTTGCGATAGATGAGAAGGAAATGACCGGGATCAGAATAAGAATCAACCATTTTACAAGTGGATGGTAATGTTCGAAAACAGGCACAAACGGCAGGACGATTGCTGCGACCAACAGCACCATCATGGTAAATACAATCGTCAAGCGCATGGCATGGTGGAGCATGCTTTGATGATATTTCTCTTCTTTGGCGGCGACAAACTTGGAGATGGAAATCGGCAACTCTAAACTCGAAATGACCACTACGAGAAAGATGACCGGTAAAACAGACATATAAAGCCCCATGCCTTCTTCCCCAAGGTTCTTTGCCAAAACCATATTCACGATAAATTCTATGCTCTCTCCTAAAAAGGCGGCGATTGCCAGAAGGAGTGTCCCTTTAAAAAATTTATTCATAGCCAGAAAATTCTCCTCTCTAACTCTCACTCTTGAAAATGCCTTTCCTATCTTATGAGACAAGTTGTGAAAATATGGCTGAATTATTGTGAGACCTTCTACTTATTCTGCTTCACTTGCATATCGGGATGGTTATGTATGTTCCGCAAAAGGAATAGTAATAGTAGAAAGAAGAAAGGAGTGTTTCCAATGTGGAGACTTATCTTAAATATCGCTGCATTCATACTGGTCATAGTGGTAAATTATCTCGCCAATGCCCTTCCGCTTAATGGGCTTACAACAGGGGATATCGCCAACCGTATCACGGTACTTTTTCAACCGGCAGGGTATGTATTTTCCATCTGGAGTTTGATTTATCTTTTGCTTGGCATTTGGATTATCCGCCAGTTCCCTAAATCACGCAGAGACCTGCCGATTTATGTGAACACCAGCGGCCTTTTTGTCTTAAGCTGCTTATTGAACAGTGCATGGGTGGTTCTGTGGCATTACGGTTTCTGGGTAACAACTGTGGTGGTAATGATCAGTCTATTGCTAACACTAATTGCGCTATATACGAAAATGCGTGAATCCAACCCGGGCAAGCTCGATTTTGCAACATTTTCTATCTATCTTGGCTGGATCAGCGTTGCAACCATTGCCAATATCAGTTATGTTCTAGTGGAAAAAGGCTGGGATGGTTTTGGTTTATCGGATGTCACATGGACTATCATCATGCTGGTGGTAGCTACTCTTTTAGCCGTCTGGTTCCGGATCTCTCAAAACGATTGGATCTATCCGCTTGTGTTCGTATGGGCCTTCGTTGGAATTGGTGTGAAAAATATGGCGGAATACAGCAATGTCGCATATGTGGCATATGCCTTGGCTGCCGTGATTTTGGTGATGACGTTGCTTGGGGGCTTTGTGAGGAAGAAAAAATAGGTGCCCTCACTTTGTATGGATTGGGATTATGTGGTGGCAGAAATCTCAGGGAATGAGGACAATGTTCACCACTTTTCACCGGATGAGGGCGTCATTCAACTCGTATGAGGACAATGTTCACCGCTTTTTACTGGCTGAGGTAGTCATTCGAAAAATCTAAAAGGGGATTCAATTCCCCTTCTAGGTTTCCTCCGAAATTATCACATACTACCCTTTCCGCTTCCGGTATATCTCCTTTGCTCGCAAGTAAACATCGAAATCCGCACCAAATTTCTCCTCAATCCAGTAACGCATTTCTTTATCAGTAAGTTCCGTCTCGATGAATGTTTGATCTTTAAACCGACGAATCGCATTCTCTCGCAATTGATAAGGGACTCCGTCAATATAACCAAACATTCTCAGGCTATGAAAAGAAAATCCCTCCTCCCAATTATGGGAATCAAGCAAGGGCCCTTTCACTTCATCAAATGTGACAGGCTTCAATCCTAACGATTTTGTCGGTCCAGGATTCCGCTCCACCAAGGCCTCATCCCCGTTTACCTGATAACGGAAAGTCTCCATATCTGTACACACGTCAAAAGAAGTATGCAAAGGAAACGCCTTGAAAAACGGGGCGCAATACCCAACATCTACATAGTAGGGCTGATCTAACTCCACCTGTAAACAAAGATGACCAGGTGTCATGTACAAGTAATCGACTTTAAAACCTAACTCGTTCAACAGATAATGAAATCCGATTGCCAATGTCCAGCAAGTACCGCCTGTTCCTGTCTTTATCACTCTGTCCACATACTCCTCGATACTTGGCAAATAGAGATTCTCCCGCTGTCTTTCCTCAAAATCAAGGAACTTTGTCCAAGTCTCCCATCTTACCTTTGTCTGGTGGGCAGCAATCAGTTCATTCAAAAATTGCAGGTTTGCCTCTTTTTCCTCTACTCCCAAATAATGCAGAAATCTATCTTTTACACTCATATTCCTACCTCCAATTTAAAAAATCCACCAGATTGTCCAAGCAACTCTCTCTCTTTTTTCATCTACTAATATAGCAGTAAGATGAAAGAAGGTGTCTTCTAAAATGTCCCTACAAAAGGCAAAACGAATTATTAAAACTGGCAAGGAATTCATTGGTACACCATATGTCTTTGGCGCGGAACCGGGACGCACGGACAGGTTTGATTGCAGTTCCTTTGTTCAATATGTATATGGTGAACATGGCAATATTTTGCCAAGAACCTCGCGGCAACAATATCTTGTAGGCAAACCTGTTCCGTTTGCATCTGTCAGGCGCGGAGATCTTCTGTTTTTCGCCACTCCCAAGCGTGCAAAATTAAAAGGAATCCAGAGAATCGGCCATGTCGCCATATTCATTGGGAATAATTCCATCTTACACACATCCAGGGTGGAAAAGAAAGTGGCAATCGCCTCCCTAAACCCTTATTGGCGCAAAAAACTAATAGGAGCAAGACGTGTAGTTGAATGAGACCACACAGTAGATTGAAGCGCCTGGAACGTAAATCAACAGAATTAACAAAAGGCCAAAGCAAATCGCTTGGCCATTCTCTCATTCTATTCCATACTTTCCCGCTTCTCAGAAAGTATTTTCATTTGATCATTCTCAAGCCCCAGTTCAAAGGTAACCTTAAATTTTTTATACGATACCCCTTTTTCTGAACGCTCTTGGGCAGTAATGACCGTGATCACTTCCACGTTGTTTCCATTTTGTTTGGTGAGCAAATCATCTACTTCGATTGTGAGGAAATCCAAATAACCTGCACGGAAATCCTCATAAGCCGTTTTTGACTGCCAGCTACTTCCTAGCAATGAATAAGCAGTCACATAATCGCGGTAATTGATGCTTTCGTAGAAATAGTTGACAAGGTATTCTGCAATATCCACATTTGTTGATGTTTCACCTGCACTGTTGCCAGTTGTGTTCGCTCCGATCCTTGGAAGGGATTGCATGGGAGACTCTGACCAACTTTTAATCATTGGCATCACATTGACCATGGGAATACTGAAGCCGATGACTCCTTGGTCCATCGTGGCGGAATTGATTCCTACCACTTCCCCTGTTTTCGTATCGATGAGCGGCCCACCACTATTACCAGGTGCAATAGGTGCAGATATTTGGAAAACATCCTCATATTTGAACGAGTCGATTTCAAACTCACGGCCTACACCACTAATAATCCCTGTAGTGACTGTATTTTGAAGACCTAATGGACTTCCTAATGCAATTACATCATCACCAAGCTCTGCTTTTCTAGATTCTGCTAGTTTGAAAGGCTTGGTCCCTTCAAGTTCTGGCACACGCACCACTGCAATATCTGTATCAATGCTGATTCCGATTACTTGCCCTGTCAGTTCCTTAGAATCAGCGGAGGTTACTTTAACATCTTTCGCATTCGCTACAACATGGGCATTCGTAATGACATCGCCCTTATCATTGTAAAGAAAACCTGAGCCAAAAGAGCCATCCGGCAATTCAATCTTCACCACTAACTTTTGAGATTCGAATATAATTTCTTTTAATGCCTGGGGTACCATCTCTTTTTCTGCTACTTCCGACTCTAAATACAACTTTGATGGAGCCGTTAGTTGCGCAGGGACGGTATTTTTAATGTGAAAATATCCAAGTATCCCCCCACTGATTAAAATAATCGTCAGGATGATACTGATAAACCATCTTACATTCATTGCTACACCTTCTTTATGTTTGGCTGTTTCGATAACTTCCTACTCTTCCACAACCCATGTGATGTTTTCAATCTCCACTGTCACATCTTCAAAGACACCGTAATAAAAGTCTTCAAACTTTCCTTTTTTACCAGGCTCTAATTTGAATGGATAGACGGTGGTGAAACCTGTATCTAATACAGTCTTATCCTTGCTTAAAATATTATAATAGACGGTGATGGAAGACACGGTTGCCGACACGATATTCTTTACTTCGCCAGTAACGGTCATTCCTCCGACTTCATCCTCTTCAAACTTAAACTCGACGATTTCCAGAGCTGCGTTTTTATTTTTTAAGTCCTCTTTCGCTGCAGCTTCCATGGCTTTCTCTATCCGGTCAAACTCCGCCTGTTCAAATTCTTGGCGTGACTGCTCGATTTTTTCTTTCAAAGACAAGAGTCGCTTGTCGTTCACGGCATATTGAAGGCCTCTGTCCGCTAAAGTCATGGCATTGGTA
The DNA here is from genome assembly GCF_044809035.1 of Sutcliffiella horikoshii. Lineage (GTDB taxonomy): Bacteria > Bacillota > Bacilli > Bacillales > Bacillaceae_I > Sutcliffiella_A > Sutcliffiella_A horikoshii_G. The sequence continues at coordinate 768,149 of NZ_CP085237.1, read as the reverse complement.
AACTGCTTCTGTTCGATTTTCTCTTCCGCATCCTCAACAGTAAGCTGTACGATCCGATTTAAAATTTGTTCTTTTACCGCCTTCCCCTCTTCAGATGGAATCGAAGAAATGACGGCAAGCTTTCTTGAAAGTTCATCCACCGTTTTGAGCTGATCTAACTCATTATTTATTTTCCCGACCTTAATCATGACGTCCTTTTCAGACACATCTTCTTTTAATGGTTGAATCAGCGGTCCATCCAATCTCGTCATTTTTTCCCGGAGCCTTGTAAGGTTTTTTTCGGCTTCTTCAAACTTTTTCGTTTTGATTTGCTCTCGTACTTCCTCTAATTCTCCGTTAACCTCTTCCGCAATTTTCACTACTTCGAGGTTGTTTCTTAGCACATGATAAGAAGGCCTCATTTCCATGGCACCGGCTAACTCGTCCTTTGCCATGTCATATTCCCCTTGTAATGCCAGTTCTTCTGCTTCCTTTTTAATGGCAAGCACTTCTGCATTGACACTTTGTTCATGGCTGTAATACCAGCCAATTGTTCCTGCTATCAAGACTAAACTAATAATGGGTGGTAAAAACGGCATATATGTAAAATGTTTTTTCTTATGCTTCCCTCTACCTTCTAGCCATTCTTCTTCGTTATGTTCAACATCTTCCTTCAAATTCGCTCCACAATTAAAGCAGAAATTTGCATCGGATGTCACTTTCCTACCACATTTGTGACAAAACATTCTTTAAAAGCCTCCATCACTCTATGTTATTAAACTCATCAATGTTATTACACCATTTTACAATAGATTGCTAGATAAGTGTCAAATGAGGTCGGGATTTCTGGAGAAAAAAGGTAGAAACTTTTTCCTTTTTTGTATTTTCTTCAAGGATTTCCTCGTTATTTAGCGAATTAATGAAGAGCAGTTATTTAGGGAGGGACGTTAATGAGTGTACAAACAGATCCAGTAAAGGCATTTATAGAAAATCCATATGAAATGTTTAAACAAGCACATGATACAAACCCCATTAAATGGGTGTCATTTTTTAATGTGGATGGATGGTTGATAACAGGATACAAGGAAGTAGAATCTGTTTTAAAAGATTCTAGATTTATAAAAGAAATAAGAAACCTTGTACCCAAGGAGCAAATGCCTCCTATACCGGAGGCATTAGTGCCAGTTGTTATGCTAAATAGGAATATGATGCTTTTCCGGGATGCACCAAATCATACCAGGCTTCGCGGGCTGGTCAATAAAGCTTTCACTCCAAGGATGACCGAGCTCCTTCGACCAACCATTGTGGAGATGGCGAACTACCTTTTGGATGCAAGAAAAGGTGAGGTGGAGCATGAACTGATTCGTGACTTTGCTTATTCTCTGCCCGTCATGGTCATAACAGAGTTGATTGGTGTGCCAAAAGAGGATCGGGAACGATTCCGCGTCTGGTCGGATTCATTCGTAACATTCATTGATTTTAATACGACCCAAGCTGATTTAGAAGCGGTTGCTCCTTCCCTCGAGGAGGCGGACCAGTACATGCGTAAACTCATTGCTGCAAAACGGGTAAACCCAGGAGACGATTTATTGAGCGGACTCATTTCTGTATCTGACTCCGGGGACAAGTTGAATGAAGACGAGCTTGTGGCGACTTGTTTATTGCTATTAATCGCTGGCCATGAAACAACGGTAAATCTGATTACAAACGGTTACCACCTGCTACTAACGCACCGAGATGAAATGAATAAGCTGTTGGATGACCCTTCCTTGATTGGAAATGCGGTCGAAGAAATCCTGCGTTACGACCCGCCCGTTCTGCTTACCTCAAGATGGGTGGGCGAAGATATGGAACTTGGCGGACAACAACTCAAAAAAGCCCAGACGGCAATTATTGCACTAGGTGCCGCCAACCGGGATCCTAACATTCATGAAGCTCCAGATGTACTTAATGTTTCCAGAGAAAATGTGAAGCACCTTTCCTTCGCATCCGGACCGCACTTTTGCTTAGGAGCTCCACTTGCAAGACTGGAAGCGGTCATCGCATTGGAGGTACTTCTCAAACGGATACATGATGTAGAACTACTAGAAGAACCTGTTAGAAGAAATAATATTGTGTTTCGCGGCTTTGAGGCATTGAAATTTCGTGGAGTAGTGGAATAGGACGCAGTGTTAATGGGGGCAGTCGCTTAACTTTTGGGCGACTGCTTTATGTATAAGAAAAGTGGTCCCTTATTTTTACCCGAACATGGGCCACTTCCTAATACTATCTTGTATTAACCAATATACTCTTGTACTCTAGCAGCCGTCTCAAAACGATTTCGTCCCGCTAACAATGTAATGCGGTCCGCTAACAATCCATTTGCATTTCCACCTACAACTAGCAATTCTTTGGCGAACTTTCCACTTTCCGCCACTCTTCTTGTATAAATAGGTGCTTTTACAAAGTTCGCCAACAACTCCGCGACTGGAAAATCCGCAAAACTGTTTATCACAATAGCTCTCTCTAACACAAAATCATCCTCCTTCAATATCAAGTTATACGTTTCAACCAGACCTTCCACGATGGACTGTGCACAGAGTTTTCTGTAAGCAGCAGACTTTAAAAGTGCTGCTTCTTCCCTGTTAGTCATAAATCCACATTCTACTAATATAGAAACAGCCCTTGTTTCCCGGAGCATGTGAAAATTTTCAGCCTTTACACCTCTATCAGGTCTTCTTGTATTGGCAATCAGCCTTCTTTGGACGTTTGTCGCCAACGTAACATCTCTTACAGGTCTCGTTGTATATACAAACGTCTCAATTCCTTGTACTTCATTCCATCCGCCATTCCCAAAAGCATTTGCATGTACATCAATATGCACATCAGCATTCCAGCTGTTAGAACGGTTGGACCTCTCTTGTAGAGGCACATCTCTTTGTCCAGTTGGGTCATCAAGTCTTAATTGCAAGACGTCTTGGTATTGTTCAAGCAACCTAATTGCTTCAACGACTACAGCACTATTGAATTCCCATTCTCGCATTCCCTCAGGTGTCCTTTTGCCAGGTGTATTTAAACCGTGGCCAGCAGACCAAGATATCCTTACCATAAATTTCACTCCTTTCTATATACATTTTATTCCAGCTCATCTTGAAGGTGCTGGGTACACAAAAAACCATCCCTCAACGGAATGGTTCACACACATTACAATTATTTTTTCTTCCCTTGTTTTTTCGATTTACTCGGACTCTTCGTCCCTCCAGTTCTGGTAGCCACAGGCTTCTTCTTCCCAACAGAACCCTTTGAACCTCCAGCTTTGCCGCGGGCCCCACCAGAACCAGGCTTTCCTGCCTTCAGGTCGTCTTCCTTAATCAGTTTCCCGCCGAAGACAACCCTCTTCTCAAGTGTCAATCCAAGCTCACGAGCAAACTGCTTTAGCTTTCGCTCTTCACGTTCGCTGACAATAGAAATGACGGTGCCTTCTGCTCCTTGGCGTCCTGTTCTTCCAGAACGATGCACATAGCTTTCGACTTCTTCAGGCAGGTCGTAATGGATAACATGGCTCAATTCTTTAATATCAAGACCTCTTGCCGCCACATCTGTAGCAAGCAGGACCGGATACTCATCTTTTCTAAAGTTCTTCATCGCATTCTCTCGCTCTTGCTTAGAGGATTCGGAGTGAAGAACTCCAACATTTAGCTGTTTATATAATAGTTTTTCCGTCAGTACGGCAAGGTTCCCGATGTCACGTACAAACGTCAATGCTTTAATACCAGGCTCACGAAGCAGATTGGACAGCACATTTGCTTTATCTCGCTGATCAATCACTGCGTACAAATGCTCCACACGCACCGGTGGCAAGTCTTCTTTCGTAACCTTGATAATCAAAGGCTCCTTCAGCAAGCCCACTGCTTGTTTCTCTGTCTCTTCCTTCAAGGTTGCCGAGAACAAAAGTAATTGTCTTTCCTGCTGCATGGAGGACTTAATGATGTTTTCGATAGTCTTTTTATGTTCTGGAACAAATAACTGATCAGCTTCATCCATTACAATGGTTTTCACTTCATGCATTTTAATTTTTTTCATCTGAATTAACTCTTGCAGACGGCCAGGTGTCCCGACCAGGATATGTGGTCGTTTTTTCAGCTTTTCTAGTTGGCGTTTCACATTAGCTCCACCGATGAAGGATGCGCCGGAAATGTCGCTTCCTTCTGTCCATTTCTGTATCTGGTCTAATATCTGCATCGCAAGTTCCTTGGAAGGCGCGACAATCAATGCCTGTGGATGCTGTTTAGCCAAGTCGATGCGTTCAATGATCGGCAATAAGTACGCTAACGTTTTTCCTGTACCAGTTGGTGATTCGACAAGAACGTCTTTCCCATCCAGAATGACAGGAATGGCTTGCTCTTGAACAGGGGTAGCCGCGACAAATTCACTATTTTCCCAAAGTTGTTGTATGAAAGGTTGTAATGTATTTATAAAAGTTGTTGACATCGTTTTCTCCTTTATAACCCTCGTGCGGGGTTTTACGCTATTCTCCATTCTACCCTTTTTCCCTAGAGGTTCCAATAGAAATATCGTTGTCATTTCCGCTAAAAAGATACATGTTTTTCGTTTTTTTGGAAAAATTATGTATATCTTAGCGCATTAGAGGAGGAAATAATGAATGGAACAACAACATTTTAACGAACTTCCAAAAGGACCTGAGGCATATTGGAGGGATTCTGCACCCCTTCCCTCATTTCCTACATTAAATGAAGATAAAAAAACGGATGTATGTATAGTGGGAGGCGGTATTACCGGAATAACGACGGCCTATCAGCTCGCACAAGAAGGGCTGAAGGTCATCCTCATTGATGCAGATCAAATCCTTAATGGGACAACAGGCCACACAACCGCAAAAGTGACCGCACAACACGGCTTGATTTATGATGAGTTCCTTCAGCACATAGGTCAGGAAAAGACAAAACTCTATTATCAAGCAAATCAGGAAGGGCTTCATTTTATCAGAGATCTTGTCGACCTTAAGCGTATCCAATGTGATTTTAGCGAACAAAATGCCTATATTTATTCTCAGACAGAGCAAGATGATCAAAAGGTAATCAAAGAATTCGAGGCTTATCAGAAACTCGGAATAGATGGCGATTTAACCTATGATATTCCTTTTTCGATTGAAACTAAATCTGTTATCGTCATGAAAAACCAGGCACAGTTTCACCCGTTGCAGTATTTGAAGGTTTTAGTAGATGGCATTGTGGAAAAAGGTGGAGAGATATATGAACACACTGTAGCCACAGATGTAGAGGAATCGCGTGGATTGTCAGTAGTGACGAAGAACGGCGCAAAGATTGAGTGCGAATATATTGTTGCAGGTTCCCATTTTCCCTTTTACGATGGCAAGGGCTTTTTCTTTACAAGAATGTATGCGGAACGTTCCTACGTGCTTGCAGCCAAAACAGAAAAGGAACCACCAGAGGGCATGTATTACAGCGCCGGTCAGCCTTCGAGGTCTTTACGCTATGTGACGTTGGATGGTGAAAAGATTGCCTTGATTGGAGGGGACGGCCACCGGACAGGTCAAGGGAAAGATACGTTGAAACACTATGAAGCGTTGAAAAGTTTTGGCGAAGAGGTGCTTGGCATTAAGGAAATTCTGTATCGCTGGTCTGCACAGGATTTATACACATTGGACAAGGTCCCTTATATCGGCAGGATTACATCCGGACACCCGAATATCTTTGTGGCTACAGGCTATCGGAAATGGGGTATGACGAACGGAACGGCAGCAGCACTGCTCTTACAAGATTTAATACTTGGCAGGAAGAATCCATATGAAGACCTATTCACGCCATCCCGCTTTGTTGCCGACCCAAGCCTGAAAAAGTTCATCAGCTCTAACATGAATGTGGCTGGACATCTCATTGAAGGCAAGCTTGATCGTCCTTCGAAAAAGCCTGAAGACCTTGGACTTGATGAAGGTGGCGTCGTTATGATCAACGGCCGCCGTGCCGGGGCATACAAGAATGACAAAGGAGAAGTCTACTGCGTGGACACCACCTGTACGCATCTTGGGTGTGAAGTGGAATGGAACCATGGTGACCGCAGCTGGGACTGTCCTTGCCACGGCTCCCGCTTCTCCATTCACGGCGATGTACTGGAAGGGCCTGCTGATAAACCGCTAGAAAAGCTATAAAATAGGCAATACTTAAAGCAATAGAATAGACAAAGAGGCTGTCTAAAATTATTGGACAGCCTCTTCCTTATTTTACCCCACATTCGATTCCTTCCTCACCAGCTCCTCCTGCCTCACAGGCGGAAAGGAAATCTTTACCTCCGTCCCTTTCCCAAGTGCACTCGAATACTCAACCTTTCCATTCATCGTATCAATGATTCGCATGGATACAGTAGTTCCTAGCCCAGTTCCCTTGTCCTTTGTCGTATAAAATAAGGTGCCGATGCGGGACACCTGCTCTTTGGTCATCCCTTTTCCTGTATCCTTAATAAGGATCTGAATGCCTGAAGCATTGGAGAACAACTTAATATAAACTCTACCGTCCTGAGGAGTAGCTTCAATCGCGTTTTTTAAGATGTTAACAAGGGCTTGTTTGAATTGATTTTTATCCGTTTCCATAATGACATTCTTCTCCAGATAACTTTCTAGATGAATGCCTTCCTTGACTGCCAATGGGTGTAACAGCATTTTCACATCATTCAATAGCTCTCCCAAATCTACTTTTTCAATTTTTTTGAACTCTGGTTTTGCAAAATTGAGGTAGTCGTTAATGATAGACTCTGCCCTTGCCAATTCGCTTAAGATGAGACCAATATATTGATAATTTTTCCCCTTGTCCTCTCTGTGCATAAGTTGTAGAAAACCTTTTACGACAGTGAGCGGGTTTCTTACTTCATGGGCAATGGACGCTGCGAGTTCACCTAAAGTGTTAAGCTTCTCCGCCCTCCTGATTTCCTGTTTCATCAATTCTCGCTCAAGGACCGCTTCGTGTAAGGTAGATGCGAAACCTACACCAACTACCTGAATCAAACCGAAAAGCAAAATGTACAGAATTAAGTTCGGCCCTTCATTGGAAGACGGAGAACTAAATAAATAAGCAATTAAGATTGCTAACATGACAAAATTTGGCCATAATCCAACTAGCACAGCAAAGCCAATCCTTTTTTTCTTCGTTTGAATGTTATTAAAACGCCTTAACATTAAGAATGGAATAGCAGCTGCCACAAGCCCGCTAATGTAACCAAATGCTAATGCGTCTCCTCCAAGATAAGTTCTTGTACCAAGAATGGCACCCAGTACTATCAATCCGGCTTTTGGTCCCCCGTATAGGATGGCAAGCACTAACGGTATGTATCTTAAATCCCAATAAAGACCATAATCATAGAAAGCAAACAGTAAACATAAGCTCGCAGAAAGCCCCTGCAGGATTCCAATAAAATATGGTGATTGACCAAACCTTTTATTTTCGGAAACAACGTAATAAATCAGCACAGGTGCCAAGATAATCAGTACATGTAAAAGTAGTTTTTCCGCCAACATACAAGCCGCCCCTTACCATATCTTCTAAATTCTATTTATAGTATTGTTTCGACAACATTAGGGAAAACCCTTGTCCCATCCGTCAAAAAATGTATCTATTCTACTACTTTTCTTCTATTCAGACCTTTTTTTCAACATTTCATGCTAAAAACTTCTTACTTCAATAGATTAATAGTAAAATTATCCTATCTACTAAATGAGGTGATTCATATGCACTGTACGGATTGTGGAGTACCGGACAATATTCAACGTTCAGGAGTACTTTTTATAAAAAAAGATCAAGTTCAAGAGGACTGGAATTATAGCTCTTTTGAGGAATTAGAGCAGCTTCTTCAATTACAACTACTAAGTCAAGACGACAGTTCACAAATATTGGTAAAAATATCTTCCCAACGTGGCTATTATGCACCAGATCAACTGCTCGACCTGGTGAAAAACCATGACCTATTAGAATTGATTGCAACAAACTCCTTCACTACCCATTTTCAACCAATCATAGACTTACAGAAAAACGATGAAATTTTCGCCTATGAGTGCCTGTTACGACCTCATTGGAAAGGGAATCCTGTTCCTCCTTTTAAACTATTTGAATTTGCCCGTGAAACAAACTTACATAACTATTTAGATCAAAAAGCTCGCGAAAGCTCTATTGTTTCTGGTAGTAAACAAAAGATTCCTACCCATGTAAAGCTATTTATCAATTTCCTTCCTTCTTCCATTTACAATCCGGAATATTGTCTGCAGCATACGTTCAAGATTGTAAGAGAAAATAACATCTCACCAGATCAGCTCGTTTTTGAAGTAGTAGAGTCAGAAAAAATTCATGATATCGACCATCTTGAATCTATATTCAAAACATACAAAAAATCAGGTATGCAAGTGGCACTCGATGATGTCGGGGCAGGGTATGCAACCTTAGAAGTACTTGAAAAGCTCCAACCCAATTTCGTCAAAATAGACAGAGACTATATTTCTCATTGTGATACAACACTTGAAAAGCAACTCTTCTTAAAAAGCGTCATAAATATCGCCACCAAATTAAACATCAAAGTGCTTGCAGAAGGTATAGAACGAATGGAAGAACTTCAATTTTGCCGTGACATCGGGATCCATTATGGACAAGGATATTTAATAGGCAAACCAAGTCCTGATACCTTGAGTGAAACGATGGCATTTTAAAAAACGCAAAAGCCCTCACCACTACAATCGAGTGGTGAGGGCTTTTGTTTTGTCTATCAGGAAGCTCTTTCGTCATCCTTTTTATATTCTTCCGTCCAGAATTCCGCATTTTTTATCCCCAACTTGTCAGGGTTAAACACAGGATCCACACCTTGCTTCCTTTGCTCATCATAATCTTTTAATACTGCCAGCGCAGGTTTCGCCAACAATAACAAAGCAATCAAATTGAGCCACACCATTAAACCAAGCCCAATATCTCCTAAATTCCATGCCACTTGTGTGGTTCTTACAACCCCAAAGTAAGTGGCAGCTAAAAGAACGACCTTCAAAATAAACATTGGAATCTTATTGCTTCTTCCGCGAACCAAGTATGCAACATTCGTTTCAGCAATGTAGTAATAAGCCATTATCGTCGTGAATGCGAAGAACAATAACGCAATTCCTACAAATCCAGCACCAAATCCAGGTAAGACGGACTCAACCGCAGCCTGTGTATATTCAGCCCCTGCCTCTACCCCTGCTCCAAGGTTATTGACAAGGAACTGTCCTTCATTCGCTGGATCTACCACATTATAAGAACCTGTGAAAAGGATCATGAATGCTGTTGCAGAGCAAACAAGAAGGGTATCAATATAGATAGAGAAGGCTTGCACTAAGCCTTGTTTGGCAGGGTGAGATACCTCAGCAGCCGCTGCTGCATGCGGTCCCGTACCTTGACCCGCTTCATTCGAAAAGATACCACGTTTAACGCCCCATGCAATAGCGGCACCAATGATTCCACCAAAAGCGGAATCAACGCCAAAAGCACTAGAGAAAATCAATCCAAATACTGCCGGTAACTCAGTGATATTCATGGCAATGATTCCTAAAGCAACTAATATATAAGCTATTGCCATGAAAGGAACAACAAGTTGAGCAACGGATGCGATCCGTTTAACTCCACCAAAAATGATTAAACCTATCACGATAACTAATCCGATGGCGATTACTTGCTTATTGATTCCAAAAGCATTATTCAATCCCGTTCCAATGGCATTAGCCTGCAGGCCTGGCATCAATAAACTCATCGCTAAAAGTGCAGCAGATGCAAAGACAATACCATACCATTTCCAGCCAATACCTTTTTCTATGTAATAAGCCGGACCTCCGCGGTACTCTCCATCTTGCTTAGATTTATAGACTTGTGCCAGCGCGGATTCTACAAATGCACTCGCCGCTCCAATAAAAGCGATAGTCCACATCCAAAATACTGCTCCAGGTCCTCCCATCGCAATAGCAGTTGCTGTCCCCGCGATATTACCTGTCCCTACACGTCCTGATAATGAAATGGATAATGCCTGAAAGGAGGAAACTCCTGCCTTAGATGCTTTACCGGCAAATATTTGCTTCACCATATCCCCGAATAATCTTACTTGTACAAACTTTGTCAAAATGGTAAATAACAATCCCACTCCTAAACAGAAAACAATCATAGGTGTGCTCCAAAGAAGACTTACTAAACCACCAATCGGATCTTGTAAAAATGCATCCAAATTGTAATCCCCCTTTAACTAATTTGTAATATTTAGAATTTTCGTTCTGTACTGCATTATAAATCATATTCGGGAAATAGACAATACATGTATCATCCTTAAAACGTGGCATCTTGACAAAAACCTTTATGGACCGACGTATTTCCCGGGAAAATCCACCACATTCTTTTTATAAATTTGTAGAAATCATGCGAAAAAGCACCGAAACGTTCATGTATATTTCCCATAAACATTCCGGTGCTTAAAATATATTATCATCCTACTTCTTTTTTCAACTGACTTGTAAATAAATCATAGTAGAATCCTTGTTCTTCCAGTAATTCATCATGGGATCCTTTTTCTATGATTTCTCCCTCCTTCAGCACAAGAATCTGATCCGCACTTTGAATGGTATTCAATCGGTGCGCGATGACAAAACTTGTTCTCCCTTCCATTAATCGTTGGAGGGCCTCTTGGATTTTCATCTCCGTGATTGTATCAATACTGCTTGTTGCTTCGTCTAATACCAAAATGGTAGGGTTGGCTAAGACCGCTCGCGCAATGGACAATAACTGTTTCTGACCTTGACTGATCCCACTTCCGTCTTGCTTCAGCTTGAAATCATATGCTCCAGGTAACTTTCTGATAAAGGAGTGCGCATTGGCCATCTTTGCCGCTTCCTCCACTTCCGCGTCCGTAGCATCCAGCCTTCCATATCGGATATTTTCTCGAACTGTTCCTTCAAATAGAAATGAATCCTGTAAAACGAAGGCCATATGTTTTCGTAAATTCGAACGTTTAATCCTATTAATAGGATGGCCATCCAATAAAATACTGCCACTATCAAGATCATAGAAACGGGAAATCAAGTTGATGACCGTTGTCTTACCGGCACCTGTAGGACCGACAAATGCAACTGTTTCCCCAGCCTCTACATGGAAATTGATATTACGAATGGTTGTGTCATCCTCCTCGTAGGAAAATGACGCATCCCTAAACTCGACTTCACCTCGAACCGACTCAAGCTCGATCGCTACTGTCTCATCCCGTTCTTCCTCTTCTTCATCCAACACATCAAACACACGCTCAGCCCCTGCCACAGCAGATAACAAGGTATTAAACTGGTTGGCAAGATCATTTAACGGGCGGGTGAATTGTCTAGAGTACTCCGCAAAAATAACGATAACTCCTATGGTAATCCCCGATTCGGTGTTCAATGCCAAAATCCCGCCTACACCGGCGATGATGGCAAAACTTAAGTTATTCAACATGTTCATGAGCTTTGGGATAAACCCGGAATAGGTCTGGGCCCAGTATGCAGACTTCTTCAAATTTAAACTCTTTTCGGTAAACTCCTCCATCACCTTGTCTTCTTGGGAGAAGGTTTTGACAATCCTCTGACCGGAAATCGTTTCTTCAATATAGCCATTCAGTTCACCGAGGTTTTTTTGCGTTTGTTTAAATAGCGGACCTGTCCGGTTGGTAATCCATCTTAATCCAAAGAACATAACAGGGACGATAATAAGCGTAATGGCTGTCAACAAAGGACTAAGGTAAAGCATGACGGAAACTGTTCCGACCAGGGTCAAGACGCTGGAGAAAATTTGAATCACGGAACTGTTCAGCGTTGAACTCACATTCTCCATATCATTGGTCACACGGCTCATTAGTTCGCCATGCTGCCTTTTATCAAAAAAAGGAATCGGCAACTTGTGTAAATGGTCAAACAACTGTGTTCTCATTTTCATGACGGTATTTTGCGCAATCCCCACCATCCAATAATTCTGTAGCCACATGGACAACGAATAGAAAATATAAATAAAAACTAGCCCTATTAAAACATTTAAAAGTCCTGATGTATTTTGCTCCACTACATAGTTATCAATGGCCATTCCGACAATAAAGGGACCTAAGAGCCCTAAAGCGGAACTAACCACCACCATCACCAGAACGAGCATGAGCATGCCTTTATTTTCACCAAGATATCTCCAAATCCGTTTAATCGTTCCCTTCCAATCCTTGGCTTGTGGTTTGGGACTCGCTTTAGTGGCGACGGCGGCACTGCTACTTATACGCTTGGACATGTTCTGCCACCTCCGTTCCAAACTGCGACTGATAGATCTTCTGGTAAAGTTCCGAGGTTGCCAGCAATTTTTCATGGCTTCCTTCATCCAGCAGCCTTCCGTCTTCAATCAGTACTATCTTGTCTGCTTCCATAGCCGTACTTACCTTCTGCGTCACAATGAACATGGTGCATTGGTATTTTTTAATGGCTGCAAGAAGCTTGGCTTCTGTTTTTAAATCAAGTGCACTTGTACTGTCATCAAGCATGAGGATCTTCGGTTTTCTTACAAGCGCGCGGGCAATGGAAAGACGTTGTTTCTGACCTCCCGAAAGATTAACCCCTTTTTGGCCAAGAACTGTCTCATATTTTTTCGGCAACCGATCGATTGTATCGTGAATTTGTGCATCCTTCGCCACCTGAATGATTTCTTCTAATGTGGCGTCCTCTTTCCCCCAGGCGATGTTATCTTTGACCGTTCCTGAAAAAAGGAGCGCTTCCTGAGGAACATAACCGATTTGCTTTCTTAGCTTTTTCAAGGACAAATCGGTCAGGTCTTTTCCATCTACGCGGATTACACCTTTATCCACATCATATAGCCTTGGAATCAACTGGAATAACGAAGACTTCCCCGCACCTGTTGCTCCCATGATGGCTACAGTCGTCCCCGCTTCGGCACGAAAGCTTATATCCTCGAGAACCGGAATATCCGTGTTTGGATAACGGAAGGAAACCGAATCAAACTCAATTCCACCTTTAAGGAAGGTCGCCTCCATATCCACATCCACCTTATCCACTAGATCAATTTCTTCGTCCAGCACATCCGTTATCCGGTGCGCAGAGGCTTTCGCTCGGGCAAATGCCATGATGATAAAAGAAAAGATAGAAAGTGCGCCAGTGATTCTGGTCGCATAGTTGACGATTGCCACCACTTCCCCCACCTGTGCTCCGCCGTTTGAGACACCGATCGTACCAAACCAAAGGACAGCAAGAATACTTCCGTTCATGATTAAAAGGAGGATCGGCATGGTAATTTCCATTAGTCGAAGTGCAGATACCGTCTGATCCTTCAGTTCCTCACTTGCATCTCCGAACCGTTTGATTTCGTGCTTTTTACGGAGAAAAGCTTTTATCAATCGGATGCCCCCAAGATTTTCCCGCATGACATTATTCACGCCATCAAGCTTTTCTTGCACTGCTTTGAAAAGCGCGCCGCCCTTTTTCATCATCCATACAAGGAAGATAAACAGGACCGGCACCCCGATGACAAGGAAGAGCGCAAGTTGCCAATTTACAATGAGAGCCATGATCACGCCGCCTACCACAAGAAGCGGTGCGCGGAGCATGATGCGTAAGCTCATAAAAACAGTATTCTGTATTTGTGTGACATCGTTCGTCATTCTTGTGATGAGCGAAGAGGTCGGAAACAAACTGAAATTCGCAAACGAAAACGATTGTATTTTCCCAAATAGCCCTCTTCTAATATCAAAGCCAAAACTTTGGCTGACATGGGCGGCAAAAAAGGAGTTGATCACCCCTGCAGCAAATGCAATAAAGGAGAAGAGCACCATGATTCCTCCCCATTTCATGACCGAATCCAAGTCGCCTGTCAGAATCCCTTCATCAATTATTTTGGCCATTAAAAGTGGATGCATCAGCTCCACCACAAGCTCTGTCAGCATTAGGAGCAAGGCGATTGCTACAGCCAGCCTGTACGGTTTTATGTATGAAAAAATTCTCCCCATAATGTGTGATCCTCCCAAACCTTTCACTCTGTTTAGTCTGCGTTGAAATGCGTAAATCTATTTTAAACGCACTAGATACTTCGTTTAGCGAAACGAATATCTTGAAATTTATATATTATCTTATTATCATACCTTTATTACTATGTTTTTTAAATAGTTTGAATTATTATTATTGGTAAGATGTTGAAAAAAGTTTTTCTGTTTTAACTTCTGTAGATTTCCGTTCCAGGTGTTCGCTTTCCGCGGGACGGTGCTTGAGGCTCCTCGGCTTTGCCTGCGGGGTCTCAATCTACCGTTACTCCCCCGCTGGAGTTTCACACCTTGCACTACAATCTACAGGGGATACTGTTTACCAAAGTGATAGCATTTCACCCTAAATTATATAGGAGGTTTTTTGGATGAACCACCCGAAACTCTCTGGGCTTGTGGAAGAATGGTTGCCGAATGTGACCATTGAAGAATTACAAGTAGCGATGGAAAATGGCAAGGTTACCTCGAAAGAGTTAGTCCTCATGTATCTTCATCGTATCAGTAAATATGATAAAAATGGACCAAAGTTGAACTCCATTCTTGAGGTTAATCCTGATGCAGAATTTATTGCCGATGCGCTTGACTTCGAAAGGAAAAAAAACGGTGCACGCGGTCCTCTTCATGGAATACCTATTCTTTTAAAAGATAATATCGATACGGGCGATATGATGCACACAAGCGCGGGATCTCTTGCTTTAGAGCATCATGTAGCCGCAGAAGATTCTGCCGTGGCAAGTCAGTTGAGGAAAGCCGGTGCCGTCATTCTGGGTAAAACCAACATGACAGAATGGGCTAATTTCATGACAGAAAAAATACCAAACGGATACAGCTCCAGAGGTGGTCAGGTTCTAAATCCATATGGCCCGGGAGAATTTGATGTTGGCGGATCAAGCAGTGGTTCAGGTGCCGCGGTTGCCGCCGGTTTAGCAGCGGCTGCCATCGGTACGGAAACATCCGGCTCTATTTTAAGTCCTGCAAGTTCAAATTCTATTGTTGGAATAAAGCCAACGGTTGGACTGACCAGTCGCAGAGGCATCATCCCTATTTCCTTCAGTCAGGATACTGCCGGCCCTATGGCAAGATCAGTTACAGATGCCGCCATCCTTCTTGGCGCCTTGACCGAGACAGATGATCAAGACCCGGCTACCTTGGCGAATCCTGAACCGGGTATTTCTTACACTTCCTTCCTATTAAAAGAGGGACTAAATGGGATGCGGATAGGAGTTGCCCGTGATCCTTATTTCACCTATTTCTCCGACGAGGAATCCCTCCTTATGGAAGAAGCTATCGCTAGCCTTAGAGAAAATGGTGCAGAAGTGTTAGGTTCGATCGAAATTCCTTTCGCAAAAGAAGAATGGGATTATCATACATTGTTTTATGAGTTCAAACCAAGTCTGAATGCTTACTTGCGCAAAACCGGGGCCTCTGTGCCAATCAAGAGCTTGAAAGATTTGATTGCTTTTAACGAAAAAGATTCATCCAAGATGCTTAAGCATAAGCAGACCGTCCTTGAGGAAAGTGAAAAACACAGCGGGACATTAACCGAAGAAGAATATATTTCAAGTCGCGAAAAAGACCTCTACCGTTCTAGAGAAGGTGGATTGGATGCCGTAATGAGAGAACACAACCTAGATGCGATCCTGACACCTAATAATTTTGCTGCCGGCATTCCTGCAAAAGCAGGCTATCCGTCTATCACGGTTCCCGCCGGCTATACGAATCAAGGAAAACCAGTTGGCGCGACCTTTACTGCAAGAGCCTTTGAAGAAAGCACCCTCATTCAGATTGCCTATGGCTATGAACAAGCAACTAAGCATCGTAAAGCACCTACATTTCAAAGAAAAGAGGTAAAATCATGACAACTGCAACCATCAATACCTATCTATCAGATCATCGTAAAAGGCATTTAGAGGAATTAAAGGACCTGTTGGCCATTCCAAGTGTGAGTGCCCTCCCTGCCCATCATGCAGATACATTACGCGCTGCTGAATGGATGGCTAATTCTTTACGACAGCTCGGCATGGGAAATGTTGCGCTTTACCCGACTAAAGGTCATCCGATTGTATATGGCGATTGGCTACAAGCAGGGGAGGACAAGCCCACCGTTTTGATTTATGGACATTACGACGTACAGCCCGTCGATCCATTACATTTATGGGATACTCCACCGTTTGAACCGTCCATAAGAGATGAGCGCATTTATGCACGAGGTGCCAGCGATGATAAAGGACAGACTTTTATGCACATTAAAGCCTTGGAGGCGGTTCTTGCGACGACGGGAACATTGCCATTCAACTTTAAATTTTGCATAGAAGGAGAAGAAGAAGTCGGCAGCCCTAATTTGCCAGCTTTTGTAGAGGAAAATAAAGACCTGCTTGCTGCAGATGTGGTAGTAGTATCCGATACATCCATGATTGAAGAGGACAAACCAACAATTTGCTATGGCCTGCGCGGGATGTGCGGATTCCAGCTGGATGTAAAAGGCCCAAAACGCGATCTTCATTCCGGGCTTTACGGTGGTGCTGTGGCAAATCCAATTCATGCAGTGGTGGAATTACTAGCTTCTTTCCACGATGGTGATGGTGTGGTGACAGTGGATGGTTTCTACGACAAGGTGCTCCCTTTGACTGCAGAAGAAAAAGCAGCTTTTGATGAGATCAGTTTTAATGAAGCCGTTGTCAAAGAGGAAGTCGGCGTCCAAGAATTTTATGGAGAAAAAGGCTACAGCTTTTTTGAGCGCACATGGGTCCGGCCAACCCTTGAAGTGAATGGTGTATACGGCGGTTTCCAAGGGGACGGGATTAAAACGGTCCTTCCTTCCGAGGCACATGCGAAAATCACTTGCCGTCTCGTTCCTGATCAGGATCCGGACGAAATTCTAGCCCTATTGCAAGAACATGTTACGATGCATAAACCAGCCGGCGTGGAAGTTTCCGTTTCCCTTTTTGATAAAGGAGCGCCGTTTGTGACACCTTTCAACCACCCTGCCATCCAAGCGGCAAGCCGTGCCTTTGAAAAGGTTTGGCAGATCCCGACCACTTTCACACGCGGCGGAGGATCTTTGCCGATCGTTTCTACACTTGATGAAGTGTTGCAGGCACCTATTGTGTTAATGGGCTTTGGTTTGCCCTCTGACAATGTGCATGCACCAAATGAAAATTTCAAGCTGAAGAATTTTGATAAAGGGCTGCAGACACTTTGTGCGTATTGGGAAGAGTTGGCGGAAGTATTGGATGTGGGATGAGGCAGATGGAGGTTTGGGGTGCGGCGGATTACCTCCGCATCCCCCTCGCATCCACCTTCCACTTATCCACCACATACTCCCCCTCCACCAACACGTATTCATCAAACATGTTAGCGACAGTGCAGGCATGGTTAGGAATGATACGCACTTTATCATTCAGGCGCAAGCTGCAGCTTCCTTTAAAAACCGCCACCCCATGCTCCTCGGACAGCCTCTCGATTGTCAATTCCGGATAGTCCAAGACATAGCCGTACCCTTTCACAGACTCCAATCCATGTGCCCCTTTATCCAGACATAAAGTCTTACTCCCTGTATCCAGTACTATTCTCCCCTCATACACACCCACGACGGATGCCAACACAGTTAACGCACATTCTGACCGGTCTGCCACTCCAAGCCCCACTTGAATGCTGTCAAAAAATACGGCGTTACCGGGCCTTACTTCTGTAATCCCTTCCACCAGTCCGGAAATGCGATAAGTTGGAGTGGAGCCAACACTTCTTACCAAAATCGGGATGCCCGCGTTTTCACATGCTTCCGCACTTCTTACCACCGCGGCTGCCTCTGCCAATGCAATGCGTTCAAGCTCCTCTTCTCCCCTTGCGCCATAGGAATGACCAGCATGGGTAAAGATTCCCCCAATTCGAAGTCGAGATAAAAGAATGATAGCTTTGGCAAGTCCTACTGCCTCTTCCCCGGGCTCCACCCCACATCGATTCAGACCCGAATTCACTTTGATCCAGACTTCCAAAGTGTGGTCCGTTTTTTCCAATGCTTTTTGAAGAAGCTTCACCTGTTCTAGATTATCAACGGTAACTTTTAAATCTACCCCTTGATTTAAAAGAGAGAGGATCCGCTCTACTTTTATAGGGCTTGAAACCGGATATGCAACCAAGATATCTGTAATCCCTGCGGCTGCCATTACTTCGGCTTCTTCAAGCTTTGCAGTGGTGATACCAATTGCCCCATGTTCTAATTGAAGTTTGGCAATCTCTACCGATTTATGAGTTTTAATATGTGGCCGCAGATTCACATTTTCCCTATTTGCAAAGTCGCTCATGCTACATATATTTTTCAGCAGAATCTCTTTATCTAATAGTAAGGTCGGCGTATCAAGTTCCTTCCATTCCTGTTTCATTTTTTTCCCTCCAGACCATCTTTTCCTCACTATACCACGCCATGTGGGCCGTTATAAAATTTTGATGAGGCTCTTTAGTAAATCAGACAATCCCATATGCATACATTGAAAGAAGTAATCTGGGCAAAGGGTGAGAAGCATGGGAATAATCAACGGCAAACAGTATCTGGACCGGATCAATTCGCTTCAAGCAAATGTTTGGCATAACGGACAACAGGTAAAAGGCAACATCTCAGAGCACCCAGCTTTTTCAGGAGTGATGAGAAGTCAAGCTGCTTTGTTTGATATGCAGCACGAAGAAAAATACAAAGACATCATGACTTTTACATCTGATACAACCGGAAATTTGGTAGGAACCTCGTATCTTCGGCCAACATCAAAAGAAGATTTGGAGAAAAGAAGAAAGATGGTTCAAGTTTGGGCAAAATCAACCTTTGGTATGATGGGGCGCTCCCCTGATTATAAAAACTCTACCTTGATGGCGCTTGCCTCCTCTGCAGATTTATTGGAGGAACAAGGTCCGCAATTTCCACAGAACCTTAAAAATTTTTACGAGTACGCCAGGGAAAATGATCTTTCTTTTACACATACCTTCATTTCCCCACAAGTAAATCGCTCTTCTTTACATTACGAGGACGATGAAAATATTGTGGCAGCAAGGATGGTAGATAAAACATCAGAAGGGATTGTCATTAAGGGTGCACGGCTGTTGGCCACACAAGGCGGGATCACTGATGAAATTATTATCTCATCTTCTGGACTGAAGATGTTCGAAGAGCCATTCGCCTATGCTTTCAGTATTCCGAGTAATACAGAAGGGTTGAAATTTATCTGTCGCGAATCTTTTTCCTACGACTCTTCCGCGTTCAATCATCCACTCGGATCGAGGTTTGAAGAGATGGATGCGATTGTCGTGCTCGATAATGTCTTAGTGCCTTGGGAACGTGTATTTGTTTCGGAAAATATCGATGTCGCCAACAAACTGTATTCAATTAGTAATTTTAAACCGCTTGTCAATCATCAGGTTGTCTCCAGACAGGTCATGAAAGCCGAATTCATCTTGGGTATTGCACAACTTTTGGTCAACACCATCGCAATAGGCGAGTACGGGCATGTAAAAGAAAAAATCAGCGAGATAATCATCGCTGTGGAAAATCACAAAGCCTTGCTACTCGCGTCAGAAATGAACGCCAAACTGGATAAACACGGGACAATGGTACCAGATGTCACACCTCTATCTGTTGCCATTGTGCAGTTCCCTAAAGTATATCCACGGTTCATGGAGATTTTGCAGCTTCTCGGCGCCAGCGGTTTGGTATCCATCCCGACGGAGGCTGATCTAGAATCGCCAATACGCGCAGACATTGACCAATACCTTCAATCCGCCACCACGGATGCCAAAACTCGTATAAAACTGTTCCGATTAGCATGGGATGTCAGCATGAGTGCATTTGGCTCCCGCCAAACCCTATACGAGCGCTTCTTCTTCGGCTGTCCAACCCGCTTGGCAATGGGACTCTACCACGAATACAACAGAAAAGAACTAGTAGATGACGTTGCAAGAGAACTAGGTTTTTTGGAGTAAATTCGTTTATAAGTTTCCTACCTGTTGATTGGAGCAAAAGGCGAAGACTCCTCGAAAATGCTACGCATTTTCTTCGTGCGAAGTATCGCTGCCGAAGCCTTCCTTGTCCTGCGGGGGAGAAGCGACATTGTTGAGACCCCCAAGCGTTGTAAGGAGGCTCAAGGTCGCCCCGCGGAAAGCGAAGTCATTTGCGGAGATCAACAGCGGTGTTTTACAGGAACTTAGAATAATACGAACATCTTTATCTGAGGGAGCCGAGAATTTGAGGTTACCCTCTTTCTTTATTTTCCAACTATTCTATAATTTAATTATAGTAGATGACTAGAGAGAGGTTGCGTTCACAAATGACCGAAATTATCATTCCTTCACAAAAGAAACCCATAAAGAAAAGAAAGGTTTGGCTGGCCCTTGGCACTATTGCCGGCACGCTTGGCACACTTGGTCTTATCTTCACCTTCTTCCCCATTAACAAACAAGCGACCAAACCATTCTTTGAAAATGGGGGACTCCCACTGATTATTGCTCATCAAGGCGGTGAACTCCTTGCCCCCTCCAACACGATGATTGCCTTTGAACAGGCAGTGGCGATGGGGGTTGATGTATTGGAAACGGATATACATATCACGAAAGACGGACATCTTGTTGCGATCCATGATTCTACAGTCGACCGGACCACGAATGGACAAGGAGCGGTATCAGAGCTGACTTTAGAGGAACTAAAACAGTTGGATGCAGGCTATCATTTCGTTGATTTAGAAGGAACCAGCAGTTTTCGTGGAAAAGGTGTCACCATTCCTACAGTGGAAGAAATATTCCAAGCGTTCCCTGGCACCCGGATTGAAATAGAAATTAAAGACACCAACCCTCCAGCAAAATATGAAGAAATGGCAAGAAAGCTTTGGGAGTTGACCAAAAAGTACAACAAAGAAGATACTTTGCTTGTCGCTTCTTTCGACCAGGAAATTCTTGAGACATTTAATAGTTTTACAGAAGGCAAGGTCGCTCTTGTGGGTGGCAGACAGGAAATCACTAGATTCGTCCTTCTTCACAAGTTGTTTGTCCGAAACCTTTACAAGCCTGAAGTAGATGCCTTTCAAGTTCCCCTTCAGGAAAGCATTTTCGATTTGACCAATGAACGACTGATTCGCGATGCGCAAAGAAGCGGCGTACAGATGCACTACTGGACCATTGATGATAAAGAAACGATGCGCTATCTGTTAGAAAGAGGGGCAGATGGAATCCTTACGAACCGTCCTGATTTATTGCTTGAGGTGCGAGAAGAAATGGGCTACTAGGAATGCGGGGAGCTTTGTTATGTTATAATAAAATAATATTAGTAATTATAGAAACGTGAGGCTCTAGAAAATGAATGGACAAAAACGGTCTGATATCACTGTCGGCCAATCAGTAAAAATTGTGCTCAAACAAGATCAACGCACAGGCAAACTAACAAGCGGGATCGTCAAAGACATCCTGACCAAATCCCCCAACCACCCCCACGGCATCAAAGTCCGCCTCCAAGACGGACAAGTCGGCAGGGTCAAAGAAATAGAAAAAGCGTAACCCCTCCGTTTGACGAGGGGGTTACGCTTTTTCTTTAATGCTTTAACGGGATGAGGGTCAGACCCCTCTTCACTTCTCTACTACTTTAACGCACAGCGGGTCAGACCCCTTAAGCCCCTTCCCTCATCTCTTCAAGCACTGCTCGTTTTCTTCGTCTTCCTTCAATCCAGGCGAAGAGCATGGCGAGGAGCATGAAGGTGCTGGAGATTTGGAAGAGGGCAGCGGTTGGGACAAATTGTGCAAGGAGTCCAAAGATGATTCCACTTAGCCCGATTCCTAGGTCAATGGAGGAGAAGAACATACCGTTTGCCACCCCGCGGCGGTTTTCAGGAGTCATGGATAGGGTCCATGATTGCAAGGTCGGAATCAAGGAACCGAAACCTACTCCGAATAACGCACCAGCTATCACGATAAACAGGTTGGAGTGTGCGAAGGAAAGCACCCACATACCGACAAAGGACAAGAACATACACATCAAAACCAAGCCCCGAGGTCCATGATTATCAAACCACTTACCGGCAACCGGACGAGATAATGACGCCATAATCGCATTCACCAAGTAAAAAAGAAAGATTTGATCAATCCCACGCTCTTCCCCAAATATCACGATAAACGTAACAATGGAGCCATAGCCAAACGTAGCAATCAATGTGATGAATGCCGGATACCAGCTGCTCTTTTCTACAAGCGAACCGAAATAGGAAAATTTCAAATCCTCCTTTTTCGTCTTTTCCACGAGAGCAGGCGTCTGATAATGAACCACACCTAACAGTACAAGCGCAATAACACCGAGCACAGCACTTACCATGATCAGGTTAGAGAACTCTGTGACCTGATAAAGATAGATTCCCAAGCTTGGAGCGATAATCATTCCGATTGTAATCGATAATCCGTAATATCCCATTCCTTCACCAAGGCGGGAACGCGGAATAACATCTACCGCTGCTGTTCCATTTACTGTAGTCGACCAGCCCCATGCAAGACCATGGATAAGGCGGAACAATAGGAATACCAGCACGATCTGGGACAATGGGTAGATGACTGTCACAGCAAGTAACGCAACCGCTCCGATCAACACAAGCGGTTTACGTGCCCGGTACTCCAGCATAAATCCGATAAACGGCCTGCTCAACACAGCACCGATGGAAAATAAGGCAGTGACCAATCCAATTTCAAAGCCCGTTCCTCCCAACGACTTAACATATGGAGGCAACGTCGGAATCAGCATCTGAAACGACATGAACACAAACAAGTTTCCTACCATCAACATGATGAACGATTTCGTCCATAACACTTCTTTCTTCTGAATCGGTACCATTCTTACACTCTCCCACTATAAAAAGACGCGATTCCTTCCATAATAAGTCCAAATAAATAAGAAAATGAATCTCCACGACCGAAGATTCATTTCTTTGAAAAAAGCTGCGTCTGCTAAAAATATTATTTCGTCTATCTAAATATTAACACATTAGGCGTATAAAAGAAATGTAAAGAACTTCCTGATTCCTACTAGTAGAAGCTGTTTATTTCATAAATTTCTTCAGCATCTTAATGCTCTTATCGGAATACGGCGGATAGAGAAAGCTTAAGTTGAACTTTGTACCTTTTTTCATCACACTTTTCTTATGGGAAAAAGTATCAAAGCTGTCTTTCCCATGATACGAACCGATGCCTGAAGTCCCTACTCCGCCAAACGGCAAGTATGGGTTGGTCAAATGCGTGACCGTATCATTCACACATCCTCCTCCAAAGGAAGTGCCTTCAATAACCTCTTCCTCTACTTTATTATTTTCGGTAAACACATACAATGCCAGCGGTTTCGGAACGTTATTAATCTGCCTCATCGCGTCCTTAATGTCGTTATATTCAAGGATAGGTAAAATCGGCCCGAAAATCTCTTCCTGCATCACCTTATCCTCCCAAGTCACACCATCCATCACAGTCGGCTCCATATAAAGCGATTCCCGGTCGATGCGGCCCCCTACGACCACTTTTTCCATATCCAATAATGAAGCAAGGCGATCAAATTGGCGTACATTGACAACTCGACCGTAATCTTTACTTTGTTGTGGGTTGTCTCCGTAGAAATCATGTATCGTTTTTTTCAAGGACTTGACCAGTTCCTCTCGAACATCTTCATGTACAAGAATATAATCAGGTGCTACACACGTTTGGCCTGCATTCATAAATTTCCCCCAAGCGATTCGTTGCGCCGCCACCTCTATATTGGCATCCTTATGCACGATACAAGGGCTTTTGCCTCCAAGCTCGAGTGTCACCGGAACAAGCCGCTTGGCCGCAGCCTGCATTACGATTTTGCCAACTTCCACGCTTCCCGTAAAAAAGATATAATCAAATGGCGCATGTATAAGGGCAGATGTTTCCTCTTTCGCTCCCTCCACCACACTGATGTACTCTTCGTTGAAAAATTCCCGTATCATTTTTGTAAGCACACCAGATACAGTCGGCGTGAACTCCGAAGGCTTGATTACAGCGCAGTTCCCAGCAGAAATCGCCCCAATCAGAGGCTCCAATACTAACTGGGCAGGGTAATTGAAAGGCCCGACAATCAATACCGTTCCATAGGGCTGTGAATATATCAAACTTTTGGAACCAGTATGAACAAGTGGTGTTTTAACCTTTTTCACTTTCGCCCAACTCTTTAAATTCTTCATGAAAAATCCAATGCTATCAAGAATATACCCAACTTCTGAACCATATGCCTCGAATATCGATTTTCCAAGATCCTTTTTTAAAGCATCCATCAGTTCCGCTTCGTATTTCTGAACTGCCTTTTTTAAGGTCGCCAATTGTTCCAAGCGAAAATCAATATTTTTCGTTTCTCCTTTTTCAAAATAATCCCTATGTTTTGCCAGCAATTTTTCAACCGTATCGTTTATATCAGTAGTTGTTGTCGTCATACAAGATTCCTCCTGTTTTCGCATTTTCAAATTATGTTATTACTATTGTCTTACAAATAGAATGAATTAGACAAGTTTTTACCTGTTATTATGTTTAAGAGTTTAAACATTTAATAATAAACCGTCAAGTAAAACAGAAAAAGCACCCTATCCAGGTGCTTTTCCCCTTAATCCTCATCCTTAATATCAATATCCTCAGGAATCGGTTCGCTTCTCACTTCTTCTATTAGCTCTTTATACTTTTCCATCTGGTTCATATGCGTAGTAAATTGGTCTTTATTGATCATATAATCGGTTCCATCATACAATGCCCGGATTTTCTTTTCTTGTATGAGGGTTTTCACATAAGACTCTGAACAGGATAAATATTCGGCTGTTTCTTTAACAGATAGGTACATGTTGACACTCCTTCTTTATTGTTGGGGTGATAGTGGTAAGGTGATGAGGAAAGTCGTCCCTTTTGACGATGTCTCATAAACCTCTATACTTCCTTTGTGGTTCTCGATAATGCGCTGGACAATGGTCAATCCAAGACCGGTTCCGGTTTCTTTAGATGTATGAAACGGATGGAAAAGGGAGCTTTTCACTTCATCTTGAATTCCTGTTCCATTGTCCTTAAAAAATAGGTGGTACTTTCCATTTATTTTCTTGGAAGAGATAGTTATGATTCCCTTGCCCTTAATGGCCTCTCTGCTATTTCTATAGAGATTGTAGATGACCTGTTTCATCTGCTTGAGATCCACCATTACCTTCGTATCGTCAAGCATCATCTTCAATTCAGGCTCATTTTCCGTCATGTCGGGGAACGTAGGGATTTGCTCAAAAATCGTCTTGAACGTTGTTTCCTGTAGTCTTGGTGCACCAGGCCTCGCCATGAGCAGCATGTCTTCGATAATAGCATTGATTCTGTCAAATTCTTTTATTAGTAAAGGCACCTGGTACTTTTCAAGCTCTTCTTTCGTAAAAGATTGTTTCATTAAGGAGAAGAAGCCATGCAACACCGCTAATGGATTACGGATTTCATGGGCAGCACCTGCTGCAAGTTCCCCCAATGCAGCAAGTTTTTCCGATTGATGCATCCTTTTCTCCAGCTCTTCTGTAACAGTTATATCAATAAAATAAAAAATTCTGCCGATAATGTTATGATCTTCGTCATGCAAAACGGACTGTGATACAAGCAAGCGCAAGTCATCCTCACCTCTTGAGTACCCCACTTTGACGTTCTGACAGATTTTTTTGGACAGCATGATTTCCCAGAAGGAAGAGTTGAACACTGGCGGCTCTTTCATCATGACAACATCCCTTATTTCTTGCCCGGTCAGGTTCAATAAGCAAGATGCAGCGGTGTTCAATGAAAAATTGGACTGCTTATCATCCGCTGTAATGATTCCAACAGGCAGGGAATTGAGAATTTGTTGCCGGTAAGAACGGTCCTTGTTTATTTCTTCATTGAGATGAAAGTATCCCTTAAAGCCTTTGGACACAAAAAGAATAATCACCGTAAAAATAATGAGCCCGAGCACTGCGTCCGATTCAAACAACAAAGCTAATAATAGTGCGGAAGCTAGGGAAATAGCATAAATCGACACAGATTTCTGCAGGGTGCCTTTCATTTCCTGAATTAATTGCGGGTGATTCATAGAGTAAAAGAAAACGCCGATAATTAGTATATTAATAAAGAAATAACTGATCAATGTGGTCAAATAAGACAGTAGGTTTGATGCTTGTAAAAATCCTATTGTCCCACCTGTCCAGTAAAAGATATAATGCGCGCCTGTAATCATAAGAGCATACATGGCAAAATTCACAAGATGCTTCCACCAAACTATCTCCCTCTTCAGCAAACCATATACTACTCCACTAACTAACAAGATCCATAAGGAGAGATTCAACCCAAAAACGAACAATGTCGCTAAAAAAATGGCAGAGTCCATACTGAGAGAATTACCTTTTGGCGGGAGAGGAACAGTATTAATCGTTAAAAGCACCAGCGAAATTACCAGTAAAGCAAATAAAATAGGTTTCGTTGCTAAAAAGGGAAATGGAGATTGCAGATGAACGAAAAAGAGGCCGGACCCTAATAGGAATACGACAAGTAAGTTTATTATTAATTTATGTTTTTGATAGTAAGTTTTCACCGAAATCACTCTCGAATCTCTGAGCTGTCTAGTAATCAGCTTTCATTGTATGCCATATCAAGGGGCAAAGCAATATATGGCGAATATTAACACTATTCTTTCACTCATTAGCTCGAATCCGACATGAAAACGGTTTATTTTACAAAAAGTTTATTTTTTTCAGAATAATCTGTTGTTTTTCTTTTCAAACATGTTAAAATGTTTGAAATTGTAATATTCACACAACAGGAGGAGAGCAGCATGATCACATTTTTTGGCGCACTTATTTTTCTAGTTCTAGGTTATGTTTTTTATTCTAAATTCGTCGAACGGATTTTTGTGATTAATGACCAGACACCTACTCCTGCCTACACAAAAAGGGACGATTTCGATTTTGTTCCTATGCCTTGGTGGAAGGGAAATCTAATCCAATTATTAAATATCGCTGGATTGGGTCCTATCTACGGTGCGATCCTTGGAGCCTTATATGGTCCAGTCGCATTCATCTGGATTGTGGTCGGATGTATCTTTGCAGGGGCAGTTCATGATTACTTTTCGGGCATGTTATCCCTACGCCATAATGGCGCGCAATATCCAACCATCGTCGGAAAATATCTTGGAAATGTCGTAAAATCATGCATTTATGTGGTTTCTCTTGTATTAATGGTCCTTGTGGCAGCTGCCTTTACAGCTGGTCCAGCCCAACTAATCGCTCAATTAACGCCACTTAGCTTCATGATGGCCCTGCTATTAATTTTCGGGTATTTTTTATTGGCTACTCTATTACCAGTCAATCGAGTGATCGGTAAAATATATCCATTACTTGGCGCAATCCTGCTGTTTATGGCAGTTGCCATTGCCGTTGCACTTTTGTTCACGGATAAGCAAATCCCGAACCTGACATTTGCAAACTTACACCCTCAGGAGCTGCCAATCTGGCCATTACTGATGGTTACAATCTCATGCGGTGCCATTTCCGGCTTTCACTGTACACAAAGTCCAATTGTCGCTTGCACGATGAAAAAAGAATCTCATGGTCGTAAAATTTTCTACGGAGCCATGATTACAGAAGGGATGATCGCACTAGTTTGGGCTGCTGCCGGAATGACATTCTTCAATGGCACAGGCGGGCTGCAAGAAGCACTTGCCCTTGGTGGACCTTCTTATGTGGTAAATGAAATCTCTATTTCGTTACTGGGAACACTAGGCGGGATCCTTGCCATCCTTGGTGTGATCATCCTTCCGATTACAACGGGTGACACAGCGCTGCGCTCTTCAAGAATGATCTTAACAGAAGTATTTTCAAAGTTTTTCAATATGGAAGGAAAGGGGAAAGTTTTGCTAGTAACCCTATTGCTGGCTGCACCTGCCCTGTACCTTGCCACCATCGACTATACATTCCTTTGGAGATATGTTGGATGGACAAATCAGCTTGTTGCCACTGTTATGCTTTGGACAGCGGCCATGTATCTTTTAAAAGAAAATAAATTCCACTGGATTGCAAGCATCCCGGCATTATTCATGTCAGGTGTGGTATGTACGTATATCTTCTACGCACCAGAAGGTTTTGGACTGGAGTATAACACCTCGTTAATTACTGGGTCTGTTTTAACCTTAGTGGTCCTTGGATGGTTTATAAGTCAGATTTGGAAACATCGAAACAATAATTCTAGCAGTATAGAAAAGCGTGTTGCATAAGAATGAAACAGGCAGCCTTTAGATGGGCTGCCTGTTTTTATATCCCTTTATTCCACTCCAACCGAACTCTTCTCCCAATTTACGATCAAGTCGAAGTACTGAAGCTTCTTATTTTCCCGGTCAAACCACGTATCCGAATCCTTCCAAGTCATTTGGAGGAAAATCTCGGCCTTCGCCTTTTCACGGGGTTCACCTGAATGAGCCCCTTCCAACGCAATCACACTTTCAAAAATCTTCACCATCAGGCTAGCAATCTTCT
Organism: Sutcliffiella horikoshii; assembly: GCF_044809035.1. Classification (GTDB taxonomy): domain Bacteria; phylum Bacillota; class Bacilli; order Bacillales; family Bacillaceae_I; genus Sutcliffiella_A; species Sutcliffiella_A horikoshii_G. Next base: position 739,590 of record NZ_CP085237.1, on the reverse strand, counting down.
TGGAATATACGGCCTGGATTTCTGGCGCGCAGCTGCTCGTAAAATCGCATAGTTCCTGAAGTTTCATAAGGACCTCTTCTAACAGTTCCTTCATAGAATGGTCGACGTTAAGGGACGCCAGCCTCTTTCTCATAGACTCGACAAAAATACGCTCCACTTTAAATCGTCCCATCAGTCGGAGCACTTCCATCCCGAGAATATTTGCGGTCCCCTCCCATACAGTTAACACCTGGGCATCCCGAAGCAGCCTTGGCGTCACAAAATCTTCAATGAATCCATTCCCCCCATGCATTTCAATGGCTTCATGGGAAAAATGAACCGCCTGTTCTGCGGTTTCTTTTTTCAACAACGCAATAAGCAGTCTATTCAACGCAATCTCTTCTTCGGACACTTTGCCCCCTTCATTACGCATGAGCCGGTCAAACAGTGCCACAAGCTCAAAACTAGCACTCATCTCGACCTCTTGCTTTACAGCTAAATCCACTAAGGAATCACGGATCATCGGAAAGTTGATTAACTGATCGCCAAAAGTTACACGGCTTTTCGCATAATTCCGTGCTTCCATATAAGCTCTTTGCATGATTCCAAGAGATGCAATGGCATTACAAACACGAGACAAATTCAAGGCTTCCATCATGTAATGGATTCCTTTGCTTCGTTCCCCTACAAGATACCCTTCTGCATCATTGAAAAGAACCTCTGCAGAAGGAACAGCCCTGACACCAAGTTTATCCTTCAAACGTCGAATTTCTATGCCGTTCAACTTGCCACTGCCATCTTCCTTTTTCCAAGGAACTGCAAATAGACTGAGCCCCTTCGTTCCCTTTGGCGCACCCGGTATCCTAGCCAGCACCATCGCAACACCGCACTGCCCGGCATTAGAGGCAAAGTATTTTTCACCGGTCAATAGATAGGTATTTTTGTTCGTATTTGGTACCGCCTGCGTCTCGTTCGCCCCGACGTCGGATCCTCCTTGTCTTTCTGTCAAGAATGTCGCTCCTTCAAAGAGTTCCACCTCCCCAGTTGAAATGACATGGGGCAGGAATTTACCCTTAACGTGTTCATCGGCATAATGCTCAAGTAGGTACGCAGTTGCCATGGTCAGCGTGACCGGACAGTAAAACCCTGGCTCTGTCTGGGAAAGCAAATAGCCTTGCGCATACGAGTATAAGTAATTGCCCTTTTGGCCGAGCTCTGGGATTTCCTTGTGGACATACCCGACAATTCCCCTATTGTACGTTTCCTCCACCGTTTTCTTATAGCCTTCATTCACCCAAACCTCTGAAACGTCCTCGCCCATCTTATTAAATTTAATCAGCCTAGGCTGCCCCTCCCGATCTGTATGAACAGCACGCTCCTCTATTTCATTTGCACAACTCTCTCCGAATGCTGTGAGCTCCCTCTCTGCCCATTCATAGAACTCAGGCTCTAAGTGTTTTTTGAGTACTTGTTGCAAGTGCTTATCCTCTGTGAAAAAATTACGCGTCATAGTCATGATTTCCTCCTACCCTTTTTTGAAAATCTGTGAGAAGTTCATTCATCTCATTCTTGAGTTCGGTCAGCTCCTGTATCCTTTCTTCGACTTCCGCTACTTTCTTTGTTCCGTATTCAATAGTTTTTTGAAGTTGCTTTGCACCAGTACGGTCTTTATCAAACAAGGTAACCATCTCTTTAATTTCATCAAGCTGAAAACCATACCTCTTGCCCCTTGTAATCAGCTTTAAGCGAGCATACTCCCTTTTAGAAAAGACTCGACGGTTTCCATCAGAACGGGAGGGTTCCAGCAGCCCCAACTCCTCATAATAGCGGACCGTCCTGGTGGATATATCAAATTCTTTAGCTAGTTGCGAAATCGTGTACATGCAAAACCCCTCTTTTTGTCTTCTGAAAATATAGATATTTATAGTTTACCATTGACGTTAACGTGAAGTTCAATGAGAGAGCGTAAAAATTTTTGTCATGTTAAAAAGGCCTATTGCGTTTGGGGGCTCTTGATTCAGTATAAAGACCTCATGCTCAGGAGTTTCGCCTAGCAGCAGTCTTTAGCGTCTCTATAAAGACCTCCCAACCAGGAGTTTCACGAAACAGCAGTCTTTAGCGCCCTCTATAAGGACAAAAAAATAGACCTACCTCTTAAAAAGGTAAGTCCACTCAAACTCAGTCCGTCTCACGCCTATTCTTCCCACGCACACGTACAAATCTGTACGCAAGAAAAGCGATATACAATGGAATTGCTATATAGATCAAGTAAGGATACTGTGCATAAGTTCCTTTATAAACAATAAATAATGACGCTCCTAAAAACAAGGTAACAATTGTCCCGTACTTAGGTAAAGGGACATCCTTAAAACTTGGAATCTTTATTTTGCTGACCATTAGAAAACAAAACGCTGTAAAAATAACCGTTGTCACAATCTGTGGAATTAAATTACCGAATAGAGTCAACAGTGCCAGGATACCACCAGCAGCTGTAATCGGAACTCCCGTGAAGTATTTTCCGGAAGATTTACTGGTACTTATGTTGAAACGTGCCAATCTGTATGCGCCAAACAGTGGAAATAAGCCTGCAATCGCCATCCCAAGAATGCCGAACTGATAAAAGTAGGTGTAATAAACTAAAAAGGAAGGGGCAACACCGAATGTAACGACGTCTGCCAAGGAATCAAGCTCTTTTCCTAGCTCCCCGTCTGCATTCAACATCCTCGCCAGGCGACCGTCCATACTGTCGAGCATCATTCCGATCAGGATTAAGATGGCGGCGTTACTATATTGTCCACTTGCGGCAAAGCCAATCGATAAGAAACCGCAGAATAAATTCCCCAGTGTGAACATGTTGGGGATACTTTTAATAAGACGCGTCCTCATTTGCATAGATAATCATCACTCCGTCGTCAGTTGATAAGTCATTAGTCATATGTAAAGGGTCATACCCCTATAGAAAATAAAAAAACCTAAACAAAGGAACATGCTTAGGCTCACCTTTATTTAATTATACCATTCTCAATCAGGACGAGTAAAAATTATTTTGTGGAAGTGTTCGCTTGCTGCTGGATGAAACTTTTCATTTGAACTCCAACGCAATATATGTTTTAATAAATCGTAACGATTACTATTTTCAACAAAGGAGAGAATTCTATTATGGCAAAGAAATCAAAAGTAGCAAAAGAAAGAAAGCGTCAACAGCTTGTAGAACAGTATGCTGAGATCCGCAGAGAATTAAAAGCAAAAGGTGATATCGAAGGTCTTCGCAAATTACCACGTGACTCTTTCCCAACTCGTCTGAAAAACCGTTGCGAGGTAACTGGCAGACCGCGAGGCTATATCCGCAAATTCAAAATGTCACGTATTGCATTCCGTGAGTTTGCTCACAAGGGACAGGTTCCCGGTGTGAAGAAGGCAAGTTGGTAAAATAGCATCTTCCAACGCTTTTTATGCATATACTAGTAGAAACTCTTTAGCGATAATGAGGTGCTTAAGATGAAGGAAAGCTTATATAGATACCTTGTAAAATGTAGCGTGGCAGAGCTTCCTCCTGAAAAGCAGCTCTTCTACAATTTTATTCAGGACGTGGAATATGCCTATGAAGAGCAGGCCGAAACTCCTGACCAATATTTTGATTTACTTGTGAAACGCCACCCCTATATAGAGGCAGCAAAGCATTTTAACTTGCCTGTTGAAGTTGCTCGAGATCTTATGCTGGAAATTGAGCAGGAAATTAAAAGAGCCGCTGACAACAGGATGCAAAAGGTATTTTTGGTTGACTATACAAAACAAGTTTCAGATTTTGAACGCTCTAATAAGCAGTATTTCTTTATTGGAATTTAACTAAAGGCTCTTCCACAATGGAGATGTGGGAGAGCTTTTTCCATGCTTTTAAAGAGGAGTGGTTATTGTTTAAACTAACCAGTTGCATTCTTATCGAGAAAATGGCACCCTTAATAGGTCAGGAAATTTTTCGGAAACGTGTAGGTGATTACCATGATCGAAGTAAAAAGCTCACAAATAAGTGATGGAGAATTCAATAGAGGCGTTTTTGCAACAGAGGATATAAAAGAGGGGACGCTGTTTCATTCCGCACCGGTTATATCTTATCCAAACGAACAGCACGAACATATCGAAAAAACGCTATTAGCGGACTATGCGTTTGAATATGGCATTAACCATTCTGCCATATTGCTTGGCTATGGCATGCTTTTCAACCATTCATATGAACCAAATGCAAGATATGAAATCAACTTTGATGAACATGTCTTTGACTTTTTTGCCTATAAGGACATTAAAGCTGGTGAAGAAATTCTCATCAACTATAACGGTGATGTGGATGAAATGGATCCACTTTGGTTTAATATGGAAGAGGAAGATAAAAAATAAATATTTAGAACCGAAAACGGCCAGAATATTTCTGGCCGTTTTCGGTTGAGTATGTTTATATCTCGATTCTTCGTCCTTCTTCATTGGAACGACGCGCTGCATCGTTAATTAAGGTGAGCATGTAGGCATCTTGATAGCTGATATCCGGCTTTATACCTGTCTTGATTTCTGAGACCCATTGCATCATAGCAGATGGAGCGGTCTCAGGTAGTTCATCTTCTGACGGTGTATGCCAGCCTTCATCAAGCTTTACACTTTTGAGTCGAATGGTCCCGTCTTCTATCATTAAGGTACCCTCTGTTCCATAAACCTCCAATTGAAACGGACTACCAGAAGAAACAAACCCTGTTTCTAATATACCAAGCGCACCTGATTGGTACTCAACAATGGCAACTGCATTATCATCCACCTCATGATTAAATGTCTGGATGAAGCGGGAGGTTACCGCTTTCACTTCTCCGCCAAGACGATTTGTCAGGTAGATGGGGTGGGCGCCAAGATCAATGAATGCACCGCCTCCGCACAGTTCCTTATCGTAAAAGTGTTGTGGCAGCCAACCGTTAGGGTGCTGCTCTGTCGGAACAGATCCATTGTGTGCAACACGGCAGCGAATGGTAGTAATCCTCCCCAATAATCCTTGGTCGACAACTTGTTGCGTATATAAATAATAGTCCGCTGTTAAACGCGGCAGAGAAACCATCAATTTGACCCCGTTTTTCTCTACCCCTTGAAGAATGGCCGCTGCATCGCTTACCGTTTCTGCAAGCACCTTTTCTGTGAAAACATGCTTGCCGTGCTTCGCAGCTTTGGTGATGATTTCTGTATGCATGCTTGTTGGAGAAGCAACAATGACCGCATCAATCTCTGGGTTTCTAATAATGTTGTCTAACTCTTCTTCAAAGAGGAGACCAAGTTCATGTGCCCAAGCTTGACCTCTTTCTTTTTGCTCATCCCAGACGTGTGTGAGCATTATGTGCTCGTTATGAATTGCTTCTTCTGCATATTCTTGAGCATGTACATGCCATTTGCTAAGTAGTGCTGTTCTAATCATGAGTGACGTCTCCTTTTTTACGACAGTAAATATAGTAAAAATCAAAAAAGACAGAGTCACCCCTGCCTTTTATACTACCGACTTAATTATAGCTTTACTTTTATCTTAATATCTTCTCCGACTTTTTCATCATTCTCATCCACAGGTGCCTTCATATTGATTTGCACCCATTCCACGTCTTCTGCCTTTGTTTCTTCTAATAGGAAGAAAATAGCTCCTTGCTTCTTTTCTCCGCCAGTGAATTTCTCATTAAGTTCACCCGTGTCTTCGCTCTTTGTTGTCAGACGAGAATCAGGAGCAGCGATTTCTTCCCCTGTATTTGTCACAATGCTTGCTTGATATGCTTCAAAATTTAAAGAATCAGAAGTTTTGTTTTCGACTTCCAAGTCAAATTGAATATATTTGATTTCATCTTTGCCCATGTATTCTTTAAATCCTCCAGAAAGCTTACCACTCAATACGGATACTTTGTCCAAATTTATAGTGAAAGAGTCTGTTTCAATCGGCTTCAGGCGATTGTTCCTCGCGTGGTAGGTAAAGCTACCACCTTCTGTTTCTGCTGTTTCACCAACTGGAATCAAGCTTTCTTCATCTTCCGCTGCCTCTGTTTCTTCTGCAAAACCTTCTTCATTTGCTTTCTTATCATCTGATGTACATGCCGCAAGCACCACTACTAATAGCCCTATTAAAAATAAGGATAGGGTCTTCTTCATATCATGTTTCCCCCTTGTGTAACTGAATCTCTTTTTTGTGTATATGGATGATTATACTGTATGTTTTCGCAGAATTGCTAGTATTCCGACAATATTCTTCATAAAAACCGACTTCCATTTTCAGGAATTCATGTAAAAAGAGGACCTATCAAGTGATAAGTCCTCTCCAAACTATCAACCTTCCAACAACAAGTCTTCCGGATCTTCAAGCAATTGCTTCACTCTCACCAAGAACTGAACCGCATCTTTTCCGTCAACAATACGGTGATCATAAGAAAGTGCAATGTACATCATCGGTCTAACTTCTACTGTATCCTTGTCATCCACAACTACCGGACGGCGTTGGATCGTGTGCATTCCCAGGATACCAACCTGTGGTGTGTTCAAGATCGGTGTAGAGTACAGGGAACCGAAAATACCACCATTAGTGATCGTGAAGGTCCCACCTTGAAGGTCTTTAAGTCCTAATGAGTTATCACGAGCTTTTTTACCAAGGTCACCGATTTCTTTTTCGATACCGGCAAAACTTAACTTGTCAGCGTCGCGAACAACTGGTACTACCAAGCCTTCTTCTGTTGATACCGCTACTCCGATGTCATAGAACTTTTTCAACAGGATCTCGTCGCCTTGAATTTCCGCATTTAACAATGGGAAAGATTTTAGTGCGCCGATTACCGCTTTTGTAAAGAAAGACATGAATCCAAGTTTAACGCCATTCTTTTTGAAGAAAGCATCTTTACGACGGTTACGAACGTCCATCACCGCCGTCATGTCCACCTCATTGAACGTTGTAAGCATTGCTGCTGTGTGTTGTGCTTCCACTAGACGCTTGGCGATTGTTTGACGTCTTCTGCTCATTTTGATGCGTTCAACGCGTGCGTCATCTTGAACTGGAGTTGCTGCAGCAGGTTTGGATGGAGCAGCTGCCGGTTTGGATGGAGCTTCAGCCTTTGGTGCATTCTTAACTTGACTGTGTGCTTCCACATCTTCTACACGAACACGTCCCATTGGGTCACGGAAGGAAACTTCATCAAGATCGATGCCAAGTTCTCTTGCTTTCTTACGCGCTGCTGGAGAAGCCACAGTTCTTGATTTGCTTACTTTCTTTTCTTCCGCAACTGGAGCTGGTGCTGCCTCTTTAGCTGGCTCAGCTTTAGGAGCCTCTTCCGCTTTCGGTGCTTCTTCTTTTGGTGCAGCTTCAGATGCATCGCTTGCACCTTCGTCCCCTAGTTTCGCAATGACTTGTCCTACGACAACATTGTCTCCTGGCTCAGCCAAAAGTTCTTGAATTACCCCGCTAAAGTCACTTTTGATTTCTACGTTTACCTTATCTGTTTCAAGCTCGGCGATTGTTTCTCCCTTTTCAATCGCGTCACCTGTTTTTACTGTCCATTCTGCAATGGTACCTTCTGTAATGGATTCTGCTAGTTCTGGCACTTTAATTTCGATCATTTGTTTTCCCCTCCATGCCCTTTGTCTACGTTCACTGTATCTTCAACAATCCAAGCTTGTTCTTGTTTATGAATGTGCGGCTCACCTGTTGCTGGACTGGAGCGCTTCGGACGCCCGATATAATCCACAGAAATGCCGATGTTTGCAATTTCATGAAGGTTCGCTTTCACGACCGGCCATGCTCCCATATTCTTCGGCTCTTCCTGAACCCAAACAATTTCTTCTAGGTTGGGGAATTGTGCGGCAAGCTCTTCTACTTCCTTATGCGGGAATGGATATAGTTGCTCCACGCGTGCGATGTGAAGGGATTCTACTTGTTCACTGCCCATTTCATCCACTTTGGAAGCAAGGTCAATTGCTACCTTACCTGTGCACAATGCAAGTCGTTTCACTTTATCTTTGTTTTGACCTGTACGCTTTTCCTCCACCAACAGCTTGAAGCTTCCTTCTGTCAATTCAGTTAAGTCGGATACCGTCATGGAGTTACGCAATAAGCTCTTTGGTGTCATGACGATAAGTGGTCTTGCATCCTCTTTGGTCGTCAATTTTGCCTGTCTTCTTAAAAGATGGAAGTATTGTGCTGCACTTGTTACATTCGCCACAATCCAGTTGTTCTCTGCAGCAGAATTCAAGAAACGCTCTACGCGACCACTGGAATGCTCCGGCCCTTGTCCTTCGTAACCGTGTGGCAGAAGCATAACAAGACTTGATTTCTGGCCCCACTTCGCTCTTCCGGATGCGATGAACTGGTCAATGATTACTTGCGCTACGTTTACGAAATCACCAAATTGTGCTTCCCAAATAACAAGGGACTCTGGAGATTGCACACTGTATCCGTAGTCAAATCCAAGAACTGCCGTCTCTGATAACGGGCTGTTGTAAAGGGATAAAGAAGCTTTTGCTTCCGGCAGGTCATGCAGCGGAACGAAACGCTCTGCCGTTTTGTTATCATGCAACACTAAGTGGCGGTGTGAGAACGTTCCGCGCTCACTATCCTGACCTGTCAGACGGATTGGCGTGCCATCAGCAAGAATGGTTGCAAAGGCAAGTGTCTCCCCTAAAGACCAGTCCACTTTGTTATCATTGGCAAGCAGGCTTTCACGTTTTTTCAAAATACGGCCAAGCTTTGGATAGACTGTAAATGTTTCTGGGAATTTTACCAGGTTGCTGTTGATCGACTTCAACACGTCTTCCGGCACTGCCGTTTCCAACTCAGGAACCTGATCACTAATAGGCTTTGGCACCTGCTTTATTTTCACATTGCCTTCATCCTCTTTGCGCAGCTCATCGAAAATCCCTTGTAGCTTCTGCATGAATTCCGTCTTCTTACCCGTAAATTCTTCTTCAGAAAGGATGCCTCTATTTACAAGCTCTTTTCCATACTTTTCGGCAATTACCGGATGGTTGTTGATTTTTTCATATAAAAGTGGTTGCGTCACATTGGCGTCATCCATTTCGTTGTGTCCGAAACGACGGTAACCAATAAGGTCAATCACGATATCTTTTTCAAACTTCTTACGGTATTCATATGCAAATACCATAACTGCCAAACAGCTTTCCGGATCGTCGGCGTTCACATGGATAACCGGAATCTCATAGCCTTTTGCAAGATCACTTGCGTACTTAGTGGAACGGGAATCACCATAGTTTGTCGTGAAACCAAGCAAGTTATTTGCAATAATATGGATGGTTCCGCCTGTCGCATAGCCTTTCAGCTTCGTCAGGTTCAACGTTTCTGCCACTACACCTTCACCAGGGAACGCTGCATCTCCGTGTACAAGGACACTGAAGGAGGACTGCTTGTTCTGTTTTGGATAGCCTTTTGCAGAACGATCTTCCTGGGAAGCTCTCGCCACACCTTGAACTACTGGATTTACAAATTCCAAGTGACTCGGGTTGTGTGCAAGATTGATTCGTACCACTTGTTCCTTTTCACCTGTCACTTGACGATCTGCACCCATATGGTACTTCACATCTCCAGACCAGCCAAAGTTAATTCCGCGGGATCCTTCAGAAGGAACCAGTTCTTTGTTCGGAGAGTGATGGAATTCAGAAAAAATCAGCTCGTACGGCTTGCCAAGTACGTGAGCAAGTACATTCAGACGTCCACGATGTGCCATTCCGATACTGATATTTTTTGTTCCGTCCTCACAGCCGGACTGAATCAGTTTGTCAAACATCGGTACAAGCATGTCCAACCCTTCAATGGAGAATCGCTTCTGTCCTACGAATGTTTTGTGTAAAAACTTTTCGAAGCCATCAACTGATATCAATCTTTCAAGTAATTCTACACGCTGTTCTTTAGTGAACGGTCGCTCAATTCTTGTATTCTCGATATACGAGTTCAGCCAAGTTTGTTCTTCCTCATCATGGATATGCCCAAACTCATAGGCAATCGTTCCTGTATAGATGCGCTTAAGATGCTCATACGCCTCCCACGCGTTAGAAATCGCCTCAGGTGCTGCTTCCCAGACAAGGTCAATTGGAATTTGCACTAGGTCTTGTTTGCTCAATCCGTATGTCTCCACATCTAGGAATCCCACATCATCTTGTGGCTCCTTGTGCAACGGATTAATATTCGCGGCAAGATGTCCAAGCTCACGAATGTTGCGCAAAAGCTTGTTAGCGGAAATTACTTTTTTAATTGCCATTTGTGGCACTGCTTGTTGAATGTTAGCATCGTTTTTGGATTCTTCTACAGAAATGGAAATGGAATCCATTCCAGGCGGTTGGCCCAATTCCTCAAATAGCGCACGAATAGATCCGTCTACTGATTCCGGATCTTGTTGGTATTTTTCATACATGTCATACACATAACCCATATTCGGGCCATAAAAGCGCTCCCAAATTTGTTCAACTTCGACCTTACTCATTATTACATGCCCCCATCTTAGGCTGTGACGTTTTTTAAAATGCCTTTAAACTAGTTACTATATAAAGGTTCAGGTGCTTAATGGAATCATCTAATAATCCAATACCCTCACCTATTTCTTTCACACCTAAATTATACAGAAAAAACTTTCTATTTACCATAAAAACGTTTTCATATTTTGGACAAATTTTCTTTTGTATTGTTAATAAAGGTTTTTTCAGAATATTATAAATAAAAGAGAGTGTATTTGAGGTTCGGGTGAGGTTGAAAATATTATAGTAAGTGAGGGCAAAAAAACACCCGAAAGGAACAATCCCCCCGGGTTTTACCTTCACACTCGCTTCTCCAAATCCTTGGCTGTCTTGCTTGTTTCGACCTCTTTCTCATTTTTCAAGGTTCCAAACAGTACATCCACTAAAGGCGTGGATACCCCATACCAGAAATTTTCGTTTTTAAAGTGATGCAGTATATGCGTCTTCTTCACCCACTTCCCGAATTTCGTGCGCGGTTTGATTGGACGGTGCGCAACATAATGCTTCCACTCGTAAAGGAAGAGCATCATCATCAAGCCACTCGAAAATGCCAGTGTCAATCCCCAGCTGCCCACGATGATATAGAAGATAATGGCCAACACAGACAGATTTGGCAGGCTGTACCAAAGCGGTAAAAATAGTAGATGCAAATTATCAGGGTGTGAATGGTGATCATAATGAAGGCGCTTAAGCATTTTTAATAAAAAAGGATTTTTCGGCGGCTTCAAGTGGAACACAAATCGGTGCGTAAGATACTCGCTGAACATGAAAGTCAGCATCCCGAAAGCAAACACTGCATATTCCCCCCATGTTAACCCGCTCCAAACCTGCCACCCGATACTTCCCACAATCAGCACTAATAAAACAGTGATGTCCGGAAACAAAAAGAACTCCTTGTAATACCCCTTCATCTCGATTCTCCCCTTGTTTTGATTTATTTTACAGCCGTTTGATCCTGCCACATCTTGATGCTTTGTTCCATCATGTTGTGCACTAGTTGTTCCGCTTTGTCGCCGTCCTTTTCTAAAGTCGCTTCCATCAGCTTCAGGTAGTAGTTCTTAGAGGCATTCCGGTATGAGGAATCTGTAAAATAATAGGTTGCCAGCTTAAGATAAAGGTTACCGAAGCTATTTAGAATAAGGAGATAAATAGGATTCGGCGATGCGGCCGCAAGTCCCCGTTGGAGATGCCAGTCGTATTCGGCAAAGGAGACCGGATTGTCGGTGACGCTTTCGCTTTCTTTTAACAAAGAAATGACCTCAAGTGGTTTATGTATGACCGCTCCTTTTACATAGGAAGGGGAAAGGTTTTTTCTTAGCTCGAGAAGGTGAATGATAAACTCGTTCGGAATGCTGTCTTCTTCACTCAAAATGTGAGCGATGGTCATGAGGTTGCCCTCTTTCCAATAGTCATTCACCGTAGCACGCTGATTATGGCGGATCGTAAGCCAGCCATCACGTTCAAGACGTTGCAGAACTTCACGAATGACAGGCCGCCCCACCTCAAAAAGCGTTGCAAGTTCACGTTCTGATGGAATTTGGGTACCAGGTGAAAATTCCCCCTTGAGAACTTTTTGAATAAAAAGCTTTTCGATTTTATCGCTTGCCCTCATGATTGTTAGTTGCCTCCTTTATTTGGTTAAAAAGAAAACTGGTAATACCAAATTTATGTTTGGTATTACCAGTTTATACTCATCTCCGCTTAATATCAATAATATTCTGTCATTTAAGCATACCACTTATGCCACATTTTCTTGTTGTTGCCTCGGACAAAAGTATCAATTCTGCCCATGCCCCATGAAACGGCTGCTGGATGGGATTGTACACCACCACGAGGTGCACCAAGATTGCCCCACTCACTCCAGCGTTGTCCGTTCCAATATTTCTGCCACATGCGGTTGTCGTCACCTTTTACAAATACATCAATCCGATTTGGTGCCCATGAAGATGCGGCTGGAGCTCCTTCAAATCCTCCTCTTGGGGTACCAAGATTCTCCCAGCTGCTCCAACTTCTCCCGTCCCACCATTTGTGCCACATGCGCTCATTCAATCCTCTGACAAAGCAATCGATGCGATTCGGTCCCCATGACACTGCCCCTGGAGAACCAGTTAAGCCGCCGCGTGGGGCACCGAGATTCTCCCACTGACTCCAGCTAGAACCGTCCCACCATTTGTGCCACATATTATTGTCCATCCCTTGTACAAAGCAGTCCAAACGATTGACAGACCAAGAAGCTACAGACGGCGTTCCTTTAAAGCCACCTCGCGGGGAACCAAGGTCTTCCCACTGACTCCAACGCTGTCCATCCCACCACTTGTGCCACATACCTTCATTGGCACCGCGGGCGAACGTATCAATGCGATTTTGCCCCCAAGACACGGCTGCCGGAGAACTTCTTAATCCGCCACGTGGGGCGCCAAGGTCATTCCACCGACTCCAGCGTCTTCCGTTCCAAAACTTCTGCCACAACCGGTTGTCTTCCCCACGGACAAACGTGTCAAGACGATTGGCGGACCAGGAAGCAACAGCAGGTGCCCCCTTCATCCCAAGCAAAGGCGATCCAAGATCTTCCCACTCCCGCCAGCTTGCACGCATTTCATTGTCTTCCGTTCTGTAATACGGGTACGGGCGTGGACGAGGATGATAATATGGATAATAATATGGCGCCGGGTAATATGGATAGTAGTAAGGGTAATATGGCCTTGGACGAGGATAGACATAAATCAACCGCTCATCAGTTGGTGTATGCCGATGTGCATAAGGATTTTGGCCAAAATGTTGATAGGAATACATAAAAAAACCTCCTCTAACTAGACTTCTGCCTAATAGCCTATGCAGAAAGCTAGCTGGGAGGTGCATGTTCTATTTGATTATTAATTCGGGGATGATTTAACACATTAACGCAGTGAGGGTCAGACCCCTCTTTACTTCTTTATCACTTCACCGCACAGCGGGTCAGACCCCTTTTTAGTTCATCACCCATTTATCCTTCAAGAACATGATTCTGGCTATGATGAATGCCACGATGATGCAGATTAGGTTGCTGCCGATCATGATGGCGAGGTGTTCGTAGTTGATGATGCCGAAGCTGAGTTCTTTGAGTACGGTGAATATGTTCATGATAGGAATGGCAAAGTGTTCGAATGATAGTTCATTGATTCCGATTCCCGAGATGATCATGATCGGGAATACCGCAATCATCATGATTGGTGTGCTGTAACTCTGTGATTCTTTTACCGTTTTGCCCATGATGCTTGTAATCATTTGGAAAGTTGCCATAAACATCGCATAAACAACTGAGACTAAAATGGCAAATCCAACAATCAAGTAAACATTTTCACCAAACGAAATGGCACTTTTCATATTTTCCGTTAAGAAGGTAATTTCCAACGCCACCACAATCAACGTGACAATACCAGTTAGTGCACCAATCGTTGAGATGGTCAGCCACTTGGCAAGTAACAAAGTCATGCGGTTTACTGGTGTCATCAATAACGCTTCCATCGTTTTTTTCTCTTTTTCTCCAGCAAACAAATCAGAGGCGGATGGGCCTGCTCCAATTCCAATCGCTAAAGCTAAAATTAACGGTACAAGCATGGCAACCATGTTCACACCTGCTGTTTCCTCTGTCAGTTCCTTCTGCTCAATCGTAAATGGTTGAACAAGATCCTGAGGGGTACCTTGTGCTTCTAGTCGATCTGCAATAACCAGTTTTTCATAGGCTCCCAGAACACTAGTGACCTGGCTCATTAACATAGAAGAGTTTTGACTAAAAGAATTTCCTACAAGCGTGACAACCGCGGCTTCTCCGTTCTCCACTTTTCCAAAAAATCCGCTCTCCATCATCAACGCAGCCTGTGCTTCTCCTTCTTCCAATGCCACTTCTGGATTTGCACTTTTCACAAACTCAATATTCTCTATCCCAGCAAACAACGCTTCTTCCTCTGCACCAAATGCTTCATTCACAGCTAGGGTATAAGTTTCCCCTTCCCCATCTGACAGCATGCTTTCATAAAACAACACAAGTCCTGTCATCATCACAATCGGCAATAAAACCGTCAATAAAAGTGTACGTCTGTCCCGGAATGAATCTTTCATTTCTTTAAAGTATATTTTACGAAGCATAATGTTCGTTCCCCCTTACCAATTTACTCATGAAGATATAGTTAAGATCTCGAGAACCTTCAGATTTATATAAAGCTTCCAAAGAGCCATGGTGGACGAGCTCGCCTTTATGCATCATCGCCACCGTATCGCACAACAGACTGACTTCTTCCATGATGTGACTGGAGAAAATGATGGTTTTCCCGTCACGCTTCAGCTGATGGACCAACTGGCGAAATACGTTAGAGGATGTGATGTCCAAGCCGGTTGTCGGCTCATCAAACAAGATGATATCCGGGTTATGGATCAACGTGCGTGCTATTGCCACCTTTTGACGCATCCCTTTCGAAAAGCCGCCGACCTTGCGATTCAAGTAATCCTTCATCCCGAACATTTTAGCCAATTCTTCAATCCGAACCTTAGTCTCGTGCTTGCTCATTCCGTATAGAGCCGCAAAGTACTCCAGGTTCTCGCGGGCAGTCAGTCGGTCATATAATCCCGTCTCTCCTCCGAAAAGTACCCCGATTTTTCTTTTGATAGAATCGGAATTCTTAACCGTATCAAAACCCGCCACACTGATCGACCCTTCTGTCGGAGTTAATAACGTTGCAATGGATCTTAACAACGTCGTCTTTCCGGCACCGTTTTCCCCTAGCAAACCGACTACCTGGCCTTTATTCACCGTAAATGTCACATGTTTGAGCGCTGTCACATAAACCTTTTTATCTTGAAATTTCTTTGTCACTTGATTAATTTCGATCATGTTTCTTTCACCCCATCTGTTTGATTTCTTGTTTTCATCATACAAATTATTTAGTTATGAATCTCTAGTTCTGTCGTGAATATTCCGTTTGATGTCGCGAAAATGACTATTCCACCCTTTTTGATGGTAAAATAAAGATAATTACCATGAAAATGGGATGTACCAATAACAACAAGGTGAGGGAATACAATGAGGGTTGGTCTTGTAGATGACAGATACATTGATTTGGATAAACTCAATGGCATTGTGGCAGGTATACCAAATATGGAGATTGTCTTCTCCACTCAATCTGCCGAAGAAGCCTATGAACATATAAAAAAAGAAGACGTGGACCTTTTGATTGCAGACATTGAGATGCCAAACCTCTCTGGCTATGAGCTTGCAGACATCATTCACTCGCACGCATTGAATATTTCGGTCATCTTTGTTACAGGCACAAGCGGCTATGCCGTACATGCCTTTGAACTAAACGTTCACGACTATATCATGAAGCCCTACCCAAAAGACCGTCTTGTAAAAAGCATTGAAAGACTTCTGGAGAAATCCAAGTCTGCCGAAATCGCGGGCCGGCTTTATCTCAAGCAAAAAAACGACATCCATATTGTTCAAAAAAAGGACATCGTTTTTATTGAAAGGTCTGGCCGCTCTACCACTATCTATACAAAAAGCGGGCCCATCAAAACCTACCAGACGTTAAATGAACTAGAAGGAGAACTGCGCGAACGAGATTTTCTACGCTCCCACCGTTCCTTCATCATTAACATCCATCATGTAAAAAACTTCTCCCTCTATGCGAAGAACTCTTACATTGTCTCTTTTGAAGGGATGGAAGAACAAGCGATGATTACAAAAGATAAAGTAGACTTTCTGCAAGAGAACTATTTCTAAAAAGGATTGATTGGGATTGAAAACTTCCTCCGTTTACTATGGTGCGCTAGGGGCGCTCTTATTTTTACATATACACGCACTTTTAGGCCAGTGGGTTCCCTTCTATATAAGCCTAATAGTTGCCGCGGCACTCGCGTTTTATTTTCATAGAAAAGTAGCAGCACAGATTGAAAGTTTAGGTTGGAAGGTCAATAGTGTGCTCGGAATGGCACAACTGCTGGTCGTGATAGTTGCTCTAACAGCTCCTCTACCAACAGGGGTGTCTTTTGCACCAATATTAATATTTGTTGCTGGGGAATATGTTAGGTTAACGACTGCTCGCCATTTTACTAGATTAAATCGGGACCTCGCTCAACACGAAGAGCAACGAATTCATATCAATGAAACGTTCCGAATTGTCCGAAGCGAGCGTCATGATTTTCTCAAGCACGTATCAGCCGTCCACTTCATGCTGGAGGACCGTAAGGCAGAAGAGGCTAAATTGTATCTCGATAATCTAGTGGAAAACTACGAAGAAACAAACTATTCCATTAGAGGAGAGCGCGGGGTGGTCGCTGGCGTTCTTCATCAAATGTACCGACGTGGAAAAGCTTCAGGAATCAGTATGGTATATGATCTGGATCTGCCTTTGTCTACATTGCCGATTAGCGACCAAAAGATTGTAGCACTACTCGGGAATCTATTGAGCAACAGCTTAGATGCTTGCGAGGAATGGCAGCGCGAACGCGGCGAACAAGCAATGTTGACGTTACAGTTCTATAAACGCAGCGGTCTGTATATGTTAGTATGCAAAAATAACACCTTGCCTGTACCGGTGGATGTACTGGACTCCCTGTTCGCTACTTATGGACATACAACTAAGGGTGGCGAGCACGAAGGATTGGGGACGAAAATAATAAAGGATATTGTGGAAGATCACCAGGGATTCTTGGATTTTGTGTGTAAAGTCGAAGAATTCACCGTGAAAATCAAAGTACCTGCGATAAGGTAGCTGTTAAGGTTAAGTTGTTGACGGGGCAATTGGATTTATCCACTATAAGCGGGGATATATCCATTGTAAAAACGATATATCCATTATAAAAATCATTTATCCATTGTAAATCTAATATATCCATATTAGCACTAGCGCCCTTAACAAAAAACAAAGCTCCCAAAACGAGGAGCTTTGCCGCTACATTCATGCCCTACTCTATCCCTTCCTCCTCCGCCTCCAAAAGCATTTCCGCCACAAGCCACCTTAGTGTCTCTTGGAAAACGGTCTGATCCTCGGCAGGCGTCAGTGGGACAAAGCTGATACTTTTGCCGTCCAGCTCCTCCACTTCAAGCCCACCGTGTTTTTCCGGATAAAGCACAAGCACCTGATGAACCGGGCGATACTTCTGCCAACGCTTTTTCCCATAAATATAAGGAGATCTCACATTATCGGCATAGCTTGTCAGCTGCCTCATTGAATCTGTCAGCGCATGACGCTTCCGATACTTCATGTCAATCATAATGGTGCCAACATAAATTTCTCTCACAAACAAATCCATCCGTACATCCGGGTTATTATTTGTGCCGGTTGTGTAGACAGGTACCGTCCATTTATCTGTCGCTTCCGGATTACCGGGAATCGTTCCGTCATAGGTAATATGCAGGGAAACTTCCCCAAATTGGTACTTAATCATGTTATCTTTTGCGACTGGCTTGGCAGTTATTTCGAAGCTGCTTCCCCCAACTTTCCACTCATCATGCAAGGACAGCGATTGATCATGACCTCCCCTGTCCCGCTCACCAAACACATCCACCACCTGCAGCCAACCCCAAATCTCGTACAACTGATCAGTCCGTTTCCATTGCTGCCCAAGCCCTGTATGCACAGGAATTTCGTCTCCATCAAGAGCCTGATCAATCTGATAAAGCTTTCGGTACCGCACGTCCACAAACATGACTTTCGGTACCGCAAGTGCCTTTCTGTAGGACACCTCCTGATACCAGTGACTGGATTTGACAAGGTTTAACGCACCACTCATCCGCATCGCTTTTCCGCGATATTCCTTTAGTTCCTCTACTAGGCGCCGCTTTCTCTCCAAAGGAAGGGAGATGGCAAACGAATAGTCCTTGCGATTGGATAACCCTTTAATGGTGGTGTCCATACAAGCCACAAATTCATGCAATAATCGATTCCACTTTTCTAAAATTGCCTTTAACATCTGGTTTTCCGGCAAGTCATACTCTATTCGTTTTTGCACCGATTTCACCAGATTCATCGTATCAGGCCGCTTCAGCCTATGCTGGATTGACACAACGTCCACATGCGCCGGCATTTCAGCAGGCTGCATATGGTATTCCTTCGCAACCGACGACCTCACCTTTTGGGCAAGGTCCGAAACAATCGCATAAATATCAGTGAAATAATGCTGCAACACCTGATATTGGCGGAACAACTTGGGGTCAATCCGCAGTGCCGCTAAACTCTTCGGACTATGTTGTTTGCGTATGACATCAAGCGCAACACCTTTTAATTTCCCTTCCACTTCAGAGCGCATCGTGGCAAGCTGATCATCAAACAACCTGTTGGAAATGACCTTCACGAGCGTGTAAAACGTCCTCCCATCCGACGTTTCCACCCTCAAACTATACAAGCCGGGAATATACGGATAATAATTATCGGAAGTAGAGTGCCTGAAAAGCGTTACATGACCATTGCAGCCAAGATAATTTTCCTCTGACTCCTGATCAACCAGTAACCTGTCATCCCTAAGCCCGTCAAAACCATCCATATAACATCTTGCACCGTGATCCTCACATCGAAAGCGCAGCTCAAGATTCACATTCTCCCGAATTTCCGTGTAGACATGTACGGTTTCATCCCAGTCAGAGAGATGCTCGACAAAGCTTTGGACCTCAGAGTCCTCCCGGAATCCATTTTGAAAAACATGTGTAAAAATGACCGAAAAAGGCTGCGTGCTACATGGTGTATCCATTATATTTCAGCTCTTTCACTTTTTGTTTGATGACATTTCTGCTTTCCTTGAAGATGGAAACACTTGTGTAGCGGTCAAATAACCGAATAAATAAACTGCCTTCCACGGTATCCTTCTCACGATTATAGCGTCCAAGCAACTCCCTAAGCTGATCTTCTGACCCTCTTACCTTCGTTAAAACTCTCTGCACGACTTGGAGGTCAAAGGCATCCTCGCGTAAAATATAGTTCTGCACCGGAAGATTGCCCAAATATTGATCAATCTGTTTCACAATCCGCGGACCCACTCCGACCTGCTTGTTCACATTTTGCATCATTTTATGAACCTCCCACAATAATGCAAGTTCATCATCAAGAAGGCTTAAACTTCTATTTTTATATTGAAAAGATTCAAAGGTGTCATAATCGACTTCATCAGCCCGTGCGACCATCCCTTTTTTCTTTTCAGGAAGCTGTTTCATCTCACTGAACGGCATCACATCCAGAGACAACACATTCGCACGATCCAACACTTTATCGGAAAAATGATAGGTCGATTCATCCATATTGACGGTGCCGACAAACAGGACATTTTCACGAATCACGATGGTCGGCGGATACTGTGCCGAATTGTACAGCCTGCTCTCCAAATCATCGTTATACAACCTCAGCACACGTTTCCCATGATCCATTTCCATAATCGATAAGAATTGAGAAAAATAATGTTCCACCCGTGCCAAGTTCATTTCATCAAAGCAAATGATATACAATTTGTCTTTGTCATCTTCCGCTTTTCTAAGTGCATTGATCAGCCCGGAATCCCCAGGACGGTACACCATATTCAACGTGTCCGCATAGCCGATCAGGTCTGAATCGGACGTCCAGGACGGACTTACCGGTATGACTGTAAGCTGCTCCCCTTTTAGCCCAAGTGACTGACTATACAATTCCACCAGCTTCGTTTTCCCCGTTCCACTCATACCGGACAAGATCACAAGGGACGATGACTTCATGGAAGTGTGAAAATTGATTAGATTCTCTTTGCGATAAATAAGTCCCGCGTCTTGGGTGTGGCTGTAGAGTAGCTCCAAAAACTCCTGTTCCTTTTCGTTTCCTTTTGGAGCAGGTGCAACGCTATCGCTTGTTGGCTTTTCCATAACGGAAACAGCAACTTCCTGCCTGCTGTGCTCAAGTTCTGGTGAGGTTTGATTCTCACTAGAAACTGCCCCGCTTCCCGTCACTTGAGGTGAATTTTCTCGTTCAGACACATCAGCCATCTCCACCGCCTCTTGCGCTTCTAAACGATGTAATAACTTCTGGTAAATCCCAATCGGCAAAAATGCAACATTTGGACTTTCATCGGTAAGGTAACATTCATCCAGCCAATCTTCTTCCAAATCAAGCCTTTTTAGCGCATCACGTAATTCAAAGTTAAATCCTCCATGTGCATACTGATGTTTCTCGAACACACCATACACGGTAAACTCCTCGTCCTCATTCGTTTCTTTTCTCCAAAGCACAATCGGCGGGGTGTCATTGGCTTCATGCGACACTTCCGCAATGCGGCCGACAAATTTCTTCTCCATAAGCCTTGAGATGAATTCCCCCTGCTCCATCCCATTTATTTTTTTGCTAAAAATAGGAACAGGAATCAGCTTTAAGTCCTTTTCATAGCTTGGAAGCTTCGGCATCACACGCACGCCGAACATGTTATACACTTCCTCGTGATTATAACGGATACGTTTTTCCACCTTGAAAATTAACAACCGATCATCAAGCCATTCCCTCAGCTTTTCTTTTCGGATAAATTCTGGCTGCGAATAGTCATCCTCAAATCCCCATTTCTCCAGATCCGAGTAAAAACCTGTCACCGCTTTGACATTCGGAAAGCTTTCGGCTGGCTGTGAAATGATTCGGACAAAAAACTGGAGACTATCCTGCTTATTTATTAAAATGGAGTCCCTATAGAGTAGCTCACTCTGATCCACATCTGCCAGCACACCAACTAAGTCATTCTCCCAAACCTTATTCATCTCTCTCAACCTTTCTCTATATAACGTTTCAATGTCGGGAAATCGCTAAACTCTTTTATACTTTTTTGTACCGTTCGTTTAATTTTTCGTCTCATCTGCGGTGGAACAAGATACGTCATTATCCAAACCTCATCGCATTTTTCAAGCAAATCAGACTCCAGCGCTTCTGGTACATCCTTCAATTCCAACACACGAAAAGTGTGTTTTACTGAATTTTCTGTTAATTTATTCTTCGGATCCCCCACCAAGACAATTTCCTTTGTATTCGTTGCAGCAGGTTGTTTTTCATCCGGCTTCGCTGCTGTTGCGGCAACTTCTTGTTGTTGAAGAAGTAACATCGCGTTTAAGTGAGAAATTTCCCCCTTCAACTTTGCCACTTCTTCCTTCAGCACGTCGTTTTCCTCAGCGGTTTTCTTGTTATTTTCTACCGTCTCCCTATGTTGCGCCCGTTCTGTTCCAAGTTCCTGCTGCAGCTTAAGCTTTTCGCTCCATGCTGTCTGTTTCTCTTCCTTAGATTGCTGTTTTAACTGCGAGTACTTTTTTTCCCACTCCCCTATTTTTGCACGCAAATCCTTGTTCTTGTCTTCAGATTTATTCCATTTTTTCTCCCACTCTGTTGTGGAGGCGGATTCTGCTACTACAGGTGAAGCTTCTTCTTCCTTTTGTTCTTTTCTATCTATCAGACTACTTAAATCATCCACCTTATATTTTTCTAAAAGCGACTCTTCAAGCTCCAAAGCAAGCTGCTCAAACTTCTCCTCTTCACTTGCATATAAGCCACCAAGGATCAGATGCAGTTCTTTGCCTTCTTCATATAATTCTATCAACGCATCTAACGTAATTTCTTCCCCTTTATCAGCCGGTTCATCTGATTCATCATCGTTTATCGTGTAATAGGCTTTAATCATTTTTAGATTTCGCGGCTTCAAAGCCTCTGTGATGACCATGGCCCTCGCTTGTCTTATATTTTCCTGATTTATTTGACGGAAGCCTTTTACCTGAATCGACCAAAAGTCCGCTAATTCCACCAATTCCAAATCCGGAATCGTACTAAATACCTTTTTCCATGTTTCTCTGCTCAATGGAATGACCCCCTCTTATTTCTTGTGAGTTTCTTATTATATTTGGTACTCTATTAAGTAATGACACTTCTAATTCTACATGAACACACACGTTTTTGTAAGGTTTAGAAAATTTAAACATAGAACTATCTTCCTAGAGAGGTGATCAGTCATGAGTCTTTTACAAAAAATAAAAGAATTACCCGCTACACCAGGCGTTTATCTCATGAAAGACTCCGCCGGCCAAGTCATCTATGTCGGAAAATCAAAACGTCTTCGCCAACGCGTTCAATCCTATTTCCGAGAGTCATCCGCTCACTCCAATAAAGTCCGGAAGCTCGTCAAACACATCCATAACCTAGAAATCATCGAAACAGACACAGAATTTGAAGCCTTACTGCTCGAATGGCAGCTCATCCAAGAAATCCGTCCGCAATACAACCGCCAAATGAAAACACCAGAAGCCTTCCTCTATCTAACAATCCGTAAAGTCGGCAAGCTCTACCGTCTCCGCCCATCCACCCAACCATTACGAGGCGGAGATGCCTGGAGCTTTGGACCCTATACAAGCAGGAAAACAGTCAGCTTTGCGATCCGCGGATTGAAGGATGTGTACCGCCTAGACTGCTCCAACCCTGCCATCAACGGTTCTCCCTGCCTCAACTATTCCCTTGGCCTTTGCCGCGGCATCTGTCTCGGCGGCAAAGCGGTCCGTGAATACAATGCCATTGTGGAACAGCTGATAGCCTTGCTTAATGGGGAAAGTGCAAAGTTGCTGGAAGACATGCAGCGGGAGATGGGGCAGCTTGCGGCTGACTTAGATTTTGAGCGTGCAGCAAACTACCGCAACTGCATTCAATCCTTGCAGGCTCTTTTACAAAAAGAAGACGTGATGAATTTTACCGAGGGAAACCATGTAATGGTGGTGGTCGAAAGACTGGATGAAGAAAGGGTAAAATGCTTTGTAATCAAGAGGACGGATGTGCTGTTCAGTGAGGTATATAAAGGTGAAGATGGAATAACGAGGAAAGTCCGGCAAGATATCGAAGCAGCGCTTTCTCATGGATTGTCTGATACCGTCCCTGCCGAACCCTGTGAAGTCAGCCGCTTTGAAATTGATAAAGCGCAAATCATCTATAGTTATTTGCGCAGCGGGAAATGTAAGTATAAAATGGTCGGTCGTGAGGATCTAGATGGGCTGGATGCTGTGATTTCTGATGTTTTCTCTCGCTAACTTCCTGATATTGCGAGTTCATACACCAAAAATCGTTCATTCGCATTTTTCTCATAGCCCTCAAGCTGCACCTCTAGCTTGAGGGTAAACATCGAATGATTTTCTAAAAAAAACACATAATCCGGAGCTGGATAATAAAGGACAATTTCAACAGGACGGTACCATCGCTCCATAGAGTAAAGAATATTATCCACCACTCTCCGGAAGATATCCACCGTAAACGGGTTAAAAAAATAAAATACATTCGCAGTTTCAGGTATCTCATATTCTTCCGCCAAGCACCGTTCAAACTCAATATCCTGTCTTCCCTTACCTTTATAGGCGGTCAAATTCCGCAAACAAGCCTCGTAAAATGTTTCATTCATTTCAATTCCGGTTACCCTAGGCCCAAACTGATGCGCTAAGTAAAAATTCAACCTGCCTTTTCCACAACCAAAGTCAACCACGTGGTCACAGGAGTCTACCATATATACTTCAAACAGCCGGTCCAACGCTTCATATGGAGTCGGCTCATAGCGATGATAGGTAAAAGAGCGGTGAATTCCCATCTGTATATCAGACGTCTTGATGTTAAGTTTTTGATCATAATTTACTGGAGATTTTCCTTTATCTTTCAGTTTTACCACCCCTTCCGATTTATTTTACCAAGCGAAAATGCTCCATATAAATATCAGGTTTGAAATAATGGTCCATTTTCTTAACCCATTCCTTAAATAAATCAGATCCCACAAAGCCTTTCATATGGTCATCAAGCGTTTCCCACTCCACTTGCACCATATATTTCCCGTCTGTCTCGATGCATTTATGTAAAGTGTGAGCAATATAGCCTTTAGAAAGAGCGATTGTTTGTCCGGCTACTACTGCAAAATCTTTTTCAAAATCAGTTTCCATTCCTTCATTTATATTAAAAAATGCAACTTCCGTTATCATAATTTTACCTTCCTCTCACTATAAAAAGATTCAATGTAGCTAAAACACGTCTCCTCCTTCCATTATGCTTAAAAAACACTAAAATTAACATCCAGATAAGTAGCAACGTCTATTTTATTTGTCCACTCCTGGAATTTATAAGCCAAGTTTTCGATTTATTGTCCAACTTTTGATTTTATAAGCCAACTTTTGATTTTATAAGCCACTTTTCCTCATTTAAATGCCATTCGACAAAAAACGCATTAATCGACATGCACAAATATGTACACCCTGGCCCACCTGCCTAACCCCAAACAAAAAAAAGCCGCCCCCACCCAAAAGGCAGAAGCGGACTTCCCACACAACATTTAATTATTCCCTACCAGTTCCGTTTTCACCTTGCGCTCACCAGCGCTTGCCAGCTCGCCCATTGGCTCCGGCTCATCTGAATCCACAAGGTCCTCCGCCTGTGTCGCCCGCTTAATAAAGAAAGACAACACGAGTGCAACCACCGCAATAAACGTCGACACGAAAAAGGCAAAATTGATTCCTTCCAACATTCCTTGCATCATGACTTGCTGTTGGACACCAGCAATGGCTTCAGTGGATGGGTTCGCACCCAACGCTGCCATTGCATCACCTGAAAGCTCGCGGCCAACACTTTCTGCCCGTGTAGACATCAGCGTCACAAGCAATGCCGTTCCAATTGCACCGGATACCTGCTGTAACGTGTTGTTCATCGCGGTACCGTGCGGGTAGAAGCGTGTTGGCAGCTGATTCAACCCGTTCGTGGAAACCGGCATGAATACCATCGACATCCCAAACATACGAACAGTATACAAGATCAACAGTTGCGTATAGGTCGTTTCAAATGTCAATTGACTAAAAAAGTACGTCGTTACGACCGTAATCGTCAAACCAGTAATCGCGAGCGCGCGTCCACCGTACTTGTCAAACAACTTCCCGGTAATCGGAGACATCAACGCCATCACAATTGCACCCGGTAACATCAGTAATCCTGCATCCAATGGGGAAATCCCACGGATTGTCTGCACATAGATCGGCAACAAAATCATCCCGGAGAACATGGCCATCGTGATAACCATGGAGATTGCAGATGATAAAGCGAACATCGGATACCGAAAGATTCGGAAGTTCAGCATCGGTTTATCTTTTCGAAGCTGACGTAAAATAAACCAAACTAACGTAAACATACCAATTGCAATGGTTCCGTAAACAAGCGGGCTATCCCATCCTTTGGAACCCGCAGAACTAAATCCATACAATAATCCACCGAAACCGACACTCGACAAGACGACCGAAACTTGGTCCAAACGAATATCCTGCTTTTCTTTTCTATCCTTTAATAGAAAAACACCTAATAACAAGACGGCAACCGCGATTGGAGAAACAAAATGGAAAAGCATTCTCCAATCATAATGTTCAATTAACCAACCGGAAAGCGTAGGCCCAATGGCCGGTGCCCCCATCATGATAAGGCCGAATACCCCCATCGCAGTCCCGCGTTTTTCAATCGGGAAGCTGACCAGCATAACATTCATCAGGAGCGGCATTAAAATGGCCGACCCTGAAGCCTGCATCATTCTTCCTGCTAAAAGAATCCAGAAAACCGGTGCAAAACCGGCGATAACCGTCCCAACGGCAAAAAGACCCATTGCGACGATGAACAAATTCCGGACAGAATACTTTTGAATAAGGAAAGCTGTGGTTGGAATCAATACCCCGTTGACCAACATGAAGCCTGTTGTCAGCCATTGTACCGTCGATGGCCCCACTTCAAGTTCCGTCATAATGGACGGCAGGGCAATATTCAATAATGTATTATTTAAAAAAGCAATAAACGCGCCGATCATTAAAATGGCCAAAATACCATATGGCGGACGGTTTGAAATTTTGTTTGGTGCTGATTGCTGCATTCTTTCTCCTCCATTTATACTAACAGTACATTTTTTATACTACTATTACATCTACACCAATTTTATACCATCAGTTCATATTTATCAATCTTGAAAACTTTGCTAATTTGCTATTTGTGTTAAAAAATATTTTGGTGTACTATTATTTTTGTACCGTCAGTCTACTTAAATTAGGTGATAAAATGAAAGATCGGAAACTGCATGTTCTCACATGTGCTCATAAACTTTTTATAGAAAAAGGCTTTCAAGCCACTTCTATTCAAGACATTCTGGACGAGAGCGGGATCGCCAAAGGAACCTTGTATAATTATTTTTCTTCCAAAAACGAACTTTTAATAGCCTTGTTCAAAACTTTATACAAAAAAATGGAAAAAGAACGGAACGACCTCCTGATCGGTCAAGACCCTTCAGACATTAATATCTTCATTAAACAATTTGTACTGCAGATGGAGACAAATCGGGCGAATAAATTAATATCGCTATTTGAGGAAGTAATCTTCATAAATGATTCGGAGTTAAAGGATTTCATCCAAAAGAGCCAGCTAAGAATGCTCAGGTGGGTGCACCAACGATTCTTGGAGATTTTCGGAGAGGGAAAACGAGAATACCTGTGGGATTGTGCCATCATGTACCTCGGAATCCTGAATCACGGCATCAGATACTACACGATGACCCACGATAAGAAGCTGGATATTCATAAAGTTGTCCAGTACAGCGTCAATCGCTTGGTGAAAATAGTGGAGGATGTAGCGGAGTCAGGTGAGGTACTGGTTGAAGCGGAGTCGATGGCCCGCTGGGTGCCGCAAGAAGGAGAACATGAATGGACTCTGCCACATGCTATTGCCCATGCAGTGAGCGACTTGAAGAAGAATCTTTCTGGTGGGGCTGATTATAAGCGGGTAGCCGAGTTGTTGGAATTTATTCAACAGGAGTTAAGCGGGAAAACCGGCATTGCACCTAGGCGTTTCCTTGTGGAGAGTGCGATGGATAGCCTTAGGAAGGACAGTGTTTTTAGCTCTGAGGGCGGTAAGGAATGGATAAAGCTTCAGGAGCTTGTGGATCAATTCTTTTTTTCGGGAGAGAAATGACATAATAATTGGCTTGACCTCATATGCTTACATCTTGTTCAGGCTCGACTATATCTTGCGTGTCATAGCACCATTATGACACGCGTTTTTTTTACGTATCATTGTGTTGTGCGCCATTTGAACGTATTTTTCTTCTTGGTTTCCTTTTCGCGCTCCATTGGACCACTATGCAACACGTTTTCCCCTCTCGCTTTCCTTTTCGCGCTCCATTGAACCACTATGCAACACGTTCTTCCCTCTCGCTTTCCTTTTCGCGTTCCATTGAACCTCTATGCAACACGTTTTTCCCTCTCGCTTTCCTTTTCGCGTTCCATTGGACCACTATGCAACACGTTTTCCCCTCTCGCTTTCCTTTTCGCGCTCCATTGGACCACTATGCAACACGTTTTCCCCTCTCGCTTTCCTTTTGGCGTTCCATTCCTAAAACATACACAAAATGTGCCTCTTCATCCTCCAAAACCCCAACTCCCCGCCTCCCTTTCAGTACTTTTGTTACATTCCAAAGGTTATTTTCGATATTACACCCCACTTTTCACCTTTTCAGATAGTTCTTTAGACCCGTCCAAAACACCATTTGTCAGCACAGCCAAACAGCCTTTACAATTCAATTAACTTCGCAACACGAATTACTCACGATCATTTTTTTACCCCACATCTAAGACGTTTCTTAACATCGACAGACAATCGGATCTCATTTCAGGAGGTGAATTCCCGCTCTACTCTACTCTACCTACCGACCAACTTCTAAGAATTACATAGTCTATCAAACAACTATCAGAACAGGAGAATGCACATGCGAAAGCTAACACTCAAAACTTTCTTTATAGCAATTATCGCTGTCTTCATGCTTGCCACTTCCCTTTTTCAAGGCCAGGCACTTGGGGCAGCCACCAAATCTACAACTGCTAATGAACCAACCATCGTTAACGATCAACTTGGAACTGGCGATACCAAAATCACCCTAATAACCGGGGATATCGTTCATGTAACCGCTCTGCCAACTGGACAAAGTGTCATTAATGTAGAACCTGCCGAGAACAAGGGTGATGGAATTCGCGTCATCACAGTCGGTGACGACACATATGTGTACCCAAACGCTGCGATGCCTTACCTAGCAGAGGGAAAGCTTGACCACAACCTTTTCAACATTACAAAACTAGTAGAATACCAATTTGATGACAAAAACAGCAACACAGTCCCTGTCATCGTTGAATACGAGGAAAATAAAGCAAGAGCAGCTTCCACAAAAGCAGCTCCAAAAGGCGCAAAGAAACAGCGTGAACTTAAAAGTATTAACGCTGCTGCCTTAGAAACAAACAAAGAAGAAGCAACAACTTTCTGGAATGATGTGCAATCAGAAAAGACGGACGAATCTAAACCTGAATCTGTTCAACTTAACTATGCAATTGAAAAGATCTGGTTGGATGCTAAAGTCGAAGCAACCCTTCACCAAAGCGTGCCACAAATTGGAGCGCACACTGCTTGGGAATCCGGTCTAACCGGTGAAGGCATCAAAGTTGCCGTACTTGATACCGGGATTGACCCGACTCACCCTGACATAGCTCCACAACTGGATGAATCAGTAAGCTTTGTGCCTGGTGAAGAAGTGCAGGATAAAAATGGACACGGCACACACGTTGCCTCTACTATCCTCGGAACTGGCGCTGCTTCTGACGGCCAAAACAAAGGTGTGGCACCGGATGCTAGATTACTAGTAGGAAAAGTGCTGGCCGATAACGGGAGCGGGCTTGCCTCTTGGATCATCGAAGGAATGGAATGGGCAGCTCAAAACGCAGACGTCGTTAACATGAGTCTTAGCAGCTCTGTCGGAAGTGACGGCACGGATCCGATGGCGGAAGCTGTCAACACTCTAACAGAAGAACATGGAACATTGTTTGTCATTGCAGCAGGTAATGCTGGTGCAGAAGGCAGTGTTGGCTCTCCTGGTTCAGCCGATGCAGCTTTTACTATTGGTGCTGTTGATAAAGCGGACAAACTTGCGAACTTCTCTTCCAAAGGACCGCGACTTGGTGACATGGCATTAAAGCCTGATGTTACCGCACCTGGAGTAGGAATCATGGCAGCGCGCTCTCAATACTCATCAGGAACAGGTTCTTATAAAAGTTTGAACGGTACATCCATGGCAACACCTCACGTAGCAGGTGCAGTGGCGATTCTTTTACAACAAAATCCTGAAGCCACACCTCAAGAATTAAAAGAAACACTGATGAATACAGCGAAAAAACTACCAAACTACCAACCGTACCATATCGGTACTGGACGCATTGATATCGTAAAAGCGTTAAATACAGACATAAGAGCAACAGGCTCCGTTTCATTCGGTTTCTTCCAATGGCCGCATGATGAAGCGACACCTGTAGAGAAAACAGTTACGTACACAAATGAAAGTGACCAAGACATCACCCTTGATCTTGAAGCTACTTTTGCAGATGCAAATGGCAATGCGGCTCCTGAGGGCATGCTGACATTGGCACAAACAACCGTTACTGTTCCGTCTAATGGAACGGCTGACGTTCAAGTAACAGTAGACCCTGCTTACGGAGAAAGCGGTCAACGCTACCAAGGTCATTTAACAGCAAGTGCCAATGGAGAAACTGTGGTCCACACAACCATGGCTACGATAAAAGAAGATGAAAGATACACACTAACATTGAATGCTACAGACCGCGATGGCTCACCTGCCCTTGCATATGTTGTGATGTTTAACGAAAACATGCAGCCAGAATCTATCGCAGTACCAGGAACAAGAGAGCTTCGCCTGAAAAAAGGCACTTACTCCGTGATGTCAATGATGGACGTGGATGTGAATACGGACCATAGAGGGGTTGCCCTTGTCGGTGATCCAGAAGTGGTTCTCGATGGACCGAAGACGGTGGAATTGGATGCAAGAAAAGCCAACGAAATCACAGTCAAAGTTCCTAAGAAAACAGAACCGATGTATCAGCGTATGGAATACTACCAGACGATGGGAACAGGTACAGTACACAGTGTCTATCTAATGCCTGTATGGGTGGATAAACTTTACGCAGCACCAACTAAAAAGACAGAACTTGGAGAGTTTGAATTTTTGACACGCTGGCGCTTAACAAAGCCATACCTGACCATCAATTTCAAAGGCAAAGAACTTGATGATATCGTGATGCCTGGAAGTACTCTACTAGAAGGAAAACATAACTTAAAGGCAATCTATGCAGGTGAAGGAGCACAAGCAGACTACGATCGCTTGAATGCAAAAGGTAAAGCTGTAGTAGTAGATCGCAGCAAAACAATCAGTGCGTCCGAACAAGCCGCAGCAGCTGTTGCAGCAGGTGCAAAGCTATTGATCATTGCCAACTATGAAAATCTAGAATTCAACGAATCTGTTCATACACCAGAATATACGGATATCCCTCTGACGGCTGCGGCTATCAGTAAATCAGAAGGTGACAAACTGATTAAAGCAGTTCGTTCCGGAAATGTGAAATTGCAAGTCGAAGGAACAAAGGACTCACCTTACGCCTATGACCTTGATTATGTCCATCAAGATAATGTTCCGAAAAAATTGGCATACGAGCCGAAGAATAAAGATCTTGCAGTTATTGAAACAAATTACAATTCCCATGTGGAAACAGATGGTGGAGAGTTCCGATTTGACATGAGACCGTACACAAGACGAGCAATCGGATTCCAATACAAAATTTCCTTCCCTACTACAAGAACGGAATATGTGTCTGCCACAAAGGATACGTATTGGTATCACCAGGCAACAGTCCTAGATGAAACATGGCAGATTCGTCAGCCGCGGGTAGTTTATGAAAAAGGACAAAAACTTGTAGAAAATTGGTTCTCACCAGTTGTTCGCCCAGCTTTAGGAGAAGGCTACTGGGCTCCTAAACGCCAAGGGGACTCTTTACAAATTAACGTACCAGCATACGCAGATGCAGGTTCAGGTAATACAGGTGGCACGGAGTATGATGTTTCTGTCCAAAATCAAACAACCACACTATTCAAAGGGGACACACTCATCCGTGAAGGAAAAGGTCAAGCTGTCAATGGCTTTGGTGTTCTAACGGATGAACTGCAAGAGTTCCGAGTAGTAACAGAGGCAAAACGTGACGCTGAGCGTTGGGATACTTCCACTAGCACGAATACAGAATGGATTTTCAAAGCAAAAGAAGAGATAGAACCTTGGCAATCTCCGCTTCCATTCCTTACGTTGAATTATGGCGTAGACACGGATGTGAACGGGGCTGCATTGCTGAACAGACCTACCAACCTTTCCATCTCTGTAGAAAAAGTGAAAGATGCTATCGGCTATGGAAATGTGGACGGTGCATCACTTGAAGTTTCCTTCAACGAAGGGAAAACATGGAAGAAAGTAAAACTGAACCGCAACGGGGACATGTTTACAACATCCATCACTAATCCTAAATCTGCAACATCCGTTTCTCTGAAAGCATCCGCATGGGATGACAAAGGCAACAAGATCACTCAAGAAATCATTAAAGCATACGGACTTCGTTAACGTTAAACAAATAGTGGAGCATGGTAACCTTCAATGGTTTCTATGCTCCATAACTATTTTCATATAGCAAAAATGGGAATGCTTCTTCTTCCAAGTATTCATAGTACTTTTCTTTTTGATTCGAAAGGTAGAATATATGCATCTTAAAAATATGGATAAATGTTGTAGCGCTTGAGGCTTCAGTAAGCTCAAGTGCATCTTCCACCAGCGCAAGAAGTTTTTCCTTAGAGGTCTTTCCTTCTTTCGTCAAGGCGTTGACATAGCCTTCTAAAGAACCAACGCACAACGGGTCAGCCCCCTTTTTAGCCTCCTCCTTCCTCAAAACCCCAACTCACCACCCCTTATTCAGTACTTTTGAAACATTCCAGAGCTAATTTCCGACCGCTTTTCCGCATTCCTCTACTTTTAAATGGTTCTCCAGACCTACTCAAAACACCATTTGTCAACACACTCACACAGCCCTTACAATTCAATTAACCTCGCATCACGAATCATCACCCAAATTACTACTCTTCAAAGATTAACAACTAAAATCTTGTAACAAATTCCCACACAAAACATACTAGGAGGTGAATTCCCGAACTATTCTACTCTACCCATCTATCAACTTCTAAGAATTACATAACCTATCAAACAACTATTAGAACAGGAGAATGCACATGCGAAAGCCAACACTTAAAACATGCTTTATAGCAGTCATCGCCGTTTTCATGCTTGCCACTTCCCTTTTTCAGGGACAGGCACTTGGGGCAGCCACCAATTCCACAACGGCTAATGAACCAACCATCGTTAACGATCAACTAGGAACTGGCGAAACCAAAATCACCTTAATTACCGGGGATATCGTTCATGTAACCGCTCTGCCAACTGGACAAAGTGTCATTAATGTAGAACCTGCCGAGAACAACGGGGATGGAATTCGCGTCATCACTGTCGGTGACGACACATATGTGTACCCGAATGCTGCGATGCCTTACCTGGCAGAAGGTAAGCTTGACCACAACCTTTTCAACATTACAAAACTAGTAGAATACCAATTTGATGACACCAACAGCTCCACGGTTCCTATCATCGTCGAATACCAAGAGACTAAGGCAAGAGCCTCTTCCACAAAAGCAGCTCCAAAAGGCGCAAAGAAACAACGTGAGCTTAAGAGTATTAACGCTGCTGCTTTAGAAACAAACAAAGAAGAAGCAACAACTTTCTGGAATGATGTACAGTCGGAAAAAACCGACTCTACACAACCAGAATCCGTACAACTTGATTATGCAATTGAAAAAATTTGGTTGGATGCTAAAGTCGAAGCAACCCTTCACCAAAGCGTGCCACAAATCGGAACGCACTCTGCTTGGGAATCCGGTCTAACTGGCGCAGGCATCAAAGTTGCCGTACTTGATACGGGTATTGACCCGACTCACCCTGACATTGCTCCACAACTGGATGATTCAGTAAGCTTTGTGCCTGGTGAAGAAGTGCAGGATAAAAACGGACACGGCACACACGTAGCCTCTACTATCCTCGGAACTGGTGCTGCTTCTGAAGGGCAAAATAAAGGTGTGGCCCCAGATGCTAGATTACTAGTCGGAAAAGTGCTGGCCGATAACGGATCCGGGCTTGCCTCTTGGATCATCGAAGGAATGGAATGGGCAGCTCAAAATGCAGATGTTGTTAACATGAGTCTTGGAAGCTCTGTCGGCAGTGACGGCACAGATCCGATGGCACAAGCTGTAAACACACTGACAGAAGAGCATGGAACATTATTCGTTATTGCAGCTGGTAATAACTACGGCGAAGGAACAGTCGGATCTCCAGGTGCTGCGGATGCTGCGCTTACAATCGGTGCAGTAGATAAGTCAGACAAACTGGCAAGCTTCTCCTCCAAAGGACCAAGACTTGGGGATATGGCATTAAAACCTGATGTTTCCGCACCTGGAGTAGGAATCATGGCCGCTCGCTCTCAATACTCATCAGGAACTGGTTCTTATAAAAGTTTGAACGGTACATCCATGGCAACACCTCACGTAGCAGGTGCAGTGGCGATTCTTTTACAACAAAATCCTGAAGCCACACCTCAAGAATTAAAAGAAACACTGATGAATACTGCGAAAAAACTACCAAACTACCAACCATACCATATCGGTACTGGACGCATTGATATCGTAAAAGCGTTAAATACAGACATAAGAGCAACAGGCTCCGTTTCATTCGGTTTCTTCCAATGGCCGCATGATGAAGCGACACCTGTAGAGAAAACAGTAACGTACACAAATGAAAGCGACCAAGACATCACCCTTGATCTTGAAGCTACTTTTGCAGATGCAAATGGCAATGCGGCTCCTGAGGGCATGCTGACATTGGCACAAACAACCGTTACTGTTCCGTCTAATGGAACTGCAGACGTTCAAGTAACAGTAGACCCTGCTTACGGAGAAAGCGGTCAACGCTACCAAGGTCATTTAACAGCAAGTGCCAATGGAGAAACTGTGGTCCACACAACCATGGCTACGATAAAAGAAGATGAAAGATACACACTAACATTGAATGCTACAGACCGCGATGGCTCACCTGCCCTTGCATATGTTGTGATGTTTAACGAAAACATGCAGCCAGAATCTATCGCAGTACCAGGAACAAGAGAGCTTCGCCTGAAAAAAGGCACTTACTCCGTGATGTCAATGATGGACGTGGATGTGAATACGGACCATAGAGGGGTTGCCCTTGTCGGTGATCCAGAAGTGGTTCTCGATGGACCGAAGACGGTGGAATTGGATGCAAGAAAAGCCAACGAAATCACAGTCAAAGTTCCTAAGAAAACAGAACCGATGTATCAGCGTATGGAATACTACCAGACGCTGGGAACAGGTACAGTACACAGTGTCTATCTAATGCCTGTATGGGTGGATAAACTTTACGCAGCACCAACCAAGAAAACAAAACTTGGAGAGTTTGAATTTCTAACGCGCTGGCGCTTAGCAAAACCATACCTGACCATTAATTTTAAAGGAAAAGAACTGGATGATATCGTGATGCCTGGTAGTACCCTTTTAGAAGGAAAGCATAACTTGAAGGCAATCTATGCCGGAGAAGGAGCACAAGCAGACTACGACCGTTTGAATGCAAAAGGTAAAGCAGTTGTGGTAGACCGCAGCAAAACGATCAGTGAATCCGAACAAGCAGCTGCAGCAGTTGCAGCAGGTGCAAAGCTATTGATTATCGCAAACTATGAAAATGTGGAATTTAATGCTTATGTAGGGGAAGTGCCTCTTACTGCCGCTGCTATCAGTAAGTCAGAAGGAGACAAACTAATTAAAGCGGTTCGTTCCGGAAATGTGAAGTTACAAGTCGAAGGAACTAAGGATTCACCATACGTCTATGACCTAGATTATGTACATCAAGACAATGTTCCGAAAAAATTGGCATACGAGCCTAAGAACAAAGACCTTACAATAATTGAAACAAATTACAATTCCCATGTAGAAACAGATGGTGGAGAGTTCCGATTTGACATGAGACCGTACACAAGACGAGCAATCGGATTCCTATACAAAATTTCCCTCCCTACTACAAGAACGGAATATGTGTCTGCCACAAAGGATACGTATTGGTATCACCAAGCAAAAGTCCTTGATGAAGAATGGGAAATTCGCCAGCCACGTGTAGTTTATGAAAAAGGACAAAAGCTTGTTGAAAATTGGTTCTCTCCGGTAGTTCGCCCTGCATTAGGTGAAGGATATTGGGGGCCAAACAGACAGAATAATTATTTACAATTTAATATACCTGCATGGGCAGATGCAGGATTTGGGAATACTGGTGGTACCGGTTATAATAACTCTGTACAAAACCAAACGAATAAATTATACCAAGGTAGCGAATTGGTAAAAGAAGGAAAAGGTCAATCTATAGCAGGCACCATAATTGCACCAGAAGAACGGACTCAATTCCGATTAGTTTCAGAAGCGAAACGCGATGCAGAACGCTGGAACACATCTGTTCGCACCCACACTGAATGGACTTTTTGGACTGAGAAACAAGAGTCATTTAGAACAGATTTACCGTTTCTTTCACTCAATTATCAAGTTGACACTGATGTAAACGGTGATGCCTTGTTAAACAGACCAACCCAACTACAGATATCTGTAGAAAAAGTAAAAGATGCCATTGGCTATGGAAATGTGGATGGAGCAACACTTGAGGTATCCTTCAATGAGGGGAAAACATGGAAGAAGGTAAAGTTAACCCGCAATGGGGACACATTTACAGCTTCCATCACCAATAACAAATCCGCAACATCCGTTTCCCTAAAAGCATCCGCATGGGATGACAAAGGCAACAAAGTCACACAAGAAATCATTAAAGCGTACGGACTTCGTTAATAATATATTATTGATAGTTAGAATCCATAGCTGGTGATTGGAGCGAAAGGCGAAGACTCCGGCGGGAGGTAGCGGTAGACTTGAGACCCCTGAAGCGTTGTGAGGAGGTTAAAGCACCGCCCCGCGGAAAGCAAAGCCTGACGCGGAGATAAATAGCGATGTTAAATGAAGTTCACAAAAAAGTGGAGCATGGAACCTTCAATGGGTTCCATGTTCCACTACTATTTTCATATAGGATATCACTCTCACACAAACTGATTGTTACGACGGAATTTGTTGATCACCGGCGTAGCAAAGCGGTTCGCTTTTTCCATATCATTCTTTTCCATATAATAATCAAAAAGAACGACCGCATAGTGCTCAACCAGCAGCATATAGCCTTTTTCTTTAAAGTATGGGAATGCTTCCTCTTCCAAATACGCATAATACATATCCATTTGATTGGAGAGATAAAAATAATGCATCTTAAAAATGTGGATAAATGTAGAAGCACTTGAGGATCTAGATTGCTCCAACCCTTGTTCTACGAGTGATAAGAGTTTTTCCTTGGAGGTCTTTCCTTCTTTCGTCAAGGCATTTACATAGCCTTCTAAAGAACCTAAATAATTTGGATGACTCTTTTCTCGTGCATCCATCGATTTTTTATAAAATTGACCGGCTTTACGGTATTCCGCATTTCTTAAATAGAGATAGGCAACATTGTGATATAGCATGGCCTTTTGATGCTCGAGCCCGTAATCTTCTGTCATTTCTATTAATCTATGATATTCCTGACTTAACGTAGGATGGTCTTCTGATTGCTCTAATTGAATGACCATGAGCATTTCTGATTCTATGATACGCGAAAAACTGCGTATTTTAGTGAAAAATTGAAGGGCTTTGTTGGCATGGAAAAATGCCAGCACTCTCGAGTTGAGTGAGTGATATACAAGAGCCAAATCATAATAGTACTCTTGATTAGGGTAGTGTTCTAAGTTAATTTCTTTCAGGCATGCGAGTGCCTCTACGTAGTTATTCTTCACAGATAAGTGGTAGGCTCCTTTTACATGTAAGAGCAAATTCTTTTCATAAGGGGTCAGGTCCGTCCAGACTGACATTTCTTCTATCAAACCGTCCGCCATTCTTCCTTTGCCAATAAATAGATAGTATCTAGTCAAGAGGAGGGTATATAAGCGATAAAAATCCTGCATATGTAAAAGGTTGAAGCCCTCAAGCTGGCGTTTCACAGAGACCACTCTTGGCTTAAGTTTTTTTACAATAGCATCCTGCCACTCTTTCAATAGCTGTTCTATTTCCCTATAATTCTCTATTTCTGCTTCCATCTCAATTCCAAGCCGCTTGCATAAAAAATCAATCGTCTCACCGGAAACCTCCGTCAGGCCCCGCTCTATCTTGCTGATGTGGGTACTGGAACAAATTCCATCTCCTAAATCTTTTTGCTTTAATCCCTGAAATTCCCGATAAAATTTGATAATCTTACCTTCCAGCATGTTGTCATCCCCTGTGAAAATCATATAATTTTTTATTATCCTATCACAGTTCGTTTACGGGTGACAGACAGCTTCTCCCAAATGAAACAAGTCGGACATATGACTACTCCACTCCTACCTCTCATGATCCGACTCTTGCTTCATCAATGGCAATGCAAAACTAAACACCGTTCCTTCTCCGACCTTACTTTCTACTTTGATAGTTGTTCCATGTAAATCCATGATGGATTTCACAATGGACAGGCCGATCCCAATGCCTGTCTTGCCGGACCTCGCTTTGTCGGTTTTATAGAACCGTTCCCAGATGCGCCTAAGATTTTCTTCACTTATTCCCTCACCGTGATCCAGAATTCTTATAACGACTTCCTCTTCCTCCTTTTCCAGAAACACTTGAATGTCTTGGTGAGTGGATGACACCTGAATGGCGTTTTGCAAAAGGTTGATGAGTGCCTGTTCGATTCGGTCTCTGTCAGCAACCACCATGATTTCCTGATTGTCAGGAATGAGCTGTATCTCCAATTTCTTATTGGCAAGATGAGGTTCAAGCTTCACAGCAATCAACTGCAGCTGCTTCGTCAAATTATAAGAAGTGGGCCTTAACGTCACTTGACCAGCCTCCAACTGCGACATATCAAGGGTATCATTGACAAGCTTGATGACTCGCTCCGTTTCATCCTTCATCAATAGGTAAAATTCTTTTCGTTGATTGGCTGGAATCGTATCATCCAACAAGGCAATCAAAAATCCTTTAATAGAAGTGAGTGGTGTCCGTAAATCATGGGAAACGTTGGCGATAAAATCTTTTCTCGTTTCCTCCAAGGAATTCAGCTCTGCTGCCATATGATTGAAACTTTCTCCAAGTTGACCAATTTCGTCTTTAGACGCTATCTGTACAGATTGTGAGAAATCCCCTTTTGCATATTTTAAAGCGATCTCGTTCATATCCCTTAACGGAGCAGTTATTTTGGCAGAAAGAAACCATATGATGATGCCCGCAATGGCAATGGTAATGGCAAATGTAAGCAATATCATATACAAAACCTGCTGATAGGCATGGCTTAAATCATGAAAAATCATCACCATAGTCAATTCGCGCTCTATTGGCGAAGCAATCACATAACTTAAATCCCCGTTAGTCCAGCCCCCTTTTGCAACATACTCTCCGGACTTTGCCTTTTCTAATAACCCCTTGTCTATCTCCTCATGTTCAAAGGACCCATTCTTAAAGATCCTCTCCCCATCCACATCGAATAAATAAACATGAAAGTCTTTTTCAACTAACGTCGGTTCAATTGCGACCATTGTCTCTTCTTCCGTCCACCCAAACTCTTTTCTTGCTGTGAGCAACTCGGTAATCTGTTGTTGTTGATGGGTATAGGTTTCCTCAAAATCCTCATAAAGATCAACATGAAACAGATATAAAAAGATAAGTCCAAAAATGATAAACAAACTCGAGATGATCAACGCATAGATAAAGAATAGTTTATAAAATATTTTATTCATGAAGCTTCTCCTCAAATCGATAACCTACACCGCGGATAGTTGTGATGGACCACGCAGAACCACTAGAAGCTAGTTTGTCCCTTACCCTTTTAATATGAACATCAATGGTTCGCGGATCTCCATCAAAATCATAGCCCCAAATTTTGTCTAACAGTTGTTGCTTTGATAAAACTTGATCATGATGATAGGAAAAATAATAAAGCAACTCTAGTTCCTTAGGGGCAAGCTTTACATCCTTGCCGCCAATTCTCAACCTGAACTCTTGCAGGTTAAGCATGAACTCTTTTAAATGAATGATATCCCTTCCCTGATGGACCGGTGTCACTCGTCTTAATGCAGCCTTTACTCTTGCAGTCAATTCATTGGGATCAAAGGGTTTGACTATATAATCATCAGCCCCGAGCTCCAGTCCCTTTACGATATCGTAGCTTTCCCCTTTTCCCGTTAGCATAATTATGGGGATGACAGGGTCATCTAGACGGATCAACTTGCATACTTCCCAGCCGTCCATTTCCGGCAGCATCAGATCCAAAATGATACAGTCAGGGTTTACCTCATCATACAGCTCTAGTGCTTGTTCGCCATTACCTGCCAGAACGGTTTCATACCCCTGTTTAGACATATACATCTGAATAATGGACCTTATATTAATATCATCTTCTACTATTAATATTTTCATGATTGTTTCCTTTCCACAAAATACTCCTTACCCCATTATTTCATAAAAATGTTAACAAAGCGTTAACACATCAAATTGCATTTTTCGTTAACATTTCATTAACATTCGAATGCTATTCTTGCATCGTTCCTATACTGTTAAGCACTATTAATAAACGAATAGAGAAAGAGGGTACTTATGAAAAGAATAGCAAAATACGCATCTCACAGAAAAGGAGTTTGGGTGATTCTGCTTGCTTGGATCATCCTTACCGGTGCTTTGAGCGCAGCCCCTTCTGTCAATGACTACAAAGTGAACACGGGAGAGAACGACCTGCCTAAAGAGGCACAATCCGTTGTTGCAAGTGAAAAATTCAACACTTACTTTCCCGATGACAATGGGCTGTTCGCATTACTTGTATTTTATAACGAAGAGGGATGGAATACACAAAGCTATACAGAAGTGGATGAAATCAGCAAATGGATGGTGGAAGATTCCACACTGAAAACCATTCAATCTGCTGTCCCATTCCATCAATTTCCGGAACAGGTGAAAAAAGATTTCTTATCGGAAGATGGGACAACACTTGTTCTCCCTTTATTTTTAAATGATAATTTGGAAATGGACGAGGTCAATGATACCGTTCAATCCATTGAAACATTTACTGAGAACGCATTAACGAATGGAACGATGGTGATAACCGGACCTGCTGGAATCGCATCTGACACCATTGCCATTTTTTCCAATGCCGATCTGGTTTTATTATTCTCAACCATTGCATTAGTACTTATCTTACTGATTGTCATTTATCGTTCCCCATTGCTTGCGATTATACCGTTGGTGGCTGTCGCTTTTGTCTACCAGGTTGTAGATCGCGTGCTTGGACTTTTGGCGAAAAATGAAGTGTTTACCGTGGAAGCACAGTCTATCTCCATTGTGATGATTCTTTTATTCGGGGCAACGGTTGACTACAGTCTTTTTGTTTTTTCCAGGTTCCGTGAAGAATTGAGGAAACAGGATGACAAACATGAAGCAATGCGAAAAGCGGTACGCGGAATAGCAGAGCCTCTTATTTTCTCAGGTGGAACCGTTTTTGCCGCCATGCTTGTATTGTTATTGGCAGACTATGGTCCGTATAAAAGCTTTGCACCTGTATTCACCATTACCATTGCCATCGTATTAGTAGCAGGACTTACCTTGATTCCCGCATTATTCACTATATTCGGCCGCAGAGCTTTCTGGCCGTTCATCCCTAAAGTAGGGGAAGAAACATTAGAGAAGAATCGCTTTTGGGGTAAAGTTGGCGGGTTTGTCACCAAAAGACCTGTTCTTGCAGGGGGGATTGTCCTAGTCTTTTTACTTTTAAATGCTTCTCAACTGTTCCATGCCAACTACTCTTATAATATTATCCAGTCTTTCCCGGAGGAGATGAAATCCAGGATGGGGTTTGAACAACTGGAAGAAAAATTCCCAGCCGGCGAACTCGCTCCTGTAAATGTGTTGGTGGAAAAGGAGTCCGACTTCACGTTTTCTAGCAGTGAACTTGATGCGATAGAAGCACTGAACGAAAGTTTCACCGGAATGAATGGTGTTTCCAGTACCACTCTTCCCGAAAAAGAAATTGTCGCTACCGGTGGCCTAGAAGGAAGTCGCATAATAAGTGAAGATGGTAGGGCAGTAAAGTTTGATATCATCTTAACGATGAATCCTTATGAGAAGGAAGCAATGGACCTTCTTTATAAATTAAACGAGTCAAAAGAAGAAATATTAAAAGAGAGCGGATTGGACACGGAGGAATATAACATCTATTTTGCCGGGGAAACCGCTGCATCTACTGATATACGGTCCACTAATGACCGTGATACAATAATGATAGTAATCGCTGTAACCCTTGTTATTTTCGGGATGTTGATTTTCCATACACGCTCGTTGGTAGCACCAGTTTACATGATGATCACTATATTGCTATCGTATGCTTCTGCACTTGGCTTAAGCTGGTGGATTTTTGATACATTCATAGGATTTGAGGGGATGAGTTATCGAATACCGCTTTACGCATTTGTTTTCCTTGTAGCTCTTGGAGTCGATTACAACATTATGCTCATATCAAGAATCAAGGAAGAGAATCGCTACTTCTCCATCAAAGAAGCGACAAGACGCGGTGTGGCATTGACAGGCGGGGTCATTTCTTCTGCAGGGGTCATTCTAGCCGCAACATTCGGCGTATTGATGACACAACCTATCCTCGAACTATTTATGTTTGGATTTATTGTTTGTATAGGTATTTTAATGGACGCCTTTCTCATAAGGGGCATGCTGGTGCCGGCAATTGTAACACTATTGAACAATTGGAACTGGTGGCCTTCAAAAGCCATAGAACAAAAGAATCAAAAGGAGAGAGAATAAATGAACAGAACCAAACTGTTAATCCGTTTTTCTGCGCTTTATGCGGTAGTCGGCGCATTCATAGGAGGGCACATGGCAGGTGCCGGCTCTTATGCATTCCGTGCCATCCATGCTCATATACTTGTTGTGGGCTGGCTTTCCTTGTTTGCATTTGCCGTCTTTTATGCCTTGTTTGCCATTCCGAAAACATCCAAACTGGCTACCTTCCACGTGTGGTCAGCAATCCTTGGTAGCTTTGGACTCACAGCAGGGATGTGGATGTACTTCTTGAAACCAGGTGCACTACCAGAGACATTCACCCTAATCTTTTATATTGTGGGTGGCACTATTTTAATGATTAGTTTCATTCTCTTTGCCCTCATGACACTCGCCTATGGAAAAGTAATAAAAGACAAATAAAAGGACAAGTCCCCCTGCTACAGTTTCGTAGATTAGAGGGACTGTCCTTTTTTATAGTTTAAGATTAGTGAACTCCAACCGCATCATACGCTGCCATAACTGCTTGCACTTCTAAAGATGGTGCTCCATTTCTGTCAGGATGAAGATCTATAGTAGCCTGGATTGCTGCTTGACGCATTTCCGCAAAGCCTGATGATGGTGTTAGGTAAAGTGTCAGGGCACGGTAGAAAATCTTTTCTGTCTTCGCTTTTCCGATTCCATTTACCGTTACATCATAATGTGTACCGCCGTCTGTGATAAGTTGTGCGGCTTTATTATTAATACTGGAGTTGATGTGAACTCCGCCTCGGTCCAGCTCTCCTAAGTAGTAACGCTTATCGTAATGATCTGGGTAGTAGCCGTCTTCTGTGTAGCCACCGACGACTAATAGAAAAGCGGAGCCTTCTTTAGTACTGGCTAGATTTACTAGGAAACCGATATAAGGAATCGTAAAATCAGCGTACTTCCCTTCAATCTGTTCCTCTGTAACATAGACAGGGTTTGGAGCATTGTTATTATCCCCTTTTGTTTGATAGATCTCTTTGCCATTCAATCCCTTGACATTTCTTTGATTGGCGCAGGTACAT
The DNA here is from genome assembly GCF_044809035.1 of Sutcliffiella horikoshii. Classification (GTDB taxonomy): domain Bacteria; phylum Bacillota; class Bacilli; order Bacillales; family Bacillaceae_I; genus Sutcliffiella_A; species Sutcliffiella_A horikoshii_G. Next base: position 696,158 of record NZ_CP085237.1, on the reverse strand, counting down.
ATGCGTATTTCAGCGACACAGTGGTAACAAATAACACATTTGCAGTAGGAACATTGGACTTATCTGTTAATCCGGAAACGATCGTGAACGTTCCTAACTTGAAACCTGGAGATGAGATCGTACGTGAGTTTGACGTAACGAACAATGGAACCTTGGACATCTCTAAAATCCTATTAGATACAAGCTACACAGTGAATGATGCTTAATTGAACGGGGCAGCTAATGTAGAGGATCTTGGACATCACATTAAAGTAACGATTCTTAACAACCAAGCAAATGCAAGTGTTCAAGTAGCCGAAATGACTCTTCATGAACTTCAAAACGAAACACCAGACTTAACAACAATTGATAATTTCGTCGGTGGCGGCCAACGTCCTGACGGATTGAAACCAGGGGAAACGGACAAGATTATTGCCTACTTCGAATTTGTGGACAACGGTGAAGACCAAAATGAATTCCAAGGTGACTCCTTAGAACTTGAATGGAAATTTAATGCCCACCAAACAGAGGGCAGTGAACAATAATAATCAAAAGCCCGCACAATTTTCCTGTGCGGGCTTTCCTGTCTCTATATATACAAGGATACCTCTGTCGCTTTCTCGTGATTATTACTTCCAATATAATGAAGAAACAATAGCTTGCCGTACCGTTTCATCAATGGTACGTGCTTACCAGAATAAAATTGAGGGAGGGCAACTTCTTCCATGAAGGTATAATAGGCCTCATAGTCTTCCTCGACACGCAGCTTCAATAATTTAAAGAGCGTGATATGTAACGTATTCCTGCTTTCTTTTGCCTTGTTCGCACCGTCCTTAATGAGTCTCTGTAGAACACGCTTCTTAGCTAGCTTTCCCTCCATACAACTATCAACAAAGTTATACAGTCTCACCAAGTAGCTATTTGAATTTTCTCCAGCAAGTGACAGAGCCTCTTCAAAATAAGTCTTCGCTTCCTCATAGAACCCCCTATTGTAGTATTCATATCCAAGATTGTTCAGTAACAGGCCTTTATTTTCTTCCAACCCATATTGTTCACAATTACTGATCAAGTCCTTATATCTACCCACAATATAATGAAAATCACTGTACATATCCCCGCTCAACTGTAATAACATCAACGCTTCTGCCCTGTTCGTTTGCATATAATTGTTCGTTTCCTGAAAGTGACGCAATGCTTTATCTACATAAAAGAAAGACATCACCTTAGAATCAATTAAAAAATATGCTGTACCCAAATGAAAATAATACTCTTTATTTCCATAATCCTTTAGATCAATCTGATTTAATACACTGATTGCTTTCTGGTGATCTTCACTATTAAAAGAAGCTAAATAGTAAATTCCCTTCACATGGAGGTACAAATTATAATCAAACGCCAGCATATCCGAGTACTCTTTTTCTACTTTACTAATAATTGAGAATGCGGACTCTACTTCATTTCGATACAAATGGTACCTTGCCATCAAGAGTTGATAGCGCACCGCATACTTTGAGGCATGAACAATAGTAGATTCCTCAAGCTCCCTTTTTAACTCCTCAATCTCGGTTTCTCGTCGCAAGATAAGCGCATTATGCCAATTTCGCAAAAGCAACTTAACCTTTTGCAGATAAGCCAACTCATCCTGAATATTAATATTCAATCTATTGGAAAATAAAGCAATGATCTCTTTAGAATATGCTGTCTTTCCTCGCTCAATCTTACTCACATGAGTTGTCGTGCATATCCCTTCTCCTAATTGAGTCTGAGTAAGTCCAGCTCGTTCTCGATAAAACCTGATTATTTCTCCCACAATCATGTTCATGTCCCCTTTTGGCAGCAATTAGCTAAAATTGTTGTATTAATAGAATTAAAGAAAACTAACCAAATCCCTCTTGGGGTTATTTTTCGGGAAATAAGTCCTGAAAATGACGATAACCTACCCCATTTGCTATCACACGATGTCGAAATAAATCAAGCAATAGGAGAATAGTCGGAAGTTGAGGACAGAAAATTGGGGCAATAGCTGAAAGGGAAGCCATTTGCGGGAATCAACACGTGTTTATCAGACCATAGAACAAAATCGTTAATGCGACCTAAAACCACGTCCCAAGAAAGAGTTTAATCTCTTGGGACGTTTCTCGCTTTTCGCATACCTTTAAAATATTGGCCTTGGCCGGATCTTGCCTATGCGCTTCATCTTTGACATTTCAATGAAATTTCATTTTCACCAAGGTCTTCATAACGGTGATGAGGACCTCTCTCCTCCCTTTTCCTCGTCACTGAGGTCTTCATCTCAACGAATACATCATTCCATTATTTTATAATTTCTTTAATAATAAAAAAAGAATCCGGGAACCCTTTACAGGTTCCAGAATTCTTTAAACTTCCTGCGCAACAAGATACTTCCTCAACGTCTGCTGCAACGTACCATGTGTCTCCGCATGCTGATGGAAAGTCACACCCATGCTGACCATCTTCCTCACAAGCTCTGCACGTAAACCAGTAAGAACCGCCTTGCACCCCATCATCGAAACCCCAGTCAGAATATCCTCAAACTTTGCGATAACGCTCTGTTCCATAGCTGTCACACCAGAAAGATCTAAAACAAGTGTCTGTAACTTCAAGTTCGAAATCTCTATCAAGGCCTTCTCTTCAATAATGCGGATTCTATAATCATCCACATGTCCAATTAAAGGCAACACCGCAACAGTCGAACTAACAGGAATAATAGGAACAGATAAATGCTCCACCAGCTTCCTTTGCGAACTGATTAAATCGTCTTTGTAATTGGAATAACTGAGGAAAAAGCTATTTAAAAAGAAGTCGATATTGTTATTGATTCTCTTCTCCATTTCAAAGAAATCATCTTGAGAGAGGAACTCCCCTCTTTCCTCAATATATTTATTTAAGTATTTCCAAAGCGTTCTTCTGATCGCTTGAACCCATTCAAGCTTAAATGATAGGGTTAGGGAATCGGAGTGTTTCGCCCACGCAACCCCCTCCTGTTCAGCAAAAGCAATAACTTCCGAGTCTTTCTGCTCCACCACTCGTTGAATCAAAGTTTGAGCATTTTTAAGAAGATCGATATTCCCCTTTTGCAAAATATCATTGATTTTCGATGCGACATTTACAGCCTCTGACAGCAGAGTTGCCTCGAACTCATCCTTATGGTCCTTTAGGTAACTGGTAACCTCTCCATTGCTGACAAATTTCACATTCATAAAATAATCCCCTTTATGTATATTTATTAATTCCTACTTCTATAAAAAGTTAAATAATCCTCTTTCATTCGACAAAAAAACAAGGGAGTCTAGCTTTCTTTGCCAACTCCCTTGCACCCATCATATATTCTAATTGATGAAATATCAACGTCTTGCTTTTTTAATGCCTTGATAAATATCAGATATCGAAGAAACGAGAAATATCAATACCGCCAACCAAAAAACTAAATTAAGCTGGTGCGTAAAGCCAAACCTCTCTTGAAAATAGTCGAAGAACGCTGGATTGAATACAGTTGTGTTTCTGAACACGAGGATGAATACAGCAAGGGACCCCATATGGACGACTGCATTTGCCAATGCAAGCTTCATTGTCCACTGACCAAGCTTCCATTTATACGCTACCAAACCAAGCTCCAAAAAGATTACCAATATAACCAGTGGCCAGAAGGAAATCAATTGCGATTGATTGAACAGCGGTGTGATAAGCTTTAGACCTTCTTCCCCTTTTTCATAGATTCCCAGCAGATTATTGGCGTTAAAATACCCTGCTACCCAAATGGCCGTCCAAATTAAACTGCCGAACAATTCAACCTTCGTGATAGCTTTTTCCTTAGGAATATATGGAACATCTTTAAGGTCGTCAGGAGTCCATTCCTTCCAGCTGGACGTAATTGGGTTGGTTTTATTGGATGTATCGTATCTTTCCACAATTGCAAATGTGACAGTGATCCAAAAGAATGTCTGCATTCCTGCCCCTAAACTGTTCCAAGTCGCATCTCCTATGATACTCAATAAGGACGAAATCACTTCTCCTTCTCCGCTGTAGGAAAAAACATGGCTGAATGTCACGGCTAAAAAGGAAAAAATCATCGCAATCGGAATGATCAGCTTTAACAAACTAACATACACATCAAAAAATCGAGGCCCTATCAAATGCATCGGTTTATCCAGATAGCCGCTGGCAAGTTTAGCAGGATGCCCAAGCTCGGACAATACTGCTTTTACCTCTTCCTCCTGAGGGTCATCCGGCAACATATCCTCAATGGTGGATCGTAATTCCAACCCGATATCCTCCCGCTGGCGTTCAGGCAGCCTTCTTGTCACCTCCTGAATATATAACTCAATCAGTTTCATTTTCCTCATTCTCCTCCCTTAGTAAAATCGCTAATTCCTGAGACGTTTTCTCCCATTCCTTTTTCAACTTCTCGAAAATCTCTATACCATAATCACTCAAAACATAATACCTGCGGGGCCTGCTCTCCGTTTTGTCCCAACTACTCGTTACCAGTTCCTGCTTTTCTAAGCGCCTAAGCAACGGATAAAGTGTACTTTGCTCAATGGTGATCCCACTTTTTTCAAGCAATTGCACTAAAGAATATCCATATTGCGGAGTTCTCAATTGGCTTAAAACCGCCAATGTCAAAGTCCCCCGCCTTAATTCTGTCGTCAATGACTGCAACAATCCATCGCTCATCTGCTCACCTCTTTTTATACTATATGTCGTACAGTATGTTTTATACTATGTATCATACAGTATGAAAGTGTGGGAAGTAAAGCAATTATTTAAATTTGTATGTCTACACCTCTTTTCCGTAGGCGCATATACTATGTAATTAATACTTCTAGGAGGTACATCATGTTTTATCCTTACTACTTTTATCGCCAAACATTGGATACCTACGGGGCTAAAGGTGCTCTAAATGCCGCATCATTAACTCTTCCAGAAATACTTACTTATACATTGCAGGATGAATATCTCGCTCAAGCACGCTACAACCGGATCCTTGGCACCTATGGATATATCCGTACTTTTGCAAGAATACAAGAGGCCGAACTGCGCCACATTAGTGCCCTGCTGCCCTTATTCCAACAATATCAAGTTCCTGTTCCGCAAGACATCTCCCCACAGTTCGTCACCACACCTCCATCTATAAAAGATGCCTATGCAGCTGGCGTGGAAGGTGAAATCGAAAACATTGGCATGTATGAGAAATTCCTAGCTTTAGACATTCCAAATGATATGAGAATTGTATTTACCAGGTTACGAGATGCGTCGGTCAATCATTTGGCTGCTTTTGAAAGGGGACTTGCGAGGTAATGACAAAAGGGACAGGTAAATGTCATCTGTCCCTTTTTAAATCAATACATAGTGAACGATTCACACTACCCGTTTCATCCACCTCTATTCTAGGGAATAACCATACTATTACTTTAACTGGAGGAATATCATGTGGATCAGACACCCGTTCTTTAAATATGCAACAGGTATCATTCTAGTATTATTAATCGTTTTTCTATTAAGTGAAGTGCAATTTATAGTAAATCCAATAATCAGCTTCATCACAACCCTGTTCTTCCCTATCTTGTTTGCAGGCTTTTTATTTTATATCCTAAAGCCTCTCGTGAATCTCCTCGCAAAGTCAAAGTATATACCGCGTACTTTGGCTATCATTCTTGTATTCTCAGCTATTATTGGAAGTGCGGTTTTAGGCGGCTTTTCCGTTGGAGGAAAAATCGAGGAGCAGGTCGTCCAGTTTGCTGAGGACTTTCCGGCTTTTCTTGAAAAAAATGAAGAACAAACAAAAGAACTGATGGATGACAATAGCTTAGGTCTCATCTCTTATGTGGAAGCCAAAAAGAGAGGACTAGCCTTTTTAAAAGAACAGTCTCAGCGCATCGGAGAAAACGTATCTACCATCATTTCCTCCATCACCAACTTTGTGACCATCCTTGTGGTCGTCCCGTTCATCTTGTTCTATTTTCTAAAGGATGGCCATAAACTCTTGCCCTTTATCTTGAAAATGCTGCCGAATAAGCACCATGACGAAGGCAAGAGATTGTTGACCGATATCGACAAAACTTTATCCACCTACATTGGCGGGCAGATGATCGTGGCATTGGTTAACGGCTTTCTCATGTACATAGGCTATCTCATCATCGGATTGGATTATGCCTTAGTGTTGGCCCTGTTCATTGTGATTACCGCTGTCGTCCCCATTATCGGTCCTGCATTAGGAGTACTGCCCGCAGTGATCATCGGATTGATGACAGATCCATTTATGGTCGTGAAAATCTTGATACTGTTGGCAGTCGTCCAGCAGATTGAAGGAAATCTGGTATCCCCGCAAATTATCGGAAACAAGCTGTCCATTCACCCTTTAACAGTCATCCTGCTTCTTCTGGCAGCAGGAAAGCTGTATGGGTTTATCGGAATCCTGTTGGCTGTCCCGGTGTATTCGGTGTTGAAGGTTGTGACGAAGAATCTGTATGAAGTTTATCGGCTGCGAAGGGCATAGGTGCATATCGACTTCGAAAGGGAATCAGACCACTGATTCCCTTTTTTGTCTTTCATTTGATTCTTGATATACTATTGTCAACTTAAAAATTGGAAACATGTTCCTCAATCTGTCACAATGATAGAGGAACTTACTTGTCTTAAAAACGTACAATTATCAAACAAACCTTTTTAAAGGAGATCACAATAAATGGAACCAGCCAAAAATAAAAATTTAAAGAAATTCATCTCTCTCATTCTGTCGACCAACATTCCCAAAGTTGCACTGACACTCGGGTTAGTTGGCAGCCTTATCACCACAATGGTCGGATTAACCATTCCATTGCTCACTCAGCAACTTGTCGACGGCTTTTCCATGGAATCGCTCAGTGTCGGACTGATTGTTGCCATTGCGGCTGTCTTTATTGTCCAAGCTGTTATTGACGGACTTTCCACCTACTCCCTCGCTTATGTTGGCCAAAGCATCGTGGCCGGCCTTCGCGAAAGAATGTGGTTCAAACTCATCCGCCTTCCTGTCAGTTATTTTGACAAAAAGACAAGCGGAGAATCGGTCAGCCGTGTGGTTAACGACACCGGGATTGTAAAAGATTTAATCTCACAGCATTTCCCTCAGTTTATTACTGGGATCATCACCATTATCGGCGCCGTTACCATCCTCTTTATCATGGATTGGAAAATGACCTTACTTATGCTGATTTCTGTTCCTGTAACGACGCTGGTCATGATCCCACTTGGTACGAAAATGGCGAAAATTTCTCGTGGCATGCAAGATGAAACGGCCAATTTCACCGGCAGCGTCCAGCAAACATTAAGCGAAATCCGTCTCATGAAAGCATCCAATGCTGAAACGGCTGAGGAAGCAAAGGGGCAGTCAGGCATCCGTACGCTTTTGACGTTTGGTCTACGAGAAGCGCGCATCTTTGCCATCATCGGACCGCTTATGTATATGGTCGTCATGCTCGTTATCGTGGTCATTATCGGGTACGGCGGAATTCGTGTATCTGAAGGAACCATGACAACCGGAGCACTTGTTGCATTCCTGCTTTACCTGTTCCAAATAATTTTTCCAATCACATCCTTTACAATGTTTTTCACCCAATTGCAAAAAGCAAAGGGTGCGACGGAACGAATCATTGATATCCTGGAAATTGAAGATGAGCCAGGACAAGTGGGCTTGGCGGCCGATATCACCAATCAACCTGTTTTTGTTAAAGGTGTGTCCTTTGGATATAACGAGGACGAGCCTATCCTGCGCAATGTCTCATTTGACGTAGAGCCCGGCATGATGGTGGCCTTTGCAGGACCAAGCGGCGGCGGAAAAAGTACTCTATTCGGTTTGCTTGAGCGTTTTTATGAGCCAACAGACGGGGAGATTTTCGTTGGCGCTTTGCCAATCCGCTCCTTATCCATGAAAGCTTGGCGCCAGCAAATCGGGTATGTCTCCCAGGACAGCCCGATGATGGCCGGAACCATCCGGGATAACTTGACGTACGGCTTGGAAAATAAGGATTCTTTGACGGATGATCGCTTATGGGAAGTGGCCAAGATGGCTTATGCCGATCAGTTCATTCAAGATTTTCCAAAAGGACTTGATACCGAAGTGGGAGAACGCGGGGTCATGCTATCAGGTGGACAGCGTCAGCGTATCGCAATTGCCCGTGCCTTTTTGCGAGATCCAAAAATCTTGATGATGGACGAAGCAACCGCGAGCCTAGATAGTCAATCAGAAGGAATTGTGCAACAAGCGTTGACCAGACTGATGGAAGGACGGACGACATTTGTCATCGCCCATCGACTGTCTACGATTGTAAATGCGGATAAGATTATTTTCATTGAAAAAGGTGAGATCACCGGGATGGGTACTCACCAGGAGTTAGTGGAGTCGCATAAGCTGTATCGCGAGTTTGCCGAGCAGCAGCTGACTTAAAGGGAAATAAGGAAGGTCAAGGATGGGGTGTCCTTGACCTTTTTTTATTGGAAGATATGTTCTAGTTCAAGATGAAATCCACTTAAAAGCTTTGAGGTAATTGTCCCTAGATCTGTTTTTATAGCATATTGTTCATATACTTCCTCTTTGTTAAGGGAGTAGATTATGATGGAATCAAGCATTGGATTTACGATCCAGTATTCTTTTACTCCATACTTCATGTAAAGATTAAGCTTTGTAATAAGATCATGAGATTGATTGGAGGGGCTTAAAATTTCAACAATCATATCTGGTACGCCAACGTATTTTGTATCCGTGAATCCACTTTTATCACACATTACCGCTAGGTCGGGAATGACTATTTTAGTCCCTTCCATGCCTTCTTTGGAAAGTTCAATATCATAGGGAGCAGCAAACACTTCACACTTGTCAGCCTTCTGGGTGAGATAATTGCTTAATTTTACTAAAAGCCGTCCTGATATGCGTTGGTGTTTGGTGGACGGAGATGGAGACATGAAGATAGAGCCATCTATATATTCGTACAGATGGTCACTTGATTCGCGGATTTCATAATATTCTTCTATGGAGGTAAATGACTCTTTTGACATGAGTTCACCTCTGATGATCATTTTATGGTTATTATATTATCTGGAAACTGGCTAGAGCGAGATGCTTGTTGCATTTGGTTGTTGAGACCGCCTCTCTGCTACCGTTTTTGCTGTTCCCCTTGCTTTTCGGGCGGAGAGACCGCCTCTCTACTACCGTTTTTCCGGTTCCCCTTGTATTTCGGGCGGAGAGACCGCTTCTCTGCTACCGTTTTTCCTATTCTCTTGGCTTTTCGGGCGGAGAGACCGCCTCTCTACTACCGTTTTTGCTGTTCCCCTTGCTTTTCGGGCGGAGAGAGGCTACCTACGTCCCACAATACGTCCGGTAACCAGCCGACACACCAGCACCCGGCGCCACACAATAATCCACCTGATCATCCGAATAAGCAAACGGATCACGCAATACCCTCACCAAATTCTCCATCACACCATAATTCCCATGCTCCACAGCCGCTTCCAAAGCAGCTTCCACCCGGTGGTTGCGCGCGATAATAGAAGGATTGCTCTTCTGCATCAGCTCCCGCACAACTTCCGCACTTTCAGACTGCCTTCCTAAACGCTCCTGCCACAACGAATGCCACTCACCAAAAGCTGGCCTTTCTACCAAGTCCAGTTCACCCAACGTCAACTCACGAAACGTATTCGTAAAATCCGCCTTACTTTCCTTCATCACATCAAGCAGCCCCTGCACCAACGCTTCATCCCCAGCTTCTTCACCAAACAACCCTAGCTTCTCACGCATACCTGCCAGCCAGTGCCCTTTGTACAAATCGGAAAACGTATATAGCTCCTCTTGCGCCAACTCAACAGCACGCTTTTGATCCTCATCGAACAACGGCAACAATGCTTCTGCAAAACGTGCCAAATTCCAGCCACCAATTCGAGGTTGGTTCTCATATGAATAACGCCCCTGCACATCAATCGAGCTGAACACAGTCGCCGGGTCGTATACATCCATGAACGCACATGGCCCATAGTCAATCGTTTCCCCGCTGATTGTCATATTGTCAGTGTTCATCACGCCATGAATAAAACCGACCAACTGCCATTTCGCAATCAACTCCGCCTGTCGCTCCATCACTTTTCTAAAAAAGCCAAGATAATCTCCAGCTTCCAATTCTGGATAATGACGCTTCATTGCATAGTCCGCCAACGCTTGCAACTTCTCCATATCTCCCCACTGCGCTGCAAACTGAAATGTTCCAAAACGGAGATGACTGGATGCAACGCGGGTCATCACGGCTCCAGGCAACAGACCTTCACGCAACACCTCTTCTCCCGTCGTAACAACTGCCAGGCTACGCGTTGTCGGTATCCGAAGCCCATGCATTGCTTCACTTATAATGTACTCGCGCAACATCGGCCCTAAAGTCGCACGACCATCTCCACCTCGGGAATATGGAGTACGTCCTGACCCCTTCAACTGAATATCAAATCTTTTCCCACTTGGAGTAATTTGCTCCCCAACCAACAATGCACGACCATCCCCAAGCATCGTAAAATTGCCAAACTGATGGCCCGCATATGCTTGGGCAATTCCAGAACCACCCTCTGGAATCGTATTGCCCGCAAAAACGTTTAAACCATCCGACGCCTTTAATGCATCCACACGAAGTCCAAGTTCTTCTACCACAGATTCATTAAACACAATCAACTTAGGCGCTTCCACTGGATTTGGCTCCATATTAGAAAAAAACAGTTCAGGCAATGATTCATAGCTATTATCAAACTTCCAACCAATTTTACTTACTTTGCTCATCAAATCCCCTTCTTTTTCATCTGTCTTGTTGTTGCTTCTATTATACCCTCTAGGACTGCAATTTTAATAAAGGAAGCTCACCGAAAAAACAGTTCACATTTTGGCAACAAGGAAAATAATGCTAAAATAACTTCATCTACAACAAATTGAAGGAGAATCCCAATGAACAAAACCTGCAAAGATACCCGTGTCATTCGAACCAGCCGAGTGTTTCCAAACGACATTAACAACCATAACACCCTGTTCGGAGGCAAACTGTTATCTGACGTGGACATGCTTGCCTCTATTTCTGCAGCCCGCTTGTGCCGCTGCGAATGCGTAACAGCTTCGATGGACTCGGTGGATTTCCTATCGCCAATCCGACCGACAGATGCTGTAATTTTTGAATCATTTGTAACATGGGCCGGGAATTCTTCCATGGAAGTCTTTGTCAAAGTGACAGCGGAGGATTTAACAAAAGGTACCAAGAACATTGCAGCGACAGCCTTTTTAACGTTTGTGGCACTAGATGATCAAGGAAAGCCTGCTCCAGTACCTTCTATCTCACCAGAAACAGAAGAAGAGTTGTACCTAAACAAAACCGGGGAAGAACGGGCAAAAGCACGACGCACTAGAAGAGCAGAATCCAAAGCGCTAGCTTCCAAGCTGACAAGTGGATTTTCAGAACAAAAATAAGAGAGTGCTCACTATCCCAGCACTCTCCTCTATTCCATCACATTTGCTGCAAGCTTCACTTCCGCTGTCTTTTCCAGTGTAATTCTTGCACCCGTTCCTTTATTCAATTCACTCTCATAATTAAGAGGGCCATTATGATTTTTTATAATTTTATTTGTAACAAGCAGGCCTAAGCCTGTTCCTTTTTCTTTGTTGTAAAAAATGGTTTCCCCAGCTCCTTAATCTTTTCAGGAGAGGTGCCTACCCCTTGATCTTCAAATTCTACAAAAACCAATCGGCTGTTTCCTTTAGATAGCTGGTTACCTCTCCGCCACGCGGCATCGCTTCAAAGGCATTTTTCAAAAGGCTTATGAACACTTGCTTCATTTCACTTTACACACAGGCATGCATCAAGGTTTCCGCTACTGCTTCATCGCATCTACTCTTTTTAAGAAGCCAATAATACCTCTAACTAAAAACAAGGTAAAATTGATACTGCCAAATGTATGGAAAGCAGACCATTTTTTCCACTCAAATAATCTTGAGTTTTTTTCTAGCCACCATTGACATAAACTCATTGGAACACTAAAAATCATACTTTTTAGTAGTAAGGTTTTCCATTTATCATGGTAAGATATTCTAATCCAAATGACACTTAATATTGGAAAGAACAACAAATCATAAATAATATTTGTACTGAAAATTTTTGAAAAAGGCCTTACCGGATAAGCAATTTTTTTAGTTCCTACTACATAAGAATCAAGTAAAATCGAAATAACTCCCTTTAGGAAAAAAACCAGTAAATTTTCTCTCATTTTTGAACCTTTAAATAAATATGGTAAGGAGACCATACACAGTATATTTAATAGATTTAACAACCTTCTTTCCATTGGGACACCCTTTCATGAAGAATGAAAATTTTAATACTTTTACATTTCCCATCAAGAAAGATATTATCCGATGCTAAGGCACATCTACATGAAAAAATTTAAACCCAATGCAAAGAAATCGCAAATAGATATTGAGCCAAATAATAAGGGATCATCACCAGATAGTTTCTATAGGTTAGCTTTCCGACAAATCTATCCCAGGCAAGAATTGCGTCGGAAAAGAAAAACAAGATGGCGCCTGCAATTATTATCAGCTGTTGACTATAGAATGCTGCCCATACCATGGACGTGATGATCGCTACATATACCGTAACCGCAAGTAAAAGCGTAATGCCCCCTGAATGGAAGACTCCCTTGGACAATTTTAAGAGGTAGAAAATAGCAATTAAAAGTAACGCTCCAGTTACCCAGGTCCCCACCTCTCCACCCCCGGGGATATATAAAAACGCTACAACATAGCAAACATGTCCAGCCAAAAAGGATATCAACCCATATACAAAGCGATCCTTCGGTAGCATCAAAAATATATCACCTAGTATAGAAAATAATAACCCAGCAAGGATCCACCAGCTATATGTAGAAGACAATTCATCCAAGCCCAACGTTGCTATTAAAATAATGATGACCATAGTCCCTGGCTTTAAAAGATACATCCATTTTGCAAGTTGTTTTTCGGTTGAATAAAGATAAAAAATACCCAAAAGCATAGTGAGAATGGAAAGTGAAAGCAACAATATAAATCACCCCTTTGTACTCTCTATTTTAATCCACAGACAGAAACCTTAGAAGCCTGATGCAGAATAATTTCCACCTCGCTTGCCTCCCCTCCATCATCCATGCTACACTCATAGTAACTTTTAAAGAAATGGAGGGTTTTCCTATGACTGCAAGTATGCGACTTCGATTCCAAGCTTTGAACCGTTAATTGAATACGTTCAAAGGCTCTGCCTGTGTGCAGGGTATATGGGATTGGTCTGCCTACTTTTAGGAAACCTTTATTTTACGATGCTAATATGATCTGTAGAAAAAAGAGGGGACAGTCTACCCTCTTTTTGTTATGCCTTTTTTATGAAATCGCGGACATGGTTTTATTTTGCCTACCCATCTACTCTTCTCACAGGACGCCAAAATAAAAATGAAGAGGAGAATGAAAGATGACTTTAACTAAAGAAAAAGTAATAGGAATTGCAAAAGATAATGGCCTGGATATACTGGCCGACACACTGACTTATAACGAATCCGGACTGGATTTCCTTGTAGTATTTGCTGAAGATGTTGATGGTGCAGAGTGGGTATTACGCTTCCCTAGAAGAGACGATGTGATGGCTTCCACCCAAAAGGAAAAGCGTACCCTTGATTTAGTAGGGGCGAAGCTGAGTGTGGAAGCACCAAACTGGTTGATTTACACGGATTCACTGATTGCCTATAAAAAACTCAGCGGAGTACCAGCCGCTACTGTCGACCCCGAAGCACAAGCATATGTATGGGTACTGGACGAAAAGAACGTTCCAACTGGTTTTAACGAAACACTTGCAGAAGCCTTGCTATCCTTACACCGTATCGACCATGAAGAAGCCCGCACTGCAGGTCTCCCTGTTGAAACACCGGAAGAAATCCGTGAAAACATGGCGGAAAGAATGGAAAAAGTGAAAGAGGAATTTCATGTGGACCCAGAGCTTTGGCAAAGGTGGCAGGACTGGTTGGGGAATGACTCAATCTGGCCAAAACAAACCGCCCTTGTTCACGGCGACCTCCATGCCGGTCATATCTTGATTGATGAAGCGAACAAGGTTACTGGCTTTATCGACTGGACCGAGGCAGCCGTTGGAGACATTGCCATCGACTTTGTAGCACACTACCGCACATTTGGAGAAGGTGTGCTGAAAGAATTGATTCATTACTATGAAAAAGCTGGTGGATACGTGTGGCCAGGAATGGCTCAGCACGTGATAGAACTGACAGCAGCCTACCCGATCGCCATAGCGGAGTTTGCACTCAAGTCAGGTTTAGAAGAATATATGGAGATGGCGAAGCAGGTTTTGGGGAGGAAATTCTAAACCCAATTTTACAAAAATAGATTTTATGTGCCAACCTATTATTATTTTGCCGTAATGACACAAAAACTGGATTTATGTATCAAAAATTAAAACTGCTCTAGAAAAAACTGGTTGCCAATGTACGTAGTATTCATGCGAATCAAGAGTTTAGGTACGTTATTAGGATTTGCAACTATCTTAACATTATTCAATCTCTTGGTCTTTCTTATTTAAAGAAACAAATAAAATGCTTGTATTTATCAAAACCCATATTATTCCTAAAAGAATAAAAATTTACCAATAATTCTATTGACCTATATATCTTACTATTTTAGTATAAAAATGTAAGAAAAAAGAAAAAACACTTTAAGGGGGGAGGAAATTCTATGAAAAGAAAGATTGTTAGTCTAATAGCAGTTTTAGCTCTATCTGTAAGTTACTTTTCAGCGAATGTTAGTGCTAATGTTGTAACCGCTCAATCGGCACCTAATACTATTTATTGGAGTAGTGGCACCACTGTTTGGAGTGGCCAATACAAATTCTATACAATTGGAAAGCATGGTGCAACATACAGAGGATACCTAAGTACAAATTCAGGTTGTGGATCTAGTTGTATATACTCTGGTACTCTGTATAAACATCCTTTGCAATACCCAACACCATTTTAATATCTATTTTTTATTCTACTGGAGTGGTAAAATTAAGGTAAAATTAAAGGCTCTTATCTAGTAAGACAAGATAAGGGCCTTTTGTATAGCAATAAATGTCTGATTATTAAATCAATTAATATTTTTCTTAAAAATCAAAGAGGAGACTACACCCATGATCCTTACAGTTGATAACGTAAATAAATCATTCGGAAAAGACAAGATCCTTAAAGATGTTTCGTTTAAAATTGAGAAATCCTCTATCATCGCTTTGGTTGGCCCAAATGGTTCGGGTAAATCAACCCTCCTAAGTATCATCACCAATCTACAACGGGCAGACAGTGGAGAAATTAGCATTTTAGATAAAAAAAATACTGATGTGAGTTTATTTAAAGAGGTTGCATTTATGCAAGACAATACGGTTTTATATGACTATTTAACTGGATATGATCACATGCAATTTATTGCGGAAGTGCAGTCTTTACCTAAAAGCCAAATTGTAGAAACCGCAGAGCGCATTGGTATTACAAGATACTTGAATAAACGCGTTGGCAATTATTCCTTAGGGATGAAGCAACATCTTCTACTCGCAATGGCAATCCTCAATAAGCCAAAATTGTTGATATTGGATGAACCATTGAATGGACTTGACCCCACAAGTGCCATTAAAGTGCGCAACCTATTGTTAGAGTTACATAAAGAAGGCACCACTGTTCTATTATCCTCCCATAATTTATCGGAGATTGACCGGATCACTTCAGAGATTTTATTCCTGAAAAAGGGAGTAATAATAAAAGAAGATATTTCTCAATATGAAAGGATATGTTATCACCTTACTGTAAATGATGTTTCAGAAGCACATAAGCAATTAACTAAGGAATTATATGAAGTAGAAATTATATCAAACCAGAAAATCTCCCTGTTCCTGAAAGACACTTCCATACATATTCCTCTGTCTTTGCTTATGCAAAGTGGGACTAAGATAGCTGAAATAGAAAAAGTAGTTTTTGGCTCAGAGGACCGTTATCAAAATATCTTTGTAAAAAAGGATGCAGACCATGAAGATATTTCTATTTGAGCTAAAAAAATTATGGAGGCAAAAAAAATTCCTCTGGGTATCGATTATTTGCCTACTTTGTACCGTCGCTATCTTTCAATCCAATGTTAACGAACAAGAGGGAATGTTGGAAAGAGCACAAGAGGAACTGATACTACACCAAGAAATTGTGAATGGAGTACAAAGGGATTTATCAGAATTAGACAGGCAACAGGAGCTACCAGAAATTCAACAAAATCAATTAAACCTTACAAAAGAAATGAACTTAATATTAATGCAGTTAAATAGAGTGATGGAAAGAGAAGAGTGGGAAGATATTTACACCTTAAAGCTTTCCTTTCTAGAATTGGTGGAGCAGTACGAAGCATATGGAGAACCTTTCCCTATCTTAACAGGGCAAGAATTAAGCATGGAAAAAGCTTTAGCAGAGTGGTTTATTTCATACAATCTTAGCTATGAAGATGAAGAGTATCCTGTTTCTCCCCATTTAATTGTAAAGGAATTAAGTGACTGGGCATTCAGTTTAGCTGGTCTTTTTGTAATGTTATTGCTATTTGGCAATATATTCACCAGTGAAAGGGAACAACAAACATGGTTGACTTTACAGACCCAGCCGATAAGAAAATGGGAACTGCTAGTTTCCAAATATATTAGTCTGTTAGGTGCCACCTTAATCTTCATGGCTTTATTCATCGTTGTTGGCTTAGCCATTCCAAGTGTTTTTTCTGAATACTCCTTTAGTGGACACTATCCGATTCTAATACAAGACACTCAAACTTTCTATATACTCCCGATCATGACTTACATTATTAGAATCGCAATCTTTTTTGTCAGTGCGGCTATTTTTCTTTTTGCATTGGTAACATTCTTAAGTAACTTACTTAAGAATACGTTTATAACCATAATGCTTTCTTCTTTTATTATCATGGTTGGTTATAGCTTAACTGAACTTAATAACTCTTTACAGATGGCAGGAAATCCTTTTCAACTCTTTCGTATTTCGGCTTTATCAGCCACCATACCTACTGGCGATGATTGGAATTATCCCTGTCTTTCAATTATGTGGGCTTTCATATTGATCCTCTTTGCATATTTTATTCCTGAAATAAGAAGTTTGTCTTTCTCTCAACAATCTTCCCACATTCAACCTTTTAAGAGTAAAAAAGGATCGCTTTTAAATAAGTTAATGTTTTTCGAATGGAGAAAGGTAGTTAGAAAAAAGCTATTTGTACAGATTAATGTTTTATTATTGTTATTTGTGACAGTTGGTTATTTTATTCTTTTCCAACAATCCAGTGCACAAGAAATACAGTATCTAGAAGATTTGTCAAAAATGGAAGAAACAGAAACGTGGATTGCACTTTCCGAAGAAGCTATAGATAGATACGAAGAGGTAAAAGAGCAATCAGGAGAAACTATTTATGATGACTTTATTGCTGATGTCGAGAAATCCATCAATTTTTTTAAAGAAAAAAGAGAAAAAGGAACAGAAGCAGCTAAGGAATACGAACAAAAAAATTGGACAGCATTTTATGATTATCAACTCTTTGATAATCATACTGCTGCAGGGAAAATTGATACAGGTGGTTTTTATCTGGATAACAGAATGGATAATCTCGGAAAATTCACTGTGGAAACCAGTATTACAGAAAAAGAATGGTTGATGAAAAAAAATATTCAACCTATATTTACAGGTACCTTTATCCCGACCATCTATCATCAATTTACAGATGAGGAGCTCCATCAGACATTCAAAGAAGAAAATAGAAAACTAAATAGTAGCGGTCTTTTTTCTTTATATTTATTTAACAAGTACTACCTTTATTTCATTCCTATTCTCTTATGTTTCTTCTTGTTTGGAGGGGGTTTGGCTTCAGAGAGAGGGAAAAAGCAAACGTTACATTTATTACAAACTCAACCACTAGCGTTAAGTAACCTTTTCTTAGGAAAAATAATGACAAGTAGTATATTATCGATTGCTAGTGGAGTAGGGTTATTTTTAATCATTGTTTTGATTGGAAGCTTATTCAATCGTTTTGGGGATTGGCTTTACCCGATTTTATATTATAACCATGAAGACATCGTAAATTCTTCCGACTACTCTGGGTTGGTTTCAAGTGGATATGGCTATCACTTCATCCCTTTAGGGGAGTACCTTCTCTTCAGTGTGATCTTTTTTGTTTTATGTTTACTTTTTGTCCTGGCACTTACCATGGTTTTATCGACTTTTATAAAGAATGCATTGACCGTTTTTTCGGTTTCCATCCTTCTAAATATCTCTGGATATTACGCCACAACTAAATTAGGGATGGACATTGCTCATTTACTTCCATTCACATACTTTGATTTTCCTAAAGTGATAAACGGCGAACTATCTATTGTGATGGATAACGCAAAGATCAATGTATTATATGGTTGCCTTGTACTTTCAGGACTGTCTATCTTTTTAATACTAATTGGTTATTGGGTGCTTAGTATAAAGAAGATCCGAAAATAAACAATATACAAGACTTAAGGGGGTTTTTGAACTGAGTAAAAACTATGAAAAAAGACATTACTTTATTGTCAGTACCATCGCTTTATTAGTTCTTTCTCCATTAGTCATCTGGTTACTTCCATATATTTTACAAAGAAGTATCTTTAACCAAGGCTCCATATGGATGTTAGAGACACCTAGTATTACTTACACTTACTTTGCTGCAGCTTGGTTCTTTTTACTTGCAGCATCCATAGCTTCCTATTTTTTTTACAGATGGAAAGTAGGTATCTGTTTACTAGCAGTCATTATAGCCCTACCACTCATGTACATTGGTGTAAAACCAATAACTATTGTTGGGTCAGCAGGATTTACAATGGTAGATGCGCCATTTGACGAAAAAATTCTATACAGCTGGGAAGATGTAGAGAAAGTATTCTTAATTACCAATGATGAAACGAAAAAAGATAGTTTGGAGTTTCATTACAAAGATAACCAAACCATAATTATTGATAATCATGAGGAGGTACAACAGCTAAGAAGCATACTTTTAGAACTAAAGGATACTTATGGATTTACTTTTACTACAAAAGAATAGTTAGTGAAAAAGTTCCATCTGCTACTCTAGTTTACACTAGAAAGCAAATGGAACCTTTTTTCATTTAAAAGTAAGTAGCTTTGCAAGTTCGACTATATCCTCTTCCAGCTGCTCTGCTTCTTTGTCAGTTATATCCTTAAATTGAAAGGGTGGGGAGAAAGTGTACACGTAATTGTCAGTTACCACTAGAAGTGTCACTCCTCCATATTCTTGGTTTGAAACAGTCAATACTGCCCGATGAGTCCCAACTAGAATTTCTTTAGATTCATAGGATGCTGAGGGGGATTTTTTGTGTGGTAACAGCATTTCCATCCTTTGTTCAATGGGATACTCATTTTCATAAGTAGTAATATGAAGTAATTCTGGAGTACGGTTACCAAGCTGGTAATAGTAAGCCCCATAGATACCTCCCTCCGAAATTAATGGCTCACCGACGATAGCATCAATATATTTTTCTGCATTAAGGGGAAACACTTGATAAATCGAATCCAGAATAATGCCATCAGCATCGGCATTCTTCTCCGTATTTGGAGCTGCTTGATAAAGATTTTCCTCTTTGACAACCACTTCCTGTTGGTCTACTACGATAATTGGAATACTTATAACCAGTAATAATGTTGCGATGGCTATAAGGAGTTTTGAGGCAACTCGCCTTTTCTTGATGCTTCGGATATTTTCACCGATTCGTTCTCTTACCAACCCTGCACGCTCCTGATTCCACTCCAAATCATGTTCCAACCTCTTCAGTGATTGCTCCAAACGGGAATCACCCTCTGACCTGCTTCTCATCATTATTTACCTCCCTCTTCATTTTCTCCTCCAAGGTCTTCATCGCCCGGAACAAGGTTGACTTCACTTTACTTTCCGACCAATCCAAGATATGAGCTGTTTCCAAAATGGAAAACCCTTTTATCTTCCTAAGAGTGATTACCTGTTTATATGATGCTTTCATATTACTTAAAGCCTCATAAAGTTCTCGGGAATTCTCTCTAAGAATGATGATTTCCTCTGAAGATGCTGACATTTCTTTATTAAATACTTGATGGAATAACCTAATCGGCTTCATTTTACGGATGTAATCGACAGTAGTATTATGTGCAATTTTGAAAAGCCATGTTTTCGGGGAAGAATCCCTTTTAAATGTATGATGATGCTTATATGCCCTTAAAAAAGTCTCTTGCGTCAAATCCTCCGCCTGCTGACTGTCCTTGACCATGAGAATAATATATTTGAAGATAGTCTGATGATATTGGCTATACCACTCCTCTATCTCATTTTCTTTATAGAATGACACCGGCTTTCCCCCTTCATTTTTTTGACACTGTATAGACGGGCGAACTTCAAAAAAGTTTTAAAAAAATAAAAGAATGGCCTCCTCCCTCTTAAATAGAAGCAGGAGAACCATCCTTATAGTATCTTCACTTCATTCCAGATTTGTTCCAACGTTTTTCCCTCTATCACTGCGTGTTCCAGCAACTCCTCCACCGTCCCAAATGACTGCAGATCTCTTTCAGAGTCCGATAGGTGCCATTGTCCAGAATGGTTATTAAGGTGATAAATAGAACCGTTCAAGCTGAAACTCACCATGCCTCTAAGATGAATGTCCTTCTTTAATTGATCATAGGAGTAGTTCAACTTTTCTACAATCATTTCGCCGAGCATTCGAATGTCGCTGTCCGTGTCTACCCGGAAAGTTTCTATTAATTGAAGCAATGTTTCATCGTCCAGGCGATAAGTTAAGTAGTTCCAAACATTGCTTGCAACCTCCGACCTAATGTATGGATCATGGTGCTTGCTCAACAACACCAGCTGTTTCCCGAGCCACTCTTCATCAACATCTCCTTGCGACAAGGTGCCCAAGGCTATCACTAACTCCTCTGACTCATTCTTTTCTAGCAACCTCTCAAACTCTTCTTGACTATAAAATTTATATTCAAAGGAGCCATCAAAGTCAAACTCCTCCTCTTCCTCTACATACAAGTTGGAAAGGAACTCTTCAAAAGATGACGCCAGCTTCACTAGCTTTCCACTATCACTTTCTACATAGACAATCTCCGGATCTGATGGGACCTTGCGATAATCAAATGCCAACCAGCAGTGACCGTCCCCGTTAAATAATATCAGCCCCTCCGGCAACCCCCATTCTTTAATAAAATACGAGTTTCCTAGAATGCCGTTTTCCTTCTCTATCCCCATGATGTACTCTACCTGTACAAAATTCTCTCCCCAGTCTGTAGGCACTGGACTAGGATGCGCATTATAGTTGATATTCCCTCCGTTTTGTTCCATTAATAGTTCTAGATAGGCTTTTGGAAGACGGACTTCCAGCCGCTCCTCAGCCTCTTTGATATCTGATACAGTTAATGGTTTTAACTCATACTCATCAAATTCAGTTGCTTTCCATATAGTCAAGGGCTTGCTCCTTTTAATAGTTATTTTTAGGTTTATTTTACCATATATTTTAGAGGAGGTTGGAACCTTGGATATCTATAGAGGGCTTTTTTCTTCGTACCCGAATGAAAACATCCCCGCTCCCAATTCCACCCCACTGACGTCTTCATTCCCAATAATAAAGCCCATCTTGGAAAGAAAGGCTCCTATATTGCTTCTTAACAATAAAAATAACCGGTGACCCTCCTAAAAAAGGTCACCGGTTTCAGTATTCTCATTCAAATCCTCATATCCCATCGCTCCTGCTCCGTCTCCTTCAACTGCTTCTCCGTTTCCTCAGGATAAACGGTGCGGAACTTATGGTCGTCTGCTGGAATGATTTCCACCATCTTTTCAATCATATCTTCAGGATGGAACTCCTTCAACTGCGCTTCCTGCTCTATCATATCTGCTTCTCTTGTAAAATGCTTTTCTTCATCAAACCACTTCCACTTTTCCTCAGCAGCACGTTTATTAAAGCCAGTTGCGTATGGCCCCGGATTAATTGTCGCCACTTTCACGCCGAACTCTTCCAGCTCAGATTTCATCGTCTGTGCGATGCCTTCCAATGCATGCTTGGTTGCCGTGTAAGGACCCACATACGGTGTCGCGGAAATGCCCGCCATGGAACTCATGAAGACTATCTTTCCGCTTCCCTTTTTCACAAGCTTCCTTGCAGCAATCTGCGCGGTTTCTAGAGTCGCAAATACATTGATTTCAAAAAGGGCCCGAAATCTTTCCATCGGCACTTCCCCAAGCGGCCCTCCCTCATTGATTGCAGCATTTGCCACAAACACATCAAAATCGTATTTTTCCATCTGTTCCAAATCAAGAGGGTTGGTAATGTCGAGCTTGAAAACTTCCATATCCAGCCCTTGATTCTCCACTTCCCGCAATAGATCCGTTTTCTGGGATGTCAGTTCCGTTGTGGCGATGACTCTATGGCCCTTCTTGGCAAGCCCTAACGCAGCACCCCTTCCGAGCCCAGTTCCCGCTCCTGTGATGAATATTGTTTTAGCCATTTGAACTCCTCCTGTAAAATAGGTTATCGTTTTGTGTTCCCTGTAGGAATAGTCGTAAACCAAACAGCTAAAAAAAAGCCTTTTCAATTCCCGGGCTTTTATGTAAACTAAATTTATTATTAAGTTAACAAAAATGGAGGAACATCAAATGAATGCAAAAAACGAAAGATTACGTTGGCTAATTTTATGCGCTATGTTCGCCGCGATCACAGCCGTGCTCGCACAAATGGAAATCCCTTTACCGCTTGTACCAATAAGCGGACAAACACTTGCGGTAGGACTTGCGGCAACCATTCTCGGAAGCAGATACGGGGCAATGTCGATGGTCTGTTACGTCCTGCTCGGAGCAGTGGGCTTACCGGTTTTTGCTGAAATGAAGGGTGGAGCCGGGGTATTGGTCGGTCCAACAGGGGGATACATATTCGGCTTTATACTAGCTGCATTCTTTACTGGCTACATTTTGGAAAAAACAGCTTTCACATTAAAATGGGCAATGGTCGCCAACACAGTCGGGATGATCATCACCCTTGTGATGGGAACTATTCAGTTAAAACTTGTGATGGATATGACATGGGCGGATGCGTTGAAATTCGGGGTTTATCCTTTCATCGTTGTAGGTCTCATTAAAGCATTCTTGGCAAGTTGGATTGGGATTACAGTGAGAAGACGTTTGAAGCAAGCTAACTTACTGCAAGTCAAAGGGGATGTGGCTGCGTAATACTCTGGTGTATAATAAAAGAGAGAAGTGCGCGAACACCTCTCTCTGCAATGCAATATTATTAGTAGGAAAGCCACCTTTTTCTTTTACCGAAGCAGAAGGTGGTTTTCTCTTACCCAAATTCCTTGCGATATCACTTTCACGCCACCATCTTTCTTCGATCGGCCCCTGTAAATAAAAGCCCTAACCATAAGCCAATCCCCACTAAAAAGAAAATCATGAAAGAACTGATCGCAATATACACCTCACCAGTGGCAAAACCAGTTGTAAATGCAACAAACAAACTAAATGCCACCAACCCTATTGCTACTGCATATAAAATGGCCCGAACCCTATTCATGGCATACTTCTTAGAACTCTCTCTCGTTAACCCGCTATACGTAATGATGGCAATCCCAAACACCACAAAAATCGCAGTCCCTGTCACAGCTTCCAATTCCATATCCATAAAATACAACATGGCAGATGTCAAAATACCGAACAAAATGAGCAATATCCCAGTGATCAAACCAGCCGCTGAGATTCGTGCTGTCATCGACGAATAGACCGCTTGCTTCGCTTTGTTCTGCCCGACTTCGCGCATATCATCGACCAATCCGCTAAGATCTCCCATGGAACTCACTGCTTCTTTGAATGCAGCCGACTCATCCATTCCATCCTTCTTGTAGTCCGCGATTTTCTCTTTTAGATTGGTTGTTAGCTCTTCTTTAAGATCAAATAATTGCTGACTTTCCCCAACGCCGGAGAAAAGGCTATCTACATATGCCTGGACTTTTTTGTCCAAACTATTTCTCATCATTCTCGATTCCTCCCTCTATCAAGTAATTAAGTATCTCTTTTGCAAACTTCCATTCTTTCTTGTATTGCTCGTAGCGTGCCGAACCGTCTTCCGTAATCCGGTAGTATTTTCGCCGACCACCCTGGGTTTCATCCCCCCAATAAGAAGCGATAAACCCTTCCTTCTCCAGGCGACGAAAAGCTGTATAAAGCGTTGCCTCTTTCAGCTCATACTGATTTTTACTTAGTTCAATAATGGTCTTATAAATCTGATAACCATAACTATCCCCTTGGCGAAGCACATTCAAAATGATCGTATCCGTATGCCCCCGTATTAAATCAGTCGATATTTTATTCTCCACATCTCATCACCTCCTGGTTATAATTTACAACATATTACTGTGCGTGTCAAAGTAATTCTCCTAACAAAGTACTTATTAGTAAAATTCCATTAATTACTAATTTTACTTAAGTTCCGTCAGATGGAAAGCCAGAAGCTTCCCTTCAACCTAAAATCGGAAAAAGTATTCGGCCAACAATACGAATTCGTCCCTACGTTCGGAAAATATTTTAAGAGACTAGAAGAAATTGAGGTGTACATTTTCCAAGGGGATGTAGAAACGACAGTGCTGTTTGATGTGGATAAACTGCGGAAGACTCCATTTTCTTCAGTTGTGGATAAGTTGAATCTGGATAAAAACAGAGGCAGCGTGACGTTTAAGAATGAGCAGATTTTGAATGACAGAAGATCTGTGAGTGATGAGTTTGAGAAGATTATTGATAGAGTGTTGTAGGACAGAAGAAGAGCCAATCCTTTGACGGGATTGGCTCTTTTAGTTTCCTTTTCAATAAAATTATATATTTTTTCCAAACCCAAACAGTGGATGCATCGTCTAAAATGGAGAAAGGAGGAATGTGTACATGAATGAGCTAGAACATGTAGTTGTTTCTAAGGAAAATGTGATAGATAAAGAACAACTTATCCAAGAACTAATGAATGAGACCGGGGACGCGGTTCTCCATCTTGTTTTTACATATGTAAAGAACAGGACGATAGCCGAGGATTTAACACAAGAGATTTTTATTAAATGCTATGAAAAGATAGAGCAGTTCCATCACCAGTCTTCCATAAAGACTTGGCTCTACCGCATTGCCAGTAATCATTGCAAAGACTATCTAAAGAGCTGGCATTATCGAAAGCTACTACTCAATGAGAAAATATTGAACTATATACCCTCCAAAGCAAAAGATGTAGAGCTTGAAGTAATAGCTAAAAGTGAGGAAGCCAGCCTTACCAACGCAGTAATGGAATTACCTATACAATACCGTGAAGTGGTGATCCTTCATTACTATGAGGAGCTCCCTTTGTCTGAAATAAGCGCTATTACTTCAGTAAATGTCAACACATTAAAAACAAGACTTAAACGCGCAAGAGAAATTTTAAAAGAAAATATGATGGAGGAGGTATAGAGAATGAATGATCCATTTCTAAATTTTAAAAAGTCTATGAAGAAGAATGTTTTCAAGGATCTCACTTTTACGGATGAAAGGAAAACTAGAGTAAACGAAGCGATACAGGCAAAGCTTTCCTCCTCTTCCCTTCAGTCATTTAGCGAAGATACCATCCTTGTAATTTTGAAATCTCTACACCTGGAGGCCAAACATGGCTTTGAGATTTCCACACAGCTTTTCCAAAAAGAAGAACATAGCTTTTTGCACAATGAAGGACAGCTTTATACGCTTTTACATTTGTTAGAGAATAAAGAAGTTTTGGTCTCTATGTGGAGAGAGGATAAGAAGTATTATGCAATAACTGCAAAAGGTCGGAAACACTTGGCAGCCGCCACAAAAAAAGGGTATGCCAAACAACCGTTTTTATTAAAGGACTTACTAGAGGAGGCTTCCTTATGAGTTCGCCCATCTTTGATGAATTTTTAACAAAAGTAATGTCAAAAGTAAAATCGAAAGATGCTCACAGCATGATAAAAAAAGAGCTCCATCATCACCTCTTAGAACTAAGCCAGTCATTCCAAAACCGTGAGGATTCCAAAGAAAAAGCAGAGGAAAAGGCCGTTCAAGAAATGGGGAATCCTTATTCAATCGGGGAGAAATTAAATAAGCTTCATAAACCGAGAATGGACTGGATGCTCATTATTCTGTTTACCATTATAGGAGCGATAAGCTTTCTCCCCTTAATCGGGAATGCACCAGGCTCTTTATTTTTGGAGAAGCAGGCAATCTGGTTCAGCCTGGGAACAATCGTCCTGATTTCGTTTCTATTCTTTGATTATAGGAAACTGAAAAATTGGTGGTTTCTTTTTTATAGTAGTGGTGTGCTTGTACTCCTATACCTTCTTGTATTCGGCATTTCAGCAGGAGGAGTCAAGAGATGGATTTCGTTTGGCGGATTTACGGTGGATGTGGCTACCATTTCCATGCTTTTGTTTTTCCTTGCGTGGTCTGGTATTTCCACTAAATCTGACCTGTTTAACGGGTGGAGACAAGGAATGATGTTTGGTCTATTCTGGATACCTTTCATGCTTTACATGATGCTTCCTTCCTTTCCTTACAGTATTTTTTATTTTTTCTGTGTACTAATGATGTTCACTTTTTCCCATATACCGAAAAAGAGCAAAGTTATCATGATCACCGCAAATTTGACCACGTGTCTACTTTTTATTGTACCGATTTTAATCAGCTCTCGTGGTAGCCTTTTAAGGGAAAGATTATTTTCTTTTCTTTCCCCTGAAGAATATGTAAATGGACCGGGGTATATGTACATCTTAATCAAAGGATTTCTTGCTGACGCAGGCTGGTTCGGAAAAGGTCTAAATGGGGATAGCGCCATTCAATCCCTACCAGATGCTCACACAGATTTCGCTTTTCCCTATCTTGTTTACTCACTCGGCTGGGCATTCGGGATATTTCTATGTATGTTATTAATCGTGTTCATATGGAAAATTTCACAAAATGCAAGCAAGACGAAGGACGCTTATGGAAGGATACTAGTAGTTGGGGGTGCTACCTTAATTGCGGTTCCAGCACTATGGAATATACTAATGGGCTTAGGGTTTGCACCAATTATAAATGTTCCTTTACCTTTTATCAGTTATGGCGGAACCACACTGATTTTTTATTCCGCCGTTTTAGGGATTATCTTAAGTGTTTACAGACGGAAAGATATTGTCGAGCCAAGTAAAATATAGCTCTATAAGAAAAGGGAGGTTTCTTCTGTGTATCAGTAGAAACCTCCCTTTTCTTTACTTAAACAACTCTTTCAACAAAGTCCAGAATCCCTTCTTCTTCTCAGGCTCCGCTTCCTTCGTCTTCTTCTCTTCCATCTTGATTGCCTCGGTTTTAATCACAAACTGTACGGAAGTAACTTTCTCATTTTCCTCAGAAACAAACGACACCGGCTTGAAGTCCGATTTATCGAATTCCTGAATCATTTTATCAATCTCAGCTTGCATTTTTGCAGGCAAGTCTTTGGTTTCGGAATATAGTTCCTCTGTTCCCTCAGACAACTCATTCACTCCTGAGGACAATTCACTTGTACCATCTGTCAATCCAAGTAAGCCTGTGTGAAGCTGTGAATAGGATGTGGATAGCTCACCCACCCCGTTTGTATAACTCACAAGTCCGGAGTGGAACTGATTATAGTTGGCTGCTAATGTTTCCAACCCTTTCGTCAGCTCAGCAAACCCAATCAGATCTGTCTCCTCTAATGATGCAGATAGCTCATCTGCAATCGTCGTCAACGTGCCGCTCATCCCTCTTACCGCTCCATTGACCTGGGTCAGAGATGGTTCCACTGCGGCAAATGCTTCGCGAACCTGTGCATAAGTCCCCTTCACTTTCTGGGCAGCGGCATAATTGGCTGCCAACTTATCCACAACGGCGGGATCTGCTCCGCTCTCATACAACCCGGCAATCTCTGCTTCAGTTAAATCCCCTGCAGGAATTTCTGTAATCGCACCATCTAGTGCAGCATATGCCGCAGCGTAGTTTTCCTGAAAAGTTGCGAGTCCAGCTGCCGTATCATTCAATCCTTTCGCAAGCTCTCTCAACCCGGCAGGCAGTTCCATCAAGCTGCTCAAATCAACTTCCGCAGCACCACCAGAAAGCTCACGATTAATCGTTCCTAACGCTTCTTTTATAGAGCTTGAGGCCCCAACCAACTCAGAGGAGGATCCATTGAGCTGATTGATTCCATTTTTATATTGTGCAGAACCATCACGAAGCTTCCCGGCACCGCCATTCAACTCAGAAACACCGTCCTGCAGCTGGCCAACTCCATCATTCAACTGTCCGATAGCATCAGACAGCTCTGCCATATCATCGGTCATCCCTTCCGTTCCCGTTGTATCAATCGGAAGGCTGGATGGGACGGCGGCAATCTCGACACCATTGAATTCAAAGTTATCCACATCCGCCTCGACGCGAAGCTGCTCTTCTTTTCCAGGCATGACGGTAAACGTGATTTGTTTATTTTTCCCGACATTCGCCTGCATGCCACCAGCAGAGGCTTCGATATTCTGATACGTATTCGGCATAGTCAGGGAGACTTGCAGCAAGTAATTTTCATAAAAAACGGTATTCACATTCTTGTTCGATGCTGTCTCTACTACTATCTCCACACGACCACTTTTCCCCGCAAGCTCTGCCGGGTCCACTTTACGACCATCCAAAAGATACGTAACCGTCACATCCCATGGCAGTTCTGTTCCTTCTTCCAAATCGCCTTGGTAGTAGAACTTCCCTTCCTGTTCCACATCGGCCACCACACGCTCGCCATCTTGCTCAAGCTCGGTCATGTCCGTCAAATTTTTCACTGTTTTATACTCACCGAAATCCAGGATCTCCCCCGCTTTCGCAACATCAAGCGTATTCACGACATAAATAGGGCCAAGGTCTCCATTGGCTTTTAACGTGGCATAGACCACTTCTTCCTTGGTCCGGACATTCCGTTGGTCCTCAGCATAAACGCCACCCGCATTGCTAAGAAATGAAGGCAAGAAAATCATTCCGGCTAGTGTAACATATAGTAGTTTTTTCTTTCTCATCATCACTTCTCCTCTTTAAAATTGGACTTATAGGTCGTTTTCTTGATGAATTTATCACACACAAGCAACATCGCCGGCAGGAAGAACAGTACCATGATAAACGCCAGCAGTGCTCCTCTTCCAAGTAATAGTCCAATCGATCCGACAATCGGATTAGAAGACGTAATCCATAAAATAAACCCGACACTTGAAAGGATGGCTGCCGAAATCGAAATCGAGAAGGTCTTCTCATCCAAAGTCTTGATAATTGCCCTCCTCGCAGACATTTCCTTGCGATGGTGCGTGTAAGCCTCTGTAAACAAAATTCCATAATCCACCGTTGCCGCTAACTGCACCGTGCTGATGATGAGGTACCCGACAAAAACGAGCGAGGTTTCCGAGAAATACGGGATCGACAAGTTAATCCACACAGAGGACTGAATCGCCAGTAATAATACAACCGGAATGGAAATGGACCGGAAACCAATCAATAATACTATAGCAATGGTCACAACCGTCAACACATTGACGAGTATATTATCCTTTGTCACCGTGTTTTTAATATCATACAAGGTTACGCTCTCCCCTAGGCTGAGCGCGGAGTCCCCGTAATACTCGGATGCGGCTTTATCCACATTTTCCACAATGGCAAAAGGAATGTCTCCTTCTGTCGCCTGGTTGGTGTTGATCACGATCCGGCTATAATTTTCCGAATAAAATTCATTCCGGACCTCTTCGTCAAGATACTCCGGAGGAATCACTGGGTCCACCATGTTCACATAAGACACGACACTTGTGACATAGTCCATAGATTCCAGGTCTGCCACAAGCTCCTCCTCTTTTGCCACTTCACCCTTTGGAACCAAGAGGACTATCGGTGTGATTTCCCCAAAGGATTCATTGATTTGCTTATAATCCGCACCCGCTCTCGTATGGTCTGGCAGTTCACCGAAACCATATGTAAAAGAGGTATTTGTCTGCGCAAGGAATGCCGGCACCAACAAGGCAAGAACAATCAACAAGCTCGGAACCCTAAACTTCACAACAAATTTTCCAATCCCCTCAAAACTTGGAATGAAACTTCTATGCTGCGTCTTATCCATCCATTTATAAAAGAAAAGCGTCAATGCCGGTAAAAATACCATGACACTGATAAAACTCAGTACAATCCCTTTTACCAAGTTCAACCCAAGGTCAGAACCGATCTCAAATTCCATAAAAGTAAGGGCAATAAATCCGAAGAACGTCGTCGCCGCACTTGCCGTAATGGCCGGGAAAGACTTTTTCATCGCAAGCTCCATGGCCTCTTCGGGATTGTTAGTCTTTTTCCGATATTCTGAAAAACTGTGCAACAGGAACACTGCATAATCAAGTGACACGGCGAGCTGTAATATCGGCGCAACCGACTGCGTCACAAAGGAAACCTCTCCGATAAAGATGTTGGTTCCTAAGTTAATGAGGACCGACACCCCAATTGCTGTCAGGAAGAATATCGGTTCCACCCATGATGTTGTGGAAATGACAAGTATGAAAATAATGATCGGCACAAGCAGCATGGCCGCATACATCGATTCATTCCCAGCCATTTTCTGTGAGGTCGCAGTGTTTATCGCTTCCCCTGCAATTGCACCATTTTCGCCAATCAATTCATAAACTGCATCGGTAATGGCTACCTCATCCCCACTACGGACGCTGATGGAAAACAAGGCATTGCCATCCTTGTAGTAGCTTTCGACCATCTCTTGATCTGCTATTTCAAGCGGCGTTTTCAGGTCGACCACATCATCGAGCCAGATTACCTCTGCCACTCCATCAATGGCTTCTAATTTCTCTTTATACGTAACGGCTTCCTGTATCGTCACATCGGATATCATGACCCGCGTATCCGGAACAGAGCCTGTAAATTCTTTTTCCATGATCTCCATCGCCTTGGTGGACTGGGCATCATCCGGCAGATAATCTACCATATTATAATTGACCGAGACAAAAAACTGAGCCACGGTCGAGATGATGGTCACCAACGCAAACACAATCAAAACAGCCTTTTTATGTTTTATAATACGTGATGCAATATTTATCGTTGTTCATCCTCTCTTGTAACTTTCCGCTTTACATCTTATTATTATATTGGACACCGTGTTGGGTATTCAACAGACAGTTGTTTGCCGGATGTCAGATAGACAACAAATCATTCTATTGTGTTGTTTTTTATGAAAGGCTGTGATAAAGATGAGCGAAAAAATGGATAGAAGAAAGCAGTATACACGCATGGTTCTGAAGGAAAGTTTGTTAGATTTATTAAAGGAAAAATCCATTGCAAGCATTACCATAAAAGAAATATGTACAAAAGCGGATATTAACCGCTCCACCTTTTATGCCCACTATTCCAGTCAATACGACCTGCTGGATTCTATTGACGATGAATTTACCGAAGACATGGTCAAAACGCTTAACCAATATAATTTCTCAAAAGAAGACGAGGCATACCAAATGACCGAGAAAATATTCGAATACATCGCTTCTAAAAGTGATATTTGTCGTATTCTGTTAAGTGAAAATACCGAAGTGCAATTCCAGAAAAAAGGCATGATGATCGCCAAGGAATACATACTGAAAAACTTCATTCCCCATAAGCAAGTAGACGCGGAAACCTTCGAATACCTAAGTATATTCTTTGTGAGCGGAAGTATTTACATGATTAAAAACTGGTTGGAGAGTGGAATGAATAAAACACCTGAGGAGATGGCAGGGTTGTTGAATGAGTTTTTGAACCGCGGGTTGAGGGGACAGGTGGGCTGAGGGGACAGGCACGCCGACCCACGAAAAAACAAGACCCACACATGAGGTCTTGTCTTCTTCAAATCTATCTATTTCGCATGCTGATCTGGTTGGTGGATACCAAACACATTGCCTTCGGTGTCCACATAGTAACCTTGCCATGCCATTCCAGGCAACGCATACTTTGGCACTGCCACTTTACCGCCATTCTCAAGAATCAACTTTTCCGTGGCGTCGTACTCTTCCACACCCATTGTGCAGGAAAACCCATTTAAAGGTTGATTTGCTGCAGGCGCAGCACCTTTTCGTTGCATCAATGCACCATTGATTCCAAGCTCATTCTCGTCCCCAGTCACAGCTCCGAAATATGGCGTACCAGCATATTCGCTCCAATCTTGAAACGACCAGCCAAATACCTCTCCATAAAACCCCTTTGCACGCTCCATATCATCCACATGAATTTCAAAATGAACTAATCTCCCCATCGTACCCCTCCCATCGGATAAACCGCTTTCATTGCTTACTTCTCTATCATAATTCATCCATGGACAACGGTTCAATAACTAGTTACGAAGATAGGGACATCTCCTTCATCGCCCTCTCCAAAAACTCCAACACTTCCTGCCTCACTGGATAGAATCCCAACCCATTAGACGCCTCTTCTGATTTCCTCGCATCCCAGAATTTCTCCGCCAGCTCGGCATTCCCTTTAAAGGTCTCCTCAGACAAAATCATCACATCTTCCGCTATTAGCTGCCCTTCGCCCGAATCTGGCTTTTTCCCATCCGCAATGCAAAGCTCAATCCGCTTGATGATGTTGATCCACTTTGCCACCTCCACCGGATTGTCTTCCAACTTAGGCAAGTTCTCTTGCAACACTGCTTGCTCGTCCTCGCTGAATACCAACTCCATTGCTTCCGCTCTTTGCTGGCGCCTCTCTTCCATGTCCTCCCCCAATAATGGAAGAAGATGCTCCCAATGAATGTCCTTTTCAAGCTTC
The DNA here is from genome assembly GCF_044809035.1 of Sutcliffiella horikoshii. Classification (GTDB taxonomy): domain Bacteria; phylum Bacillota; class Bacilli; order Bacillales; family Bacillaceae_I; genus Sutcliffiella_A; species Sutcliffiella_A horikoshii_G. The sequence goes on along the minus strand of NZ_CP085237.1, from coordinate 663,247 downwards.
ATCATATTTAGCAGAGAATTCGTGTGATCAAGCGAAAGATTTAACCGTTCGAGATCTTCCACCAACTTTTCCTTATGTAAAAGAAGGATCCGCTCCATCGTAATCTGATTCAAGACTTTTTGAATATCCTTCAGAGGCATGGCCGTTTCCTTTAACAGCAAGACTTTTTGAAGCTTGATGATGTCTTCAGACGTATACAGCCGCCTTCCACTCTCATCCTTGCTTGTCGGTTCCACCAACCCGATGTCGTCATAATACCGTACCGTCCGCAGCGATACCCCCAATTTCTTTGCAACCTCTCCCGATGAAAAATAATTCATAAATTCCCTCCTAAACTACTTGCAGGTTACGTAACGTCACCATTTATCCTACATCTATCATACAAAATATCTGGAGGAAATCACATTGAAAATGAACACAAAATGGAAGGTAAAAGAATTGATTCTACTACTATTAATGGCACTCGTTTTCGTGCCGATATTTATTGAGCTGTTGCTGCATCGGTTTTTATTGCAAACATTCGAAAACACACTCTACGCAGGCACCATGACGGGTTTTGTCATGTCCATTATTTTCACACTAAGCGTATACTTGATTGCCCTTAAACCACATGGTTTGGGATGGGATGTTGTCGGCCTCCGCTCCTTTTCAAAAAGCTATTGGAAATGGATCCCGGTCTGGACGGTTGTATTGATTGTTTCTAGTATTCTACTGGTAGTTATGATGGATATCTTGGGAATCGGAGTCGACAACAGTAAGACAGAATCACTGAATGAACAGGTCACCTGGTTCACCTTTACCATAGCTTTTCTATCTGCCGCTGTTGTTTCGCCCATCTACGAGGAAATTTTTTATCGAGGATTTCTATATAAGTGGATTCTTGGGAAATGGGGTGTGGGGGCAGGTCTTATCGTCAGCTCGCTCATTTTCACTGTTGTGCATATCCCTACCTACAACACGCTGCCGGTCAACTTTCTATCAGGAGCGATATTTGCCTGGACCTATGAGAAGTCGGGATCAATTGTTCCGGGGATCATTATTCACGGGGTGTTTAACGGGGTGGCAGTGGTGTTGACGGTGGTGGCCTGAGGGGACAGGCACGCCGACCCAGGTTGTGGGGATTTTATTCTAAATTAAGGGGGGCGCACGTGTCGGTATTTGTCGAATGGCATTTATATGGGCTAAAGTGGCTAATAAATTCGAAAAGTCGCTTATAAATTGAAAAGTTGGCTTATAAATCCAAAACTTGGACTATAAATCACCACGCCCCCCCATCAAAACCAAAGGAGCTACGCATTTCGGCTCCTTTTACACTTTTACGACCTCCCGACCAGCCACTTCCACACTTTTCCGCGAAAAAACGACCACAAAACTCGAAGCGACCAGCAAAATCCCTGCCAAAATTGTAAAACACATCAAAATCAGCCCCATAGAAACGAGCCCCGTGAACAATCCCAACAACACAATTCGCAACAACAGTCCCACGGTTCTCAGCAAACCATCGACCCTTCCGATAATCTCATTCGGGATCCGCTCCATCATGAAGGCATTCCGAGCAACCCTTGCACCGCTATTACCGATGGCAATCAACATCATCATCATTAGATAGCCCCCAACAGGTAGGTACACCATAACCGAAATCGCCATCGTAAAAAGAATCATCATCCCTGCAACTAACTTCACATCCTCAAATTTCCGCGCCGCAAGAGGAATAAAGACCCCAGCCAACACAGCGCCAAGCCCATACACCATCCCCTGGATCCCATAAATATTCCCTTCCACTTTCAACACATCTGCCAAGTAGACAGGAAACAGATAGTTTGTGAGCATCACACCAATGAACGGCAAGGACGAGGCCAACAAAAACAGAAACATGCCTGGCTCCCTTTTCATAAAATCAATAGCCGCAGATGCATTCACCTTGGAACCCTCGGAAACCGTACTTCCTAGACGCTTCCTACCATAAGGTATCTTCACAAAAAAGTAGATCGCAAGTGCGTACGTACACACATCCAAAAGCAAAATGTAATGAAGGTCCCATTTCAAAAGAAGCACACTCGCAATCGCCCCTGCCACCATACTCGACAGCTGCCCCTGCACCTCCATCGTGCCGTTCAAAACCTTAAACTGATTTTTATGAAACAACTCCTGATTTAAAGCAAACATCGTCGGGTAAAAAATCGTGTAATACAGGCTGCCAATCATATAGATGACGATATAATGCCAAAGCTCATAATCCATTCCAAGAAAACCGACTCCCGAAAATAATGCCAAAGCAACGAGGCTGACCACCTTACTGCTTACAAGCATTCTCTTCCTAGAAATTTTATCAATCAAATACCCCAAGTATGGCGTCAGAATAAAGTTGATGATTGTCATGCAAATTGCCACATACCCAAACACTTCATTGCCATTATCGCTCGTCACCAATAGCCACGGAATGGCAATCATCGTGATCCCGCTCCCAATGGCTGAAGCCACATTTGCTAAAATTATATACCGAAACCTGATGTCCTTATATAAACTGTTCATTGTTGCTCTCCCTCTCCACCTTTGATACTTTCATCATAAAGGAAGAAGAATTTGGTAACATTCAGCAAAGGAAGGAAGTTTGGTTACTGCTTTTTGACCATTAAAATTGTTGTATAGGTACGACTTAAGTTGTAGGTGGAACTAATTTTTTTGCTGATTCCACTTACTGTCCAAACACACCCCTTTACTGTCGGAGATGACACAAATACTGTCGGAAAAATCACAAATACTGTCCATTGGCCCCACTTTACTGTCCAAATCCATCCCAATACAAGCGAGGCGACAAACACCAACAAAAAACGACCTCGCCCATAAACTGCGAAGTCGTCACCTTAATAATAGGGACAGGCACGCCAGCCCCAACTGGGTCGGCGTGCCTGTCCCTAAACCCGTTATTCAAATAAATCCCCATACGCAAACGGCGCAATCGTTAAATTGTCCTCATTGCTTTCAATGATCCATGTCTGCTCCCCATTGCTAACATACAAAAGAGCACCAATGGCAACCTGCTCACCAAGACGATAATCATACAATGAATTCAACATCCCTTTTTTCGCCACAAGCACGTCTAAAAATTGCGGGTTAAACATACCAACCTCATCCGCTGTAAGCTCCATCCCACGCAGCAACTTATCTACAACCTTCTCAAACTGTGGCTCCTTCATAAAAAATGCCTCGCCACCCACTCGACTAAGACTCATGTCCGTCAACTGGCTCAGTTTCAGCTCATTGTTCTCGCCAAACAACTTGAAAACACGGTTATCATACAACGATTGTTGAACAGTAAATTCCTCGTTGCAAAACAACGACACCGTACTGGCACCTTCGTCTGTTGCTATCTGACAACGAATCACACGCTTCACATTTGTCAGTCCCATCAGAAACTCCCGAAACTGCTCATCCACCTTTTCCTGATTACGATCCACCGACAATAACCCTTTGGAGATCAGGCCACTTGTCGCACTATCCAGCCGACACTCCAATAGTTGATCCGAAATATCACCGAACACCTCATCCTTGATTGAAGCTGCCACTTCCGCCCCATCAAGCAATAAAAGCGATAGTATGTATTCTTCCGCAGTAAGAGTATACGTCATAGGAGTAACTCCTTTCTTTTCTTTTTCAGACTTGTTTAATAATCACCGCTTGCCTATAAAATAAGTAAAACCAATAAAGAAGACAATCATAAGAGAAAAAATAATAATTGCATAAAGTATTAACAACACTCTAGCTACAAACCAATTAAATCGCCCATACGTACTACTAGCAACCAATTGCGTCAATCCAAAGAATGGAAAAAGTATAACTGCAAGAAAGTCCATTCCAAAATTAATCCAACAATAAAAACCTTTTCCAGCCGATTTACTAAGTATATATACTAGTGAAAATAGAAAATTAAATAATAAAAAAACCTGAGAGCATAAAATTAATATTTTCTAAAATTTTCATTAGGTATCTAGCACCCTTCAACACTACCGTTACTGCATATCTGCAATATAACCAAACATTACAAAGATAACGATTGCCAGTATCAATGCCAATAAAGAATAGAAGACAAGTATAAGTCTAGCTACAAACCAATTAAATCTATCATAAATGCTGGTTGCTACCCATTGTGTCACTCCAAAAAATGGGGCAGACAAGATTATCAAGATATCAAAATCATGAGTTACCCAGTGATAGAAGCCATTTCCTGCAGTTTTACTAAGGATATATAAAAGACTTAAAAACACGTTGAATAATGCAAATATCCCTAGTAAAAAGAGTACCCCTCCCATAAAGTTCATCACATTTATGCCCACCTATAACACTTCATTTATTTTATTTGTACGAACAACTAATTCCTCTTAACCACGTCTGTCCTTCAATCAATACCTATCTGCAATATACCAAAACATGCTAAAGCAAACGTTCGATAGAATAAATATTAGTATGGCATATAAAAGGAGTAGCACCCTTGCTACAAACCAATTAAGACGTTCATAAGTAATTTCTGCCACCCAATGGGTTATCCCAAATAGCGGAGAAGATAAAATCTCCAGGAAATCAAGGTCATAAGTAATCCAGCGATAAAAACCTTTCCCAGCTGATCTACTTAGTATATATAGGAGGGAAAAAAGAAAATTAAATAAAATTAATATTCCTAGCATACCGAGAAAAATTGCAATATATTTCATTACGTATTTAGCATCCCTTTACCACCAGATATCACAGTGAATTACCTATTATCCTCAATATAAGCAAACACTATAAAACTAACGATTGCTATTATAAATATTACTATTGTATATAAAATCAACAGCACCCTTGCTACAAACCAATTAAACCGGCCATATATACTACTTGCTGCCCATTGAGTCAACCCTAATAGCGGAAAAGACAAAATTACCAGGAAATCCAGGTCATGCGTAATCCATCGATAAAAGCCAATTCCTGCAGATTTACTAAGTATATATAAGAGGGCAAACAGGACATTAAATAATAAAAATGCAGCGAGGGCAAATAAGATAGTTCCAATTAGTTCCACTGAATTTTAAACACCCCACAACGCTACCTTTATGAATTTCAAAATATCTAAACTTTAATTACATCCGATCAGTAAAATAACCAAACATGCTAAAACATAGTATTGAAAGAATCAATATATATATGGCATAAAAAAGCAGGAATACTCTTGCCATAAACCAATTAAATCGCTCATAAAAACTACTTGCTACCCATTGAGTCAAACCAAATAACGGAGCAAATATAAACATTAAAAAATCCAGGTCATAAGTAACCCAACGATAAATTCCATTTCCTGCTGATTTACTAAGTATATATATAAGGGCAAAGATAAAATTAAATAATATAAATGCCCCAAGAGAACCAAAAGAAACCGCAAGAATTTGCATGATAACCTAACACCCTTTAATTCTATCTTTATTCATCCAAGAGCAAATTGCTTTCTTCTGTACTCAATCACTGCATATCGGCAAAATGTCCAAAAGCTATAAAGCAAACAATCGCTAAAATAAGTACTAAAATAGCATATAAGAATAACAACACCCGTGCCATCAACCAGTTAAACCGCTCATACGTGCTACTTGCCACTAACTGAGTCAACCCAAATAGTGGAGCAGACAGGATCATCAAGAATTCAAGATCATGAGTGATCCATTTATAAAATCCATTTCCTGCTGTTTTGCTAAGTGTATATAAGAGGGAGAAGAGAAAATTAAATAATAAAAATGTTCCTAGTATCCCAAAAATAGTTGCAATAACTCCCATTACGTATCTAGCATCCCTTAACACTACCTTTTTAATTTTTTGGCTTACATTAACATTATCCCATCCAACCGAATAATGAATCTTTGGCATCGCTTAATGCATTTTTGGCTCCATCCAGTGCATCTTTGGCTTTTTCCTTCACATCATGGATTTTTTCACCAACGGCAGCACCAGCATCACTTGCCCATTTGTTTGTATATTTTGAAGCCCATTCACCGACTGTGGCCCCTACTGCACTACCAATTACTGCACCAGCTGCAGCTCCGAATGGTGCAAAAGGACCTGAGAGAACCCCACCGATTGCTGCTCCAACATACGCTCCAGCGGCAGCACCAGTTACGCTGCCAGCCACTTTATTCACTTCTTCTGCGACAACTCTTCCTCTTACACTATATTTATCTTTTCCTTTCAGGCCATCCCCTTCACTCCACCTGTCTTTAATACTCGTAACAGCGGAGTAAGTGCCAACGATAGCTGCTCCGACACCTGAAGCTTTTGCCGCCACTTTCTTAAAAGCTTCCTTAGGAATGACCATTTCACGGGTAGAATGTTTAACTATCTTATTTTTAACATTTTCATGCAGAGGTCGGTTTTTCGTTGCTAGCTTCCAGACTCCGCCCTTTACTTTCTGTTTCGTGGTTCTATGATCTTTGAAATCCTTACCCTTTAGGACACTAGCCTTCTGAGCTTTTAATGTTCTCTCTATATTTCTATAGTTTTTCGATGTTCTATTAAACTTTTGAATGAGCTTCCTCGTCCATTCAGGCCCAATTTTCCCTTTAAGAAACTGCAAAACCTTCCTATTATACTTAAACGTATAATGGTTCTTCTTCTTCGTGTATTCAATTCGAAGAAGCTTTGATTTATGAGCTGCCACTAACACCGCAAGCGGAGCGAAGGAATCAAAGGCCCCATCCTTTATAGCATGGAAAAGGCTTTTCGACTCTTCCTGCCCCTCCGAATCCGGTCCATCCGCTGTCATATTACTTTCATGCGATAACAACAAATTCAGTGCACGTTCACTAATCGAGTTCCCATTCAGCGTCGTACCCGAAGCACTACCGGGTGAATTCACCCCAGACCCCACCGCTTCATCCGCCAACTTCTCAAGCAACAAACCCGATTCATACCCACTAATACTAATCTTTTTCGCAGTAAACATGGAATTAATCTGTTCAATATAAGCGGATGCTACCTGGCTGCTCTCTGAAACGGCATCTAATTTCCTGGTTTGTTCCTGATCAAAAACATGCAGTTTTTCAAGTGTTTGGTCAATATCCTTCTCTGCCATCCGGACCTGATCGACAAATCCATCTTCCCTTACGTTTGGCAAGGAAACAATGTCGCTTACAGAATAGAGGACCTGATTTGTTTCGTTCGCTAGGTCTGTTGTCATTCGCCTTGCGTTATCGAGAGCTCGCGGTAGATCATTTTGTAAAAAGCTTTCATTAATATAGCCGGAACTTGATGGTTCCACCGACTGGAGGGCACTTTTCATGCCGTTTAACGTGTTTTTGAACTCATCCAGCATGGATTGATAATAGGTTAAAAAAGGAATGTGGCAGTCCTGATAGAACGATCGGATTGCCTGTCCGCCTTGACCTTTTAAGGCATCTTCAAGGCCAACGATTCCCATGACATCATTATGTACCTTCTCCATTGCTTCTTTTTGCAACTCCAACTTTTCAAGCATGGACTGAAGTTCCGTTTGAAGAGAATTCACTTCTAAAATTTTCATATCGCAATCACCACCCACGTTCATTTAAAAAACAGTTAGTTTAATTTTACCAATTTGCCAACTTGTTTAGAATAGGTGTTATGGTTTATGTTTCATCTAGATAGCAAGCTCCTACTCCAAAAACTGTAACTTTTCTCCCATCCATATGCACTTAATTCCACGTTTTCACACAACATTCGCTCTAGTATACTTCCTTTTTTTCACATTCCCAATTTAAGAAAAAGTGAAACTCTAATTTTCCAATCTCATTTTGTCGAATGGCATTTATATGACCCAAAGTGGATTATATAATGAAAAAGTGGCTTATAAATTAAAAACTTGGACTATAAAACAAAAAGTTGGCTTATAAATCCAAAACTTGGACTATAAAATAAATAAACCACCCTGAGGAGATGTCAGATTGACTAATAAAGAGGAAAAATTCGAGTGTTTTTCGGAGACTGATCGATTATTATTAAGACTATTAAACAAAAACGACTATGAAAACTGGTTAAATGAATATAAAAAACGTTTACCTTCTCAACATCGCCATGATGAAGGAAGAATGGATATGAGTGTTTGTACGTTAGAATGGTTTCACAACCTTGTCGATAAACATCAAGAGTTGGCGCTGACAGACAGAGCTCATATATTTGGAGTGTTTAGAAAAGATGATGGAACACACTTAGGTATGATCGATTTTTCCACCCTTGCAAGAGATGACTTCCACTGGGGAAGGATTGGATATACCATCCATAATCAGTATTGGAGATTAGGTTACGGCAGAGAAGCAGTAAATGCAGCACTAGCCATCGCTTTTGAACAGTTGAACTTCCACCGCATAGAAGCCCACATTAACTTGGATAATACTCCTTCTATGAAATTGGCAGAAAGTGCTGGCATGGAATTTGAATGTGTTCGGAAAGGCTTTATTTTCGAAAACGACGAGTGGACCGACCATTTAGTTTATTACAAGAACGCAAATTAAGGAGACAGCACTTGTAAGAGCTTAAGGGACGGGCACTGTGACCCAAGTGGGTTGCCGTGCCTATCCCCTCTACCCTTAGTTCATGCCATTCCATTCCCCTTGATTCTTAGAGGACTTTTCTTTTTTCGCTTTTTCTTTATGGGCTTGGTTAGCTGCTGCACTACCTAATTCCTTAGAAAATTCAGCGTCTGTTTGACTAGCGTCAAAGCCTTTTTTATTCTTTTGTTCCGCATCTGTTTTGCCATTTCTTTTCGCCATGGTAAGTATCCCTCCCCTCCTTTTTCTTTCTTAGTATGAAAAGGATGAGAAAAATTATACTGACGGAGGAGGGGCGTTGTTGGAACAATCACTACGACCCATTTAAATGCTAACATCCCGCTTCTGGAAGAACAGGAATGTCAACGCCATGAATATAACGTAATAGACGAGCAAGATCGTCAAAGAAACAGCTATAGTGACGTCTTGAAGTATGGTATCCTGAAGCGCATAGACGGTTAAGTCAAGATGCGGGAAGATCAAGAATTTCACCCATGTGAATTTCTCCGCCAAGAATACAATGATACCTCCCAATACAGACGAGAAGAATAGAACGGCAATACCAATACCAACTGCCAGTGCTTGACTTTTGAACAGTGTGGAGAGCATGAATGAAATGGTCATCACCATCAACAGACTCGGCAGGAAGTAAAGAATGCTAGTGAAAAATTGTGTTCCGATGGCCACTTCTTTTTGGCCGTCTAATGTATAAACGATGGACTTCATGTTAAAATCTCCAGCCCCAAAGAACAGGACACCAACTAAATAACCTGCCAAAAGAAGAACAGATAGCATGACAAGAGAATACAGAAGGACGGAGACATATTTTGATAAAAGGATGCTCCAGCGGCGATGTGGACGGATCAATAACTGTTTGATCGTACCATCTGAGAACTCCGCAGAAACGTTCGCACTGCAGACAATGACGGTAAATAAGGTAATGAAGAATGTCATCCCAATCACCACATCATTCATAAAGTGCCAGCTTACTTTTTCAGTGGGGTTAATATTTGCATTGACGAATTGTTGCTTCTCATCGATTTGTAATTGATACATTTCCTTTTCTTCTTCTGGTGCTTCTGCTAACAAGGCTTCCAATTCCGCGATTTCTGCTTGCGCTTCACTTTTCCAATTTTCGTTGGTTTCACCAAACACATTTTCATAGATAGCAGCGCCTCCCACTACCCCAATAACAAGAATCGCTATGTAGATCCAACTGGATTTTTTTGAAAATATCTTCATCAACTCATTTTTAATTAATCCAATCATACCATTTGCTCCTTTTTATCCTTGTTTGTTAATTCTAAGAATCGATCCTCAAGTGTTGCTTTAACCATCTCAATGCCGAATACATCAATATTCTGTTCTACAAGCAAACGGTTAATCTTGGCAACATCTTCTTTTACAATGGAAAGGTGGATGAGAGATTCTCCATTTTTTCCAACCGTGTCTTCAAAATTATTTTTCCTAAGAACATCCATGGCTTTGTCCACATCACTTACCTCAAAGACATACTCTCGCAGTGATTCTTGTGTTCCAACGGATTCATTCATCGTGGAGATATGGATAAGCTCCCCTTTTTCAATGATGGCGAACCTGTCACACATGAGCTGCATTTCCGAGAGCAAGTGGGAGGAGACAACAACCGAAATACCATTATTCGCAAGCAACCGTAAATAATCACGGAACTCACGGATCCCTTGTGGATCTAGTCCATTGGTAGGTTCGTCAAGTATAAGCAAGGAAGGCTCATGCAGTAATGCCTGAGCTACCCCAAGACGTTGCCTCATCCCTAAGGAATAGGTTTTCACTTTGTTGTGAATGGCATCTTCAAGGCCAACTAAATTAACCATTTCTTGAATTCGTTCTTTTGTAATTTTCTTAGTGGCCATATTGGCATAATGCTTAATATTTTTGTATCCTGACATATACTTATAAAACTCAGGATTTTCTACAATCGCTCCAATTTCACTCATTGCAGATTTAAAGGAGCTGTCAAGATTATGTCCATTGATGATGACACTTCCACCTGATCTATTAATCAAGTTAACAATCATTCTAATAATAGTAGTTTTCCCTGCTCCGTTAGGCCCAAGGAGACCAAATATTTCTCCTTTTTCCACAGCAAAACTTACATCTTTAACAATCGTTTTGCTTCCAATCTTCTTTGTTAAATTTTTCACTTCTAATGCATAATACATGTGATTTTCCCTCATTTCCGTATTTGCATGCACTTCGAATTGCTTAATATTTCACTAATCTATAAAAATGGATTACTAGGAGAAGTGGTACATCCATCCCATTACCAATATAAACCAAATTATTAATCATTTCCAGTTTTCTAGCAACTTTCATCTAATCTCACCCAATCAAATCTATCACCTCATGCATATATTAATAGAAACGATAAGGAGGTGAGAAAATTGAAATACTATCATTACAAAAATGAAGAAACACCCTCTACCGCTTCTTTCCACCATCACAAAAAAGATTCCAAAGACATCACCATCAACGTTAAATGCGGTGACGGTGGCCGGGAGCGAATGACACCGGCATTCCGTGCACTTAAAACAGGCGTACAACCGTTAGTAGCAGGTCAGTCAAGCAAAATTACGTTTGAAGAGGAACAGTTTGATATCGGGAATATCTATAACTCTACTAACTCTACGTTTGTACCTCGTGAAAGTGGAGTTTATTATGTAGCTGCAAGTTTCACCTTTGCACCAGACGAAAATATTCCGTACCGAACAAGAGCGGACATTGTCGTAAATGGAATCACCGTTCAAGTCGATAATGACTACTGGGATCAACTAGCAAATCTTAACGTCGTCAATGTTTCAGCCGTCCTCCAACTGCAAGCCGGCGACCTCGTCGAAATCTTCGGCCAAAGCACCGTCGACGGATTCATCGAACCAGACGTCGAAATCCCAAACTTTGGATTCAGCTCCAATTTTGAAGCATTTAAGGTGTCGTAGGGACAGGCACCAAGACCCAAGTCACTACATCCCTTGCCCTTAATTCCTGACAAAAAAACAGGACGTAACTTTTGCATCCCACCCATTTTCTGAGCAAGCAAAAGCAACGTCCTTTCCCCATCTTTAAGGCCCTAAAAAATAGTAACCAATCGCCATAAGCCAAAAGAAGCTAAATGTCATAATAAAATTTAAGAAAGCTAAAAAATAATGTTTCCCCACCAACCCAAACGCAAGACCAATAGGCCCGACAACAAAGGTCAACATCCAAAACGGACTAGCAACACTCAACAATACATTTGGCACCCAAAGCAACACACAAATGACAAAACAAACTAGTGACGAAATCTTTAACGCTTTCTTACTCATACTCCCATCACCACTTCCTACCTAACTTGCAGGATACCTTCCCCTATTATTTTACCAGCAATATTTATACATAGAACTTTTATTTCATAAGAGGAGAGGGGACAGGCACGGCGACCCAAGTGGGTCGCCGTGCCTGTCCCTATGCTTCTTCCCATTCCTTAACCTTCCCCCACAGCCCTTTGGTATTCCTCAAAGGAAACTTCGTCATAGGATGATACGTTGTTGTCGTTGGTTAGGTATAGCATGAGATAGGCTTCTTCACGCAGTTCCTTGATTGCGGAGAATTCTACTTCTATCATCCTTCCGTCTTCATGATAGGCGGGTAGTGTGTACCAGTAGGTGGTCATGATTTCACCGGAATCCAACTTCATTTCTTCTACAGAAGTAGGCTTTGTAATTTGAACATATGCATTGTCTTTTGCTAGTCTATTGAAATCAACATTTGTCAAAACAAGGGCGATTCCAACAAGAAGTACGAACATACCGCTAATAAAAATAAAGAACTTTTTCATCAAGATTCCCCCAAATAGTGTTGTTGAATAGTTTTATTAAAGCCTCTAACCGTCACAAAATAGTAAATGGTATAGATAACGCTGTATGCAAACATCCAAAGGACGACAGGTACGAGCAGGTTCATCATGAACAAGTTAGAAAATGCGGTCAGCGCAACAGCACCATGAATAAGACCTAATACGAGCGGTGCCGTAAAGATAACTGCCACTTGATTTCGAATGGTGCGTTTTCGTTCTCGGGTTGAAACGCCAAGCTTATGAAGCATCGCATATTTTTCTTTATCTTCTTCCGCTTCTGTCATCATTTTGAAAAAGATGATACTTCCGGTCGCTACTAGAAACACCAACCCTAAAAAGCTACCAACAAACAGTAGTGAGCCAAATGCTTCAATTGACTCTTTATAATCCTTTGTGGCACTAGAAAAATTCTCAGAAACAGGTGAAGCCTCTAATTGCTCTGACAAAGTCAGTTGATTTTTGTAATCCTCAACCTGCACCGCTTGAAAAGTACGCTCATCAGATGCGATGCGGCTATACTCCTCATCTGTTACGACAACCGTGATGCTTCCAAAGGAAAAGGTATTTAATAATGCTTTGTCATATTGCTTGACGATGGTATGCTCCTTTTCATCAATGACAACCGATTCCTGTTTGAATGACCACCTTTCATCATAAAAAGCATCAATCAGTAGGATTTCGCCTTCCTTGATGGAATGCAAATCAGCCCATTCCAGATAGCCAGCAACCCTTTCAAACGTAGACTGGCTGATGACCGAATACTCCCTTTCATATCCATCCTCTGTCACACGGATTGCTTTACTTGTTATGGTATCTTCATGCTCGATTACACTAGTATCAATCGCAATTGCGTCACCTTCCCACATAAAGGTGAACGGCGCATTCTCCAGGACACTTTTTTCCGCATTATAGTAAATGCCAAAGACAGCCCCACCTGCAGTGATGGTAGTTGCACTCAATATAGCGATGATCGTAAGGGTCTTGGCATTGCCACGAATCCTGTACAGCAACTGTGAAACAGTCATTAGATTAAGCCCTTTCCAAGCCCAAGCTTCCCTCTTTTGCAAAAAGGACAATATATAAACCAAAACGCTATGAAAAATAAGCCCAGAGCCAATGACGGTCAAAGCGATAATGACTATGGGCATTGCTAGTCCAAGAGTACGCCATGCTTCTGATGTCAAAAGATCCTGAAGAGCGAGCCAATACGCACCAGTTAAAGCGCCAACTCCCAATATTGCTGGAATAATCCGTGCCTTTGGTATTTCCTCTCCCTTTTTTTCAGCATGGAAAAGATCAATTAGCTTAAATTGATACATAACACGATATCCTTGCAACGACGTAAATAGAAAAATAATGAAAAACACCAACAACGTATTCAGTACGGCGTCCATAGAGAAAGCAAAACCGACCGTCATGTCTATATTCATTAATTTCATCAAGATCAACAGTAGGAAACGGGAAAGTAAAAAGCCGAGTCCGATTCCTACCACTAGCGACAACAAGCCTATCACCATGTTTTCAAAAAAGAGTAAAAATCCAATCGAACGTTTACGTACACCCAATAAAGAATAGAGGGCTACTTCTTTTTTTCTCTTTTTCAAAAAAAATGAATTGGAATAAATAATAAAAATTGCCACAAATATCATTAATACAAAGGCGGAAGCACTCATGATTCCTTGTATTTGCTTCGATGTTTCTGCAAGGGCACTAATGTCCCCGCTATATTTAAGCGTCACAAATGTGAAGTAGATGACGATGGAAAAGATGGTGGTACCAATATAAAGGGAATAGCTCTTTACATTACGTTGAATATTCTTTAAGGCTAAATCAAATAACGTCATGCACGTCACCGCCCAATGTAGCGAGCTCGCTTAATATACGTTGAAAAAACTCTTTACGCGACTTTGTTCCGCGATATAGCTCCTTAGATAATTCACCATCTTTTATGAACAAGATTCTGCGACAATAACTGGCTGCATACGCATCATGCGTCACCATCATGATAGTCGTCTCCTGTTCTTCATTAAGATTACTTAAGCTTGTAAGTAAATCGGATGCAGACTTGGAATCAAGTGCACCTGTTGGTTCGTCTGCAAAGATTAGTTTCGGATTTGTCACAAGGGCACGACTTGCGGCAGTCCGTTGCTTTTGCCCGCCTGACAGTTGATAAGGATATTTATCTAACAAGGGTGAAATGCCAAATGTATCTGCCATCGCCTCTACCCTTTCCTTAATTTCAGCTGCCGGCTTTTTTGCAATCGCTAATGGCAGCAAAATATTTTCCCTTACTGTTAGGGAATCCAATAAATGATAGTCCTGAAAAATGAACCCTAAATGATCGCGACGAAAATCTGCAAGTGCTTCATCCTTCAGCTTTGAAATATTTTCTTCTCCAAGGAAAATATCTCCCTTGGTTGGTGAATCAATTGTCGCCAAAACGTTTAACAAGGTGGATTTTCCGGCACCAGACGGGCCCATCACCCCAACAAACTCCCCAGGATGAATCTCAAATGAAATATCCTGAAGCGCGTTAAAGGTATTTGCTCCTTTTCCATATATTTTTTCTACTTTATCAACCACTAATAATGGTTCCATTTATATGCACCTCTTTCGTATGTCCTAACTATACCGAGCCAACCTTACATCAAGATCAACGGTACCTTACAAAATCCTTAAATTATCCAAGACAGGTGGAAAAGCATACATTTAGTTCAGGCATTGATTTATACTAATAGAAACGAGATGTCAGTAAAATTAGAGTTAGAGGAGGTGCTTGAGGTGATGGACAAACCACGAATATTAATAGTGGATGATGAAAAGGATCTTTGTACATTAATTAAAACCGCATTGATAAAAGAAGGATTTTCTGAAATAAGAATGGCTGGGACTATTAATCAGGGGTGGGAAGCGTTCAACGACTTCCATCCTAATATCGTCATCCTGGATGTCATGCTACCTGATGGTGAGGGTTATGATTTATGCAAAAAAATACGGGAGATTTCGCGGGTACCTGTGTTATTTTTATCCGCCAAAACAGAAGAAGTCGATAAAATTTTGGGGCTGGCAATTGGGGGCGATGATTATATTTCAAAACCATTCAGTCCAAAGGAAGTCGCGTTTCGAGTAAAGGCTCAGCTTCGACGTGCAGGCTACAGCACGGTTGGTGCATCCACTTCCAACAAAAATGAAAAAGTGATTTCCGTTGGTTCCTTTTCTATCAATCATGAGGAAACAGAAGTGATGAGAGATGGGAAGATGCTAGAATTGACCGCCAAGGAAGTTGGGTTAATGGCATGCTTTATGAGAAATCCAAATCATATTCTTAGTAAAGAGACACTTTTTAATCAAGTGTGGGGGGAAGAATTTTACGGTGCAGACAATACATTAACGGTACATATCAGACGTTTACGTGAAAAAATAGAGGATACACCGTCCAAGCCAACCTATATCATTACGGTAAAAGGACTTGGTTATCGATTCATCCCAAAGTAGGTGAGCACTTGTGAAATGGAAACTGACCGGGCGTTATTTAGTATCTGTTCTCATTATTGTCTTTATTGTGATCTTTATTAACACCGTAATACTTATCGGAATGTTCATTCAACAGCAAAATCAAGGGATGGATGAAGTTTCAAGTCATTCCGGTGAGGCGTTTTCCCGTCATTTCAACAAGTACTTAGTGATGGAAAACGGGCAGCCTGCCGTTTCAGAAGAAGGGATGGAAGCTCTGCAATCTTTTGGGGCATGGATTCAAATACTTGATGCCAACGGGCATGTCGTCAACTCTTCCCTAGCTCCAGCAAATGCTCCTGACCACTACAGTCCTTTGGAACTTATCCATATTTATAAATACATGGATGATGAGTTTGTCACGTATTTTATTGGTGAGTTTGAACCCTATGATTATCTAATTGGAGTTCCAAACTCTAAAGAGGAGCGAGTCGTCTTCATGCTTGAAGCTGAGTCTCTTTTCGCTTTTCTTTCTAAAGCCATCCTTGTCATTCTTATCGTGGACCTACTCATTGCATCCATTGTAGGGTTACTGTTCAGTACTATATTAACAAAGCCAATAACAAGGCTGATCGACCGTATAACGCAACTGAAAAAGCGTAATTTTTCCGTATTGGAAATGAAGAGAATGGGTATTTTCAAACCTGTATTCGCCAATCTAAATGATGTATCCAAAACCCTCCAAGCCCATGAAAATGAACGAACTAAACTTGAAAAATTAAGAGATGATTGGATCACCAACGTTTCTCATGATTTAAAAACACCACTTGCTTCCATTAGGGGATATGCGGAGTTACTCTGTTATCAGGATTTAACACGAGATGAGCGATTGGAATATGCGGAAGTCATAGAACGTCAATCCATTTATATGAAGGATTTACTCGATGACTTTAACCTCACGATAAGATTGAGGAATCAAGAGATGCCCCTAAATTTAGAAGAAACACGGGTGGAGAGCTTTGTAAGAGAGATTGTAATCGACCTATTGAATGACCCCCAATTCGGCAAATACAATATTTCTTTTGAGAGTTTTTCACCAGAATCAAAATGGAAAATGGATCGCCATTTAATGAAGAGGGCGATACTTAACTTTGTTTATAATGCGCTCATCCATAATGAGAATAATATCGAAGTAAGCATACAAGTTATGTCAGACGGCATTGTAATTTCCGATACCGGAAAAGGAATCCTACCACACGACTTAGAGCATATTTTCGACCGATATTACCGTGGAACAAACACCCAAAACATTCGTGGCACAGGACTTGGAATGGCCATCGCAAGAGATATCATCGAGGCACATGGCGGAAAAGTAAGCATAACAAGTGAGCTTGGTATCGGAACTACCGTTAAGGTGCTGATGAGTAAGTAGGGACAGGCACGCTGACCCACAGTGGGTCGCCGTGCCTGTCCCCACAACCCAAAACTTTCCCTCATTCAACTTATTTGCAAGCCTCCCATTCATATACCATAGGGCAAAAAGGTTGCTCTAGACCCACTCGATTCTCGCTTGCTATTATATGTAAGTGCAAATCAGGGAGGAAAAATAATGGAACAAGAAAAATATAATAATCTCAAATTGGGTGAACGCGGAGCTATCATCAGCATCATTGCATACATATGTTTGTCCATTTTGAAGCTAGTGGTTGGGTATATGACGAATTCCGCTGCCCTACAAGCAGATGGGCTAAACAATGCGACCGATATCATCGCATCTCTTGCAGTTCTGATAGGACTTAAACTATCCCAACGTCCTCCTGATAAAGATCATGGATATGGTCATTGGAAAAGTGAAACCATCGCCGCTATGATTGCTTCTTTTATTATGGCTGTAGTCGGAATTCAAGTGGTATTGGAAGCTTTCCGCACTATGTTTGAAGGTGGCAAGGAAGCCCCAGATGTGCTGGCAGCCTTTATTGCTTTCTTTTCAGCTGTGATCATGTATTTCGTATATCGCTATAACAAAAAGCTTGCCATAAAAATTAAAAGCAAATCCGTAATGGCAGCGGCAAAAGATAATATCTCCGACGCGTGGGTGAGTATTGGGGCGGCAGTCGGGATAGTCGGCTCGCAACTTGGTATGCCTTGGCTTGATACCGTGACCGCCATTATTGTTGGACTATTAATCTGCCATACCGCATGGGGGATTTTTCGTGAAGCTTCTCATGAACTGTCAGATGGATTTGATGAGGAAAAGATACATCACTATCAAAACATCATCCTACAACTTAATGGAGTAAAAGGTGTGAAGGATATCCGAGGGCGAAACTACGGAAACAACGAAGTCATTGATGTCGTCATTCTCGTAAAATCCACCCTAGATATTGTAGAAGCACATGACATCGCAACTCGCGTGGAAACAATCTTGATGACGGAACACGGCGTTCATGATGTGCATGTACATGTGGAGCCAAACTAGGGTCGAGGGGACAGGCACGCTGACCCACCTCCCCCCTTCTGCTAGGCTTTTACCAAGACAAATACAGATGTAACTAACGTACAAGCCAAAACAGTCAAAAATCCAACCAATATGAGATGCTGCGGAAGAAAAGCGCACACTAACATGGCAAGTCCTCCAATAATTAGCGGACGCGAGAAAGGTCGCAATCCCTTGTTCCAAACGGTATGAGTTGATTTAGTGTATTCTGAGGATGCAGGAGGAGTCTCTAGTTGAAATCTTGGGAGTGTATTGGCAGTGGCAATAAAGACAAGTCCCACACCAATTGGAACAAGCATCATGATAGGAAATCCACTATCCATAAGATAGAAAACCAAACCAATATGAATAATGGTCAGAACCAGTATCAAAACAAAAATTATACTTTCCAATCCCTTTTGATACCGTTCAAACGTTCTTTGTTTTGGTATTGCCATAAAGCTTATGATAACCAACCCCATCGCAAATGGAATGCTGAATAAGGTAACAACCGTGCTTTGATCCGCAGCGTTTAGTCCACCCATTGACACTACATAAATGCTCACAGCAAAAGAAACGACGACTAAAAAGAAAACACCCAACTTTTTCACTTATCATTTTCCCCCTTTGATAGTGACTGAAATTGAACAACCCACTTCAGCACTTCTTGAAATACAGTTGCATTTAACGAATAGTACACATACTGACCCCTTTTCAATGCATATACCAAACCAGCATTTTTCAAAACAGACAAATGCTGCGAAATCCCAGCCTTGCTCATCTCAAAATGGTCTGCAATTTCACCTGCAGTTAAATCCCCCTCCTTCAACAAATCCAATATTTTTCTTCTATTTTCATCGGATAACGCTTTAAACAATCCATTGATGCTCAACTACTTGACCTCCACCTTAAATATTTAAGTAATTACTTAACTACTTAAATTACAACCAAATGGTTTTTATTGTCAAGGGAAAGAATCAAAGGGACAGGCACCGTACCCCACCTACAAATGGGTAATGGAACCTGTCCCCTTACACTACCTGGGAATTTTTCCACAACAAAAAAATGCCTTCAGATTACGAAGACATTCTATTAAAAGACTTATTATTCTCCATAATTCAATTGCCAGTGCACGCCAAATTTATCTGTGACTTGCCCGTAAAGCTTGCTCCAGAAGGTTTCTTGCAGTTCCATGTCTACTTTGCCGCCTTCTTTCAATTGTTCAAACCAGGAAGTTAAGTCATCTGTGTTGTGACTTACCAAAGCCAGTGTAACATTGTTGCCTTGAATATATTCTTGCCCTGGGAAGGTATCGGAGAACATCACATTGCTTCCATCTATAGAGAGACGGGTATGCATGATGCGTTCTTTCGCCTCCTCTGGAAGTGGATAATCCGGATGTTGCGGGCTTTCGCCAAAAGTCATAATCTGCGGTGCCTCTGTTTGAAACACCTTTGCATAAAATTCAACCGCTTCTCTACAATTCCCATCAAATACAAGATAAACATCTACAGACATACTCTTCACCCCTAGTATTTATTGTATACCATTCTATTTTATCCGAATATGCTAGTAATAAATACTTCTACTAATCCCTTTTTCCAATAAATAATACATCCCCCCTACCAAATACCCTTTTTGCTAGACTTCCATAAAATAATAATAGAGGAAAGAGAAGTGAATATATGAAAACGTACCACTACAAACGGGTCGAGGAACCTGTCCCCTCTACACCAAACTCTTAAACTCCACCACCGAAGACAATTTAATCAACGTCGAAGGCTCACCAAATGGCAATGTAGCGTCAATAAATTCCTCAAGCTCTTTAACCGACTGCCCCACCACCTTCACCAAATAACTGTACTGCCCTGCCAGTCTATGGCACTCCACCACCACCGGATGCACTTTGCAAAAGTCCCTGAACTTCTTCCCTTGTTTGGTATCAAATAGAATAAAGGCTGTCACATTCTTATCAAGTTTCTCTGGGTCCACAATCGCCCTGTACCCCTTTATCACTTCTTTATCTTCCAACTTTTTTACTCGCTCATTGGTTGCCGGGGTGGAAAGCCCAACCCTCTTCCCCAGTTCAGTCATCGACATTCGAGCATTTTCTTGAAGATGACGGAGGATACTTTGATCTATCTCATCCAAGGTCCTTTCCTCCTCGCGAATAAAATTTAAAGTAATTAACTATTATTATAATAAAATAGCATGAATTTTTTGCCAATAACCTTTAAAAGTTTATGTAAATAAAATAATCCACCCTATAAAATATAACTAACTAAAAGTAAGGGGGATTACGACAAATGGAGATCTATCAAGCTACCATGAAAGACCTAGAAGGAGCTGCAAATTTATTTAATATGTATCGTACTTTCTATCAACAAACACCAGACTTGGACGGGGCTACGGCTTTCATAAAAGAACGCTTAGAAAACGGGGATTCTGTTATTTTCGTTGCAAAATCTAACCATGAATATATCGGATTCACCCAACTCTACCCCACCTTTTCATCCATATCCATGAAACGAGCGTGGATTTTAAATGACATGTTTGTAGATGCTAATGCCAGACAACAAGGAGTCGGGGAACAAATTTTACAAAAAGCAAAGGAGTTTGCTAGTCAGACAGGTGCTAAAAGTATTACGTTAGAAACAACACCAGATAATGAAGTAGCTCAAGGTTTATACGAAAGAAACGGCTATAAAAAGGACGATGAGTTTTATCATTATTACTTGGAACTTGAAATGAGCTAAAAAAGCAATTAAGACGGAAAAATGCTTATTACTCTTACTGCTCCACTAACACAAAGAGACATGTCACTTAGACATGTCTCTTTGTAATTCGTTACCAATACTAAATGGGTCCTCGTGCCAGTCCCCTCTACCTACTTCGCCGTTACAGACAAGATACTCGTTGGCTGAACGTCCAAAGTCAATACAGTTTCCACTTTTTCACCGTTCACTAGCAAAATGTTATTTTCAACAGGATCTGTAACCACAACACGGTCCTCCATCAATGCTATTGTTGGATAAACCGTACCATGTCCGTGTCCTTCCACTATCTCAAATGCATCGACGACCTTCACCTCTGATTTGATTTCACCTCTTGCCAAATCGATTTGGTATAGAACTCCGTCAATCCCAAGAACATATCCATCTCCCGTTCTGCTTACAGCCATCGCACCAGTATACGGTGTGCCGATGTCCATCGTCTGGAGCGACTTGTCGACAGTGTTGATGATGGTGACATTTGTATTTAATTCTGGATTGTCTTTACTGCTGTAATTTCCTAGCATATAAAGGCTGCCGTCGTCACTCTTAATCGTACCGACACGGGCTCCCTCATCCGGCAAGGTCAGCTCCAGGCCTTCGTTGTCGTGAGAAGAGTAAAGCAAAACTTGCCCTTCACAGCCGAAAGCCACTATTTCATCTTCCTTTGATCCACTAGAGGCTTCTCCGTGTAGACCAGGGCAGGAATCAAAGCGAGAAAGTTCTTTGCCTTCTTTGTCATAGATGATAATACCTTCTGGCAATGTTTGAGGATCATGTTCATCTGTGTAAGAAACGGCGTAATTTCCATTTGTTAATGGGACCGCCACTCCGTGATGTTCAATCCCGGGAATTGTTAATAGCGGGGTTGGCTTTGTTTCTGTTTTTAAACTTACATTCGTATAAATTTCAGTGGAGCCATCTCCATCATAGAAGATTGCGGTCTTACTACCATGGCCCGTAAAATGCGTTGGTTCTTCCCCATTGATACTGTATGTAGATAAAGCTGGTTCTTCTGCATTTGTATGGCCGTGGTCCCCATGGTCCTCTGTCCATACTCCGAGATCAAGGAGTTTTATTACCCCTTCTTCCCGATTATTCAGGAACGCATGACGATGATCCGCTGCAAGAGCAATAGCACTCGTGCCTGTTTCCAACGTTTCCATGATGGAGAAATTACTGTCCGCGATAATGACGCCTCCATCATATCCTATTGCCACTCTTGTTCCATCTACCTCTTCATTGCTATCTTCTTCGTGGTCGTGCTCATCATCCTCGTTTTCATGCTCTTCTTTTACTTCCGTTTTGTTTTTTGATTCTGGTTTCTCTGAAGTTGCCGAATTACCACTACACCCTGCAACTAGAAGCATTGCAAATACTAATAAAATAATTGCCTTTACGTTATTCAATTTTTAATCCTCCGCTCTACAAATAGTAATAATTACGATTTGTATATTACCCTTCCTCTTTGGTTTCGTCAATACTTTATTTTAACGGTGTGTTAGTGTTATGTTGATTTATTGCAATTTGGCTGTAAATTAGAATTGGATAATCAAAAATATGACTGGCGGTTATCCAGGGGGGACAAGCTGAATATTTACGTGTTCCCTTTGCCAATATCACTCACTTTTAGATACCAGAAACCTGTGAAGAACCTGACGAAAAAGTCGTGTTTAAACCTTAAGGAAGGAAGTATGAAAAAATGAACTACACCTTGCATGAACTTCTTGAGGTCCATGAGATGGCTGCATTTAAGACCAATTGTCTGACTAAGTCCAAAACGATGAAGGCGTTAGTTACAGATCAGCAAAAATAGGACCAGTTTAGGATTACCAACCTATACTGTTCCTACCAAACTAAAACTGATTTTAATATACGATTTCCACCTTTTATGACCAAAATTTTTTACAATTACAAATTCGGAATTTATTTTGTATTATCAAATGGTCGGAGCAGGCAATTCACCAATTTTTATACGAAGTAAACTATAGGGTTTTTCTCGCAGGTCTTTTCCATAATGAAATCTTGCCTGCCGATGTAATTGGTTCACAATGACATATAAGTATTCATCCGGACCAATCGAAAAAGTATCCGGCCATAATATTCTTGGGTCATGTGCAATGGTTTCCATTGTGCCATTCGGCCATATTTTTCGAATACTATTATTCTCATAATCTCCAGCATAAACGGTACCTTTTATATCTGTAATCATTCCATCAGATGCACCTTTTTCTCCCCAATACTCCACATGATAAGGTAAATCCTTGTCCGGTATACTTCTGTCTCTCAGGGCTTCTGTCGGGATCGAGAATAGATGACGACTTGTTAGTGGACAAAAAAACAATACCTTTCCATCAGGAGAAATCGCTATACCATCAGACGCCAATCTAAATGGAGATGTTGAACCATCTTTGTTTCGGTTCATCAAAATTTCACCTTCTACTTTCGGTATAAAATATGGATCAGGTGAAGTTGAATTTGCTCCATTTAATCGTCTAAACGCGTTTCCATTTTCTAAATCTACAACGATAATAGCTCCTGGTCCTTTGGAAGATGAATCCGTTATATAGGCATAACCCGCTTTTCCAACACGAAAATCAAATCGGACATCATTCAGGTAAGTTGTTGGCAGGACAACATCTTCTGTAAAGGTATACACTCTTTTAATTGTATTGGTTTTTAAATCAACTGCGACTAATTTTGCCCCACCTTTAATGGGTTCAGAAAAATTGGGTGCCGCTGTATCTAATACCCAAAGCATTCCCCTTCCATCCGCAACTACACTTTGGACACTGATGAAACTCATTGTGATATTCTCAGGGTTAACCAAATTGGTTTGTAAGTTAGGATAAGGCTGCAATTTATCCTCAACAATTTCCGCAACCGTAAATTTAACATCATCTCCCCATTTCGGAAAACAAATGAAACTACGACCAGTTTCCGAAACACTAACACCTGTAGGCATAGCCCCAAAAAATTTATAAACCAATTCTAACTTACCGAAATATTTTTCAATAGGCAGTATAGATTTCATGAAATCCTCCTCAACCATTTAAAACGGGATATCACCTATATATGATTAATATTTTTTCTAGTGCATGTTCTTTATCAAATTTTCTATTATGAAAAAATGATTAAAAAATTGTTTTCGAAATAAAATTTATTTTGAACACTGCTCGGTCCCTAGTGACTTTCTGGATGTGTAAATCCCCACCTAAAAACAATAACATGTCCCCAGACACACACGGCACGGCTTTTTTACGCATGCTAAAAGCCTCATTTATCTCTGTTTACACAATTTTTACACAATTTTTAGACCTCCTGTTGTACGCTATTTATGTAACGAAGCAACCACGAGGAGGAGAAACGGTTTGAATCAATTAAACAAAAAAGTTAGAGGCTTATTTATTTTCCTATTTGCTTTTACCCTTGCATGCTCCCACGCCGTACCTGATAAGATGAGCGCTGCTGGCTCTGGTACATGGACCTCTCCGTTTACTGTCAGCCAAGCAAACTCCAATCAAAACGGTTCTGCTAAAACGGTCGAAGGTTATGTAGTGGGACAACCGACCGCAACCAATACGGTTGTTACGAGCAATTTCCCTAACGACTACGCTTTAGCATTAGCTGACAGCCCGACTGAAACAAGCACATCCAATATGATTTATGTTCAAATTCCATCTTCCTTCCGTTCAGGCTATGGATTGAAGAGCAACCCAGACCTTATGGGAAAAAAATTGAAGGTTACTGGTTCTTTATCCGCATACTTCTCTCATTCAGGTATCAAAGAACCTTCTGCATTTGAGGGAGTTGATGGAGGGACAACGGACCCTACTGACCCTACCGATCCAACGGACCCACCACCAAGCTACGATCAGTATTACAGTTCTGCAGAAGGTAAAACAGGATCCGCATTGAAAACAGCCCTGCATAACATCATCGACGACCATCAGACTCTATCCTATAGTGCAGTGTGGGATGCGTTACGAAATACAGATGAAGACCCAGCAAACCCAAATAATGTTCTTTTACTGTATACCGGCCGTTCGCAATCCAAATTCACAAATGGAGGCGGAGTAGACGACTGGAACCGCGAGCACGTTTGGGCAAAGTCCCATGGTGACTTCGGTACCACACAAGGACCTGGAACAGACCTTCACCACCTGCGCCCAACGGATGTCACCGTAAACTCCTCCAGAGGAAATCTCGACTTTGACAACGGTGGAAGCCAGCATCCGGAAGCACCAGGAAACTATTATGACCATGATTCTTGGGAGCCGCGCGATGAAATAAAAGGCGACGTAGCACGCATGATTTTCTATATGGCGGTTCGCTATGAAGGAGACAGCGGGGAACTAGATTTAGAGATTAATAACAACGTAAACAACGGCAGTGCCCCTTACCACGGCAAACTGTCCGTCCTGCTGCAATGGCACGCAGAAGACCCAGTGGACGCAAGAGAAATCCGCCGCAACAATATCATTTTCGAAAACTACCAAGGAAACCGCAATCCATTCATCGACCACCCGGAATTTGCGGAGATGATTTGGTAGGACGGTATACAAGGACATAAAAAGCCCTCATTTCATCGTACAGAAATGAGGGCTTTTCAACAGAATGGTTCTTTTTCATAATTCTACTTTACATCACTCACCATCCAACGTGGAGATGTATTCTTTCACCACTTCATACACATATCCTTGGTTGGCTGCTGCTGTTTCCGGGTTGTATTTGCCTCCGTTTACTTTGTTATTGGAGAGTATTCTTATTCCTAAAAATGCGATATCATACGCATCCGCGATTTGAGCAGCTGCTGCTCCTTCCATTTCTTCTACGGATGTGCCGTATTTTTCATGGAACCACTTAATTCGATCTACTTCATTATTCCACACATCTGCAGAGCCGATTGTCCCCTGAACAATTTTCCCCTCCGTATATGTATCTACTACGGCATTGGCAGCTACGAGCAAGTCTTTGTCTCCCTCATAATAACGAATCTTTTCTGCATTAGGATCTTCCCCTGCACTTCCTTCAGAAGCCATTAAGTCCATCGGCTTCCATACAGTTGGATCAATTCCTTGGTTTTCATCCTTATCCGCTGTCTTTAATGAACCAAGGTTGGTCGTTCTTTCTCCTAAGACGATATCAAATACGTTTAGATCCGCGTCATGTCCGCCTGATGTTCCTTGGTTGATGATGGCAATTGGATTATATCTCTCAATGGCAACCGCAGTAGCTGCTGCCGTATTTTCCATCCCTTTACCGGTTTTTGCAACGATAACCGGATAGTTATCTAACGTTCCTATGTAAAATACAAACGATCCTGATTTCTCTTCCTTCACGTTCTCCAGTCTATCTGCAAACTTCTCTGCTTCAATTGGCATCGGCCCTTGAACCATGATCGGCCTTTGCGTCTCCTTTTCCTTACCTGCTGCTGACTGAGTCGTAGAACTGCAACCTGCAAATACCGACACTAACAGTACCGCAATCAATGTTAATGAAGCGAATTTTCTTACCATCATGTTTTTCATACGTAATCTCTCCTAAGTAGTATTTTCTTGCTGCTCTGGTCAAAAGAAAAAGGCCTAGAAAATAGAATAATTTCTACCCTCTACACCTACGATTTCAAGTATAAATAACGACGCAGGCATATAAACCTGCATCAAAAGTTGGAATCAGCAAATAAGCTGATTTTCCCTATACTTTAAATCGTAGTCCAGTTCTTTCATGGGAACCGGGTAGAGACACTCAGACCATATTACCGAGTATATACGAGTAAATATTTAGTTTTACTACTTTCCTAATATAACAAATGGACATGGGATTATCAACTAAAATACGAATATTAATTAAATATACCTAATTTAATGTTCGTTTTTTGGTGATTTTACCAATAGAAATAATGTTATTTTCTCTACCTTTTACTCCAAATGACTATTTGTTAGACAAAAAAGCTTGAGGATCATGACCCTCAAGCCAAACACAATTATAAAAATATTCTGCACTTATGAGTGTTTTAGTCTAGTAATATCACAATTATCTATTGAGAGTTTCTCCAAAAACTCTAATGCCTTTTGAGTCACCACTAATTCTCCTTTTAGCGATAAAGAGAAATGATATCCTGACCAATTTTTAAAGCTCTCCCCTTCCATTTCTACTGTTCCAAGTGGAATAAATCTAGTAAAAGAAGGTAGCTCTCTATTAGGATACAATTCCTTAAATTCATCAGAAGTCGTTATTAAACAATCTTCAAGTTTATAGTCTCTAAATTCGCTCTTTAACAGTTCATTTTTTAGATTATGAGAAATGATGAAGGTAGGTGTTGACTCTATAAGATCGTCTCCTCGCCAGCCTTCAAACTCATAATGCAAAAATTTAACCTGACCGGATATGCCATCATTTTTCACATTTTCTTCGGTTCCATATATTGTTTGTTCACCATGGCCACCAGAAACTTCTGGTTCTAGAAAATACAGTATCATTTTTACTCCATATCAATATAATATCTGTCGTCTTCCATTACTTTCTTCAAAAACTCTTCTAAAGAATCAGCTATTTTTATCTCGTCGTAATAGATTGAATTATCTTTCTCCTCACTCAAATCAATTAATAAAAGTGCACTTTCATTTGCTTCAAAAAATATTAATTTTCCATCTTCAAGTTCTTCATATGCTTCTATATCAGGATAAAATTCAAAATCATTCACTTTTAATCTGGCATCTCTTATAGAAGCTGGTCCCATAATACGATTGATATTATATTCTGATTTTTTCAAGAATCCATATCCCACTTCTATAAGGAATTCTCTTAACTCAGTAGGAAATTTCAAGCCAAGGGTTGATTCAACTTCTTCTATTTCTTTTTCATTTACAGGGAAAAACTGATTGTCTACTTGGTTTTTAATAAAATTATATCTCATAAATTTGTTCCAAACTTTCTTAAAGATTGGTTGAGAATTTCTTATTCCGAAGTTTTCTGATTATTTTTATTTTTTATACTCTTGTGCCACAGATAATAACTTGTCTCCAAGTTTTGAATGTATATCCCAAGAATCTACTATTTGTCTAGTATAAGTGGGGTAATACTTTTCGGGAGATAACTCCCCCTTCATTTTACATAAATCATTAAATATAGATTCTAGTTGCACTTTCGAGGGTATCTCATTACTATCTATCAACCCTTCTCTTCTAGCCTCGATTTCTTTTGATAAGTCCTCTAAAACCTTATCTATTAAACTGATTACTTTGTTTTGCTGTCTTTCTAAGGTTCGATTAATTTTGTTCTGTCCATTATCCACCATTGATTCGCTCCTCCTATATATTGTGATCCAAATTGATATTGAGGTGCATCTCCTCTAGTTATCATTAGAGTACTAAGATGGTGGGGTAAGACAATTTCATTTTTTATTAACTAATCTAATTCAAATAGACTATTCAATTATATTTAGAAAATCACTAAAAGTATCCGCTACAGTGTACGTAACAGGATCAAACTCCCCGGACTCCTCATGAGACCACACACACACTGATGGAGCAAGTTTATTTCTTCTAAAATCTAAACAAACAAAGTCCCCTGCAAATATCGATGCTATTGGCAACACCTCTGCTCCTAAAAGATCTTCATTATCCGTTAGTCTTTCGCCAATTTGTGAGAAAACAACATCAATATCATAGACTCCATCTGGATGATTCTCGATATCATCCACCATACACAAAAATCTCTCTATTAAATAGTTTCGACTATTACAATCAAATGACGCTTCTTTAACTTTTACTCCATTATTAGCTTTGATAAATTCTATGAAAAGCTCTGGCAAATTAAGTCTCCAAAATCTTTCGTGCCTTTTTATTAACTCATCAGAAGGCAAAGGTGTTACTATAGTTTCTTGAAATAATTTCATGTAACTACCTCTTCTTCTTGTAGGTATGTTCAATAAAAGTCTTAATCAACCAGTAATTCCAAGTAATATTTATCATTTTCTTCTATTTTTCTTAAGAATTCTTCAAGAGAGTCTGCAATTTGAATATTATAATAGTAAACCGGATTTTTATCCTTTTCATTTAATCCGATTGACATTAAAGCTGATTCACTACCTTCAAAAAATATTAATTTATTACTTTCAAATTCATCATAGATTTCTATGTCGGGATAAAATTCAAAATCATTAACTCTTAAACGAAAATCCCTTACAGAATAAGGATCCATAATACGATTAATGGTAGACTCTGAACCTTTAATAAACCCGTAGCCAACCTCTATATAAAACTTTACTAACTCCTTAGGGAATGTTAAATTCAGTTCCGTCTCAACTTCCTTTATTTCGTTTTCAGTCACTGGATAAAAACTATTATTTTCGTTTTCCTTAATAAATTCGTAACTCATTTTTTTTATCTCCCTTTAAATAATGTATTTGCTGGTGATCCTGTTCCATGAATACCAGCTTGATGCTCATTTGGGAATTTTGCAGGATGAATATTCCACCACTCATGTTCTCCTCCAAAAGTATTTTCAATTATATGATGGGCATCATATTTATCTCCTTTTTTCCTAATTATTTTTCCTGTTTTTTCAGAAATAACATCTTGGTTATACACGGGCCACTTTTGTCCAGTATTTCCTTCCCATTCTTTAATGATTTTATTCTTTACTTTATCAAATTCAGCCCTATGCTTAGCTGTTTGTATTGGTGAAATTTTATTATACTCTTTACTTCTTAACGCTTCCTTCAACTTCTCTATTTGATTTTTAGGTAACTCTCTACCTGTTCGTCCTTCTATATCTCTAATATATTTTTTTATTAAATCAATATCTATCTTATTATTCTTACCCGCCTTAACCTCAATCCTATCAATAATTCCCTTCTTATTATCATTAAGTTTTTTATTAATATTTGCACTATCAATTGTATTATAAGGTCCCCCAGCAAGTGATAATTGCGATTGGTTGTTAGGAGGGAGGAAATCCTTCATGAGTTCACGTACTTTGTTGATCCCTGTAGTTTTAAGGGCTGTGGCAGCGCTTTTAATTGCAGCTTGTTGTGTCTTGATGGTGCCCTTGACTGAAGTAGAGAAGTCTTTAAGTTTGGCTTTCTGACTTTCTATCATTAGTTGCACTTTATGTTGCATTTGCCTTCCGGGACCGCCTCCCAGTTTTCCTAGCTTTCCGGCTTTCGCTATCTTTGGTATGGAGGTAATCCCTTTCCCTCCTGCCACGGTAGCAAGGGCATAGCCAAACCATTCTCCACGAGTCTCCGCAGTTCCGTAAACAACTTGATCATTAAATGAATCTATTAATGATTGGCCTATTTCCAGAAGTATTCCGGGGTCGTCCGCAACAGCTGCCACAAAATCTATTGTTTCAATAATTACTTCTACTGGTTCGGTTAGAACTCTTCCTGCAAATTCTACCGTTTCCTTGACGACAGTGAATCCACCCTTTAGAAGCCCTTTAGTAAAATCGACACCTGATTCTACTACTCCTTTCGGCTCCGGCCTCGCACAACTAGGGTTCACCCACTGATCAAACGCTACTGGGTGCCCCACCGAATAAAACACCCCAAGCTCCGGATAGTGCTGACTATTCCACCGCTGGATAACGGTCTGATTATAAAGCCGCGTCTGCAATTTCCCGTAAGCCTCCAGATCCTGAAGCATCACCGGCGAAAAGCTCTTCACATTTATCTTACCAGATTCAAACTGCTGGTTCATTTCCTCTATGTAACTCTTGATTAGCGACAAATCCTCGACTAAAGCAGTGAACGACTGGGTTTGTTGGTGATCGAACTGGTGCAGCTTGTACACCGTTTGCCTTGCTGTCTGTTTAGCTTGCTGGATGCCTTCGTGAAACTGGTGGTCCTGCAACCGGGGCAGATACACGATGTCACTGACACGACTGAGTTGGGCGTTCGTCTCCCCTGTCAGCTCGGTCACCATTCGGTTAATTTGATTTAATCCGTCCTCAAGTTCACTCGTCAGGAAGGACTCATTGATAAATCCGCGGGAATCCCCCTCCAGCCCGTCCATCTCAAATTGAAGCTGTTGAAGCTTCGATTGAAAGTTTGTGAGAAACGATTGGAAGAACTGCAAAAATGGAAGATGTGCGTATTCATAAAACCGTCTTATCGCGTTGGCACCCATACCGCGAAAGGAATCCTTTGAAGCGACAAAAGACCGAATACTATTTTCCACTCCATTTAATTGTTTTTCTAATTGCGACAGTTGCTGGGTCATCCCTCGTATTCCCTCATGCAGAGATGACACATCTAAAACCTTCATCATTCCCCTCCTCTCGCTATCTTTTTACAAAAACTGTATATACATAACTATCACGTTTCGACCTGTTAATAGATTTTCCTGCATAGATTTGCAAAATAAGAGATTTGACCTATGAAAATATTATAAGCAAAAAACGGGTACTACTAGGAAGTTGCTTACGGCGAAGCTTGGGAAATTGATGAATGGAATATGTTGGTGATTGAGGATGCGTGAAGAAGCTACAGGCACTGGTCTGTAGCTTTTATTTTATGACTTAAAAGCATTGAAGAGGGTTTAATAAAAGAAAAAGTAAGAAGCAAAGCATCCCAGAAGTATAGAACATGATGCAACGAAAAAGGGGTTTATGTAACTTATCTTTTCTTCATTAGAGGATGGAACATATTTTCCTAACCACTGTACCGCTACAGTGGCTGCTCCAAATGTAGAAGCACCACCACTATACGTGACAAAAGCAGCGATAATGCTTGTAATGAAGGCAACATTACTAAATCTAAAGTCAAAAAAGTGGGAGATCATGAAGATAATACCGAGTAAGACAGCTAAGGTTAAGAAAAAATAGAGAAAGAGCTTTTTCATTTGTATGAAACTCCTTTCTTAGTGGAAGTCATATTAGGTATTATACGTTTTAAAAGTAAAAAAGTTCCACAAGAAAAGAACAGAGATTAACAGTCAATTTAACGTTCAACCAAACATCCCTTTAATAGATTTAATAACCTTTAAAGCTTCCTTATTTATTTCTCCATCTTGGTTGCCCCTTTTAGCCGGGTTATTTTCTTTGGTGTCGCTTCTGTTTTTTAGGTTTCTCCATTCACTATCCCTTCTTTCTTCTAGTACTATGCTATCTAATAGGATTATTGACTCAAGGTACAATCAAACTCAGTTTCATTTGTGGTTTCGTAATGCTTCACCGCTTTTTTGTAGTATTCCACATGGTCTTTGGGACTGAATGTTACGTCACCACATTGCAAACATTTGAATACCGGAAAATTACGGATAACCAACTCTATATCTTCGAATTCTTCTTGAATGGTGATTTTTTCAGGTACAGCAACATCACCGCAACTACACTCTCTTAAATAGCCATACTTTCTTATTAAGGTTTGTATTTTCTGCATACTTGCCATCGGTTTTGTATCTCCCATACCTAATCACCCTTTCAAAGTTAATTCAAAACATAGGGATTATAATTATTTTATTCACTCCCATAATGGACATCAATGACACTATTTATTCAGAATCTGTAGTTGTTGCTAGTTGTAGATTCCGCCTGAAAAGAAAGGAAACTTCTTATCTTTCATTAACTCCCAAAACGTCATCTACCTAATCATTTTTCTAGCAGCATTATGCGCGCTTCGGTGGAAAGGGTTAAACTTTCTTTTATCTGGAGGTAGGTAAAGAACTTGGAGGTTGTCACCATATACAGATTTCTTTAACTGATACACCTGCTTCAGTTCTTCTCTCACTTCTTTGAGATGTACATTCTTTCTGAAAAATGGTTCCTCACCCAGTAATTTTTCAATATCAATTAGAAGACCATATAAATAACTTCGCTTTTATTGACTAATCGGCAGCCTAGGCAGGTCTTCATGTGCCACTTTCCTCACCCCTTCACATTTAAACAGTTTCTAGGCATCATCCATTGTCATTTTTTATGGATAAGCAACCTTGCTCCTAGTTACGTCCTTTATTTCACCACTTAGTTAGGCATTAGTGGAAAAAACTTCAAGCCCAAAACTTGTGTATTTTCTAGCATATATAGTTAATAAGCTCTGTTAAAGTTGACTGTTGATAATGAGTTGGTTTCTTGCTGATGATTGGAGCAAAAGGCGTAGACTCCTGCGGGGGAGTAGCGACAATCTTGAGACCCAGCAGGGCAAAGCCCGAGAAGGCTCAAGATCGCCCCACGGAAAGCGAGCCTATTGCGGAAATCAACAGCGGCGTTTAACAGAGCCATATAATAAAAACTAAATGGAGGTAAATACTATCGTTTATTATGATTGTTACAAGAAAAAGCAAAAATGCGGTTGTCCGATTAATTTTTCACAAGGCATAAGTGGCAGTTATAGTTTATTATGTGGAAGCGAACCTTTTAAAATTTTTGAAAGCGATGTACCCACTGAATTGACATTTGAAGTCACCTTATTTGAATTTGCTCAGAACGTAGATTCGTGTGAATTGAGAATTAGGGTTGAACTACATGATGGGAATGAAATCGTACGAATCCTTCTGAATCCAAACCAATCTGCAACCTTTTCCGAATCAAATAATACCAGTATATATAGTAAACAAGTAAGGAGAATCTTTATACAATGTCTAGGAGGAACAGGAACCTCATGCAGAGGATTCTGGAATTCTTTTATTTTTCTAAGGGGATCAAATAATAGGTCAAAATGTGGTTGCCCGGTTTATCTTCAGAACCGAAATGCATTTTCAGAAGGAAACCTACCAACACTTTCCGGAAGTTATTCTCTTCCTTGCGGGAGTGAGGAAATTATTATTTACGGAAGTGATGAAACAACTGAAACGATAGGTAATATCAGTTTATCTACCTCAACCGCAGGAGAAGATAGTTGTGACTTAGAAGTAATAATTCAATTAAATTGTGGAAAAACCCTTGATTTCCTAATACCGAATCCGAATACATCACCCACACAAACAGAAACAAACTCAATATTTTACTATTCTCCTAATTTAGAGAATGTTATGATACAGTGTTTGAGCGATGGTGGGGCAACTGGATGTAGAGGGGGTTACACTAATCAATTAGTTATTCGCGCTTCAACCTTAGGGTGTGAATAAGTGAATTATATTACTACTATAGATTCATATTGGATAATGAATATAGGTCTCTATTATTTCCAAGCTAACCTTATAAAATAGAGGTTAGCTTTATTAATGTACTACTCTGTTAGAAGGCTATTGAGAGCAAGACATATTAATAAAAAGCATTGCGTCCACCATCATCCCCCTAACCCGTTCCAACCCCCTAACATCCACTTCCCCCACTGCTTCCTCCCTATAAAACTCCCCAAACCATTGCCCCTCATACCTCGGAACCACATGCATATGGTAATGACTCAATTCATTAAACACCCCACCGTTCTGGTTAATCGTGATTCCGTCTGGCTGGTAAAGGTGCTTCAAAGCCTTGGATATAAGAATAGAAGCCCTCATAATAGCATTGGCCGTATCCTCATCGAGTTCCTCAACATCTAGGAAATGTTGTTTCGGCAGGATTAAGGTATGTCCCTCGTTAAACGGGTCGTGGTCTAGGAAGCATGTGACATAGTCATCTTCGTAGATCATATAGATGGTTTCGTTTTTGTTGGCTAATCGGCAGCATAGACAGTCTTCATGTGCCACTTTCCTCACCCCTTCATCCCATGCCTCTACTTACTTTTCAAAAGCATATAGCCCAATTTGGATATCATAATAAATATCAGAAACAGTAATAGATTTTTAGATAGTACAAATCCATCAATAGCTAGGTCATAACCACTTGGTATTAAAATATCATCAAGAAACGTATAGATAACGATTAAGCAGAGGATGGATCCTACCACTAAAGTCGCTCCTATCGTTCTTTTCACATTGTTGTCCATAACACACTTCACCTGCCAATCTAAGAAGTTTCTTTCATTCAACCCTCTTCAAAACCGAATCCCCAAGCCTCTTACTAAAATACTTCCCCTGCAAAATCCCATAAATCGCACAATCCTTATACTGACCTTTGGAATTCCGGATCATATCTCTCACAATCCCCTCTTGCACCATCCCTGCCTTGCTCATGATGCGGCCGGACGCTGGATTGTCGGTGTTGTGTGCAGCAGCAATCTTATGAAGATTCATGTGCCGAAAGCCAAAATCAATCACAGCTCGCAACGCTTCCGTGCCATACCCCTGATTCCACCAACAGTAACCGAGGGAATAACTCACCTCGCAATTTCCGGTTGCATCATCAAAGTCATACAAATCAATCTCGCCAATCAGCTTTCCACTATCCCTCAACTTCACTGCCCAATAACAAAAATCTTCCTTCTCATATTGCGACACAATATTGGCCACTCTCTCCACCGTCTGCGAAACAGCTGTATGCGCCGCACTCACCCGATTGTCTGTCACCCGCTCATCTGAAATCCAGTGATCAAACACCTTCTGGGCATCACCGAGCTTGAACTTCTCCAAGATTAATCGTTCTGTTTCTAGTTTTGGTGTTCCAATATATGTAATCACTTTGCACCTCTTTATTAGGTCCTATAGCGTTAACAAAATAGATCAATTTTCTGTTTCTTCATCTCCGTTATTCATACAAAGTGCCTCCGCTATTTCTTGTACCCGTTTTATTGTAATACCGTTTCTACTTTCTACTGACAAAGGATGTTCAGTTGGTTCAAGCTCAATAAAAGGTCTAATTCCACCTGTTCTGTGATGAACCTTTGCCTTCAAGTTAATCGTATCAGGATAACAAGGCAATGCAGTAGAAAACCAACCAAGCATTGGTTCTAGAAGTTCTGGATTATCCCAGTGTTCTTTTACTTTCTTATAATTAGCTTCACTCAAGGAAACCCAAGCTCCCCAAATAAACTCTTCATCCGTACCAATTATAGGTATTTCTAAACAACCCCTGATAAAAAAGTGTTCATTGTCCATCACACATAGATCTTCAGTTAATTCGAACCTTGCTTCCCGTTCTTGTGGTTCGGCAACTTCGTAGTACGCTGGTGCGAGGTTTCCGAAACTAATCGGAAGTTCATCGTGATATTCTCCGCAGCAACTACACGTGTATCCTTTGATTGATGTCATTTTGCACCTCCGTTAGTTTTTGCCGACATTAAAAACACTGCAACGTAAACCTCACCCGATCAAACCGCTTCTCCATCAAGTCCTCTTTTTCCATACAGAAGTACAACATGCCACTATCTCCCCACATGACATCAGCCAGTTCTTCATCCGAATCAATCTGGAACAAGAGCACAGGATCCTTTCCATCTTCAAATAGCTCCTCCAACACATCATCCTGAATATTCAACGGCGCGCCCAACATATAATGCGCCGGCACCACTTTGCCATCTTCGTCCTCCGGCTGCACTAGCTCCTGACGGAAATCAAAGTAATTCGCTTCTTCATCATCATCTGCAAAGTCCAGGTTCTCGGGACTCTCTGGCAGCGTCACTATCGTCTCAAAGACAAGTTGGAACGCCGGAAACGCAACAAACTCCGTCCTACTGCTCGGACTTTTCTTCCTCTCCAAGCCTCCGAGATCTCCATCATAATAAAGCACCTTAAAACATCCCTCATCTCCATCAAATCCCCAAGGCTGCTCCAATGCTTCATAAAATAAATACAAAATGCCGCTCTCAGGCAGCAGATTATCTTTGTCATAAGGCTTTGCTTCAGATAAATTGACTTGCAGCATAAAAGTTAAATAGTCTTCTTCATAGGGAGGGAATTCCCAACCGGAAGGCAAGTCTGGGGACCCGCCTATTTTGGAAGACCCAAGCGGAATGTAATTGTCATCTGTTTTCACTTTGTTCAGTTTGACAGCGTTTTTAAAACTGTCGATGATCGCTGACTTTTGGTGGGATAGATCATGATCATTTAGTAATGGCTCTATTTTTTGCATACAAGTTTTCCTCCTAAGCAAATATTCAGTTTTACATACTCCACTTTTCGACAATAGTTTTCAAAAACCCTTTTCATAATGTAAAAAAGAGGAATAACCATGTAGGCTACCCCTCTCCCCTAAAGTAAACTTAAGCACTCTCTTTCAAACTCTCCAAAACTTCCGCAGCATTGTCTGGTTTCTTCGTAAACAAACTAATCACTACTGTAAATAGAGATGCGACGATAAATCCTGGGACAGCCTCATAGGTGATACCAAAGAAATACGTGTTTAATAATTCTTTAATATCCGGCAAGAAAGCATACGTCCATTGAGGCTGTTGTTTTACCAGGATCACCGTGATTAATCCTGTAATCATCCCCCAAAGCACGCCCTGTTTGGATACACCTTTCCAATAGAAAGATAGAAGTAGGGCTGGACCAAAGCAGGCTCCTAGTCCACCAAAGGCGAATAAAACCATCCAGAATACGAATTCCTGGGCAGTAAATGCTAGGATGAGAGAAAGACCCATAAACACGACCGTCGTGAGTCGGCTTAAGAATACTAGCTTCTTTTGTGGAAGCTCTTTATCTTTTCCAATTATTTTTTGATAGATGTCTCGAATGAAAGCACTCGATCCTACAAGCAATTGACTATCCGCACTCGACATGATGGCAGCCAACACTGCGACTAGCAAGAAACCGAAGAAAAATGGATTGAGAATTTCAGATCCTAACGAAAGGAAAACTTGTTCCTGATTTCCGTTAGGCAACATGTTGATATCAGGAAAGTACGCGCGACCAGCCAAGCCAATCATCACCGCTCCCCAGCCCATCAGAACATTCCAAACAGAACTAATTAAAGCTGCATGTCTCATTTCTTTAACGTTCTTAAGAGACATGTATCTAACTAAAATATGAGGATTACCAGGACTTCCAAATCCAATACCAATCAATCCGATGATGGCACCAAAACCAAAGGCAAATGGGCTGATGAACCCGCCGCCTTCTGTGTTCATTGCTTCTAGAATCGGTCCAAAACCCCCTAAACCGATCACAGCAACCGTTGGCAAAAGAACAAGGGAGACAAACATAAACCCTGCCTGAATCACGTCTGTCTTACTAACGGCATGGAATCCACCCAACATCGTATAAGCTAGTAAAATAAAGGCCGTTAACCACATGCCTACTGATGGGGACACACCCATACTCGTCGCAAATGCTCCCCCACCAGCAACTAACTGACTCCCTACGTATGCGATCATAAAGAAGATGATAATCACAGCGCTTACAATTCTAAGAACATGTTTATTATCATTAAAGCGCGTCTCTAAAATATCTGGTACAGTAATGCTACCGGTGTTCTCACTATACGTCCTAAATCTTTTCGCCACATAGAAAAACATAAATACTTCCACCGAAATATACCCTGCTATCGCCCAAACGGCATTAAGCCCAGTAGCATAGGCAGTTCCAGTTACCCCAAGTACTAACCAGGCACTTCGACCAGAACTTACCGCAGACAATGCAACCGTCCACTTATTTAAGTTCCTACCAGCAAGAAAAAAATCCGTTAACCCTTCTGAGCTCTTTCTTGAACTAATGAATCCTATTAATAGAAGACCCACTAAATATAAGACTAAAATAGTAATAGCTATTGGCTCTACAGTAATCATTGAGAAACACCACCTTTTGAATTCATATCATTTGAGACCCTACTACTCGTTACTTTCTTACCTTTTCTACCTGTATGTATGTAACAAACAATTGCCGTAACCAGAATTAAAACCGGCAAACCTATTAATGCAAAAAAGATTTCAAAATTCATGTCGCCACCCTCCTTTCTGTATTTTTAAAATATTCTTATAAATTAATCTTAACTTTTATATACTAGAAAAACAATAATAGAAAAATAGAACGGTAACCTTTCACTTTAAAAGTGCATCCAGTCTAAAGAGAAAGTACATACTTTATTAAAATTTGTCTAGGCTACCAATATTATCTGTATTAAAATGGTAGTAGCGTAAAGTAAAGGGGGCTGGAATCATGTATATACACATGGTTAAAAGTGCTATTACGGTGTTACAGAAGTATCACGAAAAAGCAATACTTGGTGATGGGTTTGGATTATCAGTGTTTTTGGAGAGTCTTTGTGATTCTCAATGCACTTCATACGTATTAGGAGATCTGCAGACATTGGCAAGAGTTTTGAAGGAAAAAGAAGCTTGTCATTTAATTGATTACTTTCAGCTTTATGATTATAAAGCTGCTCAGGTTCTTGACGAATTAGTGAAATGAAGATTTTTATAAAAGGAGAGACTTAAATGGCAGATACCTCGCAAACAGCTCATACATATAAATTCAAAGTCAATAACACAGTACTGGTTATCACCGATAAGTCCTCTGCGGGTTGCTTTCGCAAGTTTTGGGATTACTTCATGACCTATGATTTA
This sequence comes from Sutcliffiella horikoshii, assembly GCF_044809035.1. Taxonomy (GTDB): domain Bacteria; phylum Bacillota; class Bacilli; order Bacillales; family Bacillaceae_I; genus Sutcliffiella_A; species Sutcliffiella_A horikoshii_G. Next base: position 623,805 of record NZ_CP085237.1, on the reverse strand, counting down.
GAGAGAACCGTTAAGACAATTGAAGCTGCAGGAATACGCACAAGCGAAACTGATTTGTTCATCGCAAAAAATGGTTCAAAAAAGAAAAACATCCCGCTTAAAGAAGGATGTTGGATTTATACACATTTAACTCCACAATTAATGGAACGTGCCTATGAGAAATTCGTTTTGGAGTGGAATCAAGAACCAGAAAAAACGGTGATAGATTCCAATGGTTATGATGAAAGAAAAGCTTGGGTTAGAGAATATTTGTAAATATAGAGTTAGTTTCACTCGAATTTTCAGAAAGGACCTAACCTAAAACAATCATGGATTCGAATAGGGATGAACTTAAGTGGATAATATAGAACGTAAAACAACTCTCTGTGATGAGAGTTGTTTTACTTATATCTGTAAATTCATGAACTTTACAATTGCTCACTTTGTATAGTAATAATTGTTTATAGAGTGCAGAAATATGTGCAAATGCAATCTTCCAACCTTTCTATCACCATTATTCAAAAAACTAAACTAGAACGGGATTCTCATCAGGATCTATTTTAAAGTCTCTCACTCTAAAAAAGTCTCTTGCCTTCTTTCCAACGTACCAAGTTAAACCTTTGTTAGCACTAAAACCAATAACTACTCCCACCCCAAAAGGTATAGACTTTTCCAATGCCTTTCTTGTAAAACTGATTCCAACTTTTTTAAAAACTTCCTTAACTGCTACTAAACTAGGACCTTTAAGATAAAGTCTTGCCATATTTTGCAAAGCTTTTGTACTAAAACCTGCTACACCTTTTTTGGTAGCTTCATTTAATACACCTAACCCAGCCACTAGGTAGCATAGTCTCTTTTCTTCTTCGATAGTTATATCTCTCCCATAAACTGTTGCTATAGCCATTACCATTTCTATTTCCCATTTCATTGTGACAGCTGCATCAGCAGTGGCTCCTCCTACTGCCGCAATAACAGTTCCTATTCCGGGAATAACACCTGTTAAAGCAGTTGCTCCTCCCGTAAACGCCGTATAATATGAATAATTTGATATTATGTGTTCAGCTAACTTGTCTTGAATTACCTCTTCTTCCATTTTGTTTGCATATTTTTTCCTATACTTTTCTTCCATCTGTCGGACGTCTTCTTGTATTGACTCTGGACATGCAATTATGATGTCAATTGCTTTTAAAATACTTGGTGTTTCTTCATTATCGAAACGAGTACTCATTGTTTTCTCCTCCTAATATTGTAATAGTCTTTATTACGCTTGAAAGTTATTCTTTGTCTCTATTTAAAAGTGTCCGCCTAAAAATAATCAACATCATTAAAATTCTATGAAAAAAACACAATACCTTGTTATCTTATGTCGGTTGCTTCTGTAAGTTTTGGAGTTACTTCATGAATCATGATTTAGACAGAACAATTAAGCAATTACAAATGCAGGGATACCTACAAGCGTATTTTGAATTTTTCATCGCTTATAACTGTTCGGAAAAGAAACATATTTCTCTCCAAAAAGGGATGTTGGTTTACGCACATTTCCCCCAGACAATGGAATTAGTAAAAAAGGACATGACCTAGAACACACCATGCGAAACCGTAATAATCCCAAGTACTCGTTTTTGTTTGATGTACCAGAGTTAAGAAGAGACATCTGTAATATTGAGGGGATTGAATATACGGAAGGAACTTAAGTGGATATAGAATTCCCACAACAATCAATTCTGAGAGTTGTGGGAATGACAAAAATGACTGCTTGTAAACTTCTTCTATTCGAAGAAAGAATTCAAGACATATTATTTAATAAATAATCTCGCAGCTCTAATTCGAAAGCATCTGTAAAAACATCATTTTCAAAGCCACTTTTAAGTAGTTTTAAAAGCTCTTCTTCGGTCAAATCAAGTGGCCTGGGTACAAAACGAATGACCTCTCCCTCATTTTTATACCAAGCAAACCTTATTTCTTCCCGTTTAATACTATGAATGTATATTTTTTCAACAGCAGAAATATCATTTCCCTCTTGTGAAATTCCCTGAGCAATCAAATCACAATATTGTGTGCTTTTTATAACCTTAGATTGTATGACCCCTTCCAAGATTTTGAATTAATTTTACCTGTAGATCCACAAATAGTTGTTATCTTAAACACTCGGCCAAGTAAAATCCTTCTTATAATATGTTTGTTTAAGTCTGTTTAGGTCGTGTTCCCATTGAGAAATAGCATAGCTAAATTTAATACGACCATTCTTTTGTCCTTTGCGAAGTCTTATGTTACTCGCAATGGAGTAAGCGACTTTCCTAAGTTCAAGTGCAGGGACAGCTCTCTTTAACACTGCCCATCGTTGATCTCTTGTTGTGCCAGTTATTTGGTAGCCTAGTTTCATTAGTGCACTCTGCTCATTAAAACCGTTCGCATCTTTTGTATCGTACCCTGTCCCAGAAACATCTGTAGTAGGCCAAGTAAATGATTGATGGTTCGGTAATACTGTTACTTTACTTTGGGACTCTTTTAGGTTGTCTATTAAGTGAAAATAATTAGACCCTGCTTCCACTCTGATTTTTTTCACCATTGATCTACAAATATATTTTTCTTTTCTGCCTTTAAGAATTAAAACGTCTATTAAGATATTTTTTACAATTTTCTTTTTTCCTTGGTTTTCGTAAATAGACAGGTATACTTGTTCTTTGTGATTTACCTTATCAATTGGTATACCAGAGGGAAGGTTCCTAGGGGAGAGCCTAATTACACTATCCACTACCTCTCTTTTATTTACCTTCTTATCTATATGGTGTGAATTTTCTACCTTAGCTACAATGTTATCCACTTTATTCCTTTTTACATGGCCCGATAGTTTCTTTATAATTGCCCCAGTAAAAAAATCTTTCTCTTTCTTAGAGTAAGAATCCAACTTATTAAACCTCGCTATAGCCTTACTCATTTTCTCCTGATCGAATGGGGCATCCTTTGAGAGTTTTCTGGTTAAATAGCAGTAGAATTTTATTCCCCAGCTATCGGATTCGATTAACTCATCGTATTCATCAATAACACTTTTCATAAGATTTTCTTCCTCAAAAGCCAATCCATACCATAAAAGCTTTTCGAATGCTTCTACGTAAATTGAACCCTTTACTATTTCCCAATCGACCAAAATATCTTTATATAGACCCTTGGTATCTGAATGATCAAGAATTAAATAACTATGCAACAGTTCTAATGTTAGCTCTAAGTTAAAACACTCATATATATTTCCTTCCATGTCCCACATTCTTGGTTTAACGACTGAATGAAAACACACCTCACTTTTGTCATCTTCTACATGATTTAGAAGTTTCAGTGAATGAAGGTAAATATCCTCTTTATCTTGGGTGTATTGAATGAAGAAAACATTACAAAGCCTCTCTACAATACCTCTCTTAGAAGAAATATGGAATTCAAAATAGTCTTGTATTAAAACAAGTGTTTTTAAAAGCAGTATGGTTAGCTCTGGCTCTTTTTTATCAATAGCGTAATCTAACAGATTAGTAGTTATTAATTCGAAGTCATCTTTTACTCCTTTATCCTTAGATAAACCGAAATGCCCCAGCTTCACCAATAATGTTAAAAATTCTTTTTCTCCCATATCTTTTTGAAATATAGCAGAATCACGGTCACTTAATTGCATGTGGCACCTCCCATTATAGTTCTAATATCATAGAAACTATTTTCTACACAAACAATTAATTTTTCCTTCATACTGATCCTCTCGTTAAAAATTCTACAAAAACCTACATTATCCTTTATTTCCCACAATAAAAAGACACGCCTAAACATGTCTTTTTACCTACCAACTAATCTTCAACTTCAACCAAAAACACCTTCTCCTCAAACCCACCACGCTTCTCTGCCTTTCCCCGACGAATCTTCTCAACTTCTTCCATAGAAGACCTATGATAACCTGCTAGCGCACGAACAATTTCCAAAAGATCCGCGAGTTCCTCTACAGCTTCCTCATTCGTCTCCGCTGCACAGTACTCATCCAGTTCCTCATAGCTCTTCAACTTGAGATACTTTATGTAATCTTCATCACTCAAGACTTTAGCGGTGTAACTCTTCCCTGTTCCTTCAATAATCTGTGGAATATTGTCCCGCACTAGCTTGTTGTATACCGGCATTAGCATTCCTCCTAAAAATCAAAAAGCGTTCAATCTATCAGATACCTAAACAATTTCACTCGATCACTTTTAAACTCCTCAAAAGTTACTGTCTGCACCGTGCCTTCCTTCACTATCTCCACAACTTCACTTTCCCTATCAAAATTAACCGTCGCATCTTTTATGGTATACTTCGCAACTCGCTCTGCCTGATCCATTCTCTGATCATCCAGCTCTATATGAATACGATCAGACATCCGTCTTAGCATCTGCCAAACAACCTTCTCTTCTTCAGACTTCATGAACAACTCCGGTAACTCAGTAGAGTTTTCCAGATTTCTTAAGGTAGTTATCATATAATGAGCAAATCCATATCCTACAGGAACAATAATCTTCTTCAACCTCGACCAATGCTCAACTGAAAATGTTACTATTTCTCCAGAAAGCTCTACATCACTCACCCTACCACAGCAAACAACCCCATTTTCCATGCCCACTTCTTTTGTCAGGTAGAGTGCAACATACTGGGCCTCTTGCCAACCTTTTCTTAAAACAGAAGCAGCTAGCGAGTACTTAGCTGACCTCATGGCTACCGTATATTGCTCCTCTGATGAAACCACTCCAACCAGTACCTTCTCCTCCACACTCTCCTGCCATTTCTGCAGAGATCCTCTCGGTAAAATGCCTTCCTTCTGAATATCCTCAGGACTCTTGTCAATGAGATTCTCAATAAATCGTTCAACAAGGTCCGTAGCATTCGGCAGAAAAGGAAGTGCTCCAATATTCACTTTCCCAATACTTTTATAAAAGTGATGATCTTGGTAAACCTGTTCTTTGTTCCATGGAAAAAGGACATACGCGCCAAATGCAGTTCGCTCGTAAGGTCCGTTATGCTCAGAAACTATGGAGTCTCTATAGCGGTGCATTGTATTTATATCTTCTTCCATTGGACCAGGAGCGTGATACTTCTTGCCATAGTAGCTACCCTCTAGCGGAAAGTCGATTCTGTATTTTGCATCAAAGACATAGTTAAAGGTGTAGCTTTCTCCTTTTTTCTCAATGCTGAGCATGGTGTCTGGCACTTGTGCAATGGTTGGAAGGTTGCCTTCGTATTTTTGATAGGTAAGGGTGATGCGCTCTTTGGTAACTGGATGCTTAAATACACGCCTTGCTTTGCGGCTTCCTTCCATACTTACATGGAGGCCTTTTCTATCCACTTTGATGATGTCCTAACTAATCATCTCGTACTTCTTATTGAGGATTTGACCTAACTTCAAATAAGTCCAGTATTCATAAAGGGTTGCCACGTCCTTCACGGACATTTTGTACATGCCGTTTTGCAGGGCTAATCCTTTGGAAACAGTTAGGTAGATTTGATAGGCATCTCGATAGCCAGGTGCTAGCTGCATGACGAGACTTTGAACGGTTTTATCTGGTAACGCAAACTCTCGCCAGAAAGGGGTGCTAAGCTTCCTTGTGAGCGAGCGCTTCATTACATCTATGGTTGTTACTAACTCAGGGTCTTGATCGGCCTTGTTCCAGCGATTATTTCTGAACCTAGAAAGTAAGTCTTCAAGTTTACTAGCAAGTCGCGTCATCATCCATTTAACAAAACGATTTTCATGTGTATGAAAGGTGATTTGCTTATTGACGGTCATTCCTTTACTCGGCATAATTTGTTTGTCCCCAATTGGGATGCCATGGCATACTTCTTGGAAAAAGTGGCTGTTCTTCCTCAAGAAATTTCGTCCTTTTGTATCTAGCGCTTTAATTCGGTCTCCTCTTACTATCTCATGTGTTTTTACTAGCTTATGATGTGGCTGTCGCTCAATTTGCTCGACAGCTTTTAAGAAAGCATCAAAATAAACTGTGATCAAACGGAAAAATTCAGCGGGAGATGGCGAACCTTCTAATTTCGTTTGCGCATTAAGGAACGTTTTCTTTAAAAAGTGAAACGCCAAATTATAGATCTCATCGTTCACTTCATCTAAAAGCTTCCGATAGTCCTCCTTATAATTAAGCTTTGTCGGGAAAACTTCCATCGTTACCTCTAGCAGCGTCCGTTTGCCTTGTCTAATCTCAAAAGTAGAATAGCCGATTTCATTTTGAAAATGTAAGTTTCCTAGCAAAACATAAGACTGTCCAAATTCCACGCGGTCAATCGCGTTCCGAAAAACTGGATGCTCATGATAGAAAATCAATTCCTTGCCATTTTTGGGAGACACCATAACCGTGTACACACCATTTTCAAAGAAGATCGGACGATGAGTGTGGATGTCTACTAGTTCCAAGGATTCGACATCAAAAACCTTTACCTCTTCATGGTCCCCCACTACCCTGAACTGCATTTCATCGTGGAAATCAAGATTGCGGTATTGCTGTAATCCGATATACCGGTCATGATAGGGCTTCCCTTTTATCACCAAAGAAAAGTCTGCTGTTTCAATTTTGACCAATTCCACATCACCTTTAGCTAATCCAGAAAGAGGTAAAGCCATCGTGCGTTAACCTCCTATACATCTCCACCAGCTTTTCTGTGCTACGTGGGTACTTAGAGAGCTTGATGTACGCAGTATAATCCTCTATATCCTCTGATAACTCTTGATTTGTAAGGAGCTTAAATAATTCCTTTATCGTGTGTTCGACTCTACTGTCACTACCAGAAATTCGCGGTAAGATTTTCTGAACTAAGCAATAATCAAAAGCATCCTCCTGCGAAAACAACTTTCCTTCCTGGTTATAGGCGAGATACATGCAGATTTCATCACGAACACGGTAACCAACTTGCGCGCCAAGTGGCTTTAGAGCTTCGTTAATACCGACTAACGTCAAAGAGGTCTCCTTTATTAACTCCATATGCTTGGAGGCAAGGTCCTTTAGATACAGATAGTCAGCACGAAGCATGCCATTTTCGATATTCTGTGGTTCAAGTTCCACAGACGGTCCATTCAGGAAATCCAAATAATCCAACTGCACACGATTAAATTCAATAGTGTTCGCACGATCTAATACCTTTTTGCTAAAAGGATGAGTTGTTTCATCCATATTAACCGTTCCAACAATGTACATGTTCTCCGGGAAGCCAATGGACCTTCCTACCATGGAACTGTCCAAGATATCAGAAGGAAACGATCTCCCCATCCTTCCAGTTCCTACTCTCCATCACACTAAGCAGATCACTGAAGTAATACTCCACACGGGCAAGGTTCATTTCATCCAAAAGAACAAAATGGGGCTTGGTTGGATTATCGAGAGCCTTTTGCATTACTTTTGTTAATGGACCTTCCACGAAATCACCCTTAATATCCTTGTAACCAATCAAATCAGAGCCATCGCTCCAATCCGGTCTTACAGGGATTAAAGTGAACTGCCCATTTTCTGCCGTTGCCCCAACACTTTCAGCAAACCACTCAATAATTTTTGTTTTCCCTGTTCCAGAAATACCTGAAATACTGACAAAGGGTTTCGTCTTTAAGGATAGGAAAAGATTTGTTATTTCTTCCTTTTCATAAAAGAATCCCTTACTTCTTATGTATTGATAAATATGTTCCACTAGTGCCTTATTGCTCATATAATCAGCCTTTGGCATAGCGATAACTTTAGGTGGATCAGTTGGTTTATAGTTCACACCTTCATTTAAACTAATAAACTCCTCATAGTACCTCACCATTTTCTCAAGGTCTCCTACTAATACGTCTTCAGAAGGAAAATCCTCCAGCTTGTATTTCACATACACCGCAGTTGAGGCAGCATAGTCTCTTGCTCGTTTGGAAAGTCCAAGGTAGATGTTATCGTCCTTTTGAAACCGGTCATCCATCCCAATTGCACTTCTAATAGCCTCTTTAATTCTTAGCATTTCTTCCTTGGATGTCTCCGTAACACCCTGCGCAAACGTCAGGTAGAGCTCCTGCAGATCCTCACTAAACAAATATCCAATGTAGTACCCTCTTTGAGTGGAGATGGTAACCTTCTTATTCATTATGGCAATCCAAGGAACACTAGCCCAGTTCCCTTGGCCAACGGAACCAGTTACTACATATTGTCCATTAACAAAAGGCAGCTTTTTTAACTCGTCTGTAACATCGTTCCTAACGAAGGAACCTAATTCATGGCCTCCAAAGGGCTGGGTTTTGGCTTGTGGGTAATTGTTCATTAGTTTTAAGAAACAGTTCCTTATTTTTGTATTCATTCTTTCCTCTACTCTCGTTATAATTTTACATAGCAATAATTATTTGTTTCCTAAGATTCTAAAAGGGTGGTAATATTTTTTAAATGGGGGTGAAATATAACTTACAAAAAAATTAGCATTTGAGACAGTAGAAGCATTTAATTAACTAACTAGGGGGACACTACCCTAAGTCTGCAAAATAATTTTTTCCTTTTCTGTAAACATGGACCTGTTATGTAGGATATTCAAATATAGTTTCCGATAATTCTTTCAAACCCTTTAAAGAACTGAATAAGGTTGAGGTGTGGTTAATTCATGTCAATCCACCCTTTCTTATTAAAGTTTAATGTTAAATTCCTTTTTTATTACTTTTAAGAATTCCTGAGCTGATTCCTTATCAAATTGGATAGATTGACTAACCTTCCCCCTAAATTCTCTTTGGTTCGATCCATATGTATCTATCTGAAGAATTCTATTCCCTTCTTTATCTATAAAACTCGTATATGTATTATCCACTTCATAATGAACTGCATTTCTTTCCTTCATGATTTTTTTCATAGTGTTCCCTTTAATTAATGCCATTTACTCTCCCCCTATAATAAAAGTTGTTTCTAAAATAAAATTCTACAAAAACATACACTATCCTTTATTTTCCACAATTAAAAGACATGCCTAGACATGTCTTTTTACCAACACTAAACTTCCGACTCTACCAAAAATACTCCTGTTCCTACTATTCTCTGTGGAATTTTGCCGTGGACTAGTTTGTTTAAAAATGACATAATCAAACTCTTCCTAAAAGGCATAAATACAGACTCAGTTTTATGAACTTTATAGATGAAAAAATAACCATTTTGAGGAAATCCAATTCATTATAAAAACATATGATTGAATCTACAAAGAGTTATTTTCAAAATATTCATTTAGTGCTATTTCAATCACCTTTGATCGACTGATCTCTTTTACGTCAGAGAAAAGTTCAATTTTACTCAATAAAGATTTGTTTAATAAAACTATTGATTCCACTTTTTCATCTTTTTTATCTTCCATGAATTTATTTTTTTTCTCACATTCAGAGATTAGTTCTCTTAAAATCTTTATCTCTTTTTCAGAAAAGGGACTTCTATTTTGTTTATTACTTCCAAGCATTTCATTGCTTTGCTCAATAGGTTTAGTCTCCACTTCGATTTTAGAATAAGGTAGCTTTATTTCTTCTAATTTCTTCTTTAAAGTCTCAACAACTAACCCGCTTTTCTCTAAATCATGAAAGTTTATCTTTCCTGTCATTAAATCTTTAGAAGTTTCTTCAAGGAGTTGCTCTCGGGATTTTAATGTCCATATCTTAAACAAGCTGTCGTAAGAGAAACCATTTTCCTTTAACAATAATCTAATTTCTATCGATGATATACCGAACTCTTTTTCTGCTTTTGAAAAAGAATTGATTTCGTTAATATATTTTACTATTGTCTCAATTGGGACTTCGTTCACTTTTTCTTTGATAGTCTGTGCATCTCCAATATCATCTTTCTTCAATTGTTTTTCCCATTTTTTAGATTTACTGTATCTAAATCCTGCATCCTCAATCTTTTTTTGCAGATTCGCTGAAAATTTTGCACGGAATTTTCTGCTTTTTGCATATTTTTGTGAGTAATCATAGATGGTTAGACCATTATTTAATTCGGTGACTATATCGTAAATTATTCCTAGTTCACCTTCAGGATGGGATTGATCAAAAAAGAAACTGTAATTTTCCTGTTGTTGTTTGTCATTCTGCTTCATTCCAATTAAGTTGTTAGATAGCAATTGTACGCCGTCGAAATACTCAGTTAAAGCTGTTTTGTTGACACCTTCTTTGTTAGATATTTTAGTAAATAATTCTAAACCATTTTTAGTATAGAATATCTCATCTAGCAAATATTCTAGTTGAGGAAGTGTATATTTAATGTCATATAATTCCCCTTTATCAATACTAAAATAATGTAATTTTTCAATGAATTTTTCTTTTTCTAATTTAAAGTAATATCGTGTATTAATTCCAAGCAGTTCGTTAATTTTTGATCCAGCTATTAATTTCTCTCCTTTATATTCTATAAATTTTAATTTTCCATTTTCTATAGAAGTCACAAGAAGCAATTCATCATTTAATTCTGTATACGAGTCGTTATCTATTCTAGATGTTTCATAAACCCAAATCTCTCTTAGACTTGCTTTCAATATATAAGAATCAATATTAAACTCATTAGAAATATAATCTAAGCTCCTTTTATCGATATTTAGAGCTCGTAACATTTCATTTGATTTTGGCGGTAACTTATAATTATTTGAGATTACCCATCTTTTTTGATACTTCCTGTTTATTAATTCATTCTCTAGTATTTCCGAAGTTATTTTTAAATCACTCGCTATTTTACTTATTGATGACCCCATAAATACATTAAGCACAGCGTTCTGTATTTGATTTAATGTTAGCTTTTTATTGCTAATGGGTGTCTTAGTCAGACCGAAAGAAGTCAATCTTTTTAATAATATTGCAGAATCAACATCTAAGAATGTCGCAATATCATCAACACTTTTACCTTCAGACAAAAAAACTTTAATTTTTTCCAAGTTACTATCAATGTATCTTTCTTCATTCTGATTCACTACATTATTCACAATATCCAATATGTCCATGTAGAACATCCTTTAATTTTAGTTTTTTAGAATGAAAGCATATCCGCTATGCCTTTAAGATTACGATTTTTATCATTAATTTCGTTTTCCATACTAATAATCATGTCAAAGTATGAGTTGAGGGCAAGTTTTGGGTTTTCCATTAGCTTATTATTTATTACTTCTAGGCCACCGGCTGCGTATTCTTCAAAAATAATCATCTTTTTATCGAATGCATCACTGTTATCTTCCAAAATAGATATATCATTGCTTTCTGCTAAGGCAACGGCATTTATTAAAGCTTCATCTGTTTCCAACGTAAACACGGTCCAAGGAATTCCTTCTGCTGAACCAGTAAAAGGTTTGCGTTTCTTTTCCATAAAACCTATAGATCCAGCTAACATAAATACATCTTTATACGTAGCAAATATACCAAATTCACTGGAGTCAGTTAATGATTTATATATATTTTCTTGCTCTTTTGGGCGCCTTATTCTTCTTCTAGACATGGACTTTGTTCACCTCAATAGCTTCTGTAAATTCATAAGGTTTTTCTTTATTTTGTCGTGGGTCATTGTAGGATAGTCTATATTCCTTGCCAATTAATCCAGCCATTTGTTCGTGAACCTCGCCTCTCCATTGTGAGGTAGATACAATTACTATTACTTGATCGGCAAGCTTGTGAATTCCTTTAGCAATTCTTTCTCTATGATCAGAATCCAATGCTCCAAAAGGAGAATCCATGACTAGTGGATAAATTCCTCCTTCATCAAAACCAGATTTATTTTCTTTTTTAAACTGTTCACGTGCAATATCAACAATAGCGCCTATGAATGATAAACTTGTAATTTGACGTTCCCCTTGTGACATCCCTACTATATTCCCTTTATCATTAATAACATTTAATTCGTAATTGTCCGCCAGCTGCACTTGATAACCTTTTCTTAAGAATTGTGAATACACACTTGTAATTCTTTCTTGTAATTGAGCTTTCACAAGCTTTTCACGAACATTTAATATTCCTTGCATAGTATTTTCTAGTTGAAGGCATGCATTCATTCTCTTTTGTGTAAGCTTTCCTTTTTGTTCTACTGATTGCAGCTTTTTTGCTTCATTATTTTTATCAGTAATCTCTTCCAACGTTTTTTCTAATTCTGCATGGATTACTCCAATTTTTCTGTCAATAGAACTTTTTTGATCTATTAGTTTCTTCCTCTTTTCTTCTAATTTAACTATTTCCTCAGAATCCTCACCAGAGAGACGTACACTAATTTCATCAATTTCTTCGTTTAGTTTTTTAACTAGTTGATTTCGATGAACTTCTTCTTCTTTTAACCGTTTCATTTCTCTAAGAAGATTCTCTTTTCGCTCTTTTATTACTTTTAAATTACTAGCCAAGTCAATAATCTGATACTTGCTACGAGTTTCTGATATTTTATCTACTATGTTCTTTAAGTGATCCAAATGTGTGGAACCATCAGTGAGTCTTTCGCCACAAATACATACTCCCTCTCTCATTAATTCCTCTAAAAATGCTTTGCTTATACCGCCGTTTGGTTTCGATTCACTATTTTCTTTAATTATCTCATTTGCCTTTTCGATTGCAGAAAATGTAAAGGCTAAATAACCTTGTTTACTTAAAAGGTCTATAGTCTCTTTTTTAATCTTTTTAATTGCATCTTGCTCTTTATTTAACTCTTCAGTTTTTGCGTCTCTTAGTTCCTGCAGTTGCTTAGCTCCCTCAATTTGTTTCATTCTCGTTTCAACTTCAAATATCTCTTTATTAATCGCTTTAATATTGCTCTTTTGCAAGGTGTCTTCTTGAATGAGTTCTCCTCTTCGCTTTTCTAACTGATCTAATTCATCTAAGATAGTTACTGTTTGGACGTCACCATGCTTTTTTAACTCATTACGAAATTTCACTCTTGCTTTTTCAGTATGATTGATTGCTCTTTCTAAGATTTCTAGTCCCATAATATTTTTAATTGCTTTTTTCACATCATCGGAACCGCTATCTTTCGAAAGGTTATCAATCCTTTCACCATCAAAGAAGAAGTAAGTTCTTAAATCCTCAGGAAGTATTCTATTTAACTCCACTGTAGGATTATTTATTGATTTTAATAAACCAAACTCATCTTTGTAGTCAACGGATATTGTTGTTTCTAAATACGTAATATCACTATTATTCTCTTTTCTAGCTGTTGCCTTTCTAGTCGCAGTATAAGTCCTTCCGTTATCTTGAAAAACAATGCGTACCCATCCTTCTATAGTTTCACCAGGATCTGCAATTGCAATGGCGTGTTCATTTATAACATTGGACCCATTTGGTAAATTTATAACTCCATAAAGACACCAACTAAATGCATTTAACAAAGCAGTCTTGCCTGATCCATTCTCACCATGAATCACCGTGACATTCCTTGTAGTAGATTTAGAAAAGTTTATAGTTTGATCCTGATAATATTGACGAAAGTTATATAAAGTAATTGATTCTATTAGCATTATTCAGTAATCCTTTCCTTAACAATATTAACGATATCACTTACAATGGATGTTCCTTGCATGGTTTTTAAATGAAGGACTGCTTTCTCAGCCTCTAAAATTTCTTTTAAGATTAAAGTATGTGTGTCCGGTAGTTCTGCTAACAGAGCTTCTATTTTCTCTCGTTCTTGACTCATTGATGATTCCTCCTCATGTTCAAACATCTAACAAATGATAAGCCTTTTTAAATTCAAGGATACTCTCATGTGCTACAGGACCATTAATAGCTAAATCTGCAAATTCTAGAAATCTGTTAAGTTCACGAATAACCATTTTTCTCTCCATATTAAATAATGATGGTTCAATATGACGGATCTCATCTAGATTTCTTGGAATGACAATAAAATCATGGATATACGAATATTCTTTACTTTTGTGCTTACGTAGAACCCTACCACGCCTTTGTATAAATTCTCTAGGGTTGGTGCTACTAGAGAGTATGTAAGCTCTTTGGGTAGCTGGTACGTCTACTCCTTCATCTAAACATTTAATCGCAACGAGTACCTGAAGGTCTCCTTCTTCAAATTTTTGAAGAAGCTCTTTTCTTTGTTGTTTATCTTCCCTAGATGTAAAGGTATGGACTCTCATATCCAATTCGTTACCTAACAACTTTACAACTGCATCTATTTGTTTTTCTCCGTCTGTCCAACTATCACCACAATAGACGATATTATATTTTGAAGTTTTTTCTTGATACATTAACTCTTTTAACTTAGAAAGCTTATTTCTAGCTCTACTTAAAATACGTGCTCTTTCAATTAATAGTGACTGTGCTGACTTTGCGTCTTCTCCTTTTACATTTCCATCTTTCGGGAAAATCTTGACCAGTTTTCTTGTAATTTCATAATATAATTCACTTTCATCTTCATCTAGATAAACTAAATGAGGGTAATAGAAGTATTGAGATAAAAAGCCTTTATCAATTGCTTTTTCTAGTCCAAACTCAAACACGGTATTTCCACCAAAGTAATCTATTAACTTGGTAGTACCTTCTTCATCAAACCATCGATTAGGGGTTGCAGAAAGAGCGAGGCGATAAGGAATTGATTTAATAAGCTTGTTCCTATTATTTTCTGCTCCAAGATGATGCGCTTCATCAGCCACAAAAACCACATCATCATTTAGTCTTTTTAATAACAGCTGCATATGCTTAGATGAATAAGTTGAATTAGTTGTTATTAAGCAGAAATGTTTTGTGATTCCTGACAGAAATGCAGTTATACTATTGGATAGTTCTGCTTCCCATAAGCTCCTTGAACTATATGCAACTATAGGTTCCATATTAAATCGCTTTATATCTTCTACCCACTGATCTACTAAGTGAGTATAGGGACATACAATAATAACTCCAAGCCTGTTAGATACTTCCCATAGTTTAGATATTGCAGAAAGTGCTGTAATAGTTTTTCCTGTACCTGTGGCCATTTCCAGAAGACCTTGGCATTCATTTCTAAACCAGCATCTAATCGCCTCTTGTTGATAATCGCGAATAACATACCCCGTAGGAATAACAGGATATTTTTCTCCATAGTTGACTTGGTTTTCTCTCACTATCAATTCCGGATCAACCTTTATATATGTGGAAATCTTATAAGAAAGAATTTTTTCTTTTACAGCTTGTGGAAAATCCATAACTTCAAGATAATTTGTTCTATTCTCCCACAATCTATTAAAATCGTTATTCTTTTGCTCTACTCGAATCTTTTCATTAGGTAGCCATGAACAAAAAACATCAATAGATTCGAAATTATTATAAAGTCCCCCCTCAGTTTCATTAGAAGATCCAGAAAAAGCAACTTTATTACCAAAATCATCTTCCATAATCCCCAGTTTCTCATGATAGATTCCAAATTTTTTGGAATCTGACATCACTGCGATTTTAATATCTAAACTATCATTCGCAATGAGCCAAGCTAAGTAATTCAATCTCTCTCGTTGCAAAGGTGTATAAATTTCTCTATCTAAAGAACGGAGCAAAGATTCTTCTATTACTCTATCTCTAGACTTGTAACCGCTTTCTATCATTTCTATATCTTCTTTTTCTAAATGCGGAGATGCTATAAGTTGCATCTTTCCACCTTTACCAATCAGCTCTGAAATCCCCTTAGCAGCCAATTTTAGAGATCCACTAGAAAAATAGCCAACTGCTCTTTTATATAAAATGCTTTTTGATAGGACTGGAATATAAAAATCTTCTATGATATTCCCTTCGTCCTGTCCGGTTCTATATTGATAGGAGATATTCAATTCCGTTAAACTCATTTAATCTCTCCTCAATTTTTCAAATATAATTCATTATCATTATTTTACAGTTTATGCAATAGTATGACAATTACATTAATATATTTATTTAGGAATTCACTACAAAGTTATCACACACATTCAGTTCCAATAATTGTTTTGTGATATATTGTAAAATTAACAGCTTACTATGATAAAATATTTATTGAATGTATTTTAAATATAAAGGTGATATAGATGAAGGAAGTACAAAGAAGAGAGCTTGAACTTTTAGCTAAGATATGTAACAAAAATGGAGTTCCATTAAGGCTTGCAAGAGATCTAATTAAAACTGCAGAAAAATATTCTTATGAAAATATTAGTGCTTCTACAAGAGTTACAGAATACCAAGAATTAATTAAATTCCAAATGAAAAACAAATAAATCCTATGGTGATAAATTATGATTTTAAAAAAGTTAATCTTTGATAATTACAAAACTTATTATGGTCTCCAAGAGATTGATCTTTATATCCCAAAAGAGGTCAGAGATGAAAAAACTCAGAATATTATTCTCTTAGGTGGACTTAATGGAGCAGGAAAAACAACAATACTAAAAGCAATACTATATGTTCTTTTCGGTAAAAGAGGAATGTCTGACACTGAGTACAAGAGGCTTTTTTCCAATGTTATTAATAATACATTTTTTAATGAAGGCGGACGCGAGTGCTCCCTTACTCTAGTTATAGAAACTGATTCGGGAGAAGAATGGACTTTAAAAGTTAAGTGGTATTTTAACCAGCTTAAGAAGATGACCCACGAAGAGAGAAATTTAAATGTTAGAAAAGCTGGTTCAAAAATGGCCAAGCATGCCAGAATTGACAATATTGAAGTTTATAACCGGTACATTGATAAGATTATTCCCTATCATGCTGCTCCATTTTTTATTTTCGATGGTGAAGAAGTTAAAGAGGTAATATTGAGACAAAATAGTGAAGAAATGAAAGAAGCTATTCATAAGATTACTGGAATGGAAGCTTATAAACAATTACTAATTGATTTGCGTACTTTAAAAGGAAATATAGAGAATAAACTAACACGATCGGTTAGTCATTCCACCCTAACTAACATTCAAAGTCAACTTAAAGAAAAGGAAGTAGCAATTAGTGAGTTAGAAATTAAAAAGAATAAAATACAGACAGAGATTAGACATTATGAAAACTTAATTAAGGAAGCTAAACAAGAGCGTAATGAGATTTTATCAAAAAACTCTAAATCTAGAGAAGTTATTATTAAACAACAATCTCGAGTTGCAACAGAGCTTGAAATGCTGAAGAAAGATTTAAGTCTCTTCTTACAGCAAAATACGTATAACATAATGCTCAGAGAAAAGATACAGAAAATGAAAATAAGGCTAAAAGATGAGTATTCTATTTCTCAGAAGAAGATGCTACAAGATGCATCACTATCCCCTTATCGTAATTTTATTAATCAACTATTGAATAAGAGTATTAATCCTCCACTTTCAAGCGGACAATTGGAGCAGTTAAGAATTCTCGGTGAAGAGGTATGGATTAAAGAAAATAAAATTAGTAATGTCCAACTAGATATGGAAATTATTCATGATGTTACTAGCAAAGACTATGCATTGCTAACAAATATCGCAGTTAAGGACAAATACCAAGTTTCAGATATAATTAATAAAATGGAGAAGCTGCAACAAGAGTTGGATGCTTTAGAAATTGATATTAGAAAAGCCCCTGAATCTGTAAATATTGATAAAGAAAACAATAAGATAGATTTACTAACAAGAAAACTTGGGGAACTTGATCTTAAACGAAAAGCTATACAAAAGAAATACAATGGTGCAGTGGAGGAAAGAACCAGTCTATTAAACAAGTTAACTCGTATATCAGGTCAAGATTCAAATCTTGATGAATTGAATCAACAACTTGTAGATGTAGATAAAACAATTAAGACAATGCAACAATACGTAAGTGAAGTTACAGTAATGAAAGCGACTTACATTAAAGAAGAGTTCTCCTTTATGTTAAAGAAATTATTTAGAAAACAAGATGAGTTTGGAAAAATAGAATTTGATTTAAACACTTATTCTATACGTTTATATAATGATCAAATGCAGGAAATAAGCATTCAAGAACGTTCTGCTGGTGAAATGCAGATGATATCATCAGCCTTAATATGGGCATTAACTATAGCTTCAGATTTAGCACTACCTATGGTAATTGATACTCCATTAGGAAGACTAGATAGTTATCATAGAAACCATCTTATAAACCACTATTATAAAGAGTTAAGTGAGCAAGTAATTATACTCTCTACTGATACAGAGATCACCAAAGAGTATGTTGAGCTTATGGAAAGTCACTCTTACAAGCAATACATGCTAGACTACGATGAACGAAAAAAGTACACCATTATCAGAGATGGATATTTTGAATATGCTAAGAGTTAAGGGTGAATAAGAAATATGTCGAACAGAAGAATGCAGTTATCAGAAGAAGGAAAAATAATTTTAGATTTAATAGCTGATGCTTTAGAAGTTGATAGACCTACAGCAGTGAAAATTGCGCTTTCTAGAGGTTTAGCTGTTTCTAATGGTCCTATTATTAATGAATTTGATGGTGGAAAAAACAAATGGACTATTCCAGATAATATTATTAAGGACAAAGAGTTTTTAATATTTAAGCACCTAATAATTAATGAAGTCAATATGTCGTTGACTGACGACGAATTACACAAGCATATGATTGCTTTTATTGAAGAAGGCCTTCGGAAGTTAAAAGCAGACCATGATAGTAAAACCTCAATGGAAGACCTTCGATTAACTATTTTATAAGTAAAGCCCACCATTTCAGGTGGGCTTTTACTATATTCTCTCTGATAGAGGACTAATATCTACTACTGTTACCGTAGGATGGGATAGTTCACAGTTTGGTTTAAGTACTGGTCCATGAACAATACATTGTCCTTTTCTTAGCGAAGATAATTTTGATTCCCAATGTTTTTTCTCCTGATTATCCTTAGATAAACTACCTGCTATTGTAGATAGCTCTTGTTCAGGCGGAGAGAAGTATACCTTTTGTGATGAATTCTGTAGCCTTGCAAGTTCATCAGAATCAAGTTGTGACTTCAGAAATTGTGTTGCATACCAAGCTGACCAACCAAATTTTCTTCCTTCTGTTAAAATTCTTGCTGATGGAGATTTTTCAGTATGATCTAAGTTTTGTGCTTCATCCATTATTACTGGCATTGGACGATTTTTATTTCCAAATCTCACTGAATAATTCCATAAGTCCCAAAGAATAAACTCTGTAATCATTAGTTGCACATCACGTGGAAAACCAGTTAACTGAACGATGAAAATATCTCCGTTACTATCTACAACATCTTTCCAATTAATTGTGTTTTCATTACTAAATGGATTTCGGTCAATTAATGGGCGAATTTGAGATAATGCTGTTTTAGAATAACTTGAACCGTCTTCCTCTAGCATATCTTTTAATTTCATTAAGTTCATATCGTCATTAAATTGTTCTAAACCATTCAGTACAGCCTCATAAATAGCGTTTTGTTGTTGAATACCTAATGATTTATACACTGCAGCAAAGACACTTTTTATCCGTTCAGCTACATCTGTATTTGATTCCGGTAGCTGGATCCCACCAATATCTCTTACATTTTTCTGAAATGGGTTAATTGGAAGTTGCTCACTGTATACAATTTTTTGCTTTAACTTATCCCCTAAAAACTCCACAAACTCAGGTTCTAATTGATTTGGTAAAAATCCTTCTGTGTAATCAATAACAATACTTGGAATTCCTAGCTTTGACTTTTCCAACAGCAAACACTGCATAAAATAAGTTTTACCTTGGCCTGATTTTCCAGATATCAACAAATGTCTGTTAGCTAGACCTTTGTTACCGTATTCCCAATATACTTCATGTGACGATGCTTCAGCGGTACCGATTTTTATTCGGATATCTTCAAGGACACGAGTTTCTTCTGGTATTCTTTCAACTACTTCACTTGGACTAGTATCTTCCTCTACATCATCAGTTCCTGTAGGTTCATCAACGTCTTTAAATGGAGTAGCAGGTTGGCCGGGTTGAGAATGATTATTCTCACTATGATTCTCATTCAACTCATTGCTTTCAGTTTCCGTAGTATATTCAGTACTTGGATTTCCAGTAGTAACTGGTCCATTGTTTGTAGCTGGTATTTGAATATCTGCATTCTTATATTTATAGGACAGCATGTCTTCCTTAACGAAATCATTGGGCTGCTCTTGGATCCAGTTTCTCATTGAGTCTAAAGAAGATACTAGTCCTTCGTAACCATCTCTTTCAGTAAGGTTAACTAACAAAATGTTTTCATCATCCAAATGTGCACTTCTATGAAACGCATCTTTTTGGAAAGATAGAATTGCTCCATCTCCAATATAAGTTCTTAACTCATCAGAAACATTAAACTTATCCTTCAAAAGTACTTCTACAACTTGATCGGATAATTCATACCCTTTCTCATTCCAAAGCTCACTATGTCTAATTTTTTGTGCACTAGATATCAATAGTTGTGCAAAGAAATTTCGATAAAACTTCCCTGAAAAAGTATGTTCATTCTCGCCAGTTAAGGCACTGTAAATAAGCTCTCTCGTTTTTCTAACTTGTTCTTTTGCCTTTTCTATAACTGTTCCTTTATTTAACCCAATTTTCACTTCTACTGGGTAAAAATGGAGAGAGACGTTACCCTCTTTTTCTTCTAGCCCAATTAATAATAAATCATCACTGTGACTACCCTTAACTCTCAGGTTTTTAGCAGTAAAGACACCTTCAGATTTACTTAAGCTAACTGCACCTGCTACTCTTAGAACTTCTTCTAATGAGATCGGTATCCATAGAATGTCTTTGTGATCTAAGTAAGAGACCGAATATTTAATAGCAGAAATAATACTTAATTTTTCTCGATCGAAGTGCCCCTTGCTTCCGATAATTCTCAGTAACCATTCACCGTTAAAAGTATTGAAAGCTTTAATGGTATTTCTGACATTTTCATCAGTACCTTGAACATCTTTTTGTGCAAGGAATTCTTTAATTACAGCAAAATATTGATCTGACTTATCTGTTACTGTAATTGCGTCAAAACGACTTGAAGATGAATACTGATCGCTATAATGGATAACGACTAAATTCCCTTCATACTCATTGAAGAACTCCAAATCAATGGATGGATCTACAAACGTTACCCAATAAGATGATTGGAATATTCTTTTCAAAGTATCCTCGTCTGCTGTAGTGGTTCTGGATAAGATAGCCTCACGCTTACGATAGCCATCACTTCCATTATTTCGTAAGTTAGCAGACAATTCATTTACATAATATGAAGTTGAAATTAAATAATCACTATCATTAATGGAATAAGCTTTAGTGCCAAATCCACTCTTATAATTTTCTTGGTCTTTCATTGATGGTACGCTAGAATAAAGACCTTCCAGTGATAAGCCTGTGGTCATATCTTTAACCGGTTGCACAGCATGATGTTCTTGAGCATTCATTTTGTAGAAGGAAATATGAGCGTATCTTAACTCCTCATTAAAATCTTGTTTGTAAAATAAGAGTTTTCCTCTAATTATTCGTAAAAGGTCGTCTGCTTCATAATCTTTTGATTTTAATTTAACCCCCGTTAATAGTTCAAGCTCTTCAGTTGAATTCGTTAGTGCATATAAGTCAAAAATACTTTCATATTTCTCCTCAGAATACAAAGTTACTTCTATCGGTTTTAAATTTTCAGAGCCAACTTTATCTATTTCAATTAACATCCACTCAATGATTCCCTTTAATACTTCTTTGTCATTGGTTATATTCAAGACATTTATTTGCAAAGGAGCGTTAGACATTTTTATAAACAAATAAGAAAAATGTTCTTTAAATTGAGATATTTTATCTATAACAACTTTAGCCAAGTAATGGTTTGCATCTGAAACAGATACATTTTGAACAGGTCTAAAAAGCATCCATCCTAATGCTGCGTTTTGATGTTCTGGTTTATAAAGAGTCTCATTTTGGTCATATATAAAAGGGACTAGAGAAGCTGAGCTTAACCTGTTTAATATACTATTATCAACTTCTTCATTCTTAAGTAACTCATATGTTTTTAACTTGTATGCAACCATCAGTGGATGAAACGGTGTAAAATAGAAGGTTCCATTAGAGTAAATTGTACCTAACTTGAATAAATCTCTTCCTCTTTTTCCAGCTGGTGTACCACTTGTAAAAGTTTTAACTTCATCCTGAAAAGCTTTAACATATTCTTTAGATCTTTGCTTTAAATCCTCTGTTATTGTGCATAAACTCGGAATGGAATTTCTAATTTTAAAATAAGTTATGAATCGACTATACGCTTCTCTCATCTCATCACTTATTTTCAAGTCATCCTCTAATAATTGATCTGACTCAAACCTAGCGCTTTTTAATCCTCGTTCTATATACTCATTCTCCCAATTGAAGTACTCACTATACTCTGAGTGAAAATAGAACTCTCTATTCTCAAGGACTAAGCGATTGTTTTCCTTTATCCACTGTATATCTTTTCCTGTTTCTCTAATAAGTTTAGATATCCTTTGTCCGCTAATTGGCATAGACTCGGGAAGCTCATTCGTCAACTTAAAAGGAATATCCACTTGATCAAACTTAATATTTATTCTCAATTGGTCTTTATCATCGTATGCTTCAGGTAATGGACTTACAATTAATGTTTCCTCTTCAGTTACAAAAGATAATATTTGATTATTTATAGATATTTCTTCCGTTT
Organism: Sutcliffiella horikoshii; assembly: GCF_044809035.1. Classification (GTDB taxonomy): domain Bacteria; phylum Bacillota; class Bacilli; order Bacillales; family Bacillaceae_I; genus Sutcliffiella_A; species Sutcliffiella_A horikoshii_G. Next base: position 601,285 of record NZ_CP085237.1, on the reverse strand, counting down.
TCTTGTTATAACCGTTTCCAAATTTCAATAAGTCCTCTTCACAATTTAACTCTACCGCATTATTCTCTGCATCAATTGTATATTTTGAGCTAAAAGCTTCTAAATATATTGGCTCTATTGGTAACACAGAAAGTGAAAATTCTGCTCCTAAATTGATTTTTTTATCATGTTTATAGGAGAATTTCAGAAACAATGGTTTCTTATCCTCTGGATACAGTTTTAAAGAAATATTAGATTTCTTTACATCTGCTTCCACATTTTTTGCGTCTCCTTTTTGGACTTTAAAGAAATCCTTTACAAGGGACTTGACACTTCCTGAAAAACTAAATGAAAGTTGAACCTCTATATCATCCTTGTTATCTGGATTAAATATGATGAAATGCCTCTTTCTTTTTCCTGTTCCTTTCTCACTTAAAGTTCTATTCCAAACTATAAGTTTATTGGATACTTTAATCTCAGTAAAATCTACTTTGGCCTTTTTCTTATTAGCATTAAAATCATCATGAAATTTCTTCACTTTTGGATAAAGAGTTTGTTCCCATCCTTCTTCGAATAACGCTTTTGAACCTTCTAAGACAAACTTACTTTCTAATTCATTTTGTTCTAATCCATAATCATGTACTTTTTTTACAAAATCAAAGAGCTCGCGGTTTAATGTAATTCTTTCTTTTTGTTCTCTACCTGTAAATCTATCTAAATCAGGGTCTTTAAAAAGACCAAACTTGTAATACTCTTTATCATCAATGTACCCTTTTTGTAGGGTAGAGAAGATATCTTCAAATTCAAAAAAAGTAATCTGTTGGTAGAATTGTTCTTCCATTAAATTATCTAAGTTCTCAAGTAGTATTATTTGTTCTACCTTTGTTAAGACACTGCTTTCTATTTCGTTTTTGAGCTTATTGTAAATGAAGCCAGGATGAAGTGGCATTCCTTCTTTTTGAAGATCACTACTTCCACCTTGTATGGAATCTAGTTGCTCAGAAACGATACTTAAGAGTGCAGTATTTTCCCATTCTTCTTTTTGCTCTCCAACTAAGTTCCGAAGAGTAACTAAAAAATCCGGTTTAACTTGATCAGAAGTGTTAGCAACCACTAAATTGGTTTCTTTGAACGGGATTGAGAAAGTCTCATATCTTTCACCCAAATCATGCTGATACTTAAAGCCTTTTGTACCATCAATGTTATTCAACGCAATTATCAGATTCATTACATCTTTAGGACTATCTAGCTGAAGGTAATATCTATCTCCATTCTTTAATCCTTCTTTTTTGAAATAACTTATTAATAATGAGGCTATATATTTATAAAATTGGTTTGACATACTGAGCATCCCCACTATCACTTTTTTTATCAATAAGATTTTGACTATCTAACATACTTATTACTTCTTTTTTGGAGTAGCGATCTAAGGCAACCCCTCTTTTCTCAAACTCTACAAATAATTCATTCAAAGGAATTCTTTCATCTTTAACTGACACTGCGGTTAATAGTAAAACAAACTCATGTTTAACATTTAGTATGTGACCTAAACTACCTCTATTTTTAATAAATTGATTAAAGCCTAAGTCTTCAATATTCTTACCATACTTATCCGCTACACCGGCACTAGTTCCTTGTTTTAAACAAGTAAACAGCTCTCTTAATCCTTCTTCAACAGTAGTGGCTTTAGTAGTATTTTTTATTTTCCAAATATCTGCGTATTCCTGTATCCACTTATTAAGCTCACTTAAAAAAAGTTCTTCATATTCAGCACCTTTTTGACTGATGTATTTTGTAATTTCACTATACGTCTTTAATGAAATTACTTCCCCTTTTTCACCTTTAATTTCTTTTTCAGAAACTAAGTGACTAAGATGGGACAAAGTATGAATATGTGGGAACAGGTTAGAAGATTTACCTTTAACATATCTAAAACCTTCAAGGTCGTCTGCTGCCTTTCTTCTTTTACTGATTGACTCCCAGTCAAGTGCAAAGTAGAGAGGTTGTATCAAATCATAGTTAGCTTCTGAAAATTGCTCAAACTTTACCACGAGTTGATTAGCGTACATGAAAACATAAAAATGAGTTAGAAGAGCAAATGTAGATAAGAAATATTCTTTATGTTTACTTAAATACATTATATCCTCTTGATATAAGTTGCTAATTGGTTTTAAAAGTTGCTCATACTGTACAGCACCATTGCTAACTTTGTTTTCTTTTAATCCATCCATTTTGCTTAATATTAGTTCCGTAAGAATATCGTCTGTCTCTTTGTTTTTAAAAATAGTAGATACTTTAGAATTGTCTTCTTTTTCTATAAGAACATCTTTCATAAAATGAGCATATTTTCCAAACTCATTTTTATGAGCTTTGTCAACTTTTATATAGTTAAAAAGGAATGGATGAATAGGATTTATCTTTTCACCCTTAAATAAATATTGATCTAGAAAGCGAATAAAATCATACTTCTCATCTTCCTCTTTAAACTCCACATTGTTCGCAATTTGTTCACTAATTTCGTTTTCTTCTTCTGATGTATAAAATTCATCATGCTTTTTAAAGGCTTTCTCATCTAATGTCAAATTGCTTAAGCTTCGTGTGAATTCACCTAAAATATTGTTAAATTGATTCTTAACTGCACCTGTTCTTTTTGTAAGAAAAGGTAATACATCTATTGCCTGACCAGTATCATGTTTTTTCTTAGTTTCAAAAAGTTGCTTCAAATAAATTCTATTATTAGCTATTGCCATACTCAATTCTCCCTTTCGAATACAAAGGACTCAAATTCATCTCGCTTTAATATATAGAAACGATTATCTTTCGGAAAATGGACAAGCAATTCTTTCTTTTTATCTCCGAAATTCATGAGTTTGTCCACAAATTCCACAAAATTAATTGCATCTTCTTCATCTTTTTTGTTAGGTCTATATCCTTCTTGAACTTTCATTAATAATTGATATAACTTGTAATCAATTTCCAATAATAATTTATTATCTTTTTCGCCTCTATAACCCACAACAATTGAGGATTTAAAAGTATCTAACACTTCTGATGTACTTTCGTGTAGGTGATCAATAGTTGGTCTCAGGTTCAATTTTTGTGCTAAACGATATTTATTAGCAGCTTGGTCTAAATAAACATAATCTTTTTTCGGAGTGCCCTTCCACTTATGAATGGTGTTTTTCATTTCATCATAGAAGTTCCTTATAGTTTTTTTATCTGCTGTGTTAAAACCATATAGATTTTTAATAAACTCGCTATAGCTCTTATCTTTTATTTTCCCTACAAATTCTTTATTGGTTAAATAAGTTATTCTTAAAAATGATTCAAAGAATACGTTAAAGGTATGTCCAGATAAATCACTTTTCGATTTGAATAACGATAACCAGTTACTGCCTATTTCGTCGAGAACATTCCCGCTAATAATCGTTGTCCAATCACTTAATGTATTTAAATCGACGATAACTTCATCGATAAATTTAGATCTTAGATGAATAGGATCTAAACTACTCAATGCCTTTAATATTTCAGATCTTTCTTTTCTATTAAATATAAGATTTGGTAGAGCATGGTCTAAGACATCAAATTCATTTATAAGGTTTTTATTAATTACTTCATCTGGTATCAGAATATCAGCAATTAAGTTTAAGAAAGCTCTAGCTGAAATAACTAGTTTGTGTTGAATAACAGTTCTGATAATTAATTGGACTACTTGTTCTTGCACAAATTCATTTTGGAGGAACTTGTAATTTTCATGAACCATTGTAGTAATATTTTTTTGCTCATCTTCCTGTAAAGCTAAGTTGAAAGGATTCTGATCAGTCGTGGCACATACCTTTTTCAATAATGTAGAATAAAAAGTTGAGATTGTACCATTGGCAGTTAACTCATAAGAATGATAGTCCCCAAAACTTAACAGATCAAAGTTGTCTTTGCTGTAATGAGTAGTAATTTTTTGAGAAAACAACGCACTCTCTTCCACAAATATTCTTAGTGATTCATAGGAGTACTTGTTATGTTCTGTACTAATAAAATTGTGTAAAACCCCCATATTTATGGCAAGTATAATATTGTCATTACAATCATTTAATTTTTGGTCAGAGAAGTTTTTTAATACTTCTTCCAATGTCTCCATAGCATTCTTGTTTGGTGAAAAACTCTCCGTTGCATCATTGAAAATTGTATAACCATCCATAAGGGCTGGTTTGTTTTTCTTTAGATAGGCAAGCAAATGCGATTTTCCGTCTCCTACACTTCCACATAAAAGTATTAAACTTCCGCATTGACGCTCCTTGTTTGCTGCAAGTATTCTCTCAAGGTCTAATTGTATCTTTCTATCGACATGAAGATAATTTTTAAAAGTACTAAATTGATTTGCATTTTCTATTGCTTCTTGAGAAGAGTCTTTCAATCTAGTTAACTCTCTTAATAAGTAACTTTCCCTTTCACCTAAGTCTTTTATTAATAACCCTGTCCCCCCCTTAGGTTCTTCAACTATGGATGGAATATTAGGTTGAAGTTGACTCACTCCAATGCTACCTGTTCCTAGCATTTCTAAAATTTGTTTTCTTACCAAGTCTTCTATGTTATCTTTCTGACGTGGCTTAGGAATGTCATATAAAGGTACCTTTATTTGCGCTGACGAATACACTTCGTAAAACCAAACAGCAATTTTGTACATTTCTTTATGAAGCTTGTAGGCTTCTGTAATATCGTTGAACTTTGCGTTATGAGCCGCTTTGTTTCCAGACAATCGGATCGTATCAAAAGATTGCTGAATATCTCTCCTAATTACTCCTTCCCTAGCAAGGTAAGAAATTTTATCGTACAAACTTGTTAAATAAGGTGCTTCATCTTCCTTCTCAAATACTTCCTTAAGTATTTCTTCTATAAAAACTCTTGCTTTGACTATGGAACTACTTGGATCTTCAAACATTAGATCTTCCATCTTCTTCGCGGTTTGAGCGGCAACTGAATTTGCACTTTCTAAAAAACTCATTAAATATTCACTATTTGAAACCATGATCGTGCCTCCGATTTCTTTAATCTTCTTTATATAATTTTACCATAATAATTCCACTGAAATTGATTATCTCAACTAAATTCAGGAAAATAAATAGCAAAAAATACGAATGAAGGTTCGCTTTTCAATTGAAATTTGACTCAGGTTGTCCTATAATCAAACTATAATATTACGTACGTAATAAGGAGGTTTGGCTATGGACGCCACTTTTTGTTATAGTTTCCCCTCTATAAAAGGTATACAAGCAGGTAAAGAATACTTTGTTGCTATGTGCCCACTTAGAATTATTCCTAAAATATTCTTATTTGACGAAGAGGAGATCCCACCTGAACATAGAGCTCAGCGAATTCTAAACAAATCTAGAATTCCAGAACTTACAAATTACATAATTGAAAATGAAAATGATTATGTATTTTCATCAATTACTGCTTCAATTGATGGGGAAATTGAGTTTGTCCCTTATAACAATGAATCCAGCTCTAAGGATCTCGGTCAGCTAAAGATTGCTTTAGATGCTCGTTTCCTAATAAACGACGGTCAACATAGACGAGCAGCAATTGAAGAAGCCTTAAAAATCTCACCTGAAATTGGTAACGAAACAATATCAGTCGTATTTTTCCATGATAAGAATTTAAAAAAATCTCAACAAATTTTCTCTGACTTAAATAGGCATGCAGTGAATACTACGTCTTCCATTGGTATTTTGTATGACCATCGAGATAAATTAGCTTTAATTACAAAAGACATTATCGCTAACACACCGTTATTAGCTAGGTATACAGACAAAGAAAGAGTTTCTTTATCCAAAAACTCTCCAAAAATTTTAGCGTTAAATCATATATTCAATACCAATTTAAGACTTCTAGGGAAAAGCAAAGGTGATAAGATCTCTAATAGCGATGAAGATTTCTTAAAAGAATTCTGGCTAGTTTTATGTAATTCTATTATGGAATGGAATTATGTCATGCAAAAGGAAATTACTACTAGAGATTTACGTGCAACTTTTATTGTTGGACATGGAGTATTTATAGAAGCAATCGGCCTTGTTGGTAATTATTTGCGAACTTATCATGAAGGAGATTGGAAGAAATACATTAGTAAACTTGAAAAAGTAGATTGGAATCGTAGTAATACAGCCGATTGGCTAGGTAGAGCATTTAATCATAATGGTAGAATCCAAAAGACTACCCATACTATTCAACTTACAGCCATTAAGATCAAACAGTTAATTGACCTCCCTTTAACAGAAGCAGAGCAAGCACTAGAAGAAAAATTTTTCCAAGGAGTAGTTTGAAATGAACGGAATAATTAGTAACATGTTATCTAAACAAATGCCTTATGTAGAGGCGGCTAAGGATCATATTAAAGCTGCCTACAAAGAAGACAGTCACCCTTGGGTAGTCGGTTATAGTGGAGGAAAAGACTCTACAGTTGTAGTTCAACTAGTGTTTGAAGCATTAAGTGAAATGCCTCAGGAAGAACTTCATAAAAAAGTTTATGTAATTTCGTCAGATACATTAGTCGAGACACCTTTAATTATTAACTCCATAACTAAAACATTAAGAAGAATTCAGGATGAAGCCCTAAATCGAAACTTACCTATCGAAACTCATAAAGTAAAACCACAAATTAAACAGTCTTTCTGGGTAAATATTATTGGAAAAGGTTACCCTTCTCCCAATCAACAATTTAGATGGTGTACGGATCGTCTTAAGATAGATCCAGCTAACCAATTTATTATGGATAAGGTCTCTTCTTTTGGAGAAGTTATCATGGTACTTGGCGTTCGGGAAGATGAAAGTGCAACACGTGGGAATGTCATACGTTCACACACCGTAGAAGGTAAAACATTTATGAGACATTCTACTTTATCAAATGCATTTGTATATGCACCAATAAGATCATTCTCACTAGACGATGTATGGGAGTATTTATTAAACCACGCTTCTCCTTGGGGTGATGATAACCATGAACTTCACAGGCTTTACCAAGATTCTAATAGTGGTGAATGTCCTCTTGTCATCGATAAAAACATTAAAGAGAGTGCAGGGTCTTGTGGAAATAGTCGTTTTGGATGCTGGGTTTGTACCGTTGTTAACGAAGATAAAGCATTAAATGGGTTTATTCAAAGTGGACATGACTGGATGAAACCACTCCTTGATTTCAGAAATTGGCTAGCATCGATTAGGGATGACCGAACTAGAAGAATGAAGTACCGTATGAATGGCCAAATCTACTTTAGAGATGTAAAAATTGAAGATATTGATGGAGTACCACATGTGTTTATTCCCAAAAAATCAAGCAGAGAAAAGAAGTACATTCCTCTAGATAAATATATAGTTATTGAAAGAGATGAGCTTAAAGAATATGTTGCTAAGCACAATATTGACTTGAGCTCACCAGAGGGCGGACGTAATATTTTGGTCAAATATAAAGAAGAAACTCTAGATGGCCAGGTTATCACTAAACATGCACAATTAGGCTTAGGACCATTCACATTGGAGACCCGAAAAGAGATACTATCAAAATTACTCGAGGTCCAAAAGAATTTAAATCATCCAGATGATCCTTATTATGAATTAATAAGTGTAGATGAGTTAAAGGCTATTAGAAAGATTTGGTTTAAACACGGAGATTGGGAAGATCAAATCCCTTACATCTATGAAGAAATTATTGGCAGCTCGGTAGATTGGGAAATGGATGATCGTCCTTTATTTGACAAAGACCAAATTTCTGATCTCGAACTATTATGTGATCAATATAAAGTCGATCTTAAAGTATTGAAAAAACTAGTTTCAATTGAGAAAGATTATGCAGGATATAAAGTCCGTAGAGGATTAATGGATGATTTATCTAGGGCATTGAAGCAAGACTATTTACATTTATGATTAAGGAAAACGGGGTTTTATCATGATAATAAATGATATCCAATTAACAAATATTGGTGCATATAGAGGGAAAAACTACTTTGATTTCAGAACCGATAACACTAAAAATGTTATCTTAGTGGGTGGAGAAAATGGTGCTGGAAAGACAACTTTATTAAACGCAATTAAACTAGGACTTTTTGGTTCTTATGGATATGGATATAAAACAGAGAGTGCTGAGTACTACAAAAGGGTTCAAAGCATCCTCAACCAAAATGCGAAAAGACTAAATGAAGATAACTTTAGAATTAAACTTGAATTCAGCTTGGTAGATGAGTTTGAACGCACCGATTATGTTTTACACCGCTACTGGAAGTTTACAAATAAAAGTTTAAAAGAATCGTTCGACTTAATCGCGAACGGCAAACATCTATCAGAATATGAAACTGACTTATTTCAATCGAAACTTAAAGAAATTATGCCTCCACAATTGCTAGATCTATGTCTTTTTGATGGAGAGGAAATCGCAAGGATTGTTAATGAAGATCTACTATCAGACTATTTGAAGAAGTTATCTAGGATTGTATTTAACCTTGATCTATTTGAAACTTTAGAGTCCGATTTAGAATCCTATGCCAGTCAAACATTAGATGTGAAAAAAATGGAGTCCATTGAGCAGGATCTTTATGAGTTAAACAAAGTGGAACGTGAATTTAAAACTAATCTACTAAACCAAAACGATAAACTCAAACAACTGAATGAAGAGAAAACTGAACTTGAAGATGAATATAATCGTCTAAAAATCGATTTCGAAAAATACGGTGGTTTAGTCAAGTCTGAACGAGAAGAAATTATTAGAACGATGAATAATTTAGAGATGGAGAGAAAACAAAATCAAGAAAAGATTAGAGATTTTGTTTCAAACCTTCTTCCTTTTTACTTAACGAAAAGTTTGATATCTAATACACGCGAACAAATTAAAGATGAGGAATCACTTCAACTCTATAAACAGTTAGATAAGAAATTAACGCAGGATAACTTAAATAAGATTCTCGACTCTGTCACTATCGATACTTCGCAAAGTAATGATTTAAGGAATAACCTATTAAATCTTATGAAACCTGAGCATGAAGTTACTCCCATTCATGGTTCTTCCTTTTCAGAAAGTAGTTTAATAGAAAACATGTATCATAAAGTTAATAGCGAGCGTAAAGAAGCATGTCAAAGCATAATTGAAGATAATAAAAATAAGCTTAATGAGCTTCAAGTTTTAAGAGAAAAGTTAAAGGTCAATGATACAACGAATGAGTTTAGTGACATGATTACCAACATGGAAACTATACAGCAAAAAATTGTTAATCATAATAATGAAATAAGCCAGCTAGAACAGAGTCATCTAGAGAATAGAACCAAATTAGAATCTACATTAATGGCAATTGAAAAAATACAAAGCACTCTAAGAGATGACGATAAAACAAAGAGTTCCTTCTTGGAATCTCAAAAAATAATTGCCTTGAGTAGACGGTTTAGGGAAATCCAATTAAAGAAAAAACTTCAAGAAGTCCAGATAGAATCATCAAATATGTTGAAGAGAATATTCAGAAAGCATAACTACGTCACTTCTATCATTATTGAACCAGAAACATACAACGTAATCCTATTAGATTCTAATAAGGAACAAATTGAAAAAACAACATTGTCTGCAGGTGAAAAGCAGATACTATTAATTTCAATAATATGGGCTATCTTTAAATGTTCAGGAAGGAAAGTACCATTTATTTTTGATACCCTGTTAGGAAGACTTGATAAAACGCATAAAGCAGCTTTATTAAAAGAATTCATTCCTAACTGCGGTAAACAAGCCATCATATTATCAACTGACACAGAAATCGATGAAGACCACTATATCCTTTTGAAAGACCATATTTCAAAGGAATATATGTTAGATTTTAATGTTGCAAGAAAAGAAACCAACATCTTGATGCAATATTTTCCTTTTAAAGGTTCTGAGGTGAGATTATGAATTTTAGATTAAAAACATCAAAAGAAACTGGAGATCGATTAGTATTTCTTCAAAGTACCACAGGCTTAACATGGAATATTCTTTCTAGAATTGCCGTCTCTCTATCTTTAAACGACCCTTTAATTCCTGAAATAGTTGAAAATAAATCTGGTGTAGAGATTCATCGTAATGCAATGACAGGTGAAAATGACTATGTTTACAAAGCCTTGATTAGACAGCACGCGAAAAGGAATGTATCAGATGAAGAGTACTTCCCCGATCTCTTCAATGCGCATTTAGAAAGAGGCATTGCATTGTTAGAAAATGAATACAAACACGCCGGGAATTATGAAAAATTACTTACTAACCTATTAAAAATGGAGAATTAGGTGAAGAACTATGCTTTATTTAGATAATAGTGCAACCACCCCTATTCATCCCGATGTTAAAGAAGCCATGCTTCCTTATCTGATGGAGGAATTCGGAAACCCATCTAGTAAATATTATTCGGTTGCAGAAAATGCTAAAAACGCGGTAAAAGAAGCCAGAAAGACTGTTGCCTCTTTACTTGGGTGTGCAGATGATGAAGTTATCTTCACAAGTGGTTCGACTGAGAGTAATAACATGGTTATTAAAGGAGTAGCTGATCATTATTCTCCTAAAGGTAACCATATTATTACTACAAAAGTGGAACATCCTTCTGTTTTAGAAACTTGTAGGTACTTAGAAACTAAAGGATATGAGGTTACCTACTTAAACGTGGATAAGTTCGGAAGAATAGATCTTGGAGAGTTAAAAACCTCTATTAAAAAAAACACGATTCTGGTAACAGTTATTTGGGGGAACAATGAATTAGGTTCTCTTAATGACTTAAAAGCAATCTCTGAGTTGTGTCTTGAGAAGAATATCTTTCTCCACACAGATGCTACACAAGTAATTGGAAAAGTAGAGATTAATTTAGAAGAGTTCCCAGGTATTACTTTCTTATCCTGTTCGGCTCATAAGTTTCATGGTCCAAAGGGAATTGGTGCTACTTTTATTAGGAAAGATAGATACGAGTTATTAACAAAAATAACTCCATTGTTGCATGGAGGTGGACAGGAGTTAGGAATTAGAAGCGGTACCCTAGCTGTTCATAATATAGTGGGACTTGGCAAGGCTGCTGAGATCGCAAATAGTAACTTAGCCACAAATGTTAAAAAGCTTAAATTGCTGGAAGGTTATTTATTATCTATCTTGAGAAATAAATTTGCTGACCAAATCACTTTTAATCACGATAATGAGAATAAGATACCAGGTGTACTTAGTGTTCAATTTAAAGGTGTGAATAACGAGTTACTTGTTAAAGGTTTAGCTCCTTTTATAGCTGCATCTACAGGTTCTGCTTGCAGTTCAAGCAAGCCTTCGCATGTACTAGATGCGATTGGGTTGTCTTTGGAGGAAGTGAGATCTACTTTACGTTTTTCTTTATCTAGTTTGATATCTAAGGAAGAGTTAGAAGTTTTTAAGGAATTATAAATAGTTAAGAGGACTGGATAGAATCCAGTCCTCTTTCTTCTTTAAAGTAAGAATTATTCGTATTCTCTAAGTTCACGTTTTAGGTAAGAAAACCATATATACTGTTATTCCCCACCAGTTCTGCGCTTTCTCTGCAACTCAAATAATTTTTTTCTAACAACATCAATATGTCGTTTTAACCTTTTACTTGCAATGGGAAGAACTTCGTACGGTGTTAAATGTGCATATTCAAAAAATACAATTTGTTCTAATAGTTCCAAATCTTTCTCGGACCAATTAAACTCTTGATCCAATTTAATTTCTTTAAACTGATCCTTAAATTGTTTTGACACTTTACTATTCCAATATGATTGACATGCAGATGCAGATATATTTATTTGAGATGAAACTTCCTGGGTTATATCTCTAATAGTCCTACCTTCTTTTGTGCCTTCTATTATGGCATCGATAAGTAGCTTTTCTTTTTCTGTATCCCAATTATTAGGATTGTTATTTTGACCCTTTTTTGCTACAGTACTTTTTTGCCCTTCTCTTGTAGTTCTTTTCTCACTTTCATTATCAATTAAAAATTCCTTACTCACTAAGAAATTTTCTAATGCTCTTTCAATAATCACTGTTTTACTTAAATTATTTTGCCTTGCATACGCATTCAGTATTTTAAATAGTTGAGCATTAATTTGAATTGATATTTCTTGAACTTCTGTTCTATCCTCCTCAACCTTATTTTCTATCCATTCAGACATCATGGTACGTAATACCTTTATCTCTTCAATGCTTAATGATGTCATATTATATTTTGGTTCTATATTAGAGTAACTGTTGCCAGATATATTTTCAGTTTCTAAAAGGGCACTTTTTATTTTTTCTTTTTTGGACCTGGGACCATTATTCTTCACACTAGATTTTTGATTTCCTTTAGGCGTTTTTTTTTCTTTTGTTATTTTTTTTTTCGAATTTTCCAAACCTCTACTAATAACATGTGAATCCACAATGTTTAAAATATCCATTATAATCAACCTCTTAACTTTTATGTACTTTATATTTTCATCTTACTATAAGTTAGCAAAAATAGGTTATTAGACCTTACTAATTTTTTTCAAAATCGAAGGTTTGAAAACAAAACTCCTACCAGTTTGTTTTTAGCTTAAAATTCCTTTGACTTCCGTGATAATAGGAATTCGTCTAGGAGAGGAAGCTAATTGCTAAATTAGTAGTAATAGGAGTAAGTGAACAACGAATACAATTAATCTATTAGTAGTTCAATTAGTCCCTTTTATTGGGATATGTTGTTCATGTTACACCTCGATAGAGATAGGCACAGTTTTCTAGTTTCCATTCTTCCTAGTGGTCTATATTCATTACAGTTCTTCATTTTAGTTACCGCACCAACTGTAGTACTAACAATGCTTTCTGTTATAATAATTACATAATGTTACAATATTTCCACCCTTAAAGAAATACTATTAGCGAGGTAACCCATGTTCTTTTTCAAAAATGTCATTGATGCGTTTAAAGATAACCGAGAAATAAATCAACCTATCGTACATAAGCATATCAGCGAAAATCCTATTCTATTAGAAAACCTTAAAAGTCTTGCAGAAAGCAGCAACCCTTCTGTTGACTTTAAGAAAGTAGAGAACCATCTCAAACTGTTTTCCATCGGGCATGCAGGAGAAAAAAGTGTGATGTTTGAGTTGAAGAACTCCATGGTTCCGATGCTGATTCTGCATGATATTTATCTTGAGTTTGAGGATTATCAAGCACAGATGGATTTTGTTATTGTCACGTCAAAGTTCATTCTTGTACTGGAAGTAAAGAAACTTTTTGGCGATATCCTTGTCACGGATAAGGGTGACTTTCAGCGTGTCATCAGGAAGAGTAATAGAGTGGTAAATAAAGAGGGAATGTATAGCCCGATCAACCAAGTGGAAAGACATGTGATGATATTGGAGAGGTTCCTTAAGGAAAAAGGGATCATCAAAAAGTGTCCAATTCGGTATGCGGTGACTTTTGCCAACCCGAAGACGATCCTGGAGATTTCCAAAAACACTCCTTCCCATATTCAGAACTGCGTCATCCGCCATGACCAAATAAGTGCTTTTTTAAAGGCTGAAAAGAAGAAGAGTTCTCCTGTTGAGATGCATGCTTCCCTTGTTTATAAGATTACTAATGCTATCTTGGGAGCCAGCCAATTGAAACCTTTTAATGAACAGGAATATCTGGTGGAAGACGAACAAGTAGGGGCGTCCGCTTTTGTTGCAGCCACTATAGAGAAGGAAATGCCCCCAGTTGTTCCTATGGAAAACAACGATCTAAAGATGTTGCTTACCGAATACCGCACAAGAAAAGCCAAGGAGTCCAGAGTAAAACCGTATCATATTTTCAACAACCGTACATTGGATATCCTCCTTGAGAACATGCCACAAACTTCGGAACAGTTGCTGGAAGTGGAAGGCATTGGACAGAAAAAAGCGGAGGATTATGGAGGCGAGATCTTGCACATTTTACAAGGAAAGATAGCGGAAAATTCATCAGATACACCTAAAGACTTTCGTTCTCTACTAATGGAATACCGCAAAACCCGTGCCAGGGAGTTGAATGTAGCGCCATACTATATATACACAAACAAAACGATGGAAGCGATTCTTGAGCAAAAGCCGAAGTCCATACAGGCCTTACTAAAAATTGAAGGCATTGGACCGAAGAAAGCGGAAGAGTTTGGGGAAGGGATTGTTTCTATCTTTACGAAGACACCTTAGATCGCACTGCTCTTGCAGTGCTTTTTATATAAGAAAAACCCAGCTCGTAACGAACTGGGTTATGCACATTTTTCATAGACTCCTATGCCCTTCAATTTTAAAGAGGGCTTCTTAACATTCGCTTCCCCTTACAACTCCAGTGTCTCTTCTGTGTAAAGCAAAGAGCCACCCATTTTGTTATAACCGTTCCCTGTATCTTCAACAAGGACGTAATTCTCCCCTTCACTCTCTTGAAAATCACCGTTAACAAAATACAAGCCTTCTTCATCATCCACTCCATATCCTTTTGGAACCCCCAGCTTCGACATGGCGGCAATGAGATTCTTTCCTTCGTTCCATTTCGTAAAGTGGACACAAACGACACATGCTGTTATCAACCCTAACCCTTTAAGAAAAAGATGCTTACCTTCTGAATTATCTATTGGGGGGATGACACAATGTGCAGGACTAATTAACGCACCTGCAGAAAATCCCGCTATCGGGACACCTTGCGTATACATTCTTTTGACCTGCTGCCCTATTTCGGTATCCACTATATACTTGCGATAAAGCTCCGTTTCACCACCCCCAATTATGACACCCGTGCAGGCTCTTAACTTTTCGACCACATCACTACTGTTCTGATGCTTTGTTAAAGGGATGTAAACAAAATCAAGAACTCCATTTTGTTCTAACACTTGGGTATATCTTGGCATATATTGCTCCCATCCATCTCGCAGCACAAATAGGATCGCCACTTTTCCTTCTCCACCCATCGCAAGTTCAGCAAATCTTTTTCCTAGACCTCTAGGAAAAGGCGGACTTCCCCCAAACAAAAACAAATGTGTATGCTTCACTTGATCTCTTCCTTCCATTTAAATCTTTCCTCTACCTCATTTTATTGAACTTTATTTTACTTTTATTTTATCCTCTCCTTTGATCCATTGAGGATAAAAAGAGAGTTCAACTGTAATCGGGTTTTGAGAAGACTTTGTTAAGCTCGTAACGAACTAAGTTTTTTTACTGCTTACTCCACAACTTCCCTTTTGTTAGTTGCAGCTAATACGACAATCAACTTCCCCTTTTTCAAGAAATCACCCTCAGACGTCTTGATCCCTTCTATCCTTTATCTGTCTTAACAAATCAATTATCTCTTCATTTTGTTTGTTTGCTCGCCTTAACTGCACTTCTATGGATAAAAGGGTAATGACAATAATAATGATTACTATAATTAGCAATACTTTCACCTCATCCTTCCCTCACTTGGATCCCCTAAATTCCCTTTAAAGAAATATTCAATGGAATAGGCTTACAAAATAAATGATAAGTATAGCTATTACACTTGTTGCGGAAAGCAGTATGTAAAGCTTATGAATGAACCCAGCTTTCCATTCTTCATAGATGAAAAGTAACAGAAAAGGAACAAATGCAAAAATGCTAAAGCCAAACGTAGGAATCAGAAACAATAGAAAGAACAGGAGTGCCCAAAAGACATAGAGGATAAATTTAAAAGCTTTGGCACCAGAAGGAATTTTTTTGATGATCATCTCCGTAATGATAGCTAATGGGATGGCATAAAAGC
Source organism: Sutcliffiella horikoshii (assembly GCF_044809035.1). GTDB lineage: Bacteria > Bacillota > Bacilli > Bacillales > Bacillaceae_I > Sutcliffiella_A > Sutcliffiella_A horikoshii_G. The sequence continues at coordinate 585,576 of NZ_CP085237.1, read as the reverse complement.
TAGAAAGAAAATAAGCGAATGAAACAAGCGTAACTGTATCACGTATATCCACTATCTTGGGATATCGCAAATCAAAAACTGGAGTCAATATACATAATACAGAAATCAAAAGTATGGATATTGGAGATATCATACCGAATTGTAGTAGTTTATTTTTAAATAGTATTTTCATAGAACCCACCTAATCTTAAACCCAATTCAAGTGTTCCTTTAGTAAAAAAACCAATGTTATCTTTGTATATCATAGATAACACCGGTTTTTTTTACTAAAGTATAGTTTTGTTAACTTTCTTTTAAACGATATTTGTATTTAGATGTCTTTCAAATTAATTTTTTTTATACTAGAAAACATAAAAATTATACTAATTAAAATATAGTAAATCCCTAAAATAGAAAGACTATCTGATGTAAATGCCATAAATTCATGTTTCTTAATAACATATCCCCATATAAAAGAACTTAATAAAAAAATTATAGGAAATATGATAAAAAAACCGACAAAATTTAACTTAGATTTATTACTCATTTATATCACCTTTCCCAACATTTTGCAGAATAATATACAAAAAACGCTGTAAGCCCTATTAGATTCCCTCTTACACCAATTCTGATCAATAATCTAGCTGCCTCTTTCCAAGCTTTCTTTTCTACATAAGCCCATAAACCACCATTGATTGCAATGTTCAGCAACAACTATGATTATACATTTTTTCCATTTTTATTAAATAGAAAATTCCTATAAGAATATTAAAACTCTACAACTTTAGTATTACCGTTATTAACATGACTCTGTATCTTCCCCATCCATTCCTTCCCTATACCATCTCTCCAGCATGGCATGCCATTCATACAGGTGCATGACGACATCACGGAAATTCTTATCTCTTTCTTCCGTTTCAATGGGAATGGCCCTTTTTCTACTTGGTACGGATTCAATAATTTCAAGTAATCTATTAAAGTTATTCTCACTATTCAACAGTAGAATGTCTTTTTCACTTGTAGTCACCTTGGTAATCCTCTGCTCCCGATATACTCACTTTGTTTCGCTCAAAGCCTAAATACCGAGTCCCTTGAAAGCTTAAAACTCCATTGTCATCTTCGGAAAGTAACCCATACTCCTTACCGGAAACATGAAACTCCGAACGGTCACCGCTTTCGAACTCGAACGTCACAAAGTATTTAGTATGCGTGCTGGAAGAATGGTGATGATGGGTGTCGTTGTGATGATGCATATTGGACCTTTTGGTGACATCTATCCGTTTTGATGTAACAACAGCTGGCACACTTAGCTTTGGTGACTGCTCATTCTTCTGCCACTCCCCAATGCCTTTAAAAACCGAAATTAAGATACTACCAATAACGATCACAAAAATAATGCCAATAAAAATAGGTACAACCTGAAACATAGCATCACCAGCACCCATAGCATATGGATCTACCATGCAAACACTCCTCCTTTGGTTACATCTTTATCTTTGAGATATATACGCGTATGAATATGAAAAGTTTCATCATAGGTTTCTGCAAAACTTTTATACAAAATAAGCGCTCATCCTTGAAACAAGGATAGCGCCTGGTAGTTGAGTACGTAACTCGCCATTATTCTTTACTTGTCTTCCTAAATCCGTAAAATGTTCTGTAACCTTTTTGCTCATAAAAAGTTCGAGAATCACTGTTTGCCAACATTTCAATCCTTGTCGTTGGGTATAAGTGATGAACATAATTCAGCAATATTTCTCCAATCCCTAACCCACGATAGGTGCGACCTATTAGTAATTCACAGATGTACAAGGTGATAGATTGATCTGTAAGCCCCCGTATATACCCAACCAGCTGCCCGTTTATTTCTGCAACATAAGTAATGGTTGAATGATCCCAGGCTTCCTTTGTACTCTCTTTTTTTTCAACAAGGTTATTCCAATTTTCCTCTGCATTTAGTCTATTAATATGTATAAAGTCTTCTTTTCTATACTCTCTAACCTCAAGCCAGTTTTCATTTCTCAGTTGTATAAGCATGGAATCGCACCTTTACGAAGTTATAGATAAAACTTCCCTCTCTCTATTTGACCTTGAGGGAGTTCACTCATTGTTTTTCCCCCCTTTCTCCTTATGCTAAAGAAATAAATAAACATAGTATGAAAATAAAACCCGATAAAGGTGTCATAAAGAGTCTTTCTTTTTTACTTCGAGACATTAGGTTTGCTATTGTATTTAATCCAAGGAAAATTGTAATGACCCAGACTAATGTATTCGTAGATAAAAAATCTAAACTATTTAAAACATTAGTATGCTGCAGAAAAACGAAGCCCATAAATATGAGAATGAAAGCATTTACCGCACTCACAATTCGTAATTTTTTAGGCAATACTTTATAGTATCCCCCCATTGCAAATTCACCAAAAGGGTAGCCAAGTGAAAGTAACACCTGAAAAACAGCTACGGACATACAAAAAACTGCGACAGTTATTGATGCTAAGTAGACAAAATCCAATTATGTTACCTCCTCCTAATTTTCATCTGAAACTATCCTTAAATCATAAACGAGCCATTTCCCTGCTATTACTCCTAATTAATTCCTTTTTCTCATTAACAAGTAGAGCATCGTTCCACCTAAAATGAAGATAACCGTACCAACAATAAACTTTACAAATGATACCCCTACTTCAATAGTATCTTCCGTTATATGTTTTATGTCTTTCACTGTCCACCAGTCATTTATGGAAGATTCATATATTGCAAGATATACCCATATTAAATAACAAAAGAAAACAAATAGAAAAAGACCTACTATTCTATTCATAACATCTCCCTTTCGATTTGGGCATTTATGCAAAAAGCTAACTTTTCTTCACGCTTTTTTTAAAAATATGAATCTCTTCGTATTTATCATCAGAAACAGCTTCTATAAAAGTCCAACCTCTTTTTCTATAATACTCAGATGTATCTTCTGTTCTTAAATAAAAATCAATTTTCATTTAAAACTCCCGCGCCGGTCCAATATATTCCTGGCACTCACATTGTTAATGCCTGCTACTCTTTTACTATTTTTAGGTTTTCAAACTAAGCCATCTAAAACAAATTCGGGAATTTCAATCTTTACAATAGCGTTACTCCCAGTTGGTGTATAAAATTACTGATTACATCCGCAATCAAATTCCTTGAATTTATATTCTTTGTACAAACTTAATTCTTGAAAATCACTGGTAGCTGATTCATAAACCTTTACCAAAGGAGCAACATCCATTTTTGCAAACTTGCTTATCTGCTTATCTAAATCAATGGACATATCTAACGGGTACTCGTTCATATCTTCAAATAGATTATTATGTTCACAAACATCGTACGTCACTGCAAGATAATATTTTTTCATCGTCTCACTCCAACAATTAATTAATTTTTTTCTTTTAGTAAAGTAACCACTCCGATACTAAACACCAAGACACCAATTAACATCAATGAATGTATAAACCCATTTAGAAGAGGTACAAATTCTCCAGTTAAATTCTGGTTTCGGTACACGATATTAACTAGGCTGTACCCTAAAGGTGAACTAACTACTAAAATAACAATCCCTAAAATAAAAAACACCATTGCTTGCTTGTTCACCAATCATTCCCCCTATAAAAATTCAACTCTAATAATTTTCAATTGTTGTAACACCATACTCTGTAACTAAAATGCGATGCGATAATTCTTCTAGCCATTTTTTTTCATTAAGTTTCATTATTCCATACTCATATTGATATGTACGGCTTCCTATATTGATTTTGACGTGCTTTGGATCCTCTAAGACATGTCGAATGGATTCCTTATACCATTGTTGTACAGGGATAGTATATAATTCAAGAACATCTCCTACCTCCATATACTTATCTATATAAGTCCAGAAGTCTTTGTTGCCCAAACCCCTTGCTTCATATAAATATGGCAACGTTAAAATTTCTTGAACTATTTTAATCCAATATGGATCTAAATCAAGAACAGAGAAACTCAATCCATTTTCAAAAAATCCGCCATTATTTTCTTCCATTTCCTTTGGAATAACAAAGGGCTTTGTTGAGGCTAAAAATTGAATTTCCGACAAAGTACCACTTCCTTTATAAAGCTCACAGTTTTCTCGCAATTAAGCCATTTCGTCCTATTTATATAAAAGAATCGATCCTCTGTGCTGCAAACGCTTTGATACAAAATCAAATACAATTTACACTTATTTTAAATATATGAATCTCTTCGTATTTATCATCAGAAACCGTTTCAATAAAAGTCCAACCTCTTTTTCTATAATACTCAGATGTATCTTCTGTCCTTAAATAAAGCTCACTAAAGCCTAATTCCTTAACTACTTCTAACGTTTTACTTATTAATTGTTGTCCGACTCCTTTACCGCGATACGCAGGATTTGTATATAAAGATGCCAGCCAAGGTTTATACATACTTCTTATCTTCAAATCATTCTCTAGAATCGATACAGTCCCTAGACATTCATCGTTCTCTATAGCCACAAGTGTTATGGGGAAAATAGTTGTATGCGTATTTGAAAAATGTTTAACAACATCTTCAAACTGCATAACACTATCAGTTTTTACTACAAACTCCTCATAAATCATCTCAGCAACTACTTTTGTCTTATCCGGATGGTTTGCTAAAAAATCAATTTTCATGTTAAACCCCTTGCCGTTCCTATGTATTTTTCTTACCTGGTACTGACATTGTTAATGCAACTAGTGCAACGGCAATCAACAACGTAATAACACTTGCAACAAAGAAACCAATTGCATATGTAGGAATGTTCGCTTCTGGTACTCGGTCATTTATTTCTAATCCTAAAAAGTGTACCCCAATGCCACCGCCGTCCACATTTGTTCCAAGGGAAATCAACAATTAGATTTCACTACTACTGAATTTCTTAAAATCTTCAATAAAAGGTTTGTTAGTGGGAGAAAGATTTTCAGGTAATTCATTTATGTCATAAAATTTAATTTCGGCATTTTCTATTCCATCAGCTTTAAACTGCCCACTATAAGTCGATGAAAAAAATACTACATTAACAAAGTAAACCTCGTCACCATTTGGATAAATGTGATGTTGCTGGCCGCCAGAATAAACATTTAACAACTTCATTTCTTCAATGTTTATATTTGTTTCTTCCAATACTTCTCTTTTTGCGGTTTCTTGAATACTTTCTCCTACATCCATTACACCACCAGGTATGCACCAGTTTCCATCATCACTTCTTTTGATCAAGAGAATTTTATTGTATGAATCCGTAACAATAACACCCGCTGCACATATTATCAGTGGCATATTCCCTACTGCCTGGCGTAAAGACTTTATATATTCCATCTAATTCCCCTTCTTTTTAATACTAGGATGCCTGTTTACTACGCTATTGCTCCCATTTAATGGAACAGCATTACTCTGCATTTTTCTTTCTCTCTTCAAGAAGCTCTATGATTCTTTTGTTTTGATTTAATTGTTCCTTAAGTAATCCTATAATTGTACCTATACCTATAACAACTAAAAATAATAGAATCCACAACATAAATTCATCCCCTTTTATAACTCGATTGCACCATAATACAAACCTTTCTTATTACAGAAAAGCTCCTCATTTAAAAGGAAGAGTCGAAAATCAGCAAACAATCCTTCAGCTATCCCCCCTTCTTTAGCTTAATAAACGCTTGCTGAAGCAATCAAAGTTATACTCCACATAATCAGTTTGTATAATTTCTTTTAGTATTTAAAGTTTATAGCCCTATCAATATACTCCTTTGCATCCTTAATAATATATTTTAGGGTAATGGCAAGAGTTAGGTTAAATATTGAAAAGATTAAAAACACCAATCGATACGAATTAGCGTTATTTCCATCGTATGGTTGGTTCATATAGCTAATGATGATAAGAAAAATAAACATCCCACTTATACCAAACAAAATTTTTGACAATCTTTTAACCCTTTCAAAATATGGCATTGCTAACTCCTCCCTTAAATAACAAATATTTTACGATGCTTGTTAAATAATCCTGCCTGTTTGCATAATTCCAATTATTTCATAATCTAAAAATTCCTTCAATAAGATATTTACTTTGGCTCAGATGAAAATGAGCGTTCATCCAGATTGTTCAAGAACACCTTCTTTTCCTATAATTATTTCCCATAATTTTTGCCTTGAGTAAGTACCAAATGTATGTATAATATAAATTAATTATATATGTTAAATGTTTTCTAGGGTTCCGCAACAAGTTGTTGGTCTGGTCCGAGAGAAAACTCACAGCTATGCTGTGTCACGGAAGGATAAAAGCCTGGGAGATACTGTTTAACAGTTATCTCCCAGGCTTTTTTGTTTTTAGGGTAAGAATAATATTGGAGGTGTCTTTTAGATGAATAAAGACTGGATTAAAGTATTTGTTGCTGCTTTTTTTGAAATTTTTTGGGTTATTGGTTTAAAACATGCATTCGACTTTTGGACTTGGGCTGGAACTGCTATTGCTATCTTTATCAGCTTCTATTTAATGATAATGGCTGGACGAAAACTCCCTGTGGGAACTGTATATGCAGTGTTTGTTGGTTTAGGTACAGCAGGAACTGTCTTTTCAGAAATCCTATTTTTTGGAGAACCATTTAAAGTGGAAAATGCGCTCTTGATTTTACTTTTATTAGCGGGGGTAATTGGCTTGAAATTAGTTACAAAGGACAAAGTTCAGGAAGGGGCTGATTCTTAATGGCGTGGATATCTTTAATTTTAGCAGGATTATTTGAAATGTTTGGTGTTGTTATGATAAATAAATTGCATAATGATAGAACTTGGAAATCGTTACTTCTATTAATTGTAGGATTTGGTGCAAGTTTTATATTTCTAGCTTACGCGATGAAAACACTCCCTATGGGGACAGCTTATGCAATATGGACCGGAATTGGTGCGTCTGGTGGTGCCATTCTAGGAATGGTGTTATATGACGAATCTAAAGACTGGAGAAGAGTTGTTTTTATTGCAATGGTTTTAGGCGCAGCAATAGGATTAAAACTTGTCTCGTAAAAGAGTTTTTAGATTGTAATTTGAAGAAGATAATTTGTAAAAGCAAATTATCTTCTTTATTTTTTTATGACTGTGCAACAAAATGTCCCTAGAATGAAAAATTAGCGCTGATCCTTGTTAAAGGATAGCTGCCCGATTGCTTAATACCAAGCTTATTTATCCCTTCTGAGGAAAAAGAGTAATCTCGTTTTTTGTTCCAAGAGAATAAGAATTTTTCGAGATGCATTTCCATTTAAGTACCATCAATTGTTTTAAAAAAGGCTACTGATTCATTATCATTAATTACTTCAATGTGGTGTATGTCAGTGACATTCCAATGTTTTTTAATTTCTTTCTTGCTATTTGTTTCTTATCGTCTCCTCCTGCGAAAAGCCAAAAAGAAATTAGAATAATCACAGCAATAATAGCCCCAATAGTGACTTTATTTTTAAACATCTAAATCTCCCCCCTTTTTGTATTTTTCTTCATTGAAAGTGCTCAATTCTTATGTAAGGAGCGATCCATTGTGTTGCAATCGCTCCCAGATTGTTGAAGATTGCGTTTCATTTATTGGATAAATAAAGTTGCGTTCTTCTTTGAAGTATCAACTACTTTTATGCCTTAATTGCCATAAATCATAAGTAATAATCACTGCACCAATTATAAATAATATGATGCTTAACGTATAAGGAAACCATCCAATTATTTCGTTTAGAACCGTTGCAAGTTTACCTGGTGGATCACTCCAACCTGACAAATTAGGAATGAATAAAGCTATAGCCAAATGCATTAAACCGAATAACATAATACCCGAAATAAATAAAACATAGCCAAACAATTTTAAACTCTTATTCATTCTATCCGTCCCCTTATAAATTACTTTTAATCTTTTCACCTACAACATCCCCCATCCTATATGAAAAGGCGCAGTAAGGAAGTACAAAAACAGTCCTATGGCAACCACTTTAATTAGTTGCTTTGGAGTTTGGTATAAAACAATTATAGTAGCTATCCAGAGTAGGAATTCCAGAATATTTCTAATGTCCAGATACCAAAAACCAAACGCAAAGGCTTGTCTGGACATAAACATTACTAGTAGCGATGAGATTAGTATAGCTGGCAACCCCTTCCCCCTCGCGTACCAACAAACAAACGCCACGAACGGGGAGATAACCGTCATCATGATCCAAATCATCATATAGGATTTCGGAAAAAAGCCGGCTACCATAACCGTATAAAGATAATAACTGCCTACCATCCCGACAAAAAACGCAAAAACATTGATGGCAGCCCTGACCGGTGATTTGCTATACAAAGCAATCAGCATCGCAAGGAATAGCCAAACACCCATCCGTGAAAAGAAGTTCCGTAAGTCCCATACTTGAAGAAAAGACGGTAATAGATTACTGGCCGTTTCATCCAGCATTTTAGAGAGCACACCCAACATAACCCCTGTAAGGAATAGTAAGGACGAAGCTACGACTTTCTTCGAGAGGGATATATCTACCGGTCTTCGGATACTATGTAACAAATCATTCATCTATTCGCCCCCCAACTCTTCGCCTTCTCCACCAACTCACTTAGAAACTCCTGCTTCCCCTCTTGATACATATGATGGTCTTCAGGAAACTGCCCTGCTAATTTAAGCTTCAACACTCCATATGCTTTTGCATCTTCTGGATGTGCCATAAGATACATTTTGAAATCTAGGTGTGCTTGTATATTGTCATTTCCGACTTGAAAGATATGTACATGATGTGTTCTGGCTTGCTTGCCTTTTGGAAAGTACCTTCTCCCTGCAATTCCGTTCTCGCCTTTTGGATCATACCCCACTTTTCGTAAGGCTTCATTGTATCGATCAACCTTTTCGATTTCTTTTACCACAATTAAAATATCAATGATTGGTTTGGCATAACCTATTGCCGGGACGGATGTACTTCCGATGTGATAAATGTCTACTAAATTATCTATCAATATTTCTTTTAGCAGTTTCTTTTCTTGGTCATATGCCACTTCCCAATCTTTGGTCCATGGTTGAATGTTGGTTTTTCTCAAAGAGTCGTTCTCCTTTAACTGTCATTTCGGTTCCACTTTCGTCCCTGCCAGCAAATCACCTAAATGGCGCTTATCTTTTCTGAATAACCCCATCAAAAGCAACACCAATCCAAGCAGCGATCCCATATTTGTGATAATAATCGCTGTCACATCAAACTCACTATACATGCCATGGATTACACCTATATGACCTAGTTGCCATGGTAAAAACTTTATGGCGTTTCTTAGTAAACTGGCGCTGAATCTTTCTTTTATGAAAGCCACTTTCAACCCAGCTACTCTCTTTCCAATCGATCCCTCTTTATAATAATCAAGATAAGAAAACAGCATGATGATGGGGATTACGGATGTGATTGTGGCTATTAGTTGTGCTTGTAGTTCTGTGTAGGCTGGAATTCCATCTAGGATGAGAAAGCTGATGGCTAAGTTGGCGAGCAGTAACAGGAGCAGGTAGATAACGATTACTACGTAGTCTATTAGTAGTTCGGTTAGTCGTTTTTTATGGTTTATGGGGACAGGCACCGCGACCCGTTTTTTGTTGTCCATTACTTTGACCTTTCCTGTTTGGTTGGTTTGGTGAAACTATCCCACATCCAGTGAATAGTGGTGACAATAATTGATAAAATGAAAACATGAATCCCTTTTGTGAACGTTTCCCCGACTCTAAAAACAACCAGAACTATGTACGTCGCAACGAAGAATGTAATAAAGAACAAACCATATTTTTTCATAGATACCTCCATGGTCCATGGGGACAGGCACCGCGGCCCATTTTTGCCGGTGCAATTCCCTCTATCCATGGACTTTGCTTTCTTTCTCTTTTAAATAGTTTTCATAAGCCTCTTTTACCGGGTCAGGTTTGGGTTCATCTTTGGTGAGCCTTTTATGTATTTCATTTAGGAGATACAGAACTCTAAATAAAATTCCGGTGATAATTCCAAAAGCAAGGAAACCGCCAACTACTGGCCCCATAAGGAGTAATGCATACCCTAAAATTAGTGCTTAAAAAATGGATAGTAATAAGTACAATGTATAGCCCCCTTTTATTCTATGTATCTGTAAATATTATCTATTTATCGTATAACATGAAGGGAATTTATGCTAATGTATTTTCAAGAAATTTAGCTGGTTAGAGGTTTGATCCATTTGGATAAGAAAATGAAAAATACAGCCAATGATGATAAATGGAATGCGACGATGGTTTCTATAATGAGATTTTTGTTCCTCGTGGATTTCTGCAAACAATTAGACGCCGAATACTTGCTCATGTTTATGAATGGTGAAAAGGTTCACTCCCCCTCTTTCTCCCCTAAAACAGGGATAGTTCTTGATTAGATCTACTCCTGTTTTATTCAAACCTTATAGTAAAGTAGACTTTACGTAAAGTCTACTTGACGTAAAGTCTACTTTACTATATTCTAAATACAGAGGGGAGGAATAAAATTGATAAATAACGTTGCTGAATATAGAAAGAAATTTGGATATTCCCAGGATAAATTAGCTGATAAGTTAGCCGTTTCTAGACAAACTATCATTTCAATTGAAAAAGGTAAATTTAATCCTTCTCTTCCCCTAGCACTGATGATTGCAAAGTTATTCGAATCAAACGTAGAAAATATTTTCATTTTAGAAGAAGAAGATTATAAGTGATTTTTTAGAATGATAGGAGGATCTTCAAATGAATTCAAGATTAGGGTATTTAATTATAGGTTTTGTACTATTAATAGAAAGTGGCTATCTTTTTTATGGTGGAATATTAAAAGATTTTTCATTATCACCAACTACCCTACTTCTCTTTGCTATATCTATAATGTTTCTATCATTAGGTTATTTACATCCACAATTTAAAAAGAAAGATGAAAGAATGCAAATAATAAGAGAAAAAGCAATGTTTTACTCTTATTTTATACAGATGTTCTATTTCTTTATATTTATTACCCTTCTTTATTTTAACGTCATTAGCTTGACTGCTTATGGATTAGTGGCAATACTAGCTTCTCTATCTATTATCACTGTATTCATTTCTATGATAATTTTAACTAAAGTTTATTAAAATACACTATCTGCAAACTCTATTTTTAATCAAAGGAGATTATAAAGTGATAAATAATATTGATATAATTATACAATTTGCCTCTATCTTAATAATATTTCTCGTTGTAAAAACGATTATTCCATTGATAATTAAATCTAAAAAACTATAGTAAAATAAAAAAACACATGGTTTTATCCATGCGTTTTTTTATTTTACTATAGAGGTTTTATATTAAAAACATTTACCCATGTGATAGCTACATAAACACCTTTACCCTTATTGTTAGCTTCTACACGCTTAGCTAATAATAGCCAGTAACCTCCTGATAAAGAAGCTAATCCAGACATTGGAGGCATCACACCAGCTGCAAACATTGCAGCTATAGTTTGATATTCTAATCGATTTACATAATCCTTAGTTTGAGCATTATTAAATTTTCTATCATAACCCCACAAATGATAAGTCCATTTACCATAAACAGCTGACAAAGAAATTGAAATATCAGTAATATTTAATTCTTCGTCTACTACTAACGTACCATTTCTCACACCTTGGTTTACAGTATAAAAATGATTTTCTAACTGATCAAAATTATAAAGTTCATAAACATCTTGAGGAATATTATCTTTAAAAGAAATAGTTCCATCTTCTTTTAATTCTACATAAGGTTTAATAAAATTATCTAGTTCTTCAGCTGTCATTTCTTCGACTTCTTCCACAACATCTTCTACAATTACTTCACTAGTAGCCTCAACTTTTCCTAAAGGTGCAAAAATCGAAAAGAACATAACTGAGACAATAGTGGTTAAGAAATACTTATTTAGCATAAAAATACAAAACTCCCTTTTAATTGTTTATTTGTAATTCCTCTTCCTAGGAAAATACTAACATATTAAAATTAATATACAAGAATATTTTTTATTCTTCTAAGAATAATTAGAATATTTGATTTTAATATTTAAAAATAATTTACTCGCCATAATAATTACAGCCTGACAAATTGACCAGCCTTGACAAGAAATGTACCACCTTAATGTCAAGGGTATTACCGTACACCCCCATTCTAATAGTGGACTGAGGGGGACAGGCACGCCTACTCATGCTTTTTAGTATTATGAGGGGGAGTTTTAATAGACATTTGTGGGTTGTAGTTCCACTAATTCCTATGTCTTTTTTGTTTTATTACTATGAAATTTCGCAGTAGCCTTAGCAAGCTGTTATTGCTTCGGTCTGTTTTTAAGGCCGTGTTGTTGAGGAAGTAGAGGGGACGGGTCCGAGGTCCCTGTCCCCTCTATTTTAATCACCAGCGACCAAGAAATAGTTATTCTTATTAAAATCCATATTATGGTTCATTTTCCCCCTAAAAAAGCTTGAGCTTTCTTTTGTGATAGGAAATACACCAATTACAGGATGGTTATCAGAAATTCCTAACTCTCTTCTGAATTCATATAGAGATATTTTTAAAAGTGTTTCCTCGCCTTCAATAATCTCTCCACCAATTCGGCTCCATTCTATCGTTCTTTTCACGTCTTTTTCAGAGATATAAAATGGAGACCGCATCTCTTCTACAAAGAGGCTTTCATCTACTACATCTTCTATTTGCTTAGTTTGTACAGAGTTAGATCCGAAGTATAAATAATAATCATATCCAAAATGAATAAAGAAATCGTTAGAATAAAAGTGACAAAAAATAAATTCTCTTAGAACCATTCGGGACAATGTTGGTATATTTTCTATACTTATCTCTGAATCTTCTTTAAAGTTCAGTAAATGAAATTTAGATTCATATAATGGAGATCTTTTGTCCATGTTATTCTTTTTGAAATTTAAAATCCGAACACTTTCAACATTATTTAGCTTTATAATATGTATGATTGCATTTATATACGTTTGCTCAATTTGTAAATATTCCTCTATTGTAAAAGTCTTACTATCTATTATTTTTCCAATATCTGATGCGCTAGTCCATTCTTCTGGTTTAGTGTAATGCCCTTCATTATTTCTGTAATTTGGATTATACTTTGTTACTCTCCATTGATTTAAAATTTCTTTATTCAATGTTGACCTCCATCTTTAAATTAAATAGGTTTATTTAGTAGGTTAGAATATCATTAGATTTAATCCCCAATTCTTTTAAGTACAGCATTATATGTACCAAGTCTAGTTTCTTTTCCTCCTAAATCTTCAACCCTTTTTGCTCCTTTCCATACACCTCCAACATGGCTTGATCTATCGCGTGTTATATATTGTGGTCCATTTACAGCGTCCTTAGCATCCTTAACAAAAACCTCCCGAAATTAATTGATTGTATAGAGAACTTGACTCAAATTTGATAAAGGGTTCCTGAATAGAGAGTGCAATCAATTTCAATTTTTATGTGTGATTCTAAGTTTTTCAATATTTTAAATTATATAGAACTTAAATAAACGTAAGCTTAACTAATCCTTAAATAAACCTTAAATTAAAGTTTTAATTATCATACAGGGAATTCATGCTAGTATATTTACAAATGCAGGTAAGAGGAGGAGCAATATGAATAACAAAATGAAAAAAGCAGATCTACTGACCAATGATGATATTTGGAATACGATGGTTTCTTTAATGAGTGAGTATGATTTTCCGGAGGGCTGAAGGGACAGGCACGCCGAACCACGGAGTTACACGTAGGCAGAGGCGGAAGTGAATTCCTCCGCCCCTGTTTTTTAGTTGCTGTCTAATTGTTCAATATACTTTTCAACTAGTTTTTTCGCTTCTTCTATACCCCTTCTGTTAGATATACGGATTTCGAACGGTTTCCGCCACCAATAAATTCTCGTTCACTTAATTGGTTTAAGATTTCAAAGTCGTAACCTTTCCAACCTTGTCGCATTTTTCCTTACAGGCGTCTGTATCATCTGAAGTATTGCTATGATACATCCGATCCCCCCCTAAGGATGAAAGAACTGTTGAAATTATGGGCGAACACGTTTTAGGAATAATAAACCAGCAACTATTCATAATAAAAAAGACACTTTTTGGAAGGAGAACTTTTGATGAAAAAATGTTGGTTGATCGGATTTGTATTATTATTTTCTCTAAACATGTTTGGTGGAACAACTACTGCTTATGCCATTAGCGAATCTGAGGTGAAATTCGAAAATGACTTCAGAAGGCTTTGGATTGATCATGTATTGTGGACAAGTAATTATATTACAAGTGCAACAACAGCAGGCGCGGAGGATCAAAAAGAGGTACTGACCAGGCTTCTGAAAAATCAGGAGGATATTGGCAATGCGATAAAGCCAGTATACGGAGAAGAGGCTGGGAACAAGCTGACCGAGCTGCTTACGGAGCATATTGTTATTGCAGGAAAGATTGTAGATGCCGCGAAAAGTGGAAATGAATCCTTGGTGAAGCAGCTGAACAAAGAATGGTATCGAAATGCCGATGACATATCCGCTTTTCTTAGCGGGGCCAACCCTAATTTAAAGAATGAAGATGTGAAAAAGATGATGTATATGCATCTGGAATTAGTGGCAGATGATTTATCGGCAAGCCTAGCAAAAGACTGGGAGGCAAGAATCGTTGCCATTGACGAAGGGCTCACACATATCATCCTCATGTCCGATGGAATCTCTTCGGCTGTGGTGAAGCAGTTTCCGGATAAGTTTAAATAGGAAAAGGCTGTCCAGAAAGTTATCAGCAGTTGACTTTCTGGCAGCCTTCTTTTCTTACTCCACCTTCGTAACCCTTATTTCAGAAGCAGTTAATTTCAACCTCTCCTTCAACTCATCCGTAATGGTGAAGGTAATCGTTGCTCCAGCCTTCAAGTTTTCAAACTTATAATGTACTCCCGTTACAATGGTTCCGTCCGTTCCATAGGTATTCGTTGGCTCTTCACTAAAATTAGAGAGATGCTCATGATATTGCCCGCTGAGTCTACCTTTTGCAAACACATCATTAGGCAGGATAGGAAAGGCTGGCTGGCTTTGGATTATGGATATTTCCATACTATCTTCTTTTATCTGTACTTCTCCATCCTCCGAAACCGCTACCCCATTCACCTTCTATTCATATTCCCACAAATCTCTCGCCAGTTCATTTTTCTGCCCATCCGTATAGTCCTCTATAAGGCCGGTGAGGAATTCCTTGTAGTAGGTTGCTTCTTCCTTTGAATATTTTAAATCTAATTCAATATTCTCCAATGAATGCTGTAGCTCTTCTACTTCTTTTTGCAGCGCACTAATTTGTGTGTCTTTTTCCTCTACTAGTTGATTCGTTTCCTCCTCACCATTAGCCTGAGCTGTATGATTATTGGTTGTCTCGTTGCAGCTGGTAAGTAGAAGAAGTGCACAAACGATTGCCGATAACCACGTGAATTTTTTCATTTTACTCCCCCTCGTATTTCTTTTGGTTAGTTGAATACATGGGTGTCTATTATTATTTTAGCGCATCTTTGTAAATTTTTGTTAAAATATTTAATTTGTCATTAGGATAGACCTGGGTTGGTTTACCGGCCCCCTGGCGCTACGAGTCTTCTTGTTCACCATTAACCATTTTTGTAAAGCGCCCTTGACATTTAACCAAATGTAAAGTACGCTTTACTTACAACCGATTGTAAAGCTAGCTTTACAAAAATAATTGAGGTGTGGAAAAATTGAAAAATCGGATTAAAGATCTGCGCAAAACTGCGAAGATGACGCAAGAGGACTTAGCCGTACAAGTAGGCGTCTCGAGGCAGTCCATCATCGCGATTGAATCGGGAAAGTATAATCCATCACTTGAACTAGCATATAACATCTCAAAGGTATTCGATTGCATCATTGAAGAGGTCTTTATTTTAGAAGAAGGGGGAGAGGAATAATGGAGGTACAAATTGGTGGGTTGGTAGGATTATATGGAGGAGCTGTTATAGGAATATTAGCTTGGTGGTTTGGACGGCGTATGGCCAAAAAGCAGCGCGGTTTGGATGAACTGCATGACCATATTTGGCAAAAGGCCCGGTCCATTTCTTGGTTCTTTACCCTCGCTTCCATTTATTTATTATTTACGTTGATCATGTTCGGTATGGAGTTAAGTCCCGCCATCGTTCTTGCTGTCATTATGGTTGTTCATATGGCGAGCTGGGGCTTTACAGGCATGATTTTGTCCATCAATATGAATATGTCAGAGCCGTTGAAACCCTCTAAAGTCAAATTCGGAATTTTCATTGTTGCCTTGTCCGTTATTTGTTTTGCAATCCTATCTATTACTACCGGCAACTGGTGGTTCCTGCTTGCCAGCGTTCCACCAAACACCATTGGGATAATATTTGCATTGACACCGGAAAAAAGCAGTGAGGAATTTTGATGAAAAAGGAGGAGAATACTATGGCACACGAGGCGAAAAAGTTGATACCAGGTTTAGGCACGCTCGTTAAGATTCAACCCGATGAGGTTAGTTTTCAAATCGAGCACCAAGCTGACTCTACTGCAACAACACTACCTGAGTTAGTGGCAGACTTTAACGAGCTGTTGGCTAAACTTCAGGCAGCAGGGATTATGAAAAAGCAATAGCATTTATATAAAAATGACCATTAAAACCGTGTGGGTTCTAATGGTCATTTTTTATTGCTTCCTCTAGCCTCAAGCTCTCCGCAGCCTAAAGTAATACATCCAAGTCTTCATGATGAATGTCCCAAACATGAGGATACAGATGAAAAACATAATGGTATTGGTATCATGTAACGTCCACGCCTCTTCTTTTCGGAACAGAAAGCCTATGTTCATGCTGGCGATGAACATGTACGTAAGAACCATCGGTAGGAAGATTGCGGTATAAGAGAAGGCGACTTTCTTGGCTTGCTTGAGCTTGTGTGTTTTGTCGCTGTATAAGGCTGGTGGTGTTTCGCCTTCTTCATATTCCTTGCTCCAGATCGTCCATTTTTGAAGGGCACCCTTGGAGCTGAATATATCCTTCCAACCTGCTTGTCTATGAATCTCATAATAGCTGTCATTTGATAGATTTTGGTAGTCTGCACTGAATTTGATATGTTGTGGCTCGCCTTTTCTGAAGTAGAAGGTGGTGCCAAGTTTGCTGACACGGTGGAGACGATTCCCTTCAGCTGCCATTTGTTCCAGCCATTTTTCCAGTTTGTCTGGTGAGTACATCCAGCCGAACTTGCGGCGTTTGATGATGATGCCATCGCGCTTCCATTGTTTTTCTTCTGCTTTGGTAAAGTTTTTCTTTTCTAGGGTGTGTTGGGGCGAATATGTTGTTTGGTTCTCTTGTGATAGCGCTTTGTTTGTCTTCTTTATTTTCCAGACGGAGTAGATCATGAAAAAGTAGAAAGCCGTTGCTAAGGTTCCGGCGATGTAGGTGATGATCCAGTATGGGCTTTCCTCTACTTCCACGTTACCGTCACTTGCGATATAGGCGGTGGAGAAGAGGGCGATGTTAGCCAGCGTAGCACCTGTTATGTAAATGAGTATGGCCATGAATGCGTAAAAGATATAGTTATTGCGCTTGATGATAGCATCGCGACTGGTGGAAGTGGTCACTTCTGCCTGCAGTCTATCGTTTGCTATTACATACCATTTGCCGCTTTCGGTGACCTTTTCCCAACCGTCATTGCGCATGGTGTTGGATAAAGTGGCTGGTTTTATTTTGTCGTAACCGATTCGGTATGTGACGTCTTTTGGATTGCCCTCTTTGAATGTGAAGCGACGTTTGAAGCGGTGTAGCTGTGTTAGGTGATAGCCTGCCTTTGCCTGGTCGGTGAGCCATTGCTCGGTTTTTTGCACATCATAGCTCCATAATGGTTTGGTGACCGTTTTCATTTAAATTCCCCCTCGTACTTCAATGCGTTTCCGTGAAGCTCCTTCAATCGCTCTATCTCTGCGGTGATCAGCTCTTTGCCGCTATCGGTGATTTCGTACACCGTTTTTCGCTCGGCATCGGCAAACACCGTAATGACCCCATCCTTTTGCATTTTCGTCAGGGTTCCATAGATGGTTCCAGAGCCAAGGCGAATTCTGTTGTTTGATATTTCTTCAACGTGTTTGATGATGCCATAGCCATGGCGTGGTTCTGTTAATGAGAGCAAGATGTAGAACGCCGTTTCGGTCATGGGTATGTACTTTTTTATGATTTTGGAAAGATCCAATGTAGTCACCTCTATCTTTCAAGTGTGTCGCGTTGTGACATATGTCGTAGTTTGACTATATCACGTCGTGACATAATTATACAAGGGGTTTTTGGGTTGAGGGGACAGGCACGGTTGCCCAGTTTGGGTGAGGGGGCGAGGGTAAAGCTATCTTAATATAGATTGCGAAAATGGTTGAGCTTTGGCGAATGGTTTTAAAGTCTTTTGTTTCGGGGATTGGTTTTCATTTAAACCAACGTTTGTTTAAATTTTGTTATTCTAGAAGAGGTGAAGGGTAGACGAAAGCCTGGGAAGTTTTGCTTTTGATTGTATGATTTTTGGTATTTGTCCGAAGTTTTTGATAAGTTGACCGAAGTTTTCGCGAATTTGTCCGAAGTTTTTCATAAGTTGACCAAAGTTTTCGTAAAGTTGACCGAACCAAAAATTCAACCTATGAAAAGTTGGCCGAACCCTCTAGATATTTTGTCCGAACCTAACGAATTTACCACCATTTATTGTCCAAAGAAAGATAAAAAGTGACCTAACGAGAGTCCACCTCAGTAAAAACAGCGCAATTTTCATTCAAAAACAGTGTATTTCCACTTAAAACCATTGCCCAACTAACAAACCCCCTTAACAGGAGTAGAATATCTCCCCTCCCCTTTCCCCCCCATAAAAAATACAGGTGACCTATGTGCAATCACCTGCATGGAGCGTACTTATACTCTTATAAAATGGGCCGAGGAACCTGACCCCTCGACCCACCGGTCCCCTAAGCCTTATTCCCCTTCTTGATACTTCTTCAAATATTCTTTCACTTTTTCCGGGTCGGCTTTCAATTCATTTCCTGTGTCTACCAGTGGGCTGACAGTGGAAACTGCTTTTTTCTTGTTGTTCTGGTAGAAGCTGATGATTTCGTCTTGGTTGATAGAATGCAAGATTGCTTTTCTTAGGTTTTCACTATCGGATACTTCGCGATTTTTAGTGTTGAAAAGCAAGTAAGCAACGGCATTGCTGTCATTTTTTTGAAGGAATAGTTTTTCATCGCCTTTGACTACATCATATTTTGTTTCAGGCACGCCGTTAAATAGGTGGATTTCACCGTTTCGTAGTGCGGATAAGGCACTGTCTGGATCTTGGATGAAGCGAACAGTGACGGTTGAGATTTTCGCCTCGTATTCTGTACCTGTCATGTAGGCTGGGTTTTTCAAGAAAGTTGCTTCATAATCGTTTTTGCTGTTAAGGATGTATGGTCCGCTCGCATATAGGTGGTTGTCGTATTGTCCACCCTCTGTAACCGTATTTTGGTCTCCGTATGGAACATCCTTTGTTGGGTCGAAGCTTGCCACATCATACGTATTGATGCTTTCTACTTGCTTCTTGGAAACAATCCCCGCTGATTGGTGCGCCAGGTAGTTCAATACTTGTGGGAATGGTTTGGAAGTGGTTACTTTGACCACTTGGTATTTCCCTTCTTGATTGTTTGCATCGTTTTTATCTGCCACTAACTCGCTGATTTTTATGTCAAGATTTTGTTCCAAAGCTTCTTTTACTGTTCCTTCGCCTAAAGATTGCTTTGCAGATTCTAATTCTGCCACATCTGTCACAAGCTCAGCATCTTCAATATGCTCGTGAAGGCTGTATGTGCGGTGATCTGGAACAGAGTCTACATTGCTTGCACGTTGCAAGGAGAAGATTACATCATCTGCACCGACTCTTTCGCCTGTGTCTTCTGCTGCTCCGTCTGTAATTTTAGCAAAATTGATATCATCTCTAAGCAAGAAGTAATACTCTGCATTTCCTTCTGCAATCACGTGATTTAAAGACAGGGACCCGTCTGATGTCACGACATCATCGTCTGTTAAGTTGACTAAGCGGACATACATATTCGTATTTAACGTGTTGATGGAACCATCATTTCCTTTGATCGGGTCAAGGGAGGTAAGGGTGCCGATCGGTTGTTGTGTCACAAGCGCAGTGGACTCTCTTTTACTTGTATCGTTAAAGTCTATCGTTTCCCACGCTACTGCACGTGACTTAGCCAACCGAACTGTTTCTTCATTTAAGACTTCCGAGTTGACACCTTGCGCTTTAAATGAGTTGTAAAGAGGTGCGATATATGCCTTATCAAACACAAGTCGTTGTTCTAACTCCTTATAAGTGGATGCATATTCCTCCTGTGTTTCGGTACTCGCCTGGTCGATCAATTTGTCTACTTCCTCATCGGACATGATGCTGTTTGCTCCGTCTGTTTTGAAGAGCGCGCGTACTGCATAGTCAGGATTTCCTGTCACAGTCGTCCAACTAGAGTGGGCAATATCATAATTGCCTGCATCCTTTTGGGACGTAAAGCTTCCATAGTCTGGCTGTATGTTTAATTTAACTTTGAATCCGTTTTTCTCTAATTGATCTCTTACAATATTGAGGTCATCTTCTGAGCTCGACATCCCCAATACTTCGATTTCGACTTGTGAACCACTTTCGCTCACTCCGTCGTTTGCTGATTCTTGTTCACTTACACTTGATTTTGTATTAAAGCAGCCGGATAAAACCAAAACGGCAATCAATACAAGCGCTAAAAATGATTTTTTCAATTAAATCTCCTCCTATTTCTTAAAGGTTGTATATGGTGGTGTAAGACCACCTATCTATCAATCGACCCGGGGATCTAACGCATCCCTTAACCCATCTCCTAGAAAGTTAAAGGAAAGCACCAAAAGGATGATCGCTAAGCCGGGGTAAATTGCTAAATAT
Source organism: Sutcliffiella horikoshii (assembly GCF_044809035.1). Lineage (GTDB taxonomy): Bacteria > Bacillota > Bacilli > Bacillales > Bacillaceae_I > Sutcliffiella_A > Sutcliffiella_A horikoshii_G. The sequence goes on along the minus strand of NZ_CP085237.1, from coordinate 564,613 downwards.
GAATGGGACTCTAAATACGTACTACCAATCTTCAAAATATTTCCCCATTCCGGGATATGCGGTTCAATCCCGAGGCCAAGATAGCTTAAACTACTCGTTGCGATGACAGCTCCCCCTACGGTTAAAGAGGATTTCACAATCATCGGGGCCATGGAGTTAGGGACGATTTCACGAAAAATAATAGAAAGATTACTTGCTCCAAGCGCTCTTGCAGATTCAACATATTCATAATTGGACACCATCAACACGTTGGCACGCATGGTCCTCGCGTATGTCGGGATGGCGCCTACACTTAAGGCTATAATCAATGTGGTGGTGCTGGAACCAAATGCAGCTATGATGACAATCGCAAGCAGGATTCCTGGAATCGCATATAAAATATCCAACAGCCTCATGATGACATTGTCTGTATGACGGCCGTAATAACCAGAGATCGCACCAAGCGCGCCTCCGATCACAAATGGAATAAAGGTAGATATGATCCCGACAATCAGGGAAATCCTTGCACCAAAGACAATCCTAGAAAAGAGGTCTCTCCCGAAATTATCTGTACCCAATGGATAAACTAGACTTGGAGACTGCAGGATGGATGCATAATTATTTTCGATCGCAAGGCTATAATCAAAGGTAAAGTAGCTGCATATAGAAAGGGTAAACGCAAATAGGATAAAGAACATACCTAACATTGCGGTGGAATTAGTGGCCAATTTTTCTAATACGGAATAAAAGGCTTTGTTTACCGCTCTTTCTAATCCAAATCGCTTCTTTAAAATGAGATACCCTGTGAGAAGCGCAAAAAGATTCCCTGTGATTGCTGTAGTGAAAAGGATGATAGCCAAGAAAACTGCCAGCCCTTTCCGTTTTTCCAGGACATCCGCCGCTAACAACCCAACTGTCAAAACGTAAATAAACAGGATGATTAAAAGAATCAACATCGCTAGTGGGAAGCTGTCGGCGACATAAGGTTTAAATATATTTAAGGCTGAAACGCCAATGATGAAGAATTGTGTCACAAGCATATATGTACCATACACATATTCCGGCGTTGTCTTTTGCTTTGCCAATAAGAATCCAGCCACTCCTGTAAATATATTACCTGTCAGAATACTTACTATCTGGAAGATTCCTAGTTTTCTAGTTGCAGGAAGGACATAGCCAACCTTTGTGATATCCCGTCTCACCTTCCACCATATTGCCAGTTGAATAAGGGTAAAAAATGCATAAGTACTGAATACAAGGAATAACGGTTGATTCACTTCCTTCGATTGGATATCAAATGAAACAAAAAGGAGGACAACCGCTACAACCGCCGACATGATCAAGGCGAACCCTGACTGTTTGTATTCTGCAGAAAGCTTCAGGGAATGTGCTTTTACATATTCCGGTATCATTTCTAGTTCTGTTTTCAAAGCATCACCTACTTTAATAGTGTTTCATTTTTGTCCGGATACGTGGATCAAAGAACGCGTAAAGAACATCAATCAATAAGTTGACAAGTGAGATGGTGATCGCGATATAGACAACCCCACCCATTACACTCGGAATATCAGGGATAAATTGCTTATCCACAATAAAGCTACCGATTCCACTAATATTAAATACCTTCTCAGTGACAGCCGCACCACCTAGCATTCCGCCAAATAACAAGCCAATGACAGTAATGATCGGAATCATGGCATTTCTCACTCCATGCTTCCACAGTACCTGTTGCTTGGATAAACCTTTTGCTTTGGCCGTCAACATGTAATCTTCATGAATGATTTCAAGGGTAGATGAACGGGTCATCCTGGCAATGGAAGCCGTAAGCGCTGTCCCCAGCACAACGGCCGGCATAATGATGGATAGCCAATTCGTTGGACTGAAAGTAGCCGGTAACCATTGTAGTTTAATAGAGAAGTTAAGGATAAATATCAATCCCTGCCAAAAATTCGGGATGGATAAGCCAATTAGGGCAATGAACATAAAGGTATAATCGAAAAAAGAATTTGGTTTCGTTGCCGCAATGATCCCAATCGGAATGGCAATCATGATTGCCATCAATAAGGAAATCACAGCCAAGACCATCGTAATCGGGAATCGGCGGAAGATACTGTCTGCCACATTTTCATTTCCTGTAAAAGATGTTCCCAAATCAAAGGTAACAATTCCTTTTAACGCACTCCAAAGTTGGACGAAATATGGCTGATCAAGCCCATATAACCTATTGAAGGCTGCAATCTGTTCAGGTGTTGCCGACTCTCCAAGTATATTGGCAGCCGGCTGGAACGGCGATAAATAAAGGATGGTGAAGACAAAAAACGCGACACCTAAGACAACAAAAACACTCATTGCCAATCTTTCCACGATAAACTTCTGATAGGGATTTCCAAACACATACATCAATAAGTACATGAACACTCCTGGAACGAATGTAAGAAGGACAAACATCCTTTTTCCCAACAATTCCGTAAAAACGTGATCAAACGTGACCCTCTGTTTCGCTGTACTCCGCAATTGCCTATCCACTTCTGCGTTTATTATCTCCCTATAATTTTCATCCGCCCATCTCGTTGCTTCCTTTGCGACGTTCGCGGAATTGACCTTCTCCTGAAAGAAGCGATTCTTTTGGTTGATTTGAGCTGTATACTTACTTACCAACTGCTCATAGATACCTTCTACCTCTAACTGTCCCTTTACTTTCTCGTAGACTTCGGCATAAGGATCATCTCTTCTTTTTATTAAATAAAGCCCGTAAATCCATACAACAATTGGGATCCCCAGAAGTAATACTAACCATTTATAAATGGGGGCACGACATAATTTTTCATATATCAGCTGTAGTCCATTTGATGTGGCTCTGGTATCATCCAGTTGCTTCTGATTAGCCTGTTTCGCTGGTTCCAACAATAGTTTTTTCGCCTCCTTACTTTAAATTGCTAAATTCCGATAGGTATAGTATAGTTTAATTCTAATATATTACAATATAAAATATTCTTTTTTTTATAAAAATTTATTCGCTCGGATGGTGGTTGTATTTGGATAAACTACTAGATTTAAAGAATGTAAGCGTCTCTTTTCGAACAGGCAAATCAGAATTTGATGCTGTAAAGAACATAAGCTTTTCGATTAAAAATGGGGAAACCCTAGGCATTGTCGGGGAATCAGGGAGCGGGAAAAGTGTAACCGCTAAATCCATTATGCAATTGCTACCCACTCCCCCATCCTTCATAAAATCAGGGGAGATTTTCTTTCAAGGGGAGAATCTGTTAACCAAAACAGAAAAAGAGATGGAGGATATCAGGGGACGACATATCAGCATGATCTTCCAAGACCCAATGACGTCACTAAATCCGACCATGACCATCGGAAAACAGTTGAAGGAAAGCATCTTAAAGCATCAAAACCTTTCCAAATCCGATGCTAAAATTCAAGCTATCGACATGTTAAAGCTTGTTGGGATACTAAACAGCGAGGAACGCTATTCCCAATATCCACACGAATTCTCAGGAGGCATGCGACAACGGGTAATCATCGCCATAGCCCTTGCCTGCAATCCTGCTTTGCTAATAGCAGATGAACCAACTACCGCGCTTGATGTAACCATCCAAGCTCAAATTTTAAATTTGATGAAAGACATGCAAAAGAAATTCCATACTTCGATATTACTGATCACACATGACTTTGGTGTCGTTGCCCGTATGTGTGATAGGGTGCTGGTGATGAAAGACGGAGAGATTGTAGAACAAGGAAACACGGTGGATATTTTTGAAAAGCCTCAGCATCCTTATACAAAAAAACTGCTCCATGCCCTGCCAAGACTTGATGAAAAGAAGAAGAAGAAAGCCCCGTCCATTGCCTTTCAAGCAGAGCCGCTCATTCAAGTGAGAGGCCTAAAGAAATACTTTCCTTTAGGCAAAGGCAATGTGTTAAAAGCTGTAGACAATATCGGGTTTGAGATTTACCAAGGGGAGACTTTGGGGCTTGTCGGCGAGTCCGGTTCTGGAAAATCCACCACAGGGAGAGCTTTACTGAGACTGCACGAACCAACTGCCGGAGAAATGTTATATAAAGGCCTCCCACTGAATCGTCTAAACAAGAAAGAACTAAAACACATGCGCAAACATATGCAAATGATTTTCCAAGATCCATACTCCTCCCTAAACCCAAGATATAAAGTGGAAGACATCATCGGGCAGCCATTGGACCTTCATGGACTAACAACAGGCTCCGCTCAACGAAGAAAAAGGGTCGAGGAATTATTAGAGCTAGTGGGACTTTCATCCTTTCACGCTGAACGTTATCCGCACGAATTCTCAGGCGGTCAGCGACAACGGATTGGAATTGCACGTGCGCTCGCAGTAGAGCCGAGCTTCATTGTCTGTGATGAGCCACTTTCTGCACTAGATGTTTCCATCCAGGCACAGATTGTCACGCTATTAGAAGATCTTCAAAAGAACCTTGGGTTGACCTATCTCTTCATCGCACATGACCTTTCCATGGTCAAACATATCAGTGATCGAGTAGCGGTGATGTACAAAGGAAAAATCGTCGAATTGGCAGAAAGCGAGGAGCTTTATAACAATCCTCAACATGCCTATACGAAGTCCTTATTAGAGGCAATACCGATTCCTAACCCTAAAATTGAGTACAACAGAAGCACTAAGCTCATGCAGGAATCAGACGAGAAAGATAAATACGGGCTTCAGGCTTCCGAACTAGTAGAAATCACAAAAGGTCATTGGGTAGCGGTACCTTCCAAACTGGAAGTCATATGATACTAACAAAATATTGACACAACCATAGAGTTCTTGTATGGTATTTTTAACAACTAAATCCTTATAAAGAGTCGGGGGAAGAACTGGTCTTATGATCCCGCAGCAACCTCTTCAGCGTGAGAAGGTGCTAATTCCAGCAGGTGGAAGCCTGAGAGATAAGGAAGAAATCGGATGTTTTCATAAGTCCTCTCCTTTTCTTGGAGAGGACTTATTTTTTTGACATTAATACCAAGTAAACTCATTGGAATAATTATAAAAAAGGAGAGGAAAAAGAATGACACATAGCTACGCTACACATCTCAGCTGTCCTAAATGCAAGAACACCTACTCCATTAACGATAAAACCCAACTTTGTTCATGTGGCTCTCCCCTGTTGGTTCGTTATGACTTAGCCAAAGCTAAATCTAAGGTTTCTAAAGAGTCTCTGAATGGGCGGGAATCTTCGCTTTGGCGTTATCATGAGTTTTTGCCTGTGTTACAAAAAGAAAATGTAGTTTCTTTAGGGGAGGGATTCACCCCCATCACATCGCTTAACAGGCTAGGATCCCGCAGTTCTCTTCCCTCTTTATTTTTAAAAGACGAAGGGCTCGTTCCAAGTGGTTCTTTTAAGGCCAGAGGGGCTGCAGTGGGAATTTCCAAGGCAAAGGAACTCGGTGTAACGGAACTGGCAATGCCGACAAACGGAAACGCCGGGGCGGCTTGGTCCTTGTACGCTGCGAAGGCGGGAATTAAGGCACATATCGTGATGCCCGTAGAAGCACCCGAAATCACTAGAAAAGAGGTCCTTATCTCAGGTGGCAGGCTCTACTTAATCAATGGACTTATCAGTGATGCCGGCAAAGCTGTTGCAGCATTTGTACAGGAGCATGATTGTTATGATGCTTCTACATTAAAAGAGCCGTATCGAATAGAAGGCAAGAAAACGATGGGCTATGAAATTGCAGAACAGTTTAATTGGTCGCTTCCGGATGTCATTCTCTATCCAACTGGTGGCGGGGTTGGGTTGATTGGAATCTATAAAGCATTTAGGGAGCTGCAGGAGCTTGGCTGGCTGGAAAACGACAAGCTGCCTAGGCTAGTAGCCGTTCAATCGGAAGGGTGTGCTCCTATTGTAAAAGCACATGAAGCAGGAGAATCCTCATCAGTATTTTGGGAAGATTCCCAAACAAAGGCTTTTGGAATCAATGTGCCAAAAGCACTCGGGGACTTTCTTGTGTTGGAGGCAATCGCCAAAACAAACGGAACAGCTATTGCAGTGTCTGAAGCGGATATCGAGATTTATCAGCGGAAGGTAGCACAAGAGGAAGGGCAATTCATCTGTCCAGAGGGAGCCGCTACCATTGCTGCGGCAACAAAGCTGCGGGAAAGTAACTGGATCTCACATGATGAGCAGGTGCTCTGCCTGAATACAGGGATGGGAATTAAATATCCGGAAACCGTTCTGTCTAAAACGATTCCAACCTTAGAAAAAGGCGAGCGCATAAAGGAGGAGTACCATTGAGAAATCACCTGAATCTAACTTGGAATGAAATAAATCTGTCTGTATCTGTTGACTACCCTCCTTCCTATTTTTCAGATAAGAAAGCTATTTTTCCCGTGGTCATTATTTGCCATGGTTTTATCGGTTCGAAGGTGGGCGTGAATCGACTTTTCGTCAAGACTTGTGACGCTTTGACGGAAGTCGGTTATGTGGTGATCCGGTTTGATTATGCCGGGTGCGGGGAAAGTGAGGGGGATTACGGATCCAACACATTCGATTGTTTTATCGAGCAGACGAGGGCAGTTCTGCGCTTTGCTAAAACATTGCGCAGGGTGGATCCTCATTCGATCACTTTTGTAGGACATAGCCTAGGCGGTGCGGTGGCTACCCTCGCCTCTTTAAAAGAGCCTGATGTCAAAAGACTGATTCTTTGGTCTGCTGTCGGTAACCCTTCTAAAGATATTTGCGAGATCATCCAGAAGTCCGGCAACAACCTTCATGAATACGAGGGATACTTCCTGTCTGATGCTTTCATCGCCTCTTTAGCGAACTATCAACCAATTGAGCTCTGCCCTTTCTTTTCGGGGGATGTTCTTATCATTCACGGGGAGGACGACGAAGACATCCATGTTCAATACGCAACCGAATACGCCAACGCCTTTACAACACGAACTAACGGAAGCTGCCAACTCCACACCATCCAACACGCCACCCACACCTACTCCAGCACCACCACCTTCCACCAGTTAATGAGCATCACCCAAGACTGGCTCATCGGGGTTGAGGGAGGGTTGAGGGGACAGGCACGCTGACCCAGTTTTTGTATGCATGCTTCGGTCGCTTAAACACTAAAACTCAAAAACATGCAGGTAATCATCATGATCACCTGCATGTTTCAAGCTTTTCTTTATGTCTAATGCTTCAATTGATAAAACACAGTCCCCTAATGTTACTAATCTACCTTTCTAAACCCCCACCCGATCCAACGCAACTGGCCACTTTTCCTGCGTATAAGCCATTGTCCAAAATTGGTGTTCTAATTGTGTGCTGGTTATAAAGTGGTCTCGCATACGTTGTTTTTCTTCTTCACCTGCAGTGGCTGCACAAGCATCAATTTTGTCCATGAACACTTGTGTGATCGACGTCACTTCCTCGTTTCCGTAAAACATGATCCATTCATAGAAAGGGTGGGCAGGTGTTGGCTTCACTTCTTGGATAAGCTTTTTCCCAATCTCCCAATAGGTCCAAGGGCAAGGGGCGAGGGCAGCAAGTGTTTCGCCCAGTGTCCCGTTTGCTGCTGCTTCCATCATATGACGGGTATAGTGGTGGGCAGTCGGGGCAAGTGGTGCTTTTTGTAAATCCTCATAACGCACGCCAGCTACTTCACAAAAATTATTGTGTGGATGCACCTCAGAGTTTAACACAAACCCAATTTGTTGTTGGAAAAATGCCATATCCTCTCGGTCGGTGCATTTAGAAACAGCCAGCCCATAAATTCTGCAAAAAGTCGATAAATACTCAAAATCCTGCTCTACATAATGAATAAGTGCCTCTTTTGGTACATTTCCTTCCCCGATCCCTTTTACAAACGGGTGTTCAAAAATAGCCTGAAAAATGGGATCTGCCTCTCTTCGTAACTGCTCAGAAAACTTCATGTGTATTCCTCCTCAAAATTTTTTAGGAGAATACCCACCTTTTCCCACAGAAGTTTCAAAACGAAAAAAACTCCTCTTCCATGGGAAAGAGGAGCATGAGAATATGTACGTACTAAACTCAATGCACCACTTTCCTCCGCTGGTATCACCCAGATCAGGTTCAAAGGGTCCGTCGCGTAAAGCTCCGTCTCAGCCTATTGGCTCCCCTAGTGGATATTCATATGAATATATTACAATATATAGTTATTTATTCCAAGCATTTTTTTCTTTAGGTACATGGACCTTGACCTAAGACGGTCGAAGTCCCTGCACCATCAAGGCTTCAAAATCACCTTAATACAGTCATCTTCTTTTTTGTTAAAAATGTCGTATCCATGTGCTGCTTCATCCAGCGACATTTTATGTGTAATGATCTTGGTCGGATCAATCTTCCCACTCTTAATCTGATCATAAAGATGCGGCATAAAGTGACGCGCCGGCGCCTGCCCCATTCTGATGTTGATGTTCCGGCTGAAAAACGGCCCTAGTGGGAACATGTTGTACAATCCACCATACACACCAGTAATTTGCAGAGTCCCTGCTTTTCGCACGGCTTTGGTGGCAATTTGGATTGGACCGAGTGTTCCGCCTTGCAGCTTCATTTTCTGCTCAACCCATTCCAGCGGAGACTTTTTACCGTCCATTCCGACACAGTCGATGACAACGTCTGCTCCGCCTTTGGTCAGTTCCTTGAGGGTTTCGCCCATATCGTCATATTTAGTGAAATCGAAGACTTCTGTTTGCATGTATTGCTTGGAATGCTGGAGCCTGTTGCCGATGTAATCGACGGCGATGACTCGCTTGGCACCTTGTTGCCAGGCGAATTGTTGGGCCATGAGACCAACTGGTCCGCATCCTAGGACAATGACCGTGTCTCCCTCTTTCACACCGGCATTCACCACGCTCCAGTAGGCAGTTGGCAGGACGTCAGATAAGAGGAGGAGTGATTCATCCTCCAGCTCACAGTCCTCCGGAATCAGGAATGGGGTATAGTTGCCAAACGGCACCCGCAGGTATTCTGCTTGTCCTCCTGGGTGATTTCCGAATTTCTCGGAATAGCCGAAATAGCCGCCAGAGTCATAGTGCGGGTTAGAGTTATCGCATTGACTTTCCAGTTCGTGCTCACAGTAATGGCATCTCCCGCACGCAACGGTAAATGGGATGACCACCCGATCTCCCTTTTTCACCTTTGTCACGTCTGGTCCCACTTCCTCCACGATCCCCATCGGTTCATGCCCGATGATATAGCCGATTGGCAATGGGAAATTCCCTTGATACAGGTGAAGGTCCGACCCACAGATGGCGGTGGACGTTATTCTGATAATGACGTCTTCACGATCTTGAATTTTCGGGGCTTCTACTGTTTTTACGACTACTGTGTTTTTCCCTTGGTAAGTGACTGCTTTCATGATGTTCTCCTTTTGTTATACATATTTTCCGTAGTCAGGGATAGCGACTGATTCAAAATCTTGTATAAGTTTTGTAAGTCCATTGGCCAACTCTTCCCCTTCCATAGCAGGTCCATGACCGGTGACAGCAACTTGCGGCTTTAACGCTTCCAGCTTTTTCACCGATTCCCATGCCGCGTGCCAATCCGTTGTAAAATATCGCGGCGGCCCGCATACTTCCTGTTGCTGCACAAGCACTTTATAGAGCGAGTCCTGCCTCACCGTGACAAAGGCATCCCCTGCGATGAGGGTGCGGTCTGACTCGCGAAACAGAGAGACGTGTCCCGGCGTGTGACCTGGCGTGTGAATCCAGCGCCAGCCCTCCATACCCGGTACAGTACCGTCCGCAGGCAGTGCATGGACATGCTCTCTGAGATCGGTTGATTCGTTGGGAAAATAGGAGGACACTTTCGCAACGAGGCCCCCTTCTACTCTCGGATCCGGCTCTGGATAATTGCTTTTGGCGGTCAGGTAAGGAAGCTCCAGCTCATGCGCATACACCGGTACCTCCCAATGCCGCACAAGCTCCACCGATGCCCCGACATGATCAAAATGTCCGTGCGTCAAAATGATTGCTTTTGGGCGTGCACCTTTTCCTAAATGGTTCTCCACTACAGAAAGGATTTCTCCCGCAGACTTTGGCATGCCTGTATCTATCAGTACCCAGCCATCTGAGTTTCCGTAGATGTAAATATTCACTACTTGATTCGTGTAGTAATACAAATCTTCGGTGACATGTTTTCCACTATGTGAAGCGATGGATGTAACCGGGATAAATTTGTTGTCATGGCTGTAGTTCATATCTTGAGACATCTTTTAACACTCCTATCCTGTATGTACCTGGATAGTATTTGTTAAGGGGGCGGGGGATAAACATTTTTTTGGAGAGAGAGTCGAGGGGACAGGCACGGTGACTCATTTTTCTTTAATTACTGGAACTTTACTCCATTCTAAACGTAAAAGAGATATACGATGTGAAGTTACTTTGGAGGTGAGGGGAATGAATTATTACTATAGTGTGGCATTTACGATTATTCTTTTAATCCTTTTTACACTAGCAGCTTTTTCAATCGACTTTATCAGCAAAGTTTTACAAAAACGTATTAACCCTAAATACCTAAATAGCACAATCATTGTTATCTTGCTTTCATTAATGATAAGCGGCACTTATGTCATCAGTTTACTCGGAAACTGGAAGTTCATTGATACTATTTTTATCTCCAGCCTGTGTCTCTTTGGGTTAGGGTGGATGACAAACATTACAAGGAAGGCCAGCACAAATTCTCAAGGTACCGTCGCAAAATTTCTTACCAATAACGATTATGGACATCAATACGAAGCGGCGAGTTCCCCTGATATTAGTTTATATTTTATTTCAAGTTTGATCTTTTTTGTAGGAAGCTGGGGTATTGCTTTTCTTTTAGCATTTATATAGGATTTTATATTATCTTTTGGAGGATTATTTGAAGTCGAGGCACGTTGCTTGTCCCCTTTATTAAAAAAAGGTAGGTAATCCTATGTATTGGAAATTAAGAATTCCTCTTCTTTTGTTTGTGTAGTTTTGGAATTATTTCTGGATTTGTTCAAGTATTCCATCACCTCTTTTTTGTGAATTTTTATTATTTGATTAACAGTATTATTTTTATTGACCTAATTTTAATCATTTTTTTACTATTAGAGAAGACAAGAGTATACGAAAAAAAGTTCTCTTCCCCATAACGTCATTTTCTTCATTTTCCCACTCCTAATTATTATTAAACCAGTCCCGGGAGTTTTTATTAAAATAGGTTTTATTTCTTTATCACATAAGACTATTTTTCATTCAATGACGTATTCACAGCTTCAAAAGCATGGATGTGAGCTGTGTCAAATAGAGGAACATCTGAATCCTCCGGTTTTACCAATAAACCAATTTCTGTACAGCCTAAAATAATTCCTTTGGCACCAGATTCGATTAAGTCCTGGATGACTTTTTTATAGTAATCCCTTGATTTTTGTTGAATCTTTCCCAAACATAACTCTTCATAAATGACTTTGTTTATAATCTCTCTTTCCTTTTCATTTGGTACAATGACTTTTATTCCGTTCATCTCCAACCGAGATTTATAAAAATCTTGTTCCATAGTGTACCTTGTGCCTAGTAATCCAACCGAATTTATACCTTTCTCCTTAATCTGAGCTGCGGTTGCATCTGCGATATGCAATAGGGGAATAGTTATTTTTGATTGGATGTCATTTACAACTTTGTGCATCGTGTTGGTACAAATGACAATAAAGTCCGCTCCCCCCATTTCTAAAGAACACGCGGCATCACCTAACACTTCACCGGCCTTTTCCCAGGAGCCTTCTGATTGGTAACGTTCTATTTCATGAAAATCGACACTGTATAATAGACATTTCGCTGAATGTAATCCCCCCAACCTTCTCTTAACCTCTTGATTGATAATCCGATAATATTCAACAGAAGATTCCCAACTCATTCCGCCAATAAGACCAATAACCTTCATTTTATCCACTCCATTATCCATATTCATAGTTTAAGATAACAGCCAATACAAAAAACCGGCGTGCGCCGGCTTTTTGCATCATGACGATATCAGCTCTTTTGAGCATTCATCGCTTCCCATTCTTCTTTACTAGGACCATACACTCCAGGAATTTTCAAGTCTGCCTGTCTCATAAGGACACTCAATTGACCGCGATGATGTGCCTGATGTTGAATCAGCAGACGAAAAACAGCCTGAAGTGGCATGTCTCCGCCAAATAAATTCACCATTTTGTTCATATTTTCGTCTGTAACTTGTTCAGAAAATGCTTGTGTAAAGCGCTGACTTATTGTTTTGTATGTCTCGCTGATTTCAGCAGCTGATTTTGGGGTCTCTTTTTGAAGATCAGGAACCTCAAATTTTATACCAACTTGAGCAGGAAAGTAGTAAACGGATCCTGTAATATGCCAAGCAAGGCTACCAACACTGTATAATCCTGGGGAAACTTCCTGATTCAACGATTCATCTGTCAGCACATCCAACAATTTTTGTGTAACAGCTGCTTCTTGTTTCCATTCATTTAGAAAATCATTTACTGAAGTAAACATTCCATTCCCTCCTTAAATTTAGGAAAACTCTACCTTTTAAACAATCCTTCAAATAATTCTACCACGTTCTGCCAACCATCCGCTTCTCTCAATGCCTACAAAGCTAAAAATAATTTGGTACACGTGGACAGCAGGCCGACCACTTCTAACTTGCGTTGTAAACTCCAAAGGATTTTACAATCTTTTTCAATTCGCTTTAATGGATGCCAGATGATGGACCTGGCGTCTTTCCTTTCCACTGATAATAACTCACCAACTTCATCTGGCATAAATAATCCATTTAAGAGCACCTTATTTTTCTGGTCTACTTATTATTCTTCTAATGTTTTTTCCAAAAAGCAAAATTCTCTACTTGCACCACTACTATGTATTACTATATACTAGTAATAAGTAATACAGAATACCTGATTGGTGGGATAGATTTGGATAATATTACAGAAATGCTGAAGGGAGTGCTGGAGGGTTGTGTGCTGGAAATCATCAGCCGAGGCGAAACGTACGGCTATGAGATTACGCAACAACTACGGGCACTTGGCTTCACAGATGTGGTGGAAGGCACTGTTTATACGATTACGATGCGCCTTGAGAAAAACAATCTGGTGAACATCGAGAAAAAGCCATCCACCATAGGACCGCCGAGAAAGTTTTACACACTTAATGCAGCTGGCCAAGAACACCTTAAAACGTTTTGGGGAAAATGGGAGTTCGTTTCAAGCAAAATCAACGAACTGAAAACAAAAGACTTATCAAAAGGAGAGATACTATGAGCTTTTTAGAGAAAATCATCGGAAGTTTAAACGACAAAAAGGAATGGAGAGAAATGGAGGCGCGCGCGAAAGCCCTTCCTACTGAGTACCGCAACGCATACTACGCAATCCAAAAGTATATGTGGACCGCTGGCGGGCCTACTGACTGGAGGGAATGCAGTCGTATATTTGGTGGCATTCTAGAACTTTTCGAGCAAGGCGCAGCAGAAGGCAAAAAAGTAACAGACCTCACAGGAGAAGACGTGGCAGCTTTCTGCGATGAACTTGTGAAGGATACGGAAACATATAAAGACAAGTATCGGAAGAAGTTGAACGATACGATTGGTCGCGGATAACGGGAGGGCTGAAGGGCACGGTGACCCACTTTTTCACAAGTCACCGCGCCTTTTGCTTGACCCTATTCTAACTTAAAATTCAAACACCTGGCGCAATTCAATTTGCCCTTCCCCAAAACCTTGAGGATCCGGCATTCGCATTGCCCACTTTATGGCTTCTTCCTTCGACTCCACATCAATCAAAATGAAACCGGCAACCAGGTTGTTCGGTTCAGAGAATGGCCCCTCTGTCACCACCGGCTCCCCTCCTTGCTCTGGGAACGAAATGCGCATGCCGTTTGAGCTTGGATGTAGTCCTTTTGCCATCACTCGCACGCCCGCCTCTACTAATTCTTCGTTGTATTTCGACATGGCTTCATTCAGCTCGGGATTCGGGCGGTTTCCGGTTTCTGAGTTTGTTGATGCTTTGACGATTAGCATGAATAACATGAAGAGATCCTCCTTTTTGTTACTTATTTAAATGCTTTATTAGGTAATATGATATAACGCGGATTGACTATCGGTACAGGCCTATCTTTGTAAATGTCCGAAGATTTCTGAAATTTGACCGAAGTTTTTGCGATTTTGTCCGAAGTTTTTGGAAAGTTGACCGAAGTCTTCACGAATTTGACCGAACCAAAAATACAATTGGCCGAACCCCTGGTAAAAGTTGACCGAACCCCCGAGGTAATTTGACCGAACCTCTCTTAATCACAACAAATTTTGTCCGAAGCGAGATGAAAAGTGACCGAACCTAAATTCCAACCATAAAAAACAAGCATTTTCCGGTTAAAATCACTCAATTTTACTCCAATTATCTAAGGAGTAGCATTCTCCCCCTTCCGTCCCGCGAAGAGAACGCCCCACTTAAACCTAAAAATCACCCACACACCCACAAAAACGACAACACTGTCATTTTACTATTGACTCCCAAAAGAATCTGCCCTATAATAAAAAACGACAACGTTGTCGTTATAAATTTTTAAACACATCTCACAGGAGGTTTTATATATGTTGGTTACAATGTTAGCGAGCGGGACTCGCGGGGATACACAGCCATATATTGCACTTGGATTGGAATTAAAGAAGCTTGGTCTAGACGTGCGAATCGCCGCTTCCGAGTCTTATCGGGGACTGGTGGAGAGTTATGGATTTGATTATGCTGAGATCCGCGGGGATGTCGCCAAGATCATTGAAAGTGGTGTGGTAAAAGAGGCGGATAATCCTTTTAAGTTTTTCTCCAGTTTAAAGAATGACGACTTGATGGATTTGATGGTGGGGGCTCAGGAAGATCAGCATAAAGCGTGCGAGGGTGCGGATGCAATCGTCTATCATCCAGGTTCGCCACTTGGTTATTTTGTGGCTAAAGAGATGGGGATTCCAAGCATACTTGCCTCCCCCTTCCCAATGGTTCCGACCAATGAATATCCTGCAATCATTTTTTATGACAAGGTGCGGCTTGGGAAGCTTTCCAATAAACTGACACACCTTGTCTTTGAGAAAGGATTTTGGAAGATGGCCAATACAGGGTTTAAGCGCTATTGGACAGAAAAGTTCGGCGAGCTGCCAAAAGGATTTACGAACCCTTATCCGAAGCAGCGGACGAAAAATAACCCTACCATCATCTCCGTGAGTCCTAGCGTCTTTCCTGTTCCAAAGGACTGGCCGGAGCATGTGCACGCTTTTGGCAATTGGTTCATTGAGGACCAAAGCGACTATCAGCCGTCCGAGGAGCTGCAACAATTTTTAGAAGCTGGGGACGCCCCAATCTATGTCGGGTTTGGTAGTGTCGGGGATAAAAAACGGGCTAAGGAATCAACGGACATGGTGCTTGGCGCATTGAAGGCAACAGGAAAACGCGCCATTATCAATGCTGGCGGCGGAATGGATGAAAGGCCTAATACAAAGGATGTCTTCTTTGTGAAGAGTGTTCCGCATGAATGGCTTTTCCCTCATATGTCTGCCGTCGTCCACCACGGAGGTGCTGGCACGACAGCAGCGGCTTTACGTTCCGGTGTTCCGCAAGTGATTATTCCGTTTGGAAACGATCAGTTTGCTTGGGGCAGAAGAATGAATGAATTGGGAGTTGGCGCCAATGCTATACCGAGAAAGGAATTGACTACAGAAAAACTTACAGAAGCCATCCGCTTCACGCAAACAGCTTCTGTTCAAGAAAAGGCAAGGCAATTAGGAACGAACGTAAAAGCAGAACACGGTGCCCAAAAAGCAGCGAAGCTTATCTTGGAAACGATAAAAATTAACCAGAAAGAGGGTAACATTCATGCCAAAAGTTAAACCTGAACATGCAGAACGGAAAAAAGCAGAAATAGTAGATGCGGCAAAGCGGGTTTGCAGCCGAAAGCCCGTCTATGAAGTGGCAATGCGGGATATTGTGATGGAATCTGGAATGAGCCAGGGTGGCGTTTATAAATATTTCGCTAATATAGATGAAGTGTTTGTCGCAATCTTGAACCAAGAAACATTGACTTCTTCGATCAAGGAGCGGGTTGACGTCCTTTTTCAGAGTCAGTCAGAGCCTGCGGAAAAGCTGGACCAATTTCTTCGCATCATCGGTCAGCACATCGTTGCTTCCATAAAGAAAGATGGCTCGATTTATTACGAACTTATTTCCCTGTATTCAAAAGATCCTGCGAGATTTGAAACAGTGAAGGGTCAACTAAACGAAGTGTCCAATCTTCAATATCTGCAGAAGTCTTTTGCTGCATTTCTCGTAGAACAGTTAAAGACTGGTACGTTTAAGACAACGATGCAAAAGGAAGAAGTGTTAACGCTGATTGAAGTGTATATGACGGGTCTGATCCATCATCCAGACCTCGCTTCTAAACCATCGGAAGAACTAACAGAGAAAATCAGCAGGCAAATAAGCGTATTATCAACTGCACTCCAAAAACTTTTAGCGGGGGAATAATATGAAAGAATTCAATCGTCATTTCAAGCTTATGGTAGTCGGGCAGGTCATCTCCATGTTCGGAGCCTCTGTCCTCCGATTTGCCCTGTCCCTTTATATTCTGGATTTGACGGGATCGGCCACCATTTTCGGGACGATATTGGCCCTTTCCATTGTGCCGACGATCTTCATTTCACCTGTCGGGGGCGCCATTGCTGACCGTTTTGATAAGAAAAAGTTGATGGTGACCCTTGATATTATCACCGGCACACTCATTGCCGCTTTTGCCGTCATACTCTTTACCGATAATGTGACCGTCGTCGCTATCGCCATCCTGATGACCGCCCTGACACTAATCAGTGCGATGTACCAACCTGCCGTTCAATCAAGCATCCCGGTACTGGTACCGAAAGAATTATTACTAAAAAGCAATGGCGTCATCTCAGGTGTCATGTCCATTTCCAATTTCATCGGACCGATTGTCGGAGGCGTCCTGTACAGCTTCGTGAGCATCAAAGCGATCGTCATTGTCAGTGCGATCTGCTTCTTCCTCGCAGCTGTCATGGAAATGTTCATAAAGATCCCTTTTGAAAAGAGGCCTCCGCAGCCGCTGGTGAAAATGGTTGTTTCCGATATCAAAGAAGGACTTATGTATATCATTCACGATAATCGATTCATTCTAAAAAGCATTATGGTCACATTCATTGTCAGCTTATTTATTGCTCCTATGTTCTTTGTGGGCTTGCCCTATATGATAAAAATTCTGTTTGGCATGCCAGACACATTCTTTGGCTTCACGCAGTCCGGCATTTCCTTAAGCATCATTTTTTCCGCCATGACCATTGGCCTGCTAAAAGGCAAGATCAAGGTGAGCAACTTGTATTTATGGATTTTGGGCTGTGCCGGAGTTTATTTTGCCATGGCAGCCGGAACGACCAGCCTCATTTCCAGCCCCTTTGTCCAATACCTGATAGTAACGGTAAGTTCCATGCTCGTCATGTTTGCCTTAACAGTAGTTAACATTTTTATCAACACCAAGATCCAAGAAGAAACACCTAGCAACCTGATTGGAAAAGTTATGGCCATCCAAATCACTGCCGGAACAACTGCTGTCCCGATCGGACAAATGCTTTTCGGTGTTCTCGTCGACGGATTCTCCAGTCAGATATACCTGCTCATCTTCGGCGTCGGCATCCTGACTCTGATTATTAGTTTAGGAGTAAGACAGATTTATAGAAAGAGAGTACCGACAGAAGAACCAGCTCTATAAAAGAAAGGAAGTAGTAAACCGTGTTTAAAAAGATCGCACTAATCGCCCTCTCCGCCCTTGCCATTCCCATTGGCATTGCCTTCCTGGGTGGAGGCGGGTTTATCCTGCTAAACCTCTTTCTGGGGGTTTCTATCGCAGAGTCCTTCCAAGCACTGCAAGAATTCCAAGTGAAAATCCAACCATATATGAAATACATGGTCTTCCTTATCGCCCTTCCTCTTATCGTAAAATTTATCAAACGCAAAGAAGCTTAGGGAGTCGAAGGAGAGTCGAGGGGACAGGCACGGCGACCCACCTTGAACAGACTACAAACAAGTCAACTAGAACAAACAGCCATGTAGATATAATCTTGCTGCATGGCTGTTTGTTTACCTTTTCTCCATTTATCTTGTTGGTTCTCTCATACATACTTCCCGTCCGCAGGAATAGCCACCATTTTAAATTCTTGCACCAGTGTTGCTAGTCCTCAGGCAAGTTCCTCCCCTTCCATGGCTGGCCCATGACCCGTGACAGCAACTTGCGGCTTTAACGCTTCCATCTTTTTCACCGACTCCCATGCCTCTTGCCAATCCGTTGTAAAATAACGAGGCGGTCCGCAGACTTCCTGCTTTTGCACAAGCACCTTATAGACCGAGTCCTGCCTTACCGTTACAAAGGCATCCCCTGCGATGAGGGTGCGGTCTGAATCGCGAAACAGAGAGATATGCCCCGGCGTGTGAACCCAGCGCCAGGCTTCCATACCCGGTATAGTCCCGTCCGCAGGCAGTGCATGGACATGCCCGCTGAGATCCGTTGATTCGTTAGGAAAATAGGAGGACACTTTTGCAACGAGCCCCCCTTCCACACTCGGGTCCGGTTCAGGATAATCGCTTTTTCCAGTTAAATAAGGAAGCTCCAACTCATGCGCATACACCGGAACCTCCCAATGCCGCACCAGCTCCACCGATGCCCCGACATGATCAAAATGACCGTGTGTCAAAATGATCGCTTTCGGGCGGGCACCTTTACCTAAATGGTTCTCCACCATAGAAAGAATCTCTCGTGCAGACTTTGGCATGCCTGTATCAATCAGTACCCAGCTCTCTGAATTTCCATAAAGGCATATATTCACCACTTGATTGGTGTAATAATATAAATCCTCTGTGACCTGTTCCCCCCTATGGGGCAGGGTTGTGGGGACGGACACCGTGACCGCCCTGCCCTCCCTCTATCTTATACTCTCTAAAACAGAAATTTCCTCTATAATGAACTTGTTCAACTGCCTTATGAAATCGTCCACCTGGTTTATTTCAGTCAAAACATAGAAGGTTGATCGCATAGCATCCGGAACCTCTAATCTATTATCTACGTTAAACTCAATACCTACCATTCCCCTTCTATCATGCAGGAAGAATCTCATAGATAAGAATGGCATTGTTTTGTCGCTTTTATCCCCTGTTACCCACGTGAATTCATTTTTTCCAAGTTGATCGGCAAATATATAAACTCCATTTTGCAGTTCCTCTAATTGAGCATTATCTAGATAAAAATCCATATCAACCGTACAGTTAGTTCCGGTTAGGGATAGTTTCACTTCAAAAAAATCAGTATCCGTCCAAATTTTCTTCATTCTAAATCTCGGCTCTGGCAACCTCATCACCTCCCTAAAAAATTTAAGGCCATGTACGGCAACTCATCAATCTTTTGGTAATCTTTCGCATTTTCAAAACTATTAATTTGTAATATAGTAATTAGGTTATCGCTTAAATGAAAAGGAGCTAGATTATGGATTTTATCATCATATTAAAAGCAGTCATTTTAGGAATTGTCGAGGGTTTGACGGAGTTTGCTCCTGTTTCATCCACAGGACATATGATCATTGTGGACGATATGCTTCTTCAATCTGAAGAGTTTCTTGGTAAATATGTAGCCAACACATTTAAAATCGTCATACAGCTGGGCTCCATCCTGGCGGTAATTGTGATTTTCAAGGACCGGTTTATTGAATTGCTTGGGTTAAAAAAACTCCGTGGAGAATCTGTTTCGAAAGATTCCAAGCAACTTAAACTTACGCACGTTATTGTCGGTCTTATTCCCGCAGGTGTCTTGGGCGTGTTATTTGAGGATTATATTGATGAACACTTATTTTCACTGGAGACTGTTCTGATCGGGCTGGTCATCGGGGCTGTATTGATGATCATCGCAGACATATTCGGACCAAAAGAACCGAAAATGCAGAGTATTGACCAAATGACCTACAAACAGGCCTTTTCCATCGGGTTGATTCAGTGCCTATCTTTATGGCCTGGATTTTCTAGATCAGGTTCCACCATCTCAGGGGGAGTTCTGCTTGGAATGAGCCATCGTGCTGCCGCAGACTTCACATTCATTATGGCAGTGCCGATCATGGTGGGAGCGAGTGGATTGTCCTTATTGAAAAATTGGCAGTATTTCTCTATCGAAGCACTACCATTTTTCGCAGCCGGATTTATCACCTCGTTTATTTTCGCACTAATATCAATTAAATTCTTTCTACAATTAATCAATAAAATTAAGCTGATGCCATTCGCCATATATCGAATTGTGCTGGCATTGGTCATCTATCTCGTTTACTTCTAGGTTCGAGGGGAGTCGAGGCGACAGGCACGCCGACCCATTTTCTCACAAGTCACCGTGCCCTTCCCGCGACTCGACCCTATCCTAACTTAAAACTCAAACACTTGACGCAATTCGATCTGCCCTTCCCCATATCCTTGCGGGTCCGGCATCCTCATCGCCCACTCAACAGCCTCTTCCTTCGACTCCACATCAATCAAAATAAATCCCGCAACCAAATTGTTCGGTTCAGCGAAAGGTCCCTCCGTCACCACTGGCTCCCCACCTGGCTCTGGGAACGAAATACGCATGCTGTTTGAGCTTGGGTGTAGTCCTTTTGCCATCACCCGCACACCTGCCGCCACTAAATCTTCGTTGTACTTGTCCATCGCTTCATTCAGCTCAGGATTCGGGCGGTTACCGGTTTCCGAATTTGTTGATGCTTTGACGATTAGCATGAATAACATGTAGTTTCCTCCTTTTTAGTAATGAATCTACTTTTACTTATCATCTCGAAATAAGTTGGATTATTCAATCAGTTTTTTTTTAGCGTCGAGATAAGCTAATTGTCTGTTTGGAGCCGGGCAGCATTGCAATTGACCGAAGTTTCCCAAAAGTTGACCAAAGATTTTGCATTCTTGACCGAAGTTCGGGCGAAGTTGGCCAAAGATTTTCGAATTTTGACCGAACCAAATTTTCAAATGACCGAACACCTCGTTATATCAACACATTTTGACCGAAGATATATGAAAAATGTCTGAACCTAAATTCTGGCCCCAAAAACAGGCATTTTTTCATTAAAAACAGAGCATTTTCACAGCTAAACAATCGAAAGCCCCAAATCTAATAACTTACAAACCTCTATCTCGTATTTCTTTCCTCACCAGTTCGACAATATGTTCAACACAAGCCACGGTGGTTTTCCCTCCACCAGAAACAGCTGCAATGGCAATAACTATCGGTTTAAGTCGAGGGGACAGGCACGCAGACCCACTGTTACTATTTAAAGAAAAATTCATAAAAAAACACTCCCTAACATGTACTACGCAGCTAGGGAGTGGAATGTTTCATTTTGATAGATTAATAATATGGATATGGTGGATATGGATAAGGCGGGTATGGATAGTACGGATATGGTCTTGGCGTTAACAGCGCACCAGCTGCCAAACCAGTTACAAACGGAAGACCGAAACCAAAACCACCAAAGCCAAAGCCTGGACGGCCAAACCCTAGACCTGGACGGACACCAAAGCCAGAACCGAATCCACCTAAACCAAAGCCTGGGCGGCCAACAATTCTTCGTTGATCATTATAATTAAAGTTCACTAGACTACACTCCCTCAAGTTATTCCTTACCATCCTATTCAAGGGACATGAGTCTATAAACTTGTACCCACAAAGATGTGCGAATGCCTAGGGAAGTGGGTTGAGGGGACAGGCACGGTGACCCACTCCACTTATAATATATTCCTCCATCTCCAGACCACGATGCTGAACATCATCAAGGATATGAACACTAAGATTATTGATAAAACAAAATAATCTTCTACTAAATAGGTGAATCCATGCCATTGTGGCAAAAGTAACATTGCAAAAGGAATGGCCCAAGCAAAATCAACGGTATTTTCTACAGAGTTAATGTAAGCAGTTGAGGCAGCGATTCCAGAAGTTAACGCCCAAAAAATAGCGTACAACTTTAGCACACCCTTGCTTTCTGCTTTATAAGCGATTCCAATGCAGATTATCCAGACAGCTAAATGAATGATTGTTACGAGGAGATGATCTAAAGTTGCGGGATCACCTACAAAGGAATCGAGTAAGTTTAATGCTACTCCAAAGGCTATATTAAGTAGTGGAAGAACTAAACAAACAAGGATTTTGTAGTTCATTGATATCTCCCAGTTTTTCAAAAAGGCATAGCTGACAACTAACATTAAAACACCCATTAAAAGAGCCGTAACATACATTGTAAATGACATATATTTCACCCACCTTTTGTGTAATTTTACACTATAAATGTATTATTTACCATTTATATTTTTTCTGGAGATAAGAATACTTTTCCGTTGTTCCCTATCCTGATATACCGTGCGAAAATGGTTGAAAAATCACGAACCCATTTCATCCTTAATGAAGCCATACAGAATTACCCTTTGAACAAACGATTGTTTAAATATCGCTATCTCACCATATTGAAAAAAACAAAAAAATACCCAGAGATTTAATCTCTGAGCAATATTTTTCAGTAAAGGTACAGGCACACTAATAATTTTACTAGTTACCTCCCTCTCCCACTTATTCAAACATCCCTTTTCCAGTCTCCATATCTATTGGCAAGGAGGAATGTTCGTGGGTGATGAGCCAAGATTCATTTATTTTTTTCAAACCAAATGTAAAACGATTGGTGATTTGACGAAGTTTCTCTTCCGATTTTTCATTATACGCAGCGAAGGTAATTGCACAATGCACAAATGCAAGATTCGTATTTTCCTCAATGGTTACATCACTAACATCCACTTTCAGTAATTCGCCTTCTTCCCTCATAGCGCCAAACCAATTCACTACATTTTCTCTCCATAAAGAAATACCCTTACTCTCCCACTTCCCCCAGCAATCATAAATATGTACATCCGCATCATAGATAGCTAAAAAGCTCTCCACATCTTTTTCATAAATGGCCTGTTTGTACTTTTCCAGAACGCCATCCACATTACTAACACCCAACATAGCGTCAGCTCCTTATAAATTTTATGAAAAATTTAAAGTTATCCGTATAATTATTTTATATGGAAACGTCTTTATAGTATAAGCACTTTAGGAGGGAACAAATATGGAACAGGCAAGTACCATTAGCAAGGATTTGGTGGAGGAAGCGCGGAGATTAAAGAATGAATTTGAGGAACTAGTTTGTGTTTATTCAACAGATTTATGGAATTATTGTAAATACGTCACAGGTTCTCCTTGGGATGGAGAAGATCTTTTTCAAGAGACGATGATAAAGGCTTTTGGATTACTCCCCCAGCGATGGAGTGATATTACCGACAAGAAATACTATCTTTTTAGAGTGGCAACAAATACGTGGCTTGATCAGTGCAGGAAGCAAAACCGTGAAATAGGTATGTTAGATGAAACACCTGAAGCTACTCTTGATTTCTCCGATCACCTAAGACTAGAAGAAATTCTAATATCGTTGGAATCAAATTTGACCCCAAAACAAACAGCTGCATTCCTTTTATTGGACATTTTTCAATTTAGTGCAGAAGAAATAGCCGGGATTGTCCATAGTACGCCAGGCGGTGTCTATTCAGCTGTGCAACGGGCGAGAAGGAAAATAGCATCTTTGGACTTTACACAATCCAAGGCTCAACGGGATACACAGGTCCAAAACCCAACTATTCAAGCATACTTACAAGCTTTTAATAATGGAGATTTAGATAGCATGCTGAGACTGTTTAGTGATCAAGCACAAAACGAAGCGTTCTTCGGGTTCCAGGAATTTTCTAAATCCGAAATGCTGAAAGGCTCCCTAAAATTCGGATTACCCGGCCATACAGCTCAAGAATTCATTCTTTGGAATAAACCCGTCATCATCGTGTTAGCCAATGGCGAAATCCATGACATACAAATCCAAGAAATAGAAAATGGCAAAATAGTAAGCCACCAAAGCTATTTTTTCCGAAAAGAGTTTATATTAGCAGCTGCAGAAGAGCTTGGAATGAAAGCGCAAATGGTTAAGCCACCAGTGAACTGGAAGTGAATTTTGAGAGGGTGCGTTGAGGGGAGAGTCGAGGGGATAGGCACGCCGACTCATTTTCCAGACTCCCTCTCACGCTTTAATTCCCTCCCCATAATCTTCGAACATTTACTAACTTCTTTTCGTCAAACTCCATCTTATAGATATCCGGTTTCGATGTGCTATGCAAAAAATCCAAGTCAAACCGGCTATCAAAATAGCTCATCATCAAGGTCATCACCGCACCGTGAGTACCTATCACTACTTTTCTACCTCTATATGTATCTAAAATTTCATTTAGGACACGGACAGCTCTTCTTTGGCATTCCGCATTTGATTCCGCTCCATCTAAAGACAAATCTGGATCCGAGAACGACTTCTCTAACAGTGGCAGCAATTCTTCATCAGACACCCGACTCTCTCCAAAAGAGAAAACTCTCTCTTTTAAATCCTCGAACACCCTTACTTCTTGTCCTATTTGTCCAGCCAGCTGTTGGACCGTTAACACCGAACGTAAATAAGGGCTTGAAACAACTACATCAATTTTTTCTTCTATTAACAAGCCTGATATTCGTTCTGCGTCCAAATATCCTCTTTGCGTTAATCCTCTGCTTCTTTCGTTTCCGTCCTTTGGCGAGTCACCATGCCTGACCATATAAACGACTGTACTCATATGATTCACCCCCTATCAACAAATATTAAAATGGACGCAATCCTGCAGGTAGAATCGCATCCATTCATTCAAAAATATTTACCATCTTCCTTATGTAATTGAATAAAAGTATCCAATTCTTCTGATGCAAACCAATCGACAGTATCCTCCGCGCCACCACCATATTTGATGGTGTGAATGACTGAATCTGCTGACATATAGATGTTGTGATGGACCAGTGGGGTTACCAACACACTTTCACCTTCTCGAAGAATTCGAAATTCCCCTTCTCCACTCTCATTCAACTCCGCATATACAATCCATCCGGACTGAACCAAATAAAACTCAGATGTGGATTTATGGTAATGACTATTTTGCCAAGCTCCCGCACCTGACCCCTCCGTGCGGCAATATCCACTGCCATCAGAGCTTACTAATCTGTACCGTTTTTCTCCATTTTCCATTAGCTCAAAGTTCACATCTACTCCGGATGCTTGAGCCTCTTCTAGACTAATTTTTTTGGGATTATAAAGCATCAATTTACCACACCCTTACAAACGTTACCCATTCAATAAATTATTTTCTTTACCCCGACACAAATAAACCGGTTGCCTTCGTAATTCTAATCGCTCCATTATTTTCTCCTTTTACAGAAGATAAATAGTGAAGAAATTCCGCTAATTTTTCCTTTACTATAATGCTAGAAAGCTCTGGATTCGTTGAAATCAGATAATCCACTATCGCATTTATATCAGTAATAATCAAGTCTCCTGGAAAATCATGATAAGTTGTCGAGTTAAAATGAGTGGCTAGTTGCGCTTGTCCATTTTCTATCCCAAATGCATCAGCATGGTTGTTAGCTGAAGCATACTGAATTTCAGGATCAAAAGCCTCCACGAGCTCTCCAAACTCCCTCATGTGATTCTTTCCTATGGTTGAACAATAAAATACGCCACCTGTTTTCAACACACGCCGAACTTCACTTATGGCACGCGTTCTATCGGGAACGTGGTATAACATGTGGTTTGCAATGATCACATCAAAACTATTATCCTCATATATAATTTCTTCCATATTTAACGGACGAAAAGTTATATTAGAAATGCCTTCTAATCTACTTTTTGCCGCCTCCATCATCCCCAACGATAAATCAGACAAAGTTATGTCCCAATCAGCAGGAATCCTGTCTCTATTTTTATACCAAAAAGTCCCGTCCCCACAACCAATCTCTAGTATCCTACTATTCGGAGAGATATCGTACTGATCAAAAAGCCAGAGATGCCAATCCTCCTTATTTGTACTATATAACTCATGAATATTGATTCGAGTATGTAGATTGGATGAATTTTTATATTGCTCTTTTATATTTTCCATTTTCACTTCTCCTTAACGCTTTATCGCATCCACTATTAAAGAAGGGAACGCTAGCTTATCTCCTTGATTCCTAGGATCAAATTTTTTTGAACGAAAAATAACTCCATCCTTGCCATCCCAATCATGAGCATGAAAGTTACCATCCTCATCGCAATATTCTAGTAGATTCACTTCAAATCCCGCAGCCTCAAACATTTCTCTTAATGTTTCATAAGTGTGAACTATTTTATGACTTACAGCGGGATGATTTAATGATCCAGGTCCCCCTACTTTCACAATGTTTTGGTATTCTTCATCCGGAAAGTACCCATCTGGGACAGCGCAGCGGATATACCCTGAAGGTTCTAAATACTGATAACAAAGCTTCGCGGCATTTATGCCTTCTTCATAGGTTAAATGCTCCCAAACATGTTCTGCTAAAATAGCTCTTATAGAAGCTCTATCAAACTTGTCCCTCCAAGTGCTCACGTCTATTAAATTCAGTTCGTCTTCTTGTGTATGAACCCAGCCTGGATTATTGTTATATTCCCCTGCTCCGATTACCACTTTTAATTCTTTATTTGTAGTTTTCAATGATTTCACCTCTTGAGAGTCGAGGGGACAGGCACGGCGACCCATTTTACAATCACCGTCCTGCCACCTTATGCTCGACTTACTATATTTCTATATTTTATCTCGATAATCAAAAATATGGTGAGCAAAATAACAATCCCGACCAAATTAATTAAAGGCAGCACTAAATTCATAAATGGAAGCGAAGTAATTTGGTTATAAATAATACTGAACACCACTACCCCTAACGTTAAAATGACATTCACTGCAATAAATTTCCTAACTATTTTATTATCTGATCGCCTCTTGTAAAAACAAAATAACCCCATTCCAATGAATATTAGTAGAAATAATATATCCAGCATTTCTGACCATTTTCCTAATTGGCTAATCATTGCACTGTCCTCTGGGGTTAAGATACTCTTTGACAGCCACACCTCAGACATACTCATTCTATAATGAAACAACCAAACATAAGCCCCATAAATTAAACTCATTAAAGTAAGGTAGATATAGAGCATGATTCACACTCCTTCTTTTTGGATGAGAGAACCTCGACCCTTTTTTCCCACCTTCACACTTTCTCTCGTCTCAAAATATGTCCAACAACTATACACAACAACATTAATCCAACAAATAATCCCGTATCACTGCTTTCCATATTTAAGAACGTGGGCCCAACTAAATAATTCACTATGAAAATAGCAATTGCCATATATAAGAGTACTTTGTATATCATCCATACACCTTCTTACTTAGCTTAAGTTACATGCTCATCCTTTATTGGAATTACACGATAATTTGAAAAGCTGTTAACATTACTATACTTTGAACAAACGTAACGGAAATGTCTTTTTTCCAGGTATTATTGTGTGGGTAACTACTAGGAAACCTTTTAAATGCGAGAAGTATGGCCCACCAAACCAACAATGCATAAACTGCGACACCAACACTTTCATAAATCATTATGACTCCCCCACTTCTACGAAACTCCTTGAATCCCACATTCATTTTAACATATAATTCCATAACTGAAATTATAATTTGTCGCAAATATTTGATTTTTACAAACAATTATATGGTACATTATGTTAAAATAATTCAAATTCTTTACTATGGAATGACCTAAAACAACAGTGTTCCAACCAGGTTTTCAAACTAGAAATTATTAAAGAAAGCAGGATCTAATATGGCATATTGTAAGGTTCAGCAAGCAGAGATTTTTTATAAGGATATAGGAGAAGGCACGCCTATCATCATGATTCACGGTTTTTCACCTGACCACCGTTTGATGAGCGGGTGCATGGAGCCGTTTTTTGAAAATAGAACTGGATGGCGTCGTATTTATTTGGACCTTCCAGGGATGGGTCAATCGAGAAATTATGACGAGATTACTAGCTCAGACGAAATGTTGAATACGGTAGTGGAGTTTATTCAAACAATTATTCCCGATCAACAGTATGTTGTCCTTGGCGAGTCTTATGGTGGTTACATAGCAAGGGGCATCATTCATAAGCAAGAGCAGCACATTCTAGGTGCGGCGTTCATCTGCCCAGTCATTAAGCCTTTTGCAAAAGATCGAACTGTCGGGCAACACCAAATAGTAAAAACGGACGAAAAGTTCCTAGAAACATTAACACAAACGGAGTTAGAGGACTTTAAAACGAAAAATGTAGTTCTAAACGAGTCTACTTGGATCAGATACAACCAAGAAATTGTTAGTGGTGTTCAAATTGCAGATATTCCTTTTCTAGAAAAGGTCCAGAAAAACTATGGATTTTCCTTTGAGGTGGATCAATCTGTTTTTTCTAAACCCAGCCTGTTCCTCATGGGGAAACAGGACGCAGTGGTTGGATATATGGATGCTCTGGCATTGCAGGATAAATATCTGCGTGGAACTTTCGCGACTTTGGATAAAGCAGGTCATAATTTACAAATTGAACAACCACAACTTTTCAACGCATTAGTAAGCGAATGGTTGGAGCGATTGGAAGATTAATATATCTCTATAAAGTAAGGAGTGATCCATCCCATGAAATTCGTACACATATTCGGCCCCCAAGCAGTTGGGAAGATGACGGTTGGACAAGAGTTAGCGAAAATAACAGAGCTGAAGCTTTTTCATAACCATATGACGATTGATTTAGTTGGGCATTTTTTTGATTACAGTACGAAGGAAGCTAAGCGGCTAGTGAATTTGTTCCGCCAGGAGATATTTGAAGAGGTTTCTAAAAGTGACCTGTACGGCATGATCTTCACGTATGTGTGGATGTTGGATATGGAGTCAGATTGGGAGTATGTGAGGAACCTCACTCAACTGTTTGAATCCAGAGGGGCGACTGTTTACTACGTGGAATTAGAGGCAGATCTAGACGAACGACTTGAGCGAAATAAAACGCCAAACCGCCTGGAACACAAGCCGAAAAAGCGAGACTTGGAGTGGTCGGAAAATGACTTACTGCAGACATTGGATAAACATCGTTTGAACTCGGTGCATGGGGAGATAACATTTCCAAACTACATCAAAATTAACAATACAGACATGAGTGCGGCGGAAGTGGCTCAAGTGATTAAGGATCAGTTTGGTTTTTAAAGAGATGGGCGTTCCCCTCAATTCTTTACTCTAGGTGCAAGAGGGAGGGATTTAAAGAGCACTTTCCCCACCTCTCCTCTCTCTCTTTTACCTTTTTCTTTATTTTCCAATCACCTTATGGAATTGAAGCAGAATGTTCATTCACTTTATTTTCGCCACACCAAATGCAAAGTGGTCAAACAAAATGTTTTCAACAAGTTCTCCCTGCGCGTCTTCACAATCAACAATCATAATCAATTCCGAATGGACGCCTTTTAACAACCGTTGTTTCTTTTTTAAGATCTTTTCCGTAAAGAGACGTATGGCAAAACCTAAAACAAACCCGCCAGATGCACCTATTAAACCCCAATATATTGGCCCCCATGCCAATTTAAAACCTATACTGGCACCAATTACTGCAAAAGCGGTCCCAAGTGCTGCTCCGATATCAATAAGAGAAGTTCCATCGGAATGATGAATGGTATCAAATAGTTTTTGTTCCTCTTTTCTATTATCAAGAGGAAGGATAAATATCTTTTCCCTTTCAATACCCTTCTTCTCAAGAGTGGAAATAGCCAATTCAATATGAATGGAATGTTTAAATGTAGAAAATAATTGCATGGTCTAGTCCACCTTTTGCCCTTTTAATACTCGAAAGGATGAGGATTGGTACTTATCAATAAAAAAGCCACGCTGTTCTTTATCATATAATTTATTATTTTCAACCGTGTTAATATATGAATCAAAAATGGCAAAACCATAAATAGATGGGAAGAAAAGGAGCCATTCTGGATCAATGACCGACGTAGCCTTTTCGATTTCCCCTAAAAATAATAGAGATATAGCTTCCAGGCCGTGAGAGTAATAAAAAAAGACGATCACCCAAACGATAACGAAAAATGCTGTTACAATTCTATGTAAGTAAAGTTGACCTAATCCTGGTATAAAAAGGGACCAAAGGACTGCCATAACTGGATTTCGTTTATCTAAATAATTGATTTCCAGTGCACCTATACTAAAGGAATTGAACCTATGCTCTTCCCGTTCTGCCAACACACAGACTTTATTCATATCAACCGTTGTACGATAGCTATCCCAGATTGCAAATATATAGACTGGAATATAAATTAATAACCATTGGGTATCTAGAATGTCTTTAGCTTTATCGATGTCTCCTTGAAAAGAATAAATCATGGCTAAATTAACATGTGATTTAATATTAATTAAAACTTCCCAGATAAACAGCACAAATCCCCGAAGATATTTAGATAAAAGCAGATGGCCAAAACCAGGAAAAGCAGCACTCCACCAAGCCATGATATAAGGGTTTCTAAGATGAAGTTGAGTCGTACCCAGTATACTGACATGCGCTCTATACCTTCTTGCTGTGTTGTCATTACTAAAATTCTCCATGATGTTCTCCTTTAAGAAAAGCCTATTATCCGTATGTTCCCTCAATCTTCTTCTTTTATGTAGCACCGATGAAGAACCAACCTCTAGGAGAATGTTGGAGTTGAAGCGATACATCTGAGAATGTTAAATGAAGAGTAGAGAGGAATATTTACTAGTCTTACGGTAAAAATATACAAAATCAGATTTTGGAGGGTTCATCATGACTAGTGCAATAGAAACCATAGCAGCCATCTTAAAAAATTTCACAGATGAAGAGCCTAAACTTCCGTTACATGTTGGCGAAGTAATGGATCTTTGGACAGCTTTTACAGCTTTTAAGGAAGCGCATACTCTTTATCAGGTTGCACTCAACAGCACCATTGATAGGGACTTGAAAGCCATGTTGGAGGATGCATTGGACAGCAGCCTGTCTGATACAAAACGGATAGAAGATTTCCTCGTTAAAGAAGGCGTCCCATTACCCCTTGTTAATCCCAATAAGCCTGTATCCGATCCGAGCGCTGTTCCCGAGGGGGTAAAACTGACCGAGGATGAGATTGCAAATCTTATTGCAGCTAAAGTTGCCACTTCCATTACCTTTTGTGCCCAAGCAATGTCCAAAACGGTTCGAACCGATGTTGGGCTTTTGTTCTTTTCCATACAGGTTCATCTAATGAAGTTTGCCGCACCACTGAAGAATTTAATGAAGTCCAGGGGATGGTTAAGGGTTCCTCCGAAATACAGTCCACCTGGTGCTCCACATCCACCTAGTTGACTCCTTTTAATCCCCCTCCATGTCTTACGTTTAGGTTGGAAGAAAGAAGTAAATATACAAAGTATATATACATTAAGGAGGGATTTGTTTGAAAAGTAATCATTCCATGCCTAAGGAAGAAGGACTGGATCACAGCCTGAAATTATTATCAGAAGGATACCAGTTCATTATGAACCGCCGTCATATGTTCCACTCTAATATCTTTGAAACAACTCTTCTAGCAGAAAAAGCAATTTGCCTGACTGGTAAAGAAGCTGCAGAAATTTTCTATGATAATGAAAAGTTTAAACGAAAAGGTGCAGCTCCTAAACGTTTGCAAAAGACGCTCTTCGGTGAAGGTGGCGTACAGGCGATGGACGGTGAAGCGCACCACCACCGAAAAGCAATGTTTATGTCCCTTATGACGAAAGAGAGTTTAAAGGAGATTACCGTACTTACAAGAAAAGCATGGGAAAATGCCGCCCTAAAATGGGAGCGCGAGGACGAAATTGTTTATACATAGAAGCAAAGAAAATTCTCACACAGGTTGCATGTGAGTGGACGGGCGTCCCTCTCCCGGAAGATAAAGTGGAGAAGTTCTCCGTACAACTGGGAGATATGTATGAATCCGCTGCTGCAATCGGGTTAAAGCATTGGAAAGGACGCAGATCCCGCTCCAGTGTAGAGAGCTGGTTGGAGGACCTGGTAGACGAAGTACGGGAGAAAAAAATAGAGCCGCCAAAAGACAAAGCCCTCTATCAATTCTCCATGCATCGCGACCTCAACGGCGAACTTCTTAATAAAGAAATCGTTGCAGTGGAATTACTGAATCTCTTGCGTCCGATTGTGGCTATTTCTGTTTATGTTTGCTTTTCCGCTCTTGCTGTCCATCAGTATCCAGAGGAAGCTGCAAAATTGCAAAAAGGAGAAAGCGCAAGTCTTCAACGATTTGTGCAAGAAGTTCGCCGCTTCTATCCATTCTTCCCCTTCACCGCCGCAAGAGTAAAAGAAAACTTTACTTGGAATAGCTATAAGTTTGAAAAAGACACCCTTACCCTCTTGGACTTATACGGAACAAACCATCATCCGGAAGATTGGGAGAATCCAGACCGCTTTGAGCCCGACCGCTTTAAAACCTGGGACAAAAGTCCTTTTGATTTTATCCCACAAGGTGGCGGAGAATACGATATCGGTCATCGCTGTGCCGGAGAGTGGCTGACTGTTGATGTCATGAATTTAAGCCTGGACTTCCTTGTGAATGATTTAGAATATGACTTACCAGAACAAGATTTGAACTTTAGTATGTCCCAAATCCCATGCTTGCCAGAGAGCAAAATGGTAATGCGGGTTAAAGGGACAGGCACGCCGACCTAGTAACAGAAGATTACTAATAAAAAATGCCCAAAGACCATAATCTTTGGGCATTTTTATTTAGACCTAGCTTTCACCATGAGAAAATGTGGATTTGTCATGAGATAGTAGTAAGCTTCCTCTTTTACATCTCGCATCATCTCGTGCGGTTTAGGTTCAATCAGGTTTTCTAGCACGAAAAATCGAGTAGTTTCATTGACGATTTCCTCCATCGGCCTCCTGTAAAAGCTCACTTCAATGGTGATGGTCGGCTTATGCCACGTTTCTGTTAGTAGTTGGGTTTTAAAGTAATCTTCACAATGGAATCTCGTATAGTCCATGAATGGATGATGAACCGAAAACAAAAATGTTCCTCCCGGTTTTAACACCCGTTCGAATTCGCGGAAGGTGGCGATCCAATCCTTTAGATAATGAAGCGTGAGCGAACTGACAATCACATCAAAAGAATTATCCTCAAACGGTAGTGGATTTTTGAGATTGTGGCAAAGAAAGGTTGCCGCCGACCCTACCCGTTCCTTTGCGGCTTTTATCATACCCGGACTGAGGTCTATCCCCGTTACCACTGCACCACGCTGCACCAATTGAGAAGCATACCAGCCAGCGGAACAGCCAGCGGAACAGCCGGCGTCCAACACTTTTTTATCTGATAGGTTTTGCGGCAATGCAGCCATCATCGCCGGACGTTCGTAATAGGCGTTATAAGGACTTCCTTCATCCGTATCGTTTTGATAAGTTTGAGCTAGTTTGTTGTAGGTTTCTTCTGTGGGATTGGTCATTTTATTGCTCCTTTCAAGGTAATTAAAACAGTACAATGACAATTATTCAGTATCAAAGGCGGAAATTTTAAAGAAGAATACAATTACTTCACATCCACTACTTCATAGCTTCGATCCTGTTTAGTGAACCCATCCATTTTGCAAGAACCTTTATAGATGTGAAGCTTCGAGTCTTCCCCCACTATCGCTACAGGGAAGTAGTCTGCCTCTTCAACAATCGTATTAAATCTCTTCGGCGCAATTTCTATATCTAGTTCATGTCCAATCAGTGCGTAATCATAGTTACTTACGGAGTAGAAATGCTTTAAAATCTCAATAAACGTTTCCTGTACCTCGTTTACATCAGATTGGCAGACATCCTCCCATCTCATATTTACAAGAAATCCATAAAAATCAATTTCTTCCGTTATGGTAATGGTTAGCTCCTCCCCTTCAATGCCTAAATCCTTCCCTGACATTTCAATAGTAAGGTAATAGTTCGACAGCAGGTCTAGAACCCTACTGTTTTCAAGTACACTCTCTTCCACCCACTCTTCTCCATCCATGTCTGTGCTATATGTAACCATCAACCCTTTGTTCTCCTTTGTGTAGAAAAAGTCGAGAAATGCAAGGAGATTTTCTTTAATATCTTTATTTTTGGAATAGACGATGGCGATATTTATATATCCCCCACCACCTTCTATGCCCGCCTCTTCATGGTATCTATCATATTCTTTGTTAAAAGTATGCTTGAGACCAGCTATGTTGTTTTCACTTGAGACAATATCCAGCACATCTCCATTTGCATATAGAAGATAGTCATTGTTGTAAAAACAGATGTTCAGTTCTCGTTGATACCCTCTGGAAAACGCAAGAATGTATGAATAGAGACTGTCGGTTGATACATTCGTAATGGTGGTATAGAAACAGGTGCATTCTAAATCCTCATTCCATATGCTGCTCTCCCTCCAGTTCATGATGTTGAACCTTCTCCCTAAACCTAGCTTTATACTCCTTTTATATGCATCCGTTTCATATGCAGATAAAAAAGTACAATCGACCTTTGCCTCCCTATCAAATTTCATGTTTTTAAAAATTTTCTTCAGCAATCCTGGCTTTTCCTGCAAGGTTGTCATCGCAAAGCGAATCCTTTGAGCAACCCCAACTTGAAAGTAGGGTGTCAATGGTTGGTTTATATCTACATCGTTAAAGATTTTCAAGTTCACTTTTCCTCTTTTCCTTCTTCAATTAATGTTACCAAACATGCTAGAGCATAATTACATCTTAATATTGAAACAAAATCTCTTAACGCACGTATACCTATATAACGTAAAATCATGCAAGTAGGTTGAGAGAGGGGATACAAAAAATGAATGAACAAGCATGCTTAAAATGTGGAGGCATGGAATTTGCCGAGGGAACAGATTTTATGCCTATTAAAACGAGTAAACTCGCTCTGACCGGCTCCAACAAAATCTATACCTTTTGTTTAAGCTGTGGGGAAGTTGACTCCATCCGGATAGAGAATACTACAATCTTTAAGAAGGGGTGATAGGCTTCTGAAACCTACACTCCGTCAGAAGGATGAGAGGTTTTTTAGTTTAATCAACCTTGTTTTAGGTGAGAAGTGTAGAGTTAAAGGAGGCAAAATGAACAACCTTCAGTTTACCTATCAATTCATAAATGAGCCCAACGCGATTTTCAATAAACACTATAGAGATGTTCCTACCATCCTTTCTATTGATGCAACTCTTATAGTGAAAATTAAGGATGAGACCTATTTCGAGGCGGAAATCGCTATTCTAGAATTCTACAAAACACTTTTAAAATGGAAACAAAAGGTGACTAATTCCCACATTCCATCGTTCCATTACTATTCGATTGAATATGACGATTACGAGGACGGTGCGATTCTTTCCATGCTCCCTTTTGCAGATAAGGCAAGGATTACAACCATTTGGGCAGAAGTCGATATTTATAATGTCTTTGATCAATCTTATGCCGTTTCAAAGCTTATGGAGTTAGAGTCTGCACTTAGAAAAGATCTCGAGGACTATTTCCAGATAGATTTGGAAAAGTTCGCACAACACATTCCTTATGTTAAGGATACTATTTTATAGAGGTGACACCATGTCGATAAAAGGACTTAATCATTTTTTATTTTCCGTTTCTGATTTGGAAGTTTCCATTAAATTTTATAATGAAGTATTTGATGCTAAATTGTTAGTAAAAGGACAAAACACCGCATACTTTGATTTAAATGGAATGTGGCTTGCCCTTAACGTGGAGAAAGATATACCCCGCAATGAAATACACCAGTCCTACTCACACATTGCTTTTTCCATTGAAGAAAAAGAGTTTGATGAAGTCCATGAGAAGCTAAAGAAATTAAATGTGAACATCCTATCAGGTCGTCCAAGAGATGAACGAGATAAAAAATCCATTTATTTTACGGACCCAGATGGTCATAAATTTGAATTTCATACAGGTACACTACAAGATAGATTGTATTACTATGCAAATGAAAAAACACATATGGAGTTTTTTAACTAGAATAATGGAGGATTGCAAATGGTTAAAGAGTCTATTATAATCAGAAAAGCAAATTTATCCGATACAAAAGGGATAGCTAAAGTACACGTCGAAAGTTGGAAAACTACCTATGCCAATATTGTTCCAGACGAATACTTGAACAATTTAACTTATGAAAGTCGTGAACAAATTTGGATAACCAGCATTCCAAATGGCGGTGTATATGTAGCCGAAAATAATCAAGGCGAAATAGTTGGTTTTTCTTCCGGCGGCAAAGAACGAAGTGGTAACTATGATGGCTTTGATGGGGAATTATACGCCATCTATATTTTAAAAGAGTATCAGGGACAAGGGATCGGAAAAGCACTTATTCAACCAATCATAGACGAAATCATAGGAATGGGTTTAAACACCATGCTTGTTCTTGTTTTAGAAGATAATGCCTCGCGTTTGTTTTATGAAGCACTGGGTGGTAAGAAAATAGAAGATCTTGAAGTTCAGATTGCTGGGAAGAAACTTACGGAGGTTGTATATGGTTGGGAGGATGTGAAGCACTTGCTTTGAGGGGACAGGCACGCCGACCCACTACGGGTCATAGTGCCTGTCCCTATAACTCACTATTGAAATAGGAGGCAAATCATGACTATACATACGAAAGAGTCACTAAAACTCGTAGAATTTACGTGTAATGACATCCCTGGTCTCATTGGACTATCAGCTTCGGTTGGATGGGATTATGAGTATGAAGAGATTTCAACGGTCCTGGCATCTGGCAAAATTTTTGGTCATAAAAACTCAGAAGGCGTCATTGTTTCTAGCGCCGCGATCATTCCTTATGATGATAGGTTGGCTTCCATCGGAATGGTCATTGTGCATGGGGATTTCAGAGGGATGGGTTTAGGAAAAAAGGCTACACAGAGATGTATGGATGAAGTTCGCAGTATGAATGCAACAATTATGCTGATTGCAACCCCTGACGGAAAGCCCCTTTATGAAAAAATGGGATTTAAAGAGGTCGATTGCGTACATAAGTTTTTATGTGAAAAGTTTGTTCCTATTACAACGGACCTTCACCAAACTGCCTACACGATTGAAGAGTATCAATCTAGTGACCTACCTGCTCTCCTAAACTTAGATAAAGAGGCCTTTGGAGATAAGCGGAGCAAGTTTCTTCGGGCCCGTATCCAGCAAGCCAAAACGTGCTTGGTAGTTAAGGATAGCAATAAACGAGTCCTTGCCTTTGGAATGGCAATCGCCGGTCCAATCCATTTAATATTAGGGCCAATTGTTGCGCCAGATAATCAAATAGCTGTAAGCTTACTAGAAAAATTGGCATACGGCCATGATGGAGCGCTCCGAATCGATGTACCTTCAGGTCATGGGATGTTTATGACTTCTTTGGAGCAGTGCGGATTTCACAAAGTCAGCCAACCTCCCATCATGATCCATCCTTCTTCTGGCATGCCTGTCCGCAGCCGCACTTATTATGGAATTGCAGCGCAGGTGTTTGGGTGAGGGGCGTCGTGGGGAGAGGCACGCTGACCCACTTTAAAGGGACGCAGGGTCATTTAACCTGTCCCTTTGACTCTCCTTAACCCCTCTTCACCCACAAATCCTTATACATTACCCTCCCTGTATTCTTAAGGGAAACACCTTGGATCGATGAGTTGTAGATGTTCACTTGTTGAGCACGGTGATAGAAAAGATGGATGAGCTTACTTTGGATAATTTTTTCCTCTAAGTCTAGCAAAAGTTGAAGTTGCTCGCTTCTTGCAGGTGTTTTCTCGACCATTCTTAACGTCTTATTTATAACCTTCCGCAAATCATCATCTGCCAGATTGTAAATAAAGGCCTGGGACATTTGAAAAAACCTGACATAAGACAGCACTTCATCCTCACTTAAGGCAATTCCTCCAATCACCATATCCACCCCTTCTAAATACTCATCGCTTGCAAGCTTCTCAATAGGAACAATTTCCGCCTTGACCTTATAGCCTGCTTCCTCAAGCATATCCTTTACCCATATAAGCTCCCTTTCCACATTGGCACCTTTTCTGATCTGCGTACCGCAAACAACCAAGGGTTCCGCAAAAGGCAATTGAGCTTTTACACTTGTTCCACAAACAGATACACTACTTTTTTCTGGGAGAAAGCTTGTAGCGGCGGCATGATTTTCCGAACCAATCTTTTCGATTAGCAGGTTTGGATCTAACACAGCCATGATGGCATCTCTACCCTTTTCGTCTTGAAGAGGTCCCTTCTTCCTTAGATTAAAAGAAAGATAAGTTGCACCTTTTTCTAACTTGCGAATGCTCGTTTCAGGTTTAACATCCCTTTTACTCAACCAAAAAGATAGCTGGGTCTGTTTTGGGGAAATGTCGGGAACGTGAATAATTTCGATTCTATCTAAAAAAGGGCGGCCCAGAAAATATTTCTCATTAACATCAAGTACCATCATGGACTCATCGTTTCGTACCAGCTTAAACGGCCCAGTCCCGACAGGCATCGTTCTCAAATCCACCTTTTCGTCTTTTGGAAGGATGGCTGCTCGAATGCCACTTAAATAGTTAAGGAACAAGTAATTTTCGGATTTCAGATGAAACCGTACTGTATACGGGCTTACCTTTTCCACTCTTGTCACCAGTGCTCTTATCCATTCCGTCTCCTCTGAATCCATATGTAGCAATCGTTCAAACGTGTAAATAACATCGTCTGCATCAAACTTTCTGCCTTGATGAAAATACACCCCTTTTCTCAAATAAAAACTCCATTTAAGCCCTGATTCATCTACCTCCCATGAAAAAGCTAGCCTAGCTTCAAACACATTTTCCATAGGTTTATAGGCAACGAGTGTATCATAAATCTGTTCGGCGATATGGACATCATGCCGTGATACCAAACCGTTTGGATCTAAGTTTTTCACAGCTTCATAGAAAGGATAGCGGAGAATATCTTTATCTTCTTTACTATCATTCACATAGCCAAGCTGCCCCTCCATCCAATGAAGAAACTCCTCCCTTTTCTCGTTCGAAACATTTTTGAGAGGTTCCAGGGATTGCTTGTACTTCTCTTGTTTAAAAAGCTCTTGCGCCTTCATCAACTCCATATCTTCCAAACTTAACAAGAGCTTTAGGATGGAGCGGTTACCCCGGCCGGGCTTCACCTCCCAGGCAATCCAACCTTGTTCTTTTAGTTCCTTTAGAATCTGTTTGGTATATCGTTTGGAACAAAAAAGTGTCGTCGATAACTCTTCTATCGTTGTAGGAATTGGGGTATCCACTATTCTAAGTTCATCCAATAGCCTTAAATAATGCTCTAACATTTTCACGTGCAGTCACTCTCCTCATAAAAGGTGCTCTATCTGTTACCTAAATACTACACTTTTTCTTCACCTTTTTTCCAGATAAACTTAAAGTTGTTGAAATACGGAAGGATGGGATTGTCATGGGGGAAAGAAAGTTAGAGTCAGTTTTCCAAGAACCTAGCTTATGGAAAAATAAAAACTTTATGTTCTTGTGGGTTGGAAAAGTAATTTCAAACTTTGGGTTTCAGATTTACGCAATAGCTTTGCCACTTTTAATCTATGAACTATCAAAATCTGCGCTTGCCATGAGTATGATGCGGGCGGTTGATTTCTTCCCTAATATTTTCATAGGAATGTTAGCAGGAGTGATGGTAGATCGATTTAACCGAAAAAGTATCATGAAATACGCCGTCATCATACAAATTGCGGCATTGACGGGAATCGTTTTGCTTATTTTCTCTAATGAAATCGCAGTTTGGCATCTCTACATATTTGGGTTTATTTTATCCACTTCAGGCTACACCTTTGGAAACTCTCAGCATTCGGCCATACCCCAGCTGGTTTCCAAACAGCAATTGACGGCAGCAAATGCAAAATTAACCTTCGTTGACACATTTGTCTCCATGGTTGGACCAGGATTCGCTGGTATCATCATTGCCCTTTATTCGTTTGGTTTCAGCTTTTCTTTATACCTGATCTGCCTTGTAGTCATGCTAGCCTTCTTACTTTTCGTACAGGTACCGCAAGTTGAAAGAGAGAAAAAGCAACAAGCGTCCGTTTGGGAGGATATGAAGGAAGGGATTCACGAATTGTTCGGGAATAAAACACTGCTCACACCAACCATAGTGACTGTGTTCTCTAACCTTTCAGCCAGCCTCGTCATTGGAGTGCTTATCTTTTATGCTGCAGATGTCCTTGAAGCATCCGAAAAAGAGATAGGATTCATGTTTAGCTTTGGGGCAGTGGGAGGATTAATCGGTTCCCTTGTCATTACAAAACTTAGAAAAACAATGGGACGAGGGAAAATCTATGCTTGGTGCTTGTTTATTGAAATTATCGGACTTGCTGTTCTTATTTTCGCCAATACTTGGTGGCTGATAGGATTGTCTTTACTAATCCGAAGCTTTGCAGTCATCATGTCCAATGTGGTGTATTTTACAATTCGTCAAGAGTTCACACCAAACCATCTACTAGGGCGGGTTGCCGGCACATCCTCCATGTTAATGAAACTCGCCTTGCCGCTGGGTCTCTTTATAGCAGGAATATGGGCTGAATTTTTGCCTATTCCCCCACTGTTTATAATTTCTACTTGTATTACGGCTGTATTATATATTGTGGTTAGGCGGAGTGATTTTTCGAGGGTGGAGTAAGAGTGGTCCAAGGGTAAAGGCCCCCCGGCCCACCACGGGTCAAAAATTGTCTGTCCCTTCAGCCCATTAATAAGATGATAGCAATTAATAAGGAAGACCCGATCCATGTGATAACGAGCTTCTTTTCTACTTTTACGGATGAGTCCATCACCTTATGTACGATAGACAAAATGAATAGATTTATGAAAAACAAAAAGTAATAGATAACCATAAACATCAACCAAGCATGCTGATTGAGTAAGTCTTCTAATGGCGTTATAAAAAATAACACGATAAACAGCACAAAGGAAATCATGAGCCAAACCAAGAGGATAATGGACATTTTATTCCCTAATGGATGTTGAATGAATTGCTTTTTATACTTTGCATAGTTATAGAGCAACTGATTACATGCAAACAAGATCAGTGAAATGGACACCAGGATTGCCAATTGTTTTAATAGTGTACTTTCCATAGTCAGATAAGGATTAACCAAATTGAAATTTGCTATGAACGCAAATAAAACGAGTAAAAGAATTACCAAGGATTGTTTCAGCCAATAGTTTTTCATGAGGCTTTCACCAAGCACCATATCTTCATATTAATCGCCTCCTCTCTTTTACTTACGAATTTGCGGAAGAAAAGTTTCAGTGGGGCGAGGGGACAGGCATACAGGTCCACCACTAATAGCCAAGCCCCACTCAGGGACTTGGCTTTAATTTTCTTTCTAGCAAGATGAAAAATTAAAGCGGAATTTGAACCTCGGCCAATTATGTCTTTGAGGGCAGGAGCAACTTTATCATCACTTAACGCACCACTCGGCTTGGGAACCTGTCCCACAACCCTGAATGGAAAAAGAGTCCTCCATTATGTATGATTTTCCACACCTAAAGTAGGTGCACCTATGACAATTTATGAAATGATTGTGAGAACAAAAGTAGAGGATTAGCTCAGGCAATCATCATTGATGGAAAAGTACTGCAAAAAAGTTTGAAGTTACTTGGTAAAGACATTCATTGGGTAATACAAACCTTGGAAACCCACAATATTTCTAATGTGGAAGACGTATTCTTTGCCCAAATCGATCAATTAGGTAACATCTATATTGATTAAGAAAAAGGATATTGTGAATTAAATACCCTTGGAAATCGAAGGACAGGTAGCCTCCCCCATTAATCGCCAAGCCACACTCGGGACTTGCTTAAATTTTTTCTATAAACTCTCAGCGAATTATACCTTCGAAGGCTCAATCCACTTAAATGAGGGAGGAGAACCTACCTCCCCCTTTACCCCTTTGTTATTTTACACACCGGCAAATTCCTTCACATTCCGATTAAGATGGTCTTAATCGATAAAGGGCCAGTTTAAATCTTTTTTCTATTCACAGTGTTCATTTTTATTTTTATGCAGTGGAGGGGGAATAAGCCATCCCTTCTCTTTATTCAACCTTAAAACTTTTGCTCCTAGTTGAGCTTTTTGCATATGAAATTGACCGAACATCATTGCGATATCTTCACGAATACTTTGACCAATAGCTGTGCTACATGCTACCAATCCAGAAGCAACATTTGCAGATAATGCTGCTGCAATGGCAGGATCCGGCATGCGAGCTCCTATTGGAATGTCATCTAAGCATGCATGAGGTGGCTCAGGTGGGGTAGGTGGTAAGCCAATTCCATTTTCCTTAAGAAGCGTTTCTATTTGTTTGACCTCTTCTTGTCCACCTTCAATACTATCTTTCAAAATTTTCTTAAGATCTTCATCTCCTGCATGATTTAGTTGCATCTGATAGCCTGCTATTGTACTTTTAGCTGTTAACAAGTAGTTCCAAGTTCCAAATACTTCACCATAATGCATTGGTTCGTCTTGTGGATTTCCACTTAAAATACCCATAACCATCCTCCTAATAATATGCATGATGCGCCACCTTTCAAGTTTGTAGCACAATAAGTATATTCCCCTGGACGACAAGTAAAGATGTAATAAAATCTCATACATTTTTGTTTCCAGGAATGTAGGTGTGGGATTCTTTTTTTATCCATTAACGCACAGCCGGATCAAGGAACCTGTCCCCACAACCCTTCCCCACACTACATACCTCTAAATAATGCATCGCTCTGGTACATGCTGTATAAAACACTCTCCTCAAACTCTCATCACCATATACTTCATCGGATGCATTATAAATAATGACCGCGTCAAACTCGATGCCTTTTGACAAGTAGGACGGCACGACAACCACGCCTTGTTCGTACTCCAAGGAGTTCATTTTCAAGAGCTTTAGATTCTCGATCTCCGAAGAAAGTGCTTCATGCGCACGACCACTCTCTTCACTCGACTTACAGATAATAGCTATGCTGTGATACCCCCGAGCCTTTAACTCCTCCACTCTTGCCACGATCCCACTATGCAGACTATCAAAATCATTCACTTCCGTCATCACTGGTTCCTCGCCGTCCCGGTCAAACGGGATGATTTTATCTCCGTTTGG
The DNA here is from genome assembly GCF_044809035.1 of Sutcliffiella horikoshii. Classification (GTDB taxonomy): domain Bacteria; phylum Bacillota; class Bacilli; order Bacillales; family Bacillaceae_I; genus Sutcliffiella_A; species Sutcliffiella_A horikoshii_G. The sequence goes on along the minus strand of NZ_CP085237.1, from coordinate 521,479 downwards.
AACTAGCCTTCGAGTAAACTCGATGATTGGCCTTGTGGAACGGTAGCTCCTCGTAATATTGATTATTTCCGTCTTTTCCGCTCCATAAAGACCCTCCAGCACGTCAAAGTTGACCGCTTCACTCGCATGGGCAAAGATTGCTTGGTTAAAATCGCCAAGGACGGTCATTCTGGCTGCAGGGAAAAGCCGCTTCATGAACTCAAATTGGAACGGGGAATAATCTTGTGCTTCATCCACGACAATATGCTTGATTGAGCTGTTGATCTGAAAACCAAGAATCAATTCTTTTAAAAGTAAAAATGGCGTCGCATCCTCATACATCAGCTTATTTTCCGTCAAGGCTGCAATTGTCCCCTGGCAGATTGCCGGCCACTTTTCAGGTGTCTCCCCATCCAGCCAATGGACAATCCGCTCCGGTTTTGCAAAAATTTGCTCATACAACGCCTTAAAATTGATAAATTGATAGCCACGAATCCGCTGACGCAATGGCTTCATCTTTTTATGCACAAGCAAACGCGCTAGTGCCCTTGGTTCTACTTCATAGTCAGCGACCTCTTCCCTTTCAAAGCCTTTCTTTTTCGCCAAAAACGCTCGCGCTTCATGGTATTCCTCGTTACTGAGAAGTTCCATTTCCTCCTGAACCCACGGCTTATCACTTTCCGATTTCTGGATTGTTTTTACCTCTTTAACCAGCCAATCCTTCAATTTTTCCAGTCGGTTGGACAGGCGAAGCGAAGTTTCATGCTGATAAAACCGATCCGCAATTTGCTGTGCCGATACAATCGTTTCACCTCTAAATGTAATATCTTTAAAGGTCATTCCTTCCGACGCTAACAACTCTATATAAGATTGAATTGCATCATAAAATCGCAACGAAGCCTTAAATTTTATTCCTGCAAGCCTTGCACTATATCCTGGCGAATCTTTCTCCGTCAGTACATATTCCAACTGCTCGTAGGGATTTTCCACATGGAATACCTTGGACAATCGATGATCTAGATACTCCTGAAAAGTAACCTGTTGCATGCTTTCCTCTCCAAGTTCTGGCAAGACATTGGACACATAGCTTTTGAACATGGAGTTAGGTGAAAATAAAAGGATCTGGTCGGCATCAAGGTTATCTCTGTACTTATAAAGCAAATAAGCAATCCGTTGAAGGGCGGCTGACGTTTTCCCACTCCCTGCCGCACCATGAACGATTAAGAGCCTACCGCTGTCATGCCTTATGATCCGGTTCTGCTCTTGCTGGATGGTCGCCACGATGTTATGCATGTAGTTGTCTGTGGTCGCTTTGCCGAGCACCTTTTGTAAAATTTCATCCCCAATCGTGAGACTTGTATCAAACATTGATTCGAGCTCACCATTTCGGATCAGGTATTGCCATTTCTTTTCTAGGGTGCCTTCAATTTCGCCGCCTGGAGTCGTGTATCTAGCCCGGCCCGGCTGGAAATCATAATAGACGCTCGAGATCGGAGCTCGCCAATCATAGATAAGGAAGTCCTCCCCACTTTGATCCATTAGAGCGGAAATTCCAATATAGATCTGTTCTTCTTCCGTTGTGCCGTCCTCTTTAAAATCAATTCGGCCGAAATAAGGAATCTGCTCCATTTTGCGCAAGGTAATCAAACGCTTGGCGGCATGCCTATGGGAGCTCTGACTCAAAGACAACGCTTGTGCCTCCTGCCTCAAGCCAATGATCGTTTCCAAATAATCATCAAATGAATCCGTACTAACCTTAACCTCATCCCAAAAGTGTTTGCGAATAGTAATGACTTCATCCTTACGCCTGGAAGTCTCCTTCTCCAGCTTCCCGATCTCCTCCGTAATGGTCTCCATCACATCGTCCACACGCTTTTGCTCCAACTGAAATTCCATACTCATGCAAACACTCCTTTTTTTTCGAAAATGGCTATTTAGGGGGTTGACTCGTGGGCGGATTGTATTGTATGATTATAATAGGGATAATTATAAGTAATGTTAAACATATACAAATACAATCTATTTGAATTTACCACGTATTTAGTGGAGATTCAAGTGTTTTTTTGCGTTTAAAGCCAAGGATACTAGGTATCCTTGGCTTTTTTATTTTCCTTCCTAGTCTATTCCTTAAGAAACCTTAAGATTTCCCCTCCTATTTTCTTCAGCTTTCTCCTTTAAACTGTTTTCAAGAAGGACTAATGAAATGAGGGAAAACAGTAAAATGATTACCTTTTTATCCGAATATATCAGACATCCAAGAACGACAGGAGCCATCGCACCAAGTTCTAAGTATCTTGCGAGAAAAATGGCAGATCAAGTCCATTATAAAAAGGCAACTACCATCGTAGAATTGGGGCCGGGAACCGGTGTTTTCACAAAGGAAATCCTGAAAAGAAAAGCACCTGACACCACCCTGATCCTTATAGAAATCAATGAAACATTTGTAAAGCAACTTCAAAAAGAATTCAAGCATATTCCCAATTTCCACATCATTCATGGATCTGCAGAAAATATGGAAGACTACCTGAATGAACTAAACTTGACAACAATCGATGTCGTTATTTCAGGACTTCCTTTTGCATCCATGCCGGCCATCATTTCTAAGAACATACTAAAAAAGGTTTCACACTGTTTGGATAGTGATGGTCGTTTCATCACGTTTCAATACTCCTTAGTAAAGAAATCTTTCATACAAGAGTATTTTCCAAGCATTGCATTAAAAAAAGTATGGGGTAACCTTCCTCCTGCTTATGTTCTTTCATGCAAGAAAGTTGGTGTCTAAGTGGAAGTTAATGAACTGATTAACTTAATTGGCAATTATGGATATGCCGCATTATTCTTTTGTCTTTGGCTAGGGATCATCGGAGCACCCATTCCGGATGAAGTCATTGTGATGAGTGGCGGAATGGTTTCGTCCATTGGAATCCTGTTACCTATCCCTGCTTTTCTGCTCACTTACCTTGGCGTGGTCTCCGGATTATCCATCGGTTATATCGTGGGGCGGGTGATGGGGGTAAAAGTGGTCGATAAGGTATTGGCCAAACAAAAGAACAAGCATCTCCTAAAAGCACAGAACTTACTAGAAAAGTATAACCATTACGCATTGGTGCTGAGCTATTTCATCCCATTTGTCCGTCATATCGTTCCATATCTTGTCGGCATCAACAAAATGACGTTCAAGCGGTACGCCCTATATTCTTATACCACAGGGTTTTTCTGGACCCTTTTTTATTTCCTTTTAGGGTCTACTTTCGGGGAAAATATTGAATGGATTTCCGAACTCGCCTTTCAATATGGACTGTGGTTTGGCATCTTACTCGGAATTGGAATCTTTGCTTATTTTCTATATAATAAAACGAACACTTTCCGGAGGAGTAAGCGCCATGAAAAACCAGACTTCCATACTGATCGTGGATGACGATGAGGCTATTCGAAAACTCATCTCTATATACTTGAAAAATGAAGCATACGAGGTGCACCAGGCTTCTACCGGGGTTGAGGCATTGGAAATCGTCAACCAACGTTCAATCGACTGCATCGTACTTGATATCATGATGCCTGAGCTGGATGGGTTACAAACATTGATGAAAATAAGGGAAGAAAAAGTCATCCCAGTCATTCTTTTATCAGCAAAATCAGAGGACCTTGATAAAATCACCGGTTTAAGTCTTGGCGCTGATGATTATATGACCAAACCGTTCAACCCGCTTGAATTGGCTGCCCGTATTAAAGCTCAAATCAGACGTCACAAAGTTTTTCATGAAGTAAAAGAAACCAATATTTCGATTTGTGATATGACAATAGACCCTCAAACAAGACTAGTTAAGGTGAAATCTCAACAAATCAATTTCACTCCCAGGGAATTCGACATTCTCCTGTTGCTGGCGAAGAACCAGGAAAAGGTCCTAAGCACCGAACAGATATACACTCATGTTTGGAAGGCAGATCCCTATGGTTCCGACAATACCGTGATGGTCCACATCAGGAAGATTAGAGAAAAACTGGAGAAAGAGACCGGCAAACGCTATATCGAAACGGTCTGGGGAGTGGGGTATAAAATCACATGCTGACAAAAAAATTGGTGACGAAAATCCTTGGTATTTTTGTCATAAGTGGCTTCGTAAGCATTTTTATATTTAGCTTTCCAGCTCAGTATGTATATAGGCTTATGGAGTTAGATAAACTTACGGTTCTTCAATGGAACACGATTGCATTTGCTAACTTTTTCATCAGCATCTTGTTCTTCATTGGGTTGTTTTATCTGCTGTTTCGCCCCACCCTTACTTATATACGGGATATAGAAGCCGGTATTAGGGATATGGGGGAAGGGAATCTGGACCGTACCATCCCAGTCAAAGGAAAAGACGAGCTCTCCTCCCTTTCGCAAAACATCAATCAAATGGCAGCCGAATTAAAAGAAAGATTTGAGTATCAGCAAAAATTGGAGAAGGAAAAAAGCGAACTAGTAGCAAATATTTCTCATGACTTGCGAACACCTCTTACTTCCATTATCGGCTTTTTGAGCGCGGTGAAAGAGAAGCGCTATGAATCCGAGCAAGAGAAGGACGAATATATCGATATTACCCACTCCAAGGCACAACAACTTGAACGTCTTATCAATGATTTATTCGACCTTACTACCTTAACGCACAATCAAGCCAATATTACCAAGCAAAGGGTTAACTTGAACCTGTTGCTTCAACAATTTGTCATGGAAAGTGAAGGTACCTTACCAAAAGGAATGGGAGTATCGCTTCGTTTAAGCAAGGAAACCATTTGGATGGAAGCAGACCCTGAAAAATTGATCCGAATATTTGAGAATCTGCTTACGAACGCTGGCAGGTATAGCTTGAAGCCATCGACTTTGACCATTCAAACAGGCTTGAAATCGAGCGAAACTGTCCAAATTTCTTTTTCCAATCCAGCCCCACCCCTTTCTAAGGAAGAGGTCGAACAGCTATTCAAGCGTTTCTACAAGAAAGATCAATCACGCACCTCCACTGGTTCGGGCCTTGGACTTGCCATCGTCAAAAGCATCATCCACATGCATAACGGTAAGGTTTGGGCTACAAGTAAAGACAATACTTTCAACTTAAATATAGAACTACCTATAAACTAAACCTATAGTTGAGAGAAGCCGAGAATCAACTATTCCCGGCTTTTTGTATAATTTACCTTAATTAATTTATCCAAACCAATTGACAGAAGTAATGCACACTGCGTATTATATGTTTAAACACTTAAACGTTTAATTACTCTAACAAAAAGGAAGGTAAGATATATATGACGAAAACAGCTGTAATCACAGGAGCGTCAAGCGGACTTGGGTTGGAATTTGTTAAGTTATTTGCGAATGATGGCTATAACTTAGTGGTAATAGCACGGAATGAAAAAAAGCTTCTAGAAATAAAAAGAGATTTCCCTAACATTAACGTTACAGTAATTTCTAAAGACTTGAGTATGCCTAATGCAAGTAAAGAGATCATGGACGAAATACAAACAAAGAAAATCTCCGTAGATATATTAGTAAATAATGCCGGCTTTGGATTATTAGGATCCTTTGAAAGCCTCAATATTGAACAGCAATTAAATATGATTCACCTCAATGTTTCATCATTAACCGAATTAACCTATCGTTTGCTTCCAGAACTGAAAAAAAGTAAGTCTGGAAAAATATTAAACGTGGCGAGTACTGCAGCATTCCAACCAGGACCTAATATGGCCGTCTACTATGCAACAAAGGCTTATGTTCTATCCTTTTCAGAAGCATTGGCTGAGGAGTTGAAAGAAGATAATATCACGGTTACCACTCTATGCCCTGGAGCAACCAAAACAAATTTCAGCTCTGTTGCAAAAGTGGAGAACACCAAAATGTTTAGCAATGCTATGTCTTCTGATGTAGTAGCACAACAAGGGTATCATGCTTTAATGCAAGGAAAAGGTGTTGTGATAACTGGCGGATTTAACAAAGTTGGGGCATTGGCCGCAAAATTTTTACCAAGACGTACCGCAGCTAAAGTTGCGAAGCTTGTCATGAAAGAAAACTAAACTACATCCATAAATGAGGCCACATCCATGACACAAGAAGCAATAGATGTTTTTCGATCCTGTATTCCATTGTTTACAACATTAAGTGACCCTGCCAGGCAAGATATTATTTTACTTTTGGCAGAACATGAAAACCTTAGTGTTGGAGAAATTGCAAACACGTCCTCCCTATCTCGATCGGCAATTTCTCATCATTTAAAAATCCTAAAAGACAACCGACTGGTGCAGATGGAACAAAAAGGCACCATGCGCTATTATTCCTTAACCTTGGACACAGGTGTGAATCAGTTGAAAGCTTTAGTAGACATTGTGGAAAGTGATTGTATGGGTTGAAGTGACCAATCTCTTCTACACTTATGCAAGTAAGCCGAGAATCTCATGGATTCTCGGCTTTTTCTTTTACATTTGAGAAAACTTCTATATTGAACGTTCATTATGTTATGATATTTAGGTTATTTACCTACCATACTACACATGTCCATTCAGCTTAGAAAAGAGGTATTTATGCAATCTGAGAAATTAACGAGGCAACATTGGTTGCTCATTGTAACCCTTTCTTTATTAACATTTGTCCTTGGTACAAGTGAGTTTGTTATAGTTGGAATCTTAACTGAGATTTCTTCAAGCCTTAATATGTCAAATGCAAAAGCAGGTACACTTGTTTCTGCGTTTGCCATAACGTTTGCTATCGCCACACCGATTGTGATGTCCGCAACAAGTCATTTTCCAAAGCGTAAATGGATGTTGTTTTTAATAGGGGCTTTCATTATTTTTAATGCTTTGTGCGCCGTTTCTACTTCCTATACGATGCTGCTTTCTTTTCGGATTTTGACGGCAATTGTGACGGGAGTCCTCATCTCCCTTGCCATGATAGTCGCAAGTGAAACCATGCCCGCAGCAAAGCGCGGCCTTGCCATTTCATTCGTGTTCGGTGGTTTTACCCTTGCGAACGTCATCGGTGTACCAATTGGAACGGTTGTGGCATCTTGGTTCGGATGGAATTCCACCTTCATGTTGACTACCATTCTCGGAATAGTGGCGTTCCTAGCATCTTATTTCGTACTGCCAAGCAAGCTTAGCCAGGTTCGAAGCTCGATTCGTGATCAGGTCTCGTTGCTGACCAATCCACGAATACTTATCGCCTTTTTCATTCCCGCTCTCGGATTTGGAGCAACCTATGTCGTCTTTACGTACCTTGTTCCAATTTTGAAGGGAATGGGAGCACCAAGCTATTCGATCAGTTTGATTCTTTTCGCATACGGATTCATCTCGATTTTCAGCAATATCCTGGCAGGTAAAATAGCCAGCCATAATCCGATTAGCCGCCTTCGATTTGTGTTTCTCGTGCAGGCGGTTGTACTGATAAGTTTATTTTGGACAACCAACCATTTCGAGCTCGGACTTTTAAACATTGGATTAATGTCGTTAATGGCCATTCTTTTGACAACATCCACCCAACTCTACCTGATAGACCTAGCCGGAATCTACCAGCCAAAAGCAACAGGTCTTGCGGCTTCCCTTATGCCTGTCGCAAGCAACGTCGGCATCGCTTTCGGGTCCGCCCTAGGCGGATTCGTCTACCACCAAGTCGGCCTTATTCATGTAACATGGGTAGGCGGAATTGTTGCTGTTTGTGCGAGTTTGCTTACGTTTCTGAGTTATTATTTGGATCGGAAAGAGAAAAAGCAGTTGAAGGGACAGGCAGGCTGACCCGTTTTCTTATAATGCCTCTACAACCCACCATATTCAATTCTCACCAGTTCGACTTTTTCAGGCATAATTTTTTGAAGAAATTCTACCGTTGAGAAGTGTTTATTGTTGGAGAATGCAGTAATATAATCACCATCATACCCTACCCAAAACATAGTCGAGCTTTCCGTTAAGGTGATGATAGGAGTATGGGCTACCCACTTTATTTTGACTAGTCGAGTTTGATTTTTTTTAGTCCTTTTCACAGGATAAGGGGATTCATATTCCCTTTCCTCTAATCTAAATATATCTTGGTTTAAGGACCCTAATGATAAATTCAACATGCTGCCATTCCCATGCAAATACGGAAAATATTCTTTAAATTGCTTTGGGTTGCTGATAATTGCCTTCACAAAGAATGTGTCTTTACGGCTTCCCTTCGTATAAGTGAATTTTATATTGTGCAACTCAAACAACTCTTCGTACTCTGCTTGCTGAAAATCATAGATTTCGGCAAGTGAATAAATAGGGTAGTAGTCTGGTATCTCCATCCATTTACAAAAGAAATCCTCATGGGCATCTGAAAACTCTCCATCTATATAACATGAAAATTCTACGATATTCTTTGACTCACCGTTAATTTCAAAAGGATATGTATATTCGGGAGGAAAGAAACTTATTTCCATCTTCATTTAAATCACCTTTCTCATACGCCACAATATTCTAATTGACAATTTAACTTTAAATTAAATTAAGTGATTTTAACCATTCTGTAAATTTTTCTAGTCCATATTCATATGACAAATCGTCCGTATTTACTGTAAATATCTTATAGCCTAATTTATCAATCTCTTTATAACAGTACAAAGCATCATTTAAATCAGTAAGATCTTGATCACTATTTAGGAATATTACCCACTCACTGTGACCGACAGTTTTATAAGCTGTTGCTTCTAAATCAAAACCATTATCGTAATACCCTATATGTAAATGGTGATTTGGCTCAAAATTCATAATCACTTTCTCTTTTATTCCCCTCAGTTTATTTCTTTTACTTTCATTATGACTAAACTAATAATACTTAAAAGTGCAATTCCAAACATAATAGTTTTACTTACTTCTCCCCAGCTATCAATTATAGCTATGATAATAATATTTAATAACAAAGCATAAATTACATATTTCCGCATGCTTATCCCCCTCTATCCTCTCCTTTATTTTAAGTAATTAGTATAAATAGAAGCTTAATCAAACCTTAAATAAACCTTAAATCTTTAGAAACTGAGGGGACAGGCACGCCAACCCATTTTTATGTGTACATACTAAAAAACCCGAGAATAGCTCGTATATTCTCGGGTTTTACTTTGTTTTCATCCTTGGACAGAGTGGGTCACGGTGCCTGTCCTTACAGCCCATTTTCTGCTTCAAACGCATCAAGCAATGCACGAACTTCGTCTGTTGATTTGGTGTTCATGAGTTGGTTTCTTAGTTCTCCGGCTCCACGGAATCCTTTGACATATATTTTGAAGAAGCGGTGAAGCTTAGACATGTTGCGCGGTACTATTTCCGCATAATGATCTTGCAGGTCCAGTTGCAGCCTTAAGAGATCCAGGTATTCTTTGCTGCTGTGAACTTTCGGCTCTTTTTCAAAAGCGAAAGGATTCTTGAAGATGCCTCGTCCAATCATCACACCGTCAATGCCATATTTCTCCGCAAGCTCCAGTCCCTTCTGGCGGTCTGGAATATCCCCATTGATGGTTAGCATCGTCTCCGGCGCGATGCGGTCACGTAATTCCTTGATCTCCGGAATCAGCTCCCAATGCGCATCCACTTCGCTCATTTCTTTTCGTGTCCGTAAATGAATAGATAGGTTCGCAATATCCTGTTCTAGAATATGCTTCAACCACTCCTTCCACTCGTCTACTTCCGTAAAGCCAAGTCGTGTTTTCACACTAACTGGCAGTCCGCCAGCTTTTGCCGCTTGAATCAGTTCCGCCGCAACTTCTGGACGTTGAATAAGGCCGCTCCCTTTTCCTCTTGTGGCCACATTCGGCACAGGACAACCCATGTTAATATCGATTCCCTTAAACCCCAACTCCGCCATGCCGATGCTCATTTGACGGAAATACTCAGGATTATCGCCCCAAATATGCGCCACCATCGGCTGTTCATCTTCTGTAAAAAGCAAACGCCCACGCACGCTGTCTCTGCCTTCTGGATGACAATAGCTATCCGAATTGGTGAACTCGGTAAAAAACACATCCGGTCGCCCTGCCTTACTTACCACCGTGCGAAAAACTACATCCGTCACATCTTCCATCGGCGCCAAAACAAAAAACGGTTTCGGTAAATCACGCCAAAAATTATCTATCATGTCAAACTCAAATCCTCTCGTTAGTAATGCAACTTCTCTTACCCGTTCAAAAATTTTATACCTATAATTTATATCATGCTTCTTCCCATATTTTCAAACTCATATATTCAGAAAAAATAAAGCCTGTGTAAATTGCCACTGTTTATTTTAACGAAAATCCTGCCTGAATGATACTTTAATAAAACAAAAAACAGGTGGGAATCTTAACCGCCACCTGCCTACTGCTTATGCCACTACTTTTTATTTGACGTTAAGGAAAATCTAGGGCATTAACTATCGTGTTATAATTAGTGCGGCTTCTTTCACTAACATCTATACACTTTTTTAAAACTGGAGGGAATTTATGACTACAAATAAGGACTACATTCGTTATATTCGTGGGAAAGTTGGGCACGATTTAATATTCCTTAACTTTGCTGGAGGTATAGTTTACAACGAACGAAATGAAATTCTTTTACAAAAACGGGGAGATAGAAATGAGTGGGGATTGCCAGGTGGTGCTATGGAACTTGGAGAATCTCTTGAAGAAACCGCTAAACGAGAAATACTTGAGGAGACAGGATTAAATGTTGAGATTGAACATCTTATTGGTGTCTACTCTAACTATTCTAGTGAGTTTCCGAACGGAGATAAAGCTCAGACTATCACTCATTTTTTTCAATGCAAGCCAATTGATGGGGAACTTAACGCAGATGGTATCGAGAGTTTAGAATTAAAATACTTCCCAATAAACCAAATGCCGAAATTATTTACAAAACAACACGAAGATGCCTTGGAAGATTGGCTTTCCAAAAGAAAAGGTGTATTTAAATAAGAAGGTAATTTACGTAATTAATACTTCTCTATAAAAAAGGATAAGGCAACTACAACAAGGGTTAGTTGCCTTCTTTTAAAATGAGTTGCGAAACACACTCCACGTGTATGGAGTGTAACTGACAACACAAAGGGATGTTGGTGGGTTTATCAACATTCTTATGACCTTTTCTTTCTGAAAACCCACTAAAACTAACGCATCATTTAGAGTTTAAGAAATTGTTTTACAAAATAATAAAATAAAAGGCTTTTAATGGTATTTATTCAGAATATCCAAATACGTCTTCATTGTATATTCTCTCTGCCTGTTCTTCAGTAAATAAATTTGAATAACTTACAACGTGAGTGGCTGGGCTACAGTTTAAGAACATTTCAACATTGGATTGAATTGAGTCTCTAGGATCAAAAGTTTTTCCATTCCCATTACCAATAAACCCTAAATCTGTTCTCCTAATTACTTGATCTAATAGGTCATTTCCTAATTTGTAATCACAAGTAACCTCCAATGATACCCTCTCTTTAGTTTGATACAGTTTTACAGAAGTTACATTTTTATTTATACTACTACTATATTTTTCTTTTAAATCGTCCAGTATTTCGATTGATTCGTAACTGTCTTCTTTATTACTTGTCTCTTTCTTTGAATAAGATTGAACTAATTCAATGGCTTTATTTAATGGATAATTGAAAAACTCTCTCCTTTGATTAACTCTAAAATCCTCTAGATGTGTATGTATCTTTCTTTCTAATTCCTTACAATTTTCTACAAAAACCTCATAAGCAACTTTAAACGGCGTAGGTACTGCTGTACTACTTGATAAATTTCTTGCTCTTTCAGTTGGACTTATAGAGGTAATTCCTATCTTTATTAACCCCTTCATACTCTCATTAATAAGCACATATAAATACCCATTACTCATAAAATGCCATCCCTTTATTTTTAACTATTGTTAATTCCTCGTACCTTTGTCAACAAACACACTAGTTTTATTTCTCTACTTTAAAACATAGTATGGATTTTCAACTATTTCGATCCCTGCTGTTTCATACCTTATAAACAAACTTTCATAATCCCATTCCTCATTAACACACATTACCCTTCTTAGCCCTTTTTCATCTAATTTTTTATCTTCTTCTTTGGTTATAAGAGCTGTAAAGTAATACTTTAATAGGATATTACCAATAGTGCCTTCACCTGGAGAATCTTTTTTTAATTCTTTAATTATATCTTTGAAATATATGTTTTTACATACTACGTGTTCCTTTATGTATGAAGTTTTATTGTTAGTATCATACATTTCTAAAGCTATTGGGGTAATATATTTATGTACCCCTATACCATTCCAATCATAATTTATATCTAAAGTTTCTTTTGCAGAGGACCTTAAGCATCTATATACGAAACCTTGGATAAAATTCGTACTATTTTGAAAGGTATGTCTAGATTCTGGATCCATTAATTTTATTGCATTGTAGTTTCTTATTAACCAATCTACTGCCCTTTTATAAACTAAATTCTCAGCTGATGTATTATTATTTTTCAACATATTCATACCTCACTAAAAAGAAATACCACTTTCAATAACTGTATCTTTTTCTTTTCTAGTTTTAGACTACATCGCATCTAATTTTCTTTTTAACAGCTTCTATATCCGTTGTAAAAAAATAAGTAGCTCCATCTTTAGAATACGATTCACCGTACCAAATCCCCTTATTAATAACAGACCAATTGAAACGTTTAGAATTAGTTTCTTTTTTAAAAAATCTTGCCGCCTCCTGAATACTAGGACATTCAGCTATTAATTCTTCTCCTTTGTAAATATTTACGGGGATTTCGACTTTGTTTTGTATTATAGGTCTTTTTCTCTCCATATTAGCACCTGTCTATTTATTATTTTTATTCATCAGTATTAAGTTCAAAAAAATCCAATTTCAGATTTAAAACATTGAAATAATATAAACAAAAAAAGAAAAACGCTTGGTAGGAATTTTAGTTCATATTTTCTGCCTTTTTAAGATTTTCCTTAATTTCTCCGAGATTTACTGCACACCATAAAAGTAATTGATTTGTATCAGCTGTTATTTCATTTAAATCTTCTCTATTTAATTTCTGGTATATATCCTCAACAGTTTGAATGATATCCTCTTTAATTTTATTCTCTCTTGTGTATTTTGCTAGATGTATAAGCATAGAATTGAAATAATAAAAGTGGGGTTCCACTCTATTACCCTTATTTATATACTCATAAAATTCATTAATATCAAATTCTAACTCTTGTATAGATCTTACTGCTAGTTTTTCAGTAAATTTTGATTGGAGAATTACCGGTAAATTCTTAACCTTAAATTTAACTTCCTCCCAAAATCTATAAGTTTTTATAAAATCATTAATAAGTTTTTTGTATTTTTCGATGGAATCTAGAATGTATTTATTATCGGAATACTCTACATTTAATTTCAACACAGCTTCCTCAGTCCAATTTGCTAAGAATTCAATTCCAAATAGGTTATTATCATTTTCTTTAAAAATATTTTTTATTTCCTTAATCATTATATCTAATCTAATGGTCCCGCCCAAATCAGCAACAAAGTTCTCATATGTAAAGAGTCCTTCCTTTAATTTTAATAAACTGATAAACATTATTACATCCCCTCTATGTTGGGATAGTAGTTGTGGTTCTATTTGGTCAAGAAAATATACACTTACATTCTTATCATTTTCATTTTCAAACTTCTTTTCTTGTTGCAATATCTTATTTATTTTTTCAAAATACAACGAATGATCAATCAATGGATTTCGTTGGGGTTTCGATAATAGCTCAAATAAGTTTTTCAAAGAAAGATCCTCATTATCGTACAAAACAAAGATATATTCAATGAGTTTTTCCAGTCTTTTTAACACAATATTGTTTGGTACAACCGCAGAATTATACTTAATGGCTCTTAAATATTCCTGTATTACTTCAAAATGATTACTTGAAATATTCAACATATCTGAACTATCCAATTTACTCAATATTTCCGCAGAGTTTGTTCTTAATTCTGAAAACAACTCTTTTTCAAAAGGCTTATTTAGGAAGATAGAATTACAAAATAAATTAACGATATTAGCCATCAATTCCTTATCCTCCGTATACGAAGGATATCCAAGATCTTCAAACATAATTTTTAAAAAATCAACATTTGTTTCATAAATTAAATCCCTTGTGTCATTTCTTTTTATAATTTCATCAACAAATTCACTAAACAATACCTTTAAAAAAGCCAAATTTGCAATCTTTTCATTAATTTTTCCCTTTTTCATATTAATAACGAAATACGAGTAATTATTATTATTTTCTTGTTCATCACAAATAATTAGTATTTCTTTGATTTCCCTTACTACTTTTTTTGCTTTCCTTAAATTTGTTACACCGCTGTTAAAACGATTTAAAAAAGAAATTAATTGATTTTTTTGGTTTTGTAATTTTTCATACCTTTCACTTTTATTATCTTCCTCTTTATTTTGTTTTCCAGTATTTGAAGTGAGATCTTCAATGGTTTTTTCTACCTCTGCAATCTTTTCCTTTGTCGTCAATTGAACTTGTTCAATTCGATTATTCACTTTATCTTTTAATTCTTTTAATATTGCCTTTACGAAATCAGATTTAAAATCTTCTTTAATATTGTTAAGAAAATAATCAAAAATCTCTCTAGATTCTATCTTTGACATTTGTATTTTGTTATTAACGAATTTGTCTAGATATTCTTTATTAATCTTATTCTCTTTGACAGCTTCAAGTTTTTGTTCATCCATTAAGAAGATAACATTCACTCCTTTAAAATGAACTAGTTCTTTAATAAAGACTAATGTGTTGTACATTGTCTCTTTCTCAACCCTATCAAAATCATCAACTATAATATAAATTTTCTTTTTAACAGACATATCCTTATTCGTTCTTAACAACCTTTGAATATCTTCTTCAAGGAGCTGTTTATTAGTCCTAAAATCACTTGGGAGTTCCTCATCATTAAAAACGGAGAAAAGCTCTTCTAACTGCAATAGTGGTTTTGCATTTAATACATTAGTGATTAGTTTAAAATATTGCTTAAAGGGACTCCCTTTACCGGTATATATACCATTCTTATTCAAAATTGATTTTAATTGTTTAAACAAATAATCCATTTGTTTTTCACTCGTATCTAAAACCATTGGCTGAATAAAAATTATATAGTTATCGTTTTCCTCTAATTTTTCTGAAAGAACATTAACAAAACTAGTCTTTCCCTCTCCCCAATCCCCATTAATCGTTATTGCGAAAGGCTCATTGTAGCGAACATTCGTTAGTTGGTTATATACCCGGTTAAATTCATTCGCTCTTGTTGGTAGTAACTGCGAATATGTATTTATAGGGTTGTCAGATTCCTCATCAATTCCAATGTCTACTTTTCTACTATTTTGATTAATTAATTGTACAAACATCCATAAACTTAAAAAGTAAATAATCGTTAAAATATTATTTATAGGTTCAAATTGATTTGAAGCTATAGATGCAAACAAATAAATTAACCCTAAAAAAATATATCCATTTGAATATCCTGCAACTATTTTCTTACTAGATTTTATATAAATAACTATTTCTCTTACTAAGAGCACAAGAAAAAAAATTACTAATCCAACGCTTACAGACCAAACTAAACTTAATATTTTTATTAAACCCTCAATATTAGCTAATTTGACCAGATAACCTAGGCCAACCGCTATTAAAACATTTAAGATTACCTCACATATCTTTAATAACGTAAATTCCTTTTCTTCCTTATCAATAACCTTTTTAAAGTAAAAAAAGCCTACTAGTATTAATATAATTAATGCAAGAAGTGAATTATAAGTCTTTACAAACTCAAAAATAACACTACTCCCTTCCTTCAAATACTTAAATAAAAATTCAGTAACTTTTTCAAAAAACGCATTAATTTCAGTATTCCATTTTTTCATTACACAGCTCCTTTTTCTTGGTTGTATTGAATATTTCTGATCGTACTAAGAAAATTTGCGATGTTAGAATCCCTAATAAGTCCATTTTCTGGTCATCTGGATTAGGAAAATTTATATTTTCTAAGTCACCAACTAACTCCTTATAAACTTCTTCTTTTGAGAAGTCTGCTGAACCTCTTAAATAATAAACTGCTTCATAATCATTTATTGTAATTACATTTAGAACGTTATCTAATTTATCTTGATCCTTATCTTCAGTATGTGATAGTTCATATAACTTTTTCCTAAATATTTTCTTAGGCCGAAAATAAAAATAATATGAACCACTAGATGAAAAATCACTTATATTCTCAACCTTGTGAGCTAATAAACTAGCTCCTTCACTTGAGTCCAAATCTTCAAAATCAATGGATATTATTATCCAATGACCTTGCCACTTTCCAAGACTCCTATTGAAATCATTCTCTAATAATTTGGATGCACTTATCGGAAGATTACTATCTAACATTAATCTTAAAGCAAAGAATGCATTGGTTTTACCGGAACCATTTTCCCCAATTATTGTATTAACACCAGGCCTGAAGAAAAAGTTCTGACTTTTAAAATTTCTGAAGTTGTTAATATGGAGTTTTGATATATGCATAGATCTCCCTCCTGTTTTCAGAAAAAATATTCTAATATTATCCATTATAACATTACCAATAAAAGGGATAGATAATTTTATGTTATTTATAATCAAAAATAAAAATTCAACATATGTTTAAAAAACATATAGAAGAAAAAAGACTCCAACCTATATCGTTAGAGCTTTTCGAGTGAATCTTAAACACATATGCAAGTTTAATTATAATTCAATCTCTACTGGGAAATTGATGGAAGTTCTCGTTACTAAAGTCCAAACTCAAATACTTTTCACCTAAAAAATTTTTTATTTTTGCATCACCTCTATGGCACGCATCCACAGTAAAAAACATTTTAAGCAATCAACATATTGTGGAGACCTGGTTCAAAACAGAACTGAAACTGTATCCGTTACAACAACAAAACGAAGAGTTCTAGGTGAAGACGAAGTTATAACCCACGAGAACACTCACGAGCCTATTATCGCGAAAGATACTTTCCAGGCCTGCTGCAAACAAGAACACGGACCAGTACAGCCCCTAAAAAGCATTTGTTCACAAATGTTTTGTTCTGTGAAAATTGTCAAAAGGGAATGTGGTTCAAAGCTAATCAAAAAGGTTATAGGTGTGGTGGTAATATTAAACACGGAGATGCTTTCTGCGAAAGTCGAGTAGTTATCCGAGAGAAAGAATTAAAACAAATAATCATCGAAGATTTACAAGAGATTTTTATATCTATTCAAGATGATGAGTTTCTAAGAAGCCTATAAACTAGAATTGAGAAGAAAAAAATTCTGAATAAAAATGAGCTGACAAATATTGAAAGCCAATCAAATAAATCACGTTCACGAAAAAAAGATTACATTGATATGTATGCTGACGATATTATTTCTCGAGACGAACTCGTGGAATATCGTAAGCAAATTGATGAAGAAATATCCAGTTTAGATTCGACTAGAAGGGATTTGCAAGAAAAGCTAGAAGAGTGGGAAAGCGAGGATTACACAATCGATCTAGGTAAGATGCTAAATAAAGTCACAATACTAAACGATTTAACTCATCAAGTCTTGCATTCACTGGTGAATAAAGTCACCTGTAGCATTGATGGTAAACTAAGGATTCATTACAACTTCGTAAATCCTTTCGATGAACAAGAATAGGCAACAACCACAAGGGTTAGTTGCCTTCTTTTAAAATGAGTTGCGAAACACACTCCACGTGTGTCGTATGTGGGAACATATCCACCGGCTGCACCTCAACCGTCTTATATCCACCGTCCTCCAACACTCTTAAATCTCTTGCAAGTGTCGCAGGGTTACAGGATACATAGACAACTTTCTTCGGCTTCATTTCCAAAATGGTTTTCAGCAACGCTTCATCACAGCCCTTACGCGGCGGATCCACCATTAACACATCGGCTGTATTTCCTTCTTTATACCACTTGGGAATTACGACTTCCGCTTCGCCCACTGCAAATTCCGCATTGGAAATTCCATTTAACTCTGCGTTACGTTTTGCATCTTCAATCGCTTCTGGCACAATTTCTACTCCGAACACTTTTTTCGCCTTTTGTGCCAGGAATAAGGAGATCGTCCCGATTCCGCAGTAGGCGTCAATGACACTCTCTTCGCCTGTTAGGTCGGCATACTCAAGCGCTTTATCATACAATACCTTTGTTTGCTCCGGGTTGACCTGGTAGAAGGATCTTGCGGAAATCGCAAACTTGATATCGCCGATGAAATCGTAAATGTACTCGTTGCCCCAAAGCACACGCGTTTCATCACCGAAAATCACATTTGTTTTCTTCGTGTTGACGTTCTGCACAACAGATTTCACTTCCGGCATGGCCGCTGTTATTTCTTCGACGATTGACTTGCGATTTGGGATATCTGGCGTTCGGGTGATGAGCACGACCATCACCTCACCAGTGACCAGCCCATAGCGAGCCATCACGTGACGGAGTACACCCTTATGAGTTTTTTCATTATAAGCACGCACGCCATGCTTGTCGCAGATATCACGGACTGTTTGAACCACACGGTCGTTGATTTCTTGCTGAATCAAGCATTCCTTCATGTCGATGATCTCATGGCTGCGCTGCTGGTAAAAGCCTGCAATCAGTCCGCCTTCGCGTTCCCCGATCGGAACCTGAGCTTTATTGCGGTAGCGCCATGGGTTGTGGTCCATGCCGAGAACGGGATGAACCGGCACATCTTTTAGGTGTCCAATGCGTTCAAGAACATCCTTGACCTGCTTTTGCTTCGCCACAAGCTGACCTTCATAGCTCAGATGCTGAAGCTGGCAGCCACCGCATTGCTTGTAGATCGGACACGGAGCATCGACACGAAAAGGGCTCGTCTTGTGGATCTCCTCAAGGCGGCCGAATGCATAGCCTTTTTTCACTTTAATTATTTTGACTTTGATTTCTTCGTCCGGCAGGGCATTTTGAACGAAAATCGGAAAGCCATCTATTTTTGCTACGCCAGCACCGTCATGCGTTAAATCCTGAACAGTGACATCGTAGTATTCATTTTTTTGAACAGGTACTGTCATGTATTTTCTCTTCCTTCACGTTAAAATCGCTGTTCCGATTGTACCATAAGGAGGTTGGGCTTGCCAGTTGAGGTGGTGGATAGTTGCTGGTATGCTTCTCAATGTTTCCACCTCATTCTACCTTTCATCCCTCTACTTCTACCTTTTAAACTCCTACTTCTCAATTTCCCGATCTTACTTCTTCATTTCCCAAACGATGTTCTACCTTTTCACTCCAACATTCTACAACTTCGCAAAAAGGGACGGTTCGCAGTGCTCCAATCGAAGTACTGCAAACCATCCCTTAGTAGGTCAAAAACCGGTGTCCTCCGCCCCTTCGAAATCTGGTTGAGAACTCTTTGTTTTTCTAATCACTTTTTCTATGATGGCCTGATAACCATATAAAACTACAGCCAAAATGACCGTAAAACCCCAGTACATGCTTGGTGACATTCTTTTCATTTTAAATATCCCAGCTTTTTTCAAAGCACCACCAAAGGGGAAAATGTTGACCCAGTCTAACACTATGTTTGTGAATATGTATTTTCGAAATGAACCATATGTTAGCTTAAATATCCAAAGTGTTCCGATCAAGTGAGGACCTAAAATATAAGTAAAATCTATTGGAGCATTGGTGAATAAAGGATTTTTGTTTTTGAACCATTTTTTATGATTAGAAATTACGGTAAATACAATTATTATTAGGTTCGCGAATGTTGCTACAGGAAAAAAACGGACAAATGATTTTCTCCCTATAAAAGCACCGTGAGCCACGGAAAGATTAAGACCCCTAAAGAAATCATCACTTTTTTGTTAGGCATAAACTAGCTCCTAAAAACGTATTTTAAGCATATTATTAACAATTTTTAGAAAGACATGTATGGTTGGGTTAAATATTAAAGGAAATCGAGGGGACGGTTCTTGTGCTTCATTTATATGAAAAAAAGCAGGAGATCCGCCCCCCTGCATGCTGGTTAACTTATGTAGGATTGGGAGTTTTCCCCCATTCAACATATGTCCTATATTCATTTGGTCTCGCTATTGATAACTCGTTCTTCTATAATTTGTGCTTTTCTTTTTTCTAATAAATCCAAACTCTTCTCCTTTATTTCTGCAAGGCTTTCAGCTAGTTTATCCGGAATAATACTATTAACATCCTCCAATTCCGTACCTAAATGTATAACCTCTAGAACCGGTTTGGATACATTTATGGATTCCAATTGCTCCATCATGTAAGGACTGAACAATACCTTCTCCGCTTCTTCTATTGTTATCAAGTTTTTATTTAACGCTTCCACTAATCCGATTGCATTTATAAGAATGACTTTTTCTAAGTCCTCTTTAGTTGCAGGTTTCATTAATAAATTTTTCATCGCTAGTTATTTCACACTCCATCCATTTTTCACTTTAACATCAAAAACTAAACCAGATTTACTTTGGAAGTAATGAATTGAAACCTTTTTACCATCCTTATCATATCCATCTTTATATACCTTTTTCCATGTACCTGCTTCAATCTCCCTCAATTCATTTAATAGAGATTTATTATTTACTGTTACATTCTTAGTACCATTTTGCACTGCTTTAAAACCACTCGGATATTTAGGGGCATATTTTATTGATTTATAAAGATTTTTTGATATTTTAACTCCGTTTACTACAATTGTTCGAACAACTAAACCGATAATCGGTGCAACCATAGGAGCAACCATTGGTCTTAAGTTATTAGAACTGTCTACAACACTATAGTCACTTTGATTCTCACCATAATTTTCATCAATATTTGTATCTTCATATCCAATATCATATAAAAAGTCATCTTCATTTTCTAACAAAATTTCATTGTTAGGTTCTGCGAAAACCGTAGCGAAATTTGGAACGATAATAGAGAAAATTAAGGTAAATGCTAAAACAATAGTAAAAATATTCTTCACTTTGATTCATCCTCTCGATATTATAACAATTAATTTAACTACCTTATTAAACATCTAATTTAACTTGAAACTTCTCTCCTTTCCCACACACATTTATGTTACCGTTTCAATTCTAGAGGGTTAGAATAAACAGAAACTTAAATGAACCTTAAAGGATCCTTAAATTTATCGAGGAGGCAGAAAATTTGTCTAGCCACCTTTATGTATAGTTGAGATTGTGGGCTGCTTACTGGTTGAATATGTTAAAATTAGAATAGTTTTATAGAGGAGGTTGCCAAATGACCATTGTTGCTTTTTTAATTATCGCATGGGTATTAAGCTGGTTCGGTTTTAATCGCCTGTTAGTACAAGCTTTAAAAGAACTATTTAATAAGGAAGTTTCCAATGCTAGCTACTACTTCATTTTCTTTTGCATTGGCGTGATTGGGGATCTGATTTTGTTTTTTAGAGGGCAATATCCGTTTGATATCTAGAATGAAGAGTTAGTTAGGGTTCTAGTTATATACCTTTCAGCCTTCACCTTCTAGTGTTTTGCGGGCAACTTCTAGATTTCCCGAGTCTACTTGTACATTTCCCAAACGAACTTCTACCTTTTAGCGGCGACTTTCTACATTTTCGCCAAAAAAGAGGTTTCTACCGCTTCTCTTAAGCGATAAAAACCTCCCTTTATGAATCACATTTTAATGCTACGACATTGTAATAACCCTCAAAACGCGGCCCACTCTATCTACTCCTCATCCGCCCTATACTCCAAAATATCTCCCGGTTGACAGTCGAGAGCTTTGCAGACGGCCTCGAGGGTGGAGAAACGGATGGCTTTGGCCTTGCCATTCTTGAGGATGGAGAGGTTTGCCATGGTGATTCCGACTCTTTCGGAGAGTTCGGTGACGCTCATTTTTCTTTTTGCCAACATGACATCAATATTTATGATTATGGCCATTGTTTTCACCTCACACTGTTAAGTCATTTTCGGATTTTATGTCGATGGCTACTTGCAAAAGCCTTTGAAGGACCGCAGCGAATACGGCAATAACGATAGCGGCAAAGATTGGAACCGCACCCATGACGACCACCCCTGGTGCATCGTCTTTATCTGCTAAAAGAAACATAAAAGGCATGAGCACAACATACACACCACTGATTGTAATCGCACAAAATTTGATTTTCTTCAACGCTTCTACCGAAAATTGCGAGAACGCTTCATTCTTATCAATATATCCTAAAAGTTTGAACGCCTGATACAACGCAAAATAAAACGGAATAGTAGTCAAGAACATCCCGGAGACGATGGGATACAGGATGTACGCATATTCAGGATTTGCCGGATTTTGCACCAACGAAACCAACCCAACTATACATAAAATAAAGACCGGTGTCCCAATAAGAAATACCGCTATCTTCAAAAAAAGTGTAGAACCATGCTTCACCAAAAGCACCTCGCTTCATCGTAATAATTAAAATTTACCACTAAATTTATTGTTTTTCAATAAAAATATATTGAAATGGAGAAAAAAGAGTCGAGGGGACAGGCACACCGCGACCCATTTTTCCACAAAAAAAAGACAAGCACTTTACGCACTTGTCCCCTCATAATTATTTCACCTTCGCAAACACGCACGTATCCCGCAATTCCCCATTCACATCGCGCTCACTGTTTTTAAGGATCCCCTCTAACGTATATCCCGCTCTCTCTGCAACTGCTCGACTCTTCACGTTTTTAGAATCGCAGCGGATTTCCACTCGGTTTGCATCCAATTGTTCAAAGGCGAACTGGCTGATACCTTCCACCGCTTCTGTTATGTAGCCCTTGCCGCTGTGTCTGGAATCGATCCAATAGCCGATCTCAAACTTCGGGATGGACCAGTCAATCCGATGCAATCCCGACGATGCCACAAATTCACCGGTTTCTTTTAAGAAAACCATTAGCCTTAAATCTTTTCGCTGCAGGAATTCTGCATGACTCTCCCTTATATTCGCTTCCACATCTTCCACTGTCTGGTCACGCTGTGCGAAAATCATCCACGGCTTGAGCTCAGGTAGAGAATGGATGATGGCGTCATATACCGCCGAACCGTCCCCTGGAAGCGGCATTCGGATTAAAAGTCTGTCTGTGGTGAACTCTGATGGGAAATCTATTAAGATTGGTTTTGTGTTGGACATTTTTTTCTCTCCCCTTACTTTTTGTACAAATATTTATAGGAAGATTCACTCTTCCCACTCCTCTGCCACCTGCACCATCACATACTCCCCTGTCCACATTTGTGTGGTAACAATTAGCTTCTCATCCTCTTTTTCAAAAAAGTAGCCACTACCATCTTGGGTCTCAAACTCCCACCCATGTTCACGTATCATCGCTTTAAGGGCTTCCCTGTACTCTCCTTGATTCGATCGTGTAATAAACCAATCATACCCATCTTCATTCGCAATTTGCACAATCGGTTCTGATGAGTCATTGATAGACTGCAAGACTACCTTTTTACTTACGGATTCTATCGGCAGGGTCGGGTAATAGAATTTGCTATTGAATGCAAGCACTCCTAGGATGATGGCAATAAGACTTATGATGGTGAGGCGTTTTATCATATTTTTTCCTCCTAAGAGCAATATTCGAGCTGGACTTTTGGTTTCAAGCAAAAGAAACTATGATGATAGTCTTTGAAGACCTCTGTTGCAGGGATTTTCTTCTTTACACGTCTTCATACTCGCTATCAAGACCTCTGTCGGGCGAATCCCTTTTCGAGCAGGTCTTCATCTCTTTTTTATCCTAGGTACTTATAGTAATCCTGCGAATGATAACTTCTAAAACCACAAGATTCATAGAGTCTCAGTGCATGAGCATTCCGAGCTTCTACCTCCAAAAAGACAGGGAAGCCTTTTTCTGTCTCCATTTTCACCACTTTAGATAGAGCTTTCCGTCCTATCCCTTTTCCTTGTAGTTCTGGAGAAACCGCAAACCCGTATATCCACGCTTCCCCGTTTGTTTCCGAAACACGAATTTTACCGGCAGTTCGACCTTCCGCTTCAATGATGAACATGTCCTCGCTGTTCAGTTCTTTCATTCGCTGGTTAAATTTCCGCGCTTCTTGTTCTGTGAAACCAAAGCAAGCCACTTCTAGCTGAATCTCCTCTTCAAAATCCTCTCGGGACCTGGATGGCCTTATGATGACAGTAGGATCATCAAACACCTGGCCTGCTTCCCATTTCATTTGATACTCCGCCACCTCGAATGTACACGGAATGCTTTTTAGAAACTCCTTGGCGCTTTGGGAAGAGCTTGGGGCATTCAACAAGGTGGTCGAGATCTCTCTCTTTTTCACTTCTGCGATTGCTTCAGCAAACAATTTCGCGAAGATTCCTTTTCTCCGGTAATCCGGGTGAACCATACCCGTCAGCTCTATTTTATTACCAAACCCGTAGCAACCGAGGAACCCGACAAGACGTCCATCTTCATAGTGAAAGAAGTCTTCTTTGCTGTTTTCATCACGGGTTTCGAGCATATCTTCATTTAGTTTTAGCTCAAATCCGCCTTCTTTTTCGCAGGCGCTTTGTAGCTCTTTAATTTGTTGTAGTTGTTCTTTTGATAGCATGGTTAATTACACCTCATTATTTTGTGTTAGTCACAAATTCATTCCAGATAACATTATCCACCAAAAAATAACTCTCATGAGAACAGGCAGCCAGAAGACATTGATCCTTCTGATAAAACATCAAATCTTCCGGCAGATGACCAGTCCAACCGAAAAGCGAGTCACTTTGGTCCCTTAAAAATAACTATGTCGCATTATTCATTTGAAAATAGTAAACATATGCTGTTGCACCACGAAGTTTTGTCGTTTCCCACTCCCGTTGAATTTTTCTTTCTAGTAGATGTTTTTTTATGTCCGCAATTAACTCGTCTACATAAGCAAGACGTTCTTCCTCAATCTCTATCAACTGCCTATTCTCCACAAATGCAAAACAGTCACAATGCTTTGCGAGTATGTTGATTAGAAGATTATAGCGCTGACCTTTAATATTCTCCGTTACCATCTCCACTGTTATCACCTAAATCCTTCATTAAGATTCCTAAGTGTGATGTTGCCATCCCCATCAACGGAAAGTCATTATTTTCAATCTGTTGGTTAATTTTGTATGCTTCTGCCCAGGCGAGCTGGTATTGAGATTGATTAATTTTCCCGTTGTTTAGTGCATCTTCCAATTCATCTGCATCTTTTTGGATGACTTCTCCTGATGAAAGCACGACGATATCCAAGAAAAGGTCATCAGTGTAAGGGAGATTGTTTTCTACTCCGTTCTCATCCGTGATATCAATATACCATTGAACTACCTCGCCATTAGCGTCAAACATGGTGGTTAAGGAGTAATGTTCATCGCATGGAAAGTGCTGAAGCCACATATACCCATCATCCACAATGCAAACACTCTCATTTTCATAGTTTACGGTTAAAGGCTCCGTAACTTTATGTATTTTAAGTAGGGTAACATAGCCTTTGAATCCCTCTGTATCTATAAATCTCTGAGAATACTGCCGCTTTAAAATCCTCTTCCATTCAGAACGATCTCCGTATCTTCGTTTTAGCATAGATATCCTCCTTGTGGGTTGTAGGGACAGGCACGACGACCCACCAAAACCCGATTTCCGGGCGAGGAGAGTCACCACCAACATTCTGGGTCAACGGACCTGTCCCCTCAGCTCTTCTCCGCCCTTTCTGGTCCATCAGGCGCAGGAGGACAGTACCTTTTCTTAACATTTACAATATTTTAACTTATTGAGACGCATTTATATATTATTATTTCAATTAGATACATAGTCGACTATTAAAATCTCGCTCTATCAACGAGATTTTGATATAAAAATTTGATAGTAGGAGGCATATCTATGCTGAAGAAATCCATGTTGGTTGTTTTTGCATTTATCCTGTCGTTCTCCGCACTACAGCTTGATCCGCAATCTGTCTCAGCTCTTCCCCCTGGAACACCGACCAAGTCAGAAGCTCAATCTCAATTGAACTCGTTGACTGTCAAAACGGAAGGCCCCATGACCGGGTACTCGCGGGATCTGTTCCCTCATTGGAGTAGCCAGGGTAACGGTTGTGATACTCGCCAAATTGTCCTGCAACGCGATGCCGACTATTACAGTGGCAACTGCCCCACTACTTCTGGAAAATGGTATAGTTACTTTGATGGCGTTATTGTCTATTCTCCGTCTGAAATTGATATTGATCACGTTGTTCCATTGGCCGAAGCGTGGCGTTCCGGCGCTAGCAATTGGACAACTGAACAGCGACGTGCTTTTGCCAATGACCTCACTGGTCCGCAACTGATAGCAGTTACAGCAAGCGTCAACCGTTCCAAAGGTGACCAGGATCCGTCTACTTGGCAACCCCCCCGTGCCGGTGCTCGCTGTGCATATGCAAAATGGTGGATCAATACAAAACATCGCTGGAACCTGAGTCTCCAGTCTTCTGAAAAAACTTCATTGCAAACAATGCTTAACGGCTGCGCTTACTAAAATCTTTGTGAGACTGCGAGGTTAAGTGCCTTGCAGTCTAGCTTTAAATGAGAGGAGTCCTATCTATGGAAAAACTATCATCTACTTTTACCGCATCACACGGCGTCATGACAGCAGAGGTTGGCGTCATTAGCGGTGAACTTGAGCTACGCACTACATGTAATGAAGATGGTGAACTTTCACTCGAAATCACCTACGTCGGTGCCGCAGAATGGTACACGTTGCCTGGTGACGACTACATCCTGCACGATTTGCGAGATCACGAGGTGGTTCATCGTATGCTTGTTACGGTGTTGGAGCGGAGTTGAGGGGACAGGCACTGTGACCCACCTCTAAGTTAATAAACAAATAATCAATTAAAAAAGTGCGCTTCCTAAAGAGAAGCGCTATTTTTATAAATGGTATGTTACTCATATTCACCCATGGTGTTTAAATCTCTAGCATGATGGATTATTCGAACAACTTCCAACATTTCATCCTTGCATCTATAAATAACCCTATAACTGCTATATATTTTTTCTCTAACGAATTCATTCTCCAACTCAGGTACAACCTTCCCTGAGAAAGGAAATACTGAAGCGGTCTCAATGGTGTGGAGGATTCCTTTTGCTGTAAAGCTCGCGTATTCTACAGAGTCCTTGGCAATAAAAGAACAGATCTCCTCTAAATCTTGAACAGCACTTGGCGACCACCTTATTTCAGCCATTTACTCATTGTTTCCTTTACCTGTTGGTGGGAGACTGAATTTTCCCGATCTAATTCATTAATACCTTTTTCTATTTTCAAACGATCATATAGTTTGCGCATGATATCTTCAGTTGTTGCCGTTTCGGGCAGTTCTTTTATAATTCTGATAACATCTTCCCTTGTGCTCATGAAAAGCACCTCCATTAAGGATTTCTTTATTTTATTATAAACAAATTTCAAGGTGCTTCAAAGTCGCCACGGTGGCCTCTATCCTAATATGGGCTACTCCAATAGATCCTGTGTACTAATGACAAGTTTTAATAGGTGATCTTCCCTGATTTCATAAAATTGGTTTGAATTATATTCACTAATATAACCTTTACCATTCTGACTGAACCAAATTTTTAATTTCAACGGGGTATTCTTTTCCGATTCAACAACTAAATCTATATCAGGGGTGCTGGTTGGTCCCTCAGATACTAGCTTAGTGTTAGCTAGAATTGTTGATACATCTTTGTGCCATTGTTCATCTGCTTGAAAAAGTTTCGTACCAAGATATGGAACCCCATTAAGCACTTTAGCTTGAAAGGTTTTTAATTCTTCCGCTTTTGCTGCATAGACTTTTGTGATTTTTTCTGGATTGATATTGGCGATACTTTGATATTCCATTGCACTCGAAGAACTATCTTGATTTTGACCAGTCAAATCTGTTAATGAGCTTAACGCATATATGCTAATAACTAAGGCAGCAGCGAGAGGTATAATCAATTTATAAATATGAGGTATTAAATTTGCAGATTTTTTCTTCTTATTAATGATATTCATATAAGTGTTTTGCTTTATAGCTTCATCCCGAGGAATATTACTTAACTTTTGAAACTCGTTCTGAAATTCATTTTTATCCAGATGATTCATCAGAAAAATACCCCTTTCTACTATGTATTTTTTCTTTAAGAGCTGCTAATGCACGGCTGGTGGTCACTTTCACTTTTGTTTCCTCCCACCCCAAGACATATGCAGTTTCTTTAATAGAAAGTTCTTTTATTTTTCTGAGAATCAGTACCTCTTTATAATCAAACTTTAGTTGGTTTATGCCCTTAAATAGTTCTACCACCGATTCCCCTTTTTCTAAAATTTCAAGAGGTGTATCCGAATGATCAACAAGCGATTTTTTTTGCAGCGAAAAAAAGGAACGTCTTTTTTTCTGGCGGATATAATCAATCGTTTTGTTACGAGCTATGGCAATAGCCCAAGTAGAGATAGAAGATTGCCCTCTATAAGAACTCATATTGTTATAGATTTTTAGAAATGTTTCTTGCGTTAAATCCTCCGCAGTCTCTGCCTCTCCAATCATCAAGTAAATATAGCCATAAACCTTATCACTTAGCTTCTGATATATATCTTCAAAGTTCATTTCGTCTTTTATCACAAAGTCCCCCTTTCTATCTCTCAATCATTTTGACGATTTAGGTTTGAAAAGGTATCACTTTTATGAAAATATTAACATCCATGTCACAATATCCTTTCAACTGTCACTTCACCTGTCTCCTCATCTCTTTTCAAAAGAAACACATCCGGATTCCTAAGTTCCTTCCACTCCTCAAATCCAAAGCTTTCTTGGTAGTTTCTCAACAACAATGACATGATATTTCCGTGTGTGACCACAACGATGTTTTCCGCGTCAGTTTCAAACGCTTCTTCTACCACGCTGACTATACGGTCCATCGCCTCCCTACTCGATTCCCCACCTTCAAATTTCAACTCCAAATCTTCATAGGTTGCTTTCAATTTTTCCATCCAGTCCTGTAAATCTACGGCACTGAGCGTGCGTTCAGCCAAGCGATCATCGACCTCTATGCTTATGTTCCTATTCTTACTAAATGGTTCAACAGATTGGATGGCGCGCAAAAAAGGGCTTGATACAATTCTGTCCACTGGTATGTTGGAAAAGAATCTGGCTAACTCTTCAGCTTGCTTGAATCCTTCTTCTGTAAGCTGTGATTCTGCTGGTTGCCCTTGGGCTTGGCAATGCCTGACGATGTATATGTTTTTTGACATGGGCTGATCTCCTTTCTTTCTCTACTAATAATTACGAATACACTTGGAAAATGTTACAACTTTCTTTGAAAAGTCACTACTTTTACATAAGAACCTTTCCGCTTTTCTCCCATAGATATGGAATTACATAAAAATCTATACTACAATATAATTGATAATGATAATCACAATCATCTTAAAAAAGGTAAAAGGAGACAATCTAATGAAAAATAAATCATCCTTAGCTCAAACCATTCGTGAGCGACGTTCTATAAAAGCTGGATATACCGACAAGGAAGTGACACACGAAATCGTACTAGAGCTCCTGGACGATGCAGTCTGGGCACCAAACCATGGACTGCGGGAGCCGTGGCGGTTTATTTTTGTGTCCTCAAGTGAGAAGAATGGTTTTGTGGAAAAACTGGTTAAAACATTTCCACTAGAAATGCAGGAAAATAGAAGAAATTATTTTAGTCAACCGGCTGCCTTCTTGATTGTGGTAATGGAAGAGGATCCTAGACAAAAGCAATGGGAGGAAAACTTCGGTGCTGTAAGTTGCCTTATTCAGAACTTCCAGCTGCTTGCTTGGGAGAAAAAGCTTGGCGTCGTGTGGAAGACAAACCCGCATATATACGATCCAAAAGTTCATAAAATTTTAGGCGTACAGCCTGGTGAAAAAATAGCTGGGTTCTTGCATATGGGGTACTTTGAACAGGTGCCGCCAAAACGTGAACGAAAGCCTGCGGAAAGCAAACTTACCGTGTTTAAAAATATGTAGTGCACTCGAAAAGACGCTTCCCTTCTGAACGGGAAGCGTCTTTTCACTTTGAGTATAGTTTTTTCCTGAAGTATTCAAGGTGGAAGTAAACACTTTGAGGTTTTATAGAGGGTTATGCAGGAGCCACCTTAACTTTTACTTTTACTCTTCATGATGAAAATCTCTTTTTCAAGTCTATTCACCTTATTGTCTAGGAAGTCTACCTCATTTATCCTGGACTCATTCGTTAATTCAAATTGATTTCCAATTCCGTCAAGCTTTGCTTCCATAGTATCAAAACGTGCGTCAACAGAATTGAAACGTTCATCCACGATATTAAAGCGTTCGTCTACAGCATTAAAGCGTTCGTCTACAGTATTAAACCGCTCGTCTACAGCATTAAATTGTTCGTCTACAGCATTAAATCGCTCATCTACAGTATTAAATCGCGCGTGCATTTCTGATTTCAGGTCTTTCATCTCGGACTTCATCCCTTTAACTTCCGAATCCAATCCGATCAGCAGCTCCAAAATTTGCTTTTCCATGTTATCACCTCCTCTTTTAATTATAGTGGATAAGAGGGCAACTATCACGTTTTATAAGAAAAATACATTTTCCATTTTACAGGCCACATAAGTGGGCTATGGTGCCTGTCCCCCCTACCTACGAAGGATAGGCAACGTACAACAACGGAAAGACCCACCTGATTTAATTATTTCGATAATGTCGACTTCAATTACTTCAAAGCCCCTCTTAGTTAGTTCTGCGTTTACTTTAGGATTTACGGGTAGGCTGAAGATTTTCTTCTTGCCGATGCTGAGTACGTTGGTGCCAAGGGTGAACTGTTCCTCATCCGTTACTTCGATTAGCTCAAAGCGCGACGAAAGGATGTCCAGTTCTTTTTGTGTAAATGCTTCTGGATAGTAAAGTGCTTCTTTCGGTGAGATGATGTTGAACACGCAATCCAGGTGTAAATATTTTTCTTTGAATGGCACCTTCACTACTTCATAATGCGGCAGGATGCTTTGAAGGTGTTCGATCGCATCCTCATTCGTCCGGTTACTCAGTCCAACATATACCGTTTCCCCATTGATGATGACGTCTCCGCCTTCAATCATGTCACCCATTAAATTTAAATAGGAGATTTCCTGTTGCTCCAGCATACTTTTCAGGACCTCTTCTTCGCCTTGCCTTATTTTATTGGCCATTTCCGCGACAAAAAGAATATTACCAAGCGTGAAGCCGATATCACGGGTGAATACTTGTTCTGGGAACGTCTTAATAGCAGGTAGCAGAATAACCTCCACTCCATGCTCCTCCAATGTTTCCACGAACTTTTTATGCTGTGCCATCGCAATCTCGATGTGAATGCCTTCATTTTTAAACTTTTTCTGCGTTTCATTGATGACTTCCCGTATTGTCATATACTCCGGTTTACAGAGAATCACTTTTTTTAGCACATCAAACTCACTGCTGGCGAGCGGCCTCATCGGACTTTTAGAAAATAAAGACATAACAAATCCCCCTATATTAAAATAATGTTTTTATTGTTACCTAGGGAAAGGATTTTTAATTGGCCAAGGGAAACGTTTTTAAATTCCGTGTAAGTTGCATAGACTAATTTTCACAAATTGTTTGTAAGGAGAAGTGGACATGGACCAGTTAAAAAAAGTTTTAGAAGAAGCTGACAAGGCCGTTTATGCGACACAATTGGAAAGCAACTCTGATAATATCGGATATTCACAACAGGCCATTGAAAAAGTGGAACAAGCGTTGAAAGATGCACCGGAAAACTCTTCTCCTACGTCTGAAGAGCAACATGCAAAAGATATGCTAAGGCGCTTGAAAGAGACGCAAGCCGCTGTGAATGCCATACGGAACGATTGATTAGAGCTCGAGTTTCCAGGCTCTTTTTAATGTGAAAAATTGTGGTACAACCCCTCCTCATTGAATAGAAATGTAAGGAGATGATGGGGAGGGCTACAAAATGAATTCTATATTTACTTACATATTCTTAGGGATATCACTGGCAGCACCTATTGGACCGGTCAATGCTGCACAGTTGGATAAAGGATTGCGACTTGGTTTTGGACATGCTTGGATATTTGGGGTAGGGGCACTCGTCGCTGATATATGCTATATGCTGCTTGTTTATATGGGGATGATTCATTTTATTGAACAGCCAATGATGCAGGCATTTTTATGGCTTTTCGGCTTTTTTGTGCTTACGTATACAGGAATCGAAAGTTTGATAAAAAGTGGGAAGTCGACTTTTGTGGATGGACCAAGAGGAAAAACATCATTGCTTCGATCCTGGACTTCTGGCTTCCTCCTTTCGATTTCTAACCCGCTTACGATTCTTTTTTGGCTAGGGATATATGGGTCTGTTTTAGCAAAAACCGCTTCTTCTTTTTCCAGCAGTCAATTGGCTATTTATAGTGCGGCCATCATCTGCGGTATTTTACTGTGGGATGTGTTCATGGCCACCATTTCAAGCATCGCAAGAAATCTATTAACGACCAATTTCCTTGTGGTCATTTCGATTTTTTCGTCCTTATCAATGATTGGTTTTGGCATTTATTTTGGTGTGGAGGCATTTAAATTGTTGTTTTTGTAAAAGTTAGGAATAAGAACGGCACGCCTTTTCCCGCCTTCACTTGAACAAACTTCCAGAATAACCTTCCCCTATTTACCTATACTAACTATGTGCGTGACAAAACGGATGAAGAAACATAAAGTGAGGGGTTAACTTGGCGAAAAAAGAGGAAAACGTATCCACTGATGATGCAGTGTTGCAAATGCTACTTGATTTAACAGATAAAGACGGCGTGGAGATAGGGATTACATTAAACATGAATGGAACTGTGGTGGCCGGAACACTTGTTGGCCCGCATACTTATTATGAAGGAATCATCGCTTCTTCTGATAATGTAGAAAATACTACCCTCAAGCACGTTCTACATAAGAAATTCACTGACCTAAAAGAGGCCTATATCAGTGAACGGCAAGAGGAAGAGGAGAAGAAAAAGCAGGATATGATTGCTACTTTTATTCATTTAAAAGACGCTATGTATAACGCTGCAAACACACCATCTCCTATCAAGAGTCATGCCTGGTGGCGCGGAAGAATCGATTCCATTGATGGGTTTTCATTTAAGCTATAAGTAAACGAAGCAACCCATTTTATACATCATAGAAAAGACTTTGGAGGGTTAGAGGTGACAAACAAGAAAATCGGACAAGTCAGTGCTTGGTGCATAATAAGCATGGCTTCCATCCCTCTTATTATGACACTGGGCAATTCCATGCTTATACCTGTATTGCCAATGCTCGAAAAAGAATTGGACATCTCCTCCTTCCAATCCAGTATGATCATCACGTCTTATTCTGTTGCTTCCATTTTTTTGATACCTATTGCAGGTTACTTATCTGACCGGTTTGGCAGGAAAATGATTATATTGCCTAGTTTAATACTGGCACTTATCGGAGGGTTGATTTCTGGATTCGCGTCTTGGAAAATAGATGATCCTTACTTATGGATTATCATCGGACGCATCATTCAAGGAGTTGGAGCAGCAGGTGCGACCCCTATCATTCTCCCGCTTGTTGGAGACTTGTATCAGGATGACGATGAGAAAACCAGTTCTTGTTTGGGAATCATTGAGACGTCGAATACATTCGGGAAGGTTCTAAGCCCTATTTTAGGCTCCCTTTTGGCAGCTGTCCTATGGTACCTTCCATTCTTTTCTATATCCTTTTTCAGTCTGATTTCCATTCTGCTCGTTCTTTTTTTCATCAAAGTACCTAAGAAAAAAGACAAGCCACTTGCACTCCATCTTTTTATCCAAAATACAAAAAAGATTTTTCAAAAAGAAGGAAAATGGATTTATACCACCTTCGTCATCGGCATTTACGCGATGCTGATCCTATTTGGCCTATTATTTTATCTATCAGACATACTCGAGAAAACACATGACCTGCACGGTGTAAAAAAAGGGTTATACTTAGCCGTTCCATTATTTACCCTATGTGTCTCTTCCTATATCACGGGAAAAGTAATCAAAGGAAATATAGAATTGATGAGAAAGATCCTGATGATTTCGCTTGCTGTTATCGCCGTAACCATCATCTTTGTTGGATATCTGAATGAAAAACTATTCTTATTGCTTGTGATATCTAGTTTTATCGGTATTAGTATTGGGGCGATGCTGCCCACATTAGATGCTTTGATTACGGAAAATGTTGAAAAGGAAGAGAAAGGGACGATTTCATCCTTTTATAGCTCTTCTCGTTTCATAGGAGTCGCTGCCGGTCCACCAATCATGTCAGTCGTCATGAAAGAAAATCTGCTACTAAGCCTTTATATTTCTGGTGCTCTGGCCATCGTCATCGGAGTCCTAGTGTTTATTTTTATCCAAAATGTAAAACCGAAGAAAAGCACGCTATGGTAGCTGGTTAAAAGGAGAGTCCCATGTCAAAAGCCACTTGCAATTCAAAACCAACATCAGGAGATTTAGCATGGTGGCAGCTGTCACTAATAGGAATCGGATGCACAATTGGCATTGGCTTTTTCCTTGGTTCCTCTTTAGGAATCCAACTTGCAGGGGCCTCCATTATCCTATCCTTTTTGATTGGCGCCGCCGGGACCTATATCGTCTACAGCAGATTAGCTAAAATGACCATTCAAGATCCACAGGAAGGCTCTTTTTGCTACTACGCAGGCAAGGCTTTTGGCAAATGGGCGGGATTCAGCTGCGGCTGGAATTACTGGTGCTCCAATATACTGATAATGGGTAGTCAGCTGACTGCCCTAGGCTTGTTGTCCCAATTTTGGTTTCCAGATATACCGCTTTGGATTTTCTCTGCCGGTTACGCATTGTTGTCCCTTTTCGTTGTCATGCTTGGGACAAAAGGGTTCGATAAAATGGAAGACCTGTTTGCCATCATCAAGTTGGCGGCGATTGTGATGTTCATTGTTATTGCTCTTGGGATTTATTTTGGCTGGATAAAAGGGGATGGCGGAGGTTCCGCGGCAAGTCCCGGCAACCTTCCGAACACCATCAAAGAATGGATGCCGTTGGGAATAAAAGGATTATGGTCTTCGCTTATTTATGCCTTCTACGCATACGGAGGCATTGAAGTCATCGGGCTGATGGCCATCCAGCTGAAAAAGAAGGAAGATACACTGAAGGCCGGAACAATCATGATGTTTTTATTAATGATACTCTATGTAGGCTCACTCGGGCTTGCCGTTAGCCTGGCTTCCTTTGAAGCATTCAACGAAAAGGAAAGTCCCTTTGTGACTGCCCTGACCAATTACGACCTTTCCTTTTTCCCACACGTATTCAACGGGGCCATTATCATTGCCGGCTTCTCTACTATGACCGCAGCACTGTTCGGCGTAACGACCCTCTTGGTCACCTTGGCAAAGGACGGGGATGCACCAAAACTATTTCAGAAAAAATTGGAATTTCGGGAGTTACCGCTCCCCTCCCTCTTACTTGGAGTGGGGGGATTAGCAGCATCGGTCGTTTGTGCATTTGTGTTGCCTGGAAAGGTGTTTGAATACATCACCACAGCTGCTGGGTTGCTATTGTTGTATAACTGGATTTTCATCTTGCTCTCTTCTTGTAAGTTAGAGAAGAAAGGGAAAGTAGTTTCCGTAGTGGGGCTGCTGCTGTTGCTATTAGCCATAAGCGGAACCCTCGCGGAAAAGACCGTCCGAAACGGCTTCTTCATCAGCATTTTGTTTGTTGCGTTGATTGGAATTGTTACCTTGATCATGCATAGGAAATGGAAAAAGGGTGGGGGGAAGAAGTTGAAGTATAGTTGAGTGGGTTGGTTGTGGGGACAGGCACGGTGACCCACTGGTGTCGGAGGGTCAGGCAGACCCACTTTTGTCTGGAGTGGCGAGCCCGGTGTGGGCTGTCGAACAGCTGGTCGCTCGTTAAAGACCTGTAGCTTCGAGTTTTTTCGGTGTAGAAGTCTTTATAAGCGTTATAAAGACTTTTCTTCCCTACTTTTCTTGTCCCAAAGGTCTTTATAGCCCTTCTCATGACCCCTCCGGTCGATTTTTCACGTCACAGAAGTCTTTATCGCCCTTATTATGACTTCAGTGTCTAACTTTTTAAGTAGCGGAGGTCTTAAAACCCACAGTACCCCAGATTATATTCGTTTGTTAATCTCCTTAGCTCCAAAATCTTCCTCCAACCTCAACGCCTTCTCCCCTGCATACCTTCCTACCTTCACCATCGCAATTCCCACAGCCGACACTACCCCAATAAAGACGGCTTGAAGCCACGCGACATGCGTTAATCCAAATAAATTTGCATAAAAAAATCCAATTAGCATGCACAAAAGTATGGTTATGATGACAGGTAATTTCTTGGCAAAAAAACTGATTAGAATGCTTAGCAACATGACAGCCGATCCCACAATAATGAAATGTACACTTAAAATCAGCAAGAACTCCATTTTCTTCCCCCACTCTTAGAAAATTTCGTTATTCTGGAACAGTGCTTAGCGATAAATAATCAGTCTGAGAAATGACATCCACTTCCTGCCCATCTTTGTGATAAACAGTCAGGGTTCCCATCACCTCTTTGACCTCCCAACCCCATAACCAGATGATGGCTTGATATCTTAGTGGTAAGCCATTTTCTTCTGAAGCCGGCCTCCAATCATATTCTTCGAGGTTCTCACTACTTGAGGTTAATTCCGCGTACCTTGGTACAGGAAATCCTTTGAATGTTTTTGATTCTTCAAAAGAAAAATATATGGCGAAAAGAACTGCTATGCCTCCCACACAAGCAACTATGCCTAATAATTTGTCTTTACTATTTTTCATCTATACTGGTCACCCACTCGTCATTATTTTATTAGCCTGCTTCTCCTAAATTATCGTTGCTAGGACCTTCTCCAACACCCTCACTGATTTCTCATAGAGTTGTTGATTTATTTTTTTAGCTAACCCTATCCAAACTAATAAAAACAATAAAACAACCACAACGGTGAGTCCTCCCATTGCAAAATATTTATGAAGGCCCTCCCTTATGGGAAGGAACAACACAATGGTTGAGAGGATAGAAATGAATATACTGTTTACTAAAGTTCTCAACTCAACAAAGAAGTTTTTCTTATCAAGATATTGGAGACCTGCTTTTAAAAGCTTGTAATATATATATAAAATAAAAACCGAAAGTATCATATTAATAAATTCCATGGTTAGACCCTCACAATGTTAATAACTAGCACCTCATTCATATGTATAATAATTCTATTCTCGGTAACTTAAATCCTTTTTTGTAAAATAACACTATAAAACCAGGAGAACCGCTCTCCTGCTCACCATTAGCAACCATGCTTCAAGTGAAGTGGCACTAGTTGGGATTGCAGGACGCGGTTCTCGATTGGGTCGGTAAGTTCGATTCTATTTCCATAGGTGTTGGTTACGAGGTTCTCATTTCCAGAGTGCTGAATGATGCGGTCTTCATAGAACACGACGTCTTCCGGTTCTAAAAATATGTACATGACTGCAAGGTTCTCTGGGGCAATTTTATAGGGAAACCGGACAACTTCCCGGTCACCTATCAATACTGGTAATTTCACCGGATTAACATAGCTGCTCCAGTCCCACACTTCCACCGTTACGCGTTGGGTAATCTTTGGATCCAGATTGGCAAGGTTGATAACTGCAGAATACGTTTCTGGTTCTCTTCTCTGGACTCCGGTGGTCAGGACTCTACTAAAATCCCGATGATCCCTTGAGGATTTTTGATAATAATAGTGACTCATTAAAACTCTCCTCTCTATCGTTATAGAATAATATATGATAGAGAAGGGAGAGTTTCTTGGACAAATTGAGTAGATAATAACTTATTTTACTCGTAGTTCTTCCCGAAGCGCTTCTGCTTGAAACAACGCAACATTATCTTCTTGGATATCCCCGGGTTGGTTTCCTTTTCCAATAATATAACCCTTAAATTCCATTCCCATAAACTCAAAAATGTATTTGAATTGCTCAATCATTGGCAATCCTTTCATAGATGGAGAATCCCCTCCGACTGCAATAACGTATGCGGCTTTGGTAGACATTCTCTCTTTAAAATCTGGAAAATTAGCGTCACGCATCGAATGGGACCAGCGATCAATGAAATTTTTCATCGTCCCGGACATGCTGTACCAATAGATTGGAGTCGCAAAAATCAACGTATCATGCTGCAGGATACGCTCGATTATGGTGTTATAATCATCGTTTCGATTTTGAAAGCCCTCGACATCGTGGCGCATATCGATAATCGGCAGGATGTTGTGGTTGTTCAAATATATCTCTTCTACTTCCATACCCTGGATGGCGTGCTTTGTTAAAGT
This sequence comes from Sutcliffiella horikoshii, assembly GCF_044809035.1. Taxonomy (GTDB): domain Bacteria; phylum Bacillota; class Bacilli; order Bacillales; family Bacillaceae_I; genus Sutcliffiella_A; species Sutcliffiella_A horikoshii_G. The sequence goes on along the minus strand of NZ_CP085237.1, from coordinate 483,149 downwards.
TTCTGTATTTCCTTGCTTACGACTTCCCCCGTAAATAACAACTATGGACATACTAAATCTCTTCCTTTCTCTTCTGATGAGTACATTTTATACTAAAGATGAGGATGCGGCATAGGAAAGAGGAGTATTTTGAGTTGAAAATCTCTTGTGCTAGTTAATAAATGATGATTTTAGTGAGGTGGGTGCAAAAATATTGCTCAAATACTAGGGAGTTTGGAGAGAATCTGCAAAAATGCCCATTAAAGCACACACGCACCATCCTCCCCCCGATTTTATAAGCCAAGTTTTCATTTTATAAGCCAACTTTTAAATTTATAAGCCACTTTTTCATTTTATAAGCCACTTTGGGCCAGATAAATGCCAATCGACAAATAACGACACTAACTCAGCACGTAAAACCCTATATTACTTTAGGAATCAAACCTTCTCCCAAACCGCATTCGTATAAGCAATCCGCAATCCCGCTCGCTCCATATTCTTCTGGCTCACACTGCCAAAAGCCGCTTGTCCAACCAAATAACGGCATCCTGCCTCCTCTGCTCGTTGCATACGTCTTTGGATCAACGCTGTTTGAACGCCTTTGTTCCTAAACTCAGGCAACGTTGCCGAAGCAGCCAATGTTGCTACATCATTTTCGTTAAATAAAACTCCGATTCCGGCTGGTTCTCCGTCAACACGAGCGAGATAGAAATTCCATTTATCACTCTCGGCAAGTACCCTGTTATTGGTGGTTACATAGTCCTTGAATGCAACTGGCATACCAAAGCCTTTCGTGTATAACTCTCCGAAAATACCGAAATCCTCAAGACTGATCTTTTCTACTAAGATGGTGTCCTCCGTCACAGTCCACGCCATTTCTTTTGTAGAGAGAGTCCGATAAAGTGCGGTATGAAAGCCACTTTGAAAAAAGCCCATACCACTCAACTTCCGCAAAAGATCAGTGGTGGCATTACCTGGTGTCACCTCAAACCTAGCAGGAATGCCTCTACTTGAATAGAAGTCTACTATTTCTTCTAAGTCCCCTATATTTTCTCCACTGATTCCTTTTGCCGTATTGAAAGAAGGACCTGGGATGTTTTTAACAGAGAAGGCAACAGCATTTCCAAACCGTTTCAGCTCCACGCCACGTTCATTATCATTTAAGCTGGCAATCCTCTTCAACCTATCTTCCAAAGCATCAATTTCTGACTGTTCCACAACCTCCAATTGATTTCTCGTTAAGACTGACATGTATTTACCTCCGGCGCAATCAGATCTGTATCAGGTGGGATATAACCTAGCTGGCGGCCAATTTTGACCATTTGTCCTTTATGGTTAAATTCATGGGTGATTGTGTGGGTAAAAAGCCAAAGTGCACTAAAGTCTAGGGTTTCACCGCTACTTTTAAGAGTATATGGAATTATATGATCCCAGTTCCCCTCATATTTCCGCAAAAACCCCTCCACAATCTCGTCTGTCTTGTGGAAAAGCTCTCTCATATCTTGTACGGTTTTGATGTCTTGCGGGTCTGTTTTGGCGATTGTTTTTCCAAGACCGTGTGTACCTAGCCAAAAATGATAACAGGTCGCAATATGTACGTGAAGATTTCGGATTGAATCTCCACCGAAGGCTTCCATTTCTTTGACATAGTCGGCATGAGACATCCCTTCACAATATGTAAATAATGGTTCCCTTGTGCGTCTAATCCAATCATACTGGCTTTGAAATAACTCCATGTTCCCATCTCCCTACTATTTAATAAAGGAATATTCCGTCTATTTTAATAGTATCATATAGGTGAGTAGATGGTAATAATTTCTACGCAAATACCATTAATGAATAATGGAGTTGGCTACTTCTATAAGCGATTCTTCTTTTACATATGGCATTGAAAGTGCACGAATATATTCAATCATGTAATGACTTCCTTCATATTCAAAAGCAAGCTTTGAAACACAAGCATGATCTTTTCCTTCCATATATGTTCCACTTATCCCGCCATTAAGTGATAGTTGTTTCGAAATAATGAAAGGAAAATCTTCATGCTCTTCTTCAGCTATCCAGACTACTAAAACGTCCATATTACTAGAATCCACATATTCCAGCTGTAATTTCCCTTTGTAATAGCCCCTGTCGATATATCTTCCAAAAGAATGTGTTGGCTTGAAGGGAATAGATTCTGGAGGCGTCGCGTGCAATTTGGACTGCTTTTCATATTGAAATGTAGCTTTTTCAACTGTGGTGAAGCCTGAACTTTTATAATTGGAGGCAATAGAATCGCTTTCCGTATTTAGGGGCTGAAGTGGCATCATTAATAGCAGGCCGACTAATAGTTTTAACATCTATGTGGCTCCATTCTATGTCGTTTTCTTGATAGTTTATCTTTGATTGTGGCCTGGTATTCGTCTTCTATAATGTGATTTTTCAAAAACAAAAAAGGCAAGCATAGAGCTTATCTCTATACTTGCCTTAGGCTACATTCTTTAATATTCCACAATAACGGGTCACCGTGCCTGTCCCCTCAACCCACAAAAACGTCTTTCTTGATATTACGTTTGGCTATATTCTTACTCTTCAAGTGCTCGACTACCATGTTTACTGCACCCTTTGACCCTGCAACAAAGTATTGACCGTTTTCTTTATGTTTTTCCGCGAATGCACTTATTTCGTGCAACAACTGTTCTTTTGTCGTGATAAAGTCGACATCAACATTCTTGAAATCTTCTTTATAGATGTGTACATTTTCGTTATTGAAATAGAGGAGCTTGACCTGATTCTGTCTATTTTCTTCCTCTATTTGCTTAATCATTGCACGAAACGGGGTAATGCCGATGTCTGCTGCGATGAACAGTGCAGCGCTGTCTTCTTTGACATAAAAGGAGCCTACCGGGCCACTCATGCTGATTTTCATCCCTGGTTCTAAATCCAGTAACGCTTGCTTGAATTCACTTGGGTTATCACCAATTTTTGTAGTGATCCTTACCACGCCCTCATTTGGAGTGGAAGATACCGTGAAAGGCTTTGTTCCATTTTTAATTTTCTTGTGTGTAATCGTAAATAACCCATGCTGGCCCGGTTTCCACGTGAGGTCTTGATCCTTTTTAAATAGAAAAGAATAGATCTTTTCTGATTCTTTTACTCTTTCCAAAAAAACAAGTTCACTTTTCTTAAAAATAGAAAGTGCATCTTTAAAACCCATACTAGTTCCCCCTTAAACTTCTCTTAGAATTTCTGACAATCCTTCTACCATCATGGCCCAACCATACTTGGCTCCAAAGTAAGCTTGGTTCTCTTCTTCAAATCCTGTATGCTCCAAGTGGAGGTGAGTTGTTCCGCCTTCTTCTTTTAAGGTCCAGGTTACGATCGTGTCGATGGGACCTCCAACCCATGTGTAAGATAATTTATGGGGCTTGTCCACAACTAAAACCTCACTATTTACAACCAATCCAATCTCTTCATTTTGAAACTGGCATTTGTAGCCTACGATGGGTCTGAAATTGTTTTCCATCACCCATTGTGCAAGTGTTTCTGAATGGGTTAAAGCGTTCCAAACCTTGTCGATGGGACTTTTAAATTGATAATCTAATGATAAATTGGCCATTTTTTATTCCTCCAATAACTTCTTTAGTTTCATCGCACTTTCATTCCAGAATTGCTCATAAAACGCCAGCCAATCTTGAACTTCTTTTAAAGGCGCTGGGTTAAGCCTGTACCTTGTTTCTCTCCCTATTTTACGATTTGTCACTAAGTCTGCTGCTTTCAGGACAGATAAATGTTTGGATACGGCAGTACGTCCCATGTCAAAATGTGGGGTGAGTTCGTAGAGTGGTAGTTCCTCTGACTCAGCTAACAATCGGATAATCTTTCGTCTTGTTGGATCTGCAATAGCCACATACACATCTCTTTCTTGAAGGGCTAGATTCAATATTCTTCCTCCTTTCAATAAATACGACACCGATTAGTGTCTTGATTATATGACACTAATCAGTGTCCAGTCAACTGGATATTTTGTGTAGGAGAACAAGGCTGGATCCTTAAACAAATAAGCGATAAGACAAATACCCAATTCCACCTATCAAAAATAGGATGACAGCAGAACCGGTTACCATTCTTGTTTTATCCAAAATGCCGTCTTCATTGAAGAAAAAACCCTTAATATTGCGAGATAAATCTATAAATAACGTTGCTATGTCCACCTGAAATCTCCTCCTCATTAAAAATAATTCCTATATATGTAAATATCAACAGAATTAATAAACTATTATGCTTTTCTTTGTACATTTATTTTGCATGACCTAAAGTTTGTGCCAAAACAGGGTGAGTTGATGCCAAAACGCTTCGAGTTAGTGCGGAAAACTGCCAAGTTCGTGCCAAAATGCTCTAAGTTGATGCCAAAACCCTTTTGAGACAGGCACGGCGACACATTGTTTAAAACTCACTAATTAGGGGAAATTAAAAGCACTTTGACTATTACATATTTAGGAGGTAGTGCCTTTGAAGAAGTTATTTGGTGTGTTGCAGAAGGTCGGGAAGGCCTTAATGCTTCCGGTGGCGCTCCTACCGGCGGCGGGGATTTTGCTTGCGCTTGGGGCTGCATTGAAAGAGGAAAATTTACTGGAGTTGATGCCGTTCCTTGGAGCAGATTGGATCCAGTTAGTGGCGAGCGTCATGGATGCTGCCGGTGGAATTGTATTTAGTAACCTTCCTGTTCTTTTTGCCGTTGGGGTTGCAGTTGGACTTGCTGGTGGTGAGGGGGTTGCAGCACTTGCCGCGATCATCGGTTACCTCATCATGAATGCGACCATGGGTGTTGTGCTTGGCGTGGATGACGCAATGCTTGATGACCCGGCATACGCGAATGTACTCGGCATCAACACGCTTCAGAGTGGGGTGTTCGGCGGGGTAATCGTCGGTATCCTCGGGGCATTCATGTACAACAAGTACTACAATATCGAGCTTCCATCCTACCTTGGATTCTTCGCAGGGAAGCGATTCGTCCCGATTGCTACAGCTGCCTCTGCAGTGGTGCTTGGAATCCTGATGTCCTTTGTATGGCCGCCGATTCAAGGTGGATTGAACACACTTTCAGAAAGCATGATTAACACCAACTTAACATTGTCTGCCTTTATTTTTGGTGTGATTGAACGTGCTTTGATTCCGTTTGGACTACACCATATTTTCTACTCGCCTTTCTGGTTTGAGTTCGGCTCCTATACGAACGAAGCTGGAAACATTGTCCGCGGGGACCAAGCGATATTCTTTGCCCAGCTTCGTGATGGGGTCGAGCCTACTGCCGGTACATTCATGACAGGGAAATTCCCGTTTATGATGTTTGGACTTCCTGCTGCGGCGCTCGCGATTTACCACACGGCGCGTCCTGAAAAGAAGAAAGTGGTTGGGGGAATCATGGCATCTGCTGCTCTTACCTCTTTTTTAACTGGGATTACAGAACCAATTGAGTTCTCGTTCCTGTTTGTCGCACCAGTGTTATTTGCGATTCACACTGTGTTTGCCGGACTTTCGTTCATGGTGATGCATATTTTAGATGTAAAAATAGGGATGACCTTCTCAGGCGGGGTCATTGACTACCTGTTGTTTGGGGTTGTGCCTAACCGAACTGCCTGGTGGCTGGTGATACCGGTCGGGCTTGTGTTCTCGGTCATTTACTATTTCGGTTTCCGCTTCGCTATCACAAAATTCAACCTTGCAACTCCTGGTCGTGAGGATGTGGACGAGGATGAAGACGGAGCCTCTCCGACAACTGCCGGTGACCTCCCACATGATGTATTGGAGGCAATGGGTGGAAAGCAAAACATCTCCCATTTGGATGCTTGTATCACAAGGCTTCGCGTATCGGTTAACGAAATTTCCATGGTCGACAAAGCTCGCTTGAAAAGGCTTGGTGCTTCCGGCGTTCTAGAAGTCGGTAACAATATCCAAGCAATTTTTGGTCCAAAATCAGATACGCTAAAATCACAAATCAAGGACATTATGGATGGCAAAACTCCTCGTCCTGCTAAAACCGACTCCAACAAAGAAGTCGAGCAGCAAATTGAAGAGATCAATCCGGATGCAATGCAAACCAAGTCTACAGAAGGCGGATTTATCGCTCCTATCAAAGGGGAAATCAAACCGCTCGACGATGTGCCAGATCAAGTCTTCTCCGGAAAAATGATGGGTGACGGCTTTGCGATTGAGCCTTCAGAAGGACTTGTCGTCTCACCAGTTGACGGGAAAATCGTTAACCTGTTCCCAACCAAGCATGCGATTGGGATTGAGTCCAATGAAGGACATGAAATTCTTATCCACGTAGGGATTGATACCGTTAATCTAAAGGGTGAAGGATTTGAAGCACTGGTTGCCCAGGGTGATTCTGTAACCAAGGGGCAAGAACTCCTTAAGTTCGATATGGACTTCATCGGGAAGAATGCGCCATCTATGATGACACCGATTGTGTTCACAAACTTGAAGGATGATGAGAAAGTGAAGCTGAATAAGCAAGGTCAAGTAGCATTGAAGGAAGAAGGAATTGTCGAAATTTCAAAAGGTTAAATTAAAGGAATGCTCGGGATTGCAACCATCGCAACCGAGCATTCTTTTTTTATTTTACAGATGGCGGTGTATTATGCAACGCTGGAGGAGCAGGATTCAGGATTGGTTTTCCTCCCCATGCACCTGGCATACTTAAGTATTGGAAATTTGCTAAACCGTCTGGCGCAGGGCCACTTGCCCAGTTTCCTTTGCTGCTCTCTTCCCCTTCCGATAAAGCAATGAACGTATGTGAGACTTCCGACTTTTCCTTTGTCGTCGGAAAGGTACTTGGAACGATTACTCCTTCTTGTGCTTCTAGCTCTTGAATCGCTGCCAACCACTGATTTTGGTGCATTCTATCCCTGGCAATCAGGAACGATAACATGTCTCTTACTCCTCGGTCCGTTGTCTGTTCATATAATCTGACTGCCTGCAGACGCCCTTGTGTTTCGGCGTTCAGGTTTGCCCTGAAGTCGGCGAGAAGATTTCCACTTGCGATGACATATCCCCCGTTCCACGGTACACCAACACTATTGACAGGCAACGCCCCGAGTCCGGATACAATGGCATATTGCGGGTTCATCCCACCCATAATCGCTGCCATTACAGGGTTTTGCGCTGCTTCTTCCTGAGCTTTTACGGGTGCATTATCAAGCAGTCTTGCAATCATTGTGGCAAGCATCTCAATATGTGCAAGCTCCTCTGTCCCAGTATCCATCAATAAATCCCGGTACTTATCATGCCTCCTTGCTCCCCAGCCTTGAAACAGATATTGAACAGCAACCGAAATCTCCCCAAACTGTCCTCCCAATATTTCTTGCAGCCTTGTAGCGAATATGGGATCAGGCTTATCCGGTTTTGCCTCATACTGTAATTCCTTCATATGAAAAAACAAAACATCTCCACCCTTCTATAATCTTTACATGTTATATATACTGACAAAGGTTTGTACATCATTCTAACCTTTGCATGATACAATAAAATAAAGAATCTTTAAGGGAGGATAAATGATGGAAAAGCACAGAATCTATACGATGAGTTTTGCAAGTGTATACCCCCACTACGTTACGAAGGCAGAGAAAAAAGGCCGTACGAAAGAAGAAGTCGATGAGATCATTCGTTGGTTGACAGGCTACAGTCAGGAAGAGTTAGAAACGGTGCTGGAAAAGAAAACGGACTTTGAAACCTTCTTTGCAGAAGCACCCCATATGAACACTTCCCGGAACTTAATTAAAGGAGTCGTTTGTGGCGTACGAGTAGAAAACATTGAAGAACCAACCATGAGAGAAATCCGCTTTCTAGACAAGCTGATTGATGAATTAGCAAAAGGAAAAGCAATGGAGAAGATTTTACGAGCTTAGCGGGCTACGGGGACAGGCACCTCCACCCACCCATTTCTGTTAACAGTGGTGTTTTTGTTTTCCCCGCAGCATAAGTTAATGGAATAAGGAGGGAGTTTATGCAAAAGCTAGCCACTATTTTGGCGTCACTTTTCTTTATATTATCTGTCATTCCTTTGATTGCCTTTATGACATATTGGGGTGCAGCAATGGTTGAGCTGTTCAACAGAGTAACCCTCTTCATCCCTATTGCTTTTGGTGTTATAGGATTACTGGTGAGTCTAATAAAAGTAAAAGGTTGGGCTAAAGGTTGGCTCATTGCAGCAAACTTACTTAGTATTTGCGGGTGGGGATTATTACTCTTTGTGGCGATTTTTGGCTTTCAAGCACCTTAAAATTCGACAAGAGGACGTGGAATTTCCCTCATTGGAAAAAAGGCAATTTTCCACCATACCTTTTTCAAAAGTTAATTTTGATTTTTTCGCTGAACCCCTTCTCTACCAAGGGGTTATTTTTTTCTTTAACAAACGTTTGTTTAAAAAAACCTATTCCAAAATAAAGTTTTCCCGGGAAATTTGTCGTTTAGACATGAATAATGGCAGGTTTGTGAATTATACCACTACTCCTTTTTGAAAAGTTAATCTTTAAAAAATTGTTTTCTCCCTACAGCCCCATAGCTTTGAACTTTTCTTAATCATACGTTTGTTTAAAAATTACTATAGAAGAATAAAAAAGGACCACCCTTTTTATCCAACAAAGGTTGTCCTTTTCTTCTTAACTCACGTCCATAATGAAATCCGTCGACTCAAATATTAACAAGCTAAGTAGGATAATAATGAGAGGCAAAATGATTCCGACAAGGCTGCATATTAAACCTGCCTTTGCATACCCTCGTCCTGATTGATCCGTTTTGTGAATCTCATTCAACCCAATCACAGCAAGGACAAATCCTGGAACTGCAAAAAGCATGCTTAAAAAACTAATGACACAACAAACTATCGATATGATACCAAGAATTAAAGAAATAATAGCATTACTATTTAGCTTTCCTGTCTCGGAATGTGGAACAGATTCATTCATTTTTTTGCACCTACCATTCTAATCCACTGAATGTTAGAAGATAAATTTTTTAGACTCTTACTGCATTATAGCTCTCCTCAGCTACAACACGCCACAACTTTTCTATTATCCTTTTCCCTAATCCAGATATCTCCATGCCTAATTTCGTATTTTATTTTTGCTTGATCTAAACGTTGAATCTGGTTGTCTGTTTTTTCTGTCCAATATATATAAGTGCCACTGCTCTTTGAACTATAGGCTGAAAGAATAAGAGAAGCACACACAAATAAAACAAGATAGTTTTTCATCTCATAACTTCGCATACAACTTCATGATACGCTTTCCTTATTCAACTCCACCTTGCCTGGTACTGCATTTTCTCTGATTATAGACCTGAGTGTTTCTTTATCACTCGTCTCTCTTAGAAAACTTTGTGGAATCAAGATAGCTTTATTTTTAGAAATATAGAATACGAACATATCCTTCGTCTCGTGAATTTCTATTATATCGTCCCAGTCCAAGTTTGCTTCATTATTCTTCACTTTTTGCTGTACCCCTGCAGGACTTACCGTAATAGACATTTCATTCTTGATTAATTGATCACTTTTAAACTCCTGCTTTACTTTAAAGTTATTAAGTATGGGGATCATATACCAAATAAGCACCCCTAACACTATAGCACCTATCAACCTTCCAATTAAAGGTAAGTAAACTAGATAAGTAGTAATAGGTATATATATAACGGCACATACAATAGTAAATAACACTCTCATTTTTCTCCAATGAAAATTAACATATTTCTTGTAATCTTCATAACTAACTATTCCACGTAATGATATACTATTCTCCACTTTCCCCTCTCCTTTCGCATGTTTCACATCTAGCTTAAATAGGTTATGGCTATTGTAAAAAGCAAGAAGCCAAACAGATATTCTGTGATATAAACTTTTTTCTTTTCCCCGTAATAGTGAGATTCAGCACCATTCATTATGTTGGTCACACCCAGCAAGATAAACGCTAGGCCTGTGTATTTGAAACTAAAGTCATTTACTAATCCTATAATCAATAAAGCAAAGACTCCAATCACAAAAACGATCCTAATTCCATTTAACAATTTTGAGCTACCCTTATGTTCTCTATCTTGAAAAAATAATCCCATCTTGTACAACTCCTATTACCTTCTACTATAAATTAAATAAAGCAAGATATTTAAACCTAGTATTATTATTAAAACTCTTTCATATACGAGAAAGCCCGCATAACAACTGCTGCGCTATAGAGTAGAAGGGTATAAAGGGTGACTGCTATTAAATAAAAAGATAATGTTTCTGCAGCATCTATGTGGTTGGGTACTCCATGTGCCTCGTTATACCAGGTCATGTCCTTGAAACTATACCAGATTGCGAGATAGCTGAGTATTAAGAGGAAAATTGCTAGAAGGAACTTTCGGTGAAAAGTAACTCTTTGAAGGCTTAATTTCACGGCTACTTTCATAGATGGTACATTTGTTGATACTTCATCATTTTTATGGAAAGGAATGATAAAATACAACATCAATCCACCCCAAATTATAAACATCACCAACCACTCCATATCTTCCCCATATCCCCTTTTATGATTATTCCTACTAATTATACGAAATGGACTAGGAAAAAGTTCCATGCTGGACCATTTATGGTGAGATTTGTTGAGGGGATTATAGAGATTGATTCTCTGTTACCGCTTTCCTCTTTCCAAGCTGGTTTCAGGCTTAGAGAACCGCTCTCTGTCTCGAAAGAATCATTTCTGAGTGGCATGAGGTTTATAGCCTGAAGTCATTACTAGTTTGATCTCTTTTAATAGTTCATCTCGGTCATCTGCCCTAAACACTACTTTATCTACCATTTTCCTCATCCCGTAAGACCCCCTCATCTCCACCGGCTCTTTCAAGGTAATCTCAGCATGTGGGGTATCAAGTTTCAATAAAGAGTAGTATGTAGTTTTAGGAATTTTCATCCCTAACTCGATTTCTTTAGCCCGGTTGATTTGTTCAATGTTGGCGATATCTATGGTAATGTTACTTTGGAAACCGAGTCGGATAATCATTTTTTCTTGTGTGATCATATGCGGAAGATGTTTGGCTGAGTTATAAAACCCTACCAAGTATAGAAGGCCGTAAACATTCAGTATGGTAAAAATCCATGCAATACCTTCATTCCACTTTTGCAAAAGATAATGAAAAAGTATGCCTTCTCCAGTTATCAAAATAGCAAACACAATAATGAAGGTTTTCATCTCTGAGCTTCTATGATAGGTAAATGCTTTACCATTCTGTTCAGCTGTTCTCGATTTCTTAAACCAAACTAGTAATGAATAATAAAAAACGTTGAGCTCGATAATAACAAACTCTATTAAAAATGATTTACCAAACTTCTGCTCCAAGACTTTCCTAATATTAATGTTGAAATCTTCCCTACTCTTATTTTTAAAGCCAATAATGCTTTTTATCACACTAAAAATAATGTATGTTACAATGCATGCTTCTATTGCTATCACTATCCAGAACAGGTCGCTTAAATATATCCTACTCAAAAAAAGTAACAGCCCTAGAGCAAGTAACAGAATGATTTTCTTAATGTTCATAACCCCGCTTTATTAGTGAATGTCAAAAACTACACCCTACCCCCAGAATAGTTAGGAAAAACCCCAGCACAATAAATATCAATGACGCTTTCGCAAAGTTCTTTAGGCTCACGTTATGATCACCGAATGCCAGAACCACTAAAACGATAAAGTTAACAAAAGGAATTGCCAAAAGAAGCAAAACAACAATCCAGGTCCCAAGGGTTACTTCACTCGTATCCCAGCTATGACGAGTTGGAGTGTGTCCGCGGCTATCGGAATGTGGTTGTTTGTAATTGTATTCATTGTAATCCAATTACATCCTCCTCTCACTCAAAAATCAATTAAACACCTCTAACCAACCCGGGTAATCGAATTGACCGTTAGATATTTGAAAGAAACTTCCATAGACCCCCAGATGGGTTATACCGTGTTCCCCCGCAACTACAGGCGTGTAGGCTGAAAAGAGATAGAAGTTCACGCGCTCCACTTCTACTTCCAGCCCCTCCGGAAGCTTTTCATAAAATGGTTCCCCTGTCATCTCAAGGTACTCTTCCTTGCTGGGGTTAGTTAGTAGAGCCACCAGCAAAAAGGTAATCATTAAACACAGTAAGATATACTTTCTCATCCTACATCACACCCCAAAACGACTAAAGTGCCTTCTCAATCCCTCACCTAAAATATTGAATGTCAAAATGACATACATGATCGAGAATGCCGCTGCGGCTGGAATCCATACGGCTGTATAGATATCTTTGCGGGCATCTCCTAAAATTGTCGGCCAGTTGAAGCTCGTGTTAACTAGGTCATACATCCCGCCTGGTGGAACCTCCACAAATTGCATCGTAATGAAAATGGAGAAAATCCCGAGCTGGCCGATGATTAGCGCCACTCTTCCAATATCAAAACAAAAATTAACAAGCATCGTTGGCAGCAAAATCGGTAGGAAGTGATTCTTGGCAATGCCGAAGTTTGATAATCCAACGGTCCTCGCAGCATCGACATACGGTTTATTTTTCACATGAATTAATTGATCTCGGATTGTCACGCCCACGCGCCCTACTTCCACCAATGCTATGCTGAAAATAACAATCCAGAACCTGTTTTCCGCATAAATCAATAGAGGCAGATTAAATGCTAAGATGGCAAAGAAAATTACCGGCATGCTGGAGAAAATCTGATCCCACACATTAAGGACGTTTGAGATCACGCGTCCACCGATCGATGCAATCGCACCAAGCACCACGCCTACAACATAACGAATACTGGTTATTAAAAAAATGAGCAATAATGTATCCTTGGCTCCCATCACAAGAAGACTTACCATATTTCTTCCTTCATGGTCAGAGCCAAGCGGGAAATCGGCCGATGGAGGGAAAGGCGCTGATATGATACCTCCAGCCTCCGGAAAAATTATTCGTTTGCCTTCAAGTACTTTTTTTAATATGAAAAAGAAGAGCCGAATGCGGCCACCAAAATTAACACAAAAAGAAAAAATCCTCCGGTCCAAAGCGCTGTGTTTTTCTGCATCCCTTACGCTCCCTTCTGGCTGAGTTTTGTCAGCATGATCATTTTTACAATATGAACGACAAGCACGGTTGCTATAAAGCAAAGTGCGAAACCAAAAACGAGTCCGGCTTCAATGTCCGGAGTACCAAATCCAACCGTATTCTGTCTTCCTCCAAGTGCTACGAACATTCTATTCCCCGCCCCAGCATAACCTGTTAGGTACTCGACCATCAACATGTTAGAGATAACTACCATCATGATGGTCGGCAGGAGGGCGATCAAGTCAAGCACGCTGTTTCTCAATATATGGCGGTTAATGACCTGTGTGACTTTAAATCCTTTCGCAAAAGCCGTGCGGATATAGTCCTGGCCATCTTGGTTCAAAAGCGACACACACGTCATGCGCGCAACATACATCGTTGGATAAATAGAAACAAGTAAGGCCGGCGCAGCAAAGCTGTACCAGTTCTTATTGCTGAATATCATCCCCATCGGCAAGTAGTAGAATGCTAGATAAAAGGCGATAATCACGACGAAAAAGTCAGGGATAGATTGAAAAAGCCACGTCGTTCCGTTCCCAAGCAGATTCTTTTTTGTATATGTATTGCGGTAATCAAAAATCCCCTTTAATACACCGAAAATAATACTGACCACAAATCCAATCACAATGATAAGTAAGCTTTTCGGATAGTACCTAATTAGTTCTTTTTCCACGGAAGTCTCTGAGAACATGGTTCCCCCTAAACTCTGGTGTTCCCAAATATGCTGAAAGAACTGCGTGATGTTTGTTTGGTACACTTCAAAAAATAGAGAAAGTTGAAACCCTTGAAATGCACCATCTTCCAGGTTCATAGGGATCTCACCATAGTACCCGCCTCTTGGGAAAAAAATAAGCAGGATGGTGAAAATTAAAGCCAAAATAACAGAAACGGACAACTTAATCGATTCTTTCTTTAGTTCCATTGGATCCCCCTAAAATTTCAAAATTCAGTCTCTTTTTTCTGCGATATAGCATTTGTCATCTAACTCGTATAGGATGAAGTTGTTGTTCTCAGTGTGTTTGTAGAGGGCTGTTCCGGGCGGTAGGGAGTTGCTATCTAGATGCTGCTCCACTAACTCCTCATCGGTATCCATATCCACAATATTTCGTTGGACTTCGCCAATTAGGTCTCCCTTAGCACTCTCCTCCGCTTCTTTCTGTGTCAGCTGAAAGGAGATTTCATCTACTCGAACAAATTCGTATGCCCAGGATGCTTCTTCTGTGGATTCTATGAGGATGGGCTCTTTGGTTGAAGCGCAACCAACTAGAGTCAGGGAAAAGAAAGCTATGAATATCGTTTTTTTCAACATTATCACCTCTAAGCAATAGGCGGATGGTGTGTAAGGAAGGTTTCAACCTACTACATTCTATCTCCAATTATTTCAAAATAGTTCGGAATACTCAAATGTTTTTTGAAAAATTTGTTAAAAACGAGTTGGATATTGTTTACAATTAGACACATTCGAGGAAAACGCCAAATGAAAAACGCTCCATCATATGGAGCGCCTTACGTACGAGCTATCACTCTTCCTGCAACACCCGCTCAAACACCACCATATCCATCGCCTGTATCCCATCCTCAATAATTTGTTCCGGATACTTTAAGAAGAAATCCTTCCTTATCTCCGCCATCCTAAACCCTGCTTTCTGATAGAATGCAAGACTGGCGATGCTGGAGTTGGCGGTGCCGACTATCATTTTGCGAAAACCCTGTCCCTTGAAAATCTCAAAAGCCAGATTAATAACGCGCTTCCCTAGTCCAAGCCCACGAAACTGTGGATCCAACGCGATATTTTTCAGCTCAATCACACCCTCGGAATCTTCCACAAACAAGGCCACACCAGCCACCGTACCGCTATCCACCATAATCGCGAACATTTGCCCTTCCGCAATATACTCTTTCACCACGCTCTCGCTCTCATCCGCCATGACCAAATACGGCAAGTACTCCAAGCGATCCGAACTTTCCACTAACTGCAACCAAACACTTATCTCTCCCATCCCTCTACCTCCTAAATCCGCCTTCTGAATGGATAATCTGTCCTGTCACCCATTCTGCTTCTTCACTGACAAGAAACTTAATAGTCCGTGCCACGTCACTTGGCAAACCTACCCGTCCTGAAGGAAACATGCCTGAAAGACCTGATTTGATTTCCTCTGTCATCCAACCTGTATCGGTCGGGCCCGGATTGATTGCATTGACCGTAATTCCAAGCTTCCCAACCTCTGCCGCTAGCGTTATCGTCATGGCATCAATCGCGCCTTTCGTAGTTGCATACGAAAGCTCGCCTGGCATCGGCCCGCGGAATTGGCCGGATGTAAGGTTAACAATTCGCCCACCGCTCCCAAAGGTGAACTGCTGAGCAAATCTACTGCTTAATAGAGTGGTAGCCCGGATGTTTACAAGATAATGCTTATCCAGATCCTCCGCTGTTATCGTTCTATAATCATCGTTGATTGAGTAGGCTGCGTTATTCACAAGTATACTCGGCTCACCAAGTTCCTCCCTCACTTTTTGAAACAACATATCAGCCGCTTCCACATTTGTGAGGTCAAGCTCCATCAGGCCCACCAGAACACCGAATCCCTCCAGCTCTTCTTTTAAAAGTTGTGGTTCACTAGCTTCAGAACCCCATGGCATCTCTTCATCATAAGCCGACCAATACGTAAAAAATACGGAATGTCCCACTTTTGCCAATTCCCTGCATACTTCTGCTCCGATTCCTTTCAAACGGCTCGCGCCAGTTACAATTGCTATTCTATTCATAAAATAACCCTCCAATTGTTGGGGTATAAACAAGTATGGTTCGATAAAAGAGATGTTTTTCCCCATAAAAAAACAGGTGCACCAAAGGCACCTGTTTCAAGTGGGGTATCAACTCCACAACATGTGTATCCCTTTAATGAAATGATGGACGGACAGACTTATCCCTTGGTCGGAACAGCTGACTCTATCCAATTGCTCAATTTTTTCATTAAAGGTTATTCCACATTGTTAGGCTTTCGATTCCCCTTCCGTACATCTCTTTCCTTTATGGTAAGAATTTCAAAACGATCTGTCAAGGATAATAATACGTAATGTTATTCGCGATTTCCTCTATAATGACGTTCGAGTCCTTATGGGTTGTGTCGTACAAATGTGGCGCGTTTTCCTTTTTATTTTCAAGCTGATGAAGAAGCTCCAAGGAACGCGGGATCATGTCGGTGTCACCGCGTTTGGTGATACGTTCCACTAGCACTTCCGCGTCAGCTCGTAATACATAATAGTGCAGCGTCACATCCAGTCCTGCTTGTTGGAGTTCCTTGCTAAACCATTCAAATTCGTCCTCCACCACATAATCGATCACAACATCATAACCATTCCGTAAAAAGTTCTTGGTCAGGCTGCTTAGGTTCTGCCAGACGATGGAGAGCTTCTCCTCCCAAGGCGGCTGCTCCTCCCCTGCAAACATAGCAGTAATCAAGTCACCCTCAACAAGAACCGTTTTCTCTAACTTACGTACAAGACCTTTGGTAATAGTCGATTTTCCAACACCACACGGACCGGAAATGATGTAGATGTTTCTCGTCATCCTTACACCGACCCCTCTAGCAATTTCACCTTTTGCGTCAATGCGTTATTATGTATGATTTTTCTCAGTTTAATCATCTCATGGTTGACCATAAAGCTTTTCGGCAACAAGACCGCCTTATTTTTAGATACATAAAATAGGAACATTTCCTTTTGTTCATGGACGGAAAGGATATCATCCCACTCCCAAGACGCTTCTGCTTTCTGGCGTTTCTGCTGGATACCATCCTCACTAATGGTCAAAAATACCTCATTTTGCATCAGCTTGTCGCTTTTGTATTCTTTTACAGAACGAAGATTCATCACAATTGTTAGCATTAATTTAATAATTCCCCACAGGATGAGGGCAGTAATCAGGGCAAATATCCAACCCAAATCAAGGATTAGCCATATATACAAAAAGAAACCCAATAACAAGACAGTTAGCACCATCTTGTTCAACGACTGAATATGATAGCCCAAGAACTTCTTGAAAATCTCCTGACTAACTACTCCACTTACAGATACTATTTCTTTCTTTTCTTCCAAAAAAATCACTCTCCTGTTACAAGGATAACATAAGTGACCATTAGTTCTAACGATATCTCCTGTTACACCATAACCCTGCTCCAAACGCCTCCACCCTGATGTTGCCATATTTCAAAATTCTCGTTTTATATTAGCTTTTAATATCTTCTCCCCGCCTATAAAGGCTTTGAATGCACTGATCTCTGCGAGGCCGCGTCCAACCTACAATTTTCCTTCGGTGCTCCATTAGATGTTCCCCGCTCCGAATGATAAGCAATTTCATATCACTGCTTGCCTCCCGGGTTCATTACATATATCTACTTTTCGCACTCTTTGTATTTTTCATGAATAAGATAGTACAAGCGTTACTCTTAGTGTTTTAATTGCTTTGATAGCTTTAGAGGGATGCTATACAAAATGAAAGTAGGGACAAATGTTGAATGAAGACATCTATATAGAAGAATTCAGTGGGTCGAATGACTCCTTAAAAATTCAAGCTGCCATTGACTATGCGACAAGCAATAAAAGAAAGAACGTTAAGTTGAGTAATAAAGATTATTTTATAACTAGACCCATCATTATTAAGCAAGGCGTCAAATTACTGTTTGATTATGGAACTCGGTTTATCGTCCAAGGAAATTTCAGGGTATTGGAAATACAAACAAACGCCTCTCTGGATGGGGCTTATATTGCAATCAATGACCCTGTGTTTGATTCAGATGTTATCTATTTAAATGGTAGATATAAATATTACAATACATGGAATCGAACACAAATAAGAGATATAAATATTGTCAACTGGCAAAATAGTCACAAAGGTATCGGCCTATCGCTTATTTCAGGCGGTGCAGGGCATGAAATTTCTTTCGTTAATTTTGAGAATATCAAAATTGCCGGATTGAAAATTGGTATGAAACTGGTTGCCACCCGTCCAGCTTCTGGGTTCGCCTGGATTAATGCAAACCGATTTCTTAGTGTGTCACTTGATGATTGTATTGAAATGATCACCATGTCCAGCAGTCCAACTATCCCATTTGAAATTAGTGGGAATCAATTTAAAGACCTCCAAATTCAGCCTACATCTATTACAACCAAAATCTTAAAGGTTAGCGGTCAATTCAACTATTTTGATGGAATGGTTTGGGATGTTTCATCTATCCCTCATAACAACCCTTTGATAGAACTAACCGTCAACAGTATGGATACCACTCTCAATATCCCCTCCGTACCTAACACCCGAATAGTCGATAAAGGGCAGCGTAATAAGATTAATCTTTAAGAAGTATAACCGTGCGAAAAAGAGTGGTGATTACGTTGGAGGACGTAATACTACCACTCTTTTTTCATTAAAAACTACGGTATTTTTTCTATGTATCAATCATTAGACTTTTCTTTATCATTCCCTATCAATATCTCAAGCTCGATTCTCGTATCTGGATGTAATATGATTTTATCGCTTAGATTCAAGGTAGAGTCTTTGACCTTTCTCCCCCACTTTCTTGAGAAAGAACGCCAATCACAGATCATTTCAATGAGATACTTTCTTGGCATAGGTAAAGCTTGTTTAGTACGCGGGTCTACCACCCAATACTCCCAATGATGCTTATTTTTATTTTGATGATGTAGCCAAGCATATTTCCACCTTAATTCATCGTCAGCACTTTTATCTCCATGGAAGAAGAACTTCTTTGCATAAGGAAAGAATTCTTTAGGTGTAAACTTTGAACAATCATGAGCTATCCCTTGTAGATATAACCCTTCTTTCCAACACTCGACAAGCACATTTAGTTTATGTTCAAAGATATACAGGAAGTTTTTCCAACAAGCCATTAACATATCTCATCCCCCTGTAGACAATGGATTCGCTTTAATCCCTAAAGGTTTCCAACCCAGACTTCTCTCTTCCCCTTCAACAGCTTTGCGTTTAAGGAACCTTCCTTCTATCACACCTTTTTGATAGTTTCGGAGAGAAAGTTCATTTGCACCGCCTTCGTAGTCCTGGTCACGGAATTGAATCTCATCGTCTTCCCAAAAGCAAATCTCACAAATTTCATACGTTCCAGGTGGTTCCTCCTCTAACGTTCTGAAACCACAGCAGGGGCAATGATATTTTTTCATACTTTCATCACTTGTTTCTCTTATTCTTTTAAAATAAATACTTCTCTTATAAAAGCCCCTACAATACCAGAAGATACTATGACGGATATCAAATTAATAATCCGGATAAAAGTATGAGGAGTCGAAACCACAACAATACTTTGTAAGATTATAGACAGGCAAAGTAAAGAAGACATCATAACATAGTATTTTGCGGTTGGTTCCTTTGATTTCTTCATAATTTTCCCCCTACATATTCAACTCAATCAATGAAACGGAAGTCTCGGCTTCTCATCCTGATAAATGGAATAAGTCTCCCCAAACAATTCCATTTTGGAGCATTGCTCATTGTTACAGGAAAAAAGATAGGTTTGTTTATCCGTACGAACACTTACCGCAAAATAATACGGAAACACCCCACCCTTGTTTTTATCCATATTAGTATCAATAGCAAGGATGTTCTCTTGTTCTGCTATTCTTCTATAATCGCTACTTTCCACCGTTTTTTGAACCATTTCACTTAAAATGATACTTTCTTCTGGGGATGGTTCATAAAACTGGTCAACCAGCATCCACTTTCCAGCAACATAGACATTCACACCTAAGCTAAGTATCAATAGCACCATCAAAAGCTTTCTTTTAATAAGTCATCATCCTTCTAGTAACCTTTTACTTATTAAAACGCGAAACATCTTCCATTTGTTCAAGATGGCACTTGTAAAATTATTAGAAATTCGTCACATCCAAATACTAATAAGCCCTATCATACACCCAGTTACAAGAAAAAAAGTTGCCACTTGAATATTTTTGACACCTGCATGTACGAATTTCCTGGAGAGGTTCCGCTCACCTTCAAGGCCCCTGAATCCCTTCCAGAACTTAAAGTAATAAACTGCTGCGAGAAGAAGAAACACTAGTGTTAAAATGTCCAGTACTACAAACCATGTCAAATTAAATCTCTCCCTCACATTTGACTCTCCAAATCATATGATGATAGCCTTCGCCCCAATAGTCTTCTAGCAAATAAGCAGGTTCACCAAATTTCTTCTTCCAAATGTTTTGCGCACGTGCATACCCGCTATCTAAGCAAAACTCACTAATCCCCTTGTCGCGCAGGGTTCGATACATATTTTCTAAGAGCAAATTCCCTACTCCCATCCTTTGGTAGTCAGGATGCACAAACACTGTACCGACCTCATGCAATTCTTTTATGGCGTTATCGGTACATTTACATATAAGATCACTTGCTGCGCCATATTCTATCGTGCCAATGATCTTTTCTCTCACTAAAGCCAGCAGAAAAAATCGGTTCTTGCCATCGCTTGCTAAATCTTCCGTTAAGTAAGCTCTCTTGGATTCAATCTCAGCTTGTAAATCATCTAACTGATCCCCTATGCCTTCTTTGTTAAATGTATCAATAATCACTGTTTTAAAAAATTTATGTAACTCGTTAATATCTTCCGTTCTTGGCCTTCTTATCTCTACGTTAAGCACCCTTGAACCCCTTCTTTTATTTGTTTTTTATTTCTTCTAATAAAGATATTACCTTTTCATTTTGCTCTATTAGCGTATCATTCTGTTTTCTAATCCTGGCAAAGTCGAATAAAAATATAAAAACAGCGATGGTAATAATGATAAGCATTTCAGAAACCTCTCCCCTTTATGCTTTGAAAATTTGTTTCTTATTTTAATACCTGTAACCATTCATGTGTTGGTTCATGGATGCTAACTGCTCGCTTAAACCACTGTTGTTTCTTCGCGTCGAGTGCATCTTTAACAGTATAATAACCTTATGTTTTTTCTTGTGTTCTTCGCCTTGTATAGTAAAACGATTACAGGAGTAAGTAGTCATCCTATACTCGGCTTCCTAGCAACAAACCCATTAAATCATCAATACTAGAAACGATGTAAGTCGGCTCTGCATCCCTTATTTCTTCCTGAGACCCGTACCCATACGTCACTCCAATAGAGTCAATCCCTGTATTTTTCGCCCCAATTATATCGTGCTTCCGGTCTCCAATCATGACAAAGTCACTGCGATTAAATTCAGTATATTTATCAAGTATGTATTGAATGATTTCCGTTTTGGATGACCTTGTTCCATCGAGGTTACCTCCGACGATCAGTTGTAAATACTTCTCTAACTCAAAATACTTTATTATCTGCTCAGCGAAAACGGTAGGCTTCGAGGTTGCCACCACTAATACAAAGCCGTTCTCCTTTAACGCCTCTAAAAGCAAGGAAATATCCGGATAAAGGACATTTTCAAACATCCCCTTCTCCTTAAACCTTTCTCTATAAAATCCAATAGCACGTTTTGATTCCATTTCATCCAAACCATAATACTCGACAAAAGAAATCTGGAGTGGGGGACCAATAAAAGTCTCAAGTCTATCGGCATCAGATTCCACAATATCCATTTTGGCTAATGCATATTGAACCGATTTTGTGATTCCTTCTTTTGGGTCCGAAAGCGTTCCATCTAAATCGAATAGAATGACCTTGTACTCTGCCAAAATAGTTTCCTCCTTTGTACTACCGATTACTATTTACCTCTTAGCCAACCGTGAATGCCGTTTATCAGCCGCGTTCAAAATAAATAAAAGAGAAAAAATGTTAATGAAAACTCCTATAGAAATCATTATCCAATTAGACATTAGAAATAAATCTACTATTAAAAATGAGAACAAAGGTGTTATTAATAGTAGGGTCATACCTATGAAAAATGACTTTTTCTCCGGTACTGCTTTAATTTTATCGAACATTTTTTCACCTTTTCCATTAAGTTTGGTAGGTAGTTTGCTATACTTGCACAATTCCTTCTTGGACACCGAACAAGATGAGGCCCTCATAAGGATCTCCACCAATGTTTAGAATTTTACAAAATGCCGGTTCCGTTTTATATCCTTGTTTTTTAAGGTGTAAGACTTTCTCTTTTAAACCGGGATTTCTTTTCATTAGTTCATCTTCAATCAACATATGCAGGTACGCAAACTGCTTATGTACAGGCAACGCTTGACCGAACAATTCAAACTCGAAATCATGAAAAATAAAGTTCGCTTTCACGACTTCTTTCCCTCGGATCACTTTTCTTTTTAAAGAGAAATTTTCTTTATTTGCGTATAAATTTTGTAGTTCGTTTGCAAAAGTATCTAAGTCCCTTACTTCCATAATGATGTCCAAATCAGACCCTTTGATATCAATATCTATAGGGATGGTTCCACATAGGACTGGGGTATAATCGTTCAGATCATCTAAAATCTTTAATTCATTAATGGCTGAATACGCCTTTTGTTGCTGAATATTGCCGGTCTTCATTTGCTCGAAAAGATTAATCACGAGAAACCCACTCTCCCATTACTAAGTAAAAATTAAGCGCTATCCCAGAATCCTGAATAGCGCTAAAATGTAACATTACATGTTCTAAATGAAATTAATCAAATCTCGCAAAAGCTACTAAAGATCCCTTATCACAAGATTCGAATCCGTTTTTCTCATAAAAGTGCCTTACATCAGGAGCCTCATCTGTTAACAGAACTTTTTGGCGAACATGTTTATATTTCTCTAGAATCTGTTGCACCAGTTGAGTCGCAATTCCTTGTTTTTGATAAGCATTCAACACCAGAATGTCTTGGATATAGATAATGGTCAATCCATCACCAACTACTCGAATCAACGCTACTAATTCGTCGTCATTCCACGCAGAAATAACATCTAAAGACTGATAGATTGCTTGTTGGAGGACATCTAAATCCTTGGTGTAAGCATACCACTCTACATCGTTATATAATGTCTCTAATTGTTCTAGCTTGACGTCTTTATCCCTACTGAACTTAATTTCCATTTCTGTTTCCTCCTCAAAATAATTATTTTGAAGAGTACTTCCACCATTTAACCACTGTCTTATACCTCCATGGGTTGCTTTTTCCGAATACACTATAATTTCGACATTATACTGCATATTCCTTCCCATTAATTACCTGATAAAACATACATAGAATTCTTAAATGTATTCAGTTGGTAGCAATCCATTTCCTCCTTTATTCTTGTGTCTTCATCCAAGAATTTTTCATCATAAAAAATGAGCACTGACCCCGTCCTAGGATTGTGCTCATTTTAGAATATTGCCTACAGCAATGGCCATTGATAATGCAACTTACTATTCTTTTACTTTAGATTTTTTGGAAAATATCCAACCAAATATCCCACCGACACCTAGCCCAAAAATTAGCGATGAAGCTAAATTATCAAATGCAATTATTCCTACGACTGTCATCATTACTACAAACAAAGAAAGTATAAACCAACTTACTTTACTACTCATTAATATCCCCCCTTAAGTGAATGTGGAGGTATTATAATACCTTGCGTTCTGCTTATTCCTCATTATGAGTACACAGCATGCCTATGAGGAAAACACTGTTACAATCACACCATCGACATTGTTACCTGAAACCTCATAATAATGATCCGCAGGCACAGGAATCGACGTATTTTCAGTAACAGGATAATAAGAAATCTCATACCTTTCCCCGTTTACACTTGCAGATATATTTTCTTCTTTTTTTAGATATTCCAAATATTCTTCTAGAACTAAATTCTTTTCTTTCATAATTGCACTGTGTGGGAAACCAACATAGCGGATGTGCCATGGTTCATATTGAATGCCCGTTATTCCGACTTTATCCTTTGGATAGCGTAAAATGAATCCGTATTTCCAAGCGTTTTCTTCTATCCACTTTCCTTCTGGTGCATCAGCCATCCTCATTTGAGTAGATCCTACATCAAGCGATAAGCCTAGATTATGTTCGCTATATCCCGGTGGCAAAGCATAGTCAGGACCCATGTTTTCAAAGAGTATACTCTGCTCATTGAAATCTCGAAAGCCGCTTGTAATGGCGAAATTTTGAATGCCTTCTTTTCCCGCAGCAGCAATCATCTCTGAGAATTGATGCGCAATCTCCTCTGACAAATAAATGTCCGTGCCTAACAATACGTAACCTTGTGTTAAATCATTGTTTGCTGATAAATTAACTATATCCGATTTAATGCCCTCTTGGTCAACCGGATGTTCACTATTGACCAAAAGCAGATTTCCTTGAAAAATTTGCTCCACTTTAATCTCTTTTTGGATTTCTTCTGTTGTCCATCTATCCTCTTTCTCATTTTTATAATGACCATATTGTATTTCTACTTTTGGTTCAGCAAAAGGTTTCATATAAATGAAAGTTAACCCCAAACATATTATTAATGCAAAGCCCCACTTCTTCATTATCTAATTTCCTCCTTGTTCTTTCCTTTCTTAAAGAATAGGGAAAATTATTTAAAAAAAGTGTAGGGTAAATATTAAATTTTTCTTAAATACTTCATTTAAAGCTAATCTAGATTAATTTGTTCATTATCCTTTGGTAACCGAACTTCAAAAACTGTTTTGATGACATCACTTTCGACAGTGATGGTGCCATTGTGCTGCTCCAGAATATTCCTCGCAATGAATAAGCCAAGACCAGTGCCATCTTCTTGATTCGTTCTTGCTTTGTCACCAGTATAGAACATCTCAAAGATATTCGGGAGTTCATCCGGAGGAATACTATCTCCATAATTCACAACTTGAACGACCACTTCATCTAGCTCAATAGTGCCGTAGATATCCACATACTGACCTTCATATCCATAACGAATGGCATTGGTTAGAAGGTTTTCAAACACACGGGCTATTAATTCTCCATCACCTAAAATGGGTAGGTGAGAAATACATTCCAGGCGCGCAACCAAATGATTCTTTTTGAGGACTGGATACAATTCTTCCTTTAATTGATTAAGGAGGTCAGTTAAGTTAAATCTATTTTTTTCTACTGGAAGAATTCCATAGTTCATTCTAGTTATTTCAAATAACTCATCAATTAGCCTTTCTAAACGCTGAGACTTAGTAAAAGCAATTGTTAAAAAATGCCTTGCTTGTTCTTTAGTCAAGTTTTCATCCTTAAGAATCAAATCTAAATATCCCAGTACTGAGGTTAGTGGCGTCCGCAAATCATGAGCTAAATTTACTACCAATTGATCCTTGCTGCTTTCCGAAAAGTCTCCTCTTTCTACAGCTTGTTTCAATTTTTCACTTGCCAAATTAATATCATGGGCTATTTGCTGAAATTCATCATTTGATTTTATTTGTATTTGATGTGAAAAGTCTCCCCGAGAGAGTTGGTGGATTCCAATTGAAATCTCGTTAAAATAGATAGAGTATCGCTTCGTAAGTATGTAAAAAAACATGAAAGAAAGAGGGATAAAAAGTAGTAAGAATACATTAATGTCGCCAATTTGTTTCATAACTTTCCGATAATATTCTAATTGGTCACCATACTGGACATTCGTATAATAATATAATTGGAGTGATTTAAAGACTATAAATGTTATAATTCCAGATAAAATCATACTCAAACCAAATAATAGTACCATCTTTGACCGAAAGCTGTGCATCATTTTACCCATTGAATGTGTACCCTACCCCCCATACTGTCTTGATCCATTTGTCTTTCCGTCTATCTTCTTCAAGCTTTTTTCGAAGCGTACGAATGTGAACCATAACGGTATTACCACTTTCAAAATACGTTTCACCCCAAACTTGCTGAAAAATATTTTCCACGCTATATACCTTCTTTGGATTACATGCAAGTAAATACAAAATGTCAAACTCTTTCGGCCTAAGCTGGATGCTCTCACCATAAAGGGTTACTGTGCGCTGATCAGGAGTTATCACTAACCCTCCATATTCCAGGGAGGTTTTATTATCTGTTTTGGGCTGATTAAGCTTCATAAAACGTCTGAGTTGAGCATTTACACGGGCAACTAATTCTATCGGGGTAAATGGCTTCGTCATATAATCATCCGCTCCAATGACAAGCCCCTGTACCTTATCGAAGTCCGATGTCTTGGCACTTAAAAAGATAATCGGCAAATTATGCTTTTCGCGAATGCTACGGGTTACTTCATAACCATCCATTTTTGGCATCATGATATCCAAAATCAGCAAATCAACAGATTGAGTTTCAACTGCATCAACAGCCTCTTCTCCATCTGAAACTTTTATAACATGATACCCTTCTTTTTCTAAATGGATGGCGACCAGATCAGCAATTTCAGCATCATCATCAGCAATTAATACGGATAAACGTTTCAATTATTTCCACTCCTATATAAATTTGTATTCTCTAAATATCCATCAAGGCTTATGAAACTTCCCCGGCAAAAAACTGATTTATGTCAGGGATGCTTTAATTCGTAGCAACCACTCAAATAAATTACTCTTTGAACAATATTCTATCCAAATGGATATAACAGCATTACCTTTTCATTTACCACTTTATATAAAATTTCTTTAAAAAATAATAGGATAATTCTTAACTTTTTCTTAAATTAATTAAAAAAGACCCTTTTCATTGTTACTTGAAAAGAGTCCTTTAAAAAACTATATGCGCGCCATTTGGATAGTGTCTTCAGCCTCCGAATCTTCCTTCAAACTATCCATTAACACATAACCAAAAACCACCCCAGCTAAGGTTGCAAGATCTAAATGTATGATGTCCATCGCAAACGGAATGTACACAAACAGATTAGTAAGTGATAGTACGGGAACCAAAGCTACGTAAAAAGTAGGGAGTCCGACTGCAAGTAGCTTCATCCAATTCACTGACCATGCTTTTTCCTGTTGTATCTCTTTGATTAATTTTGGCAAGCGAAGGAGTACCCCAATTAAGATCGGGAATAACGCTGCAAATATCACTTGCGGCCAAAAACTATAGTTCATTTGAGCTTCATTCACTAAATGCAGCTCATATATTGAACCCACGTAGAATATTAACCCGATAACCACCGTCCAGAAAAAATACCTTGAAAATTCCTTCATCATAAACCTCCTGTATTTTACTGGGCTTTCTTAGTATTTATACGGAGGTTCATCTAAAAAGTTTCACGTTGTACAGTTAAATTTTGCTAGCATCATTTTTAAATAGCAAAAATGGCTTGAGAATAAAATCCCAAGCCATTTTTTATTTTATTCTTGTTAGATACTCTTTAAAACATCTATAACTTTGCTAGGCTCTACACGTTTTGTATAGTCAGAGTCTACATCTGCAAATACGATTTTACCTGTCTGATCAATGACAAATGTAGCTGGTTTTGGAAGCTCCCAATCATCATTCCCATTATGATCTGGAACGATTAAGCCTGAACTTTTATATATCTCTACTAAATAATCCGGCATTTTGAAAACCAAACTAAATTGTTCTGCAACTTGATTGCCTTCATCACTAAGAACCAAGAATTGAAGTTCATTCTTTTCCTTTGTAGACAGGGAAGCATCAGGGGTCTGTGGACTGATGGCGATTAAAGTTGCACCAGCGTTTTGGATAGAGTGTAATTCACGCTGGTAAGCTTTTAATTCAAGGTTGCAGTAAGGGCACCAGCCGCCTCGATAGAATGTTAGGATTACTGGTCCTTTCTCAAGCTCGTCCTTGATGGACACCGTTTTGCCTGTTGCATCAGGAAGGGTAAAATCCGGTACTTGCTCTCCCTCTTTTAGCCCCTGTGCCACTCCAGACTCCTCTAATTCTTTTGTTGCCTGTGCCATTAAACGCTGCTTTTCCTCAGGAGCCTTTTGTTTAAATACCTCTTTATAAGCTTTGATTTCTTCGAGCAATGTAGACATCCTTATCTTACCTCCTTATTTTTGTTCAACATAACCTTAACAAAAAAGTGGTTTCTTTACCTCTAATTTGCACACAAGAAAACGCAGGGATTATCCTGCGTTAGTTTTTATTAGGTTATTAAACCTCTTACATAAACTTCATTATTTACTTCTTTAAAACCGGAATCCATATTTCACATTTTACTGATGGTGATGCTAAATCTTTGCTTTTAATAGACAATATTTCTGGTCCTTCTGTAACTTGATAGCTTGAAGATGGGAACCACTCAGAATAAATCCTTCCCCAAGTTTCCTGGAGGGTTTGAGGAAATGGTCCTGTTGATTCAAATATCGCCCAAGTCAAAGCAGGGACTTCAAGCTTTGAAAAACTTTGAGGATCCTCTTGCGTTGTTGCGACTCCAATATACTGATCCAACTGACCTTTCTCTTCCATCCGCCCTTCCGAGAAGTTAGTAGATGCTTGAATCATGCCCATGGGTTCAACATTGGAGAGCTTCTGTAAATGAGCTATCTTATCAGCATCCAGGGATTTCCACATTTCTGCAATTTCGGGATTCTCCCCTTGAAAAACGATAGGAACCCGTTTCATGATCCCAACGATGTTAAATGCTTCTTTCTGTTCTATTCGGTAATTCATTTCATTTCCTCCTCTAATTGATAATTGAAAGGTCATATGAGGATAGGCTTTTAGTTGCTGACCATTTTCTCTTGCTTCTGATGGTGTAATCCCGTGTAAATTGAAAAAAGCTCTAGTAAAAGAATCCGGTGAATTGTAACCATACTTTATTGCAACATCGATTATTTTTACCTTACTATCATGAAGCTCCAGAGCAGCCAAACTAAGTCGTCTGCGGCGTATATATTCTGATAATGTAATCCCTGCAAGGAAAGAAAACATTCTTTTAAAATGATATTCAGAACAATGAGCTATCCTTGCCACTTCCTTAAAATCTATTTCATTCGTAAGGTTTTCCTCAATATACTTCATTGCAGTATTCATGCCCTTAAGCAAATCCATTAATATGCCCCCCTTTCATCAATAGAATAACAGGAGTTTAATCTAGTCATCCGATATTTTGTGCACCATTTTGTAGGATTACAAATCACTCGTTTTAGGGCTAAACAGCTTCCACTGCCCTTCGGAAACAACTTCTACTGCTCCATCTATCACTTTGATAGCCGTCATGTCATCAATGGCATACGCTGGTCCTTGCATCCCTGCGGCCCACTTCTCTGCGGCAGCCATGGTGTTTCCCGGCAACATCTCGTGGTCCAGATGCGGGAACATTGTAAAATCAACCAGCCCCAGCGTTTTATCTTCGCCATTTGGTGGAGTCCAACCAACAAAAAATTCTCCAATCTTAGGAGCCATCACCATGCTCCCCGCACTCATTCCCACATAAACGGCATTCAGCTCCAGCAAGAGGTCTGCCAGTCCCGATTGCTTCATCCAATGGTACAGATAGAGGGCATCGCCGCCCCCCACCAGCAGGACGTCCGTCTCCTGGACCAACGGCACCCAGCGTTCTTTATCAATGCTTGGCAACGCTGTGAGCTCAAGCACACCGACGGACTTCCAACCGAGATCGACCATGGGATTATCGGAGTTACCAGTAATGAACTCCCAAGCTTTTACGCCGGGGCCGACCCAGGGGTGTCCATACATAGCAGTAGGAATGCACAAGGCGTTGGATTCGGCAATCGGCTTGTCCAGCATGTCAACCAACGCGTCGTGAATACTTTTGTTGTTGACCCCTGCAGATGTTAGTAATAATTTCATCACTTCACTCCCTTTTTAAAATAAGCTCACCTGACTATCTTATAAATCCCTTTCCGATCACGAAGCTTGCACCCATTTTTCTCAAATATCTTTATCATATTGGCATTGTTGACATCCGTGCTACCTACATAATAGGTGGCCTGGAATTGCTTGAGTAACACCATACTTACTCGATGAATTTGTGCACCAATCCCTTGGCCTCTTAGCTCAGGAACTACTCCGAAATAAAACAATCTCCCTTCATCTTCCGTTCCCATTTCAATATGAGGAATACTGATCCCTGCAAAAGCTCCATCTTTCAAAAAATAATAACAATGCTTGTGCCATTCAGGTCCCAATTCATTTTCTAGGGAACTCATAATCTGGGCTATTGTTTGCTTCGTATTCTTATTGGCACTTCCCGAACGGCAAAGCTCATATAATTCTGCGTATGCCTGGTCATCGATTAACCCTTCTGCAAGGGAATGCCAGACTATTTGGTCGTTCGTTAAAGGTAAATCTTTTAATTTCCTTGTATACTCCACGATACTCGAGATTTTGTTGAACTTCTTATCAAGCAACCAGCTTTCAAATTGTTCATCCATTAGCAAGGACAAATAGCCAATCTCCAAACGGTCCCAATCCCCTAAAATACCTGTCAATTCTCTTATGTATAATTCTGTTGAAACATCTTCCTTTTTGATTTGATCTACTAGCCAGTATTCCTGTTTGTTTTTAATGATATTAAATAAGTTCAATTTGCTCCCCCTAGCTCCTTATACGAAACTCTATTTATATATGTCCCCTCTACTCCCAACTGCGATAACATAGATGATTAGTTCGTTATCAACTACTTCATAGACAATTCTGAAATCTCCAATTCTTAAACGAAAAGCACCGTCCAATCCTTGAAGTGAACTTATATCTAGAGTGTCTCTCTGATATGGATTCTCCGCCAAGGTGAACAGTGCTTTTTCCAATCGTTTTTTTTGTTTGCTTATCTTGCTTTTTAATATACTTCATTGCTTGTTTGGAATATTTCAGCTCAAACATAGTCTTCTCCGAATACATCTTCGTGGGTATAACTTTCCCCAGTTTCAAACTCCCTTTTGGCTTTATTTATGGCAATTAATTCTTCATTAGTAGGCTTAGCTACAGGAAAGTTTTTCTCTGTATTCTCTTTACTATTTTGATCTTTAATTAGTCGCATTGTGTGAACCACTTTTGAAAGCTCTGCTTCTTCTAATTCATCTAACATTTGAGGAGCTAATTTCCGAATGTCTTGTTTTGCCATTTCCACA
Organism: Sutcliffiella horikoshii; assembly: GCF_044809035.1. Classification (GTDB taxonomy): domain Bacteria; phylum Bacillota; class Bacilli; order Bacillales; family Bacillaceae_I; genus Sutcliffiella_A; species Sutcliffiella_A horikoshii_G. The sequence continues at coordinate 452,151 of NZ_CP085237.1, read as the reverse complement.
CCTCCAGAAGTAGTCCTTTGGACCATTATATAATAATCTAACTGCCATTGTCACACTCCATTCGCTCAAATATTACCAATTGATAAAAAAAGCAACCAGCATCTCTTGGTTGCTTTTTAGTTTGCTATTAACGTTTTTTTCCTTCTTTTAATAATGAAAATCCAATCTTCTTTAATGCTTGTTCTAAGTTGGATTGAACGAGGATATCACCTGTCTCAAAGCCAATCCCGATTGCTTTGATGGCAATGTCGGGGGTAATTCCGGTTAGGATAGGCTTTACGCCGATTAGTTGGAGGAGGTTGACTATTTTAAATAGTGACAGGCTGACAATTTCATTTATTTTATCAATCCCTGAAAGGTCGATGATTAAATAATCTAGCGAATAGTCCTGACTTTTTTTCAGCGCAAGGGCAATAATATTTTCCGCTCGTAGCTCGCTCACATTTCCTATGATGGTGAGGGCTGCAACTCCTTGTGTTATCGGAATAAACGGGACGGAAAGGCTGCGGATTTGTTGGTAGGCTTCATCTAACTCCAGAACATATGTAAGTAATGATCCCATTGTTTGAAAAAGCTCTATAAGCTCTTCTTTAAAATTATTCGGTCTGTTATCCAATCCACAAAGTGTACCGTAGTTTTCCCCGTCTTCATAATAAATGGGGATGCCTATAAAACAACCACCTCCCAGATTTTTTGTCACATCCATATTCCTTGTCAGGTCACTTTGCGTGATATCCGGTATATTCAACGTGGTGTTTCCATGGTCCACAGATAGCTTGCAAAATGTCTGTTCAAAAGGAAGGGTTCCACCTTCTTCTAGCAACGTATCCTTTTTATTCAGTACTTTTATGATTTTGTTCGTACTGCGATCGTTCTTTGCAATGAAGAGTGTATTGATGTCGAGCATCCTGCTCATCATTTTCAAGATATTATCTGCTGCTTCATCGAAGTTTTTGTAGATCATTTTTTGTGTGCTATAAGAGGTGTTTTGCATTTCACGTTTCCCTTCTTTGGAATTTCCATCATGTCTCTATGAAATCCTATGTAGTACTAAAGTCCATCCCTTTCCCCATTCCCTATTTTCTATAAATATAATCTATTAATTTATCATTTTTTTATTTTACTTAAGAAATTCAGGAAAAAGTCCAAGCATGCTAAGCGAATTCTCATATTCTACAGGAAAGACTTTTTACGGGAGTGAGATGGGATGGGAAGTGCATGTCTGGACTTCAATATTAGGACACAATTTACGTTTAGCCTAAGTGATCCGGATTTAAGCCGTATTTTAAATGGACTAGCTGAGGAGAATGTTAATATCAACGGTTACTTCCAGACGCTTGCCGGCAAGAAATACAATTTTGTCCGTATGGTTGTTGGGACAACAGCTGAGGAGAATGAGCGTGATATTCGTTCGGTTCGCAAGGTGATGAAAAAAGTCGGTGTTCGTTACAGGGAGAATCAAGTGATTCAGTTGCTAAATCGTGTTTCGGGTGTGTCTGGGCAAGTCAACGCTATCTTTGGCACGTTATGGTGCAAGATGCAGGTTCGTGCGGTTTATCTTGGCGAGGACAATACTATTTATTTAGATGTTTCTAATATCGGATATGCCATTCGGCTGCTGTCGGAAGAGAACCCTCCTCGTTGCATGGACTGATGTGATGGCCTTTTTCCTCAGTGCTGCATAGTATAGGGTAAAACTCAGGTCGAGGGAGTTGTATGGCGATGCGGGAGATGCCGGAAGTGGTGGAATCCTTTGATTATTTAATTCGGACGCAGTTTTCTTTCCAGGTGGACGATTGGGCATTAAGCTGCATTTTGGATGGATTGGCGGAGCAAGAGGTTAATGTAAATGCCTATTTTCATACAAAACTGGATAAGGAAACCCACCTTGTAAAATTGGTGCTTGGCAGCAGTGAGGGTGAAACAACAAAGGATCTTCAGGCTATGCGCAGAGTTTTGCGCGGGTACAGTATTCCTTTTAAAGAAAGACAGGTTATCCAGGTTGTAAAGCTGCCGGCGGGTCAATCCGGACAGCTCAACGACCTTTTTGGTGCGCTCTGGTGTGAGCTGCAGGTGGAAAGTATGTATCTTGGTGAGAATACAAATGTGTTCCTCGATACTTCTGATTTAGAGCGTGCTATCGAGATTTTGTCCCACTCTGATTTGATTATCTGTCCGAAAAATTGTTAGAACGGGACGTGGTCGCGGATTGGCGTGGTGATTTTCTTCTCCCAGTCCGTGCGGGTGATGGCATATCCCACGGAATCAAATAACTTCTCGTTTTGAGGCCAGGCACTCCGGTGGTAGGCTTCTTTGACGTACCCGCAATGGTAGAAGGTCTTCCGCATCGCCAGGTTGTCATGGCGGGTATGGCCTTCGATTCTTATGAGATGCGGGTAGTTGGTGAAGGCGTAGTGTGTGAGCCATTTTACAGCATGTACTCCGCGGTTTTGACCTCTGACTTGTTGTTTGAGTCGGAGGTCGAAAAGGCATGTCGGGTCCTCGAGATCAAAAAGTCGCAGCATGCCTATGACGGTTTCTTGTTTGTCTTGAATGAGAAAGGTTTTGGTGCCTTCGTTGGCGTAATTGCCTTGCTGGATGGATGTTTGGATGACTTCCTCAGTTGGATTTTCGGTGCCATGGTAGGGCCAGGTTTCCGTTGTTAGCAGATGGATCAGGTCTTGATGGTTATCTTTTGTGAGTTCGGTGTATATTTGCATGGTGGATTAGCTTCCTCCTTTTGTTGGTGTAGGTGTGGATTTGGATTGCTCCCATTCCTCGCGCAGTATCCCCATGCGGATGGAATCGTATAGTTTGCCCTGGTAGGTTCGGACGTTTCGGATGCGGGCTTCTTGTGTAAAATTAAGTTTGGTGCCGACTTTGACCATGCGATGGTTGCCGGACCAGGTTGTGTATCCGACTCTTGGGATTTGCGGTTTTGTTTGGAAAAGGTGGTCGGTCCATAATTGGATGGCCTCGGTTCCATAGCCCCCGTTCCAATATTCTGGCAGGTAGATGATGATGCCCATTTCGAGCCAGTTGGACGGTTCGTGCTCCCAGTAATAGATGACGCTACCGATGGTCTGGGGCTTGGTGGTTCGTGTTTGGATTAAGTAGATGGAGTCCTGGCGCTCTTTTAGTTGTTTCGTCATTTTGGTGAGGTAGGTTTCTTCGTCAATCATTTCGAGTGGGAAGTATGGTGCGTCCCACTTTTTATATTCTGGGTTGGTGTCGCCATACATCAGATGGTAAAGAAGCGGCAAATCTGAGATAGTGAGCTGTTTTAGTTGGATTTTGGTTCCTTGGATGGTGGTTGGTACAGCTGATGTTGCTGATTTGTTGGTTGATGTCATATATATGGGCTCCTTTTAGGTGGCTAATTAGGTAATATACGTATTTGATAGGATTTTAGTTTCGCAAATTGTATAATTTATATGGTTGCCGGTGGGAATATATGGATTGTCGTTAATTTCGAGTGGTTTATTGTATAATTGGAGAGTTTTATGGAATACTTTGCGCGTTTTATTGAATACTTTCCCTCGTTTATTGAATACTCTCCCATAAAGCCTCCGACGCTAAGCAATTTTACTAAAATCCCAAGAGTATCAAACTCTTATAGCAGCATAGCAATTTTTAAACAATCGTTCGTTCAAGAAAAAACTAACCTCTTGCTCCCCAACGTTTCTGCGCAAAAATAAAAAATTAACTTTTGAGATTACTATAGTACAAAAAAACAGACCCCTATCTCTATAGATAGAAGCCTGTCCACAACTCAAATCCAATCATTCACCTAAATCCACATTATGATACACACGTTGCACGTCGTCGCAGTCTTCCAACGCATCGACCAGCTTTTCGAACTGTTCTTGTGCATCTCCAGGAAGCTCCACTTCATTTTGAGCAAGCATGGTTAGCTCGGCTACAGTGAACTCATCTACGCCAGCACCCTTCAACGCTGTTTGCACGGCATGGAATTGATCTGGCTCTGCATACACAATCACTGTTTCCTCTTCTTCCATGATGTCGCGCACGTCAAGGTCCGCTTCCATCAACACTTCAAGCACTTCGTCGGAAGTTTTTCCTTCGAATGCGAAGACTGCCGTTGCGTCGAACATGTAAGCTACAGATCCACTTACGCCCATGTTTCCGCCATTTTTACCGAATGCTGCACGCACTTCGGATGCCGTACGGTTTACGTTGTTTGTCAGTGTGTCTACGATGACCATTGATCCGTTTGGTCCGAAACCTTCGTAACGAAGCTCGTTATAGCTTTCTTCCCCTGCGCCTTTTGCTTTATCGATTGCGCGGTCAATGATGTTACGAGGTACGTTGTATGTTTTTGCACGCTCAAGTACGAATTTGAGTGCCATGTTGGATTCTGGATCCGGCTCACCTTGCTTCGCTGCTACATAGATTTCAAGGGCAAACTTCGAATAGACTCTACTTGTATTCTGATCCTTTGCTGCCTTTTTTTCTTTGATGTTATTCCATTTACGACCCATATATATTCACTCTCTTTCAGAAATTAAAAGATATCTATTTCTATTATACATCAACTTCCCAAAGGGTTACGAATGATTTCCTTATACATCTCCAGAAATCTGGTGGCCACCTTTGATAGATAGTATTTTTTCATCCAGGCGACCCCATATTGGGATGACAGATCCTCGGGCTCCACCAAATACGAATGAACTTTTGCCCCGGAAAAGATATGCATTGCACTCTCTGGAACCAGGGTTGCTCCAAAACCTTGTTGAACAAGTCCAGCGAGCAAAGTTAAATCCGAACTTGCACACACAATGTTTGGTTCATGTCCCCTTAGTGCAAACGACTGGAGAATATAATCGTAAAGGCCTTGTCCCTTTGTGCTTGGCAGAACCAGCGATTGTCCAGCAATCTTCTCTAAAGTCAATGGTCCTTCCCAAGCTTCCCGGTTGACAAAATAAAACGGTTCTCTCTTCAACATAAAGTGGGCAAATTCATCTGATTGTACAGGAAAACGGATGACTGCCAAGTCTATGGCACGCTCGCGTAACAGCTGAAACAGATGACCTGACTCATTTTGATGGATTTCATACGTCACTAACGGATACTTTTCTTTAAATGCAAACATCAATTTGCCAAGCGACATCTCGGACAGCGTGTTCACCCCAATTTTCAAAGAGCCCTTCAATCCGTCCCCTACTTCCTTCACTTCCTCCATGCCCTCTTCCATCAATTTAGTTACCTGAACGGCATGGTGATAGAGCCTTTCTCCCGCTTCTGTCAGCCGAAGCCTCTTCCCTTCACGGTGGACAAGCCTTACTCCCAATTCTTCTTCCATCAACTTTAACTGCTGACTTAACGGGGGCTGGGACATATGTAATTTTCGGGCAGCCTGTGATATATTTTTCTCTTCCGCAATGACGGTAAAATAACGCAATTGCCGAATATCCATCGACTTTCATCTCCTATATGTTTTTCATATGATTTCACAACAAAACAAATATCATCCATATGGTTTTACATATGATACCATATATTTGGAGAGAGGCAGGAGAACGGCATGAAAGCTATTCTAATTCTTATCATACTTAACATAATAGTGATGGTTGCTTTACTTATAGATGCAAAAACAACATCTGATGGAGCCAGAGTCAATGTCAATCAACATTTTCATATGTACGCTGAACAACAATTGCAACTAGGAAAGGAACTTCTATGAATAAATTATTCTCATCGTTTACGATGTTTTCTTCATTACAATGGTTATTTTTCATTTTTGCCAATACAGTCGTCGTTCCGCTCTCGGTCGGGGCGGCGTTTGATGTGTCACCGGAAGTAAGCCGGATGATGCTAAGTGCCTCCCTGCTATTTACGGGGCTTGCCTGCATTTTTCAAGGATGGATGGGTCATCGCTATCCTTTGCTCGAAGGACACTCTGGTTTATTGTGGGGTGTGATGCTTAATCTTGGACTTACCGCCTCGTCACTAGGGATGAGTTTCACAGAAATCGGAGGTGGTGTTGCGACAGGACTCTTGCTTGCAGGTGGATTTACAATGTTGCTTGCCGTTTTCGGATGGACTTCCGTACTTCCTAAAATTTTCACGCCAATGGTCATGACGGTCTATCTCTTCCTATTAACCTTCCAATTGATGATGGTGTTTTTCCAAGGAATGCTTGGCATCACAGAGGACGGCGTGATGAACGTTCCTGTCAGTATCCTTTCTGTTATGCTGGTCATTTTTGTTAGTGTCTTGAAAATAAAGGCTCCTCGGGTCATCGGGAACTTCGCGATTCTTATTGGGATTGTCGTTGGTTGGATCGCCTACGTGCTTCTGTTCCCTGATAGCGGCCAGGAGGCGCCAGCTGCAGCCTTTGCATTTGACCTGTTTCCGCTCGGGGCTCCGAATCTGGAATACGGTATTATTGCCGTTGCATTTTTCGCCGGAGTGTTGAATATGAGTAATACGATTGCATCCGTTCAGGCAGCGGCAGATCTTTACGGCGAGACCGCTAAACCGGGACAATTCCGGAATTCTTTCTTTTTCACTGGATTATTTTCCGTATTTGCTTCCCTGTTTGGACTCGTCCCATACACACCGTTCACTTCGACGATCGGATTTTTGCAGAGTACGAGAATATTAGACCGCAAGCCGTTTTTCATTGGCGGCATCATGCTTGCTGCTATCGGACTTGTGCCACCGCTGACATCGTTCCTGGTGACCATGCCGATGACGGTCGGGAATGCGGTACTGTTTGTAGCGTATCTTCAGTTGTTTGGGACCGCGTATAGCAGTTTACGAGGAGCTGTTTTCAACTCGGATACCATTTTCCGCTTGGCCGCTCCTGTATTATTGGGAGTGTGCTTGATGAACACCTCGCCGGCTGTGTTCGGTCCGTTGCCGGTGCTGCTGCAACCGTTCTTGGCAAACGGGTTGATCATGGGTGTGTTACTTTCGATTGTGTTGGAGAAAGTGACGAATTGGGGACAATTTGAGGATAAAGTAGTGGAGCATAGCTGATCCTGGGGGATTGACTATGCTTTTTTGTTTTAAAATGGTACTCCTTTAACCCCAGTGGTAAGATAGTAATCACCAAGAACTAGGAGGAAACCGCCATTCGCCAGATAGAATTCAAGTACGAAGTTACAAGACATGCTTTATCCGCGCTGGTTGATCATTTCAAACCTTGGCGCTACGGGAGAATCCTCTTTTATGTAGGAGCTTTGGTTTTCAGCATTTTTTCTTTATTTGATTTACTAAAAATGTATGGTGAGGTACCCACTGGACTATTTGTCATGTCCGCTATTATGGCATTTGTTGTTCCGTTGTTCGTAGCGTTCCTTTTAATAAAGGTGATCACTTTCCTTGCTGGAGTCATTTTGTTAAGGAAACCCATTTATGAAGAGGATATGGTTGTGCAGTATCAAGAGGGAGATGATTTTTTCCTGGCGGGTAATGCAAAATTCCACTTTAACGACCATTCGAATATGATAGAAACCAAGGACTACTACATCTTTTACAAGGGAAAGCATTTACAGGACGGAATTGCGATTCCCAAGCTGTCATCGCTTGATGAAGGGTATGAGGAAAGAGTCGGGTTGTTGATTGAGAGAGTAAAATGATCAAGAAGCCTTTCGCGGATGTGGAAAGGCTTCTTTTTTTATATGCACTAAGGTCTTTTTGAAAGTGGTTTTGGGTAACTAGGTTTGAATTTAAGGTCGCAGTGTCTATTTCCTATACCAGCACTGACTGATTGGATTGTGAAAATGCGGATATCCATTGTAACTACGTTTTATCCATTGTAAAAATGATATATCCATCGCAAAGGTCCATATATCCACTGTAAAAATGATATATCCATCTTTATGACTCCAAGTATTCTTCGTAGGTCAGTCCGAAGATTAACACATCATGGTATCTTCCATTCGTGTACGCCATATTTCTCAACCGCCCTTCATTCACAAAACCCAGACGTTCATGTAACTTAATAGATCCCTCGTTAAAAGAGTACACATGGGCGTTTACCTTCTGATACCTAAGTTCACCAAAGAAATAGCGTAGCACAACCCGTATCGAATCACTCGCATATCCATTCTTCCAGTGCTCTCGAAATATACTGACGCCATAGCTGAACGTACCATTTTGCGGGTCGCAATTGTTTGTGCTGATGCTACCGACAAGTTCACCTTTCAAGTTTTCGATGGCAAGCCTGAAGTTATGGCCATCCCAGCCCTTTTCAGACTCCCTTTCTGTCCATCTCTTAGTGCCCTCTTCCGACCGTGGTCCATAGATGGCATCATTTAATCTGGCAATCTCGGAATCCATCCCGTCCTGATGGAACTTTTCCCAATCTGAAGGCTGGATCGGCCGCAAACGTACGGATCCACCTTCCCAAATATGAAAATCCATGTTCCCTAACCTCCAAACTGTAAGTTCTCCCCAATATTCCACAAACTATTGATCTTTGATTTATCCTCTTTTTGCAATGGAAGGGTCGTATTCTCATAGCTGATGCCAAAATGATGGAGAAGAACTCCTATTTCTGCTTCAGCTTACACCCCTCCAGCTTTTCGTTTTTTCCAATCCTCTGCAAGCATTCCGTACACCGCATGATCGACATGATGGTCATACAGCCATTCCGCCTGACGAATCTTCCCTTCCAATGTAAATCCAAGTCTTTCTGGAATAGACCTACTTTTCACATTTTCCACCGCCGCACGGATATCGACACGGTTCATTTCAAGCTCCGTGATGGCATAATCCGTCAGTGCTTCCGCCACTCTCGTCATGATGCCGTTCCCTTGATAATCCTTATCCAGCCAGTACCCGATATAGGCCACTTTGTTGGTCCAATCGAGTGTATTGTAGCTTGCCGCACCAACGATTTCCCCTTTATAAAGAATCATCGTCGTCATCCCTTTATTTTCCGCGTAACTTTGTCTGGTTCCTTTTATAAAATTTCTGGAATCCTCCACTTTTTTCGTAAAATCAAGCCACGGCAGCCACTCGCGCAGGTAGTCTCTAGAATTATCGGTAAGCTCAAATAATCGCTCCGCATCTTTTTCTTCTGCTAGTTTCAAAGATAGTTCCTCATCAATTTTATGTATGAACATGTTTGTTTCCCCCTAAATGATTTGTAGTTTTTTCAATGCATATTCAATTCCATCTTCACTGGATTTCTTTGTGATAAAATCAGCAACTGATTTCAACCTTTCACTGCCATTCCCCATCGCAACGCCATAGCCAACAAGCTCCAGCATGTCGATGTCATTCTCCCCATCCCCAAAAGCTACCGCCTCGGACTTGTCGATCCCGAAATAGTTTAATAACTTCATAATGGCGACAGATTTGGACACATCCTCTTGCAGGACATTCAAAATAAATGGGTGCCACCTTCTGAATGTCAGGTGGGGGAATCTTTCCTTATACGGCTCTATCATATCCTCCGCCGCAAAAAGACACATGAGATAGACCTCCTGCTCAGCCGTGTGATCCATCACCGAAAAGTCCTCTAAACCTAGTACCCCCAGCGTTTCTTTCAATGCTTGTGCGATCCGCGGCTCCTCCAACCCGTTCATATGAAAGCCTTCTGTATAAAAAGAAAGTCCATGTTTCTGTTCTGAAGCAAACTGGACCACTTCTTCCATCACCTTTTTGTCCAGCGGAATTTTGTGAATGACCTCTTCTAGATGCGTGGCATAGCCTCCATTGGCAGTGATGAACGTATCGATTCCAAGCTCGCGTATCTCGTCGCACATCGAAAGCGGCCTGCCCGTTGCAGCCACCACAATGATTCCTTTATCTTTTAACGCTTGGATGGCGGCTTTCGTTTTCTCTGAAATACTGCCATCCTCGTGATGCGTGATGGTGCCATCAATATCGAAAAATACTATTCTGCAATTCATAAAATCCCCCTTTTAAAACTATTTTTCTTTTTATCGGCTTAAATGCTCATGAATCAACTTCCACTTCCCCTCTTCTTTTACAAAAACATTGGTTGCACGCCCGCTCCCCGAAATGAACTCCCCGTTCATGTAACCTTCATAGTTGAAGGTGTAGAGGCATGTGGCAGTATGCTCATCCACCGCAATCCACTGAACATCCTTTGCAGCATACACTTCCTCTTTAATCGTGTCCCAGGCGGTTTCGAAAAAGGCACGGACTTCCTCTAGGGTCGTACAGGATTTATTGGTGAACCAGTAGACCACGTTTTCGTGTAGCAATTTTTCCACGTTATCGAAGTTATGTGTGTTTGTTGCTTCTATGTATTGGTTGAGTGCTGTTTGATGATCCATAATCATTGTTCCCCATGCCTTTCATTACAAAATTCAATAATCTCTTTCGCAAATTCAATCGTGGCATGAACTCTCTCTTCGTTTCTAGTAAAGTTTCGTTCTGGATATCCTTTACGTATTTAGATTGCCTCTTGGATCAGCCCATGCCATTTTGAATCAAGTTCCCGCAGTCCATATTCCCCTGCAGCTAACTTGGAGATGATATCCCGCTCTCTCAATGTGTAAAATTGCCGCAGCAATCCGAGGACTGTCCATTCCATTTCGGTTTCAATAATCTTACCTGGATAGTCGTACAATTCCTCTTTCTTCTCCTCCATAGCAGAAACCCTCGTTGCCCAGTATTCATTCATGTTTTTTCGTACATATGTAGTCAGGTCATCAGTTGTTACATTTATAGGAAGATTGCTCGCTTCTTGCCCCAAGATTGTTATCCCTTTGTTCTTGAGCAGCCACCACGTAACTGGGATATCGTGAACCGCTTTTCCAAATGTTCCTTCATTATAAAAATAGCTCTCTTCACTCAGATTCAACATTTGCACGTATATTCCATCCAGTTGCGGATTTTTGCATGTTTCCGCAAGATTTAAGTGAATATCTTTTAATATAACTGCATCGTCATCAGTCAACTTGCGGCTTGTCACCACAACAAAATCTACGTCACTTTCCCCTTCTAAATAGGCATCTATTGCAATGGATCCATGAAGATACAACCCTTCCAATAGTCCAGATAACTCTTTGTTGACTTTATCTATATAAAGGTCTAACACCTTTTGAACGCTATTAGGAATCTTGTTCATCTCTATCACCTTTTTTATAAAAATTTCTCTATCTACATATTTCGACTTACTGCATGTTTTATCCTTTTAAATACCTTAAAACAGAATAAAGTTGCAGAAAGATGCAATAATATATTGACTAAACAGGAATAAACATGAAATAATAAGAAAGAAGTTGAAATTAAACATTGGGGTGATGATCTTGTTTACTGATGAAAGACGGGGAGAAATTTTGAAGGTGTTGGAACAGGACGGAAGAGTGTTGGCGAAAGATTTGGCGGATCAATTCAATATGTCGATTGATTCCATCCGTAGGGACTTATCGATTATGGAGGAGCAGGGGTTATTGAAACGCACACACGGGGGTGCAATTCCGGTAGCATCCGTCCGCACCATGTCACGTCCTCCTGCTGAACGGTTTGGAGACGGTACAGCACACCAAAATGCCATTGCAGAATTGGCGGCAGGATATGTGAAAGCAAATCAAACGGTATTTATCGGCGGCGCGTCCATTCATTATGTGTTGCTCAAATATTTGCCTAAGGATATTCCCTTTACGGTACTGACCAACTCACTAGAAATCGCATATGCATTACGAGGTTCCGCAAACATCTCCACATTCTTGATCGGGGGCAATGTGAAAAGCTCCGGCAACATCACAGATGCTTTGGCGAATGAATTTGCGCGACAGTTCACTGTGGATTTGTGCTTTGCAACAGCTGGGGCTCTTTCTGTAAAAGGGATGAGCACCGCAACGCCGGAAGTGGCCATATTTTATAAGACGGTTTATGATAATTCCAAAAAGTTGGTTGCCATGTTTGAACACACGAAGGTCGGCCAAGAGATGTTCGCTAGCATGTATCCAGTAGGAAAGCTGGATGTGGTGATTACCGATCAGGAAACGGATAAAGAAAAAATTGATGAGTTGAAGGCTACAGGTGTAGAGGTTTTGGTAGCTGGAGATTAAAATAGATTTAGTAATATTTTTGGATAGCAGACTAACAATCTGCTATTTTTCGTCTCACAGAGGTTGTATATGGAACGCGAATTTGGTGGCGTGGTTGAAATTCGCGTCTCAGAGAGGTCCTATAGAACGCGAATCTGGTAGCGAGCTTGAAATCTGCGTCTCATAGAGGTCGTATGGAACGCGAATCTGGTGGCGAGCTTGAAATCTGCGTCTCATAAGAGAAGCAGGTAAGCCGAAGACCACTAGGCCCTTGTCCCCTGCTGCCCACATACTTCGAATGAAATCTGTCGCAGAACCCGCAGGATATGGGTGCGGCACGGTCAGTGTTGTTTTGGCAAGTTCATAGTCACTTGCCAGTTCCTCGACACGGTCTGCATCCTCCAATTCTAACCGACGTAAAAATATCCTAGCTGTCTCCAAAGATTTATTCATCTCCCAATACACCCCTCTTAAAATAGAATATATAAGTAATATTTTCCTATTATATACATCTCCCAAAGAATGTCCATACTCCTAAACTATCAATTTACCTAATTTTTACTATTCTATCTAAACTTCCCCTTCTAAAAAACAGGGTAAATATCCTATGCACTTTACCACGTTACCGCACCTTAAGTCATAGCAAATCCTGTCAAATCTTATCGTTTCACGAGCATTTAAGTTCGCCTGATCTAAAAAATAGTCTGAATAGTCTGTTTACCATTCTCTACCTATCCTTTACGATGAATTTGTCGAAATATCGTAATCCGATATTTTCGTAACACTAAGTATCTAGAGGGGATGGGTTTATTTGAAAAAAATCATTATTTTAGCTGCAGTAGTATTCCTTATCTTCGCCGGTCTTTTCTCCGGTGGACCATCGTCGAACGCGGCGAGCTCGTTACAAGAATTCAAAAGCAAAGGAAAAGTAAGGGTTGTTGACACCCAAGGCAAACAAGGACCTCCTTCCTTTGTAGCGGGGATTCTTTCTGAAAAACAAGCAAAAGCCGACGCGCAAAATGCGAAGAAGTTCCTTGGCAAACATAAGGACTTTTTCCACATGAACAACCCTGAGAAGGACCTAAAGGAAGTAAGAGCAACAACCGATGACCTTGGGATGACACACGTTCGTCTGCAACAAACGAAAAATGGCGTACCTGTCGATCGCAATGAGTTAAATGTACATTTTAACGAGAAAAACGAAATCACAACTGTAAATGGAAACTTCGATGCTAAATTAGACTCCTTAGAAATCAACACCACGCCTTCCATCCAAGCGGACAAAGCAGTAACAGAGGCAAAGGCAGCAGTGGATGCTCCTGCGGAAGTTCCGGTTGAGTCCTCTGAGCTAATCATCCTTCAACTTGAAGAAGGCTACCATCTTGCTTACCGAGTAAACCTTGAATTTTTTGAAGGCGAAGCAGGCAACTGGTATGTGTATGTGGATGCACACAATGGGAAAGTGCTAGATCAATATAACGCAATGACTGGCTTCGGGTTCTTCGAAGACATCATCGGAACGAACAATGTTGATGGCTCTTCTGCTTTAAAAGTAGAGCAAGGCCCAAATCCGAAAGCTGTTGAGAATGCTGGGAAATTAAAGCCAGCGCGTGGTTCTGGCTTAGGGACAATTGGACTGACAAAGCTGTTGAACCTTTCACACGGAAATGTTCCTGGTAGCGGACAAGGGACTCAATTCTTCCTTGCTGATTACACCACACCAGATATGGATGGGATTTTCACTTATAATATGAAAAACACCTCCAACCAGATGTGGTTATACTCCAATAAAAGCGCGTCTTGGAAGGATGTAGAATACACCGGAGACAGCAGCACATGGGAAACGGTGGGACAAGGTCCTGCAGTGGACGCGCACTCCAATTCCCGTATCGTGTATGACTATTTCTTAAATGAACATGGCCGTAACTCGCTAGATGGGAATGGGATGGCAATCAATTCCCGCGTTCACTATTGGAAAGAATACAACAACGCATTCTGGAGTAACGGAATCGCGATGATGACTTACGGAGATGGTGACGGAAAACAATTCATTCCGCTTGCTGCTCTAGATGTAACAGCTCACGAAATGGTTCACGGTATCACTCATTACAATGGCGGACTTCGCTACCGCTTTGAAACGGGAGCCATTAATGAAGCTTACTCTGATACTTTTGCTGCTCTAGTAGACGACAGTAACTGGGATATCGGTGAGGATATTATGGGTGAGGAATGGTTAGCGAACGGCAGAACGGCCCTTCGAAGCAACGAAGATCCTGGAAAATTCCCGACAGGTGCTGTGTACTGGCCTTACAGCATTGACGGCGAAGGCCGCTACCCGGCTCACATGGATGAGTATTACTACCTGCCTGCGAACATGGACAATGGTGGCGTACACATCAATTGTACAATCCTTCAGCACTCCGCTTACCTTGTAGCAGAAGAATATGGCATGGGCAGAACAGTGGTTGCGGACACTTGGTACCGCGCATATGACTATTTGCACTATGATGCTTCTTTTGCAGAGTTCCGCGAAGCGATTTTACAATCTGCTGTCGACCTTTATGGCGAGGGCAGTGACGAGTATAATGCGTTCTTGGGAGCATTTGACGATATCGGCCTTTATGAAGGCTGGTCTGTGAATGATAATCCGAGAGCACCGCAGTTTTAATTAAAACGAGAAAACAGTGCCATCCGTTAAGGGGCACTGTTTTTTTCTTTGTTTACTTTTGAAGATAATGAACACTAAAGTTCCCTGTATCATCTGTCCACACTTTGCTCGGTACGAATCCGCACTCTATCGCAATCGTTTGGAACTCTTTGATTGAATACTTATAAGAATTTTCTGTGTGGATGGTTTCGCCTTCCTGAAAGATAAATTGGTGTCCCCCGATTTTCACAATCTGGTTACACTGACTCTCAAGATGCATTTCAATTCTACCCTTTTCCTCGTTGTAAAAGGCAAGGTGTTCGAATTGGCTCAAGTCGAAGTCTGCTCCAATTTCCCTATTCATCCTGGTCAGGAGATTGAGATTGAATGCCGCCGTCACGCCTTTTGCATCATCATATGCTTTCTCAAGTGTCTGAATGTCCTTTTTCGTATCGACACCGATGAGGAATCCATCCCCTTCATTCAGAAGTTGCGCGGACTTCATGATGAAACTCCTAGCTTCCATCGGTTCAAAATTGCCAATGGTTGAGCCAGGAAAAAAGATTACCTTTTTACCATTCTCCTCTAACGGCAAGGTGAGTGGAGCCGTATAATCCCCGCATACCGCCTTAATCGTGATATGAGGGAACTGCATGGCAAGCTCCAGGCTGGACTGAAAGAGAAAGTCGCGCGAGATATCAATTGGGACATATTCTTTAAGAGTCGAGAAATTGTGCAGCAACGCCTTTATTTTATTGCTGCTTCCACTGCCATATTCAATCAAGGTGTGAACATCACCGACTGCTTCCGTAATTTCTTCTATTTTCCCGTTAAAAATTTTCATTTCAGTTCGTGTCGGATAATACTCATCCAGTTGTGTTATTAATTCAAATAGCTCTGATCCCCTATGGTCATAAAGGTATTTCGGTGAAATGGTTTTCACTTGAGATGAGAGTCCCCTGATGATTTCATCACGCATATTTTCTTTTTCAATAAAAAAGTCATAGCTCTGGATATTATTTTCTAGTAATCTCATAGCGCATCCTCCGCCAATCGGAATCCGCTGAACTGCCAGCGTTTGTCAGCTGGGAAGAAGTTGCGGTAGGTATTGCGGATATGCTCCTGAGGCGTGGCACAGGAGCCCCCGCGCAATACCATCTGATTGCACATGAATTTAGCATTGTATTCGCCAAGTGCCCCCTCAAGCGGCTTGCTGCCCGGGTATGGCGAGTAGGCGCTTGCCGTCCATTCCCACACATCGCCAAACATCTTGGAGCCGGCTGCTTGATTGGATGCAGCAGGATGATAGTTGCCTGTGTCCATCGTGTTCCCTTTTATTTCAAGGTCCCTTGTCGCATGCTCCCATTCCGCCTCTGTCGGCAGACGCTTGCCCCTCCACCTGCTGAAGGCATCCGCCTCATAGAAGCTGACATGGACAACCGGCTCATTGGGATCAAGCTTCTTCTTGCCAGCGAGCGTAAAAATGGACCACTCACCATCATCGTCCTTGCTCCAATATAACGGAGCCTGCCAATCATTCTTTTTGACCGTATTCCATCCGTCGGACAGCCAGTAATAAGGCTTCTGATACCCGCCTGCTTCGATGAATTCCAAGTACTCGCCATTCGTGACAGGCTGATCAGCCAGCTTAAACGGCTCAAGCCACACTTTATGGTTCGGGCTTTCATTGTCAAAAGCAAAGCCATCGCCGTTATGCCCTATTTCAACGAGACCTCCATCATAAATATGGAAGGACGGTTCCCTTTTTAAAGAAGATGTAGATTGGGATTCTTTATAGACTGGGTGCAATGGGTTAACGAAGAAATTATATTTTACATCCATCAGAATCAGCTCTTGGTGTTGCTGTTCATGCTGCATGCCAATCTCTATGAGGCTATGGATTTTGTCCGTTTGTTCGGACTTTGACTCCTCGTGTTGCTCGAGCAGGTCTACTATATAATTATCAATAAAACTGCGGTATTGAAAAATGTCTTGGATGCTAGGTCTTGAGAGGACGCCGCGCTGATGCCTTGGCTGGAAAGGACCAACGGACTCGTAATAGGAATTGAAAAGAAAATCGTATGTTGGATGGAATTCTCTGTAGTTCTCGAAGTATTCTTTTAGGACAAAGCGCTCAAAGAACCAGGTGGTATGGGCCAGATGCCATTTTGGCGGACTGACATCCGGGTGTGATTGAATGATGAAATCTTCTGTTTCTAATGGTTGAACAAGCTTCATGGTGAGGTCACGCACATTCATAAATCGTTGTGAAATGGATTTAACTGCTTGTGTTTGTGTTTCCATGGGTACCGCTCCTTTTATTGGATTCTAGCTTTGTTCGACTACATTACCTTCTGCCGGGATTGGATTGTTTTGAAGCATTTTAGCAAAATGCATCAGGTTATAGGCCATGATCTTGGCATGCTCCATTGTGAATTCATTTTTATGTCCTTCCGCTTCCATATACGACTCTCCCGGTCCCGCTTCGCCAACCCAGTATGTATCCACATTCGGCGGAATCGTAAAGCCCATATGCGTCAGTCCGTAAAGAATAGATGCAGCCGCATGCTTCGCACCATCTTCGTTTCCTGTTATGACCACACCTCCTACCTTGTTATAGTAAATATATTGACCTTTGTCGTTCGTTAGTCCACTTCCTCCATAAAGCCGCTCCATCACCATTGTTGCGACACTGCTTTTCTCTCCAAGCCACAGCGGGGTGCCGATGATCACAATATCGGCATGCATCACCTTGTTGAACACATCCGGCCACTCATCGCCATAGCCTTCATCCTCGCTAACGCCAAATTTGATCTTGTAATCTGCTATCCTCACAATCTCAGACTCTACGTTTTCTCTGTTAAAATGCTTGATGACCTCTTTCATCAGTGCTTCCGTATTGGATTCTTCGTTGGAAGATTTAAGTGAACAGTTAAGGAAAAGTGCCTTTGTCATATGGGGTGGTCCTCCTCTTTAAATTGGTAAATGGAAAATAGTATTCTTTACCCTATTAAAGGAAATTGAAACGTAAAAAGATACATTTGTTAGGTGATATTTTGGTTAAGGGATTGTGAAGGGTGGGGGGATTTAGAAGAATGAGGGGAGGATACTCTGCAAAAAAAATAGAGTGGGAACGGTCCCACTCTACTATTCTTTTACTTTATAAAACGCTGATACATTATTATAGGATATGGAATTAGTTTGGTTTTTTAAGAATATTTTCGTCTTTAAGTAAATTACTATAATGCTTATCATTAATAATGAGTGAGTTTGCTTCAATAAAAAAACAATCTTTGTTGTTCACTTGAAAGAAGAAATTAGTCGGAGCTGTTAAAGCTTCAATCTCTTTTAGGTCTGGATCTAAACTTTTAATGTATATTTGACCAAAACCTTCTGGGCGGTAAGTAATTTCGGACAATAGCAAATGATCATTTTCTTCGAATGAATTTAATCTAAAGCTTTCATACTCAGGTTCTTGGTGTACATAGTAAGACAATACTTGATTAAATTGGATATATGTCTTTAGTAATTCCTGATTCCTAGTAGAAACCAACTTTAAACTGATAGATTCCTTTATATAATCTATCTGGATATCTACAATTGACCAATACTCAGCATTATTAATAAAGAATTCATTTATATCATTATTTACTCCGGAATTATTGTTCAACTCACAACATCTCCTATTTCTTATACTTTTTGATCATTTTTAATATAGTGGAAATAGACGAATCTTGCAAAGAAATATGAGTTTCAGCTGCATTTGAAGAGTAATTGCCTGCTCTATTTATCGTTTTTCCACCCACAGACATTCTCCAGTATCCATCTGGTCTTCCTCCAGAACCAGGCTCCATTAACCTAATAACTATCGTTTGTTTTTTATTTGGAATTGTTATAACTTTTCCTTTACCTGTTTTAGCATTCTTAACTTCACCACCGTAAGAATCAACAATTTTATCTATTGCTAAATCAATTAAAGCTTGTGTAGCCAGTTTTTTCCCATAATGCTTTATAGCATATTGAAAACCTGCTCTGATAATTAAACCTACAATTACCGGAATAATAGTTGCTTGAATTTTTGTACTATCAATAATTGTTTCTTCCATTGTTTCTTCGTCAATTACTTTTGCAACAAATTCTTCCCCATTCAGTTGTAAAATCTCAACAGTATAATTTTTAAAAGTTTTTATTCCCTTTTCATCTTCTATTTCAATTTCAACACTATTATTCTCAGTATCTTCAATATCTAATACCATTTCAGCATCGATGCTACTCTTATCTGTTTCAAGGTCAATCTTTATATTTATTGTATCCTCTTCTTCTGCACCATCGATTTTAATTGATTCTACATTTTCAGTTTCTTTATTAGAAGCGTTTACAACTTCTACATCGTCTAGTGATTTATCATTTTCTGCTGCTGAACTATAATTGGGAAGTACAAAACCTAGAATAAGTATTGTAACTAAAAAATTCACGAAAATATTTTTCATTATATATTTCCTCCAATTTCAATTTTCAATTATTCCATTTCCATATATTTCTTTATTAGTAGGAGTTTTTGGGTGCTTAGCGGAATTCAATAAATATTGATAAGCACTGTGGTAATCTGTAATTTCGTCGTTCTTTAACATTTCGCTTAATAAATATCCTGTAACTTTAGCAGTCGCATATGATGAGCCACTTTGTATCCCATAAGTATAGTCGTTATTAGCAACTTTGACATTCTCACCTACACTAACAAAATCAATTTTTCCAACCGAAGACGTGGGAGAAGGGTCCATATCTTTATTAATAGAACTAATTGATATAACCTCCTTAAACCTAGCAGGATAATCAACTTTGAAACCTATGTTATTTCCTGCCGAAGCAATAATAATTATTCCCTTATTATCTGCTTCCTTTATTAAGTCTTCAATTTCAGCGTCATAGGTTTGAAAGCCAGCACTTATATTTATGACATCAACGTTTTCATTTATAGCCAACCTTAGGCCTTCTTTCATACGCGTTAGTTCTCCTATACCTTTCTCGTCTAGAATTTTCACATTATATATAATAAGTGCCTTCTTTTGAGTTTTGGTTAAGGAATCTACTATAAGGGAAGTTACACCTGTTCCATGGTTAAAGTTATCAATACCGTTATACTTGTACTTACCAAAAGAACTGAAGTTTAGGTTCTCAAAAAACTCATGTTCTTCATTTATTCCACTGTCAAATATCGCAATCTTCACCTGTACTTTTCTTGGTTTTATTGCGAAATTATAGAGAAGTGTTGATGCAATAACGAAACATAAAAGAACTAAAAGTGTAACCCATTTCTTTCTACTATTCATAAATACCCCTCTTATCCTTACTAAGTTACAGAAAGATACTAACATAATAAATAGTGAATTGGAATATTTTTCTTAAACTTGAAGTTCATTTGTAAAAAAAGTATATATTTTACCGGGTTATTCAAACAGGACTTACGCATCTAGAGATTTTCCTCTCTATTCTTTAAATACTTCTTGGGACTAATGGGGTAAAGTCTTGTCCTAAGAATTCCAAAAACAAACAAATCAAACATATTAGCAACCTAGAATAAAGTTAATATCTTTAAATTATTTTAGTGTGGAGTTTATCATTAAATTGAGTTCTTTTTTAAGGACAATTATAAGCAAAAAAAGACATACCTGAGCTAACAGATATGTCTTTCTCTTCATTTAAATATTCTTCTCAATCAAGTACATCAGCTTGTGGGGACCTCTTTCCTTATTGGACGGGATTACGACGATCATTTCTGATTCTGGGTAGTAGCCAGACGCAAAGCTTACCCCTGGGTCATACCCCATCACATGATATTTTACTATTGTTCCTTCGGATTTCTCGATCCAAAGTCCATATCCATAGTAACCGTTATCCGTTTGAATCCATGGTGTCGTCATTGTAGCGAGCATTTCTTTGCTTACTAACTTTCCGTTCATTAGGGACTGCCAAAGTTTCGCCATGTCCCCTGCAGTAACATAGGCTCCACCGTCAGCTCCACCTTTTATTGGGATGGAGTAGTTGTTGGTCTTCCAGGAACCATCTTCTTTGTCGATATACCCAAGCGCCGTCTTGGCAGGCAGGCAATCCAAAGCAAAGTAACCGGAGTCCTTCATTTGTGCAGGCTTGAAGATGTCCTCCTCCACAAAATCAGTAAAAGGAACCCCCGCAACCTTTTCAATGATCAATCCCAATAAAATATAGCCGGCATTATTGTAGTGGAACTTTTCGCCCGGGTTGAATTTCATTTGTTGATCTTGGAACAACGGGAGGAAATCCTCTAGTTTTCTCATGTGATACATTGGATTCTTCACCCAAAGCTCTTCAAAATCATCCATTACATCCTCGTCAAAATAATCTGGTATGCCTGATGAATGGGTCAGCAAATGGCGGACCGTCACCTCTTCATCAAAATGAGGGAAAGAATGATCCAACAAGTTGCTTAATTTTGAGTGAAAGGATATGCTGCCCCTCTCTACCAACTGGCAAATCGCAATCGCTGTGAAAAGTTTGCAGCCTGAGGCGATTCCGAATCTCGTATTGGTAGTGTTTGGAATGGACTCTGCCCGGTTGGAGAAACCATGGGCACTAGTGTGGATCATTCCAGTGCGGTTTTCCACATGTATGACACCTGAAAAGTCTAATTCACTTACCTTTTCAGCTAATTTTGTTTCTAATTCTACGTTTTTCACTTTCATTTGGATTAAACCCCTTTATAATCATTTTGACTCGGGGGACGGGTGGCAATTAGAGTGGAACTTGTCCCTGTATAAGAAGCGATTTGTCTCTTACTGTCCAAACAGAGGCATTTACTGTCGGAACTCGGGAAAATACTGTCGAAGTTGGGGCATTTACTGTCCGTTCCGAACCAAATACTGTCCAAAAACGGTACAATACATGCCAAACGACACAAATCGACAAACCCTAGTGTAAAACGGCTTACCCGTTTATTTGCCTATCGCCCTCAATACAAACCGATCCTGCCTGATATCCAGATACCCTGCCCGCTTTATTTTCAGATGAAGCTCATACAATGGATCTACGTAATCTTCCACAATGAAATCCACCACCTGCCAAGGAATGGCCTTCAAGTAATAGATAAGCGCACCGATATCGTAAAAGCGTTGCATCGGATATTCCTTCTTATGGAGTAGAACTTGAAAATCGTGCTCTTCCAGCTGTTTATATGCAAATTCCAGATTCCAATGTGCATATTCTTCATTAAGCTGCGCGCCGAGAAGTCTGTTGATATCCTGGCAGTCGCTCCAGCCGACCTGCTGCGTCAAAAAAGTTCCACCATCTTGCAGAACTCTTCTCACCTCGCTCGCGTCGTACTCTTCGTGTTTGTTGATAATCAGATCAAAATGATTGTCTGGAAAATGCAACTGGTTGTCCGGCTCCACTTCGACCACCATTACACCAAGCGGTTCCAGTCTTTCTTTTGCAATAGGAAAGTTTGGTTTGTAGCCTTCCGTTGCGCAGACACTTTGCGGGAACGGCTGCAGCTTGGAAAGCAGTTCCCCGCCACCTGTCCCCATGTCCAGCATGGATGTGGCATCTGCCATCAGTTTTTTTGCCATGCTGCCATAAGACCAGGAAAGCATGCCTGATGCAAGGCGGCCCGTTTCTGTTATGTGGGAAAAATCCCATCCGAAAAATTCGGTTTCTGCTTCTTTTAAATAGTGTTGAAAAAGTTGATCAGTTTTCATTTAGTTACCCTCCATTTTTCTTGAATTAAGTAGCTCGTGCCTAATAGGCTTGGAGGTCCGCGATTACGGTTTTATATGTTGTGTTCCAGTAGATTCATAGAGTGCTCTCCTATTTTTCTTTTCTTCTAATATACCAAATATTTGAACTATACAAGCGAGAAAAATGCATTTCCGGCCAGATTTTTCTCCAAACCTGTTAAAATAAAGCCATACATAACAGGGAGGGATTCAGGTGAAGATACTTGTTGTCGGTGCAGGTGCCGTTGGTGGATATTTTGGCGGACGTTTATTGGAAAAAGGCGAGGATGTAACATTCCTTGTGCGTGAGAAACGGAAGAAGCAACTGGAAGAGAACGGCCTTGTCATTAAGAGTGCTCATGGTGATGTCACATTAAAGCCAAAGCTACTGGTCAGTGGAGAAAAGGCGGATCCATACGATGTCATCTTGTTATCCATGAAAGCCTATCATTTAAGTTCAGCAGTGGAGGACTTCAGAAATTATGTCGGACCGGATACGATCATTATCCCCTTGCTAAACGGGATAGCACATATGGAAAAACTAAGTGCTGCCTTCAACGAGTCAAACGTGATTGGTGGACTTTGCTTTGTTGAATCTACCTTGGACGAACAAGGGGCAATCATTCAGACAAGTGCCATTCATGATCTCGTTTTCGGTGAACTGGGTGGGGAGAAATCAGAACGGGTTAAGGAACTCATTCAATCTTTCAGTGGCACTAAAACCAACTTTGTCCTATCGGAGAACATCCATCAAGCGATGTGGCATAAATACCTTTTCATTGCTACCTTGGCAGGCGTTACTACACTTTTCCGTTCCCCAATCGGGCCAATCAGGGATGTTGAGTTCGGTGCTGAAACCATCAAACTGACTTTGGAGGAAGCTGCCGGCATTATGAAAAGCGTAGATGCACCACTTGCAGAGAATATTGTGGATGGAAACTGGGATAAACTTCATTCCATTGAAGCAGGCATGAAGTCTTCGATGCAGCGTGACATGGAAAAAGGATTGTCTGTAGAGGCTGATCATTTTTATGGCTATCTGCTTGGGATTGCCAAAGAGAAAGGGATAGCCGCTCCTACCTTAGAGAAGATTTATGCCAACTTGCGGATTTATGAGGGGCAAAGACGATAGGGGTTTTGCTTTTGAAAGCTTAGGGTCGTGTGGCTCTAAGGTTTTGAGTTTTTTTGGTTGCTAGATATAGCAGTTTTAGCGGATGAAGACTTCTCTTCGTTGAATTTCTTAAAAGAGAGGTCCTCATTGTAGCGATGAGGACTTCTCTCATGCAAATCTCTCCCCACAAAGGTCCTCATTACACCGATGAAGACCTCCCTCACGCAAATATCTCCCCTCCATGGTCTTCATTACACCGATGAGGACCTCTCTCACGCAAATATCTCTCCACAAAGGTTTTCATTACGCCGATGAAGACCTCCCTCACGCGAATATCCAGTCCCAGAGGTCTTCATTTCCACCCTCAAAGTAATTTCACCGCAAGAAAAAACCTGCTCAACACGTTAGCGTCAGCAGGTCTCCAATTCTTTTATAGCGGCCTTAATCCTCAATAGTGCTTCTGTTAGCACCTCACGCGGACAGGCGATATTTATGCGTTCGAACCCTTGTCCGCCTGCGCCGAATTTCATCCCTTCGTCTAGGCGGACTCCCGCTTTTTCTAAAAAGAAAGCATGTAATTCTTCCGGTGGAATTCCAAGTTCCCGGCAGTCCAACCAAATCAAATGAGTTGCCTCCGGTTTCACTACTTTTATGGCAGGAATATGCTCTTTCAAGTAGCTGCAGACATACTCTAGGTTGGCGTTTAAATAATCCTTCACTTCTTGCAGCCACGGCAACCCTTTGTAGTAGGCTGCGATGGTTCCTTCTACCGCGAACGCGTTGGGGCGCATCAGTCCAAATCCAGTCAACAGCGTTTCGTATTTCTCTTTGATGTCCTTGTTCGGAATGAGGAAAATAGAGCTTTGCATTCCTGCGATGTTGAACGTTTTGCTCGGCGCCGCGCAGGTGATGGAAAAGTCCAAATGGTCCGGATGCACTTTTGCAAATGGAATATGCTTGTGCCCCGGATAGGTGAGGTCGCCATGCATTTCGTCCGAGATGACGATCACTCCATGCCTTTCACAAATCTCCCCAATCCTCCTCAACTCTTCTTGCGTCCACACTCTTCCAACTGGATTGTGCGGGCTGCAAAGAATAAACACCTTCGTATCAGGCTGGGCTGCTTTTTCTTCAAAGTCCTCAAAATCCATTTTATAGCCTTCCTCAGAATAGAGGAGGGAATTATGCAAAATAGTGCAGCCTTGCGTTTGGATGGTAGAAAAGAAAGGATAATACACAGGATCCTGGACAATTACAGAATCACCTGGTTGAGTCAATGCCTTTAGTAAAAGGTTCATCCCTGGAATGATTCCCGGACTGAACGAGATCCACTCCTGCTTCAATTCCCAGTCGTACTGTGTTTTCCACCAGTATTCCACCGCGTCATAGTACCTTGCACAAAACGTACTGTACCCATAGATGCCGTGTGTGGCTTTTTGGCTGATGGCTTGGACAATCTCTTCAGAAACCTGAAAATCCATATCTGCAATACATAGTGGAATAATGTCTTGATCCTCGATGAACCATTTGACGGAATGCGTTTTTCTGCGGTCGATGAATTTTTCCAGTTGCATGGCTTTCTCTCCTTTGGTTATGTCGATCTAGTATGCCTTAGCCCAATATACCATATGTTTCGCTTCATTTCCGCAGCATACACACGTATCAGCTACCTGTTCCTGTTCAAACGGCATACAACGGGACGTCGCGCTTGTTTCCTCTTTTATCTTGTCCTCACAAGCCTGGTCGCCACACCACATCGCTTTGATGAAGCCACCTTTGTGTTCGATTTGCTCTTTGAAGTCTTCAAAAGTCGTTGCCACACTCGTTTTGGATTCGCGGTGGGAACGAGCTTTTTCTAAGAGGTTTTTCTGGATGTCTTCCAGGATTTCTTGAATTTTCGCTTCCAGTCCTTCCATTGGTGTAATCAATTTCTCCCCAGTGTCACGGCGGACAAGCACAACTTGCTGTTGTTCAATATCACGCGGTCCAGCTTCGAGTCTTAGTGGTATGCCTTTCATTTCGTACTCGTTGAATTTCCAGCCCGGCTTCTTGTCGCTCGCGTCAATTCCAACTCTTAAAGTAGTGGCCAACTTTTCTTTTAACTCATAGGCAAAATCAAGGACTCCCTCTTTGTGCTGAGCAATTGGGACAATCATCACCTGCGTCGGAGCAATCATTGGAGGAACGACAAGGCCGCGGTCATCACCGTGCACCATAATCATCGCTCCGATGATACGGGTCGTAAAGCCCCAAGAAGTTTGTTGCACGTATTCCTGTTTGCCTTCACGGTTTAAAAATTGGATGCCGAAAGCTTTGGCAAAACCGTCGCCTAGATGGTGAGAGGTAGCGGATTGCAATGCCTTTCCGTCATGCATCAAGCTTTCGATCGTGTAGGTGTATTTGGCTCCAGCGAATTTTTCTTTTTCGGTTTTTTGGCCTTTGATGACAGGGATAGCCAGGATGTTCTCACAGATTTCCGCGTACACGTTGAGCATTTTTACGGTTTCCTCGTGTGCCTGTTCGTCCGTTTCGTGACACGTGTGCCCTTCTTGCCAGAGGAATTCTAGCGTTCTAAGGAACGGTCTAGTTGTCTTTTCCCAACGAACCACGTTTGCCCATTGGTTGTAAAGCTTTGGCAGGTCGCGGTAAGAGTGAATGATATTTTTGTAGTGCTCGCCGAAAAGCACTTCCGAAGTTGGGCGGACAACTAGGCGTTCTTGTAGCTTTTCATCGCCGCCATGAGTGACCCACGCTACTTCCGGTGCGAAGCCTTCGATGTGATCCTTTTCTTTTTGGAGAAGGCTCTCCGGTATGAAAAGTGGCATATAGACATTTTCGTGGCCGGTTTCTTTGATCCGTTTATCGAGCGCGTCTTTGATGTTTTCCCATAGTGCATAGCCGTATGGGCGGATAATCATGCTGCCGCGGACGCTGGAGTAGTCGACAAGTTCGGCTTTGGTGACGACGTCTGTGTACCATTGCGCGAAGTCTTCGTCCATATTAGTGATTTTTTCTACGAAATTTTTATTAGACATGTGGGTTTGCTCCTTTTTATAAAATTCGTGCTGAAATGAAGTGAGTTCGTGCGGAAATGGCCCGAGTTCGTGCCAAAACGAGGCAAGTTCATGCCAAAACACCCCGAGTTCATGCCAAACCCCTTTTTCAGCTAAATAAAAAAAGCCCTGCTATCAATAAGGGACCATTTCTGGCGGTACCACCCTTATTCAAAGCAAAGCTTCACTCTCTTTCATGGTAACGGTTTTGAACCGCTGCACCGTTTCTGATGCAGAACTCTGAGGCAGGTTCAAATGCTCATCTATGGCTGCCTCTCACCACTCGGCACCCTCTCTTGGATAGACAAAATCATTTTACTGGTCCTCTTCGACGTTTGATATTGAGAAGATTATATAGGTTTGTTAGAAAATTTGTCAATCTATTATTTTACTAGTATGGGTGGGTTTTTGATTCTTAAACGTATGTCCACACAAAAAAACGCCCGTACAATCCGACAAGTACGGCCGCCTTTTTACCAAATATTATGATATAAGCTTTTCCTTCAACCGCAACAACTCCTCCAGTTTCTCCCCCCTAGCCTCAGTATCCAACCGATACCTATCCTCCAATATCTCCCACAACAACTCCCCTTTTTCTTCAAAAGTTAAAGGCAGCCGCTTTACCACTTCCCGATATTGCGCCAGAAACTCTGTATAAGAAACCCAGCTAAAATCAAACTGTTCCTCGAGCTCTTTTTTTAACTTGCGGGTCAATTTGGGACTAGATCCATTGGAGGTCACGGCGATCTGCAGATTTCCGCGCCTGACTGTAGCAGGGAATGTGACGTTGCCTTCACCCGACTCGTCTACCACGCAAACGAGCTGTGACTCATGCAATCCCCGAACCAAAGAGGCGTTCACCTCTCGGTTGTTCGTCGCCAAGATTGCCAAGAAAGCCTCTGCAAAATCCCCTGCCACCGCTTCCCGCTCCACCAGACGGTAGCCTCTCAAAGCCGACAACTCCCGCACTTCCTCCGAAAATTCCGGTGCGATAAACGTGATATCCGCCTGCTCGGCATCCAACACCTTTGCCTTTCTCGCCGCAATTCTCCCGCCACCGGCAATGACTACCTTCTTCCCTTTTAAATCAAGTATTAATGGCTGCAACTCTCCAGTCCTCCTTTCCCAAAGCCCGACCTACCACAATTTCTTGAATCACCTCGTGGCGGCTCAAAGGCTCTATTAACAAAATATCCTGTCCGGCACGTTGCCGCTTCCGGACTTCCCGCTCTACTTCACTTAACAACAACCCCGCAAAAAGCAGATACGGCACAACCAGCACCCGTCCTGCAGCGCCGGAACTAACCGACTCTATGCCTTCAGCGAATAACGGCGTGGTAGCCGCCAAATAACAGACATCCACTCGCGACACACCAAGCCGGTCACCAACGCCTTTTTTAATCTCGGAAAACGCCTCATGAATAGATGGATCACTACTCCCCCTGCCCACCAGCAAAATAGAATCTGCAGCGTCGACCTTCCCAACAGTCGCCCTCACCAATTCACTTATCGCATCAACAATCCGTTCCTGTACCCCAAAGGCCGGGGCAATTTTCACATTTACCTCCGGATATTTCTCACGAAGTGGCTCAAGCGCGTCAGGAATGTCCTCTTTTATATGACCAGCTGTTAAAAGAAAGATGGGTACGACGGTGATCTCGGTTGCCCCTTTTTCCACACAGCGTTCAAATCCTTCCGGGATAAACGGCTCCGTCAATTCTAGAAAGCTGATTTCCTGGATTGGTGCTTCCACTCTGGAAATGACCCACCCCAAAAATTCTTTTGCTTCCTCCGAACCTTTTTTCGACCGCGTACCGTGCCCTACATATAAAATGGCTTTCGTCACACAACCCGCTCCCTTCTATCCGTGCACCACCGGCAAATGTGGCACGACCTCCTCCTCGAACCAGTGCAATTTCTCATGAAGCTTTACTACTTCCCCAATCACAATCATGCTTGGATTGGAAATGTTGGCGTCCTTCACTTTTCTCTCAATGTTGGCAAGTGTGCCAACGACTGTCCGCTGTTCATTAAGGGTTCCCCAGTGTACAAGTGCAATCGGTGTTTTAGAAGACTTCCCGTTTTCCTGCAGACGTTTAAGTATATTGGGCAGCTGAGAAACTCCCATGTAAACACAAATCGTATCCACGGCATGTGCGAGGTTTGCCCATTGATGCTCCGCTTCCTTGTCGCCTGCCTGATGCCCGGTGACGAATGCGAAACTTTTGCTTAAAGTCCTGTGGGTGACAGGAATTCCTGCGTAAGCGGCCGCTCCGATCCCAGCGGTAATTCCCGGGATGACTTCAAAAGGGACATCCTGCTTGAAGCATTCCTCTGCCTCCTCGCCTCCACGTCCGAACACAAAGGGATCTCCACCTTTTAAACGGACGACCTGCAAGCCTTTTTTCGCATATTTCACAAGAAAGTGATTGATCGTTTCCTGCTTCATCGTATGGTAATGGGGCAACTTCCCACAGTAGACGAGCTGCGCGTCTTTTTTCGCATAGTTTAGTAGTTCAGGATTCACAAGGCGGTCATAAAGGATGACATCCGCCTGCTCGAGTAGGCGCAACCCCTTCACTGTAATCAAATCGGGATCGCCGGGACCCGCTCCCACCAAATATACTTTTCCGGTCATGCGCTACCACCCTTTCTCCTCTGGATCTAAAATATAGCCGCTCTTTTTTCCAAGGCGCTTTTTCTCTCGTAAAATAACTTCTTTCACATCAGGCGCTTTCAAATAAAATTTCTCGAGCTCCACGTCAAGATGCTCAAAAGCTGCTTCATCGTTCTCGGCAAAGATGATGGATACAATTTCCTTGGTCTCAATCGTTACATCAAATCTATACAGATACGCCATCGGTTTCTTTTCCTAAAATAGTATCTAGTACTCCTTGCAAGGTGGATACTCCCACTCGTCCCACAAAATCAAAGAAGGATTCTCCCTTTGTTTTCTGGTCGCGGAAGTAGATTAATAGCTCCTCGAGGACATCCGTCAATTCCTCTGCCGCTACTTTCCCCTTCAACTTTTCGTTGAACTTACCGCCTTTATTCAAGGTTCCGCCCACATAAATCTCGTAAGCTTCGACCATTTCTTTTTGCTCATTGCGCATCTTCATTCCCTGAAGTCCGATGTCGGCAATTTGACGCTGACCGCAGGAATTCGGACAGCCGACCATATGGGTACGGATTGGAACATCCAAGCTGATGCGCTGATCAAGTTCCTCCGCAATCAAGCGCATGCGTTCCTTCGTTTCCACCAAAGCCAGATTACAGTACTCGATACCGGTGCAAGAAACGGCGTGCCCGAGAAAAGAGTTCGGATTGATGGAGATGCGCTCAAAAATCGGTTCTTTCAATAGCGATTCCACATTCACTGCCGGGATGTTTGGAATAATGAGATTCTGAGAGTTACAGGTTCTGATTTCCCCGTTTCCATACTTTCCTGAAATTCTAGCAAGCTCAAACACTTCTTCCGCATCAAGGCGTCCAACCGGGACATTAAAGCCGAGGAACTTCAAGCCTTCTTGCTTCTGATCATGGATGCCGTAAAAGTAACCAGCATTCCATTCTTCTTTTGGCTCATCACCTTTGGAAGGCAGCGGACCGGTGTACTCTAGCAGCTTCTCCTTGAATTTTTCCGGTCCCCAATCGGCCATCAAAAACTTCAAGCGTGCAAGATGGCGCTTTTCCCGGTACCCGAAATCACGGAAAATCGTCGTGACGGCAATGGCAATTTCAAGCGTTCGTTCCGGGTCCACAAAGACATCGATCGTTTCTGCCAGGAATGGCCTTGAAGAAAGACCGCCTCCGACTTTCAGGTGGAAGCCACTTTTTGTGACGCCATCTATCGTTTTCGTCGCCGGTGTAAAAGAAACACAGTTGATTTCGGCGTTGGATGCATTTTTTGTATTGGCACTGATGGACATTTTGTATTTTCGCGGCAGGTTGGAGAAGTCCTCATTCTTCTGGAAGAAATCATAGACCTCTTTTACAATGGCCGTTGTATCAAACAGCTCGTCAGGATCAAGGCCGGCAATCGGGTTCCCGACAATGGTCCGCGTGATATCCCCGCATGCCCCCGCACTCGATAGTCCCACCGCTTCGAGACGGTTGAAGATATCTGGGATCTGCTCGATTTCCAACCAGTGAAACTGAATCGCCTGCCTTGTGGTAATGTCAAAAACGCCACGTCCATAATCGCGCGCGATGCCAGCGAGTGCTTCCACTTGCGGCTTGGTAAGAATACCAGACGGAACATTGACCCTCATCATGAAGTAGCCATCCTCTTTCGGGCGTTGAAGATAAAGCCCCGCCCACTTGAACAAATCCCACTGTTCTTTTGGGATGGAATCGAAGCCATTCTTTGCGTAGTGCGGAATATCATCGAGGATCCGCAAGCCATCCTTCTCAAGTTTTGCCTTTTCCGTCTTGTTAATCTTTTCGTTGTCGGCCCAATGTTTTACATATGCCATATGTGGAACCCCCTATTAGATAATTTTTTGGTTTCTTAAGTATTGGAGTATCGTTGTGACGGCTTCCTCTACTGTCAGGTTGCCGGACGCTATCGTGATTTCTGGTTGTTCTGGCTCCTCATACGGAGAATCAATGCCGGTGAAGTCCTTGATTTCCCCGCGTCTCGCCTTCGCGTATAGCTGTTTCGGATCTCGCTTTTCACATTCTTCTAACGGACAGTCCACGAACACTTCAATAAACTCGCCATTCTCAAACAGCTCCCTGACTTGATCCCTGTCGTTTCGGAACGGCGAGATGAATGCGGTGGTCACAATCTTTCCGCTGTCTACGAAAAGCTTTGCCACTTCCCCGATCCGACGGATGTTTTCGTTGCGGTCCGCCTCTGAAAATCCTAAATCCTTATTAAGGCCATGACGGACATTGTCTCCATCCAGCACATACTCATTAATGCTTTGGCGGTATAATTCCGTGGACACGGCGTTTGCGATGGTCGATTTACCTGATCCCGATAGACCGGTGAACCAAAGGACGCAGCTGCCATGCCCATTTTGAGCACGGCGCTCCTCTTTTGTGATGGTCTGTTCGTGCCAGGTGATGTTGGTTGCTTTTGCACTCATTTTTTATTTCCTCCTTTATACGGCCGCTGTTTTCTGTTGTTTTAGTCCGTCAATCAAGACTTCGATGACTTCTTTTCGGCTGAAGGTGGACGGTGGGAGTTCCCCTGCACGCAGCAATTCCCTTACCTTCGTGCCTGATAAAATAACCCTGTCTTCCTTAGGATGCGGGCATGTTTTATCAGAGGCCATCCCCTCGCATTTGTTGCAATAAAAGCTATGCTCGAAAAATAATGGCTTGATTCCAAGCTCTTCCTCGGTAAACTGGTGGAAAATATGCTGCGCATCATAGGTTCCGTAATAGTCGCCGACTCCAGCATGATCCCGCCCGACAATGAAATGCGTGCAACCGAAATTCTTTCTAGCAATGGCGTGGAAAATCGCCTCGCGCGGACCTGCATAGCGCATCGCGGCTGGATAGACCGCCAGTTGGACACGGTCATTTGGATAGTAGTTTTCAAGAAGGACGCGGTAGCTTCTTAACCTGACATCCGCCGGAATATCATCCGATTTTGTCTCCCCTACGAGTGGATTGAGGAATAGTCCATCCACCGTTTCGAGCGCTGCTTTTTGAATGTATTCATGAGCGCGATGGACAGGATTCCTCGTCTGGAAGCCAACGACCGTTTTCCAGCCTTTTTGTTGGAAAAGTTCGCGGGTTTCTTTCGGTTCTAGCCATACGTCCTGGGCTACACCTTTGTTTGGTTTTTTGGTGAGTTTGATTTCCCCCGCGACGTAAATGTCGCCCCGTTCGAATAGACGTTTGACCCCGGGGTGTGCGAGCTCTTCCGTTTTGTAGACTTCGCGGGCTTCTTTTTGCAGATCCGGCTCATACCATTCGCTGACGGTGATGACTCCGTATGTGGTTTGTTGATGGGTCAGCTTGTAGGTCTCCCCTTTAGTTAAGGTGTTTGCCACTTCTTTGGTGACTGGCAGTGTGACCGGGACCGACCAGATCGTGCCGCTGGCTAGTCGCAGGTTTTCTACGACAGATTCATAGTCTGATTTGTTGAGGAATCCTGTGAGTGGACTGAAGAGCCCTACTCCGATGAGTTCCAGATCGCTTAAGGCGATGGCGTCGATTTGGATTTCTTTTGTAAGATTTGTTGTGTCATAGTTTGGTTGGTAGGCTTGCACAAGGGTGCCGCCGTGTGGTTTTGGTAGGGTCATTTTTAGTTTCCTCCGCTTTTTTGTGGATTTTTGGTTAGAAATCTATGTTTTGTTAATGATTTGAAATCGTTCGGTCAAATTAGAGGCATGTTCGGTCAAAATCACTGTTATTTTAGAGCTGGTTCGGTCAACTACCTGATTGTTTTGGTCACTTTTGACTGAGGGTTCGGTCATTTGAAAAATTGATTCGGTCAAGTTAGCGGAATCTTCGGTCATTTTTAACGAAACTTCGGCCAACTATCGGAAATATTCGGTCACTTTCGGCAAAACTTCGGACATTTGCTCGAGAGCGGTACCACATCCCCCTATCTCCCGCGCTCGCCAACCTCAAACTCCCCAAAATCACTCCTCCCTCCCAGCCGACACCACCGCCGCACCGGAACCAGTTCCCCCCGTTCGTTGCATCAAAAACTTCACCCCGAACACCGATACCAACACCCCGATCATCGCGATCACCGGGTACACATTTTGCTCAATCAACAGATGAATCAGCGTGTAGGAAAGCACCATCGATAACACCGGCGATACCACCCAAACAACGAGCAGCTGCACGACGATATCCTTCTTCAAAACAGACCGTCCCTGTTTCACAAAACCAATCCCTATAATCGAAGACGTGGTAATCTGAGTCAGTGGCACTGGGATCCCGAACACCGATGCGACCGTGACGATTCCGGCACCTGTTCCCGAAATGACGCACCCTTCCTCCAGCCGGAGCTTTGTAATCTTCTTGCCGTTCGTTTCCATAACACGATGACCAAGCAACAATGCGCCTAAAGCGACAAATAATCCTCCCCAGAGAATCCCTTGGCCAGTGCTCATGATTCCTGCTCCGACAAGTGGTCCCACCGCATTGGCGACATTGTTCATACCAGCTGAAAATGCTTCGAACACTCCCATCACGACAACCAGCACCGACAATATCGGAACGGCCCGTGACGACTTCACCCAACGATCTATCACTCTATTTTTCAAAACCCAGGTGGCCCCGATGGCTAGCAAAAAAGCTAAAACCGGTGTCAGCAGCCAGAACGAAACAATCCAGGCAAGCTTTCCGACAAATACCGATTGATAGACAATTCCAGCTCCGACAACGGAACCTACCGTCACTTCACTTGTGGATAGCGGAATGCCGAATATATTTGCTAAAAATAGCGATAGCGCCGCAGATGCGATAACGATTAGGGCGATTGCGACGGTAAAAGTACTCTGTGGCACAATCCCGCTTCCCATCGTTTTGACCACTTCGCCACCGCCAAGCCATGCTCCAAAGAACACGGCAATTCCGCATAGCACCAAGGCCAGTTTCCTTTTGACCACTCCTGATCCATAGGCGATTCCCATGGATGCCGCCGCACCGCTCGCCCCAATATTCATGGCGAAAAATAGACCAACGATGACGGCTATTGTAACTAACATGCCTTTTCCTCCTTCACTTCACTGCCAACCTTAGTTTGTATGCAGTCCGCACTCCGTCTTGCCGCTACCGGCCCATCGGCCAGCGCGGGAGTCACCGTCTGTTCCGACTGCCTGTGTACAGGGAAAGCAGCCGATGCTCGGATACCCTTGATCATGAAGCTCGTTATAGGGAAGCGCCCTGGTCCGGATATGGTTCCACACATCCTCCCATGTCCAATGAATGAGAGGGCAGATTTTAATATTTTGGAATTTATCATCGCGATTCAGGAAGTTAGTCCCCGCCCTCGTTGGTGACTGCTC
Organism: Sutcliffiella horikoshii; assembly: GCF_044809035.1. Lineage (GTDB taxonomy): Bacteria > Bacillota > Bacilli > Bacillales > Bacillaceae_I > Sutcliffiella_A > Sutcliffiella_A horikoshii_G. Next base: position 417,611 of record NZ_CP085237.1, on the reverse strand, counting down.
CCTCCTGAGCCCGGAGATCCAGGCATTTTTTGGCGTGAGCGCTTCTCGTAAAGGTTCCACCTTCCGTATTTGGCAACAGAGCCCTGGGTCTCTTTTCCAAAGGGCGGTGCCATGTGCGGCGGCTTGTTGTTCCAACGTTAGCCGCGGCTTCCTCTTTTCAATCTGCAAGGCGGGGTATCTTTCTTCTATCTGCTCAATGACCTTATAGGTTTCAGGAAAATGCAAATCCGTATCTAAAAATACAATCTGCGCATCTGATTTTACCTCTTGGATCAAATCGATTAGAACCACAGCCTCTGCTCCAAAACTTGATGCATAGATGATTTCGTCAGCTGAATATGTCCGGTACGCCCATTCAAGAACTGCATGGGCCCCTTTGGACTGATTCTCCGAGGAGAAAGATGGCGAGATTTCCCTCCAGTTTTCGTATGTTACTATCTGGTTCATGTTGTTGCTGCTCCTTTCTTTTCCAACGAAAAAAGGCAGTCCCTTTACATGTGAATGCTTGTGGATCCAAGCGTCATGTAAAGGAACCGCCTCCAGTTTGTCTGGTCAGCGAGTATTTATTTTTTCTGAAGGCGAACCTTCTCGTTTTTTTCTATTTGAATGACTTTTCCATCCTGTACGACTAGGGTGATCGACCCAAATTTGATTGACTGCAGCATTCTTTCCAAGTGGGTCACGACCTCTTCCCATTCCGACTGTGCCAGTTAGTTCGCCTCCATTTCTCCAAATAAAAAACGCCTCTCCCATTATGGAAAAGGCGCCTCTATGTAAGTGCACCTTATCTTCCAAAATGGGTATCCATTTTGCTGGAATTGGCACCTTGCTGTTCGCAGGTTGCCGGGCTTCAACGGGCCAGTCCCTCAGCCGCTCTAGATAAGCGTCGATTCATTTGTTTGTTTTTAATAAAATTAATCCTACCATACTTATATGAATTGTCAACAACGTTATTGACAGTTTTTTTAGATTTTTTTGATTTTAGGTAGTTGGTCCTACTCAGCTACTTCAATCGCCAATCTTTTTTAGTTTCGTTTCAGAATCAATGATGGCAGCTTGATAGGAATCTCCTGTTGTTGTTTCAAACAGAACTCCTTGTACGGTTTCTTCTTGTTCCTCAAGTTTCACCAAATCCACCTTTGATAATCCGTTCGGATCAAATGTCACTTTTCCTTCCAGCTTGAATTGTCCATCCGCTATCTCCTCTGCCAGTTCAATTTCATGATCAAGCATACGCTCCTCTAACCAGCCTGCCAGTAACGGCTCCACCGTATCTTCCTCTATTTTTAGGCTATTATCATATGTAAGGATCATGGAGTATCGAACATATTGCACGGTTTCATATTCATTACCACCCATGCCAACAGAAGTGGAGGAGATAGTGAATTCAGGGTCCGGTGCAGTTTGAGTGAACATATTACAGCCGGTCAATACCATTGTAAGACAAAATAAAACAGCTAATCCCTTTAAGCTACCTAGACCTTGCCTTGCTTTTAAAAAAAACGCCTCCCTACCGTTTTCTACCATATTAACCACTCCTAACCCCTCCTGTTTGGCATTCCTGTTTTATTCAACATTAACATATTTTTCCTTGTGCATGTTGCAATTAAATAAAAATGGTGCGAGATTCCTATGAAGGGGTTATTTTTCAAAAAAATAAGCAGCGGATTAAATCTCCGCCGCTTATTACTATTCGCATTTAGCCATTTCAATTTTCTTACGCTTTTCGGTCACCAGTACATTAAGATGACGATAAAGGTTGACGAATTCGCCTGGAAGCAGTCCACCGTATTCGCCGTCCAGATTAAGTTGCATTTTCTCTTGCGTGTTCACTTTTACCCTGTTCGCCTTTGTGTAGATGACCAAATCATCTTTCACATGGTCCCCACGCAATGCCATGGAGGCAATACGGATAAAGTCTGCGATGTTTGCTTTTTTAAGAATGATCATATCAAACATGCCATCGTTCATGCAGGAGTCTGGCGCAAGTTTTTCGAAACCGCCTACTGAGTTGGATAAGGACACAAGGAAAAGCATGATTTCGCCTTCAAAGATTTTCCCGTCGTATTCAATCGTTACGTTCGTCGGGCGAATAGATGGAAGCATCTCGATCCCTTTTAGATAGTAGGCAAGCTGGCCAAGCATTGTTTTCATTTTAATTGGCACTTCGTAGGATAGCTCGGTCATTTTTCCGCCACCTGCTATATTCATGAAGTACTGATCATTGGCTTTCCCGATATCCACCGGCATCGGAACGCCTTCTGCAATGACATCCACACAAGCTAAAATATCATCACGCGGCAGATCAAGTGCTCTAGCAAAGTCGTTGGTTGTTCCGACCGGGATAATGCCAAGTTGTGGACGATAGTCTTGTTCTGCAAGTCCGTTGACCACTTCATTGATTGTACCGTCTCCCCCGGCTGCCACCACCAGTTCATACTTGCGTTCCACAGCCAGTCTGGCAGCTTCTGTCGCATCTCCATGTCCAGTTGTCGCATGGCAGGATGTTTCATAGCCGGCTTTTTCTAATCGAACCAACACTTCTGGCAGATGCTTTTTGAACAGCTCGCGACCAGATGTTGGATTGTATATTACCCTAGCTCGTTTCATTTCCCATCATCCTAAACGTATATTTAACTAAGCCCTCTTTTATATCTATGTCTGGTCTTGCTCTATATGATGTCGTATAAGATAGTCATAATTACCAATACCACTAAGTAGTGAACCTGTAACCCACTACTGATAACATATTAGCCTATTTGGGTGTGGATATGCAATTAAAATGAAAATTTTGAGAACTGACCTTCACAAAAATAAAAGCCTTTACCCGCACCGCCGCTTCCTAAGAAAGCTGCAGCCGCAGGTAAAGGCTTTAAATCACACTCGCTATTATTCTTCCGTCTTCTTCTCTTCGCTCTTTTTACCCGTAGCAATTTCGTTCGTCAGGCTGTCGATGCTGTGACGCACGTTTGCTTTGCCAGAGAAGTTTTCGATCAGTTCTTTTACATCAATTCCGGATGATGCCTTTAAAGATTCTTGCAGCGTAGACATTAGGTTTGTTGCGTATCCTGTCACTTTGTTGGCGCCGCCGTTTTCACCGCTGCTACCAGTGTCCACAACCGTAATCTTATCAATGTTGCCAAGTGGAGCTGCAACTTGCTTCGCGTACTCAGGAAGCATTTTGATGATCATGTCGAGGATAGCCGCTTGACCGAACTGCTCGAATGCTTCTGCAATCTTTTCTTTCGCTTCCGCTTCTGCAAGACCTTTCAGGCGGATAACTTCTGCTTCGGATTCCCCTTGCGCTCTTTGAGCATCGGCAATCGCAAGACCGTCGATACGGACTTTTTCCGCTTCCGCTCTGGCCATCGCTTCAATGCGGTATTTATGTGCATCTGCTTCTGCCATTTGCTTCATTTTATCGGCAGATGCTGCTTGCTCAACAGAGTAACGGTCCGCATCGGCCTTTTTCTTCACTTCGGAGTCGTATTGACGCTCACGACGAAGGATCTCTTTTTCCTCGAGCTCGATTTGCTTTTGACGCTCGATGATTTGAATCTGCATTTGTTGCTCGGTAACTTCCTGCTTCGCACGCGCTTCCTCTAAGTGGTAAGCCTGGTCCGCACGGGCTTTCGCGATATCTTGCTCGCGGCGGTACTCGGCAACTTTCATTTGATTTGTTTTTTCCGCTTCCGCGATTTCAGTTGCACGCTCAAGCTCGGCGCGTTGTGCATCTTTTGCTGCTTCCGCACGCTTGATACGCGTTTCTTTGTCCGCTTCTGCCGTTGCTATGTCTGCGTCACGCTTTACTTGCGCGATACGCGGTTTACCAAGGGATTCTAAGTATCCGTTGCTGTCGCGGATGTCACGGATGGTGAAGGAGACGATGATCAGTCCCATTTTCGCTAAATCCTGCGATGCCACACGTTGTACTTCTTGAGAGAATTTTTCTCTATTTTTGTAGATTTCCTCTACTGTCATCGAACCTAGGATAGAACGAAGGTGACCTTCCATTACTTCACGGGCCTCGTTTTCCAAGTCCTCTTTTCTTTTTCCTAAAAATTGCTCGGCAGCTGTTGCGATGTCGCCGATGGAGTTGCCGATCTTGATGATCGCCGTTCCGTCCGCCATAACCGGTACACCCTGCTCTGTGTATACTTCGGGCGTTTTCACATCTAGTTTGATAGATAGCAAGCTTAATGGCTCGGATTGCTGGAATACCGGCACGATGAACGCTCCGCCACCTCGTACAATCTTAATCTTGTTTCCTGCTTCGTCAGTGTGGACATTTTTCCCACCAAGGTAGCTACCAGTGATAATTAACGCTTCGTCTGGTCCGACTGTTTTGTAGCGTGCTACGAAAACAACAATCAGGACGAAAATCAGTGCAACGACGGCACCAATGATAATAAGCATTTCCATCTCTTTTCCCCCTATTTATTATAGTTTTCTAATACCTTTTCGTATGGAGTGACAGAGACCACTCCGGTTTGGACGTCGATGATCAGGACTTCCGTATCATAAGGGATTTCCTCATTTTCAAAGCTCTGTGCAGATCGTGAAACGGTGCTTCCCCCGATGCTGAGTACCACTTCCCCAAATCCGTCTTTTGGCACAGAGATGATTACTCTTGCAAGCTTTCCTTTTAAATCATCATCTGTATAACCAAGTGAAGAATCAGCGGATCTAATTGGTACAAAAACAAAGACATGAAGCAAAATGACCAGTAGAAGTGCGAGGACGGTGGCAATGGCCAACACCAGCAATCCTGATAGTGGCGAATATTTTTCGACCAGATAGCCTGTTGCTCCAAACACGGTAAAGAATGAAAAGATAAGAGCTGGATCAATAGGGAACACGTCAAATATCCCGTCCACCACATCAGATAATAAAACATAAATCAGCGTCAAGCCGCCAAAGATGATGAGGCACCAAAAATAAAGGGTCATCATGTCCAATCCAAACAACGTCATAGGCCATCGTTTCCTTTCCTGTTGTATTGAAAGTAATCTCCTTTGGAATCCTGATCTTCCTTCCAAAATTTCCTTCCGCTATTATATACGGGTCAAATCTCCTAAAGGTTTCAAAAACATTTCTATTTTTCTACCTTTTTCTAAGAAGAGGATAGGTGTAAAATAATAGTAGTAATTTACAAACTTTTACCTATTTCATCATAAACGATATAAAAGGGGAAAACTATTACTTATGCTAAAAAAAGGAATTTTATGCGGCGTGAGCCTCGGCTTGTTGGCAGGTTGCAGCAGTTTAGATAGTTTATTCGAAGAAAAAGAAACAATGGTAGGAAGTCCTCATGTTGGCAAATTGGCCGTGCCGGTCGTGACGGTGGTGGAGGAAGAGACGTGGGAGGCTTTTTTTGAAAAGGAAAGCGAAGTGGTTGCCGTACCGGAAGAGCTAGAAGAAGAGCCTGAGACTGAGGAGGAACCTGTGGAACCGGCAGACGAGGAAAAGCCGGAAGAACCTTCGGAGCCTGAAGCAATCCCAGTTGTGGCAAATCCAGGCGCAATGAATGTCATGGTCAATAAATTCTGGTCGCTTCCGGAAGGGTACCGTCCGGGGGACTTGATTAAGCCAAATGTGCCGTTCTCTTTTGGTGATGAAAACAGCGACCGTTCGAAACTGCGCGCAGAGGCAGCTGAGTCGCTTGAGGTCATGTTCAACGTTGCGAAGGGTGAAGGCATCGAGCTTTATGCACGTTCCGGCTTTCGTTCTTATGAAACACAGGAGGCTATTTTTAAAAATGAGGTAGCTACATTCGGATATGAGCAAGCCGTTCTTTATGTGGCGCTGCCTGGGACAAGTGAGCATCAAACTGGACTTGCGATGGATATTACCGCGAAGAGTGTGGGGCTTGAGTTAGTGGAGGCATTTGAGGGGACAGCTGAAGGCAAGTGGCTTGCTGAGAACGCCCATCATTATGGCTTTATTTTGCGCTATCCGAAAGGGAAAACCAATATTACGGGTTATGCGTTCGAGCCGTGGCATTTCAGGTATGTGGGAGTGGAGGTCGCTGGGGAAATTTACGAGAAAGGGCTTACGTTTGAGGAATATATGGGGGATGTTAGGGAGTTTTAGGTGAATAGGTATGGAGAGTGCGCATTTGCGGCTCTTTTTTTGTGTGTTTGGACTTGGCGACATTGATTTATGAGCCAAGTTTTGAGTTTATTGTCCAACTTTTGAGTTTATAAGCCAAGTTTTAAATTTATGAGCCAACTTTTCATTTTATAAGCCACTTTAGTCCATATAAATGCCATTCGACAAACCCTGGCAAATTTCGCACAACACTCACTAATCTCAGCCACTCCCCCTTTACAATGACCAAATAAAATAGAACCCCAACATCCAGCATTGGGGTTCTACAAAAACACTTATCGCTTCTTAATTTCCTCTATCAAGATCTTGTTCACCATTTGAGGGTTTGCCTGGCCTTTGGAAGCTTTCATGATTTGGCCGACAAGGAAGCCGATGGCACGTTCTGTTCCTTCTTTGTAGTCCTGGACGGATTTAGGATTTGCATCCAATGTTTCCCCGACCATTTTACGAAGAGTGCCTTCGTCCGAAATTTGGACTAAGCCTTTGTCTTTCACGATTTTCTCTGCATCGCCGCCGTTTTCGATTAGTTCTTTGAAAACTTTCTTGGCAATTTTCGATGAAATCGTGCCTTTTTCTAGGAGCTTGATCATACCTGCAAGTCCTTCTGGCGTTAAGGCTGTATTATCAAGTTCTTTGTTTTCGGCGTTCAGATACGCAGAAACTTCGCCCATGAGCCAGTTGGAAGCAAGCTTCGCATCTGCACCGGCTTCTACTGTCCCGTCAAAGAAATCGGACATTTCTTTTGTGATGGTCAGTACTTGCGCGTCGTATGCAGGAAGTCCTAGCTCTTCGACGTAACGCTTTTTGCGCTCGTCTGGAAGGGTCGGGATGTCTGCGCGAACGCGTTCTTTCCAGTCATCATCAATGTGAAGCGCTACAAGATCCGGCTCCGGGAAGTAACGGTAATCGTCGGATCCTTCTTTTACACGCATCAAGATTGTCTTTTTCGTCGCCTCGTCATAACGGCGAGTTTCCTGCTCGATCACTCCGCCCGCTAAAAGAACCTCTTCTTGGCGAACGACTTCATGCTCCAGTCCTTTTTGGACAAAGTTGAAGGAGTTCAAGTTTTTTAGTTCCGCTTTTGTACCGAACTTCTCTTGGCCGACTGGACGCAAGGAAATATTCGCATCACAACGCAAAGAACCTTCTTCCATTTTACAATCGGAAACGCCTGTGTATTGGATGATGGATTTCAACTTTTCCAGGTAAGCATACGCCTCTTCCGGTGTGCGGATATCTGGCTCCGATACAATCTCCACAAGCGGTGTTCCTTGACGGTTATAGTCGACAAGGGAATAGCCGTCGCCTGTGTGCATCAGTTTTCCTGCATCTTCTTCCAGGTGAAGGCGCGTGATACCTATGCGCTTCTTCTCTCCGTTCACTTCAATATCAATCCAGCCGTTTTCCCCAATCGGTTTGTCATGTTGAGAGATCTGGTAAGCTTTCGGATTGTCCGGATAAAAGTAATTTTTACGGTCGAATTTGGTGTCGGTTGCCACTTCACAATTCAATGCCATTGCTGCCTTCATCGCGTATTCCACTGCCTTCTTATTCAGTACAGGCAGGGTTCCCGGATAGCCAAGTTCCACGACGCTTGTGTTGGAGTTCGGTTCCGCGCCGAATTCGTTCGGACTTGCCGAGAAGATTTTGGAGTTTGTTTTTAATTCTACGTGTACTTCAAGGCCAATAATCGTTTCAAAATTCATGTCTGTTTTTCACCCCTTACAGCTGTGGTTTCTTTTTATGATGGTCGGTTGCCTGCTCGAACGCATGGGCAACGCGGTAAATAGTGCTCTCGTCAAAATGATTTCCAATGATCTGCAAGCCGACTGGAAGCCCGTCCACAAAGCCTGCTGGCACGGAGATTCCCGGGACGCCCGCAAGGTTGACTGGTATGGTCAGAATATCATTTGCATACATCGTGAGTGGATCCTTCATGTTTTCGCCCACCTTAAATGCTGGAGTCGGCGTAGTTGGTCCGATGATCACATCATATTTTTCAAACACGTTTTCAAAGTCCTGCTTGATCAGCGTTCGAACCTTCTGTGCTTTTACATAATAAGCATCATAGTGTCCTGCGCTAAGTGCGTAAGTTCCAAGCATGATACGGCGCTTTACTTCAGGTCCGAAGCCTTCACTGCGCGTCTGCTTGTACATATCAATAAGGTTCTTCGCATTATCCGTGCGGTAGCCATAACGAACGCCGTCAAAACGGGCAAGGTTCGCGGATGCTTCTGATGAAGACAATAGATAGTACGTTGCCAAAGCATATTGGGAGTGCGGCAGGGATACCTCGTCCCACGTTGCTCCTAGTCCTTCCAATACTTTTAACGCATCTTTAACAGATTGGCGCACTTCTTCGCTAACGCCTTCTGCCAAATATTCTTTAGGTACACCGATCTTCAAGCCTTTGATGTCACCTGTCAGACTGGAAAGGAAATCAGGGACGTCGGCGTTTGCGGACGTGGAATCCATTGGGTCAATTCCAGAAATCGCTTGTAAAAGGTAGGCATTGTCTTCTACCGTGCGTGTGATTGGTCCGATTTGATCAAGAGAAGATGCAAAAGCAATCAAACCGTAACGGGAAACGCGTCCATATGTAGGTTTCAAACCGACAACTCCACAAAATGCTGCAGGCTGACGGATCGATCCACCGGTATCTGATCCAAGGGAGAAGAATACTTCCCCTGCTGCTACTGCCGCTGCAGAACCACCGCTTGATCCACCTGGAACATGTTCAAGGTCCCAAGGGTTTTTCGTTGCCGCAAAGGCTGAGTTTTCATTGGAAGAACCCATGGCAAACTCGTCCATGTTTATTTTACCGATGGTGACAGCTTCCGCTTGGTTAAGCTTTTCAACTACGGTAGCATTGTAGATCGGGTTGAAGTCACCAAGGATTTTACTCGCCGCTGTTGTGCGGATCCCTTTTGTGACGATGTTATCTTTCACGCCGATTGGAAGGCCGAATAATAGGCCATGGTCTTTTTCTAGCCCTAACGCTTGGTCAAGGACTTTTGCATATTTACGGGCATTCTCTTCGTCAAGTGTCAAGAATGCTTGTACTTTATCGTCGACTTCGTTGATACGTTTGTAGGATGTATCGACAAGGTCAGATACGCTGATTTCTTTTTTATGTAAAAGGCTATGTAATTCCGATAGCTTTTTATCAAACAATGACATGGGGTTTCCCTCCTTACTCTTCACTCTTCCTATTCGATAATGCTTGGTACGCGAATCTGGCCGTTTTTGTGATCTGGGGCATTTTTCAATACCTCGTCCACCGGCAGACCTTCTTTCGCAACGTCTTCTCTCATAACATTCTTCATATGTAGAACATGGGAAGTTGGTTGAACATTTTCTGTATCTAATTCATTCAGCTTCTCCGCGAATGAAATAATTGCATCTAATTGACTTGTGAACATAATTGCCTCATCCTCGCTGATCGCAAGACGGGCCAAATGCGCCACATGCTTCACCTGATCCTCCGAAATACGTGACATCCTCTTTCACCTCCACAAAAACTCGAACTTGCACAATACCCCTATCATACTAAACTTTAACCCCCACAAGCAATTCTCACGGGATATTGGTGAAAATTTCTTTAGTTGGGTAAAGAGGGGTCTGACCCTCACCGCTTTAGAACACTAAAGCAACCCCCCTCCTCTCTCCGACTCAAAGGTTTTCTCCTGTGTGGTATGTTTCGGGATTTATGAGGAAAAATAAGTGGACATTCTGGGAAGAGTGATAGTGCATTGGGTTGCAAATATTACAGCAATATTACGTGTTTGATAATTCTGAATAGTTTTACTTTAATTATTTGTCAAGTGGGAAGTATGCCCATTGTATCAAGGGATAGCGTGTTTTTCTTCCTATTAAAAAAGGTTTCAGTCGCTTGAATTAAGGGAAATACTTTGTTAGCTTAGATACTCGTAACCGTTATGATAGCAATTTGGGGCGCCGAAATTGCTGATGTTAAAAGAAAATTAAAGACAATACAGGAGTTGATATTGTGGAAACAGGAGTATTTATTTCCCTAGCGCTTTACTTCATTGCCATGCTAGGAATAGGATTATATGCCTATAAAACGTCTACAGATGATATTTCAGGCTATATGCTTGGTGGTCGTCAATTAGGACCTGGAGTAACAGCATTATCTGCCGGGGCATCAGATATGAGTGGTTGGATGCTGATGGGTCTACCCGGTGCCATGTATGCAACTGGTGTATCCAGCATGTGGATCGCAATCGGGCTTACAATCGGGGCATATGTGAACTATCTGGTCGTTGCACCTCGTTTAAGGGTTTATACAGAAACTGCGAATGACTCCATTACAATCCCAGATTTCTTTGAAAACCGTTTTTATGATGGTACTCGCATTTTACGCTTCGTATCAGCGATTGTCATCATCATTTTCTTCACTCTCTATACATCTTCAGGTTTAGTTTCTGGTGGTACACTATTTGATAGTGCATTTGGATTAGACTACAGAACTGGTTTATTTGTAACAGCCGGTGTAGTTGTCGCTTATACATTGTTCGGAGGATTCTTGGCAGTTAGTTTAACTGACTTTGTACAAGGTGTCATCATGCTCCTTGCCTTAGTACTTGTGCCAATTGTTGCTTTTACTGATTTAGGCGGTGTTGGTGTAACGCTTGATGAAGTACGTTCCATCGATCCAACATACTTAGATATGTTTAAAGGGACAACCGTGCTTGGAATCATTTCTTTACTTGCCTGGGGCTTAGGTTACTTTGGACAGCCTCATATCATCGTTCGATTTATGGCAATCAAGTCCATCCGCGATTTTAAAGCTGCTCGTCGTATCGGAATGAGCTGGATGATCGTTTCCATCATCGGTGCGATGGCAACAGGTCTTGTAGGTATTGCTTACGTGAACCGTACAGGAATGGAATTGGCGGATTCAGAAACCATCTTTATTGTTTTCTCTCAATTTTTGTTCAACCCGCTAATCAGCGGATTCTTACTTGCAGCAATCTTAGCTGCTATCATGAGTACTATCTCTTCTCAGCTACTTGTTACATCTAGTGCGCTGACAGAAGACTTTTATAAAACATTCTTACGCCGGGAAGCATCGGATAAAGAGCTTGTATTGATTGGACGTATCTCCGTTCTTATCGTTGCCCTTATCGCCATTGCGCTATCTCTGACACCAAATGATACCATCCTTAACCTTGTAGGTAACGCATGGGCTGGCTTTGGTGCGGCATTTGGTCCAGTCGTAATTCTGAGTCTATATTGGAAACGCATGAACCGTTGGGGTGCCCTTGCGGGGATGCTAGTCGGTACCGTTACCGTACTTATATGGATTTATGGTCCATTCAGCATTAATGGCGAACCATTAACCGATTTCTTATATGAAATCATCCCAGGATTCATCCTAAGTACAATTGCCGTAATTGTCGTGAGTTACCTTACAAACTTCCCGCGTAAAAAAGTACGCGAAGGCTTTACGGAAATGAAAGAAACAATGGAAACAGAACAGAATAAAGAAGATTAATTTATAAAAAAGAGAGAACCCGTTAACTTGGACGGGTTCTCTTTTTGTTTACTTCTCGCTATCCACCAACACAATCACTTCTAATTTATCAGCAGTATTTACTGCAAACACACTATACACTGTATCTTTTTCAAGCTTTGTTCCAGAGAGGTCTAGAACTTGTTTTTTATCAGGTGTTCTGATTTCCAAATCGAACGTTCCAGGCTCTAATTCTTGATATACAGAGATGTCTTTAAAAGATAGTTCACTGAATACAGTATCTCCTTTGATGACTCCTACATCCACTTTTGGAGCATCTGGAGAGAGATGACCTACGCGCGTGAACGCTTTTCCTTTAGGTGCTTTTCTCGTATCCTCGACTGCAATCATTTCAAGGCTTGCAAGCTTGTTAACAGCCGCTACCGTGTACGCCTTGCCGCCTTCTACTTCAAGCTGCTGAGCAATCACAGCTTGATCCTTTTTTCCTGCAGGAAAGATCTCCACTTTATGCGGTCCTGCCGGAAGCATTAAATAATCAGTTGCATCCTTAAACTTTGCACCCTCAACCGCCACATTTCCATCCACATATACGTCCACAGCCGGAGCGTCAGGGGATGCATGCAGGATACGGACTTGTGCATCTTCCTTATTGCTTGCAGTAGCTGCAGCCAAGTTGCTCACTCCACCTAAAACAAACAGCAACACCGTTAAAATACTAAGGAATTTCTTCATCTTACGTCTCCTTTTTTCACTAAATTTGAACACATTTGTTAGTATGAAAGGATCGTGTGGAAAATATGTAAAAAAGTAGCAATTAAAATTTCTATCCACAAAAAAGAAGCTGACACCACTAGGTATCAGCTTCCTTCTATTAATAATTACAATGTTTCAGATGTTGTTTTTGCTTGCAAGTGAAGCAATAGGTAGTCAGGACCGCCCGCTTTGGAGTCCGTTCCAGACATGTTAAATCCGCCGAATGGCTGGTATCCAACGATTGCACCTGTGCATCCACGGTTGAAGTAAAGGTTACCTACGTGGAAGTCTTCACGAGCCTGCTCGATTTTTTCGCGGTTGTTTGTAATAACCGCTCCAGTCAAGCCGTACTCCGTGTTGTTCGCAATCTCAAGCGCGTGATCGAAATCCTTTGCTTTTGCAAATGCTACAACCGGTCCGAAAATCTCTTCTTTCATCAAACGAGCTTCTGGATCCACATCAGCTACTATTGTAGGCTGAACGAAGAATCCTTTGGAGTTGTCTCCTTCTCCACCTGCAAGAATGCGTCCTTCTTCTTTTCCGATAGCAACATATTTCATTACTTTATCAAAAGCAGCTTGGTCGATAACAGGTCCCATGTAGTGGTTTTCTGTTGGGTCGCCAACTGTCAATTCTTTTGTTAATTCTACTGCACGGTTCAATACTTGATCATACACATCTTCCACGATTACCGCACGGGAGCACGCAGAACATTTTTGACCGGAGAAACCGAATGCAGATTTTACGATGGATTGTGCTGCCAACTCAAGGTCGCCCTCGCTGTCAACCACAATCGTATCTTTTCCACCCATTTCAGCGATGACACGCTTCAGCCAGATTTGGCCAGGGTTCACTTTAGAAGCACGCTCATAGATTCTTAGACCAACGTCACGAGATCCTGTGAACGAGATGAAACGAGTACGTGGGTGGTCTACTAGGTAGTCCCCTACTTCAGCACCGCTGCCTGGTACAAAGTTAAGTACGCCAGCAGGCAGGCCAGCCTCTTCCATTACTTCTACAAACTTAGCTGCAACAACCGGGGTTGTAGATGCTGGCTTCAGTAGTACTGTGTTACCCGTTACAATCGCCGCTACTGCAGTACCAGCCATGATTGCAAATGGGAAATTCCATGGAGAGATGATGACACCTACACCTAGTGGAATATAGTTATAACGGTTATATTCGCCAACGCGGCTTTCTAAAGGCATACCGTCTTTCAATTTAAGCATTTGACGCGCATAGTACTCTAGGAAATCAATTGCTTCCGCTGTATCTGCGTCCGCTTCATTCCAAGGCTTACCTGCTTCTTTTGTTAAAAGTGCAGAGAATTCGTGCTTACGACGGCGAATGATTGCTGCCGCACGGAACAAGATGTCTGCTCTTACTTCTGGCTTCACTTTACGCCACGTTTTGAACGTTTCGTCTGCAACCTGCATCGCTTTCTCAGCTAAGTCACGATCCGCCTTTGACACACGACCAACAACCTCTTCTTTATTTGCAGGGTTCACGGATACGATTTTATCGTCTGTCGTAACACGCTCTCCACCAATGATTAAGTCGTAATCTTGTCCTAAATAAGAGTCCACCAATTTCAAGCCCTCAAGATAAGCTTGTTTGTTTTCCTCATTAGTGAAATCAGTAAATGGTTCATGTTTGTAAGGTAATACCATTACATTCGCCCTCCTTTGCATTCTAAAGCGCTTGCATACAATTCTCATTCTACCTTATCATTACTAGTCTTTCAAATATTGTTTATATTCTAATAGGAAGAAAATAATGGAGGGTAAAATAAAACCTACTATCCCATCAAAGAATAGAAGGTTCTGGCAACATTAATAGATATGAACAAACGGTTTTTCAGACCCGGCATCCCTTACAATCAGCGCTTCTTCGCCGCTGATGGAAGAAATGGACACTTGTAGATTGATATAGTTCGGGAAGTGCTCGACCACAAGTCCCGTTACATATTGAGTGAATCCAATCAACTCGGCTTTTCCGTTAAACTCCATATTCACTTCAATGGAAAGCTGTTGAAGTTCGCCGTCACGGTAATAACCTTTGCCGATGACACCTGTATGGTTTGGAAAATAGTCGTCAATATCCAACTTGAAATTCTCAAATCGAACGGCATCATCACGATATAATTCGGTGGTATCACTATTTGGGAAAAGATGATATTCTTCGTTCACTTCTTCCCATTTACCAACCGAATTATCGCCAGTTGCCACATTTGCTTTTGCAATAAAGCTTCCTGGAACAACGGAATTGGCAGGGCTCTGTTTATACAATCCAATGATAATCGGAACATTCTCCAGCCCTTCCATGCCGCGGACTCTTTTTATTATTTCTTCTGCTATTTTCTTTCCCTCGGCTTCCAGTTCGTCATCTGGAATCACATATTCCCTTGGATACCCGCCTTCTTTATCCGTCAAATTATAATAATGGACAGAATTCAAGGCAATTCCAATGGAAACCCCGCCAAGTTCCACCTGATCTTCTCCCTTGCGGACAAGATAGTTTTGTTCTTGCACATGTGCTAAGTAGATGGGACTTTTTTCGTTTGTATCTTCTGTATCAACGCCGCGAATCAAAGGAGGATTTAACCCATCCGTTTCCTTATCATCAGGGTCTACTCGTCCTAACCAGCTTCTAATAACGCCACGCTTAATATACTGTCCTTCCTGATACAAATAGTTGTCAGAAGGGAATACCTCCTGCGCCATTCTCATCAATCCGGTTTCCAGCTCCTCCACATCGACCCGGCTGTTTAGGCGCGGGGCGATTTGGCCGCGGGTTTCCCCTGGCTTATAAGGAAGAATTGTTTGATAATAGTCATCTGATATTTTATATCTAGGAACAATAGCTTGTTCCGTGTTTTCCTGCTGCGCTGGATCTTGTACCACTTCTTCCTGCTTCTCGAAGCCTGGCACACATCCGGTGGCAAAAAGAGAAACAACAAGGAGCAACGACAAAAACCTTTTCACTTCCAACACCTCTTATGATTGTATTTCCTTAAGCATTTGTGCTTCGTTCCAAACTTCTATTCCAAGCTCCTGGGCCTTTGTAAGCTTAGAGCCGGCCTCTTCTCCAGCAATAACTAAATGCGTGTTCTTGCTGACGCTTCCGGTCACTTTTCCACCAAGCTGCTCAATGGCCGCCTTCGCATCATTTCGTGACATTTCTTCCAGCTTTCCTGTCAGGACGATCGTTTTTCCAGCAAAATAAGAATCCACATCTTCCGCACTTACAGGCTTCGGCCCTTTATAGGCCATGTTGACGCCAAGTTCTTTTAGCTCTGAAAGGAGTTCTGCCACTTCCGGCTGTTCAAAATAGGTCACAATGGAGTCGGCCATCTTGTCGCCAATTTCGTGAATTGCAGTAAGCTCTTCTTTCGTCAAGCTTGCAAGTCTGTCCATATGGTCAAATTCCTGTGCCAAGGTTTTGGCTGCTTTCGCTCCTACCAGGCGAATTCCAAGACCAAACAAAAGACGCTCCAACGAGTTATCTTTGGTCTTATCAATAGCAGAAATCAGGTTATCTGCAGACTTTTCGCCCATCCGTTCTAGCTCCAAAAGCTGTTCTTTTGTTAATTTATAAAGGTCTGCCACGTCCTCGATCAAGTTCTCTCGGAAAAGTTGGGCAATCACCTTTTCGCCAAGACCATCGATATTCATGGCATTACGGGATACAAAATGAATCAATCCCTCGCGAATCTGTGCCGGACATTTCGGGTTGATGCAGCGCAGGGCCACTTCCCCTTCAATACGGACCAGTTCACTCTCACATTCCGGGCAGTGTGTCGGCATCGTAAAGTCACGTTCTTCGCCGGTTCTTTGCTCAACAAGTACATTCACCACTTCCGGGATGATGTCTCCGGCTTTTTTGACAATGACCGTATCGCCAAGTTTAATGTCCTTTTCACGGATGAGGTCTTCATTATGTAAGGACGCTCGTTGTACCGTTGTACCCGCTACACGGACAGGCTCAAGGATAGCCGTTGGTGTCACCACACCTGTTCGGCCGATATTCAGTTCAATATCTAAAAGCTTTGTGGTCACTTCCTCTGCAGGAAACTTGTACGCAATGGCCCACCTAGGGCTCTTTGCGGTAAAACCAAGTTGTTCCTGATGCTCGGTGTTATCCACTTTAATAACGATACCGTCTATATCATACGATAGATCAGGTCGTTTTGTGTGCCAAGCTGTGACATATTCGAGAACTTCTTCGATTGATGAGCACACTTTTCTCTCGGTATTTGTTTTAAAGCCGAGCTTATCCAGATAATCCAACGCCTCACTGTGAGAATCCACACCTGCTTCACCAGCGTCTGAAAGACTGTATACGTACACGGACAGGTTACGGGAGGCAGCGATTTTTGGATCAAGCTGGCGTAGAGAGCCTGCCGCCGCATTACGCGGGTTGGCAAACGGCTCTTCTTCGCGTTCCATTTTTGCCGCATTCAGTTTCTCAAAAGAATTCTTCGGCATGTATGCTTCTCCGCGAACCTCCATCGTCACCGGTTCTTTTAAACGCAACGGAATGGATTTAATGGTCTTAAGGTTCATGGTGATATCCTCACCAGTTGTCCCGTCTCCACGGGTGGCCCCAAGGACGAACAGGCCGTCCTCATAGCGCAGGGAGACTGCCAGGCCGTCAATTTTCAATTCACACACATATGTCACATCATCACCGACAGCCTGTTTGACGCGGCGGTCGAAGTCACGTAAGTCGTCCTCATTGAAGGCATTGCCAAGGCTGAGCATCGGCGTGCGGTGCTCGACTTTATTGAACATCTCGAGTATATTTCCTCCCACACGCTGGGTCGGGGAGTCCGCTGTTTGCAATTCGGGATTATCCTTTTCAAGCGTTAATAGCTCCTGTAAAAGGGAGTCATATTCGGCATCTGAAACGGATGGTTTGTCCAGCACATGATATTCGTAGTTATATTGGTTCAGTACATCATGCAGTTCGCGAACCCGTTTTTCAGCTTGTTCTCTTTCCATGCAATGTCGTCCTTTCTGATTTGGCGGTTTTCATCTATTGTTGAACCTTGGTAACAGGCGCAAATTTCGCTAGAAGGCGTTTTATTCCTGTTGGGCTTGGGAACGCAATGTCGAGCTCCTTGCCGTCTCCGTCTCCTTTGACACTGACAACGGTACCGACTCCCCATTTTTTATGCTCCGCTTTGTCTCCAACCATCCAATCCAAACTCTCTCCGCCTGTTGCAGTGAGTCCACGGGATGGGGCTGTCGTACGTCGGGCAGTTTGGGAAACAGGAGTTGCCGCTCTCCCTCTTCCTGCTGCAGATCCTCCACCAAACGGAGACGTAGGGCCTCCAAAACTTGATCCACGTCCACCAAATGGCGTTGGGCGGGATGCAGCTTCTTTGTTCTCTTCGCTTTCTAGCAAGTCTTCCGGTATCTCTTTTATAAAACGGGAAGGTGGGTTGATGTTCGTACGGCCAAACAAGGTACGCATTTGCGCATTTGTGATGAACAGCTGCTCTTCCGCACGCGTGATTCCAACGTATGCAAGGCGGCGTTCCTCTTCCATTTCCGCTTCTTCAAACAGTGAACGGCTGTGTGGGAATACCCCTTCCTCCATACCAATCAGGAATACAACCGGGAACTCCAGTCCTTTTGCAGCATGAAGTGTCATTAAAATAACCCCTTCCTGCTGGGCTGGATCTTCGTCATCCAATTTATCAATATCGGCAACTAATGCCAGGTCTGTCAGAAACGCAACCAAGCTCTTGTCGTCGTATTTTTCTTCAAAGTTCTTCGTAACAGACAAGAACTCATCAATGTTTTCAAGTCTGCTTTGGGATTCAATCGTTTTGTCGGCTTTCAACATGTCACGATATCCTGACTTTTCAAGAATCTCTTCCACTAGTTCCGTCACCGAGATGTACTCCTGCATCTGCACATAGCCTTCAATCAGCGAGCGGAATTCCTTCAATTGGGAAGTAGCACGGCCGCTGACGCCAATTAGGTCTACTTCTGCAAGGGCAGTGTAAATGGAGATATCATGCTGTGCTGCGTAATTGGCAATCTTATCAACGGTGGTTGCTCCGATGCCGCGCTTTGGTACGTTGACGATTCGCTGCAAGCTGATGTCATCGTCCGGATTCGCAATCAGGCGGAGATATGCCAGGATATCCTTGATTTCTTTTCTGTCGTAGAACTTGGTTCCGCCGACGATCGTGTAGTTGATGTTGGACATGAGAAGCATTTCCTCCATCACACGGGACTGCGCGTTTGTGCGGTAAAGAATTGCAAAGTCGCCAAGGGTGCGTGTTGGGTCTTGTCGCATCAATTCACGCATTTTCCCGACTACAAACTGTGCTTCCGATTTCTCAGAATCAGCCTGATAATGGATTATTTTTTGCCCTTCATCGTTTTCCGTCCAAAGGTTTTTCTTTTTACGGCCGATGTTATTATCTATTACACGGTTCGCCGCTTCCAAAATGCGTTTCGTAGAACGATAATTCTGTTCTAGGAGCACCACTTCCGCGTTCGGATAGTCTTTTTCAAAAGAAAGGATATTAGCGATATCCGCGCCGCGCCAGCGATAGATAGACTGATCAGAATCCCCTACCACACAAAGGTTTTTCAGGCGGTCCGCCAAAAGGTTGACCAATGTATACTGTGCTCTGTTCGTATCCTGATACTCATCCACATGGATATACTGAAACTTACGCTGGTAATATTCCAGCACTTCCGGCACACGCTTGAATAGGTGAATGGTTGTCATAATCAAGTCGTCAAAATCGAGCGCCTGGTTCTTTTTCAGTCTCTTTTGGTAGTCTGTATAGATTTCCGCCACTTGCTGTTCATATGGACCAAGTGGCTGTTTTGCGTATTGCTCCGGATTCATCAGTTCATTTTTTGCAGAGCTGATGGTACCTAAAATGGTCCTGGGCTCAAACTTTTTCGGATCAATATTGCGGTCTTTTAAGATATTTTTAATGACTGACAGCTGGTCTGTCGTATCAAGGATAGTAAAGTTACGGTTTATTCCGATGCGGTCGATGTCGCGACGCAGGATTCGTACACACATGGAGTGGAATGTGGAGATCCAGATGTCTTCTGCGGCCGGTCCGAGTAGTTTTTCTACACGCTCTTTCATTTCGCGGGCCGCTTTGTTTGTAAAAGTGATCGCAAGGATGTTCCATGGCGCTACCTGTTTTTCGGCCATCAGGTAGGCGATTCGATGCGTAAGCACCTTTGTTTTTCCACTTCCCGCTCCGGCCATGATGAGTAGGGGTCCGTCCATTTTTTTCACTGCTTCTTTTTGCATGGGGTTCAGTCCCTCAAGAAGCCTCTGACTAAGATATTGCATATTTTTCACCGTCCCAACAAACATATGTTCTTATTTTCTATCATACTAAATTGTGTAGTGAATTACTATTAATTTTAAAATCTTTGCGATCCACCGCTGTTTGATTTCCGCACTGGGCTTCAATCAACAGCTAAGATATCTGGCTACTACTAATTTTTCACAGCGTCTACTGTTTTTAGGGCTTCTTTTAAGTTATCGTAGACTGCGTTCCCTACTACGACGGTATCTGCGTGTGCTGCCATTTCTTTGGCGCGCTCTGCAGTTGAGATGCCGCCTCCGTAGAAGAGTTGTGTTTTTTCTAGCGTTTGTTTGGCCGCCTGGACGATTTCCACGTCCCCGTACGTACCACTATATTCTAAGTAAAAGATAGGCAGATTAAACATTTTCTCGGCAAGTCTTGCGTAGGCGATGACATCTTCTTTGTCGAGGTCGGTTTTTGCGTCTGTCAGCTTGGCAGCTTTGCAATCGGCATTCAGGATGCAGTATCCTTCCGCCACTATCTCCTCCCAGTTCATGATATCGCCGTACTCTTTTAGCGCTTCTATGTGAAGGTCTGTGACCCATTCTGTCTTTCTGCTGTTCAACACACTTGGGATAAAATAAAAATCAAATCCCGGTGTGACCGATTCGATGGTGGAAACCTCCAATGCACACGGCAACGAATATCTTCTCACCCTGCTCATCAGGCTCAGCACATTATCAAGCGTGACCCCATCCGTACCGCCGACCAGGATGGCATCGGTTCCGGATTCGCACACAAGCTCTAAATCTTCGTCCGATATCTCTTTGTTTGGATCCAATTTAAAAACGTGCTTCCACTCACGTATTTCCTTTAACACTGCAAACGTCCCCCATTCTAATTTTCCATTCCCCTATTATAGCAAAATCCCCGCTAATACGAAAAAGAGAAACAGAGATTGTCGACTGGAAGTTACGACCTTTTCCGTTAGACCAAAAGTTTTATTTTTTCTGTGACCTGTTATTTCTTTTGTCTAGCGGGGAATTACATAACTAACATCTTTAGTAGAGCTTAGGAAAATAGTTGTTTTTTGATAGATGCATGCATATCGCAATCGAATCAAAATATGATGTGATAAGGAGGTGTCCAACATGCCTATGTGGCTATGGTTTCTTATCGGCTTCGCTATTCTCTTGGCGTTCGGTGCTATCGTGGATTATTTCGGAAAAAGAAGAAGGAGAACTACTGATCCTTCCGCATCAACTAAAACAGTCGACCAAGTAAAATCAAACCAAGAAACGTTTTATCGGTGATGCCCGGTTTGATAAAAGATTTTTGGTGGAACCGCTTCTTAATAAGAAGCGGTTTTTAGTGTGTGGTTGGGGAGTGTAAGAGGAACCGTCCAATTAGACTTTTTATGGGGGTTCCCTTCCCGTTCGGGCGTATAGAACCGTTCTATTAGACTTTTTATGGGGGTTCTCGTCCATTCGGGCTTATAGAACCGTTCTATTAGACTTTTCATGGGGAGATTCCTTCCGTTCGGGCGTATAGAACCGATCTATTAGACTTTTCATGGGGAGGGCCCCTCCGTTCGGGCGTATAGAACCGTTCTATTAGACTTTTTATGGGGGTTCTCGTCCATTCGGGCTTATAGAACCGTTCTATTAGACTTTTCATGGGGGGCCCCTCCGTTCGGGCTTATAGAACCGTTCTATTAGACTTTTTATGGAGTTCCTCCCAATGAACGGGAAGCCATCCACAAAAAAAAGGTGGCCCGCTTTACCTTCAGCGGGCCACCTTAACTTTTTACACTTCTTCTGTTTTCTTTTCTCCTGCAATACGCTCAAGCGCCATTTCGTAAGCGTCGTTACCGTAGTTCAGGCAACGTTTCACACGGGAGATTGTTGCTGTGCTTGCGCCAGTTTCCGTCTCGATTTTATGATACGTGAAACCCTCTCTCAGCATTCTTGCCACCTCTAGGCGCTGTGCCAAGGATTGGATTTCATTGATGGTACAGAGGTCATCGAAAAATCGATAGCATTCTTCCATATCTTTTAAAGAAAGAACAGATTCAAAAAGTTGATCCAGTTCTTTTCCACGTAGTTTATTTATTTGCATAATTAATTTCTCCTTTGCTTAGTAAGACTAGTATGTGACCTTATTAAAATCTGGAATGATCTGAATCCATGTTTTTCCTGGGACAAGTGGGACCTGTTCGCCATTTTTATAAGGAAGGATCTTGCCGTCCACCGATTTCCATTCCACATCGAAGCGCTCTCCATTTTGAATGAGCACCCCGCTGCCGCCTGATGTAAGATCAAGTTCCCTTCTGCCCTGTTTGTCTACCACTAGATGGGACGTTTCAACAATAAAAACGTTATGTGCCACTAGCTCTTCCTTTGTTTCAAGGTCCATATGTTTCTCCCCGCCACTATAGCGGACATATGCTTTTTGTTCAGCATCGTATCTATATTCAACATGTGTTACCTGTCTAGATGAGTATTCTATTTTGACTTGTTCTAAAGCGGTGCCCTCCAGAGGATTGATCTGCCCCTTTTTTAAAAACACAAAAGGTTCGACCTCCGCTTTGGTTGCGTAGTTCAACTGCTCTGCGCCTTTTTGGATATTCGCTGAACTGATGTATGAATTATGCGGCGCCTTGCGGAAACTTGCTCGTTTGAAAAGCGTTCCATCATAGGTCAGTCCGTTTATTCCATCCACTTCTCCTGCTTCTATCTTCTCTTTGGCACCAGGACTCCAGCCATGGAAAACATACAAAGGATCATATGCTTTTGCCAGATCAACAAAATACGCTCTTGAACTCCTGACAGGTCCGATGGTTTCAGGCATTTCACTGTGAAAAATGGCAAGTAGCCGAGTAATGTCCCCTTCTGCCAGCACTTCAAAAACGATGTCTGCTTTATGCAGTCCCGATTGTGGCCTCGCCTTGCTATCATTATTAACCATCACAGCAACAGGACGCGCCTTTACCTTGTCTGCCACCATTTCTCCAGTTAACGGTGCTTGCTCCATCCCTTCGGAAATCTCTGTCGCCACTTCTGTGGTCTCTTCACTTCGCTCTTGACTAGAATCAATATCATTTTCGTTATTGGATTGGCAACCTGCCAACAACAGCATGAGGCTTGCCAATAACAACATCTTTTTCCTACTCATCCTAACACAAACACAACCTTTAGTATTTTTACATACTTTTATATTTTAACGCATTATTGACGGAAAGAGTACCGTTTTATTCATCACATCGTATATTCCTCTAGGTGTTATTCTAATATAAGGAAGATGTGTAGAGGATAAAAATAGCAATGTATAGATCGGATCATTGAAACTGTAGCCTCTTTCAAACAGCTGATTGCGCAGTTCTGTTTCCTGCTTCATCAGGTCTTCCATGCTGCAATCCGACAATCCTCCTGCCAGCGGTAATGGAATGTCGCAAATGACTTCCCCATCTTCCACCAGCACCATACCCCCTCCCAATTCCTTCATATGTTGAAAGGCTTTCAGCATCGCATCTTTGTCTTTTCCTATCAAGACTATGTCTCCGGTATTGGAATAGGAACTCGCAAACCCTTGGACATGCGAGCCAAATCCCTTCAGGATCGTGTTCACGCGCCACTTTCCTTTACGGTCGATCAGCATAAGATACGACTGATCATGGGCTGTGGACAAGCTATCACCTGATACATCCACTGAGATAGTATATGGCTTGATAATCACTTCGTTGACCATTTCCATCCCAAGTGCCATCGAAAATTGTAAATCATCCATGCTTAACTCCCAACCGAGCTTCATCGGCTCTAAGCCAAGTGCTGGCCAATCCTGGGCAGGAAAAGCTTCCTTGACTGGTTCGTTGTCCCGTGTCACCCATACTCCCTTTGAAAGGACGGATACCGGCGTCGGTTCTTCTTTTGCCTTCAGGAAATTGATGTTTGCTATCCGGCCTGGTGCAATACTTCCATGCATCTTATCCATGGAAAAATGCTTTGCTGCATTATAAGAGGCCATCCGGTACGCTTCTATTGCCGGGACTCCTTTGTCCAAGGCGATGGAGATGGTCCGGTTCATGATACCGCTTTCATAAAAGCTCGGGGTAGAGCCATCTGTGTTGAAAAAAGTCTGGTCATAATATTTTATGCCTGAAGCTTCAAGCTCTTCTAAAATTAACGGAAGATCCGGCCTGATGGACGAGTAACGCAAGGAAGCGTGATACCCTTGGGAAATTCGTTTGATAACATCCGCACCGTTCATTGCCTCATGGTCACTGTGGATGCCAAGCAGCTGCATTTTGGTCAGCGTCTTTTCCGATGCACCCGGAAAATGACCTTCTACAGGCTTTCTCCGCGCATTCGCTTCTTGAACCCAATGCAAAATCAAATCGTCCCCTGCCATCAACTTCGGCCAGCTTGTCAATTCTCCGCCCTGCATAACAAGAGGGTGATCTAGCCAACTTTTGATATTCCGAGTTGAAAAAATTTCATCCTCATTCTTAATCTCTGTCTGCGCATCAAATCGGCACCACCAATACATTGTCGCAGCCGATTTATTCATCTCTTCAATAAAAGAAAACGCTTTCTTTTTTGTCATCTGCAAAGTAAGCATCAAGTTGTCATTGACGAAGGTGGTCGTTCCTAATTTAGATGCATATTGCGCAAAGGACAGGGGATTATAAAGTTGAAACGGATGAACATGAGGTTCAATATATCCCGGTACCAGGAATTGCGTGCTACAATTGACCATTTCTGTGTTCTCTGTGTTTGTCGGCAACTGGTCCCCTACATAGACAATTCGATCTTCATAGACCCAGATATTTGCCGTCATCCAAGACTTTAATTGCACATTTAAGTATGTCGCATTTGTCAGAACCAAGGTTGGTGCCTGTTTCCCGTCAATGACGGCAACCTGTTCTCGAATTTTTTTGTTTTTCCATCTATATGCTTGTTCATGCATGATTTATCACCCACTCTTTGTGACATTGTTTTTTGTACCATCTGTATAGTATTTTGAGTAAATATTATCGTGATATAACCTCTTTTTACCATGTTACCATAACAGAGTCTCCCTTGCATTACCGTTCTTGATAATTATGTGAAAATTGATTTAACTTTACTTCGGTAAAATACCGTTAGAAGAAAAATTTGGAGGGATTATGATGAAAGTGAGACCAAATATCAGCATTATCAACGCGATGATCCGCATCACAGCAGGATTTGCAACACTAGCATGGATCACAAGTAAAATGGTTAGACGCCCACACCGCGACTCTTACAAACTTGTTGCCCTGCTCGCCGGCATGAAAATCGCAGAAGGCATCCTGCGCTACTGCCCGCTAACAGCAGGATTCGAACGCTTCCAAGAATACCGCAACGACCACAACAGCGAAAACAACCACTACAACTTCGACTTCGACGACTTTGAAGCCAAAGCAAACGGCGGCGACAGCGGTGCCGACTCCTACAACCCTTCTTGAGGGGGGAAAGTTGGAAAATGAAAAAAAAACACCTTTGGGGGTCAGACCCCCAAAGGGTTTTCTTCACTCACGTCGAACTATTTAAGGAGGTATGAAAAATGCTTGAGTATTTAACGGATATGTCGTTTGTGTTGGCGACGATTATTGGTGGTATTGTGGCTATTTTGTACGTGTTTGTTAAGAAGAAACGCCGGACGCAATAGCTTTGTTGGCGATGTCTTTGCGATAGAATAGATGATCGCATGATACTTTGCGCATCTCTTCGTACACTTTTTTCTGTGCTTGCGCTAAGCTGTCGCTTTGTGCAGCGACTAACAGCACACGGCCGCCGTTTGTTACCAGCTTTCCTGCTCGTCCTTCTGTGCCGGCATGGAAAACAAAACTATCTTCCACTTGATCTGTCCCTTCAATAACCGCACCATTTTCATATGCTTCCGGATATCCTTTGGAAGCCATCACTACCCCAACCACCGATTGATCCGACCACTTAAGCTCTAGCTCATCGTCTCCGCGCAAAACCCCTGTCAGTACTTCCGCTAAGTCTGATTCAAGCCTTGGCAGCACCACTTGCGTTTCCGGATCCCCAAAGCGAGCATTAAACTCAATCACCTTTGGACCTTGCTTTGTTAAAATCAATCCAGCATATAAAATACCTACGAATGGACGTCCTTCGTTCACCATTGCTTTTGCAGTTGGAAGCAACACCGTTTCCAATGCCTCTTCCAACACTGAGTTTGGAATTTGCGGCACTGGCGAGTACGCTCCCATGCCCCCTGTATTTGGTCCCATATCTCCGTCAAAAGCGCGCTTATGATCTTGTGCAATCACCATCGGATAAACCTTCTCGCCATTTACAAATGCCATAAACGAGAATTCTTCCCCTTCAAGGAACTCTTCGACAACCAGCTTGGAAGAGGCTTCCCCGAATTTTGATTCTGCCAACATTTCGCGTACCGCTTCCAACGCTTCTTCATCTGTCATTGCTACAACTACACCTTTTCCAGCCGCCAATCCGTCGGCCTTCAGAACAATTGGTGCACCTTTGCCTTCTATATACGTTCTTGCTTCTTCATAATCTGTGAACGTTTCATAGCCAGCTGTTGGGATGCCGTATTTTTTCATGAGATCTTTGGCAAAGCCTTTGCTTCCTTCTATGAGAGCTGCGTCCTTGGTTGGTCCGAATACTTGAAGTCCTTCCGCTTGGAATGCGTCGACAATTCCGTTCAGTAAAGGTACTTCCGGGCCGACCATGGTGAGGTCGATTTGGTTTTCTTTTGCAAAATTAATTAAGAAGTTTGTGTCGGATTCTTGGATGGGTACTAGGGTTCCGACTGCTTCCATGCCGATGTTTCCTGGAGCGATGAAGACTTCGGTTACGGACGGGCTTTGTGCGAATTTCCAGGCGATGGCGTGTTCGCGTCCGCCTTTTCCAACTACCAATACTTTCATGGTTTTTCCTCCTGACGTGTTGAGGGATTTATTCGTTAACTCCCTGTTTCCTTTCGTTCCAGGTGTTCGCTTTCCGCGGGGCGGTGCTTGAGCCTCCTCGCTACGCTGTGGGGTCTCAAGTCTACCGCTACCTCCCGCCGGAGTCTCACACCTTGCACTTCAGTCAACAGGGGAAACTGGCTAATCACGGGCGAGTCTCAAATTCCAGATGGACAACTTCCTTTAATGCTTAAAATGTCTCATCCCTGTAAATACCATCGCAATGCCGTATTCGTCGGCTTTTTTTATGGAGTCTTCGTCTTTGATGGAGCCGCCCGGTTGGATGATGGCTGTTACGCCGGCTTTTGCGGCTGCTTCGACTGTGTCGTTCATTGGGAAGAATGCGTCAGATCCTAGTGCGGAACCTACCGCTTTTTCGCCAGCCTGCTCAATGGCAATTTTGGCAGCGCCAACGCGGTTCATCTGTCCTGCTCCAACGCCGACGGTCTGCCCTTCTTTTGCAAGCACGATAGCGTTGGATTTCACATGCTTCACGACTTTCCATGCAAGCTTCAGATCTGCCCACTCTTGCTCTGTAGGCTCGCGCTTGGTTGGAACAGAAACAGTCGCATCTTCTAAGCCGAACTGATCCTCATCCTGCACCAACAGACCACCGCGAACGGATACCATGCGGGACTGCATCACACCTGCCCCGTTCATATCAACCAATAACAGACGGATATTCTTTTTCTGCTTCAAGACAGCGAACGCATCCTCACTGAAGGACGGCGCAATGACAATCTCTAAGAATAATTCATGTAAAAGTTCTGCCGTTTCCTTATCCACTTCCGTGTTGAAAGCGATGATGCCTCCGAAAATGGATACCGGATCTGCTTCATATGCACGACGGTACGCTTCCACCGTTGTTGCACCAGTGCCCACTCCGCAAGGATTCATATGCTTAACCGCAACGACTGCAGGATTTGTGAACTCTTTTACAATCTGCAATGCCGCATCTGCATCATTAATATTGTTGTAGGATAATTCTTTTCCGTGAAGCTGCTCAGCTGATGCAATCGAGAATTCCGATGCTAATGGCGCTTGGTAGAAAGCTGCCTGTTGGTGTGGATTCTCTCCGTAACGCAAGTCTTGTTTTTTCTCAAATGTAACAGTCAGGGACTCCGGGTGCTTTTCTTCCACCGCTTCTGTCAGATAGTTAGAGATCATCGCGTCATATGCTGCTGTATGGCGGAATACTTTGGCAGCAAGGCGGCGGCGTGTTGCCACCTCGACTTTTCCGCTTTCTTTTAGCTCCGAAATAACGCCCTCGTAGTCAACCGGATCTACTAAAACTGCAACGTCCTTGTGATTTTTTGCTGCTGCACGAAGCATCGTCGGGCCGCCGATATCAATGTTTTCAATGGCATCTTCAAAGGTGGAGTCCGCTTTAGAGATCGTCTCTTTAAATGGGTAAAGGTTTACCACAACCAAGTCGATCGGGGTAATTCCATGCTCCTCAAGCTGCGCTTTGTGGCTTTCGTTGTCACGCATCGCCAATAATCCACCATGGATCATCGGGTGCAATGTTTTTACACGGCCATCCAGGATTTCAGGGAATCCTGTCACTTCAGAAATGCCGATGACCTTCACACCATTATCCTGCAATACTTTTTTGGTCCCGCCAGTAGAGATAACCTCCACCCCTAGGTCCACTAATTGTTGTACAAATGGGACGATGCCCTCTTTATTGGAAACACTCACTAATGCTCTCATCGTATCGCTGCCTCTCCTTTGACTGTAAAAAGTTGTTGTAAGGTTTTCGGGTAAAATGTATGTTCAATCTCATGTATTTTCTTTTCTAAACTTTCACGTGTGTCGTCCGGGCCAATTTCAATCGTGTGTTGCGCAATGATGGGACCGGTGTCCATGCCTTCATCCACAAAATGAATGGTCACTCCTGTCAATTTAACACCATACTCGAGCGCTTGACCGACTGCATCAAGGCCGGGGAACGCCGGTAAAAGGGAAGGATGGATATTGACGATTTTCCCTTTATAAGCGTCAAGAAGTGTCGGGCCGATCAGACGCATATAGCCTGCCAGCACAATGAAATCCACTTCATATCGCGCCAACTCCTGGAGGATGTGATCTTCAAATTCTACTTTCGTTTGATAGCTTTTTGGCGCAAATGCGAAATAGGGAATGTCCGCTGCAGTCGCACGTTCCACCACATAGGCACCTGGCCGGTCACACACAAGCAATGCCGGTGTGGCATCGAGCAAGCCTTTTCGGCACGCATCCGTGATCGCCTGAAAATTGGAGCCGCTCCCTGATGCGAAAATGGCGATTCTCTTTGTCATCGGATTTCTCCTCCGCCAAACGTGATGCCCTCGCCCTCTTTTACACGCCCAATCAAGTAGGCCTTCTCTCCGTTAGCTTCAAGAATCCGAACTACCTGTGGTAAAATTTCTTCGTTGATCGCAAGCACCATGCCAATGCCCATGTTGAAAATATTGAACATTTCCTTACGATCCAGCTCGCCAACCTCTTGTAAAAGGTCGAAAATCGGTGGAATCGGCCATGTCCCGTAATCCACTTCAGCTTGCAAGCCCTCCGGTAGCATGCGCGGAATATTTTCGATAAATCCACCGCCTGTTATATGAGCCATTCCATTAATGTCGTACTTTTTTAAAACTTCAAGAATCGGTTTCACATAAATTTTCGTAGGAGTCAGCAGCTCTTCGCCGAGTGTCCCGGCAAAGCCATCGTACTTCGCATCAAGGTCCAGTTTGCCTTTTTCAAAAACAATTTTGCGGACCAACGAGTAGCCATTGCTATGGATCCCGCTTGAGCTAAGTCCAATCAACACGTTGCCCGGCTCTATTTGGGAACCATTAATCAAACGCTCCTTGTCTACCACGCCAACTGTAAAACCGGCAAGATCGTATTCGGAGTCATCATACATGCCAGGCATTTCCGCCGTTTCGCCGCCTACTAAGGCACAGCCCGCTTGCTCGCAGCCGTCTGCGATCCCTTTTACGATGGCCTCGATTCGCTCCGGCACCGCTTTTCCGCATGCAATATAGTCCAGAAAATAAAGCGGCTCTGCTCCTTGCACGACAACATCGTTCACACACATCGCAACTGCATCCACCCCGATGGTGTCATGCTTGTCGAGCTGGAAAGCAAGCATCAGCTTTGTGCCGACACCGTCCGTACCGGATACAAGGACCGGGTTTTTTACATTTACTGCCGATAGGTCAAACAGGCCTCCAAATCCGCCAAGGCCCCCCATCACTTCTGGCCTCATCGTTCTCGCCACATGCTTTTTCATACGCGTCACCGCTTCATAGCCCGCTTCTATATCTACACCCGCTTGCTTGTATGCATTTGCCATATGTGTTGTATCTCCCTTCCAATGGAAAAGCGACGAATCTTAAGAATCCCGCCGCTTTTTTGTAAGCTTTTTTTAAAAAAGTAATATTACTATTAGCACTTCTCATGCGGCAGCACCGTGTCCGGGAAAATCTCCGTCGGATACTTGCCGGTAAAGCACGCCATGCACTGGCCGCGAGTCTCCCCGTCAAACGGGCGATCAATCGCTTCGACCATGCCACCAGGGCTCAAGAACGCCAACGAATCCGCACCGATGATCTCGCGCATTTCCTCCACAGAATGCGAAGAAGCAATTAACTCTTCATGCGTAGATGTGTCGATGCCGTAAAAACAAGGATTCTTGATCGGTGGCGAACTGATGCGCACATGCACCTCAGTCGCACCTGCATCGCGAAGCATCTTCACAATTCTTCTGCTTGTCGTCCCGCGTACGATGGAATCATCGACCATCACCACGCGCTTGCCTTCTACGACACCGCGGACAGGAGAAAGTTTCATCTTCACACCCTGCTCACGCAATGCTTGGGAAGGCTGAATGAACGTCCGGCCTACATATCTATTTTTGATCAGACCAAGCTCATAAGGAATTCCCGAAAGTTCCGCGTACCCAATCGCCGCAGAAATACTGGAATCTGGTACCCCTGTTACCACATCCGCCTCAACAGCTGATTCCATCGCCAGCTGCTTGCCAAGACTTTTTCTTGCTGTATGCACGTTGATGCCATCTATATTGCTGTCAGGTCTGGAAAAATAAATGTACTCCATGCTGCACATCGCGCGCTGCGTATGCAGTGTAAAACGTTCGGAATGCAAGCCGCCATTGTCGATGATCAACAACTCCCCAGGCTCGATGTCACGGATGAATTCCGCTCCGACCACATCAAACGCACAGGTTTCCGAAGCCACGACATAAGCGTCATTCAGCTTCCCAAGTGAAAGTGGACGTAAACCGTTCGGGTCAAGCGCGACCATCATTTCCGTCTCTGTCATGATCAAAAAGGCATACGCGCCCTTTAGCATCGACAACGCATTTTTCACACGATCCTTCAACAACGTGTAGCCACTTCTTTTTATTAAATGAGCCAACACTTCCGTATCTGATGTCGTCTGTAAAATACTCCCCATCGTCTCAAGCTGGTGCTTCAACGCGTTCGCGTTTACGAGATTTCCATTGTGGGCAAGTGCAAGACTGCCAGACTGAGAGTGAAACAATAAAGGCTGCACATTCTCATAACCGCCGCCCCCTGCCGTTGCATAACGGACATGGCCAATCGCTGCTTTTCCAGCGCCAAGTTCTTGCAATCTTCCATTTCCGAACACTTCGTTCACAAGGCCTTCCCCTTTTACCGCTACAAGCTTTTCCCCATCCGTTGAAACAATTCCTGCGCCTTCCTGGCCACGGTGCTGCAGGCTGTGCAAACCGTAATAGGTAATCTGGGACGCTTCGGGATGTCCCCAAATCCCGAACACCCCACATTCCTCATTCAAGCCCTTTAGTTCAGCAAGCATGGAATGGCTCCTTTCCAAGCATCGCGAAGGTCGTCCACAGATACGTGAACGGCCACTTCACGGGATGCCGATTCAATATGAAGATTTCCTGTTGCTGTCACGTTTCCTATTAAACTAGCATCCGCAACCACTGCCTCAAAAGCCTCTTGATTTTCTGGGCGAACAGAGACAACAAAGCGAGATTGCGTTTCACTGAATAGTGCAGACGTCATGTCACCTGTAAGCGTAACAGATGCTCCCAAACCACGAGCTCCCATCGCACTCTCCGCCAAAGCAACGCCTACTCCACCTTCGGATACATCATGGGCAGATGCCACAAGTCCAGCACGGATCGCCGCCAACAACTCATCCTGACGTCGAGCTTCCACATCCAAATCAATCGCAGGCGCTTTCCCGAAAATTTCACCATAGGTAAGCTTCTGCAGCTCACTTCCGCCAAACTCAGAAGCCGTTTCCCCAATCACATAAATCAGGTCGCTCTCATTTTTAAATTCCTGAGTTGTCACATGCTTCAAGTCATCAATCAACCCGACCATGCCGACTACAGGTGTCGGATACACAGCCACGCCGTTTGTTTCGTTATATAAAGAAACATTTCCGCCGATAACAGGTGACTCTAACTTGCGGCAAGCTTCACTCATACCATCTGTCGCTTTTTCGATTTGCCAGAAGATCTCCGGCTTTTCCGGATTACCAAAATTCAGGCAGTCTGTAATAGCCAATGGCTTCGCACCGGAACACACGATATTACGCGCCGCTTCAGCCACTGCGATCATGCCGCCCACTTCCGGATCCAAATACAGATAACGGGAGTTACAGTCGGTTGTCATGGCCAACGCTTTTTCTGTCCCGCGGATACGAACCACTGCCGCATCAGAACCAGGAACCACTACCGTATTCGTACGAACCTGATAGTCATACTGGTCATAAACCCACTCTTTGCTTGCTATAGTCGGCTGCTTCAACAGAGCCACTAACGTCTCTTCATAGTCGGCTACTTCCGGCACCGCTACCTCCATCTCCTGGAACTCGCGATAATACGCAGGCTCCGTAGAAGGCTTATGGTATACAGGTGCCTCTTCAGCAAGAGCATCGACCGGTACATCTGCAATCACTTCCCCTTTATGAACAAGGCGCAGCTTTTTGTCATCTGTCACTTTTCCAATCGATACAGCTTCAAGACCATATTTCGACACGATCTCATGCGCTTCATGCTCACGGCCCGCTTCCACGACAATCAACATGCGCTCTTGGGATTCAGAAAGCATCATTTCATAACCAGTCATCCCTGTTTCACGCTGTGGCACAAGGTCCAGGTTCATCTCAATCCCGGAACCTGCCTTGGATGCCATCTCAGCAGACGAACTCGTTAAACCAGCCGCTCCCATGTCCTGGATG
The DNA here is from genome assembly GCF_044809035.1 of Sutcliffiella horikoshii. Lineage (GTDB taxonomy): Bacteria > Bacillota > Bacilli > Bacillales > Bacillaceae_I > Sutcliffiella_A > Sutcliffiella_A horikoshii_G. The sequence goes on along the minus strand of NZ_CP085237.1, from coordinate 384,734 downwards.
CCAACAAGGCCATCCCACTTCACGATTTCCAAGCATGCTTCAAGCAATAATTTTTCCATAAAAGGATCGCCAACTTGAACGGCCGGACGTTTTTCTTCGGACGCTTCAGACAGTTCTTCTGATGCAAAAGTCGCCCCGTGAATGCCGTCGCGTCCCGTTTTTGCCCCAACGTACATGACGGTATTGCCTACACCTTTTGCCTGCCCTTTTTTGATATCTTCATGATTGATCAGACCCACACACATCGCGTTCACAAGTGGGTTGCCATCATAGGCCGGGTCGAATTGGATCTCGCCGCCAACTGTCGGGATGCCCACACAGTTTCCGTAGCCTGCGATTCCTGCCACCACTTCTTCAAACAAATATTTCACTCGCGGAGTTGTTAGTTCTCCAAAGCGCAGAGAATTCAATAATGCAATCGGACGAGCGCCCATCGAAAAGACATCGCGGATGATCCCGCCGACACCTGTTGCTGCCCCTTGGTAAGGCTCAATTGCAGACGGGTGATTATGACTCTCGATTTTGAACACAACCGCTTGATTGTCGCCAATGTCCACGATTCCGGCACCTTCCCCAGGACCTTGCAATACTTTTGGCCCTTCTGTCGGGAACTTGCGCAATACAGGCTTGGAATTCTTGTAGCTGCAATGCTCGGACCACATCACCGAAAATAATCCGGTTTCTGTGTAGTTCGGCAAACGTCCAAGAATTTTTTCCACCATCAGGAACTCTTCATCACTCAGTCCCATTTCGCGGTAAATGCCTTCCGCTTTGATCATCTCTGGATTTGGCTCAAGAAGTAACGACATGTGATTCCCTCCAATTACGAACGATAGATTGAAAGAGTTTGAGGCCATCTGCACTGCCTAACAGCTCAGCAACCGCTCTTTCCGGGTGTGGCATCATACCTAGTACATTTCCTTTTTCATTTACAATCCCGGCAATATCCTGTAGACTACCATTTGGATTGTCACCATTATAGGAAAAAGCAATTTGCCCATTGCTTACTAATTCCCCTAAGGTTTTCTCATCACAATAGTAATTTCCTTCCCCATGTGCAATGGGGATGGTGATAATCTCATCTTTTTCATACCCCGACGTGAACATCGTCTCATTGTTTACCACTTTTAATTCCACCGGACGGCACATGAACTTCAAGTTCTTGTTTCTTCTCATTGCCCCTGGAAGAAGACCTGACTCCAGTAAAATTTGAAACCCGTTGCATACGCCCAAAATCGGCTTACCGGCTTCAGCAGCCTTTTGCACCTCAAGCATGACATTGGAAAAACGTGCAATCGCACCAGATCTTAAGTAATCTCCATAAGAAAATCCACCTGGAAGTAAAATTCCGTCATACTCCTCTAAGTTTGTTGCATCATGCCACACATAGTCGACTTCTTCCTCAAGCTCGTCTTTGATCGCATGGTACATATCTACATCACAGTTGGAGCCCGGAAACACGATGACTGCAAATTTCACGATCCAACAACCTCCTCCACCTCATAACGGAAGTCTTCAATCACAGTATTTGCTAGTAAGCGTTCACACATTTCCTTCACAAGCACGTCTAGGTCACGATCTGATTTGGCAATAGTCAACTCTAAAAATTTTCCGATACGAACTTCCTCAACCTCTTTGTAAGAAAGACTATGAAGCGAATTTTTAACCGCTGTTCCTTGTGGATCTAGTACACTCTCCCTTAACGTTACGAATACCTTCACTTTATACATGCTGCTCTCCTCCAATACGTGCCAGTATTTTTTCGTATGCATCTGTCAGGCTTCCAAGGTTTCTGCGGAAGACATCTTTATCTAACTTTTCATTCGTATCCTTATCCCACAGGCGGCAAGTATCCGGTGACACTTCATCAGCCAAGATGATTCTGCCGTCTTTTGTTTTACCAAACTCAAGCTTGAAATCTACTAATTTCAAATTCTTATTTTCGAAAAATTCCGATAATACAACATTCACTTTACGCGCTACATGCTTCAAAATATCCACTTCTGCAGGTGTTGAAAGCTTCAAAAGCTGAACATGATCTTCTGTGATGAGCGGATCACCAAGCGAGTCATCTTTATAGTAGAACTCTACGATGGGTTGCTCGAGCTTGAGACCTTCTTCGATTCCAAGGCGTTTTGCCATGCTGCCGGCGGTGATGTTGCGGACGACAACTTCGAGTGGAATGATGTCTACTTTTTTTACGATTTGTTCTGTTTCGGACTTGCGCTCGATGAAGTGGTTTTCGATTCCTGCTTCGGTGAGCATAGAAAATAGTAGGCTAGTAATCTCGTTATTCAATCGGCCTTTGCCTGTGATGTCGGCTTTTTTTTCGCCGTTGAAGGCGGTGGCGGAGTTTTTATATTGGATCCAGACGGTGTTGTCGTCGGATGTTGAGTAGACAAGTTTTGCTTTGCCTTCGTATAGTAGTACTTGCTTTTGCAAGGTCATGGGTTTGCCTCCTGTAAAAGAGAGATGGGTTTTTGGTATAACTCCCTGTTGATTTCCGTTCCAGTTGTGCGGAAATCAACAGCGGCGTTTAACCAATTAAAATTTTATAGCCCTAGTCGATCGAAAATAGTATCAACATGTTGCAGGTGATAGTTGTAGTCGAAGCAGTCTTCGATTTGTTCCGGTGTCAGGCGGGAAGTGATTTTCTCTTCGCCTTCCACTAACTCACGGAAGTGCACTTGCTTCTCCCAAGCTTCCATCGCTTTTGGTTGAACCGTATCATATGCTTCCTCACGGGACATGCCAGTGTCGATCAACGCAAGCAACACGCGTTGGGAGTAGATAAGACCCAATGTGCGGTCCATGTTGCGCTTCATATTTTCCGGGAACACTGTCAAGTTTTTGATGATATTGCCAAAACGGTTTAGCATATAGTTCAAAGCAATCGTGCTATCCGGTAAAATGATGCGCTCTGCAGAAGAATGCGAGATATCGCGCTCATGCCATAGTGGCACATTCTCGTAAGCTGTCATCATGTATCCGCGAATCACACGTGCAAGGCCTGTCATGTTTTCCGAACCGATCGGGTTGCGTTTATGCGGCATAGCGGAAGATCCTTTTTGACCTTTTGCAAAGAACTCTTCTACTTCACGTGTTTCACTCTTTTGCAGTCCGCGAACTTCGACTGCGAATTTTTCGATAGAAGTTGCAACCAACGCAAGTGTGCTTAAGTAGTGAGCATGACGGTCACGCTGCAAGGTTTGTGTCGAGATTGGCGCTCGTTGCAAGCCTAACTTTTCACACACATACTCTTCAACAAACGGGTTGATGTTGGCATATGTACCAACCGCTCCGGAGATTTTTCCGAACTCGATGCCTTCTGCCGCTTGTTTGAAACGCTCCAAGTTACGTTTCATTTCTTCGTACCAAAGGGCAAGCTTTAAACCGAATGTTGTCGGCTCTGCATGCACACCATGCGTACGTCCCATCATGACTGTGTATTTATGGTCTTGCGCTTTTTCTTTTAAAATAGTGACAAAGCGTTCGATGTCAGCAAGTAAGATCTCGTTTGCCTGCTTCAATTGGTAAGAAAGTGCTGTGTCGACTACATCTGTGGAAGTTAGTCCGTAATGCACCCACTTTTTCTCGTCACCCAATGATTCGGATACCGCTCTTGTAAAAGCAACCACGTCATGGCGAGTTTCCGCTTCGATCTCTTTGATGCGCTCGATATCGAATGATGCTTTTTCACGAAGCACCTTTACGTCTTCTTTCGGGATGTCCCCAAGTTCTGCCCATGCTTCACAAGCTAAAATTTCCACTTCAAGCCAAGCCTGAAAACGGTTCTCTTCTGTCCAAATTGCGCCCATCTCGGGTCTTGTATAACGTTCAATCATGTTAAAATCCTCCGTTCAACTGTGTTCCATATCTGCCAGGAAGCTTCTTGCTCCAAAGCCTGTTCTATTGTATCAGCTAAAATATTGATATGTCCCATTTTTCGTTTCTCTTTTTTCTCATGCTTGCCATATAAGTGAAGCTTTGCATTTTCGTAATGAGGAATGTGCGCTATTGCCGCGTCCACATGCTCCCCTAATAGATTAACCATTACCGTAGGCTTCCATAAGGTCGTTTTTCCAAGTGGCATCCCTGTCACCGCTCTGATATGCTGCTCGAACTGTGATGTCTCGCATCCATCCATCGTATAATGTCCAGAATTGTGCGGCCTTGGCGCCAGTTCATTTATATAGAAGGTACCATCCTCTAGGACGAACATTTCCACCGCCAGTGTCCCGATAAGATTGAAGTACCGTGCCAATGTCATCGCACTTTGTATGGCATTCATCTCGAGGATCTGATCGACCCTTGCAGGTGCGATTGTTTTGTATAAAATATTTTCCCGATGTTCGTTTTCGCCGACTGGAAATGCTTTGATTTCACCTGTCGTGCTACGTGCGACCACAACGGATATTTCTTTTACGAACGGTATCCATTTTTCAAGGACACATTCGCCATGTTGGAGGAGTTTCGCAGCCTGTTCGATGGCTGTGTCATCCTTTAAAACTACCTGGCCTTTGCCGTCATAACCGAAGCGACATGTTTTCAGCACGCTTGGATAGCCGATTTTCTGGATGGCTTCGTTAAGCTCTTCCTTCGTCGTTACTTCCATAAAGGGGGCAACCTGAAGTCCGGCTGCTTCAATCGCCATTTTTTCGGTAGCGCGGTGCTGGGTTACTTTTAACACTGCACTGCCTTGAGGCAAGTAGGCGTTCTCTTCTAGCCAAGTCAGCGCTTCGTAATCGATGTTTTCAAACTCATAGGTGACGACATCTGATAATGATGCAAGCTTTTTGATGGCTTCCATGTCGTTAAATGCCGCGGTGATTTCGATGTCTGCGACCTGTCCGCATGGTGAATCAGGTGTTGGGTCAAGCACAGCGATTTTAAATCCCATTGCTTTTGCTGATAGGGCCATCATCCGGCCAAGCTGTCCGCCGCCGATGATCCCGATGGTTGCTGGTGGTACGATATGTTTAAACAAGCTGATCACTACTTTCTATCACTTGTTGTTCTGTCTTGTCTCTTCGTGCTTGCAGGCGTTCTGCCGTGTTGCTGTCATAGGCTCCGATCATCTGTGCTGCAAGGAGGCCTGCGTTTGTCGCGCCGGCTTTTCCGATGGCGACCGTTGCGACCGGCACCCCGCCTGGCATCTGGACGATGGAGAGCAGGGAGTCAAGGCCGTTGAGTGCTTTGGATTGGACCGGTACCCCGATCACTGGAAGCGTTGTTTTTGCTGCTACCATTCCAGGCAGGTGGGCTGCTCCTCCTGCTCCTGCGATGATGACTTTCAGACCTCGTTCTCTTGCTTGTTCTGCGTAGGTGAACATGAGGTCTGGTGTGCGGTGTGCGGATACGACTTTCTTTTCGTATGGTATATGTAGTTCTTCAAGCATGTCGCATGCGTGTTTCATTGTTTCCCAATCGGAAGTACTTCCCATGATCACTCCAACTAAAGCGTTCATTTTGTTGCCTCCCTTTTTGTAATGGTAGGTTATTTGGTTAACTCCCTGTTTCCTATCGTTCCAGGTGTTCGCTTTCCGCGGGACGGTGCTTGAGCCTCCTCACTTCGTTGCGGGGTCTCAACCTACCGTTACTCCCCCGCTGGAGTCTCACACCTTGCACTCCAGTCAACAGGGTGGTTTTTTAAAAACAGAAAAGCCCAGAATGGACTGGTCCCTGGTTTAGAGGGAAAGCAGTCCATCTGGGCTTTCATCGCATAAGTAAACAAACTTTTCGCCATGAAAAACATAGATAGTGTAAACTTCCCCTCATAGTCCGACCAATTAACGGCGGTCGGGTAGAAACTTATGGGCCATATTCCCAAAATTATATGAGGTTTCATTATTTCGTTTTTTCGTTTACTATTTCGTTGGTATCTACGTTTATCTTACCGTCATTTTCCGCGGATGTCAACGATAATCATGAACGATATGATTGTTTTTGTCGAATAATGTTCGTATTTTGGTGTTATTCTTCCATTAATTTGCCTTCAAATACTATTTTTCTGCCAATTGGATGTACTTCTTTATGACCGTTTTTGATAGTCTCTTGAAAAATAGGCTCCTCCATGCGGCGAGAGGGCATATAGCCTTCTTTTGCCATCCTATCTAGGCAATCCCCGATGGTCTCATTTTCCATTACTTCGAATTTTCGTTTTCGCGGCGTCTTACCCATTCTTTGATTTTCCTTTCTTTTACTGCTTTTACCCAGAACCCGCCATGGATGGTTTTTGGTTCATAGGCAATGATGAATGCCTTGGGATCATGCTCTTTGATGGCATGATACAAGCTTACTTCGTATTTTCTTGGTGTTAATATTTGCATGGCCATCCGGTCGCCTTCTAACCCATTTGCCTGCCAGTTGGTCACGCCGTAGCCTTTTTCACGCAAAAGCTTCGGCAAATCCTTGTCATATTCCTTTGTAATGACATTTACCGTTGTGTATCCGAGCGCCAGCTTTTCTTCTATTTTCATCCCTACAATAACGCCAATCCCATAACCCAGTGCATATGCTGCCAAGTTTTGGATTTCATTAAGGTTGTCTAGTACAAGACCAAGGCCAACCACATAGATGACCACCTCGACCATACTGATGCCCGCAGCAAGATAACGCTGTCCTTTTAAAGTCAAGATCATTCGTATTGTAAAAAAAGACACATAAACAATATTGATAATGATGATGATTGCTACCATAACGAAACTATTTTCAAGCAAGATACCTGCCTCCTAGATGCCAAATCTAGTTACTAATTCTAATGGAACCTGCTATAACCTGTAAACACTTAAGGTAAATAAATTGGACTAAAGTCCCAGAAGTGTTAGGATAGTATAGCTGCCGTTTTTGTAACAAATACTTAACCTATGAAAGAAGTGATGAGAAATCTTAAAAAGGAGTGAAACCATCATGAAGAAAACAACACCTGTATTTATTGTTTCTATTATTGTTGCTGTCTTATTCATCATCTGGGGAGTGATTCCTGCAAGCATGTTGGGAGATGCCGCTCTAAAGCCTGTAACAGAAGCTGTGCAAGGTTTTATTGTCGAAAAGTTCGGCTGGTTTTATCTTTTAACCGCAACAGGATTTTTGTTATTTAGCATTATTCTTATATTTACTAAATTCGGACGTATCAAACTAGGAAAAGACACGGACGAACCGGAATACAATTACATTACATGGTTTGCGATGTTATTTAGTGCCGGGATGGGTATCGGATTAGTATTTTGGGGTGCTTCAGAGCCAATGTATCATTTTTTCGCCCCGCCTACCGGAGATGGGGAAACGGCTGAAGCGGCCAGGATAGCAATGCGCTATTCATTTTTCCATTGGGGACTGCACCCTTGGGCCATCTATTCTGTCATCGCGCTAGCTTTAGCGTATTTCCAGTTTAGAAAAGGCTCACCAGGAGTTATCAGCTCCATTTTACGACCAATTCTAGGAGACCGGGTTGACGGTCACTTAGGGACTTTCATCAACTTTATCGCGGTTTTCGCGACAATCTTTGGTGTCGCTACTTCCCTCGGGTTAGGAGCGATCCAAATCAGTGGTGGACTTTCGAGTATCACCCCAGCTATCACAAACAATATAACTACTCAACTTATCGTCATTGTAGTGGTAACGGTATTGTTTATGCTGTCGGCACAGACCGGGCTGAACAAGGGAATCAAATACTTAAGTAACCTAAATGTGGTCCTGGCCATCGCCTTGATGTTTTTCTTGTTATTCGCAGGACCAACCAATTTCATTATGGATCTCTTCACAACTACTATAGGGAGTTATATTCAAAACTTACCCGCCATGAGCTTCCGTCTGTTCCCTTTTGACACGGATAACACGTGGGTACAGGATTGGACGATTTTCTACTGGGCATGGTGGATTGCTTGGGCACCATTTGTGGGTACGTTCATCGCCCGCATTTCTAAAGGGCGCACAATCCGTGAATTCTTGCTAGGGGTTTTATTGGTTCCGACTGTATTCGGTGGATTATGGTTCTCTGTTTTCGGAGGGTCTGCGATATTCTTGGAGTATTTCGAAGGTATTCCTGTTTACAGTGTTATTGAGGAATCCGGAATGGAAGTGGCATTGTTCTCCGTACTGCAGAACTACCCGCTTGGCATGATCATGTCCGGCCTGGCCATTTTCTTGATCTGTACCTTCTTCATCACATCAGCAGATTCTGCAACCTTTGTACTTGGTATGCAAACAACCAATGGAAGCCTGCATCCGCCAAACTCCATTAAGTTTGTATGGGGCATAATCCAATCGGCAGCAGCAGCAATCCTATTATGGACCGGCGGACTCGAAGCACTACAAACCGCTTCCATCATCGCCGCCTTCCCATTTGCCATCATCATGATTCTCATGGTCTTCTCGCTCATGAAATCATTTAAAGAAGAGAAGTTCACCAACGTTACCAAACCGTTGAATTTAGAAAAGAAAGACTGACCAATCATAATAACAGCAGCAAGCGTAAAACCCCGCCTTTTTTGAGGCGGGGTTTTAGCGCTTTAACGGAGTGAGGGTCAGACCCCTCTTTACTTCTTCATCACTTTACCATACAAAACAACTGCCGGCAGCAGGAGCATGGCACCCAGTACGAGGGCGGTTCGGATGTAGTATCTTGTGGCGATGATGCCTACAAATGGACCTCCCAGTCCTTGGCCGACCGCGTTTCCCTGACCCATGATGGACAGGACGGTGGCACGGGATTTACTTTCAAGCTGCTGATTCAGCCACGCCTGGTACATCGGTGCTGTGATGGATCCGATAATGCCAAGCATCCAGAAGCTGAAAATGGCCAAGTAAAAGGATGGTGATACAGCGAAGAGTACCAGGAAGATAACCTGCCCAATCGAGAAATAAAACAAGCTGTATCTAATCACTTTTGGCTGATTAACATCAAATCTGCGTTGGTACCATTCCATCGCCCCAATGCTAATCAAAGTTCCCGCAAACTGAATGACACCGAACCAGACTACCATATCAAGTGCCCAGATGCTCGGAAACGTGAAAGCCTCCAACAAATGCGCTTCCCAAAGACGGTCAAAACCCTCAGATGTTGCACCGATAAATACCGTCACCACTAACAACATAATAAGTACAGGCTTATTTTTTATAAAAGATACACCAGAAAGAAACGTCCCTGACATTGCTTTCAGAGGATTCACATCAGCATTTTCCACTCGCTCGAAATTCTTTTCCTTCATATAAATACATAGAAAAATGCCAAGCAAGATGTAAAGCCCCCCTCCTGCCAAATAAGGAAGATTTAGAGCCACACTAGCTAGTGCCACACTGATGATGATTCCGACGAGGTTCGCAATAAGTCGAAGCTGATTGGTGCGGACAAATATTTTCGCAACTTTCTCTTCCCCCACTTCGTCCGTGAGCCAGGCCTGATCTGCACCGCTCAAAAACGTCTCACCGATGCCGCGGATAAACTCAGCGAATAGCAATAAGACAAAAGCGGACAGGACTCCTACTGCCAATGTGCTGTTGCTGAGATATGGAATACTTCCTTCAAAAATAAAGGCAGCTCCTAAAATGAATGTTGCAATGATAATAGATAGTCTTCTGCTATACGTATCCGCCACCACTCCCGTAATACTTTCAAAAACAATAACAGTCAACTCAATGGCCGTTCCAATCAATATTAGCTGTAAAGGATTTAACCCTAATTCTTCAACATAATAGATCGCATACGTCGTAAACATAATAGAGCTCGCAAGCGAAATAATAATATGCATTGTGTAATACACATGCTTTATTTCCAATGTATTCATTGTTACCTACTTTCCAGCAAGCAACAACACGGTTTATTTATGCCTGTCGTTACTTGCTAATTCGTTGTTCCCTCTGTGTTTTGTTTATAATACATGTATTGTTTTTTGACATGTTTAAACACCTCCACTTCAAAATATACCATGATTTTCCTCATCTGTGTTTAAGAGAAAATCGACAAACAGGATGGATATTGACTTAGGACCACGTGACTACTAGGTACTTTCATAGGCACTTACCCGCCCATCTCTGCATAATCTAATGCAAAGAGAATGCAAGCAGGAAAGGAAGCGTGATGGCCGATGATGCCATTTAATCAATTTAAAAACATGGGAGACTGGAGAAAACAATGGGATCAGTTCTTTGGAGATGAATTCTGGAACGGCTTTGAGCCATACTTTGAAAACATGCAGACACAAACCAATCTTTACAAAAAAGAAAACGAACTGCTTTGCGTGATGTGCCTGCCCGGCCTTGTGAACCCAGAACAAGTACAATTGTTTGTTCGCCCGCAACAGCTTGAAGTGAAAGGCCAAATCAACCTTAACATCCAAGGCTACGAACTCGTCGAAGAAGGAATCGCACAAGGCGAATTCCAACGCACCTTTGAACTCCCATTCCCAGTCCGCGACGACAAAGTAGACGCCACCTACGAAAACGGCCTGCTCCTCATCCAACTCCACCGCCACATCATAAGCGACACCAAACGCCAAATCTACGTCAGGGGCGGCGGGAACAAGGAGAAGGGGTAAAAAAAATAAAAAATAAGGGGTCAGACCCCTCTAGGAATTTCCCCTTCGACGTCGAATAATTAAAGGTTAGAGTAAAACTCAAAATGGCCAGCTCCTTTTTTGGAGCCTGGCCATTCTTTTTTGAACTAGAGATACGCCCCTGGTCTTACTGATAAATATATCTGTGGTCTTTTGTGGACACTACCAGCATCGTCGTACACTTATATCTAAGGAAACATCCATGTATATCAACATCATCGCTAAAGGAGATTATATATTTATTATGAAGAAATTAGTCATTATCAGCACCATTTTTATACTCGCTCTCACACTATGGTTCAACCGTGGTGGAGTGGATCCTATTTATAAAGATCACGCACCTGCACAACCACTACCTGAAAATTATGAACCGACCATACTATGGCCGAAAACAGAAGAAGATCAACAAATAGCCGGTGAGGCCAGTGGTGTTGCTGTCAATTCGAATGGAGACATTTACTACCTACACAGAGGCAGCTCAAACTATGGCGGAGAAGAAATTATTAAGGAACCTACGATAATTGTTCTGGATGGACAAACCCTAGAAGTGAAGGACAAATGGGGGGAGAACCGATTTTCTTCTCCACATGGTCTCGAAATCGATCATGAAGATAATATATGGATTACTGATATCTCTCTAAACAAAGTATACAAATTTTCACCAGATGGAAAATTGGTTCAGGAATTTGGTGACGATTATCCTTTTTATATGGAGGTTGCTCTTAGAATTCGAAACAAACTATCCAACTTCCCGACCGGAATGAGTAAATCATCCTTTGCAAGACCGACAGATGTAACTGTTCTCCAGGATGGTTCCTTTGTAGTAAGTGACGGTTATCGAAATCGTCGAATCGTAAAGTTTGATAAAAATGGCCAGTTCTTGTGGGAAAAGAATAAATTAGGCAGTGGAGCCGGAGAATTCAACCTTCCTCATGGGATTAGCAGCGATGAACAACACATTTATGTGGCGGACCGAAGCAATGCAAGAGTGCAAATCTTCACACATGAGGGAGACTATATCGAAGATTGGGACCATAATGAACTTGGGAGACCATTTGGTATAGAAGCAGACGACAAAGGCTCCATTTACCTAGCGGACGGTGGCGATTCCTTATACCCTGAAAACGGGGACGGCACCCACCAAATCGTCATCCTCAACAAAGACGGTCAAATCAAACAACGATTTGGCACCTATGGCACTGCACTCGGCGAACTCAACATCCCACACGACATCGCCGTCGACCAAAAAAGAAACATCTACGTAGCAGAACTCCGAAACAACCGGCTGCAAATGTTTGAGAGTAGATAAAAAGAAAAAATAAGTGATAAGGGGTCAGACCCCTCTAGGAATTTCCCCTTCGACGTCGAATACTATATAAGTTAACCATTTTCAATCTCCCCCTTCACTTACGTAGGGGTTTTTTTATGGGTTTTAGGAACTTTAAGAGTAGGATGGGTACCTCTTTGAAAAAATTTAAAATTAAAATGAACGGTTTGTAAACTTGCAGCGTCTTATGGTTGAACACAAAAGAAGAACACAAAATCGTTAAGAAAGGAGGCATCGATTTGGAGCAGGAAGAAGATATTTATTTGATACAAGAGGCAATAACTGGCGACGACGATGCCTTCACGCAGCTATTTCAGAAGCACTATTCTTTTCTATACAAATACTTACTCAAACTTACACTGAACGAAGAAACGAGCAGCGACCTGACCCAGGAAACAATGATAAAATGCTACACCAACCTCGCCTCCTTCAAAGGAGAAGGGAAATTTTCCACCTGGATGATCTCAATTGCCTCTAGGCTCTACATTGATACCATCCGGAAAAAAGAGCGGGAGAAGAAAAAAGCCAACCGGCTCCTGCATGTCCTATCGAGACAGCTCAATTTCCGCTCAAAATCAAACGGCATGGAATGGAGCGACACGTTCTCCGACTTCAACCAGCTGCCGCCGGAAACAAGAACACCCATTTTACTAAGACATTACTACGGCTACACCTATGAGGAAATCGGCGCCATGCTTGGCATCAAATCAGGAACAGTCAAATCAAGAGTCCACAAAGGGATTAAAACGCTAAGAAAGGAGTGGGACCATGACGAAGAGTAAACAGGATAAGAGAGAACAGGAACTTATAACAAAACTCCAAAAAGATTGGCAACAACTAGATGAGCTTGGGCCACCTCCTATTCCTACCGCTCAGCAAATGCAGGAACAACTTCATCTGGCAAAATCGGCAAAGCGCAAAGCCTTCCAAAAGGAACTCAGCATGTTCGTCATCACAGCAATTATCCTTTTGACTGCCTTTACAACCGCCATGTTCCAAGCACCATTGCTTTTTGTCATCATCCAAGTGTCCGCACTCGTCGTAGCACCCATCATTTTTTACATCTTGCAAAAAAACAAAGCTAAGCAGGAAGGAAGCATCCTGTCATGACGCCAGAAAAACTAGAGCAACTGTACACCATTCTGCCATGGCTCATTCCTGTTCTTTTGACTCAAAGTATTCTGCTGTTCATTGATGCTAAGAAAAAAGGCAGTTACGCCTGGTTTTGGGGAATCTGGGGGTTAATTCAATTACCGCTACCTACCCTGTTCTATCTCATATTCGTGTTCTACCCACATCAAAAGAGACAAAAAAGGAGAGGATTGTAATGGAAAACATCAACTGGTCACTTGTTGCACCACTAATCGTTTTGCAACTTATTTTAATCGTCACGGCCCTAATCAGCCTTAGCCGTCAAGAACAAACGAATGGACCGAAATGGGCATGGGCTCTCATCATTCTTTTCATCACTACCATCGGACCGATTCTTTACTTTGTCATCGGCCGAAAAAACGACTAGGGAGCGACCGTCATGTTACTTGAAATCAAAAACCTAACCAAGACATTTAAGCAGCACCAAGCAGTCAAAAGCATTTCTTTTCACATAGAAAAAGGAAGCTGTGTTGCGCTACTCGGTCCGAACGGCGCCGGAAAAACGACCTCCCTGCAGATGCTTGCCGGACTTCTTACACCAACATACGGAACGATTCGTTTTTCCGAAAGCAACGGTAACGACTATCGTCACAAGATCGGATTCTTACCGCAGCATCCTTCCTTTTTTTCCTGGATGACGCCAAAAGAATATTTACAGTTCGCAGGCAAACTCTCACACCTATCCAAGACTCAACTCAAAGCCAAAATTGACGAAACACTTGCATTCGTCAGCTTAACAGACGTGAAAAACAAACGAATCGGCGGCTTCTCCGGCGGAATGAAACAGCGCCTCGGCCTGGCTCAAGCACTCTTGCACGACCCGGAGCTCCTGATTCTCGACGAACCCGTTTCCGCCCTGGATCCGGACGGCAGACGCGATGTCTTAAAAATCCTCACTGAATTAAAAAGCCGCATGACCATCTTGTTTTCCACCCATGTCCTACATGATGCAGAACAGGTTTGCGACACCGTCATCATGCTAAAAGACGGTCAAATCAAATGGGACGGCAACCTAGAATTGTTAAGGTCCGAACATAGAACCTCTGCTGTAAAAATAAAGACAGACGAATCACTCACCGGCCACTTAGACGGCATTCCTAGCATAGAATCCGTCGACTATACCGACAAACACACTGCCACCATCTATGTAAATGAAACAAACTTCCGCAGCACAACCTTATTAACCAAACTACTAGAAAGTAAACTCACCCTATCACACTATGAAAAGGTGCAAGATTCCCTAGAAGACGCATATATGAAGGTGATGAATCGATGAAAAATTTTATAACCCTTTTTATAAAAGAAATGCAAGAAAGCATGCGAAACGGAAAGTGGATCTGGCTACCGATCGTCATCATGATCATTGGCATATCCCAACCACTCACAAGCTACTATATGCCACAAATCATCGAGTCCGCCGGTAACCTGCCAGAAGGAGCAGTCATTGAAATCCCGACACCCTCCGGAGAAGAGGTACTCGCCGGAACTCTCGGACAGTACGGCACACTTGCCACCCTACTTTTCGTGCTAGCTACCATGAGTGCCATCTCATATGAACGCCAAAGCGGCACACTCACACTCGTCATGGCCCGCCCTGTCCAGCCCATACAATACATTCTAAGCAAATGGGCAGCACAACTCGTCATCACGCTAGCTTCCCTGCTACTAAGCTACGTCTTGACCTGGTACTATACAAATCTACTATTCGACAAAGTAGACTGGAACATCATGCTCGCAAGCCTTGGCGTCTACAGCTTATGGATCGTGTTAATTATCTCCGTTACCATCTTTGCAGGAACATTGCTCCGCACCTCAGGAGGCATTGCCGGTGTCAGCGTATCCTTCCTTGCACTTTTGACTGTATCCACCGGACTCTTCACCAAATTTATGGAATGGAGCCCAGCAAAACTTAGAGAACACGCAACTGCCATCCTCATGCAAGGAGAGCTCCTAGAAAACGGCCTGCTCGTTATTGTAGCTACACTCAGCCTTTCTTTACTGCTTGTACTATTGGCAACCTTCAATTTTAAAAGATTCGAACAGTTCTAAGCTTCTTATATAAAAAAAGAGTAGCCACCGGTCCTTATATTAGGATGCCGAGCTACTCTTTGATCTTTCTATCTCTTGTAAAAAATATTCAATGGCCCTTTTCCCCTTCAGCCTCACAACTACCTTGTCCTCCTGATAAAAATCCAGCCGCTTTTTCATCGCTTTCTTCCTTGCTCGGTAAGTGGTGATAATAAACTTAAGGAAAGCCCACTCCATCCTCTCCGTACACTCCCCGCCAAGATCAGGACGACGATTCCCAAGGTTCGTCAGCCATCTCTTTATTACACGATACAAACAAACCCATAGAGGGAGCTCCAGATAGATGATGGTATCTGCTTTTTCTGCTCGGATATCAAAAGTAGCCGTATAGTTTCCTTCCACGATCCACGAGCTGTTTTTCTTTATCATTTCTTTTTGCGCGTGGGTGAATTCCTCCATGCTTGCCTCTACCCAGCCTGATTTCCAAAAGTGCGCATCCAAGTGAAACACTTCTATGTCTAAAGCTCTTCCGAGCCTGGAGGCAAAAGTGGACTTTCCTGCTCCGGCCGATACCCCAATGACCATAATCCGCTGCATGTTTGGTTTCCCTCCCCTTTTATGTACGCACTATGTTTAGGATATTTAGTATAGAGGAAATTAGTTGGAAAATCTAGGGGGGAGTTTTCATTTTATAGTCCAAGTTTTTGTTTTATCCGCGAACTTTTTGGTTTATCCGCTAAGTCGAACGATATAACCGTCATTCGACACAAACATACAAAAACCGCACTCCCTTAATCACCAAAAACACAAAAAAACCAGCGCAATAAGCACTGGTCTTCCATAAATTTGCCTGGCAACGTCCTACTCTCACAGGGGGAGATCCCCCAACTACCATCGGCGCTGAAGAGCTTAACTTCCGTGTTCGGGATGGGAACGGGTGTGGCCTCTTCGCCATCATTACCAGACATATTCAGTTGAAGGTTGATCCTTCAAAACTAGATAATGTGTTCATATCAAGAAATTCATATCGTTCACTTATTTCGATACTTATTTGGGTTAAGTCCTCGATCGATTAGTATTCGTCAGCTGCACGTGTCGCCACGCTTCCACCTCGAACCTATCTACCTGATCATCTTTCAGGGATCTTACTTGCCGAAGCAAAAGGAAATCTCATCTTGAGGGGGGCTTCATGCTTAGATGCTTTCAGCACTTATCCCGTCCGCACGTAGCTACCCAGCTATGCCTTTGGCAAGACAACTGGTACACCAGCGGTGCGTCCATCCCGGTCCTCTCGTACTAAGGACAGCTCCTCTCAAATTTCCTGCGCCCACGACGGATAGGGACCGAACTGTCTCACGACGTTCTGAACCCAGCTCGCGTACCGCTTTAATGGGCGAACAGCCCAACCCTTGGGACCGACTACAGCCCCAGGATGCGATGAGCCGACATCGAGGTGCCAAACCTCCCCGTCGATGTGGACTCTTGGGGGAGATAAGCCTGTTATCCCCGGGGTAGCTTTTATCCGTTGAGCGATGGCCCTTCCATGCGGAACCACCGGATCACTAAGCCCGACTTTCGTCCCTGCTCGACTTGTAGGTCTCGCAGTCAAGCTCCCTTGTGCCTTTACACTCTGCGAATGATTTCCAACCATTCTGAGGGAACCTTTGGGCGCCTCCGTTACTCTTTAGGAGGCGACCGCCCCAGTCAAACTGCCCACCTGACACTGTCTCCCAGCCCGATAAGGGCTGCGGGTTAGAATTTCAATACAGCCAGGGTAGTATCCCAC
The DNA here is from genome assembly GCF_044809035.1 of Sutcliffiella horikoshii. Classification (GTDB taxonomy): domain Bacteria; phylum Bacillota; class Bacilli; order Bacillales; family Bacillaceae_I; genus Sutcliffiella_A; species Sutcliffiella_A horikoshii_G. The sequence goes on along the minus strand of NZ_CP085237.1, from coordinate 367,888 downwards.
CGACGCCTCCACCGAAGCTAGCGCTCCGGCTTCTCAGGCTCCTACCTATCCTGTACAAGCTGTACCAAAATTCAATATCAGGCTACAGTAAAGCTCCACGGGGTCTTTCCGTCCTGTCGCGGGTAACCTGCATCTTCACAGGTACTATAATTTCACCGAGTCTCTGGTTGAGACAGTGCCCAGATCGTTACGCCTTTCGTGCGGGTCGGAACTTACCCGACAAGGAATTTCGCTACCTTAGGACCGTTATAGTTACGGCCGCCGTTTACTGGGGCTTCGGTTCAAAGCTTCGCTTGCGCTAACCTCTCCCCTTAACCTTCCAGCACCGGGCAGGCGTCAGCCCCTATACTTCGCCTTACGGCTTCGCAGAGACCTGTGTTTTTGCTAAACAGTCGCCTGGGCCTATTCACTGCGGCTCTCTCGGGCTTTAACACCCTAACAGAGCACCCCTTCTCCCGAAGTTACGGGGTCATTTTGCCGAGTTCCTTAACCAGAGTTCTCTCGCTCACCTTAGGATTCTCTCCTCGCCTACCTGTGTCGGTTTGCGGTACGGGCACCATACTCCTCGCTAGAGGCTTTTCTTGGCAGTGTGAAATCAGGAACTTCGGTACTATATTTCCCTCGCTATCACAGCTCAGCCTTAATAAGAAGCGGATTTGCCTACTTCTCAGCCTTGCTGCTTAGACGCGCATATCCAACAGCGCGCTTACCCTATCCTTCTGCGTCCCCCCATTGCTCAAACGGAGTGGAGGTGGTACAGGAATATCAACCTGTTATCCATCGCCTACGCCTTTCGGCCTCGGCTTAGGTCCCGACTAACCCTGAGCGGACGAGCCTTCCTCAGGAAACCTTAGGCATTCGGTGGAAGGGATTCTCACCCTTCTTTCGCTACTCATACCGGCATTCTCACTTCTAAGCGCTCCACCAGTCCTTACGGTCTAGCTTCAACGCCCTTAGAACGCTCTCCTACCACTGTTCGTAAGAACAGTCCGCAGCTTCGGTGATACGTTTAGCCCCGGTACATTTTCGGCGCAGAGTCACTCGACCAGTGAGCTATTACGCACTCTTTAAATGGTGGCTGCTTCTAAGCCAACATCCTGGTTGTCTAAGCAACTCCACATCCTTTTCCACTTAACGTATACTTGGGGACCTTAGCTGGCGGTCTGGGCTGTTTCCCTCTTGACTACGGATCTTATCACTCGCAGTCTGACTCCCATGGATAAGTCTTTGGCATTCGGAGTTTGACTGAATTCGGTAATCCGATGAGGACCCCTAGTCCAATCAGTGCTCTACCTCCAAGACTCTAACACATGAGGCTAGCCCTAAAGCTATTTCGGAGAGAACCAGCTATCTCCAGGTTCGATTGGCATTTCACCCCTACCCACACCTCATCCGCTCACTTTTCAACGTGAGTCGGTTCGGGCCTCCATTCAGTGTTACCTGAACTTCACCCTGGACATGGGTAGATCACCTGGTTTCGGGTCTACGACCACGTACTCATTCGCCCTATTCAGACTCGCTTTCGCTACGGCTCCGTCTCATCGACTTAACCTTGCACGTAATCGTAACTCGCCGGTTCATTCTACAAAAGGCACGCTATCACCCATTAACGGGCTCTAACTACTTGTAGGCACACGGTTTCAGGATCTATTTCACTCCCCTTCCGGGGTGCTTTTCACCTTTCCCTCACGGTACTGGTTCACTATCGGTCACTAGGGAGTATTTAGCCTTGGGAGATGGTCCTCCCTGCTTCCGACGGGATTTCTCGTGTCCCGCCGTACTCAGGATCCACTCAGGAGGGAACGAAGTTTCAACTACAGGGTTTTTACCTTCTATGACGGACCTTTCCAGGTCGCTTCATTTACCCCGTTCCTTTGTAACTCCATGTTGAGTGTCCTACAACCCCAAGAGGCAAGCCTCTTGGTTTGGGCTAATTCCGTTTCGCTCGCCGCTACTCAGGAAATCGCATTTGCTTTCTCTTCCTCCGGGTACTAAGATGTTTCAGTTCCCCGGGTCTGCCTTCCATACCCTATGTATTCAGATAAGGATACTGTTCCATTACGAACAGTGGGTTTCCCCATTCGGAAATCTCCGGATCAAAGCTTACTTACAGCTCCCCGAAGCATATCGGTGTTAGTCCCGTCCTTCATCGGCTCCTAGTGCCAAGGCATCCACCGTGCGCCCTTAATAACTTAACCGTTGACCAATATGGTCATGTGTCGATATCAGCGATGATATCTATAAAGAAAATTACTAAGATGAACGATATTCTGTGAATATCTTGATATTAGTTACATTATCTAGTTTTCAAGGAACAACGATGACAATTCGGAAGAATTGTCTAGGGATAAATCCGAAGATTTATCTAAACAGAGAGAATGCTCTCTCAAAACTAAACAAAACAACAAGCGTACATTCCTTAGAAAGGAGGTGATCCAGCCGCACCTTCCGATACGGCTACCTTGTTACGACTTCACCCCAATCATCTGTCCCACCTTAGGCGGCTGGCTCCAAAAGGTTACCCCACCGACTTCGGGTGTTACAAACTCTCGTGGTGTGACGGGCGGTGTGTACAAGGCCCGGGAACGTATTCACCGCGGCATGCTGATCCGCGATTACTAGCGATTCCGGCTTCATGCAGGCGAGTTGCAGCCTGCAATCCGAACTGAGAACGGTTTTATGGGATTGGCTCGACCTCGCGGTTTTGCTGCCCTTTGTACCGTCCATTGTAGCACGTGTGTAGCCCAGGTCATAAGGGGCATGATGATTTGACGTCATCCCCACCTTCCTCCGGTTTGTCACCGGCAGTCACCTTAGAGTGCCCAACTGAATGCTGGCAACTAAGATCAAGGGTTGCGCTCGTTGCGGGACTTAACCCAACATCTCACGACACGAGCTGACGACAACCATGCACCACCTGTCACTCTGTCCCCCGAAGGGGAACGTCCTATCTCTAGGAGTGTCAGAGGATGTCAAGACCTGGTAAGGTTCTTCGCGTTGCTTCGAATTAAACCACATGCTCCACCGCTTGTGCGGGCCCCCGTCAATTCCTTTGAGTTTCAGTCTTGCGACCGTACTCCCCAGGCGGAGTGCTTAATGCGTTAGCTGCAGCACTAAAGGGCGGAAACCCTCTAACACTTAGCACTCATCGTTTACGGCGTGGACTACCAGGGTATCTAATCCTGTTTGCTCCCCACGCTTTCGCGCCTCAGTGTCAGTTACAGACCAGAAAGTCGCCTTCGCCACTGGTGTTCCTCCAAATCTCTACGCATTTCACCGCTACACTTGGAATTCCACTTTCCTCTTCTGCACTCAAGTCCCCCAGTTTCCAATGACCCTCCACGGTTGAGCCGTGGGCTTTCACATCAGACTTAAAGGACCACCTGCGCGCGCTTTACGCCCAATAATTCCGGACAACGCTTGCCACCTACGTATTACCGCGGCTGCTGGCACGTAGTTAGCCGTGGCTTTCTGGTTAGGTACCGTCAAGGTGCGAGCAGTTACTCTCGCACTTGTTCTTCCCTAACAACAGAGCTTTACGACCCGAAGGCCTTCATCGCTCACGCGGCGTTGCTCCATCAGACTTTCGTCCATTGTGGAAGATTCCCTACTGCTGCCTCCCGTAGGAGTCTGGGCCGTGTCTCAGTCCCAGTGTGGCCGATCACCCTCTCAGGTCGGCTACGCATCGTCGCCTTGGTGAGCCGTTACCTCACCAACTAGCTAATGCGCCGCGGGCCCATCTGTAAGTGATAGCCGAAACCATCTTTCAATAAAGAACCAGGAGGTTCTTTATATTATCCGGTATTAGCTCCGGTTTCCCGAAGTTATCCCAGTCTTACAGGCAGGTTGCCCACGTGTTACTCACCCGTCCGCCGCTGACCTTTCAAAAGCAAGCTTTTGAAAGGTCCGCTCGACTTGCATGTATTAGGCACGCCGCCAGCGTTCGTCCTGAGCCAGGATCAAACTCTCCAATAAAGAGTCTGAGCTTTTGCTCAAAATTTGCTAGCTTGTCTTACTTAAATCATTTTGTCGTGTTCCGTAGAACCGACGTTATGACGCTGTTGTTTTGTTTAGTTTTCAAAGATCATTTTCCGTCGCTCTGTGGCGACTTAATTACTATACCATGCTGTGTGTTTTTCGTCAACATGTTTTTTTAAGTTTTTGTTGCGAGCATTACAGCGAGTTAACAAATCGTGTTTTGCAGCAACGAATAATAATATACCATGGTAACCACAACACGGTCAACTACTTTTTTAATATAATTTAAAATTACTATTTTAAGAGGACTTTCTTCTATATAGAAGGTATAAGAGCGACCTCTTATATATACGGTACCACCTCTACATTTCCTCAAACCCTTCTAACAGAAAAAATCCCTGCCATATTATAGCAGGGATTTTTAGTGCCTTCTATTAATCTATTCAATCAAGAAAACAAAGTACAGAACGAAGATGACAAACAAAGCATACATGATTGGGTGAATTTCTTTCGCTCTTCCTTTCATGATCATCGTGATTGGGTAGAAGATGAATCCTACTGCAATCCCTGTTGCGATGCTGTATGTTAACGGCATTGCAATGACTGTCAAGAATGCAGGTACTGCGATCTCGAATTTGTTCCAATCAATTTTCCCTAGTGCCGAAACCATTAACACACCGACGATGATTAGCGCTGGTGCTGTTACTGGTTCTGTAATGACAGATAACAATGGGAAGAATACCAGGGATAATAAGAACAATCCTGCTGTTACCACAGAAGCAAATCCTGTTCTGCCTCCAGCTGCTACACCAGCAGATGATTCAATGTAGGAAGTGGTAGTGGATGTTCCAAGTACCGCTCCTGCTACTGTTGCTGCAGAGTCTGCAAAAAGTGCTTTTCCCGCTCGTGGAAGTTTGTTTTCTTTCATGAATCCTGCTTGATTTGCAACAGCAACAAGCGTGCCCGCTGTATCAAAGAAATCTACGAATAAGAATGTAAGGATGACAACAAGCATTTGAATAGTGAAGATATCTCCTAAACTAGCGAATGCCGCACCGAATGTAGAATCGATACTTGGAACTGCTCCTACCACTGCAGTAGGTCGATCAATAAGTCCGAACAGCATCCCAACTACTGCTGTAATGACGATACCGAAGAAGATACCGCCTTTTATGCCTCTTACCATAAGAATAACAGTGATTACTAGACCGAAGATTGCTAGTAAGGTATTACCGTTTGTTAGATCTCCCAGTGCGACAAGTACTACTTCGTCCCCCACGATGACACCGGCATTTTGAAAACCGATGAATGTGATGAAAAGTCCGATACCTGCTCCTACCGCATATTTTAATTCTGCTGGAATAGCATTGATGATTTTTTCACGAATGCCGAATAGTGTTAAAAAGATAAAGATAATACCAGAAACTAATACCCCCGCCAATGCAGTTTGCCAAGGGATACCCATGCCAAGCACTACAGAGTATGCGAAGAATGCGTTAAGACCCATACCCGGCGCAAGTGCGATTGGGTATTTTGCATAGAGCCCCATGATTAAACAACCAATTGCTGCGGATAATGCAGTCGCTGTAAAGATCGCACCTTGGTCCATGCGAAGCGCATCTGGATAATCACCCACGCTTGCCAATGAAAGCATAAGAGGATTTACCACCAATATATAGGCCATTGCCAGGAAAGTCGTTAGACCTGCAATGGATTCTGTTTTGTAGCTTGTGCCGTGTTTTTGAAACTCGAAATAATTCTTCATGCCAAAATCCTCCTCAAGGTAATTCGTATAAAAAAGAAAACGCCCCCGGCATAAACCAGGAGCGTTCACAATTAACTGACGAGGATAGGAAAAATGAGAGCTCACCTATCTGAAAAAAGATAGATGTCCTGCACAAAATCCTGATACCTCGTAGTCAAGCCGTTTACGGTAGCCTGGTAGAAACTTTTGGGCCATATTCCCAAATTTATACGAGATTTGAACTATAAATGTATGATAATTTCTTTTTTCATATTACCAAGCTTACAAAGATTCGTCAACATAAAAAGCGAACATTCGACAATTATTTTTTACCAATGTTCGTTTTTACACCAAAAATAAAAGCCGACCAGTGGTTCTGATCGGCTTTTTCGTTTATTATTCCCACTCAATTGTTGCAGGTGGCTTAGATGTAATGTCATACACGACGCGGTTGATATGATCCACTTCGTTTACGATACGCGTGGAAATTACTTCTAGCACATCCCAAGGGATACGTGCCCAGTCGGAAGTCATTCCGTCGATGGAAGTTACCGCGCGGATACCGATTGTGTAATCATACGTACGTTGGTCTCCCATAACTCCAACACTGCGGATGTCAGGAAGTACTGTGAAGTATTGCCAGATGTCACGGTCAAGACCCGCTTTTTTGATCTCTTCACGAAGGATGTGATCGGATTCGCGAACGATTTCTAGTTTTTCATCAGAAATTTCACCAAGAACACGGATTCCAAGACCAGGGCCAGGGAACGGCTGGCGCCAAACGATTTCATCCGGAATACCTAGTTCTGTACCTAAAGCACGAACCTCATCTTTGAACAATGTGTTCAATGGCTCGATTAGTTGGAACTGCATGTCCTCAGGAAGCCCGCCCACATTGTGGTGGGATTTGATTGTTTGTGCAGTTGCCGTACCACTCTCGATGATATCTGTATAAAGCGTACCTTGTGCAAGATAGTCGATACCTTCCAATCTAGAAGCTTCATCATCAAATACATAGATGAACTCGTTACCGATGATTTTACGTTTTTGCTCAGGGTCAGAAACACCTTTTAGCTTGTTAAGGAAACGGTCTTTTGCATCTACTTTGATAACGTTCATGTTGAAGCCTTCACTAAACGTCTTCATTACAGCGTCCGCTTCATTTTTACGCAATAGACCGTGGTCTACGAAAATACATGTTAACTGATCACCGATAGCTTTGTGAATTAACACAGCCACAACGGAAGAGTCTACTCCGCCGCTTAGTGCGCAAAGTACTTTTTTGTCGCCAACGATGTCACGGATCTTCTGCATTTCGATTTCAAGGAAGTTCTCGATTGTCCAGCTATCTGTGCAACCGCAAACGTTATAGACGAAGTTTCTTAAAAGATCATTACCATATACAGAGTGACGTACCTCTGGATGGAATTGAACGCCGTACATTTTCTTTTCTTCATTACTGATTCCGGCGATTGGACATGCTGGGCTTGTTAAATCAACTGCGAAATCCGCTGGTTCTTTAACAACTAAGTCCCCATGGCTCATCCATACAACTTGTTGTTCTGGGATATCTTGATACACCGCAGATTGGTTAGAGACTGTTGCAAGTGCTTTACCGTATTCACGGTGACTTGCTTTTTCCACTACTCCGCCAAAGTGCATCGTCATCAGCTGCATACCGTAGCAAATACCTAGAACCGGGATGCCGAGTTCAAAGATTTCTTCGTCACAACGGAAGGAGTTTTCTCCGTAGACGCTGTTAGGACCGCCGGAAAGGATGATTCCTTTTGGGTTCATTTTTTTGATTTCTTCTGCTGTAATCGTATGTGGATGAAGCTCGCTGTAAACACCGAACTCACGGATACGACGTGTAATTAGTTGGTTATATTGACTGCCGAAGTCAAGGACGACGACCATTTCTTGGATACCTTCCACCCGAATTCACCTCATAAGTATATTATTTTCGGAGCATATCTTTTCGTTTATTTTGACCTAAAATAGGTAAGATATGCCTTTAAAACACAAAAAAACTAGAATCTTCCCTTCATATATACATAAGAAGGCAGAATTCTAGTTTGCTAGCGGGGAACATATATGGATATAATTCACCCTACCAGTAATAGAACTGCCTTCATAGTCGGGTAGTTGACGGCAACCCGGTAGAGACTCTCGAACCAAATTATCGAGGATATATGAAGCCAATAATTTATAGTTGTATTAATTTGACCTTATTCTATCAGTGTGTTTCTACTAGGTCAAGATGATGTCTTTTTAATTAAATTTTCCCATAATTCCACCGATTTCTCCCATTCCTGCTCAGAGGAATCTCCCCGGTAAAGCACCCGTTCGTATCGAGCGGTGAGAGACTGCATATCACCTGTACTGTAATGATCGTCGATATACTTGGCATATTCCCTAAGTGTCTGACCGTCTTTACGGGTCAGACCAACGGCGTGCAACTGTCTTAACAGTGCAGGATATGCTTTATTAAACGTTCCCTCGTCCTTTTTCCCTTTATAGCGCAGGATATAAAAGTAAGGAATCCACTTATTGCGCCCGAAAAATAACAAGGCACCTGCAGAGACCAACGACGCCACGAAAAGTGCTACTGGTTTCCAAGAGATATCCGCAAAATTCCACGTTCCATCATTAGAACCAGTTGCTCCAGCAGCCTCTTCATCTTCACCCTGATCCAACTCAGGAATATTACTTTGATCTGTTTCTGGCTGTTGCGGTTGTTCGATGGTGTCTTCTTCTTCTGTGGTTTCTCCTGTATTTTCTTCTACAGATTGATACACAAAGCTATAAGGGTTAGAAAATCCGCTTGTTGGTTCGTATGTTACCCAGCCTACTTCCGGATAGTAAACTTCCACCCATGAATGGGCGTTGTTGTTCGTTACCTCAAAAAGCCTCGTCGAATTATCGGTCGTATCGAGAAATTCGCCTTCTGTGTACCCTTTTACCCACCTAGCCGGAATATCCACTGCACGCAAGAGCGCCACCATGGAAGTCGAGAAGTTATCGCAATATCCTTGCATAGTTTCAAACAGGAATTGATCCACATAATCCTGATCCCCTGTTGGCACGGCAACATCTGTTGTTTCATAGACAAAGTCGTTGTTGCGGAAATACCTTTCCACCGCATTGACCTTATCGAAACGAGTGGGAAAAGATCCAGTAATTTCTTCGGCGAGCTCCACTACCCTGTCTGGCAACGTGTCAGGCAACTGGGTGTAACGTTCCACAAACTCCTCGTTGCTTTCCTCGCCAGTACCAGGCTCCGCTCCCTTTAATGCTTCTATATAATACCTCGGAAAATCATAGTTCACCTGATATTTTTCTAACTCAATGGGATCTCCACTTTCATCCACCGTACGTATTTTTTCCGTACTATCATTCAGGCTAAAAGTGACACCCTCTTCTTCCACTTGGATTTCCTTTAAACCAAGCGGATAATTGATATGCGGATAAGTTTTCTCCATCGCCAATGTGGCAGAATAGGCGTCTGTTGGAACCGCATCACTCATCCAAGAGACTTGGTCATTCAGTCCTCTGTTTAACTCGGCACGCTCCCCTTCTGTGGAATCCCACCCTTTTCCCGTATAGATATCTTTTGTTTCCACACGCCAATAATGGGTGCGCGTCAGCTCTGCCTGGAACACCACGCTATCATCTGGGACAAACGGGCCACCAAGGCGCGAATCATTTTCGCCATACCCGATTTTACGGACACCGCCTGTTCCTAGACCATCTCCATTTCCTATTCCCTTTAAAAATGGCACAGGGTCAGGCCAAATAGGTGCCGCTTTAGGCGAGAAATAGCCGGCAGTAGCAGAAAGAAGAATAAAGATAACCAGCGGAATCCCCCATCCGATGAGGAGTTTTCCACTTCTATATACACCTTCTCGCTCTTTTAACCGCTCCAGATGGACAAATCCAACAATGGAAAGCCCTACAACAATCAGACGCACAATCGCTTCATTTCCTTGATACGGAGTGAATGTATCCAGAATGGCAACGTAAGTAATGGTCGAAATAACAAAGAGCAGCATTTGTTTTCGGTACAAAATCCAGTAGATAACTAGATAGCTCACAAGCCATAGAAGGACAAACAACAAGATACTTCTGAACATTCCCGTCATAGCGACCCAATCCTGTGCCCAAATAACATTTGCATTATATTTCAAGTCATTCCAAAGGTAAGAAAACCAGTCTTTACTTAGAAACCTTCCATCCATATAGAGGATGTGAATAAAATAAAACATAAACCCAAAATGAACGAAAAAGCTCAGTAGTGGGAGTATTTGCAAAAAGGACAGTGAAAAAGATAGGAGCAGGAACACGACGAACACATATAAATTTGCGGTATCCGTCACATCCCTCAACGGAAGGATCCACTCTAATAGAAGAACAAATCCAAAAACATGCATGAGTAAAGCATAGACGTTCCGCTGATATGGGTTGGATTTCGCCATCGCTAACTCACCTCACTTATGATGGTACTTTTCGGTTTATTGGGGTAAACGGTTTTTATCAAGATATTTCTCCGTTTTAAGAGATCCATATACGTGAGCTCTTCTTTTGTTAATCGAACTCCTTCATCTTTTGTGAGATGGACTTCTAGATGCAGGTGTCTAGTAGAGAGCTTCTCAAGACTTTCCACCATGCCCCTGCCAAGCTTGCCTGTGATAAAAAGGAACGTAACTGTTGGTTGAAATTTGCCGATTTCCATTTCAATCACTTTGGAAAAGTCCCTTTTGCTGTTCGGCTGTATTTTTGCAAGATGATAATAAATCCCTGCAAACTGTTCTTCCCCGCTTCGCAACGAGTAGATCGACCTGTCTTCCCCAACGGACACTAGGCCAACCTGGGAACCATATTTCAAGATTGCTTTCGTCATGGCAGCGCTATAACTGACCGCACTTTCAAACGATGCGCTCTGGGATCGGTCAATAAACAACATCACATCATGTGATTGCTGCTGCTCAAATTCTTTTGTCATGATATCATTCCGACGCGCAGTCGCCTTCCAATCAATCCAAGAAAACCGGTCCCCAGGTTGATACTCCCTGACACCAACGGTCATGGACGTATCACGAACCATCTTCATCTTGGAGGAAGTGGACCCTTGATCAAACTTATTTTCATGCTGCCTATAGGTCATTTCCGTAAAGCTCGGATACACCAAAAAGTGTTGAACTGACTCTATCGTTCTCTCTTTTTCAATCAAACCGAGGAAATCTCCCGTCACCAACCGGATCCCATTCAATGTATGCTCCCCCCGCGGCACACGGTCCAAGGCATACTCGATGGTAATGGTGCTTTTAAACCACGGGAAAATAATCCGTTTTGCCTGTTTGGTCTGCTGACAAAACATCAGGTCATTAGGTAGCACCTCTTCTATAAGAAGAAAAGCCAGCGGTACCGGCACCGTTCTCCTTAAGGTAATCGTTCCTATTAACCTATCGCCCGCCCGGTATTTCTCCTGATTGATCGTTCGTGAAACGTCAAAATCCTTGAGAGGATAAACTAAAATTAAGAAAGCATACAAGGCAAATGGAAGAAAGCTGATAAACAAAAACCAGCTGACAAACCCGCCTTGAAACATGGCATAAACAAATGTGGTGACAACCAATAGCAAAAAAGATACCAATTTCCAGACTTTTTTAGCTTTCTGAAAAAGCACCTTCATTATCTTGTCATCGACCTTTGAACCGGAATCGGTGTGCGGTCGATCACCTTTTTCACCACTTGCTCTGCCGTCATCCCCTCAAACTTCGCTTCTGATTTCAAGATAATTCTGTGCGGAAGTACGTAGGGAGCCAAATATTGAATGTCATCCGGTACCACATAATCCCTGCCATGAATAAAGGCATATGCTTGGGACGCTTTCATCAATGCCACCGACCCACGCGGACTCGCTCCCAAGTAAACGGATTGATGGGTACGCGTACGATTAACCAAGTCCACGATGTACTCTTTAACCGTCACATCCACATGCACTTCTTTGACCTGCTTTTGCATGGCCTGGAGTTCTTCCAATGATATAACCGACTGCAATTCATTGATCGGTTGTTTCTTTTCTGTTGTATGTAAAATATTCACTTCTTCCTGAGGCGTTGGATAGCCCATATTCATTTTGAATAAAAAGCGGTCAAGCTGCGCCTCTGGCAGAGGATACGTTCCCTCATATTCAATCGGGTTCTGTGTCGCCATGACGAAAAACGGACTTCCTAGAGAAAGGGTGTTGCCATCCACTGTCACACTTCCCTCTTCCATTCCCTCTAACAAAGCAGCCTGGGTTTTCGGGGATGTCCTGTTAATTTCATCTGCAAGGACAATATTACCCATGATCGGGCCTGGTCTGAACTCAAACTTTAATTCTTTCGGGTTGTAAATGGAGCTTCCTGTTACATCGGAAGGCAAAAGGTCAGGCGTAAACTGGATGCGTTTAAAGTTTGCCCCCACTGACTTGGCAAGGGAACGCACCATCAATGTCTTCCCCACTCCCGGTACATCCTCAAGCAATACATGCCCTCCCGCAAGCAAAGCAACAATACTCAACTCTGCCACATGTTCTTTGCCTATCATTACATTTCCAATATTGTCCAATATTCGTTTTACTTGTAATGGTGTAGTTTCCAATTCCGTACCCCCTAGAATCTATATTTATCTAATAATCGACAACAAACTGATACCTAACCTACATTATATTCGCTTTTCTGTCAGAAAAACCCTTCAATACCCATGCAAATAGTTTCAATTTTCCCTATTTATAGAATAACAAAAAAAGGAGAACGAATGGTACTAATCGCTCTCAGGGAAAAAATAGCAAACAATATCTTATAATTAAAGAAGGAATTTCGCAATCCGTGTAGAATTTTTTACATATAAGAGGGTGTAGGCAACTTAAACATTTACCCCTATATCAAAAGGGTTAAACTTTTTACCTATACATCCCTTAAAAAATCTTCACAGAGCATAGAGCAAACCTCTTGTTCTTAAAGGGATGGGACAATGGAAGTGAAACTGCAGCAGTCAGAGTTATCAAGCGAAATCGGAAGGTTACTTAGAAGGCACTTCGGAAAAGGGCCTGAAGCTGTATTTGTAACCATCGCATCACCATATGTCATCATCTATTTGCGCCATTTCCTATCTCCAATAGAAAATATGCTACTTGAAGACAACCATACGATGACGGTCGAAGAGATACGGGATAAAATGATGCGTAAATTGAACGACAAAATAAAAGAAATGATCCATTCCGTCACAGGGTTACCTATAAAAGAGTTTTACTATGACTGGACTTTCGAGAACGGATCTGGCCTGTTGGTCGGAGTCGAGGAAAAAATAGAGAAATATTTTGAATACAATTATCCAAATCGAAGAGAAATAGAAACCATCATTGCCAAAATCAGCGCCGAAGCGGAGAAACACCCCGACGTTACATACTCCCATATGTTGAATGACCGTACATTGATTGTCATAAGAGAAGGCATCCTCGTTCAAATCGAGGAACAACTCATTGAACTGGGGTTTGAAGAAGCATTGACTCTCGCAAAACGGAAACTAGAGAAAAGACTCCTTTTCCAAGCGAAATCATCTTTTCAACGACTGCTACAAAAAGATATCATCGAAATATTTGTCAACTGGGACTTTGCCCTGGACAAGAGCGTCATCGTATTCATCCTGGCACCAAAACAAAATATCCGGCAGTAATGATCTAGGCATGGAACTAGACATAAGCCAAAGAGAAGGCGGTAAACAACCACCCTCTCTTTGGCTTTTTTTAAAGCTCTTTTCTCAAATATTGTTGCTATTCACTGGTAAAAAGTCGGCAATCGGACTTTTTACTGCTTACACACTATAGAAATCGCAATTAGTATGCTTCGTAAAACAGAGAAAAGAGCACGACAGTAAGTAATATAACTGCTAACTTGAGTATTCGAAACAGCAACAAAGTTTACGTTAACCGCTTACCTCTCCGCTTATGGACAATAGCTTTACCCTTGGAGGGATGAAAATGGAAATAAAACACCAACTCACCATCAAAGATGACAAAGATATCATTAGGGTCAGAAGACTCGGAAGAGAAATAGCCACCAGCATGGGCTTTAGCTATATCGATCAAGCGCGTATCACTACCGCCATCTCAGAGCTTGCACGAAACGTGATAAAATATGCCGGATCCGGCACCGTATACATCGAAGTGATACACAAATACGCACCAGGATTAAGTGTGGTTGTGGTTGATAACGGGCCCGGAATCACCAGTATCGGCAAAGCAATGGAAGACGGCTATTCCACCTCCGACAGCCTCGGCGCCGGACTCCCTGGAGTAAAAAGAATGATGGACGAGTTTTTGATAGATTCCGTGATGGAACAAGGAACCAGGATCGAAGTGGTGAAGTGGTTGCGGGGGTAGAGGGCTGAGGGGACAGGTTCCTCGACCCACCACACTTCTCCTGACACGCAACTCCTGTGCATTTTTTGGAATAAATGGATTGTGGTGAATTTAACTTGATTTATTGAATACTTCAGGGAGTTTATTGAATACTTCAACCCACTTATTGAATACTTAAGTGCATTTATTGAATACTTCTCGTTTTTTGCACATTTCTAGGCAACTGTCTTTCTTAAAATCCACTTAGAACTCATTGCCACTCCAAAAACTCCAGCCTGTTTCCAAAAGGATCACTTACATAAATCCTATTCGCCCCAGGAAAATTCTCGTCCACCGTGTAATCAACCGCCTGCGCGCTCAAATAATGTTTAAATTCTTCTATTTGGTAAACCTCAAATGCCGGATGTGCTTTTTTGGCAGGAACAAAAGGCTCCTCCACCCCTAAATGAAAATGAACAGCCCCTTTAGCAAACCACACCCCACCTCTTTTTCTAAGCGTCTCTGGCTTATCCACTTCCCCCAACCCTAAAATCTCTCCATAAAATTTGCGCGCTTCATCCTCCAGCCCCTTTGGCATGGCAAGCTGGACATGATCAATTTTGTTGATAGTAAATGACATGAAAAACCCTCCTTTTGTAAGATGTTAGATTCTACTTCCATCTTACTCAAGGAGGGTGATAATAGAAATGACGGTTATTTTATGAATAGCTATAAGTTTTTCTTATTCTCATCAAATTTCTTATATATTCTCTTGCTTCAACCCATCAATAATGTTTTCTTTTTTAATTTTGGAGATGGAATATAGCATGGCCGAGCTGACGATAAAGAAAATGGCAGCTATCACAAACAGGATATCGAGCCACGGCAGGCTAAAACCATATTCAAAGGTTTCGTTTACAGAGCGATGCAATAAATACATAACACCGATACTGATTGGCAAACCAATTAGGAGGGAATTGACTCCATAAAAGATGCTTTCGTAATTGATCATTTTGTTAAAACCTTTCGGGGTCATTCCGACAGACTTTAGCATCGCAAATTCTCTTTTCCGCAAGGAGATACCGGTAGAAATGGTATTAAAGATATTGGCAATGGAAATCAAGGAAATTAAGGCGATGAATCCATAGGTGAATACCGATAGGAACATGATCATTTGTTGGTCACGTTCTCTACTTTGAACTGCGTTATAGATATACATCGAGGAAGGGACGACTTCCTCCAACGTTTCTTGCATCACCGTTGGGTCACTGGTATTCAAATACAGATAGGATTGGACTTGGCTTGCGGCACCCTTATTAAGGATATTATCGAACGTTTCCATGGGGACAATGACATCCAACCCACCAAGACTTGCCGTTCTGGTACCCATTAGGAGTTCGTCTGTAAGTGCGCCGATTTCCAAATCCGAAAGCGTAGTGTTTTCGTTTGTATCATAGTCGGTAAATAGTAGCTCTATCCTATCACCTGGCTTTGTTTGGATCGATTCCGTTTCCACAAACTTGGACGCTTCGTAATCCCTGTAAGAGATCTTATCGATAATGATAGCCTTCGGGTTATTAGGGTCCTGATATTTTGCAGGATCTGTGCCTGCTCTATCTGCATACTCTTGAAAACTACTTTCACTTAAGCCATATAAATTGATGTAAAATGGGAATTTCCCTTCTTGGAGTGCCCCATTTTCCTTTTCTATATGCTCTAGTAATAATGGAGGAAGCATCTCTTCATCTATTAAGGACGTTACCTGGACGGACTTATGGAGACTATGTTCCGTGATACCTTCTAGATGTACCAACGATTCCAAAGTGGAAATGTCTCCACTGCCATCTGAAACTACTATATCAAAGTCGATGCCATCCTGTGACATTTCCACCGATCTGCTCAAATTCTCCGTAAAGAACGAAACGGATAGAAAAAGGACGATGCTGATAACAAGTGAAAACAATGTGGCATAATACCTTTTCTTATTTCTTTTTACATTTTTCAGCCCGATTTCCGCTTCCAGGCCGAACATTTTCCTAACCACCTTGGATGTCTTAACCGCTTTGCCCGTCAGCTTTATATCCTGCGTCTGGCGGATGGCATCAATGGCCGAGACTTTGGATGCTTTACGGGCCGGCATGTAGGTGGAAATGAAAATAGTGGCGCTTGAAATCAAGCAGGCAACCAGAACAGAAGCCGGCGTGACAACTACTTCAAGCTTTACACTTGTTCCTAATGCACCCGCTATATAGGTGTTGATGAATATAAAGGTAATTGCTATCCCACCAAGCCCCGCTAAGACACCGATTGGAATACTGATCAACCCAATGACAGCCCCTTCAAAGAAGACCGAATTACGCTTTTGTTTCTTGGTTGCCCCAACACTTGAAAGCATGCCCAAATGCCTTGCCCTTTCGGAAACGCTGATTGCAAAGGCATTATATATGAGAGATACAGAACCAATCACGATGACAGCAATAATGATTCCTGCCATAGAATACATGGTCGTATGGAGATTATCGTTATCTGTGATGCCATAATATCGGAGCAGTTCATCATTGTAACCTACCCCAACTATATCGTTTTGTTGTGCCAGTTGTTCCGCATGTTTAAAAATGGAACGGTTTAAATCCTTTACCACCACCACCGCATCAACATTCACCTCTTGATTTAGATTCTCCTGATCGATATAGTTGAGCACCGTGTATCCGGGAGCCCATGGTTCTTCCCAAGGTGGCCTTTCGATAGTGCCTACAACGGTGAACGTTTCTGTTGAATGGATTTCCAAGTTTTCAAGATATCCCTCTTCCCCCCTCTCAACAGAATAGTTCTGCAGCAAAGGGTCCGGTTCACCTTCCATCATACGATTTCCAATTTCAACGGTCATTTCAGTGCCAATTTCATAGTCAATCCCTGTATCATTCGCAAGATGATCTGACACGACTACTTCATTTGCCGCTTTAGGCAGACGTCCACTGCTTAACTTTATAGGAAATTGTTCTAAACCTTCCGCATTGTATCCTTTAAAAAAGAGATAGGGCTTATCCGTCACCTCATCCCCTTCCAACATGGCATAACCTATATTGCTGGAAAGGATCAGATCTTTCGTATTCCCATCTTCTTCAATTGCTTTTATTTGATCGCTGGTGACATTTTTATATTGAACATGCCACTCTCCATTGTCTGCAATGGTTTGCCTTTTCAAAAGATCTAGAAAGGAGACCCCAAGCGTAGCGACAGCCGTCACCATCGCAACCGAGATGATGACACCAATGATGGTCACCATTGTCCTTCTCTTATTTTTCTTCAGATGCCTTAACGTCAGCTTATTGATGATGTTCATGGACGGATCACCTCGTCCTTGGCAACTTTTCCATCATTGATTTCGATGACACGATCAGCCTGCAAGGCAATCCTTTCATCGTGGGTAATGACGATAAGCGTCTGATTATAGGTTTTGTTAAACATTTTCAATAGCTCCATGATCTCGCCGCTATTTTTACTGTCTAAATTACCTGTTGGCTCATCCGCCAGAATGATCGCCGGATTGCTCATGAGCGCCCTTCCGATGGAGACACGTTGCTGCTGTCCGCCGGAAAGTTGATTGGGCAAGTGATTCAGACGATTCGTCAATCCCAGGATGGACGCAATATCACTGAATTGCTTCTGGTCCACTTTGTGTTCATCCAACAGTAATGGCAATGTCATGTTCTCTTCTACTGTCAAAATCGGGATCAGATTATAAAACTGGTAAATCAACCCGATCTGTCTGCGTCTGAAAATCGCAAGCTGTGTTTCATTCAATTGATAGATATCCGTGTTATCAACAAGTACCTTGCCACTTGAAGGTCTGTCCACTCCGCCTAGTAGATGAAGCAGCGTTGATTTGCCAGATCCGGACGGACCGATGATCGCGACGAATTCTCCTTTTTTGACTGAAAATGATACATCATCCAATGCCTTTACCGCCGTATCTCCCTTACCATAAACCTTAGACAGATTTTCTATTTGTAAAATGCTCATCGCATTCGCCTCCATATGTTAAATGTATCCTCAGTATATCTGCCTAAGATGACTATTAAGTGACTTCTATTGTGACAGTTTAGTCACTTAAGGGGATAGATTCATGTCCCACAGGACGAACCTATCCCCCTTTTGTCAGGTACGAGCCTTGTTATAAAACTTAATATGAAACTCGGTTCCTTTTCCTTGTTCACTTCTGACCTCGATATCCCCCTGCTGGCTTGTAATGATGCTGTATGCCATGGCAAGCCCGATTCCAATACTATCTTCACTTGCATTTTTCCCTTTATAAAAACGTCTGAAGATATAGGGGAGATCTTCTTTAGGTATTCCATGCCCATTGTCTTTCACCTTTATCTCTGTATATAGGGGGTTTTCGGAGAACGAAACGGAAACTTTGCCGCCTACTGCAGTATGTTCCACACAGTTTTTCAAAATATTGATCAATGCCTCTGCCGTCCAGTGATTATCTCCTGTAAAAGTGGCAGACTTATCCCCTTCCACCAATAAGGTCTGTTCCTTAATGTCCATTGGAATCAACACCGACTGCACAGCCCTTTCAATAAGACCCTGGACTGAAACATTGTCTTTTTTAAAGCTGACAGTCCCAGCATCAATTTTGGATAATTTTAAAAGGGAAGACACCAACCACTCGATTCTTTCCAATTGAATACGGATGTTCTGTGTGAATTCAGCCCGCTTCGTTTTATTGAGTTTACTATCGCTGAGCAAATCCGCCATGACCATCATGGAGGTAAGCGGGGTTTTCAATTGATGGGAGATATCAGATATCGCATTCGTTAATTTGACTTTATCCTGCTCCAAATAGGAACGCTGCTCTGAAAGCATCAAGGTGACTTTATAGATATCGCTTTTTAAAATACTAAGCTCTCCCTCATGATTGTCCCGTACATCCAAATCATAATTGCCATTGCTGATACGGCGTAAATACCCTGAGAGTTTTTCGATTTCCTTATATCTCCAACGGGTGAAAACCACACTGCAAGCGATGAGCAGCATGGTAGTTATGAGAACAAGTATTGTTGTAGATATGGTAAAAAAGAGGCCTGCTGCCCCAGTGGCTACAGCGCCAATCAAGATCATGATGATCAGGTATAGTTGAACTTCTCTGTTTCGCCACATCTTATTGACCTGCCTTATAGCCCATACCGCGCACGGTTCGGATGATCAGTGGGTTCTGAGGGTTGTCCTCCAGCTTCTCCCTCAAACGCTTGATGTAAACGGTCAGCGTGTTGTCATTGACAAAGTCACCTGCCACATCCCAAATCCGGTCAAGCAACTGGGCTCTCGTCAGCACCTGCCCTATATGGTTGGCAAAAATCATTAACAACCGGTATTCCAGTGCAGTCAGCAGGACCTCTTCCCCGTTTTTGAATACTTTGCCTTCCAACGTATTAATGCGGATATTCTCGATATCTATGTAGCTTTTGGCCTGTTCAGGCTGCTTATTGTAACGTCGTAAGACCGATTTAATGCGGGAAAGCAGCTCACGGACCCTGAATGGCTTCGTAATATAATCGTCCGCTCCCATATCAAGCCCCATCACCACATTCACCTCATCATCAAAGGCCGTAAGGAAAATCACCGGTTTGTCCTCACGCCTTTTCACCTGTTGGCAAAGGTCATAGCCGCTCCCATCAGGCAAGGACAAATCAAATAAACATAAATCTATCTCTTCAAGCCTACTAGCAATCGTCAACTCTGCCGATTGAACATCATGACAAAGAATGGTCTCATATCCCTCCTGCCGAAGCGAATACTCCAAACCTGTAGCGATTGTCCTGTCGTCTTCCACCATCAACACTTTCATTCCCCAACACCCTTACCCTTATCATTTTCCTTTATCATATTTTATCTCTTCCTTTGCGTCAAAAGCGTCCTTTAATCAAGCACTAAAATGATCCCAGAGGCATGCCAACCGGAAAAAAGTTTACAAATTGTTCCGTCACTACTATTTAATCAAGCGTTCTATAGAATTGAAAATTCCCTTAATGAGGTAAATTAAAATGGATTGGTTGTAGAAATAACAAAAGAGGATGATGCTCTAAAGGTGAATGGAAGAAGTAGAATCTTGTAAATATCAATCATATTCCCGAAACATTCAAAACATTTCCGGGAGATGTCAGACAATATTTTTAGTTATCTTAACAAAAGCTTTTAATTTGATTTTCAGTGATTCCTTTAATTAATCTCAGTTCACTAATCAAAAATTCATTTGCGTTATTCAGCATTCTTTTTTCGCTAGAATTAAGTGCTTTCTCTTTCTTCATACGCAGTAGATCACGTACAACTTCAGCACCTTCTTGTATTTTACCTGTTTTGATTTTTTCCGTGTTCACTTTATACCTTTGTTTCCACGGCAGTAATCTATCTGATTCTCCGTGCTGAAAAATGTGGATGATGTGTTTCAATGCAATGATATCAGTAACTGGGCGTATATTTGAACTCAAAATTTTACCCGTAGGAATCATGATTTGCATATTACTGATTAACATTCTTATGACATAATATTGTTGTTTCTCTCCTGAGATTTCCTTTTCTTCTATATCTTTAATTACACCTACGCCTTGCATTGGATAAACTATGTTATCGCCAATTTCAAACAAATATTCCACCTCCATATTTGGTAACCCCCTTAACCTTAACATAAATAAAATTTTTTAACAAAATATTTTATAATATCATAATTTTATTTTTACCGTCAACCAATTTCCTTTAAAAAACAAGGGAATAGTAGAAATTAAGTCGAATTACCGATAAAAGGAAGTTAACACCTGCAATTTCTACCGTCAAATACCAATAATTTGCAAGTTCTTTCGTTTTCTGATATGATTAGGTTAATTATTTTTGTTCGGTGTAAAGGCTTGGCCAAGAATAGTAATACAATGTGTGGCAACGCACTAGGAGGCAACAAAAATGGAACAAGGTACAGTTAAATGGTTTAATGCAGAAAAAGGTTTTGGATTTATCGAACGCGAAAATGGAGACGATGTATTCGTTCACTTCTCCGCAATCCAAACTGATGGCTTCAAATCTTTAGACGAAGGTCAAAAAGTAACGTTTGACGTTGAGCAAGGTGCTCGTGGAGCTCAAGCTTCTAACGTTCAAAAAGCTTCTTAATCTTAAATTGTTTATACAAACAGGCTCTTAATATAGGGCCTGTTTTTTTATGTTCTTAAAAGAAAAAAGACACATGAAAGATTCCATGTGTCCCGCTCATCTACCTATACTATCCTTCTTCTCTTCCCCACCATCACCAAAACCCCTACTCCTATCATCAGCAATACAAACCCAATGACATAAAAGTCATATAGATTAGCAGCAGTGTTTGGAAGCTTCTCGCCACTTTGTTTCTTTCCTTGTTCTTTTTTCTTCGCATCGCCCTTGCCTGGGGCTGCAGGATTATTCACCTTAATCGGATCTGCCGGGTTTCCAGGCTGCCCAGGGTTTGGGTTCACGGGGTTTGGGTTCACGGGGTTTGGGTTCACGGGGTTTGGCTTGCTTGGTTCCACTGGCCCGGGTGCACCCGGATTACTCGGACCACCAGGTTTACCTGGCTCCTCAGGTTCACCCGGCTCTGATGGATCCGGCTCAACCGGCCCATCCGCCATTTCTCCCTTAGTAAACGTCCAAATATCCGACGTAGTCATCCCCGTGTGCTCATCCTCCACTACGACATACCACCAGTAACGCTCATTTTCCGCAAGCCCTTCCCAGACCATCTCCGCCACACTTCCGCTTGAAACAGCCTCATGCTTGCCAATCTCCACTTCCGTATAAACGTTCACCGCAAAGTAGTCCGTTGCCACGCGCTTTTCTTTTGGCTGAAGGTCGAGTTCCAGTACAAACTCGTCCTTTCCAGGGTAAGTTTCCGTATCATAATAGTTATACTGATCCAGGTACGGAGAGTACGTATTCACGATAATCCGGTTATTGTCTGTATCAAAATGCAGCAGGCGCATGAAGCCTTGTCCACCTTCCGGACCTGCCTGATAGTCAGCAAGCATTTGATAGACTTGGCGGTCCGGCGCGCCGTCACCATCATCATCCACTTCATCAACCAATAGCTGCGCCTCATGATAATGGCCGCTCAACACAGCAACAACATTCTCATTCGGCAGCACAACTTCCTCATACAACTTGTCACCAAGTGGATGACGCACACCCGTTGCCTGCAAGTATTCGTGGAAACTCAAGATTGCCATGCGGTCTGGATGGGCAGCAAGCACCTCATTCATCCAGGCAATCCCTTCGTCTTCCACACCCCAGCCAAGATACACCATGATATAGTCATTTCCGTTGGAGGAAATAAGGTCATAATGGCCGCGGTTATTTTTATATGTCCCGCCGTAATAAGGTTTGTCCTCAAAGCGGTCCGCGCCAAAGTATTTATAATACTGCGTATAGTCATTTGTTTTGTGATCCACGTCATGATTCCCGGCAAGCACGCCATATGGAATTTCGCGTTCGTCCAAGACTCCCATATACTGGTCCGCATAATTCCACTGGACTTCCTGATCTGCCATATTCACAAGATCTCCCGTGTGGAACACATACTCGATTTTCAATTCCTCTTCCATTTCCGCTATCCATTCTGTCTGCCTTTCATAGATATACGGAAAACTTTCTGAGTAATACTGTGTGTCAGACATCCAGACAAATGTGTAATCGTACTCTTCAGAGGAAGCCGGAATTTCATCCTGCACCAGTACATTGATGTTGCCCTCTTTTACAAAATCAGCGACCGCGACTTCCCCTTGAAGTCCAAAGTCTTCCGTTCCAGCAATCTTATAATCAATAATCTCCCACTTGTTGGACGTATGGTTCCAGGCATACATGGTCACCTTTCTGCCTTCAAGGGAATTCCCCTTCCAAACAAGCTCGACGGTATCCCCTTCCTGAATAGATTCGGCCACCTTCACATCAAAACGATGATACGGAAATTCTGTGGAAGAGTCCGTGATTAGGTATTCTCCATCTTCCTCAGAAACAAGCGCGATATCTTCTTCTGTAAAAGCTTCCTCACCCTCCGGCACCATCGTTTGCGGCGGCTCGACTTCATTGGCATTTTTATAGCCCTTCATGCGATCACCTTGGGTTACATCGTACTTGTAGCCACCGTAAAACGTAACATCTAAATCATCATCAGTAGGATCGGCCACCTTTACTTTCAACGTCGGGTCACCATCCACTGGGGTTTCCGCATCATCTGCAGGTGAAATGAGCTCCGGTTCTAGCGGATTTTCATTCACTACCGTAAAGTGCACCACTTTTACCGATTCGTTTCCTGCCACATCGATTGCCACAACCTTTAACGTATGCTCCCCAGCCGAAAGCTTAGAAGAAGCCGTTTCAAAAGGCGTCGCGATTTCCTTGTCATCAAGGAGCACCCTCGTTTCTTTCACACCAGCTATCGCATCGGTTGCTGTCACATCGATTGTAAAAGCACCCTTGTATTCCTTTCCTTCTTCTAAGGAAGTGGTGATGCTTGGAGCCGTGTTATCGACCATCACGGTTGTTGCGATTTCCTCATCTGCATCCATCGCGGAGATCACATGCTCCCCATCGGATACGGAAGCTGTGTCCCATTTATACGATTTGGAAGGAGCCTGCTCCCCTGTCACCGTAAAAGTAAAGTCTTCAAAAATACGGTCTGTCCCGTCATCGCCCATGTCAAACACTTGAGCAGGATCATTTTTCCCCGCATCGCGCAGAATCGTCCCATCTGCCAAAACAAGGCGGACATTTCTCAAATTATAGTCGTCACGGTTATCCTCGGACTCCAAGTCAAACGGAGACGCTTTGTTACCCGCACGAATCGTAATTGTATTGTCCCCAAGCATCAGTTTGTCCGGGTTAATCGGAACGGTGATCGTCTGCCATTCATTGATCCAATCATCAAAAATATGCAGAACTTCATCTCCCATGGTTACCCCATTTTGGAAGAAAGTATTGATTCCGCTCACCTCAAAAGCAAAATAAGAAGTATGCTCGACCGCTTGGAATGTTTCGCCTTCCACTTCCTCTCCGTCTATCAAAAGCTTCACATCTTCCGGAGCGTCGGTGCTGGAAGTCCCTTTCAAAATCTTCTCCCCAGCAACAATCTCGCCCTCTTTTACATTCAAGCGGAGACTGGAGAAATCCAATTCCGTTGTCACATCAACCTTATATTTTTCTGTTGTCACTTCATTCATGCCATCTGAAATTTCGAAGTAATATTCCACATACTCTTTGGCGATAATTTCAGGCGAATACACTGTATAGTGATAAAGCAAATCATTGTAATCCTTCGTCAGAATCGCCTGTTTGTAGTCCGTTTGATCGTTTGTCCGGTAAAATAAACGAACCGTCTTCACTTCCTTGTCATCCTGTGCATCCACGACGATTTCTATATTTTCCGTTTGATCCACCTGAGTTACCTTTGTTAAATTTTCATAGGTCGGCGCAACCGTATCTGCCTCGATCTGCACCGTTTCCGCAGGGACTTGCGAAGCTTCCACCACACCAGGCGTTGCTGCTTTTACCGCTGCGCTTGTCTTGATCATTTGCGTCGAGCCATCTAACGGGTATTGATAAAATACACCCATATTGGCTGCCGTGTCCTTCACATTCGGAACATCATTGTAATAAGCAACCGCAAGCTCCTGCTTCGAGTTCGTTGCCACTACAAGTCCGCGCATCGCGCCATTGGCCATCCCGTCACTGTAAATGCGGACGATATTCTGATCTTCCACCAAACTCGAGCCGTAATTGGCGTTAAAATCCGCTACCGTCTGCTCTCGGTTTTGCGCATTGATAATCCAGAATACAAGCGTTTCCTTGGATGGAATTACCACATCATCCGGGATCGAAGGCCACACCACATCTGTCGCAATCTCCGCCCCGTAACGATAATAAAGCTTGTAATCTTTAAAACTCAGATCCTGATTAGTATTATTATAGATTTCTATAAACTCATAACCATCCGCCGACCCAACATTCGTCGAATCCGGAACCACTTCCGTTACCAAAAATGGCGGCAGCGACTGATAGTCCACTTCGATTTGTTTTACCGCAATAGTGAATTCGTCTGTCTTGGAAACATTCCAACCATCCGAAGCTTCCACATAATAAACGATATCCCCCGAGACATCTGCCCCAGGTATTTCCGCCGTATAAACAGAGGAACCTTCAGACGTTGGGTTCATGGACAACGAAGTAAATGTTTCGTCCCCCCGCTTTTTATAAAATAAAGTGGCAAAAGGTTTTGCCATGCCATCTGTAATGGTCGCCTCGATTCGGATCGGCGAGTACGCAGTGCCATTTGTGACAGGCGTATGCTCCATCACTGGCGCTACCGTATCTTCCGGAATCTCTTCCAGCTCCACCGGGTTAGTAGGAACCTGGCTTTCTTTTGCCGTACCAGGTGTCGGCGCAGTCAATCCTTCCAGCTTCAGCATCGCCGTACCGCTAGACGGGAACAGATAATCAATGCCCGCTCCATTATTATCATTGTCACTGCCAAGATAACTTGCGGACACAACCTCCGCACCCTCTGCATCTTTGATCACAAGGGCACGGTTTCCTCCATTTACAAAGCCTGGAAAAACATCTATGAACTCCACAACTTGATCTTCTGTGAGCGCCAGCCCAAAGTTTTCGTTAAACTCAGCTAGCGTCTTGTTTCCGTTGTTATACCAAAATACGATTTCCTCCTGCGGCTCCAACATCACAGCAGGCACCTGGAACGGCAGCTCACTCCCCGTGTCCGTATATCCATAGACAAAAGAGTAGTTTGCCATATTCATAGGCTGATTCGTATTGTTATACACCTCAAAAAACTCAAAATAATCCGTTCCTCCCCCTTTAGAGTGCGGGGACAGCTCGGTAATCAGCAGTGGCAATTCACTGTAAGTTTCCGCCGGTACCGCAACCTCAATCGTGGACGGCTCCGTCGCTGCTGTATTGGTTCCATCTGTTGCTTCGATGTAGTAGGTGATTGGTGCATCTACCTTAGAAGCTGGAATTTCAGCCTCGTACGTAGAGGTCGCCTCTGTTTGTTGCATACTTAGGTTCGTGAAGCTTTCCTCTGATTCTTTTTTATAAAAAAGAGTAGCCGCCGTGACGCCAACGTCATCCGTTATCGTCGCTTGGACGGGGATTGCCGTGAATCTTTCCGCTTCTGTAACAGCCGTGTGTTCGATCACTGGCGGTGTTTGGTCAGCGACAGGCGCTTCCTCTTCTTCCACTGTTACCGGCTGTTCGGGAACTTGAACCGCATCAATGGATCCAGGGGTAGGCAATGCAAGAACCGCATGTTTGTCCATCACCGTCCCGCTCACCGGAAACTTATACTCAATTCCCGCTCCGTTGTTATCATTCTCAGTTCCAAGATAACTGGCAGAAACCATTTCTTGTCCTTGCTTGTCCTTCACCACTAGCGCCCGGTTTCCGCCATTCGCGAAGCCCGGGAAGGCATCCTTAAAAGAAACTACCTGCTCTTCCGTTAACGCCAACCCATAGTTCTGATTAAAATCTGCCAAACTACGGTCTCCGTTGTTGTACCAGAACACAAGCATTTCTTGTGATTCAATGGTTGTTTCAGGAACAGTGAAAGGGATCTCCCTTCCTGTATCCGTATATGTATAGATAAAATTTAGATTCGCTGTTGAGATCGCTTGGTCTGTATTATTGTAAATCTCAACGTACTCATAATAATCAGTTCCAGCACCAGCTGAGTTTGGAGAAATTTCTGTGATGAGTAAATGTGGGAGCAGGTTGTAATCCAGCTCTTCAATGATGGCTTCTTCTTCCGTTTGTGGCATTTCCGTTGGTTCTTCTGGTTGTTCTTCCTGGTCGGCTGGAGGGGCAACTTCTGTTTGAGGTTCTTCTACTCTCGGTTCTTCCACTTCTGGTTCTTCTTTTACAGGTTCTTCGGTAACCTCTTCTTCCACCGGTTCTACTTCAGGTGGCTGCGGCTCTACTTCTTCATCGGCAGGTGGCTCTGTACTTTCGACCGGCTCCATATTTTCTTCTTGGTTTGTATCCTCTACAGGAGTGGTTTCCGTTTCCGTAACCTCTTCCTCCGCATGCACCACACCAAGCGGCACAACCGGCTGAAAACTCGTTCCTACGATAGAAAAAATCATCAATGACGACAGCAACTTCCTACCAAACTTACGCTTCTCTTTCCTCATCACTAACCTCCACCGAACTTTTTTGAACATTTAAAATGTTACCGATGGAATGTTAAGTGGGTATGAAGGTATTGTAAAATTTGTGGGAAAATGGATGGTTTTAGAAATAGAAAAAAGAAGGCTATCCACATCCTCCTTTTTTATTTCAAGATACTATGCAAAAATAGTCGATATCGCTCGAGACGATTTCAAGACCTCTATTTCAACAAAAAAATCCGGCTTGATCGAACGTTTGTTTAAAAATAACTATCCCAAGAAACTTTCTTATACAGTTCCAAAAACCGCCTTCACTTCCTCTTCCAACTCACCGATTAACTTAAAATCTTCTTTTCTAGGAGTCAATGCCTTCACAATGTTCCCATAATACCACTGCTGCTTCTCTTTTCCACGGTTGAACCGCTGCCAAATTATGTTCCCATGTTCTTCAAGATCCGTCCGAATGGAGCGTAAATTGTGCAATTTATCCGCAACAATCACCTGCATCTCTTCTATGGTTGCACCTTTTAAACCATCAATGGTGTGTTGTTTCCTCTCTTCCCACGAAAGGCTCTTGTCATTTTCAGAAGCCGCCACCACTAAATCGGCAACACGGACACCGAACTCTTTCACCAAGCCTTCATAAGTGGCTTCCGTATCTTCCAGAGTGTCATGTAAAATACCCGCCGCCACCACTTCTTCTGAACAACCTGCGGATTGCAACATCATCCCCACCGCAAAAGGATGTGTAATGTATGGTATCTCCGTACCCTTCCTTGTTTGATGCTTATGTGCCTCTGCTGCAAAAACGATGGCCATTTCTACTAAATTCATATGTAACCCTCCCCTTTTTGCGTAACGCCACTAAATTTGTATTTCAATATACCATTCGAAAATAGTCGATATTTCCCGAATCACTTTTAAGCCCCTTATTTCAATAACAAAAATCCATTTATTCAAACGTTTGATTAAAAATTACTATTGTATTTAAAAAGATAAGCTTTGAATGCTGCGTAATTCAAGCGCCTTCTCTCTTTAAGTTTAAACGGTTTCATAAAAAAAGACACATAAAATCTAAATGCAAGGTTACATTAACTTTATTAATAAAAAACCTCTATATCGAAAGAAAACAATTAAAATACTATCAAACTTTCTATAAAATACGAACATTTACCGTTTACACATCTTAAAAGTTCGTTTATAATCAAACTTGTGTTGAAATTACTTATAACGTTTCATTCGTATATTCTTAGAGATATGGTCTAAGAGTTTCTACTAGGAGCCGTAAAATCCTAACTACGAATGGGTGGATTAACTCTGCCCATTTTCAGTCTGGATTTTTTGTTGCGTAAAAACCGAACATTACTATGAAAATTATTCTTTTAGGAGTGTGTCTCATGGAAAATGTATTTGATTATGAAGATATTCAGTTAGTGCCAAATAAATGTGTCGTTAACAGCCGTTCTGAGTGTGATACCACTGTAACTCTTGGTGGCCGTCAATTTAAGCTTCCTGTAGTTCCAGCCAATATGCAAACCATTATTGATGAAAAGATTGCCCTTTATCTTGCTGAAAATAACTACTTTTACATCATGCACCGCTTTGAGCCACAAAAGCGTCAGGCATTCATCGAAAACATGCATGCAAAAGGCCTTTACGCTTCCATCAGCGTAGGAGTGAAAGAAGAAGAGTATTCCTTCGTTGAAGAGCTTGCATCAGCAGGTCTTACTCCTGAATACATCACAATCGATATTGCCCATGGGCATTCCAACGCGGTCATCCATATGATCCAGCATATTAAAAAACACCTGCCTGAGAGCTTCGTCATCGCTGGTAACGTTGGTACGCCTGAAGCAGTGCGTGAACTGGAACATGCCGGCGCAGATGCAACAAAGGTTGGAATTGGACCTGGTAAAGTATGTATCACAAAAATCAAAACAGGTTTCGGAACTGGTGGCTGGCAGTTGGCAGCTCTTCGTTTATGTGCAAAGGCAGCAAGCAAACCAATCATCGCTGACGGTGGAATCCGTACACACGGTGACATCGCGAAATCCGTACGTTTCGGTGCAACGATGGTCATGATCGGCTCCCTATTTGCCGGCCATGAAGAATCACCAGGAGAAACCAGCGAAGTAAACGGTAAGCTAGTCAAAGAATACTTCGGCTCCGCTTCCGAATTCCAAAAAGGCGAAAAGAAAAACGTAGAAGGCAAAAAGATGTTCGTTGAGCATAAAGGTGCCTTACAAGATACATTAACTGAAATGGAACAGGATCTTCAATCTTCCATCTCTTATGCTGGCGGAACCACCTTGGACGCCATCCGTCACGTAGATTACGTGATTGTGAAGAATTCTATTTTTAATGGGGATAAGGTGTATTAAGATTTAGGGGAACGGACATGGCAGCATATTTAATCCGGAGGGGTTAGGTATGCTTTTTTTTGTGATGTATATAGTTTAAATGATAGTCATGGAAATTCTTTTTTTCATCTACAGCTAGAAAAGGGGATTAGGTCATTAAATCACCTAATCCCCATAGTTCTTTCTCTTTCTTAATAACTATTCATTCTTAGAGTAGATAATAGAATAGCAATAATTATCCCCATTCTTCATGTGATAAGAATTAATGTATTCATCAGCTGTTTCCTTACTTTTAATTACATAATCAAGCCACGATGTTCCAGTGTCTCTATCTAAATACCAACTGTCATACGTTACAATCTTTTCGTCACCTTGTAACAAATATACATCTCCACCGAGAATTGCATATTTATTTTCTACTAAATAATCAATTACAATATGAACATCTTCCCATTTCCAAGCCAGTTCATTTATCCCTAAATCCTTTAGTGAAATTGCTGATTCAATGACTGATGGATGGAAAATAATTTTGTTACTCAAGATACTTCACTCCTATTTTTTAGGTCTGAATAAACGATGGTTAACTGTTACACCATCTGGCTCAATAATAAATTCAAATACCCCGTCTTTACCTTTATAATTGCCTGAGATCTCTACCAACTTTCTCTTTTTACCGTCCCCCCCTGTAATTGTCTTTACCTTACCGTATTTACCGTAAGCTTCAACACTTCTCGGAAATGCATGATAATCCCCTTGTTTCATCTGACCTACAACTTTATTTGTATATTTAATTTTCTCTAGTGGATTTGTTTTTAAAACGGTACTGCCAACTTTTTTAATAATAACAGATTTTGCAATCTGCTTTACTGCTGCTCTCAATACCTGAGAACCAACAAAATATACAACAAAAGGTATAACCGAAGAAGAAACTTCAGAAGTATTATATGTATAGATTTCACCAGTTTCTTTGTCCACGCAGCAAAAATTAGAACAAGTGAAAAAATACGCGCAGTTTGCGGAGCTGCGTTTTTCAAAAAAATAGAGCAAATCAAATAGCATATTTGGTCCTAATGGATTAAATATGCTATTTGTGTTATTTCAACGGCTCATCATTCAAAGTACTCTTACTTAAACCAACCCTTCCACTTAAACCAAATAAACAAGCTTATCCCCAAGACAGCCATGACTCCAAGGGCGACAAAGTACCCGTAATGAAAGGTCAGTTCCGGCATGTTTTGAAAATTCATCCCGTAAATTCCCGCTATAAAAGTCAATGGTGCGAAAATGGACGTGATGATGGTAAGGACCTTCATGACATTGTTGGCTTGATGGGAGTTCAGGGAAAGGTAATTATCCCGAATGTCCGCCGTCAATTCCCGGTTGGCAGTGATCATGTCAGAGAGCTTCAAAAGATGGTCATATATATCCGCGAAGTACTCTTTCCTTTTCATCACCCCATCCAGACGATGGGTGTTGAGCATGCGATACAGCAAATCCCGCATTGGGTTCATCGTATGTCTTAGCTCCAATAAAGAATACCTTGTATCAAACAGCTCTTCCATCAGCTGATTCATTGATTTGTCTTGCGTGTTTGCCTCAATCTTGTCCAGCTGATCCTCCAGCTTATATAGCAACGGAAAATAATTATCCACAATGTCGTCCAGGATTTCATAAAACACGTAATATTCATCCCAGTTTTCCACGTCTTTCGGTGGCTTGTCCAAACTCCTCCACACCTCATCCACCTCTTTAGAAGGCGCATGATGAAAACTCACGACAAAATTTTCCCCTAAAAAGAAATTCACTTCCTCCTTATGAAGCTCTTCATCCTTTTCCTGAATACTGTGCGTCACGAAAAAAGTATGATCCTCATAATGATCAAGCTTCGGCCGTTGCAATCTATGTATGCAATCCTCTATCGCCAATGGATGGAAGTGGAAAGCACTGTCCAAATGCCTTATTTCCTCTTCCGACGGTTGGTTAAAATCAACCCAAATCCATTTATAGGCGTTTCTATCGAGGTTATCAATGTTAATATTTTTATCAATTTGATGATCCTTTGTCATTCCGGCGATCCTTATCATCTGGCTTTCCCCTCACATTCGTATAGGCTTCATATACCCAGATTTGTGTGGTTTTAAAAGTGGTGGTGGATGTATTCTTTTCGGAAGCCTTAAACATTTAATGTTTTTTTCAATCATAAACAAAGAGGCTCTCCATTGTTTAGTTAACATATGGAAAGCCTCATTAAATTTTATATGATCATTCTCATGCCCATTACTATCAAAGGTTTGAGCAGCTTTTACAATATGCTGTCCGTAGTTTAAAGTTGTGACATACAACGTGTCTTAATACTTATGATGGATTCGATGTTTAAGAGATTCCATTAACAATTTGATTAAGTCCGTCACTAATTGGTGTAGCTGGACGCCCAAGAAGTTTTTCGAAGTCATTGCTTTCGACTTCAAGCGTACCTTTTCTAATGCCTGTTTGGATTTCCACAAGAAATGGAATAAGGAAATCTGGTACACCTGCACCTTTCATAATGTCTGCATAAATATTGTCATCCACTTGTTGTACAGGTACTTCTTTACCCAATACATTACCAAGAGCTGATACAAACTCTTCCTGTGTTAATAGTTTTCCAGAAAGCTCGTAGATAGTGTTTTCGTGCCCATTACCAGTCAATACCGCAACCGCAGCCTCTGCATAATCTTGTTGTAATGCCCATCCTACCTTACCGTTTCCTGCTGATGTCACCCAAGGAGCACCTGCTAGAACACCTTGAATACTTGGAATTTCATTTTCCAAGTACCAATTATTTCTTAAAAACGAATAAGGAATACCTGTTTTCATGATAGCTTCTTCTGTTGCTTTATGCGTTGGAGCAAGGAGGTTTTCACTTTCCTTTGCATTCGCTATGCTCGTATAAGCAATAAATTTCACTCCAGCACGCTCAGCCGCAGCTATTGCATTCGCGTGTTGTCGTATTCTTGTTTCATTTTCTCCATCCGCAGAAATAATTAGCAAGCGATCAACGCCAGCAAAAGCCGCATCAAGTGTTTCTGGATAATCAAAATCACCTTTTCGGACATCTACTCCTCGAGCCTGTAATCCTTCTGCTTTCTCTGGATTACGAACACTAACAGCTAATTGGTTTACTGGTACCTTTTTTAATAAAGTCTCTACAATTTTAGAACCTAATTTTCCTGTTGCTCCTGTAACTAACATTTTCATTATTATTCCCCCGATATACTTTTCATTTTAATAGTGTAGCAATGATTGAACTTTCACGGATATAGTCATTTTCCAATTTTTTAACAACACGGTCTATTGTTCCCCCACCAATACAAATATCACCATCATACAGAACAACAGCTTGTCCTGGGGTAATAGCCCTTTGTCTTTTGTGAAAATAAATCTTAGCTGTTCCATCTTCTTGCGGATAGACTGTTACCTCTTGATCCTCTTGACGGTATCTCATCTTAGCGGTACAACTAAATTCTTGCTTAAAAGTT
Source organism: Sutcliffiella horikoshii (assembly GCF_044809035.1). Lineage (GTDB taxonomy): Bacteria > Bacillota > Bacilli > Bacillales > Bacillaceae_I > Sutcliffiella_A > Sutcliffiella_A horikoshii_G. The sequence goes on along the minus strand of NZ_CP085237.1, from coordinate 334,709 downwards.
AGATTTGTTTTAATCCAATTCATTCCAATAGCTTCTAAACCTTCTGAATAAAGTCCTTCGTTATGAACCCCTTGTCCAACAATCAGAATATTACGCTTTAAGTCTTTACCAATGACAAACCAAGGCTCCCCCGATCCGCCAATGCCAAGACCTTGACGTTGACCAATAGTATAATACATAAGACCATCATGGTGACCTTTAAATTCACCATCTGAGGTTTGCATTTCACCAGGTTGAGCTGGCAAAAAACCACTTAAAAATTCCTTGAAATTTCGTTCACCGATAAAGCAAATACCCGTACTATCTTTTTTCTTTGCTGTTGCAAGACCTGCCTCTATCGCAATCTCACGCACTTCCTTTTTGGATAAATGCCCAAGCGGAAACATAGTTTTGGATAATTGCTTTTGAGAAAGAGCATTAAGGAAGTATGATTGGTCTTTATTATGATCAGCACCTCTCAACATTCGGTATTGTCCATTTTTTTCTTCGACTCGTGCATAGTGACCTGTTGCAATATAATCAGCCCCAATTGACATCGCATGATTTAAAAACGCCTTAAATTTGATCTCTTTATTACACATGACGTCAGGATTAGGTGTCCGACCTGATTTGTACTCCTCTAGGAAGTATGTGAATACTTTATCCCAATACTGTTTTTCAAAATTAACAGCATAATACGGGATCCCAATTTGATTACAAACCTTAATCACATCTTCGTAGTCTTCAGTTGCTGTACAGAAACCACTTTCATCAGTATCATCCCAATTTTTCATAAAAATACCAACTACATCATATCCTTGCTCTTTAAGTAGCAAAGCTGTAACCGATGAATCAACACCTCCAGACATACCGACTACTACTCTTGTATTTTCTGGTTTTTTCTTCATATCTCTCACCACCTTTCTATCTCTTATTCAATTAAATGTTACTTAAATGCAGGAAACTGAGGTGCTACCTTTTCTCCTAATTCATTAATGACATCCTCTGCCGGACGTTGGCCATATTTTAAATTCAGAATAACATGATTAACTCCAATTTCTTGTAAGCGATTCAGAAATTCAATTAAAAATTTGTATCCGCTCCTAAACCCAAGGTGAATAGGAATAGGACCTTCATCCGGATCTTTTGCTAAATCAATATAAAGTGATTGAGAAAATGGCTGGAAATCATACGTTAAAGAACGCCAATCATTAATGAGTTTAGCTTGTACATCAATATTTCGCGGGTAACTAATCCAACCGTCACTGTTTTTTGCTATCCACTCTAGTGACTGTCCTGAACGACCTGTCACGAAAACTGGAATATCTGATAAAACTGGTTTTGGCAAGAGGTCTCCTTGTTCTAATCCAACTCTTTGTGAGTTGATCAGTGGGAACGACTGTTTCCATGCCTCTTTCATAACAAATAATGACTCTTGAAATAATTCGTTTCGTTCTTCTCGGTTAACTTTATATGCTGAAAATTCAATAGGTCGGTCTCCAGTTGCAATACCCAAAAGAAGCCTTTGATTGGATATTTGATCTACAGATGCAGCGGCTTTCGCTAGATCAAGTGGATGACGTAGTGTCGTCACAATGCTCCCTGTCCCTAATGCAATCTCTTTTGTTTGAGCTGCTAAGTAACCTAGAAATACCCAAGGATCATATATTTGACCAACATCACCAAAGGACGGGTCATTCAACGGAACATCTCTAACAAATAAAGAAGCGAAATTAGCCTGCTCAGCTATTCGAGCAAGATCTATCTGATGCTTTAAATCCATGACTGGGATACTTCCCTTATATGCTTCTAAAGGAAAGAATAACCCAAGTGAAAGTTTGTTTTCTTGAAATGTGCGTGAATAACCTTTGTGCTTTTCAAATTTATTCATACTTTTTAAACTCTCCCTTTTCATAACTAACCTATCAGTCTTCCTGTGTGAATAAGTGAACTTCCCTGTTAATTATGCAGTTTCTTGCTTCACTGAATGTTGATTTGCGACATGATATTTGCCCCCACTCTGTAAAAAAAACATGAATGGTCGTAATTCGGAATGGCCACATTTAGGACAATCACCAATTTCTTTCGTTATCGTTAGGCATTTGTCACAAACGTGTCTATGTTTTGCATTTGACATAACCATACATTTATCATACCTTTCTTTATTTTATTGAATGAAACCTCATAAGATTTATCGAAGTCAACTGAACTTAAAATAGTTACAGTTTACACAAAAAGAAACTTAAACCATCTAACTAAATAGCATTTATTATCTGTAACAAAAAACATTACATTTAGATCAAAAATAAAACAACTTATTTATATTGTTTTATTTTCTTTAAGATGGATGCAATGGAAATACGATCGAGGTACGCTGAAAAATATTGATCGGTTTCCTCAAAGACCTCATCCATCACAAGTTGAATATTAGAAGCAACCACACATTCCTCTTCAGGATCTCCGGAGCACCAATTGGGTTTAATCGTTGCACTTGACACTGAGCGATAGATTTGCCCCAATGTAATTTCATCAGGATCTCTTTGAAGAATGTAGCCTCCTCCTATTCCTTCCTTTGTTCGTACAAATCCATGGTTACGCAAACAACTCATTATTTTACGAATTCTTGCTGGATTTGTGGAAACATTGTCTGCAATCTTTTGACTACTTGCCATATGATCAGGCAAATGCGCTAAAAGAACTAAGCTATGAACGGCTATCGTAAATTCACTATTCATGGATTTCACTTCCTCTTGGCATCTGTACTGTAATATTAATTAATACAGTTTAAAAAGTCAATGAAACGATTATTTACATTTATACTAATTTTTAGCAGTAATTAAAAAAGAGGTTGACCACCTCGACCGGAGCCAACCATAAATCACCAGTTAAAATTCACTTAATTGACTTTTATCTTACTAAAGGATTCAACCCAGCAGTTTCCATATAATCTTTTCCCCAGGTATACATAGCATCGAGAATCGGCATCAAGCTTCTTCCTTGTTCAGTAAGGGAGTATTCTACTTTTGGAGGAACCACGGGATAGACTTCGCGTTTTACAATCAAGTCTTCTTCCAGTTCTCGCAATTGATTAACTAGCATTCTCTGCGTGATCCCTGGCATAAGAGCTTTCAATTCACCAAATCGCTTCGTTCCCTCTTTCCCTAGATGCCATAGTATAAGCATCTTCCATTTACCACCGATAACGGAAAGTGTTAATTCTTTTTCACAATTAAACATCTTTTCCTGCATTCGCGACATTTATCATCACCTCCATATTTATTATAGCCCATAGTATACTTTTTAACACTATGTAAAATAAAAGTGCGTACTATTAATATTAAAACATACGTTGTATACTTGCAATTGTTCAGTGAGAGGCCATGATATTCCTTATTGCACTGTACAACAATAAAAAAAAATTATAGGAGTGAATATAGATGGAATTACAATTAGCATTAGATTTAGTAAACATTCCAGAAGCAATTGAGTTAGTTAAAGAAGTGGAGGATCACATTGATATCGTTGAAATCGGTACACCGGTTGTAATCAATGAAGGACTTCATGCAGTAAAAGCAGTAAAAGAAGCATTCCCTAACTTAAAGGTATTAGCAGACCTGAAAATCATGGATGCAGCTGGTTATGAAGTGATGAAAGCTTCTGAAGCTGGTGCTGATATCGTGACAATTCTTGGAACTGCTGAAGATATGTCCATTAAAGGTGCTGTTGAAGAAGCGAAAAAACAAGGTAAAAAAATCCTTGTTGATATGATTGCTGTTAAAGATCTTGCTGGACGTGCAAAAGAAGTGGACGCTATGGGCGTTGATTATATTTGTGTTCATACTGGCTATGATCTTCAAGCAGTTGGAAAGAACTCTTTTGAAGATTTACAAACCATCAAAGGTGTTGTAAAAAATGCTAAGACTGCAATCGCAGGTGGTATTAAATTAGACACACTTCCAGAAGTCATCAACGTACAACCAGACCTTGTCATTGTAGGTGGCGGGATTACTGGACAAGCTGATAAAAAAGCTGCTGCTGCAAAAATGCAACAAATGATTAATCAAGGGTAATTCAAATCATGAATACAACTCAATACCTAGCTAGAATCATAAAAGAGTTAATTCGCTTCCTAGATTTAATTTCCAATGATGAAGCTGAAAAATTAGTTAATGGGATTCTTGAATCAAAAAAAATCTTTGTTGCTGGTGCAGGTAGATCTGGATTTATGGCCAAATCATTCGCCATGCGAATGATGCACATGGGGATAGATGCCTATGTGATTGGCGAAACAGTAACCCCTAACTTTGAAAAAGGTGACATCTTAATCATTGGATCAGGTTCAGGAGAAACGAAAGGTTTAGTTTCCATGGCCGAGAAGGCAAAAAGCATCGGTGGGACTATTGCAGCTGTAACGATTTTCCCTGAGTCCACTATTGGACAATTAGCGGATATCACTATTAAGTTGCCTGGCTCACCTAAAGATCAGTCGGAGAGTGATTTTAAGACGATTCAACCAATGGGCTCATTATTTGAGCAAACACTTTTACTATTTTACGACGCTGTGATTCTTCGCTTCATGGAGAAAAAAGGTTTGGATACCAATAAAATGTACGGTAAACATGCTAACTTAGAATAAATATATTAATCCTCAAGTTCTAAATAGGAAAGACCGCAAGCTGTATATAAGCAAGTTTGCGGTCTTTCTGCTACAATGAACTACTATTTATAATAATTTTAGGAGTGATAAAATGATTTCTTTAAATGGAAAAACTGCAATAGTTACTGGCGCAGGAAGAGGTATTGGCCGTGCTACTGCTATCGCCTTAGCCAAAGAAGGCGTTCATTTAGGCCTAATCGGCTTAAATATGTCTAATCTAGAAAAGGTAGCTGCTGAACTAGCACAATTTGATGTTAAGGTTTCTGCAGCAACAGCAGATGTGACCGATCTTGAATCCGTTACCCATGCTGTTGAACATATCAAATCAGACTTAGGCCCAATTGATATCCTTATCAACAATGCTGGTGTTGCTAAATTTGGTGGGTTCCTTGATCTAACACCACAAGAATGGGAAAAAATCATCCAAGTCAATTTAATGGGTGTGTATAATGTAACAAGAGCAGTATTACCAGGAATGATCGAAAGAAAATCAGGAGATATCATCAATATCTCTTCATCTGCTGGCCAAAAAGGTGCTCCTGTTACAAGTGCCTACAGTGCTTCTAAATTCGCTGTTTTAGGACTAACAGAATCACTAATGCTAGAAGTAAGAAAACATAATGTCCGTGTCACTGCTTTAACACCAAGTACGGTCGTTACAGATTTAGCGATTGATACAAATCTTGTTAAAGGTAATGAAGAAAACGTGATGCACCCAGAAGATCTTGCAGAATTAGTCGTGGCTAGTTTGAAATTTAATCCAAGAGTATTCATTAAAACAGCTGGATTATGGTCTACAAATCCAACATAAATAAAAGCAGATCCGGTGGGGTCTGCTTTGTTAGTTCGTACAAAATACTTTTATATGTATCCGTGATACAAGGACAGTGCTTTCTTCAAATTAATAATTAACTGATTAACTGATTAACTTCATTCTGCAATAATTTTCTCTTTGAACATCCTCTCATCTCACTTGAACAAATCATGGGTCGGCTCACTCATAATGATCATGAATCACGAAAAATGTGAATCTAAATTTAACCAAAGAAATAAAAAACTTAATATCTATTATCTATTCATAAATAAAAGAGGCTCTCCACTTATCAACTAATGGCAAGCCTCTCCTCCCTAAATAGTCATCTTCCAACTTGACAGCGCCAACCAATTTTCCTGCTCTTTATAATTAGGCGATATTTTCCCTACAAGTCGCCAGAAGGATCGGTCGTGATTAAGATGAATCATATGGCACATTTCGTGTACTACTACATAATCAATTACTTTCATTGGAGCCATGGCCAACTTCCAATTGAAAGTTAACTGTAATTGGGAATCACAGGTTCCCCATGTAGTTTTACTATCAGATATACGGATAGACCGTGGTTTTACTTTAAAGTTACTTTGATAGGATCTTACACTCTTCTCCACTATTGCTTTGCATTGCTGATAATAAAATCTCTTTAAAGCTTGTTTTATCTTTCCGTCCTCCACCTGTTTCACATATACACTTAACTGTTTTTCATCAAACACGACATAATCTTGTTCAATAGTGATATCTTGATAAACCTTCACAGGATAGGAGTTTCCTAAATAAAGAACCCTCTCCTCCTGACTGTATTCCTTCTCCTGCTCCCCAAGCAGTCTGTCCTTCATCTCCTTTGATTTTTCTTGAATCAGTTCCCACCTTTCCTCCAGCAATTGAATCACTTTTTCATCCTCTGTACCTTTAGGAGCCTGGACTTCCACATTTCCATAAACGTCCATACGAATTGCAATGGATTTGCGATTTTTGTATTTTATCTCAAAATGGATGGTTTCTCCTGAATATGTATGTATCATGTTATCACCTTACTTCAATGTACTTTTTCAAGTAATTATATTTGATTTTGACTGGAAAAAGTAGCGGAGATTAATTCCTTACTTCAATTTCCTAGTTCCAAAAGGATGCCAGAATATGCATCTCCACATACACAAAGAAATGAAAAAAGAAGCCTCTCAAAAGTTCGCTGAACTCATGAGAAGCCTCCGTTAATCTACCTCTATGTTAGCAAAATGTTAGCATTTCACTCTCACCTTACTATCAAATCCTTCTAAACCAAGGGTTTTGAGGAGCGAATTACATCATTCCGCCCATTCCACCCATGCCGCCCATGTCAGGCATTCCGCCGCCACCCTCTTCTGGGATGTCTGCTACTACTGCTTCGGTAGTTAGGAACATCGCAGATACGGATGCTGCGTTTTGTAGTGCAGAACGAGTTACTTTGGTTGGGTCAACGATACCAACTTCAAGCATGTTTACCCACTCGCCTGTTGCTGCGTTGAATCCAATTCCGATTTCTTCTTTCTTTAGACGATCTACGATAACAGATCCTTCTAGACCAGCGTTGTGCGCGATTTGGCGTACTGGTTCTTCCATTGCACGTAGTACGATGTTGATACCAGTTGCTTCGTCGCCTTCTGCTTGGATTTGTGCTACTTTGTTGTAGATGTTCACGAATGCTGTACCACCACCGGCTACGATTCCTTCTTCTACAGCAGCACGTGTGGAGTTAAGAGCATCTTCAATGCGAAGTTTGCGCTCTTTAAGTTCTGTTTCTGTTGCCGCTCCAACTTTGATTACAGCTACGCCGCCAGCGATTTTAGCTAGGCGCTCTTGTAATTTTTCACGGTCGAATTCAGAAGTTGTATCTTCTAATTGTGCACGGATTTGGCCAACGCGAGCTTGGATTTCGTCTGTGTTGCCGTGTCCGTTAACAACTGTCGTGTTTTCTTTAGTAACAACGATTTTGTCAGCGCGTCCTAATTGGCTGATGTTCGCAGTTTTTAGTTCAAGACCTAGTTCTTCTGTGATCACTTCTCCGCCAGTCAGTACTGCGATGTCTTGAAGCATTGCTTTACGACGGTCACCGAATCCAGGAGCTTTAACTGCTACTGCATTGAATGTTCCACGTAATTTGTTCACTACTAATGTAGCCAACGCTTCGCCTTCTACGTCTTCTGCAATCAATAACAACGGCTTGCCTTGTTGTACTACTTGCTCAAGAACTGGAAGGATTTCTTGGATGTTCGTGATTTTCTTATCTGTGATTAACACATAAGGGTTTTCAAGAACGGCTTCCATTTTGTCGGAGTCTGTTACCATGTATGGTGATGCATATCCACGGTCGAATTGCATACCTTCTACTACTTCAAGCTCTGTAGTGAAGCCTTTGGACTCTTCAAGCGTGATAACGCCGTCGTTACCAACGCGCTCCATTGCTTCAGCGATCAATTGACCAACTTCTTCGTCCGCTGCAGAGATAGCTGCAACTTGTGCGATAGAAGCTTTGCCTTCGATTGGTTTAGAGATTGTTTTTAATTCTTCGATTGCAACCGCAACCGCTTTTTCGATTCCTTTACGAACGCCCATTGGGTTCGCTCCAGCTGTCACGTTCTTTAATCCTTCACGGATCATTGCTTGCGCAAGAACCGTTGCAGTTGTAGTACCGTCACCGGCAACATCGTTAGTTTTGCTTGCAACTTCCGCTACAAGTTTTGCACCCATGTTTTCGAATGCATCTTCTAATTCGATTTCTTTCGCGATGGTCACACCGTCGTTCGTGATTAGTGGAGAACCGAATTTCTTTTCAAGTACTACGTTACGTCCTTTTGGTCCTAATGTTACTTTCACTGCATCAGCTAGTTTGTCTACACCGCGAAGCATGGAGCGACGGGCTTCTTCACTGAACTTAATTTCTTTTGCCATGATAGATAGACCTCCTTAGGAAATTTTAATTTTTATAGGTAATGCGGCAACTCTCTGTCCGCTAGATGATTATTTGCTTACTACTGCAAGTACGTCTGTTTCTTTTAGGATTAGAAGTTCTCTTCCTTCGAATTTCACTTCAGTTCCTGCGTATTTAGAGAAGATTACGTTGTCGCCTTCTGCTACTTCAAGTGCTACACGCTCTCCGCTTTCTAGTACGCGGCCAGTTCCTACTGCTACTACTTTACCCTCTTGAGGTTTTTCTTTCGCAGAGTCCGGTAATACGATACCACTTGCCGTTTTTTCCTCTGATTGAACAAGTTCAATTACAATGCGATCGCCTAATGGCTTTAACATGAAAACAACCTCCTTGGTTTCATATGTAATATTTTTTTATTAGCACTCTTATCACTTGAGTGCTAACACAATTATTATAATAATGAATCTGCTTCTGTTTTGCAAGTATCTTTACCTAAAAAATTTTCGACTTGCAACCCTTTTCATTATCTTCATGCCCTCCGTGTTTTAAACATATAAGTTTTCGTAAAATCGGCGCATTAAGGGAAACCTTATCGTTATAAGGACATATAGATTATATGGTACAATACGAAAAGTGAATAATGCATAAGGCTCTTTTCACAAAGGTAGTTGATATACTCTAGTAAAAAGTCGGCAATTGGACTTTTTACCGCTTAGCTACTATATATTTCTGTGTAATCTTTTCTGATTTGAAACGAAAAGAGCACGACAGTATGGAGTATAACGAGCATTTTATTTATACGATAAAACCACAACTAATACGAAAACAGCCTTATAAAAGAGGAGCTTATTATGACAAAAAACTATTGGTACGTCATTATTACATATGTCCTGATGCAGCTGTCCGGATTACTTGGTTACCCGCTGTTGATCTGGCTTGGCGTCGGGGAAGGCATGGAGCGCGCAACCAGAGAGCCCTATCTCATCGGCGTCTGGGCATTTATCAGTTTTACTATTGGATTGGCCATCGTTGCCTGGATACTCCGCAACGAATGGACAAAAGGGGACTTCCGAGGCGAAACAGCTTCCGTCCCAAAAACAGTACTCTGGTCGGTGGTCGGCTTTCCAATGGCATTGATCGGGCAGGCGCTTGCCGCACAAATTCAAATGCAGCTTTTCGGCATTCAGCCTGGATCTGAGAACACGCAGCAGATTATGGGGTTTGTCACCGCATTTCCTGTCATGATTTTTGCCGTCGCTGTCGCTGGACCGATCTTAGAGGAAATCATTTTCCGGAAGATCATTTTCGGTGCCATCTATAAGAAATTCAACTTTGCCATCGCATTGACGGTGAGTTCGCTGCTTTTTGCCGTGGTCCATCAAGATTTCAAGCATCTGCTCATATACTTTGTCATGGGAGGCATTTTTGCTTTCCTATATGTCAAAACAAACCGCATTATCGTTCCGATCATCGCCCACGTTGCCATGAACTCGTTTGTGGTTATCGTGCAATATGTGTTCCGGGATGATATTGAAGACATGATGCGTCAAATGGAAGAAATGCAACAGAACTTACCGAATTTCATTTCGCTCTTTTAAACAGCTCTCCGTTAGAGCTGAACTTACCTGGAGGATTTGCACATGAAAATAACACCATTACGAATGGTTTTCTTCTATGCCATCATGGGCAGCTTGTTCTTGTACCTGGCGATTGTTTCTGTGAAGGACACCATCTGGCACTGGCACACCATCCTGCTGATGCTCATCGCCACCTTTGATTTTGGCGTTGCCATTCGGTCTTATCTGCTGCATCAGAAGATTAAAGAGATACAAGAGAAGAAAAAGTGATTGGAGACTCGTACCTGTTTGTGGGTGCGGGTTTTTTTATTTGGGGGAGTCTGGGGATCCAGTTGATTTCCGTTTCAGGCGCTTCGCTTGCCTGCGGGCGTCTTCGCGCCTTTCACTGCAATCAACTTGGGGTTAGCACTTACTGGGGGATGTTTTGGGTTGGTTTTTACTAAAAGTGGTTTTGGGTAATTAGGGTTTGTGCTTTTTGGGTTGGGGCGCGGATGCTTTTGGAATGTTACCTATTTTGAAGAAAAACAGTGGGAAATCACTCGTTTTGAGGCGCTCTGGGAGGGTTCGGTCAATTCGTTCAGGTGTTCGGACAATTTCCTCGGTTTTTAGCAGGGGGTTCGGACATTTGAAGGTGTTGTTCGGTCAACTTTCAACGACCTTTGGACATCTCACATTTTCGTTCGGTCAAATTCGTAAAAACTTCGGTCAACTTTGCCAAATCTTTGGTCACTTTCGGGGAAACTTCGGCCAACTTTCGAAAATCTTCGGACATTTGACACGATTGGCCCTGTCATCTGTCCCTTTGACCCACTGATCCAGTCCATCGCTCCCGTGCTCCTGTCTCGACACCCCATCTAAATATCCCCCGCAACCTCCTCCAAAACCAAAAACAAGCCCGCCCCCTTCTCAAAAAGGGATGAGCCTGCTTACATCTAATTATTCATCTTCTCTTCCTGCTCCATCAACGCTGCCGCTTTCTGCGCTTTTCTATATGAAACGCGAGAAATCACAATGCTGATTTCATAAAGTATGAACAGCGGGACAGTTACCATCAAATGCGAGATCAGTTCTGGCGGGGTGATCAACCCACCAACCACAAGCAGGGAAAAGTAAGCGAACTTACGGATTTCCACCAAGAAGCTTGGGGTTATGAGGCCAAGTCTTGTTAAGAACATCACAATTACCGGCATTTGAAACAGTATCCCAAACGGGAGGGTCAGCTGAAACAAGAATTGAAAGTATTCATTGATTCCGATTACCTGGTTGATTTCCAACCGGTCTGCAAGTCTACCCATGAAATCCACAACAAACGGGAATAAAATGAAGTAAGAGAAAGCTAGTCCGCTTAAAAACAGGAAAATGGAAATTGGTATATAGCTTAACGTAACTCTCCGCTCTTTTTCCAACAAGCCTGGGCTGATGAAGGCCCAAAGCTGATAGAGCGTGATAGGGAACGTTATGATAAATGCAATTAGAAAGGCGAATTGCATAAAGATCTTGATCGGGTCTGTCATACGAAAGGCGTTCATCGTCAGCTCTTTCGCTTCATCTGTTTGCTGTAAATAGACAATGATCGGTTCGGCCAAGAAGAAGCCGCCGATTGCCGAAACGAAAAAGAAGGATGCTGTGATGATGATTCTTTTTCGGAGCTCGCCTATATGGTCATACACCGACATTTCTCTATCTAGCATATATGTTCATCCTTACATTACTTCGTTTCTTCTTTTTTCTCTTTAACGTCGTCGTCATCAGCCAATCCTTTTGTTGCGTTTTTGAATTCGCGCAACGTGTTCCCTGCTGCTTTCCCAAGTTGAGGCAACTTGCTTGGACCGAAAATAAGTAGTGCTGCAAATACAATAAGTAAGAGGCTTCCCATTCCTAATGAACCCATATTTGACACCTCCTCGAAATATTCTTATTCTACATCTTTTTTACTCGCTTGGATAGTGCTTGAGAAAATATACCAATGACTGCAGTTCCACCGCCAAATCAATATGATGGATGCGTATCTCTTCTGGAACATTGATACGTGCCGGTGTAAAGTTCAGTATGCCCTTTACTCCCTTTTCTACAAGTCTATCCGCTATTGGCTGCGCTACCGGAGCCGGAACCGTCAAGATGGCTACCGTAACATTCTCTGGCATTTGCTCTTCAATATCGTCTAAATGATAAACAGGGACTCCTCCGATTTCCGAGCCGATCTTGGACTCGTCCACATCAAAGGCCATCACTATTTTCGTATTATTGTTTTTCATAAAATTATAATGTAGGAAGGCGGTTCCTAAATTACCTACACCTATTAGAGTAACATATGTCAATTCATCTTGGTCGAGCGTTTTCCTGAAAAAAGTTAACAAATATTGAACATTATATCCATATCCCTTTTTCCCCAACGCACCAAAGTAACTGAAGTCCCGGCGGATCGTGGCGCTGTCCACCTTAACCGCTTCACTAAGCTCTGCCGATGACACGCGCTGCTTGCCAGACGAATGCAAGTTCTGGATGAAACGATAGTATAACGGCAGGCGCTTTGCCGTTGCCTGTGGAATTTTCATTTGTTCGCTATTCATTCTACTCCCCCATTTGTCGAACCTGTTTGCCCTTCTATTTTAACACGGAACGAAAACGATTACATTTCTATCTCTATACTATTTTCCCTCACGTTGGGCCCAGTGCGGAATCGGGCGAAAATCTGGATTTACGGGCGATATTTTGAAATTACGGGCGACTTTTCAAATTTACGGGCGATTTTCGACTCGAATCGGGCGAAAATAAAAAAATACCGGCGATAATCTCAATTTACGGGCGATTCGCCCAAAACCAGCCCCTCTATCAAAAGCAAGATACCCAAAATCTTGATGTAAACCCTAAAGAAAGATACACTTAATTTAGAATTACTCGAGGTGAAGATGATGATTATTTTACAAGTTAATCAGTTGACCAAATATTTTGGCGCTGACCTTATTTTATCGAATATAAAACTAGAAGTACAATCCAAAGATAGAATTGCCCTAGTAGGACGCAACGGGGCTGGAAAATCCACATTATTAAAAATCATATCCAATCAGCTTTCCTTTGATTCAGGGGACCTGATTAAACCTAAAGGCGTGTCGATCGGCTATCTTGCACAGGACACAGGCTTGCAGACTGAGCGCTCGATCTGGGATGAGATGCTGACCGTGTTCGCCGGCCTGCGCGAACTCGAAACACAGATGCGCACATTGGAAGCGAAAATGGGAGATCCCGCTTACTTTGAAGATGAGACGCAATATGCTCGCATTCTCAAAGAATATGACGAGGTGCAAGAAGCCTTCAAGCAAAAAGGCGGCTTTCAATATGAAGCAGATATCCGCTCCGTCCTGCACGGACTGCGCTTTTCCGAATATGATTATGAAACACCGATTGAAACGCTCAGTGGCGGACAACGGACCCGCTTAGCACTGGCGAAACTGCTTTTGACCAAGCCGGACCTCTTGATCCTGGATGAGCCGACCAATCACTTGGACATCGACACGCTTTCTTGGCTGGAAAACTACCTTCAAGGATACCCTGGTGCCCTGCTGATTGTTTCGCATGACCGCTATTTCTTGGACAAGGTCGTGAACATTGTTTATGAAATTTCTCGTAAGCAATCCGCAAAGTTCATCGGTAACTACAGCAAGTACTTAGACCAGAAGGCCGAGCAGTACGAACGCGAAATGAAGATGTTTGAAAAACAACAGGGCGAGATTGCCAAACTGCAAGATTTTGTCGCAAAGAACCTTGCCAGGGCTTCTACGACCAAGCGTGCCCAAAGCCGTCGCAGGCAGCTCGAGAAGATGGACGTGATGGACCGTCCGAAAGGCGATGAAAAGTCTGCCTCCATCATGTTTGATATCGACCGCCAAAGTGGCAACGATGTCCTGAAGGCGAAAGATTTGTCTGTTTCCTATGATTCGAATCCTGTTTTCCGCCATGTCGACTTTTCCATGAGCCGCGGTGACAGTGTGGCACTTGTCGGGCCAAACGGAATCGGAAAGTCTACCTTATTAAAGACGCTTGTTGGAAAATTAAAGCCACTGGACGGGACCTTCTCCTTTGGCGCCAATGTGTCGATCAGCTATTACGATCAGCAACAGGCAGATCTCACCTCCAACAAAACCGTTCTAGCGGAGCTTTGGGATGAATACCCTCAGAAAATGGAGAAGGAGATCCGGACCGTTCTTGGAAACTTTTTATTTTCAGGCGATGACGTCTTGAAGCCGGTATCCACGTTGAGTGGTGGCGAAAAGGCGCGACTTGCCCTTTCCAAGCTGATGATGGAACGCTCAAATGTCCTGATTTTGGATGAGCCGACCAACCACTTGGACTTGGACAGCAAGGAGATCCTCGAGAATGCTCTCATAGATTATCCAGGCACGATCCTTTTCGTTTCCCATGACCGTTATTTCATCAACCGGTTGGCAACGAAGGTTTATGAGCTGAGTACGGTTGGCGCCACAGAGTACCTGGGCGACTATGACTATTATGTCGAGAAAAAAGAAGAGGCGTTGGAGCTTGAGCGATTGGAAGCGGAGACTGCCTCATCTAAAAAGGCCCCTTCAACCATGGTTACTGAGGCACCTGAGAAAATGAGCTACGAACAGGAAAAAGAGGCAAAGCGCCTCGAACGCCAGCGCAAACGTCGCGTGGAAGAGATCGAAAAAGAAATGGAAGAGCTTGAACAAAAAATCGAGCATAACGAAAGCGAGCTCTGTTTGCCGGAAGTCTATCAGGACCACGAGAAAGTGCTCGAACTGAACACTGCGAACGAAGCCTATCAGGAAAGGCTTCTTGTGTTGATGGAGGAATGGGAAGAGCTTGTCTAAGTAGATTCATGGATTTTAGGGGGATATGGATGAATAGATTTTTCTCGATTGTTTTATTAATGGTCATTATTATTAACACCATCAGATACTTTTACTATATTTTTACCGGCCCGATTGAAGCGTATTATTTCGTCATGCTGGCCATCAACCTTGCAGGGTTGGGCATTGGGATTTACTATTTATTTTTCCAAAAGAAAAGACAGCGTAACTAGCAACAAAACCGCCCAGCCAAAACAGTGACTGGGCGGTTTTTATATTCTTATCTTGTCGCACTGGACAAAGTAGAAGCATTTCTCAGCATTCCCCAATTCGGAAGGAAGGCTAAAAGCGACACAATGAGGAGCATAACGTAATTAAGTCTCATCTTCCATCCGTCCATATCCACCAACGCATCCAGCAAGAAATTCCTTGTCGTAGGAAGCAGTAACATAATAGCGAACAGCGCCAATGCCCCAAATCCTCCTATCAAACCAAGACGGTAAAAGATGGTACCAAGCAAAAAGCCAAGTGATAAAAGAAGGAAACAGATGACCATATCCACAAACAATTGGTTATACCACGTGTTTGCCAATGTTGTTGATTCCACGGAATGAAAAATTATGAACTGCTCACTTCCTGAAAGTTTCACAAGTCCCCCGAACATGCTTTGAACAATAACATGAATGGCGGAAAACACCGTTGCCACAACCGCGCAATAGATCAAAACATTAAACAGGTACTGGTTTCTTGTCGCACCAAGCTTAATGCAATAAGGAAAGGTTTCCCTTGTCGTCAAAAAGCCTGCGATACCACAAAAGATATAGATGGCCATGCTTGTGGACACAACCATCGTCGTGTCAAAGGTCAGGACAATAAAGAACATGGCAGTCAAACTGAGCAACAGAATGGACCAAAACACCATGAACGAAAACCGCATATCCACAGCCAAGTAATACAGTACTGCTTTCATATCCTTAAGCATGTTGCTTCCCTCCCTTTAACTCTTCTTCTGTCATATATACCATTAGTTGCTGAATGGAGCTCCGGTCTGCATCCAAGTTGTGTGCAGCTGCTTTTTCCACCGTCAGCCCTTCACCGTATAAAGTCGCAGTTTTTCTTCCTGCCAAAACGGACTCATGCAACACGCGCTTGCCTTGTGCGAATTCATCCACCGCCTCTTTTTTCCCAGACACCGTGATGCTTGAATCTAGAAGTTCTTCTGTGGACTTATGGAAAACCAACTGACCACTTCTCATCAGGACAACTTCTTCAAACAGGTTACTCACCTCATCAATCAGATGTGTGGATAAGATGATCGTCCGCGGGTATTCTTCGTATTCTTCCAAGAGCACTTCATAAAATTTAAACCTGGCAGCCGCATCAAGTCCGATGTACGGTTCATCTAGGATCGTTATTTTCGCTCTGCTTGCAAGTCCAATGATAATACCAAGCGAGGATTCCATCCCTTTTGATAAGCCTTTTGTTTTAAGGGTCGGATTCATGTTGAAGGCGGTAAGCAGCACATTAGCCGTTTCCCATGACCAGTTCGGGTAAAAAAGCGATGCCACTTTTAAGATATCCTTGATTTTAAGGCGTTTGATGAAGTTGTTGCTCTCATTTACAAGGCAGATATCTTTGGTGATATCTCTATTGTTAAATGGGTTCTGACCGTTGATGAGGATTTGTCCTGATGAAGGAAGCGCATGGCCTGCTAGCATTTGCATTAGCGTCGTTTTACCTGCACCGTTTCGTCCAAGCAATCCATAAATTTTGTTTTCCTCAAGCGTTACAGACATGTTATCCACAGCTTTTTTGTTTCCATAGATTTTGGATACATTCTTTACCTCTATTTTCATTGCTCTCCCCCCCTGCCGATCAATGTCGCTAATTCTGCTTCCGT
This sequence comes from Sutcliffiella horikoshii, assembly GCF_044809035.1. GTDB lineage: Bacteria > Bacillota > Bacilli > Bacillales > Bacillaceae_I > Sutcliffiella_A > Sutcliffiella_A horikoshii_G. Next base: position 318,048 of record NZ_CP085237.1, on the reverse strand, counting down.
TATGCCAAGCTTGCTTGCTTCCTTTTTTAACGGAACGATATAGTCTTTAAAAAAGGCAGCTTTTCTTTTTGTAAGGATGATTTGCTTTGCTCCCTCTGCCACAAACATTCCTACTCCCCTTTTTTTATATAGGATTTCCTGATCGACCAACTGATTGATTCCCTTGGCCGCGGTTGCCGGGTTGATCTGATAATATTTTGCAAATTCGTTCGTAGACGGTACCCGCTCTCCCTCCTGCATGCTGCCCTCTAAAATACCGCTCTCAATCAGTTCGGCCACCTGCTGGAAGATGGGAATGTCACTCTTAAGGTTGATTTCCACGATTTTGATTTCACCTACTTTGGGTTGACTGTTGTTTTAGCTTTTATGTTATTTGGTTAATTAGTTATGTAACTAACTATATAAGCTAAGCAATTAAAAGTCAATGGAGTAATTAGCAGTTTTTACAAAATAAGTTATATATAATTTAGTGACAGGGGCGTCTGTTACCAAACTTGGGGAAACAGAACAACTTTGGGCATTGAGGTGGGTTCTCTGCTACCGTTCTTGACTCAGCAGAACTACTTTGGGCATTGAGAGGGCCTCTCTCCTACCTTTTTAGATCAGTGGCATCCGTTTCGTTTCGGGCGTTGATAATCGTTAAACAAGCCACACAATTAAAAGTCAAGTAGCTTTGAAGTGTTCTATTTGCCCGTAGCAACGACCTGAGCTATTAAAGTGTCTAATAGAAGCGGTCTATTCGACCGAACCTCCTTGCCTAGCTGCCCTTTTGTCTAATAGAGCCCTTCTATTCGACCAAACCTCCTTGCTTAGCTACCCTTTTGTCTGATAGAACCCTTCTATTCAACCAAACCCCCTTGCCATGCTGCCTTTTTGTCCAATAGAACCCTTCTATTCAACCAACCCCCCGCTAAAACCACCCCTTTGTCCAATAGACCTATCCACAACCCACCCTAAATCTAAAGCTACCAACTCACTCCTCCCCGCTTACGCACTTTTTGTCGAACAAAAAAGGTATCCTGCTGAAGCTTGTCGATTAACTGCACTTACCCACAGGTTTATGCACATATCCACCCTTGTTTTATAAGTTATCAAGATAAATATCCACACTATCCACAAAAAACATCAAAGTTATCCACATAATTTATTCACATTTTGGAGGTTTATTTTAGTGGATATTCGGGTATCTATCCACATTTAATCCACAGGTGTGTGGATAACCTTTTCCCAGCTTGAAAGCCCTTTCCATTCCCCACCGCAAAATCCACAAAAGAAAAAAGCCTCTCAACTAACTAAAGTCAGTTAAAAGGCTTCTCGATATCCAATCCCGGGTTCGCATTTAAATCCATCCCAGATCGTTTTCCTAATCGGTACATCACACTACCCACAGTCGCAATCATCGCTGCATTGTCCGTACACAAGGATAACGGTGGAATCACCAGGTTCTTTCCTTCCTTATCCACTGCATCCTGCAATGCCGCACGCAGCCCTCTGTTTGCGGCTACACCACCTGCGAGCAACACCTGATTGACGCCGTATTCCTTCATTGCACGAATCGTCTTCCCAACCAGCACTTCAATGACGCTCTCTTGGAAGCTTGCGGCAAGGTCCGCCGCCACAATTTCTTCCCCTTTTTGCTTGGCGTTGTGAAGCGTGTTGATAACTGCTGACTTCAAGCCTGAAAAACTGAAATCATAGGAGCCTTCTTCAAGCCACGCTCTTGGTAGCTTAATGGAAGGAGTCCCCTCTGCAGCCATGCGGTCAATGTGAGGTCCGCCTGGATATGGCAATTGAAGCGTGCGCGCCACTTTATCATAGGCCTCACCTACAGCGTCATCACGCGTTTCTCCGATTACCTCAAAGGAACCATGCTCTTTCATGTACACAAGCTCTGTGTGCCCACCGGACACAACGAGCGCAAGCAGCGGGAAGTCAAGGTCTGCTACAAGCTGATTGGCATAAATATGGCCGGCGATGTGATGAACACCGACAAGTGGCTTCTGGTGAGCGAATGCCAACGCCTTAGCCGCGTTTACCCCGATCAACAGTGCACCAACAAGCCCTGGTCCTTCTGTCACAGCAATGGCATCTATGTCTGCCATGGTCACGCCGCCCTGTTCTAACGCTTCCTCCAATACCACTGTCATCTGCTCGACATGATGACGGGAAGCGATTTCTGGTACCACTCCGCCAAAACGCTGGTGACTTTCAATCTGCGAGGAGACGATATTCGCCACAATCTCTTTGCCATTTTTAATAATGGCTACCGCCGTCTCATCACAACTCGTTTCAATGCCTAATATTAGTTCGTCTTTTGCTTCATTCATTTTCATATATTCACCCACATTACTAGTGCATCTTCATTGTTATCCACATAGTATTTTTTCCGGATTCCGCCGTTTTGGAAGCCGTGTTTGCGATAGAGCGCCTGTGCCACTATATTTGAAACCCTTACCTCAAGCGAAACCGTCGTTGTTCCAACCATTTTACAATATTCCATCGCTTTTCCTAATAAAAGGTCGCCAAGCTTCCTGCCGCGACATGCGGGGTCAACGGCAATGTTCGTAATCTGCGCTTCCCCCATTACAATCCAAATTCCGCAATACCCAATGACCCGTTCGTCTTCTTTCATCACGAGATAATGCGCATATGGATTGTTGGTCAGTTCATAATAGAAGGCATCCTTTGTCCAAGGTGTGGCAAACGACTGCAGTTCCACACGGTGCACTCCTTCAATATCGTAAACCGTCATTTTTGAAATTCCTATCAATGAATTCATCCCGCTCACCTATTTTTCTTTACTTTCCAGCCATTTCGCCTCAGCTTCCGCAAGCCTTGTGTAATTCGGCACGAAGGAATGAGCATCCTCTGCGTCCCTTTTCACCCCAAGAAAAGCCAGCTCGCTTGGTCTCGGATTGTTTTCGCTGACTTGTGCAAAATGTGCCAGTTCCCCAAGGTACTCTATGATGGTTTCCTTATGGAGGTGCACATCATTTCCGATGAACAGCACAGGTTCCTGCCTGTCTTTTAACGCCTGCAGCCAGTCAGTCATCAGGATGTTCACGTCCTCGATCTCTGTCACCAGTTCGTCCTCGTTAAAACGGTACAGCCCCGTGTACACCTGACCGCGTCTCGCATCCTGGAGAGCACAAATGCTTCCGCCAAAATAACGGCCGTTCGCTGCCACTAGCTCCAAGCTCGAAACGCCAACAAGCGGAATGTTCAATGACCACGCAAGCGTCTTCGCAAGCGTCACACCGATCCTTACTCCGGTATAAGACCCAGGGCCTTTACCGACCACAATTCGCTCAAGATCTGCTGGTTTCACATCGCAATCTTGCATCAACTTTTCCACTGCCGGCATCGCGCGCAGCGAATGGTTCTTTTTCACATTTGTGACCAGTTCCCCGATCACTTTATCCTCATCTACTATAGCAACGCCCAACACATACGTGGACGTATCAATCGCCAGTACTTTGGTCATTCCATTAACTCCTTACATATGGCTTCATATCTTTCCCCTTTTGGCGTGAGCACGACTTTTCGCTCATCGTCGCCATGGTGATAGATATAGATTTCCAACCGTTCACTTGGTAAAAATTCTTCAATCAGATGGGCCCACTCCACTACCGTTACGCCCTCTCCTTCAAAATAATCATCAAATCCGAGGTCTTCTTCACTGTCAGCCAAGCGGTACACATCCATATGAAAAAGCGGAAGGCGGCCTTGATACTCCTTGATGATGGTAAAGGTCGGGCTGTTTACATTCCTCTTAATCTCCAGCCCCTTGGCCAAGCCTTTTGTGAACGTCGTCTTTCCTGCACCAAGATCCCCTTCCAACAACAGAACCTCTCCGCCTTTCATCAACTTGCCAAGCGCCTCGGACTTCGCCATCGTCTCCTCGGCTGAATGTGTCATAAGCTCCACTTGCAACATATCATCCTACTCCTAACCTCTATTAAAATGATTATATCCTTCTTTTTTCAATTTCTGCACACCGTCATGAGACTTCAAGAACGCTTGTCCTTCACCACGAGAGACAGTCCCAATTTTCGTTATCTTAATTCCGGCTGTCCGGCACTCTTCCTGCAACTTAGTCCAGTGCATCTCAGGAATGGAACCGACCAATTCGAAGTCTTCTCCACCCGTCAAAGCCCACTGGATGGCATTCTTCGCATTATAACGCTGTAAATCCTCACTAATAGGTATTGTTTCCTTAATTATTAAAATATCTACCTGGCTCGCCTCTGCAATCTCCAGAAGCTCACTGGCCAAGCCGTCACTCACATCGTTAAGTGAAACACGCTCAAACTTGCTTAAGATCCTTCCAAGCGCCACCTGAGGCTTTGGATGCTGGTGAGACGCAACTAATGTCTCAAACTTAGCGGCAGCCTTATTATGTAAAAGAATGTCCAAACCACCAGCCGAATCCCCAACGGTCCCAGAGACAAACACCACATCTCCATCTCTCGCATTGGAACGAAGCAGCCTTTTGCCCATTTCCACCTTGCCGATCACAAACACACTCAGCACCATCGTTTTGCCGGAAGTCGTGTCACCGCCAATCAGGTCCATTTCATATTGCTCCCCAAGCGACTTCATGCCATCATAGATAGACTTTAGTTCTTCCTGCGTCCAGCTCTTTGGGATGGTGATGGACACAAGATAGTACATCGGATATCCACCCATTGCCGCCACATCACTGATATTAGCTGCGAGTGCCTTATATCCAATGTCAAACGGACTCATCGTTTTTCTAGTAAAATGAACATCCTCCACCATCGTATCCACACATACTATTTTTTCAAAGCCTTCTTCCACATCAATGATCGCAGCATCGTCTCCGATCCCGACCACCTTTTGTGCATGGAACAATTGCTCAGGCTGAATATCCTTAATAAAAGCAAACTCATCTGAAATGGACAAGCACATCACTCCTCTACTTCCGACTGCTATCCACTATTATAGCGAAATGACCCTCATAAAGAAAATAATTCCCCCGATAAAAGCAAGGACTTCAGAAAAAGAAAAGCTCCATTAGGTTTAACACTCCCATAAAAAGGATATGGACAAGAGAACGCTTAAATTTAGAGGAGGAATAAAAGAAATGGCATACACAGACCGTGAAGCTACTCAAGACAGAGTAGAACGTAAAGTAGAAAATATGGACCCTGGCAAGAAAGAACAGATCCTGGCCGACTTCGATACCTTCAAGAGCTATTTAAGTGACAAAGTCTCCAAAGGAAAAAGTATTGGCCTTGGGGAAGAGCAGCTTGCAATGGCCGCGGAAAAAGTGGCAGATTACTTAGCAAAGCATGAAGAGCCTAGAAACAGTGAAGAAAAGCTTCTTCAGGAATTATGGAAAGTTGGAGATAAGGACGAGCGTCACAAACTCGCTCACATGCTCGTCAAACTAGTAGATTAATAGTACTAGTCTATAATAACTTGATACTTATAGCTGTAAAGCATACATTGCCACCCGCCCTCATGGGGTGGTTTTTTTATGGGTAAAATTTCCTTGATTAAAATATAATAAAAAAGAAGGAATTTGTCATAATTTATAGAATATTTAAACTTGGTTGCCGATATATCTATATAGGGGGCAAATACTATCACAGGAGGGAATACAATGCGGTTTACTAGTTTTTTCTTTTTTCTCATCATGGCTGTAGCATTAACAGGTTGTAACAACGGAGGAACGGAAGCGGATGCCGAGGAAGCAATCGGCTTAGAATACGCCTTCGAAAATAATGGACAAGAATTTGAGATAATCCACGTGTACCAGTTGTACGAGGCATTCTATGAAGAAGGCCTAAAAGGGGAAGAGGCAACTGCACTGTACACTTCAAGCATCCTTGATGAGGTTGCAGATAAATGCTATAAAGGTGGCGAGTTTGAACAAAAAGCGGATTATGCTCTTGCTCCACCAAAAAATAGAATCGCGGTTCAAGATAACCTGAAAAGAATGGATTCACAAAAAATTAATGCTGCCATTAAAGACGCATTAACTAAATCATCCAATGAACTTCCTATCGAAGGAAGCACAACAACAGTATGTGTATTCCCGACAGACAACAACGCCCCGGCTACTTTCGTCACTGCAGGTGTTGGTAAACTGGTCGTATTCTACGATCGAAATACAACAGACAAGTTGCTAAAAGCAGGTATCGCTAATAAATACCACCACAGCTACTGGGTTGATAACCACTTTAACGGCGAATCATTTACGGTTTTAGATAACCTCGTAATCGAAGGAAAAGGAACCATGTTCCAAAAACTCGTTTATCCTAACATCGATGTAGCACCGGTAGACGAAGAATACAACAAAGACCTTTGGGCAAGAATCGAAGGCGAGCTTGAAAAAGAAGACGATAAAAAGACACAAGAAATCTTCAAAGGCGGAAGAAACGGACTACCAAGTCAATATGGCTACAGCGAAAGCTATAAAATGCTGCAATCCTTCGTGAACGCAAATGAAGGGGCATCCATTGAAGACTGGTCTGCTGCTACTTCTGAAGAAATTTTGGAAGCACATAAAGCGAACTATAATTAATAGTAGGTAGATGGATGGGATGGGGCCTTGAAAAGGGGTTCCATTCTTTTTTGTTTTGGTTTTGTTTAGTTGGTGTAGTTGGGAAGGTGGTTGGGCAGTCAATTGCTGGTACGCATTTTTTGTGAGTTTTTGTCGAATGGCATTTATATAAGGCAAAGTGGCTTATAAAACGAAAAGTTCGCTTATAAATTGAAAAAGTGGCTTATAAAACGAAAAGTTCGCTTATAAATTGCATACTCGGCTTATAAAATCGTGACTTGAACTAAAAAAAGACAAAAAAAATAACGAAACCTAGTTTCGCATTTTAAAAGAATGGCGGTCCCGACCGGGATCGAACCGGCGATCTCCTGCGTGACAGGCAGGCATGTTAACCGCTACACCACGGGACCTTATTGGTTGCGGGGACAGGATTTGAACCTGCGACCTTCGGGTTATGAGCCCGACGAGCTACCGAACTGCTCCACCCCGCGATAATAATATATGCTATTTTATAAAAGCACTTGCCTGGCAACGTCCTACTCTCACAGGGGGAGATCCCCCAACTACCATCGGCGCTGAAGAGCTTAACTTCCGTGTTCGGTATGGGAACGGGTGTGACCTCTTCGCCATCATTACCAGACAATTACTATTATAATATAACTTGTAGGAAAAATCAAGAAGTTTTTCAACTTTCTTGTTCCTTCAAAACTAGATAATGTGTTCATATCAAGAAATTCATATCATTCACTTATTTCGATACTTATTTGGGTTAAGTCCTCGATCGATTAGTATTCGTCAGCTGCACGTGTCGCCACGCTTCCACTTCGAACCTATCTACCTGATCATCTTTCAGGGATCTTACTTGCCGAAGCAAAAGGAAATCTCATCTTGAGGGGGGCTTCATGCTTAGATGCTTTCAGCACTTATCCCGTCCGCACGTAGCTACCCAGCTATGCCTTTGGCAAGACAACTGGTACACCAGCGGTGCGTCCATCCCGGTCCTCTCGTACTAAGGACAGCTCCTCTCAAATTTCCTGCGCCCACGACGGATAGGGACCGAACTGTCTCACGACGTTCTGAACCCAGCTCGCGTACCGCTTTAATGGGCGAACAGCCCAACCCTTGGGACCGACTACAGCCCCAGGATGCGATGAGCCGACATCGAGGTGCCAAACCTCCCCGTCGATGTGGACTCTTGGGGGAGATAAGCCTGTTATCCCCGGGGTAGCTTTTATCCGTTGAGCGATGGCCCTTCCATGCGGAACCACCGGATCACTAAGCCCGACTTTCGTCCCTGCTCGACTTGTAGGTCTCGCAGTCAAGCTCCCTTGTGCCTTTACACTCTGCGAATGATTTCCAACCATTCTGAGGGAACCTTTGGGCGCCTCCGTTACTCTTTAGGAGGCGACCGCCCCAGTCAAACTGCCCACCTGACACTGTCTCCCAGCCCGATAAGGGCTGCGGGTTAGAATTTCAATACAGCCAGGGTAGTATCCCACCGACGCCTCCACCGAAGCTAGCGCTCCGGCTTCTCAGGCTCCTACCTATCCTGTACAAGCTGTACCAAAATTCAATATCAGGCTACAGTAAAGCTCCACGGGGTCTTTCCGTCCTGTCGCGGGTAACCTGCATCTTCACAGGTACTATAATTTCACCGAGTCTCTGGTTGAGACAGTGCCCAGATCGTTACGCCTTTCGTGCGGGTCGGAACTTACCCGACAAGGAATTTCGCTACCTTAGGACCGTTATAGTTACGGCCGCCGTTTACTGGGGCTTCGGTTCAAAGCTTCGCTTGCGCTAACCTCTCCCCTTAACCTTCCAGCACCGGGCAGGCGTCAGCCCCTATACTTCGCCTTACGGCTTCGCAGAGACCTGTGTTTTTGCTAAACAGTCGCCTGGGCCTATTCACTGCGGCTCTCTCGGGCTTTAACACCCTAACAGAGCACCCCTTCTCCCGAAGTTACGGGGTCATTTTGCCGAGTTCCTTAACCAGAGTTCTCTCGCTCACCTTAGGATTCTCTCCTCGCCTACCTGTGTCGGTTTGCGGTACGGGCACCATACTCCTCGCTAGAGGCTTTTCTTGGCAGTGTGAAATCAGGAACTTCGGTACTATATTTCCCTCGCTATCACAGCTCAGCCTTAATAAGAAGCGGATTTGCCTACTTCTCAGCCTTGCTGCTTAGACGCGCATATCCAACAGCGCGCTTACCCTATCCTTCTGCGTCCCCCCATTGCTCAAACGGAGTGGAGGTGGTACAGGAATATCAACCTGTTATCCATCGCCTACGCCTTTCGGCCTCGGCTTAGGTCCCGACTAACCCTGAGCGGACGAGCCTTCCTCAGGAAACCTTAGGCATTCGGTGGAAGGGATTCTCACCCTTCTTTCGCTACTCATACCGGCATTCTCACTTCTAAGCGCTCCACCAGTCCTTACGGTCTAGCTTCAACGCCCTTAGAACGCTCTCCTACCACTGTTCGTAAGAACAGTCCGCAGCTTCGGTGATACGTTTAGCCCCGGTACATTTTCGGCGCAGAGTCACTCGACCAGTGAGCTATTACGCACTCTTTAAATGGTGGCTGCTTCTAAGCCAACATCCTGGTTGTCTAAGCAACTCCACATCCTTTTCCACTTAACGTATACTTGGGGACCTTAGCTGGCGGTCTGGGCTGTTTCCCTCTTGACTACGGATCTTATCACTCGCAGTCTGACTCCCATGGATAAGTCTTTGGCATTCGGAGTTTGACTGAATTCGGTAATCCGATGAGGACCCCTAGTCCAATCAGTGCTCTACCTCCAAGACTCTAACACATGAGGCTAGCCCTAAAGCTATTTCGGAGAGAACCAGCTATCTCCAGGTTCGATTGGCATTTCACCCCTACCCACACCTCATCCGCTCACTTTTCAACGTGAGTCGGTTCGGGCCTCCATTCAGTGTTACCTGAACTTCACCCTGGACATGGGTAGATCACCTGGTTTCGGGTCTACGACCACGTACTCATTCGCCCTATTCAGACTCGCTTTCGCTACGGCTCCGTCTCATCGACTTAACCTTGCACGTAATCGTAACTCGCCGGTTCATTCTACAAAAGGCACGCTATCACCCATTAACGGGCTCTAACTACTTGTAGGCACACGGTTTCAGGATCTATTTCACTCCCCTTCCGGGGTGCTTTTCACCTTTCCCTCACGGTACTGGTTCACTATCGGTCACTAGGGAGTATTTAGCCTTGGGAGATGGTCCTCCCTGCTTCCGACGGGATTTCTCGTGTCCCGCCGTACTCAGGATCCACTCAGGAGGGAACGAAGTTTCAACTACAGGGTTTTTACCTTCTATGACGGACCTTTCCAGGTCGCTTCATTTACCCCGTTCCTTTGTAACTCCATGTTGAGTGTCCTACAACCCCAAGAGGCAAGCCTCTTGGTTTGGGCTAATTCCGTTTCGCTCGCCGCTACTCAGGAAATCGCATTTGCTTTCTCTTCCTCCGGGTACTAAGATGTTTCAGTTCCCCGGGTCTGCCTTCCATACCCTATGTATTCAGATAAGGATACTGTTCCATTACGAACAGTGGGTTTCCCCATTCGGAAATCTCCGGATCAAAGCTTACTTACAGCTCCCCGAAGCATATCGGTGTTAGTCCCGTCCTTCATCGGCTCCTAGTGCCAAGGCATCCACCGTGCGCCCTTAATAACTTAACCGTTGACCAATATGGTCATGTGTCGATATCAGCGATGATATCTATAAAGAAAATTACTAAGATGAACGATATTCTGTGAATATCTTGATATTAGTTACATTATCTAGTTTTCAAGGAACAACTATGACAATTCGCAAGAATTGTCTAAGGATAAATCCGAAGACTTATCAAATATGAGAGAATGCTCTCTCAAAACTAAACAAAACAACAAGCGTACATTCCTTAGAAAGGAGGTGATCCAGCCGCACCTTCCGATACGGCTACCTTGTTACGACTTCACCCCAATCATCTGTCCCACCTTAGGCGGCTGGCTCCAAAAGGTTACCCCACCGACTTCGGGTGTTACAAACTCTCGTGGTGTGACGGGCGGTGTGTACAAGGCCCGGGAACGTATTCACCGCGGCATGCTGATCCGCGATTACTAGCGATTCCGGCTTCATGCAGGCGAGTTGCAGCCTGCAATCCGAACTGAGAACGGTTTTATGGGATTGGCTCGACCTCGCGGTTTTGCTGCCCTTTGTACCGTCCATTGTAGCACGTGTGTAGCCCAGGTCATAAGGGGCATGATGATTTGACGTCATCCCCACCTTCCTCCGGTTTGTCACCGGCAGTCACCTTAGAGTGCCCAACTGAATGCTGGCAACTAAGATCAAGGGTTGCGCTCGTTGCGGGACTTAACCCAACATCTCACGACACGAGCTGACGACAACCATGCACCACCTGTCACTCTGTCCCCCGAAGGGGAACGTCCTATCTCTAGGAGTGTCAGAGGATGTCAAGACCTGGTAAGGTTCTTCGCGTTGCTTCGAATTAAACCACATGCTCCACCGCTTGTGCGGGCCCCCGTCAATTCCTTTGAGTTTCAGTCTTGCGACCGTACTCCCCAGGCGGAGTGCTTAATGCGTTAGCTGCAGCACTAAAGGGCGGAAACCCTCTAACACTTAGCACTCATCGTTTACGGCGTGGACTACCAGGGTATCTAATCCTGTTTGCTCCCCACGCTTTCGCGCCTCAGTGTCAGTTACAGACCAGAAAGTCGCCTTCGCCACTGGTGTTCCTCCAAATCTCTACGCATTTCACCGCTACACTTGGAATTCCACTTTCCTCTTCTGCACTCAAGTCCCCCAGTTTCCAATGACCCTCCACGGTTGAGCCGTGGGCTTTCACATCAGACTTAAAGGACCACCTGCGCGCGCTTTACGCCCAATAATTCCGGACAACGCTTGCCACCTACGTATTACCGCGGCTGCTGGCACGTAGTTAGCCGTGGCTTTCTGGTTAGGTACCGTCAAGGTGCGAGCAGTTACTCTCGCACTTGTTCTTCCCTAACAACAGAGCTTTACGACCCGAAGGCCTTCATCGCTCACGCGGCGTTGCTCCATCAGACTTTCGTCCATTGTGGAAGATTCCCTACTGCTGCCTCCCGTAGGAGTCTGGGCCGTGTCTCAGTCCCAGTGTGGCCGATCACCCTCTCAGGTCGGCTACGCATCGTCGCCTTGGTGAGCCGTTACCTCACCAACTAGCTAATGCGCCGCGGGCCCATCTGCAAGTGATAGCCGAAACCATCTTTCAATAAAGAACCAGGAGGTTCTTTATATTATCCGGTATTAGCTCCGGTTTCCCGAAGTTATCCCAGTCTTACAGGCAGGTTGCCCACGTGTTACTCACCCGTCCGCCGCTGACCTTTCAAAAGCAAGCTTTTAAAAGGTCCGCTCGACTTGCATGTATTAGGCACGCCGCCAGCGTTCGTCCTGAGCCAGGATCAAACTCTCCAATAAAGAGTCTGAGCTTTTGCTCAAAATTTGCTAGCTTGTGTTACTTAAAATCATTTTGTCGTGTTCCGTAGAACCGACGTTATGACGCTGTTGTTTTGTTTAGTTTTCAAAGATCATTCAATATTATGGAGCGGGTGATGGGAATCGAACCCACGACATCAGCTTGGAAGGCTGAGGTTTTACCATTAAACTACACCCGCGATATTCAAAATCGGGAAGACAGGATTCGAACCTGCGACCCCTTGGTCCCAAACCAAGTGCTCTACCAAGCTGAGCTACTCCCCGTTTACTTTAAAAGTAATGGCGCGCCCGAGAGGACTCGAACCCCTAACCTTTTGATCCGTAGTCAAACGCTCTATCCAATTGAGCTACGGGCGCTTTACGATAAGTTGTTTATTTGATGTCCCTCTCAGAGGCGACTTAACTATAATATCAAATCTAGCATTTCGCGTCAACACTTTTTCGAAAATATTTTTTCAGTGTTTTTGGTGCGGCCGAGAAGAGTCGAACTTCCACGGGGTTGCCCCCACTAGGCCCTCAACCTAGCGCGTCTGCCATTCCGCCACGACCGCGAATATGAATGGCTAGTGAAAATGTATGGTGCGGGTGAAGGGACTCGAACCCCCACGTCAAAGACACTAGATCCTAAGTCTAGCGCGTCTGCCAATTCCGCCACACCCGCATACATCATATAAAGTTGGCTGGGCTAGCTGGATTCGAACCAACGCATGTCGCAGTCAAAGTGCGATGCCTTACCGCTTGGCTATAGCCCATCGAAGATGGTGAAATAATAAGTCCTTCTGGTGGAGGATGACGGGATCGAACCGCCGACCCCCTGCTTGTAAGGCAGGTGCTCTCCCAGCTGAGCTAATCCTCCAGGATAGAAATGGGAAACAAAACAAGAATGTTTTGCATCCCACTTAATAGTGACCCGTACGGGATTCGAACCCGTGTTACCGCCGTGAAAGGGCGGTGTCTTAACCGCTTGACCAACGGGCCTTGAATATGGCGGAGAAGGAGGGATTTGAACCCTCGCGCCGCTTACACGACCTACACCCTTAGCAGGGGCGCCTCTTCAGCCACTTGAGTACTTCTCCATATGGCTCCACCAGTAGGATTCGAACCTACGACCCTTCGGTTAACAGCCGAATGCTCTACCGCTGAGCTATGGTGGAATAATGCTACGGTATGTCAGTTTACGTTGTAATTCGTCGCAACCGACTGTTTTTATTTTAATAATCTTGTACTAAAAAGTCAAGTTTTTTTAGAACTAAAAGTTATATTATCATAGTAGCCATCGAATGTTTGTTTAAAACAGCGACTAGAATAAATTATCATATTTCATGACTGAATGTCAACACGATTTTCTAGTTCTCTTAACTTCCCTCTACATTTTCCACATCTATACTTGTTTGTATTCACTCTTCTTACTCTTTTATATTGCAGGTGGCAGTCTACACATTCATATATACGATAACTTTTCGGCTTGGATGTTGGTGCATGGATTGGTGTACAGAACCTTGGGGCACCCACCTTTTTCAATAAGAAGCGGAAATCGGCATCTCGGTGCTTGTACCCTTTGCCTAGTATATGAAGGTGGTAATGACATAGTTCATGTTTGATGATACCAACTAGTTCGTCCATGCCTAGTGCATCGTAATACTTCTTATTGATTTCAATGTTACTTGTGGAAGTGAGGTATCTTCCTCCGGTTGTTTTTAGGCGGTGATTAAAGGAGGCTTCGTGAAGGAAGGGTCTGTTGAAATGCACTAGTGAAATTTCTTCTATTAACTTCTGTAGATCTTTGTCGTCCATTTGTCCTCCTCCTTTCATTCGAACCCTCCCCATTATACTGCATAGTATAGAAAAAAATAAGTCATTATGTTTGGCTGTTTTGTATGAGATTGTTGTAATTCTCTTTGAAGTATTGCCGTTCCTTTGCGCTGCAGGCACTCGCTTTCCGCGGGGCGGTGCTTGAGCCTCCTCACAACGCTTCAGGGGTCTCAAGTCTACCGCTACATCCCGCCGGAGTCGAGTGCCTTCCGCTCCAATCCACTCGCACTCTCACTATTTTAAACTTTAAACAATCTTTAGCTAAACAGCCCCTCATTATGAGCCTTCAAGTAAATTGGTTGAAGGGGGTAACGAGAAGATGCCATCTTGGTTTAGGAAGCAGATGCAACGCGCATACCTGGAGAAGGATCGATATCAGATAAAGATGTTGAATCAGTGTTGGTTTTTCTATTATAAAAAGAATAGCTGATAAGGAAAACCCCCGACAGCCTAGTTATGGCAGTTCGGGGGCTGTTTTATCTTCTTATACTTCTTGCTTTTCCGGTTGGAGCATGGTCAAAGAGACCCGTCCTTTGTTCACTTCCACACCGTCGACCCAAACAGTGACAATATCACCGACAGAGACAACATCGAGCGGATGTTTTACAAAACGATTGCTTAGTTTAGAAATATGGACAAGGCCGTCCTGCTTTACTCCGATATCAACAAAGGCACCGAAGTCCACGACGTTTCGGACCGTTCCTTCTAGTTCCATTCCTTTTTGCAAGTCTTCCATTTTCAAAACATCCTGCTTAAGAAGCGGGGTAGGCATATCATCACGAGGGTCTCTTTCCGGTCTGATAAGAGAATCGATGATATCTTGAAGGGTGATTGGCCCTATATTCAAATCTTTGGCAAGCGTGGCAACATCTATATCTTTCAGAGCCTGCTGCAATTTTTCGGTGCCAATGTCTTTTTCAGATGTTCCCAGCTGCTTTAATAGTTTTTTAACATCCGAATAGGTTTCCGGATGGATTCCCGTTCTGTCCAATGGTTGTTTTCCATCTATAATTCTTAAAAAGCCGATACATTGTTCATAGGTTTTTGCCCCTAGCCTCGGAATACCTTTTAGATCTGACCTGCTAGCGAACTTCCCTTCTTCTTCCCGCTTCTTCACAATATTGGTTGCAACCGTTTTTGATAACCCTGCTACATATTGCAATAGAGAAGAGGAAGCAGTGTTTACGTTCACTCCCACTTGGTTTACGACTGTTTCCACGACGAAATTCAAGGACTCTGCTAAGCGCTTTTGCGTAACGTCGTGTTGGTATTGACCGACACCCACCGATTTGGGATCAATTTTCACAAGCTCTGCCAACGGGTCTTGCAGTCTTCGGGCAATAGAGACAGCGCTTCTTTCTTCTACTTGCAGATCAGGAAATTCTTCTCTCGCCAAATCAGATGCCGAATACACACTCGCTCCAGCTTCATTTACGATCAAGTAAGAGATGCTTTTTCCGCTTTGTTGGATAACATCTGCGAGTAATTGCTCCGTCTCCCTTGATGCCGTCCCATTCCCTATCGCCACCACTTCGATATCAAAGGTGGACAGGACATCCAATAATTTTCTAATGGACTCTTCTTTTTTCTTCTCCCCAGATGTGTGCGGGTAGATGACACTTATATGAAGAACTTTGCCTGTTTCATCGACAACTGCAAGTTTGCAACCTGTTCGATAAGCAGGGTCCACACCTAGCACCACTCGCCCTTTAAGCGGTGGTTGAAGAAGGAGGTTTCTTAAGTTCTCCGAGAAAATGTGGATTGCCTGTTCTTCCGCTTTTTCCGTTAGTTCTTTTCTGATCTCGCGTTCTATCGCAGGTTCAATCAATCTCTTGTATCCATCCTCGATTGCTTCTTTTATAAGAGATGTAGCAATAGAAGATTCTCGTTTAATCACTTGACGATTAAGGTATTCTACGATCCTTTCAGTCGGTGCAGCAATGGAGATTCGTAAGATCTCTTCTTTTTCTCCACGATTTACGGCTAAAATACGATGCGGTAGGATCTTCGAGATCGCCTCTTCATACTCGTAATACATGGCAAAGACTTCTTTTTCATCTTTTTCTGCCTTCTTAACAGCTGAAACTACCTTGCCTTGCTTATAAGTAACATCGCGAATATATTGGCGATAAGTTGGTTCATCGGAAAAGGTTTCCGCAAGAATATCCTTCGCTCCTTCTAACACCTCTTCCACCGTAGCCACTTCTTTTTCTTCCGAGAGAAAACCTGCAGCTTTTTCTTCAAGTGAAGGCGAAGACGGGAATGTAAGAAGCCATTCAGCATAAGGTTCCAATCCTTTTTCTTTTGCAACTGTCGCTTTTGTACGGCGTTTTTGTTTGTATGGACGGTAAAGATCCTCCACCTGTTGTAGTTTGGTTGATTTTAAAATGCTAGCTTTCAGTTCTGGTGTGAGTTTCCCTTGTTCCTCGATCAGGCGAGTAACTTCTTCTTTTCTGTTTTCAAGGTTTTGTATGTACTGCCATTTCTCCATGACCGCTCTGATTTGAACTTCGTCTAGAGAGCCGGTTTGTTCTTTACGGTATCTGGCGATAAAAGGGACGGTATTGCCTTCTTCTAAAAGTGCTATCACTTTTTTGGCTTGTCCTTTTGTCACTTCTACGTCTTTCACTAATAGGTTGACCAACTGTTCGTTTTTATCATTCCATTCCACTTTTGCAGCCTCCCAACATTTTAACCCGTCTTCTATTTTAGCAAATTATTCGGACAAAGAAAAAAGACTAACATGAAAATGTCAGTCTTTGCTTAATTGAAAACCCTAATATTTTTAAAACATTATCTAACTGTTGATTTTCATTCCAGGCACTTCGCTTTCCATGGGCGGTCCGGAAGCCTCCTCGGCTAGCCTGTGGGGTCTCTTCCCTTACCCTTCCTCCCATAGGAGTCTTCGTGCCTTCCACTACAATCAACTAGGTTGCCAAATACGGTCTCCCTAGTGGAGCTCTCCTGAGATGATGGTTACATCGTCCATTCCGTTGCCTGTGAACATCGCTGCGATTTCTAGCAGGGATGTGGCGGATGGGATATCTTTGATGTATTTTTTTACAGATGGAATGTTCAGCCCATCAGAATGAATGAAAAATTTCATGTTGGAACTGTAGGGAAAACGATGAGTTTTAAGAGTTTGGGGTTTTCCAGATAAGTAGCCTTTGACCGGAAGTGGGTAGATAAGCTTTTGTGTAGGAGGATATAAGAAAAAGCGAATATTCCCAACGCAGCTATACACAACTTCTTGCTGGTCATAATTGACTTTCAGCACAGATACCGCTGCCCCGCGCTTATTTTTCATCGCTTCGTTACATGCTTTCATGATGACGGCAACGTCTTCTGTCTCATGGTCTTTGGCAGCGGAAATAACTGCTTGTGAAGCATCGTGCGCAAATTCTCCGCTACCTAAGCCATCTGCCACTACACATAAAAAGTAGTCATCAGTTGTACTTACGTAGTAGCTGTCCCCACAGAAATACATTCCGTTTTTCGCATTCTGGTAGGCATGTACGTTCGCTTTTCCATGTTTAAATTGTTCGATCATGAGAAAATCTCCGTATTTGCATTATCTTCCATGAATGCTTGTTTCAGCTTGGTTAGCGCTTTACGTTGCAGTCTTGAAACGTGCATTTGCGAAATACCCAGCTTTTCCCCTGTTTCTTTTTGACTCATATTACTAAAAAATGTGCATTCAATAATTTGTTTTTCTCTTTCTGAAAGCACATGGAATATTTTTTGTAATAGAAGCTGCTGATCCACTTGATCGAAACCGGCATCCTGATTCCCTACGATGTCTAGAATGGTGACTGTACTTCCATCGGAGTCGGCCTCAATGGCATTATCGACAGAAAGAGCTTGATAGTTCTGGCTCATCTCCATCGCTTCTAACACTTCTTCTTCGGTTACTTCCAAGTAATCGGCAATTTCGAATACTTTTGGTGAACGCTGAAGTTCATTTGTCAGTTCTTCCACAGCGGACTTTATCTTTGGACCGATTTCCTTGATTCTGCGTGGAACATGAACGCTCCATGTTTTATCTCGAAGGAATCGTTTAATTTCTCCGATGATCGTCGGAACGGCAAATGCTTCAAAACTTCGGCCAAAGCTTGCATCAAAACGCTTCATGGCACCGAGCAATCCGATCATCCCTACTTGGGAAAGGTCTTCATGAAAGGCTTTGCCTCTTGAATACTTGCGAGCGATGGATTCAACAAGTGCAGTATAATTCTCTACTAATTGCAACTGCGATACTTCACAACCGTCTTGTTGGTACCGCTCTAACAGCATATTAACATCCAGCTTACTGGACTGAGATTGACTCCGCATCCCTTTCCACCTGCTCTCCTTGTACATACTTTGTCATGAAGACTGTAACGCCCTGATTGCTGTGCACCTTCACATCATCCATCAGCGTTTGGATTAAGAATAATCCTAACCCTCCTTCTGGCAAAGTTTCTACTGGTTGCGACTCGGTGTATGGACCTAATTCTTCTCTTACTTTGTCAAAATCAAAACTTTGTCCATTGTCAGCTACCACTAACTCGAGTCGGTCTCTGTAAATACCGAATCCGATTCGAATATTCCCTTTTTCGTCCTGCTTATAAGCATGCTCGACCGCATTGGTGCAAGCTTCACTTAACGCTATTTTGATATCTTCAATTTCATCGTATGAAAATCCCATACGATTCGCAATTCCAGATAAGGTAAGTCGGATAACGCCTACGTACTCCGCCTTCGCTGGAAACGACATTTCTATATAATCATAAGCCCGGTTCATTGTTCCCCCACCTTTAAGTGAACTTATTTAACGGCTCCTATAAGAGCCTATTTTATTTCCATGATTCCTGCTAGACCAGTAATGTCAAACAATCTCTTCAAACGATCCGATAACCCTACCAGACGAAAGACACCGTTGTTTGCTTTTACGGTTTTAAAGAATCCTACAAACATCCCTAAGCCTGTGCTGTCCATATAATTTACGTTGGATAAATCAAAAACTAGTTCTCCAGTGAAACCTTCTAATAACGGGGCAACCTTTTCCTTTACCTTTGGTGCAGTATAGGCGTCTATTTCCCCTTCTAGGACGACAAGCGTCTGATTTAATTCTTCTTTTATTTGAATGTCCATATTCATTCTTTCGTCACCTCAAACATGAATTAGAATTCCATTTTTAGGTCATCCCAATACTAAATACCCGCTTCTCAAACATTTAAACCTTTCTTTTCAAAATAATTAAAGTAAAGTCATCCCTGAGCTGAAAGTCCTGGATTTTCTCCAAGTCTCTATAAACAAGCTCCACGATGGCTTGAGGCGGTAAGTGTATATAAGACCTGATTAAATCTATTATTTTATCAACCTCGATAAATCCTTCCTCTGTTCGGCATTCTGTTACTCCATCAGAGAAAAGGATCACCATGTCATCAACTTCTATTCGCTTTTCATACTGTTGATAGGTTGCGAGTCTGTCGATTCCAAGGACAAGACCTCTGGCATCAAGCTCATAGAATTCATTTTTCTTCGCATCAAAATACAACGGTGGTTCGTGCCCCGCAGAAGAGAATGAGAAGAGGTGTTTGTGAAGGTCATACATTCCGTAGAACATGGTGATGAACATGCTGGCATCTACGTTCTGCTCCACCACTCTATTTAAGTTGCCAAGCACATAGCTTGGGGCAACTCTAGTATCTGGCAAACTATCCATTGCGTATTTAATCATGCTCATACACATGGCAGCCGGGATGCCTTTCCCGATGACATCCGCAATGGCAACACTAAATGAATCTTTCTCGCTATGAACAAAATGGTAATAGTCACCGCTCATAAGTTTAGCAGGGACGCTTATTGCACCGATCTCCACTGAGTCTGTTTCAGGGATCTTTGTCTCCAACAACGTCTGCTGGACGTTTACTGCTATTTCGATCTCCGTCTGAATCTCCTGTTGTCTGTGGCGCAAACTTTGGTGCTCCCTGTATGCAATCCCATACCCGATCATCACTTCAAGCAGGAAGTCTAAAGAATGCAGAATATTGTCCGGTATCTCAGGAGAAAGATCTTGCAGCATTGCTTTATGCACACTGATAATTTCTTCGGGAGAAACTTTTTCCGCAAGTAATCTGCGACTGAATTCCTGCCCTTTGTACAGAGCTTCCTCCGACTGGCGGTTCAGATAGGCAGAGAGTATTTCTTTATATTCTGACTCTAATTTTTCGTAATTCATGGGTTATCCCCCCTTCTAGCGAACCCACTTTACGGCGTGGATTGTCGTCCCTTCCCCAGAAGATGAATCAATCTGGAACGAGTCCATCAACCGCTTAACTCCAGGCAATCCGGCTCCAAGGCCTCCGGATGTGGAAAAGCCGTCTTCCATTACCTGTCGGATGTCGGAAATACCTGGGCCATCATCTGTGGCAACCACTTTCAGGCCTCTTTTTCCGTACTCATCCATTTCTTCTATACATATTTGACCTGTACCTGCATACAAATAAATATTTCGAGCCAACTCTGAAATGGCAGTAGTTATCCTCGCTTGGTCTACTGTGCCGAAACCCAGATCCTTGGCAACATTCCTACCCATTTGCCGGGCAGCTACTATGTCCCATTCATTTCTTATTTTTACACAGGATTGGACAGTCATCATTTACTCCCCCAGTTCCTGTTGTAATTTCTCTAGACCCTTTTCCAAATCTAGTGCTGTGAACACTTCATCCAATTGGATTCCAAGTTCGACTAAAGTGATGGCTACAGCAGGCTGAATCCCAGTCAGAACGACTTGCGCTCCCATAAGTTTCGACATGCTGATTACATCTCCAAGCACTTTTGCAATAAATGAATCAATCATATCAACAGAGGTCAAATCAATGACGACTCCATTAGCTCCTGTTTCATGTATTCTATTTAGTAGATCTTCTTGAAATTGCAACGCAGTTTGATCATCTAATTCCCATTGAATCGAGATTAAAAGGCAATTGTGAAGCTTTAATATAGGTATTCTCACTCTGGATCCCCCGCAGTCACAATTTGTCTGTTCGTCATTTCAAGCGCTGTCGCAATCCCTTTTTTCAGGGAGTTCTTCGTAATGATTTGATCTAGGTTAATACCTAAATTGACAATAGTTTGAGCAATTTCAGGACGAATGCCTACTAACAAGCATTTCGCGCCGACAAGGCGTACCGCTTCAGCAGCCTGGATAATATGGTGCGCTACCATTGTATCGACAACAGGTACACCTGTAATATCTATTAGTACAACTTCCGCACGATGCTTTACGACACCTTGCAAAAGGTTTTCCATGATTTGTCTTGCACGTTCTGTATCAATCGTACCGACTAGCGGCATGACGGAAATACCATCAAACACCGGGATAAGAGGAGCAGCCAATTCTTGTAAAGCAATTTTCTGCATGGAAACCGTATGTTCCCAAGAACCTGTATACGATTGTAAGATTTCATTGTTTACCGGGCGTAACCATTGTTCAAAATCGTAAATTAAGGAGACTTTGCGGCTGTCATCCACCTCATTTGTCATTCCTTCATATACGATTTTTCCAAAAAGCGATAAACCTTCTGTTACATATATAAGCGGCCAGCCAAATCGAACAATCTTCTCAGCAAAGTCCGTCAACACATTTGATAGGTCATCCGAATTTTTGCTGATATTATTTAACAGCAGGTTAATGTATTCACGGCTTGTACTCAAATAGACCTTATCAGAGATCGCTTTGAATTCTTTCTTTTCTCCGATTTCGTCCATTCCTGCTATCCATTGATTGAAGATTGTTTCACGATTTTCCTCAATGTAATTAATTATCTCATGATTCATTATCCCGGCTCCTTTTTCGGTAATAGATATATTTAAAAAACTCGACAATAATTTTAGCTATACTAATACAACTATAAATTTTAATTGTTTTAAAAGTCAAATATGTTTAATCCCATTTCACCCATAATTGTGGTTTATTTACCTAATTATGGTGGTATCTTTTTAGAAATGAGGAGTCCAATTAGTGTAACACCTCTGTTGATTTCCGCAAAATAAAAAAGCTACTCACGCGCTTGTGAATAGCTTCTTATCGATAAAACGGATTCAACATATTAAAAGTCAATAAGTCCTAAACTTATTTGAAGCGCCTCATCCACTTTGTCCATCATCTCTTCGTCAAGATGAGTGATTTTGTCCGTCAATCTTTGTTTATCAATCGTTCGAATTTGTTCGAGCAGGATAACAGAGTCACGTTCAAAACCATAACGCTTCGCATCGATTTCTACATGTGTTGGGAGTTTGGCTTTTTGGATTTGAGCAGTAATGGCAGCTACTATAACGGTCGGGCTAAATCGATTTCCGATATCATTTTGTATGACAAGTACTGGTCGAACGCCTCCTTGCTCAGACCCAACAACCGGGGATAAATCAGCAAAATAAACGTCACCGCGTTTGACAATCAAATGATTACCCCCCGCTAACTAAGCGTTCAACCGTATGCTCCGCCTCGTATTCAGCCAAGAAAGCTTCAGATGCAATGTTTAGATTGATTTTAGACATTTCCATGTAGCCACGTCTCATGGACTCGCGAATCTGACGCTTTTTGCGCTCGCGAAGATACATCTTTGTTGCTTGAAAGATTAATTCATTTCGATTGCCGTTTTCTTGTTTTACCAAACCATCTAATTCCGACACTAAGTTTTGAGGTAATCGAATCAAGATTTCAGTTGTTGCGCTGGATTCAGACACAGCATACACCTCCAAGAACTACAGACACATAATACTATTCCATATTCCATAATACCATCATTGCTGATAAATGCAAAGTCCATTTAGTGAATTCTTCTCTATTATCACTATATAAGCCCTTTTTTATGCAGAAAATTACCATTTACTATTCTAATGGTTTGTCTTGCAGATAGTTTCTCACTTCCATTATACTCCCATTCCGTAAAAACATGCGGGGTACGCGGTAACTGATCATGCACGGCACCTCATAGTTGATGGTGTCAAGCTTTGCAGCCACATCGTTCGAACTGATTTTCTTGCCACCCTGTTTTCCAATGAGCGTCACCTTGGTCCCAATTGGAAGTTCATGAGGCAATTTAATCATAAACTGATCCATACAGATCCTTCCAACAATTGGAGCGAGCTTTCCATCTACGAGAATGTTCATTCCTTGCAGTTTTCTAATCCAACCATCCGCATAGCCAACAGGCACTGTCCCAATCCACTCTTCTTCTTTCGTCGTGTAGGTTGCTCCGTAACTCACACTTTCTCCGATGGAGAGTTTCTTCACATGAACGAGTTTAGTATGAAGGGAAAATGCCTCTTTTAACGGAAAAGGAAGTTCTGGTTCCATTTCCGGCGACGGTGTCAATCCGTACATAGCGATCCCAACACGCACCGCGTTAAAGATCCTTGTTGGAAACCGAAGAGTCGTGGCACTGTTTCCGCAATGGATCATCGGAATTGCGTAGTGATTGGTTATCTCATTGACTAATGTGTGAAACCTTTGAAACTGTTGTTCCACATATTCTGATTGCAATTCATCCGCCGTGGCAAAATGCGTATAAATCCCTTCTATTTGCAGGTTAGGGGCTTTTTCTATCTGATCTAGTATTTGCCCGACTTCTTCTTGTGTTCTTGCCCCAATACGTCCCATGCCAGTATCAAGTTTCAGATGAAGTTTAACCACTTCCGACCCATGATATGCAGTACACGCTTCCTCTACCCATTCTTTTCGGAAAACAGTGAGGGTAATACCTTCTTTCGCAACAAGCGGCAAATCCGAAACCCTTGAAGCACCCAGCACAAGGATAGGAGCTGTTATTCCTTGCTGCCTTAATGACATCGCCTCGTCCAAAAAGGAAACAGCAAGATACTTTGCACCCGCTTCCAACGCCACATTCGCAACTTGCGCATCTCCATGGCCGTAAGCGTTCGCCTTAACGACCGCAATCACCGTCACATCCTTCGTGACATGTTCCTGTATCGCTCTTACATTCTCATATATACAATCCAAATCCACTTCAACCCACGTGTCCCGATGAAAGCTCGACATCTACCTAGCACTTCCTTTACCAATCTACAACCTCAAACTAATATGTACCTATCATAACGAAAAAATCCCCCAAAGTCATGTGAAGAAAGCCCCTTCGACACGATGAGCGAAAATCCTTTGGGGGTCTGACCCTTTTCCACAAAAAAATACAGGCCCGTCTCCAACGGGCCTGCTGATTGGTGCTTTATTATTTGATGGCTGCGCCTTGGACGGAGCGGGCGACCATGAGCATTTCTTCTTGGGTGAGGTCTTTGGATGCAAGGGTGAAGTCTACGCCTTGGTAGGTCCATGTTAGGCTGTTTTCTGTCATGGCTCCGACGGTGAAGCCAAGGTCTGCCGGGTTACCGTTTACAAGCTGGGATGTCGGCACTTCCGAGTTACGCGCTTTTTCTTGGATCAATGTGAAGGTTTTCGTGCCTTCATATGTCATGACCACACGTTTTCCATTCGCTGTTTCCACAACCGTTTCTTCTTTAAGGTCTGTACCGGCAGGCGTATCAAGCGGTGTCATGGCCGAAAACTCATCCGACTCTTCTGTAACAGGTCCGGATGCAGGCAACTCTAGGCTTGCACGTGCTCCAGTCATATTCTTTTTCACATCAAATGCATCCGCATCAAAGCTTGCATCAAATTTGAAGTCAGAGAACTCGACTAGAACCAATGGCTTTTTATCGGGATCCATCACTTTTACGGAAACCGGTGACAAGTCTTTCTTGCTCAGCGTGATTTCCTGAGTCGGGAGAAGCTTATTATTTTGATAGTTTGTTTTCGTTTCGAATACATAGTGTTCTTCCGTCGCAGTGAATGTTGCTTCCGGATCGTTTTTGATGTCATTTACAAGCGATTCGAACAGATAGGCTTGGCTGCTGTTTTGCGGCCACTCACTGTGGAAGCGGAAGCTCTTGTTCAGCGCCGGCGTCAAGACGAATACACCTTCATCATTACGGATGATGATCTGACTTTGATCCTTTTCCGCGTTTTTCAAATTCACTTTGTAATAGTTCGGTTTGTTGTGCCCGATTTGCACTTCATACACTTGTGGCTCCGCGCCTGTTTGAAGGGTCATCTTCGCATTGGATTCATACCCCTTCATTTCTTCCACTTTGGAACTAAGAGAAGCTGTTACATCTTCTTTTGATTTTGTACCGCACCCTGCGAGAACAAGGATACTCACAAGGCCAACCACTAACAATAGCCATGCTTTTCTCAAATTATTCATCCCCTTTGCCTTCATTACATGATTAGTTTAGAGAAAAGTGAGAGTGTAGAGACTACAGGCCCGCCGCTTCTTAACGCAGTATTGCTGGTTGGCTGCACCTCTTACTTGTACACCTTGTCTCCTTTCTGAACTATGTATATGAGCCTGTTTCAGGGAATATGCAGACTAGCTTGACAAGCTTTCGATAATTACTTGTGCAATGGCGTACTGATCACTATGGGATATGGACAGGTGCACCCTTTCCTTCTCCATGGAAGGTGCCTCAAAATAAGGCTTTCCTTTATCTGTCGAGACGATCGTCATGTCTTGAAAGCTCAACTCTTTGCCTATACCGGTTCCTTTTGCTTTGGAAAAGGCTTCTTTTGCCGCAAAACGCCCTGCGAGGAATTCCACTTTTCGTTTCGCGCTAAGCGATAGGAACTTCTCTTTCTCCGGCAATGTGAGAATGCGGTCCACAAAGTTAGGCTGACGATCCATCAATTTTCCTATGCGGGCAAGCTCCACAATGTCTATTCCAGTTCCGATAATCATACTTGGACCAACCTCTTTCATATAATAATGATATATATTCTGATTCTCCTCAAAAGACTTTTGGGTGTTAACATGGTACTCTAAAAAGAACTAATGAAAAGAACAAGGGGTGAAGCGGATGTTCGTCCGAACGGAAAACTTTCGTACTTTTACAAGAGTATATCCTATTATTACCACAATCGTTGCTATCCATCTTATCCTCTGGCTGGTTGTCCAATTTTCCGGAACCATCCTAAATCTTACAGTCGGATTCAATTTACTTATCTGGCAAGGAGAGTGGTGGCGGCTAGTTACCCCGATTTTCCTGCACGCCAGCTTGACTCACTTCTTATTCAATTCGCTTTCCCTTGTCCTGTTCGGTCCCGCTGTAGAACGGATGCTCGGTAAAGTGAAATTCATTATTTTCTATTTGCTCGGCGGAATCCTTGCCAACGTCGCCACCTTACTATTAAAACATGATCTGTACAGTCATCTCGGTGCTTCTGGTGCCATCTTTGCAATTTTCGGGCTCTATTTTTACATGGTTTTCTTACGCCCAGACCTATTAGATCGAGCGAACTCCCAAGTAATCCTGACGATTTTGGCAGTTGGGCTTGTCATGACATTCCTGAACTCCAATATCAATGTGGTCGCCCACTTATTCGGATTTTTTGCCGGAACGGTCTTAGCACCATTCTTCCTGGGAAGAGGGCGAGCGAGCTCCCCAAGGACCTTGCGCGCAATCTTCCCTAACATCGGCAGACCAAGCGCACCGAGAAGCGGAAAACAGAATATAGTATGGATTGTCTTAATTGCACTAGTGCTATTTGGGATACTTTCAAGGTTTATATGAAGTTATTAACGAAAAACAAAAGCAAGGGTTGTCGGTTTACATGACATCCCCTTGCTTTTTTTCATAAGAATACCATTCATAAATCCGTTCTCCGTCATTCTGTTCCACGTCCACCACTTGAAAGTTTTTGCCTCCAAGACCAGTTTTAATGGCAGCTTTAATCGTAAAAAGCTTTCTTTTCCCTTGAAAAAACGACTCCCTCAGCTCAAAGGATTGAATCCTTTTTTTCCGAACAAGGACCGTATTTTTACTCAAATGGCGGTAGGAAAGTTGCAATTGCTCTTTGCCAACTGCCCATCCCGCAGCCTTGTATTGGCTATAACCCAACAATCCTGCTATCGCAACGGAAAGAAAAGCAAGATATCCATATGGTTGAAAAAAATAGGCGAATGGGATAGAAAGAAGGGTGGCTGGTACCATCATTCTGATCAGATAGCGTGCCATCGATCGTCTCGGAAGACCCTGAACCGCTGGCGAAAGAAGATACGACGGAACAAACTCCTTCAAGTGAGCTTCCACCTCAGATACCTTCAGTAACGGAAAAAGAATCGTGGAAAAATCAGATTCCTTTCCTCCAGAACTTCCTGCACTCTCCACATAAACGGTGGCATATCCGAAAGGTTGCCTTAATAAATTTTGCGAGATTCTTATCGCTTGAATTCTTTTCAGCGAAATGGTCAGTTGCCGCTTTTCAATAATCCCCCTGGAGATCAACAGCTCCTCGTCCTGTTTGACGACGGTGAAATTTCCGTATTTAAACATGGTCATCACGATCGAAATGAGCCATGACAGAAACAAAACAATAAAAATAATCGAAGCTATCAAGTACACACTAGTCTGCAAAACCATCCCGAAACGATCGACAATATCATCATATGGGACAAACTGATCGAACTGGGAAGTGAATGCAATGACTGCTGATAGGACGACACCTATCCCTCCTGAGGTTGTCCCGACAATGAATAGTGTTTTCCATGATGCATGGTAAGTTGGCTTTTCTGTTGGTTGGATGTCAGGTTCCTGTTGAATAGGTAATCGTGGTCCATACAACTCAAAACCTTCCTCAACTGTCTCCGCTTTATTTTTGTGATACAACAAAGCTTCCCTCAGCCTGCTTGCTTCTTCTTTTGTAACCGCAGTTAAACTTGCTTCTGCTTCCGCTCCGCCACCAGCTGTTTCGATTTGCACCTTCACCAGACCAAACATCCGCTGTATTATCCCTTCAGAGGTATCCAGCGTCTGAATTCTTTCTTGCGGAATGAAGCGGCGCTTTCTTACGAAAACACCGTATTCCATCCGCAGCTCCCCGTCTTCGATCCAATAGTAAAATCGATACCAAGAAATGACCCCGACTCCAATCAAGCCTGCCAGCCACAAGACCATCACCATTATGTAAATAATCCCGAAGAATCCTTCTCCAGAACTGCTACCAAAGAATACGAAAATAATAATTGGAAACAAGAGTTCACGCAGTTGTTTGAAAAAAGCTACTACGATTGCGGCAGGATGCATCCTCTTTTTCTCAGACATCATCTTCTGTCACCCTCGCAAGCCTGGATATGTAATCCCTGACTTGGTCCGCCTGCTCTTCATCGAGAGCCGGTATTTCATGAATCGTCGCCGCAGTTGAAATGAGCACCGTGGAGAGGTGGAACTTTTTCAAAATCGGCCCCTGCCGTGTATCAACGTGCTGCACACGAACCATCGGCACCAAGGTCCTCTTTTTGATAAAAATGCCATGTTGCAAGTCAATTTCATGCTCATGCACGTCAAACCTCCAACGTTTCCACTGCATCGTCGGGAAAATTACAACTGTAAATAAGAAGATGATTACAAAAAGCAATCCCGCAATCAGCAGTGTCCACCATGGAAATTCAAACGAACGTTGTATAAACCAAAATCCCCCAAAAAGCAGGACGTAAAATAATGAATTCAGTGCGGCGGAGATTCTCCATACCGAAAGTGCTTTTCTATCTATCATTTGTTTAGGCTCCGGCCTCATGTGCTCTCCCCCCAAAAAAAACATTCTAGTTGTCGCTTTTCCTAGTATACTATGGATGTCCGCAGTTGGAAAATTCTATTTAATTTTGAAAGAGGCTCCATCAATGATTTCTATCTCAGTATAATTTTTCATCTCTTTCATCAGCTGAAAAAGCGCTTCATCTTTTTTCTTTGCTTCAATCATACAATGGATCTCCGGTACGCTTCCTCTGATGCCTTGGAGGAAATCCATAAACATTTTAGAATCCACATAATCCGCATGGGCCCGGAAATTCTTTTCGTCCCTCGGGCTCGAAATATGCATTTTTACAGGCAGCGGGGAATGCTCCCATGTTTGCACTACCCGCTCCCAATCCTGCTTCCATCCTTCTGCTTCCTCCTCAAAATGGGCAAGGTGATGATGGTAATCAAAAACGAGCGGTACATTCAGTTTTTCACAAACATATAAAGCATCTCGCAAGTGGAATGTCGTATCATCATTTTCGAGAATCAGCATTTCCTGGATAGGCTGCGGAACCAGCGCAAAGTTATGGATAAACTGCTCCAGCGCCAACTCCCGGTCATCATATCCCCCGCCAATATGCAAGACACACCGATGCTCGGTCGGAACCCGCATTCCTTTTAGAAGAGAGCGGTGCATACTGAGTGTCTTAATGGTCTGGTTGATGATTTCTTTTTTCTTAGAGTTCAGTAGCACAAAATGATCCGGGTGAAAATCCACACGCATCGGGTTTTCATCGATATAATCCCCTATTTCGGACAAGATGTCTTTGAGAGGCCGCATGAACTTCCAGTCTTTCACTTCTTCATGGTTTGCAAGTGGGATCAACTTGGAACTAAACCGAAAAAACCGAATGTCGTTTGCGATATTGTGCCTGAGTAGTCTCAGACAGTTCTCTAGGTTCTCGATTGATATACGCTCAAGCTTCTCAATGGCCGCTTCCCGATCCTTGATTTTGCTGAACTGGGCAAAGGTCATCGTTTTGGACGGTGAGGCATTGGTGAGCTGCACGCTCATGGCGACGTAACCGAGTTTTACTATGGTCATGGTAGGTGTGGGACCTCCTTTTGGTTGGGAAATGTTTAGAAGTAGTATGCCCGAGTTTTGTTCTTTTTAAGGGGGGCTCTGGGGAGGTGGGACGGTTTTGATTTAAAAATAGGGGGAACTGGTATTTATCTGGGTTCTATTGGACAGCTTACTCGGATTTGATGGTCGGTCGGGCGTAGAGAACCGGTCTATTGGACAGTTCACCTCGATCCCTGGTCGTTCGGGCGTAGAGAACCGGTCTATTGGACATTTTACCTCGATTCAATGGCCGGTCGGGCGTAGAGAACAGGTCTATTGGACATTTCACCTCGATCCCATGGCCGGTCGGGCATAGAGAACCGTTCTATTGGACATTTTACCTCGATTCAATGGCCGGTCGGGCATAGAGAACCGTTCTATTGGACATTTCACCTCGATCCCGTGGACGGTCGGGCGTAGAGAACAGGTCTATTGGACAGTTCACCTCGATTCCGTGGACAGTCGGGCATAGAGAACCGTTCTATTGGACATTTTACCTCGATCCCATGGCCGGTCGGGTGTAGAGAACCGGTCTATTGGACATTTCACCTCGATCCCGTGGCCGGCCGGTCGGGCACAGAGAACCCATTTTTTTACATAAACTCCGATTGTAGAGAGCTTAAACCCCTGCCTCCCCCACAATAAAAAAGCCCGAAAACTAACTGGTATCCCAGTCAGTTCTCGAGCTTCTGCAAATGAAATGTTAATTATACGCGCTCTTTGCGAGAAGAACGTTTGTAGCCTTGGCGCTTAGCGCTTGCGTCTCTTGAACCAGAACCGCCGCCTGGCTTGCCGCCACGGCTGTCGGAACGCTTGTTCCAGCCGCCTTTTCCACCGCCGCTAGAACTTTTTCCACCACTACGGTTGCGGTCGCCGCCACGGCCACCACCACCGCCGCCGCCTCTTCTAGAGTGCATAGGTGCTTCTTCAGTAAGACGGATTGGAGTTTCATCCGGCTCTTTTGTGAACAATTTCAAAGCTGCAGATACAAGTGTTACTGCATCGTGCTCTTCAAGTAATTGTTCCGCTGCGTTACGGTAGAAACCAAGGTTTTGCGATTCAACCGCTTGCGTTAATTTTTCCATGGACATTTTTTGTTGGCCTTCTAGTGCTTCGTCTAGAGTTGGCGCCTTCAATTTATCCATTTTACGTTTTGTTACACGTTCTACATGGTGCAAGTAGCTAACTTCACGAGGGCTGACGAATGTGATCGCCAATCCGCTCTTACCAGCGCGACCTGTACGTCCAATACGGTGAACATAGCTTTCAGGATCTTGCGGGATGTCAAAGTTATAAACGTGTGTTACACCAGAAATATCAAGTCCACGAGCAGCTACGTCTGTTGCAACAAGTACGTCGATGGAACCTTCTTTAAACTTGCGAAGTACACTCATACGCTTCGCTTGAGAAAGGTCACCGTGAATTCCTTCTGCAGAGTATCCGCGCACGTTCAATGCGTCAGATAGCTCATCTACACGGCGCTTTGTACGGCCGAAGATGATAGCAAGCTCTGGAGACTGGATGTCAAGAAGACGAGTCAATGTGTCAAACTTCTTCTTTTCGGGAACTTCCACGTAGAATTGTTGGATGTTGGATATTGTTAGTTCTTTCGCTTGTACCTTTACACTTACAGGCTCGCTCATGAAACGCTCAGCGATTGCACGGATTGGTGCAGGCATTGTAGCAGAGAAAAGTAATGTTTGTTTCTTTTCTGGTGTTTCAGCAAGGATTTTTTCGATATCCTCGATGAATCCCATGTTCAACATTTCATCTGCCTCATCAAGAACAACCGTGTTCACACTTTGAAGACGAAGAGTCTTACGGTTGATATGGTCAAGTAAACGACCTGGAGTACCAACTACGATGTGAGGGTTCTTTTTCAATGAACGAATCTGTCTGCTGATGTCCTGGCCACCGAATACGGAAAGAACACGAGCACGTTTATGGTAAGAAGCTTTATAAATTTCTTCAGCAACCTGGATAGCTAATTCACGAGTCGGTGCGATAACGATACCTTGGATGGAGTCGTTTGTCACATCTACATTTTCAAGCAATGGAAGACCGAATGCAATCGTTTTACCTGTACCTGTTTGAGCTTGACCGATAACATCTTTACCAGTTAATGCAACAGGAATCGTTTCCGATTGGATAGGGGTAGCTTCTTCAAACCCCATTTTGTCGATTGACTTCATGATTTCTTCTGATAAACCTAATTCTTTAAATAACGCCAAATTATTCCTACTCCTTTATCTATACAAATTAATAAATTAGGCACGCGTCTTGGCGCTTGCCTAATCTTTATAAGTAGACATATTAAACACATTACCTGTTATCATAACACTTTGGTTACTAAATAGCAATAAAGGTTAATGCCAACTTATAGGAGGTTACGCTTTCAACCGCGCTCCTCTGCCGAATAAATCGGTAAAATATTTTTCTCTCCATACCATTCTTTGCAATGCAAAACGCTTACTTTTAATTTTCTCATAAGTAGAACTTTGTATTCCTTTGAAAAGAAAGAATTACTTAATCGCTTCAATAACCTCTTCTAGCTTCATGCCCCGTGAGCCTTTAACCATTACCACATCACCGGACTCTAAAATAGGTAGCAGTCGGCGGGTTAATTCTTGTTTGTTCATGAACGGTTTGACACGGGAAGGCTCCATTACTTCCTGGGCACCTTTTGCGATCTCCATGCCGAGAGCACCGAATGTGAACACATAATCCACCTTCTTCCCTTTTACATATTGACCGATTTCATGGTGAAAAGTCTTTTCCATATCTCCAAGTTCAAGCATGTCTCCAAGCACGGCAATCTTTTTCCCATACCCGTCCAGGCTTTCCAGTAAATCCAATGCTGCTCTCATGGAAGTGGGACTTGCGTTGTAAGCATCATTAATGACCGTCCACCCGCCAGAGGTCTCCACCACTTCGTTTCTCATACCAGTAATGACCAGTTGCTCCAAGCCCTTTTTGCGGTTTTCTTCTGATACACCAAAAAGCTCTCCGACAATGATGGCAGCAAGGGCATTTGTCACATTGTGGGCACCAAGTACCGGGATAAAGTACTCTGTTTCTTCTATTATAAAATAAGTGCCTCTCCCTTTTAACGTGATGTCTCTTGCCTGGTAGTTATTGTTAGCCTTTAAACCGAATGGAATAACGTTCGCGTTACCTCCAACTCTCTCCGTCAAAAGCGGCTCATCACCATTGATGATCAACTTTCCGTTTTCTTTCAGGCCGCTCGCAATTTCAAGCTTAGCTTCCGCAATCCCTTCACGCGAACCAAGGTCTTGCATATGAGACTCCCCGATATTGGTGATGACGGCAGCATCCGGCTTAGCGATAGTAGAAAGCAACTCGATTTCTCCCCGGCCGCTCATGCCCATTTCCAACACTGCGACTTCCGTATCCTCTTTCATGGATAGAATCGTTAACGGCAAGCCAATATGATTGTTATAGTTCCCTGCTGTCTTATGCACACGGAATGTTGTCTCCAATACAGAAGTAACCATATCTTTGGTGGTGGTTTTTCCGTTACTTCCGGTAATCCCCACAACCTTCATACCGATTTCATTACGATAACTGCTTGCAAGATGCTGCAGTGCTTCGATCGTGTCATCTACAAAAATCAGGTTCAGATCTGCTGGCGGCTCAGGTTGATCTTTTTGCCAGAAGGACGCAACTGCTCCCTTTTTCTCGATAGCATCACGGACAAATGCATGGCCGTTGAAATTTTCTCCGATAATTGGTATGTACAATTTCCCGCTCATATCCTCACGGGTATCTTTGGAAACACCTTCTACTACGATGGCGCTGTATTCTGAAGAGATTGGCTGGCCATTCGCCATTTCTTGTATTTCTTTTAGTGACCTTTTTATCATTTTGGTTGTCCCTCCTATTCTTTATACACAGAGAAGGGGCTGACATCACGTATTATGGAACGTTTCCCGTGATGACCCAACCCCTGCCTGTTTATCTGCATATTGTGTGTTTCATTTAACTCCCTGTAAATTTCCGTTCCAGGTGGAAATCTTTTTATTAAAATGTATGCTTAATCTTTTGTTTTTCTGCGTGGCGTTCTTGTGCGTATCCTACTAGTTTTTCAATTAGTTTTGGATAGGACACATCAGTATGCTGCCATAATAACGGGAACATGCTGAACGGGGTGAATCCTGGCATCGTGTTTACTTCATTGATATATAGTTTACCCTCTTTTGTTAAAAAGAAATCTGCACGCACAAGGCCTGCCCCATCAATTGCTTTGAAAGCAGTGATGGCCATTTCTTTAACTTGCTCATAGATTTCATCACTGATCTCCGCAGGAATAATCATCGCAGTATCGCCATCTTCATATTTTGCTTTGTAGTCATAAAACTCTGTCTTAGGCGCGATTTCACCGATAACTGAACATTCTGGCTCATCGTTGCCTAGTACGCCAATCTCGATTTCTCGAGCACCTTCCAATCCTTGTTCCACGATGATTTTGCGGTCAAAATCAAACGCTTCACGGAAAGCTGCCTCAAGTTCTTCACGGTTCTTCGCCTTACTGATTCCAACACTTGAACCCAGGTTAGCAGGCTTTACAAAGCAAGGATACCCAAGCTCTGATTCTACCTTTTCATAGGTTGCATCTGCAGCCTTTTCCCATTCAGAGCGAAGGAAGTGTGCATACCCAACTTGTGGAAGTCCTGCTTGGTCGAAAAGGTTTTTCATGATAACTTTATCCATCCCTGCAGAGGATGCTAACACACCGTTTCCTACATAAGGGAGATTTAAAAGTTCCAACATTCCTTGAACTGTCCCATCTTCCCCGTTCGGACCATGTAATAGAGGGAAAACGACTGTTGGCGCTTCTTCCGTTTCTTCTTCATTCGTCAATGCAAGGGGAGCGATTGTGGTTCCTCCATCTTCTAACTTCAGTTGGTGGACGCTATCTGCCGGTCCTTCTAATAAGCTGCCGCGCTTCCATTCGCCTGATTCCGTTATGTATAACGGATATACTTCAAACTTATCTGTATCTAAAGCCTTTGTCACAGCTAATGCTGTTTGCAAGGAAACTTGGTGTTCCGCTGATTTCCCGCCGTATAATAAATGCAATTTTGTTTTCATATTGTGTTCCCCCTCAAGAGATGATCTGTTTATATTTTAGTTTCTTAGCCTTTATGTCTTTACTTCAATTATTTCATTATAGCACCTACATACAAGAATTCGAAACTGCTTCGTCTATTTAAGTAGGTGGAAAAGATAAAATCTTTTTCCTTAATATATGAATGTCATTCCACTGTGGTGTAGAGGGCAAACCTAAATGCCTAGATTATTTTCGACAGGTTTCTTTCCTAGGAAATAAAACGCCGGCGATTATTGTCATTATTTCCTGCTTTTTCGTAAAAAGAGAGAGCGGGTGTGATTGATCCGCTCTCTTGAAGTTAACCTACCATGTGATTTTTGTTGCCTTTACTTCTTTTGGTGTGACGGTGTAAAGATGGTCATCGATATAGAGTATACGTTGGACCATGTTCTCCCAGTCTTCGTAAAGCGTATTCTCTTTTTGATGTGTTATTTTGGTATGCAAGGTGAATCCTTTTTCCGGGTCGATTCCATATACCATGGCACCTTCAAAATTCAGGCGGTAGCTTCCATCTTTTTGGTTTTCATCATACTTCGTGATTGGGAAAGCGAATATATCTTTATCCTTGTTGAAAAGAAGTGCTTTATGATCGTGATTTAAAGGTGAATGTGTGGATTGGCCTCCGATAATTTCCGTATGTTTCTCCAAAGGATTTGTCGGGTCACTCACATCAAACAAGGAAATTTTAACCCCGTTCGTCATCACCCTTGTTCCCCATTGATCTTTTTCCAGTTTTGTATCATAACCAAAACCAATCAGGTGATTTTCATCATACGGATGCAGGTAATTACTGAAACCAGGTATCTTTAATTCTCCAAGCACTTTCGGATCAGCTGGGTTACTTAAATCAAATACGAAAAGCGGATCCACTTCCTTAAACGTAACCACATACGCTTTATCCTGCATGAAGCGGACAGAATATATGCGCTCGCCCCTTGCCAAATCCTCCACGCTGCTGAGAACATTCATTCCTTCATCCAAAATAAAAAGGTGATTGCTTGAAGGCGATTTTTCATCCCACGCTTGCCCTTTGGTTGCTGCCACTCGGAAATGTCCCTTATATTCATCCATGGAAAATTGATTTAATAGATGACCAGGAATGGCTCCATTGGCCTGAAATTCCACAGTAGTTCCATTGACGGCAAATTTATAGATTTCCGTACTCTCATTATTTGCCCAATGTGGCCCATATCCGTAGTTTGGTACCGCTACATATAGGTTTTCTTTTGACATGTAAATCTGATTTCCGCTGCCTACATACGTTGTAATAGATGCATCTTCTTGTAGTTGGTTCAGATCAAGTGTGGCAATTGTCATAAAATTATCTTCCGTGGAATCAGGGAAATAACGGATATCTTCATATGGAACACCCTTCAAATCCCCTTCTTCCTCCCCCTGCGTGTCCGATACTCGCGGCCTCAAATCTGCCTCAGGGTGCTCCTCAAGCGTCCAAAAATCTGCGTACTTATTCGTAATCAAGTAAACATGATTATCAATCTTCCTGCTTGAAACATAAAACCCTTCCATGGTGACTGTTTTCTGGACAACAGGGTTGGATCGGTCCGTAATATCATAAATGATGGCCTTGGTCGCTTCATACATCGGCATGATCATATCGCCTTCACTACTTTTTGTTTCCCCGTACATCATCTTTTCATCCCAATAATGACCGATGACCACTAGCTGATTGCCATCCAAGAATAACTGATGGGGATTAAAGTCTTTATATCGGAGCTCTGTCAGGACAGTCATTTCATCTACAGGTTCTGCCTTTGTGATTTTTAACTTTTGATCGGTTGCTTGATAGATGAAGTCGCCATCTGTTTTTACTATATCCGCTTCATCCACTCCTTGAACCTGAACGTTCGTTTCTGAATGGCCAGCTGAACTGCCGCTGGATTCGCTTTCGCTGGTAGCCATATCTGCATCTGCAGCCCCGCTACTTGCACTGTCATCAGAGCCTGTTGTCGACTCCTCCCTACCAAAGCCAAACAACGATTTACTTTCTCCCCGCTCTTGTTTCATTTGTTCCAAACGAGCGCTGAACAATGAATTGAGCTCTTTTTTGGAAGTGACGGTAGGCAATTGTTTCATTGCTGTAAACTTAATGCTCTTTTGTTTTCCTAACGTTTTTCCGTCCACCGATTCAATTTCCCCGCTGATATGAAGCTCATACGGCCCTTTGGAAGGGTCATAGCCGCCTTCTGGAGGAGAGACTGTGACGAAGTCCTTTGAAACATCAAGATTTGCTTCCACCCTGTTGCCGTCCTTATCTGTCACATAGATGGATTCATCTTCCTTGATGCTGTCCTGCTTGAACTCTTTTGTAAAAGTCAGCAACCATTTTTTATCGGATAGTACCGTTTGGGTATCTTTTTCTGAGGTGGGGTTGCCAGTACCGTTCACCGCAAAAGGTTCGCTGGATTGATAGAAAAACGCGAAGATGATGGCCACGCCTAGTAATAATGAAGAAAAGATAATTACCTTTCTTTGCATGCAAATGCCCCCTTTTATACCGTTAGACGAGGCAGTTGTTAAAAAGTTACATCGGAGGAAGGAAAATAACAAACAAAAAGCCAGCAGATATTCAAACTCATCCGCTGGCTCCCCGAGCACCATTCAACTTACTATATCATTACCTTCTCCTTCAGCTCATCAAGCCCGTATCGCCCGACAAACTTAGCAAACTGCTCGCGCTTCTTGCCTTCTGCAGCGTAAAGATCTATCAATCTATCAATCATTCCATATAGCATGTCTTCCTCTAAACCACCTGCAAATAATACGCCGGTTCTGGCATCCAACCCCTTCGCTTTGCCGCCGACATAGAGGTCGAATCGTTCACCGTGCTGCTTGATCACACCGATATCGTTGACCAGCGGTTCCCCGCAGCCTACAGGACATCCCGTATAGGCAGGCTTAAAGGTGAATGGAACTGCTCTCCCGGCAATGCGTCGGTTGATTTCTTTTGCCACGGGCATCCCTTCTTCTAGCTCTCCCTTACAAAAATTGCAGGTACGAAGGCTTTTCACAAAATTGCCGACAGGGTAGCAGCTCAAACCGACGCTTGTAAAGTCAATCTTTGCTTCTTCCAATCTACTTTCCGGAACATCCACATACAATTGTTGAAAGGTGGTGACCTCTAACTCCTGGTCCTCTCCCATGTAGTGGGCAAGCATCAATAGCTGTTTGCCATTCAATTTAGCCCCAAAGTCAATGCCACCGTTCACCGCGAGCTTGATCAGTTTTTCTCCCATCGCAACCAATCCCCTTTATTCTGTGATCTCTAACACATAAGGGAAGGCATACACTTTCCCGTCCAGTTTAAATTCGGCCCATAGTTTATACATACCAGGCTTGCTAAAGTGGGCTTCAAACACAGGTTCCTCTCCTTCGCGAGGGTGTACATGGATAAATTCTTCTAGCCCTTCATCCACAACGACCACGTGTCCTAGGGCACCCAGATAATCCTCAGGCTCTGCACCTTCTATTTCAAAAGTTAGCACTACATTTTCTTTTACCGAAAAGTTATTCACATCAAGCGTTACAGAATAGTCACCTTGTTCCTTCGTCCATTGTGATTCTGGTTCTAAATGAACATGCGCTCCTTCATGACCAGCATGTTCCCCTACCATCACTGGATGTGCCTCATTTACATACTCCAGTTCACTAGGCTTGATATCCACAAACGCCTGGTACATACCTTCTTCCAAATCTGCCTTCGCTGTGAAAATACCTGTGGATACCTTTTCTGGATGTAGATGCTGGAATACCTCCATGTCGTCACTTATTACAATTAGATGCATCAATTTTTCATGATTCACTTCAAGATCATCCATTGAATTGCCTTCAAGGTCTGTTAGGGTAATTGTTAGCTCTTCTCCTTCAAGCTTAACATCTGCTTGAACTTCACTTGCGGACTCCCCACCATGATCTCCGTGCTCTCCATGTCCATCCGCATGATCATCTTCTTCGTGTTCACTGTGCTCATCGTGAGTTTCCTCATTAGTATTGGCGTGTTCTTCATGTGTTCCGTTATCTTTTGCATCATCTTCCCCGGCATAAAAAGAATAAGCCGTATAGCCTCCGACAACCAACAACAGATAAACAAGTGCAGATCCTATCCATTTTTTCATCGTGTTCCCACCTTATTAGAGTTTCACTTTTTGTAATCTTAGGGCATTTAATACAACGGAAACGGAACTGAAGGCCATCGCCGCCCCCGCTACCCACGGTGCCAAGAATCCTAATGCAGCAATCGGTATCCCCATGGAATTGTAGGCAAATGCCCAGAATAGGTTTTGCTTGATATTCGTGATTGTTTTTTTACTCATCACAATGGCATCTGCAATGCTATTCAAATCGCCGCGCATCAACGTGATGTCTGCTGCTTCCATCGCAACATCTGTGCCTGTTCCAACGGCCATCCCGATATCCGCTGTCACCAAGGCCGGAGCGTCATTGATGCCATCGCCCACCATCGCCACTTTCTTGCCTTGTTTTTGAAGCTTTGCCACCTCTTCGGCCTTCTGCTCCGGGAGTACTTCGGCAATGACTTGGTCGATTCCGGCATGCTCGGCAATCGCTTTTGCCGTTCTCTCGTTATCTCCTGTCATCATAACAACTTCGAGGCCCATATCCTTTAATCGTTTCACTGCTTGTTTGGAAGTATCTTTGATGGTATCTGCAACAGCTATAATCCCTGTGTACTCTCCATTCACCGCGATGAGCATTGCCGTTTTCCCTTTCATCTCAAGCTCCTGCACTACTTCTTCTGCATGTTCGACAGCTACATGGTGCTTGTTCATTAATTTACGTGTACCTACAACCACACGGTCTTCACCTACGACCGCTTCAATCCCATAGCCGGGTATCGCTTCAAATGACTCCACAGAACCAAACTTGATACCTTTAGCTTGAATGCCTTCCACGATTGCTTTCGCCAAAGGATGTTCCGATTGTTTCTCCGCCGCTCCGACCATTGCAAGAATCGCAGCTTCCTCCACACCAGGCTCTACCTGTACATCTGTTAGCACAGGTGCTCCATTTGTCACCGTGCCTGTTTTATCTAAAACAACCGTCGTAATTCGGTGCGTTTGCTCCAAATGTTCGCCACCTTTAAAAAGAATCCCAAGCTCGGCTGCCCGGCCAGATCCCGCCATAATGGATGTAGGAGTCGCCAGCCCAAGCGCACACGGACAGGCAATGACCAGAACTGCAATCAAGTTCACCAATGCTTGCGCAAAGTTCCCTGGATCAACGATAAAGTACCAAACTAAAAAGGTCAGTACCGCAATTCCTACTACGATAGGAACAAAAATGCCGGAAATCTTATCTGCAAGTCGCTGAATCGGCGCTTTGGAGCCTTGTGCCTGCTCAACGATCCGGATGATTTGGGCAAGGGCGGTTTCTTTGCCGACTTTTGTTGCTTTCATTCTCAAGAAGCCGTTCTTATTAATGGTGGAACCATAAACAGCATCTCCTGTTTTTTTGTCGACCGGAATGCTTTCTCCTGTCAGCATGGACTCATCCACCGCTGATTGGCCTTCCACAATTTCACCATCAACAGGAACCTTTTCTCCCGGCTTCACGGAAACGATATCTCCTACAAGCACCTCTTCCAATGGGATCTCTAATTCTTTTGCATCTCGTAAAACAAGGGCTGTTTTCGCCTGCAGTCCCATCAGTTTCTTTATTGCTTCGGATGAACGTCCTTTTGCTCTCACTTCAAAAAGCTTTCCTAGAATAATAAGCGTGATGATTACTGCACTTGTCTCGAAATAAAGGTCCACCATATTGGCGCCAGAACCAATCGATTCAATGGATAAATACAAGCTGTACACGTATGCTGCTGTTGTTCCAAGTGCAACCAATACGTCCATATTCGCGCTTTTGTTCTTCAGCGCTTTATAAGCACCTGTGTAGAATTGCCAGCCAATAAAGAATTGAACAGGTGTTGCAAGTGCTAGCTGTACCCAAGGATTCATCAGCATATCAGGCAGATAAAGGAAAGATGTAAAGGAAAAATGACTCACCATAGCCCATAGAAGCGGAATCGTCAAAATTAACGAGAAAACAAATTTACCTTGTTGTTTTTCCAGCTCCTTTTGACGGAAGTTCTCGGCACTTTCACTTTTCTCTATTTTTTCCGTGGCACCGTAACCTGCTTTTTCAATGCGGGCAATAATGTCAGACGGCTTTAGCTTAGAAGGGTTATATTCTACCGTTCCGCTTTCCAACGCAAGATTCACATTGGCTGAATTAACGCCATCCATTTT
Source organism: Sutcliffiella horikoshii (assembly GCF_044809035.1). GTDB lineage: Bacteria > Bacillota > Bacilli > Bacillales > Bacillaceae_I > Sutcliffiella_A > Sutcliffiella_A horikoshii_G. The sequence continues at coordinate 277,109 of NZ_CP085237.1, read as the reverse complement.
CCCCAGCACTTTTTCAATTCGGCTTGAACAAGCCGCACACGTCATGCCGGTAATGAGGAATTCGGCCTTCTCTTTCACGACATCATAACCAAGATCCTGAATTTTCTTCTCTATTTCTTTTTCCGATACCTGTTGCGGATCATAGGTGATGGATGCATTCTCAAGGGCAAGGTTCACATTGGCCGTTTCCACCCCGGCCATTTTATACAACCCTCTCTCCACCCTTGTGGAACAAGCCGCACACGTCATCCCCGTTATCTGCAATCTGGTTTCTTTATTCTGTTGATCACTCATCATGTTGACCTCCTTTATACCCACAGGGGGTATATTAACTTCCAAATAAAACGTGCTGTTCCCGAAAGAAAAGCACGTATTTTACTAGATGAGTTATGCTACTTCATAACCTTCTTCATCAATTGTTTCTTTAATTTTATCCACTGTTACTTGCTCGCTTTTAAATTCTACTGCTACTGTTCCTGTTGCAAGATCCACTTTAACAGAATTCACGCCGTCCAATTCTCCAACGCTTCCTTCTACCGCTTTTACACAATGTCCGCAACTCATGCCGTTTACTTTTAATGTTACTTGTTCCATGATAATCTCCCCTTATTTCATCAGTCTTTTTACTGTTACTAACAACTCATCTATCACTTCTGTATCGCCATCTTGAATTCTTTCTACGATACAGGATTTCATATGTCCCTCTAAAAGCATCTTGCCAAGGCCGTTCAAAGCGGACTGTACAGCTGAGATTTGAGTCAGAACATCGTCACAATAGGTGTCTTCTTCAATCAACCGCTTTACCCCTCGCACCTGACCCTCGATACGATTCAAGCGCGATATCAACGCCTTTTTTTGTTCTTCAGAGTGGTGACTTTTACGTTCACCTTTCTCGGTATGGCAACAATCTTCATTTAAAGTTTCTTCTACTGGAAGGTTTTCCATCGTTCTTGACCTCCTATCTCTTATAAAGTAACATACCCCTATAAGGTATGTAAAGAAATTGATTTTATAATTTTACAATAATTTTAAAAGAGGGATTATATCATGTGGAAAGAACAAGTGTTAGAGTGGTTTGTAGCTGTAGGTCCCTTTGCGATTCTACTTAGTATTCTTTTCAATACCATCATAAGCATACTTGCCTTTTTGCCGAGTGTCTTTCTTACCGCTGCCAACTTGGCTTTCTTTGGCTTCTGGTGGGGAACGTTGATCTCTTTTTTAGGAGAATCGATTGGAGCGGTCGTAAGTTTTTGGTTGTATCGAAAAGGCATCAAGAAGTTCGCTCCGGATGCGTTGATGAAAAATAAATGGCTGGTGAAATTGCAGGAAACAGGTGGACGGGAAGCATTTTTGTTAGTTCTGGCTTTGCGGTTATTCCCATTTGCACCTTCTGGACTTGTTACATTGGCAGGCGCCACAAGTAAAATAGGCTTGGCCGGGTTTGCGGTCGCTAGTACGTTCGGCAAGATTCCAGCCCTAATGTTAGAAGCAATTTCCGTGTATCAGGTACTGCAGTGGAATACTGCAGGAAAGGTAATCTTAGCTTTTGTTGCGGTTGGGGTTATCGTATTTGTCCTGCGCGGCCGTTTGAAGAAGTAGCAGGGAAAGACAAGGCAATTAAATTTGGAAATTTCACCTAATTGGTTATTCGCCGCTGCTCCTTTCCGCAAATGGCTTCGCTTTCCGCGGGACGGTGCCTTGAGCCTCCTCACAACGCTTCAGGGGTCTCAACCTACCGTTACTCCCCCGCTGGAGTCTCCACCATTTGCTCCAATCCACAGCTAGAAATTACGTCAAGATATGTTAATGCTTTTTCAGGTAACTCGATTAGGAGGTTTTTTAAACCTAAGTTGAATGAAATCAACCGAATTATTTGCTTTCTTATCTTAAAAAAACAAAAACAGAGCCTCTACTAAAAATAAAAAGGCTCTGTCTCATCTCTTTTATTCTTCTATTAAAATCTTCCCGTCCGAAACATGCTCAAGCAAAAAGTCTCCCGCATCATTTCCGTAAAAGCTTAAATGATGCAGCGGTCTTGTCATTGCTACGTATAACAACTTTACGTCAATTTCAGTCTGGGTAAACACTTCATCCAGTGTACATAACAACACGCAGTCAAATTCCAGCCCCTTCGCCAACTGAGCATGGACGATGACGACATCCTGCTGATTGATTTCTTCATTTTCCAAGAGGAATTGGACCTTCAAGTCTGTATGCTTCCTTAGCATCTCCTCGATTTTCTTACATTCCTTCTCGGTTTTGCCAATTACCGCGATTGTTTTACGACCCTCTCCATACAACTTCTGAATTTCCGCCTCTAGCATGCCTGCCATTTTAACCGCATCACCACCAGAGGTAGACCAGCGATGGAAAACTGGCTTTACACCATGCCTCACCACAGGCTCCACTTTAGGGAGTTCAAATGGTAATAGCTTTAAAATGTCATTGGCCGTTTCCATAATTTCCACTGTTGTACGATAACTTTTTTGCAAGGTTGTGTAGGCGGCCCTCGGGAAAATGGCCTCCTTCACCTTGTTCCAATCCTGAATGCCGCGATAAGAATGGATGCCTTGCGCCAGGTCTCCTACTATAGTGAACATATCTGTTTCCAACGCACTCTTCAATGCCGCCAGCTGAAAATAGCTGTAATCCTGTGCCTCATCAATGACCACATTCCGAGCACGCAAATCCTTATCGATTCCATACAGATGATGCTGAAGATAGAGCAGTGCCGCCAAGTCTTCCAGCTCATATTTTTTCTGTTTATGTAATTTCACTTGATAGTCAACAAAATACTTGATCTGATAGTCATCCAAATAATCACTTGCATATTTCGCAAAGGTATCGCGGTCCGTTACCAGCTCCTTGAAATAGTGAAAAAGCGTATGCTTTGGCAGTTTGCGGATAAAGGCGTTAACAGCGGTTCTCGACTCCCGTTTTATCTCTTCTGTCATCGCATCTTTTTTGTCCATTGCTTTTGTAACATAGCTTTTCCTTTTGGCAGGGTCCAGGTTCATGTTAAATAATGCTTTGTCTAGTTTGTTGTCGTAGAATCTCTCCACTTTATGCAAGAGTACTTTTTTCTCGGTACGCACATAATTCTGCAGAACACTTTTCACCTTTTCCACTCTGCGGTAATACGGGAGGTAGGTATATTCATTGCGAATTAGGTTTTCCATTTTTTCAGCGGTGTAGAGTTTGAATTTAGCAGTTAAATAAAAATCCCCTGTTGGAATGAGTGTTTCTAAGATGTCAGATAGATAGCGGTCGATGATGTCCTTGAATTCCAGTGAACCTTTGAAGCTAGCGAGCCACTGGACCATTTCAGGATCCTCATATTCGTGGTTAATGAAGCCCATCAACTTCTCGGACGGAGGTCGCAATTTCACCTTTTTACCGATGCAGCTCAAGACAAAATCAATAAAGGTCGTCTGTAAGATCCGGTCCACCCCAAGCTCTGGGAGAACTTCAGAAATGTAATCGATAAAAAGGTTATTGGGTGCGAGAATCATGAGTTGTTCTGGTCGGAATTGATCCTGGTAGGTATAGATAAAATAAGAAATTCTGTGAAGTGCGATGGTCGTCTTTCCGCTTCCTGCCGCCCCTTGAACGATAATCGGTTTATTCAGGTCGGCCCTGATGATTCTGTTCTGCTCTTCTTGAATGGTAGAAACAATATCGGTCAGGCGGTTGCTGGAGCTTCCGGAAAGTGACTCTTGTAAAAGTTCGTCCGTCGTCGTCAAGTCAACATCTCTTATGTCTTGTAGCTCGCCGTCTTCCATAATATATTGACGTTTCAGGGAGAGATAGCCGTCATACGTTTCCCCTTCTGCCTCGTACTCCACCTCTCCTAGTCTGCCGTCATAGTAAAGGTTGGCTATCGGGGAACGCCAATCCACAATGATGGGGTCTTGCGTTTCCCTATCAAAGAGCGAGGCTTTCCCAAAATAAAGAACCTCCTCTTCCTCTTTGCCGGCACGCTTGTAGTCAATTCTCGCAAAGTAGGGCTTATGGTAGATTTTCTTGAGGCTGCGGATCTCTTCTGTCGTCCGCTGGAGCATGTTTGCATTGGTGAGCATGTTCAAATAACTTAAACTACTGTCTGAAAAATCGGTTCCATCCAGAGCTTCCTTAAAGCTTGATTTAAACGTTTCTTCGTCCATCTCTGTTGCTTTTATGACTATGTCCATATACTTTTTGGTAAAGATAAGCCGTTCTGCTTCCTGATCGAAATCAGGATGCTTTTTCTTCATTTCTGCCAAACTCTTCACACTCCCGAGGTTTTTGTAGAGACGCAAAAAACCATGAACTAGAGTTTTTCTCCATTCATGGTAACCATCCCTTAAGGAACCTTTTCAAAGTACGCAACGGTTTTCTGTTCTTTTTTGCCGGAAGAATAATTATAACCGCTTACAAAACAATTTGCAATTTTCCATCAGATTTACTTCTTTTCCTTGTCAGCTACGAAACACAAATGTAAACTTATATTATATTTTAGTTTACATATTAAAATATTATATATAATACCCATGTTGATTGTAGTGGAAGGCGCGCAGACTCCTACGGGAGGAAGGGACAGGGGAGACCCCGCAACGAAGTGAGGAGGCTCCCGGACCGCCCGTGGAAAGCGAAGCGCCTGGAACGGAATTCAACAGTCCATGTAAAAACTAACAGGAGTGATTACTTTGACTTGGAAACAACTTGCAGAAAAAGTGGTAGAGGGCTATCTCATTACACCAGAGGAAACTTTACGCATTTTAAACGAAGACGACGATAACGTATTGGAGCTTGTACAAGCAGCCTTTCATATCCGCAAACACTATTACGGAAAAAAAGTAAAACTGAACCTAATCATCAACGCTAAAAGCGGTTTATGCCCCGAAGATTGCGGTTACTGCTCCCAGTCCATGAAAGCCGACACCGAAATTGACAGCTATCCGCTTGTCAGCAAAAAAGTTATCGTGGATGGAGCTAAAGAGGCTAAGAAAAATAAAATTGGCACCTATTGCATCGTCATGAGTGGCCGCAAGCCGACAAATCGAGACGTAGACACGGTGGTACAGGCCGTTCAGGATATAAAAAAAGATATCGACCATATGAAAATCTGCGCCTGTCTAGGGCTAGTTAATGATGCTCAAGCCAAACTCTTGAAAGAAGCCGGCGTGGATCGTTTCAACCATAATATTAATACAAGCAAAGGACATCATAGCGAGATTACCACAACCCATGATTACGAGGATCGCATCCGCACGCTCGAAACTTTAAAAAACGCAGGAATCTCCCCTTGTTCTGGTGTGATTTGCGGAATGGGTGAAACGCTTGAGGATATCGTAGAAATGGCATTTTCGCTAAAAGAATTAGGCGCCGACTCCATCCCGGTCAATTTCCTGCATCCAATAGAAGGGACAAAGCTTGCCGGCATGGATGATTTGACTCCTTTAAAATGCCTGAAGATCCTTGCCATGTTCCGCTTTGTGAATCCAACAAAAGAAATCAGGATTTCCGGAGGCCGCGAATACAATCTTCGCACGCTTCAAAGCATGGGACTATACATGGCAAACTCTATCTTCGTCGGTGACTATTTGACCACTAGCGGCCAAGCATCAAACCAAGATCACCAAATGATCAAAGACCTTGGGTTTGAAATTGAAGAAAATGCATTTGAAACAGAAAGCCAGCAGTTTGCAGGCGTGTAAACAGCATTAGGACAGTAGAACCGTAAGTGCCACTGTCCTTTTTTTATACACCTATGGTGAACTTTTCATTCATTAAAGCAAGGCGGTAAGGGGACAATTCTCCTGTCATGATTTCGCTTGCCTCCGCAGGATCGTCATTCATAAACCTTTCTGCTTCGGTTTCGTTACGTGCCATAAATATAACAATTCCAAATCCGGTTTCATCCGTCTGTTCGGTCCTTCCCGCAAGTATGACCACTCCACTTTCCACATTCTTTTTTAAGTAGGAAAAATGTCGGGATACTATTGTTTTTTCCTCTTCTGTCCACCGCTCCGGGTCATATAATCTTTCAGGTAACCTTAGTAAATAGATGTAAGTTTGCAGGCTCATGGATTCCCCACTCCTTTCTTTCCCTTAAATTTCTACAAATTCTGAGGAAATCCTTTTCCTGAATGAAGAAAAACATCCCAAATAAGATTTTAATCTCTTGGGATGTTTCTCTTTGAAATATTGGCCTTGGCAATGACCATTTCATTGTCACCAAGGACTTCATATTGGTGATGAGGACTTCTCTCTTCCTTTTTCCTCGTCACTAAGGTCTTCATCACGGTGATAAGGACTTCTCTCCTCCTTTTTTCTCGTCACTAAGGTCTTCATACTGACCATGAGGACTTCCCTCCTCCTTTTTCCTCGTCACTAAAGTCTTCATCACGGTGATGAGGACTTCTCTCCTCCTTTTTCCTCGTCACTCAGGTCTTCATACTGACCATGAGGACTTCCCTCCTCCTTTTTCCTCGTCACTCAGGTCTTCATACTGACCATGAGGACTTCCCTCCTCCTTTTTCCTCGTCACTCAGGTCTTCATACTGACCATGAGGACTTCTCTCCTCCTTTTTTCTCGTCACTAAGGTCTTCATCCCAATGAACACGAATAAATCTGAAGACTATTCCATTATTTTATTTTTTTAAAACAACGAAAAAAGGGACAGTACAAACTGCCCCACCAAAAACAAGTATTCTTATCCGTTCACAACCGTACCACCGTTAATATGAATCATTTGTCCAGAGACATACGAGGAATCCTCTGATGCCAAATAAACATAGGCCGGAGCCAATTCAGCCGGCTGGCCCGGGCGTCCCATCGGAGAATCGGTACCGAATTCCTCCACTTGTTCTCCGTCAAAGGATGCCGGAATGAGCGGAGTCCAGATTGGTCCAGGTGCTACACCGTTCACCCTGATTCCGCTGCCAACAATGTTCTCTGACAAGGAACGTGTCAACGCTACAATGGCTCCTTTGGTTGCGGAATAGTCCATTAGAACAGGCATTCCTTTATAGGCCACCACAGAGGCGGTGTTGATAATAGAACTTCCTTTGTCTAGATATGGCATTGCCGCCTGGATAAAATAAAAATAGGAAAAAATATTAGTCTGGAACGTACGAAGCAGCTGCTCTTCGGAAATGTCCTCGATTTTTTCCTGCACATGCTGTTCAGCCGCATTGTTCACGAGAATATGTAATCCTCCCAGTTCTTCTGCTGTTTGTTTTACTACATCTGTACAAAAATCCTTTTGACCGATATCACCGGAATACAACAGACATTTGGCACCATATTGTTCCACCATTTGTTTTGTTTCTTTTGCATCCTCATGTTCATCAAGGTAGACAATACTGACGTTGGCACCTTCTTTTGCATAAGCAATCGCCACTGCCCGGCCAATTCCGCTGTCCCCGCCCGTGATGATGGCATTTTTCCCTTTCAGCTTGCCGCTTCCTTTATAATCAGGGTTATCGCAGATAGGTTCTGGAATCATGTCGTTTTCGTCACCTGGTTGTTTGCCTTGTTCTTGTGGCGGTTGGCCATTTGTTTGTACAGAATAAAATCGTTCTTCACTCATTTTTATCCACTCCTATTAGAGATTTTTAAGAACACCGCTGTTCCTTTCCGCAAATGGCTCGCTTTCCGCGTGGCGACCTTGAGCCTCCTCACAACGCTTGGGGGTCTCAACATTGTCGCTTCTCCCCCGCAGGAGTCTTCGCCATTTGCTCCAATCCACAGCTGAAAACATCATTAACTTTGCTTATTTTCAAAAGATAAAGAGCAGCCCTTGTTTTCCACGGCTGCCCTTATGGTCCTTATCTATGGTTGTGGCACAGTTTAATTTGAATTTGAGTTTGAGTCTGAGTTAGAATTCGAGTTGTTTCCGCCTTTTCGGCCGATTTCCTCGAAGTGCTCTTTGCCATGCTCCTGCTTTGTCTTCTCTCCGCCCTTGCGTCCGCGCTCCTCGTACGTCATGGTGGAGTTGTTCGAGCTGTTGTTGTTCGAGTTGTTAGAACTATTGTTGCTATTATTACTGTTGTTATTGTTGTTAGCCATCTTAAATCCTCTCCTTTAAGTAATTTTAAAAGATGCTTAAGTACTGACCTACATCCAACCGTCTACTTCACGTTCCGCCTCTTCTTTTGACTTCCCGTGGCGTTCCTGAATTTTTCCTATCAGCTTATCACGATCTCCTTCAATTTGTTGAAGATCATCATCCGTGAGATTTCCCCATTTCTTCTTAGCGTCACCTTTCATCTGGTTCCACTTACCTTTCATGGTTGTCTGATTCATAATCAACTTCACCTCCCACTTCAATTTGTGACATCTGATAGCTCGTCACTAGTTACTTCATTCCTCTTCTACATAATTTAAAACCTAATTTTGGGAACAAACGCTTTTTCAAACTTTTGGCCTAATTCTACTCTCCTCCAAACAATTAAAAAAAATATTGGTTTAACATTTTACATGCTAGGGAATTACCTTCTGTGTAGACGTTGAAAAAAATACCAAAACTATATTAGGAGGAAATTCACATGTTATGGACAATCTTTGCAGTACTTTTAGTTTTATGGTTACTTGGTTTCGCAATGGAAATTGGCGGAGGACTTATTCACATTCTTCTAGTTCTTGCAGTATTAGCTATCGTATTTAACCTATTTGGAAGAAGACGTGGCGTAAGGTAACTTTTAGCCAATTATTAGTAAGAGTAACAGAAGTGGCTGAAGGGAATACCAACTATACAGCTATTACGTCAGATGTTTAGGAGGCATATCACTATGTTATGGACAATCTTTGCAGTATTACTTATTCTATGGTTACTTGGATTCTCTTTTGATATCGCAGGAAACCTTATTCACATTATCCTTGTTTTAGCACTAATCGCTTTAGTCTTTAACCTATTCGCTGGCCGCAGAAGGCCGTAGGTATATATTAAAAAGAAAAAAGCTGGAAAGAATCAGTGTTGCCACTGAAACTTTCCAGCTTTTTTTGGTAGGATCATACGAAAAGCGCTGTTGATTCCCGCAAATGGCTTCACTTTCCGCGTGTTTACTGCAGTATTCTTTTTGCTTCGATAAAACGCTGGAGACCGGTGATTATTTCAACCGCCAGGAAAATTAAGGTGGTCCACAGGACAAATGCCGGTATCAACATCATTAAGGAAAGCAAGATAAAGCCCTCTGTTCGCTCCGCAAGGCCCGCTTGATAATAAAAAGATTTCATGCCTTGTTTTTCAGACACCGCTCCTACCGTCAAAAAAACCGTAATAGAAAAAATGATAGAAACACTCAACAATAACAATGCCCACTGTATGTCGGGATAGACAAATGCCACCCCGAGGATGACACTGATTTCAACCAACCTGTCAAAGGTGACGTCCATCACCGTTCCCCAAGGAGAAGACTTGGTTTTGCGGGCCATGGTGCCATCGACCGCATCAAGAAAGCCCGAAACCCACAGCACCACTACTGCTATGATTGGCAAGCCTAAATAGAAGAATGCTCCAGACGACACCCCAATACAAAAAGAAAGGATCGTAACCTGGTTTGGTGTCATTCCGAATTTCAGCAATTGCTCTGCTGTGTTTGATATTAATGGTTGTACATATTTTCGGGCATGCGTATCTAGCATAAAAAACCTTCCTTTATTTGAAGAATTTTTGGAGACGATCTTTAAAAAATATAGGAATGATAGCAATTAGAGCAAATACGACTACCGCCACCAAAATATACGTATAGTCACCCGCAACAAAGCTTGATCCGAGAAAATTGTAGGCAAAGGTACCCGGAATGATTCCTAGTACTGTTCCGAAAAGGAAATGGACAAACCGCACTTTGGAAATTCCAGCAGCATAGCTGATAAGGTCGAAATTGAATATCGGTAATAAACGAAGGATAAGTATATAGATAAAGCCTTGTTTCTCCATGTTTTGTTGGATGGAAGCTGCTTTTCCCTTCCATGAAGTGTTTGCCAAGTTCTTACCAAGCTTTCTTGCCACCAAAAAGGACAATGCTGCACCACTTGTTGCACCAATAATTGTGTAAACAGTCCCCCAAAGAGCTCCGAATGCAAGCCCTGCTCCTAGCGATAAAACCGAAGCCGGAAACAAAACAAGCGGCCTTACAGTATATAGGATGATATAAATGATTGGCGCCCATACACCAAAGCTCAATATCCACTCTCTTATGGTGGAAGGAGAAATGGAAATATACCGATAATTTATCACTAGCAATACACCAATCACCGTTGCGAGCACAAATAGCTTTAGTCCGGTTTTTCTACTCATTGTTCAGCCCCTGAATGGAAATGAACCAAATCATGTTCTTGTTTCACGGTAACCCATACCTGTTGAGATAGTTCCAAGCTTTCCACAGAAGGAAGGGTGAGTTTTTGATGGAGGGTTTCTATCTGGATATCATAAAAAAGGCTGCCATGTTTTACTTTTTTCTGCACAATTGTACCTTTATAGGACTGATAGCCTTCTTCTGACTGTTCTTTTGCTAGTTCCAAGTTTTTAGAATGAACAAAAGAATCCTTGCCTATTAGAAGACCATCAGAATAAAATTTTGCCACAAAAGATGTTGCCGGCTCCTCATACACATCCATCGGTTTGCCAATCTGCTGAATTTCCTGTTCGGCAAATACCACGACCCTATCCCCCATCAACATTGCTTCTTCTATATCATGAGTGACAAAAAGGCTTGCAATACCTTCCTCTTTCAATAAGTTCTTCACCCACAATCGTAATTCATCCCTTTTTTCGTTATCGATGCTGCTAAAAGGCTCATCCAATAATAAAAGTTGCGGATTGGTGATCAATGCACGAGCTAGCGCAACCCTTTGTTGCTGCCCGCCGGAAAGTTCATAAGGATACTTCTTTCCGTATCCATCTAGTCCGACTTTCATCAAAAAATCGGTGGCACGTTCTTTTCGCTTGGCTTTTGTCCCTTTTCTTTTAAAAGTTAAGCCAATCATGACATTTTCTAAGACCGTCATATGCGGAAACAATAGCGGCTGTTGAAACATCATGACAATCGGACGCTCATTGGCTTGCATAGGGGTGATATCCTGTTGCCCCACTTTGATGGTTCCAGCCGAAACGGGTTCTAGTCCTGCAAGGCATTTTAATAAGGTAGATTTTCCGCTCCCTGAAGGACCGACCACGCTGATGACTTCTCCTTGATTGATCGTCAAATTCATGTCCCGGATGATGCATTTTTCTCCATACGTTTTCAATACTTTTTCCAACACTATTTTTTCACTCAATTTAAGAACACCCTTTTCTGATAAGGAATAACCAGTCGAAACACCAGTTCAAACCCGACCATCACACAAATAGGAAGCAGTGCAAACACGATCGAAAAACTAGCAATGACAGCTTCGTCCACTGACGATAGGAACGGAAAATACAACATAGCCAATGTCAAAACGTTTCCGCCACCGATAATGGAGGTTAGCGCATATTGACTTAAGGAAATGACAAAAATCAAGAACACCATGCTTCGGAAGCTTGGCAATAACTGCGGCAAATAAATTCTGTAGAGGATTGTCCCTTTTGTGCCGCCAAGGGAACTTGCTTGATCCTCCCACTTTTGCCCAATTCTCTCAAAGCCCGACCGTAGAATTTTGATAGAATATGGGACGGTGGGGATGAGATGGACCAATACAACACCTGACCACTGGTCCGCCAAGCCCAATCGTATCATGGTGATATGTATTCCCATCGCCACCGCAAGACTTGGTATGAGAATTGGGAGAAGGAGTATCACTTCCATCATCGCTTTCCCCTTGAAAGAATGAAAGGCAAGTGCTCTTGCAGCCGGTATTGCGATGAATAGATTGAGAAAAATGACCAACATCCCAATCCAAAGCGTCATCCCAATTGCCGAGTAGAAGCGAGAATCACGGAAGAGGACGGTAAATCCTCTTGCTGAAAAAGAGGTTGGGAAGATTTCTCCCCATCGCCAACCGTACGAAACACTCTTCACTAGCAATAATAGGACAGGGAGAAAGAGAACGAACGCGAAAAATATATACAATAAGCTTCTGTTTCCATTCTTTCTCATCTACATCCCGTTTCCTTTCATCATCCGATACCGTGATCTGGACACTATACTCAACAGGAGAACGAGCAGGCATAAGATAATTGCAGTTACGGTCATCATCACCGCAAAAGATTCCGGCCTTTTGCTCCAATCTCCTTGATAAAACCACTCATACGCAAGCACCGAGACCATTTTCGGATAGGTCGTACCAAGAAGATACGGCACTTCGAACGCCGCCAAAATAAAGGCAAATACAATCAATCCCGATTCCATCAGCACCGGAAACAACCAGGGCCACTCCACCGTTTTGAACACATGCCACTTGTTGCCCCCAAGTGTCTCCACCACATTCGGCAGATCTCGGTTGAGCTGCGCATAGACTGGCAATAGCATAAGGACGACAAAGGGAATTTCTTTTAATGTGTAAGTAATGATGATGCCAATCCCATATCGATCATTGGTCAGCACCGGAAACTGATCTGGACTATCTATGATAGAAAACCCATGAAGCAAAGTGGAAAACCAGCCTGTTTGTGAAAAGAGCAAAATCATCATATAACCCCAAACAAAATGGGGAAACAACATTGGCAGCCACACAACAGTACGCGCCAATTGATTTTTCAAGGTTTCAAATAAAAATTTTGTCAGTAAAAGCCCTACTATGAGAGACAGCGTCGTGGAGACAAAGGCAATCCTGAGACTATATGTTAACGAATCCAGAAAAGCCTGGTTTTCGAATATTTTTTTATATGCATCCAATGAAAAGCCATTCAACGTTGTTACACTTTCCTGTGCCGCCATAAACAGTCCGTACACGACAAGGCAAAATGTAAAAAGAAAAGCCGGAAGGAGTGCAAGTCTCCAGCTATTGCTTTTGAACCACTTCATTTACCCAGTGCTCCTTCAACCAATTCACATATTCTGCATCTACTTCAGGCAACAGGCTTTCGCTTAATTTTTCCGGTGGCAGGACAGAAGCCCCTCGATCCATTTTAGTCAATTTCTCTTTCCTCTCTTCTGGCAACTTTGTCGGATCAAGGGCCATATTTTCACCCCAATAGGTGGACTCGTATTTAGCAAGCTGGGCATCTGGGGACATTAAGAAATCAATGGCCACCATAGCTCCTGCTTTGTTCGGACTGTTAAAAGGGATAGCCAGAAAGTGTGTATTACCAATGGAACCTGAATCTAAAACAAAGGATTTTGTGGTTTCAGGAAATACGCCGTCTTTGATGAGACTTTCCGCCCTCGCTTCGTTATACCCCATCGTCATCCACACTTCCCCTTGGCTGTAGAGGCGATCCAAATCCGTCAGGGTCGCAGGGTAGGTTTCCCCTTTTCTCCAAAGGGATGGTTGGATTTCACGGAGATAGCTCCACATGTCTTCTTGGTGTTCTGCTAAAACCTCTTCCTGGTAGCCGTTTTCCAATAATTTCTCCGGCCCGCCGACAGCATCATATAGGACATGTCTCAAAAACGCGTTGCCTGTAAAATCATTTGCATCAGGATACGTGAACTTTCCCGGGTTTTCTTTTATCCAGGCTTTTAGTTCTTCAAATGTGGCAGGTGGGGTCTGGATTTTTTCTTCATCGTATTGGAAAACGAATTGCACTTTCCCCCATGGCGCCTCCATTCCCTCTACTTCTGTACCGAAGTCATATTGGACGTCCAGACTTTCTGTGTCGACATAGTTCTGATAGTTTGGCAGTTTTTCACTGAATGGTCCGTAGAGGAGCTCAAACTCCTTGGCGTTTTTGAAGTTTTCCCCGTTTATCCAGATGATGTCGATGGTACCGTCTTCTTTGTTTGCACGTTTTTCCGTGGAAAGTTTTTGGAGGATTTCATTTGTATCCATTGGGACCCGTTCTAATTCGATGTTATGGGCTTCTTTAAGAGTTGGCGTGACCCACTCATCCATATAGCGGTTGATTCCGTCATCTCCGCCCCACATGAATATACGAACCTTGGAGCCGTCGGCAAGATCGGTGATGTCGCTCCATTCTTTTTCTTTTAGTTCCTCTCCTGCGCTGTCGCTTTTTGTGTTCGAGCAGCCAGCTGCGACCATTAATAGTACGATCAATAATGACAATGCCAGTAACCTTATCTTCATCATGGACGTCCCTCTTCTCTCTTTATCAAATCTCTCTATCTATATATATAACACTATCCTTTTATACTTTAAAATGTTGGTATGTTTAGGGTGGGTTTAGGTTCTTTAGGAACCTAACGTTTTGGACGTGGATTTGGATCACTTTTGGGGTAAATTAAAAACGCATGAATTAACTCACTTAAAGAATTATTCCATGCGTCCTTTTATCTTATTTTGTTAAAGCTTCCGTCAATACAGGTACAACCTGTTTCTTACGGGACACAACACCCTTTAATAACGCAGTATTGTTTTCAAGTTTCACGTTGTACGCTTTTTCCACAACTGGTGCCTGGGAACCTAATGCAAGTGCAACAGAATCATTCTCTAGAATATCCGTCACGACAAGTAAGAACAAATCTAAATCCTTGTCCGCAACGTTCGCAGTGATTACTGCTTCCAACTCTGCTTGTTTTACAAGAACGTCGTTTGTATCAACCGTGTTTACTTGCGCGATTTCCACTTTATAGTCGCCCATTTGGAATTCTTTCGCGTCAAGGGAGATAAGCTGTTCTACTGTTTTGTCGCTAATGTCCGCTCCCGCTTTTAACATCGCTAAGCCGTACTCTTCTGCATTTACACCCGCGATTTCCGCAAGTTCTTTTGCAGCTTGTACATCTTGCTCTGTGCAAGTTGGGGATTTGAACAATAGAGAATCAGAAATGATGGCAGAAAGCATCAAACCTGCAACTGGCTTGGAGATTTCCACACCATTTTCTTTGTATAGCTTGTTTAGGATCGTGGCTGTGCAACCTACAGGCTCTGCACGGTAGTATAAAGGATCTGCTGTTTCAAAGTTTGCAATACGGTGGTGATCAATTACTTCAAGTACGCGAACTTGATCGATATCACTTACGCTTTGTTGGCGCTCGTTGTGGTCAACTAAGATTACTTCCTTCACTTCGTTTGCAACAGTTTCCACTAAACGCGGCACTTCACTGTTGAATTCTTTTAATGCATATTCGGTTTCGCCGTTCAATTCACCTAGGCGAACCGGCTCTGCGTCCATGCCTAATTGCTTTTTCAACTCTGCATAAGCGATGCTTGAGCAGATGGAATCTGTATCTGGGTTTTTATGTCCTAGTACTAAAACTTTTGTCATGAGTACTCTCCTTGCGTATATGTTTTATCGAGCTAATTCTACTAACTCTTCCACTTTGTATATTACCTTAAAACAACTTCTGTTTCAAAATGAAATTCTATTTGTCTTATCACTTTTCAAAATACTCTCCAGGAAGATATTTTCCCATCAGGTTAGGGTAGGAATTAGTAACGCTATTTAATGGAGGTTCTAATATGCCTAATATTTCAAAATTACCTTCCTATCCCGCTTCACTCTGGATGGAGCAAAATTCAGCTAATACCTTTTCCTTGCTTACGGAGGATGTCTCAGCAGATGTGACTATCATCGGTGCAGGGATTACCGGAATTACCGCCGCTTATCTGCTTGCAAAGGAAGGGTTGAAAGTTACTCTCCTTGAAGCAGGGAAAGTCATTGGCGGTACCACTGGGTTTACCACTGCTAAAATTTCCTCTCAGCATGGGTTGATTTATCAAGATTTAATAAAGCAACATGGACAAGAAAAAGCTCTTCTTTATTATGAGGCAAATCAAGAAGGCTTATCTTTCATTCAGGACTGCATCAACAATCTGAAGATAGATTGTGACTTCCGCACCCTCCCTTCATTCATTTACTCCACAAGCAAGGAAATGGAGCAAAAAGTGGAGGAAGAAGCGAATGCCTATCTCAAGCTTGGTATAGATGGCGGCTTTGCTCATTCGGAAGATCTTGCCCTTCCCTTTTCTATAAAAAATGCCGTGATGATGCGGGATCAGGCACAGTTTCATCCAGTCAACTATCTTAACGGACTGCTGCGGGCTTTTACAAAACTCGGCGGGAAAGTGTATGAGCATACAAGAGCTACCGACATACAGGCAGATTCATCGATTGTAAAAACGGAAAACGGGTGCAAGGTGAAAAGCAACCATATTATCGTCAGCACCCATTACCCATTCAATGATTTGAAGGGCCTTTTATTTTCCAGATTACATGTGGAACGTTCTTACGCTCTGGCGGCTAAAGTAAAAGAAGGAAACATACCAGATGGCATGTACTTGAGCGCAGATAAACCGACACACTCGATCCGCTCTGCAACTGGGCCTGATGGAAAGAAATTATTGCTTCTTGGAGGGCATGGTCATCCTACCGGACAAAATGACCGAGACACCTCTACTCATTATGAGAAGCTGGCCCATTTCGGGAGCAAGTATTTTGATATAGAGGATATCCCATTTCATTGGTCTTCCCAGGATATTTTTTCTTTAGATAACTTGCCTTACATCGGCCCTGTGAAGAAAGGGACTGAAAATGTGCTTATAGCTACCGCATATGCGAAGTGGGGGATGACTAACGGTACGATTGCTGCTTGTATCCTGAAAGATAGTATCCTCAACAAGGACAATCTTTACAAGGATCTATTCCATCCTAGTAGGAGTGAAGTGGATTACAGCAACACCAAAACTTTTGTAAAGGAAAATGCAACAGTAGCAAAAGAACTGATTAAGGGAAAAATAAAAAGAGAGTCCCGTAGCATCGAAGAACTGAAACATGATGCGGGTGGGATCATCCAGCTTGATGGTAAAAAAGTTGGAGCCTACAAGGACAAGGAAGGCACATGCCACCTTGTAAAGCCTACCTGTACCCATATGGGGTGCGATGTCGTGTGGAATGATGCGGAACGTTCGTGGGATTGTCCTTGCCATGCATCAAGGTTCTCCTATAAAGGAGATGTATTGGAAGGGCCAGCAACCAAGCCATTAAAACGGATTGAATCATAACACTTTTAAACATAAAAAGAGGAACGCCCCAACTATAGGAGGCGTTCCTTTAATTTTATTTGTCTACCTGTCTCAGGCCCACTGGCTCGCGATCTACCACACAAGGTTCAACGGCGCGTGCTTCTTGAGTCTCTTTTTCATTTGTCAGCACCAAGATCCTGCCGTTTTCCACATCTGTGGCATACATCGGAGCGTCACGGTCTGACAGGCCAAGCTTCAATAGTTTATTTCCTACTCCTTTTGGTGCCTGTGCTTCATCTGGCAAAAAGATTTTATCCACCACAGATTCATCCTCTTCTGGGACAATCCTCTCAACCCGTGTTCCCATCGGAAAATCAGAACCAAGGGAATCACCTAGTGACACAATGACAATCTCTTCTGCCTGATATCCTTGAACAATTAATCCTTCCACTACATTTCTAGCTTTTTTCTCTGTATCGTATACACCTAATATTGTCTTTTTCATAATTGTTTCCTCCTAGGAAAAATGATAACTCTTTTCTCTTTACATTCCCCCGTGGAAACAGTTGAAACACCCTTACAGAAATTTCCTAACATTTTATCCGAATTGTGCATGATGCAGTCTGCTGTAGATTCCTTCTGCTTCAATCAGTTCCTCATGTCGGCCCTGCTCCGCGATACCGTCTTTCGTCACAACCATGATACGGTCTGCATTTTTTATGGTAGCAAGGCGGTGGGCGATGACAAGCGTTGTCCGGTCTTTGGACAGCTCCGTCAACGACTCTTGGATAGCGCGTTCCGTTTCGGTATCAAGTGCGGACGTCGCTTCATCTAAAATAAGGATTGGTGGATTCTTCAGGAAAATCCGCGAAATGGCAAGGCGTTGTTTTTGACCGCCGGATAATTTCACTCCGCGTTCCCCAATGACTGTATCAAGTCCCTGCGGCTGGGTGGAAATGAATTCATCCAGCTGGGAACGTCTTGCCGCCTCCATGATCTCTTCATCTGAGGCATCAAGTTTGCCGTACGCGATATTCTCCCGGATGGTTCCGGAAAATAAAAATACATCCTGCTGCACGATGCCTATTTGGCTTCGCAAAGATTCGAGCTTCAATTCGCGTGTATCATAGCCGTCAATGAGGATGCTGCCTTCCTCCAGTTCATAGAACCTAGGCAAAAGACTGCACAGGGTTGTTTTTCCTGCACCTGATGGACCAACAATCGCTACTGTCTCCCCCGCTCTTACGGTGAGATTGATATTTTTCAATACTTTCTCATTTCCTTCATAACCGAACGATACATGACGGTAATGAATCTCTCCTTCAAGGTCCGCATGGACAGCATCTGGCGCATCTGCAATATCAGGTTCCGTATCCATAATTTCCGTGTACCGTTTGAACCCGGCAATTCCCTTTGGATAGCTTTCTATTACGGCATTTATTTTCTGAATCGGTCCTAATAAAATATTGGACAGAAGGATGAATGCGACAAACTCCCCGTAGCTCAATTCCCCGCGGATAACAAAAAAGGTTCCGAATAACAGGGTAAATAAAGTCACAAGGCGCATCAGCATGTAGTTGGCCGTAACGTTCTGAGCCATGATTTTATAGGAAGCAAGTTTCGTAGAACGGTAGCTTTCATTGTTCACCGCAAATTGCTTCTGTTCGTGCTTTTCATTGGCAAAAGCCTGCACTACGCGGATTCCACCGATGCTGTCCTCTACTCTTGCATTGATTTCCGCCACGTCACTGAACATTCTGCGGAACGTGCGTGTCATTTTTTTATTAAAATAGATGGCGAGAACCATTAATAGCGGAATGACTAAGAATGATAAAATGGCAAGCTTCCAGTTGATGGAGAGCATGATGAAAAATGCCCCAGTCAGGGTCATCAATGCCACAAACACATCCTCAGGTCCATGGTGGGCCACTTCTCCGATCTCTTCTAGGTCCTTGGTCAGCCTTGAGATGGAGTGACCTGTTTTATTGTTGTCGTAATAACCGAATGACAGCTTCTGCATGTGCTGAAAAAGCTTTCTCCGCATATCGGTCTCAATATTAATCCCGAGCATATGCCCCCAATAGGTAACAATGTAGTGCAGTCCGGTATTAATCGCATAGATGGCAAGCAGCCCGATGCACGCCCAAACGATGACCGTCCAATTTTCTTGCGGCAAGAGTCTGTCAATTACCTGGTTAACGGCAATCGGAAACGCAAGCTCCAGCAACCCTACCAAAACGGCGCAGGAAAAATCCAAAATAAACAGCCACTTATATGGCTTATAATACGAGAAAAACCGTCGTACCAATACTTCCACACCCTTTTCTGATGAATTATGTATATGAATTATCCTTCGTTTCTCTAATGATAATCATTATCATTTACCTTCTACTATACTATCCTTTCACAATGCGCGTCAATGCAATTATATTAGGAAACAAGTGCCTTCCTATGTTATAAAGAAATCAAAAGAATCCTATGTAGAGAGTGGGAGAACTGCGATGGCAAACATATTGATCATTGAAGACGAAAAAAAGATTGCCCGTGTCCTTCAACTGGAGCTTGAGCATGAGGGCTATGAAACGGACGCTGCATTCACTGGCACGAGCGGCTTGGAAAAATTCAAAGAACAACATTGGGATTTGGTGTTGCTCGATGTGATGCTGCCGGAATTGAGCGGCCTTGAGGTGTTAAGGAGAATCCGTTCCACAGATACGAGCACGCCAGTTATCCTTCTGACGGCCCGAAATTCCATTCCTGATAAGGTGAGCGGCCTCGATCTTGGAGCAAATGACTATGTGACAAAGCCTTTTGAAATAGAGGAACTTTTGGCAAGGGTCAGGGCTTCCCTTCGAACAGTCCAGTCAAGCCTTGAGAACTCCAGTGTCCTGACTGTTAAGGATTGGATGGTGAATGAAAAAACACGCGAAGTCCTTTGTGGCGAGGAACATGTGGATCTTACCCCAAAAGAGTTCGATCTGCTTGTTTATTTTATCGAAAACAAGGGGCAGGCCCTGAACCGCGAACAAATCCTCAACAGGGTATGGGGCTTTGATTATTACGGGGACACCAATATCGTTGACGTTTACGTCAGACACCTCCGGAAAAAGCTGGACCTCTCAGATGTGTTGTTGACTGTCCGCGGTGTCGGATACCGGTTGAAGGAGTAGCATGGAATGAAAATTAAACGTAAAATTCTCTTATTTTCAAGCGTCTGGCTTGTCATCATGTTGCTTTTTGTCAACGGAGCGATCTATTTTCTTTTTCAAAAGAACATCCTGGATAATGACCTCAACCGGGTGAAGGACCATGCCGAGTCGGTGACAGAGGCGGTGAACCGTGCGATTAGCGAGAACGAAACGGACTTCAGCTCCCTGCTTAATGCATATCTTCCTCCTAACGGGATGATCCGCATCGTGACAGAAGAGAATACCTCTGTTGCCAACAGTGCGAAAGAATATGACATGAGGCTTGTTCCCACGAAGTTCCAGAACCAGCAGTTTTCCGCCATCCGTACGATTGAAGGCACGCCGTACGCAGTTGTTTCTTACCCGTTGATCTGGACGGACGGGAGCATCGTTATGCTGGAGGTTACCGAAAAGCTCGAGGATTCCAAACGCACCATTGACACGTTGCTTATCGTTTTGCTTTTGGCATCTTTATTTCTCTTAATTCCCGCTTTATTTTTCGGCAATATGTTAAGCGGAATCATTTTAACTCCCATCCAAGCCATGACCAAAACGATGAAACAAATCCAGCAGACAGGGGATTACCAGAAGCTTCAGTTGCAGGGCAACTCCAAGGATGAGCTTTATACGATGGGCCATACGTTCAACCAAATGATTGATATACTAGAGAAAAACTATCAAAAACAACAACAGTTTGTTTCCGATGCCTCTCATGAATTAAAGACTCCGCTGACTGTGATTGAAAGTTACGCGAGCATGCTGAAACGATGGGGCATGAAGAAGCCGGAACTTTTGGAGGAATCGGTAGACGCCATTTATTCTGAGTCTATCCGGATGAAGGAAATGACCGAGCAAATGCTAGAGTTGGCAAATGCGGAGAATGATATGGTGTTGAAAAAAGAAACAGTGGATTTGCGTGACCTCTGCAAGCAAGCAGCACACAATATGGAGGTTTCTTTTAACAGGGACATCCGGCTTGTTGACCTGGGACTAACATCTCCTGTTTTGGCAGACACCAATAGAATAAAGCAGTTACTTTATATTCTGTTGGATAACGCGCGGAAATATAGTGAGGCGGAAGTCGAGTTGGAGCTTGGCGAGACGGCTGGCACCTGCTATTTTTCTGTCCGTGATAAAGGAGTAGGAATTCCAATAGAGGACCTTGATAAAATCTATGACCGCTTTTACCGGGTCGATAAAGCCAGAAACCGCGACTCCGGCGGTGCAGGGCTCGGTCTTTCCATTGCGAAGCAAATTGTGGACGCCCATCAAGGAACCATCGATTTTACAAGTGAAGAAGGACAAGGAACCACGGTAAAAGTGACCTTGCCAAAGGGAACGGAAAGGACAGTGAATGCGAATGAAAAATAAACAAGTTCTTATGATTCTAAGCACCGGCGCTTTCCTAGTACTTTCAGGCGCTGCAATCTACTACCTTTTCTTTCACAAAACAGAAACGCTGGCAACGGAAACGGAAGTACGGGAGCTGGTGGAAAGTCAATATAAGGGCAGTATCATTACCTCGTTGGAGCAAAAAGAAGAATCGTATGAAGTATATATGGAAAATGACATGGGGGAATATGAACTCACCGTTGACGGCCGTACTAATGAAATCACCTCTTTAAAGCTGGTGAACCGCAAAGGAGAAACAGGAAACGGTGAAGCCCCTTCCTCTGAAGAACAGGAACCTGCAGATGAGCAGGCAGGCGAACAGCCTGAACCACCTGTAACAGAGGATCCGGCTCCGAGCATGCTTACCCGTGACGAAGCCATTGAAATTGCCTTAAAGGAAGTTCCAGGAAAAGTGGAAGATGTGGAGTTGGATGAAGAGAACGGCATCAAAGTGTATGAGGTGGAAATGGAAGTGGATGAAGAATCGGAAGCGACCATCATCATCAATGCTTATACAGGAGAAATACTGTCTTTGACATGGGATTAAGATAAACAGAAGTTTCATTAAGATTTTTTAATGTTTTCCTCCTTTTCTATTAATGTTGGCTGGCTATGATGTAAGTATAGCAAGCGAAACAAACAATATTTCAAGGAGGAATTTATGATGAAGATCTTTACAGCAGTAATGGCAGGAGCAGTCCTTATCGGAGGAATCAGTGTTGGAGCGGAAGCGTTAAAAAACGAGGATACAAAAGAAACGTTAAAGCAGGTTCAAGTTGCTGATCCATCTGGAGAAAAGACTAGTGTCACATTAAAAGAGGCCACAGACATTGTGTTGGCGAAAGTGGAAAATGGCGTGTTGACCGAAGCAGAAAAGGATCGTGAAAACGGACGCCTTGTCTATGAAATGGAAGTAGAAAACGAAGAGTATGAGTTCGAATTCAAGGTGGACGCAGAGAACGGCGAAATCATCAAGGAAAAAAGAGAAGAGCGCCGCGAGCGCCGCGGACAAAAAGCAGCTACTGGTGAGAACGGAAATACAGAGAACGCAACTACGGATGAAGCTGTAATTTCCATTGGAGAAGCTAAGGGAATTGCGAAAAAGGAAGTACCGGGCGAGCTTGAAGATATTGAGCTTGAGCGCGAAAACGGAAAACTTGTGTATGAAGTGGAAATCAACAACCACCAAAACGGCGACGATGACGACGTAACGGTCTATGTTGATGCCATTACAGGAAAAGTGCTATATGTGGAGTGGGATGACTGATAGATAGGTTAGATGAGGCGGTCCTTTGATGGGGCTGCTTTTTTGCGTGTGGGGGACGTTATGATTCTGGAGGGGCGGTGAGGGGTTTTTTGGAAAGGTTTTTAGCAAATTAGGGGTTTGGGGTTTGGGGCTTTTAGTGATTTTGGAGTAAAAAGAGAAGAAAATGAGTCACTTTTTGGGTGCGAAAAACCATTCGGACAACTTCCCCATTGGTTCAGACATTTTATTACCTATTTTGGTGGGGGTTCGGACATTTACAGGGGCATGTTCAGTCAAATATTTTGGGCCTTCAGTCATTTGAAAAATTCGTTCGGTCAAATTCGTGAAAACTTCGGTCAATTTTCCCAATTCTTTGGTCAACTTCGCGAAATCTTCGGTCAACTTTGCGAAAACTTCGGACATTTGCTCCAGGTCGGCTATCCACCAAATCAAAAAGCCGCCCAGAGATCACCAAACACTCCAAGACGGCCAAAGCCAAAGCTAAAACACTCACCTACATAAACACGCTCTTCTCAATCTCTTTCATCTCATAGAAATACCCCTGCATCCTCATCAACTCATCATATGTCCCTGCCTCCACGACACGGCCATTCTCCATGACAATGATTTGATCCATCTTTTCAAGGCCCGTCAAGCGGTGACTCACCAGCACCAATGTATCCTCTGCCGCCACCTCAAAAAGCTTCTTAAAAATCGCCGCTTCTGTAACAGCATCCACGGAGGAAGTCGGTTCATCCAAGAGCCACAATCGTTCAGCCTTCAACAAAGCACGAGCAATGGCAAGCCGTTGTTTCTCCCCACCGGAAAGGTTCTCCCCTTTTTCGAGCACCTCATCATCCAAGGAGAACCCGTCAAGCTTCACCGCGCCCAATGCCTCCAACATTTGCTCATCGCTCAAACCATCTTTGGCAAGAGAGAGATTCTCACGGACAGTGCCGTAGAAAAAGTGGTTTTCCTGCAAGACTACATTCGCCTTGCTCCACAAGTCTTCCTGTTCCACTGCATCATACTTCCACTCATCTAAAGAGACAATCCCTTCCTCTGCCTCATATATCTTCAACAGCAACTGCAATAACGTCGATTTCCCAGAACCACTTGGCCCAACAATGGCCGTTTTGGATCCCGCAGGTAAACTGATATCCACCCCATCGAGCGTCAAACGGGATTCTCTTGGGTAGCGGAAGCTGACATCCTTCATCGCAAAAGAAAATGCCTTTCGCACAGGTAGTTCCACCGTTTTCTCAGCAGATGCCACACCTACAACCGGCTCTCCGCCCACGACATCATCCAGCCTTACTGCCGCCCGTCTACTCTCCTCATAATGATTTGGAAATACC
The DNA here is from genome assembly GCF_044809035.1 of Sutcliffiella horikoshii. Lineage (GTDB taxonomy): Bacteria > Bacillota > Bacilli > Bacillales > Bacillaceae_I > Sutcliffiella_A > Sutcliffiella_A horikoshii_G. The sequence continues at coordinate 252,938 of NZ_CP085237.1, read as the reverse complement.
GCCATCGGAGCGGCATTTTCAAAAACAGTCAAGGAAATCATCACAAGCATGGCGAGGAACAAGCCTTCAAACTGCCCTTCCACCGTCAAATATGCACCAAGTGCGAGCAAGGACCATGAAACAAGTAAGGTGACAAACGTGTTCACCGATTGATTGAACATTGCCTGTATCCCTTCTCGTTCCTGCTCGGCTACATAAGAACCGGCAGCATCAGCAAGCATCTTCTCTTTGTCATCCAGTTGCTGATAGATTTTCAAGTCACGGAATCCGTAAAACAGTTCCGTCACCTCTGTCGAAAGCGCTCCTCTCTCTTCTCGAACACGATTTTGCAATCGGCGTTGCCCGAGCGCAAAGTACGCCGGCACCACAAATCCAGTCAAAATCAATCCGACAAACATCACCATTGCCAGATAAATAGAGAAAAAGGAAATGAAAAAAATCGTGCTTAAAAAGACGAGTACCAGCACTACTGGCGGGTAGAACACACGTAGAAAGAAGTTCTGTAAGCTTTCCACATCCCCCACAATTCGTGCAAGCAAATCACCGCTGCGATATTTCTGAAAGATCTGCGGCGCAAGCGGCTCTATTTTTTTATAAAAAGAAACCCGCAGATTACTTAAGATCGTAAAGGTCGCCCTATGCGAATACAGCCGCTCTCCATAACGGCTGAATGCCCGCGCGAAACCGAAGAGCTTCAACACCGCAATCATGACCGTCAAGGTATAAATCGGCGGAGCCAAGGCCGCTTTGGAAATGAGATAGCCGCTTGAAGCAAACAGCCCAACGGCCGTAATCCCTGCTGAGAATCCGAGCAAAATGGACAAGAGTATGTCTTTTTTCTCCAACATGACCAGTTTCACTACATGTGCTAACTCTTTCATCCTGCGCTCCCTCCTTGCTGGACTGACACCATTTCACGATAAGCCGGTACCGCTTCGACCAGTTCGTCATGTGTTCCTTGAGCAAGTAGCTGGCCCGCTTCTAAGAGTATTATGGTATCTGCCTGTTTGATCGTATGCAATCTGTGCGCAACGGTGATCACTGTCGACGTTTTAGCCAGCTCCTTCATGGAAGCTTGTAAAATCCGCTCGGTCTGCAGGTCGAGTCCTGTAGTTGGTTCGTCAAACAGAATGACCGATGGCTTTTTCAAAAAGGCTCTCGCCAACGCCAATCGTTGCTTCTCGCCGCCCGACAATCCTCTCCCTGCTTCGCCGATTTTCGTTTCAAAACCTTCTGGTAAAGATTCAATCAACGGAAGGATACCCGCTTTCTCCGCAGCACTTCTTATCTCCTCTAGTGTTGCTTCCGCCTTCCCGCCAATCGCAACGTTATCGGCAATCGTTCCAGAAAAAAGATACGGATTTTGCGAAATATAGCTGACTCGGTCAAACCATGCTTTTTCCTCAAAATCAAATAATGGCTTTCCATCCACCAATACTTCCCCTTCTGACGGGCGAATCAACCCTGCCATCAGATTGAGCAGTGTCGACTTTCCGGCACCACTTCTGCCAACCAAAGCAAGCTGTGTAAGAGGCGGAACATCCACTGAAACATTATTTATGGCAAAGCCTTGCTCCCCATAACGGAAGCTAAGATCTTTCAATTGTATAGTGGGCGGACCTTGTTCCATTTCAAAAGATGCGTCTCCCCATTCGATAGGAGTCTCCTCCTCTGCCAGCTCATCTGTCACCTTTTTCGCGGCTCCCATACTACCGCGTCCAGTATGAAAGGCGCTTCCGAGCTCCTTCAAGTAAAGGTAGAACTCAGGTGCCAATACTAATACGAAAAAGGCTGTAAAGAACGTAACATTTTCAAAGACAACAAGTTGTAAACCTACTTCAAGCGCAATCAATCCAATAGCAAGCATCGAAATGAATTCCAGCATCAACGATGACAAAAATGCGATCCTCAGCACTTCCATCGTTGCATCCCGGAAGCTTAAGCTGCTGTTTTCGATCGTTTCCTGCTGCTTGGCTGAGCGGCCGAACAGCTTTAACGTCGTGAGCCCTTGCAAGGTATCCAAGAACGTTCCAGAAAAAGCATTCAGTTTATCCATCTGCTCTTCTGATTTTTTCTTTGTTTTCAAGCCCACCACGATCATGAAGATGGGAATGAACGGCGCCGTGATCAGGATAATCAATCCTGTATTCACATGCTGGCTGAATGCAGCGATCAAGATCATGATCGGGATGATGCTCGATTGGATGACCTGTGGCACATACCTGCTGAAATACGGATCGATCTCATCCACCGCATCCATCATGACGCTCACCTTTTGACCTGACTGTCCTTTCAAGGAAGCTTGAACCGGACTGTTAGAAAATTTATGCAGTAACGCAGTCCGGAAATCTCGTTTTACTTTGGCAGCAAGCTTCACACCTGTGAGGCCGCTCCAATAGGTTAAAGCCGCTCGTGCAGCCAATACCGCTAAAAGCCCCCCAAGGAATGGCAGGATTTCTTGGAACGTGTGACCCCTTAGGAACACTCGATCTACAATAGTGACGAAAAAATAAGCCTGCCCGATAACCGTTGCTCCTGTCAAAACAGCAATCAAAATCAAGGTCATCCTTGTGCCTCTATGTGATTTTGCGATACTTTTTAAGTCCTTCATTATGTTGAATCCCTCTTTTCTGTTAATGAAAATCGGATTGAAATAGTGAGTTAGTGAAAAGATTCACATACTTTATAGTTAACATTATATAACATGCTCCATGCAATTTCCTCTTTTGAGATTGACCATTTTATGACAAAAAAAATCTTTCCCCACTTAACTTCTACCCCACTCCTTCACCGCATAAAATTAATTCATCCAGAAAAAAACATTGCATTTCCTTCTGACCTGTTGTAAATTAGTAAAATAATTAAATTCTTCAGAAAATTAAATAGTGAACTTTCTTATCCAGAGAGGTTGAGGGAATGGCCCGAAGACACCTCAGCAACCAGCAGCGTCCGACAGTACGGACGTTGAAAAGGTGCTAATTCCAGCAAGTTGTGATGCTTGCAGAGATGAGAAGAATGAACTTTCGATAGAAAAGTCTTCTTCTTATAGAAGGCTTTTTCTTTTTATCCGATAAAGCATTAAAGCCCATCCCTCTGGAAGAAACGATTGTCACTTACCATATAGGAGGCCCATTCATGTATAAAACGGAAACAAAGCTTGCGCAAATTGGAAATCGTTCAGAAACTGCCACTGGAACTGTCAATCCACCTGTTTATTTTTCCACTGCCTATCGACACGAAGGTATTGGGCAATCAACGGGATACGACTATACAAGAACAGGAAATCCGACGCGTCATGTGTTGGAAAAGGCGATTGCAGATTTAGAGGGCGGCGACCAAGGGTTTGCCTGCAGCTCCGGAATGGCGGCAATTTTGACCATCCTTTCCCTCTTTAAGTCCGGCGACCACCTCATCGTTTGTAAGGACTTGTACGGCGGCACGTACCGACTTTTTGAAGAAGGCTATAAAAAATGGGGACTGTGTTGTAGCTATGTGGACACAACAGACCTTTCACAAATCGAAGACAGCATCACTCCACATACACAGGCCATTTTTGTGGAGACTCCAACCAATCCCCTAATGGTAGAAACAGATCTCGAAGCCGTTTCACAACTTGCGAAAGCGCACGGCCTCCTTCTGATCTGTGACAATACGTTCTACACTCCTGTCCTATTAAATCCCATAAAACTCGGCGCGGACATCGTCATCCACAGCGCGACCAAATACCTTGGCGGGCATAATGATGTGCTTGCAGGGCTCATTGTCGCAAAAGGCGTGGAGCTTTGTGAATCCCTTGGTCTTCACCATAATGCGGCAGGTGCGGTGCTCAGTCCGTTCGACTCCTGGCTGTTGATCCGCGGTATGAAAACCTTGTCCCTTCGCATGGAGCGACACGAAAAGAATGCAAAACGGATTGCCGAATACTTAAATCAGCATGATTCCATCACAGACGTACTGTATCCAGGACGGGGAGGCATGCTCTCCTTCCGCATCCAAGACGAGGCATGGGTCAATCCCCTGCTTCAAAACTTGAACCTTATCACTTTTGCCGAAAGCCTTGGGGGTGTGGAAAGCTTCATCACGTATCCTGCCACCCAGACACATGCAGACATTCCAGAAAAAATCCGCTTGGAAACCGGCGTATGCAACAGGCTCCTGCGTTTTTCGGTCGGCATTGAAGACGCAGAAGATTTGATCCAAGACTTAGAGGCGGCGCTGAAGGCTGCTTCTGCTTCCATTCAAAAGGAGGTCCTATCATGAGCCATTCTTTTCAAACAAAGCTGTTACACAACCGCCATAAGTTTGATAAAAGCAATGGGGCGGTCAGCGTACCGATTCAGCATGCATCCACCTTTCATCAACCTGACATCGATTCCTTTGGTAAATATGACTATGGACGCTCTGCCAATCCGACCAGGGAAGCTCTCGAGGAAACAATCGCTCACCTAGAAGAAGGAACACGGGGGTTTGCCTTTTCATCCGGTATGGCTGCTATCTCGACTGCATTCTTGCTGCTTTCACAAGGTGACCATGTCTTGATCTCAGAAGACGTATACGGCGGCACCTATCGGATGGTGTCAGAAGTTCTTACCCGATACGGTGTGGAGCATACGTTTGTGGATATGACGGATTTGGATAAAGTGAAAGCGGCCACCCAAGCCAACACCAAACTGTTTTATGTAGAAACACCTTCCAATCCGTTGTTAAAAGTAACGGACATCACGGCGGTTTCTACACTTGCCAAATCAATCAGCGCATGGACATTCGTCGACAATACTTTCTTAACTCCAGCGTTGCAAAAGCCGCTTGAGCTTGGCGCCGACCTTGTCCTGCATAGCGCAACAAAGTTTCTTTCCGGACACAGCGATGTCGTGGCAGGCCTTGCGGTGGCGAAGGATCCTGCGCTTGCCGACCGTTTAGCCTTTTTGCAAAATTCTTTCGGCGCGGTGCTTGGTGTCCAAGATGCCTGGCTGGTCTTAAGAGGAATTAAAACGTTACATGTAAGGCTTGAGCAGTCCCAAAAATCCGCTTATAAAATCGCCAGTTACCTAGAAAAACATCCTGCCGTTAAAAAGGTTTATTTTCCAGGATTGACGACACACCCCGGCTTTACGCTTCAACATCGTCAGGCGCAAGGACCTGGAGCTGTCCTTTCTTTTGAATTACACAGCGAGGAGGATTTAAGGAAGTTTGTCGGCAAGGTCGAAATTCCGGTTTTCGCTGTTAGTTTAGGAGCAGTAGAATCCATCCTTTCCTTTCCGGCAAAAATGTCTCATGCGGCAATGCCGGAAGCAGAACGATTAAAACGCGGCATCTCAAACTCCCTACTCCGCCTGTCGGTAGGACTGGAAAGTGCGGAAGATTTAATAGAAGACTTTGAACAGGCATTTCAACATATCATTACAGCAGCAAGCGGAAACCAAGAACAACGGAGGGTATATCATGGGAATCTTAGATAGTTTACAACAAGACAAAATTTTGATTGCAGACGGTGCGATGGGGACCCTCCTTTATTCTTACGGCTCTGATTGTTGCTTTGAGGAATTGAATTTGTCGCAACCAAACCAAATCTATAATATTCACCAGGCATATTTGAATGCCGGCGCCAATCTCATCCAGACCAACACCTATGCGGCCAACTACCACAAGCTTGAGCGCTATGGGTTGCAGGATCAAGTGAAGGAAATAAACAGTGCGGCGGTTAGGCTGGCGAGAAAGGCCGTGGCGGATCATCCTGATGCCCATGTGGTCGGCACCATCGGGGGGATCCGTGCCATCAAGCCCGAAGCCATCCCACTCGAGGAAATTAAACGCACCTTCCGTGAGCAGCTCTACTGTTTGCTGCTTGAAGGGGTCGATGGTATTTTACTAGAAACTTTTTATGACCTAGAAGAACTGCAGACGGTCCTGCAGATTGCTAGAAAAGAAACGAACCTGCCAATCATTGCGCAAGTGTCGCTCCAAGAGGTTGGTTATTTGCAAAACCGCGTGCACATCACAGACGCCCTGAACCGTTTGGAATCGCTTGGTGCTGATATTGTCGGACTGAACTGCCGCCTTGGCCCATATCATATGATTTCCACACTGGAAGAGGTATCGATTCCAAAGACTGCTTACCTTTCGGCCTATCCGAACGCAAGTCTCCCTTCCTATGTGGACGGAAAGCTTGAGTATGATAGTGACGCGGATTATTTTAAAGAAACGGCTCTCGCCTTTCGCGACCAGGGCGTACGGTTACTCGGCGGTTGCTGCGGGACGACTCCGGCTCATATCCAGGCTTTCTCCGAGGCGCTTCAAGGCGTGGTTCCTGTTAAGGAAAAACAAGTAAAGCGGAAAGAGAAAACCATCATCATCCCTTCACGGAAGAAGGAAGTGCCAACACCACTTTTTGAAAAAGCAAAAAAACAACAATCCATCATCGTGGAACTCGATCCACCGCGCAAACTGAACACAGATAAATTTATGACTGGCGCGAAAGCCTTGAAGGACGCAGGCATTGATGCACTGACTCTGGCAGACAACTCCCTTGCTTCCCCAAGGGTCTGCAACACCGCGCTGGGATCCATCGTTAAAACGGATATCGGGTTGCGCCCGCTGATCCATATCACCTGCCGCGACCGCAATCTGATCGGCTTGCAGTCACACTTGATGGGTCTCCATCAGCTTGGCATCCATGACGTGTTGGCAGTCACTGGGGATCCAACAAAGGTCGGTGATTTTCCTGGTGCCTCCTCCGTCTATGATGTCACCTCGTTTGGTCTCATCAATATGATCAAACAATTCAACCAAGGCGTATCCCTTTCCGGAAAAGAACTTGGCGAACGCACCAGTTTCTCTGTCGGAGCTGCCTTCAACCCGAATGTCCGCGTCATCGATAAGGCGGTCGAACGTCTGGAGAAAAAAATAGAAGCCGGTGCCGATTATTTCATCAGTCAGCCTGTCTTTTCCGAAGAAAAATTACTGGAAGTCTATCAGGCTACCAAGCATATAGATGCCCCTATCTATATCGGAATTATGCCGCTCACAAGCAGTAGGAACGCTAACTTCCTACATCACGAAGTACCGGGAATCAAGCTGACTCCAAAGGTGCTCGAGGCGATGAATCGTCATCAACATGATCCACAGCAGGCAACTCTCGAGGGATTGAACATTGCCAAAGGGCTGCTGGATGCGGCACTTGAACTATTTAACGGCATCTATCTGATCACACCATTCATGCGCTATGAACTGACAGTCGAGCTTGCCACCTATGCAAAAAAATACGGTCCGTTCCATTCATCCAGGAGGGTTCAAAATGTCTAAATCTATCACACTACTAGAACAACAACTGCAAAAGAAAATATTGATCATGGACGGCGCGATGGGAACGATGCTGCAGCAGGCAAACCTAACGCCAGATGACTTTGGCGGCGAAGAGTATGACGGCTGTAACGAGAACCTGAACATCACAGCACCCGATGTCATCGAACGCATCCATGTGGAATATTTGAACGCCGGTGCCGATATTGTGGAAACGAATACGTTCGGCGGAACAGATCTTGTACTTGATGAGTATGAGCTTGGTTTTAAGGCTTACGAGATTAATAAACTTGGCGCGGAAATTGCCAAGCGTGCGACCTCCCGTGTTTCCACACCGGATTGGCCCCGCTTTGTCGCAGGCTCCATCGGTCCGACCACCAAAACATTGAGCGTTACAGGCGGAACCACTTTTGACGCGCTGACCGATTCCTATGAGGGGCAGGCCCGCGGATTATTGGACGGCGGTTCTGACTGTCTTTTAGTAGAGACGAGCCAAGATTTATTGAACGTAAAATGCGCCTTCTTGGGAATCCAGCGCGCTTTTGAAAGGACTGGTATCACGGTTCCTGTCATCATCTCCGGAACGATTGAACCGATGGGAACCACCCTTGCCGGGCAGGCCATTGATGCGTTTTACGTATCTGTGGAGCATATGAAACCTCTTGCAGTAGGCTTGAACTGCGCAACCGGCCCGGAATTCATGCAGGACCATATCCGGACGCTTTCCAACCTGTCCAAAAGTGCGGTTAGCTGCTATCCGAACGCCGGCTTGCCTGATGAAGAAGGCCACTACCATGAAACACCACAGTCCCTTGCGACCAAGCTTGGCGGTTTTGCCGAACAGGGCTGGCTGAACATCGTGGGCGGCTGTTGCGGGACGACTCCAGACCATATTCGCGCGATTGCGGAAGTGATGAAGGAATATAAGCCTCGCGCTTCTGCCTCTGTTCCAGAACACCATAGTGTCTCCGGGATAGAATCGTTCATCTATGACGACCCATCCCTTCGCCCAATCATGGTCGGGGAGCGAACCAATGTCATCGGCTCCCGTAAGTTTAAGAGACTGATTGCGGAGAAAAAATTTGAAGAGGCTGCAGAAGTGGCGCGTGCCCAAGTAAAAGGCGGCGCCCACGTTATCGACATCTGCCTTGCTGACCCGGACCGCGATGAGCTCGAGGACATGAAAGCTTTCGTACAAGAAGTCGTGAAAAAAGTGAAGGTTCCGCTTGTCATCGACTCCACCGACGAACAGGTCATCGAGGCCGCGTTGAAATACTCGCAAGGAAAAGCGATTATCAATTCCATCAACCTTGAGGATGGCGAGGAGCGTTTTGAAGCGATTATTCCATTGGTTCATAAATACGGGGCGGCGCTTGTCGTCGGCACCATTGACGAAGAAGGAATGGGCGTTAGCGCGGAACGAAAGCTTGAGATTGCCAGGAGGTCCTATGATCTTTTGGTAAACAAGTACAAGGTCTCCCCTACTGACATCATTTTCGACCCGCTTGTTTTCCCTGTCGGTACAGGTGACGAGCAGTATATTGGGTCGGCGAATGCAACCGTTGAAGGGATTCGCTTGATAAAAGAACACTTCCCTGCCTGTCTGACGATACTTGGCGTCAGCAACGTTTCATTCGGGCTCCCACCTGTCGGGCGTGAAGTGCTCAATGCGGTATATCTCTACCACTGCACACAGGCCGGCCTAGACTATGCGATCGTAAACACGGAAAAACTGGAGCGTTTCGCATCCATCCCAGCAGAAGAGATCAAGATGGCGGAAAAATTGCTGTTTGAAACAACCGATGAATCATTGGCAGTGTTTACGGATTTTTACCGCGGCAAAAAGAAAGAGGCAAAGTCCAATATTCCGGATTTACCGCTTGACGAGCGACTAGCCTACTATGTGGTGGAAGGGACAAAAGAAGGACTCCTCCCTGATTTGGATCTTGCGTTGGCCGCCTACCCCACACCACTCGAAATCATCAACGGTCCATTGATGAACGGGATGAAGGAAGTCGGGCGACTGTTCAACGATAACCAGCTGATCGTTGCGGAAGTCCTGCAAAGTGCCGAGGTCATGAAAGCGTCCGTTGCATTCCTAGAGCCATATATGGAAGCAAGTGATACCTCCTCTTCTAAAGGGAAAGTTCTGCTCGCAACTGTTAAAGGCGATGTACATGACATCGGGAAAAACCTGGTCGACATCATCCTGAGCAACAATGGATACGATGTAGTCGATCTCGGAATCAAAGTCACCTCCACCGATTTAATTCAGGCTATTAAAAAAGAAAAACCGGATATCGTCGGCCTATCCGGACTGCTTGTGAAGTCTGCCCAGCAGATGGTGTTAACGGCGCAGGATATGAAACAGTCCGACATCTCCGTTCCTATTTTAGTAGGAGGGGCAGCGTTGTCTCGGAAGTTCACAGACAACAAGATTTCTAAAGAGTATGAAGGGCTTGTCCTGTACGCGAAGGATGCGATGAACGGCTTGTCACTTGCCAACCAGCTGCGCTCGCCTGAAGAGTTTGAAGTGCTGGTGAATGAACATGCGGATAAACAGAAGAGGTTGCGTGAGGCAGCGGTGGCTGCAGAGAGCGCGGCTGGTATTGCCGAGGACAGCCGTGCTGTGGCAACGGCAGTTAAAGTTCGCTCCAATGTCTCGCGGGATGTACGTGTATTTACGCCAAGTGATACGAAGCGACACCTGCTTCGTAACATATCCGTCTCCCATGTCGAGCCGTACATTAACATGCAAATGTTGATTGGCCACCATCTTGGGGTGAAAGGAAAGATTGAAAAGTTAGTTGCTGAAAAAGACGAGCGCACCTTGCAAGTGAAAGGTGTGGTGGATCAGCTGCTGACCGAAGTCAAGCTGAATAAACTCATCACGCCAGCTGCCGTGTATCAATACTTCCCGGCTCAGTCAGAAGGCGACACCCTGTTCATCTATGACCCGGAGGACACGAGTAGAGTGATTGAGCAGTTCGATTTTCCAAGGCAGGTAAAAGCGCCTCACCTTTGCTTGGCCGATTATGTGAAGCCGCGTGACAGCGGCGTCATGGATTATGTGGGACTGTTTGCCGTAACGGCCGGACGGGGAATTCGCGAGTTAGGAGCAGCTTATAAGGAAGAAGGCCGCTTTTTGGAAAGCCATGCACTGCAGGCTTTGGCACTTGAAACTGCTGAGGGCCTCGCAGAACTCGTCCACCAGCAAATGCGCGACCGCTGGGGCTTCCCGGACCCTGTCAGCTTTACAATGAAGGAACGTTTTTCGGCTAAGTACCAAGGGCAGCGTTTCTCGTTCGGGTATCCAGCATGTCCGAATTTGGATGATCAACAGAAGCTGTTCAAGTTGATTCAGCCGGAAGATATCGGGGTGGAGCTGACGGACGGCTGCATGATGGAGCCGGAAGCATCGGTGTCAGCGATTGTGTTTGCACATCCGGAGGCTAGGTATTTTAATGTGTTGTAAGTTAGAACCCCCGCGTGATTGAGCGGGGGTTTTTTATTGAACAAACGTTTGATTAATGGGATTTGGGGTTGTTTTGACGAGGGGGGGCTGGTTAAACAAACGTTTGACTAATTGAGGTTTGGTCAGGTCTACCAACGGGTTTGGGGTTTAAACAAACGTTTGATGGGTGATTGGAATTCTTTTGGTTGCGGGGTGTAATCTTTTTGAACGAACGTTTGATTAAAGAATTCGTTTCTTTCCTTTGTCAAAAAAGAAAAGGACCACCACTAGTGATCCTCCCCTCCCAATTACTAATATCCAAACTCCTCATTAGCAAACACAAGATCCACTAAAACAGGGCTGATTCCCTTTTTATAAATGATAGACAGTTCAGCTCCTGAGATAATGTCATAATTAGGTGCTGTACCGTAAGCAACCCTCAGGACAACCGGCTCCTTCTCTCCTTCTATCAGAAACTCCACTGAATTGCGATCTACGACTCCAGTTATGACAGCATTGGCTTTTATCATTCCGCCGGTTTGGATTTTCAATTCCTGACCTATTAGCACATATTCCGAAGCCATGTGATTATCTTTCTTTATTTTATGCGCGGACATATTGAACTTTTTAGCGATACCCCACAGCGTTTCCCCGGGTGCTACTGTGTAAAATGCTTTTGTCACTTTTTCCTGAGCCTTTTCCACCACATGATGATTAGATGGAGGAATGATTAACTGTTGTCCTATGCGAATAGTATCCGTTGTGAGGTTATTCTCCTTTTGGATGGAACCAACCGTTACTTTAAATTTTTCACCAATAGAGAAAAGGGTATCCCCAGCCATTACTTTATAAGAAGTGATTGCACCTCCAACCTTTAGGACCTGTCCCACATTGATTAGGTCGGTTTTCAGGTTATTTACTTTTTTAAGTTCCGTAACGGAAAGATCATATTTCTTCGCTATTGAAAATAGTGTATCTCCATATGACACTGTGTGCATGTTATTTGTAGTTTCCGCTTCTTTAGAACTAGATTCACTCAGTTGCAAAACTTGGCCCACTTTTATGATGTCAGACTTTAGACCATTCAACTCTTTTAACTCCTTGATGGACACCCCATACTTTTGAGCTAGTGAAAATAGCGTATCTCCAGGTTTTACTTGATGTACCGCTTCATTCGCCAGCACTTCACCTCTGGCATTAACTGTGATAAACGCACTAACTGCAAGAGTTCCAGCTAGGACATAACTAACAATTTTCTTATCTCGTTTCCCCTTGTTGATCCTTTTTTGCGTCTCAATTCTCTCTTTACGAGACCTAATATTCTGACTTTCCACCATAATCCCCTCGTTTTCTACCAATATATTCTTCTGTTTGAAGTATTTTGTCGAAATCACAGAGATATTTCGTAAAGCAGTCAGTAATTATTAGGGTGGGGCGAAAAGTAGGGAAAATAGTAATGACCGTTGTATTTTAGTGGGTTTTTATTGAGTAAATTTACTCAAACGAATGTATTTTGTATCATCTCTCGAATGCGGCTTTTGTCACGAAGTTGAATTTGCAGGGATATCCATCCAAACTGACCATTTATCCATTATAAAATAAATATATCAACCGTAAATTCTATATATCCATTGTAAAATCGGTTTATCCATTGTAACCGTGGTTATATCCACTGAAGGAAAATAAGCACCGGCAAAAAAACCAGTAGATATCAATTAATTTTAGAATATATCAAGAAAATATGGATTATTTCAAGAAAATCCACCCACATATAAAGAAAATTCAAGATATATCAAGAAATCTAGCAATATATCAAGAAAACACCACCGGCAGGCTAGCCAACCAGCACCTCCGGACACCCGAACCTCCAAACTTGCCCCATACAATAACCCCGGCCATCCACTCTCGCACCCGGCCGGGGTCCCACAACAAATCCTACAACTTAAACTTCTTAATCAACTCACTTAGATCCTCGCTCATTGCAAGTAGCTCTTCAGCTGAGTAAGCGATACTGCTGATTGCCTTCACCTGCTCGTCGGTCGATGCCGCAATTTCCTCCGTACCTGCAGCAGACTGTTCCGCAATGGCAGAGATGCTTTGGACGGAAGCGAGCACCTCTTCCTTCGAATCATTCATGGCATTCATGTTGCTCATGATATCCTCGATAAATCCAACGATAGAGCGGATATTGGTGGCGATTTCTTCGAATGATTCGCCAGTGTCCGCGACAGCTAGGCTTTGCTCGCCTGATATCTTATTCGTTCTCTCCATCTCTTCCAAAATCACATTTGACTCTTCCTGAATGCTCGAGATGGTCTCTTTAATGTGCTGGGTCGAGTCGGCGGTTTGCTCGGCTAGCTTTCTTACTTCCGTTGCCACCACGGCAAATCCACGGCCATGTTCGCCGGCACGTGCCGCTTCAATGCTTGCATTCAGCGCCAACAGATTTGTTTGATTGGAAATTTCGTTGATGGTATGCGTGATTTCCTCAATACTTTTAATCTTCTCCGTGAACTGAGTCATCAAACCATTAAGGTTCATCACAATTTCCGTTGACTCATTTGTATGGCCCTGCAGCACACTAAGCTTTCGCACACCAGTTTCATTTGCAGAAATTATCTGTCCAGAGAGCGCCTGAAGATCCTCTTGTTTGGATAACACATCTTCAATATTATCAGCCAGGTTTTGGGTGCGGGAGCTTGTTCCCTCTAAATCGGTTGCCTGTTGGACTGCACCTTTTGATAGCTCCTCAATTGCGCGGTTCATCTCTTCGCTTGTTGCGGAAACCTCTTCTGTGACGGCACTCATATCTTCCACAGATGCCTTCACCTTTTGAGAAGAATCGGCCACGGTTCCAATCATCTCGCGCATATTCACAAGCATTGTTTTAAAAGACGCTGCCAACACGCCGACCTCGTCTTTGGAACCAACCTCAATATCCCCTGTTAAATCTCCATCAGCAACTTTGGTAACTTCTGAATTCAATCTCAATATTGGCCTAGTAATATAACGCGCTAATAGAATGGTTGAGATACTTGCCACCACAATAGCGATCAGACCAACTATAACAATTGTTCTCAAAATGCCATTAGCCAATTGAAGCATGTCTTTTTCCAAAAAGACTCCGCCTATTTTCCAGCCAGTTTCATCGACCGTGTTAAAGGCCATCACCCTTTTATCCCCGTCAAAGGTATATCTTTGGACACCTTCTGCTTCCTCTTTATAGATGTTATCAATAAACGCCAAGTCTTGATCCAATAGGTTCTCCCCTATTAAGGTAGGATGCACCAATGCCACTCCATTATTGTCCAAAAGAATACTATATCCACCATAGCCTAGTTCTTTTTGTGCAACCAATTCTTCCAAGGAAGTAATATTGATGTCTGTTGCAAGTACTCCCTGCACAATTCCTTCGCCGGTCACCGCTTTTGCCAAGGTGATGACTGGTTCGTTTGTAGTTGCATCCATATAGACATCAGTAAAAATGACTTCACCTGGGCTTTGCATAGCCTGCATATACCACGCTCGAGTAGTTGGATCGAAATCTGACGGGAGTTCCATTGCAGGAGAAGAATAGAACTCTTTCCCGGCGGTTGCCAAGTATATAACCTGCATGTCAGGGAAGTTCCCTAATACTTGATTGAACCCTTCCAACATGGTCGCTTCATTTGCAGAAGATCCTTCTACAAGGAAATCGTCCACTAAAGAAGTACTTCCATAGGAACTAAGAATTTTAGAATAATTATCTAAATAAATATGAATTGTTTTTTCAAGATCTCTCATTGCAGCTTCTGCGTCTGCAACGACTTCATGATCAATTTTATCCTTTGCCTGGCTATATGTAATAGCACCGACACTGGCAATGATCAGTACGATAAGGAGCAAAAATGAAAAAACCAGCTTGCCTCGTAATGTTTGGAACATGTATGTATCTCCTTTATTTTTAACAGATAAACATTTTATCGACATAGTATGATAAATGTTAAGAAATAAAGGAGAAGTCAGTATTTTTAGAAATCCTAATTAAAGCCTTGCTGTCACAAGTGCTCCCATTCCAACGACGATAAACAATATGCTCAGGTACACTGCCAGCATTCCTACTTCCACTGTTTCCACGCCAAGAAGTGCTAGTGTCACGACAATTGCCCCACTTCCTATGAACACGACATACAGGGCTCCCAAGAAATAGCGTTTCATCAAAAGCATACTGCGCTCATCAAATTCCGGTAATTTCGGCTTCCTCTTTTTACGGAAAAACATGATTAGGAGCACCAAAACAAGACCTCCCAATGTACCTTGAAACATGGATAGTAGAAGGCTATAATCAAATACCCCTTCCTCCCGGCCGATTATATAGATTCCCAAAGCTCCGCCAGTCTGCATGCAGATTAAGATGACTCCAAATGTCAACCAGAACCATTTCTTTTTATTCTTCATCCCCTACTCCCCCTCTTTCTTCTCCTCTAGATAAAACATTTCTTCAATCGGCACATCAAAATAGGCAATCAGTTTGAGGGCCAATTCCAAGCTCGGGTTGTATTTATTTTTCTCAATGGCATTCACCGTTTGCCTGGTGATTTGAAGATCTTCGGCCATCTTGATTTGGGTAATTCCGCGCTTTTGCCGAATTTCCTTAATGTGATTAATTACTGCCACGGGCGTCCCCTCCATAAAAGGTAAAGATATCTTTACATACAATATAAACAAAAAAAGGAAATATGTAAAGGTAACTTTACACATTTCCTTGAAAAAATTTACTCCGTTGCTTTCCGTTCCATTAGATTCAAACCAATCCCCATAAAGAGCACACCCATGCAAAATAGTACCGAAGCAGGAAGCAGAAATTGCGACAAGGACCAATCCAACAGTGTTGCGCCTTTCAGCATTTCCATCCCATATGTCATCGGAATCAGTTTGGACAAGAAAAGCAATGCCTCTGACTGAACGATTTCAAGTGGCCAGTAGGCGCCGCCAATCATGGCCATACTCACTGATATCAACGGGATGACAGCATCCAATTGCCTTGGATTGGTGGCAAGTGCGCTTATTAGAACACCAAGAGACACGATGGCAAACAAAAAAGGAATAACAACAAGCAGGATCATCGGATACCCTCCCCTTAAGTCCACTCCTAAAACGAAGTGAAAAAAGGAGAAAACTAATGCCAGCTGGGCGTACCCCAGTAAAAAGCTGAAACTTACATGCCCCAAATACAGCTGTACTTTTGTTAACGGAGACAAGATCATCCTGTTCCACATTCCATTTCTCTTTTGCTCCAAAATGGTACTTACCGTGTAGGTGACTGTGAAGATGACAAAGAAAAGCGAGAATCCGAATAAAGCCTGCAGAGAAGCATCATAGACGAATTCGCTCTCTTTGAAAGATTTTTCCGACACAGAAAACAATCCGCTGCTTTCTTCTACCTTTTCTCTCAGTTCATCAGTTGTAGCGTTTAGTCTTTCAGCTGCGTCGGAAAGTGTACGCTCTGACTGCACCACGTTCGCTACATGAGCCTCTATCAGCGTGGTGTTTGGAGTGGTCGCGCTAAGATAAAGTCTGTAGCTATCCCTCTCCAATTGCAACCCCATGTCGATGGTGCCTTTTTCGAGTTTTTCTTTTACGGAGGATTCCTTTTCAGAAACGAAAACGGTATTCTCCGCTTTCATATTTAGTGATTGAATCAGCTCTGCTTGTTCTGCCTCATTTAGGGTGGTTGAATAAACAGGGACCTCTACCGGTTCCGCTTGATTCACCTGCCCTAAGGCAATCGCGAATACAAAAGTCAGTACAATCATTCCGATCACTGCAAATGGCTGTCTTCTTAAGTATTGAAAATGGTTAATTAGAATTGCCCTCATTTAAATCAACCTCCTTTTCGGAAAAATAGGAATGGCGATCAGGAGGAGGGCGATGCTCACCACGGCCAAGCGGAAAAGATTACCCGTCACACTTGCAAGCTCACCGCCACTTAATATTTTCAGATACCCCTGCAGAGCAGCTCCGTTCGGTGTGAAAGATGCGATCGTAAACATCGTATCGGAAACCTCATTCCAAGGCACAAAGCTTCCACCCAAGAAAGCAAACACACTGACAAGGAATCCCGAAAACATCGTGGAGACCCGTTGCGTTTCAAAGCGGTAATTCAAAGCGGTGATTAATACAGACATGGAGCCGACCACAAAACTGAAGAAGAGTGTAATCAACAGGAAGGCTATTAAATCCGGCCAAATCACTTGATAAATCAGAGCAGCCAAACCGTAAATCGCACATAATTGAAGGAAGCAAATCAGCACCGCTGACAACCACTTACTTGACGCGTACATCCAGGGGTTTGTATTGGTAAGCAGGATTCGGTCATACACAAATGTGGCTTTTTCATAATAAGCATAGCCGGCGACAAAGGACACGACATACAAAGCAAACATCGTGCTCATTCCCACGGCAAAATAACCAAAGGAATCCACCGGTACCTTGCCGTCCACCGTTACTGTTTCACCAGTCACCTGGGCTACATTTTCGAAACTAGGGTACGCCTGATTCGTTTGTTGAGCTTCCCGCGTCAACACCGATTGCAGACGCATATGTTCAGTAAAATTCTCAACCACATCTGAGATCACACTGGCTTCCAGTCCCTTCCCCTCGTTCAAGTAGAGCTCCAATTCTTTTGTTGTGTCCTGGTTAAAGAATTGACTTTTCCACGTTTCAAAACGAAGGCCTTCCGGGAATTGGAGAACTCCAGCGTATTCATCATTGGCAAGAGTCGCTTCCAGATCTGTTTCTTCTTTTACTTTTAGCAAATCTTGAAGTTCCTCTTTCATTACCGTATCCACGAGCAACTCCGGCAAGGAAGTCTGTTCGGCCGCTTCAAGAATTGGTGCTCTGCCTTGGTCAGGAATATTTTCGGATTGCATCCATTCGTCGAATTGCTCTAACTCTGCTTGAAAATCTCCTTGATCAAGTACAGCGACCTGAGCGTTCAGAGTTACTTCACCGTCAGAGTTCCCCCCTAAGGCAAATCCAAGAATCGTAATTAACACAAACGGCATTGCAAGCAGTATCAGGACTTCTTTTTTATCCCGCAGCAGGTGAAGGAGATCCTTTTTGATAAACGCACTTAACACGTTAGATTCCCCCTAATCCCGAAGCTTGCGACCGGTCAGATGCAAAAAAACATCCTCAAGTGTCGGCGCTTTTATTTGTATTCCTTTAAGCGGACTGTCTGTTTGCTTGGCTACATCAAAGACATCTTCAAGTAGGTTGATTTTCTTTGGAGCAAGCAAAATTATTTTCTTATCAAGCGTAGTTACGGATGAAATGGCCGGGATGCCCTCCAATTTTTCAATAAATGCCGGGTTGACCTTTTCCACTTCGACCTCGATGGTATGCTCGGAGGAAAGGATATTTTTCACTTCATCCTTTGTCCCGGAGGCGATCACTTCGCCGCGGTCCATGATGTAGAGGCGCTGACAGAGAAACTCCACTTCCTCCATGTAATGACTTGTGTAAAGAACCGTAATCCCTTTTTCTTCATTTAGCTTTTTCACCGTTTCCAGGATGTAATTTCTTGATTGCGGATCGATTCCGACAGTCGGTTCATCCATGATTAAGATTTCGGGTCTGTGAAGCAGTGCCACTGCAATATTGAGTCGACGCTTCATCCCTCCGGAAAATTGCTTCACTGGTTCTTTTTGACGTTGTTCAAGGCCGACCAACGTCAGGACTTCTTCTATTCTCTGCTTTAGTTCGCTTTTTGGCAGTTTGTAAATCTTCCCGAAAAAGCTCATATTTTCATAGGCAGTGAGCTCCGGGAATACGGCAATCTCTTGCGGCACCACACCTAAGATTTCTCTGAGGTGCTGCGGCTGATCTGTGACACTTTCCCCTTTGAGGAGCACGTCTCCGCTTGTCGGGTGTACGAGCGAGGAAAGCATGGAAATGGTGGTGGATTTGCCGGCTCCGTTTGGCCCAAGCAGCCCGACCGTTTCCCCTTTTTCCAAATATAAGTTGACGCCTTTAACGGCTTGCGAGTTTTTAAACGTTTTGGTTAGTTGAATGGCTTCTAGCATACTGTTTGCCCCCTTTGTTACTTCTACTATACTATCGGCCAGGGGAAAGTTAACCTGAAGAAGGTCATTAGTTTGCGGGGGTGCGGGTGACTTTAGTCACTTTTTGTGGTGTGGGGCGTTTTGGGGTTCTATTAGATGGAACTGGTGGATTTCATCTGGTTTCAAGCGTTTAGAGGCGGTCTATTAGACAGAACGCATGACTTCCCTTGGTATTCGGGCGGCTAGAAGCCTTCTATTAGACAGAACGCATGACTTCACCTGGTATTCGGGCGGTTAGACGCGGTCTATTAGACAGAACGCATGACTTCATCTGGTATTCGGGCGGTTAGACGCCTTCTATTAGACAGAACACATGACTTCACCTGGTATTCGGGCGGTTAGACGCGGTCTATTAGACAGAAAGCATGACTTCACCTGGTATTCGGGTGGTTAGACGCCTTCTATTAGACAGAACGCATGACTTCCCTTGGTATTCGGGCGGTTAGACGCCTTCTATTAGACAGAACACATGACTTCACCTGGTATTCGGGCGGTTAGACGCGGTCTATTAGACAGAACGCATGACTTCATCTGGTATTCGGGCGGTTAGACGTCTTCTATTAGACAGAACGCATGACTTCACCTGGTATTCGGGCGGTTAGAGCCTTCTATTAGACAGAATCTAAAGGTATTCAGACGTCCAAAAAGCCCGAATGGATTTTCGAGCTTTAAGCTTGTTTCATTAAAGTACCCTGTTGCTTCATACCCTTTCGTAGACTCATCAACTTCACGCCATCCCTCACATGTCAATCTGTTGTTTCCACCCTCTCCATTCTCCACTTTCAGACTGACCTGTCTTTCTACTTCCCGCTCTCTCTTTGATACGGTTAAATTTCACTCCATTTGCCAACTCATATTGTTGTAAGTCCATTTATCCTCCTCCTTTTCATAGTGACATTACTGTGCCTAAACAACCCCATTCCGAATCGCAAAAATCGCCATCTGCGTTCGATCCCTCAGCCCAAGCTTTTGTAAAATAACCGTCACATGATTCTTGACCGTTCCGATCGACAAATGCAAAGCTTCCGCAATCTCCTGGTTATTTTTCCCCTCTCCGACAAGCTGTAAAATGGACCGCTCCCTGCTGGTCAACTCCAACATTTCCGCACAGGTGGATTCCAATCGTCGGTTAATCAACCTCGGCAACACCTTCCCCGCCACAGAGGCATCAATGGAAATCCCGCCATTCAAACAGCTTTCAATCGAGGACAAAAGACTCGCCGCATCAGCATCTTTTAAAAGATAACCCAGTGCTCCAAGCTTCAGCGCTTCCAATGCATACTCATCATCTGCAAACGTCGTCAGTATCAACACTTTCGCTTTCGGGTCACGCTGCCTGATGACTTTTGTCGCTTCAATTCCCGTCATGACAGGCATCCGCACGTCCATCAGCACCAGGTCCACCAAGTGCTTCTCATAAGCATCCACTGCTTCCTTCCCGTTTGCAACCTCGGCCACCACCCGAAACGAAGGATGCTGCTCAATCATCATTTTTATTCCTTGCCGAACTAACGACTGGTCCTCTGCTAGCAATATATTAATCACTTAATATGTAACTCCCTTCAAAGGGAAAATTCCCTTCACTGTAAAATATCCCTCGATGACTTCCCGCTCCATCCGTCCGTTCAGACCTTCCATTCGCTTCCGCATATTTTGCAGTCCAAATCCTTCTTCGACCATCCTCAATGTCTCCACTTTATTTTCCACGTTCGCCTGAAAGCTGTGCTCTCCGATGATCTCAAGTGTGATGGAGATTTCCTTCGAGCTCCCGTGACGCATTGCATTCGTAATTCCCTCCTGTACAAACCGGTACAAGGCAATGTTTTGCTCGTTGCTTAAAGGTTGCGATAGCACGCCTGTCTTAGTCGTCAACTGGACCCTCATCTGACTTTCCGCCTCTAACTTTCTGATCAAATGAATGACAGATGAGATTCCCTGCTCCTCTTCTCCCTGCAAGGCCCTCACCGCTTTTCGCATCCCATCCAAGCTTTCACGAGCCAACTGCTTGGACTGCTTCACCATGGAAGCGACCTTCTCTTCCCCTGCTGCCTGCTCCGCCACTGCCGTTTGCATCATGAGTGCTGTCAGCTGATGCCCCACAGAATCATGAATATCTCTAGCAATCCGGTTCCGCTCCTCGACTCTGGCAACCTCCTCATTTTCAAGAACCTGCCTTTTTAATACACGATACTCCACCAACAGGCTTTTCCACTCTCGATCAAACTTCTCATTATCACGGTAGTATCGATGGATAAGCGCACCCACCCCGATCAACATGATGAAAAGAAACAAATGATAGAAAAATAGATCAGAAACCGCCAGAACGCTAAGGGTGAACATAACCGGCAAAAGAACAGCCATTGCCTTGAGAACTGCCTGTTTGGTAGAGGAAGATTGCATTCCATCCATCAATAAAAAATAGACTAATAGCCAAGGCAACACATCAAAAGGCTGCAGGATATAGTGTTGCACCAATACCACCGCACCACTTGCCAAAAAATACGCCACCCATTTCGCCTTCCAAACAGGCATAGAAAAATAAAGCCCCAAATACATTCCCGCGGCCAAAAGATACCCAGCCAACAGCGTGCCTGTTAACGAATAGTAAATCGGTATGATTAAAAAAATCGCGCACACAAAACAGAGTTTTACCCAAAGTAAACTAATCCTGCTGCCCATCAAACATTCCCGCCT
The DNA here is from genome assembly GCF_044809035.1 of Sutcliffiella horikoshii. Lineage (GTDB taxonomy): Bacteria > Bacillota > Bacilli > Bacillales > Bacillaceae_I > Sutcliffiella_A > Sutcliffiella_A horikoshii_G. Next base: position 231,386 of record NZ_CP085237.1, on the reverse strand, counting down.
TTATATTATGTGAATTCTGGTTGTTCCATGAATTGCACGTTTCTCATTTTGAACAAACGTTTGACTAAAAAATCTTATTCAACTTCTTCATCGCCGCTTCTGATGTAAAACTTTCAAAATGGTTCATCAATTTTTCGGTTGCCTCTTCTTTTTTTAAACGCAATGGTTCAATATGATTTCTATCACACCAATGCCTCATCGTTTCATAGGCCGTACTGCTCCACCCATTCTTTTCCCCATTTTCATCCTGCTTTTCTTTAATCCCCGATACCACAATGTCAAGATTGCCTTGCAGCTCCAGTAATGCCTGGTCGAAAGCTTTCTTTTTTTCTTTTTCCTTCATTCCAGCTTTTGCTCGCAGTACTCTCGTATCTATTCCTTGGTTCTGTGAAATGAGGCTGAAAAGGGTTAAAGCTTCACGGGACACTTCTCCTTTTTCATATCGTTTCTCCACGGTTTCTTGACTAGCAAGTGCAGCAAGCATCATCGGAAGAATGTCCTTTGAAATGAATACCGCTTTTTTCTTAATGAATTTCCCATAAGCTGCCACCCCATCTGCAGCAAATTGAGTCCTCCAAATCCACGGATCTTGCTCCGTGTCGGAATGCCATGCCTCTTTCGGCGTCATGCCCCCTAGCGATGGATAATCATCAAATAACGGCGCAAGCGGCAGTAATCCCACTTCTTTAATCACAGCAACAGCTTCTTCATATGTATGGATAGTGTTAGTTTGTGTAGTCATTGTAATCCTCTCCTTATATTTTAGAAATTCTACAAACATCGCAGAGAGTCCTTTAAAATTTTTCCAAATATACCTTGCAATACAAGATAGCAGAACATATAATGGTAAGTATCATGTAATACAAGATAGTCGCTCCATTTTACCCCAGTACCTTGTTATACAAGATACCAAAACAAAAATGACCTTTACCAAAACCAAAGTAGGTGAACACATGGCAGCAAGAAGCCAGCTATTAAAAGGAATCCTCGATGCCTGCGTGATGGCAATTGTTGAGGAGAAAGCAGTCTATGGGTATGAACTGTCCCAGCAGCTGCAAAAAGTCGGATTACCGGACATCAGTGAAGGCACCATCTATCCGGTCCTGCTCCGACTCCAAAAGAACGGATTCATCATAGGGGAAATGCGTCCTTCCGCTTCCGGACCGAACCGAAAGTATTATTTTCTAACAGACGAGGGAAAAGAAGAATTGGAACGAATCTCAAGTGAATGGATGCTGATCGCAGGGCCTGTAAGTCAATTATTGCAAAGAGGGGAAAACAAATGAGAGATACAAAGAAGTTGATTGAAGAGAATAACCAAAAACGAAAGCTGTTGAGTGATGATAATTTGGAATTGTATGAGGATTTTCTCTTATATATCCGTACGGACTTAAGAGTGGCGGAACATGAAGGAGAAGAACTGTTACTGGAACTACTCGATCATATGCTAGAAGCACAACATGAGGGAAGGCCTGCAAAGGATTTGTTCGGTGACGATCCAAAAGCATATGCAGATGAAATTATCGACGGATTACCAAGAGAAAAGAAGCGAGACACCATTCCATTTATCGCTACAATTCTTTTGAACTTGTTGGGCTGGGGAGCTATTAACGTCGGGCTCGTTTACTTGGTGCTTTCGCAATTCGTTGAGGTGAAAGATTCTATCTCTATTAGTAGCTTACTAACGATTTTCATTCCCGTCCTCTTGTCCGTTGCCCTTGGGATAAAAATCATCTTTGCCTTAATACGCTCCACCCTTTTTCAAGAAAAGAAAAGCCACAAAAAGGCTTATTGGAAAGCAGGGTTATATGGAGCCGGGTCTTTTGCCCTTATTATGCTTCTAGCTTGGTTAAAACCTGACTTCGGGCCATCCGTGCAAATCGTATGGTGGATCGCTATAATCGTAGGCCTTGTGCTGATCCTTTCAGGAAAGTTCATACAACGCCAATTCAACACCCATTAATAGAAAGGAGCACAACAAATGGACCAATTACCTTTATCTAAAAAGAGCCAGACATTTATCGAAAACTTACGAATCTACCTTTTTTCTTGTGGCAAAAAGACAAATGAAATTGATGAGATAACCAATGAGCTAGAAGTGCATCTATACGAGGCGGAAAAAGAGAATAAGAGTGTCGATCACATCATTGGAAGCTCTCCGAAAGAATACATGGAGCAGATCTCAGGCGAAATGGCCTTTGATGTACGGGGCTGGGCTAAGTATGTTCCCATCATCATTCTTGGAGCTTTTTCCGGGATCGTTCTAAAGGACATCGTCTTTGGCGGGTTTCAATACTCGCTGGTGGAGCTGATTGGTTACCCGCTAGTGTGTATCATCCTGATTCTGGCCTATATGGGGACCCTCAGGCATATCGCTAGCCATACCTTTTCCAAGTCAAAGGAGTTCTTTTTCTTTGGTTTGGCGAGCTTTCTATCAATGGCATTGTTCTTAGGAGTAATGTTCCTGCCAAATTATATCGAGTCACCGATCATTATTCTTGGGTATTACGGCAACCTGATTGTCGCAAGTATGGCCATCTCGTTTTTGATTGGGGTATCTATTTGGAGTAAGACAATTGTGTCGATTGTTCTACCAGTCATCTATATTGTTCCGGAATATTTGATGGGCTTTACCGACTTATCGGCAGAAAATCAACTATGGATCAGCAGTCTTATCATGTATGCATTAATCGGAGCATTTTTATTCTTCGAGATCAAGAGGACATCCACCTCTGCAAAATAAAACTGGGAGCTGCGCGTTTTTAATAGCGTCAGCTCCCATTCTATTTCATCGCTTCCGTTTCCACACGGTCCATGTACTCCTGCACAACTTTGTTGTTGCTCTTCTCGCTGCCAAGCTTCAACATCGCCCGCCCTACAAAATTGACACCCTTATTATGACCGGCATAAATGAAGCGTGTATGCGTCTCATCTACCTTTTCCAGCGTAAAAGACAAATTGATTTCAAATGCCTTTCCGAGTACAAAAGCTATTTGTTTATGTTTCCTGTCGGGCTTGTCCTCATAAGCCAGCGTCTCCACGATATACGTTTCCACCCGCTTCCCTTCCCGATATGTTTGCCGGTGTTTGGCACCTGCCTCTGTTTCTGTTTTTTCTATCAGCGTGTGCTCCTCTACTTTCGGCATGGTTCTTGTGATGTTCTTGTCTAGGAACAGCTCCCAAACTTTTTCAATAGGGACAGATATTACTCGTTCTTCCTTCCACTGAATCATTGGTTTTTTGTCTCCTTTCCTGACGCCAAGAAGGCATCGATTTCTTCTGTTTTTTGTTGCAGCTCTTCCATTTGGAGCCGTATGGTCTCTTTCTTTTGAATAAGTAGGTCTTCAAGGTGTTGGAAAGATTCATCCTCCATAACCGAAATCATCTCCTGGATGGTGAATCCGAAGCTCCTAAGTTTCACTAAAAGCAGCGCCAGAAAATAACTGCCATCGTCGTAGTACCGGTAGTTATTGTTGGGATCGATAAAGGCGGGCTCGATCAGCTTCACTTCCGCATAATAGCGAAGAGTTTCCTTGCTGAGCCCGGTCATCTCGGAAAATTCACTGACTTTGTACATTTCTTGCCCTCCTTTGTTTAGTTTAAACTGTGTGGTGCACCACAAGGTCAATGGGGAATTTTGATTTTGGTGTTTTAGAGTAAACCAAAAAGATAAAACCTAGTTACCAAAAGCCCACTTTTTTAAAAAAACACCCAAGTGCAGCGACTAGCGCCTTCTTAGGTGTTCATCATCACTCCTGGTCTTTCAACTCGACTAAGGTATACTCCTCAGTATCCAAATCATATTCAAAAGAAATCGTATACTCTTTTCCGACCTCAAACTGGCCACAGAATGTTTCTGCGTCCTCTTCGCTCGCCGCTTCATAATGATAAGTCAGTCCATCATAATCCTGTTCCGTTACCGAACATCGATATGCACCGTTCTCATCCTCTGTCACCGCCACGCTCTCCACCGTAATTCGCTCATCACCTGAAGCCGAAGGGATATACGTGTACATCACAAACGTAGTTATGAGCAGCACCGTCCCAACCACAAGCGAAATGCGCCCTTTCTTCTTTTCAGATCTCACAAGCGTCGTGAACACACCGAATCCGATCAGACCAAAACTGATTGCAAATAAAACCAAACCAAATATATACATCTCTGAACCCCCGTTTCTATTCTCTACTTCCCATTATATATCAGACAACCAGTATCATTCATACTTTTTCATGGAGCGTCTTCTTTAAAGGCTTTACTAGCTTTACTAGAAGTATATTAGCTTTATCCCAAAATACTTATGAATGAAGGCTATTTTGTTGTCACCAAGGTCTTCGTACCGACCATGAGGACTTCTCTACTCCTTTTTCCTCTTCACCGAGGTCTTCATACAGACTATGAAGAATTACCCTGAAGACCCTCCCGAAATTCGATTATTGTCTAATTTCATAAACATAAAAAAAGCAGATGGAGTCACCCACCTGCTTTTTCACTTTATTTATATCATTCAAAAAAATACTTCCTAGTCCTCATCTGCACGTTCATCACAATTCCGACTGCGATCATATACGTTAGAAGCGAGCTCCCTCCGTAACTGAAAAACGGCAATGGAATTCCTGTAATCGGAAGTAGTCCGATGGTCATGCCGATATTTTGGAACACTTGGAAGGTCAGCATGCCGATTACTCCCGCGCATAGATAGGTGCCGTATGTATCGTGGCATTCCATGGCGATGAAGGTAATTTTATAGATCAGAAAGAAGAACAGGGAGATAACAACCGTGGCCCCCATAAAGCCAAATTGGCTGGCGATGGCAGCAAAGATAAAGTCTGTGTGTGCTTCTGGCAGGTAGACATTCATCTCGCCGTATCCTGAGCCTGTGTACTCACCGGACCCGATGGCAAGCAGGGACCGGACCAGCTGAAAGCCTTGAACGTCCTGGTATTCATAGGGATTCAACCAGCCGTAGAAACGGTCCAATTGATATTCCGGGATGAGATAGGTATGGAAGAACGTTGGGTGGGCAATGAAAATATATAAGAATAATGCAATGAATCCTATCGCTGCACCGACAAGCGAGAGAATGATACTCCATTTAATTCCAGAAACCAGGATCATGGCAGCAATGATTGCACAATAAACAAGCGTTGTACCCATATCCGGCTGTTTTGCTACTAAGAATAACGGAATGCTTGATGCTGCGATTATTTTCCCAAGTAAAATGTAGCTGTCGCGCAATGTTGCTACTTCAAACTGTGCTCGATGGTCGGCAATGATTTTACTCAAGACTAAAATAATGGATATTTTCATCAATTCGGATGGTTGGATATTACCAAGACCCGGCAACGTGTACCAACTTGTTGCACCTTTTATCGTACTGACAAGGGAAGACGGGACATTAAATTCTAGGCCCAGCAACAATACCACTCCAAGGCCATACGTGATCCAAGCCAGGTTTCTTAAGTAGTCAAAATGAATTAACAACGAAACCCCGATGCCAATTGCTCCTACGACAAACCACATCAGCTGTTTTTCCATGAAGTTAATATTTTGTAGTACTGGCGGCAGCGTAGGTTCTACACTCTTCAAAGCAAAAAGGCTTGCAACTACCATAATCCCCATAAGAAAAATCAACGTGGTATCCAACTGAGGTTTATAGTCTTTTTCCACTGTTTTCTCTCCATTCTCTACTTAAACTTTTTCTTTTTGTATGGTTTATATTATTATTTAAATTACTGATATGTCTAATAATAGAATAACCTATAAAGCATATTAGAGAAAAACATAAAGGTCAATCCATAAAATTATGGATAATGCATGTGAAGGTGGAAAAAGGGGAAATTAGTACTAACTTATCTTAGGAGGAATACATACTTTGTTTATTGCTATTGCGTTTTTCTTATTCATGTCTTTTTTCTTGTCGGGAAGTGAAACAGCCCTGACAGCTGTTAACAGGATGAAAATTCAAATACGAGCAGAAAACGGGGATCTTGCTGCTCAAAAACTGTTGAAACTGATTGAACGCCCTGACCAGTTTATTACCGCTATTTTAATCGGAAATAACATTGCCAACATCATGTTGCCGACACTTGTGACACTTATTGCCATTAGTTATGATTGGAATGTTGGGGTGGCTACTGCTGTCTTGACCGTAGTTTTAATTATATTTGCAGAGGTTTTACCGAAATCAATCGCAGCAACTTTTGCCAATAAAGTAGCTTTTATTGTTGCGCCTGTCATTTCCATCATTCTTTTTGTTCTGAAGCCTCTGATTTTTTTACTGTCCATTCTGACTAACTTTATCATCCGCCTTCTTTCTAAAGGGATGGTCCAAGAGGCGACACTTTCCAAGGAAGAGCTTAGAACGATGGTGGATATCGGCCGCACGGAGGGTACATTTTACGAGGAAGAATCGCAGCATATTCTCGGTGCCATCGATTTTTATACCAAGGATGTCCGTGATGCGTTGAAGACACCGAGGATTGAGATTCACGGGTTGCCTTGTGATATTACTTTTGAAGACGCGAGAAGCTTTGTCATGGATAGCAGTTATACACGTTATCCTGTCTACAAGGATAATATGGATAACATTATCGGCGTGTTTCATGCTAAATTTTTGTTGAATTGGTCTTTGAGACCGGACTTAGAGATTAAGGACTTCATGGACACCAATCCACTGTTTGTAGCAGAATCTACTTCGATTGAAAAAGTGTTTAAGATGATGCTCAAAGAGAAAAAACATATGGCGGTTGTTATTGATGAATATGGCGGAACGACAGGAATCATCAGCCATGAGGATATTATTGAAGCCATGATTGGGCAGGAAATTGAGGATGAGACGGATGAATCCGGGGAAATTCTAATTGAAGAATTAACGGACACTCAAATCATCTGTCACGGAAAAATTGCCATCCGACGCTTTAATGAAGTGTTCAAAACAAAGGTACCTGAAGAAGAGGACACGGTTGCAGGGTTTCTTTTCAAAGAGCTTGGTCATATTCCAACAGAGGGTGACTCCCTTGAGTATCATCACCTCCACTTTGACATTTTGAAGATGGATGATAATATCATTAAGCAAGTGAAGGTAAAGAAAAAAGCTAAATAAACTAAAAAAGGGTGCCGCACTCTCACTAAGGAAGAGCGGCACCCTTTCACTATTTATTACGATTGATGCTTGGATAATGCATTTAACTTAAGACCAACCTGCTTGACCTGGTGGTTATCCATTTCAAGTACTGTCCAAATGTTTTCACCATGTTCTATATGTTTATCGTTTTCATCTTCAAGGTCCTGCAGCATTACCTGCATCCAGCCGCCGATAGTATCAATTTCTTCCTTCTCATCAAATGTTACCCCGAATTGATGTTCAATATCTGTCAACAGGACAAGGCCATTTATATGATATAGGTCTGTTTCAATTTGTTGAATATCTGGCACTTCATCTGCATCGAACTCATCACGGATTTCCCCTACTATTTCCTCAAGGATATCTTCCATCGTAATGATACCTGCAGTACCACCGTATTCATCAATGACTAGTGCGATATGAACTTGTTCTTCCTGCATTTTTAATAATGCATCTTGCAGGGAGGTCACCTCATGAATTAGCGGAAGCTCGTGAAGGAAGTCTTTCATCTCCCCTGCTCTACCCGCAGCGAAGTTTGTAAGCATTTCCTTTACGTTCACAAATCCGAGAATATTATCTTTATCCCCAACCTCTGTAACAGGGTATCGGGTGTACTGGTGTTCATCCAATACGTTAATGATCTCTTCTCTGGACATGCTATTAGATAAAGTGACGATTTGCACACGCGGAATCATAATGTCCCTTGCGACTCTTTCGTCAAAAGTGAATATATTTTCCATGTAGGATAGTTCTGTTTGATTAATTTCTCCACTTTCAAAGCTTTGCGTCATAATGATTTTAAGCTCTTCTTCTGAGTGGGCCTGCTCATGACTTGCTGGTTGTACCCCGAACATGCGAAGTAATAATCGAGCTGAACCGTTCAATGTCCAGATTAATGGGTACATCAGCTTACCGAACCAGTATAATGGTCTAGCAAGAAGCAAAGTCATTTTTTCTGCAAATTGAATCGCCAACGTTTTTGGTGCAAGCTCGCCGACTACTACGTGCAAGAACGTTACAATAGAGAATGCAATCACAAACGAGACTACAGTAGCAACGGACTCTGCTACCCCAAAGTTTTCAAATAAAGGGTATAAAAGTCTTTCCACGGTTGGCTTTCCTAACCAACCAAGACCTAATGCTGTTACCGTAATACCAAGCTGACACGCGGACAAGTAATAATCCAGATCGGCAATCAGCTTTTTTGCCACTACCGCTGTCTTATTTCCTTCTGTAATCAATTGATCAATACGGGACATACGCACTTTTACCACTGCGAATTCAGAACCAACGAAGAATGCTGTCAAACCGATTAACAAAGCCACTAAAAGTAAGTTAATGATTAATATACTGTCAATATCCAATTGTTTCCCTCAAAAGAGGGATTCACCTCCGAAAAATTTCACTTATATTTTTTGTCTTTACCTTTAACTATTCCACATAATTTTAGATTAGAACTCTCCCCCTATCCGAATAAAAAAAAACCTCGCCCAAAAATCAGGTAGAGGTTTTGTTTGTAAAGTTTATAGAACCTATACCTAAATGGCAAAGGTCTCGCAAACAACATGTAACATGTTGCCAGTTAAGCCGGTGACTTTTCTTGTCACGGATTGACGACATAACTGTCAGCTACTCCCCTTTGGAGTATTATAAGCTCTTTATCAGAGCGATAGCTTAAACTCATAAACTATCAAGAAAAATTTTATTATAGTTTCGTTGTAAAGTCAATATCTGTAGATTAATAGAAAATCCCGGCTCCCTTTGAAAGGAGTCGGAATCGGGTATTTGTTACTATTTTTTCATCCCTGTGTAAATGTAGATGGCATCCCGCAGGAACTCAGCAGTACCAGGCTGTTCTTTATCATAGAAAGCAGTAAATCGCTCGTCATCGACATACATTTGGGCAAGCCCTGCGTGTGCTTCCTTAGAGTAGGAATCCCAGTAAAATCCTAACCACTGACGGTGCAAGTCTGCCGCTTTTTGTGCAAGTTCTCCAGCAGGATCTCCGGTTTTGAATGCTTCGTTTAAAACTTTCAGCACCTCTTCCCCAAGCTTTTCGCCCTGTTCGTATTGATCCTTTGACATGCCTTTCAACTTGGCATTGGATTTATCGATTGTCTCGTTTCCGTATTTTGCTCGTACTTCCTCGCCGTATCTCGCTTCGTTTTCATCTATTCTATTCTGCTTGAATGCTTCAAATTTCTCTTTGTCACTCATGTCCATTCTCCCTTCCTTTGCAGCTAGGGTCCGGTCCACACTTTCGATAAGGCCCTCTAGCCGCTTTTGCTTTGTCAGAAGCTTGTCACGGTGTTCTTTAAGTGCCTCGACTTCATTAAAGGCTGGAGCGTTGATGATTTTTTGGATGCTTTCGAGATCTAGTTCGAGCTCTCGGTAAAAAAGGATTTGCTGCAGCCTATCCACTTCCTCCTGCCCGTAGATACGATACCCTGAAGCAGTCATTCTCGCCGGCTTGAGAATTCCAATTTCATCATAATAACGCAGCGTCCTGCCTGTCACCCCAGCCAATTTTGCTAACTTTTGTACAGTGTATTCCACCTTTGATCACCTCCTGACAAACATAGTGTACACCTTGACGTAGCGTAAAGGTAAATAGGTTTTTTCAAAAAATAAGTCAAAATAACCAGCTTATAAGTTTGAATATTCTGCTTTTTAATACTTTGGTCTTATATCCCATATTTGTCATTGCTTTTATAATGAAAACAGAAGTAATATTTCAATTTTTATGTAAACTATTGAAATTTTATTTCACTATTTTGTAAGCGTTTACTAAAAACGAAACAGAAAGCGAGGGGCTACAAATGAAATTTGGACAAGCATGTAAGTACATAATAATCACCGTCTTATTATTCTCCTTCACTCTTCCTCTTTTTACAACGAAAGGGAGTGCCGAAATGACGCAGCAACCAAAGCATGAAATGAGGGCAGCCTGGATTGCCACTGTTCAGAACATTGACGTGAAAGCTGGCATGAACGAAGCAGATTATACAGCATGGGTAGAACAGACGCTTGATTTTCTAAAAGGTAAGAACTTTAACACCATCATTTATCAAGTAAAACCTACAGCAGATGCTTTTTATCCGTCTGAAATTGATCCTTGGTCTAAATATGTGACCGGTAAAGCACAAGGAACGGATCCTGGATATGATCCCCTTCAAATCATGATCGAAGAATCTCATGCACGTGGCATTGAAGTGCACGCATGGGTGAATCCATACCGTGTGACGATGCCTTTTGAAACGTTAGAAAGCCTATCAGAGGAGAATGTCGCAAAAGAACATCCAGAGTGGGTGGTTAAATATGGTCCGCAATACTATTTAAATCCTGGTATTCAAGGAGTGCAGGACTATCTACTTTCAACTGTCGAGGAGCTTGTAACAAACTATGACATTGAAGCGGTTCATATGGATGATTACTTTTATCCATATCGCAGAGCTGGAGAGGAATTCCCCGATCAAGCCCAATATGAAGCAGACCCGCGCGGCTTTGATAATATCGAGGACTGGAGACGCGATAACGTAAATAACCTTGTGTCTGCCATCAATGACACGATTAAAGAAACAAAGAGCTGGGTACAGTTTGGAATCTCCCCATTTGGTGTGTGGAGAAATATAGCGATGGACCCGACAGGAAGCAAAACGCAAGCTGGCCAAACAAACTATGATGATCTTTACGCCGATACAAGACAATGGATTAAGGACGGCAGCATCGACTATATTACACCGCAAATCTACTGGTCCCGCGGTTTTGCAGTAGCCGACTACTCCATCCTGCTTGACTGGTGGAGCAATGAAGTCGAAGAATATGCTGATAACCATCCGGTGAACCTGTATATCGGAACAGCGGACTACAAGGTTGGAGACAACTTTGACCAGAACTGGTATGACCCATACGAGCTACCTGGTCAGATTCTGGATAATCGCCAAGATGATAACACGCAGGGGCAGATGCATTTCTCCCTTAGACAAATCATCAAAAATAACCTTGGTTATGCAGACATATTGACGAACGAAATCTATACGGAGCCTGCACTCGTTCCTGCAACTCCGTGGAACGGAGATAAGCTTCCGCAAAAACCAAATACAGTGAAAGCTAACAAAACAGACGGAGGCATCACTCTTACAATTGATGATAAAAAGCATTCGGATGCAAGGAAATATGTCATTTACCGTTTCGACGGAATGAAAGAAGGAGATTATAACAACCCTGCGAATATCGTGGATGTTGTTTATTCTACAGAGGGTGTGACCACTTATGTGGACAACACTGTAGAGGAAGGAAAACGCTACACATATGGCGTGACCTCTGTTTCCAATACTGGAGTGGAAAGCAAGGATGCAAAGACTGTGAAAGTTGTAAAATAAAGATAACGTAAAAAAGCGCTTGGTTAGCTATGCTATGTAGCCTGCCAAGCGTTTTCCCTTTATTTCTATTCCACCGTTACCGCCGTTCCATAGGCGATAATCTCGGATGCATTCGTCATTACGCTCGAGGTCTCGAGACGTACACAAATGATGGCGTTCGCCCCTTTGCTCTTCGCATCCTCCACCATCCGGCCGATTGCTTTTTGACGCGCCTCCTGCATCATTTCGGAGTATTCCTTAATCTCGCCGCCGACAATCGTCTTTAATCCCGCCAAAATATCCTTTCCGATATGCTTCGACTGCACCGTGCTACCTTTCACAAACCCCTTCAAGCCCAGAATCTTTTTCCCAGGTACAGACTCAGTAGTCACTATAATCATTTTTATCATCCTCCTCTTTTTCCTTGGCCCGCTCCGCAATCAATACAATAAAAAGTGCAATAATGGCAATCACATAGAATATGTAAAACAGTATGCCTAGCCAAATATTGACGACTAGCAGGGCAACACCGACCAGTTGCCCCAATATAGCTACAAGTAATAGCACCTTCTTTAGGGTTTCAATCATCTTTATCCCTCCACCATTACTATTCACCGCCTAAGAAGAAACTCCTGTACACCAATGAAAGTATATTTTTCCGTCTTCGTTTTCATACATGTTTGGGACAAATTTGCTCATTCTAAGAGGGAATGTCATTTTAAGGAGAGATGAAGAAGATGCAAAATCAACCCAACCAACAAGGGCAAAATATGAATCAAAATCAGATGCCACCTAACATGAATATGAATATGGCTGGCACACAAACCCCTTCTACCAATCACGGTGGGCATGAGTTATACGACGCACATGAAGTGATTGCCGGCATCATCAGTATGCTCGACCAATACCAAATGTACGAACAGCACATCCAGGATCCTGCACTAAAAGATATCCTGACTAGACAAACCGCTTTTGTTACCCAAATGTACAACACCATCGTGGAAAGTTTCCGTACCGGCCAAAAGCCGTCCGTTTCCACACAAGTCTATAAAATGACCCAAACACATGACGTAGTATATGGTATCACACCGTCACAACCGAAAAAGCCAAACCAATCCGTTAATGAGCTTGCTGACAAAGGGCTTTCGGCTTATATGCTTGGACAAACAAAGGGGCTTGCGACGCTGCTTGCCATGACGGCGCTTGAAATGACTAACCCCGTGCTGCGCCGCGTTGTTGCCGACAGTGTGCCAAACTTTATTGAAATGAGCTATGAGATTTTCCTATATCAAAATAAACACGGTTATTATCAGGTACCACAGCTCGCTATGCAGGATATGAATGCGATGCTGCAAAGTTATACAACCGTACCGAATCAGGGGAATATGCCTCACTAAACTCAAAGAAGCCAAGGAGGAAAGTTCTCCATGGCTTCTTTTTCCAATCATTACTTCTTACCCTTTTAAAGCTACCTCGCCAAGTGCTTTAGGACGTGTAGCTTTATACCATTGAAGGCACAGGATGAAAAGGATGATACCATCAATCAAATCGCCTCCATAATACATAATCATGCTGCCTCTTTCCGCTTGGTCTATCGGCACCCCAAAAGGTGGCCGGGAATAGATGAATTTCGATAGAATTCCGTGTCCTGCAAGTGCTAGAATGAAAATGATGGCACGATAACGGTAGCTTCTTCTATGTGCTGTGGGGTCAATATAAATCATCGAAATAGTAAATAAATACCCTGCCAGGAACACATGAAGATGCACAAAGAGATACAGCCCTACATGTTGATGCATGTTTTCATACAACGAGGTTGTATATATAACCCATAATCCTCCGACATTCAAAACAGTTGCAACAACCGGATTTGTAACGACCGAGATAGGTTTACTCTTTAGGAACCTTGTTAACTTTCTGGAAGCATTGACGCTGAGAGTCCTCATTAGCAGGGTCATAGGTGCCGACAAAGCGATCAATAGCGGCGCCAACATACCTAATAAGAGATGTGCATACATATGATAGGAGAAGTCCACATGTGCCCTTTCTGCAATCGGACCTACCAAAGCACTTACCGCAAAGATAATCCCACCAATAAACAGCAAAGTCCGCTTGAGCGGCCATTTTGTATAAATTTGATTGGATAGTTTCACTGCTACTGTATATAAAAGTAGAGCCAATAAAAAAGGAAACACTAGGAGCTGACTAGTCCAATCACCTAGCTCTGCTTGATGGTGGATATGGGTGAGTACGTTCATGATGTAACCTCTTTGGAACAATGCCTATTATTCGTTTTAATAGTTAAAATTACACCTACCACTATCATGGCCACAGCAATCAAGTTCCAAATGACGTCATAGATTATTACATTATCTACATATCGAATTTGGTGAATTCGCATGATTTTGTGTTGAATGATTCCATCATATAATTGAAAAACACCCGCCCCTAAATAAATCCCACCTATCCACCTTTTCCATAAAAGCGAGTTCCTCCTCCTTAAATCAGCAAATAAAAATAAACCACCAATCGTTGCAAACCAACTGAGTGCATGAAATAAACCATCAGATACTAAACCAATACTTGTGGTCGACTTGTCATAAAAATGATGCCAGTGAAGCAATTGGTGAAAGATTGTTTCATCTATAAAGGCAACCATCCCTAAACCAAAGAGAATCCCAGACCATAAATTTCGTTTATTATAATTTGATGTTTCCCCATTCACGTCAACTCTCAACTCCCATCCCTTAAAAATAGACCTTCTTTCATAATTTCCCTAAAAGAAGACGTATAATCAAATTCTTACTCTTTTCTATCTATATTTCAGTGTAGGAAATTAGGGCAAAAAAACGGTGAGAATGGAATCCCATCGGCTTTTCTAGGGGGTATTAACATTATAATTTATTCCCTATTCTTTAAAATTACTTATATCACAAATATAGGAAAACGTTGGAATAATAATCATACCAACTTGGCAATATAAATGAGAACTTACTTGGAAGGTGATGTGTATATGTATTTTTATAAAGAAGACTTAATTAATATGATTGTACCGGATAAACCTGATCCACATGCGGCAAAGGTTCTTCAAGAAGCACTTGGAGGACAATTTGGGGAAATGAGAACCATGATGCAATTCTCATTCCAAAGTGCCAATTTCAGGGGAAAAGCGAAACAATACCGTGACTTAATAAGAGGGGTTTTTCTTGAAGAGCTTAGTCATGTTGAGCTTGTCCAATCAACCATTAATCAACTTTTAAACGAATCCGGTGGAGAGCTACCCGGGAATCAAGCTTCTGACGGAGCTCCATTAGATGATGTCATACAATCTGGCGCAAACCCTCACCATTATATTATGGGTGCAAAAGCTTCTCTGCCAGTAGACGCAGGTGGCAATCCATGGAACGGATCGTGGGTATATGATCACGGAAACCTTGTAGCAAACCTACTTAATAATGTGGCATTAGAATCTACTGGTGTGTTGCAGAAATCCAGAATTTACGAAATGAGCAACAATAAAACACTTAGGGAAACAATCGCATTCTTGATTGTACGGGATAATGCCCACCAAAATGCATTCGCTAAAGCATTAGAAACCCTTGGCGTTGATTGGGGTAAAATTTTCCCAATTCCAAATTATGATATTAACAAATACCCGGAGTGCCGAAAATATGTTGAGATGGGGTTCCATAATGCCCAATTCAACTTCCGCCTTGACGATACGCGGATTGGAGAAGTATTTCAAGGCACATCCCCAAGCAGAAATGGCGGAGAGCTTTCCATAATAGCTCCTCCACAAGGCTATCCGGTTCCTGAAATGCCCGATATGCCAAATGAACATGCACCAGGCCTTTTTGATCTCAAAAATTGAACCATAGAAGAACAACGCGACCTAGTCTATTCTTGGTCGCGTTTGTTATTCTGTAGCTTCAGGTATGAAAAGTAGCTTTTATAAAAAGTTCGTGCCAAAACCATTTACAAGTTACCATCACCAATCAGTTCCTCAAAGTAGGCTTCGTCAACTTACAAGCCGGATAGCTGATGGAAGGTGCGTAATAGGACAACTTTCTCATAAAATAGCAGGATTCCGGAAAATGGTGTTCGAGAAATCGCAGTGTACTTTGATTAATGAGCTCGTCATTTAAATAAAGCTCCAGCACTTCCGCTACCAAATTATTAAACTTCACCACTTCTACCGACACTTCCTTTGCAAACCTCATCTGTGCAGGAAAGCCCGGTTCTGCGAAATGGAGATAGCCTTCCATCATGTCATTTTTCACAATGAACTGCGAGAACTTCCCTCTCACATGATTGGCCCGTTCCACCAGTGCGAACTCCACGCCATCCAACATCCTCAATAACAAAGAGGCATGCCCCAGTTGGTCATCCAGCCACATGCTTAATAACTCTACGAGAGTGAGTGCTGGATAGTCTTTGCCTTGGACATAACTTTCCAAGACCCTTAAGTACTCCCTGTTTTCCAAAAGCGTCCCGTTCAGGTAGGTTGGGGTCAAATTCAAATTTACCTTATTGAAGAGTCTTAAGTTTAATAGGTTCCCTTCAAACAAGTAGTATTTGTACGCCACCTCATTTGCCATTTCTGAAAGCCTGATCATCGGCCTCGAATCCACAGGGGCATCTTTTGGAACCTTCCTCAGCTCCTGCTCCACTTTTCCAAAAGTTTCAATAAATGTTTCAGCCTGCTTGACCCACTTCTTTTCTTCCGGTGATAGATAATCTCTTATAAAATAGGCGTGGTCTTTTAAGATACCAAGCCAGAATTCATGTTCTTCCCATGGGGTAATCGGTTCATAGCTCATTCTGTCCCCCTCCTCTTAATACAACTTATTTATTGGAAGAGGTTTTCATGATAAATAAAAGCGCAGCCTACTTGAAATAAACAGCGCTTTTTTAGGATTCAATTTATATCTTCCATATTAATGGTACGGTTTTTGAGCGCACCAGAATGAATGACTTTGACATTTAAATCGATCTCGTCCAATAACCCTTCTGATAAAATAGATCCTCCATCCTCCATACTAGACTTCCACTTCTTGTTCTTGTTCCTAAACAGGATATGCTCCAAGCGGAAAAAATCCGTATTATCCTTTACTCCTAGTTTGTATAACTCCTTAATTTCCTTATGTATGTCTTCCTTCAAATTTGCTTCCATTTCTTTTAAATTTAAAATTTTATTCGCATCTCTATTTGCTATGACTCCCTCCAGAGAAACCTTTACGTCAAAGCGCGGGGGTCCCATACCTTCAAGTGGTTTAATATCAACCTCATTTTTTTCGAACACAATGTTAAAATCTGGCTCTCCTTCATTATCCCTTACTTGTATTCCAGCTCTCTCCGTCTCTGTGGAAAGCCAACGAAGCCCTTTAAGGACTTCAAGGGTATAGAATCCTTTGAATTCTTTGTTTTTCAAAAAAAAGGCCCCGTCTATTTCAAGTTTTGCATCAGGTTTCATATTATGGAACCAGTGTTTCTCATTAATACTGATTGATGGTAGATATGTGGTAAGGGCCGGTTCATATAATTCTCGTACAAATTGTTGAAGTTTTATTGGACGGATATTGGAATTCTGTTCATAGGTACCTAAAGGGCGATGTAAAACAGTTGCTAAAGCTGATTGATCGAAGAAGCTTGTGGTGGAAAAGACCTCCTTGATGGGTGCGCTAGTTCCAAAAATCCACGTAGTTAACCGAAGCTCATAATATCTTGTCAATACATCAAAAATATGATGAAACCCTTCTTCCAATGCGGTTTCACTTACTAGTATCGTATTAACATGTGCCCAAAGGAGCCTTTCCTGTGAAGTATTATATGCAAGGGAGAGTGCTTCATCGAATGTTTTGCCTTTTGTTTCTGAGACCCATACAGAAGGCTCACTACTACTGCTACCATTCCCTCCTTGGGAACTGAAACTAATCAATTGAATATAGCCTATATACTCATCATCTTTGAAATCTACTCCTATAGCAGTGACATAGTTTAGATTCTGAACCTCTTTGATATCAGAGCAGCTTGTTAGAAAAAAAAGGGTCATTACCAGAAATCCTTTCAGTATGATTTGAAGAATTGCTCTCATTCTTTTTGACTCTCTTTCTGCTGTAACATTGGTGCGTCAAACTGACGATTCTTAAACGGGTTAACAAGCAAAGCTGATAAAATATCCTTGAAACTTAACGTGGAAATGGGTTCTAGATAACCCACCTTAAAGGACTCCAATCGAGCTAAGTAAAACAAGATACTAAACAACCCTATAAATACCCCATAGATACCCAAAAACACGCCTAACAGCATAATGTAAATTCGCAAAACACTTACGGTCCCAGTCAGTGATTGGTTCACCAATGTGAAGGTCGCTACAGCCGTCAAAGCAACCACCACAATCATTGTGGCAGATGCCAAACCAGCCCGTATAGCAGCGTCCCCTATAATCAATCCCCCTACTATTGCAACCGTCTGTCCCACTGCTTTTGGCATTCTGATTCCAGCCTCTCTCAGAAGTTCAAACAGCCCAAGTATAAAGAACGCTTCCAAGCCTAATGGTATCGGTAGCCCTTCTCTTGATAAGGAAACGGTATTTAAGAGTTGAAAAGGGAGCTGATCCACGTTTACAGCAGATATGGCAATCCAAAAACCTGGTAGCATAACCGCTATAAAAAAACCTATAATTCGAAATATCCGTTGAAAGGCCACAGTATGATAAGGAAAGTGAATATCCTCAGGTGATTTTAACAAAACAAAAACATTATTTGGTCCAATCAATATCATCGGTGAACCATCTACTATGACAATAAACCTTCCCCTCAATATACACTCCACCGCAAAGTCAGGGCGCCCGATATAATCAAATAACGGAAATAAAGAAAAGGTACGATTTGATAACCATTGCTCCAGCTGCCCACTGCTGACCAAGCTTTCTGTTTCCATTTGTTCGAGCCTACTTCTTACCTCACTCAACATCTCCTTATTCACTCTATCATCCAGATACAGTAGAGAAACTGCTGTTTTACTTAGCTTCCCAATTTCAAAGTTCTCATTAAATAAATAAGGAGATTTCAATCTTTTACGGATAAGGGCTATGTTGATGAACAACTCTTCAGTAAAGCCGTCCTTTGGCCCTTTAATGGAAATCTCTGTATTAGATTCGGAGGGTTCCCTTTTGGGCACATCAGCAAGTTCGAAAGCTAGAAAGTAATTACTGGGATGAAGATATACAATAAAATACCCGGAGAAAACTTTATCGATTAATCCACTCATGGAATTGACTTTTTCCATTGGCGGCAATTCGTTCTCAGCAACAGCTTCCTCCCCATCTTGAACATATTGGATTATAGAATGAAAATACTTATTCACTTGGCTTATATCCACCATTCCAACACAATAAAAAGCGGAAAGATTTCTATATTTTTCTTCCAACGAAATGAAGTAAACGTCGGCATAATTCTTAAAATATACTTTCAATTCCTCATTTAGAAGGTTGTGTTCTATTAGATTGGTATCCAAAGTTTCCAAGCTTGATGATGCATGCTTCATATAGTCTCTGTTCCTTTCATTTTTTGCGGAATAACGCTTATTACAAGCAACCCTAAGGTCAGGATTATTCCAACCAGCAGTAGCCCGGGGTAAAAATAATTACCAATCGCTTTTTGCATCCAAAGATCACTTATTGGCAATATTCCTACAAAAAATAAACACGAGGAAGCTGTCCAGAATACGATAGACTTCACCTTCTTTGATGTAAAACCGATATCTTTAAGGAAATACAAACATAAAGCAACCCTAATTACCGAACCGGATATTAGCTGAAAAACCGCAAAAAAATCTAAATGGGAAACATGTTCCCCAAGCTCTACCAGACGCCATTGTTCCAATGCAGGAAAGCGTAAAACCGCTGCAACATTTGGGCCAAACGAAGCAATTGCCCCAAGTAAAGGCCCAAGAATAAGTCCAATTAAAATGGTAACCAAAAGCAGAAGTTGCCAGAGCACAAACCTCTTACTTAAATATTGTTGCAAAAGCAGTATCAGCAGAATATCCACACTGCCTCCAAGCACAACAGTAATACCGCTAATTATCGGAGAACTTCCGTTCACAAGGATCGGAAACATATAAGAGTAATCCTTATTTACAATGGTTGAAAATGCGACAAAGTAGCCAAGAATCCATACAATTGGCAATAAGAATGTAGCACTGTATACAATTGTCTTTAAATTTGAACTAGCCCCCCATACACATAATAGAAGGAAAGGAAGAACTACGATCCATTGTGGGGTTAGAGGAAGAAAGTATATCTTAATGGATGTAATAAAATCATAAAATGATATAAAAGCAATGATGGAAATATGTAAGAAATAGATGAACATGATACTGGCGGAAACAACTCTTCCCGCTCTTTTAGTAATCCAGGTAGAAAGCTTCATATTTTGTTTATTTCGAGACATGATGAAAAATAGAACCATTCCCCAAATCAGCAGGATGCCATACCCCGCCAACACACATACCCACGCATCGCGCTTTGCTACAAATAATAGATGAGGCAACATAAGCACATGATTAGAAATCCCGATAAACAGAATGATGACAAAGGATAGTTGTAGCCGGGAAAAAGTCATGGTGTTTCCTCTCTTTCAACGAATGTTAGTATTTAGTAGTATGAGTGGAAACACCTTAATTATTCAAAAACTCAAAGTAAAAACCGCATTCTCCATGTAGAATGCGGCTTCCTATTACTTCTTACTTCTCCTATATAAATCCATCGATTTATGGCCCTCATCAATGATTGCCACCATCTCGTGCAGTCTCTTCTCTTGCGTCTCCGCTCTTTTGGCACTATAGACATAACGGGCCCAATCCTTTTGGTAGCCATATGTCAGATCATTGTATTTTTCCAATACCGCTTCATTATTTTTCAAGAAGCTTTTGATGTCATCAATGTGAGCGATATAATCATCTACACATTGGCTCTTTGTGCTTGTCTTCTTGGTTAATTTCTTAGGGGCAGATTTTAGCCCCACTACCGTAAAGACCTCGTTCAGGCTGACCATTCTTGAAAATTTAAGGGCGCTGTTTGGCAGATACTTTTCCTCGTCAAGATTCAGGTCGGCGTAAAATTTGTCCCGCTCCATATATTCCGGGTAAACTGAATTCCCTTTTTTCGGATAGGCGACATACATATAGCCGTTATCAGAAAGCAACTGCTTTTCATTAATGATCTGAACGTATTGGTTGAAATCATCCATGGAGAACATGAATAAGAAAATCACATCATACTTGTCCTTTTTTATAGAAGTATCAAAGTCCAACCCTTCAAACTCCCCTACACCTTCAGGCAACTGTAAAAATAAACGGTTCTTATACTTTTGCAGATTCAATTTATCAACAATGGTTTTTTCAGCATTCATCCCTCTTGCATCCCCCTCTGTTTTTTTACATTTCTTACTACTATTATAACAATATCGTGCATTGGCAAACCGTGTTTGTAAAAGGTTGACGTTTCTTTTCACTCCACCTGTTCTTCTTACTTATGAATATTAACTTTGCACTTGTTTAATCTCCCCCTTCCCCTCTTATAAGCTTTTGCGCTTGCCATTTCTTGTGTTACAATATTGACTATCATAAATGTGGGGAAAAAAGCTCAAACAGCCCGCTCTCCCCCGGCATTCTTATATAAGGAAGGTTGAAAAACTTGGAACATAACCCAGCAAACTCGAATTTTATTCGAAATATCATAAAAGAGGACCTGGAATCAGGCAAGCGCAACCATGTCATCACCCGCTTCCCTCCAGAGCCAAACGGTTACCTACATATCGGACACGCAAAATCCATCGTCATCAACTTTGATCTGGCTGACGAGTTCAACGGAAAAACGAACCTGCGCTTTGACGACACCAACCCTTTAAAAGAAGACGTTGAATATGTTAACTCCATTAAAGAGGACGTAAAATGGCTTGGCTATGATTGGGACGGACTATTCTTTGCTTCTGATTACTTTGAAGAGATGTACAATCGCGCAGTTCTTTTAATCAAAAAAGGCAAAGCGTATGTGGATGACCTTTCTGCTGATGAAATCCGTGCTTACCGTGGGACTCTGAAAGAGCCAGGTAAAGACAGCCCATACCGCGAGCGTTCTGTGGAAGAGAACCTTGACCTATTCGAGCGCATGCGCAAAGGCGAATTCGGCAACGGAGAAAAAGTGCTTCGTGCAAAAATTGACATGAAGTCACCGAACATTAACCTGCGCGACCCTGTCATCTACCGCATTTCTCATGCAACCCATCACAACACAGGAGAAAAATGGTGCATCTACCCAATGTATGCCTTCGCACACCCGATCGAGGATGCGATTGAAGATGTAACTCATTCTATCTGTACAGTGGAGTTTGAGGACCAACGTCCATTATATAACTGGGTTGTAGAGGAAACCGAAATGACTGGAACTCCGCAGCAAATCGAGTTTGGCCGTTTGAACATCACCAATGCCGTAATGAGTAAGCGTAAGCTGCGCAAGCTTGTGGAAGAAGGAATTGTTGACGGCTGGGACGACCCTCGTATGCCGACGATTTCCGGACTGCGCCGTAAAGGTTACACACCAGAGGCAATCCGCTCATTCGTTCGTGAAACAGGTGTATCCAAAGGTTCCGGTTTCGTTGACTCGCAAATGCTAGATCACTTTGTGCGTGAAGATCTGAAATTGAAGTCCCCTCGTACGATGGGTGTTGTTCGTCCATTGAAGGTGGTTATCACGAACTACCCAGAAGGACAAGTGGAAATGCTGGATGCGGAAATTAACCCAGAAAATCCGGAAATGGGAACAAGGCAAATTCCATTCTCCCGCGAGATCTATATCGAGCAAGAGGATTTCATGGAAGATCCACCGAAAAAATACTTCCGCCTCTTCCCTGGCAATGAAGTTCGCCTGAAGCATGCTTACTTCATTAAGTGTGAGGATTTTGTTAAGGATGCGGACGGCAATGTGGTGGAAATTCACTGTACGTATGATCCGGAAACGAAGAGCGGCTCTGGTTTCACTGGCCGTAAAGTAAAGGGTACCTTGCACTGGGTAGAAGCAACGCAAGCGGTTCCTGCTGAGTTCCGTTTGTTCGAACCTTTACTTTTAGATGAGGAGCCTGAGTCTGAAGTGGAAGCTGAAGTGGCAGATGTTGCTGGCACGGAAGAAGAAACTGCTGTAGTGGAGAAATCCTTCCTTGATCATGTAAACCCGAATTCCATGAAAGTGTTGAATGGATTTGTGGAAGATAACATGAAGGGTGTGGAGCCTCAGGAGAAATTCCAATTCTTCCGCCACGGTTACTTTAATGTGGATCCAAAGCATACGACTGCTGATAAGCTTGTGTTTAATGAGATTGTGTCGTTGAAGAGTTCGTTTAAGTTATAGAGTTGTTTGGTTGAAGGTTGATGGCCCCCGTTGTGTGAACGGGGGTTTTTTTATTGGTTGGGTGGCGTGGCCACTATCACGGCGCAAAATTTGACGAAGTTTGTCGAATGGCATTTATATGGCCTAAAGTCGCTTATAAAACGAAAAAGTCGCTCATAAATTTAAAAGTTGGCTTATAAAATCAAAACTTGGACAATAAATTAACAACTTACCTGTCCCTTGCAGGAAATCATCGCCCGAAAATCGAAGTAAGGAGAGAATATTAACGAAAAGGAGCCTACAATGATAAAAAAAGACAGAGAAAAGCCACTCAGGTTGCTCGCACATGAAGCAGCAATGCGAAGAGTCCCCAAAACCCATCCAAAACACCCTCAAATTGAACAAGAATTCTACCGTTTACACTATGGATACAAAGGTGAACAAGCAATGGATTACTTTTCATCCTTCCTGCCCCATGAAGACTATAAAGTGTTGCACGGCCTCAGGATTCCGGACACTAAAGGGCGACACTTCCAGATGGACTCACTCCTTATCTCCCCTACTCATTGCCTCATATTAGATTCCAAGTATGTTTCAGGAAAAATGGAGTTTGATGAAGATACCGGAAGTCTGATCCGTCACAATGAAACAGGACAAGAAAGACTTGGAGACCCCTTTGCACAGCTAGCCCGTCACAAAATTCAACTCTCCTCT
Source organism: Sutcliffiella horikoshii (assembly GCF_044809035.1). Classification (GTDB taxonomy): domain Bacteria; phylum Bacillota; class Bacilli; order Bacillales; family Bacillaceae_I; genus Sutcliffiella_A; species Sutcliffiella_A horikoshii_G. Next base: position 207,798 of record NZ_CP085237.1, on the reverse strand, counting down.
ATCATCCAAGACCTTAAATTGCCCCGATTACCTATCTATACTCAAATCGTCATAACACATAAAAATGCTACCTTATTAAAAAAATCTCCCATCATCTTGAAGAATGTAGTCTTCCACACAAATCTCCCAACAAGAATAAAAGACATTGATAACATTCAAACACACACATACTTTTCAAATAAGGAAACTAACAAACTTGTGAAAACACTATTGAAAATCCATAAAGATGAGGATTTCAACTTGATGGATTACTATGGACTTTCTTCTTCTGAGTTTATTAGAGGAGTGATTTGCCGTAATTGCTCCCATGCCCCTATGCAGAAATCTTATCAAAAGTGGTATTGTTTTAAATGTGGGAGTACAGAAAAGAAGCCACTGCAGCATACGATTAAGGACTATCCTTTGCTTGGGCTCGGCAACAATATAACGAATAAATCATTTAGAGAGTTTGTATGTCTTAACTCAACGAGTATTGCTTCCAAAGAGCTTCAGGTATTAAACCTCCCTCATAAAGGCAACAAAAAAGCCCGCATTTACTTTATCAAATAGAAAATACGAAAAACCCCCGTGGAGATAACCTCCCGGGGGTCTTTTAACATTGCATGCTACACAAACCATCTCAAATAAACTATAAATCCAACTATGATAACGACAAACAACGCGATATAAATATACGTGAGTCGTCTTACATTCCCCTCCGATTTCTTCTGATAGTCCTGATCCCCTTTTCCTGCTACCTGAAGTGTTGCAAACAGCCCGCCAACCAAAACTAGCACTCCTAAAACACCTAACACTAACATCATATGCTCTCTCTCCATTCGGAACTTCTATATATATTGAACGGTAGCCTAAAAATAAAGTTTTTTCAACTAAACTAGCTTATTTTTCAATTAATCATCGCGCCATATCGGTGGATTGTAACTTTTGATAGAGTTATTGTAACTATTTCGGCGATGATAGTGACTTTTCAGAGGTTATTGTAACTTTTCGACGGATTATTGTGATAAACGTAATTTCTATTCCTCCCTCACTAGTCCTAAACTCCCATTCAGCAAGCCCCCACTATGCGCTATACTGATAAAATACATTATTTCACATTTTTTCAGTTTAATTTATTCCAAATTAAGGTGTAAAACAAAAGGGAATCTCGGTACATAGTATTAGATTTTAAGAGAGGACAAGGACAAAGTTATGCAAGAAGAAAACAATAATAAAAGATGTAGGGAATGAAAAAAGAGAAAAGATAGATTGGAAGAAACCTAGTATTCTGCTATTCATCATAATAGCTCTAGTTGGTGCGATGAATTATTACTTTTACCACACCTATCAACTTCCCTTTTGGCCAAACTTTTTTAAAGGCATAGTTGGGCTTACCATTACTGGGGCTATTGTATTCATCATTGCGATCATCAATATTATTGTTAGCATCATTCATAAAGGAGCACCAAAATCTTTTCATGACCCCAAAGCGGTATGGGCCTTTGCTGGTATATTTTTTTCGTAAAAAATTACTTAGAGGAAGTAAAAGAGGTACAGGTCAGGATACGTGCACTGAATGCAGATAAGGAAGATCTAAAAGTTGTCGATTCTAACATCATGACCCTTGCTGCAGGAGAACTGAGACTAGTGGAAACAGAGGAAACCAACGATAAAACAAGTATCTGGAGTAAATCTACCTTTGAAACAGAGTACCAAACTTATTTTTACGAATATATATACAGGTTCAGAGACCCTTCTGAAAATTAAATATTTCTAAACGGAAAGCCAATCTTGCAATAGCGATTGGCTTTTTCTAATGAAATATAGGTATTAAATTCCAATAAAATGGAATCTTAATAATTGGCAACATGCTACTACACTTTTAATTTCAGAATATTTTCAAAAATACCAGCATATTTCTTTTTATTCTGTTGATTATTTATTATAATTATAATGTAAGAATTGATGTTGTCTCATTTTGTGGTTTCGTACGTTGTAAGGCAAGGTAGAATGCTATTTACTCTTCTCAAAACAGAAAGGGGAAAAGATGTATGGACAATGAGAACGTTGGAAAGTGCCCGTTTACGGGGGAAAGTAGTTCAGAAAAACCAATTAGAGGAACAAAAAACAAGGACTGGTGGCCGAATCAACTAGATTTGAATGTGCTTCACCAGCATGACATGAAGACAAACCCACTAGGGGAAGATTTTAATTATGCAGAAGAATTTCAAAAAATCGATTATGCAGGCCTGAAAGAGGACTTACATAATCTTATGACAGACAGCCAAGACTGGTGGCCGGCGGACTATGGTCATTATGGACCGTTCTTCATCCGTATGAGCTGGCATGCAGCAGGTACATATCGTCAAGTAGATGGACGCGGAGGCGGCGGAAGTGGTTCTCAGCGTTTTGCACCGTTGAACAGTTGGCCTGATAACGGAAACTTGGACAAGGCACGTCGTCTGCTTTGGCCGATTAAAAAGAAATATGGCAACAAGCTTTCATGGGCAGACTTGCTTGTGTTTGCAGGAAATGTGGCGATTGAATCCATGGGCGGTAAAACAATTGGGTTCGGGGGAGGCCGTGAAGATATTTGGCACCCTGAAGAAGACGTAAACTGGGGTCCGGAGAAGGAATGGCTTGGCGACAACCGTTATTCCGGTGAGCGTGACCTGGAAAATCCACTTGCTGCCGTGCAAATGGGCTTGATCTACGTTAATCCAGAAGGACCAAACGGCGAACCGGATCCGAAGAAAAGTGCATTCGATATCCGAGATACATTCAAACGGATGGGCATGAATGATGAGGAAACCGTGGCATTGACTGCCGGTGGACATACATTCGGAAAAGCCCATGGCGCGGGTGACCCTTCTCATGTAACGGAAGAACCAGAAGGGGCGGGCCTTGAACACCAAGGTTTCGGTTGGAAGAGCAGCCATGAAACCGGTCACGGGGCATTCACGATCACTAGTGGAATCGAAGGAGCTTGGACGCCAACGCCTACTAAATGGGATATGAGCTATTTCGATTTATTATTCGGGTATGAGTGGGAGCTGACGAAAAGTCCAGCTGGCGCCTACCAATGGGCACCAATTGATCCAGATGAAGAGCATTTAGCTCCAGACGCTCACGATCCATCTAAAAAAGTTAAAACGATGATGACCACTGCGGACATGGCGATGCGCATGGACCCAGAATATGAAAAGATTTCTCGCCGCTTCCATCAAAATCCGGATGAGTTTGCCGATGCCTTCGCACGCGCATGGTTCAAGCTGCTCCACCGTGATATGGGACCTCGCGACAGATATTTAGGACCTGAAGTGCCTGAAGAAGAATTCATTTGGCAGGATCCGGTTCCTAAAGTTGAATATTCATTAACTGATGCAGAGATTGAGGATCTCAAAGCTAAACTATTAAATTGCGGTCTCTCTGTCAGTGAGCTTGTGAAGACTGCGTGGGCATCTGCCAGCACATACCGTCATTCGGACAAGCGTGGGGGCGCAAATGGAGCGCGCGTTCGCCTCTCCCCTCAAAAGGACTGGGAAGCTAACGAGCCAGAACAGCTTGCAAAAGCCTTAAATGTATTAGAAGACCTGCAGCATAACCTGGACAAGAACGTCAGCCTTGCCGATTTAATCGTACTTGGTGGTAGTGCAGCCGTTGAAAAAGCTGCCAAGGATGCCGGCTTTGATGTAAAAGTTCCGTTCACACCAGGTCGCGGTGATGCCACTCAGGATCAAACCGACGAAGAAAACTTCGAAGTGCTGGAGCCTGTATCCGATGCATTCCGCAATTACCATAAGAAGGACTACTCCTTAAAACCTGAAGAGTTCATGGTAGACAAAGCTCAGCTTATGGATCTATCTGCGAAGGAATTGACTGTTCTTATCGGAGGCTTACGTGTCCTTGGTGCGAACCATGGTGATACCAAGCATGGCGTATTCACGGAGAAAGTCGGTACGCTCACGAACGATTTCTTCTTGACCCTGCTTGATATGGGTGTCGAGTGGAAGCCGGTAGAAGGTGAAGGCTACTACGAGGCACGTGATCGCCAAACAGGTGAACTTGTACGTACTGCTACAAGAGTAGACTTAGTATTTGGTTCCCACTCCGTCCTTCGTGCGCTTGTTGAAGTGTACGCCCAAGACGACAGCCAAGAAAAGTTTGTGAAAGACTTTGTGGCTGCCTGGGTGAAAGTGATGGATGCAGACCGTTATGATGTAAAAGTGAAAAAATAATACAAAAAAAGCCAGATGAGGATTAACCCCTTCAACTGGCTTTTCTTTTATTTAGCGGTCTTTTTTTCATAAAGCTTAATCGAGCCACCATCCGGTCCATAAACAATCCCGCTATTTTCCCAGCCGTATCTCTCATAATAGTTTTCTAAATCTGTCGTTAAGTAAAGGTTCTCATACCCTTCTTTTGCCGCCACGCTTAACCCGTGATCCAAAAGCTGGGCACCTATCCCCTTCCCTCTATGCTCATCCGCCACATAAAGGCATGCCAACCATGGACACAAGTCCTGACGGCTATTTATATCATTTCTTAAAATTGCATATGTACCAATAATCTTACCTTCTTCAACTGCCACATAAAACCGTGGTATATCAGAAGAAGTTGTTGCAGAATGGAGAATCGCATCTTCGTAAAATTTGAAGTTTGACTCACTTCCCCACTGTTGCCAAAAAACTTGGATTGCCTTTTCCAATAGTTGATTTTTACTTCTTAGTTCGATAATTTCCATTGTTATGCTCCGTTCCCTTTATACTTTTTGATATACCAAATTTCGCTTTAGAGGAAACGATATCCTGCCTCTTTATTAAAAAACGTACAAACTCAAAAAATATTCTTGCATGTCACTCTTAATTCTTTTTTAAGTAGTATATGGCCAGCTGGGTGCGGTCACGGAGTTGGAGCTTCTCTAAAATGATGGATAGTGTATTTCGTACGGTGCCTTCACCAATATAGAGCTGTTCAGCGATTTCTCGATTAGAAAGCCCATTTGCTACTAGTCCTGCGATGTCTTTTTCACGAGGAGTCAATCCATCCAGTCCACTCTGTTCACTAGGAAGCGTCAATTGCCTCAATACATCAGCATCTATTACGCTAACACCTGCCATAAGTGCTCGAAGCTGCTGGGCCATACTGGAAACTTCTGTAGATTTAATTAAATAGCCCTCCGCTCCGGCGAGTATGGCAAGTCGGATGTTCTTTTCATCCTTAAAGGTTGTTAACATCATGATATGAACCAGAGGCCATTCCGTTTTAATTTGCCGTGTAGCCTGAATGCCATCCATGATAGGCATTTGGATATCCATCAGTACAACATTCGGCAGTTCCAACCGACAGGATGTTATGGCTTCGGCACCATTATGGGCTGTGCCGATTACTTCCATGTCCCTTTCGCGGGATAGGAGGACTTTGAGGCTTTTGCAAACAAGATCATCGTCATCTACAATCAAGATTTTCATAGATGGTGCCTCCATTGTTCCGAATTCTCAACTGGAAGGACACAAATTAACAGGAACCCTTTAGTGGTGTCAGTGGATATACTGCCTCCCACAGCCTTGGCTCTGTGGCGAAGATTTCTAAGACCCATACCAGTTTCTTGAACACCATTATCCTTCACGACTCCATCGTTATGAACGGATAATCTCAAAATGTGAGGACTTATGTCCAAGGATATTTCCACTTGTGTCGGTTTGGCATGGCGAATAGTATTCGTTAAGGCTTCCTTAAGAGTGGGATAGAGAATAGTCCAGAGATTTGCAGGAACCTTGGAGGTGTCCCCAAATACATGGAAGTTCACTGGACATAGTGAGAATTTGTCGCAAATATCATACATTCCCTCTAATCCCAGTTCTTTTACCGGCTTTAAATTATGGACTGTTTCTCTTAAATAGACTGCACTATTGGAGAGGCGCTGCTGAGCTAGGGTGAACATTTCACTTGCTGCCGGGTCACCTTCCTTCCAAAGGTGCTCAAAGGCCTGCAAGGCAAGAACGGAGGCGGTTATTTCATGCCCTACCTCATCATGAAGCTGCTGGGCAATTCGGTTTCTTTCTGACAGCTCAGCCAGGCGTGCACCTTGAGCATTAGCCAATAGGAGTTCCTCTTTTAGATTTTCCAATTCGTATCGGTCCCTTCGTTGTCGGTCGGACTCCCTTTGATTCCTTTCCGTATCTTTCGCCCACCTTCCAAGGATTGCCCCGGATAATGCTGCTTGGAGGAAAACGGCTATTACCAGAACGGACGAGTCAGGAAAGGCGAAAATAAACAACAATGTCGGGAGAATGTACACTGGTTGCCTTTTATACATACTTTCAAAAATCGGCAGGGCCAATGCCAATGCGGCAAATGGCCAATAAAGGAGAGCTATAAAACATGCAACCTGATCCAAAAGGACCGTCCAGCCTGGTAGCCGGAACCTCCATCGAGCCAATGTCATTACGATCAGAAACAGCAGAAGGATTACCCCTCCCTCGTCGCCGGCATTATGCAGCCAGAGCAGACTAAGAAAAAGTAACCCTAAAAGACGCCAAAGGTTGGTGGCCGATTCGGAAGTCCAATTATCCCATTTATTTATCATGCATAAACCCGCCCTCACTGATACTACTTTTATTATAGCAAATTCCAGTTAGCCCGCTTCTCCATATATATCATGCTAACTTAATCTTCTTTTGCTTCCTAATAATAGAAAGGCGATACAAAAGAGGAACATAACGACAATCGGTACACCCAGTTCTTCTACTGGAGCACCGTAGGAAACGAGGATGGTCCCTTCCGCTACCCAATAGGTAGGCAGTAACATTACAGCTCTCTGAAAATAGTCAGGCATTATTACCACTGGCCACATCACTCCACCAAGCATAGCCATGAGAATGATGAAGCCTCCTAATATACTAAAGGCTACCTCCTTATTATGAAACAAGGAATACCATGCTAAGGAGAAACCTAAAGCAGTCATGGAGAAAACCGTATAAATGATAAAAAGTAAAATCGGTTCGGGCAGATCAGGTCCATGAACAAGAACTCCAAGAATAACAAACACCACATTAATTAAAGTCAAAATCAACGAATATGCCAACAAGTTTTGCCACAAGTACTGAAAATGGGTGATAGGAGCTACACTTATTCTCAATAACGTCTTATCTTCCCTATCCTCCAAAATGATACCCCCTAGCCTGGCAGCCAAGAATAACAGGATAATACTATAATATTGGAAGCCTATTGGGATTTTCGGCCATTCTCCAGACGGAAGAAATACGGCCCCTATCGGCAAAGCCAGTAAGAAAATTATATTGGATTTCTTTCGAAAAAAACGCTTAAATACAAAAGTAAAAACGGTCATAGAAGCTTCCGCCTTCCAAAATATGTGGCTGTTATGGCCAATAGGATAGATGAAGCAATCAGAATAACAAAGCTGATTAGTGCTTTATCTATATTTTCCCCTGTCATGTTTGCAAATATCATATTCTTTCCAAGCGAAAAGGGATTGCTATAGGTTGAAAGTAGTTGAAAAAGACGACCTTCCGGCAATGGAAACCAAACTTCTGCCAGCATTAAACATACAAGTCCGAACCCTGTCCCCAGCCGCTCAGCTGTTTTATAATTATTCACCCCTAAAACCAAATTGATGAACACAAATTGTATAAGAGTGGATACGGCCAAAAGGATTATCAACACGAACGCCAAATTCCCCCAATGGACGTCGTAGACAAAGAATGTGTAAACTACAATGATAAAGCTCTGCAGCACATTAAAGAGTGAACTGGAAATCAAAATGGAATATGCATGCTTATGAGCTTGGTATGGCAGGGAGTACATTCTCCATCTCATGGAAGACATCAAGTCTCCTCTAATATACTCCATTGTGTAAAAGCCACCGAACATGAGAAAGGCGAAAACCATGGTGACCGCAACTTCATCCTTAATGGGAATACCGAGAGATTCATTCACCGCATCGTCCGCTATCATTCCCAAAACAGTTATTAATGCAACAGGGGTAACTAGTAAAATCACCATACCTATATAGTTTCTGAGCATACGGCGAAGGATAAAATAACTTGATCTTACTAACATGGTTATTCCTCCCCTCCGTCACGGAGGCTTTTACCGGTGAGAGTTAAAAACACATCCTCCAAGGTCGGTTCTTCCGCAGTGACGGAAAGAATTCCACCAAAGTCTTTCGCAATGGAAAGGGCACGATCGAGATTTCCCGTTCCAACTTGTGAAATAATTGTTATTTCCTTGTGGGTTCGTGTCACTTGTTTTATCCCGTCCAGCTTACGGAGCCTTTCTAAAAGGAGGTCAGTCGGACTTCCTACCTCCAGCTTTATTTTTTCTTCATGCTGAATTTTTTTCACTAGTTCGTTGATGGTACCCTCGGCAATGACATGCCCCTGATCCATAATAACCACACGTTGCGCGAGAGTTTGTAACTCTTCCATATAGTGTGTCGTATATAGAATCGTCGTCCCTTGCCTGTTTAGTTTGCGAATAGTTTCTAAAATGTGATTTCTGGATCGTGGATCAATCCCTACTGTCGGTTCATCCATAATAAGAAACCTAGGTTTGTGAACAAGAGCGCATGCAATGTTTAGTCGTCTTTGCATCCCACCTGAAAATTTGATAGGGAGCTTTCGTGCATGCTCTGTGAGACCAACAAACTCCAATGTTTCCTCTACCCGTTTTTTTAATTTCTCCCCCTTAATGCCATATATCCCACCAAAAAACTCTAGGTTTTCCTTCGCACTTAGATCAGAAATTAAAGAAATTTCTTGTGGTACAAGTCCGATCTGACGCTTGATTTCCAACAATTTGGAATGCTGTTCCTTGCCAAATACGTCTATCTCCCCGGAATCGAATCCAATAATCCCTGCCAAGGCGTGAATCAAAGTTGTTTTCCCTGCACCGTTTGGTCCCAATAACCCGAGGACCTCTCCTTCTGCAATTTCTAGGTCTACATTATCGAGGACCAACTGCGAGCCATATCTTTTAATTATATTTTTCATACGGACAACTGCCATAAAATACCCTCCTTGAATCCTGTTCTTATTATTATCTTAATTGGCTAAGGTATTTATGGAGTAGTTACAAATGTAATGATTGAGTTTTAAGTGCTTGAATGCATGGTTTTGCAATTATATTTGGAAGGACATATAGAAGGAGTGTGGATTATGGAACAAAATGTGTTTGAACAGATGGCAAAAAGATATGATACAGAAGAAAGAATCAAGTTAGCTAACATAATTTCAACGGAAGTAAAACCGGAAATCCAAGACAGCCAATCAAAATCTTTGATTGACTACGGCAGTGGAACCGGTCTCGTAAGTTTAGAGCTAGCCGATTATGTTGAATCTATTCTGCTAGTGGATTCCTCTAAGCAAATGTTGGAGGTCGGGGCGGCTAAAATTGCACAAAAAGGCATTACCAACGCTAGTGTGCTCTATTACGATTTCACAAAGGAAAGACCAAAAATTAAAGCAGACATCCTTTTACTATCCATGGTGCTCCTCCACATCCCAGATACCAAGCAAATACTACAAGAACTTTACAACACCTTAACTCCTGGCGGAAAACTCATCCTATTCGACTTTGACAAAAACGATAACATTCATCATCAAACCGTACATAACGGATTTTCTCATGAAGAGCTGGAACAGTTACTTTCAGAAATCGGGTTTACTTCCATTAATGTGAAGACTTTTTATCATGGAAAAGGGATATTTATGAAAGAGGATGCTTCAATGTTTATTTCTAGTAGTATAAAGTGTAGGGGCTAATTTGAAACGGTTTGATTTGAATTTCAAAAGCGCCTCCACTTAAAGTAGGGGCGCTTTTACTTATTATAAATATATAACTATTCACCACTATCTTTTTGCTCCGCATAGAACTCATCAATTGCTCTCAGCCAGTTAGTGCGAGCGATCTTAGCTGCCGTTTCTTTATCCCGATTTTCAAATGCTTTTAGCATGGACTCGTGTTCTTCTATAGAAGCACCTGTCAGGATAATGGACTGATGAAAATAGAGACGCAGAACATGTGCCTGAAGATTGGACACTGAATTCGCGAGATACGGATTCTGTGCATTTTCTACAATAATATTATGGAACTGTTCATCCTGCTTTAAAGCGGAATAAAAGTCCCCTTTTTTAATGGCATGAGCGAATTTAGTATTTATCTCACGCAAAGTATCGATTGTATCTTGGGTTATTAAGGGTGTTGCCAGTTCAGCCGCTAAGGCCTCTAAAGCCCCCAATGGAGGTAGGATTTTAGTTATGTCTTCTTTATTCACAGAGGTGACTTGAGTCCCTACTCCTGGAAACATTTCCACTAAACCTTGAACATTGAGTAGTTGCAGAGCTTCCCGTATAGGCGTTCTGCTCACACCTAGAGCTTGTGCAAGCTCCGCATCATTCAGCTTTTCTTTCGGTTGAAGCGTTCCATCAATGATCCACTCTTGAATTTGAGCAAAGGCGCGCTTTTTGGCAGACACACGAGTGGGTGATGAATAGTTAGAAGGTATGGGCATGATGATCAACCACCTTTATAAATTTCACAAAAAACGATTATGAATTCGAGTTAGATATGTTAAAAGTGTATAGTATTCTGCTTTTAAATACAATATATTACACGGAACAATTCTAGGTAATATATTGCATAAACATTTTGCATGTGTTATCTTGTTGTATGCAATATATTACGTTACTAAAATAATTTTCTATTTATATGGGAACAACCAGATCACTTAACTACCAGGGGGACTTAAGATGAATAACAAAATGCCATTTTCATTCGTACTAGCCATTGGTTTTATGCTTTTCGCTTTATTCTTTGGTGCAGGGAATCTAATTTTCCCCGCCATGCTCGGTCAATCTGCAGGGACGAATATTTGGTCTGCTAATGCGGGTTTTATCGTAACCGGGGTTGGGTTGCCTTTACTTGGCGTTTTAGCGTTAGGATATTCGGGGAAAAGTGATCTCCAGTCCTTAGCGAGCAGGGTACATCCTGTTTTCGGACTTGCTTTTACGGTTATCTTATATCTAGCGATTGGACCTTTATTTGCCATCCCAAGAACAGGAACGGCGTCCTTTGAGATGGGAATCAGACCGTTCTTATCAGAAGAAAGCAGTAGCTTTGGTTTACTAATCTACACCATTCTATTTTTTGGCGTTACCGTATTCTTTTCTTTGAAATCTACTAAAATAGTTGATATTGTCGGGAAAGTATTAACTCCGCTATTACTGATTTTCATAGGAATTTTAATTGCCACAGCGTTTATTTTCCCAATTGGGAGCTTCCAAGCTCCTACAGAGAGTTATGTAGACGGCTCCTTCTTTAAAGGATTCCAAGAAGGATATCTGACAATGGATGCCCTTGCAGCCTTTGTATTCGGGATTGTTGTCATTAACGCCGTGAAAGAGAAAGGTGCGACAACGAAAAAGGAAATCATGATTGCTGTCACAAAAGCAGGCAGTATTGCGGCAGGACTTCTTGCCATTATCTATACCTCCCTATCCTTTATTGGGGCTTCAAGTGTGGAAGCACTTGGACAATTAGAAAATGGAGGCGCGGTGCTATCGGGTGCATCTAATCACTTCTTTGGAGCTTACGGTGGACTCTTACTAAGCCTGATCGTGATTGGCGCTTGTTTAACAACAAGTATCGGTCTTATCATTTCATGTTCTTCCTATTTCCATAAACTATTGCCAAACATTTCTTACAAGACCTTTGTTATCTTGTTATCTATGATTAGTGCAATTTTTGCGAACGTGGGCTTAACTCAATTGATTGCCGTATCCGTACCGGTGTTAGTTGCGATCTATCCATTTGTTGTCTGCTTGATGGCCTTAACGTTCTTGCATTCTTTCTTTAATGGAAAAAAAGAAGTGTATCAGGGAAGTATGATTTTCACATCCATTGTGGCGTTTTCTGATGCGTTAAAGGCCGCAGGTATGAGCATTGCGCCCGTTGAAGACCTTTTTTCTACCATTCTTCCTTTATATGAAGTAGGTTTAGGATGGATTTTCCCGGCGATTATTGGTGGTGTCTTAGGGATTGTTTGGAGCAGTATAATGAAAGAAAAGCAGCAACGTGTACAACTTGAGAGGGAAGCAAATTAATTACTCGTTATAAAAGAGAAATTGTTCTCGAAAAAGGATAAATGTACTGTTTAAATGGTGGAATTAAAAGTTCCACCATTTTTTCTTTTGGAGCCTTTATTTGCATTCATATGATTTATTTATTTGCATGTAGTGCAAAATCTCTTTGCAAAAAAACTGCTATTTAGTGTGATAATACAAGAACTCTATGATTTTTTTGTTGGCACAAAAATTGCATTAAAAGAAATATGTACTATTATTAGTCTATTTAAAATAAGAAAGAGAGGAGCCTACACAAAACGTTATCAAATTTAGAAAGCGCTTTCAGTAATCTGAAAATATATTAATTGAGGTGAATTCTTTGGAAAATCAGCTTCAACAAGAAAAGATTCAAGAAACTGGGCAACCGATACCAAAAAATTCTTATAGCATGCAAGAATATTTACAGTTTATCCTTCCTAGTTTTATTGGTATTGTTCTATTTATTATTCCTTTTCCATTTAATGGTGAAATTACGATTCCTGTTGCAATATTAGCTAAATTAGTGCAAAACAGTTTTACAAGTATTCTACCTTTTGTTATGACAGGTGTAATTGTGCTGACAACAATAATCACTTTATTGGTGAAGTTTTCTAAACCGTTTCTGATTGAAAGGTCTCCGTTTCTTTCAAAGTTATTTGATGTCTCAACCACCTGGCTTATTGCTAGAGTATTAGGGATGATCTTTGCAATTATGACTTTATTTCAGTTTGGTCCAAGTTGGATTTGGTCAGAAAATACTGGTGGATTGTTACTTTACGACTTAATTCCCGTACTATTTTCAGTTTTCCTCTTCGCAGGGTTATTTTTACCGCTATTACTGAACTTTGGTCTTCTTGAATTATGTGGTGCCTTATTAACAAAAGTCATGCGACCACTCTTTAAATTGCCTGGTCGTTCTTCCATTGACTGTTTAGCATCTTGGTTGGGTGACGGTACAATTGGTGTCCTATTAACCAATAAACAATATGAAGATGGATATTATACAAAAAGAGAAGCTGTTATTATAGGGACAACCTTTTCTGTTGTATCGATTACGTTTACAATCGTTGTCATTACGTACTTAAATCTTCAAAATGTTTTTGGACCATTCTATCTTACGATTGTGATAGCCGGCCTTGTAGCAGCATTTATATGTCCAAGAATCCCACCATTATCTAGAAAACCAGATACTTACTATGAACACGCTGAAAAAATGATAGATGAAAGTCTACCAAAAAACACGACACACTTTAAATGGGGGTTGAATCAAGCTATTCAACAAGCGAAGAAAAATAAAAGTTATGCTACTGTAATTAAAGGAGGAATCCAAAACGTACTAGATATGTGGATGGGGGTTATTCCTATCGTCATGGCAATCGGAACAGCAGCACTAATCATTGCCGAATACACCCCTGTCTTTAAGTACCTAGGAATGCCGTTTATCCCGCTCCTCACTCTCATGCAAGTGCCGGAAGCAGCGGCTGCTTCTCAAACAATGGTTGTAGGTTTTGCAGATATGTTTCTACCAGCTATTATTGGTAGTTCGATTGAAAGCGAACTAACCCGCTTTGTTATTGGCTGTGTATCTGTCACACAATTAATCTATATGTCAGAAGTAGGTGGACTGTTATTAGGATCCAAACTACCTGTTCGTTTTTTTGAATTAGTTATCATTTTCCTTCAGCGCACAATTATTACGTTACCTATAATCGTCTTAATGGCTCACATTATTTTTTAAGTCTACCCTGAATATTAAGTGTTACTGTTCACAAACAAAGAGCTTTACATACAAATGGCTGTCCAGAAAGTCAGTGAAAGCTGATTATCTAGCAGCCTTTTTTTTAGGTTTTGGCTCTGGTAATATTCCTCGATATATTTTTTGTTTACAAATACGAAAAAAAGGCTTGGGTAATCCCAAACCTTTCAAAAAATTTACTATCAATCAGAACCTGTGATAATAAAATCATCTTGTAAAGAAGCTAATCGCATATTCCGTCTTACCTGATCCCCTTGGTTTACTACGAGGGAGGTGATGTGTCCACTTGCACCTACTGAGATGCCCTCTATCTTTCCTTCTGTTGTTTTAATTAAGAAAAGGTTTTCCCATTCATATACATGGCAGTTTTCGCTAATGTACACTTTTTCGATTATTCCATCATACGGACATTTAATTGAATGATAGCGTTGGATCACATTCTTCACTCCTTGTAAATTCGTTGACCACTGGATTAATTAAATCCAACCTCGGAATTGTGATGCTTCTGCCATTTTGCGAACACCGACCATATAAGCTGCCAAACGCATGTTGACTTCTCTGTCTTGGGAAACACGATAAACTTGATTAAACGATTCTACGATAACTTTATTAAGCTTATCAATGACTTCTTCTTCCGGCCAATAAAAACCTTGATTATTTTGCACCCATTCAAAATAAGAAACGGTGACCCCGCCAGCACTTGCAAGCACATCTGGAATCAGAAGTACGCCACGTTCTGTTAAAACCTTGGTTGCTTCTAGTGTGGTTGGACCATTTGCTGCTTCCACCACAATTGCCGCTTTAATTTTATGGCAATTGTGAGCGGTAATTTGATTGGAGATTGCCGCAGGAACCAAGATATCACAATCAAGTTCTAATAATTGTTCATTTGTTATCGTGTGTTCAAAGAGAGTCGTCACAGTACCAAAGCTATCTCTTCTATCAAGTAAATAGTCGATATCTAATCCAGCTGGATCATACAAAGCACCATAAGCGTCAGATATCCCAATCACTTTTGCCCCTGCATCATGCATAAATTTTGCTAAAAAGCTCCCGGCGTTTCCAAATCCCTGAATGACCATGCGGGCACCTTTCAAAGGAATTCCCTTTTTCGCAGCTGCTTCCTCTATACAAATGGTGACACCAAGCGCAGTCGCTTTTTCTCTCCCGTGGGACCCACCAAGTACGAGGGGTTTACCTGTAATAAAGCCAGGGGAATCAAATTCACGCAGTCGACTGTACTCATCCATCATCCAAGCCATGATTTGTGAATTGGTATATACGTCAGGGGCAGGGATATCCTTGGTAGGGCCGACAATTTGACTGATTGCCCTGACATACCCTCTACTGAGCCGCTCTAACTCAGTAGCAGACATCTTCCTTGGGTCGCAGATGATTCCACCCTTCCCTCCTCCATATGGTAAATTCGCAATGCCACATTTTAGGCTCATCCACATGGAAAGTGCCTTCACTTCCTCCTCGTCCACCTCAGGATGGAAGCGAATTCCCCCTTTTGTGGGACCAACCGAGTCATTATGTTGTGCACGATATCCAGTAAATACTTTTGTCGATCCATCATCCATTCTGACAGGGATACGCACTGTCAACATTCTAAGAGGTTCTTTCAATAGTTCAAAAAGTTGATGCGAATATCCTAGTTTTTCTAATGCTTCTTTAATTACAACTTGAGTGGAAGTAAATAAATTTAAAGATTCTTCTTGGACATTTTTAACAACTGTACTCATGATTGGCCCCCTAGATTATTATTTAGTTAACACGCGTTGAATACGTTCAATCGCCCAATCCAGCTCATCATTGCTGATAATGAGTGGCGGTGCAAAGCGAATGACTGTCTCATGGGTTTCTTTACATAAAAGACCCGTTTCTTTCAAAGCTTCACAAAATGGTCTCGCCTCTTCATGAAGTTCGACACCAATAAATAAACCTCTTCCACGAATATCCTTGATAATTGGGTTTTTAATCTCTTTTAAACGTTTCATGAAGTAGTTTCCTAGTTCCATTGAACGTTCCGTAAGTTTTTCTTCTTCTAGTACTTCAAGAGATGCGATGGAAACAGCACATGCCATTGGGTTTCCTCCAAAAGTGGAGCCATGGGACCCAGGATTAAATACACCTAAAATCTCTTTGTCTGCAACAACACATGATATTGGGAATACTCCTCCGCCAAGTGCTTTCCCTAAAATATACATATCGGGTACGACATTTTCCCAATCACAAGCAAACATTTTACCTGATCGTCCAAGTCCTGATTGGATCTCATCTGCCACGAATAATACATTCTGTTCTTTACATAAGTTATAGGCTTCCTTTAGAAAACCAGCCGGAGGAATAACAATCCCTGCCTCACCTTGAATAGGCTCTATCAAAAATGCGGCAGTATTAGGAGTAAGGGCTTCACGAAGTGCATCTATATCACCATAGGGAATTAATTTAATTCCCGGTAACATCGGGCCAAACCCTTTCTTATATTCTGATTCTGAAGAAAGGGATACCGCTGACATTGTTCTGCCATGGAAGTTTCCGGTACATGCGATTATTTCGGCTTGATTTTCAGCAATCCCCTTTACTTGGTAGCCCCAGCGTCTAACCGCTTTTATCGCTGTTTCCACCGCCTCTGCCCCTGTGTTCATCGGTAGCGCCATTTCCTTTTTAGTTAGCTTTGCTAACTTTTCATACCATGGTCCTAACTGGTCGTTATGAAATGCTCTTGATGTAAGAGTTACCCGATCCGCTTGATCTTTTAAAGCCTGGATGATCTTGGGATGTCTATGACCTTGGTTCACTGCGGAATATGCACTTAACATATCCATGTATTTGTTTCCTTCAGGATCTTCCACCCATACACCTTCCGCTTTGGAAATGACTATTGGAAGCGGATGATAGTTCTTTGCACCATACTTCTCTGTTTGCTGAATTAAATCTTCTGTCATTGTTGGCATAAAATACGCCTCCTGAATTTATTAATTTTTTCTTTATCCCTGCCTAGAATAAACACATCGCCTATCATCTTCAAAGCGTTTCAGACGTTGTTTTCCCTTGTAAATGAAGTAATAAGTAGTCCGGTCCTCCGGCTTTAGAATCTGTTCCAGACATGTTGAATCCCCCAAATGGTTGATATCCTACAATTGCCCCTGTGCAGCCACGGTTAAAGTAAAGGTTACCAACGTGGAAATCCTCACGTGCCTTCTCTATGTTTTCTCGATTATTGGTAATCACCGCACCTGTTAACCCATATTCTGTGTTGTTTGCAATATCAATGGCATGGTCAAAATCTTTCGCTTTACAAAATGCAACAACAGGTCCGAAAATTTCTTCTTTCATTATTCTTGCGTCTTCGTCTACATCAGCAAAAATGGTTGGTTGGATAAACCAGCCTTTTTTATCTTCACCTTCCCCACCGAACATTAACTTACCTTCTTCTTTTCCAATGGCAATATAGCTCATGATTTTATCAAATGCACCTTGGTCATTTACAGGACCCATTTTATTCGATTGTTGTGCAGGATCTCCTACTGTTAATTCACTTGTTAGCTCCACAACACGTTCTAGCACTTGATCATACACATCTTCGAGGATAACCGCCCTTGAGCAGGCTGAACATTTCTGTCCGGAGAAACCAAAGGCAGATGCAACGATTGATTGGGCAGCTAACTCTAGATCTGCTTCTTTATCCACTACGATCGTGTCCTTACCACCCATTTCAGCAACCACTCGTTTTAACCAAATCTGCCCAGGATTTAATTTAGAAGCGCGCTCATAAATGCGCAATCCAACATCACGGGATCCAGTAAAACTGATAAAACGTGTTCGTGGATGATCGACCAAATAGTCTCCTACCTCTGCACCACTTCCAGGAATATAGTTCACAACACCTGCAGGTAATCCTGCTTCCTCTAAAACTTCCATAAATTTTGCGGCTATCACAGGTGTTGTACTCGCTGGTTTAAGCAACACTGTATTTCCTGTAACCAATGCGGCTGTCGTCATTCCGGCCATGATGGCAAATGGAAAGTTCCATGGAGAAATGATGACTCCTACTCCCAATGGGATATATTGATAACGATTGTATTCCGTTGAACGACTCTCAACAGGAACCCCATTTTTCAATTTCAACATTTGACGAGCATAATACTCCATGAAATCAATAGCTTCAGCCGTATCAGCATCTGCTTCATTCCAAGGCTTCCCTGCTTCTTTCACTAAAAAGGCCGAGAACTCATGCTTTCGACGGCGTACAATAGCAGAAGCTTTGAATAAAATATCCGCTCTCATTTCCACCTTGGATTTTCTCCAAGTTTGAAATGTACGATCTGCCTCTTTCATCGCTTTTTCAGCAAGCTCTTGTGTCGCTTTTGAAACACGACCAACCACTTCTTCCCTATTTGCAGGATTAACAGATACAGTGGATTCTTCCGTAAAAATTCTTTCTCCGCCTATAATAAGGGGATAATGCTTCCCTAATTCAGATTCTACTTTATGTAGTGCTGCTTCAAATTCTTTTACATTCCTCTGATTTGTAAAATCACAAAATGGTTCATGTTTATATGATTGGACCAAACTACTCATCCCCTTTTAAAATTGTTTAAATCTATATAAGCAAGAATCGTGCCAACTATTTAACTGTGTATCTATGCGAATGTACGCAATGCAAAGCAATGATTTTTTGCACTTGTTTTATTCTAATATGTCAATTCCGCAAAAATACATTGCACCTTATCACTCCATATCCTACACTAGAAGAAAACTTGTACGATTAGAGGTGCTTACATTGTGGGAACAAAATGATAGGCTAAAACAGTATTACAAACCGATGTTTAAAAGATTGTTAGATGTTATGGACGTCGGAGTACATGCCATTGATACACAGGGAAAAACCATGATATATAATCGAAAAATGACAGAAATTGAGGAAATGAGTGAGGAGGATGTCATTAATAAGTCGTTGCTGGAAGTCTTCATGTTTCCAGAAGAGAAGGATAGTACACTCTTACAAGCCATGCTCCACGGTACGATAACAAAAAATACGAAACAAACGTATTTTAATAATAAAGGACAAGAAATAACGACCATTAATGACACATATCCTATTTATAACGAGGAAAACCAAATCATTGGTGCGATTGAAATTGCCAAAGATGTCACAAAGCTTGAACGGATCATTCGTGAAAACATCCTTCTAAAAGGAGATACGAAGTACACGTTTGATAGCATAATTGGTCAAAGTGAAGCTCTGTTTGAAGTGATTGAAAATAGTAAGCGAGCTACAAGAACGTCATCTTCTGTTTTGATTATCGGAGAAACAGGAACAGGTAAAGAATTATTTGCCCAAAGTATCCATAACGGTAGTCATCGCTCTTCCAAACCATTCATCAGCCAAAACTGCGCAGCACTTCCAGACAATTTAATTGAAGGATTGCTCTTTGGTACAAAAAAGGGGGCCTTTACTGGATCAATCGAGCGACCTGGTTTATTCGAGCAAGCCCAGGGTGGAACACTTTTACTTGATGAGATAAACTCGTTAAACCCCGCCTTACAAGCAAAGCTATTACGTGTGATTCAAGAAAAATCGATTCGTAGAGTCGGAGATATCCAAGATAAAAAAATCGATGTCCGTATTATTGCCACGATTAATGAAGATCCTGTAGATGCGATTGCAAATGGCAATTTGCGCAAGGACCTCTATTATCGATTAGGCGTTGTTTCGATCTTTATTCCTCCTCTTCGGGAAAGAAAAGAGGATATTCTCTTACTCGTTAACTCATTTATTAAGAAATACAATGATCTATTCAATATGAATATAAGAGGAATTAGCAAAGATGTGCTTGAATTGTTTTTTGAATATGACTGGCCTGGAAATGTGAGGGAACTTGAACACATTATTGAAGGTGCAATGAACCTATTAGATTACGAGGATACCATTACATTTTCCCACCTGCCCCTTCCCTTTAGAAAAAAGACACATTTTAAAGAAACAGGCTTTGCTTCAACTAAGAATCAACTACTTGAACAAAAACTGGAAGACAACTTTCAATCCTTTGAATCACATATGGAGGAAGCTGAAAAGGAATATTTACTTAAAGCTTTGGAGCAACATGACTCAAACATTTCAAAAACTGCCAAAGCGTTAGGAATGAGCCGTCAAAGTTTACAATATCGATTAAAGAAATATGGTGTGAAATAAGGTGAAGTGTATTATTCATGAAACTAAATAAACAACAAAAAAAGCGTACTTCCTAATTGGAAGTGGTTGAAGGAGAGAAGAAATGCATAGAAGAACTTTCACAAAGGCACTCATTACCCGATAGGATTCATTGGAATTATCTGTATAACTTTAGGAACAGCAGGCCCAAACCTCTCATTTTCTGGCGGAGCAATTGCTATTTTTGTTGCCGGGTTATGGCTAAAGGAGTTCCCGACTATGATTTCACTTATTGTAGGAATGATTGCACTTATTGGTGTCGTTATCGTGAATGGATCAGGCAGAAAGAATCGTAAAATTTCTGAGAAAGCAGCCTGACGAATTGCAGTAATTTGAAAGTTGTGTTTCAAATTTTCGCGAGCTGTTACGTTCAAAAGAGTATTGTTGGGTTTCCTACTCGCTTTCCTTAAGATAAGGTGAAGATACAATAAAATTGAAAAGAAGACATGGAACTTCCATGGATAAGGAGTTTCCTGTCTTCTTCAATTATTAAAAGTAAACTCAAAACGCGGCCTTCATTACGCTAAACTTGTACAGTCATCGCTTAAGAAATTGGGAAGTAATTTTGATAGCCTAAACGTTAACATGGAATTAAAGGAACTAAAAGGAAAGAAAATTGTTTCAGTGGACATTTAGGATAATAAAAAAGCTTTAATTTTGTATTATAGGTAAATTTTTTAAAAACGCGTTGTCTCATAGAGACAACGCAATTCAATTCTAAATCTGAAACACGCGTAACACCGCTCGACCAGGCGGAGTATCCGTGATGGGGAGTAAAAATAGTAAAAAGCCTAAAAGGTTTACATGTCATGTAAATATTTCTTCAGTTTTTCCTTTATTTTTTCATTTGCAAAAGAGGCTTGCACGCTATCCATATAAATCTGTTTATACTCTACATCATTTATACCAAATTCATGACAGACTAAATCACATTCCTTTGCCATGGTTGTGTTCGAAACCGTTCTGTTGTCTGTATTAACGGTTACTTTTATTCCATCCCTGTGGAAATCATAGATTGGATGATCACTAATTTGGTTTACTGCTTTGGTTTGGACATTACTTGTTGGGCACATTTCAAGTACTACCTGTTTTTGCTTTACAATATTATAAGCTTCTATACAATCATTAATGAACACACCGTGTCCAATTCTTTCAGCCCCTAACAATTCAACAGCCTCAAGCACGTTTTTTCCTATTCCAGTTTCACCTGCGTGGATCGTTACTCTAAAGCCAAATTCTCTGGCCAATGTGATTGGTTCAATAAATTTTCTGCAAAATCCTTCCTCCTCAGAAGCACACAAATCAATTGCGACAACCCCTTTTCCTAAGAATTTCTCCCCTTTCTCAACGACCTCAAAAGCACTTTCCACCGCCATCGTTCTCATACAAGATAAAATGATATTTCCATGAATATCAAATTTCTCTTCTGCCTCTCTCATTCCCTCTATGACACTTAGAATTATTTCTTCTATAGATAACCCCATTTTCGTATGAAGTAATGGTGCAAATCGAACCTCCATATATTTTACATTTTCCATTGCTGCATCTTCAAAAAGCTCAAAAGTAATTCTTTTCAAATTTTCTTTTGACTGCATTACTAAATTTGGAATAGAAAATCTTTTAAGATAGTCATTTAAGGATTCGCAGTTTAGTGGAGCAATAAGTTCTTCTTTCATCTCTTCCTTATCAAAAGAAGGTATATGGATGCCATCTTTCTTTGCGATGTCAATGATGGTCTCTGGTCTAACACTTCCATCCAAATGGCAGTGAAGTTCAATTTTAGGCATTTTAAAAAAGTTCATTGTTGGACCCCCTATTTTTTCACAAAAAAATTCCTGATTACGAAGAAAGCACAAGTGAAAATTCTTGTATTTTCTTCGTAATCAGGAATTATTGGTACCTGGTAGAAACCTCCAAACCATATTATTGGAGTTATACGAATTTGAGCATTTTATTAAGTTCTATATAAAAATAATAAAATTCACCTCAATTGTCAAGAAGCTAGTCTTACATTCAACTTCATGGGACAATCGCTTCTTCTTTTATATTCGATATTTAGATAAGTGAACGCATAGTTTTTAGTTCATGAGTGATAATATATCCATGAAAAGTTATTCGAGGTATTCTCTCTTTTATCTTTAGGAGGTCCCCCCAGTGCATATAGTTGAATCTATAAAAAAATTTCTTCCTGAAGCAAATATCTATGTGTATACCATCATTACTCTTTTGGTTCCTTTGGCCCTGTCTAAGATTAGTGATTATTTTCAAGCCGATAAGGCAAAACCATTCATTGAAAAACAGGATAAGGAAATTCTTGCTTTACTTTCGAATGACTTATCTGCCAATGTTAATGAAATAAACAAAAATTTCGGGACAAACAAGGACATTATTACAAGAGAGTTCACCTTTGGTAAAGAACAGATTGGAGCTGCCATAATTTTTGCAAAAGGTCTTGTAGATCCAACTATTATTAATAGTAATATACTGGAACCATTGCTAGTAAACCTTCCAAATAATATTAACCCTCTGAATATTCAAATTAAAAATCTTTTACCAATTACCGAGATTTCCGAAGAAAACCGGATTGATGTAATCAACACAAGTATTCTTAGAGGGCAAACGGTATTATTTTTACAAGATATCGATTATGCATTTGTATTAAAAACAAGCAATGCTAAAGGTCGTAACTTGGAAGAACCTGTATCTGAGTTGCAGGTTAGAGGACCGCGAATAGGCTTTAATGAGAATTTGATAGATAATATAACCCTTCTTAGGAAAGCGGGGGTTAATACTGAACTAAGGTTTATAACCTTTCAATTAGGCAAACGATTCAACAAAGAATTAGTCATAACTTACGTAGAAGGTATAGCAAATCCTGAAATTGTTGAAAATGTGAAACAAAAAGTCGAGTCTATTGATATTGATAATTTACCTGAATCAGGATATGTAGAGGAGTTAATTGAAGAAAATAATTTCTCGCTGTTTCCTCAGGTTCAAAGTACAGAACGTCCTGACCGGGTTGTTGCTGCTCTATCAGAAGGCAGAGTTGCCATTATATTAGATGGGACTCCTTTTGCATTAATTGTACCTGCTACTATAAATATGTTTTTACAATCACCAGAAGATTACTATGAGCGTTGGATTGCCGGCAGTTTAGTCAGATTCCTAAGGTATATAGCTGCATTTATAGCTGTTTTCACTCCTGCATTATACATATCTTTTGTATCATTTCATCAAGGATTAATACCTACAAAACTTGCCCTTTCCATTATTAGTTCTAGGGAAGGGGTTCCCTTTCCAATCCTTATTGAAGCTCTTTTAATGGAGGTATCTATTGAGATACTGAGAGAAGCAGGTTTAAGGCTACCGAAACCAATTGGCCAAACGATTGGAATCGTTGGTGGATTGGTAATCGGAGATGCAGCCGTTCAAGCTGGTATAGTAAGCCCAGTAACTGTTATTGTCGTAGCTCTGACGGCGATTTCTTCCTTCTCGCTTCCACAATATAATATAAGCATTTCGTTAAGAATATTGAGATTTATTGCTATGTTCCTTGCTGCAACTTTAGGGTTGTATGGTGTTATAGTCTTCTTTATATTTTTCAGCATACACCTTGTTCGATTAAAAAGCTTTGGAGTTCCTTATCTTAGCCCTGCAGTACCTTATCAGACTAATGATTGGAAAGACTTTTTAATACGACTTCCAATTTCAGCTATGAAAAAAAGACCAAAGATTTTAAAGCCAATCGACACTATCCGAAAAGGGTAAATTACTTTTCAGGGAAGGATCTAGTGTAAATGAACTCACAACAGGAAAATCTAATTTCGCCTGCACAAGCTATCATTATTATTATTAACTATATTTTAGGTGTAGGGATACTTACTTTACCTAGAACACTTGCTGATGAAGTTGGAACTCCTGATATATGGATTACCATCCTAATTAGCAGCCTCTTTCCTTTGGCAGTAGGGTTCATTATTTTAATGCTTAATAATAGATATCCTAAAAAAACATTCTATCAATACAGTTCCAAAATTGTAGGAAGGATATTAAGTACCATAATTGGTCTATTTATGGTCTCTTACTTTATTACCTTAACAAGTTTTGAAGTCAGGATTTTAGCTGAGGTTACAGAAACATATTTACTGGAAGGTACCCCTATCCAAATCTTAATTATTATTTTTTTATGGCTTGCCCTTTATTTGAATGTAGATGGACTTAATTCAATCGCACGGATGTTTCAGATCATTTTTCCACTTACTGTTTTTATTTTTATATTATTGGCGTTCATGAGCTTAGGTTTATTTGAATTAAAAAATTTAAGACCCGTTCTTGGCGGAGGTATTGGTCCTATATTAAAAGGGATTAAAACGACCTCTTTGTCTTATATCGGCATTGAAATACTGATTATTCTCTCTGCCTTTCTAACTGATCCCAAGAAAGGAAAAAAGATAGTATTTGTAGGGGTATTAATGCCCACCATTTTCTATCTTGTTACTATTATGATAGTAATTGGAGCCTTATCGCTTGATGGAGTAGGCAATTTAACATGGCCTACGATAACGCTAATCCGCTCTTTTGAATTTCCGGGAATATTCTTTGAAAGATATGATTCCCTCTTTTTAACGATTTGGATATTACAAATTTTCGCGACAATTTCTATTACGTTATATGCAGCATCTTTGGGACTAGCTCAGCTATTTAATAAAAATATGAAAACCTTTATGTACATTCTCCTCCCTGTTGCTTTCTTTATTGCGATGTTACCCCAAAATTTGCAACAGGCTTTTTCGCTTGGTGATATGCTGGGAAATGCAGCAATTGTTTTATTCGGCATACTCCCTATTATGCTATTAGTTCTCTCTTTCTTAAGGAGGAAGCACAGTTGAAGCATATGTTTATTCTCTTGACTCTCGTAAAGCATACTGTTGATTTTTTAGGTAACCTAGCTGTTGATTGGAGCAATAGGCGAAGACTCCTGCAGGAGATAGCATTTCGGGGAGACCCCGCAGGCAAAGCGGAGAAGGGTCCCCAAACGCCCCGCGGAAAGCGAAGACTAGTGCGGAAAGCAACAGCGGAGTTTAACAGAGCGACTCTCTTAAAACTCTCTTTCCCACTGCTTATATTAATTCCACTACTTACCGGATGCTGGAGTTCCAGGGATATTGAAAATCTGGATCTCTTGATAGGGGTTGGAGTGGATACAGCTCAAGAAGAGGATATAACTTCTTCTTATGAGACTGATTCCCTCCTTACTGTGACTTATCAAATGGCAAAGATAAATGGCAAGCAAAGTCAAAATTCAAAAGCAGAAAAACCCTACACCAACGTGGAACAGACCGGCGCCTCCATTATTGAAACAGCACGAGAGGTTATACTGTTAAAGAAAAACACAGTGAACGGCCAACACCAAAGGTTAGTAATCATAAGCAGCGAGGTCGCAAAAAAGCAAAGTATTAGAGAAATTCTTGATTTTTTCATCCGTGAACCTGAAGCACGAATGAGTTTGCTTGTCATGATTACAGACGGACTGGCAAAAGATATATTAGATTATATGGAAACAGACGATATCCCATCTATGCATATATATGATATATCTGAACATCTCGATAAATCGAACAAACTACTTGAGCGGAAACCCCTAGCGAAAATAAACGCTTTGATGGAAGCACAGTCCAGTTTTTTGCTGCAAAATATCGTACATACGGATGGTGAACTTAAACTGTCCGGTGCCGCTGTAATAAAAGGAAGTACATTAAAGTTAATCGGTTTCTTAGAGGAAGAAGAATTAAAGGGAATAAACTGGATTACTGCCCCCACAAATGGCGCTATTGTAAAAGTTACCGAAGAAGACAGTGATAAACCAATAATTTACGAACAAGAAATATTAACAAGTAAGATTATTCCCAAATTAAAGGACGGCAATCTTTCTTTTCAAGTAAAAGTTACCTCAAAAGGTCTAATCATTGAGGTAGCAAGCCATGAAGAAGACTTGACTAAGGAAAAAACAAGAAAGAAATTAGAAGAGCAAATAGTAGAAGAAGTAAAAAAAGAGATTCAGACCAGCTTGGACAGAATTCAAAAGGATTTTCAAGTGGATGTCATTGGCTTCCATGACTACGTAAGAATTAAGTATCCAAAGTTTTGGAAAGAGCACAAAAGCGACTGGGATTCTATTTTTAGTCAGGCTCCTATTGATTATGAAGTAGAGGTCACCATTACTGACTTTGGCTTGGGGATACAGAACTAAGAGATATAAAAAGCACCTTACTTTTTACAGTAAAGGTGCTTTTCACGTTTAACTTAAAAATAGTAATTTTTGCAACTCTACAGAATTATTCCACTGTAACACTCTTTGCCAAGTTACGTGGCTTATCTACGTCACAATCTCTGTGAAGTGCTGCATAGTAAGAGATCAACTGCAACGGAATGACAGAAACTAGTGGAGAAAGCAGTTCGTTTACTTGTGGTACAACGAAGCTGTCTTCTTCTGTTTCTAGGCCTTTCATGGAAATGATACAAGGGTTCGCACCACGTGCTACTACCTCTTTCACGTTACCGCGGATGGATAAGTCCACTTGTTCTTGTGTGGAGATGGCGATAACTGGTGTACCATTTTCAATCAGGGCGATTGTTCCGTGCTTCAGTTCTCCTCCAGCAAATCCTTCTGCTTGGATGTAGGAGATTTCTTTTAGTTTCAATGCACCTTCAAGACCAACATAGTAGTCCATTGTGCGGCCGATGAAGAAGCAGTTTCTTGTTGTAGACAAGAATTTGCGTGCGATGTCTTCTAGCTCTTCTTTTGCATTACAAAGAACTTCCATTGCGTTTGCAACGATTCCTAGGTCTTGCACAAGGTCGAACTCAAGGTTGTGGCCTTTCGCTTCTGCAAGTACTGCAGCGAAAATAGACAGAACGCCAAGTTGTGCCGTGTATGCTTTTGTAGAAGCTACTGCGATCTCAGGACCTGCGTGAAGTAGCAATGTGAAATCTGCCTCACGGGATAATGTAGATCCTTGTACGTTTGTAATAGTTAGTGCCGGGTAGCCAAGCTCTTTCACTTGTACAAGTACTGCACGGCTGTCCGCTGTTTCTCCACTCTGAGAGATGAAGATGAATAGCGGCTTTTCAGAAAGAATCGGCATGTTGTAGTTGAACTCACTTGCTACGTGTACTTCTACAGGTACCTTCGCAAGCTTTTCAATCATTTGCGCTCCAACAAGACCTGCATGGTAGCTTGTTCCTGCTGCCACGATGTAGATGCGGTCAGATTGGTTAACAGCGTTGATGATGTCAGCGTCAATCGTCAACTCGCCGCTTTCATTTTGATATTTTTGGATGAGCTTACGGATTACTAATGGCTGCTCATCGATTTCTTTTAACATGTAATGTGGGTATGTGCCTTTTTCGATATCACTTGCATCCAGTTCAGCAGTGTATGGCGCGCGCTCGATGATTTCACCGTTCAGCTTTTTGATTGTTACCGCTTCTTTCTTTACGATAACCATCTCTTTGTCCATCAGCTCCACGAATTGATCCGTCACTTGGATCATCGCCATAGCGTCACTTGCCACCACGTTGAAGTGACCTTTGCCTACTCCAACTAATAGCGGGCTCTTGTTTTTTCCTACATAGATTGTTTCTGGATCTTCGTTGTCCAATAAAGCAATCGCGTAAGAACCTTTTAGGATGGAAAGAGTGCGACGCATTGCTTCTTCCACATGCTGTCCTTCGTTTGCAAATTTCTCGATGATTTGTACAACTACTTCTGTATCTGTTTCACTTACTAGTTCTACTCCTTGTAAGTGTTCGCGTTTTAATTGTGCATAGTTTTCGATAACTCCGTTGTGTACAAGTGTAAAGCGACCAGACGTGCTTTGGTGTGGATGCGCGTTTACTTTGCTTGGTACACCGTGAGTTGCCCAGCGAGTGTGACCGATTCCAGTTGATGCTGAAACGTCATTGTCCACTACTTCGCGAAGGTCTGCAATACGGCCTTTTTCCTTGAATACATGTACGCCGCTCTCGTTCATTACCGCAATACCAGCAGAGTCATAACCACGGTATTCAAGCTTTTCTAGACCTTTTAAAAGAATTTCCTTTGTATCCTGTGTTCCGATATATCCTACGATCCCGCACATTATTAATTTCCTCCCTAGAATTGCAGGGACAAGAAAGCACACCGTAGTAAGGGGCGTTCTTGCCCCCACATTACCTATAAAATAATTTTGTAATCATAGTAACAGTCTTTGTACATAAAGTTGCCTTTATGCTTTAAACTGTTCCTGAATCGGTTGTGATTGGCAACCGGGAGGCATCCGCCGATAGATCGATAAACCTCCTCCTCGTCAACTAAGCATTGTTTCGTCCGTTGCTTAGTTCAGGCGCTTTGTGTAGCTAGTTTTTAGTTGTCTGACTTTAATGCTCCTTTCCGTTCTTGAATAGCAACAAATAATATCTTACCTTCCATACCCCAATTCGTCAACAATTATGTGGATTATTTCCATTTAATGCAAAGAAGGGGTCATTTTGACTCATACTACTGGTGTGTCATGGGTAGTAATTCCCCCGTTGACCGTAATTTTCACACCATATAAAAAAGATATGCATCCACCGCTCCATAAGTGCGGTATATGCATATCTTTCTCGTTCACTCCAACGTTTATTCCGTACCCATTTCCGCGCGCACAACAGCTGCGATACGTTCTACGTACTCATCGCATTGCTCTTGCGTTGGTGCTTCGGCCATAACACGTACAAGTGGCTCTGTACCGGAAGGACGCACAAGGATGCGGCCGTTGCCATTCATCTCTGCTTCTACTTCTGCAATGATAGCTGCTACCTTTGCATTCTCTGTTACACGGTGCTTGTCCGTCACTCTTATGTTCACCAGAAGTTGAGGAAACTTTGTCATTTCGCCGGCAAGTTCGGATAGGCTCTTTTTCGTCATTTTCATGATGTTTACAAGCTGGAGGCCTGTCAGCATACCGTCACCAGTTGTGTTGTAATCAAGGAAGATGATGTGTCCGGACTGCTCTCCTCCAAGAAGGTAGTTGCCGTTTTTCATCTCTTCTACTACATAACGGTCACCAACTGCTGTTTGCTTTGTTTCTACATTGCTAGCTTCTAGTGCTTTGTAGAAACCAAGGTTACTCATTACAGTGGATACAACCGTGTTATGACGCAGGCGCCCATTTTCGCTTAAGTATTTTGCACAGATGAACATGATTTGGTCACCGTCGACGATTTGTCCTTTTTCATCAACTGCGATGATGCGGTCTCCGTCGCCATCAAATGCAAGACCGATATCCGCGCCTTTTTCAAGCACTAGTTGTGCAAGTGTTTCTGGGTGAGTGGAACCGACACCGTCATTGATGTTCAATCCATTTGGAGAGGATCCCATCGTAGTGATGTCTGCCTCTAGGTCTGCAAAAAGATGTGTCGCATGAGAAGATGTTGCACCATGTGCACAATCTAAAGCGATATGAATGCCAGAAAAATCCTCGTCCACTGTTTGTTTCAAGAACTGAAGGTATTTCTGTCCGCCTTCGAAATAGTCGTTTACTTGACCCAGGTCAGCACCGACTGGACGAGGAAGGCTATCTGTTTCTTCATCCATTAACGCTTCGATTTCCGCTTCTTGCTCGTCAGAAAGTTTGAAACCGTCCGGCCCGAAAAACTTGATTCCATTGTCTGCAACCGGATTATGAGAAGCGGAGATCATCACACCCGCTTGGGCTCCCAATGCTTTTGTCAGGTAAGCCACGCCAGGAGTGGAGATCACACCTAAACGCATGACTTCTGCACCGATGGAAAGTAACCCTGCCACTAGCGCCCCTTCAAGCATATGTCCAGAAATACGCGTATCACGGCCAATCAGCACTTTCGGACGAGTTTGGTCCTTTGTTAATACATAACCTCCCAGACGTCCTACTTTAAATGCCAATTCAGGTGTTAATTCCGAGTTCGCTACACCGCGCACTCCATCCGTACCAAAATATTTACCCATTTCGTAAATCTCTCCTTTTACTACTCATTAGTTTCTTCTATTAATCTGAACTTTACATTTCTCTTTGGCAGATCCCATGAAACATTTTGCGGACCGTTTATTTCAAGAGGCACTTCATGCTCTCCCGGATTTAAATCCGTTACATTGATATACATCTCCATATCGGTGCTGTTGACGCCTTCAAGGGTGCTCGGTGCACCTAGAACGGTAAGATCCATTAACCCTGTTTCCGGGTCAATGAATTCCAATTCCAGCCCTTCTGACAGACCGATTAGTTGTATAGGGACGTTTGTAAATGTCTTTTGTTCTTCTTTTTCCACTTCCACATTGATTTTCACCTTATCCGGCACGACACGTTTCACGCCTTCCGGTAGAGGGACATTCACTTCAATGGTTGTGCTCTCTGTAATCTCTGTTAAATCCAACTCTATACTGTCAATGAATTCCAACTTGTCAATGGCGCTTTTTGGTCCATAGACGGTCACTTCATTCGGCACTGCTTCCACTTTGGTAATACTCAAGTTCTCTTTTAATGAACCTTTACGATTTATTTTCAGCGGAACTGATTTATATGGACTCGTAATCGGAACATTCACATCCACCACAGGAGGATCTATCTCTACATTCAATGTGTTTCCTTCCCTGTCATAGACGGTCACACGAGACTGCTGCTCGATAGATTCGTTAACTCCTTTGAGGTCCACCCGTGCTTTTACCAATGCGATGCTCTCAATCAATTCACGCGAACCTGTAACTTTGACGATATTAGGCTTCACAATTGGTTGCTCGGCCTGATAGCCCTCTTCCATTTGCCCTCTGTTAATAAAATCAACGTCCACAGGGAAATCCTCTGAAATTCTTTCGTGGATGGTAACGGAAGCCACTGCCGGTTCAATGGCCACTTTCAATCTGTCAGAAAGATTTCGAGACTCTAACTTCACTTGATGTGTCCCGATCCCCAATCCTGAAAGATCTGCGATTATTTCAAAGTCCTTTTGCAACGCTGTAGGTTTGACAGATGCTGTAGGACCTTCAAGTGTAACCGTAACGCTTTGTGGCACACCAGAAACAACTAAATTCTCCCGGTCATAGAACGCTTCAACTGGAACATCAGTCACAGTTTGCACATCCGTAGATCCGGAAAAAGGGGACGGGGACGGGGCAGTCTGCTGGGTAGAACTGTTCTCGATGCTGACCGACATGTATAACATAAAAGCCAACAGCAACGCGATCATTTTCATCACCCAACGGTTATTGATAAACTTATCCATCCTTTTGCCCCCTCCACTGCCAGCGGTTCGAACTAGTGGCCTTCACGGTTGTATCCAATTCCTTTTTCAACAACTCGCTGAATAAATCAGGTTCTAAATCACGGTGCAATTCACCGTTCTTCGTAACAGATATGTTACCCGTCTCCTCGGACACGACAATGGTGATACTATCTGTTACTTCACTGATCCCAAGGGCTGCTCTATGCCTTGTACCAAGCTCCTTGGAAATGAAAGGACTCTCAGATAAGGGGAGGTAACAAGCTGCTGCAGACACTTGGCTCTTTTGCAAAATAACCGCTCCATCATGAAGTGGTGTATTGGGTATAAAAATATTAATCAGGAGCTCGGATGAAACTTTTGCATGCAACGGAATACCCGTTTCTATGTAATCTCCCATTCCGGTCTCTCTTTCAATCGAAATCAACGCTCCAATACGGCGTTTGGCCATGTATTGAACGGATTTAACGACTGCTTCAATCATTTTGGCATGTTCTTCTTCATCATCTACACCGCTTCTTGAAAACAATTTCCCTCTTCCCAATTGCTCCAAGGCGCGACGAAGCTCTGGCTGAAAGATAATGATAATCGCCAGGAATCCCCATGTCAAAGCTTGGTCCATCAGCCATTGTAAGGTGCTGAATCCTAAAAAGTTACTAAGAATCCTTACCACTACAATCACTGTTATTCCTTTTAATAACTGGACCGCCTTTGTCCCACGGATGACCATGATAAGCTTATAGATAACAAACCAAACGAGTAAAATATCTATGATATTTGCAAGATAACTTAAATATGGCATATCTCCAAAAGGTATTTCAAAAGGCATCCTCACACATCCTTTAACAGTACAAGATTTATGTATCAAGTACGAAAACCGTAACCATGTTATTATAGCATATTTTTAATAATCAGGTAGAAATGGCCTTTTAATTCATGTTTTGCAATATTATTATAATCTCCTTGAAATATAAAAAGATGCTTGAATTGTTTCAAGCATCTCATTTGGATATAACTTATAACAGTTGATCTCCGTTTCAGGCGCTTCGCTTTCCTGCGGGCGGTCCGGAAGCCTCCTCGGGCATATGCCCTGTGGGGTCTTCCCTGTCCCTTCCTCCCGCGGGAGTCTTCGCGCCTTACACTGCGATCACCTAGATTATTGCTCAATCGTTAAATACGTCAACCGCTTTTTTGAAGCCGTCTTTCATGTTGTACCAGATCCATTCAAATGCCTGATCGATTTCTTCTATTTCCCCTGTTACTTGGCCTGCAGAAGCAAGGTAGTTTTCTCTGTCGATGACTTCACCATTTATGACCGTCACATTTCCTCTAACTTCACCATCAACACGGATATTCCCGTTCTTCACGACAACATCCCCTTCCACAACCTTACCTTCTGGGACAATAACGGTATTATCCTCGACTACAAGATTCGGCTGGTTGGTAAAAGCAAACTTTTCTTCCTGCCAGCCACCAAATAAACTTCCGCTCATTAAAATAAAGAAAATAGCGGCGGCTACAAGCATCGGGTGGGAACGCAGCCAGCGGTTCCAACCGATTGTCTTCTTTTCTTTCGGTAAACTATTCATCACTCTTTGCGTGAAATCATTTGGTGCAGATATATGAGAGGTGCTTTGCACAAGGGCAATCGCCTTCTCCAGCTCATGAAACTGCTGGTAGCATTCTTTGCAGTCGTGGAGATGTGCTTTAAGCTCTTTTTCTCGTTCTTTTTCTAGATCACCATCTAAATACTCATGCATATACTGGACGATATGTTCCGGGCATTTATTCATTGTTTATAACACCTCCAGAATTAAACATGGCGTAATTGCTGTCTTAGCGCTTCTCGCCCTCTATGGATTCTAGTCTTAACTGTTCCGACCGGAATTTCTAGGATTTCACTGATTTCAATTAATGATAACTCGTCAATGTATTTTAATACAATAACCGAACGGTATTTGTCCGGAAGCTTTAAAATCTGGCGCTGGATTTCTCCTTGCAGCTCCATCGTTTCCACTTCCTCCTCAGGCAGCGCAATATCTGCGGCAACTTGGGAATACATTGTTAGTCCTTCTGTACCTGCTACTTCTGCATCTAAATAATAATCTGGCTTCTTTTTGCGTATGCGGTCAATCGTCAGATTTGTTGCAATCCGATATAACCAAGTTGAAAACTTCCGATTAACATCAAAGCTGTTTATGTTAATGTATGCACGTATAAATGCCTCTTGTGCAATGTCCTCTGCTTCATGCGAATTGCCAATCATTCGGTAGACCAATTGATAGATCTTGTCTTTAAACAATTCCACAATTTCCGCAAATGCATCCTGATCGCCTTTTTTTATTTGTTTTATTCTTTTTCTGATTAGTTCTTCCATTCCGTTCCCCCGTTGTCTGGCGGTCGACTAGTAATACGTGCCTTCGCCCTAAAAGGTTTCATTTTTCTCTATAAAATATATTCTAACAAATATTTACTGAAATTGGTTTGAAAAAGGATAAAAGAGGGTAAAAACTACTAATTAGTTTTTTTGAAGCCTACATGAATAAGGGGTGTTGTTGAGTGGCCGTCCATGCTACCGTCCATTTACAAGAAGCAATTGAGAGAAAAAGAGAAGAAATGATTCGACTTTCCTCATCTAACCATCTTCAATCTAAGGAAGTAATTGATGCGAGCACCTCGCTTGATTCATTGATTAATCAGTACCTATACTTACAAATAAAAAGAAAACCAGCAACTTCTTAAGTATTAGTTGCTGGTGTTTTTTTTGTAAATAAAAATTTATTAGCTGTTGATTGGAGCAAAAGGCGCAGACTCAAGCGGGGGATAACGGTAGATTGAGTCCCCTGAAGCGTTCTGAGGAGCCTCAAACACCGTCCCGCGGAAAGCGAAGCCATTTGCGGAAATCAACAGCGGTGTTTAAAGTATCCTTTATTTTAAAGAAGTTTTTCACCAAATAAAGATCCCATCAACGCTACAGCTACCGTAGCTGTTTTGTTGCGCTCGTCCAGAATAGGGTTAACTTCCACAAATTCAGCAGAAGTCAGGATATTTGCTTCCTCTAACATTTCCATTGCCAAATGGCTTTCCCGATAAGAGATTCCACCAAGTACCGGTGTCCCCACGCCTGGTGCATCGTGTGGATCAAGTCCATCAAGATCTAGCGATAAATGAACACCATCTGTGTCTCGCTCCTTTAGGTAAGCAATGGCTTCCTCCATCACTGCAGCCATTCCCAAGCGGTCAATTTCATGCATGGTGAATACTTTAATTCCTTTTTCCTTGATTAAAATTTTCTCGCCTTCATCCAATGACCTTGCACCAATAATCACAATATTTTCCGGCTTAATTTTAGCATGATCTCCGCCAATTGACGTCAAAGTAGAATCACCAAGGCCTAGGCTTACTGCAAGCGGCATGCCATGAATATTACCTGACGGAGATGTTTCACCCGTATTCAGGTCCCCATGCGCGTCATACCAAATGACCCCCATGTTGGAGTAATGTTTTGCAAGGCCAGCAATCGTTCCAATCGCAATACTATGATCGCCGCCAAATACAAGAGGGAATCTGCCATTCGAAAGTACCTCATCCACTTTAGAAGCTAGATTTTCACTCGCCTCCGCAACCGCTTTCAAATTTTTGAGATTACTTTCACTTGTTGAGGTTCTTTCCCTACTCCCGATTTCAATATCGCCTAAATCTTCTATCGTGTTTGTTAAGTTTTCTAATCTCTCCACTACCCCTGCATATCTTATCGCACTAGGACCCATATCCACTCCTCGACGTGTCTGGCCCAAGTCCATTGGTACTCCAATAATGCTAATATCCTTCTTCATGAATCGTGTCCCCCTTTATGTAATCTGCTTCTATTGTATAGGGAAACTATCGGATGACTCAACTCGACATAATTTTGAATATATATGCAGTTTGGAATTGTCGGATTTTTAGTGAAGGACAAGGTTGGCTTTCAGAGTAGGTGATCCAGTCTGAAGCTGAGGGGCCATAATATTAAGGACTTGACTGGCCATCTTTGCGTTTCGCCCGTATTTTTTAAAAATCGCCCGTAAAGTTGAATTATCGCCTGATTATTCAAATTATCGCCCGTAAATAATAATTATCGCCCGATTCACTCACGGAGCCCTCTTAGCCTTACGTTTCGAGAGATAATTTCTAAGCAGGCAGTTACCGTTAACTTTTCCGGAACTCTAAGCCAGAAAACATACAAAAAAGCCATAAACCAATGGTCTATGACTTAAACTTTATTAGAAAGTGGAGCCTAGCGGGATCGAACCGCTGACCTCCTGCGTGCAAAGCAGGCGCTCTCCCAGCTGAGCTAAGGCCCCTTATGAAATTATAATAAAGCTTTGTAAAAAAAGATGTGCCATGAAGGACTCGAACCTTCGACCCTCTGATTAAAAGTCAGATGCTCTACCGACTGAGCTAATGGCACGTTGGCTGGGCTAGCTGGATTCGAACCAACGCATGTCGCAGTCAAAGTGCGATGCCTTACCGCTTGGCTATAGCCCATTGATTATGCTCCTAAAATGCATAGGAAACTTATGTATTTCTTTGTACTTTGTACCCTATCCTCGTCGATAACTAACTTCACTTATTATCTCTGAAATCGGGAAGTTTATACATTTCTTCAAACAAAAACTCCGGAATTTTCATTTCGAAGTTAAAATGGTGGAGGGGGGCAGATTCGAACTGCCGAACCCAAAGGAGCGGATTTACAGTCCGCCGCGTTTAGCCACTTCGCTACCCCTCCAAGGGATATGGTGGAGGATGACGGGATCGAACCGCCGACCCTCTGCTTGTAAGGCAGATGCTCTCCCAGCTGAGCTAATCCTCCAATGTATTGGGATGTAAAAAGAAAGTTATTTTCACTATCGTGAAAAAACTTTGGTGACCCGTACGGGATTCGAACCCGTGTTACCGCCGTGAAAGGGCGGTGTCTTAACCGCTTGACCAACGGGCCAATTTTTCTTATTGTATAAGCTTCCAACCGGGCTCGAACCGGTGACCTCTTCCTTACCATGGAAGTGCTCTACCTAACTGAGCTATGGAAGCATGGCTCCACCAGTAGGATTCGAACCTACGACCCTTCGGTTAACAGCCGAATGCTCTACCGCTGAGCTATGGTGGAACAATACTAGCCTGGCAACGTCCTACTCTCACAGGGGGAGATCCCCCAACTACCATCGGCGCTGAAGAGCTTAACTTCCGTGTTCGGGATGGGAACGGGTGTGACCTCTTCGCCATCATTACCAGACAAATTTTATTATACAAAATTGAGAAAGAAAATCAAGAAGTTTTTACAAATTTCTTGTTCCTTCAAAACTAGATAATGTGTTCATATCAAGACATTCATATCGTTCACTTATTTCGATACTTATTTGGGTTAAGTCCTCGATCGATTAGTATTCGTCAGCTGCACGTGTCGCCACGCTTCCACCTCGAACCTATCTACCTGATCATCTTTCAGGGATCTTACTTGCCGAAGCAAAAGGAAATCTCATCTTGAGGGGGGCTTCATGCTTAGATGCTTTCAGCACTTATCCCGTCCGCACGTAGCTACCCAGCTATGCCTTTGGCAAGACAACTGGTACACCAGCGGTGCGTCCATCCCGGTCCTCTCGTACTAAGGACAGCTCCTCTCAAATTTCCTGCGCCCACGACGGATAGGGACCGAACTGTCTCACGACGTTCTGAACCCAGCTCGCGTACCGCTTTAATGGGCGAACAGCCCAACCCTTGGGACCGACTACAGCCCCAGGATGCGATGAGCCGACATCGAGGTGCCAAACCTCCCCGTCGATGTGGACTCTTGGGGGAGATAAGCCTGTTATCCCCGGGGTAGCTTTTATCCGTTGAGCGATGGCCCTTCCATGCGGAACCACCGGATCACTAAGCCCGACTTTCGTCCCTGCTCGACTTGTAGGTCTCGCAGTCAAGCTCCCTTGTGCCTTTACACTCTGCGAATGATTTCCAACCATTCTGAGGGAACCTTTGGGCGCCTCCGTTACTCTTTAGGAGGCGACCGCCCCAGTCAAACTGCCCACCTGACACTGTCTCCCAGCCCGATAAGGGCTGCGGGTTAGAATTTCAATACAGCCAGGGTAGTATCCCACCGACGCCTCCACCGAAGCTAGCGCTCCGGCTTCTCAGGCTCCTACCTATCCTGTACAAGCTGTACCAAAATTCAATATCAGGCTACAGTAAAGCTCCACGGGGTCTTTCCGTCCTGTCGCGGGTAACCTGCATCTTCACAGGTACTATAATTTCACCGAGTCTCTGGTTGAGACAGTGCCCAGATCGTTACGCCTTTCGTGCGGGTCGGAACTTACCCGACAAGGAATTTCGCTACCTTAGGACCGTTATAGTTACGGCCGCCGTTTACTGGGGCTTCGGTTCAAAGCTTCGCTTGCGCTAACCTCTCCCCTTAACCTTCCAGCACCGGGCAGGCGTCAGCCCCTATACTTCGCCTTACGGCTTCGCAGAGACCTGTGTTTTTGCTAAACAGTCGCCTGGGCCTATTCACTGCGGCTCTCTCGGGCTTTAACACCCTAACAGAGCACCCCTTCTCCCGAAGTTACGGGGTCATTTTGCCGAGTTCCTTAACCAGAGTTCTCTCGCTCACCTTAGGATTCTCTCCTCGCCTACCTGTGTCGGTTTGCGGTACGGGCACCATACTCCTCGCTAGAGGCTTTTCTTGGCAGTGTGAAATCAGGAACTTCGGTACTATATTTCCCTCGCTATCACAGCTCAGCCTTAATAAGAAGCGGATTTGCCTACTTCTCAGCCTTGCTGCTTAGACGCGCATATCCAACAGCGCGCTTACCCTATCCTTCTGCGTCCCCCCATTGCTCAAACGGAGTGGAGGTGGTACAGGAATATCAACCTGTTATCCATCGCCTACGCCTTTCGGCCTCGGCTTAGGTCCCGACTAACCCTGAGCGGACGAGCCTTCCTCAGGAAACCTTAGGCATTCGGTGGAAGGGATTCTCACCCTTCTTTCGCTACTCATACCGGCATTCTCACTTCTAAGCGCTCCACCAGTCCTTACGGTCTAGCTTCAACGCCCTTAGAACGCTCTCCTACCACTGTTCGTAAGAACAGTCCGCAGCTTCGGTGATACGTTTAGCCCCGGTACATTTTCGGCGCAGAGTCACTCGACCAGTGAGCTATTACGCACTCTTTAAATGGTGGCTGCTTCTAAGCCAACATCCTGGTTGTCTAAGCAACTCCACATCCTTTTCCACTTAACGTATACTTGGGGACCTTAGCTGGCGGTCTGGGCTGTTTCCCTCTTGACTACGGATCTTATCACTCGCAGTCTGACTCCCATGGATAAGTCTTTGGCATTCGGAGTTTGACTGAATTCGGTAATCCGATGAGGACCCCTAGTCCAATCAGTGCTCTACCTCCAAGACTCTAACACATGAGGCTAGCCCTAAAGCTATTTCGGAGAGAACCAGCTATCTCCAGGTTCGATTGGCATTTCACCCCTACCCACACCTCATCCGCTCACTTTTCAACGTGAGTCGGTTCGGGCCTCCATTCAGTGTTACCTGAACTTCACCCTGGACATGGGTAGATCACCTGGTTTCGGGTCTACGACCACGTACTCATTCGCCCTATTCAGACTCGCTTTCGCTACGGCTCCGTCTCATCGACTTAACCTTGCACGTAATCGTAACTCGCCGGTTCATTCTACAAAAGGCACGCTATCACCCATTAACGGGCTCTAACTACTTGTAGGCACACGGTTTCAGGATCTATTTCACTCCCCTTCCGGGGTGCTTTTCACCTTTCCCTCACGGTACTGGTTCACTATCGGTCACTAGGGAGTATTTAGCCTTGGGAGATGGTCCTCCCTGCTTCCGACGGGATTTCTCGTGTCCCGCCGTACTCAGGATCCACTCAGGAGGGAACGAAGTTTCAACTACAGGGTTTTTACCTTCTATGACGGACCTTTCCAGGTCGCTTCATTTACCCCGTTCCTTTGTAACTCCATGTTGAGTGTCCTACAACCCCAAGAGGCAAGCCTCTTGGTTTGGGCTAATTCCGTTTCGCTCGCCGCTACTCAGGAAATCGCATTTGCTTTCTCTTCCTCCGGGTACTAAGATGTTTCAGTTCCCCGGGTCTGCCTTCCATACCCTATGTATTCAGATAAGGATACTGTTCCATTACGAACAGTGGGTTTCCCCATTCGGAAATCTCCGGATCAAAGCTTACTTACAGCTCCCCGAAGCATATCGGTGTTAGTCCCGTCCTTCATCGGCTCCTAGTGCCAAGGCATCCACCGTGCGCCCTTAATAACTTAACCGTTGACCAATATGGTCATGTGTCGATATCAGCGATGATATCTATAAAGAAAATTACTAAGATGAACGATATTCTGTGAATATCTTGATATTAGTTACATTATCTAGTTTTCAAGGAACAACAAGGATAAATCGGATGATTTATCTAAATATGAGAGAATGCTCTCTCAAAACTAAACAAAACAACAAGCGTACATTCCTTAGAAAGGAGGTGATCCAGCCGCACCTTCCGATACGGCTACCTTGTTACGACTTCACCCCAATCATCTGTCCCACCTTAGGCGGCTGGCTCCAAAAGGTTACCCCACCGACTTCGGGTGTTACAAACTCTCGTGGTGTGACGGGCGGTGTGTACAAGGCCCGGGAACGTATTCACCGCGGCATGCTGATCCGCGATTACTAGCGATTCCGGCTTCATGCAGGCGAGTTGCAGCCTGCAATCCGAACTGAGAACGGTTTTATGGGATTGGCTCGACCTCGCGGTTTTGCTGCCCTTTGTACCGTCCATTGTAGCACGTGTGTAGCCCAGGTCATAAGGGGCATGATGATTTGACGTCATCCCCACCTTCCTCCGGTTTGTCACCGGCAGTCACCTTAGAGTGCCCAACTGAATGCTGGCAACTAAGATCAAGGGTTGCGCTCGTTGCGGGACTTAACCCAACATCTCACGACACGAGCTGACGACAACCATGCACCACCTGTCACTCTGTCCCCCGAAGGGGAACGTCCTATCTCTAGGAGTGTCAGAGGATGTCAAGACCTGGTAAGGTTCTTCGCGTTGCTTCGAATTAAACCACATGCTCCACCGCTTGTGCGGGCCCCCGTCAATTCCTTTGAGTTTCAGTCTTGCGACCGTACTCCCCAGGCGGAGTGCTTAATGCGTTAGCTGCAGCACTAAAGGGCGGAAACCCTCTAACACTTAGCACTCATCGTTTACGGCGTGGACTACCAGGGTATCTAATCCTGTTTGCTCCCCACGCTTTCGCGCCTCAGTGTCAGTTACAGACCAGAAAGTCGCCTTCGCCACTGGTGTTCCTCCAAATCTCTACGCATTTCACCGCTACACTTGGAATTCCACTTTCCTCTTCTGCACTCAAGTCCCCCAGTTTCCAATGACCCTCCACGGTTGAGCCGTGGGCTTTCACATCAGACTTAAAGGACCACCTGCGCGCGCTTTACGCCCAATAATTCCGGACAACGCTTGCCACCTACGTATTACCGCGGCTGCTGGCACGTAGTTAGCCGTGGCTTTCTGGTTAGGTACCGTCAAGGTGCGAGCAGTTACTCTCGCACTTGTTCTTCCCTAACAACAGAGCTTTACGACCCGAAGGCCTTCATCGCTCACGCGGCGTTGCTCCATCAGACTTTCGTCCATTGTGGAAGATTCCCTACTGCTGCCTCCCGTAGGAGTCTGGGCCGTGTCTCAGTCCCAGTGTGGCCGATCACCCTCTCAGGTCGGCTACGCATCGTCGCCTTGGTGAGCCGTTACCTCACCAACTAGCTAATGCGCCGCGGGCCCATCTGTAAGTGATAGCCGAAACCATCTTTCAACAAAGAACCAGGAGGTTCTTTATATTATCCGGTATTAGCTCCGGTTTCCCGAAGTTATCCCAGTCTTACAGGCAGGTTGCCCACGTGTTACTCACCCGTCCGCCGCTGACCTTTCAAAAGCAAGCTTTTAAAAGGTCCGCTCGACTTGCATGTATTAGGCACGCCGCCAGCGTTCGTCCTGAGCCAGGATCAAACTCTCCAATAAAGAGTCTGAGCATTTGCTCAAAATTTGCTAGCTTGTGTTACTTAAATCATTTTGTCGTGTTCCGTAGAACCGACGTTATGACGCTGTTGTTTTGTTTAGTTTTCAAAGATCATTTTCATCAACTTGCCGCTCAGAAGCGACTTTATTAATGTAACATATTGAGCTAGTTAATGTCAACATGTTTTTTTAATTTCGTCTTGCAAGCGTTTATGTATCTCGCAGCGACGAATAATAATATACCACGGTCTCGCTTTTATCGTCAACTGTTTTTATGATGTTTTTTAAATTTGTTTTTCAGACGAGCTTTTTGCTTTACGGAAATGGTTATTTTGCACTTAAAAAGCCGCAATGTCTGCGGCTGATTGGCGGTGTTTTATAAAGATTCCCTTTCTCTAAAGACGGCTTTTGATCGGATATATTTCATACACTCTGTTGGCGGAGCGATACGGGTGAACATTTTGTAGAGAATTTGATAGCGTTCTTCCATGGCATGCTTAACCACTCTATCAATGCGATGATCATCAAAATCGTGTAAGAGTTCTTCTAGTTCTCTTTTTAGCAGATATTCCATTTCCTTCACTTCTTTATTGTTTAATAGCATCCCTAACATTTCTTCACCTCTAAAAAATACTTTATAGTGTATTTTTTCCACCAAACTAGTTTTTATGAAACATTTTCCTAATTTTTTTTGCATAAGATTTGTCCTAGTGAATATTTATGAGAGTAGATACTGTGGACAAGGGGGCTAAGCATGAATAATTTCTATGTTATTAACGGAAGAAAGCTTAAGCAATTATCCATCATCATTTTGGCGGCATTCTTCACAGCAGGGATTTTATATATAGAGAACTTTTCTAATCAGCCGGTGTTTTCCACCAAAGATGGACCGCGGGCAATCTATAAGGGGGAAGGCAGTACCAAAGAGGTTGCATTGTCCTTTGATATTAGCTGGGGGGATGAAAAGGCGCTTCCTATTCTGGATTTGTTAAAACAAAACGGGGTAACCGGGGTGACGTTCTTCTTATCGGCTTCATGGGCGGAGAGACATCCGGATATCGTGAAACGGATTATGGAAGATGGACATGAAATCGGCAGCATGGGATATGCATATGAAAATTATCGCGATTTGGAAGACCTGAAAGTGAAGAGGGACATCTTAAAATCTTTAGATGTATTTGAGAAGCTGGAGGTAAAGAAGGTCCATTTACTTCGCCCGCCTAAAGGTGCTTTTGATAAACGAGTGCTTGAGATCGCCAACTCCCTTGGTTTTACGGTGGTGCATTGGAGCGTCGATTCTCATGACCTAATCAATCCAGGCAAAGAAATTATCGTGGATAATGTAACGAAGAATCTGAGCAATGGGGATATCGTTCTTCTGCACGCATCTGATTCTGCCAAACAAACCGAAGACGCCTTGCCGGAAATTATCCAGTTTATCAAAAATAAAGGATACGAAATAAGCAGTGTCACCGAATTAATTAACAACACCAAAGCGAAAAGCAAGGAAGTACAATAAAAAACGGCGCCTCTCCAGATTAGATCGGAGAAGCGCCGTTTTTTATTTTTTGGCAGAAGCTTTATTCAGCCTGTGCAACATTAATACTTGATAGGAGTTACATGCCAACAAAGGAAACAGCATAAATAACAGCCATCCCGGTTCATTTTCCCTAAGTGCAGGAAACCATTCTATAGTTGTTACCACAACCATAAAGAACAACGCTGGAATAAATGCGTGCTTATTGGTCTGGGAACTTTTCACATAGGCTACAAGCAGCCCGTACACTAATAGAAATATCGGAAAGCCAAAATAAGGAAGTAAGGAATCTCCTTCATTTGCAAAAGATATATAACGGAAATACACAAGATCAAACAAAACGAAGATGATTAGCACCACTTGCACGGCACTCCATAGGGATTTGAAAATACCCAATCCAAAACGGTGAATCGTTAAGTAAGCGAAGAAACCCATTTGGCTTATGATGCTGAATATCAAGCCCACTCCGATATACCATGCAATGATGGATAGAAATTGAAGGTATTCTCCATTTGCAAATTGTGCTGTATGTTGATCCCAACGGACTATGAAGGCAACAATAACCGTAGTTACCGCTCCAACTAGTAGCGTGGAAAGAAATAATCGAACCCAATTACGACTGTTCACTTTCTTTTCCTCCATTTAACACAAATTAAAGACACTAGTTCCCATTTTACCAATGTAACCAGTAAAAATCCATCATCCCTTCTATGCAAATTTGTATATTTGATTAACTTTGTCACATATTAAATGTATGAAATATATGTTGGAAGGAGTTTTCTCGATGAAAAGCTACCTTTTGGCGCCTCTCCTTCTTTCCCTCCTTCTTACGGGTTGTGCAG
The DNA here is from genome assembly GCF_044809035.1 of Sutcliffiella horikoshii. Lineage (GTDB taxonomy): Bacteria > Bacillota > Bacilli > Bacillales > Bacillaceae_I > Sutcliffiella_A > Sutcliffiella_A horikoshii_G. The sequence goes on along the minus strand of NZ_CP085237.1, from coordinate 163,982 downwards.
AGAGTGAAAAAGGCGGACAAATGGATTATGATGAAACCAAAAAAATGGTTGTAGATATATTAAAGACAGACGATGGAAAAAAAGCGATTGAAGAAATCATGGCTGATGATAAGATGAAAGCTAATTTTGTCTTGGATCAGGAAGTGGTAACAAAATCGATTGAACAGACATTGGACAGTGAAAAAGGCGCGGAATTTTGGAAAAAGGCGTTTGAAGATCCTAAATTTGCTGAGACCTTTGCAAAGAGCATGCAAAAAGAACACGAAAAACTTATTAAGGATCTAATGAAGGATCCTGAGTACCAGGCTATGATGGTTCAGATCCTCCAAGATCCTGAAATGGAAAAGCAAATGATTACCGTGATGAGCGGACAGGAATATAAAAAGCATCTACAACAAGTGATCACCGAGACTTTCGAAAGTCCATTATTTAAAGCCAAGTTACAAGACCTTTTGTTAAAAGCCGCTTCTGAAATGCAAGGCGGTCAACAGCAGGGTCAAGGCGGTGGAGAGCAAGGCGGAGAAAGTGGCGGCTCGGAGGGTGGACAGGAATCCGGTGGCGGTTCAGAAGGTGGATAAAAAACAAGCAGACCCAATTCTATAACGGGTCTGCTTGTTTTGATTTACGTTAATTCCACCACTTTTGATGCGATGCTTAAATATATTTTTCCAAGATCATGGTCTTCTTGGTAAATGGATGGCGCAAAGTCGTCATCATTCCAGTCAGGCTGTTGTAATGGTAGTTGTCCAAGCAGTGGTGCCTGCAACTCTTCTGCAAGCTTGTCTCCCCCGCCTTTTCCAAATACATATTCCTTTTCACCTGTCTTCTTGCTCTCAAAGTAGGCCATGTTTTCAATGACACCGATTACTTCATGGTCTGTTTTGATTGCCATTGCTCCCGCTCTAGCTGCAACGAATGCCGCTGTCGGGTGCGGGGTCGTTACGATTAGCTCTTTACAGGATGGCAGCATCGAGTGTACATCAAGCGCCACATCCCCTGTACCTGGAGGCAAATCAAGCAGCAAGTAGTCCAGGTCTCCCCACTCTACTTCATTAAAGAAACTGTTTAACATTTTTCCAAGCATCGGTCCTCTCCAGATTACCGGAGAATTATCCTCTACGAAAAAGCCCATAGAAATTACTTGTACACCAAAACGCTCGACCGGAATGATTTTTTCTCCGCGCACGACCGGACGTTTCGTGATTCCCATCATATCAGGCACGCTAAAGCCATAAATGTCTGCATCAATCAAACCGACTTTTTTCCCAAGACGCGCTAGGGAAACAGCCAAGTTGACGGATACGGTTGATTTTCCAACGCCGCCTTTACCAGAAGCAATGGCAAGGAAGGTTGTTTTGTTGCTTGATAGAAGGGTTTCTTCCTCTTTAGGAGCCTCGACACCAAAACGTGCAACCACTTCTTGTGGCAGTTCCATGAAACGCAGGCCTACCGTTGCTGCTCCCGCTTCTTTTAAAAGATTAACGATGGTACTTTGCAATTGCATTTGCTCTGCTGTACCAGTCTTGGCAAGCGCCACTTTCACACTGACATGATTCTTCTCTTCTTTAATGGAGATTTCTTGAATCGCGTTTGTTTCTTCAAATGTTCTATGTAAAAACGGATCATGTAGATCTTTTAGTAACTGCACAACTTTAACTTCTGTTAGCAATGTGACCCCACCCTTATGTGATAATAGTCTATTTTCAGAATTGAATTCGTTTACAATTTCAGTATAACATATACACCGCATTAATTTATCGTTATGTGCCTATAAAAAAATCCCCCTTTTTCTTACTGAGGGGGATCTGGAAGTTCTTGTTCATTTGTATAATGACGCATCACTCCATTATAGATGGAAGCAGCTAAAGATTTCTGATATTCTTCTGTATTCAGCAAGGCTCGTTCCGAAGGGTTGGACAAAAAACCTACCTCCACTAAAGCCCCTGGTATTTCAGCGTTTTTCAAGATAAAAAGAGTATTCATCGATTTTGCATACCGGTCTGTATTTTCAAGGTTGATCCTGAACTCTTCTTGGATGAACTTTGCCAAGCGTTCATTGTCTTTATGTTTCGTCCCATGATAGAACGTCTGCGCCCCTCTCCATCTTGGTGACGGGATGGCGTTTAAGTGAATGCTGAGAAAAAGGTCTCCGTCGGATTCATTGATCATTTTAATCCGCTTCCTCAAGTCCTCTACCTTTCGGCGGCTATAGCCTTTTGTCGCAGGATCTGCAAGGTCCACGTCCGTTTCCCTTGTCATCAGCACCAATGCCCCTTGCTCCTGGAGGTAATCCTTCACATAACGGGACACTTCAAGGGCTACGTCTTTTTCTAAAACATCCCCGCCCACAGCCCCTCCATCAGGTCCACCGTGACCTGGGTCGAGGATGATAATTTTGCCGCTCAACGGTAGACTCCACTGTTCCCACGTATCTTTTGAAAATAACTGATATTGAAAAACGGCGGTCACCGTTAAGATTACCGTAAGAAAAGCCCAAAATTTCCACCTTTGCATATGTATCCCTCCCGCATGTCCACTCTTTACACTATATGGGACAAGAGGGAAGTTTATGATAATTAGTGCAACCTCATGCGGTACCTTTTTTCACCTTTATGGAAACCTTCACGCCACCAATAATCAACGAAAGCATCACACGTCATATAAAAAGATTCATGAACCATATCATTGTCACCAATGGAACCCCAGTACAAAAAATAATCGTATAAGGTATCAATCAAATATTTCTCTTCTACATGGCAGCGCGTCTTGACTTGCTCCGCGTTTTCACCATAATACCCAAACTTGCTATATGAAGCACCAAGAAGATACGCTTCAATGGCTACATCAAGGCAGCCCTCTTCTATGGCAGTTACCTGCTTTTTGTTTTTTAAGTATGGCGAGAAAAAATCCTTCACCTTTGTCCGTAATACCTCGAGTGATATTTCACGCAGCATTTTTCGCTCATATTTCATTTGTTTTTCTCTGCGCTTTTCCTTGAAGGTTGTTACTACAGTCATCTCTTTCACACCCTTTCCCGATTAGTTTCCTAATGGGCGAAGGCTTTCATGCGTACAAAGAATGAGTACGTTTTTCCAAAGTTGGAATTGAAAAAACCTGCACAACAAGGCGCAGGCAATTGAACTATTCGATTTGATGAAGCGCATCTTCACGGGCTTGTTCTATCTTCGAATACGCTTCCTCCATAATTTTCTCCAGTTCACTCAAAAACTCCTCCTGCTTACCTTCCTCCTCTATTTCGATGGATTGAATAAGTTGCTCGGTATAGTTTTGGAGCTCTTGCTTGCTCTTTTCTGCCTCTATAGACGTAAAATGGGAAAGTTCCTTATTTGCATGCTCTAATGATTCGGCAATTTCTTTTTTTAAAATGGCCATCTGAGCTTCCTTTTCTATCATGATCTCCTCTTCCAAGGATTGAATGGATTCCTGTTGCTTCCCTTCAAACCAGCCTGTCAGCAACGATTGGATAGTAGAACTGGCAAATGCCGTTTTCAGTTCTGCTGTAAAAAGAAGTGCCAAGACCATCATCACCACAATGAACAGTCTTTGTTGGCGTTTGTTAGTCATTAATGCTTTCCATTACTTCATCGAGGCTTGCTTTTGCTTCTTCTTCCAACTCTAGAGCCTTTGATGTGATGATATTTTGTTGTTCTCTTACTAAACCATTGATGATAGTTGTCAATGCTTCACGCAAGTCGTTCAACTTGAATGTGATCTGCCGCTCCAGATTATGTCTGCTTACCTGCTCTTCCATGGCAAGTTGTGCGGATAGTTCCGCTTTGGCCTGTGCAATGGCCCCTTCCAACTCTGTAACCGCGGAATCTTTTGCGGAGGTCAACTCTTGCGTCATTTCATTTACTGCAGCTTGTCCTGTTTCACTGGTATAATTCCTAAAGTTTTGCTGAACAGTACCCATAGCTGCATCACCCTGGTTTTGGATCGCAAAAAACCCTTCTAAAAAGATATGCTGGTACACCTGATAGTTCATATTATCAAGCAGAGCCAATTTTTCTGCATCTAAGGAAGCAAGGTGCCCCTCTTTTACAGTCATAATTTCCGTGCCGACCCTTGTTAGCTCGGTTGCCATTGTTTCATTGATCTTCAAACCCGCCCCTGCTTTAAGCTGCTCCGTGTTTGCCGCCCAGCTTTCGAATGCAGCAGTTGCATTCGCCTCATTATCCGCCAAAATGGATTGTTGCGTTTGACCAAAAAGCCCGTTGTACCACTGTCTCAACGGTGATCCTTCACTTGCACTTGCAAACGTCATGCCAACACCAGAAACCAATCCTACCGCTAATGTACCTGCTACTAATTTCTTTTTCCACGTCATCCTATATCTCTCCTCTTAAGGTTTATTATTTTCATCCAATAATTCTGCGAGATATTGCTCAAGTTCCTGCGTCAGTTCATCATCTAACTTTGCTTGGCGTTCCTCGTAATAGCTGTCCAGTGTATTTTGTTTCAATTGATGTTTTGCCTGGGTGAGTTCTTGTATGTATTGGGCTTGGTGGTCTTGGATATTTCTCTTAGTTGAGGTTGTGGTGGACTTGAAAAATTCGTTTATTTCTAAGGAGTAATGGGAGTTGTCTATTTCTTGGAGTTGTTCTGAGAAGATGCTGTTGGAGTTTTCATGATGTAGATACCCATTAAGATTATCTGCCATCCAGTCTTTGAGGTTAATCCAGCTAGTTGCTTGAACGTGAGTGCCGGCGAAGAAAAAACAGGCCAGAATCAGAATTGGAACCGTTAACTTATGTCTTATGACAAGTTACCTCCTTTTTTCTTTATTAAGAACTAATGATATAGCATGTTCTAAAATATATTAAGTTGCATAATGCCTATTTTATTCATTATATAGAACAGACGTTATTGGTTGTTATTACCTAATTTTTACTTAATTTCCAGGTTTGTGTGTGAGAATCTGCTTAGGTAGTATGGGGGGGTCGAAGTTTGTGGTGAGGCTTGGTATTTTCTTGTGGTCGTTAGTTTTCCAGACCGCTCCAACGGAACTCCCGCTCTATAAACCTATCCGACAAATTATCCAACCTTATGAAGACTTCTCTTGCACACAGTACGACGCTGACACGTCTTCATCAGTCGTATGAAGACCTCTCTCGCACCATTTACCACGCTGACACGTCTTCATCGGTCGCATGAAGATCTCCAAAACACCAAAAAACCCCCAACCACAAAGGGCCGGGGGTTTTCCATATTGGAATCCGAAGATTAACGTTTTGAGAACTGAGGTGCACGACGAGCGCCCTTAAGTCCGTATTTTTTACGCTCTTTCATACGCGCGTCACGAGTTAAGAACCCTGCACGCTTTAAAGTAGCACGGAACTCAGGATCAGCTTGCAATAATGCACGAGCGATTCCGTGACGGATCGCACCAGCTTGACCAGTATATCCTCCACCGTCAACGTTTACTAATACATCGTAGTTACCTTCTGTTTCAGTAACTGCCAATGGTTGTTTAACAACGTTACGTAGAGCTTCGAATGGGATGTAGTTTTCGATATCACGATCGTTGATCACGATTTGTCCGTTACCAGGAACTAGACGTACACGTGCAACGGAGCTTTTACGACGACCTGTGCCGTAGTATTGTACTTGTGCCAAAGTTATACCCTCCTTATTAATTAACCGCGAAGTTCGTAAACTTCAGGTTGTTGTGCTTGGTGTGGATGCTCGCTTCCAGCATACACGTTCAATTTTTTAGCTTGTTGGCGGCCAAGACTTCCTTTTGGAAGCATGCCTTTGATTGCTAGTTCTAACATCTTTGTAGGATAGTTAGTACGCATTTCCAAAGCCGTTCTTTGTTTTAATCCACCTGGGTGCATTGTGTGACGGTAGTAGATCTTACCGTTCAATTTGTTACCAGTTAAGTGGATTTTTTCTGCATTGATAATGATTACATGATCTCCAGTGTCTACGTTTGGAGTAAAAGTTGGTTTATGTTTACCACGTAAAATGGATGCAACTTCACTTGCAAGACGACCCAAAGTTTGACCTTCAGCGTCAACCATGTACCATTTACGATTAATTTCGCTAGCTTTCGCCATAAACGTTGTACGCATTAAATTTCCCTCCTAAAAAAAATAAAGCTTTTATTTTTCATTTCTTAATATATTTTATTCATCACGATGAAACTCTTCCGGGGCTTGATCGTGGGGTTAAAATACATACCATGTGATATCTTATCTCTTTTTTGCGAGATTGTCAAGAAGATGTTACACCAGGATTAGTTGTCATCATAAACCACGTTCCATAAGTATAAACCGTGTGCTGGTGCAGTTTTTCCTGCCGCTCCCCGATCTCTGGCTTTCAAGATTGAAAAAATATCTTTTGGTAATTTTTTTCCTTGGCCAATCTCCAGTAAAGTACCAACAATGATACGGACCATGTTGTATAAAAAGCCGTTGCCGACAATGCGAAACTCAAGCTCCTCGCCGTTCCTCACAGCTTGCAACGAGTAAATCGTCCTCACCTTGTCCTCTACTTCTGTTTTGGCCGAACAGAAGCTGGTAAAGTCGTGTTCTCCAATGAAATGCCCACATGCCTCTTCCATTGCTTCTAGATCCAATGCAAAAGGATAGTGAAACACTTGGTCCCGGTCAAACACATTAAAGTCCTTTGCCAGGCTCACCCTGTAACGGTACTCCTTTTTTACTACGTCAAAACGGGCGTGGAAGTCCCCTGAGACAGACTCCACCCTCTTCATCCATATATCATTGGGCAAATGGGCATTCAGCGCCTTCTGCCACGCAACATCCGGGATACTAAGAGGCGAATCAAAGTGCAGCACCTGACCGACGGCATGAACTCCTGCATCGGTGCGACCAGAAGCGGAAACCTTGATCTCCGTCCCTTTATGGATCCGAGATAAGGCCTTTTGCACCTCCAGCTGGACGGTTCGCTTCTCCTTTTGAATCTGATAGCCTTCAAAATGTGCTCCGTCATAGGTAAGGGTACATTTTAATCTATTCATCATATCTAACTCCATTATGTTCGGATAAGAACTAAGATAAACGTAAGGACAGCAAGTGTCACCATCAACAAAGTGTCTTTGGCCTGCCATTCTAGCAGACGAAATTTCGTTCTTCCTTCGCCGCCTTTATACCCTCGCGCTTCCATCGCCGTAGCAAGCTCCTCTGCGCGTTTGAACGCACTGATGAACAACGGGACAAGCAAAGGAACCAGCGCCTTTACACGCTCCTTCAGAGGCCCTACAGTGAAGTCAGCACCTCTTGCGCTCTGCGCCTTCATGATTTTATCAGTCTCCTGCATCAATGTCGGGATAAACCGCAAAGAAATAGACATCATTAGGGCCAGTTCATGGACTGGTACCCCCACCTTTTTAAACGGACCAAATAACGTCTCCATCCCGTCTGTCACCTCAATTGGTGTAGTGGTCAAGGTAAGGATGGTAGTAATGGTGATCAAGAATAAAAAACGCAAGGATATAAAGATAGCTTGTATAATGCCTTCTTCGTATACCTGAATAAAGCCTACTTCAAAAAGCAATGTCCCCTCTTTTGTCAAAAAAACATGAAAAAGCATCGTGAAGATAATAATCCAGATGATCGGTTTAAGTCCTTTTATGATAAAAGGTATCGGTATTCTAGTAAGCAATACGACCGACAAGGTAAAGGCACCCAGCATCCCGTAGCCCCAGACATTATTGGCAAGGAACACAACCATCACGAAAATAAATACAAGCAGCAGTTTTGCTCTCGGGTCCATCCGGTGAATAAGAGAGGTTCCCGGTACATAACGGCCGATAATTAAGTTATTCATCAACCCTCATCCCCCTTTTTCAAGCGGGAGGCGATGGCTTCTGCCACTTCTTCAACCGTCAAACAGACTTCATTGAACTCCAATTTCAGCCGGGATTCCAGCTCTTTCATAAACAGAACTGTCTCCGGTACATCCAGCCCAAGTCTCTTTATTTCCTCTGCCTGGCTGAATATCTCCCTTGGTGTCCCTCTTAACCCTACTGTCCCTTTGTTCATGACCACTATAGAATCAGCATACCTTGCCGCATCCTCCATACTGTGGGTCACTAGAATGGTAGTGAGCTTCTGCTCTTTATGCAACTTGTAAAAAAGGTCCATGATTTCTTTACGTCCCCGTGGATCTAGCCCTGCCGTCGGTTCGTCCAACACAAGAACCTCCGGCTGCATCGCAAGGACACCAGCAATGGCCACTCGGCGCATCTGTCCTCCACTCAAATCGAACGGGGAAGATGTAAAGTACTTCTCCGGGAGGCCAACAAGCTTAAGCGCTGCTCTTGCCCGCCTTTTTGCTTCCTCTTCCGGCACGCCAAAATTAAGCGGACCAAAACAAACATCCTTCTCCACTGTTTCATCAAACAGCTGATGCTCAGGAAATTGAAAAACAATCCCGACCTTTTTGCGCAAAGCCTTGATGTTCTTTTCCTTTTTATTAGCATGCAATGTGATATCTCCAACTTGCAGACTGCCATTTGTAGGCCTTAACAAGCCATTCAGATGCTGTAGCAATGTAGACTTTCCGGAACCTGTATGTCCAATTATGGCGGTGTAGGAGTTCTCAGGGATGATCATGTCTACATCAAAAAGAGCAACCCTTTCAAAAGGAGTATTCAGCTGATAGCGATGCTCTAAATCTTTAATTGTAATTTGCATATTTCATCCATCAGCCTTTCCCTATTGGTCGGATCTGTATCAAACTCCAAACCCAACTGCTGCAGTTTATTTGCCAAGATGATGGGAAAAGGTAAATCAAGCCCTATCTCCACAAGTTTGTCTCCCATATGGAAAACTTCTTCCGGGGTTCCTTCCCCATACACTTCTCCGCCGTTCAACACAATAATCCGGTCTGCTCTCGCTGCCTCTTCCAAGTCATGGGTGATGGAGATAACGGTTACCCCCACCGCTTGCCTGAGCTCCTCAATGGTGTCAATTACTTCCTTCCGTCCGATAGGATCAAGCATACTTGTAGCTTCATCCAAAATGATGATAGATGGTTGCAACGCAATTAAGCCAGCAATGGCCACACGCTGTTTTTGCCCTCCAGAGAGCTGATGTGGCTCTTGGGTTAAAAAAGATTCCATCCCTACCTTTTCAATACCCTCCGCCACTCGCGTTAGCATTTCTTCACGGGGGACGCCAATATTTTCTAAACCAAACGCAACATCGTCCTCTACCGTCGAACCTACAAATTGATTATCAGGGTTTTGAAAGACCATTCCTACCTGCCTTCTAATATCCCAAATTGTATTCTCTGTTAACTCTACTCCCTGAACTTTTACAGATCCTTCTGTAGGAAGTTGTAATCCGTTCAGGATTCTAGCCAACGTGGACTTTCCGGAGCCGTTATGACCAACGATTGCTGTCCATTCTCCATGTTCCACTTTAAGATTGATATTCTTTAACGTATCCTCTTCTTGGTTTGCGTAGCGGAAGGATAAATCCTTCACTTCTAAGATGGCCATCGAAAATACAACTCCTCTCTTCTCCGCTTAACTAACTCTCTCTACTATAGACTTAACCTTCAAAAAAAGAAAATAGGTATATGTGTAGCCCCCGGTTGCTTGGAGTGCAAGGTGTGAGACTCCTACGGGGATAACGGTTGGTAGAGACCCCGCAACGAAGTGAGGAGGCTCAAGCACTGTCCCGTGGAAAGCGAACACCTGGAACGCAAAGCAACAAGGGCGTTATACCAACCCAATGAAATCAAGGCAAAAAAATAAAGGGCATAGATCAGTCATTACAACTGTCCGCCCTTATTTATGACTGACTATAGTAAGTTAAAAGATTCGTTTCCTCCTCTTTAACCCACTATCATCTAATATATATTATACAAGTTCAATGATTACCATTGGAGCTCCGTCTCCACGACGAGGTCCAAGTTTCATGATACGAGTGTATCCACCTTGACGCTCTTCGTAACGTGGAGCGATATCAGCGAATAACTTTTGAACTGCGTCTTGACCAGTTTCTGCGTTCGCTACTTCATGACGAACGTAAGAAGCTGCTTGACGACGAGCGTGTAAGTCACCACGCTTACCAAGAGTAATCATTTTTTCTACTAAAGAACGTAATTCTTTCGCACGTGCTTCTGTAGTTTCAATGCGCTCGCTGATGATCAAGTCAGTAGTCAAGTCACGTAACATTGCTTTACGCTGTGCGCTAGTACGACCTAATTTTCTGTATCCCATGTTGATGTTCCCTCCTTCTGTAGAAAGTCATGAAACGTTCAAACACATAAAGATGCCTAGTTTTCCAAGTAAAAACTAGTCATCTTTACGCAGGCCAAGTCCAAGCTCTTCTAATTTATGCTTGACTTCTTCTAAAGATTTACGGCCTAAGTTACGAACTTTCATCATATCTTCTTCTGTTTTATTTGCAAGTTCTTGAACAGTGTTGATGCCAGCACGCTTCAGGCAGTTGTAAGAACGAACGGATAGATCTAGTTCTTCGATAGTCATCTCTAGAACTTTCTCTTTCTGATCTTCTTCTTTTTCTACCATGATTTCCGCGTTTTGCGCTTCATCTGTCAGACCTACAAATATATTTAAGTGTTCAGTTAAAATCTTTGCCCCAAGTGCTACTGCTTCTTGTGGACCGTTACTACCATCTGTCCATACATCTAATGTAAGCTTGTCATAGTTAGAGACTTGGCCTACACGTGTATTTTCAACATAATAAGAAACGCGAGAAACTGGAGTGAAAATAGAATCAATCGGAATAACACCGATCGGTTGATCTTCACGTTTGTTTCCGTCCGCCGTTACATATCCGCGACCGCGCTTAGCAGTGAAACGGATACGAAGGTGAGCATCCTTCGCTAACGTTGCGATATGAAGGTCAGGGTTAAGAACTTCCACATCGCTGTCATGTGTAATGTCAGCAGCTGTTACAGCTCCTTCTCCTTGAACATCAATCTCTAACGTCTTCTCATCATCTGAATAGATTTTTAATGCTAGCTTCTTAACGTTCAAAATAACTGTTGTAACATCTTCAACGACGCCTTCAATTGTTGAGAACTCATGCAGTACACCATCTATTTGGATAGATGTTACAGCGGCACCAGGAAGTGAGGATAAAAGAATACGACGTAAGGAGTTACCCAAAGTTGTTCCATATCCACGCTCAAGTGGCTCGACGACGAATTTACCATAGTTGGCGTCATCGCTGATTTCAACCGTTTCGATTTTTGGTTTTTCGATTTCTAACATTCATAACCCTCCTTCAAAACGTCGAAACCCCGGAAAGACATGAAATGTCTTACCGAAATTCCCCATAGGTATGTCCCGATTGTGCACAACAACAACATTTAATTATCTCTGTATATTTTTAACTGTATCATCAGCCATTATTGACATGTATACAAAATCTATACAGACAAATTAAACACGGCGACGTTTTGGTGGACGGCAACCGTTATGAGGTACTGGGGTTACGTCTCTGATAGCAGTAACTTCAAGACCAGCTGCTTGTAAAGCACGGATTGCTGCTTCACGACCAGCACCAGGGCCTTTAACTGTAACTTCAAGAGTCTTTAAACCGTGCTCCATGCAAGCTTTAGCTGCTGTTTCAGCTGCCATTTGCGCTGCGAATGGAGTAGATTTACGAGAACCTCTGAAGCCAAGAGCACCTGCACTAGACCACCCAATTGCATTTCCGTGAGAGTCAGTAATCGTTACGATTGTGTTATTGAATGTAGAACGGATATGCGCGATACCTTGTTCAATATTCTTTTTCACACGGCGTTTACGTGTATTAGTTTTGCGTGCCATATTTAACTTACCTCCTTACTTACTTAAAATTATTTCTTTTTGTTTGCTACAGTACGACGAGGTCCTTTACGTGTACGAGCATTGTTTTTAGTGTTTTGACCACGAACCGGTAAACCACGACGGTGACGAAGACCACGGTAGCAACCGATCTCGATTAGACGTTTAATGTTTAGAGATACTTCACGACGAAGGTCTCCCTCAACTTTAATCTTGTCTACGATGTCACGAATCTTTCCTAATTCTTCTTCCGTTAAGTCGCGAACGCGAGTGTCTTCAGAAACACCTGCTTCAGCCAAAACTTTCTCAGCTGTAGAACGACCAATACCGAAAACATATGTTAATGAAATTACAACGCGCTTGTCGCGAGGAACATCAACACCAGCAATACGTGCCATATATGCGCACCTCCCTCAAGTTATCCTTGTTTTTGTTTGTGTTTCGGGTTTTCACAAATAACCATGACTTTACCTTTTCTACGAATAACTTTACATTTTTCGCAGATTGGCTTAACAGATGGTCTCACTTTCATCTTATATTACCTCCCTGATAGTACGGAGTGCTAAAATAGGTTTATTTAAAACGATACGTTATTCTACCGCGTGTTAAATCGTATGGAGAAAGCTCCACCGTTACTTTATCTCCTGGTAGGATTCGAATAAAGTGCATACGTATTTTCCCAGATACATGAGCCAACACAGTATGACCATTTTCCAATTCTACTTTAAACATAGCATTTGGTAAAGTCTCAATGACCGTACCTTCTACTTCAATTACATCGTCTTTCGCCATTAATTAAGTTCTCCCTTCTTCAAATCAGTAACAAGCTCATTGACAAACTTAGTCAGTGCGAAACGCAGCTTTCCATTTGTCACACGGCCTGTTTCCTTCATACTGTTCTGAACTTCTGGAGACACGTAATCAAAAAATTCAAGATGATGAATGTTCTTTTTCTTTGGGCGGTCAAACTTCCGCTTGTCTCCATCCGCTAGGACGACAAAACGCTCATCAAGAATTTTAATAATTACGGCATACTGTCCGGCATCTCTGCCTTGAGTAATCGAAACAATTTGGCCTACTTGCAAAGTCGAATCAGATTCGATCAAGCAATATCACCTCTTAGGCTTTTGTTAAGATCTCGTAGCCTGTTTCTGTAATAGCGACCGTATGTTCAAAATGAGCACACATTTTACCGTCAACAGTAACAACAGTCCAGTCATCTGCTAGCGTTTTTACGTAGCGGGTGCCTGCATTGACCATTGGTTCAATTGCAAGAACCATACCAGGTTTTAACCGTGGACCTTTGTTAGGAGGTCCATAATGAGGAATTTGTGGGTCTTCATGTAAGTCTTGACCAATTCCATGCCCTACATACTCTCTCACAATTGAAAAATCGTGTGATTCCGCATACGTTTGAATCGCATGGGAAACATCAGAGAGACGAGCGCCCGGTTTTACTTCCTTGATGCCTTCATACAATGATTGTTCCGTGACTTCAAGTAATCGCTTTGTTTCATCGGATATGTTACCAACAGCATACGTCCAAGCGGAGTCACCGTGGTACCCATTATACTTAGCACCAATATCTATGCTAATGATATCTCCGTCTTTCAGTACACGATCGCCGGGGATACCATGAACAAGTTCTTCATTGACAGAAGCGCAGATGCTTCCGCGAAAACCATTATACCCCTTAAACGAAGGAATTGCATCATGTTTGCGGATGAATTTCTCAGCAATATCATCCAATTGCTTCGTTGTTACACCAGGTACAATGTGCTTTTTTAATTCTTGGTGTGTCAGAGCGACAATTCTACCTGCTTCTCTCATGATCTCAAGTTCACGAGGAGTTTTACAGATAATCATTACGCACGACCTCCAAGAAGTTCTTCTATATCAGCGAATACTTTATCGATCGCTTGTTGGCCATTGATATTGCGAAGATAACCTTTGGACTCGTAAAAGTCTAGCAATGGCTTAGATTGTTTAACGTTTACTTCAAGACGGTTACCCACTGTCTCTTCGTTGTCATCAGCACGTTGGTATAGCTCTCCTCCACACTTATCACAAACACCGTCTTTAGCAGGCGGGTTGAATACCAAGTGGTAAGTAGAACCACAATCTTTACAAATACGACGCCCTGTTAAACGTTCCATAAGAATGCTTTGGTCCACATTGACATTGATGACAAAGTCAATTTTGCGACCTAGTTCTTCTAGCATCTGCTCAAGAGCATCTGCTTGTGGAACCGTTCTTGGAAAACCGTCTAATAGAAAGCCGTCTTTGCAATCTTCTTTTTCTAATCTTTCACGAACGATACCGATCGTCACTTCATCCGGAACAAGCTGACCTTGATCCATGAAAGACTTAGCTTTCATGCCTAGTTCAGTTTCTTCCTTCATAGCAGCACGAAACATATCTCCAGTAGAGATATGAGGGATATTGTACTTTTCGACAATTCGTTCTGCTTGAGTACCTTTACCGGCACCCGGAAGTCCCATTAGAACTAAATTCATCTTTTTGCCCCCTCAGTATCTTGTGAAGTATATTGGGATAATTTTATCCCAATTACTTCATTACTTGATAAACCCTTTATAATGACGCTTCACTAACTGACTTTCTAGCTGCTTCATCGTTTCAAGTGCAACACCTACAACGATTAGTAAGCTAGTACCGCCAATCTGCACTGCTGCAGGAAGACCGGCAACGCTCATAAAGATAATAGGTAGGATAGAAATAGCTGCTAAGAATAACGCACCAACAAAAGTTAGTCGGTAAATAATCTTTGTCAAATATTCCTGTGTATTTACACCAGGACGAATTCCTGGAATATATCCGCCTTGTTTCTTTAAGTTTTCTGCCATCTGCTCAGGATTAGACTGAACAAATGTGTAGAAATAAGTGAAGGCAATTATAAGAGCAACATATACTACCATACCGATTGGATTCGTGTAGTCAAATGTACTAATGATCCATCTTGTCACAGCATTCTCGTTAAAGAATGAAGCGATAGTCGGTGGTGTAATGATAAAGGATACTGCAAAGATAACCGGAATTACCCCTGCTGCATTAACCTTTAAAGGTAAGTGTGTAGTGTGTCCTCCACCAGTAGGAGCGCGACCCGCCATCTTCTTCGCATACTGAATCGGAATTTTACGTAACGCTTGCTGAATGAAGATTACACCTACGATAACAGCTAAGATTGCAAGAATGATAAGAGCGACGATTACAAGATTCAAGAACAACTGATCACCAGCATCCTGGATCAAAGAAGCATAAATCTGATTTGCACCGGTTGGGATTGCAGACGCGATACCAGCGAAGATTAGAATGGAGATTCCGTTTCCTACGCCATGTGCCGTGATTTGCTCACCAAGCCACATCAAGAATGCAGTACCTGCTGTTAACACTAATGCTATAAGCAAATAAGTAGTGAATGTCGGGTTCGTAATCAACTGCCCATTGGCCATTGTATTGAAACCGATTGACATACCAATTGCCTGGATGAAACCAAGTACAATGGTGAAATATCTAGTGAATTGAGCTAGTTTGCGACGTCCAGCTTCTCCTTGTTTTGACCATTCCGTAAACTTCGGAACAACATCCATTTGCAATAATTGCACGA
This sequence comes from Sutcliffiella horikoshii, assembly GCF_044809035.1. GTDB lineage: Bacteria > Bacillota > Bacilli > Bacillales > Bacillaceae_I > Sutcliffiella_A > Sutcliffiella_A horikoshii_G. The sequence continues at coordinate 148,560 of NZ_CP085237.1, read as the reverse complement.
TGATGGACGCTGTGATGTATGGCATTACACCCATGGCAAGAATAGAGAAGTTCTGAAGAGCTCCACCACCAAATGTATTCAGAATACCAAAGACACTAAGTTCATCCTGGAATTTCAAAATGTCAGCGTTCACCCCTGGTACTGGGATAAACGTACCGATACGGAAAATTACTAACATTAAAAGGGTGAAGACAATTTTCTTTCTTATATCACCCACGCGCATAAAATTGGAGAATGTCTGGAACATTAAATCACCTCAACTGAACCGCCAGCTGCTTCGATAGCTTCCTTAGCTGCTGAGGAAAATTTATGAGCACGAACTGTAAGCTTTTTCTCAACTGAACCGTTACCCAATACTTTAAGACCAGCGTTTAATTTGCTAACTAAACCTGTTTCAAGAAGTAATTCAGGAGTAACTTCAGTTCCCTCGTCAAAGCGGTTTAAAGTATCAAGGTTGATGATTGCATACTCTTTGCGATTGATGTTCGTGAATCCGCGCTTAGGTAAGCGTTGGAATAGAGGTGTTTGACCACCTTCGAATCCAGGACGAACGCCACCGCCTGAGCGTGCATTTTGACCTTTATGACCTTTACCAGAAGTTTTTCCGTTACCAGAACCAGTTCCGCGACCTACACGGTTGCGCTCTTTACGAGATCCTTCGTTAGGTTTTAACTCATGAAGTTTCATTGTGGCACCTCCTTATTTAAAAAACGTATCTATTTATTGCTCGTTCACAGTAACAAGGTGAGATACCTTGTTAATCATTCCACGGATAGCTGCGTTATCCTCATGGACAACTGTTTGGTGCATCTTTTTCAAACCAAGAGTTTGAACAGTCGCACGTTGATCTTGTGGACGACCGATTACACTGCGAGTGAGGGTGATTGCTAATTTGTTCGCCATTTTGTTTCCCTCCTTATCCTAACAGTTCTTCTACCGTTTTACCACGCAATTTAGCAACGTCCTCTGCACGTTTCAATTGCTTCAATCCGTTAAGTGTTGCACGGATCATGTTGATTGGTGTGTTAGATCCTAAAGATTTAGAAAGGATGTCTTGAACACCCGCTAACTCAAGAACCGCACGAACTGGTCCTCCAGCGATAACCCCAGTACCCTCAGAAGCAGGTTTCAATAGGATTTCTCCAGAACCGAATTCTCCAAGTACTTGGTGAGGAATTGTTGTACCAACGATTGGCACAGCAACTAAGTTCTTTTTCGCATCTTCAATTGCTTTACGGATAGCTTCAGGTACTTCTTGAGCTTTACCAGTACCAAAACCAACATTACCGTTTTTATCTCCTACTACTACTAGAGCAGCAAAGCGGAAACGACGTCCACCTTTTACTACTTTCGCAACGCGGTTAACCGTAACAACGCGTTCTTCAAGTTCTAATTTGTTTGGGTCAATACTACGACGCATCAGTGTCCCTCCTTTTCCGATTAAAATTCTAGACCAGCCTCACGTGCAGCATCTGCTAATGCTTTTACACGGCCGTGATATAAGTATCCACCGCGGTCGAATACTACTGATTTGATTCCTTTTTCAATTGCGCGCTTTGCAACAAGTTCTCCAACTGCTTTCGCGGACTCAACGTTGCTACCGTTTACTGTTACATCTTTATCAAGTGTAGAAGCACTTGCGATTGTTACAGCGTTAGCATCGTCAATCACTTGAGCGTAGATGTGTTGGTTTGAACGGAACACATTTAAACGTGGACGAGTTGCAGTTCCTGATAACTTAGCACGAACACGAGTGTGTCTTTTCTTACGAGTAGAATTCTTATCAGGTTTTGTAATCATCGTGCAGTCACTCCTTTCTATCTGCTTATGCCGTATTACTTAGCAGTTTTACCTTCTTTACGACGTACTTGTTCACCTTCATAACGAATACCTTTACCTTTGTAAGGCTCTGGTGGGCGAACGTCACGAATGTTAGCTGCTAAAGCACCTACGCGCTCTTTATCAATACCTTTAATGACGATCTTTGTGTTTGCCGGTACTTCCACTTCAATCCCCTGTTCAGGAGTGATTTCAACTGGATGAGAGTAACCAACGTTAAGAACTAGCTTGTTACCTTGCTTAGATGCACGGTAACCTACCCCGATTAGTTCCAATCCTCTTTCGAAACCAGCTGTAACACCTTGAACCATGTTGTTTAAAAGTGCACGAGTTGTTCCGTGGATTGTACGGTGTTCTTTGCTATCAGAAGGACGTACTACTGTTAATACGTTCTCTTCCACTGTAATAGCCATTTCTTGGCTGAATGTACGAGTTAATTCACCTTTAGGACCTTTTACGGTAACTGTGTTGTTGTCGTTTGTGATTGTAACCCCAGTTGGGATTTCAATAGGTTTTTTACCTACACGTGACATAGTTACACCTCCGTTCATTTAAAGAAATATATTACCAAACGTACGCTAATACTTCTCCACCAGCTTGTTTTTGACGAGCTTCTTTATCAGTGATAACACCTTGAGAAGTAGAGATGATCGCAATACCTAAACCGTTTAATACACGAGGTACTTCATTTGCTTTTGCATATACACGAAGACCAGGCTTACTGATACGTTTAAGACCAGTAATTACACGCTCGTTGTTTGCACCGTATTTCAAGAAAATACGAATGATACCTTGTTTGTTGTCTTCGATAAATTCTACGTCACGCACGAAACCTTCACGCTTTAAGATTTCAGCAACTTCTTTTTTGATTTTAGAAGCAGGAAGTTCAAGCTTCTCGTGACGTACCATGTTCGCATTGCGGATGCGAGTAAGCATATCTGCAATAGGATCTGTCATAACCATTTAATTTACCTCCTTCCCAATTATCGGGTTTTACCAACTTGCTTTTTTAACGCCAGGAATTTGGCCTTTATAAGCTAATTCACGGAAACAAATACGGCAAAGCTTAAATTTACGGATTACAGAGTGGGGACGTCCACAACGTTCGCAACGAGTATAAGCTTGCACATTATGTTTAGGTGTGCGTTTTTGTTTCGCAATCATTGATTTTTTAGCCACATTTTCGCCTCCCTCTACCACACGCTGGTATTATTTTTGGAATGGCATTCCGAATGATGTTAAAAGCTCACGAGCTTCTTCATCAGTGTTAGCAGTAGTAACGATAACGATATCCATACCACGAACCTTACTAACTTTATCGTAATCAATTTCAGGGAAGATAAGTTGCTCTTTCACTCCAAGAGTGTAGTTTCCACGACCATCGAAAGACTTCTTGGAGATTCCACGGAAGTCACGTACACGTGGTAAAGAAACAGATACTAACTTATCTAGGAATTCGTACATACGCTCGCCGCGTAATGTAACTTTAGCACCGATAGGCATTCCTTCACGAAGACGGAAACCAGCGATAGATTTCTTTGCTTTTGTAACCATAGGTTTTTGACCAGTAATTGAAGCTAATTCTTCAACTGCTGCATCTAAAGCCTTAGAGTTTGATACTGCATCACCAACACCCATGTTGATAACGATTTTCTCAAGCTTTGGAGCTTGCATCACGGATTTATAGTTAAACTTGCCCATTAGAGCAGGAATAATTTCGCTTTGATACTTTTCTTTTAGGCGGTTCATCAAAAGTACCTCCTTTCTTCAACGTTCTATTTATCTAATTGTTCACCTGATTTTGTTGCAACACGTACTTTTTTACCGTCTACTACCTTGTATCCTACACGAGTCGGTTCACCGGACTTAGGATCTAAAGGCATAACGTTTGATACATGAATAGGTGCCTCACGGTTGATGATTCCACCTTGAGGATTTTCTTGTGATGGTTTAGCGTGCTTTTTGATCACGTTGACACCTTCTACAAGAACACGGTCTTTCTTAGGATAAGATTCAAGAATAACTCCTTGCTTACCTTTATCCTTACCAGAGATAACTACAACTTTATCACCTTTTTTGACATGCATCCTTTCGCACCTCCTTGACAAACATCTTTTCGATTTATTACAGAACTTCTGGAGCTAAAGATACAATCTTCATGTAGTTGTTATCACGTAATTCACGTGCAACTGGTCCGAAGATACGAGTTCCACGAGGGCTCTTATCATCCTTGATGATTACGCATGCGTTCTCATCGAAACGGATGTATGAACCGTCATTACGACGAACTCCGCGCTTTGTACGTACAACAACAGCTTTGACTACGTCACCTTTTTTAACAACGCCCCCTGGTGTTGCTTGTTTCACTGTACAAACGATTACATCACCAATGTTAGCGTAGCGACGACCAGATCCACCTAGTACTTTAATAGCAAGCACTTCACGAGCACCTGAGTTATCAGCAACTTTCAAACGAGATTCTTGTTGAATCATGCATGGTACCTCCCTTCGGAATTAGATATCCGAACTTATATATTAGATAATTACAGCTTTCTCTACAACTTCTAGCAAACGGAAACGCTTCGTAGAAGATAATGGACGAGTCTCCATGATTTTTACGATGTCGCCAGTTTTAGCCATGCTATTCTCATCATGCGCTTTGTACTTTTTAGAGTACTTAACACGTTTGCCGTAGAGTGCGTGAGTTTTATAAGTTTCTACAAGAACTGTGATTGTTTTGTCCATTTTGTCAGACACAACACGTCCAGTGTAAACTTTACGTTGGTTACGTTCACTCATTTTCGCGAACCTCCTCTTGATTATTTGTTAGAAGCGATCTCTCTCTCGCGAACTACTGTTTTCATACGAGCGATTGACTTACGTACTTCGCGAATACGAGCAGTGTTTTCTAATTGACCAGTCGCTAATTGAAAGCGTAGGTTGAATAACTCTTCTTTTAAAGATTTCACTTTTTGTTCAATCTCGGCAGTGGTTAAGTCGCGTAGTTCATTAGCTTTCATTAGATTCACCACCAATTTCTTCACGTTTTACAAACTTACATTTAACTGGCAACTTGTGCATAGCTAAACGTAATGCTTCACGAGCTACTTCTTCAGATACACCTGAAATTTCAAACATAACCTTTCCAGGTTTAACAACTGCTACCCATCCTTCTGGAGCACCTTTACCGGAACCCATTCGGACCTCTAGAGGTTTTGCAGTGTATGGTTTTGAAGGGAAAATTTTAATCCAAACTTTACCGCCACGTTTCATATAACGAGTCATCGCACGACGCGCAGCTTCGATTTGACGGTTTGTGATCCAAGAAGCTTCAAGAGATTGTAAACCAAACTCTCCGAAATGTACTTCTGTGCCGCCTTTCGCTTTACCACGCATTTTACCACGATGTTCGCGGCGATATTTTACGCGTTTTGGTAATAACATATTATTTTCCTCCTTCCTCAGTTTTCTTCTTTGTAGGAAGGACCTCTCCACGGTAGATCCATACTTTCACACCTAATTTACCGTAAGTTGTATCAGCTTCTGCTGTACCATAGTCAATATCAGCGCGAAGAGTATGAAGTGGAACTGTACCCTCACTATAATGTTCAGAACGAGCGATATCTGCTCCGCCTAAGCGACCAGAAACCATCGTTTTAATACCTTTCGCACCAGCGCGCATTGCACGTTGAAGTGATTGCTTTTGAGCACGACGGAAAGATACACGGTTTTCTAATTGACGAGCGATGTTTTCAGCTACCAATTTAGCATCCAAATCTGCTCTCTTGATTTCTAGGATGTTGATGTGTACACGTTTACCAGTTAATTGGTTAAGTGCTTTACGTAACGCTTCGACTTCCGTACCACCTTTACCAATAACCATACCTGGCTTAGCAGTGTGAACAGTAACGTTCAGACGGTTTGCTGCACGTTCGATTTCTACTTTAGAAACAGATGCGTCATTTAGACGTTTTGCGATGTATTCGCGAACTTTGATGTCTTCATGTAGCAGGTTAGCATAATCTTTGCCTGCGTACCATTTGGACTCCCAGTCACGAATGACTCCTACACGAAGACCGATCGGATTTACCTTTTGACCCACTGGTTATCCCTCCTTCTTTTCTGATACCACGATTGTAATGTGGCTAGTACGTTTGTTAATTTGACTCGCACGACCCATTGCACGAGGGCGGAAACGTTTCAAAGTTGGACCTTCGTTAACGTATGCCTCAGTTACAACAAGTGAGTTTGCGTCCATTTCAAAATTGTGCTCTGCATTTGCAATAGCGGACTTTAGAACCTTTTCGATTACTGGTGAAGCAGCCTTTGGAGTTAATGCCAAAATAGCTACCGCTTCGCCTACTTGCTTGCCTCGAATTAAATCCATAACTAGACGAGCTTTACGAGGAGCAATACGAACTGTTCTTGCAACAGCTTTAGCTTGCATGTAAAAGCCTCCTCTCTAATTAGCGTTTTGTTTTCTTATCATCATTTCCGTGACCTTTGTAAGCACGAGATGGAGCGAATTCTCCAAGCTTGTGTCCTACCATGTCTTCTGTCACATAAACTGGTACGTGTTTACGGCCATCATATACAGCGATTGTATGTCCGATAAATTGTGGGAAAATAGTAGAACGACGAGACCAAGTTTTAACAACTTGTTTACCATCAGTTTCATTTAACTTTTCAATCTTAGTAAGTAAATGATCATCTACAAAAGGCCCTTTTTTCAAGCTGCGACCCATGTGGAAACCTCCCTTCGTGATTGCTCTACGGCTCCGTTGAACCGTAGTACAACCCCGTTATTTTTTACGACGACGAACGATAAATTTGTCAGACTTGTTCTTTTTCTTACGAGTTTTGAATCCAAGAGTCGGTTTGCCCCAAGGAGTCATAGGTGACTTACGTCCGATTGGAGAACGTCCTTCACCACCACCGTGTGGGTGATCGTTAGGGTTCATTACAGAACCACGTACAGTTGGGCGAATACCCATCCAACGAGAACGTCCTGCTTTACCAATGTTGATAAGTTCGTGTTGTTCGTTACCAACTTGACCTACAGTAGCGCGGCAAGTGGAAAGGATCATACGAGTTTCACCAGAAGTTAAACGTACAAGTACGTATTTACCTTCTTTACCAAGTACTTGAGCAGAAGTTCCTGCAGAGCGAACTAATTGTCCACCTTTACCTGGTTTTAACTCGATGTTGTGGATTACAGTACCAACTGGGATGTTGATTAGTGGTAATGCATTTCCTACCTTGATATCTGCTTCAGGACCAGCCATTATAGTCATTCCTACTTCTAAGTTCTTAGGAGCAAGGATGTAACGCTTTTCCCCATCTGCATAGTTGATTAACGCGATATTAGCGGAACGGTTAGGATCGTACTCGATTGTAGCAACGCGTCCTGGTATACCATCTTTATCACGTTTAAAGTCGATGACGCGGTATTGACGTTTGTGTCCACCACCTTGGTGACGTACAGTCAATTTACCTTGGTTATTACGACCACCTTTTCTGTGTAACGGTGCAAGCAAGCTTTTTTCTGGTTTGTCTGTAGTGATCTCAGCAAAATCAGAAACTGTCATGCCACGACGTCCATTAGAGGTTGGTTTGTATTTTTTAATCGCCATCATGTTCCCTCCTTTTCGATGATGTTTTTATTTTTTGTATTAAACCTCGAAGAATTCGATTTCTTTGCTATCAGCTTTTAAAGTTACGATAGCTTTTCTACGACGGTTAGTTAATCCGCTATGACGACCTACACGACGGAATTTACCTTTGTAGTTCATGATGTTAACTTTTTCAACGTCTACGCCAAAGATCGCTTCAACAGCATCTTTAACTTCAGTTTTATTAGCTCTAACATCTACTTCAAAAGTGTATTTCTTTTCAGTCATTAAATCTGTAGAACGCTCAGTAATCACGGGGCGCTTAAGAACATCACGATGATCTCTCATTATGCAAGCACCTCCTCTAATTTTTGAACAGCGTCTTTCGTAAAGATTACTTTATCGTGGTTTACAACGTCTAATACGTTAACACCAGTTACTGTAACAACTGTTACTCCAGGAATGTTACGAGCAGATAAAGCAACGTTTTCGTCAGCGTCAGCTGTTACGATCAACGCTTTACGATTGATTTCTAAACCTTTTAATACAGAAGTCATTTCTCTTGTTTTTGGTGCATCAAAAGCTAATCCTTCTAATACTAATAGTTCGTTTTCTAATACCTTAGATGATAATGCAGATTTGATAGCTAAGCGACGAACTTTCTTAGGAAGTTTGTAGCTGTAGCTTCTTGGTGTAGGACCGAATACGATACCACCACCACGCCATTGTGGAGAGCGGATAGATCCTTGACGAGCACGACCTGTACCCTTTTGACGCCATGGTTTGCGTCCACCACCTGCTACTTCAGAACGTCCTTTTACTTTTGCAGTACCTTGACGTTGAGATGCTCTTTGCATAACGATCGCATCGAACAATACGCTGTTATTTGGCTCAATACCGAATACAGCATCTGCTAATTCAACTTCACCAACGTTTGCGCCAGCTTGGTTGTATAATGCTACTTTAGGCATTTGTAGTTCCTCCTTTCCTATACAATTAGTTTGCTTTTACCGCACTTTTAATTGTGATTAAAGATTTTTTTGGACCAGGTACGTTACCTTTAACTAGTAATAGGTTACGTTCTACGTCTACTTTCACGATCTCAAGGTTCTGGATAGTAATGCGCTCTCCACCCATACGTCCAGGTAATAATTTACCTTTGAATACACGGTTTGGAGCAACAGGTCCCATAGAACCAGGACGACGGTGATAACGGGAACCGTGAGTCATTGGGCCGCGAGATTGTCCGTGGCGCTTAATTGAACCTTGGAAACCTTTACCCTTTGAAATTCCTGTTACATCTACTACATCGCCTTCTGCGAAAATATCAACTTTGACTTCTTGACCAACTTCTAAGTTAGCTCCACTGATTTCACGAATGAAGCGCTTAGGTGCTGTGTTCGCTTTAGCAACGTGGCCTTTTAGTGGCTTGTTAGCTAATTTATCGCGTTTGTCAGCAAAACCAATCTGAATCGCTTCGTATCCGTCTGTTTCAACAGTTTTAACTTGAAGTACAACGTTTGGTGTAGCTTCAATTACTGTTACAGGGATAAGATCGCCGTTTTCAGCAAAAACTTGAGTCATACCAACTTTTCTTCCTAAGATTCCTTTGGTCATCAGTCACACCTCCTAGATTTTTTAAGTATTTATTGATTAAAGCTTGATTTCGATATCTACACCAGATGGTAGGTCTAAACGCATTAAGCTATCAACCGTTTGTGGTGTTGGATTAATGATGTCGATTAAGCGCTTATGAGTGCGCATTTCGAATTGCTCACGAGAATCTTTATATTTGTGTACCGCACGTAAGATTGTGTATACAGATCTTTCCGTTGGTAACGGAATAGGACCAGAAACAGTTGCACCTGAACGTTTTGCAGTTTCAACGATCTTCTCAGAAGATTGATCTAGAATTCTGTGATCATAAGCTTTTAAACGAATGCGAATCTTTTCTTTTGCCATTATTTTTCCCTCCTTTTTTCGCCTATATTATTGATAGACATTCTCCGTGAAAATTAACCTGTCACACTCGCCATGGCAAAGCGGCCGGGTGTGCCAGCAACCTTTCACATCATCGCAGTCAAAGACCAACATTACCTATTATACATGGTGTTCATAGACAATGCAACTATATTTCAAATAAATCTCTGAGCACTTTTCATATTATAACGAGTTGTGATGTTTATTGCAACACGTGGGCTGCAGATTTATTCATTTCAGTTTTTTCCAGTGGTTTGTGGGGTGTTTTGGTGATGGTCTTTATATAGAAGAAAGTCGGATTTGACTTGAGGTTGAACATTTACAAACTTCTTTAACATAGAGATAAAGACCTTCACCTCTCGATAAATGCCTGCGCATACGTCTTTATAATCCTCATAAAGACTGCAACTTATCTATTTGGCTATAACAAACGTCTTTAGAACCCCTATAAAGACTTCTACTTTCCTATTTAGCTACTACATACGTCTTTAGAACCATTATAAAGACCTCTGATCAATTATTTAGCTACTACATACGTCTTTAACCTCCCTATAAAGACCTTTCCTCCCGCTATACACCTGCGGAAACGTCTTTAAGCGAGATGCTTAAACTCTTTACATTTGGACACAAAAGACCGGCACCCCTCATTCGGGATGCCGGTCTTTTAAAAGATCTATTCTAGATCCAAAGATTACTCTTGGATAGTCGCTACAACGCCAGCGCCTACTGTACGTCCACCTTCACGAATAGAGAACTTAGTTCCTTCTTCGATTGCGATTGGAGCGATAAGCTCAACTGTCATTTCGATGTTGTCACCAGGCATAACCATTTCTACGCCTTCAGGAAGGTTACAAATACCAGTTACGTCAGTTGTACGGAAGTAGAACTGAGGACGGTAGTTTGTGAAGAATGGAGTGTGACGTCCACCCTCTTCTTTAGACAATACGTAAACTTCAGCTTTGAACTTTGTGTGTGGAGTGATTGTACCAGGCTTAGCTAATACTTGTCCACGTTGGATGTCGTCACGAGCAACCCCACGAAGAAGTGCACCGATGTTGTCTCCAGCTTCAGCATAGTCAAGAAGCTTACGGAACATTTCTACTCCAGTTACAGTAGTAGATTTAGGCTCTTCAGTTAAACCGATGATAGCAATAGTGTCACCAACTTTAACTTGTCCACGCTCAACACGTCCAGTAGCAACAGTACCACGACCAGTGATAGAGAACACGTCCTCAACTGGCATCATGAATGGCTTTTCAGTGTCACGAGCTGGTGTTGGGATGTACTCATCAACTGCAGCCATAAGCTCAACGATTCTTTCTTCCCACTCAGCGTCTCCTTCAAGAGCTTTAAGAGCAGAACCTTTGATTACAGGAACATCGTCTCCAGGGAAATCGTACTCAGAAAGAAGGTCGCGAACTTCCATTTCAACTAATTCTAGTAACTCTTCGTCGTCAACCATGTCACATTTGTTTAAGAATACAACTAGGTGAGGTACACCAACTTGACGAGAAAGAAGGATGTGCTCACGAGTTTGTGGCATTGGGCCGTCAGCAGCAGATACTACTAGGATTCCGCCGTCCATTTGAGCAGCACCAGTGATCATGTTTTTAACATAGTCAGCATGTCCTGGGCAGTCAACGTGTGCATAGTGACGGTTTTCAGTTTCGTACTCAACGTGAGCTGTAGAAATTGTGATTCCACGCTCTCTTTCTTCTGGAGCAGCATCAATCATGTCGTATGCCATTGCAGCACCTTTACCGCTTCTCTTAGCAAGAACAGTAGTGATTGCAGCTGTTAAAGTAGTTTTACCGTGGTCAACGTGACCGATTGTACCGATATTTGCATGAGTCTTGGATCTATCGAATTTCTCTTTACCCATTGTTATATCCTCCTTAGAATTTCATAAGTTTTTATTTTATATGTCATTAACAAGTGATTTCCACTTATTAACCTACATACTATTTATAAAACAAGATTAGGCGAAAATCAATTATTCACCTTTATTTTTTTTGATGATTTCTTCAGAAATTGATTTTGGTACTTCTTCATAGTGATCGAAATGCATTGTAAACACTCCGCGTCCTTGTGTGTTAGAACGTAGGGATGTTGCATAACCAAACATTTCAGATAGTGGAACCATTGCGCGAACAACTTGAGCGTTACCGCGAGCTTCCATACCTTCTACACGACCACGACGGGAAGTGATACCACCCATGATGTCTCCCATGTACTCTTCAGGTGTCACTACTTCAACTCTCATGACAGGCTCAAGGATTACAGGGTTACATTTTGCAACTGCATTTTTAAGAGCTAAAGATGCAGCTACCTTAAACGCCATCTCAGAGGAGTCAACGTCATGGTAAGAACCATCAACTAATGCAGCTTTAACATCAATTAATTGGTAACCAGCAAGTACACCGTTTTTCATGGAATCTTCCAGACCAGCTTGAACAGCAGGTACGTATTCACGAGGTACTACTCCACCTACGATTTTGTTTTCAAATTCGAAGCCTTTTCCTTCTTCGTTTGGTTCGAATTCGATCCAAACGTGTCCGAATTGACCACGTCCACCAGATTGACGAGCAAATTTACCTTCAACCTTAGCAGATCCGCGGAACGTTTCACGGTAAGCAACCTGAGGTGCACCAACGTTTGCTTCTACTTTGAATTCGCGCTTCATACGGTCAACTAGGATATCAAGGTGAAGCTCACCCATACCTGCGATGATCGTTTGACCAGTTTCCTGATCTGTATGTGCACGGAAAGTAGGATCTTCTTCTTGCAATTTTTGAAGAGCAGTTGTCATTTTATCTTGGTCAGCCTTAGATTTAGGCTCAACAGATAGTTGGATAACCGGCTCTGGGAATTCCATGGACTCCAAGATAACTTGGTTTTTGTCGTCACATAGAGTGTCACCAGTAGTTGTGTCTTTAAGACCAACTGCAGCAGCGATATCTCCAGAATATACAACAGGAATCTCTTCACGGCTGTTTGCGTGCATTTGCAGGATACGTCCTACACGCTCACGCTTACCTTTTGTAGAGTTGATAACGTAAGAACCGGAATTTAATGTACCAGAGTACACACGGAAGAACGTTAATTTCCCTACATAAGGGTCAGTCATAACTTTAAACGCTAGAGCAGCAAACGGGTTGTCGTCTCCAGGTTCACGAGTTACTTCATCTTCAGTGTCAGGAATGATACCTTTGATTGAAGGTACATCTGTTGGCGCTGGAAGGTAATCGATAACAGCGTCAAGCATTAACTGAACACCTTTGTTTTTGAATGCAGATCCACAGATTACTGGGTAGAAGTTAACGTCACAAGTACCTTTACGGATAGTAGCTTTCAACTCTTCAGTAGTAAGCTCTTCTCCTTCTAGGTATTTCATCATTAATTCTTCATCTAATTCTGCTACTGCTTCCACTAAGCGTTGACGATATTCGTCAGCTTGGTCTTTGTACTCAGCAGGAATTTCTTTTGCTTCAGAACGAGTACCTAGGTCGTCTTCGTAGAAATATGCAACCATTTCTACTAAGTCGATGATACCTTCAAACTCATCTTCAGCTCCGATAGGAAGTTGAATTGGATGAGCGTTAGCTTGAAGGCGGTCATGAATAGTTCCTACAGAATATAAGAAATCCGCACCGATCTTGTCCATTTTGTTAACGAACACGATACGTGGAACACCATAAGTTGTAGCTTGGCGCCAAACTGTTTCAGTTTGAGGCTCAACTCCAGATTGTGCATCAAGAACTGCTACCGCACCATCAAGTACACGTAGGGAACGTTCTACTTCAACTGTGAAGTCTACGTGACCTGGTGTATCGATAATGTTTACACGGTGGCCTTTCCATTGAGCTGTTGTCGCAGCAGATGTGATCGTGATTCCACGCTCTTGCTCCTGCTCCATCCAGTCCATTTGAGAAGCACCTTCGTGAGTTTCACCAATTTTGTGAATACGTCCTGTGTAGAACAAAACACGCTCAGTTGTCGTTGTTTTACCAGCATCGATGTGAGCCATGATACCGATATTACGTGTTTTATCTAAGGAGAACTCTCTTGCCATAGTGTATTTCTCCTTCCTAAGTAACTAGATTTAATTTATACCTAAAGCTGTTAAGTACTTGTCTTAACAGCTCCAGATAGTATGTGATCTTACCAGCGGTAGTGAGCAAACGCTTTGTTTGCTTCTGCCATTTTGTGCATATCTTCACGCTTCTTAACGGAAGCACCAGTGTTGTTAGCAGCATCAAGGATTTCGTTAGCTAAACGCTCTTCCATCGTTTTCTCTCCACGAAGACGAGAGTAGTTAACTAAATAGCGAAGTCCAAGAGTTGTACGACGATCTGGGCGCACCTCTACAGGTACTTGGTAGTTTGCTCCACCTACACGGCGTGCTCTAACTTCAAGAACAGGCATGATGTTTTTCATAGCTTGTTCGAACACTTCCATAGGTTCTTGTCCGGAACGCTCACCAACTAGTTTGAATGCGTTATAGATGATAGCTTGAGATTTTCCTCTCTTACCATCGATCATTAATTTATTTACAAGACGAGTTACTAATTTAGAGTTGTATAACGGATCTGGTAATACGTCTCTTTTTGCAACAGGGCCTTTACGTGGCATAATATTTTCCTCCTTTCGGGTAACTTAATGTTAAGCAGTTTGAAGTTTATTACTTCTTAGGTGCTTTTGGTCTCTTAGTACCATATTTAGAACGACCTTGCATACGGTTGTTAACTCCCGCAGTATCAAGTGCTCCACGAACGATGTGGTAACGTACCCCTGGTAAATCTTTTACACGACCGCCGCGAATTAATACTACGCTGTGCTCTTGTAGGTTGTGACCGATACCTGGGATATAAGCAGTTACCTCAATTTGGTTAGTTAAACGAACACGAGCATATTTACGTAATGCGGAGTTCGGTTTCTTTGGAGTCATTGTACCAACACGAGTACACACACCACGTTTTTGAGGTGAAGACACATCAGTCTGAGCCTTCTTGAAACTGTTATAACCTTTGTTCAAAGCTGGAGATTTAGACTTTACAACTTTACTTGTACGTCCTTTACGGACTAACTGGTTAATAGTAGGCATTAATATTTCCTCCTTCCTAATGTTTTAAGACCACATATCCAGGTGGTTCATTTTTAGGTAAAAAACAAAGTCTTTGCGAATCTACACTCACAAAAACAGTTTTTAATGAATGATCGCAACAGCGGAGGCACCCACTTCAATCCCGCAAGCTTTTCCGAGTTTTTTCATCGAATCTACTTTTAAGACTGGTATGTTGTACTCATTGGCAGTTTGGACAACTTTCTGTGTGACAATCACATCAGCGTCTTCTGCAATGACAACCTCTTTTACTGTTCCGGATTTCAGCGCCTTCACTGTTTGTTTTGTACCAACAATGAAGGTGTTTGCCTGCATCACTTTTTCATAAGACATTAACATATCCTCCAAAGCAACAGGTTATATAAGCACCTTTGCTATATTACCATCTCTATTTTTGAATGTCAATACTTTATCGAATAACATTGAAAAGATTGTCGGGGGATGCCCGACAATCTTTCTTTTATTCTACCGTTACAGGCTCTTCTTTACCGACTTCTTTCGTAAGATCGAATTTGCGGTAGCGGTTCATACCTGTACCAGCTGGAACTAGTTTACCGATGATAACATTCTCTTTAAGACCTAGTAACTCGTCACGTTTCCCTTTAATTGCAGCGTCTGTCAGGACTCTAGTCGTTTCCTGGAAGGAAGCCGCAGATAGGAAGGAATCCGTTTCAAGAGATGCTTTCGTGATACCTAGTAATACTGGACGTCCAGTTGCAGGTGTTCTGCCTTCAAGAAGTACACGTTCGTTTGCATCGGTGAATTGGTGAACATCAAGCAGTGTTCCTGGTAGTACATCTGTATCACCAGCATCAATAACACGTACTTTACGTAGCATCTGGCGAACCATTACCTCTACGTGCTTGTCACCGATTTCTACCCCTTGCATACGGTATACTTTTTGAACTTCAAGCAATAGATACTCCTGTACAGAAACCATATCTTTTACCTTCAGTAGTTCTTTCGGATCGATGGAACCTTCTGTCAGTTCCTGACCACGTAAAACTTCTGCATTAACGCCGACTTTAAGACGGCCAGTGTATGGTACTGTGTAGTTTCTCGTTTCTACTTCACCTTGGACAGTGATTTCTTGCTGACGATCGCGACCTTCGTTGATGGCTGTTACAACACCATCAATTTCAGAGATGACCGCTTGACCTTTCGGATTACGCGCTTCGAAGATCTCTTGGATACGCGGTAAACCTTGTGTGATATCGTCTCCTGCAACCCCACCTGTATGGAATGTACGCATCGTCAACTGAGTTCCTGGCTCACCGATAGATTGGGCAGCGATAATACCTACTGCTTCTCCTACCTCTACTTCTAAGCCAGTCGCAAGGTTGCGGCCGTAACATTTTTTACATACACCGTGACGAGTGTCACATGTAAATACAGAGCGGATCCAAACATCTTCCACGCCTGCTTCTACAATGGTTGTAGCAAGGTCTTCAGTAATTAAATCGTTACCCGCAACAAGAACTTCCCCGGTTTCAGGGTGCTTTACAGCTTTTCTAGCATAACGGCCGACTAAACGTTCTTCTAATTTTTCTACTACTTCTGTACCGTCCTTCAGAGAAGATATGTGTAGACCGCGGTCTGTTCCACAATCAATCTCACGAACGATAACATCCTGCGCCACGTCTACAAGACGACGAGTCAAGTAACCGGAATCGGCAGTTTTCAGTGCTGTATCGGCAAGACCTTTACGCGCACCGTGAGTAGAGATAAAGTATTCCAATACCGTAAGACCTTCACGGAAACTGGATTTGATCGGTAATTCAATGATACGTCCAGATGGATTGGCCATTAGTCCACGCATACCAGCTAACTGTGTAAAGTTAGATGCGTTACCACGGGCACCGGAATCACTCATCATGAAGATGTGGTTCAGGCGTGGCAAGGACTCCATTAGCTTCCCTTGGATCTTATCCTTCGCAGCACTCCAGATGGAAATAACGCGGTCATAACGTTCTTCCTCTGTGATCAAACCACGGCGGAATTGCTTAAGAACCGTATCAACTTTTGTTTGTGCTTCAACCAAGATTTCATCTTTCTCTTTAAGAACTACGATATCAGCTACACCAACTGTAATACCAGCTTTTGTAGAGTAACGGAATCCAAGGTTCTTCATGCGGTCAAGCATTTCAGATGTTTGTGTAATCTTGAAGCGTTTGAACACTTCCGCGATGATGTTACCTAGGATTTTCTTCTTAAATGGATCGATTAACTCTTGTGATTGAATCGCTTCTTTTACATTTGCGCCTTTTTCCACAAAGTACTTCTCAGGAGTGTTTACTTCCAAGTTATACTTTGTTGGTTCGTTAATGTAAGGGAATGACGGCGGCAGGATTTCGTTGAAGATCAACTTTCCTACAGTCGTGATTAGAAGCTTTTGTTTTTGCTCTTCAGTGAATGTTTCGTTGTTCAAGGAACCTGCATATACCGCTACACGAGTGTGCAGATGTACGTAGCCGTTTGAATAAGCGATAAGCGCTTCGTTCGTGTCCTTGAATACCATTCCTTCACCAACAGCATTTTCACGCTCTAGTGTTAAGTAGTAGTTTCCAAGTACCATATCCTGGGATGGTGTTACTACAGGTTTTCCGTCCTTAGGGTTAAGGATGTTCTGGGCAGCAAGCATCAAGATGCGCGCCTCAGCCTGTGCTTCAGCAGAAAGTGGTACGTGAACCGCCATTTGGTCACCGTCAAAGTCCGCGTTGTATGCTGTACATACAAGTGGATGCAAACGGATTGCGCGACCTTCCACAAGTGTTGGTTCAAATGCTTGAATACCAAGTCTGTGAAGAGTAGGTGCGCGGTTTAGTAATACTGGATGTTCCCTAATAACGGATTCCAATACGTCCCAAACCTCTGGTTGAACACGTTCAATCTTACGCTTTGCACTCTTAATGTTATGTGCAAGCCCGCGTTCTACAAGTTCTTTCATTACGAAAGGCTTGAATAGCTCAAGGGCCATTTCTTTCGGTAATCCACATTGGTACATTTTCAGGTTAGGTCCTACTACGATAACGGAACGACCAGAGTAGTCAACACGCTTTCCTAGTAAGTTCTGACGGAAACGACCTTGCTTCCCTTTCAGCATGTGAGAAAGAGATTTCAATGGACGGTTACCAGGTCCTGTTACCGGACGGCCCCGACGACCATTGTCAATCAGTGCATCAACAGCTTCTTGCAACATACGCTTTTCATTCTGAACGATGATGCTAGGAGCACCAAGATCAAGAAGTCGTTTTAAACGGTTGTTACGGTTGATTACACGGCGATACAAGTCATTCAAGTCGGAAGTCGCAAAACGACCACCATCTAATTGCACCATCGGACGTAATTCAGGAGGGATGACAGGAAGTACATCAAGGATCATCCAAGATGGTTCATTTCCAGATCCTCTGAAGGACTCCAATACTTCAAGACGCTTAATCGCTCTTGTACGGCGTTGGCCTTGAGCAGTTTTAAGTTCTTCTTTAAGAGTATCTACTTCTTTTTCCAAGTCGATATCAAAAAGAAGCTTCTTGATTGCTTCAGCACCCATGGCTGCTTGGAACGTCTGGCCATACTTTTCACGGTATGCACGGAATTCCTTTTCAGAAAGCAGTTGCTTCTTCTCCAATGGAGTGTCCCCTGTTTCTGTTACCACGTAAGATGCAAAATAAATTACTTCCTCTAGCGCACGAGGGGACATGTCAAGAACAAGACCCATGCGGCTTGGGATTCCTTTGAAGTACCAGATGTGGGATACAGGAGCAGCAAGTTCAATGTGACCCATGCGTTCACGACGTACTTTTGCTCTTGTCACTTCTACTCCACAGCGGTCACAAACGACGCCCTTGTAACGGACGCGCTTGTATTTACCACAGTGACATTCCCAATCCTTGGTTGGACCGAAAATTCTTTCGCAGAATAACCCATCTTTTTCTGGCTTTAATGTACGATAGTTAATTGTCTCAGGCTTCTTGACTTCCCCGAAAGACCAAGATCTGATCTTGTCGGGTGAAGCAAGGCCTATTTTCATATATTCAAAATTATTAACATCTAGCAAGGGGCCTACCTCCCTTATAATCTACAGGTTCTACCCAAATGCTTATCTTTAAAGTACTGTTGGCCATCAGTCTTTAGCGACAGTTTCTTTTACTTCTTCTACTTTATCTGAATCCAGAGAAATACCTTCGGAAGCTTGTTCTTCATCTTCATCAAGATCTCTCATTTCGATCTCCTCTTCATCGCCGGATAGGATTTTCACGTCCATACCTAAACTTTGAAGTTCTTTGATCAATACTTTGAAGGATTCAGGTACACCAGGTTCAGGTACATTTTCACCTTTTACAATCGCCTCGTACGTTTTCACACGTCCTACTACGTCATCGGATTTAACTGTAAGGATTTCTTGTAGTGTATAAGCGGCACCATAAGCCTCAAGTGCCCAAACCTCCATCTCCCCGAAACGCTGTCCGCCAAATTGCGCTTTACCGCCAAGTGGTTGTTGCGTAACAAGTGAGTAAGGTCCAGTGGAACGTGCGTGAAGCTTATCGTCAACCATGTGCGCAAGTTTGATCATATACATGATTCCTACGGATACACGGTTGTCGAACGGCTCACCCGTTCTTCCGTCATACAATACAGTTTTTGCATCTCTTGCCATGCCAGCTTCTTCAAGTGTGCTCCAAACGTCTTCTTCTCGCGCGCCATCAAATACGGCGGAAGCAACGTGGATACCCAAAGTTCTTGCTGCCATACCTAAGTGAAGCTCCAATACCTGCCCGATGTTCATACGAGAAGGTACCCCTAGTGGGTTTAACATGATGTCAATTGGCGTTCCATCAGGTAAGTAAGGCATATCTTCTTCCGGTAAAATACGAGAGATTACCCCTTTGTTACCATGTCGTCCGGCCATTTTGTCACCTTCAGAAATTTTACGCTTCTGAACGATGTATGCACGAACCAATTGGTTAACACCCGGTGGCAATTCGTCGCCGTCTTCACGGTTGAACACTTTTACATCAAGTACGATACCGCCTCCACCGTGTGGAACTCTTAGTGATGTATCACGTACTTCTCTAGCTTTCTCACCAAAGATAGCGTGTAATAGACGCTCTTCTGCAGTAAGTTCGGTAACTCCTTTAGGCGTTACTTTCCCAACTAATAGGTCTCCGTCTTTTACTTCCGCACCGACTCTGATGATTCCGCGGTCATCAAGGTTTTTAAGCGCATCTTCCCCAACGTTCGGGATATCACGCGTGATTTCTTCTGGTCCAAGTTTTGTGTCACGTGCTTCTGACTCATATTCTTCAATATGAATGGAAGTGTACACATCATCTTTTACCAGACGCTCACTCATGATGATGGCATCCTCATAGTTATAACCGTCCCATGTCATGAAGCCGACCATTACGTTACGGCCAAGTGCCAATTCACCTTTTTCCATGGATGGACCGTCTGCAAGGATTTCTCCTTTTGTTACAACGTCTCCAACGGAAACGATTGGACGCTGGTTATAGCAAGTCCCTTGGTTAGAACGAATGAATTTAAGCATTCTATACTTATCAAGGTTGCCTTTTACCTGTTGTCCGTCTACTTCTTCCATACGACGCACCCATACTTCGCGGGCTTCTACGCGTTCTACAACACCTGGGTGTTTACAGATAACGGCTGCACCGGAGTCTTTTGCGGAAACGTGTTCCATCCCAGTACCAACAATCGGGGATTCCGGTTGCAATAAAGGTACTGCTTGACGTTGCATGTTCGCCCCCATTAGTGCACGGTTGGAGTCATCGTTTTCCAAGAAAGGAATACAAGCTGTCGCAGCAGATACAACCTGCTTAGGAGAAACGTCCATGTAGTCGATTCTCTCACTTACGACAACCGTGTTCTCCCCACGGAAACGGGCAACAACATTTTGGTCCAAGAACGTTCCATCTTCACCAAGACGGGCGTTTGCTTGTGCCACTACATAGTTATCTTCTTCATCTGCAGTCAAGTAATCAATCTGGTTTGTCACTCTGCCCGTTTCAGGGTCTACTCTTCTGTAAGGAGTTTCAATGAAACCAAATTTATTTACTTTCGCAAAAGAAGAAAGGGAGTTGATCAATCCAATGTTTGGTCCCTCAGGAGTCTCGATCGGACACATACGACCATAGTGAGAATAGTGAACGTCACGTACTTCAAAGCCGGCACGCTCACGCGTCAAACCACCAGGTCCAAGCGCAGATAATCTACGTTTATGTGTTAATTCAGCCAGTGGATTCGTTTGATCCATGAACTGAGATAATTGAGAGCTTCCGAAGAACTCTTTAATAGATGCGATAACAGGTCTGATATTGATCAATTGTTGTGGAGTGATCGTGTTAGTGTCCTGGATGGACATTCTTTCACGTACTACACGCTCCATTCTAGATAGACCGATACGGAACTGGTTTTGAAGAAGTTCTCCAACAGAACGCAAACGGCGGTTACCTAGGTGGTCGATATCGTCTGTGTCACCTACACCATGTAGAAGATCAAAGAAATAGCTGATAGAAGCAATGATATCCGCCGGAGCGATGTTCTTCACCTTTTCTTCAATAAAACCGTTGCCTAAAACGACGATTTCCTTTTCACCTTCTGCATCATTCGGTGCATATATCTTAATAGATTGCATTGGCACTTCATCTTCCACTACCCCGCCATGCGGATGGAAGGAAGTTAGGCCGATGCCGTCTTCAATGTTAGGTAGAATGCGGTCTAAAGTTCTACGATCTAACAGTGTACCTTTTTCTACAATGATTTCCCCAGTCTCAGGGTCTACAAGTGTTTCAGCGATACGTTGATTGAAAAGTCTGTTCTTGATATGAAGCTTTTTATTAATCTTGTATCTTCCAACACTTGCTAAATCATAGCGTTTAGGATCGAAAAATCTAGACTCTAATAAACTTTTCGCGTTTTCAACCGTTGGTGGTTCACCAGGGCGCAGACGCTCATATATTTCTAGTAATGCCTTTTCCGTGCTTTCTGTGTTATCCTTATCTAAAGTATTGCGAAGGTACTCGTTTTCGCCAAGAAGATCAATGATTTCCTGGTCGGAACCGAATCCAAGAGCACGCAAAAGAACCGTTACTGGTAGTTTACGAGTACGATCTATACGAACATATACAACATCTTTAGCGTCAGTCTCGTATTCTAACCATGCACCACGGTTTGGAATAACAGTAGCCGAAAAGCCTTTTTTACCGTTTTTATCTACTTTTCCGCTGTAATACACACTTGGAGAACGCACTAACTGAGATACAATAACACGTTCTGCACCATTAATAACGAACGTACCAGTATCCGTCATCAACGGGAAATCACCCATAAATACATCCTGGTCTTTTACTTCACCAGTTTCTTTGTTAATGAGACGAACCTTCACACGTAAAGGAGCTGAGTATGTAACATCTCTTTCCTTTGATTCTTCAACAGAATATTTAGGTTCCCCTAAGCTATAATCGATGAATTCTAATGATAGATTTCCTGTGAAGTCTTCAATAGGGGAAATGTCATGAAACATTTCTCTTAATCCCTCATCAAGGAACCATTGATAAGAAGATGTTTGAATCTCTATTAGATTTGGTAAATCTAATACTTCACTAATGCGAGCATAACTTCTGCGTTGGCGGTGTCGTCCGTATTGAACTAGTTGACCTGTCAACTGATTCACCCCTCGTATCAAGCGTTATTAAATAGTAGTTCAAAAAATATAAACCACTCAAAGCCAAACATAAAAAAACATTCAACATGGAAACAATATTGCTAAAAAGAATCCATGTGAAAAATAAAAAATGGTTTCAATACAGAAAACCACGTTTTTACAATCGCTCTATTGATTTTACTATCTTTTCCAAGCATACTAATTTTATACATGTAAAATACATAAAATTATTAGTGCTCAGAAAAATACATATTGGCATTAAACAATGCTACCATAACAAAAAAACCAAGTCAACCCTTTTTTGATTTGATGATGGAGTAGCCTTTTTTCTTCGTCACAACTTCCACTTCCTCAAACAAGGATTCCAATTTCTCGATTGCAGAAGGTGCACCTTGTTTCTTTTGGATCACAATCCACAACTCACCTTTTGGAGCCAAGTGCGTCCATGCTTTTTCTAAGATCTCATGCACGACTTTTTTTCCGGCGCGGATCGGCGGATTGGAAAGAATTGCTGCATAATCGGCGGCAGTGACTTTTTCGTAGATATCACTTGTGAACACTGTGACATTTTCCACTTTATTTATAGAAGCATTTTCTTTGGCAAGCTCCACTGCTCTTTCATTCACATCAATCATATCCAAATGACGATGAGGAAAAGATTTTGCAAGAGAAAGTCCGATGGGACCATAACCGCAGCCAACATCCAGAATGCGACCTTCGATTTCCGGTTCTTCAAACGCCTCTATCAGCACCCTTGATCCAAAGTCCACTTCTTTTTTAGAAAAAACACCGCTATCCGTTATGAAAGAAAAGTTGTAACCTTTTAAATCAAAGTTCCATTGTTGACGGTTGCTTTCTACAGATGGCTTGTTTGTATAATAATGATTCGTCATATTTAGTCTCCTTACCTGAAAAGCCATTTTGCATCACTTTTCAACAAATCAACTTCATATATTAGCACCCTTGAAAAAGACAGTAACCAAGCGGTCCTTACATCAAGTGTGGCACCGTTTAAAAAAAGCCCGCTAACACGTAGCGAGCTTTCCTTTATAAGAGCCTGTAATTACTTAACTTCTACAGAAGCTCCAACTTCTTCAAGTTTAGCTTTGATTTCTTCAGCTTCTTCTTTAGCAACGCCTTCTTTAAGAGCTTTAGGAGCATTGTCTACTACTTCTTTAGCTTCTTTAAGACCAAGGCCAGTGATTTCACGTACTACTTTGATAACCTTGATTTTTTGTGCGCCAGCGCTAGCTAGGATTACGTCGAATTCAGTTTGCTCAGCAGCAGCTTCAGTTGCTACACCAGCAGCAGCTACAGGAGCAGCAGCAGTTACACCAAATTCTTCTTCGATTGCTTTTACTAGGTCGTTTAATTCTAAAACAGTCATATTTTTAACCGCTTCAATGATTTGTTCGTGTGTCATTGTTAATTTCCTCCTTAGATATTATAAGTTTTTGTTTTACTTACTTAACTTGCTAGATTAAAATTAAGCGCCTTGCTCTTCTTTTTGTTCTGCAACTGCTTTCGTAACAAGAGCCAAGTTGCGGATTGGAGCTTGAAGGACGCTAAGCAACATGGAAAGAAGACCTTCGCGGGATGGAAGTTCAGCAAGAGCTTTCACTTCTTCAACCGTTGCAACATTTCCTTCGATTACACCAGCTTTGATTTCTAACGCTTCGTGTTTTTTCGCGAAGTCATTAAGGATCTTAGCAGGAGCTACTACATCTTCAGTAGAGAATGCGATAGCGTTAGGTCCTGTTAATGCGTCGTTAAGTCCGTTGATTTCTGCTGCTTCAGCCGCACGGCGAGTTAAAGAGTTTTTGTAAACCTTGAACTCAACACCTGCTTCACGAAGTTGTTTACGAAGTTCAGTTACTTCCGCAACATTAAGTCCGCGGTAGTCAACTACGATAGTAGATACAGAACCTTTAAACTTGTCAGCGATTTCTCCAACAGCTTGTTTTTTTACTTCAACTGCTTTGCTCATCGTTACACCTCCTAAAAAGTTGGTTACCACTTATACCGACCGGTGTACATAAAGAATGCCTCCACGCAGGTGGAGGCAGAAGTTTTATCGTTAAAAGCACAAGGCTTTAAATCGTAAAAATTCACACCTCGGTAGGAAATTAAGCCAATCGGCACCTACTGTCTACGGTACAAACAATATCATTTTATAAACACAACGATTATTATAACCGTCTAGTTATCTCGTGTCAATATGTTAGTTTTTGGTAGCTACGAAAGTAGAAGTATCAACTTTTACTCCAGGTCCCATTGTAGAAGTAACAGCAACGTTCTTCATGAATGTACCTTTTGCAGCAGCCGGTTTAGCTTTTAGTAAAGTCTCATAGATAGTTGTGAAGTTTTCAGCAAGCTTCGCATCTTCGAAAGAGATTTTACCTACTGGCACGTGGATGTTACCGGATTTATCAAGGCGGTATTCAACTTTACCAGCTTTGATCTCGTTAACAGCTTTTGTTACATCAAATGTAACTGTACCAGTTTTAGGGTTTGGCATTAGTCCTTTAGGTCCTAATACGCGTCCTAATTTACCAACTTCACCCATCATGTCTGGTGTAGCAACGATTACGTCGAAATCGAACCAACCTTGGTTGATTTTCGCGATCATGTCAGCATCCCCAACATAGTCAGCTCCAGCAGCTTCTGCTTCTTTCGCTTTTTCGCCTTTAGCGAAAACTAGGACTTTTTGAGTTTTACCAGTTCCATGAGGAAGCACTACTGCTCCACGGATCTGTTGGTCATTTTTACGAGGGTCAACTCCAAGACGGAATGCAACTTCCACAGTGGCGTCGAACTTCGCAGTGTTTGTTTTCTTTACTAACTCGATAGCTTCGTTAACAGAGTAAGCCGTTTGACGGTCTACAAGTTTTGCAGCTTCGATGTATTTTTTACCTCTTTTAGCCATTTTAAACGTCCTCCTTATGTGGTTTTAGCGGAATAACCTCCCACGAATAAAGGTTGCGAATTGGCTATAAACCAAAGTCCGCAACCCTGAACAGCAGTTAAATCAAAAGCAATGGGATCAGTCTTCGATTGTGATACCCATGCTACGAGCAGTACCTTCAACCATGCGCATTGCAGCTTCTACACTTGCAGCGTTTAGATCTGGCATTTTCGTCTCCGCAATTTCGCGTACTTTATCACGCTTAACTGTTGCAACTTTATTACGGTTTGGTTCACCAGAACCAGACTCGATACCAGCTGCTTTTTTAAGTAAAACTGCAGCAGGTGGAGTTTTCGTAATAAATGTAAATGAACGGTCTTCAAAAACCGTGATTTCAACAGGGATAATCAATCCAGCTTGATCTGCTGTACGAGCGTTGAACTCTTTACAGAAACCCATGATGTTAACACCTGCTTGACCTAATGCTGGTCCAACTGGTGGTGCTGGGTTTGCTTTCGCTGCCGGAATTTGTAACTTTACCAATTTGATAACTTTTTTAGCCACGAGACACACCTCCTTAAGTCCGTGATGTGGTATCTGGGATTTCTCCCTCCCACTCAACTCATTCTTTATATATTTAATAAAGAATATTTTTTTATTAATAGTCTCTATTTCAGAGACATACTGACCTTTGAAATAATATCATTTTTACGAAACTATTTCAAGTTTTTTTACATTATAATTTTTCAATCTGTGTAAAGTCAAGCTCCACAGGGGTTTCACGGCCGAACATATTCACTAGAACTTTCACTTTATGCTTGTCTTTATCCAGCTCTACGATGTGACCAGTGAAGTTTGCAAAAGGTCCTTCTGTTACTTTCACGGATTCTTTCACATCGAAATCTACTTCTATCTGCTTCTCCATCATGCCCATTCTCTTAAGGATAAATGCGATTTCATCATCCAATAGAGGAGTTGGTTTGGAACCAGATCCGCTTGATCCTACGAAGCCTGTTACTCCAGGAGTGTTTCGAACAACATACCAGGAGTCGTCGGTCATGACGATTTCCACTAGGACGTAACCAGGGAATACTTTTTTCTTGGTTACTTTCTTTTTGCCGTTTTTGATGTCTGTTTCTTCTTCTTCAGGAACTACGACACGGAAGATCTTGTCTTGCATCCCCATTGATTCTACTCGTTTTTCTAAGTTTGCTTTTACTTTATTCTCGTATCCGGAATAAGTGTGAACAACGTACCAGTTTTTCTCCATTGTTTAGGACTTGTGTCCGTCCCTCCCTTTTCAAGCATTTTATTTTTGAGACTATAAATAATAGTATTCCGTTGGACTCCCTGTTGATTTCCGTTTTGGGTGTTCGCTTTCCTAGGGGCGGTGCTTGAGCCTCCTCACTTCGTTGCGGGGTCTCAAGCTACCGCTATCTCCCTCAGGATAAGGAACGCTTCGGCAGCGATTCATCGCACGAAGAAAATGCGTTAGCATTTTCGAGGAGTCTCACACCCTTCACTACAATCAACAGGGGGAGTTTGGCTAATCGCCAAGAATACCACCTATATAAAATCAGTGAAACTATTAAAACACCGTGGTGTTTTTTTCCAAATGAAAAAACCCGTTGAACGGGCTTTTTGTCAGAAAGTATTATTTACATTATACCATGATATAACATTACTTATTCAAGAGCAAAAGGAATAAGGATAAAAATTATTGTCCACTCTTAAATTATTAATTAATCAAAGCACGAATTAACTCGGAAATACCAAGGTCAATAATCCAGAAAAATACTGCTACAAACATTACTGTTGTTACTACTGTAATTGTATAGCGAGTTAGTTCCTGGCGTTTTGGCCAGCTTACTTTTTTCATTTCGCGAGCTACATCACGAAAAAAGTTAGTCAAACGTCCCATCCATGTAACCTCCAACCCCAGATAGTGATCTATTTTGTCTCCCGATGAACGGTGTGAGCATTACAAACTTTACAAAACTTCTTTATCTCTAATCGCTCTGCGCTTTGCGATTTCCCTTTAACTGTTGAATAGTTGCGGGAAGAGCACGCCGCACAAGCAAGTGCTACCTTACTTTGCATGTGTTACACCACCAAAACATAGATGTCCCTAAAAATGTAACATAGCCGTAATAATTAGTCAATGTGATTTGAAGGCGCAATCATATGATATACATTAGCATTGGAGGATCTAGTAATTATAACGTAATCTCTCTAAGCTCCAAGTACCTTTCTAACTTGCGTTTTACCCTTTGCAATGCGTTATCGATGGATTTCACATGCCGGTTTAAATCTTCTGAAATTTCTTGATAAGAACGTCCGTCCAAGTAAAGTGCGAGAACCTTTCGCTCAAGGTCGCTCAGCAACTCGCCCATCTTAACCTCTATATCATCAAATTCCTCTTGATTAATAATTAATTCTTCGGGATCCATAACCTTTGCTCCCGAAATGACATCCATTAATGTACGATCTGATTCCTCATCATAGATAGGCTTGTCCAGTGAAACATACGAATTCAATGGAATATGCTTCTGTCTTGTGGCAGTTTTAATCGCAGTAATGATTTGTCTTGTGATGCATAGTTCGGCAAATGCCTTGAAAGAAGTTAGCTTGTCCTCTTTAAAGTCACGGATTGCCTTGTATAGACCTATCATCCCTTCTTGCACAATATCCTCGCGATCTGCACCAATAAGAAAATAGGATCTAGCCTTCGCGCGAACGAAGTTTTTATACTTGTTGATTAAATAATCTAGCGCTTCACTATCACCTAAATGCACAAGTTCTACCATCTGTTCGTCTTCCATAAGCTCTAATATCCTGTTAGCATTTCTTGGATCGCTCACTATCACACCTATCCCTCCGACTGAATCAGTAGATAGAAATATTATACAGTAGGCATAAATTGACCGTCAACCACTCATCGCTGTCCTCGACGCCATTTTTCGAAAATTGCTGAAATTTCATTGTCCAATTCTATGCGTTTTGACGGCTTTTCGTTGGTAAATTTTGTTACTCGTTTTTTTATTCTGGTTTCAATAGCTTCTGACTCGTTCAGAAGTTCACGGGCGGATTTGCGTAGTGCACCTTGACCGAAGATGGCCCATTGTTCTGTGAAATCAGATGTTGCCACATGTATTTGTGTGCGGATGTCACTTAGGCTGATGGCAAGCTTTTCGATTCTCTCATCGGCTGTTTCATTTTCACGAGTATAGATCACTTCTACCCGGTGATTTTTATACTTCGTTTCTATTCCTTGTGACAAATGAGCGTCAAAGACAATGATCACCTTGTAACCTGTATACGCCTGGTACTCTGCCATTCTAGAAATAAGGATATCACGGGCCATTGCGAGGTCCTGATCTTTTAGGACCCTAAGCTCCGGCCACGCACCGATAATGTTATATCCATCTACCAGTAGAATATCCATCCTTTCTTACTCTCCTGCCGACAATCTTTTGCGGAAAACCTCATACATTAATAAACTTGCTGCGACAGATGCATTTAGAGACGTAACTTTTCCCACCATTGGTAAGGATACTAGGAAATCACATTTTTCTTTTAGGAGTCTGGCCATTCCTTTTCCTTCACTGCCGATAATAAGCCCAAGCGGCAAGGAGCCGTCCATTTTGGTATAATCCACCGTTCCTTTTGCATCTGTTCCAAAAATCCAAAGTCCTTTTTCTTTCAACTCGTCCACTGTTCTGGCAAGATTGGTTACTCGCACTACAGGGATATACTCAATGGCACCTGTGGAGGATTTGGCTACAGTAGCCGTCAATCCTACCGCTCTCCGCTTAGGGATGATAATGCCATGTGCACCGACTGCGTCTGCTGTACGCATGATGGAACCAAGGTTATGCGGATCTTCAATTTCATCCAGTATTAGAAAGAATGGATCTTCGTTTCGTTGTTCTGCAATCTTATATAAATCATCAAGCTCCGCATAATCATATGCAGCAACCGAAGCGACGACTCCTTGATGATTTCCCTCTACCATCTGGTCGATTTTTTTCCTAGGGACGAATTGGACAAGGACGTTCGCTTCCTTCGCCATTGCGATTACCTGTTGAATAGAGCCTTTTTGCCCACCTTCTGCAATCCACAATTTGTTAATTTCACGATTTGATTTTAGTGCTTCAAGCACTGGGTTTCTTCCCATAATGAATTCTTTTGTCATCTCTATTCACCTCTCTTGCTGTCTACCAGTTCTATGCAGGTAAACACGATTTCTTCCATGCGGTCTATGTCTTCACTTAAATAATGATAGCCAAGCAGCGCTTCAAATGCGGTGGAGTAGCGGTATGTCTGCACATCTGTATTCTTCGGCACAGTCCCTGATTTCGCATTGCGCCCCCGTCTGATGACACCTTGCTCTTCTTCCGTAAAAAATTCACGGTCCATCAGCTGATGAAGCAGGTGTGCCTGCGATTTCGCAGACACATAGTTGGTTGCAGCACGATGGAGCTGGTTTGGACGAATCTGTCCGGATTTTAAGAGGTGATGGCGTATGTACCCTTCATACACCGCATCCCCCATATAGGCAAGCGCAAGACTATTTAATTGCTTTGCATCTACTTTTGTTTTACTCATTACCGGTATTACCCTCTTTTCCATCGCGTACCCTGGGCCGTATCTTCAAGGATGATATTTTTGGCCTTCAGTTCGTCACGAATCTCATCCGCTCTTGCAAAATCACGGTTCTTCCTTGCATCAATCCGCTGTTGGATTAGGCTTTCGATTTCCTCATCCAAAAGTTCTTCCTCGGCAGTAAGGGATACACCGATGACGGAAAATAGTTCTTCGAATTGAGCAATGAATGCCTGTAACACTTTTTCAGAAGTGTTTTTCCCGTTCAAGTAAGTGTTGGCTTGTTTTGCCATATCAAACAATACGGAAATTGCATTGGCTGTATTAAAATCATCATCCATCACTTTGATGAACTCACTTTTAAATTCCTCTACCTTTTGGAGCCATTCCATATCATCTGTTGCAAGGTCTGCTGTATTATCCAAACGATGCTTTAAGTTAGAGTAAGCGGTTCGTATACGGTCGAGGCCGTTTTTGGTGCTTTGTAGCAACTCTTCGTTATAGTTGATTGGATGACGGTAATGGACGGAAAGCATAAAGAAACGCAATAATTGCGGATCATGCTTTTTGATGATGTCATGCACAAGCACGAAGTTCCCAAGTGACTTAGACATCTTTTCGTTATCAATATTAATATACCCATTATGCAACCAATACTTAGCAAAAGTCTTGCCTGTGAGCGCCTCTGATTGGGCGATTTCATTTTCATGATGCGGGAAGGATAAATCCTGGCCACCTGCATGGATATCGATGGTGTCCCCAAGGTATTTGCGAGCCATTGCCGAGCACTCGATATGCCAGCCTGGTCTTCCTTTCCCCCATGGGCTCTCCCAATAGATTTCTCCCTCTTTTGCCGCTTTCCAAAGCACAAAGTCAAGTGCATCTTGTTTCTTATCTCCCACTTCAATACGGGTTCCAAGCTGCAAGTCTTCTATCGGCTGATGTGAAAGTTTTCCATACTCTTTGAATTCTCGGGTTCTGTAATATACATCTCCTCCAGATTCATAGGCAAATCCTTTTTCAATCAAGGCTTCGATGAACTCAATGATGATATCCATGCTTTCAGTCACTCTCGGGTGGACAGTTGCTTGTTTGCAACCTAATGCAGAGACATCCTCATGGTACGCCGCTATAAACCGTTCTGCGATAGTCGGTACATCTTCTCCCAATTCCTTGGCAGCCTTGATCAGCTTGTCGTCCACATCGGTGAAATTAGAAACGTAGTTTACCTCATAGCCACGGTATTCTAGGTATCTTCTAACTGTATCGAACACGATTGGCGGCCTTGCATTTCCGATATGGATGTAGTTATATACGGTCGGTCCGCACACATACATCTTTACCTTGCCCTCTTCAAGCGGGACGAACTTTTCCTTTTGGCGCGTTAATGTATTAAAAAGATGAATGGTCATCTATTTTCTTCCTCTCTTTTAAAAGTAGCAGTTCATTTTGCAGACGGGCAATTTGATTTTCCAATTCCACAAATCTGTCACCTGTCGGATCTGGCATTTCGTGATGATTCAAATCCCTTTTTACCTTCACTCCATCCTGAATGACGATTTTCCCTGGAATGCCGACAACCGTGGAGTTGGCAGGTACATCTTTTAATACCACCGAACCCGCTCCAACTTTCGAGTTTTCACCAATTGTAATGGAACCCAATACTTTGGCACCTGTTGCGATTAATGCGTTATCGAGTATGGTCGGGTGCCGTTTTCCTTTTTCTTTGCCGGTACCGCCGAGGGTTACTCCTTGGAAGACAGTAACATTATTCCCAATTTCACAGGTTTCTCCAATGACAACTCCCATTCCGTGATCAATAAAGAATCTGCGGCCTATTTTGGCTCCTGGATGGATTTCAATTCCGGTGAAGAACCGGCTCACTTGGGAAATGACTCTGGCAATGAAGAACATTTTCCGTTTAAAAAAGGCATGGGCAATCCGGTGGGCCCATACTGCATGAAGGCCAGAGTAAGTTAGGATTACTTCGAAATAATTTCTTGCAGCGGGATCTTGTTCAAATACGACTTCAATGTCTTCCTTTAGTGCGCGAAACATGGAGTGAACCTCCTTTCTTTTCCCATAAATGTTATACAAAAATAAAAACGCCTCCGTGTCATTGACACAGAGACGCTTATGGCGCGGTTCCACTCTGTTTGGATATGGGTTGCTATTTATAAGGACCCATATCCCCACTTAAGCCTCGTAACGGGAGGTTGCCGCTGTAGCTTACTCGGCTTTATGGCCTTTTAGCAACAGACTCCGAGGGGCATTTCAAAAAAGTCATCACATAAATCGCTTGCAGCCATGGCGATTCTCTCTGGAAAGGATGTACCTTTTCTACTCTCCTCTTCAACGTTCACTCATATATAGAGAGCTGATTAAACCAGCATTCCTAAAATAGGTTCATCTCGTTTAAAAATAGGTTAGTTCTATCATATTATGTTTTACCGAAAATGTTAACCGATTAGCTTCGACAATCTTGCTAAAACTGTTTCTTTTCCTAATAGATGGATCGTTTGCGGCAGATCTCGGCCATGTGTTTGGCCTGTTGTTGCCACACGGATCGGCATGAACAGCTTCTTCCCTTTGTGACCAGTAGCTTTTTGTACAGCCTTGGTTGCGGCTTTGATGTTGTCTACAGAGAAGTCTTCCATCGTTTCCAACTCTTTATGGAAGGCCGCCATCACTTCTGGCACCTGCTCTTCAGCTAGGACAGCGTTTGCTTCTTCATCGTAGTCGATATGCGTTTGGAAGAACATTTCTGTCAGGTCTACAATCTCCGCTCCAAAACTCATCTGCTCTTGGTAAAGCCCGATAAGTTCTTTTGCCCATACCTTTTGGTCCTCTGTTAAGGATGCTTCAAGTCGGCCTGCTTTAACTAGGTGCGGCAAAGAAAGGTCCACAAGTCGGTCAAGGTCCATCGTCTTGATGTATTGGTTATTCATCCACGTTAATTTGTTTGTATCAAATACAGCTGGTGATTTGGATAAACGCGCTGTATCAAAAATCTCAATGAATTGCTCCTTAGAGAAGACTTCCTCTTCCCCGACAGGAGACCATCCAAGCAAGGCAATGAAGTTGAACAAGGCCTCTGGCAGATAGCCGAGCTCCTCATATTGCTCAATAAACTGGATGATGGACTCATCACGCTTACTTAATTTCTTGCGGCTTTCGTTCACAATCAATGTCATGTGACCGAATGTTGGAACATCCCAGCCTAATGCTTCAAAAATCATGATTTGTTTAGGGGTATTCGAAATATGATCATCGCCACGAAGGACGTGGGAAATTTGCATAAGGTGATCGTCAACAGCTACTGCAAAATTGTAAGTAGGTGTTCCGTCCTTTTTCACGATAACAAAGTCACCCATGCCGTCGGACTCAAAGGATACGTCTCCTTTTACCATGTCATGGAACTTGATTTCTTTCCCTTTTGGTACGCGAAAGCGAATACTCGGCTCTCTTCCTTCATCTTCAAAGGCTTTTTGTTCTTCAACGGTCAAGTTGCTGTGCTTGCCGGAGTAATTAGGGTTCTCCCCGCGGGCAATCTGTTCCTCGCGCTCCGCCTCAAGTTCCTCTTCTGTACAATAGCATTTATAGGCAAGGTCTTTTTCTAAAAGCTCATTATAGAATTTAGTGTAGATGTCATTACGTTCTGATTGGCGGTATGGACCAAATTCGCCGCCTACATCGACGCTTTCATCCCAATCCATTCCCAGCCATTTCAGGTATTTGAGCTGACTTTCTTCTCCGCCTGCGATATTACGCTTTTTATCTGTATCTTCAATACGGATGATGAATTTTCCGTTTTGGCTGCGTGCAAACAGATAGTTGAATAGTGCGGTTCTTGCGTTTCCTATATGTAAGTGCCCTGTTGGACTAGGGGCATATCGTACACGAACTGTCATGTGTTGTTACCTCCATTTTCCGTCGGCTTTCGGGCCCGGACGGTTTTTAAAACTAAGCATTATTTTAACATAAAAGTTGTGAAGCACGTAGCTATTTCTTTAGTAATAGGACGGCTGCTTGGGCGGCGATTCCTTCTTCTCTGCCTGTGAAGCCTAGTTTTTCGGTGGTAGTGGCTTTCACGTTGACTTGTTCCACATCCGCTTCTAGCAATTCGGCAATTCGTTTACGCATCGTTTCAATATGCGGAGCCATCTTTGGCTTTTGTGCAATGATGGTGCAGTCCACGTTTCCAAGGGTATAGCCTTTTTCTTTTACTATTGCCCATACCTGTTGCATTAAAACAGCAGAGTCCGCATTTTTGAATGCCGGGTCTGTGTCGGGGAAGTGTTTTCCGATATCCCCTTCTCCGATAGCACCTAAGCATGCGTCGGAAATTGTATGTAGTAGTACGTCGGCATCGGAATGTCCGAGTAGCCCTTTTTCGTAAGGGATGGTAATGCCTCCGATTATTAGTGGTCTGCCTTCTGCAAACTGATGTACGTCAAAACCTTGTCCAATTCGAAACATAGTGCACCTCTCCAATTATGTTAGTATATTATTTTTGTAAAAAAGCTTTTGCAAGGATTAAATCCTCGGGTGTGGTCAGTTTGAAGTTTTCGTACTCGCCTTCTACAATGTGTACCGGCACATTGATCCGTTCGACAAGACTGGCCTCGTCGGTTCCTAGATAGCTCTCTGTTTTTGCTTTTTCGTGCGCCTCTTTTAAGATAGGATAACGAAAAGCTTGGGGTGTTTGGATAGACCATAAGCTGGAGCGCTCCACAGTCTCTTCCACCACTCCATCCCTGCTTACACGTTTGATGGTATCTTTTACAGGCACCCCTACTATTGCAGCTCCTTCACTGGTCGCAGTTTCCACCAGGTTGTGGATGACTTCGTGAGAAATGAACGGCCTTGCACCATCATGAACTAATACTATTTCTGAGGTTTGAAGCGAGTTAAGCCCATTATACACGCTATCCTGCCGTTCTTCTCCACCTATGACCATTTCGTTAATTTTTGGTATCGGATATTGATGTAAAAGTTCTTTGAATATATCTTTTTCTTTTTCATTGATGACTAGTTTGATTTCGTTGCACCATGGATCTGCTTGAAAGACGGAGAGGGTATGTATGATGACCGGTTTTCCCTCAAGCTCGATGAACTGTTTGTTTTTTCCTGCCTTCATCCGCTTCCCCTGTCCTGCTGCCAGGATGATTACTTGATAGTTCATTGTTTTACTCTCCCGTGGGTGGTGGTTTTTATGTACAAATAACTTATACCCTCTAAAGCAACGCTTAAGAGGGTAAGTAGTTCTTATATTTTTTTATAATGCTGCCCGTTCTAGTTGTTTGGGCTTGGCAAAGATCATTCGGCCTGCAGATGTTTGAAGCACGCTTGTGACCAGTACCTGAATGTGCTTGCCGATGTAATCACGGCCTTCTTCTACGACAATCATGGTTCCGTCATCAAGATACGCCACACCTTGATTATGTTCTTTGCCGTCTTTGATCACTTGTACCGTCAGCTCTTCACCTGGAAGAACGACAGGTTTTACCGCGTTCGCAAGATCGTTGATATTTAATACTTCCACACCTTGAAGCTCGCATACTTTATTTAGGTTGAAGTCGTTGGTGACTACTACACCAGAGGTCAATTTTGCTAGCTTTACAAGCTTCGAATCCACTTCCTGGATATCTTCAAAATTACCTTCATATATCTCTACTTTTATCGCTAATTCTTTTTGGATTCTGTTTAAAATATCCAAACCGCGTCGACCACGGTTTCGTTTTAATACATCTGAAGAATCCGCGATATGCTGCAGCTCTTCTAGAACAAAACGCGGTATGACGATTGTCCCTTCTAGAAAGCCGGTTTGGCAAATATCTGCGACTCTGCCATCGATAATAACGCTTGTATCCAAGATTTTAAGCTTTTTTGAGGATAAATCCAATTCGTCATCTTCTACTGATTTTTTCTTCCCGAATTTTGAGGAGATTGAAAATAAACTCACTAATTCATCTCGTTTTTTAAAGCCTACTTGAAAGCCAAGATATCCTAATAGAATGGTAATGAAAATAGGGAAAATGGCGCTGACAAACGGGATTCTTTCTAAAGGTATAACAGCCAGATACGCGACAATCAGTCCGAAAATTAGTCCCAAACTACCAAATAAAACATCGGTAACCGGCGCTTTCACCAAAGACTCCTCTATCCATTTAATGAATCCTACAACATAATCCACTAACCAAAAAGTAAGGATGAAAAATATAATTGCTCCTAAAATCGCAACAGTATAAGGCTTCGAAAGAATAGGGACATCCCCTAGATTCAAAAGGGAAAACAACTCGGGAATGAAAAAGATTCCCAATGTTCCTCCAAGAATTAAAAAGAATAGTTGAACCGTACGCCTTAACATTGCCTCACCTCCCTTTAATCATTATAAACAGTTTCCTTTAAATAAAACGTCGAAAAAACTTTTAATTTACTTTTGTAAGGATTTTGTCACATTCCTGACTTGGCAGGTTTACATTTGACGGTCGATTTGCAACTGGTCATGGATCCGTTTCAATCCTTCTTTAATTTTCCGGGCCCGTACCTCACCGATCCCATCCACATCGTCTAATTCTTCCACTGTTGCCTGGAGAATATGCTTTAAATTCCAGAATCTGCAGACAAGGTTTTCAATGACGAGCGGAGGAAGTCTAGGAATCTTATGCAAAACTCTATAGCCTCTTGGCAGGACAATCTCATCAGGGTTCATAAATCCTGAATATCCGAGCATCTTCAAAATAACAGCATCGTCCAACAGATCGGTATTTGCCAATTCCTGCAATCTGCTTAAAATCATAAAAGCATCCATTTCTTTATCTACACAATAATCCTTAATAAGTAGAATTGCCTCTTCTTCAATATGGGCAAGGAGTTCAGTCATTTGCAGACGGATTAGCCTGCCTTCCGTTCCAAGCTCATTAATGTAGCTGAGAATTTCGTTTTTAATGCGCAGTACCATTTCTATACGGTGTATCACCTGTAAAAGTTCCGATAATGATACCTGTTCTTCAAATTCCAAGGCACCAAGATTCGTAATTCCTTGGTCAAGGACGGTTTTATATTTTTCGAGCGTTTGGATCGCTTGATTGGCTTTGGTGAAAATAACCCCAATATCCCGGAGCGCATACCGGAAGTCGCCTTTATATAAGGTAATGACATTACGACGCTGAGATATCGCTACGACAAGACAGCCTGTCTGCTTCGCCACCCGTTCTGCCGTACGGTGCCTCATTCCTGTTTCCGTAGAAATGATGGTAGAGTTAGGAGTTAATTGTGCATTGGCATAAATTATTTTTGTCCCTTTTTCATTCAGGATGATGGCACCGTCCATTTTAGCCAACTCATAAATATATGCCGGGCTGAAATGGCAGTTGATAGAAAAGCCACCATCTACCATTTCTTTCACTTTATCATTGAAACCCACGACTACAAGTCCGCCGGTTTGGGATCTTAGAATATTATTGATTCCCTCCCGAATAGGTGTTCCGGGTGCAATAAACTGTAATGTATCTGCCATGATTTTTTCTTTCTGCCGTTGATCTTCCATCTCTATCCCCCTAGAGTATATTGAAGAGCCTGGTCAATAGTGTTTACACCGATTACATTGACCTCTTTCGGAATGGTCCAACCTCCCAGGTTTTTCGCGGGTATAATCACTCGTTTGAATCCGAGCTTCGCCGCTTCCTGGACACGTTGTTCGATACGGGATACGCGTCTGATCTCACCTGTCAGCCCCACTTCGCCGATTACCACATCTGTTGGTTCAGACGTTTGGTTCCGGAAGCTAGAAGCGATGCTGACCGCTACTGCGAGGTCAATGGCTGGTTCATCGAGTTTTACCCCACCCGCCACCTTTAAATAGGCATCCTGGTTCTGAAGCAACAACCCGACCCTTTTTTCGAGTACTGCCATAATGAGCGAAACTCTGTTATGGTCGATTCCGG
Organism: Sutcliffiella horikoshii; assembly: GCF_044809035.1. GTDB lineage: Bacteria > Bacillota > Bacilli > Bacillales > Bacillaceae_I > Sutcliffiella_A > Sutcliffiella_A horikoshii_G. The sequence continues at coordinate 110,867 of NZ_CP085237.1, read as the reverse complement.
TTGCCATTCTTCGTGGATTTCCATAACCTGTTGGAGAGATCAATGCCTGAATTTCAACCAATACGGGCCTTGTACCTTCCATTGACGCGACAACTGTGGAACCTGCAGCTCCCTTTGACCGTTCTTCTAAAAAGATTTCTGACGGGTTCTTTACTTCCGTCAACCCCTCTTCCTTCATTTCAAAAATCCCAATTTCGTTAGTAGAACCGAATCTATTTTTCACCGAGCGCAAAATACGATACGTATGGTGTCTTTCTCCTTCAAAATACAACACAGTGTCCACCATATGCTCCAAAAGACGCGGGCCTGCAATGGACCCTTCTTTGGTAACATGTCCTACGATGAAGACGGCAATATTCTTTGTCTTGGCGATCCTCATCAACTCAGACGTACACTCTCTAACCTGCGACACACTTCCTGGAGCAGAAGTAACGGCAGGATGGTAAACGGTTTGAATGGAGTCGACGACAAGCAAAGTAGGCTGGACATCATCCACCGCTTTTGCAACAAGCTCAAAGTCCGTTTCTGACAAAACATACAACTCTTCTGCCTGTACGCCTAAACGATCTGCCCGCAGCTTTGTCTGCTGAACAGATTCTTCCCCGGATATGTAAAGGACACGATGTTTTTTCAATGCCAATTGACAACACACCTGCAGCAATAAAGTAGACTTCCCGATGCCTGGGTCTCCCCCAATCAGTACAAGTGACCCTTGAACCAATCCGCCTCCAAGCACTCTATTGCACTCTTCCATATCTGTATAGATCCTTGATTGCTTTATGTTTTCCACTTTCGTAATAGATTCTGCTTTTCTAGCGAGTGTGGAGGACGATGTCGTAAAGCCTCCGCGCCTTGGCGTCCTGGACTCTTCTAGTTCTTCCACCATCGTATTCCATGCGTTGCACCCAGGACATTTTCCCATCCACTTAGGTGACTCATACCCGCATTCCTTACACATAAACTTTGTCTTACGCTTTGCCATCCAAAAATCCTCTCTATATTAACAATATCTTTATGAATAGAGTTTTATGAAAATACCATTGTTTTCCTTCTTTTATGATACCTTATTTCACTCAAATTACGCTAATCTAAACCATTGGAAAATACAAGAAAGGAGGAAAGCCCTTATGATAAGAGCTCACCTCCACTTCTATTCAGTCATGCAAACGACCAGCAACATTATTTCACTATTTCCACATCGCGAACAACAAATTCTCCGTCAACTACATCCAACGAAATTTTCTTGCCTTTCTCGATATTTCCTTTTAACAGCTCTTCTGAAAGTTTATCTTCCACATGCTTTTGGATGGCACGGCGCAACGGTCTTGCACCATATTCCGGATCGTAGCCTTCTTCTGAAATCTTCTCTTTTGCTGCTTCTGTCAGTTCTAGATCGATATCCTGCTCTTTCAGGCGCTTCGTTAACTGCTCAGATAGCAAGGTTACGATTTCTTTCAAATGCGTCTTCTCTAAGGAGTGGAACACAATCATTTCATCGACACGGTTCAGGAACTCTGGACGGAACGCCTTTTTCAGCTCATCCATCACTTTTCCTTTCATGTCTTTATAATTCTGGTTCTCATCTTGAACATTAAAGCCGACATATTTATTGCGCTTCAAGGCGTCCGCACCAACATTGGATGTCATAATAACAAGCGTGTTACGGAAGTCTACCGTGCGACCCTTCGAATCTGTCAGGCGGCCGTCCTCTAGCACTTGTAATAAAATATTGAACACATCAGGATGTGCCTTTTCAATTTCGTCTAACAGGATGACAGAATACGGTTTGCGACGAACTTTTTCCGTCAGCTGGCCGCCTTCATCATATCCCACATATCCAGGAGGAGAACCAACAAGACGGGAAGTCGAATGCTTCTCCATGTACTCAGACATATCAATACGAATCATCGCATCCTCATCACCGAAGATAGATTCTGCCAACGCTCTCGCAAGCTCGGTTTTACCCACACCAGTAGGCCCAAGGAATATGAAGGAACCGATCGGACGCTTTGGATCTTTCAAGCCGGCACGTGCACGGCGAACCGCTTTCGATACTGCCTTAACCGCTTCATCCTGCCCAATGACACGGGAGTGCAGTAAAGATTCCATGTTTAACAGTTTATCTGTTTCTGTTTGTGCAAGCTTTGATACCGGAATTCCCGTCCAGCTTGATACTACCATTGCAATATCTTCCACTGTCACCTCAGAATTCTCTTGTCCCTGCTTTTCTTTCCAGGTTTTTTTCGTTTCTTCTAATTGTTCACGAAGACGCTGCTCTGTATCTCTTAAAGATGCAGCCTTTTCAAATTCTTGGCTCTGCACAGCAGCATCCTTTTCATTTCGAACAGACTCCAATTTCACTTCTAACTCCTTCAAGTTAGGAGGAGTGGTGAAGGAACGAAGCCGTACTTTTGATCCTGCTTCATCTATTAAGTCGATCGCTTTATCCGGCAGGAAGCGGTCGGAAATGTAACGATCGGAAAGTTTAACCGCCTGCTCAATCGCCTCATCTGTAATGGATACACGATGATGCGCTTCATAACGGTCGCGAAGTCCAGTTAAAATCTGAATGGATTCCGCGGCTGTCGGCTCATCCACTGTGATTGGCTGGAAGCGGCGCTCAAGTGCTGCATCCTTTTCGATATATTTACGGTACTCATCTAGTGTGGTTGCACCGATACATTGTAATTCCCCGCGTGCCAAGGAAGGCTTTAAGATGTTGGATGCGTCAATGGCACCCTCTGCTCCACCTGCACCAATTAAAGTATGAAGCTCATCAATGAAAAGAATGATGTTACCAGCTTGGCGAATTTCATCCATCACCTTTTTCAAGCGGTCCTCAAACTCCCCGCGGTATTTGGTACCTGCAACAACCGTACCCATGTCGAGAGTCATAACACGCTTATCCCGAAGAATTTCCGGTACTTCATTGCTCACGATTTGTTGTGCAAGTCCTTCTGCTATGGCTGTTTTACCTACACCGGGCTCCCCGATTAATACCGGGTTATTTTTCGTTCTGCGGCTAAGCACCTCAATCACACGCTGAATCTCCTTGCTTCGTCCGATAACAGGATCCAGGCTTCCCTCACGTGCGACCGCTGTCAAGTCTCTTGCCAAGCTATCAAGTGTAGGCGTGTTCACATTATTAGATGTACCGCCTTGATGTCCTCCGGAAGACTCGTTGCTTCCAAGGAGCTGCAACACTTGCTGGCGCGCCTTGTTCAAGCTTACTCCCAAGTTGTTCAACACTCGTGCCGCAACGCCTTCCCCCTCGCGGATCAAACCAAGCAATACATGCTCTGTTCCTACGTAGGAATGACCAAGTTTACGCGCTTCGTCCATGGAAAGCTCAATTACCTTCTTCGCTCTAGGTGTATAGTGGGGGATTGCCTGACCACTGTCCTGACCTCTTCCAATCAGATTTTCTACTTCTTTTTGAATCTTTTCAGGTCCCAAGCCAAGGGCAATCAGCGCTTTCGCAGCAATCCCTTCACCTTCTCTAACCAGTCCGAGCAGGATATGCTCTGTTCCAATATTATTATGGCTTAGGCGTAATGCCTCTTCCTGTGCCAATGCCAATACTTTTTGCGCTCTTTCTGTAAATCGACCAAACATCATATCCATTCGCCTCCCGAATAATTTATCTATTTAATCGCATTCTTTCCCGAATCAAGCTAGCCCTGCGAACATCTCTTTCATTAGGCTTTAATGGTCCTCCTGCATATTGTTGCAAGAAGCCAGGTTGAGTCAATATCATTAATTCATTCAAAATTGATCTCGAAATGTCGGTGATATAGCCTAAGTCTATACCAAGCCGCACATTTGACAAACAATTTGCCGCCTCTTTCGTCTCCATGACACGACTGTGTGCCAACAATCCATATGAGCGAAATACCCTATCTTCTAATTGTATGTTCGAAGTTTTGACTAATGCTTCCCTGGCAGAGCGCTCTTGAGAAATAAGTTGTTGCACCACACCCATAAGATCCTGGACAATATCCTCTTCGGACTTGCCGAGTGTCATTTGGTTGGAAATTTGAAAGATGTTCCCTAAAGCTTCGCTGCCTTCTCCATAAATTCCTCTAACAACTAATCCCAATTGGTTAATTGCCGGAACAATTCTGTTCATCTGCTGTGTCAGCACCAATGCCGGCAAATGCATCATGACCGAAGCTCGTAGCCCCGTTCCCACATTGGTCGGGCAGCTCGTTAAGTATCCTCGTTTTTCATCAAACGCATAATCAATCTTTTCTTCTATCCAATCATCCAATGAATTGGCCACCTGCAACGCTTCATTTAGCTGCAGTCCGGGAAACAAGCATTGAATCCTGATATGATCCTCCTCATTTATCATAATGCTCACTTCTTCATTCGGTGATAACAAACATGCTCCAAATGCCGAATCCTCCGCCAGTTGTGGACTGATCAAGTGCTTTTCTACCAGTACTCGCTTCTCTAAGGCATTCAATTCCTCCATTAAAAGAAACTCTAGCTCCCCGAGATCCTGAAACTTCTTTTCGCCAAAATGCTGTTTCATGATATCCACTATCTGCTTGGCTTCCTCATTGCTCGCCACAGTCGGAAACTGGAGCTTTTCTAAATTTCTAGCAAGCCTAACTCTACTGCTAAGAACAATATCTGAGTCCGGCCCCTCCTGCTTCATCCAAGAACTCACCGCATTATTCAAAAAGTGTTCAAGAGACATCTACTGCTCCCCCTCTCTTTTTTCACTCAGTTGCCTTTCCAATTCTCTAATTCTATCTCTAGTATTCGCCGCACTCTCGAATTCTTCCTGTAAAATAAGCTCCTGTAATTCCTCTCTCAGCGAATCAATTTCTTTCCTAACATGCATACTCCCACCAATTCTTTTCGGAATCTTTCCTGCATGCAAGGTATTCCCACTGTGCAATCTTTTCAAAATGGGCTGCATTTTGTCGGAAAAAGTATGATAACACTCCGAACACCCAAACCGGCCAACCTTCGTAAACTGCGGAAACGTCATCTTACAACGCTCACACTGCAGTATCTTCCTCGGCTCAAGATCTTCCTGCTGTGGGCTTTGAATCGCCTGTTCCGTATTCAACAATCCGGCAATCAGGTTGTTAATGGAAAAACCTGAACCCCCTGTAAACATCGACATACTACCTTTTTCTTGTGCACATTGCTCACATATATGAATCTCTGATTTCTCACCATTTATAATTTTAGTAAAATGCAAAGCAGCTGGTCGCTCATTACATTCTTGGCATACCATCTTTATCCCCCCTACCTATACTTCAGTGTAGTCAGCATGGCCGTTAACATCCTTGCCCGCAATTCATCTCTTTCAGGCAAGCCCAAATATAAGACAGAGCGGTCCATGACACTAACCATTATCTTCGCCTCCCTAGCGGAAATCACCTTCTCTTCCACTAAACGAAAGATAACATCCTCCGCACTAGCTTGGGAAACTCTCACACCTATTAGTTCTATAAGCTGGTCGATCAAATGCAAATGGTCGTGCGGCTTGATTTTGATAATCCTGATATAACCGCCGCCTCCGCGCTTGCTCTCCACCAAATATCCACGTTCAATCGTAAATCTAGTATTAATCACATAATTAATCTGAGAGGGCACACATTCAAACTTATCTGCAATCTCACTGCGTTTTATCTCTGCAGAATTCTCCCTGCTCCCCTCCAACACCTGTTTCAAGTATTGCTCAATGACATCAGATATGTTTCTCATGCTATCCTCCCATCTGACCTTGACTATCTTTGACTATAAGTAAAATATATAAGACCTTATGAAAAAATTCAATAGATAACCTTCGCTAAAAACTGTCATTCTGTTTGGTTTGGGTTTTCGTGCGTCCATTTATGTAGGGT